>CAVVZU010000002.1:0-2945679 GCA_963752865.1 uncultured Solirubrobacteraceae bacterium
CTTCTGGCCTGGACTCGTCGTATTGCTGCATGGAGCAGCAGGGGGACGCCGAGGCGGTCGGCCTCGCTCTTGACCTGTGCGGTCAGCTGCTTGGTGCCGGTGAGGTAGGCCACTGGCTGGGAGGTGCGCTGGCGGTACTCCTCGCACACGAGCAGAGCGGCGACGGTCTTGCCCGAGCCAGTGGGCAGCTCGATCGCAGCGTCGCCGCTCACGTCGCTGAGGCCGTCAAGCACCTCGCGCTGCCAGTCCCAGAGCTTCGGGAAGGCCGCGGGCGCAAGGCGCTCGTAGGTCTCGAGGTAGCGGTTCATGCTTGCCATCGAGGGCATCACCTGAGGTTAGCCCCACGGCGAGTACTGGCGGTGCCGGGGTCCCTCAGGCTAGACGGTCACGGTGACCGGGACGCGCGCCACAAGGGGCGTCAACACGTTGAAATCGGCCTGAGCGCGCACGTGCTCATACAGGTCGGGGACTTTCGGGGCGTTGACGCTCATCAGCACCGCGACCTTCAGCTCGTCGGCCTCGGAGCGACCGACGAGCTGCCCGGCGTCGCGCTGGTAATACGTCAGCCAGACCTCGGGGCGGTTCAGGCTCGTGGCGCGTAGCGAGTCCTGGTAGAGAACAACCGTCTCCCACATGCCCGCATCGCGGCGAACCTGCTCGCTGCGAATGGCGTTGCCGGAGCGGGTCTTCGCGTTTGTCGAAAGGCGCCAGCCCTTTGCCACGTGCGCGGCGATCAGGTCCTTGTCGGCGGCGGCGTCAACGTCGCGGGCTTTCCCGGCGGCGGGGTAGGGCGGTTCCAGGCGGTAGCGGGCGATGTCGGGGCGGAACTGGACCTCGACGCCCGCCAGCGTGTACTCGGCAGCCTCCTTCGGGTCGACGGGTGTGAGGAAGGAGACGCTCCACCGCACCCGTACGGTGCCGCTGACGCCCGTCGGCGGGTAGGGCAGCGGGTAGGCTTGGGTGAGGCCACGCGTGAGGGTGTCACTGATCAGGACGGTGACCGTCCCGGCGGGGCACTGCAGGAGCGGGCGGTAGTCATCTGCCAGGCGGCCGTAGCCGACCGCGTGAAGCTCGCGCTGCGCGGGCGGGTCGGCGTAGTGGGCGGCGAACGCGCGCAGCACGTTCGCGTTTCGGTGCTCGGCGGGCAGCTGCTCGAGCAGCGTCGCAAGGCCACGCGCGGCGGCCGGCGTGGCGTAGCTGGTGCCGCAGTCGGCTTGGTAGGCGCCGCCGGGCGCGGCACCGACGAAGGCCTCCCCTCCTGGTCCCCGCCGAAGCCCACGCCGAGCGGAGCGAGGCGCAGGCCGGGGCGCCCGGGGCCCCAGCAGCTGTAGTCGCTGCGACTCGGAGCAGCCGGCGCGGGCGAGTCGCAGGCGCCGACACCGATCGCGTTGACGGCGTCTGCGGGCGCCTTGACACGATCCAGGCCCAGCGGCGAACGGGTTTGGCGCTCGTGTTCAGCGAGGTTACCCGCGGCGATCAGGAACGTGATGTCGTGTTCACAGGCGAGCAGGTCGATTTCGGCGGTGAAGCGGTCCGGTTCGCCGTCCTCATCGACGGGCTCGTCGGGGCCGTAACTCAGACTCACGATCTTCCAGCGATCATTGGTGCGGATGCAGTCCGCGATCTGGTCCATCACCCATAGGGCTCCTCGCCAGCGGAGACGTGGCTCGGGCGTGGCAGGACACGGAAGTGATCGACCTGGGCGGGCGGGGGTTGGAGTGTCTTGTCCGGGTGTCAGGTGCCCGTGCAGGATCGCACTGGTGACAAGGCTGCCGTGCTGCTCTCCGACCGGGTCGGCGGGCTGCGTCGTCAGCTCGCCGTGGTTGACGTAGGGGTCAAGCAGGGGGTGGCTCCCGGCGCCGCCGTCGAACACCGCGATGCGCTCGGCGGATGTGCTCTGCGCGGGCGGGTTGAACGCGGCGGGGATCGCGATCGAGCGCAGGCCGGCGGGGATCGCTCGCATCCGCGGCATCGGGCGCAGCACGCGCAGTGGGTTGAATTGGGCAAGAGCCTGCCGGGCCGCCACGGGGATGGTGACCGGCATGAACGTGAGCTGCCCGACGGTGCGGATGTAGTTCTCGATGAACCTTGCCCCCATGGTCTTTGACGAGCGCCCGCCAGCGGCCGAGGATCAGCTCCAGCACGTTCTGGCTGACGTTGCCGGCGGCGTCGATCGCGGGGTGAAGGACGGCCTCCCATGTCTCGTCGTCTTCGTCGGCGTTCTGCTCGGTCTGTGGTTGGCGTCCTGCGCGAAGGACGTCAACCTCGCTCGGCAGGGATATCTCCTGAAGCTTGGTGAGATCTGAGAGCACGTTCTCCCCCGCGCGGGCCTGCTCGTCGCCGAGCAGGGCCTCAAGGCGCCTGAGGGAGCGCTCGGTTGCGGCGAGCAGCAGGGTCTTGGTCGGCTGGTTCTCCTTGACCTCGCGCGCGGTGCGCAACGTGCCGGTGGCGGTGCGGGTGCCGAGCGCAACCAGATCGGCGTCATCTCTCAGGCGGCGCGGATGGTGGCTGGCGGCGAGGTAGTTCGGCAGAAGCGTCGCCTCGAGGATCACGCGCTCGCCGCGCAGGTGCTGGGGCATCGTTTGAGCGCGCTGGCGGATCTCGCGCGCGGCAGGACCGAGGCGCTGCCGGGCCTCGGCGAGGCTCTGCGGGTGGTACTTCTCGCCGGGTGCCCTGGCGGGCTGTGCGTCGCGTGCGAGGCGCTCGCCCCCGGCGAGCAGCGGGCGCTCGCGGGGGGCGCTCGCGCCGGGGGAGGCCATCAGGCGGCCTGCGCGATCGTGTCGGGATCGAGCAGTCGCCCAACTGTGGTATGCGAGCAGCCGAGCAGCTGGGCGATCGTCCTCTGGGGAAGCCCGGCGTGCTCGACGGCGGCACGGGCAAAGGAGGCCCTGGCCTCGCGCGGAAGGGTCTGCGGGTCGGCGGGCAGCGCCTCGCGCATGAGGGCTACCTGTAGCGGCTCACCTTCGAGGATCGTGTTACGCACCGCGGCCCTGACGATCGCGGAAAGCCGGGAGCCGGTGGCGCCGTCGGTGAGCGCGAGCATGGTCTGCAGGGTGCCGGCTGGAACCTGGGCCTCGTGGTCGCTGAGCAGCGTCGTGATGATCGTAGCGCGCTCCTGTGCCCCGGGTGCGGTGAGCGCGATGTGCTTCTCAAAGCGCCGTTCAAGTGCGTGGTCGAGGAGCGCGGGATGGTTGGTAGCGCCGATGATTAGTTTCCCGGCGGGCCAGCGGTCGAGCTCGACCAGCAGAGTTGTGACCAGCCGCTTGAGCTCGCCGACGTCGTGGGGGTCATCGCGACGCTTGCCGAAGGCGTCGATCTCGTCGAGCAGCAGGACGCATGGAATCTGCTGGGCCTCACGCAGCGCACCGGTGAGGTTTCGAGCGCTGTCGCCGAGCAGGCTCGTGACGATCTCCGATGGCTCGATCGGACGCAGTGGCAGCGCGAGCTGATCGGCGATCCAGGCGGCGGTCATCGTCTTGCCGACGCCTGGCGGGCCGGAGAGGAGCAGCGACCGGGTCGGGGCAAGTCCTCTTGAGGCGAGCGCGTCGTGGCTTTCGTACTCGGCGATGACGCGTACGATGGCGCTGCGGGCCGCGGGCGCGAGGGCCGGCTCGGCGGGCGGGGCGGCGGCGGCGTGGGGTTGCCGAACGGCGTATGCGGTGGGCCGCTCGAGCGCAGTGGTATGGCGTGTGTGCTTGGTCTGTTCGGGGGTGGCTTGCAGGGCCGCGAGGATCTCGCCACGGAGCGTGTCGCTGAGGCCTTCGCGGCGCGCCGCGGGGGAGCCAACCCATCGGCGTACGCGGCGGGTGATCGCGGCGGCGTCGTTCTTAGCCGCGAGACGGACGATGTCGATCAGGACCGCGTCGAGGTTGGGCGGCGAATCCGCCTTGGCACGCCTCTGCGCTGACATGATGTGAGCGTACCACCCCCATCAGCCGTAATCGTAGGCCGGATTGGCGATGCTGGAACGCTGATGGTCGGCTTGTGCGGTTGCGTGCCAGGGTTGGCTGTGGAGATCGACGGGTGGCGCCGCGCGACTCGCGCGGCCGTCCGCCCCGAGATCAATCACTCCGAGGTCTAGGTTCACGTCGCCGACGCGGGGATACCGCGGATCTCTGCCCTGCAGGCGGTCGCGTAGACGGCGAGCGCGTACGGGATCGCATCGGCGGGATCGAGGGCGTCAAGCAGCGTCTGCAACTGGACGTTGCGCGCTAGGGATCCTGATTGCACCAACGAATGTGGTTAGGGCATCAGTACAGCACCAAGTGGTGCTTCGGGGAGCTGGGATTGGCGTGCCGCGGCCGCCAAGCGCCACACGTTCTGGCGTCCACTAGGGTTGCTCATAGGCAAGTCGAAGAGTCCGAGCGCCCCGAACTGCTGGCGACGCGCGTGACCCGCCGTTGAGTCGCCTGCTTCGAGCATCGCGAACGCCTCGGCCAGCCGCTTCAGTCTCTCTCGCTTATCCGCCTCTGTGCCCGTCCAAGCACGGGTCCCGTCAGAGCGATTCAAGAGCGTGAACAAGCGCAACTCGTCGTCAGCGCTCATGCGCAGCAGCGCCTGTCCGGCATCATGGCGCCCACCGAGCGCAGGCGCTCGAAGCTCGCCACCAAGGAGCAAGAGCCCAAGCCCTCGGTGCTCTGCCTCGATCCATTCGGAGTCCAGACGATAGGGCTGGCCCCGATCAAGCAGCTCACGCACAGTCTCGTTGTCGAAGACGCGACCCTCCGGACTCACATAGACGTGGCGACGCTCCAGACCCTGTTCGAGGGGATCGAGCCTTCGGCCTCGATAAGAAGTTCGACCTCGTCGCCGAGTGCGCGTCGTGCTATCGACTGATAGCCAGGCTCGCTGACGATCGAGATCGTCGCCGAAGGGCTAGCGAGCCACTCGTTGGGTCGTAGCCCTCAAAGCGCCCTTGCAGAAAGATAATCTGCGAAGCCTCTATATCTGGTGGATTTCGGGTCGCACGGCTGCATCGACGGCACCGGCGTGCCAGAGCATCGCTGCAATCGGCTGGGTCATGCTGAGCCGCTGAAGAGGAGAGAGATACTCCATCGGGTCACCAGCCTCCCAGGACGCTCGATCCCTCTCTAGCGCCTTCACGAGGCCGCCGAGGTTAATTGACTCCTCGTGGTGACCGTGTGCGAGCGACGCAAACGTGGCATATATGGAGTCGAACGTGCCGCTTGGCCTGCCCTCCGCCAGACCGAATGCGCTCTTCCCGCGGTAGGTGGCGTGGATACCCTGAAGAGGACAGGTTGGCTGTGTCCTGACCCACACGATTCGCCTAGGTTCTGGATGGCGGACCAGCTCATGGGCTAGCTCGCGTGCCTGGCCCGCCACAATGCTCTCGCCGATCAAACTGAGGCGCTTGATCGTATCCGGCTGTTGGAAAAATGCCCGCACGAGGGCAGGCTTACATTCAAAGCGCTCGGCTAGCCCATTGACACTCGTGCGTCCGATTTCGCCTCGCAACACTGCGGGTACAACTTGCGAACCGAACCTGCCCAGGGTTCGGTTCAAGCCCGTATTTTGCATCGTCGTGGCGGGCAGAGCTCGTAAAATGGGCGGCGCCGCGGCGAGGCGAGGCGCTCACCTATGTCCACCGCCATTCTGATCTGACGGTCCGAAGGCATCGCTGCTCCGTTCGTCGTTAGCTGGCTACTGCGTCCTGCTAGCAGCAGGATAGTTCTCCAGTTCGCATATTCGGCCAACTACAGGGGGTAAATCGGGCACCGGAGTACCAGAATCGAGCGTCAGAGCCTCATTTGCCCTTCGCCGTGCTTGCATACTCGGCTAGGGTGCCGTCGGTGAACGATGACCATGAGACAGTGTTTCCCCCAGCGAGCAGTGAGACGACCGAACCAACCGCTATGAGTAAGCGAGATTCCACCCACGCTCAGACCAAACAATCGCAGCCCGTAGGAGGTTCGGTGAGTCAACTCGGAGACGGACGGTCCCACGGAACTTCGAGCCCTAGCATGAGTGCTACACGCTGGGTCATCCTGGGTGCCGTACTTGGTCGCGGAACACTGCTCGTCGGCCCGTCGCCGCGTGACCCCGACAGCGAGGCACTGGTGCTTATCCCTCCCGGGGTGCGTGTTCCGGCCTCGCCGCGGCGGCATGAGCCTGTCTCAACTGATGGCTGGCGAGTGGCACTATGGGCGGCAGACCAAAACGGCCGTTGCCAGATAGATGTCGGCCGGCCAGCGTGGGATAGCCCCGTCTCGCTCGCTTACGTGATCGGCTTTGTTGAGTATGAATGCCCTCAACACCTTCCCTGGGTCGCTGACCGCCTCGAGCGTCGGCTTCGTAACACCTGCCTGGCCCAGATGCCCGATACCGACGGACACGTCTTCTCGTTCTCGGGGCGCTGGCGCCGTGACTCTGAGGCAATCCTGCAAGAGATCGAGATCGCACTCGCACCTGAGGCTCCCCGACAAGCCGGGGATGCCAGTGCGATTGAGGACTGGCTTTCCAGCATGGGGACACACTGTCCAAAGCACCCCGCGACCTACGAGCCTCGTCTGACTCCAGGCTGGCTACGTAACCTTTACAGCGAGATGATCCGTGACGCTCTGGCGGCATCGCCCGGGCGACAGCCGGAATAGTATCCCGGCGCGCCAAGGCAGCGGCGCGGCGAGCTAGGCCGCGGAAAGCCCGAACGCGCGTGTGAGTTCCGGATTCAGCCTATTAGCGACTAGGCCGACCGCAGACACAGAGGCTTCAAGAGCGGGAATGCACGCCCCGCAGAGCGCGAAGCTCGTGCTCGACAGTGAGCCATCCGTCTCTGACACCAAGGCGTGCGAGCGTCAGGTCTGCATTCTCACGCATCGCGAACTCGAAGATCCCCGGCGGGGCGACCTGTTGAAGCTCGAGTATCCGAGCTGCGACGCGCACGCACCGGGCATGGTCACCCTCAAGCTGACAGCTCACGCTCACTACGCGCTCATGGGGAAAGGAGACGAGGTACTCCGGCGGGTCTGTAGCGATTGTTATCCGGTTGCCGTAGACTTGCCGTAGACGGCTACCAAGCCACAGGAAGTCGTCGTGCCAGATGCCGTTTCCGCGCTCGGTGACATCGAGTCCCAGCGTTTCAGCGATCGAGGGTGTATGCGCTGGCCCGTCGACCGGGGCAAATGCCTGGCTGGCACGTATGCGGCTTCGATCATCGAGACTCATGGTGCGAGGAATGCTCGCGCACCGGGGGGCCCCCAGGGAGGGTAAATCCACACGACCAGCAAGAGATTCCCCTCACCGACACACAGTGCGAGGTGCATCATGCTCACATGAGCAGCGACCGGCTGACGAGTCCGAGAAGCGCAGAGGAGCGCATAGCGCTTGCCCGCGCCCACCAGGAGCTACAGATGCGTTGGGTTCTGCTCGCGACAATCGTAATCACGGTTCTGCTGAGTAGCGCGACCACTCTCCTCTACGGGCCTCCTGAGCTTCCGTGGGCAATGGTTCAAGGATCGTGGGCGACGCTCTTGGCCTGGCTAGTCCGAAGGCTTTTTGCCTGAGCCGCGGACGCAGCGCGGGGTGGGGCCACTATCATTTGATCGGCTGGGCGTCGGCGGCGATGTTTTTCCATGGTTGTGTGTGGTGCCATGGTGTGAGTTGGATGGTGTTCCAGTTGTTGCCTTGGAGGTGTAGTGCGTGGTGGTTGGGGAGTCGTGCGATTTCGCCGGGTGTGAGGATGCGTTGGCGTTGGGTGTGGTAGTTGACGCTGTCGGTGTGTGTGGGGTGGGTGAGCCACTCTTGTGGCTTGTTGTGGGCGAGGGTTTGGCTGACGGTGTCGCGGTCGTATTCGCCGAGGGTGAGGGAGATCGCTTCGAGGGTGCGGGGGTCGGCGATGCCGGTGAGGATGATCTTGGTTTGGAACAGGGAGAGCAGCGCGTCGGCTTGGTGCTCGCCCCAGCGGGTGCGGGCTTGTGAGAGGTCTTGTAGGCCGATCATGACCTGGAGGTGTTGGCCGCCGGCTTGGGAGATGAGGGCGGGGAGGTCGTGGATCGGGGCGGTGTTCGCGATCTCATCGAGCGCCCAGAGCATCGGCGGCCCAATGATGGTTTCCGTTGCGGGCGTGCTGGTAGACGGCGTGGCGTATTTGCTCGAGTAGCCCGACGATCAAGGGGGCGCAGAGGGCTTGCTTGTGCTCGGGTGCGGTGATGTAGATGGTGTCGCTCGATGTGGCGAACCGGTGGGGGTCGAAGTTGGGGTTGGCGGCGGCGGCGCGGACGGCATCGGAGTTGTAGGCGGCGAGCACGCCGGCGGTGGCGCTGAAGATGCTTGAGCGCTCGCGGGTGTCGGTCCGCTCGATCCCCGCGAGGACATCGACGGCGACCGGGGCGTCTGTGTCGGTGAGGATGTCTTGGGCGGGTGTGAGGTCTCCGCGTAGTGTCCAGGCGAGGACCTCTGCGATTGGCTGGTTGGTGTGGTGGGCGGCGTAGAGGAGCGGGGCGAGTAGCGCGGCGGCGCGCTCTGTCCAGTGGTTCTCGTTGGTAGTGCCCGCGCCGGGGCGGGTCGCGTGTGTCATGGCCCTGGCCATCACGAGCGCGTCGTCCCATGTGGCTGCGGCGGCGACAGGTGACCAGCACAGGCGCCGCACACCGTCCGGTATGCCTGTGCTGGTGGTTTCTGTGCCGGCGGGGTCGAATAGCCATGCCTGCCCGATCTCTGATCTCGCGGCGAGGGTGGCGCGCATCACATCGGGCTTCGTGGAGGTACTGATCGCGGCGCCGCTGCAGGCCATCAGGGCGGGGATCATGATCGCGCTGGTCTTACCACTGCGGGGAGGCCCGAGGACCATGACCGCGCTCTCCGGGTCCGCAGTCACCCAGCCGCCATGCTCATCGAGGCCGAGGTACGCGCCACCGCCAAGACGCAGGCTGCCTTCGCGCGCGCGAGCCGATGGGCTGAGCGCTCTCTGGTTCGATCCCGCGGACTCATGCGTGCTGTGGGAAGTGCGCAGTGGTGGCCGGTTGGGCGCGATGCGGGGAGGGCGCGTGAGGATGCTCATCGCGAGCATCGAGCCGACCCGCAGCGCCACGAGCACGACAAGTGCACGGAGGGTCCAGTGGAACAGGCCGCCGAGGTTGCCGCCGAAGCCAAGCGCGAGACGCGCCACGTCCACTACGCAGAGCAGCAGCGGGATACCGAAGATCACTCCCGCTACGCGCGCGGCGAGTGAGTGCCCGTGCCGGAACGGCGGGTCGATGTACTGGTGGGTGGGCCCCCACGGACGTCCATCTCTACTACTTGACATGCCTCCCACCTTACAATAATGTGCCGTACATGACAAACATGATGGTTAGGTTGGTGTGTGCTCATGCCGTCGCGTAGAGCAGCGGGTCTCGGTGCGGTCCGCGAGATCCGTGCGGAACTGAAAGAGGCAACTAAGGAGCGCAAAGACCTCGATCAGCGCATCCGGCGCCTACGCGCCGCTGAAGCCGCGCTCTACGGAGAGCGCAGCCCCAACGCGAAGGTCTTGAACCGTAAAGCGCTGATCTCCTATCTCGCCGAGCACCCGGGGTCGCGCAGCCTCGAGATCGCCGACGCGCTCGGTGTGCCCCCGGGGAGCGTGCGAACGCTGTTGAGCACGATGAAGAAGTCCGGCGAAGCCAGCAACGACAAACAGCGCTGGTATCTACCCGGCCAGGACGACTAACCAAGGAGGGCATTGTGGAGGGCGCAAGGATGAGCACCACAACAAGACGCGGATGGGCCTCCCAGTCACCAGCGATCCTGCTGTACGCGATCACACTCGCCGGGCAAATGATCGGCGCGATCGCGCGGGCGCTGATCACCGCGACCGTGCTTGAGATCGTCGGGCTTTTCACCGGCTGGTCGATCCCGATCAACCCAATCGCCGCGGTCATAGCGTTCGCACCCCTAGCCATCTCGTTGCTGAGCGTGATCTGCCCCGTGCTGATCGCGCCGATCGACGGACGCTGGTGGGAGATGACCACCGGCGGTAGGCCACCCGAGGCCGACGAGCGCGAAGCATTCCAGGACGCCTTCAGCCAGCTACAAGACGCAGACCCAACGCTGCGCCCGCCACGCCACTGGTTCGTCGCCGAAGAGCCCGGATACAACGCCGCCGCCTACGGATCCTCGCTACGCGTCGACCGGGGGCTCCTGGAAAGCCCCTACGCCGCCGCCGTGATCGCACACGAGATGGGACACCTACGCACCAGCGACTCCCACCTCACGGCCGCGCTGAACCTCATGCTGATCAAACCCATGGAGACACCCCAGTTCCATCCCCTGTGGTCGCTGGCACTCAGGGGCCTCTTGTGGTTCGCGTCCGGGCAAGCCGTGCTGTGGCTGACCGCTAACACCTGGGAAATGTACTGGCGCTCACGCGAGTTCGCCGCCGACGAATACGCCGCGCGCCTCGGACAAGCACACGCCCTCGCACAATCACTCACCAGCGAATCGCTCCCCTATGAGCGGTCGATCCCCGGCATGCGCTTCTCCCGCGCGACACACCCCTACACAAAGCCCCGCATCGCACGCCTACAAGCACACCCCACACCAGACGAAAGAGAACGCTAATGCCCACCCCCCAACGCCGCCACGGGCTCGCCGCCGCACGCCGCATCGCCGTCGAGCTCACCCCCCAAACCGTCGAGCAGATCGCCAGCCGCGTCGCACAACTCATGCACCACCAACAAGCCGAAACAAGCCCCACAGGCACCCCAGGGTGGATGACCGCCAAGGAGCTCGCCGCGCACCTCAAACTCAACCCCGCATGGGTCTACGAACACGCCCAAGAGCTCGGCGCGATCCGCACCGGCACCGGACCAAAGGCCCGCATCCGCTTCGACCTCCACACCGCCACCCAAGCACTCAAACAACAACAACCAGCGCCACCAGCGGCAGCCACGCCGCGTCGCACGACCACGCCGCACCCCGCGCCCTACCCCACCGACACGCCACTACTCCAGATCCGCGACCCATACCCCCGCAGCACCCGCGGCTGCACCGGCCGCACCCGCCCCCGACGCAGACTCGGAGTGAACTGATGGCACGCGCGGCTACGGGCGGCATCGCCGCCGAGACGCTCGGGGACGGGACGCTCGCGTTCCGCCTGCGCTTCCGCGCGGAGGGAAAGCGCGAAACCGTCTATCTACACGAGACCCGGGCTTGCGACTGTGGGTGCGGCGGCGGCTGGAACGAGCGCACAGCCGCAGTCGAGCTCGAGAACATCCTCGCGCGGGTCAAGGCGGGGGTTTGGACCCCACGGCAAACGCGACCCCGGGCGAGCGCCGTACCCGACGGCGGAGTGCCGAGCTTTCACGAGTATTCCTCACGGTGGCTGCAGGCCCGGATCGACGGCGTCATCGGCGAAAAGCCGATCCGCGCCAACACCGCAGCCAAGTACCGCTGGCGGATCGAGTCCCACCTGCTGCCGTTCTTCGCCTCCTACCGGCTGCAGGAGATCGACCGCGACCTCTGCCTCGCGTTCAAGGCTCAGCTGCTCCGGCAGTCCAGGGAGCTGCGGGAGTCGATCGAGGCGGGCGCGGACATTCGCGACCGTAACGGCAGGCGAGTCAAGCCGCTATCGCCCGCCTCGATGCGGATGGTCATCGACGGGCTGGTCGCGATCCTCGACGACGCTGTGGAGGACGGGCACATCGACTCCAACCCCGCGCGCGGGCGGCGCATGCGGATCAAGGTGCCAAAGCCCAGGCGCACGTTCCTGGAGCTCGACGAGCTAGCGGCGCTGATCGACGCCGCCTCTGAGCAAGACATCGCGCTGGGGCCGGGGGTCGCCCCGATCGAGCTCGGCCTGACGGCGGCCCAGGTGGCCCAGCTGCACGGCCAGGGCAAGACGCCGACGCAGATCGCCGCACAGCTCGGCCTCGCGAAGTCAACCGTCTCCCACCACCTAAAGAGGCTCGGGCTCAAGGCCGGCCGAGGCTACGTCGGGCGACGAGTCGTCATCGAGATCCTCGGCTACGGAGGGCCTCGCGCGAGCGAGCTGTGCGACATGAAGATCGGCCACGTGCGCCTGCACGACCCGGACGGGGCACGCTTTCGCATCCCCGACTCAAAGACCGAGACAGGGATACGCGAGGTGCAGATGACCCCCGACCTCGTCGAGACGGTCGTCGAGCACCTGGACCGCCTGCGACGCATGGGAGCGCCCACCGGGCACGAGGACTACCTCGTGCCCAACCTCCACGGCAACAGAATGAGCTACGGCAGAGTCGAGGAGATCGTCCGCGACGCCGCCAAGCACGCCTCCGAGCGCCTCACCTCGCAGGGCCTGCCACCACTGCCGCACACCACCCCGCACACGCTGCGACGCACATACATCTCGGCCGAACTACTGGCAAACGAATTCGACGTGAAGTGGGTCATGAGCCAGGTCGGGCACGCCGACTCGAAAATGACTATGGACGTCTACGCACAGCTGCAACAGCGCGCCAACCGCGACCGCGGAGCCAAGTTCGACAAGCTCGTGCGGGACGCCCGCAAGCGGCTCCCAGCGCGCCGCGAGACATCCAGGAAGGCGCCCATTGGGACGGTGAATGGGACGGAAGGCCAAAAACGGACTTCTAAACGGGCTCGCCAGCGCCCGATAACCGCCACTAAAACAGGCGATATGCAGGCTATTCGTGAGTGGGCGATCCAGGATTCGAACCTGGGACCTCTTCCTTATCAGAGAAGCGCTCTAACCAACTGAGCTAATCGCCCGCGGCTGTCGATTCTAGACGGCTCTACGCGACCACGCGAGGCCGTATGCGCCGCGCCAGCTCGAGCGCCTCCTCAGGCGTCGAGAACGACAGCTGAGCGCTGTAGCGACCGTCACGCGTGGGCTTGACCTGCACATCGGCGCCGAGCGCGCCGCCGAGCGCCTCCGCGATGTCCTTGGCTGCCTGCTCCTGATCGGGATGAGTCCGCGGTGCGGTGGTACGACCGGTGTGCTGCGCGTCGTTGGCCTTGGCGTTGCTCTCACGTGCGCGCTCTTCGGTGACGCGCACCGACCATCCCTCAGTCGCCGCCGCATGCGCCAGCGATCGACGGGCGGCGTGGTCCTCTGCGAGCAGCACCGCCCGGCCGTGGCCCTCGCTGAGCGCACCTTGCTGGAGCAGCTCGATCGCCTCATCTGGCAGATCGAGCAGCCTCACGAGGTTGCTGACCGCCACGCGGCTGCGCCCGACCCGCCGGCCCACTCCCTCGCGGGTCAGCCCCAGCTCCTCCACCAGGGCAGCGCACGCGCGAGCCTCGTCGATTGGGTTGAGGTCCTCGCGCGCCATGTTCTCGATCAGGGCCACTTCCAGGGCCTGCGCGTCCTCGCGCTCGCGCACGATCGCCGGAATCCGCTCCAAGCCGGCCAGACGCGCCGCTCGCCAACGCCGCTCGCCGGCGACGAGCTCATACGTGCCGCCGGGCTTCGGGCGCACGAGCACGGGCTGCAGGACGCCACGCTCACCGAGGGAGCCAGCCAGCGCCTGCAGCGACTCCTCGTCGAACCGCCTGCGGGGCTGCTTGGGGTTTGGCGAGATCAGCTCGATCGGCAGCTCCCGCAGCTCCTCCTCGCCGTCCTTCGCGCCCTCTGCCGACACCGACAGAATCGCGCTCAGTCCCCTGCCCATCCCTGGTTTTGGCTTAGCCACGTGCAGCTACCTCCTTTGCCAGCTCGAAATACGCCTCAGCGCCCGCGCTATGGGGATCGTGGTGGGTCACCGGCAGACCGTAGCTCGGCGCCTCTCCCACGCGCACGTTCCTGGGGATAACCGTGTCGAACACCAGGTCCGGGAAGTGCGCCCGTACTTCACGCTCGACGTCCTGGCCCAGCCGAGTGCGGCTGTCGTGCATCGTCAGCAGCATCCCCGCGACCGTCAGTCGCGGGTTCAGCTCGCGCTGCACCAGCGCCAGCGTCTCCAGCAGCCCAGCCAGCCCCTCAAGCGCGAAGTACTCCGTCTGCACGGGGACGATCACCCGGTCGGCTGCCACCAGCGCAGCGACCGTGAGTGGGCCGAGCGACGGCGGGCAATCCAGCAGGATGTACTGAAAGTCATCCCTCACCGATGCCAGGCACTCGCGCAGGCGCTGCTCGTATCCATCCATGCGTGGAAGCTCGATGTTGGCACCGGCGAGGTTTGGTCCAGCCGGCAAGATCTTCAAGCCGTCGATGGGCGTGTCAGTCAGAGCCTCGCCAGCGCTGACCTCTCCCGTCAACACCTCGTATAGACCCGGTGTGAGTGTCCGCGCTATGCCCAACCCAACCGACGCATTCGCCTGCGGATCCACGTCCACCAGCAGCGTGCTGTAGCCGGCCTCCGCGATACACGCCGCCACATTCACCGCTGTCGTCGTCTTGCCAACCCCGCCCTTCTGGTTGGCGACCGCATAAACCGTGCCCATTCGCCGCACGCTAGCGCCGATCGCATTCCCGTGGCTGCTCATCACCGTCAAAGTAGGCATCCCCGCCGATTTGCCACCGACATCAGCTTGCCAGAGGGCGCTTTCGCGCCATCCCGGCCCGCCGCGGAAATCTTGCCGGTGTCGCATCGTCCTTGACGAACACGTGCAGGTGGTGGTCCGTTGCCTGCTCGAACGGGAAGACCCGGCGAATCTCTTGCCTTCGCAGGCCGAGGACTACGGATGCTTGCTGGGCAGCGTCCTCTGACGCCGGGTCACGGCGTCCGCGCCAATCCACCAGCACGCCACCCATCCGCAGGAGTGGCGCCGCGTACTCGAGCACGACCGGCTGTGGGGCGAGCGCCCGCGCGACGACCACGTCGTTGCGCTCGACGCCGTCCTGCCACTCCTCCACCCGCGAGCACACCACCTGCGCGTTCTCGATAGACCCGGCTGCGAGCGCTCGCTCGAGGAACTCGCACTTACGGCGCTGGCTCTCGACCAAGCTCACTTCTGCCGTCGGCAGCGCAACCGCCAGAGCCAGCCCCGGGAAGCCAACGCCGCTACCAAGATCGGCGAGTCTCCCCGCCTTCGATACCCCTTCGATGTCCAGCGCCACCAGCGAGTCAGCTACATGCGCCTGCAACGCCTGCTCGCGTGCGCGGATCGCAGTCGGGGCATGCTCGTCGGCCTCCAGGACCTCGAGCACGCTCATCAGCTGGCTCTGCTGGCCAGAAGTCAGCCCTTGCCATTTCACGTGAAACGCTCTGCCGTCGAGCGGGTTGCTAGTCCATCAACGGGGTGATGACCAGGTAGCGCTCTGGCTCATTGCCCTCGCTGTGGGTCTCAACACCGCCGCGGTCACGCAGATACTCGTGGACGATCCGGCGCTCGAATGGCGGTAGGGGGTCCATATCCACTGGCTCTCCCGAGCTCAGCGCCTCCGCTGCCGCATCATCGGCAGCGGCATGCAAAGCCTCGGTGCGGCGAGCACGGTAGCCATTGGCGTCGATTACCACTCGCACAGCAGACGGGCCGTCAGGAAAGATGATCCTCTGAGCCAGATGCTGAACCGCATCGATCGTCTGGCCGTGGCGGCCGATGAAAAGACCGACGTCCTCGCCCTCGAGGCGGCCACTGAGCACGCCATCCCGCTCCTCAACCTCGATCTCCGCGTCCAGGCCAAGACCGTCAATGATCTCCTCGAGGAGCTCCTCGAGGGCCTCCGCAGGCTCGAGGTCATCCGCATCCATGTCGTCCTCGCGAGCGCTCATCGTCTCCTCCCCGACCGTTTCTTCTTCTTACGTGGAGATCGTGGCGGGGGCGGGCCGCTCGCGACGCTGCTGCCCGTACCAGCCGCATCCGGGGCGACCACGCTACCGCTCGAAGTCCCCGTAACCCCAGCCACGGCCTCACGCCATGATGTTTTGGGCTTGCCATTGGCAGATCCCGCGGAGCGCTCGACCCGCGGTGGTGGTGGTAGGCGCCGTTTGATCAGGTACTGCTGGCCGATCGTCCATAGGTTGGTGGTGATCCAGTACACCAGCAGCCCCGCTGGGTAGCGGTACAGGATGATCACGAAGATCAGCGGTAGCAGCAGCATCATGCGGCGCTGCGTGGGGTCGGCTGTGGCGGTTGCGATCAGCGTCGAGCCGACCTGCGAGCCGACGTAGAGGAGGATCAACACCACCAGCACCACACCGGTCGCCTTGCTCGTGATATCGGGGAGGAACAAGAACTTCGCCGAGTGCGGGGCAACCGTGTTGCAGACCGTGCTTTCGAGGTATTTCGAGGGCAGCTTGGCGACGGTGGCGATGTGCGAGGCGGCTTTGTATGTGACCGCCAGGTGGCTGTGCGAGTTGTAGTAGGACACGAGCTGCGTGCCGCAGATGTGCTTCTTCAGGTCGGTCCTCAGCATGTAGAAGAGCGAGATGAACACCGGCAGCTGCAACAGCAGCGGCAGGCACGATGCCAGGGGGTTGATCCCTCTCTCTTTGTAGAACTTCATCATCTCCTGCTGCTGGCGCTGTTTGTCCTCCTTGTACTTCTCTTTCAGCGCGTTCAGTTCTGGAGCCAGCCGCTGCATCTCCTGCATCGACTTCAGCTGCCTGTATGTCAACGGCACGAGAATCGCGCGGATGAGGATCGTCAGGCCGACGATCGAAAGCCCCCAGCTGCCGCCCACGACATGCGCGTGGATGAAGACCATGATCGCTTCGAACAAGCTGATCAGGGGCGAGAAGGCGTCCTGGATCACATTGGCGAGGATTGGCATGCGCTAGGGACTCTCGGCGGTGGTGGTTATGGACGGGTGGGAGAGGACTCGGGTGCTACGACGGCCACGGGCCCCGGGCTTCATGCCCGCCGACCGCTCAGCCACCATGATCGTGGCCATCAGCGTGACTCGCAACCCTGAAGACTCGCTGGGCCTCCACTGGATCGTATCCGCCGAGGCTCCACGGGTTGCACCTGAGCAGACGCCACCCCGCGAGTACCAGGCCCCTAAGTATGCCGTACTCCCGGATCGCCCCCACCGCATAGCGTGAGCACGTCGGCTCGTACTTGCAGCGCTGCGGGATGCCCGGCGAGATCACACGCTGGTAGAAGGCTATGGGAGCCACGGCGATCGTCCTCGCAATCCTCGACGCGGTCCATCCCTGCGTCGCGGTTGTGCTTTGCGCCGACTCGCTCATCCTTCGGCAGCTCCGACCACATCCGCGGATCCCTCACGCAGGCCAGCCTTCGCGATCAGCTCCTGTAGCGCGCCGTCAACCCCTGCCAAACCCTCTCGCTCCGCGAGCTCGCCCGCGGGTGGACGCGCCACCACGACCACGTCCTGGTCCGGCTTCAGATCTCCCTCGGTCTGCGCAAACGCCTCGCGCAACAGGCGCTTGACCTTATTGCGCTGCACCGCGCCCCCAACCTTTCGCGAAACCGACAGGCCCAGGCGCGGGCGCTGCGTCGAGCCGTTCGGGAACGTGTAAAGGACGAGGTGCCGGTTCGCGACCGATCGACCCTGCCTGTAAACGCGCTCAAACTCAGCGCTACGCGATAGACGCCCTCGCCCCGGCGACCGCGGCTTCATGACAGGTGACCCGGCTTCGCGCGTCCCGCCAAAACGACCTCAGGCCGACAGGCGCTTGCGCCCCTTGTCACGGCGACGCTTCAGCGTGAGCCGCCCTGCGCGTGAGGCCATACGCGCGCGGAAGCCGTGAGCACGGGCTCGCTTGCGCTTCTTGGGCTGGTAGGTGCGCTTCATTGCGGCTTGCAGTATAGGACCGTACGGCGCTCGCTGTTTTTCCCGCCAAATGCGGGCAGTCCCTCCGAGCCTCCCAAGGCGTTGGGTATAGTCGCCCGACCGGGCCCTCGGGCCTCCCGACGAATGTAAATCAGCACTGTCTCTGAAAGAGGAGCGGATCGACGCTGCCGTGAATTACGAGCTCGAGCACATATGGTCGCGGGTGCAAACCCAGCTCGCGCTCGTAGTCGACGAGCCCACCTACCGAATCTGGCTCGAGCCGCTCACAGCCACCGAGCTCGTCGGCGAGAGGATCGTCCTGCAGGCTCCCATCCACGCATGCGGATGGATCGGCGAGCGCTTCGGCAGGGTCATTCAAGCGAGCGTCGAGCTCGTCCTCGGTGCCGGCGCCACGGTCGAGCTTGTTCCCGGAGACGGAGCACCACGTCGAGCACAGAGCGCATCCACAGCGCGCACGAAAGCTCCGACAGCAGCCAAACCCCACGCGCTACAAGCCTCCGGCCAGAGCCTCCCGTCGTCGGCGCAAGCCGGTCCGCTCGGCAATCCCAAGCTCACCTTCGACCAGTTCGTCATCGGCGACTGCAATCGCCTCGCGCACGCCGCGGCGCTCGCCGTCGCAGAGATGCCCGCGCAGGCTTACAACCCGCTCTTCCTCTGCGGCCCGCCCGGCGTTGGCAAGACCCACCTCCTGAGCTCGATCGCGAACCTCCTGCTCTGCCACAACCCCGACCTGACCGTCCGCTGCACCACCGGCGAGGCCTTCACGAACGAGTTCCTCGCAGCACTGAACGGCGGACAGACCGAGGCCTTCAAGCTCCGCTTCCGCGACGTCGACGTCCTACTGCTCGACGATGTGCGGTTCCTCGAGCGCAAGACGAAGACCGAGGAGGAGTTCTTCCACACGTTCAACGCCCTGCACGACAGCGGCCGCCAGATCGTCCTCAGCTCCGATCGACCGCCGCGTGACCTACAGGCACTGGAGGACCGTCTCCGTGAGCGCTTCGAGGCCGGCCTCGTCGCCGACATCCAGCCACCAGACCTCGCCACTCGCCTCGCGATACTGCGCAAGCGAGTGCAACACGACCGCATTCAGCTGGCCGACGAAACGGCCCTCGACACGATCGCTCAGCGGGTCTCCTCCAATGTCCGCGCACTCGAGGGTGCCCTCATCCGCGTCGTTGCCTTCAGCTCGCTCACCGGTAGACCGCTCACCGGCGAGCTCGCCCAAGAGGTTCTCCACAGCCTCTACCCGCGCAGCGTCTCTGCCACTCAGCACCAACGCACAGTCGCAGAGATCCAGAGCGCCACCTGCGCACACTTCGGGCTCTCCTCCGAGGAGCTCCTCTCCTCCGCACGCACAGCTCGCATCGCCTGGCCCCGTCAGGTCGCCATGTATCTCGCACGCGAGCTCACCAGCGAGTCACTGCCTGCCATCGCCCGACAGTTCGGCGGACGCGACCACACGACGGTCCTCCACGCATGGAGGCGCACATCCACACGAATCGCCTCCGACGAGTCCTCGCGCGAGGCTGTGGAGAACCTGTGCAAGAGCCTCGATCCAGACAACGCACACGATCTAAACAACACGCTCGACCGCTCAGCCTGAGAGACTTTCAGGCTTCATCCACAGCACCACGCACAGGCAGCGCTCCCAAACCTCCTTTGCCGACCACACACTTCACATGCCCACAGCCCCTACTAACACTTTCCTAGATCGCAGAGTTCATCGATGAAGCTTTCCCTTTCTGCCGCCGAGCTATTGGCTCAGCTGCAAACAACCACACGCGTCGCCTCTGCGCGTAGCGCCGTGCAAGCCCTCTCCGGCGTGATGATCTCCACCCCCGAGGGCTCTCAACCCGAGCTACTGGCGACGGACATGGAGATTGGCCTACGCGTGCCTCTCAACGCTGAGGTGATCCGCCCGGGCTCAGTTGTGCTGCCAGCTCGACTTCTTCTCGACGTGGCCCGCTCGCTTCCATCGCAACAGCTAACAATGGAGCTGAGAAGCGCTGAGCAGGACGTCGAGCTCATCTGCGGGCCGACCACCTTCCATCTACGTACCCTGCGATCCGAGGACTTCCCCTCGCTGCCCTCGCCCTCACCCGAGACACGCGTGGCGCTCCCTGCGGATGCCTTCGTGCAGACGGTTGCTCGCGTCGCTCGCTCTGCCTCACGAGACGAGACCCGTCCCGTTCTCACCGGCATCCTGATGTCCGCTTCTGGGCAGGAGTTGCGTATGGTCGCCACCGACTCCTACCGCCTCAGCGTCAAGGAGACCGCTCTGGAGTCGCCGCTACAGGGAAGCCTCGAGGCGAACGTTCCAGCCCGGGCGCTTCAGGAGCTCGTGCGCATCGCCCAGGCGGCGCCGAGCGATTCCATCGCCGTCAGCGTCGGGCAGAACCAGGCGATCTTCGAGCTCGGTGACGTTGTGCTCTCGTCTCGCTTGATCGATGGGCAGTTCCCGAACTACCGCCAACTGCTTCCGGAGTCCGTCGAGCATGAGCTGCGACTCTCGAGCGCCGAGCTCACCGACGTGGTTCGCCGTATCAGCCTGCTCGCGCAGAAGAACGCGCCGCTGCGCTTGAGCTTCAGCGAGGGCACACTCACGGTCTCCGCCCAAACCCCCGACGTCGGTGAGGCCAGCGAGGCGATACCGATCCCCTTCACCGGTGAGCCATTTGAGATCGGCTTCAACCCCGAGTTCCTCCGGGATGGCCTCGAGAGCATCGAGTCCGAGGAGCTGGTGCTGAAGCTGATCAGCCCGCTGCGGCCGGGGCTGATCGAATCACCGGACACAGGCGACTTCGTCTACTTGATCATGCCGATCCGACTCAACGTCTGAGGTGCGGCCGTGCGCGTCACCAGCGTGCAGCTGCGCGACTTTCGCACGTACGAGCGGGCGGAAGCGACGCTCGGCCCGGGCCTGACGATTCTGTATGGGCCCAACGGTGCCGGCAAGTCAAACCTGCTGGAGGCCGTGTATTACGGCTGCACGGGTCGCTCGCCGCGGACCCGTAACGAGCGCGAGCTCGTCCGCTTCGACGCCAAGGCTGCACGCGTCTCGGTTCGGCTGCTCGACGGCAGCGACACGCATGAGCTGAGCGTGGGGTTCGGCAGCGTGCCCGACAGTCCGCAGCCGGTCAAGCGGATGACCGCTGACGGCGCGCCGGTCGAGCGGCTGCTCGACGTCGAGATCAGACCGCTGGTGAGCGTCTTCATGCCCGACCGGCTGGAGCTCGTCAAAGGACCACCTGCTCTTCGCCGAGCGCACCTCGACCAGGTGGTCGCCGGTATCTGGCCCCTGAGAGCAGACACCCGCCGGGAGTACTCGCGTGTGCTCGCGCAGCGAAACGCGTTGCTCGGTCGTATCCGCAGTGGACGCGCCTCGCAGGCGACCCTTGCCACGTGGGACCGCGAACTGGCCGTCAAGGCACTGGAGCTTCGCGCCCATCGCGCGGCAGCGGTTGAGCTCCTAAGCGAGCCGTTCGTGAGCCGCGCTGAGCAACTCGGCTGCAGTGGTGAGCTGACCCTGGTCTATCGCCCCCGCTCGCGTGCCGAGGACGAGGAGGAGTTCCTTGCCGAGCTGCGTGAGCGCCTGCCAGGCGATCTCGAGCGGGGCTTCTCCGGACATGGGCCCCACCGCGACGAGCTCGCGATCCTGCGCGACGGGCGCGAGCTGCGCGTATATGGATCCCAGGGCGAACAGCGCCTCGCGCTGCTGGCATTGCTGCTCGCCGAGCGCGCCGTGCTCGCCGACGAGCGACAGCAAACGCCTCTGATGCTGCTCGACGATGTCATGAGCGAGCTCGACAGCGAGCGTCGCGAGCTGCTTGCCCGCGAGCTGCGCTCCGGTGGCCAAAGTGTCATCGCAACCACCGATCTCGCCCATGTTCCCGGTGCCACCGATCCCTCCGTAGCGCGGCTGCGCATCTCGCCCGGCGCGATCCTGCAGGAGGCCATGGCAGCATGAGCAGAACCGCGCCGCGCCCACTTTCATTCGCGCTGGACAGCTTGACCGGCACTCTCGCGCCGGCGAGCACGCTCGCGCGTATTCAGGAGGTTTGGGAGCACGCGGCAGGTCCCGCGATCGCCGCCAGCGCTCGCCCCACCGCGGAGCACGGCGGAGTTCTCACGGTGACCTGTGATGCCGCGGTGTGGGCACAGGAGCTCGACTTGATGGCCGACGATTTGATCGCCCGCCTCAACCTGGCTCTCGGCGTGGACGGCATTGGCGCTCTGCGTTGCCGTACCGGTTGAGCCTGCCGGCGCGTACATCGCCCATATTCCCTGCATTTTGCAGGCATTTAGCCTCACTTGCGGGGCCGCTCCAGGGGCCGCTCGTGCTATCCTTGTGACTACATCGAAATCGCCCCAGCCGTGGACCTCGCGCCCCGGAATCCGGGGCGTTCTCACGTCATCGGAGGGTCATTTGGCGGCAGGTAGCGAAAGCTCTGAACAGGGCATGGGTAAAGGCGGCGTCAACGACCCGTCGATGGGTGGCGGCTCAGCCGATTACGACGCGCGGGACATCACCGTGCTCGAGGGCCTCGAGGCCGTTCGCAAGCGCCCCGGCATGTACATCGGCTCGACCGGTGTCATGGGCCTGCACCACCTCGTCTACGAGCTCGTCGACAACTCCGTCGACGAGGCACTCGCCGGCTTCTGCACCGAGGTCTCGGTGACGATCCACCCGGACAACTCGGTCACGGAGGTGGACAACGGACGTGGCATCCCCGTCGCCAAGATGGACAAGGAGGGCCTGCCCGCCGTGCAGGTCGTGCTCACCGTCCTGCACTCCGGCGGCAAGTTCGGCGAGGGCGGCGGCTACAAGGTGTCCGGCGGCTTGCACGGCGTCGGCGTGTCGGTCGTCAACGCCCTGTCTGAGCAGCTGCGTGTAGAGGTCCGTCGCGACGGCCACGTCTTCTCTCAGGAGTACTCACGCGGTGCCCCGCAGACGGAGCTGACCCAGGGCGAGAAGCTCGCACCGGGCGACTCCACGGGCACAAGCGTCACGTTTCTCCCCGACGCCGACATCTTCGAGACGCTCGACTTCGACTTCACCACGCTCGAGGAGCGCCTGCGCGAGACCGCCTTCCTGACCCGCGGGCTGAAGATCTCGATCGTGGACGAGCGCGGCGAGGGCCATTCCGCGCAGTTCCAGTACGAGGGCGGGATCGAGGACTTCGTCTCCTATCTCAACGAGAACAAGGAGACCGTGCACCGCAAGGTCATCTTCTTCACCGGCGAGTCCGAGGAAGGCGCCGCCGAGGTCGCACTGCAGTGGAACTCCTCCTACCAGGACTCGATCCACTCGTTCGCCAACAACATCAACACGCGTGAGGGCGGCTCGCACATGAGCGGCTTTCGCTCGGCGCTCACGCGCACGCTCAACAAGTACGCGCGCGACCACAGCCTGCTCAAGGACAAAGAGGACAACCTCACCGGCGAGGACGTGCGCGAGGGCCTGACCGCTGTCATCTCCGTCAAGCTCCGCGACCCCCAGTTCGAGGGTCAGACCAAGACCAAGCTCGGCAACCCCGGCATGGCCGGCTTCGTTGAGTCGATCGTCAACGCAGGCCTTGGCGAGTTCCTCGAGGAGAACCCCAGCGAGGCACGCGCTGTGATCATGAAGTCCGTCCAGGCGCAGCGCGCTCGTGAGGCAGCGCGCAAGGCCCGCGACCTGACCAGGCGCAAGTCGGCGCTCGAGAACTCCACGCTCCCCGGCAAGCTCGCCGACTGCTCGATCAAGGATCCGTCGCTCGCCGAGCTGTTCGTCGTCGAGGGCGACTCCGCCGGTGGCTCAGCCAAGCAGGGACGCGACCGCGAAACCCAGGCGGTGCTGCCGCTGCGAGGAAAGATCCTCAACGTGGAGAAGTCGCGGATCGACAAGGTCCTGCAGAACACCGAGGTGCAGGCGCTCATCACCGCGATCGGCACCGGTGTCCGCGACGAGTTCAACATCGAGAACGCGCGCTACCACAAGGTCGTGCTGATGAGCGTGGACGCGGACGAGCACGTGCTGGTACGGGACGACAGCGGCGTTCGGATGACGACGATCGGCGAGTTCGTCGATCCGCTCGTCGATGGACGGCCGACGGAGGGTCCGCAGCAGCTCGTGCGGTCCGTCTACGGGGATTTCGGCCAGGTCCTATCGGTAGGCCTGGCAAACCGTGAGCCGCGTTTCGGTGAGATCAAGGGAGTCGTGCGTCATGAGGTGACCGAGCCGCTCTACGAGGTCAAGACGCTCTACGGACGCTCAGTCAGAGTGACGGCTGCGCACTCGATCTATGTCCACGAGGACGGCGAGCTGCGCACAAAGCGGGGTGATGAGATTGAGGCCGGCGATGTCGTCGTGGCTCCACGCAGCATCCCGCTACCCGACCTCTCACCCGAGCGGATCGACCTACTACGCGAGCTTCATCGCCGTCCCGAGGCGGCGTGCCAGGTTTGGCTCCGCGGCCCCGCCGTGCTCGAGTGGTCCAGGCAGAAGATTACGCTCGAGCATGCCGACAACCCACAGTTGACGCAGCCCAGGGTCGACGTGCCGGAAGAGGTTCGCACCGAGCTGAGTATGTTGCGACGCCGTAACCGTGTCTCACAACGAGCGTTGTGCGACGCCGTCGGCATCCGCCAGCCGGTCACGTTCTACGCCTGGGAGCGGGGAACATCACGCCCGATCCTGTCTCACTGGGAGGCGTATGTCACGGCGGTCGGCGGCGACCTCGAGTCGGTCCGCGCCAAGGTGAGCGTCGGCGACAGCGCACTCGATCGCACGTGGAGGCGCCAGTATCGAGCCTCGCGCCGCAACCGGCTGCGCCAAGAGGTACGCCTTTCCGACTTGGATGACCGCGACATTGAGTTCTTCGATGGGCGCGAGGATGTCCAGCTCACGCCGGAGCACTACGCCACCCAGGCTGTCAACCGCTACGTGGCCGTCGACGAAAGCCTGATGAATCTGCTCGGTTTCTCGTTGGCCGAGGGATCGTGCAGTGAGCGCGGCGGTGTTCGCCTCGCCATTGGCCGCGGCAACAGCCGCTACGCCGAGGAGATGCGCCTGGCGATGGAGCATGTCTTCGGGATCGCTCCGCGTGTCTACGAGGCCACCACGCGGGTAGCGGAGCTCCGTGTCAGCAACAGGGTCGCTGCGCTGGCATGGAAGTACGTATTCGGATTCTCCGAGCGGACCTCAATCGAGAAGCGAATTCCACAGCTCGCCTTCAACGTAAGCGAAGCCTTGCGTCTCCAATTTCTGCGCGGCTTTCTACTTGGCGACGGGACCGCTTCGAGGGGTCGGGTGACTCTGTACTCATCCTCCCGTCACGTAGCGAGCGGGCTTCAGTATCTGCTCTCGTCACTGGGTGTGCTCACCTCCACGTCCATGCGGCAGCCAGACGGAAGG
The DNA here is from genome assembly GCA_963752865.1 of uncultured Solirubrobacteraceae bacterium. Classification (GTDB taxonomy): domain Bacteria; phylum Actinomycetota; class Thermoleophilia; order Solirubrobacterales; family Solirubrobacteraceae; genus Palsa-744. Next base: position 25,032 of record CAVVZU010000002.1, read on the forward strand.
GCCGGTACGCGCCATGGCCACCCGATCGAGCAAAAGCACCCCCACTGGCAGGTAAAGGTGACGGATGTGAGCGACCTGTCTGTAATCGAGCCGACGTGGCGCGACCATCCTGGCGCACCCACCATTCGTGCAAGAATCGCAAAGACCCGCCCCCAGGCGCGTCGAGCACAAGAGCTCTCCGCGGATCTGGTGGGTCTACCTGTCGCGAGCGTCCAGAAGGTGTCCGCAACCAACGGCTGCGTCTATGACTTTTCGGTCTGGGATGACGAGAATTTCGTGGCGGGCATGGGGGGTCTGGCGTCGCACAACACCGACGCGGACGTCGACGGCGCGCACATACGCACGCTCGTGCTGACGCTGCTATTCCGCGAGATGGAAGAGCTGATCAAGGCCGGCTATGTCTACATAGCCAAGCCGCCGCTGTACAAGCTCAAGCAGGGCTCGCGTGAGCGCTACATCGAGAAGGACTCCGAACTCGAAGAGATCCTGCTCTCCGACAAGTGGGAGAAGATCGACGTCTTCGATCGCCACGGCACCCAGTTCAAGCTCACCGAGGCTCGCTGGCAGCGGTTCATCCGTCTGCTGAAGCAGTACGAGGGCTGGTCCTCGTCGCTGCGCGCAACTCACGGCCACGACGTCGTCCAGTTCCTGGAGGAGTCCTCGCTCTTGGGTGAGCAGGCGCTGAGCGCCGAGGCCGCGATCGAGCATCTCGAGCACGCGACCATCGATGGCGATACCCACACCACCGAGCTGATCGAGACGGACCCCATTGAGCTTCGCATCAAGGCCATCGAAGCGAAGACGGGCTTTGCGCGCATCCACCGCATCAAGCGCAGCCTGTTCGACTCGCAGGAGTACCGCTCGCTCGCCCGTGTCCACGCACAGCTGATCGAGCTCGCCGGCGTCCCCGCCTTCGATGTGCGTCTTGGCGACGCCACCGAGACGGCGCCCTCCTTCGAGGCACTGCACCCGGCGGTTATGGCCGTCGTGCAGAAAGGAACCAAACTCCAGCGCTTCAAGGGCCTCGGCGAGATGAACGCCGAGCAGCTCGGCGAAACCACGATGGCGCCGGCAACCCGCACACTCGCGCAGGTAACGCTCGAGGACGCCTTCGCCGCCGACCGCGTCTTCTCGATGCTCATGGGGGACCAGGTCGAGCCGAGGCGAGCATTTATCGAGGACAACGCACGGACCGTGGCCAACCTAGATGTGTAGTCGGGAGGTGAGTAATGGCATCTGCTGATGTGATCAGCGGCGGCAACGTCGAACCGCGAGCGCTCGAGGACGAGATGCGCACCGCGTATCTCGATTACGCGATGTCGGTGATCGTCGGGCGTGCGCTGCCGGACGTCCGAGACGGCCTCAAGCCCGTCCATCGCCGCGTGCTCTACGCGATGAACGAGCTTGGCCTCGGGCCCACCCGCTCCTACGCCAAGTGCGCCAAGATCGTCGGTGAGGTGATGGGCAACTATCACCCCCACGGCGACTCCGCCATCTACGACACGCTCGTCCGCATGGCCCAGGAGTTCTCCATGCGCAACGAGCTCGTCGACGGCCAGGGCAACTTCGGGTCGGTGGATGACGATCCGGCTGCTGCCATGCGCTACACCGAGGCCCGTCTCGAGCGCATCGCCACGGAGATGCTGCGCGACCTCGACATGGACACGGTCGACTTCGTAACCAACTACGACGGCTCGCGCCGCGAACCGCTCGTGCTGCCGGCGCGCTTCCCGAACCTGCTGGTCAACGGATCCTCGGGGATCGCGGTGGGAATGGCGACGAACATCCCGCCGCACAACCTGCGCGAGGTGATCGACGCGACGATCGCGTACATCGACGACCCTGAGATCGACACGGCCGGGCTGATGAAACACATCAAGGGGCCGGACTTCCCGACCGGGGGGATCATCCTCGGCCACGGCGGCATCAAAGACGCCTACGAGACCGGCCGCGGCCGCGTGCGCGTGCAGGCACGGGCGCACATCGAGCCGCTCAGTCACGGCAAGGAGGCGATTGTCGTCACCGAGCTGCCGTTCATGGTCAAGAAGGGCGGCGAAGGCAACCTGATGACCAAGATCGCCGAACTGGTCAACGACAAACGCATTCCCGAGATCTCAGATCTGATCGACCAGTCGGACAAGCGCGGCATGCGCCTGGTGATCGAGCTCAAGCGCGACGCGATCCCGAAGGTGGTGCTGAACAAGCTCTATAAGCACACCTCGATGCAGACCACCTTTGGCGTGAACATGGTCGCGCTGGTGGACAACGTGCCGCGCACGCTGAACCTGCGCGAAGTGATCCACCACTACGTCGCCCACCAGCGTGAGGTGATCGTCCGCCGCACCAAGCACGAGCTCTCCGAGAAGGAGGCGCGTGCGCACATCCTCGAGGGCCTGCTCACGGCGCTCGAGCACCTCGATGCGATCATCGAGCTGATCCGTGGCTCGCGCGACCGCGAGGCAGCCCGCGAGCAGCTCGTCGCACGCTTCGAGCTCAGCGTGATCCAGGCGACGGCGATCCTCGACCTGCGCCTCTCCCAGCTGACGGCACTCGAGGCTGACAGCATCAAACAGGAGCACGCCGATGTGACCGAGCGGATCGCCGAGCTGCGCGCGATCCTCGGCGATGAGACCCGCGTCCTGTCCGTCATCAAGGAGGAGCTCTCAGAGATTCAGGAGCGCTTCAGCGACGAGCGGCGCACCGAGATCAGCCACTCCGAGGACGAGATCGACATCGAGGATCTGATCGCCGATCAGCAGATGGTGATCACGATCACCCAGACCGGCTACATCAAGTCGTTGCCATTGGCCACCTACCGCCAGCAGCAGCGCGGCGGGCGCGGCGTGACCGGCATGGACATGAAGGACGGGGACTTCATCGAGCACCTGTTCATCTGCTCCTCGCACGATTATCTCCTGTTCTTCTCCAATCGCGGCAAGGTGTACCGCTCGAAGGTCTACGAACTTCCCGAGGCGCAGCGCACCGCGAAGGGACGCGCGCTCGTCAATATCCTGCCGCTGCGCGAAGGCGAGCGGATCCAAGCGGTCGTCTCCACCCGCGACTTCACCGAGACCCAGTACCTCGTGTTCGCCACCCGCAACGGCACCGTCAAGAAGACCGAGCTGCAGTCCTACAACACCCCGATCAAAGCGGACGGGATCATCGCCATCAACATCCGTGACGACGACGAGCTGCTCGCCGTGCGCGCCGTCGACCCCGACGACGAGATCATCATGGTCTCGCGCGCCGGGCTGACCGTGCGCTTCGCGGAGTCCGACGTGCGCTCGATGGGGCGCGATACGACAGGCGTGCGCGGGATGGACGTCGGCAAGGGCGGCCGGGTGATAGCGATGGACGTCGCCCGCGACGACATGGACCTGCTGGTGGTCACCGAGAACGGCTACGGCAAGCGCACCCAGATCGCGCAGTACCGCAAGACCAACCGCGGCGCCAAAGGCGTAAAGACGATCGGCCTCACCGAGCAGAAGGGCGCCCTCGCGGGCGCGCTGGTGGTGCGCGAGCACCAGGAGCTGGTGTTCATCAGCGTCGGTGGAATGGTTCAGCGAACCGCCGCCGCGGGGATCTCCCAGCAGGGCCGCTCGGCCACTGGCGTGCGCGTGATGAACCTCAAGGACGAGGACGTCGTGAGCGCAGTCGCACTGGTGATAGACGCCGGCGACGAGGCCACGCCAGCCGTAGACGCACAGGACGAGAGCGTCGTCGCTGATGGCGGCGAGCCCCAAGATGGTGCCGCGCCCAGCGCCTAGCGCGGCCGCTCGCAACACACGTCACGCAAGAATCCACCCACGATTACTGCTGAGGGCTCCTACCTGTCCATATTCATGGGCCTGTTCTCAGATAGGCCCTAACTACGGTCGACACGCTGAGGGTGCCAACCCCCAGCAAAGCTCTCGCGACCGTCCTTCTCGTCCTCAGCTGTGTCGCGTTTGCAGCCACCGGTGCCGCCTCAGCCGCAACTCCCGAGCGCGCCACCATCGCCCGCCGGCACGGCAATCGAGCCAAGCGAGCACGTGTCCGCTGCGCCACCAAGAGCTCAGCCCACGCGTCCCGGCGCGCGCGCCTCGCACGTCGCCTGTGCGAGACACGCAACGTCGAACCGCGCATACAGAGTACGGACAAGCCCCGCCGCACCCACACCCGCCGGAGCACCGAACCGGTGGAACCGAGCCCCGCGGCCGAACCCACCGAACCGGCCGCCCCAACAGCACCCGTACAGAACGTCGCAGCCACGATCGCCAGCGTCCTCGCCACGCCCTGCCAGAACACCGAACTGACGCCCACCGCCGAAAACATCCAGCTCGTCCGGGCGGCCGTGCTCTGCCTCATCAACCGCAAGCGCGCCGAAAACAGCGAGAGCCCGCTGCAGGCCAACCAGCAGCTCGAAGAAGCCGCCGAAGGCCACTGCCAGGAACTGATCGCCGACGACTACTTCGCGCACGTATCGCCCAGCGGCGAGACCCCTGTCGACCGAATCCGCGACACCGGCTATATCCCCAGCCCGAGCGACGGCTACGTGATCGGCGAGAACCTCGCGTGGGGCACCTACCAGCTCTCCACCCCGCAGTCGATCGTCGCCGCCTGGATCGCCTCGCCCGGGCACCTCGCGAACATCCTCGAAGCTCAGTACAAGGAAACGGGAATTGGCGTCACGGCCAACGTGCCGGCCTCTCTGGCGGAAGGTGCCCCGGGCGCAACCTACGCCCAGGAGTTCGGCGTCATCATCCGCTGAGTGCCGCTGCCGGATGACAGGCGCAGCCGGCCGCGAGCATTGATCATCCCCAAATGTCAGCTCCGTTCGCTACCCTGGCGGGACCAGAGAAAGGAGGTGGTCCAAACGTTGAGTGACAGTTCTTGCGGGACCCTGGAGGTGACCGGCCGCTAGGTCGGACAGGCTGGACCGCTTAGCGGAATCCAACCCGGGACACCCCGAGACGATCGCCGGCCCTGGTCCCTCCGGCAGCCTTTTTCCGTCGCCTCGGTCATCCAGTCAGAGCAGCAAGCGAAGGGCGTCCAGCACGGGCGCCCTTCGTCGTGTTGGCCCTGAGGACACCACGGCCCAGCCCAGAGGCGAGGACGCCGCCTGGCGCAGTGCCAACGACCCGTCAGGCCGCCTGAGGCAGGTACGCCAGCCAAGCCGCCGGGATGGTGGGGCTGGCGACGTGGATGAAGATCTCCGCCCGCGGTGTGCGCGGTGTGTGGCGCGGGTGCATCCCCGCCTGGCGCGGCAGCCGGTCGCCCTTGCGCCGATTGCACGGTGCGCACGAGGCGACGATGTTCTCCCAGCTCGAGTTGCCGCCCTTGGAGCGAGGGATCACGTGATCGACCGTCAGGTTGGAGCGCGAGCCGCAGTACTGGCAGGTCCAGCTGTCCCTGGCGAACACGGCCCGTCGGGTGATCTTGCGCCGATGGGCGTCGCGCGGGCACCTTCACGTAGTTCACCAAGCGGATCACCACCGGACGCGCGAGCGTCGAGCTCTCCGAGTGCAGCTTCCGGCGCCCGCGCTCCACCAGCTCGGCCTTCTCCTTCAGCAGGAGCACCACCGCCCGGCGGACCGTGCACACGTTGATCGGCTCAAACGTGGCGTTCAGAACGAGCACCCGGCCGCTCATCGCCGTCGTGGGCGATGGCTCAGGTCCGCGCCGCTGGTGCTCTGAGGGCGACACGGACCCCACCGGCTCGGGTGGGACTGTGCTCTCCATCTCAGGGCCGCAGTCTAGCGGGGGCGCCGCACCGACGCGGCGCTCAGCTTCTCGAGTACTGCACTGAGAGCTTACCCGTGCGGGTTCGTGGCGCTCGGGTAGGAGCCGAGTACTCGTAGCTCCTCGCACATCACCCGTATGCGCGTCACCGCTTCCGCGACCGCTGGATCTGCCATCGACGCGGCCAGGTCCGCGAAGAACATGTAGCTGCCGAGGCGCTCCCGTCGTGGGCGCGACTCGATCTTCGTGAGGTTGATGTTGCGCAGTGCAAACTCATCCAGGCAGCGCACCAGCCAGCCGGGGCGATCAGCGCCGGAACCCCAGAACACGAGCGATGTCTTCCACTCCGGGCTCGTGCTCGCGCGTAGCGGCGCCGGCTGCTCGGCGCGCGCCGATGGCGCCAACCACACGAACCGTGTTTCGTTGTCGTCGCGATCCTCGACGCCTTCCCGCAGGATCGTGCCGCCGTAGATCCCTGCCGCCAGCGGCGTTCCCAGTGCTGCCTGCTCGCGCTTGCCCTCGGCGACGACCGCTCGTACCGCCTCTGCCGTCGAGGCTGCCGTAAGCACCTGCGCGTGCGCGAGCTCGCTGCGCAGGAACAGCGTGCACTGTCCGGGAACCTGCGGGTGCGTGATCACCGTCTCGATCTCCGATAGCGACACCGCGGCGGCCCCGATCAGCGAATGCCTCACGCGCAGGAGTGCCTCGCCGACGATCTTGACGTCGTCAGCGTCGCTCGCGAGCAGATCGAGCGTCACGCTGATCGAGCCGTCGAGGGAGTTCTCGATCGGCACGATCGCCCAACTCACCTCCCCGCCCCGCAGCGCCATCACCGTGTCATAGATGCTCGCGAGCGCATATGGCTCGACGGCATCAGGCGCCGCGCTGGCCAGCAGCGCCTCCTCGCTGAAGGTCCCCGCTGGGCCGAGATAGCCGACCCGCGGTCGCGCGTCCTCGCTATCGGGCTGGCTGCTCATCCCCGGCCGACCCGTCCACGCCTCCGGCGAGTGCCAGCCGCACGGCCTCAGCCTCCTCGGGAGAGAGCTCCAGCTCGCCCTGACCGGCGTGCACCTGCTTGCCGTACACCCGTGCCTGGTCGCGATGGTGAATGCACGAGAGCACGATGCCCGAGTGTTCGTCGTCGAGCAGCGCGATCGACATCGACTGGTGCCCGGAAAGCTCGTTGTAGGCGTCGTAGCGCACCAGCGCACGATGCGCGATCCGCCCCCGCAGCGCGGCCTCCACGCTGGCCAGGCGACCGTCCAGGCGTGTGGCCGTGTCCTCCACGTAGGACCCGAGCGCCTCGAATGCCTCCTGCAAGGTGGCCGCATGGTCCACAAGGTCGCGCTCCGCGTGCTCGCCCAGCACCAGCCGCTGGGCCCCGCGCAGGCGGCGCACGCTCATGCTGAGCGTCGCGCACCCCAACAGTGCCACGAGCGCGCCCGCTGCCGCCGCGATGGCGATGATCCCCTGGGTGTCTGTGATCGAAGCGACCATCGCCACAACTTAGCCGCTGGCGATGCGGATGCGGCCCGCCAACCGTGGCGTCCGGCCCGCGGCGGCTCCCAGCGCCTCATTCGCCGAAGATCGCCAGGTACGTCGCCTTGTTGTTTTCCACGTCCGTCTCGCCGGGCACCGGTTCGACGTACGCTTCCACCTTCGCCGCCTCGCCCTGCGGCACGCCCACAACGGTGACTTCCACGTTGTACTTGGTGCCCGGAGTGGTCTGGTCGATCACGTGCGAGGCCTTGTACTGCTTGCCCGCCGCTGTGACCGTGATGTCGACCTTGACGTCCGTCTCCTTGTTTTCGCCGGAGTCTTCGACGATCGCCGTGAAGGTCGGGTTGGCGCCGCTGTTGATGTGGTTCAGCGCCGGTTCCGGCTGCAGTTCGTTCGCGCCCACGCTCACCCCGAGCAGTGCGCTGCCATGGGTCCCGGGGGCGAGCCCCGTCGAGGAGGTGCTCGCCGTCTGGCCGCTGATACGCGAGAGCGTCTTCGCCGGTTCGAGCCAGCCGAGGTTCGCCAAGAAGCGTGAGGGGCTCGTCGCCAGGCCCTGAATGCCGCCGGCCGTGAGCGTCTGCTGAATCAGCGGCACAACCCGCTGGGAGTAGACGACATCGGAGGCGAGGAAGATCTCCATGTCGCCGGCGATCTTCGTGCTGGCCTGTTTGGCCTGGCCGCCGAGCGCCGTGGGCACCAGCGCGGCCACCTTGGTCATCCCTTCCACCCGCAGGTCGAGCGTCAGCAGCAGGTCCCGCTGCGCGTCGGCCATTTCGCCCGGCACGCTCAGGCTGCTCGCCCGCGCGGCGATGGTCTGTGCCTGCTTGAGCTGTTCGTTGACCTGCTGCTCGACTTCGATCGCGGACTTGCTCGTGGCGTTCGTCAACGCGACGAACAGCGGGCTCGAGACCTGCGAGTCGGATTCCTGTACGAGTTGGTTGACGTCGCGGTTGTAGCTCGTCAGCCCCTGGCGCTTTTCGCTTTTCACACAGCCGTTGATCACCAGGGCGAGCACGATCACCACCGCGATCCCCACTCCCGCCGCCACCAGGCGACGCACCATCAGCGTTTGCTGGTCGGTGCCGGAGGGGCCGGAGTGCGAGGGTCGCCGCGGGCGTGGACGGCGTGGCGCCACTCCGCCCGCTGCTCGCTCCCCGCTCGGCCGCTGTCGCGGTGCACGAGATGACGGTCGAGGTGCCGTCTCCTCGTCATCATCAAAGAACGACAAAAGCCAACCGCTCCTTTGCAGGGACTTTAAGAAGGCCCCAGTATGACTACCCGTCGCCCCCCTGACGAGACTGCAACTTCTCGGTCACTGCGTGTTTTCCTGCCTTTTGCGGCAGGGACCGGGGCTGCGCACGGCGAACGCGGGAGCCGGTGGAGTCCTCGCACACCCTCGTTCAACCAGCCCGCGGCGCGCAGGAGCCCCCGCGTCGGCGCATCACGCGCCAAGCGGAGGAGTCGCCTCCCGAGGAGCTGGTGCTCGGTCGCTATCGCCTGCTCGAGCGACTGGGAGCAGGCGGCTTCGGCGTCGTCTGGCGCGCCCATGACGAGCTCCTACGCCGCGAGGTCGCCGTCAAGCGGGTGTCGCTCGGGGCGGGTGAGGGCCCGATCGACGGCGAGCGCGCCGGCCGCGAGGCGCTGGCTGCCGCGCGCCTGACCCACCCCGCGATCGTCGCCCTGTATGAGGCTTGCGCTGTGGACGACGCCTTCTACCTGATCTCCGAGCTGGTCGACGGTCACACGCTCGCGCAGCTGATCGGCGAAGACGCGCTCGAGGACGAGGAGATCCTCGAGATCGGCTTGGCGCTCGCGGGGGCGCTTTCCCACGCACATGCCCGCGGGGTGATTCACCGCGACATCAAGCCTCAGAACGTGCTCGTGCCGCATCCGGCTACCGAAGACGAGGCGCCGCGGGAGCTCGCGGCGGCCAAGCTCACCGACTTCGGCGGTGCGAGCCTCGTCGGCGAGGAGGCCCTCACCCGCACCGGCGACGTGCTCGGCACGCTCGCCTACATGGCGCCCGAGCAGAGCGAGGGTCACGAGGTCACCGAGCAGGCCGACCTGTACTCGCTGGCGCTCGTCCTCTACGAGGCGTTCTGCGGGATCAACCCGGTTCGCGGCGCAACGCCCGCCGCGACCGTGCGCCGTATCGGCCGCCGCCTGCCGCCGCTCGAGCGTGAGCGCCGCGACCTGCCGTCCCAGCTCACCCGTGCCCTCGACCGCGCGCTCGCCCCCAGCCCGCGCGACCGTGGCAGCCTCGAGGATCTGCGCCTGGCGCTCGTCGAGACAGCCGAGCGCGGACTGAAGCGCTCGCGTTGGCCCGCTCGCTCACGCGACTCGCGCCGTGAATCGCAGGATCCAGACAGCGACGAGCGCCCACTGGCCAGCCGGCGTGAGCGACCTGCTCGTGAGCCCGCACCCCTCGTCGGTGTGCACAGGCCACCGGCGCCACGCGAGCCGCTGAGCCTCTCCGACGAGGAGCTGAACGAGGAGCACCAACCCGCCGCGACGTCGCGGCGGATCAGCTTGCCGCGAGCTGTGTGGCTCGCAGCCGGCCTCGCCGTGGTCGTCTGGCAACTGGTCGCGGGACGTCCTGGTGTCGCGTTGCTTGCGTTCGCGGCGCTGTTGCCGCTCGCGGTACTACCCGCCGATGGTGCCAGCAGGCGTGTGGGCGCGGGATGGCTCATGTGTGTGCTGGCGCCTGTCCTTGGCCTTGCTGGTCTTGCTGGTGCCTTCCCCGCAATCGCCGGGCAGAGCGCGCGGTGGCGGGATCGCGCGTCGCTGGCAGCGCTAGGGTACTGGTGGCTGGCACTCGCCGACGCCTTGTTCGGCCGTCGGCTGTGGCTCATCCAGCCTTCGCAACTCCCCGCTCGAGCTGTTTGGGAGGGATCGCTGAGCGGCACCGCCACCCACGTGATCGCCCCCCTGCTCGTCCTTGGCACGCTGCTGGGAGCGCTGCTGTGGGCCCTCGGTGCGGCGGTGCTGCCGTGGATCGTGCGCGGCCGCAGCGCGGCTGTCGACCTCGTGGCCGTGACGATCTGGTCGGCGGCGATCGCGATTGCCGCGCCCACGTTGGACGCTGGTCTCGGTGCGCGCGCCGCCCACCCCACCCCCCGTGGCGCCGTCCTCGGTGCGATCCTTGGTGCTGTGCTCGCCATGGTCACCCGCGCGCTGCGCGGGCCCGTCTGAGAGCTCTGAGGCACCTCGTTCAACGACGGTGCGTAGCATGGCTCACGGTTGACGGCTGATCGGGGAGTGATCGGCTGAAGCTACGTACCGATGAACCCTCTCAAGAGCGTCGAGACCACAATCGCCAACCTCGTCGAGGGGGTTTTCGGACGCGTGTTTCGCTCTGAGGTCCGCCCGATGGAGCTTGCCCGCAAGCTCGCGCGTGAGATGGATGCCCATCGCACCGTGTCCGTCTCGCGGGTGTATGCGCCGAACGAGTACTCCGTGTGGCTTTCGCCCAAGGACCGCGGTCGCTACGAGGGGGTTGAAGACGACGTGATCGACGAGCTGTGCGCGTATTTGCTCGAGCACGCGCGTCGCGAAGATCTGATCCTCGCCTCGCGGCTGCACATCACCTTCCATACCGACGAGCGTCTGTCGCTCGGTGAATTCGGCATTCAGGCGCGGTTGGTCCGGCCCGACGGCGAGGATCAGGGACCGCAATCGCCAGTTGAACAGGAAGAGCACGGCCAGACGATGATCTACAGCACTTCGGCGCGTCTGCAGGGGCCGCTCGAACAGGCCCGTGCCGAGCCTCGCCCGCAGCGGGTACTGCTGGCACTCGGTGACCGCCGGCTGATCGTGCCGGCCCGGGGCGGCGTCATCGGGCGCAGTCGCGATTGCGACGTGGTGATCGACGATGCGGGGATCTCTCGCCGGCACGCCGAGATTCGCCCGGGACCGGACGGGTGGACGGTCGCCGACCTCGGCTCCACCAACGGTGTGCTCGTCAACGGCCGCCAGGCTCGCGGCGCTGAGCTGCTGCGGGCCGGCGATCGCATCGAGCTCGGCTCGACACAGATCGTCTTCGAAGCTCGACATGAGCACGCTCGAGCCCGTATCGGTGGCGCTGAAGTTCGGCTTCCTGGCCGTGCTCTACCTGTTCCTGCTGTGGATCGCCCGCAGCGCCCGCCGCGACCTTCGCAGCGGTGCCGCCGTGCCGGGGGAATTCGACCCCGGCCGCGGTACCCAGCCGATCCCCCCCGATGCCACCGGCCTTTACTCCGCGTCGGCGTTGGGTAGCGCCAACGTCGCCCAGCGCGCCCCGCGGCTGGTGGTCGAGCGCGCCCCCGGCCACGACCCGGGGATGATCTATGACCTCGACGGCGATCTCGTCCTCGGCCGCGGCGAGCGGGCGGAGATCCGCCTGGACGATCCCTTCGCTTCCTCCAGCCACGCGCGCGTGTACGAGCAGGGCAACATAGTGGTCATCGAAGATCTCGGCTCGACCAACGGCACCTACCTCAACGAGGAGCTGTTGCAGACGGCAAGGCCGCTGCACCCCGGCGATCGGGTGCGCATCGGCGACAGCGAATTCGCGTTCGAGGTCGACTGATGCTGCGCGTGGCCGAACAGTACGCCGGCACCGACACCGGGCGCCAGCGCCGTGCCAACGAGGACTCCCTGCTGGCACGCTCGCCGCTGTTTGTCGTGGCCGACGGCATGGGCGGTGCGCAGGCCGGCGAGGTCGCGTCGCGGATCGCGGTGGAAGCGTTCCAGGCTGGTCTCCAGGACGCTGCTCAGCCGGAGCTCGAGCTGGCCGCGCTTGCGCACACGGCCAACAATCGCATCCACGAGCTCTCGCACGCGAACGCCGAGCAGGCGGGCATGGGCACGACGCTCACCGCTGTGTACGTCGGTGAGGAGGAGGTGGCGATCGCGCACGTGGGCGACAGCCGCGCGTACTGCTTTCGCGACGGCCAGCTGCAGCGGTTGACAGACGACCACTCGCTCGTCGATGAGCTCGATGCGCCAGGGCCGGCTGACGCCTGAGGAAGCGCTCGAGCATCCACAGCGCTCGGTGATCACTCGCGCGCTGGGACCGGAGGGGATGGTCGAGGTGGACACCCGCTCCGTTCGGGGGCGCCCGGGAGATGTCTACCTGCTGTGCAGTGACGGGCTGACGACGATGATCGGCGAGGAGCTGATCGCGGCGGTGCTGGCCGCGAACCAGCGGCTGCGCGACGCGGGCGAGGCGCTGATCGCGGCGGCAAACGAGGCGGGTGGGCGGGACAACATCACGGTCGTGCTGCTGCGCTTGGAGGAGGTGCAGGTGGGCCTGGAGGCGGCGTTCGACGAGCACACGACGATCGTTGGGCTCCCGGTGGTGCCTCCGCCAGCCGCCGCTCCGCCAGCCGCCGTGTCGCCGACCGTCCCTCCGCCGGCGGTTGCGCCACCAGCCGACCCCATGCAGGCGCTCGCCGTGTCGCCGCCCCCCACCCGTCGGCGTACTCCGCGAACGGCACAGACGTCTGCGCCAGCAGCCAACGGACGCCCGCGCCCGCGTCGGCGGCTGCGCCACGGCGGCGCGATCGCGTTCCTGTTGACGGTGCTCGTCGTGATCGGCGCGGGGGCCTACCTGGCGTTCCAGTCTGTGTACTTCATCGGCACCAACAATCGCGGCCTGGTGACGATCTTCGAGGGCCTGCCCTACCGTCTCCCGGGCAACCTGACGCTGTACAGCAGCCAGTACGTATCGGGTGTCAGCGCCTCGACGCTCAGCTCCGAACAGCGGCACGCGCTGCTCGATCACTCGTTGCGCTCGGAAGCCGACGCCGCGGCACGGGTTCACAGCCTCGAACTCGAACAGACCGAATGACGGGCCGGCGGTGAATCGTCCGATCATCCGTCTGTACGGACTCGTCGCCGTGATGTTCGCTCTGCTCGTCGCGTTCACCTCGCGCTGGACGATCTTCGAAGCTGCGTCGCTGCGCGAAAACAAGCTCAACGCACGCGCGCTGCTCGAGCAGGAGCGCGTCGACCGTGGCCCGATCGTTGCCGCCGACGGCACGGTGCTCGCGCGCAGCGTGCGCGGCCCGGAAGGGACATACACGCGGAGCTATCCCACCGGCTCGCAGTTCGCCAACGCGGTCGGCTACGACTACATCGACCCGGGCACCTCGGGCCTCGAGCAATTCCGCAACTCGGCGCTCAACGGCAAGGGTGCCACCAACCTGCAGGCGATCCTCAACCAGCTGCAGGGTAAGGAACCGCGGGGTGACAAGGTGATAACGACACTCAACGCAGCCGCCCAGCGGGTGGCAAACGAACAGCTTGCCGGTAAGCACGGCGCGGTCGTTGCCCTGGAACCGGGGACGGGCGCCGTCACGGTGATGGATTCCTCGCCGAGCTATGACCCCAACGCGATGCGAACCGCCGGCGGCCGTGAGCAGATTGCCAAGAACAGCGGCGACCCACTTGTCAATCGTGCGGTGCAGGATGGCTATGCTCCTGGCTCCACGTTCAAGCTCGTCACCGCCACAGCCGCCATCGATACCGGTGCCTACACCCCCGAATCGACGTTGAGCGGACGTAACGGCATTCTCGTCTCGGGCGTGCCGTTGGACAACGACGAGGACGAAAGCTTCGGCGAAATCACACTCACACAGGCACTCGCCAAATCGGTTAACACGGTGTACGCGCAGGTGGCTGAGAAACTCGGCAAGCGTACGCTCGCGCGCTACATGAGCCGCTTTGGCTTCGACCGCAAACCGCGGCTCGACTACCCGGCCGAAGAAATGTCGGCCAGTGGCGAGTACGAAGACGGGCGTCTGATACCTCCCACGAGCGAAGATGTTGACGTCGGTCGTCTTGGTATAGGCCAGGACAAACTCGAGGTGACCGCATTGCAGATGGCCGAGGTGGCAGCGGCCGTCGCCAACGGCGGCCGGCTGATGGCTCCGCACCTGACGGCCAGGATCGTCGACTCCGAAGGGAGCACCGTGGAACGGGTCTCGCCCCGTGTGCAGTCCGTTGTGATGAAACCCTCCACCGCCAGGGCTGTGACGACGATGATGGAGGCGGTGGTCAACGAAGGCACGGGTACCCCCGCGCAGATTCCCGGAGTGCAGGTCGCCGGCAAGACGGGCACCGCTGAAACGCAGATCGGCAACGAGCTCAACAACGTGTGGTTCGTTGCCTTCGCGCCCGCGTCCAATCCACGGGTGGTGGTGGCGGCGACGCTCAAGGGCGTCCCCGGATATGGGGCCGCGTTCGCTGCCCCCGTGGCCAAGGCAGTGATGGAGAGCCTGTTGAGGACCGCACCATGATCGACCCCGACACGATCATCGACGGCCGCTACAGGGTCATCTCGCGCCTGGGGTCCGGTGGCATGGCCGACGTGTACCTCGCCCAGGATCAGCTGCTCGGCCGGGACGTCGCGGTCAAGGTGCTGCACCACCACTTTGCCGAAGACCACGAGTTCGTCGAGCGTTTCCGGCGCGAGGCCTCGAGCGCCGCCGCACTGTCACACCCGAACATCGTTGGCATCTTCGATCGCGGTGAGTGGGACGGCACCTACTACATCGCCATGGAGTATGTGGCCGGCCGCTCGCTGAAGGCGCTCGTTCGCGAACAGGGCCCGCTCGACCCCGCGACGGCGATCGACATCGTCATCCAGATCCTGCGCGCGGCACGCTCGGCTCACCGCCGCGGCGTGATCCACCGCGACCTGAAGCCCCACAACGTGATCCTCGACGAAGAGGGTCGTGCACGTGTGACGGACTTCGGCATTGCCCGCGCGGGTGCCTCGGATATGACGCTCACGGGCTCGATTATGGGCACGGCGCAGTACCTGTCTCCCGAGCAGGCTCAGGGCTTCGCGGTAACCGCTTCCTCGGATCTGTATTCGATCGGGGTGATCCTCTATGAGCTGCTTACGGGGACGGTCCCGTTCGAGGGCGAGACGGCCGTGGCGATCGCTTTCAAGCAGGTCTCCGCCGAGCCCCGCCCTCCGAGCGAGCTCAACCCGTCATTGCCACCGTCGCTGGACGCGGTGGTCATGCGCGCGCTGGCGAAGGATCCAGCCCAGCGCTACGCCGACGCGGACGAGCTGATTGCGGCGCTGCAACACGAGCGGGACGCTCTGCCTGCGCTTGCCGGCGCCCCACCGACGGTCCGCGAGCCCCGCGTCCATCACGCTCCCCCGCAGTCGCATCCGACTCCCCCGAGTACCGGCTCGCTGCTGCTCGCCCCGGCGGGGGCAGGGCAGTATGAGCTCGAAAACGGCGCCGCCGGCGATGACCGGCGCAGCAGCAAACGAGCATGGTGGTGGACGCTTGCGATCGTGCTGGTCGCGGCAGCGGCGGTGCTTGCCGTGGTGCTGACGCAGTCGAGCAAATCGGTGAGCGTGCCCAGCGTGACCGGCCAAAGCGAACAAGCTGCGGGAGCCGCGCTGCGCAAAGTTGGACTGAACCCCGAACCCTCGCTGGCGTCGAGTACGAAGGTCGAAAGCGGCTTGGTGATCAGCCAGTCGCCGGCCGCGGGCGCCATCGCCAAGAAGGGCTCGTCGGTGAAGATCGTCGTCTCGAGCGGTCCCGCGAGCAAGTCGCTGATGAACGTTGCGGGACTGAGCGCTGCGAAGGCTGAAGCCAGGCTGCGCGCCGCGGGCCTGAAGACGATGACCAAAACAGAGTCCAGTAAGACGGTTGAAGCAGGCAAGGTGATCGGCACGGAACCGCCCGCTGAAACGGAGGTGCAGGAAGGTCACCTGGTGACGTTGCTCGTCTCCGGCGGCCCTGCCCCGATCCGCGTCCCAGACGTGACCGGCCAGTCCCTGGAAGCGGCTGAAGCGACGCTGACGAACGCAGAACTGGCTGTGGGCACGGTCACCAAGCGGGTCTCCAGCACAGAGTCGCCAGGCACCGTGCTCGCCCAGTCGCCGGCCACGGGCACCTCCTTGCATGCCGCCGGCAAGGTCGACCTGACGGTGGCAAAGGCGCCCAAGGAAGTGGAAGTCCCCAATGTCGTGGGAGCGGCCGAAGCGGCCGCCACGGCGGCGCTCACGCACGCCGGCCTGAAGGTCCACTCCGAACCCCATGCGACGACCGAACAGTCCCAGGTGGGCGTCGTGCTGGAACAGAGCCCAGCCTCCGGGGAGAAGGCCCGCAAGGGCAGCACCGTTACGATCGCGGTGGGAACGCTCACGCCGTCGACGACCACCAGCACGACCACGCCACCCACCACGACGACCACCACGACCACGACGACCACGCCGCCGTCGACGCTGCCGGGCGGATGAGCGATGACATCGCAGCAAAGGGCTCCGGGCTGGGCGAGCGGCTGACGGTCGCGGTGCTTGCGGGCGGGCGCTCGTCCGAGCACGACGTGTCGTTGTCCTCCGGCGCGGCCGTGCGCGACGGGCTGCTGGAGGCTGGGCACGAGGTCCTGTGGGTGGAGATCGCCCGTGACGGCGTCTGGCATCACGACGGACAGCCGCTGAGCGTCACGCCACCAGGGGGACTGCTCGGTGCGGATGTCGTGTTCCCGGTGCTCCACGGTCCGTTTGGCGAGGACGGCACCGTGCAGGGCTTCCTGGAGACGCTCGACGTCGCCTATGTGGGAGCGGGCGTTGCCGCGTCCGCGGTCTGCTTGGACAAGGTGCTGTTCAAGGAGGTGATGGCGGCACGCGAGCTGCCGCAGGTTGGCTATGTGGGCGTGCGGGCGGAGAGCTTCAAACGCTCACGTGAGCAGGCACTCGCCGCACGCGAGCGGATCGCGCGGCTGGGCCTGCCGGTGTTCGTGAAGCCGGCGCACCTCGGCTCGTCGGTGGGGATCGTGAAGGTGAGCGCGGTGCAGGAGCTGGACGCTGCGATCGAGCAGGCGTTCTCGCACGACGGTCTGGTGATCGTCGAGGCGATGGCGCTGGGAGTGGAGGTCGAGTGCGGTGTGCTCGGCCGGCTTGGCGGCGAACGCGACGGCGGGTCCTCCGCCGAGGCCTCTGAGCCGGGCGAGATCGTGTTCGCGGGCGACTTCTATGACTACGGCGCGAAGTACACGCCGGGCGGCATGGAGCTGCGCATCCCGGCGGGCATCTCCGCGAGCGCGCGCGAGCAGGTGAAGCGCCTGGCGTTGGAGGCATTCGAGGCGAGCGGCTGTGAGGGGCTCGCCCGCGTGGACTTCTTCGTGGACGGCGAGCGGGTGCTGCTGAACGAGCTGAACACGATGCCGGGCTTCACGCCTACGAGCGTGTACGCGAGGCTGCTGGAGGCCTCGGGTATGCCATACCCGCGCCTGCTCGACCGCCTGTGCCGGCTGGCGCTGGAGCGCCACGAGCGCGAGCGCGCCCATAGCCGTTGAGAGCCCCCGGGCTCTGACAGCTACTTGAACAGCGTCAGCTCGGCGAGCGTCGCGGACTCCATCTTGGGGGGCAGTGTGGTCAGCCACACGAGGTAGTAGCGGTGAGGCTTCCCCGACAGCGTGAGCGGGATGCGCTCGCCGCTACGCACGTCCGCGCTCGTTCCCACCGGCCCCTGCCAGCCGCGTGCGCTGAGCGGTGTGGGGTTGCCGTATGGCAGCCCCAGTTCGATGTGGTCGGCGACGTATATCTGCACCGCGAACCCCGGTGTGGGCGTCTGGATCTCGATTGCCTTGGCGAGCACCTTCGGTGCGGCGTCGAGGTAGACCCCGAGGCCGACGCCACCGGCCTTGTGCAGCGTGCCGGAGTAGTACTGCTCGGTGCTCCACGTGGTGTTGGGATCGCCGTCGACGAGGTTGTCGATCAGGTCGCGGTTTTCGGGGCCGGTGCCGAACGGGTTGTAATCGTGGGCGGCTTCCTGAGCCAGCTGCACTGGTTCCAGGCCCGCGTGGGCGGTGATGCCGGAGGGGACGCCCGCGCCACGATGGGCGTTGCCGGCGACGATCACCAGCGTGAGCGCGACGATCGCGACGAGCAGCGCCAGCGAGACCAGCCAGCGCGCCGGGTGGCGCATGCGCCAGGGCACCCGCCGCCTCGCGGCGCCGGGCAGTGTGCGCAGCACGCTCGTCGCCTCGCCGGTGGCCTGTCCTGACCGGGAGGCCTCGATCGCGAGCACCTCCTCGAGGTCGACCAGCATGCTCTCCGCGTCCTTGTAACGGCGAGTGAGGTCCTTGGAGACCGCGCGCTCGACGACGACGGCGGTCGCGGCGGAGACTTCCGGACGCAGCCGCTGGATATCGGGGACTTCCTCGCGCACGTGCTTCATCGCGACCGCCACGGGCGAGTCGCCGTGGAAGGGGACGTCGCCGGTGAGCATCTCGAACAGCACCACTCCCAGCGAGTACAGGTCCGACTGGCCGGTGACAGAATGTCCGAGCGCCTGCTCGGGTGAGACGTAGTCGGTTGTGCCGAGCACGCGTCCGTCCATCGTCAGGCCTTCCTCGGTGAGCGTGCGCGCGATCCCGAAATCGGTGATCTTGGCGCCGCCTTCCTCGCTGAGGAGCACGTTGTGGGGCTTGACGTCGCGGTGCACTATCTGGCGCTCGTGTGCGGCGCCGAGGGCGCGGGCGATCTCGATCGCGTAGGCGATCGCCTGTGGGATCGGCAGCGGCCCCTCGCGGCGGATGACGTCCTTGAGGGTCTCGCCGTGGACGTACTCGAGCACGATGTACGGCGTCGCTCGGGCGCCGTCTTCGTGCGCACCGGGCCCGCCGCCCGCCCCGTTCGCGGCAGGCTCCTCGCCGGCGTCGATCACGGTGACCACATGCGGATGGCTGAGTTGCGCCACCGAGCGCGCCTCCCGGCGAAAGCGCTCCAGGTGGTCGTCGTCCGCGGCGGTCTCGCGGTGCATCAGCTTGATCGCCACGGGCCGCTCGAGCACCAGATCGAAGGCGCGATAGACGGTCGACATCCCGCCACGACCGATCTCGCCGTCGAGTCGGTAGCGCCCGCCGATCACGGTGCCAAGTGGAGTCATCGGCCTCTATTGTGCGCGCACGCCAGGCGGCGTGGGCGCAGGCGGCGTACGAGAACGTGCTGCTTGCACGTCTTTATTGATGAGTTGGAGTTCGCGTGGCGGGATTGTGCAGTCGTGAGATGACAAGTGCCGCGAGGGCACAGCGGTAGAGCGAGTAGGGCCAGAGGGGCCCGCCCTGGCGGAGGGTTCGGTCCAGCACGCGAGCGCTCGCCAGCGTGGAGACGAACGCCCCGCCGGCGCCTACCGCGAGTGCCGTGCGCTGCCCGCGGGGGATGCCGCTACGGCGCATGCGCGTGCCCTTGAGCAAGCTGGCGCCGAAGAGCACGGGTATGCCCGCGTGCCATGAGAGGGCCCGGGCGGCGTCGCGGCTGAACCCACGGGCCCTGGCGGCGCTGAGCGTGGCGCCGTTGCGTGAGACCCCCGGGATCAGCGCGGCTGCCTGGGCAAGGCCGAGCGCGAGCCCGTCCTGTGGGGTCGCCTCCTCCCGGGCGCGATCCGCCCCGCTTGCGCGCGCGCCCGTGGACCGGTCGGCGAGAGCCATCGCCGCCGCTCCGGCCATCAGCCCGAAGGCGATCGATCGCGGTCCACCGAGGCGTCGCTCGATCGGTCCCCCGAGCGCGTAGCCGGCGAGCGCTGGTGGCGCGAGCGCCAGCACGATCACTCCCGGGCGCCGCAAGTCGATCTCCGCGGCGTCGCGCAACAGCTCCCTGCGCATGTGGATCGTCAGCGCGAGACCCGCGCCGGCGTGGAGCGCTACCTCGAATGACTTGCGCCGCTCGCCGTCCATGCTCGAGTAGCTCCAGCCGGCCAGCCAGGGGACGAGCGCGGTGTGTGCGGAGGAGGAGACCGGCAGTAGCTCGGCGGGACCCTGTAAGAGGCCGAGCGCCAGGGCGTGGCGAAGCGCGGGCGCGTCTTCAGCCGAGGGCATCGGTCGCCGGATCGCGGCGTGCTCGCCGCCGGCGCACGACCACGTAGGCGATGCCCACGACGATGAGCGCCACGACCACGTAGTCGACGTACTCGAAGCCCTTGCGCACGCTCGTCCAGTCGCCACCCAGCGCGTGGCCGGCGAGGGCGAGGCCGATCACCCATGGGAGCGTGCCGATCAGCGAGAACAGAGTGAAGCGCCCGAGCGGCATCCTGGCGACACCGGCGGGCAGCGATACGAACGCGCGCACCACCGGGATCACGCGTCCGAATAGGACGGCCATCTCGCCGTGGCGCTGGAACCACTCTTCCCCACGCGCGATCTGCGACGGCCCCATGTGCAGCTTGTCGCCGTGTCGTTCGAGCAGCTCCAGGCGCCCGCCCCGCCCGACCGCGTAGGTCACCCACGAGCCCAGCATCGTGCCGAGCAGTCCCGCGATCACGATCCCCACCATCGTCAGGTGGTGGTGGGAGGCGCTCTGGCCGGGATCGGCGACGGCGAAGCCGGCGAACAGCATCACGACCTCAGAGGGGATCGGGATGCAGGCGCTCGAGATCGCCATCAGCGCGAAGATCCCCGGCAGCCCGGCGTCGCGGACGAAGTGCGAGGTTTCGTTGACGAGCGTTTCGGATATGGACGCGAGCACGAGCAAGGCCGGCCAACGATAGCGGCGATCTGAGCCGCCCGTGCGAGCTCACTGCAACGGCCCGCGATCGCACGGACCGTTACCGTGCCTGCCGATGCGTGTCTGGATCGATCTCACGAACAGCCCGCACGTGCTGGTGATGCGCCCGGTGATCGAGTGTCTGCGCGCGGACGGCCACGACGTGCGTGTGACGGCACGCGACTTCGCCCAGACGATCGAGCTGTGCGAGCGCTGGGGCATCGAGTACACGGCCATCGGCCATCACCGCGGCGAACGTCTCGGGGCGAAGGCCGTGGGCCTCTTCTCTCGCTCGGGGGCGCTGGTGCGCTGGGCTCGCGGTGAGTCCCGCCGATCCGGAGCCAAGCGAGACGGAGCCCACAGATCCAGCCGCGGCTTCGACGTGGCGCTCGGCCACGGCTCCAATGACGTCAGCGTCGCCGCCGCGATCCTGCGCATCCCCGGCGCGACGATGTTCGACTACGAGTGGGCGACCGTCCAGCACACGGTCAACTGCCGGCTGGCGCGATCGGTGGTCGTGCCCGACGCGATCCCGCCGGAGCGGCTGGCGCGCTATGGCGCGGGCGGCAAGATCCACGCCTACCCGGGGCTGAAGGAGGAGTACTACCTGGCGGACTTCGAGCCCGACGCGGGGGTGCTCGACGAGCTTGCCCTCGACCCAACGCGGCCGATCGTGGTGGTGCGCACCCCACCGGAGGTGTCGCTGTATCACCGCTTCGAGAACGACCTGTTCGCGAACGTGCTGGAGCGGCTGCGCACGGCTGCGGCCGAGCAGGGCGTGCAGCCGGTGGTGCTGCCGCGGGTGGCGGCGCAGCGGGAGGAGCTGCGTGATGTCCCCGGCTTTGTGGTCCCGGAGCACGCGATCGACGCGCAGTCGCTGATCGCGCTTGCGGATCTGGTGATCTCCGCCGGAGGGACGATGAACCGCGAGGCAGTCGCCCTGGGGACACCTGTGTATACGACCTTTCAGGGACGCATGGGGGCGGTCGACGAGCTCCTCATCTCTGAAAAACGGTTGCGCATGCTCGTGGACGCCGAGCAGCTCGACTTGGGCAAGCGCGACGCCGCCCAGACGCCGGCGCGCGTGCGCCGCGACCCCCGTGTGCTGGTCGAGCTGCTGCTGTCGGCTGTCTCTCACCACGGCGGCCGCGGGCAGGGGGGTAGCCAGAGTCGGCATAGGCCCTCGGGCCTACCCCGCTAGGTCCGCACGTCCTCTAGCGCGGTAGGCCCTTACAATCCTCACAATGCGCCGACGGATCCGCTCGGCGGCCCTACCCCTCCACCGTCACTCGCTGCCCCAGCTCGCAGTGGACGGGGCGCTGGTCGCATTCGCGTACTACCTCGCCTTCCAGCTGCGCTTCACCACGAAGCTGCCGGAGCACTACTCCGATCTGCGCGCCGACACGATCTGGTGGGTGCTCGTGGGCAGCCTCCCGATCCTGGTGCTCTCACGCGTGTACCAGCGCCGCTGGCGCTACGCCGGCCAGCGCGACTACGAGGCGGTGGTGGTCGCGGTGGCGTTGATCGTGCTGCTCACGGTCGTCGCCGTGGAGATCCTGCGCCCCGTGCACCAATACATCGAGACCGGGGGCCCATCCAGCCACGAGGCGGCGGTTGCGGTCGTGATCCCGAACACCGTGATCGTGGTATTCGCGCTGCTGTCGCTGGTGTTCCTGGTGGGCATCCGCGCGCTCGCGCGCACGGTGTATGAGCGCAGGCCGCTGGCGGCGTTTCGCAGCCTCGGGCGCAACCAGCGCACGGTGCTGATCGCCGGCGCGGGCGAGGGCGGTCGCATGGTGGCGCGCGAGATCATGCGCAACCGCGACCTCGGTCTCACGCCGGTGGGCTTCCTCGACGACGACCCCGCCAAGCGCCGACTGCGGATCGAAGGCCTGCGCGTGCGCGGCAACACCGAAGAGGAACTGCCGCGCATCCTCGACGAGGCGGAGCCGGACGAAGTGATCATCGCGATCCCCTCCGCGCCCGGCTCCACACGCGCGCGCATCGTGCGCGAGTGCCGCGCGCGGTCGATCCCCGTGCGGACGCTGCCGACGGTGTTCGAGTTGCTGCAGACGCGCGGGGCGCTCTCCCGGCAGATGCGCGAGGTGCGCGTCGAGGACGTGCTCGGCCGCGAGCCCGTGCACATGGAGCTCGAGCGCGTGGGCGCCTACCTGACGGGCGAGACCGTGCTCGTGACCGGCGCCGGCGGCTCGATCGGCTCGGAGCTGTGCCGTCAGATCGCACGCGTCGAGCCGCACCGGATCGTGCTGCTCGACCACGCGGAGGACAACCTGTTCTCGATCCAGCGCGAGCTCGAGGACGAGCGCCACGTGCCGTCTTCGATGCTCGCCGCGGTGCTCGCGGACTGCAAGGAGGAGGAGCGTATGCGGGAGGTGTTCGCCGAGCACCGTCCGACGATCGTCTTCCACGCGGCCGCCTACAAGCACGTGGGCCTGATGGAGGCCAACCCCGTGGAGGCGGTGCGCAACAACGCGATCGGCACGAAGGTTGTGGCGCACATCGCAGGCGAGGCGGGGGTGGCGCGCTTCGTGCTGGTCTCCACCGACAAGGCGGTGGCGCCGGCGACGGTGATGGGCGCCTCCAAGGCGCTCGCGGAGTTCGCGCTGGAGGCCGCCGACGTCCGCTGGGCGGGTACTCGCTACAACGCGGTGCGCTTCGGCAACGTGCTCGGCTCCTCGGGCAGCGTCGTGCCGATCTTCCGCCGCCAGATCGAACGCGGCGGCCCGGTGACGGTCACCGACGAGCGCATGACCCGCTACTTCATGACGATCCCCGAGGCGGTGCAGCTGATCATCCGCTCCGGCTCGCTGGCCTCCTCACAGGCGATGAGACAGCGTGGCGCGGCGGTGTTCGTGCTGGACATGGGCGAACCGGTGCGCATCGTCGAGCTGGCTCGCGCGATGATCGACCTCTCGGGCCTTGACCCAGACCGTGACATCGACATCGAGATCGTCGGGCGCAGGCCGGGAGAGAAGCTGGACGAGGAGCTGTTCAACAGCTACGAGCGCCCGCTGGCAACGGAGGCGGAGAAGATCCTGCTGGCCGAGCGTGAGCCGCTGGCGGTGGAGGCGGTGGAGTCGATGTTCGCTGAGATCGGGCTGCTGGTGCTCGAGGGCGACGCGGCGGGTCTCGCGGCGAAGGTGTCGGAATTGTCGCTCGAGCGCCGTGAGGTACCGAAGGACGGGACTCCCGAGCACGGCGATGGCGCCCCCGGGGGGATCGTCGGGGGCGGAACCAATGGAGCCCACCCGCCGGTCACCCGGCGCGATTCGCCTGAGCCCCTCGTACACTCCCCGCATTCATGACCGCTTTGCCGCTCGCGCTCTCGCTCTCGAGCACGTTCACCAAGATCGGCGCCGTCGCCGCGTTCGCCGCCCTGGTGGGCATCGCAATATTGTCGCTGCTCGTCTTCTCCCAGGCGCGCGAGCTCAAGCGCCTGCGCGAGTGGGCCGGTAGGGCGCCCGAGCGCGCCGCCGACCTCGAGCAGCGAGTCAGCAACAACGCCGCTGCGCGCCTGCAGCAGCAGGCTCCCGGCGGGCAGGCGGTGCGTCCGGTCCCGCGGGCCGCACCGATCCAGGCCCAGGCGGCGGCGGGCGGTGCGGGTCCCGCCACGAGGGTCGTCGGCACCCCTCAGGTCGCGGTCGTCCCCGCCGGACAGCCGCTCAGCGCGAGCGGAGCTCCGGTCCACCCTCCTGGCACGCCAGGTGTGCCGCTCCCCCAGCCGCCGGCGCCGGGAGCCTCTCCGCAGCCGCCCGTCCCGGGTCAACCGCCCGCTCCCGGCCAGCCCCCGGCCTCAGGCCAGCCGCCCGTCCCCGGTCGACCGGGCGCTCCCGGCCAGCCAGCCGTGCCCGGTGCGGCACCGGTGGCATACCCGGCCGGGCAGCCGCCGGTGGTTGCGGGCCAGCGGCCCGTGCCGGCCCAGCCGTTGGCCGGCGCTCCCGCCGCGAGCCCGCCGGCACCAGTCGGCACGCCCGCCTCGGTCGCGGGTGCCGCCCAAAGCCGCCCCGTGCCGGGTGCTCCCCCCGGGGCTCCCGCGGGCATCGATCCCCGCCCACCCGCTCCGGCCACGGCGGCAGCCGCCGCGGCTGCGGCGCCGCGCGCGCCAAGCCCGCCCCGTGTTCCCGCTCCGGCGGAGGCTGGCCAGGGAGCCCAAGCCATTGCACAGAGTCCGCCCGGGCAGCCCGCGGCGCGGCGCCCACCCGCTCCTGCCCCCGCGGGCGCGGTACGCCGCGGCGACTCTCGAGCACCGATCCTCGCTGAGGGTCGTCGCGCGACGTACACCACCGGTCGCTCCCGTGGCAGGACGGCGGCGCTGATCATCGGCGGACTGATCGTTGTGGCGGCGGTGGTCGTGGGGGCGGTGACCGCGTTGGGCGGATCCTCGGGCCACAAGGGCACGACGTCCACGGCGACGACGACGGCGACACACACCACCGCGTCGAAATCCGCAAACAGCCACAAGACGGCGTCCAAGCCGGCGGCGAAGACACCGGCGTTGAGTCCCGCGGAAACGAACGTGGCGGTGCTCAACGCCACCGAAACGGAAGGACTGGCGCACCGCACCGCCAACGAACTGCAGCAGAATGGCTACTCGCAGGCGGCGGCGCTGAACGGCAAACCGCCCGGCTCGGGCCAGGTCAGCATCGTCGAGTACGCGAGCGGCCACCAGGCTGAAGCGGAAGCAGTCGCCCACTCTGCCAACGTGACCCACGTGCAGCCGATCGAAGCAGCCGTTGCCGCGCTTGCAAACTCAGCGCCCGTAGTTCTGATCGTCGGCGCTGACAAGGCCACGCAGAGCCCATAGCCGGTTTCCTCGACATCCCGGAGCGCTCGTGCAAGCCACGCGAGCACGGCATCACCCATGTGATCGACAGAGGCCTGTCGGTCGCTGAGGTCGACGGTCTGATGGAGGTGGCGGGCGACAGCGTCGACGTGGTCAAGCTCGGCTGGGGCACGGCCGTCGTGAGCGCCAATCTGGCCCCCAAGCTGGAGCGCTACGCCGCGCACGGGATCCCGGTGGTGCTGGGTGGCACGCTGACGGAGATCGCGATCCGCCAGGGACGGGTGGACGGTCTGATCGCGTGGCTGCGCGAGCTGGGCCTACGGCACGTGGAGATCTCCGACGGCACGATCACGCTCGAGCCCGCGGTAAAGCGCGAGCTAATCGAACGGCTGTCACGCGAGTTCGTGGTGCTCTCGGAGGTGGGCAGCAAGGACGCGGACTTCATCATGGCCCCGTACATCTGGGTGGAACAGATCGAAAGCGACCTGGCGGCGGGAGCGTGGAAGGTGATCGCCGAGGCGCGCGAGTCGGGGACTGCGGGGATCTACCGGGCCAATGGTGAAGTGCGTACTGGCCTGATCGATGAGATCGCGCACGCGATCGATCCCGCGCGGATGATCTTCGACGCGCCGCTGCAGCGTCAGCAGGTGTGGCTGCTCACGCGCTTTGGCACTGAGTGCAACCTCGGCAACATCGCGCCTGCTGACGTGCTCTCACTGGAGACCCTGCGACTCGGGTTGCGCTCGGATACTGTCGAGCGGTTTGCGCTGGGCGGCGGGGATTGAGCGACGCTGCCGCCGGGTTGGATGATGGCTCGGCTGCCCCGCGAGCGTCAGCTCCCGGCAGCGATCCGCTCGCGCGGATGGTGTTCGCGCTGCTCGTGCTCGCATGCTTCGCGGCGTTCCTGATCACCCAGCGGCTCAAGCACACGCCGACGGCCGTGCAGGAATTCAAGCTCACGCCGTTCTTCTCGCCGTACCCGACGGGGCACATCAAACAGGCGGCGATCTCGTTCAAGCTCGCGCGCGCAGAAGACGTGACAGTCACGGTCATCGACGCCAACGGCAACACCGTGGCGACGCTCATCCGTCACCACCCGGTTGCCCGCTACAAACCGTTCTCGTTGCGGTGGAACGGGCGACGCGGCATCGCCAGCCATTTTGTCACGACGACGACCCCTCGAGGCCTGGCGATCCTCCTGCCTGAGAACGGCGGTGCGATCGCTCCCGCGGGGGAATACCGCGTGCGGCTGGCGTTGCAGCACCACGGGCCGGTGCTGTCGCCAAACAGCTTCACGTTGGTGGCTCCGTGAGTGCTCTCGGCTCAGTGCCGCTCGCGACGAAGCTGCCGAGCGCGGGCACGCTCGCGGTTGGAGCGATCTGCGCGCTGGTGGCGATCGCGGTGCTCGTGGTGGCGATGCGCCGCCATCGGGATGCGTTCCCGCTCCTGGCGGTCTTCGCGTTGCCGTTCAGGCTCCCCATCTCAACCGGTGGTAGAACGGTGAACCTGCTGATCCCGCTGTATCTCGTGGTGGCGGCGGGCACCGTCACGTATTTGCTGCCGCGACTGCTGGGCAGCGTTGGACGGGGCACAGACGCCGCTGACGATGCCGCGGGCGCATCCGATGAAGTAGGCGGTTCGCCGGAGCGGCCAAGCTGGTGGCTCCCGCGGCTCAGCGGCCCAGCAACGCGTGTGAGCTCGTGGGCGACGCCGGGTGGTGTTGAATGGCTGCTGCTCGCGGCGATTGGGCTGTATGCGCTGCAGACGCTCTACTCGGGCGACCGCGCCAAGGGCGCTGAGAACATCGCCTTCTTCTACGTGCCGTTCGCGCTGCTGTTCCTGATCCTGCGAGACGTTCGCTGGTCACGCCAGCTGCTTGTTCGCTGCCTCGGCGTGGCGGTGGCGCTGGCGGTGCTGTTCGCGGGCGTTGGCTTCGTCGAGTACTACCGCAAGTCGCTGTTCCTGAACCCGAAGATCGTGGCCGCCAACGACTACGACAACTACTTCCGTGTCAACTCGGTGTTCTTCGACCCGAGTATCTACGGGCGCTTCCTGGCGCTGGTGATGATCGCCGTCACGACCGCCGTGCTGTCGCGTGGCTCGGCCGTCCTATCGCGTGGCTCCGCCGTCCTCGACCGCGCCCGCCGCCGCGATGTGCTGATCGGTGCAGCTGTGCTGGTGTGGCTGCTCGCGGGGCTGGTGACGAGCTTCTCGCAGTCGAGCATCGCTGCGCTGGCGCTGGGCCTGGCGGTGTTGGGTGCGTGGTGCTGGGGCGTGCGCGCCACCGTGCTCGTGTCGGTGATCGTGCTGGCGGTCGCGGGGGTGTTTGTGCTGCTCGCCCCCACAAGCCTGCACTTCGGCCTGAAGGGCTCGAGCGGCTCGGCCAACAACGCGACGAACGGACGCGGCAACCTCATCTCCGGCGGCCTCGAACTGTTCGCCAACCGTCCGCTCGAGGGCTACGGCTCGGGCTCGTTCGAAACGGAGTACAAGCTGCACAGCAAGGCGAGCGCCGAGAGCGCCGTGTCCGCCTCGCACACGATCCCAGTGACGGTCGCCGCCGAGCAGGGAATCCTCGGGCTGGCGCTGTATGTGGCGCTGCTGGTCGTCGCCTTCGTCGTGCTGTTCCGCGGCGCGGGGCGCTCCCCGCCACGGATTGCGATCGCGGCGTGCTTCGCGGCGCTGGTGCTGCACACGTGGACATACGCGGACTTCCTCGAAGACCCGACCACCTGGCTGCTGCTTGCGATCGGCGTCGCTCTGGCCCGCCAGGACGACCGCTGGCCGGCGCGAGGCGGCGTCCTCGTTCGCTCGCGTGCGTAGCACGCCACACTCACTGCGTCCTTGCCTCGATTGGCCATCGGCCGCCCTGGTCGCCAGTCGCCATATAGATAGGTTCTGACCGTGCTCGGCTACCTCAAGCGCCTGGTGACGACCGGCGCGGCGTACCAGTTCGGGGACATTCTCGCGAAGGGTCTGGCGCTGCTGACGGTGCCGCTGTACACGCGCCACCTCGACACGAAAGCCTACGGCGTCGCGGAAACGCTGCTGACGGCGGTGATCCTGTTCAGCATCCTCGCTCGTGCGGGAATCGGCGAAGCGTTCATCCGCTTCTACTTCGACGACGAGGACGCCGAGCGCCGCGAGCGGATCGCGCGTACGGCGACCGCCGCCGTGGCGTGGACGACGACGCTTGCTTCGCTACTGGCGCTTGTGTTCGCCGGGCCGCTCTCGCGCCTGCTGCTGAAATTCGAAGACCCGCTGCTGTTCGACTGCGCTGTGCTCGGGCTGTGGGCGTTCACGAACCTGGAGATGGTCTACGCACAGCTGCGGGTGGACGAGCGCAAGCGCGCATATGTGTACGCGTCGGGAGCGAACGTGGCGATGACGGTCGCGTTCACGGTGTTCCTGGTCGTGTTCGCCAACCAGGGCGCGCGCGGCCTGTTGTTGGGCAACTTCGCCGCATCCGCGGTCGTCGTACTCGGCCTGTGGTGGGTGCTGCGACGGCGCGTGTCGTTGAAGGTGAGGGTCTCTGACCTGCGCGCGATGCTGCGCTTTGGGCTGCCCACCGTCCCCGCGGATGCGAGCGTTTACGCGCTGCAGGTGGCCGATCGCTTCTACCTGTTCAGGATCTTCTCCCAGAGCGCCGCCGGCCAGTACGCGATTGCGATCAAGCTCGCCACAGTGGTCTTCGTCGCGGTGCGGGGCTTCCAGTATGCGTGGCCGCCGCTGGCGTACTCGATCGAGAGCGACGAGGAGGCAGCGCAGCTGTACTCGCTGGTGACCACCTACTACGCGTTGGCGACGGGCGTGGTTGTGTGCGCGGTGGCGTTGCTCGGCCGCTGGATGGTGCACCTGCTCGCCGGACGCCCCGAATACTTCGGTGCTTACCGCGCGCTGCCGTGGCTGGCGCTCGGCTGGGCGCTGTATGGGCTGTACCTGGTGTTCGTGGCGATCTCGGGGCGGGCGCGAGTCACCTCGCGCAACTTCCCCGCGGGCGCGGCCGGTCTCGCCGTCAACGTGGCCCTGCTGATCGTGCTCGTGCCGCACAGCGGAGCCGGATTGGGGATCGCCGGCGCCGGCATCGCGCTATGCGGCGCCTACGTGACGATGCTGCTCGTGATGTACCTGCTCACGCGCGGCCTGTTCAAGGTCGGCTTCGAATGGCTGCGCCTGGCGAAGCTGGCGGCGATCCTCGCGGGCGTGGCTGTGTCCGGGGAGCTACTGCTGCCGACCCATGGCCTGTCGGGCCTCGCGCTGCGCGTGCTGTGGCTGGCGCTCGTGCCGGCGGCGCTCTTTCTCACGCGCTTCTTTCACTCCCACGAGATCGTCCAGGCACGCTCGCTGGTGGCGGACGCGCGCCAGCGCGTGGCGACGTTCCGCGCTGGGCACGGCGAAGTCGAGGAATACGCGGAGGACCCCCTCAAGGACGTTTAGCGGATGCCCGCCGGCTGCGGCTGCGAGCGACCGGCAGCTCGCAACTCACCACGCCTTATCCAAGAGATCTTCAGGCGCGGGTCCACGAGATGTCTAGGCGTTTGATTCTTGGCTCAAGAAAGCGCAATTTGCGGCCGATGCCTGCGTTGTCGTGCCTGAACTGACTGTCAAGCCCCCAGCGCGAGCTGGAGCCAAGGAGCGCCAGCGGCGCGCGGAGGCGCTCAACCGTCACCGCGCTGACGCTCGCGTCCACAGTCTTGCTGCGGTCGGCGAGCTCGCCTACCTTCGTGAGCAGCTCCGTCTGGCCGCAAGGCTGACGGCGAGGCTGGTGGAGAAGACCGAAGTCGAGGAGATGGCGCAGCTGGTCGTTGACGAGCTGCACGAGACCTTCGCCTTCTACCTGGCCGCCATCCAGCGCTTGGACCACGACGACGTGCTGCGCCTGATCGCCGGCCGAGGGCCGCTGGCGGAGGTGATGACGGAGTTCCTGCTGACCGAGCAGCCGGCGTCGGAGGGCGTCAACGGCAGGGTTGCGCGCTCAGGTGCCACGGCGCTGGTGGAGGACACGACGTGCGATCCCGACTACATCGTGCGCGACCCGCAGACAGACCCCGGCTCGGAGCTCGCGGTACCGATCTTCGTGGATGGGTCGGTATGGGGAGTGCTGAACATCGAGGCGACTGACGCGGGCGCTTTGGGCGAGCCGGACGTGGTGCTGATCGAGGCGATCGCGGCGAGCTTCGGCGTTGCCGTCCACCGCGCCCAGCTGGTCAACGATCTGGAGGGCGCGTTCACCACGGCGCTGGCGGCACTGACGAGCACGGTGGAGGCCAAGGACGACTACACGGCCTGCCATGGCGAGGACGTGGCGGTGCTCGCCGAGCGGGTGGCGCTGCGGATGTCGCTGTCGCGCGCGCAGGCGCGCGACGTGCGCTACGCGGCGATGTTGCACGATCTCGGCAAGGTGGCCATCCCCAGCGAGATCCTGCTGAAGCCGGGCCCGCTGACAGACGAGGAGTGGGTGACGATGCGTAGCCACGCGGCGATCGGCGGCGAGCTCGTGGGACGTATCGACGCGTTCGCGCATCTCGCCCCGGCGGTGCGTGCCAGCCACGAGCGCTGGGACGGCGGCGGCTACCCCGACAATCTGGCCGGCGAGGAGATACCGCTCGCCGCGCGCATCATCGCCGCGTGCGACACCTACGACGCGATCGTCACCGACCGGCCCTATCGCCCGTCGCGCACCCCGCAGGAGGCGTGCGAGGAGCTCGCTCGGGTAGCGGGCACGCAGCTCGACGCAATCGTCGTGGACGCGGTCGTGGCGGAGCTCTCTGACGTCTGAGCAGCGCGGCTCCCAACAGCCACGTCCAAGCACGTTTGCGCAGATACGTCCATCCACGCATGTGGCTTCACGTGTTATGCAATGCCTCCGGGGGGTCAGGGCGGTCTTGATGATCGCCGTTGCGTCTGCCGTGTGTGTTTTCCCGGGCGTGGCGTTTGCCGGCACAATTGCCGTGACGAGCCCCGGCAACTCGGGCGCGGGCTCCCTGCGCGCGCATCTGAGCGCGGGGCGCGCGTGCGTCGCCGTTTATCGCTGTGCGTTGTATTCGGCGGCCGCCTCGCGCAGTCCCTCGCCACGCTCGGGGCACAGCGTCGCAGTGACATGCCGCCAGTAGCGCGCCGGCGAATGCCCGGGTAGCGCAAGCGCCGCGAGCGCACGCAGTGCATAGCTCCAGGCGGTCAGCCAGCGCACCGCTCTGGCCGCAGCGGCGGAGTGGTGCTTGCGCATGTACAGGTCGCGGTTGCGCGCCAGTTCGACGATCCTGCGCTCGGGAACCGTGTCGGTTGAGAGCTGCTCGTGGTGGATGGCCAGCGCCTGTGGCACGTACACGCTGAGCCAGCCGACATCCCGTAGCCGCCGCGCGAAGTCGACCTCGTCGGAGTACACGAAGAAGTCGCCGTCCAGGTAGTCCACCTGTGCTGCTGCCTCGCGGCGCACGAGCAGCGCGGAGGACTGGCACCAGTCGACCTCGCGTGTGCGCGAGCCATTGCTTTGCACGGTGTAGAAGCGGTGCAGCATGAGCGCTCCGGCGAGCGCGGTGGCCACTGTGGGAAAACGCCAAGCGCAGGCCTGCGCCTGCCCGTCCGGCCGCACGAGCCTGGCCCCGGCACAAGCGGCGCGAGGGCGCTCCTGGAGAGCCTGCCACAGCGCAAGAGTTGCCCCGGGCCGGAGCTCTCGAGTCCTCGTTGAGCAGCAGCGCGTAGCGTCCATGCGCTTGGCGCAGCAACTCGGAGTCGTTCAGCGCCTTGCCGCGGCGCTCCTCCAGCGCGATCACCTCGTCCACCGCGGGATGCTCGCGGGCGGCCCGGGCGGAGCCGTCGCGTGAGCCGTTGTCGAGTACCAGCACCTCGGTCGCGAACGGCAGGCTCTCGCGCTCGCGCGCGAGCGCATCCAGCCCGCGGATCAGCAGCTCCCGCTGGGAGGTGTTCACGACGCAGTAGCTCAGCTCGACCTCAGGCACCTCGCGGGACCCTACTTTCAACGCTGTGCCGCGCGCGAGCGGTTTACTTGCCGGTGGTGCGGTGCATCGTCCCGCGCGCGTGGCCGCGGCTTCCCCGCCCCGCTGCTCCGCCATCGCCGGTCTTGCCGTGTGCTGGTACGGGCGTGCGACGGATGAGCATATGCAGCGCTCGGTCGGCAGGCCCCTCCTCTGCGCGCTCGCTCAACGTGCTGGGGCTGACGGTACGGAACATTGGACCCCGGCTGGGGTCGACGACGGCCACGACGACCTTGGTCCTGCTCGGGATGTCGAACACGATCCCATCGAGCTGCGGGCCACCATCGGCGACCTTGACGAGATCGCCAATGCTGGTCGATTCCATTTGCACAGCCTACTGGCACGTGGTCTGCGTGATCCTCTCGTGCTCCTGTGGGCGCCTCGACATACGCTCTAGCGCGTGCGCGTCCACATCGTCGACCCGTCGGCCTACACGCCGCCCTACGATCACGCCCTCTGCGGCGCGCTGGCGGCCGCCGGTGCTGACGTGGGGCTGTACACGAGTCGTTTCGCCCACGGGCCGGTTGCGCAGGCCGCCGGGTACACGCGTCGGGAGGTCTTCTACCGCGGCGCCTCGCATGTGCGCAGCGCCCGTGCGCGGCGCGCGGTCAAGCTCGCGGAGCATGTTCCCGACATGGTGCGCTACCGCGGTCTTGCGCGTACCGCGGACATCGTGCACTTCCAGTGGCTGACCGTGCAGCACATCGATGGCCACCTGCTGCCTGCGCGCAGGACCTCCAGCGGCGCCAAGCGCCCGCTGGTGCTGACAGCGCACGACATCCTCCCGCGCGAGGCGCGGCCGGGACAGCGTGAGGCCCAGCGGCGCCTGTACGACCACTTCGACGCGATCGTCGTGCACTCCGAGCACGGCCGTGCACGCCTCACCGGTGAGCTCGGTGTGGAGGAGGAGCGTGTGCATGTGATCCCGCACGGGGCGTTCGAGCACCTCGCCGCGCAGGACGGCGCCGCCGCAACGGCGCCGCCGCCGTTCGAGACCGACCTGCCTGTGGTTCTTTGCTTCGGCCTGATGCGTCCTTACAAGGGCATCGACCTCTTGCTGGAGGCGTGGCGCGGGATCGAGGGGGCGGAGCTGTGGATCGCGGGGGCGCCACGGATGGACATCTCCGCGCTGCGCTCCGCCGCGTCCCCAGGCGTGCGCTTCGTGCCGCGCTTCGTAACAGACGATGAGCTGCCCGCCTACTTCCGGCGCGCCGATCTGGTGGTGCTGCCCTACCGCGAGATCGACCAGTCGGGCGTGCTGTTCACTGCGCTGGCATTTGGCAAGCCGTTGCTCTTGAGCGATGTGGGCGGCTTCCCCGAGGTTGCCGCCACTGGCGCCGCGCGTCTGTTCGGAGCTGGTGACGCGGGTTCGTTGCGCGGTGCGCTGCAGGAGCTGTTGGCGAACCCTGCAGCTCTCGCTCAGCTGACCGAGCATGCGCGTGCGGCGGCGTCGGGCCCGTATTCCTGGAGTGAGGTCGGCCGGCGCACGCTGGCGCTTTACAACACCCTGTTGGACGAGAGCCCACGGCGATGAAGCCGGCGCTGGAGATCGTCTTCTGGCTGTCGTGTGCGCCGATCGTGTGGACACAGGTCGGCTACGCGGTTGCGCTGGGCATCCTCGCGCGTGTGTTCGCGCGCGCCAAGCCCTCGCGCCAAGCCCCCCACGAGTCATCGCTGCCCGCGCTGTCGCTGATCGTGGCCGCTCACGACGAGCAGGCTGTGATTGCCGCGAAGGTGCACAACGCGCTCGCGCTCGACTACCCGCGGGAGTTGTTGGAGGTGATCGTGGCGTGTGATGGGTGCGCAGATGAGACGGCGGCGCGCGCCCGTGTGGCGGGTGCGGACCTCGTGTTGGAGCTACCGCGCGGCGGCAAGATCCGTGCGCAGGACGCGGCCGTCGAGCGCTCGCGTGGCGCGATCGTCGCCTTCTCCGACGCCAACTCGCTGTGGGAGCCCGATGCCGCGCGCGCGCTCGTGAGCGCGTTCGAGGACCCGCACGTCGGCTACGCCTGCGGGCAGGTGCGCTTCGTACAGGCGGATGCCGGTGGCGAAAACCAGGAGGGCGTGTACTGGCGCTACGAGCTTGCCGTGCGCGCGCTCGAGTCGCGCCTGTCCTCCATCACCGCCGGCAACGGTGCCATCTACGCCACCCGCCGCGACTCCTACATCCTCGTCGACCCGATCATGGGCCACGACCTCTCGTTCCCCTTCAACATCGTCAAGCGCGGGCAGCGCGCCGTATACGTGCCCGGTGCCCGCGCCGGCGAGAAGATGGTCCCCTCGATACTCGGCGAGTTCCAGCGCAAGCGACGCATGATGAGCCACACGTGGCCGATCGTGCTGCGTGGCGGGATGCTCTCGCCCCGGGGTTACCCGCCCGGGTATGCGCTGATGATCTTCTCCCACCGCATCTTGCGGTACTCGAGCGCTGGGCTGCACCTGCTCGCTTTGGCGACCAACATCGCCGTCGTCGCGCTCGGCGGGGGTCCGCTCTACATCGTCACGCTCGCGTTGCAGCTGGCGCTGCTGCTCGCCGCCGCGCTGGCCGGTGTCCTGCGGGTGCGGCCATTCCTGATCGCCCGGTACTACGTGCTCACCACGGCGTCGCTCGCCGCCGGGTTCTGGGACTGGCTACGGCACGGGACCGACGCTGCCTGGGCGGTCGCGGAGGGGACGCGCTGAGTCGAGCTGGAAACACCTCTCGAGTGGGTCTCGGCGTCGGCGCCTGGCTTGACGTGTGCCTTCACGAAAGACGCGACGGGATCACGGTCGAGGACTACTCTCACGCCATTGAGCTGACGGTCGCGATCGTGGAGGCCGATCGTCGGCGGAAGATCAGGTGGAGGAGGAACGATGCCCGAGTCAAGCGGCAGGGTCCCCGCGACGGGGCCGATGACACGCACTGTTGCAGAACGCGCCAAAGAGGCGCGTATGGCGGATTGCAAGGAGCGAGAAGACCGGACCCGGCTCAGGCGCGAGCTCGGACTGGAGCCGCCCTTCTCATCGTGTTCGGCGCACGGGCGTCGCGCGTGTCCCGTCTGCCGAGACTTCACCAAACGGGAGCCCGCCACGGCTTGAGACGCGGTGGGCCGGTGTTCAGCGGAGCGGCGCTGCCAGAATGCCGCCGGTGCTCCGCAGGCTCACAGACATCGTGGTCTCCGCGACCGCCCTCGCCTTCGCCTCCCCGATCCTTGCCCTGGCGGCGCTTGCGATCCGCTTGGAGTCCCCCGGCCCGATCGTCTACCGCCAGCGGCGCAGTGGCCTGCGCGGCCACGAGTTCGAGGTGCTGAAGCTGCGCACGATGGTGGACGGCGCGGAGTACAAAGGCGCGGGCTTGGCGATCAACGAGAACGACTCGCGGATAACGCGGGTGGGCGCGTTTCTGCGCCGCACCTCGCTCGATGAGCTGCCGAACCTGGTGAACGTGCTGCGGGGGGAGATGTCGCTGATCGGCCCGCGCCCGACACTGCCAGTGCAGGTCGAGCAGTACACCGAGCGCCAGCGGGGGCGTCTGGCGATCAAGCCCGGTCTCACCGGCTGGGCGCAGGTGAACGGCCGCGCGTCGCTGCCGTGGTCGGAGCGGATTGAGCTCGACCTGTACTACATCGAGCACCGCTCGCTGGCGTTGGACCTGCAGATCCTGCGGCGCACGGTGGCGATCGTGCTGGGCGGATCGGGCACGTACAAGGGTGCTGCAGGTGGCTGGGAGGGCAAGCTGTGAGCGGCCCCGCGCGACCCGCCGTGGGCCCACCCGACCCTCAGGGTGATCGCCCGGCAATCCTGCTGACGGGCACCGGCAAGCGCTACGACATCGTGTCGTGCTTCGCGGCACAGACGCTGACGATTGCGGCGGATCCCTCACCGCTCGCGCCGGCCCAGTACGCGGCGCACGTGCGCGTCGCGGTGCCACGCATGGACGATCCTGAGTATGTCCCTGCGCTGCAGGCGTTGTGCGAGGAGCACGGCGTCGGCGCGGTGCTGCCGCTGACGGATCTGGATATCGAGATCTTGGCTCGCGCCCGCGAGGAAGGACTGCTTCCCGCCCTCGTACCGTCTGCCGCGGTTGCCCGTGCGACGTATGACAAGCACGAGACGCATCTGCTGCTCGAGCGCCACGGGCTGCCCTCCCCGCCGACACTGCTGCCCGAGGACGACCTCAGCGTGCTCGAATACCCGGTGATGATCAAGCCGCGCCAGGGCTCGGGCGCGCGCTCGATTCACCTCGCACACGACCCCGCGCAGGCACGCTTCTTCATCGACTACGTCGAACGCGCTTCCAGCGGGCCACGCCCGAAGGGGCTGCCGGGGCCCGAGCGGGTGATGGTGCAGCGCGCGATGGGCGGCGATGAGCTTTCGATCGACTGCCTGGGCGACCGTGACGGGCGCTGCCTGAACGCGATCCCGCGGACGATGCTCGAGTCGCGCGGCGGCGAGTCGATCAAGGGCCAGGTGATCCACGACGAAGAGCTGATCGAGCTCGGCCGGTGGGTGATGGCAGCGCTCGAGGTGCGGGGGCCGGCGACGATCCAGGTGTTCCGCGATCCGGACATAGGGCTGGGGATCACCGATGTGAACACGCGCTTCGGAGGCGCCTTCCCGGCACCCGCGTACGCGGCGCTGCCTGGACGCTCCTACCCCGAGCTGATTGTGCGTATGGCCGCCGGTGAGACCATCGAGCCGCACGTGGGCCAGTTCCGTGACGGCCTGACGTTCACGCGCTACTACTGGCAGCTGGAGCTGGACGAGCGGCTGCAACCGACGGGCCGCGACATCGTGTAGGGCTAGAATTCCAGTCTGTGGCTACGTCGCTCGTCGATTCACCGCCCGCCCCCAGCAACGGGCAGGCGCCGCCGAACGGCACGGCTGGGACTCCAACCCCGCCGTCGCCTGCTTCCCCGACGCCCATGCCCGCGGCAGAGCGGCACTGCAGAAAGTGCGCAGCACCGATGCAGGACGGGCAGGACTGGTGCTTGCAGTGCGGCGCCGGTGCCCCGGGGAGCCTCGGTACGTCCGGCTGGCATGTGGGTGGTGCGATTCTTGCCATAGCGGTCGTGCTTGTGCTCGGTGCCGCCGCTGCTGGTTACGCGGCGCTGAGCAAAGGCACACCAAAGGCGCGAACGGTGACGACCACGGTGGCGCAGGCGGCTGCTCCGGTCACGACCACGCCAGCCACCACGACGCCAGTGACTCCCGGTGCGACGGCGACGACGCCGACGGTCAAAACAACGCTCCCGCTGGGCGCGGTGAAACCGCCGAAGATCCCATTGACGGCAGTCACACCGAAGGCCTCTGAAAAAGCCACGAGCACGACCCCGCCGGCCGTAACTAAAACGACCACTCAGGCGACCACGACGCCATCGAGCTCCACGTCAAGCGGCACAGGGACGAGCGGCGAATCGACCAGCGAAGAATCCCAGCAGAGCGCGGTGCTGCTGGATACAAACGCAGCCACTGCATACAACCCATACAACTACCCAGCGAGCTGGTTCGGCGACCCGACCCTCGCGATCGACGGCGATACCTCCACGGCGTGGACGGCCCAGGTCAACCCGGCGAGCGCGCCGGCGATGGCTGAGGGCCTGCTGATCGACCTCAAGGCCAAGCTCAAGATCTCGGTCCTGCAGCTCGTCACCTCGACGCCGGGGATGACTGTTCAGGTCTATGGCGCCAGCACCCAGACGGTGCCGGCGTCGATTACCGATCCCGCGTGGGTGCCGCTCAGCGCCTTCAAGGTCGTCAAGAAGAAGCACGTGCGCCTGAAGCTGCGCGACTCGAAAAAAGCGTTCACCTACATAACGCTGTGGATCAGCAAGGCGCCCGAATCGGCGATCGGCACCGCCACGGCGCCTGGGCACGTCGACATCAACGAAGTCGAACTGTTCCCGACGCGCTAGCGGCTGCGCGCAGCTGCCGGGCGCTTCGCCGACGTGCGTTTAGCCGGCTGATGTTTAGCCGGCTGACGCTTGGCCGGGTCCTTACGGCCAGCTGACTTCCCCCAGATCTCATCCAGGAACGCGGCGATCTCACCGGTCAGCCGCTCGGGCTGCAGGCGCAGCTCCACGAGCGAGTTGGCTTCGAGCAGTCTCGCGTTTGGCATCTCTTTCGCGAGCATGCCGGCGTCGGAGAAGGGATGAACGGGGTCGCGGGGGTGGCCGAGGACGAGCGTGGGGGTGGTGAAGGTGGCGCGCTCGCTGCGCGGCGGCGCGATTCGCCCGAAGAACAAACCCTGCAGAAGCGCGCCGCCGGGCCCCGGTTCCTGGCGCACGAGGTCGAGCATCACGTTGCCGTAGTGCGGCAACAGGCGCCGTGGCACAGCGCGCGTGGTGCGCGCCAGCAGCTTCATGACGGGCTCGCCGAACGTCAGCGCG
The DNA here is from genome assembly GCA_963752865.1 of uncultured Solirubrobacteraceae bacterium. Classification (GTDB taxonomy): domain Bacteria; phylum Actinomycetota; class Thermoleophilia; order Solirubrobacterales; family Solirubrobacteraceae; genus Palsa-744. Next base: position 63,915 of record CAVVZU010000002.1, read on the forward strand.
ACGAGTAGCGGCGTAAACGTAAGCGCGCTCCACAGCAGGCCGTTGTCCAGCACCGGCATCTCGATAACCATCCCCCGCAGGCGCTCCGGGTGGTGCGCGGCGATCTCCAGCGCTGCGTTCGCGCCGAGCGATGTGCCCATCACCGCCGCCTGCTCGATTTGCAGATGATCCATCAGCGCGACGACCTGCTCGCCGTAGGTGGCCATCGAGTAGCGCCACATGTCGCGCGGGCGCTCCGAGGCGCCGTGGCCGAGCAGATCGAGCGTGATCACCCGGTTGCCCCGAGCCGCCAGATCTTCGGCCAGCGGCCGGTGCATCTCCTGGGAGAGCAGCAGTCCATGCAGCAGGATCAGCGTGCGCTCGGATCCGGTGGCGCTGCGCGCGGTGCGCCCCCGTGCACCCGACGGCGTGATCGCCGCGGGGCCGCCACCGAACTCCGTGTAGGCCAGTCGCTGCCCTTCGAACTCAAAGAACGGCATGTATCAACCCTACTACGCCAATGTTGGCTGTCTGGCCAAAAGCGCTAGCTTTTGGGGTACGAAGACTTGATCGGTCAGCCACCATAGGAGGAGACAATGGCCAAGCAGCCGCGCATTCTCGCGGGACAGACAGCGGCGATCACAGGTGCCGCGCGCGGCATCGGACGCGCAACCGCCGCGGCATTCATCCGCCAGGGGATGCGTGTGGCGATCGGCGACCTCGACCTCGACGCCGCCACGCGCACCGCATCCGAGCTCGGCGACAGCGCCGTTGCGTTCGAGCTCGACGTGACCGACCGGGCTTCGTTCGCAGCGTTCCTGGAGGGCGCCGAGGAACAGCTCGGGCCGCTGGACATCCTCGTGAACAACGCGGGAATCATGCAGGTTGGCCGCTTCGTGGACGAGGATGACCTGACAGCCATGCGCATGGTCGACATCAACGTGCACGGCGTGATCCTCGGTATGAAGCTCGCGCTCGAGCGGATGGTCCCTCGCGATCGCGGCCACATCATCAACATCTCCTCACAAGCGGGCAAGTTCGGCGCGCCCGGTGGCGCCACGTACTCCGCGACCAAGCACGCGGTGGTCGGCCTGACGGAGGCGGTTCGTGGTGAGCTGCGGCTGATGGGCGCGCACATCGACGTCAGCTATGTGATGCCAACGGTGGTCAACACCGAGCTCGGCTCCGGGCTGGGTGCGGTCCGCGGCATGAGCAACCTCGAGCCCACAGACGTCGCCGACGCGATCGTCGAGGCGCTGCAGCTGGGCACCGTGGACGTGTGGGTGCCGAAGTCGGCCAAGCGCACGAACGCAGTTGGCACACTGCTGCCGCGCTCCCTCGCGGAGGGGATGGCGCGTCTGATGAAGGCCGACCGTGTGCTGGCGGGCGCCGATGCGAACGTCCGCCGCGACTACGAGCTGCGCGCCGCTCAATCGGAGCCGGGGCTCGAGCCGGCACCCGAGCGCCAGCGCATCACACAATCAGCCGGCGGTGAGCCAGTCGGCGATTAGACCGCCGATCAGCGGCCCCTGGTCCTCCTGCAGGAAGTGGCTCGCGTCCTCGATCGTGCGGGGCTTCTCGCGGCCGATCGACTCGGCAAAACGCTCTCCAGTAGCAAGCGGAAGCACGGGATCGCTGTCGCCCCACAGCATCAACGTCGGGCGGTGGTCCTCACGCAGAGCCTCGAGCACGCGCTGGCCAGCCGCCGCTCCGGGAGCGTTGGGCTCCCGTGGAATCAGCAGCGGGAACGCGCGAGCCCCTGCCTTCGAGGCGGCGTCCGGATAAGGAGCGTCGTAGGCGGCGATCACCTCATCGCCAGGGTCGGTCTTGCAGGCGCCGCGCACGAGAAAGCCGACAGGTAGATCCTCGGTACGCTCGACGAAATCGCGGAACGCGATCCACGCGTCGCTCATTTTCTGGTGACCGGTGAACAGCCCCGTGTCGAGGATCACGATGCGATCGATCCGCTCACGGTGCTCGATGGCAAGGCGCAAGCCAATCGGGCCGCCCCAGTCGTGCACGACCACGGTCGCGCCCCGCACGTCGAGATCCTCGAGCAGTGTGGCCGTCAGCTCGGTGTGGCGGTCGTACGAGTAGGAGTCGATGTCGGTGGGCTTGTCCGAGCGCCCGAAGCCAGCAAGGTCGGGAGCCAGGCAGCGAAAGCCCGCATCGCGCACGGCCGGGATCACCTTGCGCCACAGGAACGACCAGGTGGGCTCACCGTGGAAGAAGATCACCGGTGCGCCTTCACCCTCGTCGAGATGCGCGAGCCGCAGGCCATCGACCTCGCGGTAGTGCGAGGAGAAGGGGAACTCCGGGAGCCCCTGCAGCGCCTCCTCTGGCGTGCGCACCACCCCACTCATCTCAACCCCTAGCATACTGCTGGCCCATCGGTTAGGCTCGTGACGATGCACACGATCGCGCTTCAACTGGCGCCGGTGCTCGCGGCGGAGAAGAGCAAAGTCCCGTTCTACATCGCGGGCGGGATTCTCGTGGCGTGGGCGCTGACACTGTCCCTCGGAATCGGTCTACGCAAACCCGACTTCCCCTCGAGCCTTGCTGGCCAGCGGGCCGTGATGGGCATCAGCCTGGTGCTGGTGGTGGCAGCGGTGAGCACCGCCGTGGCCACCTCGAGCGTTCCCGCCAAGGGCTCCACGACGCCGACCCAGACACAGCAACTGCCACCTGTACCGGTGGTGTCCGCTCCCGTGGCCGCGGGCTCGTCGAGCACGACGAGTGAACCGACCGCCACCACCGGCACCCCGGCCCCGGCATCCTCGCCCGCCGCGGGTAAAGCAGGCAGCTCGCTGGCGCTCGCGGCCGATCCCGCGGGAGCGCTTGCCTACAACACCAAGCAGCTGAGCGCGAAGGCTGGGACGGTGACGATCACGATGACGAACATGTCGCCTTTGGAACACAATGTGACGGTCGCGGAAGGCACCAAGGTTCTCGGTGCGACGCCGACGTTCAAAGGCGGGAGCATGAAGCTCACGCTCAAATTGAAACCGGGCAAATACGTCTTCTACTGCTCGGTTCCCGGCCACCGCCAAGCAGGCATGGAAGGCACGCTGAACGTCTCATGAAGCTGTACGTCTGCTGGGGTACGTTTCCGACCCCACGCCTCGGCGGGCACCCTTGCGCAAACGCCTACCACGCGCTCAAGGACGCTGGGCACGACCCGGAGGTGGTCAGGTCCTACGGTCTCGGTTTGCTGCCCGGTGTGTTCAACCAGACCCGCGGCCGACGCGAGGTACAGGAGTTGACGGGCAACCGCTGGGTGCCCACCCTGATCCTCGATGACGGCACGGTGATCGACGACTCACGCGCGATCGTCGACTGGGCTGGCGCCCACCCGGCATAGCCGCGGCGGTAGACCCTGATCTCGGGCGCTGCCACGCGTTCGGCGAGCATCTTCTCCGAGTCCCTGTCAGCGAGCGCAGCGACCCGCGCCAACGCGATCACCAGCATCGCGCTGAGTGCCGTAGCGCCAACTGCTGAAGCTACGATGATGGTCAACAAAACCACCCCCTTACTCCCTGCGGTCAACTCCCCGCGAGGACACTCGCACACCTCCCGGACAGCCGTCCAGGCTTGTGGTGACGAACACCTCGCTAACTCCGTAGGTTTCTGCGTCACGGGGGCCGAATCCTCCCTATGAATGGGCACGACCACATCTACAGAAGGGAACGCGCAATGGACGTTCTGGCGAGGCTCGACGAGACACGCAGTGCCATCAACGTGCTCGAGCACCCGTTCTATGAGCGCTGGAGCGCCGGCGAGCTGAGCGCCGGCGAGCTGAGCCGCTACGCCGGTGAGTACCGCCACGCGGTGGTGGCGTTGGCCAAGGCTTCGGCACAGGCCGCGGAGTCGGCGGCGGAGGAGCTGCGGCCCGGCCTGCGGCTACACGCCGAGGAGGAGGCCGCGCACGTGGCGCTGTGGGAGCAGTTCGAGCGCGCCATGGGCGAGCAAGCGCGCTCGGAGCAGCCCCTACTGGCTGAGCAGCCGGAGTTGGCTGAGACGCGGGCATGCGCGCAGACGTGGACGGCGGGCGAGGATCTGCTCGAGCGGCTGGCGGTCCTGTATGCGATCGAGGCGAGCCAGCCGCAGATCTCAACGACGAAGCTCGACGGCCTCACCGCCCACTACGGCTTCGGCGAGGAAGGCCCCGCGACGGAGTACTTCAAGGTGCACGAGTCCCTCGACGTGGAGCACGCACGCCAGGCGCGCGAGCTGATCACGCGGCTGATGGGCGAGGTCGAGGACCCCGAGGAGCAGGCGGACAGGATGGTGCGTCGCGCGAGCGAGGCGCTACGCGGCAACTGGCTACTGCTCGATGGGGTGGAAGCTGGCGCATAGTCGCCAAGCGAACAGGACAGCTGCCACTGAGGTGGCGAGGTTGAGGCTCGAGACGCCGGCGCGCATGGGGATCGCAAGCCGCGCGTCGGCGCTCGCGAGCAGCTCGTCGCTGAGGCCATGGCGCTCGGTGCCGAACGCGAGCACCGCGCGAGCGGGCAGGGTGGCGGGCTCGAGCGCCTCGCCGTCGGGATCCAGCGCGAGCAGCGGCCGCCCGCCTGCCCGTAGCTCGCGCAGGCTCTCCAGCCGGGCGACTCGGCAACGCGTAGTGCAGCCCGGCGGCGCCGCGTAGCGCGTCTGGATGCCAGGGGTCGTGGCTGCCGGTGGTGAGCACACCGGCAGCGTCGGCGGCGGCGGCGACGCGCACGCACGCCCCCATGTTGCCGAGATCGCGGGGATCCTCGAGCAGGATCACAGGCGCCGCTCGCTGCTCGCCCAGCAGCGCGGCCGTGTCGATGACGGGGCGCTCGGCCAGCGCCATCACTCCCGTGGATGGAGTCAGTGGGGCGAGCTGCCGGAAGACCTGTGGGTCGATCTCACGCGCGAGTGCGAGCAGCTGCGCACTCAGGTCCGGCGCGAGCTCGCCCGCGAGCCGCTCGAGTCGAGCGATGTCGTTGGTGACGACGTCGAGCACCTTCGCACCGAAGCGCAGGGCGTGCTTCAGCGGGTGAAAGCCTTCGAGCACCGCGAGCGTGGGATCGCGTCGCGCGCGCCCGAAGCGCGGGATGAGCGATCCGTCCTGCACGCGTCGATGATCGCATGTCAGTCCACCTCAACAGCGCATAGAGTGTTGCGTGCAGTGAAGCTCGAGGGCATACACCACATCAGCGCGATCACTGGGGACGCTGCTCGCAACCTGGAGTTCTACACCGGTGTGCTTGGCCTGAGGATGGTCAAGCGGACCGTCAACCAGGACGAACCGAACATGTATCACCTGTTCTACGGCGACGAGCACGGCTCGCCGGGGATGGACCTGACGTTCTTCGAGTACCCCGGCGCGGCGCGTGGCGTCGCCGGCGCCGGGCATGGTCCACCGGATCGTCTGGCGGGTGGCCTCACGCGACGCGCTCGAATTCTGGGAGGAGCGGCTGGCAGCGCACGGCGTAAGAGCCGAGCTGACGGGAGGAAGCCTCTTGTTCGCCGACCCCGAGGGCCTGGAGCACGAGTTCGTGCGCAACACCACAGAGGATGCGCCGCTGACCGCCACCTCGCCGGAGATTCCGAGCGAGCATGCGCTGCAGGGCTTCGAGGGCGTGCGCGCGTACAGCAACGCGCCGGTACGCAGCGAGCGCCTGCTGGGAGAGGCGATGGGGTTCACCAGGCGGCGAGGGCGAGCATTGGGAGGTGCGCGGCGAGCACCGTGGCAGCTTCTACGCGTACGACCCCGCGCCGCCTGAGATCCATCGCGCGCAGGGCGCGGGCACGGTGCACCACGTGGCGTTCGCCGCTGTGATGGGCGATCTCGAGGAGTGGCGCACGAGCGTCGGCCGAGGCGGGCGCCCGCCCGACCCCGGTGATCGATCGCTTCTACTTCAAATCGGTGTATTTCCTCGAGCCGAGCGGGGTGCTGTTCGAGATCGCGACGATCGGGCCCGGCTTCGCGGTGGATGAGGACGAGGCCCACATGGGCGAGGGACTGTCGCTGCCGCCGCCGCTGGAGCCTCTGCGGGAGAAGCTGCAGAGCACGCTCACGCCGCTGTCCTATCCTCCGCCTTGGCGGTCGGGTGGCGCCGAGTAAGACGGGCTCGCGCCGGCGCGCGAAGTCCGCCCAGGGGGCGTGGTGCCTGGCTGAAGCTACGCGGCGGCGTTGCCGAGCCGGCGCTCGCGTGGCGAGCGCCGGGCGAGCACAGCGCCCCAGTCAGCGTCCTCGATCGATCCCGGCCGCGTGCCCTGGATGAACTCGCGCAGCAGCTGTGACAGTCCGTCGGGGTCTTCCAGGTTGGGGAAGTGGGCTGCGTTCGGCAGCGTGTGAAAGAAGCTGTGGGGGATCGCTTCGTGGGCGGCACGCCCATGGGCAAGCGGGATCGTGTTGTCGCGCTCGCCCCAGACGATCAGCGTGGGCATCGTCTCCAGCAGGTACAGGCGGTCGGTGGCGCTCACCCGCTGCCCGCGCACGTCGATCACCGAGCGCAGCGTTTGCAGGAACGCCTGGCGAGCGTCCGCGTTCTCGAGCGGGCGTAGCGCTCGTGCGATCGCCTGCAGGTAGACGCCACCGCCAAGCTCCCGCTCGCGCAAGCTCCGTCCCGCTCCCGCCATTGCCCTGAGCAGGCGTGGCCGAATCGTCGCTGACAGCAGCGTCGAGAAACCGGGCAACGCGGCGGTGCGCAGCATCGGGCTGACCTCGCGGCCGAGCCCGCCGCTCGAGACGAGCGCGAGGCGTTCGACGCGCTGGGGGAATTGGTAGAAGAACTGCATCGCCACACCGCCACCGAGCGAGTGTCCGACGATGCTCGCGCGCTCGATGCCAATCGCGGTCATCAGGTCACGGATGCTCGCTGCATGTGCGCCCAGCGAGTAGTCGCCCCCGGGCGCGGCGGAGTCGCCGTGCCCGATCAGGTCGGGCACGAGCACCGTGTGCTCGCGCGCCAGGCTCATGGCCACTGACTGCCAGTGGATCGAGGAGTTGAGCATGCCGTGGATCAGCACCACGGCGGGCCCGCTGCCGGCGATCCGGTACACAGCGCGGCGTCCGTGCAGCGCTATCTGCCACTCCTCGAACTGTGCAGTGGCCGCGGGCACCGGCACGGGACCTACCGTGCGCTCTGCACGTTCGCGGTCGTCTCCGGCCTGGCTGGATGTCAGCGCGGCACCTCGCCGGCCACACTAGCAAAGGCTTTCGGCTGCCTCGCGGACGGCTCCGCTCACGGCGCTCGGCTAGCTCGAGCGCTCGCGCGGGTCGTCCCACAGCGTGACGTTTCGCCGCCCCGTGCGCAGTGCCCGCCTGCGAACGAGCGTGGTGTGCTCGATCGCGGCGTCACCCGGGTCGACCCCCGAGTCGAGGTCCGCGTAGGTGTCCTCAGGCTCGGGCCACTCGCGCAGGCAGTAGCTCGCGGAGCCCAGACGCCTGCACGAGCGCTGCAGCGCGTCGGCGAGCTCGAACCAGTCATCGGAGCGCGCCGGTGGATCGGCGGCGAGCAGCAGCATCGCCTCGTCCAACTGCTCGCGCACGCTCGCACGAAAGCGCTCGATCTCCTGCCCCGCGGTCGTGCGAGCGTTGCTCCACACGCGGTGCTGTGGGGACTCAGGCAGCGCCGGCAAGCCGTCCGCGCGACGCGCCCGCTGCAGGCGTCGCTGTCCGCTGGTCGTCAACGCCCAGGTTGCTATCCCGTGACTGCGCGAGATCTCGAGCCAACCGAGCTCTTGCAGAGCGCTGAGGCGGGAGCGGACGTGGCGCGCGGCGGCGGAGCGCCGGGCTAGCGCCAGGTGTTCGAGGATCGCCCACACGGGGACCACGGGCGGGAGCTTCCCGCGGTGGTGTGCCGCGCGCTCGACGGCCGCGAGCACGAGATCGTCGCTGGGAGCTTCGGTGGGCTTGGTACGCGGGTGTCGGTCTGGTCCTGGCATCTCGCCTCCTCTACTTGGGTGGCGCCGCGAGGCCATATCGATTCCAGCCGCATGCCCCGCGGGAGCGCCGCGTGCGGCGCTGAGGGACAATCGACGGGCATCGAGGACGACCGACTCGGTGCCGGGCCCGGGGTGTTGGCGCACCGCCGGGCCACTACTTTCAGGGACAGTGCCAACGGTAGAGCGAAAAGCGACCAAAAGTGAGGAAGCTGCTAGAAAGTCGCAGTGTTGTCACACATTGGTTGCACGGTGGGCACAAAGGTGGGCGCCGGGTGACCGAGCGTCAAGAACAGACGCCGTATCTGGATGCGCTGTGTGAGTACGCGCGACGCAAGCCGGCGCGACTGCACGTGCCGGGACACAAGGGCGGACCGGGCGCGGACCCGGGCCTGCTGGAGGCATTCGGCGAGCGTGCTCTGAGCCTCGACATCCCCGCGTTGACCTACGGCGTCGACGTGGGTGTGGAGCCGTCCCCGTTCGAGCAGGCCCAGCGACTGGCAGCGGAGGCCTGGGGAGCAAAGCGCGCGTGGTTCTTGATCAACGGTGCCTCACAGGGCAACCTGGCTGCGGGCCTCGCGATGGCTCACCGTGGCAGCGACGTGGTGGTCCAGCGCAACGCGCACTCGAGCACGATCGACTCGCTCGTGCTGTCCGGCCTGCGTCCCACGTTCGCGGCGCCGGAGGTCGACCCCGAGCTGGGGATCGCTCACTGCCTCACCGAGGAGACGCTCGCTCGCGCGCTGGATGCGACGCCGGGAGCGGTCGCCGCATGGGTGATCTCGCCGACGTACTTCGGCGCGGTGGCTGACATCAGATCGCTCGCCGAGGTCGCACACGCTCGTGGGGTACCGCTGATCGTGGATGAGGCATGGGGCGCGCACATGGCCTTCCACGAGGAGCTCCCCGAGCACGCCCTCTCGGCGGGCGCGGACCTGGTGATCTCCAGCACCCACAAGATCGTCGGCAGCCTCACGCAGTCCGCGATGCTCCATCTCGGACACGGCGCGGGCGGGATGATCGGCGAGGACACGGTCGACCGCGCGGTGACGCTGACGGAGTCCACCAGCCCCAACTCGCTGCTCGCCGGCTCGCTGGACGCGGCGCGGCGCCAAGCGGCTGTGCATGGGCGCGAGCTGTTGACCAACACGATGGCCGCGCTCGTGCTGGCACGCGCGGAAATCCAGGCGATCGAGGGGCTCGACGTGCTCGACGACCGCCTCGCGGGGCGCCCGGGCGTGTTCGCGTACGACCCGCTGCGCCTGGCGGTCGATGTGCGCGGCGTAGCCGCCAGCGGCTATGAGCTGGCGCCGATGCTGCGTGAGATCGGCGACATCAACCTGGAGCTCTATGGGCAGAACGTACTGGTGGCGGTGTTCGGCATGGGTGAGCGCGGCCTGCCCGAGGCCTCGCGTCTGGTGGAGGCGCTACGAACGGCAGCCGACCGTGTGGGCCTGGACATCGATGGTGCGACGGCGAGCTTCGCCGCGCCGCCTCCCTGGGGAGAACTGGCGATGACTCCGCGTGAGGCCTACCTCGGCCCGCAAGAGGTTGTGCCCGCGTCGCAGGCCGCGGGGCGGATCGCGGCGGAGTCGCTGGCGACATACCCGCCGGGGATACCGAACGTGCTGCCCGGCGAGCGCCTGACGGCAGAGACGCTCGCCTACGTGCAGAACACGCTCGAGCTGGGCGGCAGCGTGCGCGGCGCCAGCGACCGGCTGCTGCGCACCGTGCGCGTCGTGCTCGAGCACTGACGAGCTCGCTGCGCTGACGGCGCGAGCGCGGGGCTCTCTCAGCAGGCTCTCAGCCTTTCGCCTGACTGATCTCAGCCCGGGCAGGGATGGTGGTGCCCATGAACGCTACCCACTTCCCCCTCCGCCGCGCCGCAGCACCGCTGTCCTGCACCACTGACGCCGGCGCACCGAGCAAGGCCGAGGAGCGAGCCACGCCGACGTGGGCACGTCCGGCGCTGATCGCGCTGCTCGTGCTCACGGCTGGCGCCTACCTTTGGGACCTCAGCCTGTCGGGCTACGCAAACAGCTTCTACGCCGCGGCGGTGCAGGCCGGCACGAAGAGCTGGAAGGCGATGTTCTTCGGCTCGATCGACTCCTCCAACTTCATCACCGTGGACAAGCCGCCGGCGTCGCTGTGGGTGATGGAGATCTCAGGGCGCATCTTCGGCTTCAACAGCTGGAGCATGCTTGCTCCACAGGTGCTCGAGGGCGTGGCGGCGGTCGCGATGCTGCATGCAGCCGTGAAGCGCTGGTTCGGTGCCGGTGCGGGCCTCGCGGCGGGTGCGCTGCTTGCGATCACACCGGTGGCTGCGCTGATGTTCCGCTTCAACAACCCCGACGCGCTGCTCGTGTGCCTGCTCGTCGCGGGCGCTTACTGCCTGGTTCGCGCGGTCGAGGGGGCGAGCACCAAGTGGGTGATCGCGGCGGGCACGATAATCGGCTTTGCGTTCCTGGCGAAGATGATGCAGGCGTTCCTGGTGCTCCCGGCGTTCGGCCTCGTGTACATGGTGGCCGCACCCACCACCTTGCGCAGGCGCCTGTGGCAGATGCTCGCGGGAGCGGCGGCGATCGTCGTCAGCTGCGGCTGGTGGGTGGCGACCGTCGCCCTATGGCCGGTCGGCTCACGTCCGATGATCGACGGCTCTCCCGACAACAACATCTTCAACCTGATCTTCGGCTACAACGGCCTCGGCCGGATCTTCGGCGCCAGCGGTCCCGGTGGCGGTAGTGGCGGCGCGAACTTCAGCGGCCCCACCGGTTTGCTACGCCTGTTCGACAGCGAGATGGGCGCGCAGGCGTCGTGGCTGTTGCCGGCGGCGCTGCTGTCGCTGATCGTCGGCCTGTGGCTGAGCCGCCGCGCGCCGCGCACCGACCGCACCCGCGCGGCGCTGCTGCTGTGGGGCGGCTGGCTGCTGGTGAGCGCCGTGGTGTTCAGCTTCGGTAGCGGCGTCATCCACACCTACTACACGGTCGCGCTGGTGCCGGCGATCGCCGCGCTGATCGCGATCGGCGGAGTGCTGTTGTGGCGAGAGCGCCACACGCTGTTCGCGAGGCTGGTGGCGGCCTTGACGGTACTGGTCACCGCCTCGTGGTCCTGGGTGCTGCTCGACCGCACACCGCAATGGGAATCGTGGATGCGGGTGCTGATTCCCGCGAGCGCGGCCATTGCGGTGGTCGGCCTGCTCGCAGCACCCGTCCTGCGGCGGTTCGGACGACAGGCGTCGATCATCACGGCGGTGCTTGCTGTGGTGGCCTGCCTGTCCGGGCCGCTCGCCTACTCCGCCGAGACGATCACCACCGCTCACACCGGCTCGATCCCCTCCGCGGGTCCCGGGTCGAGCATGGGCGGTGGCCTCGGTGGCGCGCCCGGCGGAAGGACTGCCGGGGCATCCGGCGGCCCAGCGGCGGGCGGTGCTCCGGGGGCAGGCGGCTTCCCCGGTGGCACGAGCGGCGCCCGGTCAGGCTCATCCAGCGCTGCCGGCTCTCCGCCTGCGGGCGGGCAGCTGTTCGGCGCCTCCGGAGCCGGCGGTGTCTCCGCGACGGGGAGTGCTGGTAAAGCCGCAACCCGCACCCGCGGTGGCGGGTCGTCCTTCTCGGCCAGTGGCGTTGGTGGTGGCGGCGCTGGAGGCCAAACGGCGGTGAGCTCAGCGCTAAAGAAGGCGCTTGAGAGCGACGTCGGCAAGTTCCGCTGGGTTGCGGCGGTCTCCGGCTCCCAGAGCGCTGCTTCGCTTGAGCTCGCGACGGGCGGCGAGCCGGTGATGGCGATCGGCGGCTTCAACAACGAGGGCGGCAATCTCACCCTGGCCGAATTCAAGCGCTACGTGGCGGCAGGCGACATCCACTACTACCTCGCCTCGAGCGGCATGGGCGGAGTGGCCGGCGGTGGCTCGAGCATCGGCCGATCCACCACCAAAGGCGCAGGCGGCGTCACCGGCGGAGCGCCGGGAGGCGGCGGCGGCTCCAGCACCGGCTCGATCACGAGCTGGGTGGAAGCTCACTTCAAGTCCCTGAAAATCGGCGGGCAGACCGTCTACGACCTGACGCAGGCGCGCTCGTGAGAAGCATGTGCGCGGTGCGGCGGGTCAACCACTGTGGAGGAGCTACCGGCTACCGCGCGTCGTCCACCAGCACGCGCCCGACGCTGTCGCCGACGCACACTGGCTTCTCAGTGCCTTCGGCCTCGACGGTGAACCTGGTGACCACCTGGTACCAGCCGCCACCGACCTCGGTTATCTCGATCAGCTGGGCGTAGCAGCGCACGCGCGTTCCCACCACCACAGGCGCGGGGAAGCGGACCTTGTTCCAGCCATAGTTCACGCCCAGCTTGAAGCCGCTCCACTCGCTGAGATCCTGGCGCAGCCCGTCGATCAGCGACAGCGTGAGGTTCCCGTGGGCGATGGTGGTGCCGAACGGGCTCTCGCGCTTGGCGCGCTCGACGTCGACGTGGATCCATTGGTGATCGCCGGTGATCCGGGCGAACTGGTTGACCATCTCCTGCGTGACCTCTCGCCAGTCACTCGGCCCCACGATCTGATCCTTGATCCCCTCCAGGCCGTCGATCCCATGCGCGACGGACTTGGGGATGTCCGCGGTAACGGGCATCGATCTCCTCCTAAATATGGGTTGCGACTGTATCGCAGGCCCCTCCTCTAAAGCACGTTCGCCCCAGAGGATCACAGCACCACCCCAACGCAAGAAGCCCCGCATATGCAGGGCTTCTGTGCGATGGAGCTAGGGGGACTCGAACCCCCGACCTCTTGGGTGCGATCCAAGCGCTCTCCCAACTGAGCTATAGCCCCGTACGTGCCTGCAGGAGTCAATGCTGCGCCGGTGAGAAGTGTAGTCGCAGAACGACCGGCGGCGAGCGCAGTATGGTTTGGCAGCGGCATGGGATTGCTAGACGACGCCATACGCGAACACCTGGAGCTCAAGCGCCGTAGCGGCGCCGACCCGGCGGTGGTGGAGCGGGAGGAGCACGAGGCTCTCGCGCCCGTCTACGACGACGAGGGCGCACCGCTGGGTGACGACGACGCTGGCTTGGTGCACGCATCCGACGAGGTGATTGCGCACACCGAGTTTGCGCCTGTCGAGGACGAGCCCGACGTGGATCCGCGGCTGGCGGACCTGGGGGGCGTTGGCCAGGACACCGCCGAGCTGGACATGCGCGCGGTGCTGGAGGAAGACTCCTACGTGGCTGGTGCCGCGGCGCCCGTTGGTCCTGTCGGCCCTGCTGGGGGGGCGGTCGTGCCCGCGCATGGCGAGGAGGAGCTGTCTCAGGAGGAGCCGTTTGAGTGGGAGCAGCCCGACGCTTCGGAGAACGGCTCCGTGCCCGATGAGATCCCCGGGCAGGAGCGACTTTCGTTCGAGTAGCTTCGCCGGTGGCTGCGCGGCGAGGCGCTGTTCGAGTCCGCGGCGTTCGCCTACACTTGGTCGCGTGGGGCCTTAGCTCAGCTGGGAGAGCGCCTGCTTTGCAAGCAGGAGGTCACCGGTTCGATCCCGGTAGGCTCCATATAGGAGAATGGCCTGCAAATCGGCGGGTTTTGGGTGTCGCAGCAAGCCGTGCGGGACGCCCTCTGGGGGCCTTTTTGGGCTTTTTGGTCCTATTGCCGGTCCTAAACTCCCCGTCTGAGGCCGTCTGGACGGTCGCGTCGGCCTGCTCGCGAGCGCCACGAATGAGCTTGTCGAACTTCGCGCCGTTGTCTCGCTTGGCCCGCTGTTGCATCTGGGCGTAGACGTCGAGGGTCATCTTGGAGTCGGCGTGGCCGACCTGGTCCATGACGTACTTCACGTCCCATTCGTAGGCGACCAGCGCAATCGAGATGTAGGTGCGCCTGAGAGTGTGCGGCGTGGTGTGCGGCAGGGGCGGCAGGCCCTTCGTGGCGAGCTTCTCGGATGCGAGCTCTGCGGCTTCGCGCACGATCTGCTCGACCCTGCCGTACTCCATGCGGTTGCCGTGCAGGTTCGGTATGAGGTAGTCCTCCGGCCCGGTCGGCGCGCCCGTGCGGCGCAGGCGGTCGAGGTGCTCAACGATCGTCTGCACGAGGTCGGGGCTGATCTGCACCTCGCGGATGCCGGTCTCCGTCTTTGAGTCAGGGATCCGAAAGCGCGCGCCGTTGGGATCGTGCAGACGGACGTGCCCGATCTTGATGTCGCAGAACTCGCCGGCACGAGGCCCTCCGTAGCCGAGGATCTCCACGACCACGCGTCGCCCGATGTAACCGCGCCCGACCTTCAGACCAAGCCTTGCGAGGTGATAGCTGACGGTGGACTTGGCGAGCCCCAACTGCGTTGCGATCTGCTTGGGGGACTTGCCCTGTGCATGCAGGTGCGCTACCTGCGCGGCCGTGAGGCCCAGCTCGATCGGGGCGACAGCTTGGTTGAGGGAGATGTCCTGCTCGGCCGCTGCGTCGATCAACGCGGCCAGCTCGTCCATCTCGAGGAACGTCCGCTTGGGCTTGGGGACGTGGACACGCATGCGCTTCCCCCGTGCGGGGTTGTGATCGATTGTGGCGGTCCTCAATCGCGTCGTCGAGGATCGCGGCAAGCTTGTCCATCACCTTGCGGATCGAGCACGCTGACAGCGGCACCACGCGCTGCTTGTGCTGGTTGCGCAGCTCGACCCCCGCCTCGATCGCCTCCCGCAGCTCGCGTGCCTGCTTGAGCTTGTGAGCCTTGAACGCGAGGCAGAGATCCGCGTCAATCTGATCGAGCCGGTAGTCCGCGAAGAACGGCAGCAGATGCGACTCGATCTGCCAGCGGTACTGCTTCTCCGTGTTGGTCCGGATCGGCTTGGCCCCGAGCACGCCGTCGATCTTGGCTTGCAGCCAGCGTGATGAGTACTCGCGGAACGTCGGCACGCCCACGTCGGCAGCTGCGTTCGCCGACGATTGCCGCTCTGGTGGCGTCCACACGCGGGCCTTCACGCGCGCCAGGATGTTCTCGAGCTCGACCGCGGCTGTCCGTTCGTTCCAGGCGCCCCCACAGCCGCACTCGCAGTCACGGCGCTCGTGTAGGCGCACGGTCTCGCGTTTGCGGTAGGCGCTGAAGCGCAGCCGGAAGCACAGCGTCCCGTCGCCCGCGGTCTCGGTCGTGATCGTTCCTGTCGCGGGGCGTGCCATCAGTTCACTCCGAGTCTGCGTCGGGGGCGGGTTCGGCCGGTGCAGCCGCGGGTGCTGCGGGGGTATGGGTCGCGGACCTGGAGTAGTGGCGTGTCGGTGGGGTAAGGCGCGGGCTTGCGCCGCGGCGGGGAGTGTCCGATTAACGGTGGATGTGCTTGGTGGGTTTATTTGATTCTTCCTTCAAACGCTATCGCGAACGCGTTCAGTGCGGGCTTCCATCTCATCGCCCAGCGTGCCCTGCCCTTTCCTGTGGGGTCGAGAGCTCTCGTGACGAGGTAGAGGCACTTCAGCGCGGCCGTGTCGTTCGGGAAGTGCCCACGGGCCCTGACAGCGCGGCGGTAGCGGGCGTTCAGGGACTCGATCGCGTTCGTGCTGCAGATCACGCGTCGGATCTCGACGTCGTAGTCCAGGAACGGTATGAACTCGCTCCACGCGTTCTCCCAGAGCTTGCTGATCGCCGGGTACTGCTTGCCCCACTTCGCGTCGAACTCCGCGAAGCGCTCCCTGGCGGCGGCCTCTGAGGTGCCGTGTAGACGGGTCTGAGGTCGCGGCTCATCTCTTCCCAGTACTTGCGAGACGCGAACCTGAACGTGTTGCGAATCAGATGCACGTTATGCCGACGTCGGCATAACGTGCACTATGCCGAGGCTCGGGTTATGCCGACTTGGGTTGAGCGATGCGTTGGTGGTGGGCGAGTCAGTCCCTTTGGGGTCGGCATAATTAGAGCGTCTCGAGGAAGGCGAGGAGTGTGTCGGGTGGCTGGTAGCGGCCGGGTGGGGTGTCGGGAGGGGTGGTTCTGGCGAGTGCGGTTTCCTTGAGTGCCATGTCGGCGTGGAGGTAGATTTGGGTCGTCTCGACGTGCTCGTGACCGAGCCAGAGCGCGATCACGGTCGTCTCGATCCCGGCGTGTAGTAGCCGCATAGCGGCGGTGTGTCTGAGCACGTGCGGGCTGATCGTCTTGGTCGCCATCGACGGGCACGCGATCGCCGCGGTGGCTGTGTGTTCCGCGAGTCGTCTTTGGAGCGCGTCGTGGCTGAGCGTCCGGCCGGTGCGGGTCGGGAACGCGGGGTCTTGTGGGTGTCCGGTGCGCTCTTTGAGCCAGACGCGGAGAACCGTGACGGTTTGCTTGATCAGCGGGGTGATGCGGTGCTTGCGGCCCTTTCCCAGGCAGCTGACGTGTGGGCCGTTGCCGAGGTGGATATCGCTGCACTTCAGCGCGGTCAGCTCGGATGCTCTGAGCCCGGTTTGGATTGCGAGTAGCAGCATCGCGTGATCGCGTCGGCCGGTCCAGGTGTCGCGGTCGGGCGCGGCGAGTAGCGCGTCGATCTCCGTGTCGGTGAGGAATGTGACGAGTGCTCGCTCGAAGCGCTTAGGAGGGATCGCGAGCACGCGGCTGATCGTCTCGGCGTGCTCGGGATGCTCGAGCGCGGCGTAGTGAAACAGTGAGCGAATCGCGGCGAGGCGGGCGTTGCGGGTGCGGATGCTGTTGTGGCGCTCGTGCTCGAGGTAGTCAAGGAACGCGCCGATCAGCGGCGCGTCGAGATCGTCGAGGTCGAGCTGGCAGGGCTGCTTGCCCGTCTGCTGGTGGGTGAAAGCGAGAAGCAGGCGCAGCGTGTCGCGGTAGGCCGCGATCGTGTACGGGCTGGCGTTGCGCTGTCGTGTCAGGCGGTCGGTGAAGAACGCTTGCAGCGTCGGTGCGAGCATGCTCATCGGCTGGCTCCTTGCAGATGACGCTCGAGCCGGTCGCCTGCGAGCGCGAGTAGCTCTGGTGCGGCCTGCAGATACCAATATGTCGATCCGGGGTGGACATGCCCCATGTATGTCGAGAGCAGCGGTAGTGTGCTCGCTGGGTTCTCGCTGGTGCGGTAGGCGTCGAGCAGTGTGTTGACAGCGAACGTGTGGCGTAGGTCATGCGGTCGTGGCCGGCAGTTGACCGTCCGTGGGTGCAGCCCGGCGTGCGCGACGATCTGCTTGAACGCGAGGTGGACGTTGTGGTAGAGAAGTCTGGTCCCGGCGGCCGAGGTGAACACCGCGGCGGTCGGCACGGGCGGGACGGGCCGGTCGCGGCGAGCGAGATAGGACTGCAGAGCAGTGATCGTGGTTGGGTGAAGCGCGACCTCGCGCGACTTGCCGAACTTGGTGTCGCGCACGACTAGCAGCTTGTTGGCGAGGTCGATGTCGTTGCGGTCCAGGCGGATCGCCTCACCGATGCGCATCCCTGTGACCGCGAGTAGCCCGATCAGTGTGCGCATCGTCGCTGCGCGGTGTGGCGTCGGGATCACCCTCGCGCTGTCCATCAACGCCAGGATCTCTGTGTCGGTATAGAGGTAAGGGACCGCGCGCCGCGATCGCCACGGCAACAGATCAGCGGCCGGTACCTCGTGCGCGGGGTCGATCGCGTGCAAGTGGGCGGCGAAGCCACGGACGACTGACAGCCGCTGGTGGTGCCAGTTCGAGCCGGTCGCTGGTGGGCAGGTCGCCCACTGGAGCGCCAGCTTGGTGGTGATCAGGGACTGGTCGCGCTCGGCCATCCACGTGGTGAACTGGGGCAAAAGCTTCCCCGCACGCGCGAGCTTGTATCCCATCGCGCGCCGGACCGCCAGATACCCGGTGAGGTGCTGCTCGAGCGAGCTCACGCGCCCGCTCCGGGCCACGGCCGCGCGAGCGAACTCAACGCGCCCCGGTCGACCTTGGCATAGATAGCGGTCGAGAGCGCCTCACGGTGACGCAGGACCTGTCCGATCTCTGCCAGCGGTGCCCCGGCCCTGAGCATCGTTGTCGCGGCGGTATGCCGCAGACGATGCGCATGGATCTGGCCGAGCCCCGCGCGCTGACCAGCGGCGAATACGACCTGGGTGATACCGCCCGTGGTCAAGCGCCGCAGAGGAGCCTTGGCGCGAATGAAGACTGTCCGCTCCAAAGCACCGTCAGGCCGACCGTCACGCAGATAGCCGCTGATTGCTTCCCCGACATCGACGGGCAACGGGAGCCGCTCGCTGCGGCGGCCCTTGCCGATCACAACCAGTTCCCCAGCACGCCAATCAACGTCGTTGAGTGACAGGCCCGCGACCTCGCCAGCGCGCAACCCGAGCCGCAGCAACAACGTCAAGATCGCCAGATCACGCCGCCCAGTCGCGGTCTGCTGATCACAAGAGTCCAGCAGCGCCTGGGCCTGCCCAGGCTCAAGAAAGCGCGGCAACCCCGACAGCCCCCACGACGCCGCCGACGGCACCGCACCGGTCAGCGACTCGGCGATCAACCCCTCGACATGCATAAACCCCAACAGCGACCGCAGCGCGCAGACCGTCATCTTCGCTGCCCCGCGCGACTGCCCCGGACAGCGAGCCACAACGAACGCCGTCACCCGGCCAGCGGTCAATTCCCCGAGATCAAGCCCGTCCTCGTCGAGGCCCGCCAAAAACAGCTTGACGGCATCGACATACCCAGTGACAGTCCCTTTCGCGAGGCCGCGCTCGTCGATCAGATAACCACGGAAGCGCTCACCCAGCACCCCGGCTCTCGTCGAAGGCTGCGCCGGCGAGGCCGACGGCACCAGCCCGAGCCCGCGTAGATAGGCAAGCAACGGCGCCACCGCACGCGCGCTCACATAATCCCGGTGACCAGCCGCACGGCGCGCCGCCAAGAACCGCTCGAGCACCTCGCCGCTCAGCTCCCGACACGCCACGTCATTCGCTTGCATCCAGCTGCTCACGCGAGCCATCAGCCGCACCTGCAGCGTCGTGCCTATCGGCGAATACCCCAGACGCTCAAGCTCGCCCACGAACCCCGGCCCAAACTCCTCAAGCGGCCCAGACAGCCGCACCCGCAACGGACTCTTCATCAGTGTTCTCCCTTCCGAGAATGGAGAACACAGCCTCCCCCTCCAGACCGGATTATGCCGACCTCAGCGACCCCAGACCCACGCGATTGCAGCCCCTTCGCGGCCACCTCGGCATAACCCGAGCCTCGGCATAGTGGATCACGCAGGCTTGGACGGTCGCGAGCTCCCAGGTCGTCGTGATCGCCTCCGGCAGCCCCTTCAGCCCATCGCAGACCGCGATACAGACATCCTGGACGCCGCGGTTCTTGATCTCCGTGAAGACGCTCAGCCAGAACTTCGCGCCCTCCCCACCATCACCAGCCCACAGCCCGAGGATGTCCCGCTCTCCGTCGACGGTCACGCCGATCACCACATAGACCGGCTTGTTGGCGACCTGCCCATCACGGACCTTCACGACCATCGCATCAATGAAGATCACCGGATACACGCTCTCCAGCGGCCTGTTGAGCCATTCCGTCATCTCGCCCGTGACCTTCTCGGTGATCCGGCTGACCGTGTCCTTGCTGATCTTCGCGCCATAGACCTCCTGGAAGTGCGCCGCGATCTCCCCCGTCGTCAACCCACGCGCCGTCAGCGACAGCACAATCTCATCAACGCCCGTGAGCCGCCGCTGGCGCTTCTTGACGATCCGCGGCTCGAACGTCGACTCGGTATCCCGCGGCACCTCGATCTCGACCGGCCCGATCTCCGTCAACACCGTCTTCGCGCGTGTCCCATTGCGGCTGTTCCCGCTCCCTCGTCCTGCTGGGTCATGCTTGTCATAGCCGAGGTGCTCGCTCATCTCCGCGTCAAGCGCCATCTCGAGCACGTTCTTGGTCAGCTGGCCCAACAGCCCGCCAGGGCCAACCAGCTCGATGTTCTGCTCCTTCGCCTGCTCAAGCAGCTGCTCAGCAAGCTCTCTCTGATCAATCGAATCTACGGTCATAGGCTCGATCATCTCGTCCTGATCGGCCAGATCGGCTAGCTCCGCCATGGTCATCCCCTTCGGTCAGACCAAGCCAGATCCACCGTTCATCGGACAGACCCCAACCCGCTTAGCCTTGCCGACCCGAGTGGCGAATGCGCAGCAACTGCGGCGCGTGTAGCGCCAGGCGAGTCAAAGGAGGCCTGGTGCCACGAAAGAGAGGAAAAAATAAAGGAAGTATTTAATCAGCTCAAGCAGCGGCTCAAGGAGCTGATTCTGGACAAACATAAGCTGCCGTTGAAAGGTCCTATGTCAATCGAAACGCATGTCAATCAGTTGAATGAAAAATCAAAAGGGTTGAAGCGGCTCATAGCGGGCTACAACGAACAGAAATGTCCCGAAGCTATTGGGGTGACGGTGCCTGCCGAAGTCGTGGAATTTGCAGAAGTGGAGCGATGGGAAGTAAGAGTTGAGGTGCGCTGAAGAAAGGCGGTGATGTTTTAGATGATGGGCTACACCGGCGATGATGATGCATTGAAGGACGGCGTGCAACGCCTGAGTCGTGACTGGGTTGCATCGAAGAGACGGGGGGCAGACGGGGATCGCGTTGCCACGGCACGGGACGACGAGATCGTCGACGCGCTGATTGCTATGCGGCGGGCTGGCAAGCCTGAAGCGTTTGAAGCATATGAAGCGTTTGTGCGTGATGTGTGCGCAACTGTTGCGCCGGATGAGAAGTGGGTAGTGAGCAATATCGGAGCAGGGCCGCTCGAGGATCTTCTGAGGACGTGGCCTGATCCGGCGCTAAAGTTCATCGAACGGGAAGCGGAGCAATGTGAGACGTTGCGCGAGGCGCTCACAAATGTATGGATAACGCCGCTGGGCGACCGCGTCGACAGCATTCTGGCGAAGTACGGTAAAGGGAGCGGTCGCGCGTAGGGAAAGTGGCCTCCATCTGGGTCGTTGCTCAGCCTGCGGCGACCCTGACCCCTGTTCAGCAGCCAGCCAGCGTCAGGCCCGCGAGCGCGTCGGAACCGGCAGTGCGGGGAGTGTCCGCGTAGCCGTTCAGCCGGCAACGGGACAAAGACGGCTAATGAGCGCCCTCCGGCTGGCTGATCTCTTCGCTCGGTCGCGCGTATAAGACTTGTGTAAGACGTCGTGGCCGGGACAGCACATTCGCGGTCTCAATCTCACGGGTCATGGTCAGACGTCGGACGTTTTGTTGGGAGACGCGATCGCGTCGTGCTTCGTAAAGCGTTGCTGGCGCCGGCACTACAGCCTGTGTTGGCCCTAGCTCCGGGGTCGGAACCTGTCAAGGACGCCCCTGCGGGGCCGCCTGCGGCGGGGCCTGACGGCCCGTCCTTGACAGAACCCGTCCCCTCCGCTGAACGGTCACTCAGGTCGGCAGGGAGGACCCTGCCGACCTGACAGCGACTACCGATGATGGACAGCAGGTGGATGCCTGCCCCGCCGACCCCGATGCTTATCGGGCCGCGGATGCGGCAGTCGCCCGCCTACCGCAACTGCGTCGTGTCGTCTCCGGTGGGAAGTCGTGTGCGCTGATCTACGAGGCCGCCAGCCTGTAGCTGCTCGCGTTGGGCACACTATGGATAGCGGCCATGCAGGCGCTTGTGGGCGCGCTCGTAGACATTGCGGGTTCTCTGATTGGCGGGGTGGCGCTCGCCGAAGGCGATCAGGTTCCAGGCGAGGCTGTCGTCGGCCTTCTGGATCAGCTGGAACACGAACCCGTACGGCGCCTGCGAGGCGCCCTGCTTGCCGAGCGGCACATAGAGCTTGCGACAGCCAGGGAGTTTGGTCTTGCCGGGACCATCGGCCATACAGCGCTTCCAGTCGAGCGTCGTGTTTCCGGCCTCGATCGCCTTGCGGGCGCTCTGTGCCTGGGTTCGAGCTGGCGAGCGAGGGTCGTAGCGCTCGACCTCCTCTCTCCACTCAATCGAGCCGAACTCGACCGGAACGGCTGGCGGACCGTCCGCCGAACTATCTGGCACCGCTAGCCCTCGTCGTCAAAGGGGACGTCGACCGAGAGACGCTCGAAGTCCTCTGCGGATGCGGGCTTGGTGCCCCTCCGGGCGTGCAGCTCTGCCGCTGGGGTGATCGGCGGCTCGATCGTCACGCCACCCTCACGATCCGGGACGACCTCATAGCGACGCCCAGCCACCTCCACGATCTCGCCGACCGTCAAGTCGAGTCTCTTCACCGCAGTCGCCATGAATCAATGGTAGCCCTGAAGGCGACGAAGGGACGATGCCCACCGGAGAGCGTGTCTGGCAGGAAGCGCTGTCTACCCTGATGCCGGCACACCGTCGTGCGGCTCCTGCGGGCGCTCGACAAGACGCTGGCTGATTTGGGCAAGGCGATCGATCGCGTTGAACGCGAGAGATGACGGCACGCCGGCGCAACAAACAACCCCCCGGTAGCTGCCGCTTGGCATGATCGACCGGTGCTGCGCATCGCTGCTATTTGGCTGACTCTCTCCGTCACTGTCGCGCTTGTCGCGGGGTGTGGAAAGACGAGGCCAGCATCGCCGGCAAGCGCATCCATCACGAACGCACGGTTGCTGAAGTACGCCCACGCCGTCAACCTGCGGAAGTCCGATGCACCTGGCATGGTCGCGCTGTCCCGGGAAAAAGAGAGGAACGTCGCTGCCGCAAACGATGAGCTAGTCCATTGCATGGGTTTCCCCTTGGCTGGGCCGGACGTAGATGTCTACTCGCCGCGGCTCAACCTCGGCGAAGACGATGGCGTCACCTCTGGCGTCGGAGCTGACCTGACTGCCTCGCAAAACGCTGCGTTGGCCGCGCGCTACCTCTCGGCTGTAGCGAGCAAACGTGGCATTCGCTGCATTGCGAATTATCTTCAGCGGGAGTACAAGCTGCCGGGCACACGTCGAGTCATCATTTCGTTGCCCAACCCTCTCTCTGGCACGTACGGGAGCGTCGGCTTGCGGTTTCGAATCGCCACTTCAGGCACGGTCCACGGGCTGAACGGGACACACGCACGCATCAAGTCCGTGTACTACGAAGATCTCTTTTACTTCCGAGTCGGTCGAGCAGACATCGAGCTTCAAGCCGATGGGGATCACCGGCCGTTTCCGCTGGCCACCGAGCGACGCCTCCTCTCCATCCTCTACCACCGCGCCACAGCACAGAAGCTCTAGCGAGTTCGCCGGGCCGTAGCGCGGTCTCCTGGGTGGCCGCGCAATACAGCGTGCGGTGGCGCCGCTGAACATCATCGAAGCGGTGCCCCCAAGAGCAGCGATCGCGGGGCGCGAACCCCAGCGGGTCGGAGTAGTGCGCGACTCGCCAGAGACCAGCCCGGCGATCGTGCAGACTCACCCGTCCGCGCTGGCGAACTGCTTGGCAGCTCGCGCGATGCGGGTGAACTGCTGGTCGGTCGTGGCCGTCCCAAGCACCTCGACCGGTGCTTGGTCATCAAGGCGCGTGTTGGTGCCGAACAGCCATGCCTTGGCCGTTTCCCAGTCGTAGAGCTCAGCGATCATGCTCACCGCCTTGTAGCCCTCACGCAGGCGCCTGGCAGTCGCTTGCTGTGGGCGGTGCTCGCCGCGGCTGATCCGTCCGATCTGGCGGGTGTCAGCCAAGCCGGCCATATGGGCCGTCAGCGCTTGGCCGAGGTTCGCCTGGAGCTGTCCGGCAATAGCCCCCATCCCTAGCGTGGCCGCCTCGCGCTCGACCTCGAGCGTGCGTTCCTTGGTAAGCATAAGCTGGCTCCTCTATACGGACGGCTGCGCCTGTCGCAACCTTCCAGCACCTTACCGTGCTCTACACAGGCAATCACACCGTTCCCGAGCTTCCGCAGCTGAGGGGTGAGGGGTGAGGGGTGAGGGGCAGGGTTTAGGACCAAAGCACGACTTCCGGTCCTAAACCCCCTCAAAAAGCCCGCAAACAGGCGCAATCTGGGCCGGCCGAATCGCTCGGCGCCTACCAGTAGAAGTCCTCCAAATCGGCCGACTCCCAAAGGTCCTCAGGATCGGTTTGCAAGCAGGAGGTCACCGGTTCGATCCCGGTAGGCTCCATATAGGAGAATGGCCTGCAAATCGGCGGGTTTTGGGTGTCGCAGCAAGCCGTGCGGGACGCCCTCTGGGGGCCTTTTTGGGCTTTTTGGTCCTATTGCCGGTCCTAAACTCCCCGTCTGAGGCCGTCTGGACGGTCGCGTCGGCCTGCTCGCGAGCGCCACGAATGAGCTTGTCGAACTTCGCGCCGTTGTCTCGCTTGGCCCGCTGTTGCATCTGGGCGTAGACGTCGAGGGTCATCTTGGAGTCGGCGTGGCCGACCTGGTCCATGACGTACTTCACGTCCCATTCGTAGGCGACCAGCGCAATCGAGATGTAGGTGCGCCTGACGGTTTCGGGTGTCATGCCCGGTAGGACGGTGCTTACCGTGATGCCAAGCCCGGCGCGCGCCGACTCCTCGTTGGCGTAGGCGGCGAGGAAGCGCTGCATGGCCTTTGCCCTCGCGTAGCCGCCGCTCAGCGGCGAGCCTGGGATCGCCGCGCCACTGCTCATCACGAGGAGTTGGCTCCCCGACGAGAGCGGCAACACCAGCGCCCTGCGGATCCAGTGAAATGCGATTTGCACGTCGACCTCCCAGTTGCGCGAGAAGGTCTCCCAGGTTTGGTCCTGCAGCGGCAGCATCGTCGGCTGTGCGCCGGCAACGAGCGCCAGCACGTCGGGTTTATGACGATCCAGCATCAGGTCGACCACTGAGGAGTCGGTCGCATCGGCCACCTCGATCCCGATGGTCGGAATGGCGGCCACCAGCTGCTCGAGCGCCGGCCCTGAGCGTGCGAGGGCGGTCACGTTGGCGCCGGCGTCGGTGGATTGCCGTTACTTCCTCGTCGTTAAGGAGATACGAGGAGGAGCCGAAATCCATCGCTCGCGCGTGCATCGCTGCCGCGGTGTGCCTGGGGGCGAGACTGTCCGCGCGCTGGGCGCGGGGGATTATTCGCCGGGTCGCTCGGGCTCGAGCGTGCGCTTGATGACGCCCAACGCGTGCTCCATCAGAGGTGCGGCGCGACCGACGAGCTCGCTTGGGAGAAAATCAGCGATCCACACCAACACACTGCGGTCTGCTCCGTCCGCGAACACCTGAGCCGATGCGTTGTGATGGGTGTACGGCGGGTCGACGATCGACCACACGAGCCGCCGCGCGTCATCGTCGAGGTCGACCGGTCGCTCGCGAAGCACGCTGCCGTTGAAGAACGTGACGATCCGGTCCTCACCGTCCATTCGGGCATCGGTCGCAAAACCGGGCACGAGCCGCACATGCAGCCCTCCCCAATCACGCAGCGCGTCCCACACGCGCTCCGCACTCGCGTCGATCACGATCTCCCTGCGAATCGAAGCCACCGCGGGATTATGCCTGGGCAGGCAGTCCGAACGACTCGACCAGCGACGGCGTGCGGAAGTGGATGATCTCGGCGATTCGCTCAGCCTCGAGGGTCAGGACTGTCACGCCATGTGCGGCGTAGACCCCCGAGCTGTCGAGCTCATAGGCGCCCACCGCCAGCTGACCGTTGGCGGCGGTAGGCAACATCCGCCAACTCCGCGCGCCGTCGAATACCGCGCTGCGCAGCACCCGCTCGATCGCGTCGGGCCCGTGATACCAGCTCGGGATCGGGGGCATCGCGAGCGTCGCGGTGTCGGTGAGCATCCCGACGATCGTGTCCACGTCATTGCGCGCCCAGGCGTCGACATAGCGTTGGACGATCTCTTTCAGCTGCTCATCGCCCAGCGCGCCGAGCGTTGCCTGCTGGCTGCGGTCCGGCCGTCGCTCCTCCAGCGTCGCGTGCGCGCGCTGCAAGGCGCTGTAGACCGAGGCCGGCGTCGTCTCCAGTGCCTCGGCGACCTCCGCGCCAGAGAAGCCGAGAACGTCGCGGAGGATGAGCACCGCCCGCTGGCGAGCCGGTAGAAGCTGGAGCGCGGCGACAAACGCGAGCTCGATGCTCTCTCGCTGCTCGTAGCGCGCCTCCGGTCCGGCGAGTCCGTCGTCGAAGCCGAGTTGCTCGTCGGGATATGGGTCCATCCACACGGACTCGAGCAGCGGTGCTTGGATCGGGTCGTGTGGATCCGCGCGTGGGCCATAGTCGATCGGCAGCACACGCGTAGGTCTGCGCTCGATCGCGCGCAGGCAGACGTTCGTGGCGATCGAATACAGCCAGCTTCGCAGCGAGCTTCGCCCCTGAAACGACGACAGACTCCGCCACGCGAGCAGCAGCGTCTCCTGCACGGCATCCTCGGCATCCTGCAAGGAGCCGAGCATCCGGTAGCAGTGCGCGTGTAGGGGCCGCCGGTGCGGTTGCACGAGCTCGGCGAACGCGCCCTGATTCCGTCCCATGGCTGTCTCAATGAGCTGAGCGTCGGTCATCTCGTCGGTCATCCGTTCCCCCGCACGAGGGTACCCTTCGGCTGCCACAGCGCGATCTCGCCACCATCGCTTGTGGCCAGCACGCTGCGCCATCCCGCCGGCCCCTCGCGTGGCTCGAGCAACACCGCCGCTCCAAGCGCTCGCCCGCGCTCGGTCAACGCCTCGATCTCCTGTACCTCCACGTACGGAAGCCAGATCGGCCGCCCTGCACCGCACTCGACGATCCCGCCATCAAGCGCGCCGCCGAGGGCCAGGGAGTGGTAGGTGCCAGACGAACAGTGCAGCTGCTCGGTCCGCCAACCGAGCAGCTGTCGATAGAACGTGCTTGCGCCATACAGGTCGTGGGTATGAAGCTCGAGATGGACGAACCGGCCTGGTTGATGATGACGTCTGTCTCGCATACGCGTTCTACTCAGTACAGATACACGGAGCCGGCGGAATCCATCGGTCGACAACCCGATCAGCCTCTCCGAGCCCGGCACCGTCCGACGCTTACTAGCCGCTACCGGGGCACCTCGTAGGTGAGGAAGGCGAGGCCCTCACCAAGGGTCTTGGTATCGATAAGGCGCACGGGCTTCTTGTCGCCTCTGCCCACCCTTCGCGGTCCTGGTCCCCCAAGCTGGTTGAACCGGCCGCCATGCCTGAAGCCCTCCTCACCAGTCGGGTCCTGGACGACACCGTCGAGCGAGACGTTCTCGCTGATCACGATCTTTCCCATCTTGTGTCTCCTCTCCGCGTCCGCTTGGACTGTTCTCAACTGAGATACGGGTCGGGGGCGAAATCCAACGCGCGCGTTCTGATCTTTTGGCAAGGAGCGATGGATTTGCGTGTTCGCTCGTATCTCTGTTCCCAAAAGGGCGACCCAGATCGTCGAGGACACGAGATCCAAGGAGCAGAACATGACAATCACTGACAAGACAATTCTGGTGACCGGAGCCAACCGCGGCATCGGCCAGGCGCTGGTCGAGGAGGCGTTGAAGCGGGGCGCAGGCCGGGTGTATGTCGGGACGCGCCAGCCGATCGTGCACCCCGACTCGCGCGTTACGCCCGTGACACTGGACGTGACCGATCCGGCCCAGATTCAGGCGGCAATCGAGCAGGTCGAGTCGCTGGACATCCTCATCAACAACGCCGGCATCTCGCTGCCTGATGACCTCAGCGACCGGGCCGCGTTCGAAGCGCACCTCGCCGTCAACCTGTACGGCACCTACGGTGTCACCCGGGCGTTCCTGCCGCTGCTGAGCGAGTCTCGCGGTGCGATCGTCAACGTCGTGTCGCTGGCGGCGTTCGCCGCAGTGCCCGTCCTTCCGGCCTACTCGGCCTCGAAGGCCGCCGAGTTCTCGCTGACGCAGTCACTGCGCGCTGTCCTTGCGGGACGGGGCGTGAGCGTGCACGCGGTCATGCCCGGCCCTGTGGACACCGACATGGTGCGTTTCCTCGACATCCCGAAGAGCTCTCCGGAGTCCGTCGCTTCCGCCGTCCTCGACGGCGTGGAGAACGGGGAGGAGGAGATCTTCCCCGACCCCATGTCGTTGCCGATGGCCGACGCCTGGCGCAACGGCTTCGCCAAGGCGTTCGAGCACCAGAACGCAGCGCTCGTGGCGGAGGAGCCCGTCGCGGCATGAGCGAATCGAAGGCTCGCGCCACCGGTGTGCTGCATGAGATCGGTGGCGTGAGCCACGCCAGCTTGTTCGTAAACGACGAGATAGGAGAGAAGCAATGACCGCACATAAGACGGGAACGCGTCAGGAGTGGCTTGCCGCGCGTGCCGAGCTGCTGAAGCACGAGAAGGAGCACACCCGGCTGGGCGATGAGCTCGCGCGGCGGCGGCGCGAGCTGCCGTGGGTTCGGGTGGAGAAGGAGTACCGGCTTGACAGCGACGAGGGCACGCGCACGCTGGCGGAGCTATTCGATGGGCGCAGCCAGCTGCTCGTTTACCACTTCATGTTCGGCCCGAGCTATGAGAACGGCTGCCCGACGAACTCGTCGATCGCGGACGCGGTCGACGGCGTCCTCGCGCACCTGAACGCGCGCGACGTGACGATGCTGTTCGTGTCCCAGGCGCCGCTCGAGAAACTGCAGACCTACAAGCGACGCATGCGCTGGAGTTTCCCCTGGGCCTCGTCGGCCAACAGCGACTTCAACCTCGACCTCGGGTTCTCCAGCAGCGCAGAGCAGGCACGCGAGGCGATCGCCCCGATACTTGAGTCTCTCCCGCCGATCGTCGAGCACAACGCGAGCGAAAGCGGCACCGACGTATTCGGCTATCTGACCGAGAGCCCCGGCTTCAGCGCGTTCGTCCTGGATGACGGCGTCGTCTACCAGGCCTACCAGACCGGGGCTCGTGGGGTCGAGTTTCTTATGAGCTACTACCCGATCCTCGACCGGGCACCGAAGGGCCGCGACGAGGGCGACGCGTTCCAGGTATGGCTGCGCCGCCGTGACGAGTACAACGGCCAGTGACGGCCCACGAAAGGGCGACCCCCGCCGAGGACATGAGATCAAAGGAGCGACTATGCCGTCGAGTTCGCGCTGTCATGACAGCTCCCGCGCGAGGTCGCCGCTGCTCATGACCTCGACGCCGCCGAGTCCGAGCCAGCTGGCCAGCGCGTGCAGCTGTTCGCGGAGCGCGCCGGCGGTCTCGGGCGGCGCGGCCGGCTCGCCGTGTGCCGCCTGCACGCGCAGCACCCCCGCCTGGCGGTCGGCCTTCAGGTCGGTGCGCGCGACCAGCCGGTCGCCGAGCAGGAACGGCAGCACGTAGTAGCCATGCACGCGCTTGGGCTTGGGGACGTAGATCTCGATGCGATAGCGAAAGTCGAAGATGCGCTCAGTGCGGTCGCGATTCCATACGAGCGAGTCGAACGGCCCGACCAGCGCACACGCGTCGACGCGCCGCGGGACGCGTGCGGCCGGGTGAAGATAGCCCGGCGTGCGCCAGCCCTCGACCGACACCGGCAGCAGCTCGCCAGCCTCGACCAGCTCGGCGATGCGAGCGCGCGTCTCGGCCACCGGCAAGCGGAAGTAGTCGCGCAGGTCGCGCTCGGCCGAGACGCCAAGCGCTCGCGCCGCGATGCGCACCAGCCCGCGCTGAGCGTCCTCGACCGAAGGCGTCGGCAGTGCCAGCACCGCACGCGGGAGCACGCGCTCGGGCAGGTCGTATAGCCGCTCGAAGCCGCGTCGCCGCGCCGAGGCTAGCCGCCCGCTCCAGAACAGGAACTCGAGCGCACGCTTGACGTCTGACCAGTCCCACCACGGGCCCGTCTGCCGCGGCGCCTCGTCGGCGGCCAGTTCGGCCGCCGAGCTCGGGCCGCGCGCGCGGACGTCCTCGACGAGCCTCTCGAGTAGCTCCGGCCGCTCGCGGCTGACGCGCTGCATGCCTCCCCGGGCGTCGGCGCTCGCCCGTTCCATGCGCCAGCGCAGTAGCGGGTGCAGCTCGACCGGTAGCAGCGACGCCTCGTGCCCCCAGTACTCGAACAGGCGCCGCGGCGCGTAGTGCGCAGCGCGGTCGAGCACGACGGTGTCGTAGGCGCCGAGGCGCGAGAACAGCGGCAGGTAGTGAGCGCGGACGAGCACGTTGACGGAGTCGATCTGCACGAGCCCGATACGCTGCAGCACGCGCCGTAGCGCATACCCACCGACCGGGCCGGTAGCGAGCGGGCCGCCGAAGCCCTGCGCCGCGACGGCGACCCGGCGGGCCTCGGCCGCTGACAATCGCTCCCGTGACGGCATGGGGTTCAGCCTACGGGGGCTGCACCCGTCTGGCCTACTGAACGGTCAGCTTGCGCTCCGCGTGGTGGTTGCCCCCCATCTCGAGCCGGAGCCCAAAATCACGCCATCTCGGCACCGAAGCGCAGCGATCAGCGTCATATCGGGATGCCCACGGCGGTTCGCATCATAGGGCCATGCATCATGTCGCCCCGATCTGACAGTTTCGGACTACGGGCGGATTCGGATTAACTCGATCGCCGAAAAATCGACTTCACGGCAAACTCGGGATGTTCGACGTACACGCGCTCAAGCAGTTCGTTGAAGCCCATGTTTGACACGTCTTGCTTGATCTTGAACAACTCTCGCGCGGCGTCAAGCAGGTTCTCATTTTCCGCCTGCTTAAGGATTCGCTGACCTTCGCGGAAAGTCACCTTGCTTGGCTTGTATCGAGACCAGCGCTTCCCCGGTACGGGCATGCGCTCGAGCAGACCTTCCCCCACGAGACGGTCGAGATCGGTGTAGATCCCGGCGCTCATCGGACCATAGTCGTAGGGCTTGAACGCATACTTCGATCGCTCAGGCACACGAGCACGTCTCGCGAACAAGAAGAGGCCCTTCTGGAATCGAATCGGATCTAGACCGTCGGGGGCCCCCTCGTACGCAGCGAAGAGCAACAGCCAATCACGTCGCTTCATCGCTCGACCTCCAGCGCTGATAGGCAGGCGAAGCTCTCGGAGTGCAGCTGCCCACGCACCGAGGGAGCTTCGCCGCAAGACCGGACGGAAATCTAGGACCATACGAACAGATGTTCGCAGGGTCCGCGGCGGCCATAGCCACCCGCTGTCCGTTGGCCGCCCGACGCTGCTTCTTGATGGGCATTCAACGACGCTACCGCAGTCCGGCGTGCCGGGCCGCCATAGCTGCCGAGCTTTTGGCTAGCCGATGCGTTCGAGCACTCGTCCGATCGCCGTGGTGCCGAACTCGACGGCAGCGGCTGGCAGGCGCTCGTTTTCGGCGTGGATCAGCTGCATGAAGGGCAGATCTGCCGGCAGTTGCATCGGCAGGAACCCGTACGTCTGGATCCCGAGCCGGGAGAAGAAGCGCCCATCGGTGATGCCGGGGAGCAGCATCGGTATTGCCTTGGCCTGAGGGTCGAGCTCTGCGAGCACCCCGGCGAGTGTGTCGAACAGCCCCAGGTCGGCCTCGGCTGCGACGGGGTCGTGGCGCAGAACCTCGAACTCCATCTCCACGCCAGTGAGCGCGCGCAGCTCGGCGAACAGTTGCTCTGGAGCGAACCCCGGCAGCAGACGGCCATCGAGCGTCAGCGAGATCGCATCCGGGATCACGTTGACCTTCTCCCCACCATTCACAATCGTCGCGCTGACGGTGTTGTGCAGCAGCGGGTCGAATACCCGCCCGCGCTCGCCCATGACATCGAGCAGGCGATCGGTGAGGCGCGGCATGAGCGGGCCCTTGAGCGGCAGCACGAGCGCCGGCGGCATCTCTGCTGCGATCGTCTCGATCATCGAGCGTGCGACCGTCGTCACATGTACCGGTAGCCGGTGACGGTCGAGCCGCTCCAGCAGCCTGCCGAGCCGGCCCATTGCCCCGCCGCGGATCGGCATCGAGCCGTGCCCGGCCGGGCCACGCAGGATCGCGCGCGACCAGCAGACCTGCTTCTCAGCGACCATGATCGGATAGAAGCGACGTCCGGCAACGTCCATCGTGAACCCGCCGAACTCGCCGATCGCATAGCGCACGCCCGCAAACAGCTCCGGGTGCTCACGTACGAGGAATTCTGCGCCAAGGTCGCTGCCCGCCTCCTCGTCGGCCATCAGGCACAGGATCACATCGCCTGGCGGCGGCGTTCCGCTGGCCTTTGCACGCATGAACGCGGCGAGCATCATCGCCACGCCACCCTTCATGTCCAGCGCGCCGCGACCCCACACGTAGCCATCGTGCAACTCGCCGGCAAACGGCTCATGCCGCCACTGCCCGCGCGCGGCGACAACGTCGACATGGCCCTGCAGCAGCAGTGGAGCGCACTCGCCACGACCGGCCAGCCGCGCAATCAGGTTCGGGTGCTCAGCCTCACTCGCGACGATGTGTACCTCGCAGCCGAGACCCTCCAGCAGTCCCCTGATCCAGTCGATGCACTCACGCTCATTGCCCGGAGGGTTGCTCGTGTCGAAGCGCAGCAGCCGCTGCAGGAGCTGAACGGGGCGATCCTGAATGGCGTCCAGATCCACGTCAACACAGTCTTCCCCATAGCAGCTGCCGCTGTAAGGGGTGGGTTTACGTTATCTCGAACCTAGTGGCTGGTAGCGCGTGGATCGCGCAATGTACCCTATAGACGGTACATCGACGTACCGGTTGTACGGTACAACTATTCTGCCGCTGGCGGCTGGGGATCTCGCTGGTCTGCAAGCGGCGAGGCCCGCCTGAGCCACGAACAGGGGGTCTACTACGTACCAGATGCCGTCATGCTCGTCCACGAGCCCGCGCCCCTGAAGCCGTACGAGCGCCGGCTTCACGCGCGAATGGCTGGAGAAGCCATACCTGGTGGCGATTGGCCTGCTGGTGATCCTGCTGCCGCCGCGGTCGGCCAGCAGTTGTAGTGCGCGAACCTCGTTGATCTCGCCGTCGTCGCCGCTCATCAACACGTTGAGAACCGATGCGAACTCCGATCGCTCGATCGTCTGCACGAGCCGGTCGTGCGCGCTCATTACCGTCTCGAGTGTCACCGGTTGACCCGCAGGCGTGCTTGCCCAGCACTCCCATGCGAGCTGCTGTGTGCTGCGGGGGTGGGCGCGTGTGGCGTTGAGCAGGTGGCTCAGCGCTGCTTCCTCCGCCGGCTTGCCAGTGGCCTCGAACTGGAAGTCCAGGTACTCGAGGAAGTCGACCCGGCCGATCGCCGGCAACTGCATCTCCGCCGCCTCGCCAAAGATCGGCTGCTCAGAGCTCTCCAGCATCATCTTCAACGCGTTGCGGATCGACCCCGTGAACAGCAGCGACACGTGGTTGGCGCCCGAGCTCATCAGCGCTGAGCGGATGATCGCCAACGGGTCGCCTGGACAGTGGCGCAGCCGCTGAAACTCGTCGAACACCACAACCAAGTGATCCGACAGCGAGCGCAGCGCCACGAGCTGCGCGTGCAGTGTCTCCGCGTCCTGCGCCGGGCTCACCGCTGAACTTCTCACCGAGCCCTTGATCACCTTGATGTCAAAGCCGATCTCCTTCTCCAGGACGCCGATCTGACGCTGGGCAGCCCGGCGCACCCGCTTGACCGGGTGGCTCGTCATCGCGTCGTGTACGCAACCGATGAACCCCAGGGATACTCACCACTCGCTGGAGGTTGACCTTGACCACGTCAAACGGCGGCGCGTCATCGCCATGCGCCTTGCCCAGTTCCAGCGCCAGCTGATTGGTGAACGTGGTCTTACCCGTATCGCGAGGCCCGAAGAGGGCCACGTTGGTCTGACCCTTGAGCGTGAGTGCAACCTCGTGGGCGAAGGCATTTATACGTCCGAGCCGCACATCTCGGGAGTGCTTCTCGCGCCTTGGCGGTGGGGCTACCGCATCAGCGACAGGAAGCGAATGAGGTCGTGCAGCTTCTTGGCTGGGAGGTGTTTGAACGAGGGCATCGGTTGACGCGGTGACAGCAGCGCGTGTTCGATCTGGGGGGAGGAGAGCTGTGCGCCGATGTGGGTGAGGTTCTCGCCGGGATGGGGGTTGCCCTCATCGCCGATCCTGTGACAGGCCAGGCAGCCAGATTGGGCGAAGACGGTGCGGCCCGCCGTGAATTCCCCTCGCTCGCGACTGCTCGCTTTCTGCACCGCCGCCGGGGTGGGAAGCCCTTCTCCTGGGGTTTGGCCTACCGGGACTCCGAGCGCAAACACCAGGTCATCGATGCCAGGCTGGCAGTGGCCGCGAGGGTTCAGTTGGCAGTCGCTAACGGCGACGAGGCGAGCCTGGGTCGATACGAGCCATCGTCCGGCGATTTCTTCGAGGCTGAGCCGGTAATTACCCAGCCACACGAACGCCTCGCCAGGGGTTCCATGAGCTGTGGTCGGCTCGATGGCCGTTAGCGAGAAGTTCCCCGTCGCGCGGGTCCCAACGACTTCCAAGTGACTCGCGCTCGCGTGCAAGGAGAGCACCACGTCACGAGGGAGACTCGGCGATGCGGTGGCAGCAAACACGCTCTGCACGGCCTGTTCACAGCTCGCGCCTTGTGACGCGCTCGGCGTGATCGTGGGCGGGCGTGCCAGATCGGAGCACAGGGCAGGTGCGTCTCTCAACAGCTCGTCGCGATAAGGCGCCACAGCGGCACTTGTGATTGCGGCGTCTGGACTGTTGGTGCCGCCGGCGGCACCGAACAGCGCCAAGCCCACCAGCGGAACCGCCAGAAATCGGAAGCTCAGCATCCCGCCTCGACCATAACGTGCACACGAACTTCAGGCTAGCCTGGTCCTTTCCTCAGCCGGCTCCGTCATTCGAGTCTCGCCGTCATCTCTCGTCTTCCACGAGCCGGGAGCGATGAGGGTCAACTGGCTGCAAAAACCGTACCGTTTTCGGTACGGTTTGATACAATCTTGCCCGATGGCTCTCGCTACGACATACCGGCGTTCATTGCGCGAGCGCGCCTTGGACCAGTATGGCTACATCACGACGCGTGACGCCGACGAGTTGGATGTGCCAGCTGTCGAGCTGCGGAAGCTCGCTCATCGCGGCGGCCTCGAGCATCTGGCTTACGGTCTCTACCGCTTCGAGGATGTGCCCCATACCGGCAGGGAGCAGTTCATGGAGGCCGTGCTGCGTGTCGGGCACGACGCCCATCTGACAGGCGATGCCGTTCTGGCCCTTCACGACCTTGCACTCGTGAATCCTCGCCGGGTTCGCGTAGCCGCGCACGATCGCGTTGGACGCAAGCTCCCCGAGTTCATCGAGGTGGTCCGAACCAACGTTCCCGAGTCGGAACGCACTCGGTACGAGGGCATCCCGGCCGCGACAATCGCCAGGGCTCTACGCGACTGCAAGGGCACAGTGATGAAGGACCGTCTCATCGAGGCCGCGCATGAAGCGATCCGCGCTGGGCTTCTGAGGCGTAAGGAAGCCACGCAAATCTTGGAGGCAGCTCAGCGAGTCTGCCAGCTAGATGCGCGAACCACCACCAAACCTCAGGTCGCTTGCGGCCCGCATCCGAAACTTCGCCAAGAGCCGGGAACGCACTGAGCAGCGCGTGCAAAGAGCCATCGCCAACACGGTGGTGGGCCAGATGCTGCCGGCGGGAGTGATTAAGGGCGGAACCGCGATGAAGATCCGCGTCGGCGAGGGCGCCAGCCGCTTCACACCGGACCTCGACGCCGCGCGCGCAGCGACTTTGACTCTTGATGATTACCTGAATCAGCTTGACGACCAGCTGGCGGAGGGCTGGTGCGGATTCACCGGAACACTGCAGAGACTTGACCCACCTCACCCGGACAACGTCCCCGGCGACTACATCATGCAGCCGTTCGATGTTCGCCTCGCATACAAGGAGCGGCACTGGCTTAAGGTTAGGTTCGAGCTTGGCCGCGACGAGGTCGGAAGCACGATAGATGCGGACGAGCGCCTCGCCACCGACATTGTCGAGATGTTCGAAGAGATTGGTCTGCCGCGACCACAACCCCTTCCGCTCTTGGCCGTGGAGCACCAGATCGCGCAGAAGCTTCACGCTTGCACGGCCGTGAATCCCAAGACCGCTGGCAACGAGCGGGCACATGACCTCGTGGACCTCCAGATTCTCCACCAGGAGGAGGCCTTTGATCTGGCTATGACGAACGAGATCGCAGACCGCCTCTTTGCGTCGCGACGCACGACGACGTGGCCGCCTACCGTGGTGGCCTACGAGAGATGGGACACGATCTACGCCGAGGCAGCCGACGGTCTCGATGTCTTGGAAGATGTTGACGCTGCCGTCGTGTGGGCTAACGAGTTCATCTACAGAATTGTGCATGCTGCACGGTCGCCGACGAGCCGTTAGATCCTCCGGAGCTGAACCTGTCCTGCCGAACCCGCTACGGTCAAGTACTGCGAACCAAACCTGGTGATCGCGCAAGCGGAAGCGCGGCCTCTCGATGCCGCCAGTCACCCCGCATCAAGATCATCCAGCCGAGCCCGCGACAGCACCACGCGCTCGCCACGGAACGGCACCCCCTCATCCTCGAGCAGCCGCCGCTGGCGGACGCCCTTGGCGAGCGAGCCATCCGCGCGCACGACCCGGTGCCACGGCACCTCGCCCGCGCCAGCCTGGCTCAGCACATACCCCGCTAGGCGCGGAGCCCCTGGCGACACATCGCCGTAGGTACGGACGAACCCAGGGGGAATCGCCCGCACCCTGCGCAAGATCGCAGCCTGGGCATCACCGTCACTTCCAGTACCTGTACCTCGCCCCATAAGAGGAATGGTCCCAAACGGTCCGTGAGCCGGCCAGTAGGGCCACCGGCCTACCGCCCGCTTCCGCAACGGAATCCTTTCAGCGCCCACACTCCTCTTATCCACACGAACCTAGCTCGACCACCGCGCTCCACCCCAACGGAAGGCCACCATGACCCTCGTCATCTACCTAATCGCAGCCGCCGTCGTCATCTGCGCCTGCCTCCTGTTCATTGGGAGGATCCGCTCCCGTGACTGACACGCACACATCCTCATGGCCCACCCACCAGGTGATCAGCGCCGCGCAACAGGGCGACTCCCGCGCGATCGCCACGCTGCTGTCTGGATCTCACGTACACGTCCGGCGCTTCGCCCGCACGCTCTGCTCCACACCCGAGGACGCCGAGGACGCCGCCCAGGAGGCGCTGATTGTCCTCTACCGGAGGATCGGCACCCTGCGCGCCAGCGCCGCCCTTGCCTCGTGGGTGTTTCAGATCGTCCGGAACGAGTGCATCCGCCGATCCCGGATCACTCTCCGCAGACCCACCGCCTCGATCACCTTCGAGCCGTCCGCAGAAGACGCCGCCCTTGCCCGGATGGAGCTCGAGCGGATCGTCGAGTGCATCTCCACCCTGCCACTCGAGCAGCGGGCGGTGCTCGTCCTACGCGACATCCAAGGCCTGTCAGGGGCAGCGACTGCCGACGCTCTTGGTCTCAGTAAGGCGGCAATGAAGTCACGCCTACATCGGGGACGCGAAGCGCTCCGCCAGCGGCTCACAGCGCCAGTCCACAGCAGCGAGGCCACAGCCAGCTACGGAGGTGTCGGCGATGCTCAGCAATGACGAAGCGATGCTCGGCAGCGATCAGGTTGCGCCTCCCGGCAGCGCCCTCGCACGCCACCTCGCACGCGGCGTCGTCGGCTTCGGGCTGATCGGCTCTGCGCTCGCACTGACTACGAGCGTCGGCCCCGCCTCCCTGCTGCTGATCGCCCCAGCGATGGTCGCGCTTCGCGGATGCCCCACGTGCTGGATCGCCGGGCTGATCGAGACCGTCTCCGCCGGCCGGCTCGAGCGCTCCTGCGCCGACGGCAGCTGCACGCTCTCACGCCACCAGCACGGGCCGTTCGAATGACGCCGCTTCCGGGATCACCAGTCCCGCTTCAGTCTGAAACCACTGTTCCAGCAGCGAGCAGTACATCCCGCGGTAATCCGACGTCCTGATCACGTTTTCGTTTTCGTCCAGTTTCGTCAGGCCCGGAAACTCGCCCACCATTTTCCCTGCCGCCCGTGTGCCAATCAGGAACGCCAGGCCGCCCGCGCCGTGATCGGTACCGGAGCCGTTTTCCTTCGGGCGTCTGCCGAACTCCGACCACAGCTGGATCAACACCCGCTGATCGAGACCGCGCGCTTCCAAGTCGCGCTGGAACGCCACCAGCGCGGGGATCGTCTGTTCGAGGTTCGTGCTCAGCGTGTCCACCTCGCTCGCGTGCGTGTCGTATGAGCCCACCGCGTTCAGCGACACGCATTTGATCGGCATGCCCGTGTGCAGCATCGCCGCCAGCGACGCCAGTCGTTCCGCGAATTCACCCGCCGGATACGTCACCGTTGAGTGGTCGCCCGATTCTTTCTCCGACTTGACGAAGCTCGCCATCTCTTCCAGCACTAGGCTCGTGTCGTAGGACGCGTTGCGCGCCTGCGCGTACGCCGGCGATGGTGCCGCCAGTGCTCCCAGCTCACCGAACGTCTCGAACGCCGGTGCCGTCAGCGGTTCACCCAGGCCATACGCCCACATCGTGTAGTCAGCCGGAGAGGAGACCGCTGCCACGGGCATCGTCTCCGTCGCGAGCGCCGGCGCCAGCGAGTAGTCCAGCGACAGTCCCTGCAGCGGGTTGTTCGGTTCGCCCACCAAGTCGAGGTAGCGCCCCATCCAGCCCGAGCGGGCATTCGCGTCGAGCTGGCCAACCTCCCAGTAGTGGCGGCTCGTGAAGTGGCTCTCTTCGGAGGGCTCGTACCCGATCGCCGGGAACACACTCACCTTGCCCTCTTCGTGTAGTTCCGCCAAGCCTCCCGCCGCGGGGTGCCACATCAGGTTTTCGTCCTCGGTGAAGACCTTGCCCGATCCTTCTGTCAGGCCGAGCACAGGACGCAGTTCTTTGTACTTAGCTTCCCGAACCGGCGCCAGCACCGACAGCGCATCCCAGCCGCCTTCCATGAAGATCGACACCAGCACGGGCTCGTTCGCGGATGTTTCCGCCGAGGCCTGCGCGATGCCCTCTTCGAAGTGCCGCGGGCTGAGCATCGACGCGCCATACACCGCAAGCGCCGCGCCCGCCGAGCGCAGCAGGAAGGTACGGCGGTCGAGGCCTGTACCGGCCGGCAGCGGCATACCCGGCTCGATGCTCGGCAGTCCCTTCCCCGCGATCGCAACGCCGCGTCGCAGCAGCTGGGAGCGGGTGAAGTCATCACACGAGCAGCTCTTGGCCATGGTCAGCTCTCCTGTTCCCCGGATGTCGCCGGCATTTGCACGTCAACTCACCTGCATGTCCGGCGAGGTCGCGATCAGCATGCGCAGTGCGTTCTGTCGCATCGCCCGGTACGGGCTGCGCTCCCACTTGGCGAGTGGTTCCTTCAGGCACGACTGCGCGAACGCCGCGATGCACTGCTCCGATTCGGCCGATAGCGACGGGTTGGCCCAGTATGCGAGTGCGCTGGTGAGCGCTTCGGCAGGATCCTCGGTGGTGCTGTATTCCGGTTCGCCTTTCGACGGCCACGGGTTGGGGTAGGTCTTCGACGTCACATAGCTCGCCATTTCCCACCGCGCTCTCGCCGTCGAGGTATCCAGCCAGCGGCTGAAGTCCCAGCCCGACACATTCGGCGGGTAGAACAGCTGCTGGCCCGCGTTCGACGAAAGCCATGCCCACGCGGTCGTGTCAATCGGCCGCGAGATCGAGCGCAGTAGCCCTGCGTTGTAGACCACCGGCGGGATGACCATCTCGGGGCCTTCGTAGAAGTCGGGGTGCTGGAGGATCGCCTCCACCACGGCCCTGATGCTGTAGCCCGAGCTCGTGTACAGGCCCTGCAGCGATGCCAGCGTGGCTTCGGAGGGTTCGCTCGCGATGAAGTAGCCCCACAGCTTGGTCACGAAGAACGATGGGTGCAGCGGGTGGCTGACACACAGGCGCACGGCGTCTTCGTAGTTCCACTTGCCAGCCTGTTCGAACACCGTCTTCTTACCCGCATCGTGGTAGCTGGCGTCGAAGCGAAAGTCGTAGCTGCCACGCGCTTCAGACCATTCGTTGCGCCAGCCCGTCAGCGCGCGGGCCATTTCGCGCACGTCGTCCTCGGTGTACGCGCCGCGATCGGCACCCAGTGAGAACAGCTCCATCATCTCCCGCGCGTAGTTCTCGTTCGGATCCCACTTGTTGTTGGACGTGCCGTTGAGGAACAGCAGCATCGCCGGGTTGGTAGTCACCGCAAGGAACAGCTCGTTGAAGCTCCCGAGCACCATCGATCGCAGCAGTTCGTTCTGTTCCAGCATCAGCGGCTGGCTGTCCACCTGGTTGTTGGAGGTCGCGAACCAGTCGTGGAAGATCAACGTCATCCGCTCCACCAGCTGCTGGTCGGAGCGGACCATCCGGTCAAGCCACCAGCAGTGGTCATCTCCCCAGGCGGTGTCCGGTTCCAGCGGCTTGCCTTCTTCGTTGACAGGTTCCGGGCCTGCGAGTGTCGCTGCCCCCGACGGGCGGGTGAGGCTGAAGACGACGTCTTCCAGCGGCTGTCCCACGAGTGCCTCGGCCTGCCCGGGGGCGGGGCCGAAGCCGGCACGCCAGAGTAGGCGCTGCGCCTGCGCGAGCGTGATCGGCGGCGAGCCCACCGATGGGACCGGCGCCGACGAGGGTGCCGGTGGCGAGACGGGGGGTAGCGGCAGCGCGATGCCCAGGGTGCCTCGTGGCTGAGAAGTGCGGTGGGCAGCTGGCTTGTGGTGCTTACGTCGGCGCTTGTGGTGCTTGCCGTGCTTGCCGTGACCACGGCTCTGCTCCTCAGCATGCCTTTTCTGCTCGGCGCCAGCCGCCCGTGACCGGTTCTCCGGGGCCGTCCGCTTATCGCTCACAGCCGTCATCGAGCCGGTATCGCCTTCGAGCATGCACAGGCGTGTTCGCGATCGAGCACGACGAGTGTCTCGGCCTGAGTGAAGTAATGCTTCGCCATGCAACATCGATCATCAACACATGTCCTATTCAGCCCGCTTTTGGCTAATGTCCGAGGTCGGCTGGACTGGGCGCCGTTGCCCGCGGCGTTGTGGTTGTTCGGGCGGTCTCGATGGCACGGCGCGGACGCGATCTGAATGACCTAGCCTTAGGCGATCGTGCTCCTTGTCTTGATCTCAGTGGCTCTCGTGGTGGCCGCCGTCCTGGGGGTCGGTATGTGCCGCCTGGCCGCACTCAGCGATCGCCAGCACGCCAACGCTCTGGCTGACTGGGGCAGCCACTGCTATGCCATCGAGCGCGAGCCGTGGACCGCCGACCGCGCACCTGAGGAGCTCCCACTCGACTCCCAAGGCGAAGCATTCCGTGCGACGGGGTGACGATCATCGCTCGCCTCCCAGATCCCGACTGCTGGTTTTCCCGGTGCCCCTCGGAAACACTTCGATCATCCTCTCCCGCTCTGGCCCGCGGAGCCGTCCCTCCCCGTCAGGCCCGAAGCATCGGCCCGATGCGGCGTTTATCATCGAGCCCCACGGCAAGCGCCAACAACGAGGAAACATGCTCGGGATGACCCAGAATTTCTCGACGAGAGCTATCGCCAAAGGGATCCTTTGCGCGACCGCGACCGTCTTGATGCTCCTTGGGGCCCTCCTTCTCGCCGGTAGTGCCAGCGCCGAACCCGTCAACGAACAGGGCAGCGAAGCTCCGCCGCTGGAAACAGTCGCCGAAGTGGTGCCGCCTGTCGAACCTGTCGTGGAACAGGTCAAAGAAGCCCCACCGGTGGAAACAGTCGCCGAAGTGCTGCCGCCTGTCGAACCTGTCGTGGAACAGGTCAAAGAAGCCCCACCGGTGGAACAGGTGGCTGAAGTCGCCCCGCCGACCGAACCTGTCGTGGAAGAAATCAAAGAGGCCCCGCCGGTGGAAAAAGTCGCCGAAGTGGTGCCGCCCGTAGAACCCGTCGTGGAAAAAGTCAAGGAAGCCGCTGAGGAAGTTGTGCCACCCGTCGTCGAACCGGTCAAAGAACTCCTCACAGCGGTCGAAACCAACAAGGAACAGCTGGACGCAAGCGCTACCTCGCCATCGGGCCCGGGCACCGGACCGCAAGCCGGCGCTGCTCCGTCCACCGCCTCGACGCCAGCGCCCAGCGTGCTGGTTGCCTCGCTGATGACTCCGCCGACAAGTAGCGAACCTGGAGAACCACCCACAGCTTCCACCGCGCTCGGCAGCGGGTCCACGCACCTGACCGCCGTGCAGCGCGCCGTTGAGCTGAGCTGTCAGCTGTCAGGTCTCGCCGGGTCCGCCACCGACAACTGCACAGCCAGCTGGCTCAGCAACCAGCCGCTCTTGGCGACGTCGCCCGGGGCTCTGGTGATCGCAACTCCAACCAGAATGAGTGCCCCCACAGATGATGGCTCGGATGGCTCGGGCGGTTCCTATGGCGGCGGTACCCGCTCGTTCATCCCGCCACCAGGCCCTGCGCCCAGCGGTGCCGTGGGCGGCTCTGCCGCCGCGGGATCAGGGGTCGGTCTCTCAGGCTTCTTCACCCTCGCTGGTCAACTGCGGCTGGCTGGCCCGCGTGCGATGCGTCGCCTGCGGCTGTCGTCCAAACCGTGGCTTACAGCTTTCTTCGTTCTGATTCCAGAGCGGCCCGGCTAGCTCCTACCGGCCGTTTCGCATCGGCCTGGACTTCGTGATCCAGGCCTTGGAAATCAATTCGAGACTTCCTTTGGAAGGAGCTGTAAGTGATGGAACGTCATTTGACGACATCGACGATAAGCATCAGGACACGAAACGAGAAAGGCAAGGGCGATCCCCTCACCGTCGATCGAAGCAGCGCTGCTCTTGGCAGTGGCCTGCAAGCACAGCCCGTCGGCAACGAGACAGCCGCGGCGCTGCGGGGCATCAGCCCCCGAGCGCACACGGTGATCTTGACCGGCGAGCTGACCCACCGCTCGGCGCACGCGCTCGAAGTGGAGATAGAGCGCCTCTGCGAAGAGGGGGTCGCGAGCATCACGTTGGATCTCCGCCAGCTCCGCTACATAGACTCGATCGGTGCCGCTGTAATCGCATTCCGCGCCGGTCTATGCAAGCGGCAGGGACACGGCTTTTCGCTGATTCCCGGCTCGAGGACCGTTCAGCGTGCCTTCGAGCAGGCCGGCATGATCGGCCTGCTGCCGTTTCAGGATGACGAGGTCACGGCCAGGCGGCTGCGTGTCGTTGCGCCAGTCCAGCGCTCTCGCAACGGCTGTGAGCAATGATCGCGGCGAATCGCCGGTGGCCGCGTGAGGCTCCCGACCCGGGGAGGCTCGTGAGCGGCTAACCCTCGAGCTCGATCCGAACCGACACCGGCTGGCTTTCCAAAGCCCGGAAGCTGGCCGCGGTGATCGCGCGGCCGATCGCACTGCTCGCGAACGTCTGGATCCGCGCCTTCACGTCATCGTCGGGCACGAGCTCCGCGGTCCCTGTACGCCAATGACGGCCGAGGCGCACCCGTACCCGTGGGCTCTCCTGGAAGTTACGAACCCAGCCGGCGTGGCTGCCGTGCTGGGCAATCAGCCATAGCGTCTTCTCGTCGGATGCGTGCGCAACGATCGGCGTGTGCCGAATCGCGCCAGTGCGTCGGCCGACCGTCTCCACCAGCGCCATCCCCGGTGGCGTAATGCCGAGCTTGAACATGCCCCGCATCAGCGGATTCGCCGTGTAGCGCCCGATCAGGATCTCCCAGCGACGCTTCACAGGCCTGTCCATGGTGCTCATCACTCGTCTCCATTCACGCGTAGTACCAGCTTGCCGACGTTCTCGCCTGTGAATAGCTTCAGCAGCGCATCCGGAAACGCGCTCACGCCACCGTCCACGATGTGCTCGCGCGAGAGCAGCCGACCTTCCTGCATCCAGCCGGCGAGCTCGCGCGCTGCTTCGCCGAACTGGGCGGCGTAGTCGAACACAACCATTCCCGTCATCGACGCGCGCGCCACGAGCAGTGACAGATAGTTTGACGGGCCGCGCACGCCCTCCGTGGCGTTGTATTGAGAGACGGCGCCGCAGATCACGATGCGAGCGCCGCGCGCCAGGCGGGTCAGTACCGCGTCCAGGATCTCCCCGCCGACGTTGTCGAAGTAAACGTCCACGCCCTGCGGCGCCGCC
The DNA here is from genome assembly GCA_963752865.1 of uncultured Solirubrobacteraceae bacterium. Lineage (GTDB taxonomy): Bacteria > Actinomycetota > Thermoleophilia > Solirubrobacterales > Solirubrobacteraceae > Palsa-744. The sequence continues at coordinate 107,559 of CAVVZU010000002.1, forward strand.
TCCCGCAGCGCGCGCCGCACGTCCTCGGTCTTGTAGTCGATCACCGCGTCGAAGCCCAGCTCCTCCCCGATCCACGCGCACTTCTCCTCGCCGCCCGCGATACCGATCACCCGGCAGTTCTTGATCTTTGCGATCTGCCCGACAACGCTTCCCACCGCGCCCGCCGCTCCCGAAACGACGACCGTGTCTCCCTCCTTTAGCTTGCCCGTGTCGAACAGGCCGAAGTACGCGGTCATGCCCGTCATGCCCAGCGTGCCGAGGTACGTCGGCAAGGGCGCCAGCTCGGGGTCGACCTTCGTCACCCCGTTGCCATCCGACAGCGCGTACTCCTGGACACCAAACGCGCCGTACACGTGCTCGCCCACCGCAAAGCCAGGGTGCTCGGAGGCGACCACCTCTCCCACCGCTCCCGCCCGCATGACGTCTCCCACTTCCACCGGGTCGATGTAAGAGGCGCCCGCGTTCATCCAGCCGCGCATCGCCGGGTCGAGCGACAGGTAGGAGACGGCCACGACGAGCTCCCCCGCGCTCGGTGTGGGAATCGGCTCCTCCGTAAAGCTCCAATCCGAGGGCTTCGGCAGCCCCGACGGGCGCGCCGCGAGGCGCACCTGATGGTTGGTCGAGCTCATCGCTGCAAGCGTACTTGCAGTGGAGGCCGACCGGTGCTAAATTGTCCACTAGTCAAGTGAGGAATTCTGGGAGGATACACACCCCCCGTTCGACGTGGCTCCCAATGCTTGGTGGCCCCGCATGACCATGCGCGCACGTGGACAGCACGCCGAGAACCAGCACCTCCCGCGGCTGCGCGATCGCGGACGCGAGCGCGTGATCGCGGTCATCGGCGCCGGTGCCGGCGGGACTTTCGCCGCTACCCACCTACTGCGCCGCGGCCACGGCCGGGTCGTGCTGATCGATCCCGGTGGCGCCGGGCTCAGCGTCGCCTCCCTCCAGCTGGCCGCCCGCTTCGGCGAGCAGGTCCGGCTGCAGATCATTCGCGCGCGGGTGGAGAACGTGATCGAGCCGCTGTTTCAGAAGGGCGTGCGCCTGACGCTCTCCGATGGGCACGTCATGTCTGCCGACGCAGCCGTCCTCGCGCTGGGAGATGCGTGCTCGAACCCGCTCGTACGCACGCTGCTATCAAGCGGCCGTGCCCGCATCGACGAGCTGGGTATCGCCACCGACCCCAACGGCGCTCTCATCGACCGCGACGGCGCCGTGTCCCGGCGCTGCTTCGCGCTACAGGAGCGCCACGGTGAGCTGCTCGGCGGCTCCGCCACTCCGGAGATCCGCGAGCAGGCAGCCGAGCTCGCACGTCTACTCACCGCCACGAGCGCGTAGCCGTTCAACTGCCTGGCTCGAGCGTGCCAGCTCCGCCATCTGCTCAAACGCCGTCAGCGGGTTGAGTGGCTCCTCTTCACCTGACAGCTCACGGTAGATGTTCGCGATGTTGACCACCAGTCGCTCCGCCTCGCCCCAATCCGCCCAACGCTGCAGGGAGATCGAGCATGCGGCCTGCAGCGGCGTCATCCCCTCCGCGTGGCAGACGCGCGCCTCGTCGTAGAGGTACTCGAAGTAAGCCCTCAGCTCGCGCACCGCGCCAAGGTCTGCCAGCGGACCGTGGCCCGGCACGATCACATCGATGTCCATCCCGAGGATGCGATCGCACGCGTCAATCCAGTTCGACACCGGTCCCGCCCACGCGATCGGGTGGGCTCCGGAGAAGAGGATGTCACCCGAGAACAGCACCCGCTCGCGCACCGCGTGCACCAGCGTGTCACCGCGCGTGTGGGCGGGGCCGACCTCGATCAGCACGAGCTCCCGATCGCCCACTTTCAGGCTCAGCTCCCCCACGAATGTCTCATCCGGCAGCGCCAGCTCGATCCCCTTGAAGTCAAACGCTCCGAAGCACTCCAGGAAGAACGCGCCCAGCTCACCGAGAGCAGGTGCCTGCTCCAGCAGCGCCGCCATCACCGCCGGCGGCATCTCCGGCATCTCCGCCGCCGTGCGCTCAGAGGCGACGATGCGAGCGCCGCTCACGAGCTGGTTGCCGTAACAGTGATCGCCGTTTGCGTGGGTGTTTACGAGGGTGTCGATCCGCGCCGCCGCCGGCACCGCCCGGCGCATCGCCTCGAGCATCTGCTCGGTAAGCGCCAGGTCGTACAGCGTGTCCACCAAAAGGGTCTGCCCGCCGTCCACCACCAGCCCCGCGTTGCTCCAGCCCCAGCTGCCGTCCGGCTGCAGATACGCGTAGAGGCCGTCGCCCACCTCCTGCAAGCCCTTGACGTAGCTCATCCACGCATTGTGAGGACTCTCACGCGTTACAGCGTTCACCCTCGCGGCTTCCCCACCACAGGGGAGTATCGTCGTCAGCGGATGACGCCCGACCAGGCGCTCGAGGAGCGCGTGCTCACGGATGATCACGGGGGCAGCGATGACCCGGTGGCGTTGACCGACGCCGTGTCCACGCAGGAGCGCGCGCACTCGATCGACACAATCGACCGCGTCGCCAACCTGGTCGTAATGGTCCTTCCGCTCGGGCTCCTGGGGTGGGCCGCATGGCTGACCTGGGGAGGAGCCCTGCGCTGGTCGGACCTGGTTGCCCTCACGATCACCTACCTGCTGACCGGCCTTGGCATCACTGTCGGCTTTCACCGCCTGCTCACCCATCGCAGCTTCAAGACGAGCCCCGCGCTGCGCGGGGTACTCGCCGCGCTCGGCTCCGCGGCCGTCGAGGGGCCGGTGATCGAGTGGGTCGCAAACCACCGCAAGCACCACCAGTTCTCCGATGAGCCCGGCGACCCGCACAGCCCCCACGTCGGCCACGGGAGCGGCTGGCGCGGCGCGCTCGGTGGCCTGTTCCACGCGCACGTCGGCTGGATCCTCGGCGGCGACGCGCTGGCGAACGAGGAACGCTACGCGAAGGACCTGCTCGCCGATCCCGTCGTTCGCTTCGTCGACCGCACGTTCGTGCTGTGGGTGGCGCTCGGGCTCGCGTTCCCCTTCGCGCTCGGCTTCGCGCTCACGGGCTCGGTCGTCGGAGGCCTCACGGCGCTGTTGTGGGGAGGCGCCGTGCGCATGCTCCTGCTCCACCACGCCACCTTCTCGATCAACTCCCTGTGTCACTTCTTCGGCAAGCGCAGCTTTGCCACCGGCGACGAGTCGCGCAACCTGCTGTGGCTGTCGCTGCCCACGCTCGGCGAGGCATGGCACAACAACCACCACGCCTTCCCCACGTCCGCGCGCCACGGCCTGCGCTGGTGGCAGCTCGACCCGTCGGGCTGGCTGATCGCCGGCCTCGAGCGTGTGGGTCTGGTGTGGGACGTGGTCCACATCGCGCCCGAGCGCCAACTCGCAAAGATCGCCACCGAGCGCTAGGCGACCCGCTCCACGGGCAGCCCCGCGAGCGACAGCACGGCGCGCTCAGCAGTGTCCGTGGCCACTCGCCGCGAGGAGTATCTTGCACCGCAGGAGAGAGTCGGCCGCTACCGGGGAGGTTGGGGATATGTATGACTACGTGATCGTGGGAGCAGGGTCAGCAGGTTGCGTGCTCGCAAACCGGCTGAGCGAGGACCCCGACGTGCAGGTGCTGCTGCTCGAGGCAGGGCCGCCCGACGTCAACCAGAACATCCACGTGCCGCTTGGCTACCTGCAGCTGCCGCGCACGGAGGTCGACTGGGACTACTGCACCGCGCCCGAGCCCGAGTGCCGGGGCCGTCGCATCCCGCTGCCGCGCGGCAAGGTGCTCGGTGGCTCCTCCTCGATCAACGCCATGATCTACATCCGCGGCAACCGCCTCGACTACGACGAATGGGGCGTGCCCGGGTGGTCGTCAGCGGATCTGATGCCGTACTTCCTGAAGGCCGAGGACAACGAGCGTGGCGCCTCACGCTGGCACGGCGCCGGCGGACCGCTGCCCGTCAGCGAGGGCCGCTCCAACAACCCCATGGCAAGCGCGTTCGTCGAGGCCGGCGTGCAGGCAGGCCTGGACCGCAACGACGACTTCAACGGCGAGCAGCAGGATGGCGTCGGTCTCTACCAGGTGACCCACCGCGGCGGCATGCGCGCGAGCACCGCCGTTGCCTATCTGCACCCCGTCAGCGAGCGCGCCAACCTAACCGTGATGCCCTACATGCTCGCGCAGCGCGTGCTGTTCGAGGGCAAACGCGCCGTCGGCGTGCAGGCCAGCCAGCTCGGCCAGATGCAGGAGCTGCGCGCCGAGCGAGAGGTGATCCTCTGCGGCGGGGCCTACAACTCACCGCAGCTGTTGATGCTCTCCGGCGTTGGTCCCGCCGAACACCTGATGATGCGTGAAATCGAGGTGCTGCTCGACCAGCCCGCCGTAGGCGAGAACCTCTCGGACCACGCCGCCTCCTACGCCGTGTGGAGCACCCCCGAGGAGGTCAGCCTGCTGCGTGCGCTCGAGCCGCAGGCCACCCAGGAATACGAGGCCACGCAAACCGGCCCGCTCGCCTCCAACTTCGCCGAGTCCGGCGGTTTCACTCGCGTCGCCCCCGACGCGCCCGCGCCCGACATCCAGTTCCACTTCATCCCCGTGCAGATCCTCGACGAGGGCATGAGCGATCCAGACGCCCACGGCTTCCTCGCCACGCCGTGCCTGCTCACGCCGCAACAGCCGCGGCAACGTGCGCCTGTCCTCAAACGACCCCAGCGCCAAGCCGATCGTCCACCACTCCTACTACACAGCCGGCGATGACATGCAGCGGATGATCGCCGGCTTTCGCATGATGCTCGACGTCTGCGCGCAGCCCGCGCTCGCGCCGTACGCCGTCACTCCCTGCATCACGCCTGACGGAGACAGCGACGAGGCGCTGCGCGAGCACATCGCCCGCACCACCTTCTCCATCTATCACCCCGTCGGCACCTGCCGCATGGGCGATGACACCGGTGCTGTCGTCGACGCTCAGCTGCGCGTCAACGGCATCGAGGGCCTGCGCGTGGTCGACGCGTCCGTCATGCCCATGGTTCCGCGCGGCAACACCAACGCGCCCACCATCGCCGTCGCCGAGCGCGCCGCCGACCTGATTCGCCACGGGCGTGCGCTCGCCGAGCCGAGCTCGGCGCGGACGTCCACTCGGTGCAGTCCAGCAACGGCGTCGTTCCCCAGCCCGCGTCCGCATAGCCGAACGCGTACGCTAATGGGACGGTGAATACCGCTCCGCGCGCGATCCACCACCTCAGCTGCGGCACCATGTGCCCGCGCGGCGCGCGCATGGTCACAGGCGAGGGCGGCCTGCTCGCCGAGGCGCTGCTGGTCTGCAACTGCCTGCTGATCGAGGGCGCCGAGGGTCTCGTGCTGATGGATACCGGCTTCGGTCTCGACGATGTGCGCAAGCCGCGCCAACTGGGCCTGGCGTTCAGCGCGCTCGTGCGCCCCCGCCTCACCGCCGCCGATACCGCCATCTCCCAGATCCGCGAGCTCGGCTTCGACCCGCACGACGTACGCAACATCATCACCACCCATCTCGACCTCGATCACGCAGGCGGCCTACCTGACTTTCCCGAAGCCGAGGTGCACCTGCTCGGCCGCGAGCTGCGACGCGGCCATCAAGCCGAGCTGGCGCGATCGCCCTCGCTACGTCGCCGCGCATTGGGCGCACGGCCCGCGGTGGGTCGAGCACCAGGGCGGCGGCGAGCAGTGGTACGGATTCGACAGCGTGCGCATCCTGCCCGGCAGCGACGCCGAGATCCTGCTGATCCCGCTCATCGGCCATACCCACGGCCACACCGGCGTGGCAATCAGAGACGGCGACGGCTGGCTGCTTCATTGCGGCGACGCCTACTTCCATCACGGCGAGGTCGCCACCCCACCGCATTGCCCGCGCGGGATCGGCCGCTGTTCGCGGCCTTCGACCAGGTCGACGGCGCCGCCCGCCGCGGCAACGTCGAACGTCTGCGCGAGCTCGCCCAGCGCCACTCACACGAGGTCAAGTTGATTTGCTCGCACGACGCCTGCTACGCGCAGGCGCCGGTCGCTCAGCCCGCGGCCGCGCTCAGCTGATCACGCGCCGCTGAACGTCAGTCGCTCTGTGCTGCGCGCGCGCCCCGTACCAGCCGGCGCATACCCCTGATCCAGCGTTCCGGGTCGGTGCCCTTGCGCGCCATGAACTCCGCCACGTTCTCGTGCGGCAGGATCAGGAAGCGCTCCGCGTCGATCCCTGCCACCACCGCGTCCGCCACGTCCTCCGGTTCGATCAGGCCGCCCGCCGACAACGCCGCTGCTGCTGCCGCCTCCTGCATCCCTTCTTCGAGCATCGGCGTGCGCACCCCTTGCGGGCAGATGCACGACACGCGTACGCCGTCGTCCGCGTATTCGATCGCAAGCCACTCCGCCAGCGATACCGCCGCGTGCTTGGTCACGCTGTAGATCAGCGATGAGACCTGCGTCAACAGTCCCGCCGCTGACGCCGTGTTGATCAGGTAGCCCTCGCCGCGCTCGCGCATCTCCGGAAGCAGCGCCCGCGAGGCCCACACGTGCGCCATCACATTGATGCGCCACGCTTCGTCCCATACCTCATCCGGTACCTCCGGGCCACCGCCCGCCCCGCCGATGCCGGCGTTGGAGATGAAGATGTCGATCGTGCCGTACGCGTCCGTGGCCGTCGCGATCAGCTCGCTGCACGCTCTCCTCACGCCCCGCGTCGAAGCTGCACCGCGAGCGCTTCTCGCCGATCTCGCCGCGCCAGCGTGTTCGCGCCCTCGAGCTGTCGCGATCGGCGATCACCACCCCGCGCGCGCCCTCCGCGACGAAGCGACGTACCAGCGCTCGACCGATCCCGCCCGCGCCACCGGTGACGACCACATGCTTGTCTTGAAGATCCATCGGGCGTACTCTATGTCACTGATGTCACGAACGGCTGCCGAGGGAGGCGTCGAGCGAGCATCTGTGGCTCCCGTCTGGGGAGAGCTTCGCTACAGCGGTGAGCTGGTACGCCTGCTCGCCGACCGGAGCGCTGCGCAATCCGCGCCGCCGCGACGACGCACCGCCCGTGCTGCTGATCCCCGGGTTCATGGCCGGCGACAACTCACTCGGCGTGCTGCGCCACTGGCTGCAAACGCCGCGGCCACCGCGTCGCCATGAGCGGCATGCTCGTCAACATCGGCTGTGCCGAGCGCGACGTCTGCGCGCTTGGAGGAGCAGCTCGAGAAGCTCGCCCACGACAGCGGTGAGCGGGTCGTGCTGATCGGCCAGAGCCGCGGCGGCACGTTCGCACGCGCGCTCGCCGTCCGTCATCCCGAGCAGCGTGCGCGGCCTTGCGATGCTCGGTTCGCCCGTGCGCGACGGGCTGGCCGTGTCTTCGCAGGTGCTGCGCACGGTGCGCTGGGTGGCGATGCTCGGCGACCTTGGGCTGCCGGGCCTCTTCTCCAATGCCTGCCGCGACGGCGACTGCTGTGCCGCGTTCCGGGAAGATCTGCTCGCGCCGCTGCCGCCGACAGCATGGAGGCCGTCGCGGTCCACTCTCGCAGCGACGGCATCGTCGACTGGCAGCGCGTGCGTCGACCCCTACGCCAGAGGCTGTCGAGGTCGACTCCAGCCACTGCGGCATGTCCGGTTCACCCGGAGGTCTACAGCGTGCTCGAGCGCGTGCTCGACGGCCAGCAGGAGGCTGCATGGAATGGATGAGTCCCGATCGACTCGTCCTTCCTGCACGTGGAGAACGACACCACGCCGATGCACATCGGCGCCGTCAGCATCTTCGAGGGGCCGCCGCCTCCCTTTGACGAGCTCGCGCGCGATGGTCGCCGGCAAGCTCGACCTCGTCCCCCGCTACCGCCAGAAGGTCCGCTTCGTGCCGCTCGCCGTCGGGCTCGCCCGTGTGGGTCGACGACCCGCACTTCAGCCTCGACTACCACCTCCGCCACAGCGCGATCCCCAAGCCCCGGGGAGCGAGGAGCAGCTGCGCCAGATGGCGGCGCGCATCTTCTCCCAGCACCTCGACCGCAACAAGCCGCTGTGGGAGTTGTGGGCGATCGAGGGCCTGAAGGACAAACGCTGGGCGCTGCTCTCGAAGGTCCATCACTGCATGGTCGACGGTGTCGCCGCGACCGACCTGATGTCCGTCATGTTCTCCGACGACTCCGCCGGCTCGGATGCCGCGGCGAATGGTCGGCCCGCACCAGAGCCCTCCGGCCTCGAGATGCTCGTGCGCACGATCGCCCGGCGCGCCAGCCCCGCCGGCCAGCTCGAAGCGCTGCGACGGATGGCCGGTCGCGCCTCGCGAAACGCTGCGCATCGCTCGGGAAATCGGCACGCGCCGCAGCTGCCGCAACGCCGCAACATGCGGCCCGTCGCCGCGTCCTCGCTGACCGGCCCGATCGGACCGCACCGCCGCTGGAGCTGGGCCGAGGCGCGCCTGTCCGACATCAAGGCCGTCCGCAGCGCGCTCGGCGGCACCGTCAACGACGTCGTGCTGACGCTCATCACTAACGGGTTTCGCGAGCTGCTCGACGACGCGCGGCGAGCACGTGCCCGAGGATCGCGTCGTGCGCACGATGGTGCCCGTCTCCGTTCGCGCCAAGGGCGAGAAAGGCGTCTACAACAACCGCGTCTCAGCAGTGTTCGCCAGCCTGCCCGTCGGCCTCACCGACCCTGTGCGCGACTGCAGACGATCCGCGCCGAGATGGACGGGATCAAGGAGTCAAAGCAGGCGGTCGCCGGCGACGTGCTCACCTCCATGTCCGGCTTCGCGCCGCCGCTGCTGCTTGGCGCTCGGCAGCCGCCTGGTGACGCTCTCGCCGCGGCTGAACATGCACACCGCCACCACCAACGTCCCTGGACCCCAGCAGCCCGTGCAGACTCTCGGGCGGCGCATGCTCCAGTCCTTCCCGTTCGTGCCCGTCGTCGGCTCGATTCGCATCGTCGTTGCGATCTTCTCCTACAACGGCGGCCTCTACTTCGGTGTCACCGGCGACTACGACGGCGCCCCCGACATCGACGCCCTGACCGACGGCATCGCTCACGGCATGGATGATCTGCTCGCTTGCGTCGGCGGCCTATCATCGACCGTTAGTTAGTGCAGCGGGCCTCTGTGCCCGTCTGGCGCCCATCGTCTCGACACCCGGAGGTGAGCCCATGGAGTACGTGAACCTCGGCGCCAGCGGCCTGCGCGTCTCGCGCATATGCCTCGGCATGATGAGCTACGGCGACGGCAGCGACAAAGCGTGGGTGATCGACGAGGAGGCAGCGGAGCCGATCGTGCGCGCCGCCGTCGAGGGTGGCATCACGTTCTTCGACACCGCCGACATCTACTCCAACGGCGCCAGCGAGGTGCTCACCGGCCGCCTGCTCTCCAAGCTCTTCACCCGCGAGGAGCTGGTGCTCGCGACGAAGGTCTTCATGCCGATGACCCCCGGTGAGAACGGCGGCGGGCTCTCGCGCAAGCACATCCTCAGCGCCATCGACGCTTCGCTCGAGCGCCTGCAGATGGACTACGTCGACCTCTACCAGATCCATCGCTGGGACAACCGCACTCCGATCGAGGAGACGATGGAGGCGCTGCACGACGTCGTGCGCGCCGGCAAGGCGCGCTACATCGGCGCCAGCAGTATGTTCGCGTGGCAGTTCGCCAAGGCCCAGCACGTCGCCGAAACGCACGGCTGGACGCGCTTCGTCTCGATGCAGAACCACTACAACCTGATCTACCGCGAGGAGGAGCGCGAGATGATCCCGCTGTGCCTCGACCAGGGCGTCGGCGTGATCCCCTGGAGCCCGCTCGCCCGCGGCATGCTCGCCGGTAACCGCACCCGCGCCGGCGAGCGGCACACGGACGCGCGCCGGCAGCGACCCGTTCGCCGACTACCTGTACGACCAGCCGACCGACTTCGACGTCGTCGAGCGCGTTGCTGAGGTCGCTGGCGAGCGCGGTGTGCCGCCTGCGCAGGTCGCGCTCGCGTGGCTCCTACACAAGCCGGGTGTGACCGCGCCGATCGTCGGTGCCACCAAGCCCGGGCAGCTCGAGGACGCGCTCGCCGCCGAGCAGCTGGAGCTTCTCGGACGAGGAGATCGCACGTCTGCAGGAGCCCTATGCGCCACACCCAGTGCTCGGGCACGGATAAAGAGCGCGCCGACGTGGCTCGCGCCAAATCAGATCAGTAGGCTGGCGTTCCCCATGCGAGCCGTCACATTTCAAGCCCCCGGAGTCGTCAGCGTCGAGGAGCGCCCCGAGCCGGAGCTGATCGCCGCTGATGACGCGATCGTGCGCATCGACGCCACCGGCGTGTGCGGCTCGGACCTGCACATCTTCCACGGGCGCGTGCAGATCGAACCGGGATTCACGATCGGCCACGAGTACGTCGGCACCGTCGTCGCTGCAGGCGGCGCGGTCACGCGCGTGGCCGTCGGCGACCGCGTGCTCGGCTGCTTCCAGACGGCCTGCGGAGAATGCTTCTTCTGCCTGCAGGGCCTCTACCACCGCTGCGAGCACTCACGCACGTTCGGCCACGGCGCGGCGCTCGGGTCGCTGCAGGGCACGCAGGCGGATATGGCGCTCGTGCCCCACGCCAACCTCGTGCTGCGCCGCGTTCCCGAGGGCTTGAGCGATGACATCGCGCTGTTCGCCGGCGACGTCATGGGCACCGGCTTTCACGCGGTCGTCGATAGCGGCATGCGCCCCGGCGACGTCGTTGCCGTGCTTGGTCTTGGTCCCGTGGGGCTGTGCGCCGTGCAGGCCGCCAAGGCGTGCGGCGCTGCCCACGTGTTCGCCATCGACACCGTCCCCGAGCGTCTCAGCGTCGCCGAGGCATTCGGCGCCGAGCCGCTGCATCTCGTCGAGCAAGACGTGCGCGCGGCAGTGCGCGGCGCCACCGAAGGCCGTGGTGTGGATGTGTCGATCGACGCCGTCGGCGACCCCAAGGTGCTCGAGAGCGCCATCCGCCTGACCCGCAACTGCGGCGCCATCCAGTGCATCGGCGTCTACGCCGAGCGCGCCGAGGTGCACATGGGCCTCTTGTGGTTGAAGGCGCTCACCCTGCGCGGCGGCCACGCCAACGTCATCGGCCACGTCGACCGCGTGCTCGCGATGCTCTCTGCCGGCGTACTCGACCCCACCGCGCTGGTCACCCGCCACATGAAGCTCGAGGACGCGCCCGAGGCCTACGCCGTGTATGACCGGCGTGAGGCGCTCAAGATCGTGCTCACGCCCTGAGCGATCGTGTGGGCGCGATGACCATCGACGCCTGGATGCAGCACCCCACAGAGCGCTTTCTGCGCCACGAGATGTTCGCGTCGCTGCGGCGCTGGACCGGCGGCGAGATCCCCGAGGGGGAGGTACCGGTCGAGGCGACCGTCGCGGCGATGGATGCAGCGGGCGTTGGCTTTGGGCTGCTCACCGCGTGGCATGCGCCGCGCGAGGGCGCGCTGATCTCAAACGATGAGGTCGCCGCTTGGGTGCAGACACACCCCGATCGCTTTGCCGGACTGGCGGCCGTGGCGCTCGATCGGCCGATGGAGGCGGTCAGGGAGCTGCGCCGCTGCGTTCAGGAGCTCGGCTTCATCGGCTTGCGCATGCTGCCGTGGCTGTGGGAGACGCCGCCCACCGATCGCCGCTTCTATCCGCTGTATGCAGCGTGCGTGGAGCTGGGCGTGCCGTTCTGCACGCAGGTCGGACACACGGGCCCGCTGCGTCCGTCTGAGCCGGGCCGCCCGATCCCCTACATCGACCAGATCGCAATCGACTTCCCGGAGCTTACGATCGTGGGCGGGCACATCGGCTACCCGTGGACGGAGGAGATGATCGCGGTGGCGCGCAAGCACGAGAACGTGTACATCGACACCTCCGCGTACACGAGCAAGCGGATACCCCCAGAGCTGGTCGCCTACATGAAGACGGGCAGTGGCCGGCACAAGGTTCTGTTCGGGTCCAACTACCCGATGATCCTCCCCCAGGTCGCACTCGAGGCCTTGGACACGCTCGACCTCGACGAAGAAACCCGCGCTCTCTATCTGCACGAGAACACCCAGCGCGTGTTTGGTCTGGCGACGCGGGCTTGCTTAGAATAAGGTGCTCGTCGGAACGTCGAGTCGCTTAGAAATCCAAATCACGCGCCCGTAGCTCAGTGGTCAACGGTTCTCTTCGGGGAGCCAAAGAGCAGCGGTCTTTCAAGCCGCAGGCCGCGGGTTCGATTCCCGCCGGGCGCATTGTTGTTTGGCACTCTGCATTTCATGGTGTGGAGATGCTTTTCTCGAACCTCTCCACGAGTGTGAGCAGCTCGCCGCATTCCCAGACACGACCCCATTTGCGCTCGTTGAGCCTTTGCAGGATGCCGGCCTGTTCGAGCTGGGCGATGGCGTTGCCAACGGCGACGTGTGACTTGCCGGTGAGCCGTTGCGCGGCGGGCACGTCGATGACAGGCTGCGCGGGCAGAATGCTGACGAGCTGGCGTACAGCCGCGTCTTTGCGGGGCTCGCCGAGGCGTTGCAGCCAGGCAGACTGGCGCGCTTCGATCGCGTGCGCGAGCTGCTCAGCCCCGCTTGCGGCTCGGGTGGTGGCGTGTGCGAATCGCTCGCACCAGCGACCGACGTCGCCGTGGCTGTAGGCGCCAAGGCCGCCGATGTAGTTCTTGGGTTCGCTGCCCAGCACGAGGCTGACCGGGGGGATGTAGTTGCTGATCTCTCCGCGGCGACGCAGGATGGTGTAGATCAGCGCCCGCCCGGTACGCCCGTTGCCATCGACGAATGGGTGGATGTTCTCGAACTGCGCGTGCGCGATTGCGGCCTGTGCCACGGCGGCGATGTCGGTGCGGGCGATGAATCTGCACAGATCCTCCAAGAGCTCGGGAACCTGCTCGTGTGGGGGGCCGACATGGGCGGCCCCGATTGGGTGGTGGTCGTTGCCGCCGATCCAGCTCTGTGTAGCGCGGATGACGCCCGCGAAGCGGCGGTCCTCGGTGAAGCGCAGCAACGTGCGGTGGATGTCCTGGATGTCGGAGACGGTAAACGGCTCGGTGGTGTCACCCAGATCGATCGCGCGCTCCATGGCTTCGACGTTGCCCAGAACCTCGGCGGCGCGGTTATCGCCGCGCCGGGCGCCTGCGCGCGCATAGGCGGCGCGCGCGAGTCGCTTGTGGGAGATCAGCACGCCCTCGATACGCGAGGAGGCGGCGCTCTCGGAGCGCAGTAGGTTGCGAGCCAGCGCAGCCAGCGATGTCAGCTGGGGGCGCGTATCGTTGAGATGTCCGAGCGCCTTCGTCGCTGCGGCGATTGCCGCGACGACCTCGCCTGTGAGGGTGAACGTGCGCTCGGCGATCGGGTCGGGGATGAAGACCTCATAGGCGCCGCCACGCTGGCCCCCTGTGGGGGCGGTGCGATCGGCGGGCCAGAAGCGCTCCTCGTGGTGTCCGAGGGGCGCCGGCATATCGTTCGGGATCGCAGCCTGCACGGCGTTCCTTTCAGACTCTGAGCTGCTTTGTAAGGATAACAGTCGATCCTTACGGAGCTGTGTGCACTGCGAAAGGCTGCATTTGCCCCCGGCATTGGAGTGGCCCGGGGGGCTCGCAGTGCTTGCGCCACATGGTCGGCTGCGCCGTGTGTACGCCCCTGAGTCTTTATGTCAAATCGAATGTTTAGTTGACATTCGAGTTGACAGCCTGCGTAAGACCTGATTTATATGTCCCTGCGGTAAGCGTTCCCGCCCAGTAATGGAGGGGATCGGTAGGCGATTCGGGTCGAGCACGAAGCGCGACCAATACGCAGGGATGGAGGGGTCTGATGGAGATGAGACTGTTCGCTTGCCAAGAGCAGCGGATGCTCCGGGCATTGCACGGCCGCTGGCCGTATCGGCGCTCGCACTGCCGTCACGACCTGCACTGGCTCGTGCGCGTGCAGCCCCAGGTCTACTGGTGCCAGAGCGCCCGCACGCATTCCCTGATGGGGCTGCGGGCCTGCGCGCGTCGACCCCAGGGGCGTTAGACCCGGGGAGGGGTGAGGGCCTCTGCTTCGAAAGAGGCCCTGAGAGGGAGGTCCTGTCCCTACAGACCCGAGAGCGTGGGAGGGCGGGTCGGTAGGGACGGGCCCCCGTCCGCGCTCGCATCCGCACGTAGGGCGTGAGCCGCGATCGCGTCGATCAGCCGCGGCCACACGGCGCGCGGCAGATCATGGCCCATGCCATCGACCATCATCAGCTGTGCCCCCGGGATTGCGCGGGCGGTGGCGCGCCCGCCAGATGGGGCAACAAGCGGGTCGGCACTGCCGTGGATAACCAGCGTGGGCGTGGTTAGCGTGCGCAGCCCAGCTGTGCGGTCACCCGAGGCGATGATCGCCGCCAGCTGACGTCCCGGACCGGCGGGATCGTGGTCGCGCTCGTAGCTGGCGATCGCGATCGCGCGCAGGTCATCCTCGTCGCGCGGCAGGCCGCGTGAGCCGATAACCCTGAACAGGCGTTCCATGTGCGCGATGAACTCGTCGCGTCCTTCGGCGGGACGGCGCAGGAAGATCCCATAGACCTTCAGTGAAGGCTGTCCGTGGCGGCGGCTGCCGGTGTTGGACATGATCGAGACGAGCGACCTGACCGACTCGGGGTGACGGATCGCGAGCGTCTGGGCGATCATCCCGCCCATCGAGGCGCCGATGATGTGCGCCGGCGCGAGGTCGAGCTCGCGCAGCAGCCCGGCTGCGTCGTCGGCCATATCGCCGAGCGTGTAGTGAGCGGCGCGCCGTGAGCGCAGCAGCAGCTCGGGGACGGTGGGCGGACGACCTTCGAGGTGGGTCGAGCGGCCGATGTCGCGGTTATCGAAACGGACCACGTGCAGCCCTCTGTCCACCAGCGCTTCGCAGAAATCGTCCTGCCAGGCGATCATCTGGGTGCCGAGGCCCATGATCAGCAGAGCGGTCGGATTGGCCCGATCGCCAAAGGTCTCATAGCAGAGCGTGATGCCTCTGCCAACGTCGCAAAACTGCTCAGACACGATCTAGCGACTGTAGCGTCCGAGATGGGGGTAGGATCGACTGCAATGGCAGCGTCACCGGAAACGAGCAGCGCAGCCGCGCCTGCCGCGCCACTCGACGAGGCTGAGATTCGCAAGCTGTCGATCGACACGATCCGCGGTCTGGCAATGGACGGGGTGCAGAAGGCGAACGCCGGCCACCCGGGCACGGCGATGGCGATGGCGCCGCTGGGTTACACGATCTTCCGGCACTTCCTGCACGCGAACCCCACGGATACGCACTGGCCCAACCGTGACCGTTTCGTGCTGAGCGCGGGTCATGCGTGCATGCTGCAGTACTCACTGCTCCACCTGTGCGGCTACGAGCTGGGCATCGAGGATCTGCAGCAGTTCCGCCAGTGGGGATCGCTCACGCCGGGACACCCCGAGCGTGGCCACACGCAGGGCATCGAGGTCACGACCGGGCCATTGGGGCAGGGCTTCGCCAACGCGGTGGGCATGGCGATCGCCGAGCGTTTCCTCGCCGAGCGCTTCAACCGCCCCGGACACGAGCTCATCGACCACCACGTGTACGTGATCTGCTCGGACGGCGACCTGATGGAGGGCATCAGCCAGGAAGCGGCCTCGATCGCTGGCAACTTCGCGCTGGGCAAGCTTGTCGTCTGTTACGACAACAACCGCATCACGATCGACGGCACCACGTCGCTGTCATTCGACGGTGAGAACCACGCAGCGCGTCTGGAGGCCGACGGCTGGCACGTGCAGCGGGTGGAGGACTCCGAGGACGTGGATGCGCTGGAGGCGGCACTCGCGGCTGCTCGCGACGAAACCGAGCGCCCGTCGTTCATCTCGATCCGCTCGCACATCGCCTATCCGGCCCCGCACGCCGTCGACACCGCCAAGTCACACGGCGCGCCGCTCGGCGAAGACGAGGTGCGTGCCACCAAGGAAGTGATGGGCTTCGATCCCGATCGCAAGTTCTGGGTGGACGAGCGTGTCTACGAGCACATGTCGCTGCACGAGTCGGGCACGAAGGCGTCGAGCGCCTGGAACGAGAAGCTCCAAGAGTGGCGGAGCGCTTTTCCCGAGATGGCCGCGGACTGGGACCTCGCGTCGGCGGGGAAGCTGCGCGACGGCTGGCGCGAGTCGCTTCCCAAGTTCGCCGCCGGCGAAGAGATCGCCACCCGCTCGGCCGGCCAGAAGATCATGGCGGCGTTCGCCGAGTACGGCCCGACGATGATCGGCGGCGCGGCGGACCTGGTGGAGTCGACCAAGACCCTGTTCGAGGGCGGTGGCGAGTTCTCGAAGGTGCACGCCGGCCGCAACATCCCCTTCGGCATCCGCGAGCACGCGATGGGCGCGATCGTCAACGGTGCGGCCGCCCACGGCGGCATCGTCAAACCGTACGGCTCGACGTTCCTGATTTTCTCCGACTACATGCGCGGCGCGGTGCGGCTGTCGGCGCTGATGGGCCTGCCCGTGGTGTGGGTGTGGACGCACGACTCGGTGGCCGTCGGGGAGGATGGCCCAACGCACGAGCCGGTCGAGCACTTCGCGTCTCTGCGCGCGATCCCTCACCTGTGGGTTATGCGCCCCGGCGATGCCAACGAGACGACAGAAGCCTGGCGTGTGGCGCTCGAGCGCGAAGACGGCCCGACGGCGCTCTTGCTCTCACGCCAGAACGTGCTCGTGCTCGACCGCGACGAGGTCGCGAGCGCCAGCGGCCTGGAGCGCGGCGCGTACGTGCTGTGGGACTCATCTGGGCCCGACCCGGAGATCATCCTGATCGCCACGGGTGCCGAGGTGCCGCTGACGCTCGAGGCGGGTAAGGCGCTGGCGGAGCAGGGCACGCGTGTGCGGGTCGTGTCGATGCCGTGCATGGACCTATTCGAAGAGCAGGGCAAGGAGTACCGCGACGAGGTGCTGCCCCCCACCATCAGGGCTCGCCTGGCGGTCGAGCCGGGCGCCACGATCAGCTGGGGCAGGTGGGTGGGCCTCGATGGTGACGTCCTCGGCCTCGACCGCTTCGGTGCGTCCGCGCCCGGGGCCACGGTACTCAAGGAGCTTGGCTTTACCGCCGAGAACATCCTTGCTCGCGCGAGCGCTCTGCTTGAATCGAAACACTGACGCGCTAAAGACAGGAGACACGATGCCCTCCGACGCACCTACCCCACTCGAGCGCCTCTCGGATCTGGGCCAGAGCGTGTGGGTGGATTTCCTCTCGCGTGAGTCGATCCACGGCGGTCATCTACAGGAGCTGATCGACGACTACTCAGTCGTCGGCGCCACCTCCAACCCGACGATCTTCGAGAAGGCGATGAGCTCGGGCGACGCCTACGACGAGCAGCTGCACGAGCTCGCGGCAGAAAATGTGGATGTCGAGCAGGTGTTCTGGACGCTAGCCGAACAGGACATACGCGACGCATGCGATCTGTTCCGCCCGGTATGGGACGGCGGCGGTGCCCGCGACGGCTACGTATCGCTCGAGGTCGATCCGCGGCTTGCGTACGACACGCTGCAGACCTACCGAGAAGCAATCCGTATCCACAAGAGCGTCGACCGCCCCAACCTGATGGTGAAGATCCCCGCAACCAAGCCAGGGCTCGCGGCGATCGAGGATGTGATCGCCAAGGGCCACTCGATCAACGTCACGCTGATCTTCTCCCTGCAGCGCTACGCGGAGGTCGCCGAGTCCTACATCCGCGGCCTCGAGCGGCTCGTTGCCGAGGGCGGCGACCCGCGCAAGGTGGCATCCGTGGCGAGCTTCTTCGTCTCGCGCATCGACACCGAGGCCGACAGGCGCCTGGACGAGGTAAACGCCCCCGAGCTCAAGGGCAAGCTCGCGATCGCCAACGCAAGGCTCGCCTACGCTCACTACCTCGAGGCATTCAGCGGCCCGCGCTGGGAGTACCTGGTCGGCAAGGGCGCCTCGCCACAGCGGGTGTTGTGGGCTTCGACCTCAACCAAGAACCCCGCCTACCCGGACACGTTGTACGTCGATGAGCTGATCGGCCCGGACACCGTCAACACGATGCCCGAGGAGACAATCAAGGCGTTTCAGGATCACGGCGAGCCACAGGCGCGGCTGGAGAGCGACCTGGATGGCGCGCGGCGCGTGTTCACCGAGCTCGAGCGCGTTGGCGTCGACTACAACGACGTGACCGACACGCTCGAGCGCGAGGGTGTCGAAAAATTCTCAGCCTCCTTCGAGGAGCTGATCGAGTCGCTGCGCACCAAGCAGCAGTCGCTGACGCCCGCCTGAGCGCGTCTCGGGTTACCGCCTGAGTCCAGCCTGGGAGTACGGCAGCGGCACGAGCACGCGGATCGTCAGCGGGCCCGACGGGAACTCCTTGGCGTGCACGGTGAACACACGGAAGGACTTACCGTTATAGCTGTAGGAGCCGCTGGCGGGGACTTCCCCTGCGACTGGCCCGAGGCTGTTCTTGACGAGCTGGTTGCCGGGGCTCATGTACATGAGCACCTTCAGCCCCGCCAGACGCCTGGTCAGCCGCAGGTAGCCTTCGTCGTCCTGGATCGAGAGCACAAAACTCCCGATCGTGTGGCCGTGGAGGGTCAGCGGGGCGCTGACGGGAGCAAGCACGTAGGGGCCGCCGACATCGGAGAGCAGCTGCCCGTCAGCGCTCACACGCAGACGCACGATGTGATGGTTGAGCAGTGCCTTGATCGCGAGTTCCGTAGCTGCCGGGTTGCGCTGAGCGACCGCTTCCAACAGCGCCTTGTTGTGCTGAACGCGGCGGATCTGCTTGCGCGCGCTGTCACCGCTCTCGCCTGTGTAGATGCGATCGGCCACGTGCTCGAGGGTGTTCACGGTCGTGTCTTCGCTCGTTCGTCCGCACAGCGAGTGGGTCGAGCTGACGGGGATCAGCAGGTAGATCCGAGCGGTACCCGTCGGGTAGGTGCTCGCCGGGAGCGAGGTGAACTGGTAGGTGACGTGGTCGAATATGAGCGTGCCTTCCTTGCCGAGCGCTCCCGGCGGGAGCGCCAACGATCCGTAGATGCTCCGCCCGTCAGCCCGCAGGTCCACCTCTCCTTGAGTGATGCCGGCGGCCTCGATCAAGAAGCCGTTGTCGGCCCAAACGCTTGTCACGTAGCTACCGATCTGCGACCCGCTGGCGCCGAGCAGTGTCCCGCGCAGCGGCGACAGCGCGCTGCCCCCGGCGCTGATGAACGTCTGGCCGCCACGTGTCACCTGCAGGTTTGTCAGATGCCCGGTTGCGAGCAGCGCCGCGGCGGCCGCTTCCGCGCCAGCTTTGTTGCCCGTTTCCACGGCTTCGCGCAGCGCGGGGGAGTGGGTGATCATGTACTGCGCGCTGGCCGTCCGTTCGCTTACCACACCCTCGCGGTACACGCGGTCGAGCACGCTGGCAAGCGTGTTCACGACCGTCGCCGGGCAGCTCGCGGGTTTCCCGGATGTGGGGATGATCGTGGCGAGCCCCGCGTTCGCCTGGCTGTCTTTCAGTGTCGAGCCGCAGCCGGCGAGCACGGCGATGAGCAGCACGAGACTCGCTGCGCGAGCGATCCACGCGCGGCCCCCGGTCAACGGTATCTCCACTGGCGGAACCATTGCCGCGGATCTTAAGCCCCCGCTAATGAAGCCATGAGACTCCTGCTAGGCGCGCGCTTGGAGTAACGTCGCCTGCGTGGCGCTCGCACTGATCACTGGGGCATCCACCGGAATTGGCCGCGCGAGCACGCTACGCCTGGCGGCCAAAGGCTGGACGGTGCTGGCGGGGGTACGCGACCCAGCGGCCGGCGAACGCCTGCTCGCGGAGGCCACCGCGCCTGGCAAGGTGATTCCGCTGCAGTTGGAGGTGACAGATTCCTTGCAGATCGCGCAGGCGGTGGCCCGGGTGGAGCAGGAGAGCGCCCAAGGGGGCGCGTCGGTCAGCGGCGGCCTCGATGCGCTCGTCAACAACGCGGGCATTGGCGTCGGTGGGCCGCTCGAGCTGGTCTCCCAGGAGGATCTACGGCGGCAGTTCGATGTCAACGTGCTCGCCCAGGTGGCTGTCACGCAGGCGCTGCTGCCGGCACTGCGTCGCGCACATGGACGGATCGTGTTCGTTTCCTCGATCGGTGGTCGTGTGGCGATGGCGTTCACCGCTCCCTACGCTGCCTCCAAGCACGCGATCGAGGCATTCGGCGATGCGCTGCGAGTGGAGTTGCGCACGTCGAACATCCAAGTTGCGCTCGTCGAGCCGGGGTCGGTGGCGACACCCATCTGGGACAAGGCGCGCACGGAAGCCGAGGCCGTGAGCGTTCCTGCCGAGCTCCAGGCCGAGTATGGGAAGGTGCCCGCGGCGATGAGCAAGGTGCTGGCGGATACCGAGCGCCGCGGCGTTGCTCCCGAGCTGGTGGCGGAGACGATCGAGCGGGCGCTCACCGCGCGACGTATGAAATCCCGTTACGTCGTCGGTAGGGACGCCAAGGCGATGCTCATTGCCAGGCGCCTGCTGCCGGATCACGTCTTCGACATGGTCGCACGGCGCGCGCTTGGGGTGTGAGGCAGCACTGTGGAGTTCCAGACGATCTCCTCCGGTGGGCAGCCCTACGTCGTCTCGACTGCAGGTGACGGTCCGGACATCCTGCTGCTGCACGGCTTTCCAGATACGCCCTATTCGTGGTCTGAGATCGAGGCAGTGCTCGTGCAAGCGGGCTGGCGCGTGTCGGTGCCGTGGCTGCGCGGATATCACCCGGACACGATCGTCGGAGGCCGGCGCTATGACCCGGAGACGATCGGCCGCGACACGCTTGGGTTGCTCGACGCGATCGGCGCTTCGCGGGCGGTGCATCGTGGGGCACGACTGGGGAGCGCTGGCGGCGTATAGCGCAGCGTCGCTCGCGCCCGAGCGGGTCCGCGCGATCGTGACCTTCGGGATTCCACACCCGAGCGTGCTGACCCGCTCGCCCGCGGCGCTGTGGGCGGTCCGGCACTTCTTTGGGCTGAAGCTCCCATGGGCGCCGCAGGTGTGTCGCCGCAATGACTTCGCCTACCTCGATCGGCTGTATCGGCGATGGGCGCCCAGTTGGCATGGGTCTACGCGTGATCAGAGCCTGGCAGCCGTCAAGCAGGCGCTTTCCTCGCCGGCCACGCTGGAGGGCGCGATCGGCTACTACCGCGACCTGCCGCTGGGCAAGCAGACCGCGGTCCTCGCCCATGTGCCGCAGGTTCCCGGGCTCGTCGTCGGCGGCACGGAGGATCTCGCCGACCCTGAGCTGTTCAAGCGCACCGCGGAGCTGATGCCCTCGCCCAGCCGCGCGCTGGTGCTCGACGGTGCGGGTCACTGGCCGCATCGTGAGAAGGAAGCGGTCGTGGTGGGGGAGCTGCAGCGGTTCCTCACGCAGATCGCCGACTGAGAGCCCCGTTTTACGACTCGCTCACGCCGGCGGTGGGTAAACAGCCAGCCACGCGAACAGGCTGGTGGTGGCGGCCTGTGTTTGCAGCATCCCCGGTTCGGCATCCACACGTGGGAGCGTCTGCCCATCCCACGAGAGCAGGTACAGGCCTTCGCCGTTGGCGGCTTGCGTCTGTGCGTCACGCGCGTTGGCTACCGCCATTCGGTAAAGCGTGGGGTCGCCTTCCAGCGCATACAACGCGAGCATCCACTGCAGATAGATGGCGTCGTATTGCGGTGAGAAATCGAGCTTGTAGCCGAAGCGGCGCAGGGCGGTGGCCTTCAGCTCATCGGCTCGCTGGCATTCGGAGCTCGTGCCGGTGAGATGGCAGAGCAGCGCCTGGGCGTAGATCAGCGGCCCCTCGATGTAGTCGACTGGCGTTTCACTGACGCTGCTGTCGGCGTAGAGCCCTTCGCTTGAGGCAAAGCCTGCGGTGTTAGCCCAGGCGAGGAACTTGTGCGCCTGTTCAAGCGCAAACGCGGACCCTGTCTGCTGGTAGATGAGCGTGGCCAGCAGCGTGTCGGCAGCGAGCGCCGGCCCTGATTTGTAGGGATGGTCGGTGTTCCACCAGATGCCGCCCCCTTCAGGGTCCCAGCCGGCGGCAGCGATGTAGCGCAGCGCGCGCTGCGCATCGGCGAGGTAGCGCTTCGTGCTCGTCGCGCGGTAGGCCTCCACGAACGCGATCCCCCACCAGCCGTTGTCGTCGAACCACGTCTCCGTGTTCGCTTCGCGGTCACCGGGATAGGGCGAGTAGCCGGGCACAGGATGCAGCCCACGGTTGAGGTAGCGCTCTGCGCCTGCCGCGAAGTTGGCCACTGCACGCCGGTTCGCTGCGCTCGGCTGTGCGATCGCGATCGCGTCCACAGACTCAAACAGCGGCACGCTGTCCCAGATGGTGGCCAGCGGATAACGTTCGTGGTCGCCCAGGCGCGAGTCATACCAGCCGAGACGGTGATTGCGCCAGTGCTTCTGTGCCTGAATCACGCCAGCTCGTGCCAGCGACAGATAGTGCTGCTGTGGTTCTGCGAGGGCGCTCCTTGCAGGTGCAGACGGGCTCGGCAAAGGCGCGACCGCCAGCGCAGATCCTGCGCAGCAGAGCGCTAGGGCGAACGTGGACAGGCAGAGCGTGAGTGTGCGCATGAGCAAGTACTAACCCGGTAGCTACAGGATCGGCTCGGGGCCTGGTTAGGATGAGTTGTCGTGCCTGCGTCTGAATTTGCTCCCCCGCCGGCCCCGCCGTCGGAACGGGGGGCATGGCTGCTTGCCTGCACGATCGGGGCGCTGGGGGTCGCCGTGCTGGTGCTCGTGCTCACGGGCGTTGTCGGCGGTACACGCGTCGTATCGCCGCCACCGGTTGGCGCCGTAGCGCCGACACCGGTCGCTACACCCGCCACGTCGGCCAGCACGGCTGGCGTCACCGCACGGACGCACGCGGCGATCGTCGCGCAGCCGTCGCCCGCGCAGCAGCGCCTGGAGGCGAGAAACTCACTCGACGCGACGCAGACGCACATCTCAAGGGCGTGGATGGAAGGCTTCTACCCGATCTACGCGGTCGCACAGAGCACGTTCGGCGTCAACTGGCTGCTGCTGGCCTCGATCCACAGGCAGGAGAGCGCGTTCTCGACCGCGCCGGGCATCTACCACGGGCTGAACTTCGCCCATTGCTGTGGCGGGCCGATGCAGTTCAACGTCACCAACGGTGGTTCGGGCATGCCATCCACGTGGGATCTGGTCGCGGACTCCTACATCTACGGCAAACGTCCCGTGCATTACGACCACATGACCGCCAAGCACCCGTCCATCTACGACGACTTTGACTCGATCATGGCCGCCGCCCACCTGCTGTCAGCCGACGGTGCGGAATACGCGCTGAACGAAGCGGCGTGGGACGCGGCGTATGACTACTACGGCCACGATGCCGCCGGTGTGACCTATGCCGATCAGGTGCTTGCGCGGGCGATCAGCTGGTCCCAGCACGGTTTCTGCATCAACTGCGGGATCGAACAGAAGATGGTGGAAGCGGTGCAGGCTGCGTATGGGGCGCCGGTGCTGGCGGCGCTTGAAGCTGAAGAAGCGGAGGCGCTGGCGGCGCGGCGCGCAAAAGCGCGCGCCGCCAAGCGCTGACTTTCAGCTGGCGCTTGCCTGCGCAATGAGCTCGCCCGCCACACGATCGGTCGCTTGCGCTGTCCCGCCAAGCAGCCGCCTTGAGAGCTGTGCGCGCCGGAAGTAAAGCGGCGCGTCGTGCTCCCAGGTGGCGCCGATGCCGCCGTGCACGGAGATCATCGTGCGGGCGGCCGTGTCGAGGGCACGACCGCCGACGGAGCGAGCGGCGCTGGCGGCGAGGGGAAACTCGCCGGGGGCGCCGTTGCGTGCCCAGCCCGCGTAGTAGAGCAGCGAGCGGCCGTTCTCGAGTTGGCGGAGCACCTCTGTGAGCGAGTGCTTGACGGCTTGGTAGGAGCCGATGGCACGCCCGAAGGTGAAGCGCTCCTTGGCGTATGCGACGGACACGTCGAGGGCGGTCTCAACGCTCCCGAGCGACTCGGCGGCGATGAGCGCCTGGGCGAGATACCAGGCGTCGATCAAAGCCTCCTGCGGGCACTCGAGCACGAGCGCTGACGCGTCATCCAGCGTCACGTGCGCGAGTGAGCGCGTCGCGTCGTAGCGCGTGACCGGCTCGATCTTCACGCCCGGCGTGTCGGCCTGGACGGCGAACCCGATCGGTCCGCCCGTGACGTCGCTCAGCGCCACGCCCACGAGCACGTCGGCGCCGGGGGCATCGGGGACGAACGACACAGTGCCGCTGATGGGTACGCGCCGGTCCTCGCTGGAGGCGCCAGCGCGCGGCAGCTCAGCCCGCTCCATGCCACTTGCGGGGTCGCCGCTCCAGCGCTCCAGCACGTCGCTGGGGGGCTGCGCCGGCAGGTAGGCCGCACGGCGCTCGCCGCTCGCCAGGTCGGGCAGGAACGCGGCTGGACCGGGCCCGTCCGCCCCTGCCGCGAGGATCGCCGTAGCGGGCAGGTGCCCGAGTAGGCCCGCTCCGGCGAGCACGCGGCCGCACTCGCCGAGGACTAGCATCGCGTCGAAGGCGTCGAGGCCGGCGCCGCCATGGGCTTCGTCGATCAAGAGGCCAGGCCAGCCGGCCTCCTTGGCGGTGGGCCACAGGTCGGGCATAGCCGACTCGTCACCGTCGAGTGCCTCGCGGGCGGCCTCGAGCGTCTTGAAGCGCGAGAGCGCACCACGTGCGGCCTCGCGGAGGAACACCTGCTCGTCTGAGAGTGCGAGATTCATACTGCTGCTCCTTCCTTGGAGCGCAGCTCCGAGAATGGGATGCCCTTGTCCAGGCGCGGCTCGGGGGGTAGGCCGAGGACACGCTCGCCGATGGTGTTGCGGAGGATCTCTTCGGTCCCGCCGGCTGACTTCAGGCCGGGCAGGAAGGAGATCATGTAAGCCCACTCGCTGTCCTCAGAGAGCGCGTCGGGGCCGATCACGTCGGTGATCAGGTCGCCGGCCTTGATCGCGCCGGCGACGATGGTGACCTTGGCAAGCCCTGCCTCGGGGCCGGGGATCTGGCCCTTCTGTAGCGCGCTGAGCGTGCGGTAGCCGGTGAAACGCACGGCGAGTAGTTCGCTTGCGATCTCGCCTAGCTGGTGGCGTACCTCGGGGTCGCGCCGGGCGTGCTCGTCGGCGGCGATGGCGCCGGCGAAGCGGGTGGAGTTGTAGCCCATGCCCTCGCTGCCGAGGCCGATGGTGACGCGCTCGAACATGAGCGTGGTGAGCGCTGTGCCCCAGCCGTTGCCGACGCCGCCGACGACGGCGTCGCCACCAATGGAGACGTCGTCGAAGAAGACCTCGTTGAACTCGGCCTCGCCGGAGATCTGGCGCAGGCCACGGATCGTCACGCCCTCGGCGTCCATTGGCACGATGAACATGGTCAGGCCCTTGTGCTTGGGCACGTCTGCGTCGGTGCGCGCGAGCAGCAGCCCGTAGGAGGCGAACTGGGCGTTGGTGGTCCACACCTTCTGGCCGGACAGGCGCCAGCTGCCGTCGTCCTGCTGACGTGCGCGTGTCTGCACGGCGGCGAGGTCGGAGCCGGCGGCGGGCTCGGAGAAGAGCTGACACCAGACCTCATCTCCGTGGAGCATGGCGCCGAGGTAGCGCGTCTTCTGCTCATCGGTGCCGTGGGCGATGATCGTGGGGCCGAGCATGCCAATGCCGATGGCGTCGAGGATGCCGGGAACTTTGGCACGGCCGATCTCCTGGTTACAGATGACCTGCTCGATCGGGCCGAGGCCCTGTCCGCCGTACTCCTTGGGCCAGGTGACACCCGCAAGCCCGCCCTCGGCGAGCTTGCCCTGCCACGCGCGGCGAGCGGCGATGATCTCGTCCTCGTCCTCGATTGCGCCGGGGCCCTGCAAGATTGGTGCTTCGGACTTGTGCTCGTCGAGCCAGCTGCGAACCTGGGCGCGGTAGGCGGCCTGCTCCTGTGTGTCGTCGAGGTCCACGTCGTCTCCTTTGGCTGACTGACCAGTCAATCTACTTTTAGAGAACGGTACCACTACGCGCGAAGCGCGCTCAGACCACGCCCAAAGCGCGCTCAGACGCCTGGCGGAAACGGCTGCTCGGGCACGATTGGCTGGTGGTAGACGCGCTCGAAGCCGAGGTCGAGCAGCTGGCGGTCCTGGGTGCCGGGGTCTTCGGAGTCGAGCACGATGGCGCCGAGGCGCACGCCGTGGCGTTCGGCGGTGGCAACAACACAGCGACCGGCGGCTTCGGTCTGGCCGGTCTTCATGCCGGTAACGCCAGGGTATTTGTAGATGAGCAGAGGGTTGTTGTTGTAGAGGTAGAGCTTGCCGCCCTTGATGGGGAAGGGCAGGATGGCTTCGTAGGTCCCCACGACCTTGGCGATACGTGGCTGAGCCATGTCGACGTGGGCGAGCACGGCGAGGTCGGCAGCGCAGGAGTAATTGTTGGCGTTGTAGTAGCCGGAGGGGGAGGAGTAACGGGTGCAGCCGAGCCCGAGCTTGGCTGCCTCTTGGTTCATGAGCGTGACGAATTTGCTGACGGAGCCGGCGACGTGCTGAGCGAGCGCGACGGCTGCATCGTTGCCGGACGGCAGCAGCAGCCCGTAGAGCAGGCTCTCGAGCGGCACATGTTTGCCGAGCGGCAGCACACCGACCTTGGAGCCGGGCATATTGACGGCTTGTTTGGTGATGAGCACGCGCGCGTTGGCAGGCGCGGATTGCACGGCGAGCAGGGCGGTCATCAGCTTGGTGAGGCTGGCGATGGGCATGCGCACAAGCGCGTTGTGCTGCCAGAGGACCTGGCCGGTGGTGAGGTTGAACAGCAGTCCAGCACGGGGCGGATGTGCGAAGTTGACCTGCACGGGGTCCTGTTGCGGGGGCTTTGAGATCCCGGCGAGCGCGAGGGCGGGCCTTGCGAGCGGCAGGCCGGAGGGGGAGCGCGCTCCTACAGCGGTGGCGCTCGCGCGATGCGCGCCTCGCTTGGTGGCTGCGGTGTGGCTGGCTTGGTGCGGGCGTTCGCCGGAGCCGCCGGCGAGCCCCGTCTCGTCGACGAGCACCGCGGCAGCGGCGAGGACGACGACGGCGAACGCCACGAGACGCCTGCGCCGGCGTCTGCGCGCGGAGAGCGCGCGGCGGTTGCGGCTGTGGCCAGTGGGGCTGAGGAACGGCGAGATGCTCATCCTCGGGGAGGATTGCGCAGCGCGCCGACGATGCCAATCGCGAGGAACAGGACGATCAGGATTGACAGGCCGCTTGCGAAGGTGATCCCGCCTTCCTTGACGATGACGGTGAAGGTGAGGAAGGCGAAGCCGACGATGAATAGGAGCGCTATGAAGAGCACGGCCAGCCGTGTCATAGCGGGATGCTGGGGGAGAGGGTCACAGCCACTAGTACACAGGCTGCGGCGGTTGTGGCGCGCTGGGCGATCCGCGCTTGCCGCGAACGAACAGCCGAATCAACAGCAGGCCGAAGGCAAAGCCGCCGACGTGGGCGAAGTAGGCGACGCCTTCGCTACTGCCTGTGCCGGCTAGGCCGGTGGCGCCGAGGTACAGCTGCTCGGCAAACCAGAAGCCGAGTAGGAACACTGCGGGGACCTCGACGAGGGTGAAGAAGAAGACGATGAACACGAGCGCGAGCACCCGCGCGCGCGGGTAAAGCAGGATGTAGCCGCCGAGCACAGCGGCGATCGCGCCGGAGGCGCCGAGTGTTGGGGCGGTGGAGCTGGGATCGACGGCCACCTGGGCGCCGAGCGCGACGAGCCCGCCGAGCAGGTAGAAGACGACGAAACGCAGCCGTCCCATGGCGTCCTCGACGGTGGGCCCGAAGATTGCGAGGAAGATCATGTTGCCGAATATGTGCAGGAAGCTGGCGTGCAGGAACATGGAGGAGAACACGGTCTCCCACGTTGCCGGCTGTGGAGCGGGGGTGCCGCTCACCCCGCGCTGGCCTTGGCAGGCGATCGATTCGCCGACGCCGCTGCTTGTGTGCAGGGTGAGCAGTTCGCAGTGCTTGCCGGGGTGGGTGAGCTCGTAGGGGATGGCGCCGTAGTGCACCTCGACGCTGTTGGTGGGTCCACCGAAGAAGCTGCCACCGTGGCGAATCTCGAGCAGGTAGACGATCACGTTGATCATCACGAGCACGACGGTGATGATCGGAAACCGCGCGAGCGGGATGTTGTCTTTGATGGGGAAGATCGGGCGAGCTTATCGGCCAAGTCCGCCATATCTCATGATATCTTTCATGGGCATGAAGGTTCGCATGAAAATTTCGAAGGGCGGGCAGATATCGATTCCGGCGCCGATCAGGCATCGCTGGGGCACCTCAACGGTGGCGTTTGAGGATCTCGGTGATCGAATCGTGCTGCAGCCGGCACCCGACGACCCAATCGCGGCGGCCGAGGGTGCGCTCGCCGATGAGCTCGGGGCGATCGACCTAACCCGCCTTCGGCGGATCGCGAGGGAAGATGAGCTTGCGGCGGAAGCCAGACGCTTGAGACAGTGACGCTGCTCGACGCGTACGCGCTGATCGCCTTTCTCGTCGGCGGGCCCGCTGCACCCATGGTGCGGGCGCTGTTGCGAGAGGGTGACGCGGCTGTCACGAGCACGAACCTGGCCGAGACGCTGGACGTGTCGCAGCGGGTCTATGGTCTGGAGATCCAACGTGCCATGGAGCTGCTTGACCCTCTCCTCGAGGGACCATTGGGCACGATCTCCCTCGACGTTCGGCTCGCGCGCAGCGCGGCGGAAATGCGAGCGAGTCATTACCACCGCACGACCAGGCCCATCTCCCTCGCCGATGCGGTGCTGCTTGCGTCGGCTAAGGCAGGCGATCGGATCGCCACGGCAGATCCCGACGTCCTGGCAATCGCTGAGATCGAAAAGCTTGCGACCGTCGAGTTGCCCGAGCAGGGCTGAGCGTCCTCCAGGCACTCTCCCCGCGCACGTCTACGCGACCTTCTCCTCGGCCGCCAGCGGCCCGTCACCCGGTCGCGCCTGTGGCACGTGCTGGTCGGCGTGGTAGGAGGAACGCACGAGCGGCCCAGCGGCGACGTGGTCGAAGCCAAGCTCATAGGCGGCTGCCTCGAGCGCGGCAAACTCATCGGGGTGCCAGTAGCGCACGACTGGCAGGTGGCGCTCGGAGGGGCGCAGGTACTGGCCGACGGTGAGCACCTGTACGCCGTGCTCGCGTAGTGCGCCAAACGTGTCGACCATCTCCTCGTGGGTCTCGCCGAGTCCGACCATGAGACCGGACTTGGTGACAACCTCGCCTTCACCGAGCTCGTGGGCGAGGCGCAGCACGCGGCAGGAGCGCGTGAACTGCGAGCCGCGGCGCGCGATGGAGTAAAGGCGGGGCACGACCTCGACGTTGTGGTTGAACACATCGGGCCGCTCGGCGATGACCTTGGCGAGCGGCATCTCCTGTCCCTGAAAGTCGGGCGTGAGTACCTCGATCTGGCAGCCGGGCGCCTGGCGGCGGACCTGGCGGATGACGCCGACGAACGCGGAGGCGCCCTTGTCGGGGAGGTCGTCGCGGTCGACGGAGGTGACGACGGCGTGGCGCAGCCCCATGCGCGCGATAGAGCGCGCGACGCGGGCGGGCTCGAGCGGGTCGTTCCAGGTGGGCTTGCCGGTCTTGACGTTGCAGAAGCCGCAGCGGCGCGTGCAGGTGTCACCGAGGATCATGAACGTGGCGGTGCCGCGCTCCCAGCACTCGCCGACGTTGGGGCAGGCGGCCTCCTGGCAGACGGTGTGCAGGTTCTCGTCGCGGATCAGCTGCGTGAGCTCGCGGTAGCGCTGCCCGCCGGGCGGGGGGACCTTGAACCACGGCGGCTTGCGCTCACGCAGCGGCCGCACGTCGGGGCCGAGCACTTTGAGCACGTCCATGCCGCCGGGGTTGGATCGGGATCTGGTTGCGCTCATACAGGGACCAGTTCGACCGATGCGGGTTGAGTTGCATTTATGGGGACTCGCTCCGCGAGTCTGGATGGGTTCGCAGTGTCGATGCCGAGTCGCTGCGGCGAAACCAGACGCTGGCGCCTGTCGTGCGCTTGACAGAAGGCGTAAGCGGCGCGCTTTCTAAAGCAGCTGAGAGCCTCACACTCCCCAGCTGACTCGCGGGCGAGCGAGGTCATGGTCACGCTGGGCAACCCGCAGGCAATGACCCAGGAAAACGGGTCGAGGTCGTTGTTGACGTTGACGGCGAAGCCGTGGGTGGTGACGCCGCGAGAGACGTGCACGCCGATTGACGCGATCTTGCGGTCCTGGACCCACACGCCGGTGTAGTCAATGCCCTCTTCGCGGCGTGAGCGCGCCTGCACCCCTGCCTCGGCGAGTGCGGCCACGATGGCGTCTTCCATCGTGCGTAGGTAGCGGTGGACATCGTGGATGCGCATGATCGGATAGCCGACGAGCTGACCGGGCCCGTGGTATGTGAGCTGCCCGCCGCGATCGGTGTCGACCACGTCGATGCCTTTGGCGCGGTAGAAGTCCTCCCCAAAGGGAAGGTCATCGGCTCCGGAGCGTCGCCCGCGGGTGTACACGGGCGGATGCTCGAGCAGGAGCAGCGTGTCGGGTACTTCATCGGCTTGGCGCCGGGTGCGGATCTGCTCCTGGATGGCGAGGGCGTCCCGATAGGGGACGGCGCCCAAGTGGCACACCCAGAGCTCTTCAGGCGATTGGTCGGCGACGGTCATCTGCTCCCATCAGCGTAGCGCTGGGCCGGTGTGCGCACGTGACGGCTGGGGAATACGCTGCGGTGATGGGGCGGGCGAAAGCGATCGGCGTGCGCATGGCGCTGCCCGTGGTGGTGATCGCCGCGGTGGCTGTGTTCGGTTTCCCCATTTCCGCACGGGCCGCTTCCTGGCATCTGGAGTCCTCCTTTGGTCGCCAGGGCGTGGCTGCGCTGCCGGCGCGCTACACGTGGTCGCTGCTCGTGCCGGGGCACGACGGCTCGCTGTTCGCGAGCGGGAACGTGACGTGTAAGGCGCCGCCGTCCAAGAGCCCAGACCGATGTGCGGGCGTCAGCAAGGCCCCGTTCGTCGCGCGGATCTCCGCTGGAGGCAGTCTCGTGCGTGGGTTTGGTCGTGATGGCGTCGCGAAGGTTCCGGCGCTGAGCGCGGTGACGTCGATGTTCGCGCTTGCCGGGGGAGGACTGCTGGTCGCAGGCGTTGACGAAGCGGGGGACCTGGTGCTGACGCGGCTGACCGGGTCGGGGACGGTCGACCGCTCGCTCGACCATGGCGGGTTGGCGCGCTATTCCCTGCCCGGAGGCGACCACGGCAAGGTGGCATTCGACCTGGAGCCCGATGGCGACATCCTTGCGATCTACCAGCAGGCTGTCGGCTCGCGCCGCATCGGCAGGACGTGGTTCGTGCGGCTGCTGCCCTCGGGTGCGCTTGATGCGTCGTTCGGCAAGAGGGGCTTCCGCGAGGCGGCGGGCAGGCCGGGGTTGACGATTGGCCTGGCCGGCTCGCTCGGCGGCTCGACGCTTGCCGCTGACGGCTCGATCATGCTCGCCGAGGAAGGGCTGGAACCGCACAGCGGAGCGAAACTCGAGTGGGGCGTCGAAAAGTTCAGCGCCGACGGGGTGGGCACCGCGAGCTTCGGTAACGGCGGGCTGGCCGTGGTGCATCCCGGTGCGGTGGAACTCCTCCCCGAAGCGGCGCTGCAGGGCCTGTTCGCGTTGCCTGGCGGGGGAGTGGAGGCAGCTTTTGACGGAACGGCTCTGGTGGCCAACTCGCAGGCGTTCCTCGGGCAGGAATTCGCCAACGAGATGGCGCTGTCTCGCTTCACCGCCAGCGGAGCCCCGGACCACACGTTCGGCGACGCTGGGGACGTGACCGTCGGCCCGCAGTACCAGTCCGTGGCGCTTGCCGCGGGCGGCGAGACGCTTACGATCGGCGCCGTAGCCGGCGTGCTGGCGATTGGAGGCGTCCTCGGCGACGGTGCCCCCGATCCCGCGCTTGGCGGTGGCTCTGGCATGCGCATCGCACTTCCACACGGTCTCGTGGCTTTCGAAGCGTCGACCGTGGTGGACGGCGCCGACGGTATCAGCCTCCTCGTCGACGCCGCCGACGTCGTGCGTCTCGGCAGCTGAGCGCGCCGTCGCTTTCGAGCGCCTCAGACGACGCTCCCGCGACGGCCGCGGCCGAAAAAGACGACAACCGCGAGCAGCGCAACCAGGAACAGCAGCGGATTCACCGCCAAGCCGCCGGCAAGCGCGAGGATCAGCAGGAGTACGACAATAGTGACGATCATTTTTTGCCCTCCTTTCTTACCTAATCCCCTACCCGCGAGGCAATAAATCCAAAACCGGATGCGGCGATGTCCTTGTGCGCTGGAGGTCTCGGAGGACGTGGGGTTGAGGACGGCGGGACGGAGACCATGGCATTCACGTGGTTGGCGCTGATCGGCTTCGTCCGGCTCAGCATGAATCCGCGAAGTTTCCAGAACCCGTGGGACGTGGGCAAGGCCCCCGATGTGGTGGATGGTCTGTTGGCCCAGCCCGCCGGCACGATCGTGCATCCCACCGACCGTCACGCGGCGGTCCTGCGTGACCCGCTCACTCCGCCGGGAGCGGCGCAACCTGACAAGCGATGCCCAGCTCGCGGCGCTGGCGATCGAGCACGGCGCGACGCTTTAGTGTCCGCTGGCTGGGCTCCGCGCGAGCCCGCGTCCAGAGCCCAACCAACGTTGTACTGCCTACACCAGTTCGACTTCGTCAGCGAATTCCATTTCCAGATACTCTTGCTCTACCGCTTCTGACCCACCTAGTTCGAGTTTTGGTTTTACGTTCCCCGCTTTCACCGAAATCGTTTTGATCAGCTGTTTGCCGGACGTAGCGGCAAAGTTATCTTCAATGACCTTAGTCGAAACTTCGGCCGGCAAGACTTCCGCCGCCAGGCTCCCTGCGAGCCCTGTCGAAGACCCGAGACATTTGCCCGTGAGTTCGGTGATCGTTTTCCCGGTTTCTGGCTCAAGTAGAAGCCCGCCTTCGGTATACGCTTCGGAGGATGCGACCTCTCCCAGTTCGCCCTTCAGTGTTTTCGTGACCACTTCTCCTTCGCTTTTCGCACCAGCGCTTTTTACCGTGCATTCTTCTTCGGATTTTTCGGTGCCTTTCTCACCCATGCAGCTATCGTAAACTATGACCATTTTGCCGACTGTTTCAGTGCTGGTGGCTTCGCCTTCACCCAGACCGTTAGAACACGTCACTCTTACGCTAGAGTTGCTCAATTCATCGTAAACAACAGCGACTGTGATAGCTCTAGACGTAGGCAACGTATGGAGATGTACGTTGGGAATCGCCCGGTTTCTGTCTTGATTGTTCGAGTTCAGGAGCGCATGATGGAACGTCGGCTCAATGCCATTGGCTCTCCGAACGGACAATAGCGGCTGGAACCAAGTTTTGGTCGTCGCGTTTTTGGGGCAATTGGTATTGCCCGACGAGAGTATGCCCTCCATCTCAACCGGTGATTTGGAGGTGAGTGAGCCGAAGACGAACGGACCACCGCTGTCCCCCGAGAGCGAGCAGGCGTTGGTTTCGACTTGGAACGGCGCAGGGCCCACGCTTTCAGCGGTGATCTGGCCACATTGTTCACCACTTGTCATGCCCTCACGACAGACCGCCGCATTCATCACCGGCGCTACTGCCCGTGAGACGGCACTGGGCGTTGCCGGTTTTACGGACCATTCTGCCATCAAGGGGGAAATGGGAATGTTTCCCCCTTGTAAGAACGGACTTGCGGCGGCGATTCGCGTCTCGCTCATATCGCCTAGTTCGTTCCAGTAGTAAGCGTCTTCTTTGCCGATTTCTTTCTGGCCACTTGTACCCTGCCATTCTGAAGTCACTTTTCCGGTACTGTTGGAGCGTAGTGTGCCTGTACCTTTTGCTGTGTTGCTGCTAAAGCAGTGGCCGGCTGAGGTCATGTAGGTTTCGCTTCCATTGAGCAGCAGTGGGCCCGCCGTGCATCCAAATACTGCCCCACTAGGTGCCGATTCGACTTTTATGCCGACCCCCGACACGAGTGTTTTTTCACAGCGGGCTTTCCCCGAGGTGAACGGGCTTTCGCACGTGACGTTCCTGGGCTCCCGCCGAAGGCTCGGGAGCGCTGTGATGCTGACGACGACGTTTACATTCGCATCGGTGGCCTCGTGTTGTAGCGCCGTGCTCTCGTGTGAGGCGATCGCTGAGCCCAGCGTGATCACCACGGCGTTGCGCGAGGGGTCTATTGCTGTCGTCGCCTCGCCGCTGGCCAGCAGGGACGCGAGCCGCTTGTTCCATTCTTCCTTAGCCTCAATCAACGCCCCCATCGTCGAGCGCACCGGCATCTCGACCACCTCGCCCGCAAGATTAGCTCGCGCGGCGATGCGCCTGACGGACCACGCGCTTGCGGTAGACGTCACACCGACGTCAAACTTCCCCGCCGGCGGGTCAAACCACACCCCGGCATAGGCGTCGCCCAGGGCGGCTTCGATTCTGAGCGGCAGGCGGGCTTCTTCTACCTCGCCCTGGAGAGCCAACGCCTGGCGTGCGCGGGCCGCAGACATGCCCTCGTGCGTGAACACCGCCTCCTCATTGGCTACAAGCGAGCCCGCGGACACCCATGGCGTCTCTGGTGGCGATGAGAAGGGAGACGCGAAAAGCTCTTTTCCTTCACCAGGCGCAGCCGCGTAAGAAGCTGACGCTAAGACAGCGATCGCGATTAGGACCACGACGCCCATGCCAAACCCCCGAGTAAGCCTCATAATATGCCCCCATTCTGTATTGCTGTGAAGAGTACGAGTCGCCGCGATCGCTCGCGGATATCGGTTTCACCCAATCCTAAGATCGTCGTCTGCGACCTCCGGCTTGGAGGCTGACACGCCTGGACCAAGAGTGGTCAGCAGACGCTGACACGCGCGTCGTGCGTGACACATTGGCGTAGGCAGCAATCCCCAGTGCCGGGACTATGTGAGTTTATCGAACGCTTGCAGTCCATGCGAGTAACTACGGAAATCGTCTCCGACTCGGGTCGAGGTCGCAGCACGGAACCATGAAGCGTTTGGCGGCGAGGGGTTTGATTGGCGCCATGCGGAGTTCAGCTGCATCGGGACGGTGCAGCTGAGGATGTTGTGAGTCCGCTCGGGTCGTCAGTGGGCGGCGCTGGGCGCTCGACCTACAGTGTCAGCGCCGCGGGCGACTCGAGCAACTCGCGAATGCGCGCCAGG
Organism: uncultured Solirubrobacteraceae bacterium; assembly: GCA_963752865.1. Lineage (GTDB taxonomy): Bacteria > Actinomycetota > Thermoleophilia > Solirubrobacterales > Solirubrobacteraceae > Palsa-744. The sequence continues at coordinate 142,600 of CAVVZU010000002.1, forward strand.
AACTGGGCAGCTTCGGCGCCGTAGAGAATGCGGTGGTCGCACGCGAGCGTTAGCGTCATCGTGTGACGCGCGGCGAGCTCGCCCCCATGCACGACCGCACGGGGAGCCAGCGCGCCGACGGACAGGATGCCCGCCTGGGGCGGGTTGATGATCGCGGTGAAGCTCTTCACGCCGTGCATGCCGAGGTTCGACACCGTGAACGTCCCTCCGCCGAGCTCAGGAGGTGTGATCGCGGCGCTTCTTACCCGCTCGGCAAGCGTGTGCGTCTCGCGGGCGATCTCACCCAGCGACTTCTCGTCGGCGTCGAACACGGTGGGCACCACCAGCGCGTTCTCGGCGGCGACCGCCACACCGACGTTCACCCGCGAGTGCAACTGCAGTCGTCCGTCGCGGTAGCTGCCGTTGGCGGTGGGGTGCTCACGCAACGCAAGGGCGCAGGCCTTCACCACCATGTCGTTGTACGTGGGTGCCCGCAGCTGCTCCGCGGCACCCGGCGTCCCCGGCTCGCGCTCGTGCTGGGAGATCTGCTTGAGCTGCGCTCGCAGCTGCACGCACTCCTCCATGTCCACGTCGATCTGCAGGGTGAAGTCGGGGATCGTCGCCTTCGACTCTGCCATCCGTCGCGCGATCGTCTGCTGCGTGCGCGACAGCTCCACGGTGGTCATCTCGCCCTTGGCGGTCGCCACTCCCTCAATGCCCGTGACCGCACCGGGGGTGGACGGCGCAGCGCCGGTGCCGACGCCCACGTTCACCGCCTCACCGGCCAGCACGTCCGCCTTGACGATCCTCCCGCCGGGGCCGCTACCTGTCAGCGCATGCAGATCGACTCCGCTCTCGTCGGCTATTCGCCTGGCCAGCGGCGAGGCCTTGACGCGCTCACCCGCCGACGTGGGGGGCTGCGCCGTGTGCGCGGGCTCTGCAGAGACATCGGCCGTCGAGGCATCGCCTGCCGCTGGGAGGGACGGCTCTGCTTGCCCCATCGCCGGCCCCCCAGAGGCCGGCTCCTCATCTTGATCGGCTGTGGTCGCTGCACTGGCGGTGACTGGGTCGCCGGCGGCTGCCGCGGTACCCACCGAGTCCGTGCCCACCCGCGCGATCAGCGCGCCCACCTCCAGCGTGCTTCCGGCCTGCGCGACGATCTCCAGCACGCCGGCCTGGTCTGACTCGTAGGTCATGGTCGCCTTGTCGGTCTCGATCTCCACGAGCTCCTCACCCCGCGCCACGTCTTCGCCGTCGGCCTTCAGCCAGCGCAGGATGGTCCCCTCTTCCATCGTGTCCGACAGGCGCGGCATGACGATCTCCGCCATCAGGCTCGACCCGCGACGGTGCGGTTGAGCGTGGCGAGCACCGCTGCCACGATCTGTGGCTCGTGCGGGTAGGCGATGTCCTCCAGGGGCTTTGAGTACGGCATCGGCACATCTGCGCCGGTGACGCGCTGGACGGGCGCGTCGAGATCGTCGAAGGCCTGTTCTGAGATCAGCGCTGAGAGGTTCGCGCCGACGCCGCCGTGCGGCCAGCCCTCCTCCACGATCACGCAGTGGTTGGTCTTGGCCACCGACGCGAGGATCGTGTCCAGATCCAGCGGGCGCAGCGTACGCGGATCGATCACCTCAGCGTTCACCCCGTGCTGGTCGGCGAGCGTGGCGGCGGCGCGCTCAGCGGTCAGCGCCATGCGCGAGACGCCCACGACGGTGACGTCCGAGCCCTCACGCACCACGCGCGCCAGGCCGAAGGGCGTGAGCAGATCCTCGTCGTCGGGCACCTCTCCGCGAACCCCATACAGCGACTCGTGCTCGATGAAGATGACGGGGTTCTCGTCGCGGATCGCGCTCTTGAGCAGGCCCTTGGCGTCCGCGGCGGTGGCGGGCGCGGCGACGAGCAGGCCGGGGACGTGCAGGAACAGCGACTCAAAGCAATGCGAGTGGGTGGGGCCCAGCTGGTGGCCGGCGCCCTGGGGCATCCGCACGACCAGCGGCACCCGCGCCTGGCCGCCGAACATGTAGTGGATGTGCGCCGCGTGGTTGACGATCTGGTCGAACGCCAGCAGCGCGAAGTTGATCGTCATCAGCTCCACCACCGGCCGCAGCCCGGTCATCGCCGCGCCCACGCCCACGCCCACGATCGTGTTCTCAGAGATGGGCGTGTCGCGCACGCGCCGCTCGCCGAACTCCGCGAGCAGCCCGTCGGTGACCTTGAACGCGCCGCCGAACACGCCGATGTCCTCGCCCATCAGGATCACCCGCTCGTCGCGCGCCAGCTCCTCGCGCAGAGCCGCGTTCAGCGCCTCGCGATAGCGCATCTCCACCATTACGAGAACCCCTCCGGCGCCTCGTGCCCGTCTTCGCCGGCAGCCAGCGCGTCGGTCAGCTGCTGGGGGATCTCGTCGTTGGCTGCCGGTGCGCCGGCGGCTGGCGAGCTGAGCGTCTGCTCGACGGCGCCGGCGTCGGTCGTCTGCATCGAGTACCAGCCGCGCACCTCCAGCTCGCCTGTGCCCGAACGTGGCAGCACGTACACATCGTCATACAGCGACTCCGCCGCGGGATACGGTGAAGCCTCGGCGAACTCAACCGCTGCATCGACCCGCGCAATCGCCGCGGTGTCGATGCGCTCGTGCTCGGAGCGCTCGATCACACCATCGCGTTCGAGGCGCTCGGCGAACGCGGGAATTGGGTCGCGCTCGCGCCACTGCGCGACCTCCTCCTTCGTGCGGTACTGCTCGGGGTCGGCCATCGAATGCCCGCGAAAGCGGTAGGTGACGGCCTCGACAAGCACCGGACGGCGTTCTTCGCGCACCCGCTGCACGGCCTCTGAGACGATCGCGTAGGTGTCGAGCACATCCATGCCGTCGCAGCGCATGCCCGGCACGCCCAGGCTCTCGCCCTTGCGCTGCAGGTCGGTGACGGCCGAGTGGCGGCGCAGCGCGGTGCCCATGCCGAACTGGTTGTTGGTGACCATGAACACCACCGGCAGGCGCCACAGCGCGGCGATGTTGAGCGTCTCGCCGAACGTGCCCTGGTTGGACGCGCCGTCGCCGAACACGCACAGCGTCACCTCGTCGGTGCCCTTGTAGTCGCTCGCCAGCGCGATGCCGGCGGCGATCGGCAGGTTGCCGCCGACGATCCCGTAGCCGCCCATGAAGCGCCGCGCCAGATCGAACATGTGCATCGAGCCGCCGCGTCCGCCGGAGCAGCCGTCCGCGCGGCCGAACAGCTCCGCCATCACGTTCTCCGGCGGCGTCCCGCGCACCAGCGCATGCCCATGCGAGCGGTAGGTGGAGATCAGGTAGTCGTTGTCGTGGAGCGCCCGGGCGCTACCCACGATCGTGGCCTCCTCACCGATCGACAGGTGCAGGAAGCCGCCGATCTTCGCCCGCGCGTACATCTCCCCGGCGCGTTCCTCGAAGCGCCGGATGAGCGTCATCGTCTCGAGCCACTCACGCGCGCTCGCCGGCTCGGGAAGGCTCGGTCTCTGGCCGCTGGACATCAATGCTCCACCGTACTCCAGCGCTCCATGAACTCCTCTTCCTCCAGCTTGGTCAGGTCTTCGCGCAGCGCACGCGAGAGCTTCGATGCCTCACGCGGCGCGCGGTCCCAGAACAGCACCACTTCGCCGCTGTTCAACTCCACCACCTCGACATGGTCCACCCGCGCCGGGTCAGCCAGTGGCGCCGGCGTGAGCCCGCCACGGGTGACGATCAGGCGGTAGGCGTGGGCGGCCTTCATGACGAGCGGGATCCTGCTTGTTGTATCCGCAGCTCATAGCTCTCCTCGACACGTGCCGAGTCCTGTACGGCTGCGACTCGCATGCGCTCGGCGGCGCGCTCGAGCGCGTCCTCGCCTGCGAACACGTGCTCACCGACGAGCACCGCGGGTACGTCGCTGACCCCCGTTCTGACCGCCGCCGCTGTGGTCGCCTCCAGCCGCTCGATCGTCGAGCGCATCTCGCCGCCGCGCAGCACCGCTGTGGGATGCATCTCACATGCTGCCGCCGCGATCAGCACGAAGTTGGGGTCCTCGAGCGAGTGCCCGCCGGCGAACGCCTGGCGGAAGGCGGCCTGCGCGAACGGCACGGCACGGCCGATGGACGCTGCATATGTGGCCACCCGCATTGCCAGCGTGCTGTCGAACGGGAACGGCTCGGGCCAGCAAAGCGGCTGCAGGCCGAGTTCCTGCGCACCACGCTCGATCTCCTCATGTGCAACGTCGTGCTGCTCTCCGAGGCGCACCGGGCGCCATTCGGCTGGACCATCGAGGACGTGAAGCACACGCTCAGCGGCGAGATACGCCAGCGGGCTGGCGAGGTCGAAGTAGAAGGCGGCCGGCGGGGTCGCCTTTAGCCGTGGATCAGCCATCCGTCGGTCGCGCGTCCCGCTTCCATCACGGCCTCCGACAGGGTGGGGTGCCCGTGGATGATGCGGGCGAGCTCCGGGAAGCCACCCTCGAGTGCGCGCACGTTGACGAGCTCCTGGATCAGCTCGGTGGCGCGCGAGCCGACGATGTGCCCGCCGAGCAGCTCGCCGTACTTGCTCTCGCCGACGACCTTCACGAGGCCGGTGCGGTCGCCGTAGACGGTGCCGCCGCCGACCGCGCCATAGGGGACCTTGCCGACGACCACGTCGTAGCCCTGCTCGCGCGCCTGCGCCTCGGTCAGCCCAAACGAGCCGACGTTGGGCGTGCAGAAGGTCGCGCGGGGGATGTCCACGTAGGAGATCGGGTGGGTCTCGCGCCCGGCGATCGTCTCCGCGGCGATGACGCCCTCATCGGATGCCTTGTGGGCGAGCGCTGGGCCGGGGACGAGGTCGCCGATCGCATACACGCCCGCACGCGAGGTGCGAAGCGCGCCGTCCACCTGGATCAGGCCGCGCTCGCCGAGCGCCACGCCGGCCTCCCCCAGCCCGAGACCGTCGACGTCGGCGCCACGCCCGGCGGCGATCACCAGGTAGTCGACCTCCGCGGACTCGCCGCCATGGGAGAAGCTCACGCTCGTCTCTCCGCTTGAGACATCGGCCACGGGGGTGCCAGTGTGCACGCCTATGCCCTGGCGCTTGAGGCCACGCTCGACCAGGCGCGAGATGTCGGCGTCCTCGGTGGGGAGCACGCGATCGAGCGCCTCCAGCAGCAGCACCTCACTGCCCAGACGGGCGAACGCCGAGGCGATCTCCGCCCCCGATGCGCCCGCACCGACGACCGCCAGGCGCGGGGGCACCTCCGGCAGCGCCCATGCCTCCTCGGTGCCGATCACGCGGCCACCGAACTGCACGCCGGGAATCGGCCGCGGGACGGAGCCGGTGGCGAGGATCACGCTGCCGGCGCCGATCGTCAGCGGCTCGGCGTCGAACACGTCCACGAGCACGTCGCCGTCGGCGGTCAGCTTGCCGTTGCCCTCGACCACGTCGATGCCGTCTTTCTTGAACAGCCCGCCCACGCCTGAGGTCAATGTGGAGACGACCTTTGCACGGCGCGCCTGCACGGCGGGGTAGTCGACCTTGACGCCGCTGACCTTCAGCCCGAACTCCTCGGACTCGCGGATCTCAGTGAGTAGATCGGCTGAGCGCAGCACCGCCTTGGCGGGGATGCACGCGTAGTTCAGGCAGCGTCCGCCGAGCTTGTCGCGCTCGACCACCGCGGTCTTCAGGCCAAGTTGTGCCGCGCGGATCGCCGCCACGTAACCACCCGGCCCGGAGCCGATAACGATGCAGTCGTAGGCGCTCTCGGGCATGTGACCCCACACTATCGAAGGTCATCCACGGTCGCCCGACTGCCCGTCGATCACTGGTCCAGGTGCGGGTTTCTACCCTGTTCTCCCGCTTGGATACGTCCCATCACTCGGACCAGCTTCCAGAACAGCCAGCCCGCGAGGCCCACCGCCAGCAGGCATAGTCCGGCGGTAACCCATGAGGAGGCGATCACCAGCGCGAGCGAGGTGACGATGATCTGGAACGTGAGCAGCGCCTCGAACGCGAGCACGGCGAAGTAGCGGCGCCGGTACATGCCGATGCCCAGCGCCGTGAGGATCGCGGTCAGGAAGATCGCTCCCGGTAGCGATCCGCCGTGGCGAGAGAGGTTGTGGATGGTCAGCCCGCCCACGAGCACGACGATCGCCACCACCGCACACACGCCGATGGCGACCAGCAGCGGCGTCGGACGCTCGCTCTCGCCGAGCGGCTGTAGCGGTGGCGGCTCGACGGTCACTGGGAGCCGTCCAGGGGCCGGGCGTCGATGATGTCGCGCAGCTCCCGGGCAGCTCGCTCAGGCTCCGCTGCATCGGCGATCGCGCGCAGCACGCACACGCGTTGTGCCCCTGCATCCAGCGCCCCGGCGAGGTTGTCCGCGTCCAGTCCGCCGATCGCGAAGAACGGAACGGGAGCGTGGGCCGCGGCGTAGCTGACTAGCTCGAGGCCTACCGCTGGGCGTCCCGGCTTGGTGGGGGTCGCGTGGATGGGGCCGACACCGATGTAGTCGACGAGGCTCGCGTCCACGGCGTCGATCTGCTCGGGGGAATGGGTGGACAGGCCGATCAGCAAGTCCGCGCCGACGAGCGCACGGACGTCGGCCACAGGCATGTCGTCCTGTCCCACGTGGATCCCGTCGGCGCCTACGTCCAGCGCGATGTGCGGACGGTCGTTGACGACCAGGAGCGGGCTGGGCGGGCCGAGTCGCTCGCACAGTGCGCGGGTGGCGTTGGCGACGGCGGTGAGCTCGTCGTCGGGGAGATGCTTGTCGCGCAGCTGGAAGATGTCGATGCCGCCGGCGACAGCGCCTCTCAGCATGTCCGGCAGCTCACCTGCGCCAGGAGAGGCGTCGCACACGAGGTAGAGCCGTGCGGCTGCCAGGCGCTCGCGGCGCTCTGCGCCGAGGTCTCGGGGTGACATGTCCGCCAGTCTGGCAGGAGCGGGCTCACCGGCCCACGCCTGCGGCCCACAGAATCGGTCAGTCAGTCGTGGCTGCCGTCGCTCGCTCGCGCCGCTCCTGGCCTTCTACCTGCCTCGCGCGGCGGCAGCGGTCGGGCAGCTCGTTCAGCAGCTCCGCGGCCTCTGTCCGGTCGCGATCGCGCAGCACCGCGTGAACCCTGCGCCCGGCGGTATCGAGGTGAATGCTGGACAACTGAAGGCGACGCTGCACAGGGCCCTCGACGAGGCGAACGCTTTGCACCTTGGCCAATGGCACCCAGTCGGTCACGCGTCGCAGCCGGCCGCTGGTGGTGACCGTGTAGCGCTCGTTGCTCGCACCGGACAGATATCGAAAGCGCAGGGGTGACTTCCAGCGGGCGCGGGACGGAGGCGCGGAACGCTCCCCGGGCAGACCGCGGAACACCCTTGCCAGCAGCAGTGCGGCCTGTGCTTGGCTGCCGACCGGCAGCAGCGCACGGGCGGCTTTGGATTGGTTGCGGTCCTGCCGCCCTTTGGACTTCTGGCTGGCGACGTCCACTTCGAGCCGGCACCATCCGAACGGCCTCCACGCCAACGGCTCGACCATCCGGATGGCCTGTATGCGGCCGGGGGGAATCGTCTCGGCTGAGGTTTCCACGAGGCCTGAGCGCAGGTGCAGGCCGTCGGCCGCATCGCTCACAGCGAGGCGATAGTCGCCGTTGAAGCGGCGAAACAGGGAGATGGCAAGGACGAACAGGCCACCGGCCCCAGCGCTGATAGCGGCTCCCTCGATTGCTGGGGCGACGACGGCGAGGATCAACAGCACGATCACCGCCAGCTCGAGCAAAAGGCCGCTGCCGGTGAGCAGGATCGAGGCAAACAGCCTGGCGGGTGCGACGGTGACGAGCGTCTGCTCGGGTGCAGGGGGTGCCACCTCGGCCTGCCCATGACTCAGGGCGAGCAGGTGCGCCCGCAGCGTTTCGGCCTCGGCGTTGCTCAGATAGGCCAGGCGCCCGGCCTTGCCGCTGCCGCTTGCGAGCCGGATTCGCAGCTCGGCGACGCCGAAGACCCGTGCGAGGCCCGGCCGGACCGTGTCGATCGCCTGGATCTGGCTGAGCGGGAAGCGCTCGGAGGTTCGTCGCAGCAGTCCGCTGTCCACCCGCAGGACCCCGCCCTCCACTCGCCACCTGGTGACCAGCCAGGTGATCACGCCGAGCACGAAGACCACAGCGATGATGGCGAGGTGGGCGAGATCGGAGCCGACGTTTCCGTGGCTGCTCGTCCCCGCTGGGATCAGCAGCAGCACGACGATCGCGAGCACGCCGCGGCCCGTCCTCACCAGCGGCGAGAGTGGGTGCAGGCGCTGCCATTCGCCCTGCAGTCCCGCAACAGCTCGTGACTCCGCTGCGGAGTGCACTGGCCGTCCATGGCCGGGGGGCTCGCTCATAGCCCCATTGCGTTGGCCTCGCCCAGGGATGTCAGCTGGTCGCGAAGGCGCGCCGCCTCTTCAGCGGGCAGCCCGGGGATACGCGCGTCACTGGCGGCTGCCGCCGTGTGCATCTGCACGGTGGCAAGCCCAAACGCACGCTCGAACGGACCGGCGGTGACCTCGATGTATTGCATCCGCCCGTAGGGGATGACCGACGTGCGCCGGAACATCACGCCGCGCTTTACGAGCAGATCGTCGGCGCGCTCGGCGTAGCCCCAGGCGCGCACCCGTCGGCCCGCGATCACGTCTGCACTCACGCCCGCGGCGATTACGCAGATCACGGCGATGGCCATCGCGACGGTGGAGCTGAGCGGGACGGTGACGGCTATCGCGACAAGGACAGCGGTCGACGTGCCTGCCGCCACCTCGTAGTGACGCAGGAGCCTCAGCCGAGGCGATGGCGCGTTCCAGCTGTCCTGTTTGTTGTTGCCAGTAGCGTCAGACACAGTTCTCCCGACGATACTGAGCGGCTGCGCGGTGCGTGTATGGTTGGCGCGTGTTGCAAGGGAAGGTGGTGCTGATCACCGGTGGCGCACGCGGCGTTGGTGCCGCCACGGCCTCGCTGCTGGTCAGCCGTGGTGCGCGGGTGGTGCTGGTCGATCTCGAGGAAGATCTGCTGAACGAGCTCGTCGTACGTCTTGGCCCTGAGCACGCGACGTCGATCGTCGGCGACGTGACGGAGCTCGGCGACATGGAGGCGGCGGTCGCCCATGGAGTCGAGCGCTTCGGGGGGATCGACGTGGTGGTGGCGAATGCCGGGATCGCCAGCTACGGGTCGGTTGGCGTTGTCGATCCGGTGATCTTCCGTCGACTGATCGACATCAACATCACCGGTGTGTTCCACACCGTGCGCGCTGCGCTCCCCCAAATCGAGCTGCGCAAGGGCTACGTGCTGGTGGTCTCATCCGAGGCCGCTTATGCGCCGTCTCCGGGTCTCGCGTCCTATAACGCGAGCAAGGCGGGTGTCGAGCACTTTGCCAACGCTCTGAGGCTGGAGCTTGGCTACAAGGGCGTGGCGGTTGGCAGCGCGCACATGTCGTGGATCGACACGCCGATGGTGCAGGACGCCAAGCGCGACCTGGCGGCCTTTCGACAGACGCTCGACTCGCTTCCCGGCCCGCTGGGTGCGACGACATCTGTGGAGGAGTGCGCTGAGGCATTCGTGCGCGGCATCGAAAAGCGCGCCAGCCGCATCAACGTCCCCGGCTGGGTTGGCTTGCTTCGCTGGATGAAGCCGCTGCTGAGCTCGCGCCTCTTCGAGCTGGTGAGCAGGCGCGACGCCAAGCGCACCTTGCCGCTGATGGACGAAGAGGTGGCTCGGCTGGGGCGCTCGGCGAGCGACCGCGTGACGGTGCCGGGCGCACACCGCGACGAGTCGGCTGAGGCGGTCGAGTCGGTGGGATAGACAGCTGGGCGTTTCGGCGGGATACTCGAATGGTGTCTGGGCTCGGTCGCTCTCGCAAACGTCTCGCAGGAGTCTTGAGCTCGGCCTTTGCCGAAGGCTTGCTGAGCGAGGAGACCCACTCATATCGGCTGGAGCTGCTGTTCGGCCCCCGTCTGATCGACCCGCAGCGGCTGGTGGGTGACCTTGTGCTGCGCGGTGGCCGTTCGCAGCCGACGGTGATCGCGCGGCGTGCATGGCGTGCGCTGGCAGCGAGCATCCGTGCCGTCGCCGTGTCCGGCGGATCCACGAACGCGCCACTGTTGCTTGCGTTGGACGGATTCGAGACTGAGGAGTTGCTCGTCGGGCGCCATCCCGCTTGCGACGTTGTCCTTGCTGACACGAGCGTGTCGCGTCGGCACGCGCAGCTCACCTATCGCGACGGCGTATGGGTGCTGCAGGATCTGGCTTCCACCAACGGTACGGCCGTGAACGGCGAGCGCGTCGGTCGCGCTGCGCTGTGCGCCGGGGACATCATTGTGCTCGGGAATCAGATAGTTCAGGTTGACTGAGCCTCGCGGGCATTCCATGCCCGTTCGACCTCTCGCATCAGTGCCGGGTACACGATGAGGTGGCGGAACGGTGCGATTGCGGCCATGTATGCCGTCCCGGATCTACCTCGCGGCTTCACGTACACCCCCATCTGTCCTCGATAGATGTCCGGGCCGTGCTCGACCCAGGCCAGGTGCATGATGGCGTGGACAGTTTGGTTTGAGATCTCGGCGGCCCACTCGACATCCGTGCGATAGAGAGGCTTGAAGTCCACGAGCTCGCCGAACTGCTTCGAACCGAGAGACGGGCTGGTCACGGTACCGTGCAGATCCTCGGGGAGCCGACTGCTAAGCGTCGTTTCGGTGTGATCTGGGATGGCGAGCGCGTGCGGTGCGCGGTCCCAGCCAAACCATGCTCCGAGGCGATGGCGAATGCTGAACAACATGCGGGTCGCACGGGACTGCGCTTCAGCGGGATCGAGCGATGCGATCACATCGAGCAACGCCGCAAAGTCGTCGATGCCGCCCTGCACGGGCAGCGCCCAGACATCCTCGAGCCTGAAGTCAGGTGCGACCTCGCGTATTCGCCAGTCGTGAGATTCGTGTTCGCTGTTGGAAAGCCTCATGTGGGTGCCGGGCATGCGTCACGCGCGAAGCCCAGGCTCCCAATCTAACATACGTACACGCACGTATGCAAATATGTACGGGCGGGGCGCGATAATTGACCCATCGGCCGTACGACCCACGCCTAGACAGCGCAATGAACCACCCGACATGGCTATTCATCGAGATCTGCTGGATCGCTTGGGTGGTCTATTGGGTGCTCATGGCGTTCACGACGAAGCGCACTGTCGAGAGGAAAGGGTTCCTTGGATATCGACTGGTGGTGATCGGCACCGTCATCGGCTGTGTGCTCGCCGGGCGGCTTTTGAACATCTCGTCACAATCACCGCTTTGGCACACAGGACTCGGATTGGGGGTCGTGACGGACTGCATCGTCGTCGCGGGAGCGGCCTTCACTGTTTGGGCACGAATTACGCTGGGCCGCAACTGGAGCGCAGAGGTGACGTTCAAGCAAGACCACGAGCTGATCGAGTCTGGCCCGTATGCGCTGGCGAGGCATCCGATCTACACGGGAATCATCGTGATGGGGCTGGGCACGGCGATCAACGACGGGCGGGCGATCGGCGCTGTGTTGTTTCTTGCGCTGTGCACTGGCCTGTGGTGGAAGGCGCGCCGGGAGGAACAGATCATGAGCAGCCACTTCCCCGACGCATACGCGGAGTACAAGGCGCGCGTTCACGCGATCGTTCCGTTCGTGCTGTAGTGACGACGTGTTGAGATCTCCTGATCCGCAACGGCTCGGTGGTCTCAGTTGGGCACGACGCACCGGAGGGCGTCTGAGCTCGCGCGAGCGCAGCCGGCTGCTTGCCGCAATCGCACTCGGGCAATGGGAGAATGTGCTTGGCCGCGCGAAGCTGGCATTTGGGCGGCTCCCAGCAGGAGCCACAAGTGTCGATCTCGACACATTCGTGGTGCCGGATTCAGTATTTGCGCGAGAGGCCGAGCAGGCGTGCGCCGAACTGCCGGCAGCGCTCGTGGGCCACTCCCATCGGACGTGGTTGTTCGGACGCGCTCTCGCCGCTATCGACGGGAGCGAGCTCGATGTCGAGTTGTTCTATTGCGGCTCGCTGCTGCACGACCATGGGATCGCCCAACCCACCCCAGGACACGACTTCACGCTTGCGAGCGCGGACCGAACGCTCACGTGTGCGTCCGCGGCTGGAGTGGACGATGGTCGTGCGCAGGCTCTCGCTGACGCTATCTGCGCTCACACCACACCCGGCGTCAACGTCGAGCGCGACGGAGAGCTCGGCTGCTACCTGCAGTGGGGAGCGATGGTTGATGGCGCGGGGCTGAGGATCTGGGACATCGCCCCCGCGAATGTCGAGGAGGTCCTGCGCCGTCATCCGCGAGACGACTTCAAGCACCAGCTCCTTGCGATGATTCGCGCGGAGGCGGCAGCCGTGCCGCAGGGGCGATTCGGGTTGTTGGTCCGGTGCGGTTTGCCACTGGCGGTGCGCATGGCACCGTTTGAGCGCTGACGCTCGCTTATCGCGGTCGCTCCGTCTGGATCGAAGCACGCAGTAGCCGCATCGCCGCGTCGAGTGAGGCGCGCAGCTGCCCGGGATCGCGCCGCACCTGCGTGAGCAGCAGCCCTCCCTGGATGAGCGACATCGTGCATCGCAGGTCGCGTCGACCACAGCTCGAATCAGGTCGTCGCGGTCATCGAAGTAGTGGTAGAGCTGGCTGCGGCTCGCAGGTGCCGTCGAACCGACATCGTCGAGGCTCACCGCCGCGGCACCTCGCTCCGCGACGAGCTCCACAGCCGCTTGCACGATGCGCTCCCGCGTCCGCCGTCCCTTCTCGGTGCTTGGTGCCCGGCTGCTCATGGCCGCATTCCAGGAGATTGGACTTGGTAATCCAATCGTGTAAGCTCATGCCAAGAAGTGGACCAACCAATCCAATTTGAGAGGCGCGCATATGCCCACCATCGCCCAGCAGTCAGCCGAGATCTCGGCTGGCTCGGCCACCCACCTACCGCCCGCTATCGCGCAGGTCTTCGCCGATGATCAACAAGCGTGGCGTGAACGAGGCGCACCGTCGGGGATCGTCGCCGTCGGGGACAAGCTCGAGGACTTCACGCTTCCGGATGCAACCGGCTCTTCAGTCACGCTCTCGGCGCTCGTGGCCGACGGCCCCGCGGTGATCGTCTTCTACCGCGGTGGCTGGTGTCCCTACTGCAACGTCGCGCTGCGCACCTACCAGACAGAGCTCCTGCCGCAACTCGACCGCTACGGTGCGCGGCTCGTTGCGATCAGCCCTCAGACCCCAGACGGGTCACTGAGCACCTCAGAGAAGGCCGAGCTGACTTTCACGGTGCTGTCGGACGCAGGGGCCGGGCTTGCGCACAAAATCGGGATCGCGTTCCAGCCCGCCGAGCACGTCCTCGCTGCACAGCGCGAGCTCGGTCTCGATCTAAAGGACGTCAACGACTCCGACTCACCCGAACTGCCGATGCCGGCGGTGCTTATCCTCGACACTGACCGGACGGTGAGGTTCGTGGATACCCACGCGGACTACACGGCCCGCACAGAGGTGTCGGCGATCGTCGATGCCCTCGACGAGATTGCTCTCGCGTAGGGCGCCGGTCGGGCAAGGTCATACCGCTGTCACCCATGCGATGGTGAGCTGTGATCGAGGTGCCAACACCGAGCCGATCATTGCTCGACAGCATCAACGGCGCCGACGACTTCAGAGCACGCTGGACTGCGGCTGTCCTGCGGCAGTCCAGCTGAGCGTCTTACCCATGAGTCGTAGCGAGGCGGTGGGGATGACGCCTTGCGCGACCGTGCGCGGCTTGCACTCGAGGCTCTCGTGCAGAGGAACGGCCACGCAGCCGTACAGCGTGCCCGGCGATGAGGTGGCTTCCGCTTCGGTCGTTTCCAGCCACGCGACGGCCCCGTCCCCGGAGACCAACACGGGAGACAGCGGTGCTTCGTCGTCGCCCTCGAACACATCTACATCGTGGATTCTGCCCTTTCGGGCGCTCGCGACATCGACGACGATCAGGGACTCGCTTGCGGACGGGCATTCCCTTTCTGCGTTCGGCGAGTACTTCCCGCACTCGGCGGCTGCGCTCGTCCCGCTCGTCTGCGTGATGACAAGCCAATGCCCCTGAACCTGAAGGTCGGAAAGCACGTCTTCCGGAGGGGCGTCACCGTCATTGGGTTCTTCGCTACCGATTTCGACGAAGCGGTTGGTCGTGCGACTGCATGTCATGTAGACGTTGGTTTCGCCGACCAACCCAGATTCAGGTTCGTGCACGTAGTAGACGACCAGCGCGTGCGTGACCTTCACCACGTGCGTTCTCCGAGACCTGGGTGCAACGCACCGCTGGGCTGCCTGAGCAGGTGTGGAGCACACGGCGAGGCAGAGCATGCTTACAAACACGCACGTCAGCGATGCGCGCATCGCTCGGACAGCGGCCCCCCGGGACATCTGCTGACTGTACAGGCAGCAGCTGGGGCCAGCGGCGGCCGCGACTCGCGGAGGTCGCCGACGCCGGCTACTGCTGGGTTGTCCAAGGGGCGAGCGCCTCGCGCAGCCAGTCCGGGATGGTCGTCTTCTCGAACGAGGCAGGGTCGACGAATACGTGGCGCATCTCGCCCTCCACGAGCACCTCCTCGCCGCGCAGCACACGATGTCGCGTGGTGCAGGCAGTGCTACCGAGACGCGTGATCGACACCTCGAGCTTGAGCTCGTCGTCGAAGCGCGCCGCGCCCAGGAACCTCGCCGATGCTTCGGCCACGACCATGTCGACGCCCCGCTCGAGCATGACTGAATAGCGCCCTATCGCTGTGCGCCAGAGCTCCGTCATCGCAACATCGAAGTATGCGAAGTAGTTGGCGTTGAACACGATCTGCTGTGGATCGCACTCCGCATAGCGCACCCGCAGCGGGTGAACGAACGGCACCAACGTCATGTCGTTGACTAGGCCGAGAAGGCGGCGCCGCCGGCCTGCACGGCGTCCGCTACTTGCCTTACCCGCCAGGCCAACAGTGGACTGTGCCACACGACTTGACCGTCGGAGAACGTGAGCTTCCCGCGAACGCGCGTGACTGTGCTCGAACCGAGCGGATACTGCCCGAGTTGCGCACCCGGCTGATGGAACGGAAGGTCGCGATACACATACACGTGCTGATCGGTCACGAGCACAGTCCTGTGAAAGTGAAAGAACGCCAGCGCAAACAGGATCCCCACATACGGCAACTCCTCAAGCACCCCAGCGATGATCGCGATCGCGAAAGAGCTGAACCCGAACGAGATCGTGACGGCGTCCTCGCCCGAGATCTTCGCTCGCCGGGCATACCGCCCCGCCATCCGCTTGCGTCTGCTTCCCATCCCTGTCCCTCCGACTGATCGACTGACGAGGCCCGGGCATCGTACCCGCTCCACATGCGTGAGCCGCGGCAATGTCTCCATCGCTGAGCATCCGTGCCTCCCAGCAGCGGGCTAGCATCATCTGCATGCCTTTGAACGAGCAGCCAGACGTGGTGATCGTCGGTGGCGGCATCATCGGTATGGCCATCGCATGGCGCGTGCGCCAGCGCGGCATGAAGGTGGCGGTGCTCGAGCGCGATACGGTCGGCCAGGCGACGTCGAGCGTGGCTGCTGGCATGCTCGCGCCGGTGGTGGAGGTTGAGTTCGGAGAGGCGGGGCGGCGTCTGCTCGAGCTGGGATTGCGCTCGGCAGAGATGTGGTCGGCATTCGCATCGGAGCTGGAGGCCGACGCCGGCGCTTCGGTTGGGCTGATGCGCACGGGCACGCTGCTCGTGGCACGCGACGACGACGACGCGCGCGAGCTCGAGCGTCAACTCGCCTTCCGCCAGTCGCTCGGTCTCGCCGTCGAGCGTTTGCGCCCCAGCGAGGCGCGCGAGCACGAGCCGGCGCTTGCGCCCACCGTGCGGCTCGCGTTGGAGGCTCCCGAGGATCACTCTGTTGACCCGCGCCGTGTTGTCTCAGCGCTGCGCACGGCCTGTGAGTCGGTGGGCGTGGAGCTACGCGAGCACACGTCTGTGGCCCGGGTCGAGCTGGACGACGCGGGCACGCACGTCACGGGGGTGACGCTGCGAGATGGTGAGTACCTGGCTGGGGACCGGGTGGTGCTTGCGGCAGGACCATGGAGCGAGCAGATCGAGGGGTTGCCAGCGGCTGCTCGGGTTCCGGTAAGGCCGGTCAAGGGTCAGATTCTGCGACTGCGCGACCACGCGGGACCTGGGCTGCTACGACGTGTGCTGCGCTTTGGTGGTGGCTATCTGGTGCCCCGCGGGGACGGTCGCTACGTGCTCGGCGCAACGGTTGAGGAGCGAGGCTTCGAGCTGACAGCCACCGCGGGCGGCATCTACGAGCTGTTGCGCGATGCCCACGAGCTGGTCCCTGGCATCAGCGAGCTGGAGATCGAGGAGCTGTCCGTGGGTCTGCGCCCCGGCACACCCGACAATGGCCCAGCGATCGGCCCTACGAGCGTGCAGGGACTGATCTGGGCGACCGGTCACTATCGCAACGGCATCCTGCTCGCGCCCCTGACAGCCGAGCTGGTCGCTGACCTGCTCATCGACGACGGTAGGAGGGAGCCCGACCCGCTGCTCTACGCGTGTGCTCCAGAGCGCTTCATGCCTGCGGCCGGGTCCCGGCGCGAGACCGCCGCGCCCGCGGGCTCACCCCCCGTGCCGGCGCATCCGGCGGCGGTGCTCCCAGCATGATCGTTCTCAACGGCGAGCGCTCCGATGTGGCCGCCGGCGAGACGATCGTCGCGGTGCTCGCTCGCCTGGGATTGGCGGCCGACGCCCGGGGGGTTGCGGTGGCGGTCGACGACGAGGTCGTGCCGCGAGCCGCGTGGGAGAGCTTTGCGCTTGGTGAGCACGCGCGGGTGGAGGTGCTCACGGCGATGCAAGGAGGATGATCTGGGTATGGCCGAACCGCTGAGTCCCACGCTTGCCGGCGCGAGCGGCAACGGCACCTCGACGCCTGCTCCAAGCGTCGGTGGGCATTCGCGGGACGCGCTGACGATCGCCGGCAGGACGATGCGCTCGCGGCTGCTGCTGGGCACGGGGGGCTTCCCGTCGCTCGAGCTATTGGCTGAGGCGATTGCCGTCAGCGAATGCGAGCTTGTGACGGTCGCGTTGCGGCGTGTGGATCCGAGCGCACGCGGATCGTTGATGGACGTGATTGCCGCAGCCGGCGTGGAGCTGTTGCCGAACACCGCGGGCTGCATGACAGCGCGCGACGCGGTGATCACCGCACGCCTCGCTCGGGAGGCTTTCGCGACCGACTGGATAAAGCTGGAGGTGATCGGCGATGAGGACACGCTCCTGCCGGACGCACCCGAGCTTCTGAGGGCGGCGGAGGAGCTCGTGGACGAGGGCTTTGTGGTGCTGCCGTACACAACTGACGACCCCGTGCTGGCCCGCCGTCTCGCGGACATCGGCTGCGCGGCGGTGATGCCGCTGGGCTCTCCCATCGGTAGCGGCATGGGTATTCGCAACCCGTACAACATCGCGCTGATCCGCGAAGCGGTGGACGTCCCGGTGGTGCTCGACGCGGGCGTCGGCACAGCCTCGGATGCGGCCTTGGCGATGGAGCTTGGCTGCGACGCGGTCATGGCCGCGTCATCGATATCCCGAGCACAGGACCCTGTGGCGATGGCGCGCGCGATGCGCGCGGCTGTGGAAGCCGGTCGTCTGGCGCGCGGCGCGGGCCGGATCCCACGCCGCCTGTATGCGACCGCGTCCACGCCTGAGCAGGGCCTGCCGGAGTTCGGCGTCTAGCGGAGGCCAGTCAAGTGGAGCTCCAACAGGACGCCCTGCTCAGCTGACCACTTCGATCGTGCCGTTCATCGTCGTGGGGTACAGCGTGCACTCGTAGTGGATGACGCCGGGCTTTTCGACTTTCACTTCGAAGCTACCGCCTTCGCCGAAGTCCTTCGAGGCGATCCGCTGGGGGCCGTTGACGCTCGTGACGTTCGCCTGGGTGGAGTCGTAGTTGGTCCACTTGATCGTGCTGCCGACCTTCACCCTGACCGTGTCCGGGTCGATTGCGATGTCGCGGTAGGCGATCTGCACGAGCCCGCTCTGCACGGGTTCGGACGCTGAGGGCGAGGCGAACTTGGGCGTTGTGTCGCCTTTGATGCCACCGCCGGCAGTGCTGGAGCTCTTCGTCACCGCTGTGGTGCCGGCGCTTGTCGCAACTGTTGTGGTGCCCGTCGTCGTTGAGCTGCTCGGGCTGACAGACGAGCCGCAGCCCGCCGTGAACGCCACCACGCAGCATGCAATCACAGCGGCAATCCCCGTTTTCATCGATTGCGGTCCTTTCTAGACAAGTTCATATGACCGGACGATCGCACACGGCGCCGTCGGCGGTCGCAGGCTCTTGCCCGCATAGCGCCTACACTGGCCGATTCGATGAGCACACGCCACTTCCTCACAGGTGCTGAGCTGAGCGCGTCCGAACTGGACGCGCTGCTCGACCGCGCGCTCGAGCTGAAGCGTGCGCCGCTGTCCTCGCGTGCGCTTGCCGACCGCAGCGTCGCACTGATCTTCGAGAAGCCCTCCACCCGTACGCGTGTGTCGTTCGAGGTGGGGATCGACGAGCTGGGTGGCCACGCGGTGGTGTTGCGCTCGGACGAGCTACAGCTCTCGCGCGGCGAGGCGCCACGCGACACGGCGCTGGTGCTCTCCAGGCACGTGACCGCGGTGGGGTTGCGAACCGGCTCGGATGAGATCCTCGAGGAGCTCGCGGCACACAGCACGGTGCCGATCGTGAACATGCTGAGCGCTGGCCACCACCCCTGCCAGGCGCTTGCGGACCTGTTGACGCTACGCGAGGCGTATGGCTCGCTCGCGGGCCTGCGCCTGGCCTACATCGGCGACGGCAACAACATCGCGCGCTCGCTGGCCGTGCTGGGGACGCTGGCAGGGATGCATGTGGCGTTCGCCTCGCCCGCGGGCTACACGCTGGAGGAGAATCTCACCTTGCCGGCAGAGGCGTCAGGCCAGATGACGCTGCACACGGACCCATACGAGGCGGTGGCGGGAGCGTGCGCGGTGTACACGGACGTGTGGGTGAGCATGGGCGATGAGAGCACAGCAGCAGAGCGCCGCTCCGCGCTGGCCGCATACAAGCTGGATGACGCGCTGCTGGACGCGGCAGCTGCGGGTGCGTTTGCGATGCACGACCTGCCGGCACACCCCGGCGAGGAGATCACCGCGGAGGTGCTCTACGGACCGCGCGGAGAGCACATCTGGGATCAGGCAGAGAACCGGCGCCACGCCCAGAAGGCACTGCTCGAGTTGCTCGTGGCCCCGGCCACACAAAGCGCGTCGCGATGAGCACCGACACGCCGGCCACCTCTCATGCGGTCCTCGCCGCGGACCAGCCTGCTGCGCCCGGCGAGGCGGGGCCGCGTCCGCAGCGCGGCGATGAGCTCGAGCTGACGATCGACTCGCTCGCGTTTGGCGGCGAGGGTGTGGCACGGCTGGGGGATGGCGGATACGTGGTGTTCGTGGCAGGCGCGATTCCCGGCGATCGGGTGCGTGCGGTGGTGCACAAGCGCAAGCGCAGCTACGCGAACGCGCGCACGCTGGAGGTGCTCGAGCCAAGCCCCGAACGGATCGCACCGACGGCTGATCACCCGGGCGTGCCATGGCAGGTGATCCCCTACGAGCGCCAGCTGCAGATCAAGCACGCGCAGGTGGATGAGGCACTGCGGCGGATCGGTCACCTGGACGGCTATGAGCTACAGGAGATCGTGCCGGCGCTGGAGCAGTGGCGCTACCGCAACAAGCTCGAGTACTCCTTCGGCACGGGCCCAGATCCAGCTAACCCCGAGCTGGTTTGCGGCTTTCACGCTCCGGCTGGCGGCAACCACGTGATCCCGATGGGCGACTGCATGCTGGCGTCCGAGCGTGGCAACCTCGCCCGCGAAGCGGCGCTCGCGTGGTGCCGGGCGCAGGGGCTGAGCGCATGGGAGCGCAGCAGCAGGCGGGCGCCCGGCGAGCCGAGCGAGCGCGACGCGCGCAGGGACCGCTCGGGGCGCGTGGGACCCGCGCCCGACGGCCGCGCGCGCCTGCGCAACCTGGTGGTCCGCGAAGGACGTCGAACGGGCAAGCTGCAGGTGCGAATCGTGAGCACCGACGGCGAGCTGGAGCCTGGCCTCTTGGCGGCGGCGCTCCACGATGCGCTCGGCGAGAGCCTCAGCGGCGTGCTGTGGACCCGCTCACGCAGCCTCGCCGAGACGACCGCGGGAGGGCAGACGGAGCTCGTGTGGGGCGAGGCGGAGCTACCGGAGCGCCTGGGCGAGCTCGACCTGCTGATCTCCTCAGAAGCGTTCTTCCAGACGAACACGGAGATGGCCGAGCTGCTGTACGGGGTGGCGGAGGAGTACGCGGCGCTGCAGGGCTGGGAGCGCGTGTACGACCTCTACTCGGGGATCGGCACGATCGCGCTCACGCTTGCGCCGCATGCGGGCGAGCTGTGGGGGATCGAGCTGATCGAGCAGGCGGTAGCCGACGCCATCGCCGGTGCCAAGCGCAACGAGGTCACCAACGTGCGCTTCTTCGCCGGCGATACCCGCCTGGCGCTGCCGGAGCTGGTCGAGCGCGCCGGTCGTCCCGATCTCGTGATCGTCGACCCGCCCCGCGCGGGCCTGTCCAAGAAAGTCGTCCGCCGCATCATCGAGGCGGCCCCCAAGCGCATCGTGTACGTGTCGTGCAACCCCACCACGCTCGCCCCAAACGCAGCCGAACTGGTCGAGGCTGGGTGGGTGCTGCGCAAGGTGCGTCCCGTGGACATGTTTCCGCAGACTCACCACATCGAGTGCGTCGCTTTGCTCGAGCGGGCTTGACCCTCGTCACGCTCCGTGCGCCGTAAAAGCACGTCGTAGCGGGCTGCGAAGATCTGCCCGATGGCCAAGGAGTTCAAGGCATTCCTGCTCCGTGGGAACGTCGTCGACCTAGCCGTTGGCATTGTCGTCGGCGCAGCGTTTGGCGCGTTGGTGACGGCGCTGGTGCGCGACCTGCTGACGCCGATCGTGGCGGCGATCATCGGCAAGCCTGATTTCTCCAACCTCTTCTTCACGATCCACCACAGCACCTTTCACTACGGCGAATTCATCAACTCGCTGATCGCGTTCGTATCGATCGCTGCCGCTGTGTTCTTCTTCGTCGTCAAGCCCGTCAACGTGCTGATGGCACAGCGCAAGACGGGTCTCGACACCGAGTCTGAAACGACACCCTGCACCGAGTGCCTCAGCGAGATCCCGCGCGAGGCGCGTAGATGTGCGTTCTGCACCTCGCCCCGGGAGGGCGTCGCGGCGTAGCGCCGCGAGCTTGCGATGCACGTCCGCTCATATGCGCAGATCGAGCCGTTCACCACGCTCGACGGCTCGGAGATCAGGGAGTGGGCTGGACGCGTGTCCGCCCCTGCGCAGAACCAGAGTCTCGCGGAGGCGACGATCCCGGTGGGCGGTGCGACGACCGAGCATCTCCACCGCACCACCGAGGAGCTGTATCTCGTGAGCGCCGGCCGCGGTCGGCTGGTGATCGACGGCGAGGAGCGCATCATCGAGGAGGGAGACTGCGCATTGATCCCGCCTGGTGCTCACCACAAGGTCTTCAACGTCGGCGAGGTGCCGCTACGGATCGTATGCGCGTGCGCTCCCGCTTACTCCAACGAGGACACCGTGTTGCTCGAGTGAATGGGCGGTGGGGCGGGACGCTATTGCCTGAGCATGCGGTCGCGGCTGGCACCGTCTGGATAGGCTGGGCCAATGCGCGCCGCAACCATCCGCGAGAAGGAGATCGTGATCGAGGAGCACCCTGACCCCGTTCCGGGGACAGGCGAGGTGCTCGTGCGTGTCCACGCTGCCGGTTTGAACGGCGCCGACATGATGCAGCGACGCGGCCTGTATCCAGCGCCACCCGGGTCACCGCAGGACATCCCCGGGATGGAGCTCGCCGGCGAGATCACAGCACCGGGAGATGGCGCGGAACGCTTCGCGGTAGGGGCGCGCGTGATGGGGATCGTCGGCGGGGGTGCGCAGGCGGAGTTGGTCACAGTGCACGAGCGCCAGCTGATGCCAGTGCCAGAGAGCCTCGACTGGACGGCCGCCGGTGGCTTGCCTGAGGTGTTCATGACGGCGCACGACGCCCTGTTCACCCAGGCCCAGCTGCGCTCCGGTGAGCGCCTGCTCGTGCACGGCGCCGCCGGGGGGGTGGGCACCGCGGCGATTCAGCTCGCCAAGGCTGCCGGTGCGCGTGTGACCGCGACCGTGCGCAACGAGCAGCTGCGCGAGCAGGTCGCGGCGCTGGGCGCCGAGGTGATCGCGTGTGGCGGCTTCGCTGAGCACGGCCCGTTCGATGTGATCCTCGAGCTCGTCGGCGCACCGAACCTGGCGGAGAACATGCAGGCGCTCGCCACCGCTGGGCGCATCGTGGTGATCGGTGTGTCAGCCGGCGCAAAGGCCGAGCTGAACCTGCTGGCGCTGATGGGTAAGCGCGCGCGGATCCACGGCTCGACCCTCAGGGTGCGTGCGCCAGAGGAAAAAGCGACCGCCGCCCGCCGCCTGGAGCACGAGGTGCTGCCGCTATTCGACACGGACCCACCCGCGTTGCGCGTGCCGATCGCCGACACCTTCACCCTGGACGAAGCCGCTGCTGCCTATGAGCGCTTCGCCGCCGGCGGCAAGCTTGGCAAGATCGTGCTCACGATCTAGTACGGCGGCTGCGCCGCGTACCAGTCGCCAAGCACGCGGAACGCAGCCCAGAATTCGCGCTTGGCGTCCTGCTCGTCGAGCGAGTCGTCGATGCTGGGCACGTATAGCGCGTCGATCGTCGGCGTCAGCTGCTGGACCTCGCCGATCGTGTCGTGCAGCGGGCGCGCCAGCGGGATCTCCATCTCGCCCAGCGCGCTCAACGCCTCAGCGCCCATCACCACAACAATCTTCGGTTGCACGATCGCGATCTCTTCCACCACCCGTGAGATGCATGCGAAGTCCGCCAGTGACGCGTCGCTCAACGGGCACTTCACGCACAGCGTGCCGTACACGGCGAGCGGATCGATCGACAGCCGCTTGAGCGACTTCATCAACGCGCCGCCCGCGCGTCCGTAGAAGGCGACGCCCTCCTCGATCTCCGACGGCAGCGCCGAGTGCTTCAGCAGCATGATGTCCGCCTGGGGGTGACCTGAGCCGAGCACCGGCATGAGGTTCCCCCGCGGGCAGTGCGGACACGCCTGCAGCTCACGCGTCAGCGTGTTCAGCTCGCGGATGGCACGCTCGAGATACTTCTCGCGGATCTCGTCATCGGTTACTGGCATCGACCCCGAGGGATTTGACAGGGGGTCGTCTTGTCCTTGGCGGTGCATCAGTACTTGCGTGGCGGCCGAGGGTGCTTCGCGGGGCGGCGTCCTCGATCGCTCGTGTGCAGAGCACACTTCGCTCTCTGCGTCCTTGCCCCACTCGACCCTCGACCGCCACGTGGCATTTTGTATTTGCCCAGCCCTTCCTACCTTCGTCCCCCGCCGCCGTGCGCTCGGTTCAGGCGCTTCAGGCGCCGGGCCTTGCTGGCGCGGCGGGCCGATCGGGGCGTGGCGCGCGTTTGCAGGAACTTCAGCGCCTGCACGTACAGCAGCGAGGAGGGGCGTGTGAGGATCTCCGCGTCGCGCAGCGACTGCAGGAACTCCTGCGGTCCGTCGAAGTCGCGCATGCGGATGCGCACCGAGCCGAGGCCCTGCGCGACATGCGAGTCCGAGCCGGCGCCCGCGGTGATTCGGTACTTGGCGGCAAACCGCGCGGCCTCGTCGTTGAACGCGCTGATCGCCACCCGCGGGTTGAAAACCTCGATCGCGTCGACATCGTCGAGGACCTTCAGCAGATGCTCGTAGTCCGGCACCGAGTGCATGCGGTCGAACGGGTGAGGCACGTACACGATGCCGCCCTGGCGCTTGATCTCGGCGATCGTCTCCGGGAGGCTCAGGCCGCGGGGGATCTTCTCCTTGATGAACAGCCCGATCACCTCACCTTCGCTGGCCGTCTTGACCTCCTCTCCCACGATCACCTTCAGATTCGATCCCAACCCGCCCCGGGGGCCGGGTTTGGCTGCCTGCGCCTTTGCCTCCAAGGCACCTGAGATCTCGTTGTGGTCGGTCACGGCAATCGCCCCCAGACCCTGCTCACGCGCGCTCGCCAACAGCACCTCCACAGGGGTGGCGCAGTCGCCAGAGTGGTCGGTGTGCATGTGCAGGTCGACCTCGATCAGCGGCCGCGTGGCGAGCCGCTGGCGCAGTGCCCTGTCGCCGTCGCTCGTGTGCCTGCGGGCGGCGAGGCTGCGATAGATCTCCTCCAACTCGCCTGCTGCACCCTGTCCGTCGCCGACCAGGCGGTAATCGCCCGGGAAGTGATGGCTCATCAGCTCGGCCGTCGCTGGCAGGCTGGCGGTACGCGCGTCCAGGCGGCCGAAGAAGCTCTCCACGAAGCGCCGCGCGAGGAGCGTCGAGAGCAGGCGCTCGCTGGAGGCGTGGAAAGAGCCCACGTTCAGTGCACGCGAGTGGCGCAGCGCTGCGTTGGAGGTGCTCGGTGCAAACGGCTCGTGCACGTGCACGAAGTCCAACGGGACGGTGCTCAGCAGTTCCTCCACCGTGCGCGCCACGTCGATCGGCAGCGCCGAGGCTCGCCTGCGGGCCGGCCCTTGGATGTCGAGCACCTCTCCCACCGCGATTACCCGCGGCGTGCCGCGATCGGTGCCCTCGAGCAGCGACGCGGCGCCGCCGCCCCCGGCTCGAGCGGCACGGATCGCCTTACGCGAGGCGCGCACGCGCTCCTGCGAGCGCGACGGCGCCAAAACCAGCACGCGATGACCGCGCCTCGAGAGCTCCTCGGCGACGCGCTTCACATGGGCGTTGACCTCGTTGTCCTCCGCCTCCCACGGGTACGGCGTGACGTGGGCTATGGAGAACAGATCAGCCATCTACTCCACGATTATCGCGCCTGCACGCGCGGGTGGCTACCCGCGCGTGGTCGGCGGCAGCGGCAGGCTATTTCGCGGCCGCTGCTTTGACGCCTCTGGCTTTTGCGGCTTTCGCTCGCGTCGGCGTGGTCTTTGCCGAGCGCGTCGAGGAGGCGGTGGCTTTTGCGCGCGTCCCGGGGCGGCCGGCGTACTTGGCGATGAACGCCTCCGTGTCGCGGCGCGCGAGATCGTCGGGGCGCTGGTTGTGGGGCGACTTCATCAGGTATGACGACGGCCCGTCCAGCTGGCCGCCGAGCCCGTGGTTGAGCGCGAGCTTGCAGCAGCGCACGGCGTCAATCACGATCCCTGCCGAGTTCGGCGAGTCCCACACCTCGAGCTTCAGCTCCACGTTCAGCGGCACATCGCCAAACGCCTGGCCCTCGACGCGGATGTGCGCCCACTTGCGGTCAGTCAGCCACGGCACGTAGTCAGAGGGGCCGACGTGGATGTCGCTCGCCGGCAGCTCGTGGTCCATGATCGACGTGACGGCGTTCGTCTTTGAGATCTTCTTCGACTCCAGGCGCTCACGCTCGAGCATGTTGTAGAAGTCCATGTTGCCGCCCACGTTCAGCTGTGAGGTGCGCTCGATCTCCACGCCGCGATCGGCGAACAGGCGGGCGAGCGTGCGGTGCACGATCGTCGCTCCCACCTGGGACTTGATGTCGTCGCCGACGACCGGCAGCCCCGCCTTTTTGAAGCGCTTGTCCCAGTAGTCCTCGCGGGCGATGAACACAGGGATGCAGTTGACGAAACCGCAGCCTGCCTCGAGCACCTGCTCGACATACCACTTGGTCGCGTCCTCGGAGCCGACGGGAAGGTATGAGACGACAACGTCGGTGTGGGTGTCCCTGAGGATCTTGACGATGTCGGCGGTCTCGCCGGGGGCCTTTTTGATCTTCTCCTTGAGGTATTTGCCAAGGCCGTCGTGGGTCATGCCGCGGTGTACCGGCACACCGAGCTTGCTCGGCACGGCCTGCTTGCCCTTGGCAAACTTGATCGTGTTGTTTTGTCCGGCCCAGATTGCCTGGCCGAGGTCCTTGCCGACCTTGGTGGAATCGATGTCGAACGCGGCGGTGAACTCGATGTCGCGGATGTGGTAGCCGCCGAGGTCCACGTGCATCAGGCCCGGGACCCGCGCGTCGGGGTCGGCGTTGCGGTAGTAGTGCACGCCCTGCACGAACGCGGAGGCGCAATTGCCGACGCCGATGATCGCGACTCGCACCTTCTCAGACTGATAGCGGCTAACGCCGTTCTGTGAGGCGGCGCCGTTGCTGTGGGCGCGGCCGTTTGAGTGCTCCTTGATCACGAGTGAGATGTCCTTTTCGAGGGCGAAAGCCCGGTCGAGGGAGCCCAGTGGGAATCCCTGCTTCTCAGGTGGGGCGAGGTGATGGAGATCGAGTCTCCGCCAGCCCGCCCGCGTCGCAAGAGACTACTCCGCGGCGACTACAAGGTCACACGGATAGCTCACGTCGCACATGCCAGATGCGCTGCGCGACGGTGATGACGCTGAGGCCGGCCAGCACATACACGGCCGGCTGCAGGAGCTCGAAGTTGCCAAGCGAGGCGCCCCGGGCGAACACCAGGCCGATCGCGAGGATCACAACACGCACCGGTCGCGTGGCGATCCCGACCTTGCACTCGACGCCGAGAGCCTCGGCACGGGCGCGGGTGTAGCTGACCATCAGCGACGCCAGCACCGCCACGACCACAGCGGCCGCCGCTACGCGGTTGCCATGCAGCGCGAAGTAGCCGGCCACAGCCGTCAGCACGATCCCCTCCTCGATGCGGTCGAGGGTGGAGTCGAGAAACGCGCCGAACGGGGTGCCCTTGCCGGACATGCGCGAGTAGCGACCGTCGAGCGTGTCCATCACCGAGCCGAGGATGAACGCGATGCCGCCGAGAAAGAACAGGCGCTCCCATACGAGCACCGCTGCGACTACATTTCCGACGAAGCCCGTCAGCGAGATTGCGTTGGGCGTCAGCCGCGACTCGATCAGCCGGTTGCGTACGAGCTCGCGGCGTTCGCCCGCACCGATTGGCGCGCGTGCGCTCCTGCGCCCGGGGCGCGCTGCCGCGCGCCGTACACGGCGGGTGGGGGTGTGCTGTCGAGGTGCCATCGCTGTCTGCTGTCCTACCCGCTCGCCGTAAGGCCGACCGCGGGGACCCGCGAGGAGAAGCGCCACACGGCCGGCCGTGCGCGCGCGAGCCAGCTTGCGCCATACGCGGAGGCCGCGGCGGTGAGTGCCCCGAGGACAGCGTCAAAGATGAAGTGGTTGGCGGTCACCACGATCACAAACGCCATCAGTAAGGGGTACAGCAGCCACAGGACGCGCACGATCCGATGGCGCACCAGCCGCGAGAGCGACCCGCCGATCATCAGCGCGAACGCCACGTGCATTGAGGGGACCGCCGCGTACAGGTTCGTCAGTGCGTTCAGCGACGCCGAGTGCCCGTCGACGTGCACGCCGGTGAAGTTCGACACGCTGTCGACGAAGCCCCACTCGGGCATGAAGCGGGGTGGCGCTGTGGGGAACACCAGGTAGCCCACCAGCGCGATGACCATCGCGATCATGAACATGTTGCGCACGAAATAGAAGTTGCGGTTGTGCCGCACGTATAGGTACACGAGCGCCGCGATAGTCACGCTGGTCTGTGCGTTCACGTATGTCCAGCTGGCCGCCACCATCAGGAAGTGGCTGCCCGAGGCCCACGTCTGGATGGAGGGCTCGACGAACACGTGCAGTGAGCGCTCCAGCGAGATCAGATCGCGCGAGTGGGCAAACGCCTCGTTGGCGTCGCCCTCGACGAGGCCGCGCACGAACCGATAGGCCATGTAAGCGGCTCCAAAGAGTGATATCTGCCGCAACACGTCCGGCCATCCGTGCGGCAGGACGCGCGCTTGCAGGAGACGAGCGCGGGCGACCATCAACCATGAAAGCCTAGACGATCGCTCAGTTGCTCACGTGCACCGCGCTGCTTGGCTGAAGATCCGCGTCGGCGAGAAGCGGATGACGACATGAAAACGCCCTGTCTCGTGGGCCTGTATCTCGGTCCAGCCCGCGGGTGACTGGGCCACGCAACCGCTGCCGCTGGCAAGCGCCCAATAGGACGTGAAGCGGACCTTCACCGTGTAGGTGCCCGGGCGCGGGGCGTACAGCGTGAGCGAATCGCTGCCGGCGCTTTCGAGGATGCCCGGTGGGCTGGCCAGCGGTGCGGCGCCGCTCACCGCGAACAGACGCCAGTGCGCGGATCGCCAGATCTCGTGCAGGTATGTCGCCCTGCCGCTACGCACGAGGCTCGCCTCCGCGTGTGCGGAGTAGTCGAGCGGCGCGTCCGGCAGCGCCACGTAGGAGATTGCGTTCCGTGCCAGCCAGGCGCGGTAGCGCTGGGCGGTGAGCGGCTTCGATTCCTCGTAGAAGAGAGCGTTGCGATAGGTGTCGAGCTGGCGCTCCCAGCCACGGGCGATCATCACGTGGGGGGCCACGTAGCGCGCCTCCCAGTGATCGGCGGTGGCGACCACCTCGATACGCGCCGGGCGGGCGCCGTAGCCGACCCCCAGCGTGTGCAGCTCGCCCAGCAGTGGCGCGTAGTAGGAGGCGTTGACCGAGCGGTTGGAGAGCGTCGAGACGAAGTCGGTCACGGG
This sequence comes from uncultured Solirubrobacteraceae bacterium, assembly GCA_963752865.1. Classification (GTDB taxonomy): domain Bacteria; phylum Actinomycetota; class Thermoleophilia; order Solirubrobacterales; family Solirubrobacteraceae; genus Palsa-744. The sequence continues at coordinate 171,156 of CAVVZU010000002.1, forward strand.
TGCGGTCGCCTGCCAGTAGAACAGGAACGGCGCGAGCACGAACAGCAGCCGCCGCCGCGAGTGCGTGCTGCCAGCGAGCACACACGCGGCGAGCGGTCCCGTTATGAGCGCTCCCAGGCGGTCGACGTTGCCGCCGACAGCTGTCGGGATCAGGTAGGAGCCGGTGAGCGCGAGCGCATACAGCAGCGTGCCGATCCGCAACATGTGGATGGCGGTGTTCCCCTGCTCGGAGCCGATCAGCGCGGCGAGGATGAGCACCGCGACGAGGTCGGGGAAGAACGCGGACGCGACGAACGGCTGTGCGCCGCCTTCGGGGAACGCCAGCGTGAGCAGTGCGATTGGCGCGAGCGCGGCGATCGTAAGCGCGAGCGGCCAGCCGCGCGCGGGACCGGCGATTGCCCATGCGAGAAACGCAAGCGCGAGGAACGCCCCTGCGACAGGGCTGGCGAGCGCGGTGAGCACGCTCGGCACGAGCGCCGGCGCCAGGCGTTCCCGCTGTGCGAGCAGCACGGCGCCCAGGCCGATCGCCAGGCCGAGGTCGAACGGGACGCGGCTGGACAGCAGCGATACAGAGGCGCCGAGCGCAAAGAAGATCGTTGCGACGCGCGTGGCGCTCGTGGGGAAGCGTCCGTCGATCACCTTTGCGAACAGCGCCGTTGCGAGGATCATCGAGATCGCCGCCAGCGGCTGTGGGCCGATCAGCGCTCCCAGCGCGGGCGCCAGCAGCGAGTAGGCAAGCAGGTGGTGGCCGCCGTACCAGGAGTTGTCCCACAGCGTGAAGCCCAGGCGTGAGAACAGGTCGCTGCGGTAGCTCGCGGCGGCCAGGTCGGGGCTGGCGGGGGCGATGATCAGGTACACGACGCCGAGCGCCGCTGTGATCGTCCACGCCGGGGGCAGGCGAGTAAACCTCGCGCACGCCGCCACATTCGTGTCTGTGCCCAGCGGCGTGCCGCTGCCGGGTCGGGGGGCGGTGGCGCTCACCTGGCGCTCAGGAAGTCCACCACACGCTCGATCACGTCCGGGCGGTCCAGCCACGGCCAGTGCCCCGCGTCATCGAGCTCCACCAGCTCGGCGTTGGGCAGCACCCGCGCGTACTCGCCTGCAAAGCGCGCAGGGATGTACGGGTCCTTGGTGCCCCACACAACCAGCGCCGGCATCTGTAGCTCTCCCAGGCGCGCGCCGGCAGCCGCCAGCACGGCTGGCGGGGAGCTCCGGTACAGGCGCAGGATCGCGCGCTGGGTGCCCTGGTCGAAGTGCTCGAGCACGCTGTCCAGCCACGCGTCGGGCATTGGCCCCGGTGTTACGTTCGACTCGCGCGAGGCGAGCCGCAGGGTGAAGCGGTTGGTGGTGCCCATCGCCAGCTCGCCCAGCCCTGGCGTGCGCCATACGCGTGCGGTGCGGTGCCAGCGGTATCCGGGCAGGAAAGGCACCGAATTGATGATCACCAGGCGCTCCACCCGGGCGGGTAGGCGCTGCGCGAACGCGAGCCCGACTGCTCCCCAGTCATGCACCACGAGCTTCACCCGCTCCACTTCTACCTCGTCGAGGAAACGCTCGATGAAGCGGTCGTACTCGTCGATCGTGTACTTCAGGAACCCCGGCTTGCCCGATCGCCCGAAGCCCGGCAGGTCGACCGCCAGGCCGCCGCTGCGGCGCAGGAGCTCCAGCCATTCGTCGCTGTTGCTCGGCACGCCGTGCAGATACAGCGCCACCGCGTCACTGCTGGCGTCCTCTGGCTGTGGCGCTTCCCGCCAGAAGACTGGCTGTCCGTCGAGCTTGCCGCTGCGGTCGCTCACCTCGGGCACCTTGCGAGGATATAGGCGTGCCGCTCGCCACATGGACGCCACCGACGCACGCGCGCGTAGTGAGGATCCGTGAACGCCTGCGCGAGGTGTACGGCATCCCGCTGATGCGCCCGCACGGGGATCCGATCGCGGAGCTGATCCTCACGGTCCTGTCCCAGTCGACCAACGACCGCAACCGCGACGTTGCCTACCTGCGTCTGCGTGAGCGCATGGCGACGTGGGGGCAGGTTCGCGACGCGCCGCTGGCTGAGGTCGAGGAGGCGATCCGTCCGGGAGGCATCTCAAAGGTCAAGTCGGCGCGTATCCAGGCGATCCTGCTGGCGATCTCCGACGATCCTGGACCGTCTGGAGCGTCTGCGGCTACCGAGTCCGCGGAGGATCTGTCGCTCGACTGGCTCCCCAAGGTGCCGATCGCGCAGGCGCGGGACTACCTCGTGTCGTTGCCCGGCGTCGGGCCGCAAGACGGCAGCGTGTGTGCTGCTGTTCGCGTACGGCCTGCACGACGTGCCCGTCGACACTCACGTCTCACGCGTGGGCATGCGCCTGCATCTGCTGCGTCCTGGCGCTCCGTTCGAGGAGCTGCACGACCAGATGCTCGCGCTCACGCCCCCCGGCCAGGAGCTCGAGCTGCACGTCAACCTGCTGCGCCACGGCAGGCGCACATGCCACGCACGCTCACCCGCCTGTGAGGAGTGCGCGCTCGCGCGCATGTGCCCGAGCCGTAAGGACTTCGTCTAGTCGCAGCAGCTGCCGGCTGTCTCAGTCATATGGACGCGCCACAGGCGCGGGAGGCATCTCAACCGCGCGGCAGCACAGCAAACGCGATCACGGCGTACTGCAGTGCTGCTGCGGCGAGCACGAGCGCGTGAAAGACCTCGTGGTAGCCGAACACCTTCGGCCACGGGTTGGGGCGACCGCTGGCGTAGACGACCGCACCGATCAGATAAAGCAGGCCGCCGCCAGCGAGGCCGGCTGCACCCAGCCAGCCGATCGCCGCCGGCAACTCGCCGAAGACCGCTGCGGTGACGAGCCCGAGCGCGACGTACACGGCCGCGAACAGCCACTTGGGCGCGTCGATCCACAGCAGCTTGAAGATCACGCCGCCAAGTGCCCCTGCCCATAGGACGATCAGCACGGTGCTCGCGAGCGACCCCTTGAGTGCGAGGAGCGCAACGGGCGTGTAGGTGCCGGCGATCAGCACGAAGATCATCGAGTGGTCGAGCCGCCGCATCCACCGTCGCGCGCGCGGACGCCAGGTGACGCGGTGATAGAGCGCGCTGGTGCCGAGCAGGCCTGAGACGGCGACCGCGTAGATCGTGGCTGCCAGTCGCGCTCGCCCGTCAGACGCCGCGAGGATCAGCGCCACGCCGCAGACGAGCGACACGAAGAAACCGTACTCGTGAAGCACGCCCCGCAACCGCGGCTTGAGTGGCCCCGAAGGGACCATGTTCATAGCTGGACGGTAGCGCTCCGGAGCGCTGAGTGGAAGCGCTTGATCAGCTCGGTGTCGATGCGGCGGTCTCGCCCTTGAGCTTCGCGCGGGCACGCTCGGGCGTGACCGTGATCACGTCCCATGCCAGTCCCACACGCGCCAGCCCGAGGATCAGCCAGCCGGAGGGGTCGAGCTCGTACCAGCGCAGGCCGTGGAAGGCGGACTGGGGGAACGCGTGGTGGTTGTGGTGCCATGCCTCGCCGAGCGATGGCAGCGCCAGCCAGAAGACGTTCGTCGACTGGTCGTCGGTGTCGAAGCGGCGGCTGCCGAAGAAGTGGCAGATCGAGTTGATGCTCCAGGTGATGTGGTGCACGAGGAAGATCCGCACGAGGCCCGCCCACAGGAGCGCCGACAGGCCGCCGTCGACGAGCGAGCCGCCGCTCAGCGCGAAGCCGAGAGCGAACGGAAGCACGAGGCTGCCGAGGGCGATCAGCGGGAAGCTCTTGTTGATGCGGCGCATCACCGGGTCCTCGACGAGGTCGCGGGCGTAGCGTTTCGAGGAGGCCTGGCCGTGGGTCTCGAATAGCCAGCCGACGTGCGCGTGCCAGAGGCCGGCGACCATGCCCCGCAGGCCCGCGCCGTGCCCCGCGTGCGGGCTGTGCGGGTCGCCCTCTTCGTCGGTGAACGTGTGGTGCTTGCGATGGTCCGCCACCCAGTCGATCACGCCGCCCTGTAGCGACATCGAGCCGAGTATCGCCAGCGTGTAGCGCAGCCATGGACGCGTCTGAAAGGCGCGGTGGGTGAGCAGGCGGTGGAAGCCGACGGTGATGCCGAGCGCGCTCAGCAGGTACATGACCGCGAAGATCGCCAGGTCGCGCGGCCCGAGGAAGTGATTCCACAGGATCACCGCCGCCGCGATCACGCCCAGGAAGGGGACAACCACCGCGGTGATGTTGGCGTTGCGCTCCAGGCGAGTCACTTGGCCCAACCTACTCCGCGCGCGGCCGGTGTTACGTCGCGGGCGTCCAAAGACCCCCGATTTGGGGGGTGCGCGCAATCGAGGACCGCAGATGAGATTGACCGGGTCGCATGCGACCCGGTCCCGGGTGGCGCATGCGCCACCCAGCGGTCGGCGCATGCGCCGACCGAACGGCAGTCCAGGCGGATGTTCGAATCGGGTAGGCGCCACACCACTTGAAGTCCAGCAGGAAATCTGCCACACTACGACTTAGATTTATCAAAGCGTATTAGAAGGAGCACTTTTTCATGGCTAAGACCATAGGCATCGACCTCGGCACGACGAACTCGTGCATGGCCGTGCTGGAGGGTGGCGAGCCGACCGTCATCGAGAACTCCGAGGGTGGTCGCACGACCCCTTCCGTTGTTGCGTTCACGGCTTCGGGCGAGCGCCTTGTAGGCACGGTCGCCAAGCGCCAGGCTGTCACCAACCCGCAGAACACCGTCTTCTCGATCAAGCGCTTCATGGGCCGTAAGGAGGCCGAAGTGCATGAGGAGGAGTCGATCGTCCCCTACAAGGTCGTCTCCGGTCCCAACGGCGACGCACGCGTGGAAGCTGGTGGCGAGCAGCACTCCCCGCCTGGAGATCTCCGCGATGATCTTGCAGAAGCTGAAGACCGACGCGGAAGCGTATTTGGGCGAGGCTGTCGACGGCGCGGTGATCACCGTCCCCGCGTACTTCAACGACGACCAGCGCCAGGCCACCAAGGACGCCGGCAAGATCGCCGGGCTCGACGTCAAGCGCATCATCAACGAGCCCACCGCCGCGTCGCTGGCATACGGCCTCGACAAGGAGTCCGACCAGACGATCCTCGTGTTCGACCTCGGCGGCGGCACGTTCGACGTGTCAGTGCTCGAGATCGGCGACGGTGTGTTCGAGGTCAAGTCCACCGCCGGTGACAACCACCTCGGCGGTGACAACTTCGACAAGGCGATCGTGGACTGGCTCGTGTCCGAGTTCAAGAAGTCCCAGGGCATCGATCTGAGTGCCGACCCGATGGCGCTGCAGCGTCTTTACGAGGCGTCTGAGAAGGCGAAGATCGAGCTGTCCACAACGCAGGAGACACAGATCAACCTGCCATTCATCACCGCTGACTCCTCCGGGCCGAAGCACCTCGACACGCGCCTCACCCGCGCGAAGCTCGCGGAGCTGACCTCGGACCTGCTCGACCGCGTGGTCGCGCCTGTGCGCCAGGCGATGGACGACGCCAAGAACAAGGGCGTCAAGGAGATCGAGCACGTCGTGATGGTCGGCGGTATGACGCGCTCACCAGCAGTCCAGGAGAAGGTCAAAGAGCTGACCGGCAAAGAGCCGCACCGCGGGGTCAACCCCGACGAGGTGGTCGCCGTCGGCGCAGCCATCCAGGCGGGCGTGCTCGCAGGCGACGTCAAGGACGTGCTGTTGCTGGACGTCACCCCACTGACCCTCGGCATCGAGACCAAGGGCGGCGTGATGACCAAGCTGATCGAGCGCAACACCACGATCCCGACCCGCAAGGGCGAGGTCTTCTCGACCGCCGAGGACAACCAGCCGTCGGTTGAGATCCACGTGCTGCAGGGCGAGCGCGAGATGGCCCAGTACAACAAGTCGCTGGGCAAGTTCCAGCTGACCGGCATCCCGCCGGCGCCGCGAGGAATCCCGCAGATCGAGGTCGCGTTCGACATCGACGCCAACGGCATCCTCAACGTGTCAGCCAAGGATCTCGGCACCGGCAAGGAGCAGAAGATCGAGATCAAGGCCGGCTCCGGGCTCTCCGACGAGGAGATCAAGAACATGGTCTCCGACGCGGAGTCCCACGCCGAGGAGGACCGCAAGGCACGCGAGCTCGCCGAGGCACGCAACAACGGTGAGAACGCCGCCTACCAGGCGGAGCGCCAGCTGGTGGATCTCGGCGACCAGGTCGACGCGGACTCCAAAGGACGCATCGAGGAGGCCATCAAAGAGCTCCGCGAGGTGCTCGAGTCAGACGATCCCACCACCATCAACGCCAAGGCAGAGACGTTGCAGACGGCCTTCCACGCTGTCTCCGAGGCGATGTACCAGCGCGCCCAGGAGCAGGCCGCGGCCTCCGGCAACGGGGCTTCGGCCGACGGCGGGTCCGACGCGTCGTCCTCCGATGACGAGGACGTCGTGGACGCTGAGGTCGTAGACGAGCCGCAGGCCTCCTAAGGCGTCCGATGTCAGAGATCAAGATCACAGACGGCGGTCAGCCCGAGGAGATCGAGGAGTCGCAGTCCGTGTTCGCCGACGCGCCAGTGCAGGACGGCGCGTCGGCGGACGTCGACGTGGACGAGGCCGAGGAGATCGAGAGCGAGCTAGACGAGCTGCGTCAAGACGGCAAGGCAACGTGACGACTACCTGGCGCTGGCTCAGCGCACCCAGGCCGACTTCGAGAACTACCGCAAGCGTGTTGCCCGCGAGGCGATAGTCGCGAAGGAGCGTGGCGTGGGCGGGCTTGCCAAGGAGCTGTTGCCCGCCCTCGACAACCTCGACCGGGCGCTCGACGCAGCGGCCGAGGACGACCCACTGCTACAGGGCGTGCGCCTTGTGCGCAACGAGCTGAAGGCCGCGCTCGCGCGCGCTGGCATCCAGTCGTTCTGCCCGCTCGGCGAGCCGTTCGACCCTGAGGTACACGAGGCGGTTGCCACCGCCGAACAGGCGCCCGGCGGTAGCCCCAGCGGCACCGTCGTCGAGGTCTACCAGGACGGCTACCGCCTGGGCGAGGGCGTCCTGCGTCCCGCACGCGTGGTCGTGGCCGCATAGGACGGATCCAGATGGCAACCCGACCCGACTACTACAAGACACTCGGGGTCGACAAGAAAGCGACCGCCGAGGAGATCAAGAAGGCCTACCGCAAACTCGCGCGCCAGTACCACCCCGACCGCAATCCCGACGACAAGAAGGCGGAGGCACGCTTCAAGGAGATCTCCCAAGCCCACGACGTGCTGGGCGACCCGGAGAAGCGCAAGCAGTACGACTCAGGCTCCGGAGCGTTCGCAAGCGGCGCCGGGCCCGGTGGTGGCTTCGGCGGCTTCGGCAACTTCGACTTCGACGGGTCCTCGATGGGCGACATCCTGTCGAACCTGTTCGGTGGCTCCACCAGCGGTCGGCGGGTGCGCACACAACCGCGCGCCGAGCGGGGCAACGACCTCGAGGCGCAGGTCTCCATCTCCTTCGACCAGGCGGTCTCCGGCGCACAGGTACCGCTGCAGATACCCATGCACGCCACCTGCCCGACCTGCCATGGCACCGGCGCCAAGCCCGGCACGGCTCCCTCGGTGTGCCCCAGCTGCGAGGGGCGCGGGATCGAGACGCAGGGACAGGGCATGTTCTCCATCTCCCAGCCATGCTCGCGCTGCGGCGGCACCGGCACCGTGATCGAAGACCCCTGCCCGACATGCGCCGGAGCAGGCGCCGTGCGTACGGTCAAGAGACTTCGCGTGAACATCCCCGCAGGCGTGCGCGACGGCAGCCGCATCCGCCTCGCCGGCAAGGGCGAGCCCGGGCGCAACGGTGGGCCGCCAGGCGATCTGTACCTCATCACTCACGTGGATGCCTCGCCGCTGTTCACCCGCAAGGGCGACAATCTCGAGGTCGAGGTGCCGCTGACGATTCCCGAGGCGCTGCAAGGCGCAGAGGTACAGGTGCCCACGCTGAACGGCACCAAGACCCTGCGTGTGAAACCGGGCACCGCGAGCGGCACCGTGCAAAGGCTGCGTGGCGAGGGGCCGCCCAAGCTGGGCAAGCCAAACGAGAAAGGCGACATCCACTACCGCTTCGTGATCGACGTCCCGGAGAACCTCAGCAAGGAGCAGCAACAAGCGGTCGACGAGCTGTCAAAGACGCTCGGCTCTAGCAACCCTCGCGCGAAGCTGTTCGAGAACGGCTCCGCCGCCTCATCCGGCGCGACGGCAAAGGGCGCTAGCAAGGCAGGGAAGAGCTGATGGCGGGCCTGGACGGCACCTCATCCAACCCCACGCCGCGCCCGCGCGAGAGCACCCGCACGCCGATCGTGCGCATGCAGGTGGAGACCGACCGCGGCGTATTCATGATCTCCGTTGCCGCCGAGCTCGCGAACATGCACCCGCAGACGCTGCGCATGTATGAGGCGCGCGGTCTGATCGAGCCGAAGCGCTCCCCCAAGGGCACGCGCCTGTACTCGCAGGAGGACGTCGAGAGGCTCAGGCGCATCCAGGAGATGACCGCTGAGCTCGGCCTCAACCTCGCGGGCGTCGAGCGCGTGCTGCGCCTGGAGCAGGAGATCGAGGGCATGCAGGCCCGCATCGAAGCGATCGAGCTGGAAGCGCTACAGGCGCAGGTGCGCCTGGCGCAAGAGCTCGAGGAGGTGCGCCGCTCCTTCCGCGCCGAGCTGACCGTCCCCTACCGGGGAGGTCTCGAGCTGGTGCGCGCAGCGGACGCTCGCTCCCCATTCCGTCCCAACCCACGTAGGAGCCAGAGATGACACCGCCCAACGGAGTCGGACCGGGCACCCGGGCAGCTACTCCCGAGGAGGAGCAGAGCCCGCTCGAGCGCTTCGGCCGCGACCTCACGGAGACAGCCGCGCAGGGCAAGCTCGACCCGGTGATCGGGCGCGACGATGAGATTCGCCGCGTGATCCAGGTCCTCAGCCGGCGCACCAAGAACAACCCCGTGCTGATCGGCGAGCCCGGCGTGGGCAAGACCGCCATCGTCGAGGGGCTCGCCCAGCGGATCATCGACGGCGACGTGCCCGAGACGCTGCGCGACAGGCGCGTGATCGCACTCGACATGGGCGCGCTGATCGCCGGCGCCGCCTATCGCGGAGAGTTCGAGGAGCGCCTGAAGGGCGTGCTCAAGGAGGTGGCCGACGGCGAGGGCACGATCATCCTGTTCCTCGACGAGCTGCACACGATCGTCGGCGCAGGCGCCGCCCAGGGCTCGGTCGACGCGTCGAACCTGCTCAAGCCGATGCTCGCCCGCGGGGAACTGCGCGCGGTGGGAGCCACCACGCTCGACGAGTACCGCAAGTACATCGAGAAGGACGCCGCGCTCGAGCGCCGCTTCCAGCCGGTGATGGTCGGCGAGCCCTCAGTCCAGGACGCGATCGCGATCCTGCGCGGGCTGAAGGAGCGCTACGAGGTGCACCACAGGGTGCGCATCCAGGACAGCGCGTTGATCGCCGCTGCAACGCTTTCCCAGCGCTACATCGCCGACCGCTTCCTGCCTGACAAGGCGATCGACCTGATCGACGAGGCCGCTTCCAAGATCCGCATCGAGATCGACTCGCTGCCCACCGAGATCGACGAGGTCGACCGCCGCATCATGCAGCTGCAGATCGAGCTGACCTCGCTGCGCAAGGAGAAGGACTCCGCGTCCAAGGAACGCCGCGAGGCGATCGAGCGCGAGCTGGAGGAGCTGAAAGAGCGCTCCGATGCGATGAAGGAGCAGTGGCAGAAGGAGAAGGACGCGATCCAGGGCGTCTCCGAACTCAAGGAGCGCCTCGAGCAGGCGCGCCTGGAAGCCGAACGCGCCGAGCGCGAAGCCAACCTGCAGCGCGCTGCCGAGCTCCGCTACGGCGATATCCCCGAAATGGAGAAGCAGCTCGCCGAGCGCGAATCCGCGGAGAGCGAGGGCGCCACTGAGGAGGCAGCGCACCCGGTGTTCCTCAAGGAGGAGGTCGACGCGGACGATGTCGCGGAGGTTGTCGCCCGCTGGACCGGCATCCCCGTCAGCCGCCTGTTGGAGGGCGAAACGGAGAAGCTCGTCCACATGGAGGAGCGCCTGCACGAACGGGTGGTCGGCCAGGACGAGGCGATCGAGGCGGTCGCCACCGCATTGCGCCGCTCACGCGCCGGCTTGCAGGACCCCGATCGTCCGATCGGCTCGTTCCTGTTCCTCGGCCCCACCGGTGTCGGCAAGACCGAGCTCGCACGGGCGCTCGCCGAGTTCATGTTCGACTCACAGGACGCCATGGTCCGCATCGACATGTCCGAGTACATGGAGAAACACTCCGTCTCGCGGCTCGTCGGCGCGCCCCCCGGCTACGTCGGCTACGAAGAGGGCGGCCAGCTGACCGAGGCCGTACGCCGTCGCCCCTACTCGGTGGTGCTACTCGATGAGATCGAGAAGGCCCACTCAGACGTGTTCAACACGCTGCTGCAGGTGATGGACGACGGGCGCCTCACCGACGGACAGGGCCGCACAGTCGATTTCAAGAACACCGTGCTGATCATGACCTCCAACCTGCGGACAGGTGAGGGCAGCGGCTCCGCGGCCAGTCGCGACGCAGAATTGCGTACGTCGCTGCTCGAGTACTTCAAGCCCGAGTTCATCAATCGCCTCGACGACATCGTTCGCTTCGAGTCGCTCACCCGCGAGCAGATCTCCGAGATCGTCGAGCTGCAGGTCGCACGCGTGATCGAGCGGGTGGACGAGCGCGGTGTGCACGTGACGCTCACAGACAACGCACGCGAGCTGATCGGCAACCTCGGCTATGACCCCACCTACGGAGCGCGCCCGCTGCGCCGTGTGATTCAAAAGCAGCTCGTCGACCGGCTCGCGCTGGCGCTGCTCTCGGGCGAGATCCGCACGGGCGACACAGTGAAGGTGGACACCCGCGAAGGGGAGCTGGCGCTCGAGAAAGCTGGCGCAGCGGCTGGCGCCGCCGCGTGAGCCTGCGTTGCGAGGGCGCGCTCTCGCGCCAGCTCTTCGCCGCTACCCCTTGCGCCTGGGCTTTGGCTTGGTGCCCTTGAGCTCAATGGCTCCCACAGTGCTCGCGTGGGAGGCGCCGGATGAGATGTAGCTGATGCTTGCGTTTGACTGGAGTTTGTAGCCGTGCGCCTTGAGCAGGCTGAGGCCATGTGACGTGAGCTTCAGCGAGACCTTGTCCGCTCCAAGTGCGAGCGCTGTGAAGGCGCCCGTGGCGATCGTGATAGACACGGTCTTGGTCTTCCTGTGCTTGCTCTTACCGGAGGTGATCTTGAACTTGTAGATCAGCTTGACGGTGCCCGGAGCACGGCGCGCCGGAGCAGTCGAGCGTCACATGGAACGTGCCGTGGCTAGAGACCGTGTCGGTCTGGTGAGGGAGCGCCAGAGCCGCAGGTACGGGAACAGGCGTCACTACCGGGGCCGCCCCGATCGTGACCCCCGTGCTCGAGGCCAAGACGGTGACATTGAGGAGCTGGTAGGTCGCCTTTACCGAGCAGGAGATCTGATGCCCGAGATCAGCCGCTGGGACGGAGAACGTCTGGGCGCTCTGGCCGGGGATCGCGTGCCCGTCGAGTAGCCAGGTGTAGCCGTCGAAGCCGTAGAGGCTCGCGGATGGCTGCTGTCCGGCCCAGGTGGCCCAGGCGGCTCCGTCGCAGGAGAGAACGCTACCGACCTGATAAGCGCCGGTGACGGTCGGCGGGGCCTGGGAAGCGGCCGGTGCGCCGGTGCCGATGGCACTGACCTGATTGACATCTGTTTCTTAGTCGTATGTGATGAACCACATGTTCCCGTCCGGGCCCGGGGTGATCTGAGCGGCCTCGATTTCGGTGCCGAAGCTCGCCACGTGTTCTTCGAGAACCCGGTGGGGGTGAGGCGTCCGATGACGTAAGGCTGCAGTGCTTGGGTGTGCAATCCCGTGAACCACAGGCTGCCTTCCGGTCCGGTGGCTAGGTCGAAGACTTCGCTGAAGTTCAGACGCTTGACGAGCTTCCTTTCGCCGGCGGGCGTGATTTCCATGATCACGCTTTCGTCTTCCGTCGTCATGGGGTTTTCGCCGGATGCGCCGAAGTAGACATTGCCGTTCACGCCGGCGGCGATGCCGCTGGGCTGCAGCCACGGGTGTTCGGTGATCGCAAATTCTTTGATTTCGCCTTTCGGCGAGATGCGGTCGATCGTGAAATTGGGTTCGGCCTGGTTCACGAACCACAGGTTCCCGTCGGGGCCCGTCACGATCTGCTGCAAGATGGCCGTCGATTTCAGGTCGAATTCAGTCACCAGCCCGGATGGCGTGATCCGGCCGATCGCGGAGGATTCGCCTTCTTTGCTGAAGATTTTGATCCCAGGAACCCCGGCGGTGTACCAGACCTCGTTATCCGGGCCGAGCGTCAGCCAGTGCGACGCGAACGTCCCCTCGCTGTTGAATTCGGCGAATTCGCCTGCGGGCGTGAGCCGCCCGATGATGGTCGAGCTAATGTCATTGTCGCCGAACCAGATGTTGCCGTCGGACCCCGCGACCAACTGGCGACCGGCGTCTGGGAGGTTTTGAAGGTCGTGAACTGGCCACTGGTATTCATTTGCGCGACGACTGCGCCGCCACTGATCCACATGTCACCTTCGGACCCTGCGGCGAGCGACCTCGGGAACTGGATGCCGGGGGTCGGGAACGGCCGGACTTCACCGAGTGGGGAGCCACTTGCCGGCAGGACGGCGGCCAAGAGGGCCGTGACGGCGAGTACGAGCAGGAGCGCGATAAGCGCAAGATATCTGCTCATGGGCGATGTTTTCATCTAGGAACCTTTGTGCTTGGGCTTGGTGCCCAAGAGTTGGATAGTGCCGGTGGTGCTTGCGTGTGAGGCACCGGTGGTGGTGTAGCTGATGCTGAGGTTGGGGGCGAGCTTGTAGTGGTGGCTCTTGAGCAGCGCAAGGCCTTGGTGTGTGAGCTTGAGCGAGAGTTTGTCCGCTGCGAGCGCAAGCGAGGAGAAGCTGGCGGTGGCGATCGTGATCGACACGGTCTTCGTTTTGCGGTGTTTGCCCTTGCCGGTCGTGACCTTGGGCTTGTAGATCAGCTTGACGGTGCCCGAGCACGGCGCGCCGGAGCAGTCGAGCGTCACGTGCAGCGCGCCGTGGCTCCAGACCTTGTCGGTCTGGTGAGGAAGCGTGAGAACCGAGGAAGCCGGCGGCGCGCGGATATCGGGAGTCACGACCGAGGCTGGTTGCGATGATCTTCACGGGCGGGCTGGCCGCGCTGACAGTGACCGAGAGCAACGGGATAGGTGGCCCGTGACCGAGCAGGAGACGTTGTGTGCCCGGCATCGACCGCGGTGGGGTTGAAGGACATGTGATGTCTGGCCCGAGATCGGGCTGCCTTCGAGCAGCCACGCGGTAGCCGTCGAAGCCGAAGGCGCTCAGCGAAGGCTGCTGGGCGGCCCAGTCGCTCCAAACCGCGTTCTCGCAGGTGAGCGTCGCGCCGACTTCGCCTGGTCCGGAGACCAACGGCGATTCCTTCGCCGCTGCCGGGGCACCGGTGCCGATCCAGCGGATCGCCGGGCTCAGGTGCCCGCTGTTGGTGAACCACATGCTGCCTTCCGGGCCGGGAGGCGATGAATTCCGGGTTGAATTCTTCTTCCAGCCCGGATGTGAAATCATGCGCATGCTCGTCAGGGAATTCTTCCGGTTTGAACATTGCCGGCGAGCACGGCCGATCGCGCTCGGCTTACCTGGTTCGTCGCCTTCGCCGGCGAACCAGAGATCGCCTTCCGGGCCCGTGGCGATACCGGCCGAGAATCGCTTCACCGAGTTTGCTTTTGTGAAGAACATTTCGCCGCTCGGCTCGATCGCCCCGATCAGGTATTCCCATGTCCTCGCCCTGGGTTCTCGCCCGAAGCGGTGAAGGCGACAGCGCCGTCCGCTGCCTGCGTGATGGCCAAGGGCTCGATCCACGTGTCTGTAATCGGATATTCGATGATTTCGCCTTCGGTAACCCCTCCCCCAGGCTTGACGCGATCGATAGCAGGTTCTGGGCCTTCGATGGTGAACCAGAGGTTGCCGTCGGCGCCCGCGGTGATCGAGCCGGGAGAGCCGAACAAGCCTTTCTTGATATTCGGTGATCTGCCCCGTCGGCGTGATTCGTCCGACCGAGTGGGATCGGTGGTGAACCACATGTTCGCCTTCGGGGCCGCGGGTGATGCCGTACGGGGTGGTTCGTTGAGGCCTTCGCTGAATTCCGTGATTTCGCCGGCCGGCGTTATCCGTCCGATCGCTCCGGGCCGCAGGCTCGGTAAACCACATGTCGCCTTCGGGGCCAAGGACGATCTCGGACGCTTCGGACTTCAGGCCTTGGAATTCGGTGATGGTGCCACCGGGCGTGATGCGCCCGATCGCCATGTTGGGTACCTCGGTGAACCACATGTCGCCTTCGGGGCCCGCGGCAATCGATTCGGCGTATACCCTGGCGGGGAGCGGGAAGGTGTGGATTTCGCCCAGCGGCGCGGCGAGCGCAGGTGGGGGACAGGCCGCGAGCGTCGCGGCGGCCTGGGCCGCTAGCACCAGCAGCACAGCAAATGCGGATCGTCTCATGCGACTGCTCAACTTGGCCCCCCATAGGCACCTGCGGATGCCCCGATCCTACCCGTTTGCACAACCCCCGCGACGCCAGCTAGTTTGCTCGGCACGACTGAATGCCTGCCCCACCGCGGCAAAAGCTGCGAGCATGCCGGCAGCGAATCTCGTCGAGGGGTCCCCGCCAGTTTGCGGAGGCGAGGCGCGTTTCGCAAGTGGGAACTATCGCAAGCAGCGACTAGTCGATCAACCAAGGAGGAGCCGTCCCATGCACTCACCATCCATCACCGGGCGTGTCGCCCCCATCGCCGGAGTGCTCGCGGCGTTGTCGCTCGCAGCGCTCGCTGTTGCGCCACAGGCGGGTGCAGCAACCATCTTCGCGTGCGTGAACAGGAAGACGCACACGGCGCGCGTGTACGCGCACCTGCCGGTCTGTCGCAGGCACGAGACGAGGATCGCGTGGAACACCCAGGGTCCCGCCGGAAAGAATGGTGCCACCGGTAAAACGGGCGCCACGGGCAAAACTGGCCTGACGGGCAAAACCGGAGCGAACGGGACAAACGGAGCGAACGGGGCCGTATCGGGGTACTCGGCCAGTGAAAGTAAGCCCGTGGAATTCACTGGCAAAACAGACACCACCATCCTGACCAAGACCCTTCCCGCCGGTAGCTACATCGTGTCTGCCAAGACGGTCGTCTTCTCATCGGCAAAAGGCCCTGCGAGATCAGCAGCAGTTTGCGAATTGCAGGATGGGGGCCCTAGCGCGGTGCTCGACACGTCTGGCTGGGACACGGAACTCGCGGACGACTCGGGCGAATACGTCGGCGAAACAACGCTTTCCCTGGACACGGCCGTGACCCTGAAAGCGAGCACTGTCGTCTCGCTCGTGTGCTCTGATCTCTCGCCAGACATCAACGAACAAAAGGTCGAAGCGGCCTCCTCGCAGATCGTGGCGGTCGAAACGGCCCAGAACAAGTAGCGCCGTCCGAACGTGGCTGGCGGTCGCAGATGGCGATCGCCGGCGCGATCGGGTAAAACCGCATACGGCGGCTGTCCGCCAAGCACGCGACGCCAATCTCCGGAGGAGGCCACGCATATGCCCACATACCTGATGCTCACGACCCTCACGCCTGAGGGGGTGCAGACGGTCAAGAACAACCCGCAGCGGATCAAGGAGGTCAACAAGGAGGTCGAGCAGCTCGGCGCCAGCGTCAAGGCGCAATGGGCCACACTCGGCCACGTCGACTTCATCTCTGTTGTCGAGGCGCCGGACGACGGCACCATGGCGAAGGTGTCGCTCGAGCTCGGCTCTCGCGGTACCGCCCGCTACGAGACGCTGTCGGCGATCCCCATCGACGACTTCATCTCCTCTCTGGCTCTGTAACGTGGCGGACATGGAGGGTCGACCACCAGGAGCTCCCGGCATCTCGCTCGTGCCCGAGCCGATGGGCGAAGCTGAAGTGCAGGCGCAGCTCGACGACATCGACGTCGACACCCCGCTCGTCGGCATCGTCATGGGCTCCAAGAGCGACATGGAGACGATGGAGAAGGCCGCGCACGAGCTCGAGGAGCGGGGCATCATGCACGAGGTCCGTGTCATGTCCGCCCACCGCGAACCGGACGTGGTCGCCGAATACGCCAAGAACGCGCACATGCGCGGTCTGCGGGTGATCATCGCCGGCGCTGGCATCTCCGCTGCGCTGCCCGGCGCTGTCGCAGCCCACACCGACCTGCCCGTGATCGGCGTGCCGCTGTCGGGGCGCTTGAGCGCCGCGGGTGGCCTCGACGCGATCCTGTCGATCGTGCAGATGCCCCCCGGTGTGCCCGTAGCGTGCGTCGGCTTGGACAACCCGCGCAACGCCGCCATCCTCGCAGCACAGATCCTCGGCGGCTAAGCGACTCCGGCCGGGACGACCTGCGTCCCGTGGAGAATTGGCGAACCGTGCCCTCGGGGGGCTCGGGTCGCCAATCGACCAGCGGAGGCGGAGTCCATGTCAAGCCGTAGCTATGCAGTGCAGTCCACGACGTTCATCTGTGCGACCGCAGCCGTCGCGCTGCTCATACCCGCGGCGGCGTCGGCAGCCGGTGCCACCACGATCTACACCTGCGTGAGCAAGAAGAGCGGAGCGATGAGAGTCGTCAGCGCGAAAACCAAGTGCAGGCATGGAGAGCAAAAGCTGTCGTGGAACGCGGCGGGGCCGGCGGGGCCGGCGGGGCCGGCGGGGCCGGCGGGTGCCACCGGTGTGCAGGGCGCAGCCGGCGAGCAGGGCGCCAACGGGGTCGGCGTCGATTATGCGACGTCGAAGGGCAGCAACGAAGCCGTGCACCTGGCGAGCGGAGGCGAAGACGTGGTCCTTAGCAAGACGCTGCCCGCCGGGTCCTACTTCGTGACCGCGCAGACGACCCTGCTGGTCGCTGAAGCGAAATCCACGGCGTTCGTGGTGATCGCCTGCGGGATCGCCGACAGCGTGGGCACGCCGGCGATCCTCGAACCAGCAGGAAAAGCACTCGACGAGTCCGTCTGGCTGCAAGACCTCATCAAAACCGGCTCGTCAACTGAATACGGAGCAGACACCGACCTGGCGCTCCAGGCGCAGCTCACGACGACCACGCCCACCACGCTGGCGCTGATCTGTGCCCCCATCGAGGGTGCGACCGAAGGCCTCACGGAGGCGTTCGATCCGCAGCTGAGCGCGTTGCAAACGACCGCCAACGAGTAGCCGCAAAGGCTTCGGGGCGGGCTGGCAGCGATAATCAAGAGCGTGATCGCCCGCTACACCCGCCCCGAGCTCGGCTCCCTGTGGAGCGATGAAGCACGCATGGACACCTGGCGCGAGGTGGAGATCGCCGCGTGCGAGGAGCTGCCGGCGCTGCTTGGTGAGGACGGCCCCACCGCCGAGGAACTCGCCGCGATCCGCGGTGCGAGCTTCACCGTCACGGAGGTCGACGAGCGCGAGCGCGTTACCGAGCATGACGTCGCCGCGTTCGTCGACGTGCTGGCCGCGTCCGCCGGCGGGGCCGGGCGCTGGATCCACTTCGGGCTGACGTCCTCCGATGTGCTCGACACCGCCCTCGCGCTACAGCTGCGTGCGGCCGGTGAGGTGATCGTGCCCGGCGCCAAAGCGCTCACTCAAGCGCTCATCGCGCGAGCACGCGAGCACGCGGACACTCTGTGCGTGGGCAGGACCCACGGCGTGCATGCAGAGCCGACCACGTTTGGCATCAAGCTCGCCGGCTTCGCCTTCGAGGCGCACCGCAACGCCGTGCGTCTGCAGCGCGCCTTCGAGCAGGTGGCCGTCGGTGCGGTCTCCGGCGCCGTCGGCACCTATGCAGCCACCAGCCCCGAGTTCGAGGCGGGCGTGCTCGCCCGGCTGGGGCTGGCGCGCGAGCAGGTCTCCACCCAGGTCGTGCCCCGCGACCGCCACGCCGAGCTGCTCTCCGCGATCGCGCTCGCCGGCGCCGGCCTCGAGCGCTTCGCCACCGAGCTCCGCCACCTGCAGCGCACGGAGGTGCGTGAGGCACAGGAGCCATTCCGCGCCGGCCAGAAGGGCTCCTCGTCGATGCCCCACAAGCGCAACCCGATCAAGAGCGAGCAGATCGCAGGGCTCGCGCGCGTGCTGCGCGGCAACGCCCAGGCGGCGCTCGAGAACGTCGCGCTGTGGCATGAGCGCGACATCTCCCACTCCTCCGTCGAGCGCGTGATCCTGCCCGACTCCACGATCCTGCTCGACTACCTCCAGCACCGCACGATCGCGCTCGTGCAGGGCATGACCGTCGACGAGGAGCGCATGCGCGCCAACCTCGAGCTGACCCACGGCGCGCTGTTCTCCCAACGGGTGCTGCATGCGCTCGTCGAGGCGGGCTCCTCGCGCGACGACGCCTACCGCGTTGTGCAGGAGCTCGCCCAGCGCGCCTGGGACGAAGGCATCCAGTTGCGCGAGCTACTCGCCGCAGACGAGCGCGCCGCCGGCCTGGATCTGGACGCGATCTTCGACTACGCCCACTACACCCGCCACGCCGGCGAGATCCTCGCGCGGCTCGACGACATCGCCTGAGCACCCGCCCGGTGGGTCTCCGCGGCCGCGCGTCGCCGACACTTTTCCGCACATTCCGATAGCGGCGAGGCGAGATCTGGCGTCGCTGGTAGCATCGCCAAATGTGACCACCGCGCTCGCCGATCTGCCCCTAATCGCCAGCGGCAAGGTCCGCGAGATGTACGACCTGGCCGGCGTCGACGGCGTGCCGGCAAGTGGCGGTGAGCCGCCGCTGCTGATGGTCGCAAGCGACCGCATCTCCACCTACGACGCCGTCCATCCCACGCCCATCCCCGACAAGGGCAAGGTGCTCACGGGGCTGTCCGTGTTCTGGTTCGCCAAGACCGCCGACATCGTCGCCAACCATCTGATCTCCGCCACCGACGGCGTGCCCGACGAGGCTCGCGGACGGGCGCTGGTCGTGCGCCGGCTGCAGATGCTCCCCGTGGAGTGCGTCGTGCGCGGCTACATCACCGGCTCCGGCTGGAAGGACTACCAGGCCACCGGCTCCGTCTCCGGGATCGCGCTACCCGAGGGGCTGCGCGAGTCAGAGCGCCTGCCGGAGCCGATCTTCACGCCCAGCACCAAGGCCGACGTCGGCCACGACGAGGCGATCGACTTCGAGGGAGCAGTTGCGCTAGTGCACGACCGCGCGCTGATGGAGCGCGTCAGGGACGCCTCCATCGAGCTGTACTCCTTCGCCGCCGAGCACGCACGCGCCAACGGCGTGATCCTTGCCGACACCAAGTTCGAGTTCGGCATCGACCACAGCACCGGCAACGGCGGCGGACCCGAGCTGGTTCTCGGTGACGAGGTCCTCACCCCCGACTCCTCCCGCTACTGGCCCGCCGACGACTACGAGGTCGGCCGTGGGCAGCCGAGCTTCGACAAGCAGTACGTGCGCGACTGGGCAGCCGGCAGCGGCTGGGACAAGAAGCCGCCCGCCCCCGCCATTCCCGAGGATGTAGTGGCGGGCACACGCGCGCGCTACGTGGAGGCCTACGAGCGCATCACCGGCGAGCCCTTCCAGGCATGGCTCGACCGCACCGGAGCTGAGTGAGAGCGCGCGTGCTGATCCGCCCCAAGGCGGGCATCCTCGACCCCCAGGGCGTCGCCGTCGAGCGCGCGCTGCCCGCGCTGGGCTTTGCCGGAGTCGACAACGTCCACATCGGACGCCTCGTCGAGCTCGACGTGGAGGACGCCTCGCAAGTCGAGCCCATGTGCCAGAAGCTGCTCGCCAACCCGCTCGTCGAGGACTACGAGGTGCAGCTCCTCGACGGCAGCGCCTGACGCGACGTGAAGTTCGGCGTCCTCCAGTTCCCCGGCTCCTGCGATGAGGTCGACGCGCTCAACGCAGCCCGACGCGTCGGTGACGCCGAGCTGATCTGGCACGGCGACCGCGATCTCAAAGGCGCCGACGCGATCGTCGTTCCCGGCGGCTTCTCCTACGGCGACTACCTACGCGCCGGCGCCATCGCCCGCTTCTCCCCCGCGATGGAGTCCGTGATCGCGTTCGCCCACGACGGCGGGCTCGTGCTTGGCATCTGCAACGGCTTTCAGGTGCTGTGCGAGGCGCGGCTGCTTCCCGGTGCGCTGCTCGTCAACGCCAACCTGCGCTTCACCTCCAGGCAGGTGCAGCTTGAAGTGATGAGCAGCGGTGGCTCGTTCACCCGTGCGTGCGCGCACGACGAACGGCTCAGCATCCCCGCCAAGCACTCCTGGGGCCGCTACCACGCCGACCGCGACACGCTCGCCGACATGGACAATCACGGCCAGATCGTGCTGCGCTACGCGCCCGGCGAGAACTTCAACGGCTCACTGCACGGCATCGCCGGCGTGTGCAACGAGGCCGGCAACGTGTTCGGCATGATGCCCCACCCGGAGCACGCAGTTGATGAGCTGATCGGCGGCTCCGCCGACGGCCTGAAGATCTTCCAGTCGATGCGGATGACCGTCGAGGGTGTGGCCGTCGGTGGTTGACACGTCCACAGACCTTCCCACCGTCGACGATGCGCTCGCGCTCGGGCTCACCCGCGCCGAGTACGAGCTCGTGTGCGACAAGCAGGGTCGCGGGCCCAATCAGGTCGAGCTCGCCATGTACTCGCTGTTGTGGAGCGAGCACTGTGCGTACAAGCACTCCAAGAAGCTGCTCAGGACACTGCCCACCGAAGGCCCCCACGTGGTCATGGGTCCCGGCGAGAACGCCGGCGCCGTCGATGTCGGCGGCGGCCTCGTGTGTGCGTTCAAGGTCGAGTCCCACAACCACCCCTCCGCCGTCGAGCCCTTCCAGGGTGCGGCCACCGGCGTTGGCGGCATCCTGCGCGACATCTTCGCCATCGGCGCCCGCCCCATCGCCGTGCTCGACTCACTGCGCTTCGGCGAGCCGGGTCGCGCACGCGCCCCCGATCCCGCCGCCCCCGGCGATCCCGCCGCGCTCGGCGACCCCGGCTCGCGGGGCACCCGCTCGCGCTACCTGCTCGACGGCGCCGTCTCCGGGATCGGCCACTACGGCAACTCCATCGGCGTGCCCACCGTCGGCGGCGAGGTGTACTTCGAGGCCCCCTACGAGAGCAACTGCCTCGTCAACGCCATGGCGCTCGGGCTCGCCCAGCGCGAGCGGCTCGTACGCAGCGCCGCCGCCGGCCCCGGCAACGTCGTGATCCTGTTCGGCGCCTCCACCGGACGCGACGGCATCGGCGGCGCGTCCGTGCTCGCCTCCGCTGAGCTCGGCGCCGACGACGATGACAGCAAGCGCCCCACCGTCCAGGTGGGCGACCCGTTCGAGGAGAAGAAGCTGATGGAGTGCTCGCTCGAGCTGCTCGACCGCGGGCTGATCGTCTCCCTGCAGGACCTCGGCGCCGCCGGCCTCACCTCCTCCGCATCGGAGATGGCCTCCAAAGGCGAGGTTGGGATCGACCTGGACGTCGCCAATGTGCCCCTGCGCGAGGCCGACATGGAGCCGTTCGAGATCATGGTCTCCGAGTCCCAGGAGCGGATGCTGTGCGTCGTCGAGCCCGCCAACGTGGACGCCGTCATGGCCATCTGTGAGAAGTGGGAGGTGAACGGCGCCGCCATCGGCACCGTCACCGACAGCGGACGCATGCGCATCCTCCAGCACGGCGCCCTCGTCGGCGACATGCCCGTCACCGCGCTGGTGGACGACTGCCCGCTGTACGACATCGCGCCGAGCAAGCCCACCGAGCCGATCTACCCCTCGCCCGAGCCCACCCCGGGCGTGTCCCTCACGGCAACGGCCCAGGAGACCCTGCTCGCACTCCTCTCATCTCCAAACCTGTCCTCCCGCAGAGCGCTGTTCGAGCAGTACGACTCGATCGTCCAGTCCCGCACCGTGCGCCGCCCCGAGCAGGCCGACGCCGCCGTGCTCGCGCTGCCCGACGGCTCCGCGCTGGCCGTCAGCATCGACTGCAACGGCCGCCGCGTCGCCGCCGACCCCTACACCGGCACCGTCGAGGCGGTGCTCGAGTGCGCCGCCAACCTCGCCTGCGTTGGCGCCGAGCCGCTCGGCACCACCAACAACCTCAACTTCGGCAACCCCGAGAAGCCGCATATCGCCTGGCAGCTATCCGAGTCCGTGCGCGGCCTCGGGGAGGCGTGCCGAGCGCTCGACGCGCCGATCGTGGGCGGCAACGTGTCCCTCTACAACGAGGGCGCCACCGGCCCCATCTACCCCACTCCAGTCATCGGCATGGTCGGGCGGATGCCCGACGTGCACCGCGCCGGTCGGCTCGGCTTCCAGCATGCCGGCGATCACATCGCGCTGGTCGGCCCGTTCAAGCCGTCGCTCGACGCCTCAGAGCTCGCCAAGCTGCTCGGACATGCGCTCCCCGACGGGCTGCCCGCGATCGACATCCACGCCGTGCGCGCCGCGCACACACTCGTCCGCGGCGCCGTACGCGCGGGTGTGCTCTCGAGCGCCCACGACATCGCCGAGGGCGGTCTCGCCGTGGCCCTCGCCGAGTGCTGTCTGGCCGGAGGCCTCGGCGCGGAGATCGAGATCGAGGAGGGCTTCTGGGAGACGCTCCAGCCCACCAACGCCCCCGCGGGTGCCGGGCCCGGCCCAGGGGCCTCGCCACCGGCCACTGCCACCACCGCCCTGTTCGGCGAGTGCCCCGGCGGCTTCATCGTCAGCGGCGCAGCTGAGCAACTCCACGCGCTGGCGGCGCAGGCTGCCGACGCGAACGTCGCCGTGCGTCTGCTCGGCAGGGTCGGCGAGGACGTGCTCAACGTCGTCGAGGCGGGCGCCGTGGCCGGCACCATGATCACCGTCACCCTCCAGGAGCTGGGTGACGCTCACGCGAGCCTCGGGGAGTTGTTCCTGTGAGGAGCGAGCCTCCGTAGTTCCTTCGTAGCCACACCACCACGCCTGCTAGCTTGTGAACGTGATGCGTGACGGACCGCGCGACGAGTGCGGAGTGTTCGGACTGTACGCGCCAGGTCACGAGGTGTCGCGTCTTTCGTACTTCGCGCTGTACGCCCTTCAGCACCGCGGCCAAGAGTCGGCAGGGATCGCTGCGGCCGATCGCGGTGGGCACATCATCACCCGTCGCGAGCTCGGGCTGGTCAACCAGGTGTTCACCGAGAACGACCTGCGTACGCTCGCAGGCGAGCTGGCGATCGGCCACGTGCGCTACTCCACGACCGGATCGAACGCCTGGGAGAACTCCCAGCCGGTGCAGCGCTCCGAGGGCACCAACGGCTCGCGCCGCGAGGTCGCGCTCGCGCACAACGGCAACCTGATCAACGCCCTGGAGCTCCACGAGGAGCTGCTCGCCCGGGGTGTCACGTTCAGCTCCACCTCCGACTCGGAGATCATCGCCGCCATGATCGCCACCCACCCCGCGGAGCACGTCGAGGATGCGATCGAAGATGTGCTCCCCCGCCTGCGCGGAGCGTTCTCGATCGTCGCCATGACCAAGGATCGCGTCGTCGCCTTCCGCGACCCCCACGGCCTGCGCCCGCTGTCCATCGGTTTATTGGAGTCCGGCCCCGAGCATCTCGAGGGCGCTGCCGGCGAGTCCAACGGCAAGCACTACTGCGTCGCCAGCGAGTCGTGTGCGTTCGACATCATCGGCGCCAACTTCCTGCGCGACGTCGAGCCCGGCGAGCTCGTCACGCTCGGCCCGGATGGCCTTGAGAGCCGCATGGTCGTGCCGGACGGCAGGCGCGCGCTGTGCGTGTTCGAGTACATCTACTTCGCCCGCCCCGACTCACGCATGAACGACCAGGTGCTGCAGGTCGCCCGCGGGCGCATGGGCGAGATCCTCTGGCGCGAGGCACCCGTGGAGGCCGATCTCGTGATCGCCGTCCCCGACTCCGGCAACCCCGCCGCCCGCGGACTCGCCCGCGCCGCCGGACTGCCCCAGGACGACGGCTTCGTCAAGAACCGCTACGTCGCGCGCACGTTCATCCAGCCCGGCCAGGAGCTCCGCAAGCACGGCCTGCGCCTGAAGTTCAACCCCCTGCCGGAGGTCATCGCCGGCAAGCGCCTGGTCGTCGTCGACGACTCCATCGTCCGCGGCAACACCACCCGCCAGATCGTGCAGATGCTCCGCGACGCAGGCGCCGCCGAGATCCACATGCGCATCTCCGCGCCCCCCATCAAGAACCCCTGCCACTACGGCATCGACATGTCCACCCGCGAGGAGATGATCGCCCACGGCCGCACCACCGAGGAGATCGCCACAGAGCTCGGCTGCGACTCGCTGCACTATCTGTCGCTGGAGGGCGTCTACGAGGCTATCCGCGGCAGCCGCTCGAGCCACTGCGACGCATGCTTCAGCGGCGAGTATCCGCTCGCCGGCTCCGACGGGGCGGCAGGCAAGTACTCCCTCGAGGAGCCGCTAGCCGAGGTGGTCCTCGCGCGACCCTGACGCGTCGCTGTAGCGGTTGTTGTACGGGCGGCGGACGATCAGCTCGTCCGAGCGCCCTGACCGCAGCGAGTAGCCGAGGACGGCTACTACGAGGAGGGTGATGAGAATTGCAAGCATGGACGGGTTCCTATAGGTGGCTTTACGAAGCCTCCCCGCCCCTTCCAACTAATTGAACCTCATTGCGCGAGCGTGCTCTGTGATGTTGCGCACAGCTATCGTGGCCGCACGTGAGCGAGCGCTTTCCCATCGCGGTGCTGGTGTCAGGCACTGGCACCAACCTGCAGGCGCTGCTCGACACAGTGCATGGAGATGAGGTGGAGATCGTGGCGGTCGCCTCCAGCGTGGTGGGCGTGAGCGCGCTCGAGCGAGCTGAGCAACATGGGGTGCCTGTGGGGGTGTTCGAGCGATCCGCGTATGCAGACCGCGGTGAGCGTGACCGGGCGCTGGCGGATTGGCTCACGGAGCGCGGCGCCCGGCTGGTGGTGCTGGCGGGCTACATGGAGCTACTCGGCGCGTCGTTCCTCGATCGCTTCCCCGGTGCTGTGATCAACGTGCATCCGTCCCTGCTGCCCGCGTTCCCGGGGATGCGCGCCGTTGAGCAGGCGCTCGATTACGGCGTGAAGCTCTTTGGTGTGACCGTGCACTTCGTCGACGCCGGTGTCGACACCGGCGCGGTGATCCTGCAGGGGGCGGTTGAGCTCCCCGCGGCGCGTGAGCCGGCGGAGGTACTGGCGGCGCTCCGTCCCCTCGAGCACGCGCTGCTGCCGCGCGCGGTCGCGCTGTTCGCCGCTGGAGCGCTCAGTGTCGACCCTGAGAACCCGCGCCGTATCGCGATTCGTGCGGAGGATGCGAGAACCGCCGGTGCGTGAGGGGTGCGGCGAGCGGTTCGGGCGCGGCGGTCCGCTCGGACGAGGGGTAGGCTGGTGGTGATGGCAACGGAAGGCGACGTGATGACCGATCACCACCAGGGGGTCGAGCGTGCTGCGCCCGGCGAGGTGCGGGTGCGCAGGGCGCTTTTGTCGGTGTCCGACAAGAGCGGCATCGTCGAGCTCGCACAGGGTCTCGTGGAGCTGGGTGTTGAGCTGATCTCCACCGGTGGCACCGCACGGGAGCTCTCCGGCGCGGGTATCGCTGTGCGCGCGATCGAGGATTTCACCGGCTTTCCCGAGATGATGGACGGGCGTGTGAAGACGCTGCACCCACGGCTGTACGCGGGTCTGCTGGCAAGGCGGGACGAGGACGAGCACCTGCGCGCCGCCGACGAGCAGCAGATCGAGCAGGTGGATCTTGTGTGCGTGAACCTTTACCCGTTCGAGCAGACCGTCGCTCGTGGCGACGCCTCCGAGCAGGAGGTGATCGAGAACATCGATATCGGCGGTCCCAGCATGATCCGTGCGGCTGCCAAGAACAGCGCGTTCGCGGCCGTGCTCGTGGACCCCACCGATTACGAGACGGTGCTCGCGGAGCTGCGCGAGTCGGGCGGCAAGCTGTCGCTGGGCACGCGCAAAGCGCTCGCAGGCAAGGCGTTCGCGTGTACCGCGCGCTATGACGCGGCGATCTCCACGTGGTTTGCCTCCCGCGAGGGCGAGGGCTTCCCGCCCAGCCGGCGCGACGCTTACGAGAAGGTCACCGACCTGCGCTACGGCGAGAACCCCCACCAGCAGGCCGCCTTCTATGCGCGCGTGGGCTCGCCCACACATCTGCTCGCGGGCGTGGAGCAGCTGCACGGCAAGGAGCTGTCGTTCAACAACCTGCTCGACCTCTCCTCGGCACGGGAGCTCGTGGAGGACTTCGCCGAGCCGGCGTGTGCGATCGTCAAGCACAACAACCCCTGCGGCTGTGCGATCGGCTCGAGCGGCAAGGACGCCTATGAACGCGCCTTCGCGTGCGACCCGGAAAGCGCGTACGGAGGTGTGATCGCGGTCAACCGCCCGGTCGACCTGGCCTTCGCTGAAGAGCTCGGCAAGCAGTTCATCGAGGTGCTGCTCGCGCCCGGCTACGACGCCGCCGCGCTGGAGGCGCTGCAGGTCAAGAAAAACGTGCGCCTGCTCGAGCTGGGCGATTGGCCGGAGCCGCTGCGAGAGGTCGAATCAAAGCCCGTCATCGGCGGCCAGCTCGTACAGACGCACGACGTCGTCTCCGAGTCTCGCGAGCAGATGAAAGCGCTCAGCGAGCGCCAGCCGAGCGAGGATGAGTGGCGCGACATGCTGTTCGCGTGGAAGGTCTGTCGTCACGTGCGCTCCAACGCCATCGTGCTGGCCACAGGCGGCGCCACCATCGGCATCGGCGCCGGCCAGATGAGCCGCGTCGACGCGGTCAGGATCGCGGTCCGGAAGGCCCAGAAATTCCTGCCAGACGCCCTAGCCGGCGCATCGCTGGCCTCGGACGCCTTCTTCCCCTTCGCCGACGGCCCGCAGATCGCCCTCGATGCAGGCATCACGGCGATCATCCAGCCGGGGGGCTCGGTACGCGACGAGGAGGTTGTGGCGGCGGTTGATGCAGCCGGTGCGGCAATGGTGGCGACTGGCGTGCGGCACTTTAGGCACTGAGCGGCAGAGCTCGCTCTCGGTCGAGTACTCCGTCCCCTCCGCCAACGGAGATTGTCGGCACCTGTTGGCGCGGAATGTCGAGTACGTCAACGTCGGCCTCCCCGCAATCCACGGACGCGAGCGTGTTAGGCGAGTCCTACAGGCATCGCTTGGCCCGTCGGCAGCAGGGTTCGAGGTGTACATGCACACGATCTCAGCCAACCGGTCGTCGGTAATGACCGAGCGCACGGACGTGCTGCTGTATCGCCGTCTACGTATCCAATTCTGGGTCTGCGGGCGCTTCGACATCCGCGACGGAGAGATAGTGCTCTGGCGCGATTACTTCAGCGCGACGAACTTCACAGCTGCAACCCTGCGGGGCCTGCTAGGCATAGTCATCCCAGCCGCGCGCGCCAAGCCGCCAGCGCAAAACAAGTAGGCAGGCATCTGCCCTCCTGGCGCCGGTTGCCATCACCCCCGCCAGCGGAGATCGTGGTCGATCCGATTTCCCGGCGCCGAAGGCGCCCGAAAGCGGTTCCGACTACGATCGAAGCATGTGTAGAAACATCCGCAACCTCCACAACTTCGAGCCACCAGCCAGCAACGAGGAGATCCACGCCTCGGCTCTGCAGTACGTGCGCAAGATCAGCGGCTTCACCAAGCCCTCGCAGGCGAACGCTGAGGCGTTCGAGCGTGCGGTGGACGAGGTGACCGAGATCTCCACACGCCTGCTGGGTGAACTGGTGACGAACGCACCGCCGAAGGACCGCGAGGTCGAGGCCGCCAAGGCCAAAGCTCGCGCAGCTCAGCGGTACGCAGCGTAGGCCTTCGCGGGGCGCGTCAGACGCGCTGAAGCCAGGCCGTGCCCGCGCGCCAGGCGCAGGCGATAGTCGGTGCTGCCCGCTTCCGGCGGGAGGGACTTGACGTTTCTGCTGTTACGATATATCGTGTACTTACTTTGATAGCTCACGATAGGAACTAAATATGTTTGGCAATGAGATTTATTCAACAGGCGCAAAGCCCGGATGCAGGTCCCCCCGACACGGGGGCGAGGGTCGCCATGGTCGCCACGGCGGGCGTGGTCCCGAGGCTCGCGGCGACTTTGGTGGCCAGTTCGGGGCCGGTCCGTTCGGCTTCGGCCGTGGCGGAGGCCCGGGCGGTCCGCGCGGCCGCGGTCGCAGGGCACGACGTGGAGACATCCGCACTGCGGCGCTACTGCTGCTCGCGGAGGAGCCACGCAACGGCTACCAGATCATGCAGGAGGTTCAGGAGCGAAGCGGAGGCATTTGGAGCCCGAGCCCGGGCTCGGTCTACCCAGCCCTTCAACAGCTCGAGGACGAGGGCCTGATCCGCACCGAGGAGAGCGACGGGCGCAAGCTGTTCGCGATCACCGATGAGGGCCGCGCGATCGTGAACGCCCGCGGCGCCGAGCAGTCGGCTCCATGGGAGCAGACGGGCGACGGCGCCGGTGGAGCGCACGAGCTGGGAAAGCTCATGCGAGAGGTCGCTCATGCGTTCATGCAGGTGATGCGCACCGGCAGCGAGGGGCAGGTCGCCAAGGCCGCTGGAGTACTCGCGAGCACCCGGCGCGACCTGTACCGGATCCTCGCGGACGGCGACGTCGATGTTGCCGGTGGTGA
This sequence comes from uncultured Solirubrobacteraceae bacterium, assembly GCA_963752865.1. Classification (GTDB taxonomy): domain Bacteria; phylum Actinomycetota; class Thermoleophilia; order Solirubrobacterales; family Solirubrobacteraceae; genus Palsa-744. The sequence goes on from CAVVZU010000002.1 coordinate 199,749, forward strand.
GGCAAGCTCCACGGGCGACGACACGGACACCGGCGCTGATGCCGGTACCGTGGACTAGAACAGTTGAGCTCGACCGCCACCACAGCTCCAAGCCAGGCCACCGAGACGGCGTCCCGCGCTGCCGTCTCGGTCAACGGCCTAATCAAGCGCTACGACGAAGTCGAAGCCGTCCGCGGCATCGACTTCGAGGTGGCGCCCGGGGAGATCTTCGGCTTCCTCGGCCCCAACGGCGCGGGCAAGTCGACCACCATCAACATGCTGTGCACGCTCGTGCGCCCCAGCGGCGGCTCGGCGCTGGTCGCAGGACACGACGTCGTCACCGAACGCGACGACGTCCGCCGTAACATCGGCCTGGTCTTCCAGGACACCACGCTCGACGGCTACCTGAGCGCCGAGCAGAACCTGCGGCTGCACGCCGAGCTGTATGGAGTTCCCCGCGAGCTCGTGGATGAGCGCATGCGCCAGGTGATGGAGATGGTGGGGCTGTGGGAGCGAAAGGACAGCTGGGTGAACACGTTCTCCGGCGGCATGAAGCGGCGTCTCGAGATCGCGCGCGGCCTGCTTCACTCGCCACGGGTGCTGTTCCTGGACGAGCCCACGGTGGGTCTCGACCCGCAGACGCGCAGCTCGATCTGGCGCTACATCCGCGAGCTGAAGGCACGCGAGGACATCACCATCTTCCTCACCACCCATTACATGGACGAGGCGGAGTACTGCGACCGCATCGCGATCATGGATCAGGGCCGCATCATCGTGCTCGACACGCCGGAAGCGCTGAAGGCGAAAGTCGGCAAGGACCGCGTCCAGATCGAGACCGACGATGACGACGCGGCGATCGCCGCGCTGCGCGAGCGCTTCGATATCGAGGCGACGGTCGCCGAGGGGGCGGTCACGTTCGGCGTGCCGGCGGGCGAGCAGTTCGTGCCGCGCCTGTTCGATGAATGGGATCCCGCCCACCCGCCGATCCGCTCGGTGAGTGTCTCGCGTCCGTCGCTGGACGACGTGTTCATGTCCTACACAGGCACGACGATCCGCGACGCTGAGTCCACGAGCACCGACCGCATGCGCAACGTCGCGAGGATTATGGGGCGCTGATGGCAACCGAGACGACAACCCAGCGCACCGGTGCGCCAATGTCGCCCGGGCAGGTGCAGCAACCGCACGAGATCGCCCGCGTACGCGTGCCCACGCGCAGCCTGCGCAGCGAGCTTCGCGCGATCAAGGTCGTGTGGAAGCGCGAGCTGATCCGCTTCAGCCGCGACCGCCTGCGCATCCTCACCTCGCTGATGCAGCCGTTCCTGTTTCTGTTCGTGCTCGGCACGGGGCTCTCGCGCCTGGCCTCGGCGGGCACCCATGGCGTCAACCTGCGCACGTTCGTGTATCCGGGGGTGCTGTGCATGGCGGTGATGTTCACCGCGATGTTCTCTGCCGCGTCGCTCGTGTGGGACCGTGAGTTTGGATTTTTGAGAGAGATGATGGTTGCGCCGGTGAGGCGCAGCTCGCTGGTGTTGGGCAAGTGCTTCGGCGGTGCCACCGTGGCGGGCTTTCAGGGTGTGATCGTGCTCTGCCTTGCCGGTCTGGTCGGGGTGCCCTACAACGCCACGCTGATCGTCGAGGTGTTCGCGCTGCAGCTGCTGCTGGCGTTCGCGATCACCGCGTTCGGCGTGATGGTCGCGGCGCGCATCAAGCAGATGCAGTCGTTCATGGCGCTGATGCAGATGGCGATCATGCCGATGTACTTCCTCTCCGGCGCGCTGTTCCCCGTTTCCGGTTTGCCGCAGTGGCTCGAGATCCTCAACCGCTTGGATCCGCTGACCTACGCGGTCGACCCGATGCGCCGGGCGGTGTTCGCGCATCTGAACATCAGCACAGCCGCGCGCCGCGCGCTCGACCCCGGCGTGACCTGGTGGAGCTGGCACGTCCCCGGCCTGGTGGAGGCGGCGGTGGTGGCGCTGCTTGGCCTGCTGATGCTGGCGATTGCGATCGTGGAGTTCAGCCGCGCGGAGTAGCGGCGAGCGGCGCCCGGGCGCTCACGGGCGCCTGCCGCCGCGGTCGGATCTCGTAGTCCTCGGGCTGGAAGTGGCGCAGGCGCTGGCGGTATGGCCACGTGGAGCCGGGCCAGATGGTCGTGTTCTTGCCGTGCTCGTCCAGATACCAGCTGGCGCAGCCGCCGGAGTTCCACACAGTGCCTCGCAGGCGCTGTTGTAGCTGCTCGTTGTATTGACGCTGGACGGGCTCGCGCACTTCGATCACCTGAAGTCGCCGCTCATCCATGAAGCGCAGCGCCTGCATCAGGTAGCTCAACTGCGACTCGATCATGAACACGATCGAGTTGTGGCCGAGACCCGTGTTGGGTCCGACGAGCAAGAACAGGTTGGGGAAGCCAGCGACGGTGGAGCCGAGGTAGGACTCGGCGCTGGCGCTTCCTCCGCTGCCACCCCAATGCTCGGCGAGCGTGTGCCCGTCGCCGCCGTAGATCCAGTGGGCGACGGGCATGTCGGTGACGTGAAAGCCCGTGCCGAGGATGATCGTGTCGAGCTCGCGCTCGACGCCGTCGCCGGTGAGGATCCCACGCGGTGTGATCGCGCTGATCGCATCGGTTACCAGCTCCACGTTCGGCTGTACGAGCGCCGGGTAGTACTCGTTCGAGGGCAGGATCCGCTTGCAGCCGATGCGGTAGTTGGGTGTAAGGCGCGCCCGCAGCTCCGGGTCGGGCACCTGTTCGCGAAGATGCTTTTGCGCCATCCGCTCGGGCAGCGAGCCCTTGCGGGGGTGCATCATCGGCAGCACGAACAGCTCCCGTCCGCAGTACACGGCGCCGCGCACGAGCTTCTGAATCGGTGGGAAGGTCCGGAACAGCAGGCGCTCCAAGGCCGTGGTGGGCCTGTTGCGGTGGGGCATCACCCACGGTGGTGTGCGCTGGAAGACGTGCAGTTTTTCCGCGCGCGGCTGGATCTGCGGGACGAGCTGGATTGACGATGCGCCCGTGCCGATTACCGCGACGCGCTCGCCGTCGAGCTTGTGCTCACTGCTCCAGCGCGCGGAGTGAAATATCGCCCCTGCGAAGCTGTCGATCCCGTCGATGTCCGGCAGCTTGGGATCAGCCAGTGGTCCCGCCCCCGCGATCAGCATGTCTGCGGTGAGATTGCCGGCGATCGTCTCGATCCGCCACAGCTCCGCCGCTGCGTCCCAGCGCGCGGCGGTGACCTCGTGGCCGTAGCGGATGTGCGAATCGACTCCGTGCTCTGTGGAGACACGCCGCAGGTACGCCCAGATCTCCGGCTGGGGGGAGAATGTGTGGCTCCAGTCGGGGTTGGGTGCGAACGAGAACGAGTACAGGTTGGAGGGCACGTCACAGGCGCAGCCCGGGTAGGTGTTATCGCGCCAGGTGCCGCCGAGATCCGCGGCGCGCTCGAGCACGACGAAGTCGTGGATGCCCTCCTGCTTGAGGCGCACGGCCATGCCCAGCCCGGAAAAGCCGGAGCCGACGATCGCGATGCGCTGGTGGGGAATCGCTGACACGCGGGAAGCCTACCCTGGTAGTGTCGGCCCACCGATGGCTGCGCTCGACCCAACCTCCTCGGCTCTGGAGCTGGCCGCCGCGCTACGCCGCCGCGAGCTCTCCGCTGTGGAGCTGCTCGATGCATGCCTCGCGGCAGTCGATCACGGCAACCAGCAGCTGAACGCGATCACCTGGCGCAACGACGACGAGGCCCGCGCGGCCGCGGCGGAGGCCGACCGCAGGCTGGCCGGCGGCGAGGACGCGCCGTTCCTCGGCGTGCCGATACCGATCAAGGACCTCACGCCTGTGGCCGGCTGGCCGGTGACGTATGGCTCAAACGGTGCGCCTCCCGGCCCGAGCGAGCAGAGCGAGCTGGTCGTGGACGCGCTCGTGCGCGCCGGCTTCGTGTTGTGCGCGCGTACCAACACCCCTGAGTTCGGCGTGATCACGGCCGCGGAGAACAGTCGCTACGGGATCAGCCGCAACCCGTGGGACACGAATCACACGCCAGGTGGCTCGAGCGGCGGTGCCGCAGCGGCGGTTGCGGGTGGGATGTTCCCGATCGCCCACGCCAACGACGGCGGCGGCTCGATTCGCATCCCCGCCTCCTACTGCGGTCTGGTCGGCCTGAAGCCCAGCCGCGGTCGCGTTCCCCGCCTGGCGCAGAGCTGGCTGGGGGCGGTCGTCGAGGGCGTGGTCGCGCACACGGTCGCGGACGCCGCCGCGGTGCTCGATGCGACCGCCTACTTCGACAGGAGCGCTTGGTACAACGCGCCTGCCCCCACCCGCCCGTTCGCGGAGGAGACAGACACGCCGCCGGGTCAGCTGCGGATCGGGCTGATGGCGCAGGCACCGCTCGGCATCCCAACCGACGAGGCGTGTGTTGCCGGTGCGCGCGCGGCCGCGGCGACACTCGAGGGGCTGGGCCACGTGGTGGAGGAGGTGGAGGTGCCGACGATCTCCGAAGAGATGATTCCGCCGTTCATCACCCTCACCGTCGGTGGCTTGGCCGACTACGAGGGCGTGGACTGGTCGGCGGTCGAGCCTCACATCGCCCACCAACGTGCAACCAGCGGTGAGATCGGCGCCTATGACTATGTGCTCGCGGCGCGCACGCTGGAGCTGCTCAGCCGCCGCGAGGTCGCACGCTGGGGCCGTGACTTCGATGTGCTCCTGACGCCCACCTCAGCGATTCTGCCGCCGGTGGCGGGGGCGATCCTCGAGGCCCAGCATGCCGCACCCGACCAGCCGGTGCTGGATGTGGTCGCGCAGTGTCTCCTTCACCGCGTTCGGCAACGTCACCGGCCTGCCCGCCGTCAGCTTGCCGCTGCATTGGAGTGACGATGGGCTGCCGGTTGGCGTGCAGCTCGTGGCCGGTCCCTGGCAGGAGGCCAGCCTGATCGCGCTCGCGGCACAGCTCGAGCAGGCCTCGCCGTGGGCCGAGCGACGCCCGCCGCTCGCCCAGCCAGCCGCCTGATTTCCTGACTCACCTCAGAAAAACGCAGGTTGACAGTGCGCGAAACGCGTCTGGGGTCTAACCTCAAGCTGTGTTCGAGCGATTCACATCGCGGGCGCGACAGGTGATCGGCTTCGCGCAGATGGAGGCGCGCACGCACGAGCGCGTCGGCACGGAGCACATCCTGCTGGGGTTGCTGCGCGAGCAGGAGGGTCTGGCGGCACGCGTGCTGGCGAGCTTCGCGATCACCGAAGAGCAGGTACGGGCGGAGGTCCTACAGACCCTCGGCCCAGGCGAGGAGCCCTCCGGCGGAGGCCTACGGCCGATCCCGTTTTCACCCGAGGCGAAGATGCTGCTCCAGCACTCGCTGCGCGAGGCACTCAGCCTCGGCCACAACTACATCGGCACCGAGCACCTGTTGCTTGGGCTGGTACGCGAGCAGGAAAGCGCCGCGGCGAGGATCCTGCTGGGCCAGGGAGTCGATCGGGAGGAGATCCGCAACAAGGTCATCCTGATGACGAGCGCGCGCAGCGTTCACTCCTCCCCGTCGGACGACCTGGACCGAAGCTGGCTCGACTTCACCCCCTCTGAGGCATCGGATCTCGCGCTGCGTCTGGCGCCGCTGGCAAGCCGAATCACCTACGAGGTGCGCCATCACAGCGGCGAGGATCCGACGTTTCGCGTCACCTGCCAGCTGGTCGGTGATGACGGCGCGCTGCGTGAGCTTGTGGCGCTCGAGGCCGTTGGCATCAAGGCTGTGATCGGGAGAGACCACACGGTGAAGCTCGGTCATCTCGAGTGGCCCAGCGAGTCAGTGGGCGAGAAGGCCGACGAGGCGTAGGGATCGCACACGGGTTCGATAGAATTGAATCCGTCAACGTGTGAGGTTGGGCATGCTGGTTGGGGGCAACGAGAGCGCGGTGAGCGGGCCACACAACTGGGGCTCGCCGACGGTCAAGCGAGTCGCGATGGTTGCCGCGACGGCGTTCCTGTCGCTCAACATCTGGACCGGTGCGCCGCTGCTGGCGGTGTGGGTCGGCGCCCAGGTGTCAGGGCAGTCGGCATTGAGCATGAAGGCGGTGTTCGCTGTGGTGATCGTGCTGTCGGTGTTGGTGTTTGCGATGGGGGTGGCGCTCGCGTGGCTGAACAACAGATATGACGAGCTGATCGGGCGCGCTGAAAGCGAAAGACGCTCGCCGTGGCTGCGCAGCATGCGTGCGGAGGCCGAGGGTCACATCAGTGCGCGGGTGGGGATTACGGCCCTCGAGCGGACGGTGATGGCGAGCGTGTGGCTCGCGGTGATCACGTTTCTGATCTGGTTTGCGTTCTTCTCGGGGCCGGCTTACCCCCCGACCACGTAAGTCACCGCTGTCCACCGAGCGGCGCCGGCCGCACAGGCTTGGCGTGGCGCGATGGCTACTCCCGGCCCGGGAGATACTCATTCCTCAGCCACGCAACGGTGGCCTCGAGCCCGCTCTCATAGTCGATGCGTGGCTCCCAGCCGAGCGTCTCGCGTAGCTTGCGGTTGCTGAAATCCTGGCTCATGCCCAGCACCTGCACGGCCTGACGGGAGAGCAGCGGCGGCAGGCTGAGCCCGGTGGCTCTGCGCAGCAGCCGGTAGCCGTGCTCGAGTGAGAAGCCGATGCCGTTGGCCAGCCAGTAGGGCATGCTGAAGCGCGCCCCGGGGCAGCCGAGGCCGCCGGCCAGCCCATCGGTGAACTGCCTCCAGGTGACATCGAGGCCGTCGCTGACGTTGAATGCCTCGCCGGGTGCGGCTTCGTGTTGGAGAGCGAGGACGGCGGCGTCGAGCAGGTTGTCGATGTAACAGAGGCCCGCGAGTGGGCGGCCACGGTCGATGAGCAGCATGTGGCGGCCTTTGATCGCACGTGCGATCTCACCGACGACATCGACCGATCCGGGCCCGTAGACGGTGGCGGGGCGCAGGATCACGGTGGTGAGCGCGTTCTCTCTTTCCGCACGACGGACCTCCGCCTCGGCTTCAAGCTTGGTCTGGGCGTACCAGTTGCGAAACCGCGTGGGCGTGTACGTCTCGTCGGTCTGGGATCGGTCGGGATAGCCGTAGATGTCCGTGCTGCTGAGGTGAACGAAGCGCTTGATGGATGCGGCGAGCGCTGCGTCGAGCAGGCTGCGCGTACCGCCGACGTTGATGCGGGCGATCTCCTGTGTGGTGGCCCAATCGGATACAAGCGCACCGCAGTGCAGCACGTACTGGCAGCCTGCTGTCGCGCGCATAAGTGAATCGGGGTTGGTGAGGTCCCCGACTGTGAGTTGCAGGTCGAGTTGCTCGAGCTGTGATGTGTCGCTGCTGGCGCGTACTAGGCAGCGCACCGGGTAACCCTCGTCCAACAGGCGTGCGGCGAGGCGCCCGCCGATGAACCCGCTGGCGCCGGTGATCAGGCACGTGTCGCTCACGTGAGCTTCGCGCGCGCCTGGCGGCGGAGCGTCGTGGTGGCGATGTCGCGCACGACGGCGAAGTTCTTGCTGGAGCTGCCGTGACACTCGGCGAGCACGGTGTCGAGCGCGTCGAGGAAGATGCGCGCCTCGCCCTCGGAGACAGTCAACGGGGGCAGCAGCTTGATCACGTCGTTCTTACCGGCGGCCATGGTGATCACGCCGTGGTCGCGATGCAGCGGGATCACGATCAACTGCGGGAAGAGGCCCTCGCTTGCCATGTGGATCAACTGCCAGTTCAGGCGGGCCATGCGCGCTTTGGGGGCTCCCAGCTCGATCCCGATCATCAGCCCGCACGCACGGATCTCCTTGATCATCTCATAGCGCTGCTGCAACTCGAGCAGCCCATCGCGCAACACGCTGCCCATGTGGGTGGCGTGCTCGACGAGGCCGTCGCGCTCGATCACACGCAGGCTGGCGAGACCGGCAGCCATCGACAGGCGGTTGCGCCCGTATGTCGACTGATGCACGTAGGAGCGCTCGAGTGTTCCGACCGCCTTCTGGAAGATCTCTCGCCTGGTAACCATCGCTGCGACCGGCATGTAGCCGCCGCTGAGCGCCTTGCCGACGAGCACGAAGTCCGGCTCGAGCCCCCAGTGCTCGAGCGCGAACCACCTGCCGGTGCGGCCCAGGCCAGTCTGGATCTCATCGACGACGAACATCGTGCCGTAGCGCCGGCATAGCTCCTGTGCGCCTCGCAGGTAGCCGCCGGGCGGGAGCGTAACCATGCGCCCCTGGATCGGCTCGACGATGAAAGCGGCGACGTCCTTGGCCTTCAGCTGCGCCTCCAGGCGGTCGAGGTCGCCGAAGGGGACGCGCTCGCAGCCGGGTAGCAGCGGGCCGAAGCCCTCCTTGAAGAACTCGTCGCCGACGAGCGACAGCGGCCCGTAGGTGACGCCGTGAAAGCTGCTCTCGCAGGAGATGAAGCGGGGCCGGCCGGTGGCGGCGCGGGCGAACTTCATCGCCGAGTCCACCGCCTCGGCTCCCGCGCTGGCGAAGAACACCGCGTCGAGCCCGGGCGGCAGGCGCTGGGTGAGGGCCTCGGCGAGCATGCCGGCCAGCGGTGAGTAGTGGATCTGTACGCCGTCGAGCAAGTCCGCTGCCAGCGCGGCTTGGAGGGTGTCGCACACATCGGGATGGTTGTGGCCGAGGCTCGCGAACCCCTCGCCGGTGTGGAAGTCCAGATAGGCGCGACCGGCGGCGTCGTAGAGATAGGAGCCCTGTGCCGAGATGTACTGCTTGTCGAAGCCAAGGATGCCGAGCACGTCCACGAGCGACGGGTCGAGATGGCGGCTGGCGAGGTCCAGGGTCTCGCCGGCGCGGGCTTTGGCGTCCGCGACCACGCCCAGGGAGTCGCGCGCGGGGACAGGTTGAGAGTTGGTGGCCATGCTGATCGAAGCGCCCGTTCTTTCGGTCAGGCGACAGTCCCGGGCTCGGCGACCCACACGCTCTCGATACCGAGCACGCGACAGAGCGGATCGAAGTGGCGGTCGTAATGCAGCACGCCGGCCCCGCGTCCAGCGGCAGCGGCAGCGGCAGCGATCAGATAGTCGGCTGCCGGAATGCGTCGCTCGCCGCGTAGGTCTCGTGAGGCACCGACCGCGGCGGCCCCGGCGCTTTGGGTGATAGGTGCCGCGGGCAAAGCAGACAGGGTGCTGTCAAGCTCCACAAACGCGGCCTCGTCACGGGCGCTCGCGAGCAGCTCGAGCCTGACCACCGGGCACACGGCGAGCAGGTTCGCACGCGCTGTCGCCAGCCATCGAGAGAGGACTGCGGGATCTTGTTGGCGGTTCCAGGCGGATGTGTCGAATACGAGTAGCCCACCTGAGCCGTATGGCTCAGCGCGAGGCATGCAGGCTCTCGGACACCGAGAAGTCGTAACGGTCGTCTTCGCCGGCAGCGATTCGCAGCAGATGCTTCTGCGCCTCATGGGCAGCGGAGCGCTCTGCACGGATCGCTTCAGCGCCGCGTAGTGCGAGATCGTGCACGGCCCGTGACTTGGGCTCACTACCGCCAAACTCGTTCACGGCAGCGGCAAGCTTGGCATCGAGGGTTACCTGGACTCGAGGGTGTGAGGCGGGCACCAAGCCACTGTACCACCTGGCTGGTACACCGCCCGCGGATGACTTATGCATTTTCTAGGACGGCTTACAAACCTCCCTGCGCCGTACCGGATGAGCCTCTTGAGCCGACTGAGCATTCCACGCCCCGAGACGGGCCGACTCGGCAACCGCGCCGTTCAGCGATCGGTCGTCAAGGTGCTGGCAGCGGGCAATGGTCCGGCCCGCGCCGCAGACATCCATCTCGCGGTTGAGCGTCTGCTGGGCCGCGTCCTTTCCAAGGCGTCGGTGAGCTGCTGTCTGAGCCGGGGCATCCGAGGGGGCGAGCCTCGATTTGAGCGCGTCGCGGTCGGCTACTACCGGCTCCGCAATACCTGACCGCTACGCCCGTTGCGCGGCGGAATCGTGACGCCGTGTGGGCCTCGATCCATGACCACGCGCGCCCAATGCACGCTCGTCGTCTGCGTGCGCAAATCGTTGACCTACCCGATGGGCACAAGGCTATCGAGGCTGATTATGAGGTTGACAGCGACGCCTGGGACGCTTCTCAAGAGGAGCTGAGCGCTGAGGGCGTACGGGGTGGCATGTCGTTCACGCACGCCGAATACTTCTCGGAACTGACGCCGCACGATTCCACTAAGAGTGGACAGTTTGCGTTGGTCGCCGACGCGAGCCACTTTACCGACGATGCAATTGAACAGGCCGGAGGGGCGCTCACTAGGGCTGGTAGTGCTCGATCTCGAGCAGAGCATGTCTGATAACAGGGCTTATGAAATGCACCTTGGGCACCGACCCTGATCGACGCGGCGAGTTCGTCAGGGGCGTCCCTCGCGGTGACCGATGGGCCGGCGTGGGAAACGTGGCTTGATCACCGTCAAGTATGTCGGCTATAAGTAGTTGGACTGGTTCGAGACGGCGAGACGAGGGAGGCGGCGCGGTGGCGTTGCGAGTGCTGGTGCGGGTCGGTGTTCTGTCTGGTCTGCTGGCAGGCGTCCTGGGTTTCGGCGTGGCTACGGCGTCGGCTGAACCGTTGTGTACGGACACATGGGTGGGGCCGGCTGAAGGCCGCTGGGAAGCGGTGGCGGATTGGTCGGCGAGTCGTGTGCCGCGCTCGAGCGATGTGGTATGCATCGGCGCCGGGCATACGGTGGAAGTTACCGGGTCGTCCAACGAAGCAGGTGTCCTTGAGGTCAAAGGAACGCTGAGGCTCACTGGCACGCTCGAAGTCGTGACAGTGCTTGAACCGTCGAGCGTGGCGTCTCTCACGATCTCTAACGGGGTCCTTCGCGGTGCGGCGACGGTGGACGTGTCTGGCTCGCTGTCGTGGACGGAAGGCTTTATGTCGGGGTCTGGGTCGACTGTGGTGTTGGCGGGGGCGTCTGCGTCGCTTGGGTCTGGTGGGTCGAGCGAAACGAAAGAGCGCCTCTCGGGCGGTCATGTCCTTGTTAACGAAGGCACGATGACGCTGTCGGTCGGGCACTTCAGCCTCGAAGAATCAGAACTGAAAAACGTTGGGACTTTCAAGGTCAACTCGGAACCTGGTGGATATGTGATCGGGTTTGGCGGGTCGGCATTGATCAAGAACACCGGTACGTTTGAGAAAACGGAAGGCAGCGGTAGTGCGCGTGTCGAACCGACGTTTGAAAACCTAGGGACGGTGTACGCGCAGAGCGGGTCGCTTAGCTTTTCGCAGGGTGGTTCTTCTAGCGGGAGTAACGAATGGCACGCGGCTGAAGGCAAGACGATCGACTTCGAAAGCGGCACGTTCTCGCTTTCCGGCGGCTCCATCGTTGGCTCTGTGACGGTCGAAGGCGCCAAAGTAAGCATGACAGGGGTAGGCGCTACGGCCGCGACCATTACGGGCGAGTCTTCCTCAACTGAAGTGATTGTCCCGAGCGGGACGACAACCGTCAAAAGCCTCGCCTTGACCGGCGGTGGCACACTCTCCGGTGCCGGCACACTGAAGGTCTCTAGCTCGCTCTCGTGGACGGGCGCAGAACTCTACATGGAAGGATCTGGCTCACTGGTCGTGCAGTCGGGGGCGACGGCAACTTTGGCGGGTAGCGGCACGATCTACGTGAGGGGCTCGCGGCAGTTCGTCACCGAAGGCGCCACCGTGCTCTCGTCCGGCAATATCGATCTGCAGGAACACTCCGAGCTCAAGAACACGGGCGTGTTCAAGGCGAACTCCGAACATCCCCCGTTGGTCGGGCGCGGCGAAGAATCATCGCTGTTGCTGAACACTGGTACGTTCGAGAAAACGGAAGGGACCAATGTCGGGCGCATTGAACCAAAATTCGAGAACCTGGGAACGCTGAACGCCGTCACGGGGCGGTTTGAAATCGAAAAACCCGTGATTCTCCAGGAAACTGAGAACCAGTACGGGGGGTCTGAAAACCCGTCTGTGTCGGGCAGTCAGCCTCACGCGACGTGCGGCAGAAAACCGGTGTCCTGTGCGACCGGGAACGACTCGGAATCTCAGACGGACTTCGCGATTGGTGGCCGTGGCGTAGGACTCGATCTCGTACGGACGTACAACTCGCAAGCCGCAACTGAAGGAGCAAAAGGCATCTTTGGCTATGGCTGGACCAGCTCGTTCAGCGATCATCTCGTGATCGAAAAAGCCGCGAAAACCGTGGCGTCGCACCAGGCAGATGGGGGGACGGTGACGTTCACCGAAGCTGGCGGCGAAGCGTTCACGGCGCCGGCCTGGACGCAGGACACGCTCGCTGGCTCTGAAGCGTCTGGCTACACGCTCACGTATGCGAGCCAGACGAAATACAAGTTCTCGGGCAGCGGGCGTCTGGAAAGCGTGACCGACCGGGATGGCAATGCGACGACGTTGTCCTACAACGAAGCCGGGCAGCTGACGACGATCACCGACCCGGTGAGCCGCAAAATCAAACTCGTGTACAACTCGGAAGGGCTCGTGGAATCGGCGGAAGACCCGATGGGGCACGTCGTCAAATACACGTACGAAGGCGGAAATCTCAAGAGCGTGACGCAGCCCGCGGAATCTGCGCTGCGTTGGCAGTTCAAATACAACGGCGAACACGAGCTGACCGAAATGGTCGACGGTCGCAGCGAGAAAACAACGATCGAATACAACGGCGCACACCAAGTGACCCTTGAAGAGGACCCGGCCGAACACAAGCTGAAGTTCGAATACGAACCGTTCCACACGAAGATCACCAACGAAAACACGGGCGCCGTCACGAACGAGTACTTCACGAGCAACGACGAGCCGTCGTCAATCACTCGTGGTTACGGCACCCCGAGCGAAACCACCGAATTCTCCACATACAACGAAGCCGGCTATCTCACAAGCGTCACGAACGGCGACAATCGCACGACGAGCTATGGCTATAACCCTGCGGGTGATCGCACGACCGAAACCAACCCGGACAATGAGGAAACGAAATGGGAATACGACTCGACCCATGACGTGATCTCGACCACAACACCCAAGGGCGAGACGACAACGATCAAACGCGAAACCCACGGCAATCCAGAAGCCATCGAACGCCCGGCGCCCGGCGGCAAAACACAGATCACGAAATACAAATATACGACGCACGGGGAACTGGAAAGCGTCACGAACCCCCTAGAACACACCTGGACATACGAATACGACAGCAAGGGCGACCGCACCGCGGAAACCGACCCGGAAGGCAACAAGCGCACCTGGGAATACAACGAAGACTCCGAGGAGACCGCGACCGTCAGCCCGCGCGGGAACATCAAAGGCGGCGAACCCGCGAAATTCAAGACCACGATCGAACGTAACGCCAAGGGCCTGCCGATCAAGATCACCGACCCGCTCGCGCACACCACCGAATACAAATACGACGGTGACGGGAACGTCGAAACCATCACGGACGGCAACAAACACAAAACGAGCTACACCTACAATGGCGATAACGAGCCGACCAAGGTCAAAGAAGCCAACGGCGACACTACCGAAACCGAATACGACGGCGCGGGCCAAGCCATCACGCAGACCGATGGGAACAAACACAAAACGAAATACAAACGTAACGTACTGGAGGAGGTCACAGAAATCACCGACCCGCTCGGGCACGTTACAACCAAGGAATACGACGGCGCCGGCAACCTCATAAAACTCAGCGATCCAGAGAAACGTACCACGACCTACACGTATGATCCCGCGAACCGCTTGACGGAAGTCAGCTACTCAAGCGGCACGCCCAGCACGATCAAATACGAATACGACAAAGACGGCGATCGCACAAAGATGATTGACGGTACGGGTACCACTAAATACGAATATGACCAGCTCGATCGGCTGACCGAAAGCGAAAACGGGCATAAAGAAGTCGTCAAATACGAATACGACCTCGCCAACGACCAGACGAAGATCACCTACCCCAACAGCAAAGCCGTTACCCGTGCCTTCGACAAAGACGGTCGGCTCGAAAAGGTCACCGACTGGCTCGAACACGCCACCAAATTCAGCTACAACGAAGACTCCGACCTGAAAACCGTTCTTTTCCCGAGCGAAACGAAAGACGAAGACAAGTACACCTACAACGACGCTGACCAGATGACCGAAGCCAAGATGCTCAAAAGCACAGAAACACTCGCGTCGCTCGTGTACACCCGCGACAGTGATGGCCAGGTCAAAAAGACGACCGCGAAAAGCCTCCCCGGCAGCGAAACCACTGAAGCGACCTACGACGAAGACAACCGCCTCACGAAATACGGCACCGGCGAATACAAATACGACGCCGCGAACAACCCCACGAGCGAGGCTGGCACCACCAACACCTTCAACGAAGACGACGAGCTAGAAAAAGCCGGCACCACCAAATACAGCTACGACGAACTCGGCGAGCGCACCAAAACCACACCCGAAAAAGGGCCCGTCACCACCTACACCTACGACCAGGCCGGCGACCTCACCGCCGTGGCACGACCCGTCGAAGGCGAAACTCCAAAGATCGAAGACAGCTACACCTACAACGGCGAAGCACTCCGCGTCAGCGAAACCATCAGCGGCACCACCAGCTACCTCGCATGGGACGTCGCCGAACTCGAACTTCCGTTGATCCTTTCCAACAGCACCTACAGCTTCATCTACGGTCCGGCAGGAATGCCGATCGAGCAAATCAACACCTCGACCGGAGCGGTGCTCTACCTCCACCACGACCAGCAAGGATCAACGCGACTACTAACCGGATCGACGGGCACCGTCACCGGGAAATGCACCTACAGCGCATATGGCACCCCGACCTGCGAAGGGACCACGACGACCCCACTCGGCTACGACGGGGAATACACATCGCTGGACACGGGCCTGATCTACATGCGAGCGCGGGTCTACGACCCAGCCACCGCGCAGTTCCTCACCGGCGACCCGCTGGCGGCGATCAGCGGCGCACCCTATAGCTACGCAGACGAATAACCCCCTCAACGCGGCCGATCCGACTGGGCTTGAGGCGATGCCGCTGCCTGCCCCGGGTGGCGGGCGGCTGCGCCGCCGCGCCCGAGGTATGCGGAGCGGCTGCCGTGGGTGGTGTTGATGTTTGGCTAGGAATCAAAGTCTTCAACTCAGTGGCGGGCAGCGAAGCCGGCGACGAAGGAGAAGCAGAACTCCACGCAAAAGAAGCCGAACGAGAGAGCGAATGCGGCGAAATACCCAGGGGCGCATCGATGCAAAGGCCGCACTAAGAAAAATCGCGAGGGAAACAGGAATCCCCGAAGGTGAGTTGAGCGACGCGCTGCACGAGGCCAAGGAGTTTGGCGAAGTGGGTCCAGGTGAGAACACCAAGATTGATCCAACGACGGGAGATATCTACGACGAAAAGACCGGCGAACAAATCGGAAATGTATTTAGGTAGATCGATGGACAGCCAGCCTACCAATCGCGCAAATGCGACATTCACGATTCTCAGCAGTACGCTATCCGTGGACGAGATGGTCCGAGCAGTCTCGTTGACACCGGATCGGAGCGTGGAAAAGGGAAGTCCCGTCAAAGGAACAGGAGGGGGTATACAACGCTACAGTGCCGTGTCGTTTAGGTCACGAACCGATTACCACGCGGATCCAGGAGCGCATATTGACGACCTACTGCTCCGCTTGAGTCCCGCCCGGGACGCGATTCGCAGATTGGTCGAGCAGAGGCTCGCCGAGGAACCGCAGTCGGTTCCGGCGCGTCTCTCGCTGTATATCAAAAGCTCACGCAGCGTGGTTGGGCTCGATGTGACAAGCGCCCAGCTCACGGCGATTGGCGAGCTTGGGGCATATTTTGGCGTGGAGGTGGACACCGATTCTCAGGATGAGTAGATATGACCGGGACCAGGTTGCCGGCTATAGCTACGACCAATCAAGCCACCTTGGGGTGCTCGTTCGACTCGTCGGGCGAGCGATGACGGCGCATCATCCATCGACTGAGCGGCGGTAGCTTCATGTACGGCCCCGGCGGTCTACCTGTCGAGCAAATCAACACCTCGACCGGAGCGGTGCTCTACCTCCACCACGACCAGCAAGGATCAACGCGACTACTAACCGGATCGACGGGCACCGTCACCGGGAAATGCACCTACAGCGCATATGGCACCCCGACCTGCGAAGGGACCACGACGACCCCACTCGGCTACGACGGGGAATACACATCGCTGGACACGGGCCTGATCTACATGCGAGCGCGGGTCTACGACCCAGCCACCGCGCAGTTCCTCACCCGCGACCCGCTGGCGGCGATCAGCGGCGCACCCTATAGCTACGCAGGGAACAACCCCCTCAACGCGGCCGATCCGACCGGACTGCTGCCGTTCGGCATCGAACTTCCGTCGTGGGAAGAAGCCGGCGAAGCTATCGCCGGCTGGGGCGACACGATCACCTTCGGTGGCACGAAATGGGTGCGCGAACGAATCGGCGACGAAAACGTGGACACCTGCTCCGGCGCCTACCAAAGCGGCGGAGTTGCCGGGTTCGTCACCGGAGCACTCATTCCGGTTGAGGACGACGCCGAGGCCGCCGAGGCAGCGGAGTGGACTTGGAAGACGCGCGCAGAGGCTGGGGCTGACGGTGGAATCTCGGAATACGGCAAGGAGCGCATAGAGGGAGAAACGATCTCAACGGCGCATAGGGTCGAAGTCGAAGACGAGTTGATTCATCAACATCAGACGCATATTGGCAAGTATGGCGGCGAACGGCAGTTCCCCAATGAATGGATTCAGCTGCCGGGTGTGGGGGCGCCGTGACCGACCAGACGGACATCGACAAGGCCGTTCGCGAGCTGGCGCGGGATATTCTCGCGACGCGGAGTTCAGCGCTCTCCGCGTCGGACCTTCGCGCCACGATGGAGGTCAAGCGATGGATCACCGATGGCCGCGAGAACTGCGAGCTAAGCATGGGGTTCTGGAGGGGGGACAAGTTCATCGATGGCCTTGAGGATCACATCGTACGGGAAGGAATATTTGTCAATTCTCTCGACGAGTTCAGGAAATGGGTGGAAGAAGAAGTGGACACCATCCTGAACCAGAACCCGGAGAGGCCCGCCACTGCTTGATGCTGGGTCGGGCTCGCCGCGTGTGGCGGCCAGTGTTTTGGGTGGCTTCTTCTAGTGTCTGTCGTTGGCGAGGATGCGCAGACGCTTGCGGGTGAGCAGCGCGTCGCGCATGTGCAGGAGGCTTTGGCGGTCGTCGTCTAGCTTCTGCGAGCTGGCCGAGGCGTTCGCCGAGGTCGTGGTCCTCGGTGCGCAGGGGCCGGCGCCGGATTGGGCGCGCGAGCGGTGTCTTTGCAAGGAGGAGGTCACCGGTTCGATCGGGGCGAGTCGAAACGAAAAGGACGTGGGAGACCTGCCACGTCCTTAAGCCGGCCGGAACCGCAGGAAGTCGCGGGTATCTCCCGCCAGCGCAACTGACCGCAGACAGCACTATTTGCAGGGCTTGTTGGTCCCTTCCGACGGTTACTCCGCGTCCCTGAAAATCAGGGTGTTCTTGGTTCGAATCTGACCTCAATTGGCCGAAGCCAGGATCCGACACCAGAGCTGCTCGAGAACGCTCGTGGCGGCGGGTACGTGCCCGACGACGTCTACCAGCAGAACGTCATCGCTATACGAGCAACGTCGTGTGTTCGTTCCGCGGTCGATTTGGGGACCAAATGGGGACCAATTTGGCGCAAGGGAGCCATCCCTCAGCCAAACCCGGCTATTTCCAGGCGCTTTGCAATGCCCCGTGCGGGACTCGAACCCGCCCCACCGGATTAAAAGTCCGGCGCTCTACCAGATGAGCTAACGGGGCCCTGAGGGCGAACAGTCTACGGCTCCTCAGCGGCGGCAACGCGTAGAAGCTCCTCGATGCGGGTCAGCTTGACGCGCGGGCGTCCCGCGGGCTCGCCGAGCGCACGCTCGTGACGGTCGATTGCTTCCCAGCCTGCGTAGGTGACGAGCTCGGGCTGGCGCGAGCGCAGCAGTGCCTCGACAGCGGCGGCGTCGGGGCTGGCGGGGAGGTGCACGGGCCCTGCGCTGGCGACGGCCGGTCGCCGTTGGCAGCGATCAGGGGGGCGAGGTCGTCGAGCATCGCGTCGACGGTCTCCTGGGCGTCCTTCTTGTTGGTGCCGATCACGCCGGAGGGGCCGCGCTTGATCCAGCCGACGGCGTACTCGCCCGGGAAGCTGCGCCTTGCTGTCGGGGTCGAGCACGCGGCCCGCCTCGTTGGGGATCACGGCGGAGCGCTCGTCGAAGGGCACGCCCGGCAGGGGGATCCCGCGGTAGCCGATCGCGCGGAACGCCAGGCCCGCTGTCGATCGTCTCGCGCTCGTCGGTCGGCTGCGCGCCCGCAGAGCCGCCGTCGGGTCGTGGGCACGAGCTCGTTGCGGACCAGCTCGACAGCGCCGAGGCGGCCGTGCTCGTCGGCGAGGAACGCGGCGGGTGAGAGCAGGAAGCGCAGCACGATGCGCTTGGGCTGCCCGTGGGGCTCGCGGGAGGCGTAGTCGCGCAGGATCTCGACGTTGCGCCGGGACGTGATGTCGGCCTCAGCGTCGGGGTCCTCGACCGCGAGCGCCCGCTCGAGTTCCTCGCGTCGACGATCACGTCGGCGTCCGCGAGCTCGCCCAGCTCGAGCAGCTCCGGGTTCGTGAACGCCGCCTGGGCGGGTCCGCGCCGTCCGAGGATCACGACCTCGCTGACGCGGCTGCGCGGCGAGCACCTCGAGGGCGTGGTCGGCGGTGTCGGTCGGCGCGAGCTCCTCGTGGCGCCAGCACGAGCATGCGCGCGACGTCGATCGCGACGTTGCCGTTGCCGATGACGACGGCGCGCTCGGCCGACAGGAGGTCGACCTCGAGGTCGGTGTGGTCGGGGTGGCCGTTGTACCAGCCGACGAACTCGGTGGCCGCGTGCGAGCCGGGTAGGTCTTCGCCGGGGATGCCCAGCGGCCGGTCGGACGGCGAGCCGGTGGCGTAGACGATCGCGTGGTAGTGGTCGAGCAGCTCCTCGCGGGAGACGTGCTCGCCGAAGGTGACGTTGCCGAAGTAGCGAAAGCGCGGATGCGCGGCGGTCTTCTCGTAGATCCGGGTGACGGACTTGATCTTCGGGTGGTCGGGGGCGACGCCGGAGCGGACGAGGCCCCAGGGCGTGGGCAGCCGCTCGAGCATGTCGACCTCGATGCCTCCGTCCGCGGCCTTCAGCAGGTGCCCGGCGGCGTAGAAGCCGGCGGGGCCAGAGCCGACGACGGCTATGCGGATGGGGGACTCGTCGGTCATGGCGCGATGGTGAGGGGTCTGGGCTGCGGCAGATGCGTACGGAAGAATGGGCGCGGCCCGACTCGAACGGGCGACCCCCTCGGTGTAAACGAGGTGCTCTAGCCAACTGAGCTACGCGCCCCTGCCTGTCCACTGAAGGCTAGCGAAGCCGCCAACCGTCCCACTCGAGCCGCGTCCCTGCGAAGCTTGCGGAGGATGCGGCGCTATGGCGGTCGGTGGACAAAGATGAGGTTGCTCGTGTGGCTGGTGGTCGGCCTGATCGTGCTGTTGGCGTTGGCCCAGGTGGTGCTGCCGCGGATCGCTGTGAGCAGGATCGGCTCGCGGGTGGGCCGCTACGGCAAGGTGCAGAGCGTGAGCGTGAGCGCGTGGCCGGCGGTGGAGCTGCTGTGGGGACATGTGGGCTCGGTGCACGTGCGCGCCGAGAGCCTGTCGCTGAGCCCCGCGCAGGCCGCCAGCTTGCTGTGGGAAGCGAAGGGGACGGCGAACATGAACGTGAGCGCTGAAAGCGTGCAGGTGGGATCGCTGCGTCTGACGGACGCGAGCCTGCACAAGCGCGGAAGCTGCCCTGACAGCGGAAGCAGTGACGAGCGAAGCGGACGTGAAGGCGGCGCTTGCCGGAAGGGTTTGGCGTGCGAGCTGCTGCGAAGCGAAGGCGGGGAGGTGGAAGTGCAGGCGACAGGCGGGCTGTTCGGAGTGGGAGCGTCGGTGAACGCCGTGGCGGGCGCGAGTGACGGCGCGCTGGTGGCGCACCCCTGGGCTTCCTCATTGAAGGCCTGCAGCTGAAGCTGTTCTCCGACCCGCACGTCTATGTGGAGGGCGTCGGGGCGAGCGTGACGAGTGAGCAGCCGCTCAGCTACGGCTGACAATGAGCGCTCGGCTGCATTGAGCCGACCGCGGCGGTTGCTGCTCCACTGGGGCGATGGTCCGGCGGCCAAGCCGCTTGTCAGGCCGCCGCGGCGACGCTGTGCGCTGAAACGGCGCTGCGGGGCTGAATGATGGTGGGCAGCCCGTCGCTTGGGACTGATGGTCGGCATCTGGCGGATGTTCAGCCGGAAGTCGTGCGGTAGGGAGAGGGTGCAGCGAGAAAGGATGAGCGTGGCGATCGTGCGCACCTCGAGCTGGCCAAAGCGCATGCCGATGCACGTTCGCGAGCCGCCACCAAACGGCACGTATGCGCCCTTGGGTATTGCTGCACTGGCCTCAGGGCTGAAGCGCTCGGGGCGGAACTGGTCCGGGTCGGGGAAGACGTCGGGCAGATGGTGGGACGCCCACGAGCAGTAGTTGACGAATGCTCGGGCGGGCACGGTGTGGCCTTCGAACTCGAATGACTCGACTGAGCGGCGTGGCCCGATCCACGCGGGCGGGTACTTGCGCAGGGTCTCTTCGAGAACCATCTCGAGCTCACTCAGCTCGCCGGACAACAGCGGCTGTAGATCCTCGACCGAGGGTGTTCCTTGCCGCCGGGGAAAGCGGCGTCCTGCTCTGCGAGCAGTCGCGCGACGATCTCGGGCCGGTGTGCCAGCTCGTAGAACATGAACGACACGGTCGAGGTGGTGGTGTCGTGTCCGGCGAACAGCAGCGTCATGACCTCGTCGCGAATCTGCAGGTCGGTGAGCGTGTTGCCGTCCTCGTCGTGGGCGTCGAGCAGCAGGCTGAGGATGTCCTTGCCACGCGCGCCTGTGGAGCGGCGCCGGGAGATCTCGGAGTAGATCAGCGTGTCGAGCTTACGTGCGGCTTTCTGCAGACGTGCCCACGGCGTGTAGGGGCCGCGCATGACACGCAGGAAGTAGTCGGACGAGTAGAACGACAGAGCCTCCTCGAACAGCCCGGCAGCGTCGATCGAGCGAGCCTGAGGGCTGTCGGGGTCAACGCCGAACAGTGCGCGCATGGCCACGCGGACAGCCAGGTGGCGGGTCCACGCATACAGGTCGACGGTCGCCCCCGGGGCGAGCTCGTCGAGCGCCTGTGTCGGTCTCGTGCACGATCGCGTCAAGCGATGCGGCGATGTGCTCACGGTGGAAGGCGGGCAGCATGATCATGCGAGAGCGGCGGTGGAAATCGCCGTCGATCGTGAGCAGCCCGTCGCCCATCAGGCCGATCAGGTCGCGGAAGTGAGAGTCGCGCCAGAGGAAGTTGGAGGCGTGCGAGACGGTGATGTAGTGGTTGGCGGCGGGGCCGAGCATGAAGACGACGTTGCCGTGGAACAGCCGCAGCGTGAAGATGGGACCGAAGCGCTCGTAGGACTCGAGCAGCAGCGGCAGCGGATCGTTGGCGAACCGGCGGGTGCGGGTCAGCGAGAAGCGGGTTTCGCCAGGTGGGAAGGGAACGGTAGCCGCGCGCTCGTCACGGAGATCGTCAAGCATCACCGCCAGAGGTTTCGAATTGAGCAGCGGAGCGGGACCGACAAGCGCCATGTCTCGAAGCCTAGTCGAAAGTTGGCCGGCCGGCCAGTTTCGGGTGGAGGCGGGGCCGAGCGCCGAGCCTTGGCATACTGGTGCAGCAAGGAACGTCGTAGGCGACGCTCCAAGCATCGCGGGGGCGTAGCTCAGCAGGTTAGAGCGCTGCCCTGTCACGGCAGAGGTCGCGGGTTCGAGTCCCGTCGCTCCCGTATTTGTTGCCTCATCGTCCGCGTCGGCTTTTGGGTGCGTGGCCCGCACCTCCGACGCGGCGGTGAAGTAGTCGGCGAACGCCGTGTTGGGCTTGACGGCCACGATCTGGTTGTCCTTGGCCCATACCTGGGCGAACAGGGAGAGTAGGAGCTTGCGTCGCTCGGCGGGGTTGGGCTCGGCGTCCCAGAAGCGCGCGAAGTCTTCGAGGATGGCGTGCGCGCGGTCGAGGTCGGGGTTCGTCGGGGGCTTGGTGCGCTGTAGCTCCTCCTCGATGATTTGGCGGCGCATGACGTATTGGGGCTTGGTGATGTCGCCCATGAGGTACAGCTCGCGTAGTCGCTCAAGCTGGCCGGTCAGCTCGCGGCGGCGCTCGGCGTCATCGCCGGGGTGCCCGCCTGTCTCGGCTTGGATGGTGTCGAGGATGAGCCCGCGTAGCTCGGGGTCGGGCTGGAAGTCGTGCAGCCAGTCGATCAGCTGCTCCTCCAGGGGCTGTGCGGGCGTCATGGTTTGCTCGCAGTCGCCGTGGTGGCGGCGGGTGGAGCACTGGTAGCGGCGCATCCCCTCGCGGCCGGTGCGGCAGCCGTGCATACGGGCGCCGCAGCGCTCGCAGCAGAGCAGCTTGCGCAGCAGGTACTCCTCGGAGGGACGGCCGGGCTTGACGACCCTTGTGCGCCACGACCGGACTTCCTGCACGCGGTCGAACAGCTCGTCGCTGACGATCGGCTCATGCAGGCCGCGGATGCTGCGGCTCTTGTCGCGCAGCCCGGAGACATAGCCGGCATAGGCGGCGTTGCACAGCATCTCGCGCACGGTGTCCTTGCTGAACAGCCGGCCGCGGGTGCTGAGTGCGCCCTTCGCGTTCAGCCACGCCGCGAGGGTGCGGTCTGACTCCTGGCCGGTCGCGTAGCGCTCGAACAAGGCGAGCACGAGCGGCGCGCGCTCGGGGTCCGCGACCGCGAGCTTGGTGTCGGTGTCACGGATGTAACCCCACGGGAGGCTGCCGACGAGGTGCCCTTGGCGTGCCTTCTCCTTCAAGCCGCTGCGTGTCCAGAAGGACAGCGAGACGGAGTAGTACTCGTCGAACATCTCGTGAATCGACTCGGCGAGGAACGCGGACGGGTCGGTGTGGTCTTCGCCCATCGGCTGCGTGACAGAGATGACGCGGATACCCAGCCGCTCGCGCAGGAGCTGCTTGTAGCGGCGTGCCTCGACTTGGTTCCGCGCGAAGCGGGAGGTGTGGTAGACGAGCACCACGTCGAACTTGCCCGCCGCGGCATCAGCCATCAGCCGCTGGAACTCGGGGCGCGCCTCCGACTTGCGCCACCCGGAGTGAAAGTCGCAGTACTCGCCGATCAGCTCCAGATCGTTCTCGGGCGCGAAGTTGGCGATTGCTTGGCGTTGCGCGTCGGGGGAGAAGCCCTGGCCCTGCTCCTCGGTTGACTCGCGGATATAGGCGGCGGCGCGCTGTGGGCTATCGGCCATGTTGAGCGGGGTCGGTGAGGTCGCGTCCGCGGCGCAGCCACCAGTCGGCGAACCATCTGGCGAACGCTTGGAGTTCGGGGTCAAGGCTGCTGCGGGGGTCATGGCGTGCTCCTCCTTGCGGCGGGGTATCGGTCCCGTCGATCAGATCAGAGCCGGGCCGTGTTCTCGAGGCTCTGACATCGCGCTGCGGCGGGGCGCCTGGATGGCAGACCTCCCGGCCGGCTCGGGCCGTCGTCCGTGTGCCCGGCCGCGCGCTTGGCGCTCGCTTGGGCGCGCTCATGTTGTCCTCCCGGCGTGTGTCTGCGACGCCGCGTCGGCTGCTCGCGGCTTGCGCAGTACGAGCACGTCCTCGTGCGCGGTGACGAGCGTGCGCTCGCCGTGCGCGCGTGCTCGGCGCGTGTGCAGCGTCTGCCAGAACGACGGGCGCATCTCAAGACGCCGGTCGCGGAGCGTGGCGTGCAGCGCGATCACCCGCTGCCAGTAGGACAGGCCAAGCTCCTCGCACAGCGCGATCGTTTGGCCCGAGAGGTTGCACAGCGCGCCGCCGGAGCGCATGTCCTTGGTGACGATCACCATGTACCCGCCAGGCTTGAGCACCGCCGCGCAGGCGCGGTAGACCTCGCTCATCGCCGTGAGGTAGCCCGCACCGCGGGCGTGCCCGAGGTTGGCGCGGTCGCGGCTGTAGTTGGTGGTGTCCTCGCGGCGCAGCGGCCCCGTGGCGTGCTTGACGTTCTCGGTCGCAAGGTCGGCGACCTGGCACGCATACGGCGGGGAGGTGAGGATCAAGTCCACCGGCCTGTATCCCTCGCCGTCGAGCAGGGCGGCAAGCTCCCGCGCGTCACCGTGGATGACCCGTGCGGTGCCGCTCGCGCCATGCTGGTAGGCGTGCTGTACGTTCGCGGTGGCGAGCGTCGCCCAGCGGCTCTCAAGCTCGACGCCGACCGCCCGGCGGTTGAGATGGATCGCCTCCACGAGCGTCGTGCCGATCCCGCACATCGGGTCCACGATCAGGTCGCCGGGATCGCTGTAGGCGTCGATCGCTTGGCGCGCGAGCGCGGGCAGCATCTTGGCCGGGTGGCGGTTTGACTCGGGCAGATAGCGGCGGTGGCGTTGCCACTGGCTCGTGCGCTGCGCGCACGCCCACACCGCCAACGGAAGCTCACCACCGGGGCGATTCTGCTCGCACCGCGCCGCCGGCCTTTTCACCGGAGCCGCAGGCGCTGGACATTGTTGTGGGCGTCGGCTGTGACTCACGCCGCACCTCCTCGCGTGCTCGCGGTCTGATGCCAGCGCCGGCCGAGACAGTCCTCGACACGACGGCCGTCGTGCCTCGGCGCGGCGGGTAGTTCGGTGAAGCTGCGTTGTTGCTCGCGGGCCGGCAGCAGCTCGTAGCGCTCTGCGTCGGTGCTGCCCCACACCCACGGCGGGCCGGGCGGCGCGCAGCGCGCGAGGTTGGCGAGCCGCCGCCTGCCTTCGCAGATGAGCAGGATGTTCCCGCGGTCGCGGTGCGGGTCCGCGGCGAGCGCTTGGCGGTAGGCGTCGAGCTTCGCTTTCACCCGCCGCGCCGGCTCGGTGGCACGGTCGATCTCCAGGTAGAACGTGATCTCGCCGGCCGCGAGCAGATAGCGGCCGTACCCATCCGGTCGCACGCTCGCGCCCGTTCCCTCCTGTGCTTGCTGCTCGCCGAGCCAGCGATAGACTCCCTCGTCGGGCCGGGTGAGGCTCCGCTCGGTCAGCGCGAGAAAGAATCGTGCGATCGCACGGCGGTGCTCCAGGTCGGGGATCGAAAGGCTCGGCGGGCGGCGTGCCGGCGCTCCGATCGTCCGCCTGGCGATGGGCGTGAGGAACCACAGCGCCTCGGAGCGTCCGCCGCGGTGTGAGCGCGCCGGGTAGACCCGCAGCAGGAGGTCTTCTGCCTCCAGTTTGAGCAGCCTGCGACGACAGGTACGAAGACCACTGAAAAAGAGAAGACCAAGCTCGGAGGTAAGAAGGGGCTCGGAGTGAGAGAGACGGTCGAGTAGCTCCCGGTCACGAGCAGTTACAGACACG
The DNA here is from genome assembly GCA_963752865.1 of uncultured Solirubrobacteraceae bacterium. Taxonomy (GTDB): domain Bacteria; phylum Actinomycetota; class Thermoleophilia; order Solirubrobacterales; family Solirubrobacteraceae; genus Palsa-744. The sequence goes on from CAVVZU010000002.1 coordinate 225,105, forward strand.
AGGGTCGCCGTCATTGCCGTCCCCCGCGAACAGGGAACAGGTGTTCATTGTCGGGGTTCGCGTCCGACCCCGGATCGCTGTGCTGGTGCGGGGTTACGGGCGGCGGGGGTGCTCCCTCGGAAGGAGCGTCGTGCGGAGCACCCAACGGAGCACCCTCAACGTCGGCTTGGGCACGTCCTGGCGGCGGCTGCTCGATCCTGCCGTAGCGCTCACGGATCGCCACCTCGACCGCTGCTCGCTGGCTTGCCTTGGCGCGTTCACGTCCACGGATCGACCGGGCGCTGCCCTGCGATGTCGCCGGCGGCGGGAGCGTCGTGGCCGTGGCGGTGGGTAGCTGGTGGGCGTCGTGAAGGACGCGGCAGGCGATCGTGTGCGCCCCCAGGTGCAGCAGGTCGTGCGCGTCCAAGCGCGGCTCGAAATGCACGGCCATGCGTTTCGCGTCGGCGGCGCCAAGCCCGAAGCACAGCTTGGTTTGGCAGTTCGCGTCGATCGCCTCGGCGAGCTCTGAGTCTTTGAGCTGCGCGAGGTTCTGGTGCGCGAGCACCAGCCCGAGACCGTAGCCGCGTGCCTGTGCGAGCGCGGTCGCCATCCCCTGCGGCAGATGACAGAAGCGGTGGCACTCATCGACCAGACACAGGAACGGCGGGCGGTCGCTGTGCGCGAGCGGCCCGAGGCGTTGCGCTGCCTGCCACGCGCGATGCAACAGCACCGAGCCGATCAGGTCCGCCGCGTCCTCGCCGAGGGTTTGCGGGAGTGAGACGATCAGCCAGCGGCCCGCGTTGATCCGCTCGGTGAGATCGGGCGCGGCGGGCTGGCAGAGCATGTTGCGAAGCGCGCGGTTCCCGAGCAGCGCCCGAAGCTTGTTCGACAGCGGCGCGAGCGCTTGCACACGTGCGGGCTCGCTGAGGGTCTGCCACTGGCGCCAGAACACATCCAGCGCCACGGGGTCGCTCGCCCGATAGCGCGAGCGCTCGCCGGGGTCAGACAGCAGCATGAGCACGTCCGCGAGCGTTGGCGCCGGCCCAGCCGGGTCACGACCACACAAAAGCGTGGTCAGCGCAGAACGCAAGATGTCCTCGGTGCGAGGACCCCAGAAGCGGGAGAACAGCCGGGCGAAGATGCCGCAGATCGCCTGCGCCTGCGCGTCACCATCGGCGGGTGAGCAGGCCAGCAGGTTCAGCGCGGGTGGCCGGCTTGTTTCGCCGAGGTCGAGCAGATCCACGTCCGCAACGCGCTCGGTGGGGATGCGGTCGAGGATCAGCCCTGTCAGCTCGCTGGTGGGATCGAGGACCATCCCGCCCATCCCCGCACGGATCGCCTCGACCGTCATGTTCAAGAGCAGGGTGCTCTTGCCGCGGCCGGTCGGCCCGAGAACGTGCGCGTGCTGCAAGAGCGCCAGCGGCTCGACCCGAACCTCGCGGTCAACCCCCGCGTGGTCGCTCACGCCGAACAGCAGCCCGCGCGAGGGAGCGTGTGCGACGGGCGCGATACTGCGGGACGGCGCCTCGGGGAACGACAGCGGCGCGACCGCGCTCTCCTCCGGGACCGCGATCAACACGGCGGCCTCGCGGCTGCTCAAAAGCAGCTGCGGCTTCACAGGCGCAAGGCACCCGAGCAGCCGCCGAGCACAGAACGGCTCGAAGCCCTTGCGCAGCCCCCCGAGATCGTAGAACTGGCCGAACGCCGCGAGCAGGCCACCAAGCCGGCCACCTGCACGACGCCTGCCCTCAGCCCACGCGCCAACGCGGAGCGTGGCGGCGAGCAGCGGGGCGCTGGCCTTCGCGTCGATCGCCCGTGCACGCTCAAGCGAGAGCGGGTCAGCCGTCCGCTGTGCTCCCTTCTGGTTCATCGGGTGCGGCGAGCCAGGGGTGAACAGGTCGATTACCTCACCCAGCAGCGACCCGAACGCTTGTAGCGTCGTCAGCCCGAAACTCGGCTGCAACCCCCGTCCAGCGCGTAGCCGCGCCGACTGGCTGCGCGCCCGGCTGGCCGCCGAGCGAGCCGGGGCCTGCAACACGAGCTGGATCACGCCGCCCTCGCCGGCCTCCTGCGCGCGCAACGCCGCCAGCAGTTGCCCGGCCGGGTCAACGCGGTGATCCACCCGCAACGGTAGGAACCGCGAGGCGAGCGGCGCGAGACTCGCCGCCCGCAAACGCGCGCCCTGGCACACGTCATCGAGCCGCCCGTTCCCTGCCACCGTCTCGACGGTCACGCCGCCGAGACCCTGCTCGACCGCCGCGCGCACCTGCGCAACGGGCACACCACCCGAGACGAACAAGCCGCACTCCGCGCGGTCCTCCTGCGCCGTCACCGACAGCGCGACCCACGGCGTCGGCCCGAGCAGCGGACGCGGCAACCCACGCGCCAGCGTGCTCATCAGCGTCTCAAGCGCCGGACGCGAAACCTGCTCGCCAAGGCGAAGCTCAAACCAACGACCAGACGCCGCGAGACGATGCCGACCCCACACCCGCCACACCGGGATAAGCGCGAGCGCCGTGAGCACCAACGCCAGCAACGGCGCCAGCGTGCCCGCCAAAGCCACTACATGATGGACGAACGACGAGCTGCCCTCGCGCAACGGCCAATCCGGTTCGCGCACGAACCGTTCCGCAGCGCGCGAGGAGCGAGAAAGATGATCTTGTGTGCGATGAGTTCTCATAACGGTTTAACCGAGCTAGCCCTCCTGGGGACAAATCAATTTCCGGGGACGCCGAGCGACAGCCGACCGGCCGGCTGTGACTGGCAATGAGAAGAAGGTCGATTGCGGCCGTCCCGCGGTACACGGCGTCACGCATTCCGGGGGCGAGCACCTTCGGCCCTTTTCACTACACAAAGGCCGCACAAGCCCCCCTCTGGGGAACAAGCCGAGTCCGACACGATCCCTCTGAACGCCGAACCCGGCATGAACAGACGCGATCCGGGCAATACACAGCCATGCAGGTCCATAACCGCAGCGGCACGCAAAAACGCGACCCCGATGGCTGGCCCGCCTCCCCCGAGCTGCCGGCGCTCGACCTCCTCGCCGATCAGCTGCGCCAGCGGATCATGTGGGCGCTCGCGCACGAACCACGCACCCCGACCGCGCTCGCCCGCGCCCTGGAGGCAAGCCAACCACTCGTCAGCAAACACCTGGCGATTCTGCGCGCCGCTGGGCTCGTAGAAGCCCACCGCGACCCGCACGACCGCCGCGCCCGCGTCTACGATATCCGCCGCGACCAGCTCATCCTCCTGCGCGCCTGGATCGACACCCTCCAGCGCAACTGGCTGCGCCGCCACACCGTCCCAGCCGACCCCGACAACTACAAGGCCCAGCGCCTGGACCCCAACTACACCACCCGCGGCACCCCACGCCAACGCATCCCCCGCGCCCTCAAGGAGCCCTGGAAACGCTGAGACGGAGCGGACGGGGAGCATTGCCTGCAGGTGTAGAGCCCCGGACCTTCCCCAACCACCCGTATCCCTGGATACCCGTATACGCGCGAAAATGGGTAGACAAACACGACGGAAAGTGCTAATGCCGGCAGGGTGCGGCCCGACCGGCGACCGGCGTCGAGAGCGTTGACGCAACGACCCGGACATCCGATGCCGGGCATAAGGTCGATGCAATGGGCGCGAGTGCGGAGACCTTCGATGCTGTGGCGTGGCTTGATCCTCCCGTCATCGTCAGCCGTCGCGTACCTCGCGGGCCATACGCGGTGAAGATCGCGGGTGGGCGGGCTAGCGTCTGGCTTCCGTCGAAAGGGCCGAGCAAACTCACGGTTGGACGGGGCCGTCCGGCGGAAGGTGGAATCCCGGAGTTCCCGCCGCCCGCGCTGGCTACGCCGATCCGCGAGGGACTTCAGATGGCGATAGGGAGTGCGACGGTCCTGCGCGAGAGGCCGCTGATCGTGACGGCGCTTCGCTTGCGCTGGAGAGACCCCGAACGGGCGGCCGCGGAACGTAAGGGCGCATGGCGCCCCCACGATGATTACGGAACCGAACTAGCCCCGTGGCTATCGCTGGCCCGCGACTGGCTTTCAGCGTGGCTCGGCGGAACCTGGCGCTCAGTCGCCGCCGAGGCAACGCCAGCGGTCAGGCTCGCAAGGGTCGGCGGCGAAGCAGTCATTGGCGGAGGAGGCCAGACACCGTACGGCGTACACTTGCCGGCTCGCCGGATATCGACTCCGAGCGAGCTTCGCGCAGCGTTCATACTCGCCTCCGACAATCGCCCGCTGCCGCTAGCTCATCAAATGCTCGCTGAGGCAATCGCTTACGCGAGTGTCAATCGAGGGCGGTACGCGGTCATCAGCGCCTGCACGGCCGCCGAGGTCGCAGTCTCGGAGTCGCTTGAGCGACTACTAGAACATGCGGGACATCCCGAAAAGGAACGCGACGAAATCCTTGGGCGGGGCGCCATTGTCGATCTGTGCCGGCTCCACGTCACTACGAAGGGCGCACTCCCCGTGTCGCTCAAAACGGTTCGCACGGCGCTAGCGAGTCCGCGGAACAAGGCAGCCCACAAAGGCAATGAGCTGGATGGGGAAACGGTGACCCTAGCGCTCAAGACCGCCAAATCCTTGCTCACGGTATCACCGCTGCCCACGTCGCGCACAATTATTCGTGAGGCGCAGTAAGAGAGCCGCGTGCGGAACGTGCACGTCGCTCTACTTGTGGCCGGTAGGTACGTACCGCTTCTGGCGCCACAGCATTCCGCCCCGTTTGGCCTCCATGCCCGGAAACGGCGCGGAATATACATTTCCAAGCTGATCAGTGAAGAGGCCGTAGAGGTAGTGTGTAAAGCCCTCTCTTTCTCTGAGGGCATCCAAGATCGGCTGCCGCCACTGCACCTGGACGCTGTCACCGGGCGTGAGAGTCTTGGGCAGATCGCAGTTTTCCATGCTAGCGGCGACTGAAATCTGCAATCCCAAACCAGGGATGAAGAACGGTGGTACGGCCCGCCCTCCCGTGTCTATGTGGAGGTAGGCCATCGTGAGCTTCACAACGCGGTCGCCGACGTTCACGGCGGATAGGGTGACAAGATCTCCGATATTGGGGTCGCCGGTGATGCCGCGTGCGCAAGTGACACGAACGTCATAGCGGTATCGCCTCATCGTCTGCCAAAGTGCGATGACGACGGCCCCTACCGTTCCCACGGCGGCGAAGACCGTGCTCACGGCGGTGATCCAGTCAGTCGTAGTGCTCCCTGTAGGCACGGACGCAAGCGGCTGAATGGTGGCGATCATGGAGCACGCTTGACGCAACAGCACAATGGCTGCGAATGGGCCGTCGCCGGTTAGGCAGAGCACCGCGCGAGTCTAACCGCATCGACCGCTGCGCGGATCAGGCTGAATCTGTTGACTTCTGGTCCATCCGTTCGTACGCGAGCTAGTAGACGGCTGGGCGCCGCGAGTCTCGGGGTGGTGGCGCACGTCGAAGGCGAGCAACCCGAGGTCCGGGCGATGAAATGAGCCCGCTGTTCCGTCCCATGTTTCCAGTCGGCGCCGGCGAATCGGTCGAAGGCTTGCGTTCCTGCCAGCTTCGGAATGACCCGAGAAGCTCAGCCGGCGAGTGCGAGCGCCAGGTCGGCTGCCGGAACACGACTGGGGATCGTCAACTTGATCTCGCCGTCGCGGGCGAGTAGCCACTTGGCGTTCACGATCGTGATGGCGATGACCGCGCCGGTCTCGTCGTAGCGGATGTTGTGGCCCTCCGGTGTGCCGAATGACTCAGCGGGCATCCGGGGCTCGCCGACGCTCAGGTAGAGAACGTCTGCGTCTGCGTCGTACTCGACGTTGTCGAAGGAGAGGGTTCCAATTGTGATCGTCATTGCGGAAGGCCTTCCGGGTCGTTGTCCTGCCCAAAGGCGGTGACGAAGCGGTCGGCGTCTCCTGCAAACTCTACAACCACCCGCATCCATCGGAAAGGGAAGGGCGCACGGCAGCGCAGCCAGTAGCGTTCGCGGCCCGGATGCGGGTCGGGCTCCTGCAAGTCGGGCTGGCGGATCGCCTCAAGCAGCGTGTCCTGCCGCCCGGACATCTCGACGTGGCGCTGGATGTAGCGCCAGCGCTCCTCAGTCAGCTCGACGCTGCGGCCTTGCGGCGATGTGGCGCTCGCGATGACTGGGCTCTCGTCCACCGCCGTCAGCTTGCCAGCCTCGCCGGTCGCATCGAGTGCCTCGGTAGCCACGCAACGGCGCGGAGGACAGCCGGGTCTCGCAACATGCCCGCCGTCTTGTGTCAGTACCGTGTCGGGCTGGCAGTCAGGTAGTCATCCTCCTGCGGGGCTTACCTCCACAAGTTTCCTCGTGCCGAAGGGCTCGCGTCCGAGTGGAGCGCGATCATCGGAATATGTCGAGCTACGTCGTGGGCGCGCTCATCGGGGTCTTCGGGCTGCTAGCGGGCGTACTCATCACCACGACTCGGGATGCGCGCATCCGCAAGGCCGAGCGGGCCGAGGCTCGACGGCGCGAGCTAGAGCAGGCGATCGCCGAGTATCTGGCGGTGCTGGATGTTCTCGCTTACGAGGCGTCCCAAGAACCTGTGGCTCGCCCCACGGTGATCGACAGACTGCTAGACCGCATTGCGGAGAGGACAGGGCTTGAGCCTGTGGTCGAGACAGTCGTCAAAGTCCTTCGTCGGATCGTGCACGGGAGCCGACCGTACGAGCAAATCGACCGACTCGCCGGCGCCTCAGCCCGCCTGCGCCTCATAGCCCCGCCCGCCATCGAGGAGGCGATGCGCGCGATGGAGACGATGGCTCGCTTGCACAAGCCCGGAGATGAGGAGTGGCGCGAACGCTGGCTGGAGCTACGTCAGCTAACGCGCCAGCGCTGCCGTGAAGCGCTCGATGGCGTGCCCGAAGCTGATCTCGTCCCACTGCTCCTACCGTCACCGTCGTCGTCTCTGTTGCTCGACCGTGGGCGCGGTTAGCGAACCGATAAGCCTGTCCCGATCGTGGCTCTCAATCTTGGTTCCCGCCCCATGTTTCTCCTCGGAGCCGGCGCATCAGTCGAGGCTGGCGTTCCCGCCACCTTCGATATGACCGAGATGCTTGCCGCTGAGATTGGTGCGGCGCGCTTCGGACGCGGCGCGCAAGCTCTCAACTTCGTCTGTGGCGCACTCCTGGCCTATGACGGCGCTCGCGGGGAAAGCCCCTACACAGGCCTCGATGTAGAGAGGGTCTTCGCAGCCGTTGAACTGCTCGGCGAACGCACCGAACTGGAGGTGACACCCTTCGTTGCCTCGTGGCATCCAGCGGTGGATGCTTGGGATCGAAGATCAGTAGGGATCGCCTTCGACAAAAACCTTGCTCGGGCAGTGGTTGAGGGTCGAGGGTCTGCCGAGCGCACCATCCGAGAGCTAGTCACCTCAATGACGGGCGCCGGCACGGGTCAGGTCTACCGGAACTTGGCTGCGGAAATGATCTACCGGCTACGCGCGATCGTCGCGCCACAGTACGAGAACTTGTCATATCTCATGCCACTGGTCAAGCTAGGAGACTCCTCGGACGGTCTCACCGTAGCCACATTGAACTATGACCTCACTGTTGAGTTGGCTTGCCGGCAAGCGCACGTCACAGCGGACACGGGGATCGAGCACTGGATCGAGCATCGTCGGTGGCAGTGGGCTCGGGAGGGGCTGCGTCTTCTAAAGCTCCACGGCTCCATCGACTGGTGTTGGAAGGAACTACCGGGCGAGCGCGGTGAGATGCCAATGCTGACCGTCGTTCAGTCAGTTGAACCCGCGTCCGAGAATCGTGCGCCGGCGCTGGTCTTCGGGGCACGCAACAAGCTGAAACCCAATGGGCCTTTTCTCTCCCTGCTGAGCGAGTTCGAGGACCAGCTTCGAGCAAGCGACGATCTCATCGTCGTCGGCTACTCATTCCGTGATGACCACATCAACGAGATCATCCGCCGCTGGACCCGCGAGGACAAACGGCACACCGTCACTCTTATCGATCCCCGCGCGGAAGAAGCCACCAACGAACGGGGCTTTCGCGGGGGATTGATCCAGCAGCTGAACCCGAGACAGATGGGCCAACAGGAGCCACTACCCCAGCGCGTCGAACTCCGTGCAGAAACAGCCGGAGAGGCATTCGCACAGCTGACCCGCGAATAGCAGAGCGCGACCGTCCGGCGACTCGCTGAGGCAAGGAGAATGCCCCCCAGCGGCTGAGCAGGGTGGAGCACGAGCCCTCCGCGCGGGTTGTGTCCCGTCCTATGCTCGGGTTAGGGGAACCCCAAGGGGTGTCGGTCCCGGTGTCACTGATCTGTCAGCGTCGGAGTCGGGCCGCCCTTCAAGCCGTATGGGCGGGGCATCGTCGCGCGTCCGCGATCACACAGTGACGCCTCGCGCGTCATAGCTGTTCGGCGGAGATGATGAGTGTGCCGGGCGTTACGTCGAGCGCATCGGCGAGCGCGATCATCTCGTCGTAGCGGGGATCGACTTCCCCGGCTTCGATGCGGCCGATGCGCCGCGAGGACATTTTGCGGTCTCTCGGCAGTCTGCTCGCACGAGAGAGGGCGTCCAGGTTCATCCCGCGCTGCTCGCGCCACCCGCGGACTGCTTGCCCAAAGGCCGCCAGCTCTTGCTCGGGGCTCCTGTTGGTGCTCATGCTGTGGACTCCTTTCGTTCCTGGGTGGTCATGCGCCGTTCGACCCAAGTGCGGCGCTCCGATAGTCCGGCGCGAGGCTGTAGCCGACGCCCCAGGCCGAGCACACCCAGCCCTCGGCGCCGGCGCGAGCGAGCTTGCGTCGTAGACGGCAGGCGTGCGAGTCCACGGTGCGCGTCGAGCCCGACGCGCGATACCCCCAGACATCGCGCAGTAGCTCTTGCTTTTCGTGGACGCGCAGCGGGTCACGCGCGAGATACGCGAGGAGCGCGAACTCACGCGGGCGAAGCTCGACACGGACTCCCGCGAAGGTAGCGGTGCGCGCCGCCGTGTCGATCTCGAGCGGACCACACACGATCACGGGAGGACCGTCGATCAGGCTGTGACGGCGCAGCAACGCGCGCACCCGCGCAAGCAACTCGGCGTAGCCAAGCGGGCTACGGGTCACGTCGTCGGCGCCCGCGCCAAACGCGCGCAGCACCGCCGTGGTCGTCTCGCGGCTCGCGCTCATCCACAGGACACGGACACCGGCTGCGCCTGGTGCAAGCTCGCCGGAGCGCAGCGCCCGCAGCACGTCAACGCCACGGTGCGGCGCGTTGCCGAAGATGACGAGATCGACCTCGCCGGGCTTGCAGCGCTCTCGCAGCGTGCCGGGGTGGCTGGCGCGATGGACGCGGTAGCCGTCGAGTTCAAGCTCGCCAGCCAGCGCAGCGTTTGCTCGCTGCTCGCCGTACACGAGCAACACGCCGGGGCACCGGCTCGAAAACCCAGCAGAACGCCGGGACTCGTGGGCATCGTCGGCCAATCGCTTCCTTCCTGCACCGAGGAAGGGCACACCCGCAAGCACGGTGAGCGACCGACCCGTAGTGAGCAACTACGGTTCTCCGTGGCATCGAAGGTGTGCCCTTCGGTGCTACGGCCGGGCGGGTCGCGCCAACGACTCGTCCGGCCACTCGGTTGTCTGGACTGCGCGCCAGAGCAGAGCAGAACTCGCGCCTGATCTCAAGGGACCGCCGCTGGTATCGTTCGCCGAGCGGGACGGTAGGCCGGGAACGGCGGGCTAGAGCCGAATCTCAATCGGCTGGCGCGAGGCAACAATCGAGGGTTTGACCCCCGTCGCTCCCGTACTTTACACCCCGCGTTTTGCAGGGCTTTTCTATTGTTGGGAACGTGCGATGATCGACGAGGAGACAATCAGCGAGGCTGCGAGGCGCCTGGCCGTTGCGTCTCCGCCGGGGACGCGTGTGGTCCTGTTTGGCTCCCATGCCAGGGGCGAAGCTGGGAAGCACAGCGATCTTGATTTCCTGGTTATCGAGCCGGAGGTGGAGCACTCTGGGGCCGAGTCCGTGCGGCTCCGCAGGGCGCTGGGCGACCTAGTCGTCTCGGCTGACATCATCGTGGTCAGCGAGCAGCGAGCGGGCGAGTGGCGTGATGTGCGTGGAAGCTTGATCCACGCAGCGCTCGCCGAGGGCCGTGAGCTCGCTGCATGATGGCCAGTCAACGCGACCTCGCCGATCAGTTGCTGCAGCGCGCAAGCGACGACGAGGCGGCGGCACGGGCGATGCTGCCTGTCGCATCAGTCACAGACATGATCGTCGCAATGCTCGCTCAGCAAGCAGTCGAGAAGTCGGTCAAGGCCGTTCTTGCTGCCCGTGGCCTGGATTTTCCCTTTACTCACGACATCGGCGGTCTGACGAGTATCTGCAGAGAAGGCGAAGTCTCTCTCCCGGATGAACTGGATGGTGCCGACCAACTCACACCGTACGCGGGTGCGCTGCGATACGACGCGGAGGACCCGAAGCTAGTCGATCGTGCCACAGCGCTGCACTGGGCCACAGCAGCCGTCAGATGGGCACAGGCTCAGGTCGACTCCACGGAGGCGCCCCCAGCCGAGACCGAGCACCAAGCGGGCACCTGACGCGAGGGCAGCCTTCACCTTCAGCCACGCCTCTGCTGCTTCACTGCTTGCGTCGGCGTTTGGGTGCTGGTTCCGCACTCCAACGCGGCGGTGAACTTGCCCAGTCAAAAGACGATCACGATGCGGCCGCGGAGGCCGCCGGCATCCGTGATGCGCTCGGCCTCGGCGGCGTGCTCGGGCGGGTATTCGCCTGCTACCCGTAGCTGGAGTCGGCCCTCGGATGCAAGTCGCCGCAGCTCCTCGAGCCAATCGGTCCGCTCGAGCGCGGTGGAGACCATTACCGGCTTGACCTGTATCCCGCGCTCGGTCTCCTCCGGTTGCCAACCGCGCACCACGATCATGCTGCCGGAATCCCGAATTGCGCCGAATGCGGTCTCGTGTAGCAGCGCGGTGTCGTATAGGCCATCAGCGCCGTCTGGGGCCGTGTTGCGCACGTCTGTGACGAAGCCCTCGCCCCGGGAGACGACTACGTCGGTACCAAAGCTCCTCACCAGCGCCTCGTCATCGGGCTTGGCGTCGGCGATCACACGCAGACCCTGCTCCTTGGCGATTGGGATCACATAAGACGCAAGCAGGCCGGCCCCGCCGGTTACCACGAGCGTTTGGCCAGGCTTCAGGGCGAGCAGGTCGAGGCCGAGCATGGCTGTGAGGCCGTTCATCGGCAGCGTGGCGGCCTGCTCGAGCGTTACCCCGTCGGGGATCGGGACAACTGAGGCAGCTGGACTCAGCAACAGCTCGGCCTGGGCTCCGCCCTCGGGGCGACGTGGGCTGACGGCTGTCATGACCTGCTCGCCTATCTGCAGATGCTCCACACCCTCGCCGGTCGACTCGATGGTCCCGGCAGCGTCCATGCCCGGAGTCCACGGCGGCGGCAGCTCGCCGCCACCCCTGGTACGCAGTCCGCTGTCTGTTGGATTCACCGCCGCCGCCCTGACCGCGATGCGCACCTCGCCGGGGCCCGGCTCCCGCACGGGTCGATCGATGACGGACAGAACCTCGTAGCCTCCCGGAGCCGCTATTCCCACTGCGCGCATCAGAAAGACCTCCAGATGGTTGCTTACACAACGATCTCTGAAGTGTAGTCAAGGCGTCTAGATATGCGGCTTACGAACGTGACCATTGACCTGCGCCCGCTGCGCACGTCGAAGGATCTGCGTTTACTGCTCGCCAGCCGCGCGATCACCTTGCTCGGCAGCCAGGTCACGATGGTCGCGGCGCTCGTACAGGTCGCTCAGCTGACCGGCTCGGCTCTGGCAGTCGGGCTGCTCGGTGCCGCCGAGCTGCTTCCAGTTCTTGCGCTCAGCATCTACGGCGGAGCATTGGGCGACATGGTCGACCGCCGCGTCCTCGCATTTTCGTGCGAGCTCGTGCTCGCTGCCGTCGCCGGTCTGCTGCTGGCGAACGCAGCGTTGCACCACCCGCTCGTGTGGCCGATCTTCGTCTGCTCAGCGGCGATTGCTGGGCTGACCGTGCTTCAGCGCCCTGCGCTCGATGCGGCCGTTCCGCGTTTGGTGGATCACACACAGCTAGCGGCAGCGGCCGTGCTGCTGACGATCAGCATCAACGCCGCGTCGATTGCGGGGCCGGCGATCGGTGGTGTGCTCGTTGCCGGCCCCGGTGCTGTCAGTGCCTACGCGCTCGATGCGGCTACGTTCGCCCTATCGGGGCTGCTGCTGTGGAGGCTCTCGCCGCTTCCCGTTGCTGGAAGGCGCGAGCCAAAGGGCGTCACCTCTCACATCGCGGATGGTCTGCGCTACGCATGGAGGCGCGATGAGCTGCGCGGCTCATATCTCACTGACCTCGCCGCGATGGTGTTTGTGTACCCATACGCGCTGCTGCCATTTCTGGCCAAGGAACTGGACGCCAGATGGGCTGTTGGCTTGTTGATCTCAGCGGCCGCGGTCGGTGGCCTGCTGGCCTCTGCCACCAGTGGGTGGGTCACCCGGGTCACCCGCTACGGTTGTGCGATTCTGTGTGCGGCGGCTGCGTGGGGCACCGCCGTGGGGCTACTTGGTGTTGTGTCATCCCTTCCGTTGGCCCTCCTTTGCCTCGGTCTCGCGGGAGCCGCCGATGCGCTTAGCGGCGTGTTCCGCGACACCCTGTGGAACACCACCATCGACGACGAGCACCGGGCGCGCCTCGCCGGGGTCGAGGTTCTGAGCTACGCGACTGGGCCACCGATCGGACAGGCCCGCGGCGGCATCGTGGCGAGCATCGTTGGCGTTTCCGGGTCGTTCTGGTCAGGTGGCCTGCTATGTCTGGGCTCGATCGCAGCGATAGCCCTAACCCACCGGAACCTGGTCTCCTTCGATTCACGCACGGACGAACACGCGGCCGCCGTCCGGGCAGAAAGACGCGCCGACGCCAATCCCGCGTGAGCGCACGGCCGCTGTACGCCGGGCTCACTTGATCATGCTTGTCAGGTCGAGCCGTCCGAGTCGCTCAGTCAGCCGGTCGTCATCTCGACGCATCGTCACATCCGGACGTTGGGCGGGGTCATATACATAGAAGTCACCACAAGCGCTCGCAATGTGACGCCGCTTGCGAGCGGACCAGGCCAAGACTCCAAAGGAGGCACAGACCATGCAACCACGTATCGATAGCCCGGTAATGACAGCTCCGGGCGCCATGCAGGCACTCCAGGAGCTCTCCGCAGCCACGAGGCATGCGGGTATTCCCGAGGTCACGCTCGTGCTCGTTACGCTGCGTGCAAGCCAGATCAACGGCTGCAGCGTATGCGTGGACATGCACTCACGTGAGCTGAAGGCAGCGGGTGAGCCGGACGAGCGTATCTTCACCGTTGCCGCCTGGCAGGAGACGCCGTACTTCACGGATGCTGAGCGCTCCGCGTTGGCGCTGACAGAGGCCGTTACCCGTCTCGCCGACCGCTCGGACCCGGTTTCCGACGAGGTCTGGGAGGAGGCCGCCCGGCATTACGACGACCAGCAGCTCGGGGCGCTCGTGCTCGCTATCGCCGCGATCAACGCCTGGAATCGCATCAACGCCGCCACCCGGCAGATCACGGGCGAGTGGGTCAGCCAGTTGATCAGTAGCCCAGGCGCGGTCCAACCCGTCTAACCGGCGGATATGGGTGGCCAAATCGATCAGGAATCGAGAAACGCCGGTCGCCGAGCCGTGGCTAGAGTGACCGCCACGAGCATGGCCAAGAAGACGAACACGCAGTCGCCTGTGCTGCACGGTGCCGACAGGCATGAGCTGATCCGCGTGCACGGCGCACGGGTCAACAACCTCAAGGACATCAGCGTCGAGATTCCGAAGCGTCGGCTGACGGTGTTCACGGGCGTCTCCGGCTCGGGCAAGAGCTCGCTGGTGTTCGGCACGATCGCTGCGGAGTCGCAGCGGCTGATCAACGAGACCTACAGCGCGTTCGTGCAGGGCTTCATGCCGACGCTGGCGCGGCCCGAGGTGGACGTGCTCGAAGGGCTCACCACAGCGATCATCGTCGACCAGGAGCGGATGGGCGCCGATGTCCGCTCCACGGTCGGCACCGCCACTGATGCAAACGCGATGCTCCGCATCCTCTTCAGCCGACTCGGGCAGCCCCACATTGGCTCACCGCAGGCGTTCTCCTTCAACGTCGCTTCCATCTCGGGCGCCGGTGCGGTGACCCTCGAGCGCGGTGGCCGCACGACAAAAGAGAAGCGCAGCTTCAGCATCCTCGGGGGCATGTGTCCGCGCTGCGAGGGGCGCGGTGCGGTGAACGACATCGACCTCACTCAGCTGTACGACGAGTCCAAGTCGCTCAACGAGGGTGCGCTCACGATCCCCGGCTTCAGCATGGACGGCTGGTACGGCCGGATCTTCACCGGCTGCGGCTTCTTCGACCCGGACAAGCCGATCAAGAAGTTCACCAAGAAAGAGCTGGGCGACCTGCTCTACAAGGACGCGGTCAGGATCAAGGTCGATGGCGTCAACCTGACCTACGAGGGGTTGATCCCGAGGATCCAGAAGTCGATGCTGTCCAAGGACGTCGACGCGCTGCAGCCGCACGTCCGCGCGTTCGTGGAGCGGGCGGTCACTTTCACCATCTGTCCCGAGTGCGACGGGACTCGGCTCAGCGCGGAGGCCCGCTCGTCGAAGATCAAGGGGATCAACATCGCTGATGCCTGCGCGATGCAGATCAGCGACCTCGCCGCGTGGGTCGGCGACCTCGATGACCCGTCGGTCGCGCCGCTCCTCGAAGCACTTGGAGCGACGCTCGACTCGTTCGTGGATATCGGGCTGGGCTACCTCTCGCTCGACCGGCCGTCGGGCACGCTCTCCGGTGGAGAGGCACAGCGCGTCAAGATGATCCGCCACCTCGGATCCTCGCTCACCGACGTTACCTACGTCTTCGACGAGCCGACGATCGGGCTGCACCCCCACGACATCCAGCGAATGAACGAGCTGCTGCTGCAGTTGCGCGACAAGGGCAACACGGTGCTGGTCGTGGAGCACAAGCCGGAGACGATTGTGATCGGAGAGCACGTTGTCGACCTTGGCCCTGGCGCCGGCAGCGATGGTGGTGAGGTGGTGTTCGAGGGCACCGTCGAGGGGCTGCGCACGAGTGGCACGGTCACCGGGCGGCACCTGGACGATCGCGCCGCCCTGAAGTCATCGGTGCGGATGCCGGAGGGGGTATTGGAAGTGCGTGGTGCCAGTACCCACAATCTGAAGGACGTCGACGTCGCCATCCCGCTTGGCGTGCTGGTCGTCGTCACCGGCGTGGCAGGCTCGGGCAAGAGCTCGCTGATCCGCGGCTCGGTGTCCGTCCGCGATGGGGTCGTGTCGGTCGACCAGGCAGCGATCAAGGGCTCGCGGCGCAGCAACCCGGCGACGTACACGGGACTGCTCGAGCCGATCCGCAAGGCGTTTGCGAAGGAGAATGGCGTCAAGCCGGCGCTGTTCAGCGCGAACTCCGAGGGCGCCTGCCCCAACTGCAACGGTGCCGGCGTCATCTACACAGACCTGGCGATGATGGCGGGTGTCGCCGCCCCCTGCGAGGTGTGCGAGGGGAGGCGGTTCCAGGCCGAGGTGCTCGAGTACACGCTCGGCGGCAAGAACATCAGCGAGGTGCTCGCGATGCCGGTGGTGGCGGCGAGCGAGTTCTTCGGATCCGGCGAGGGCGAGAACGCTCCCGCGCACAAGATCCTGACCCGGCTCACTGAGGTTGGGCTCGGCTATCTCAGTCTCGGCCAGCCGCTGCCCACGCTGTCCGGCGGCGAGCGCCAGCGGCTCAAGCTGGCCACGCAGATGGGGGAGAAACAGACGCCTCGGGCGGACGGGACCGATTTCATCTACGTCCTCGACGAGCCCACCACCGGCCTGCACCTCGCCGACGTCGAGCAGCTACTCGGCCTGCTTGACAGGCTCGTCGACTCCGGCAAGTCCGTCATCGTTATCGAGCACCACCAGGCGGTCATGGCACACGCCGACTGGATCATCGACCTTGGTCCCGGTGCCGGCCACGACGGCGGGCGGATCGTCTTCGAGGGCACACCCAGCGACCTCGTCGCGGGGTGGGAGGGCATCTCATCCCTCACCGGCGAGCACCTCGCGGCCTACGTCGGCGGCTGACCGGCCATCTGCATCTCATGGACGAGGCCATGGCCTCGTCTACTTAGCTCGTGGCCTCTGCCACCAGGCTCTCGAGCAGCGCAGCCATCTTCTCCAAGATCGCCTGATCGCTGGCGACGTCATACGTGGCACTCAGATCGCGCGGGTCGCGGTAGCCAGCCAGTACCTCGTCTCCGTTGCGCCAGAGGAGGATCCGCAGTGGCAGCTCGATCCCAATCTCCGGGTCGCTCTGCATCAGGGGCGTGCCAGCCTGCGGGCTGCCGAAGATCACAACCTCCTCATCCGCGAGCTCCATGCCGACGCTCCGAGCCCCAGCGGCATGGTCGATGCGCGCGAACACCGTTAGCCCGCGCCGCCCGATCGCGTCGATGAGCAGGCCTATCGTCTCCTCGTAACCTGAGGTGCTGCGCCTGATAACCACGCGCAGCATGGTCTCATATCGACTGGGAGTGGGATGGTTGAGGCGGTCAGCCATCTCATGAAGATCGGATCTGCGGTATCGATCTGGCCGGCTGGCAACGCTTAGCGGCACGAACCGCCCCCCAGAGTCCTAGGATCTAGGAATGGCCTGGGTGTCCGCTCGCCGTGAAGCTACGTCAGCCCGGTCCGGTTGGGTGCGCGCGCTGCTTGGGGTTGTAGCGCTCGTGCTCGTTGCGGTCGTTGCGGTGGCCGTGGCTGCGCTGGTGTGGTCAGGCGTGACCTTGGCGAGCGACTCCACGGCGCTCGCGCGCGTGTCGGTGCAGCCATTGGGCGGGACAATCGAGCACGTTCAGGCATTCGGCCCAGGTGGCAAGAGCGTGCCGCTAGCGATCGACGGTGGACGCCTGACTCCGCTGAAGCGCCTGACCCCTGGCGAGCAGGTGTCGATTGATGTGGAGGTCCGCCGTCCCGGATGGCTTGGATGGGCACTGGGTACGCAGCAGACCGAGCATCTGACGCTGCGGGCCCCGATTGCCGAGGTCACCGAGCACTGGATGACGGTTCCCGCCAACTCGCAGGTGCGCGTGAGCTTCAATCAATCCGTCAGCGCCATCTCCTATACGACCAGTAGCGGTGCGGTCCACAGCAGGCTGGGCGTAGGCCAGAAGTCGATCTCTCTCGGCACGCAGCCGGCTACCGGTGCGATCGAGATCGCTGCTGCGGCGCGCCCGTGGGAGCGAACCGGAGCTCCCACGCAGGTCAGCTGGTTTCCCCCGTCGAGCTCGCCGGTGATGGTGAGCCTCCCAGCCGCGGGGTCCCGAATTGCTCCAGCCACGCCGATCTACCTGACCTTCTCGAAGCCGATCAGCGAAGTGCTGGGCTCGAGCCGTCCACGGCTGTATCCGAGCACACCCGGGCACTGGCATGAAGTCAACAGCCACATGCTCGTGTTCAAGCCCACCGGCTTGGGCGCAGCCCTCGACTCCACGCTACGTGTGCAGCTCCCGCATCCAGTTGCGGTCACAGCCGGCGCGGGCAATGTGCTGCGCACCACCAGTCAAATCGAATGGACGGTACCCCCGGGCTCCACGCTGCGCCTGCAGCAGCTGCTCGCGCAAGCGGGCTACCTGCCCGTCGACTGGCAGCCATCAGGCGCTGACGTAGCACGCACGCCCAGCGCGGAGGCGCAGGCGGCTGTTGATCCGCCCAGCGGGAGCTTCAGTTGGCGCTACCCAAATACGCCGCACCAGCTACAGGCGATGTGGGCGGTCGGGCAATGGAGCGAGATCATGAAGGGCGCGGTAATGAAGTTCGAGAACACAAATGAATTGACTGTCGACGGCCTCGCAGGGCCGACCGTGTGGCACAAGCTGCTGACCGACGCGATCGCCAACAAGCGCTTGACGACCGGCTACAGCTACGTGTATGTGCACCGCGAAGTCCCCGAGACGATGACCCTGTGGCACAACGGACAGACGATCATTACTTCGCCCGCCAACACTGGTATCTCTGGGGCAGAAACCGAACTGGGCACTTTCGCGGTGTTCGAGCATCTTCCGGAAACGACCA
This sequence comes from uncultured Solirubrobacteraceae bacterium, assembly GCA_963752865.1. Taxonomy (GTDB): domain Bacteria; phylum Actinomycetota; class Thermoleophilia; order Solirubrobacterales; family Solirubrobacteraceae; genus Palsa-744. The sequence goes on from CAVVZU010000002.1 coordinate 243,178, forward strand.
TGAGCGGCACCAACCCAGACGGCTCGCATTACGAAGACCCCGGCATCAAATGGGTCAGCTACTTCAACGGCGGCGACGCGCTACACAACTTCGACCGGGCCTCGTTCGGCACACCACAGAGTCTCGGGTGCGTCGAGCTTCCGCTTGCGGCGTCCGCAGAGATCTGGCCATATACGCCGATCGGCACGCTCGTCACGATCGAAACCTGAAGTTTGTAACGTCGCGCTTGACGCCAAAACTCCTGCTGGTCTTCCGCAGCCAGAGCAGGATTTACCGAAATTCGCCTGTCTGAGCCGATCTTCGTTCGCGCTTTGATCACCTTTGCGTAGGTTTTGCAACCTGGGGTGCAAGCCTTCCCAAGCTCCAGACGACGCAGTAGCGTGGCCGCCGCGGATGTAGTTGGAAGTCCGCTAATCGGACTTTAGGTAGTTACCACTTACGAGAATAATCTGGTCGTACGCCGATAACTCGGGCAGCTTTTGCATGCCTGGTTGCAGCGTCATGTGCCCAGAGCTCGCAGAAATTTCTTCAACGGCTGGGAGGTCGGGCGATGTCCAAACAGAGCAAATTGATCGCACCTGACGCAGCGAAACGTGGGGCCCGTCAGGCATCGGGCTCCCGGTTGTTCGTGCGTGCTGCTGCATTGCTGATCGCTGCGATCTCTGCTCTGCTGATCCTCGCCAGCTCTGCGTTTGGCGCGACCGTGCTCAACCAGTCGTTGGCCGCCGCCCAATCGCTCACGCCACCGACCATCACGTCGATATCGCCGACGCAGGGTAAGCAGGAAGGTGGCACGGCGGTGAAAATCAAAGGCACCGGCTTCGTGTCCGGCGCCAAGGTCTACATCGGAAGCAAAGCCACCTCGGTGGTCGTCGTCTCCGAAACGGAAATCACGGCTACCACCCCCGAAGGCTTTGGCAAAGATGAAGTCGTGGTATCGGACGAAAAAGGTGTTTCGTCGGGTGGCCCATCGTTTTCGTACATCGCGCCGCCGGTGGTTTCGAAAGTTGAACCGGATGAAGGCTCGACGGTTGGTGGCACGAGCGTGAAGATCAAGGGCACTGGGTTCTTGAAAGGGTCGACCGTGAAAATTGGTGCGGCGGCTACGAGCGTGGTGTGGGTTTCGGAAACTGAATTGACGGCGAAGACGGCTGCTGGTGCGGCTGGTGAAGATGAAGTGGTCGTGACGGACGAAATCGCGACGTCGGCTTCGAGTGGTGTGATGTTTACGTATGTGACGCCGCCGACGGTCACGAAAGTTGAACCGGCGGTTGGCTCGACGTTGGGTGGCACGAGTGTGACGATCAAGGGCACTGGGTTCGCTGAAGGCACGAAAGTCACGATTGGTAAAGCGGTGGCGTCGTTGAAAATCGAATCGGAAACGGAAATCGTCGCGAAAACGGCTGCTGGTGCGGCTGGCAAAGACGAAGTGGTTGCTTCGTATGCGAATGGTGTCGTTTCGACTGGTGGCGCGTCGTTTACTTACATCGCGCCGCCGGTGGTGACGTCGGTTAGCCCGGCTGAAGGCTCGACGGCTGGTGGCACGAGCGTGAAAATCAAAGGGACTGGGTTCTTGAAAGGCTCGACCGTGAAAATTGGTGGGGCGGCTACGAGCGTGGTTGTTGTCTCGGAAACGGAAATCACGGCGAAGACTGCGGCTGAATCGGCTGGGAAAGCGGAAGTGGTCGTGACGAGCGAAGTTGGCTCCTCGACTGCGGGCCCGTCGTTTACTTATGCGACGCCGCCGACTGTCACGAAAGTTGAACCGGCTGAAGGCACGACGTTGGGTGGCGCGTCGGTGACGATCAAGGGCACTGGGTTCGTGAAAACGCCTACGGTCACGATCGGGAAAGCCGCGACGTCGGTGGTGTGGGTCTCGGAAACTGAATTGACGGCGAAGACTGCTGCGGGGACTGCCGGGAAAGTGGAAGTTGTGGTCACGAACCCGAACGGGGTGGCCTCGACTGGTGGCTCTGAATACACGTATGTGACGCCGCCGTCGGTGACATCGATCACGCCTACGCAGGGCACGACGCTTGGTGGCACGGTCGTGAAAATCAAAGGCACTGGGTTTACTGAAGAAGCGAAAGTCAAGATTGGCTCAGAAGCCACGGGTGTGACGTTCGTGTCCGCGACCGAACTGACCGCGAAAACGGCTGTTGGTGCGGCTGGCAAAGACGAAGTGGTTGTTGTTGATGAAAAAGGCACGTCGTCTTCGGGTCCGGACTTCACGTATGTGGCGCCGCCGGTGGTTTCGAAAGTTGAACCGGATGAAGGCTCGACGGTTGGTGGCACGAGCGTGAAGATCAAGGGCACTGGGTTCTTGAAAGGGTCGACCGTGAAAATTGGTGCGGCGGCTACGAGCGTGGTGTGGGTTTCGGAAACTGAATTGACGGCGAAGACGGCTGCTGGTGCGGCTGGTGAAGATGAAGTGGTCGTGACGGACGAAATCGCGACGTCGGCTTCGAGTGGTGTGATGTTTACGTATGTGACGCCGCCGACGGTCACGAAAGTTGAACCGGCGGTTGGCTCGACGTTGGGTGGCACGAGTGTGACGATCAAGGGCACTGGGTTCGCTGAAGGCACGAAAGTCACGATTGGTAAAGCGGTGGCGTCGTTGAAAATCGAATCGGAAACGGAAATCGTCGCGAAAACGGCTGCTGGTGCGGCTGGCAAAGACGAAGTGGTTGCTTCGTATGCGAATGGTGTCGTTTCGACTGGTGGCGCGTCGTTTACTTACATCGCGCCGCCGGTGGTGACGTCGGTTAGCCCGGCTGAAGGCTCGACGGCTGGTGGCACGAGCGTGAAAATCAAAGGGACTGGGTTCTTGAAAGGCTCGACCGTGAAAATTGGTGGGGCGGCTACGAGCGTGGTTGTTGTCTCGGAAACGGAAATCACGGCGAAGACTGCGGCTGAATCGGCTGGGAAAGCGGAAGTGGTCGTGACGAGCGAAGTTGGCTCCTCGACTGCGGGCCCGTCGTTTACTTATGCGACGCCGCCGACTGTCACGAAAGTTGAACCGGCTGAAGGCACGACGTTGGGTGGCGCGTCGGTGACGATCAAGGGCACTGGGTTCGTGAAAACGCCTACGGTCACGATCGGGAAAGCCGCGACGTCGGTGGTGTGGGTCTCGGAAACTGAATTGACGGCGAAGACTGCTGCGGGGACTGCCGGGAAAGTGGAAGTTGTGGTCACGAACCCGAACGGGGTGGCCTCGACTGGTGGCTCTGAATACACGTATGTGACGCCGCCGTCGGTGACATCGATCACGCCTACGCAGGGCACGACGCTTGGTGGCACGGTCGTGAAAATCAAAGGCACTGGGTTTACTGAAGAAGCGAAAGTCAAGATTGGCTCAGAAGCCACGGGTGTGACGTTCGTGTCCGCGACCGAACTGACCGCGAAAACGGCTGTTGGTGCGGCTGGCAAAGACGAAGTGGTTGTTGTTGATGAAAAAGGCACGTCGTCTTCGGGTCCGGACTTCACGTATGTGGCGCCGCCGGTGGTTTCGAAAGTTGAACCGGATGAAGGCTCGACGGTTGGTGGCACGAGCGTGAAGATCAAGGGCACTGGGTTCTTGAAAGGGTCGACCGTGAAAATTGGTGCGGCGGCTACGAGCGTGGTGTGGGTTTCGGAAACTGAATTGACGGCGAAGACGGCTGCTGGTGCGGCTGGTGAAGATGAAGTGGTCGTGACGGACGAAATCGCGACGTCGGCTTCGAGTGGTGTGATGTTTACGTATGTGACGCCGCCGACGGTCACGAAAGTTGAACCGGCGGTTGGCTCGACGTTGGGTGGCACGAGTGTGACGATCAAGGGCACTGGGTTCGCTGAAGGCACGAAAGTCACGATTGGTAAAGCGGTGGCGTCGTTGAAAATCGAATCGGAAACGGAAATCGTCGCGAAAACGGCTGCTGGTGCGGCTGGCAAAGACGAAGTGGTTGCTTCGTATGCGAATGGTGTCGTTTCGACTGGTGGCGCGTCGTTTACTTACATCGCGCCGCCGGTGGTGACGTCGGTTAGCCCGGCTGAAGGCTCGACGGCTGGTGGCACGAGCGTGAAAATCAAAGGGACTGGGTTCTTGAAAGGCTCGACCGTGAAAATTGGTGGGGCGGCTACGAGCGTGGTTGTTGTCTCGGAAACGGAAATCACGGCGAAGACTGCGGCTGAATCGGCTGGGAAAGCGGAAGTGGTCGTGACGAGCGAAGTTGGCTCCTCGACTGCGGGCCCGTCGTTTACTTATGCGACGCCGCCGACTGTCACGAAAGTTGAACCGGCTGAAGGCACGACGTTGGGTGGCGCGTCGGTGACGATCAAGGGCACTGGGTTCGTGAAAACGCCTACGGTCACGATCGGGAAAGCCGCGACGTCGGTGGTGTGGGTCTCGGAAACTGAATTGACGGCGAAGACTGCTGCGGGGACTGCCGGGAAAGTGGAAGTTGTGGTCACGAACCCGAACGGGGTGGCCTCGACTGGTGGCTCTGAATACACGTATGTGACGCCGCCGTCGGTGACATCGATCACGCCTACGCAGGGCACGACGCTTGGTGGCACGGTCGTGAAAATCAAAGGCACTGGGTTTACTGAAGAAGCGAAAGTCAAGATTGGCTCAGAAGCCACGGGTGTGACGTTCGTGTCCGCGACCGAACTGACCGCGAAAACGGCTGTTGGTGCGGCTGGCAAAGACGAAGTGGTTGTTGTTGATGAAAAAGGCACGTCGTCTTCGGGTCCGGACTTCACGTATGTGGCGCCGCCGGTGGTTTCGAAAGTTGAACCGGATGAAGGCTCGACGGTTGGTGGCACGAGCGTGAAGATCAAGGGCACTGGGTTCTTGAAAGGGTCGACCGTGAAAATTGGTGCGGCGGCTACGAGCGTGGTGTGGGTTTCGGAAACTGAATTGACGGCGAAGACGGCTGCTGGTGCGGCTGGTGAAGATGAAGTGGTCGTGACGGACGAAATCGCGACGTCGGCTTCGAGTGGTGTGATGTTTACGTATGTGACGCCGCCGACGGTCACGAAAGTTGAACCGGCGGTTGGCTCGACGTTGGGTGGCACGAGTGTGACGATCAAGGGCACTGGGTTCGCTGAAGGCACGAAAGTCACGATTGGTAAAGCGGTGGCGTCGTTGAAAATCGAATCGGAAACGGAAATCGTCGCGAAAACGGCTGCTGGTGCGGCTGGCAAAGACGAAGTGGTTGCTTCGTATGCGAATGGTGTCGTTTCGACTGGTGGCGCGTCGTTTACTTACATCGCGCCGCCGGTGGTGACGTCGGTTAGCCCGGCTGAAGGCTCGACGGCTGGTGGCACGAGCGTGAAAATCAAAGGGACTGGGTTCTTGAAAGGCTCGACCGTGAAAATTGGTGGGGCGGCTACGAGCGTGGTTGTTGTCTCGGAAACGGAAATCACGGCGAAGACTGCGGCTGAATCGGCTGGGAAAGCGGAAGTGGTCGTGACGAGCGAAGTTGGCTCCTCGACTGCGGGCCCGTCGTTTACTTATGCGACGCCGCCGACTGTCACGAAAGTTGAACCGGCTGAAGGCACGACGTTGGGTGGCGCGTCGGTGACGATCAAGGGCACTGGGTTCGTGAAAACGCCTACGGTCACGATCGGGAAAGCCGCGACGTCGGTGGTGTGGGTCTCGGAAACTGAATTGACGGCGAAGACTGCTGCGGGGACTGCCGGGAAAGTGGAAGTTGTGGTCACGAACCCGAACGGGGTGGCCTCGACTGGTGGCTCTGAATACACGTATGTGACGCCGCCGTCGGTGACATCGATCACGCCTACGCAGGGCACGACGCTTGGTGGCACGGTCGTGAAAATCAAAGGCACTGGGTTTACTGAAGAAGCGAAAGTCAAGATTGGCTCAGAAGCCACGGGTGTGACGTTCGTGTCCGCGACCGAACTGACCGCGAAAACGGCTGTTGGTGCGGCTGGCAAAGACGAAGTGGTTGTTGTTGATGAAAAAGGCACGTCGTCTTCGGGTCCGGACTTCACGTATGTGGCGCCGCCGGTGGTTTCGAAAGTTGAACCGGATGAAGGCTCGACGGTTGGTGGCACGAGCGTGAAGATCAAGGGCACTGGGTTCTTGAAAGGGTCGACCGTGAAAATTGGTGCGGCGGCTACGAGCGTGGTGTGGGTTTCGGAAACTGAATTGACGGCGAAGACGGCTGCTGGTGCGGCTGGTGAAGATGAAGTGGTCGTGACGGACGAAATCGCGACGTCGGCTTCGAGTGGTGTGATGTTTACGTATGTGACGCCGCCGACGGTCACGAAAGTTGAACCGGCGGTTGGCTCGACGTTGGGTGGCACGAGTGTGACGATCAAGGGCACTGGGTTCGCTGAAGGCACGAAAGTCACGATTGGTAAAGCGGTGGCGTCGTTGAAAATCGAATCGGAAACGGAAATCGTCGCGAAAACGGCTGCTGGTGCGGCTGGCAAAGACGAAGTGGTTGCTTCGTATGCGAATGGTGTCGTTTCGACTGGTGGCGCGTCGTTTACTTACATCGCGCCGCCGGTGGTGACGTCGGTTAGCCCGGCTGAAGGCTCGACGGCTGGTGGCACGAGCGTGAAAATCAAAGGGACTGGGTTCTTGAAAGGCTCGACCGTGAAAATTGGTGGGGCGGCTACGAGCGTGGTTGTTGTCTCGGAAACGGAAATCACGGCGAAGACTGCGGCTGAATCGGCTGGGAAAGCGGAAGTGGTCGTGACGAGCGAAGTTGGCTCCTCGACTGCGGGCCCGTCGTTTACTTATGCGACGCCGCCGACTGTCACGAAAGTTGAACCGGCTGAAGGCACGACGTTGGGTGGCGCGTCGGTGACGATCAAGGGCACTGGGTTCGTGAAAACGCCTACGGTCACGATCGGGAAAGCCGCGACGTCGGTGGTGTGGGTCTCGGAAACTGAATTGACGGCGAAGACTGCTGCGGGGACTGCCGGGAAAGTGGAAGTTGTGGTCACGAACCCGAACGGGGTGGCCTCGACTGGTGGCTCTGAATACACGTATGTGACGCCGCCGTCGGTGACATCGATCACGCCTACGCAGGGCACGACGCTTGGTGGCACGGTCGTGAAAATCAAAGGCACTGGGTTTACTGAAGAAGCGAAAGTCAAGATTGGCTCAGAAGCCACGGGTGTGACGTTCGTGTCCGCGACCGAACTGACCGCGAAAACGGCTGTTGGTGCGGCTGGCAAAGACGAAGTGGTTGTTGTTGATGAAAAAGGCACGTCGTCTTCGGGTCCGGACTTCACGTATGTGGCGCCGCCGGTGGTTTCGAAAGTTGAACCGGATGAAGGCTCGACGGTTGGTGGCACGAGCGTGAAGATCAAGGGCACTGGGTTCTTGAAAGGGTCGACCGTGAAAATTGGTGCGGCGGCTACGAGCGTGGTGTGGGTTTCGGAAACTGAATTGACGGCGAAGACGGCTGCTGGTGCGGCTGGTGAAGATGAAGTGGTCGTGACGGACGAAATCGCGACGTCGGCTTCGAGTGGTGTGATGTTTACGTATGTGACGCCGCCGACGGTCACGAAAGTTGAACCGGCGGTTGGCTCGACGTTGGGTGGCACGAGTGTGACGATCAAGGGCACTGGGTTCGCTGAAGGCACGAAAGTCACGATTGGTAAAGCGGTGGCGTCGTTGAAAATCGAATCGGAAACGGAAATCGTCGCGAAAACGGCTGCTGGTGCGGCTGGCAAAGACGAAGTGGTTGCTTCGTATGCGAATGGTGTCGTTTCGACTGGTGGCGCGTCGTTTACTTACATCGCGCCGCCGGTGGTGACGTCGGTTAGCCCGGCTGAAGGCTCGACGGCTGGTGGCACGAGCGTGAAAATCAAAGGGACTGGGTTCTTGAAAGGCTCGACCGTGAAAATTGGTGGGGCGGCTACGAGCGTGGTTGTTGTCTCGGAAACGGAAATCACGGCGAAGACTGCGGCTGAATCGGCTGGGAAAGCGGAAGTGGTCGTGACGAGCGAAGTTGGCTCCTCGACTGCGGGCCCGTCGTTTACTTATGCGACGCCGCCGACTGTCACGAAAGTTGAACCGGCTGAAGGCACGACGTTGGGTGGCGCGTCGGTGACGATCAAGGGCACTGGGTTCGTGAAAACGCCTACGGTCACGATCGGGAAAGCCGCGACGTCGGTGGTGTGGGTCTCGGAAACTGAATTGACGGCGAAGACTGCTGCGGGGACTGCCGGGAAAGTGGAAGTTGTGGTCACGAACCCGAACGGGGTGGCCTCGACTGGTGGCTCTGAATACACGTATGTGACGCCGCCGTCGGTGACATCGATCACGCCTACGCAGGGCACGACGCTTGGTGGCACGGTCGTGAAAATCAAAGGCACTGGGTTTACTGAAGAAGCGAAAGTCAAGATTGGCTCAGAAGCCACGGGTGTGACGTTCGTGTCCGCGACCGAACTGACCGCGAAAACGGCTGTTGGTGCGGCTGGCAAAGACGAAGTGGTTGTTGTTGATGAAAAAGGCACGTCGTCTTCGGGTCCGGACTTCACGTATGTGGCGCCGCCGGTGGTTTCGAAAGTTGAACCGGATGAAGGCTCGACGGTTGGTGGCACGAGCGTGAAGATCAAGGGCACTGGGTTCTTGAAAGGGTCGACCGTGAAAATTGGTGCGGCGGCTACGAGCGTGGTGTGGGTTTCGGAAACTGAATTGACGGCGAAGACGGCTGCTGGTGCGGCTGGTGAAGATGAAGTGGTCGTGACGGACGAAATCGCGACGTCGGCTTCGAGTGGTGTGATGTTTACGTATGTGACGCCGCCGACGGTCACGAAAGTTGAACCGGCGGTTGGCTCGACGTTGGGTGGCACGAGTGTGACGATCAAGGGCACTGGGTTCGCTGAAGGCACGAAAGTCACGATTGGTAAAGCGGTGGCGTCGTTGAAAATCGAATCGGAAACGGAAATCGTCGCGAAAACGGCTGCTGGTGCGGCTGGCAAAGACGAAGTGGTTGCTTCGTATGCGAATGGTGTCGTTTCGACTGGTGGCGCGTCGTTTACTTACATCGCGCCGCCGGTGGTGACGTCGGTTAGCCCGGCTGAAGGCTCGACGGCTGGTGGCACGAGCGTGAAAATCAAAGGGACTGGGTTCTTGAAAGGCTCGACCGTGAAAATTGGTGGGGCGGCTACGAGCGTGGTTGTTGTCTCGGAAACGGAAATCACGGCGAAGACTGCGGCTGAATCGGCTGGGAAAGCGGAAGTGGTCGTGACGAGCGAAGTTGGCTCCTCGACTGCGGGCCCGTCGTTTACTTATGCGACGCCGCCGACTGTCACGAAAGTTGAACCGGCTGAAGGCACGACGTTGGGTGGCGCGTCGGTGACGATCAAGGGCACTGGGTTCGTGAAAACGCCTACGGTCACGATCGGGAAAGCCGCGACGTCGGTGGTGTGGGTCTCGGAAACTGAATTGACGGCGAAGACTGCTGCGGGGACTGCCGGGAAAGTGGAAGTTGTGGTCACGAACCCGAACGGGGTGGCCTCGACTGGTGGCTCTGAATACACGTATGTGACGCCGCCGTCGGTGACATCGATCACGCCTACGCAGGGCACGACGCTTGGTGGCACGGTCGTGAAAATCAAAGGCACTGGGTTTACTGAAGAAGCGAAAGTCAAGATTGGCTCAGAAGCCACGGGTGTGACGTTCGTGTCCGCGACCGAACTGACCGCGAAAACGGCTGTTGGTGCGGCTGGCAAAGACGAAGTGGTTGTTGTTGATGAAAAAGGCACGTCGTCTTCGGGTCCGGACTTCACGTATGTGGCGCCGCCGGTGGTTTCGAAAGTTGAACCGGATGAAGGCTCGACGGTTGGTGGCACGAGCGTGAAGATCAAGGGCACTGGGTTCTTGAAAGGGTCGACCGTGAAAATTGGTGCGGCGGCTACGAGCGTGGTGTGGGTTTCGGAAACTGAATTGACGGCGAAGACGGCTGCTGGTGCGGCTGGTGAAGATGAAGTGGTCGTGACGGACGAAATCGCGACGTCGGCTTCGAGTGGTGTGATGTTTACGTATGTGACGCCGCCGACGGTCACGAAAGTTGAACCGGCGGTTGGCTCGACGTTGGGTGGCACGAGTGTGACGATCAAGGGCACTGGGTTCGCTGAAGGCACGAAAGTCACGATTGGTAAAGCGGTGGCGTCGTTGAAAATCGAATCGGAAACGGAAATCGTCGCGAAAACGGCTGCTGGTGCGGCTGGCAAAGACGAAGTGGTTGCTTCGTATGCGAATGGTGTCGTTTCGACTGGTGGCGCGTCGTTTACTTACATCGCGCCGCCGGTGGTGACGTCGGTTAGCCCGGCTGAAGGCTCGACGGCTGGTGGCACGAGCGTGAAAATCAAAGGGACTGGGTTCTTGAAAGGCTCGACCGTGAAAATTGGTGGGGCGGCTACGAGCGTGGTTGTTGTCTCGGAAACGGAAATCACGGCGAAGACTGCGGCTGAATCGGCTGGGAAAGCGGAAGTGGTCGTGACGAGCGAAGTTGGCTCCTCGACTGCGGGCCCGTCGTTTACTTATGCGACGCCGCCGACTGTCACGAAAGTTGAACCGGCTGAAGGCACGACGTTGGGTGGCGCGTCGGTGACGATCAAGGGCACTGGGTTCGTGAAAACGCCTACGGTCACGATCGGGAAAGCCGCGACGTCGGTGGTGTGGGTCTCGGAAACTGAATTGACGGCGAAGACTGCTGCGGGGACTGCCGGGAAAGTGGAAGTTGTGGTCACGAACCCGAACGGGGTGGCCTCGACTGGTGGCTCTGAATACACGTATGTGACGCCGCCGTCGGTGACATCGATCACGCCTACGCAGGGCACGACGCTTGGTGGCACGGTCGTGAAAATCAAAGGCACTGGGTTTACTGAAGAAGCGAAAGTCAAGATTGGCTCAGAAGCCACGGGTGTGACGTTCGTGTCCGCGACCGAACTGACCGCTACGACCGCTGCGAGCTAGCCGGGAAAGATGAAGTTGTCGTGACAGACAGCAAAGGCGTTTCCTCGAGTGGGCCATCGTTCACCTATATCGCGCCGCCAGCCGTGACTTCGGTCACGCCGGCGGAAGGGCCGGCCGCGGGCGGGACCGCTGTGAAAATCAAAGGCACTGGGTTCTTGAAAGGATCCAGCGTCACGATCGGCAAAGCCGCCCGCTCCGTCGAAATCATCTCCGAAACCGAAATCAAGGCCGTGACGCCAGCATTCCACGAAGGCGAAACGGAAGTGGAAGTCGAAGATGAATACGGTTCCTCGACTGGCGGCATCAAGTTCAAGTTCACGTAGGCGGAGCAACTGTGTGCATGTGGCTGGCAGCGTCGATGAGACGCGTCAGCCACATGTAGCCGCAAGGTCTTAGCGTGGGAACCGCTGCAGCGGCGAGCGGTCGCCGACAGACCAGTTGTGGCCAAACGGGTCGTGAAAGCTACCTTGGCGGTGCTTTCCCCATGGCGTGTCGCGATCCTCGATCTCTGAGCCCGCGGTGGCGCCGGCGGCGATCGCGCGCGCGATGAGGCGATCCGGGTCCGCGACGAACATCTCGATGCGCGTGCTCGTGATGCCGAGCCCGCTGGGACTGTCCTCCGCCGGGTTATCCGGGTTGACCTGGTGCAGGAAGAACGGAGCACCGTCGATCTCAAGGCCCGCCACACCGCCCAGGTTCCACAGCTCGCTCGCGCCCAGCGCGTGCTTGTACCAAGCGACGGCCGCGTCCGCATCGGCCACGATCAGCATCACCGAGATGAGCGGGCCGCCAGTTGAAGTCCCGTTCTCACCAGTCGAAGCACGCTCGCTCATGGGGTCGAGTCTAACCCCGTCACTAGACTGCCCACCGATGGACTTCGGCATCGGCTACTTCCCGGCCCACTACGGCCTCGAGCCCGGAGCGCTCGCACGCTTGGTCGAGGAACGCGGTCACGAGTCGCTGTTCTTCCCCGAGCACACGCATATTCCCGCCAGCCGCAAGACCCCGTATCCGGCCGGTGGAGAGTTGCCACGCAAATATTTCCACTCATATGACCTGTTCGTTGCGATCGCCGCAGCCGTCGCCGCGACCAGCAAGCTGCGCGTCGGCAGCGGCATTTGCCTGGTCATCGAGCGCGATCCCATCATCACCGCCAAGGAGGTCGCCAGCGTCGACCATCTTTCCGGCGGGCGCTTCGAGTTCGGCGTCGGTGCTGGCTGGAACCGCGAGGAGATGGAAAACCACGGCACCGATCCGCGCGTGCGGATGGCCATCCTCGCAGAGCGCGTCGAGGCGATGAAGGCCATCTGGACACAGGACGAGGCCAGCTACCACGGCGAGCACGTCTCATTCGAGGGCATCTGGTCCTGGCCAAAGCCCGCCCAGCGTCCGCACCCGCCCGTGCTCGTTGGCGGCAACGGGCCGACCGTGCTCGATCGTGTGCTCCGCTTCGGCGACGCGTGGATGCCCAACAACACCGGAGAAGATCTGATCGCTCGCGCGCGCGAGTTGTGGGCGCGGGCCGAGCGCCCGATCGACGTGATGGTCATGGGCGCGCCCGCCAAGCCCGCCGTGCTCGAGGAGCTGCAGCAGGCCGGCGTCCGCAGAGTCGTGCGCTGGATACCGTCCGCTCCGCGCGGGCCGGTCGAAGCCGCGCTCGAGCGCTGGGAGAGCGCCATCGCCGAGCTGAACGGAGAGTGAGCGCCGCCGCTGTTCGGCGGACGCCCCGGCGCCGTGTGCGGGGACGCGTCCTGGCACCGATCGTCTGAAAGCAGTTCCTAGTCGACCGCGATGATCTCAGGGCGTCCCGGGTAGTAGCCCTGCACGTAGTCCACCTCGAGCTCGCGTAGGCGCTCCAGCGTCTGCGCGTCCTCCACGCCCTCCGCCACCGTCTTCTGGCCAAAGCTGCGCGCCAGCTGCACAGTCGCCGCGACCAGGTGCTGGCTGGCCTCGTTCTCGAGCAGGTCACGGACGAACTCGATGTCGATCTTCAGATGCTTGATCGGGAGCGTCTTCAGATACGTGAACGCGCCGTAGCCGGTGCCGAAGTCATCGAGCGCAAACGAGCAACCCAGCGCTGCCATCCGCGTCGTGAACTTGCCGGCCAGGTGCAGGTTCTCCATCAGCGCTGTCTCCGTGATCTCAAATGTGATCAGCCCCGCGTCCGCGTGCTCGTCGCGAATCAGCGTTTCGATCAGGTCAGCCAGATCGGGATCTCCCAGTGACTGAGCCGAAAGGTTCACGTTCACCGCCTGACCCCGGGCGGCCATGCGGACAGCCTTGCCGATGACCCAGCGATCGAGCGCGCCAATCAGCCCGAAGCGCTCCGCCGCCGGCAGGAACCTCTCCGGCACCACCAGCTCGCCCGCGCGGTCGTACAGGCGTACCAGCAGCTCGTGGCTGCTGACCTCGCCCGTTGCCAGTGCCACGATCGGCTGCGCCGCCACCACCAGGCGGTCCTCGTCCATCGCGTCGCGCACGCGGCCGATCCAGCTCATTTCCTCGAGCTTCCCGCTGCGCCTGCTCCTCCGAGCGCCTGCGTTCGCTGATGTCGCGGAACACCACAACGCGACCGGAGAAGCCACCGTGCTCGTCGCCGCCGAGCGGTGCCGCGCTCAGGTCGACCGCCAAGCGTGTGCCGTCCTTGCACACGAACGCCACGTCGTCGATCCGCACCGCGGTCGGGCTCGAGCCGACCTCCGCCAGCCGGCAGTGCCTGGCCGTGCAACTGCGCTGCTCCTCGCGGCCACAGCCCAACGCGCCGCACAGGGTTCGACCCGCCAGCTCCTCCGCGCTATAGCCGAGGCTGCGCTCTGCCGCGCGATTGAGCGTCGCGATCCGCCCATCCACGCCCAGCACCAGCAGGCCCTCGTCCATGCTCGCGCTCAACCCCGCCAGGAACTCCTCCGCCTCGCGCAGATGCGCTTCCGCCATGCGCTGTTCGGTGACGTCGGTGACGATCGCCAGGTTGCCAACGTGATCGCCCGCATCGTCCAGCACCTCGTTCACCGACATCAGCGTCTGCACCTCGCTCCCGTCCTTGTGCCGGAACGTCTGTTCCAAACGCTCACCGCTGCCGGCGCTCTGTCGCTGCATGCTTTCCTGAGCGGTGCTCAGTCGCTCGCTATTCAGGAAGTCCGATAGCGGACGACCGAGCAACTCCTCGACCGTGTAGCCGAGCATCCTCGCGAGACTGGGATTGGCGTAGTCGGTGACCGTCTCCGGGTTCACCTGCCAGATGCCCGCGTGGGCGGACTCGAGGATCTGGCGGTAGCGTCCTTCGCTGCGGCGCAGCTCGTCCTGGGCGGCCACCTGCCGCGAGATGTCATGGGCGATCGCTGCCGCCCCCACTATCTCCCCGAGCTCGTCGCGCAGCGCGAACAGCGTCAGCGACACGCTCACCTTGCTGCCGTCCTTGCGCGAGCGCCGCGTCTCGTAGTAGTCGATGTGCTCACCGTCCAGCACCCGCTCCAGCAGCCGGTGCTCCTCCCCTTTGAGCTCCTTCGGGATCAGGAAGCTGATCGGTATGCCCACCGCCTCATCCGCCGCGTAGCCGTACAGCCGTTCTGCTCCGAGGTTCCAGCTCGTGATCACACCCTCGCGATCCTTCGAGATGATCGCGTCTGTGGCAACCTCCACGATCTGCGCGGAGAGGTCGCGCAGAAGCTCGGCGGCCGACGCCTCGCCGGGAGTCGCGCCCGGGGTCGCAGAGCGCAGAGCGCCGCGCGCGTCCCTCGGCACGGTCATCGTCGTCCTCACCGGCATCTCACAAACCCCAGCCAGTCGCGCGGATGCGCGCCGCGGGCGTTCGCTCGTGCTTCTCCATGGGGCCATATCGGCGGTCCCAGAAAATGACTCAAGTTGAATATGTTGATCTAGCCGGGTAGGCAAGCCGAGCGTTGCCGGTGCTCCCGGGCACGACCGGCGCCGCCCGCTTTGGCACCTTCGAACTCGCGTCACCCGCGACAGCTGCCAGCTCCGCCGTGCGCGCCCAGCATCGCGATCTTCCGCCAGCGCGCCATCCTCTTCTATAATGCTTGCTGGCAAGCAAATAAATTGGGAGGGTCACGAAAGATGGCGTCCCCCGGGATCACACCAACAGCAGCAGCCGAGACCTCGCAGGAGGAGTCCAGCGCACGTTTGCGGGCCGTCATCGGCAGGCTCTCGCGACGCCTACGCCCGACCGTTGCCGGCTCCGGACTCACCCCGTCGCAGATCTCCGTGCTGTTCACGATCGTGCGGCTCGGACCTCTCGGCCTCTCAGAGCTAGCCGCCATCGAGGGCCTCAACCCGACGATGCTCTCTCGCATAACCGCACAGCTGTGCGACTCCGGGCTGATCCGCCGCGAAGCCGACCCCAGCGACCGACGCTCGGCCAACGTCCTCTCCACCACCGCCGGCCGGCGCATGCGCGAGCGCATCCACCGCGAGCGCACCCGCGCGCTCAGGCCACATACGAGCAGCTCGACGAGCACCAGCGCGAGGCGCTGTGGGACGCGCTGCCCGTGCTCGAGGAGCTCGCCGACCGGCTCCCGGGGTGCACGCCCATGACGCGCCTGCTCGGCGCCGGACGCGTGACCTTCGCGGCGCTCGCGGTCCCCAACTACCGCCGCTACATCGCCGGCCAGTCGATCTCGCTGACCGGCACCTGGATGCAGATGGCCGCGCAGTCGTGGCTGGTGCTGACGCTCACCGGCTCGGCCACCACGCTCGGCATGATCGTCGCCCTGCAGACCCTGCCGGTGCTGCTGCTCGGGCCCTACGGCGGCGTCATCGCCGACCGCGTCGACAAGCGCCGGCTGATGGTCCTCCTGCAGATCGCCATGGGCGTGCAGGCGCTGGTCCTCGGCGTGCTCACCGTCACCGGCGCCGTGCGGTTGTGGGAGATCGGCTCGCTGGCCGCGCTGCTCGGCCTCAACAACGCCTTCGAGAACCCCGCACGCCAGTCGTTCATGCTCGAGATGGTCGGTACGGACAGCCTGCGCAACGCCGTCAGCCTCAACTCCGTGCTCGTCAACGTCGCCCGCGTCATCGGCCCCGCCGTCGCCGGCGTGCTCATCGCCACCGTCGGCGAGGGAGTCTGCTTCCTGCTCAACGCCGCCAGCTTCATCGCGGTCGTCGCCTCGCTGGTCACGCTCGACCGCGGCGCCATCCGTCCCAGCCCACCCAGCGGCCGCGAGCCCGGGCAGCTGCGGAGCCGGCCTGCGAGTACGTGCGCCGCACCCCCGAGCTGGGCGTGCCGCTCGGCATGATGGCCCTCGCCGGCTGCGCTCGCCTACGAGTTCCAGGTGACACTCCCCGTGATGGCGCGTCAGGGGCTGCACGCCGGTGCCACCGGCTATGGCTTCATGACCGCCGCGATGGGCGTCGGTGCCGTCATCGGCGGTCTGCTCGTCGCCGCCAAGGGCAGAACCGGTCTGCCCACGCTCGTGGTCTCCGCGACCGCTTTCGGCGTCGTGCTGCTGTTCGCCGCCCTCGCGCCCAACCTCCCCGTCGAGCTCCTCGCGCTCGCGCTCGCCGGCGGCGCCAGTATCTCCTTCATGTCGACCGGCAACTCGACCCTGCAGCTGGGCGCCCTACCCAGCATGCGCGGTCGCGTCATGTCACTGTGGTTCGTCGCCTTCCAAGGCTCCACCCCGATCGGCGCCCCCATCGTCGGCTGGGTCATCGCCGCCGCCGGCGCCCGTGCCGGGCTCGGATTGGGTGGCATCACCTGCCTGCTCGTCGCCCTCCTCGGCCTGTTCGCGCTGCGCCGCCTCAGCCCGGGCTCGCTCACAGCCAAGCTCGCCACCGGTGCACCGGGCAGCTGAAGATGGACGGCGCCGAGATTCCCGTCCACTGGGCGCGCGGGCCCGAGGATCTGCGCGGCGCTCTGCACGTCCGCGAACAGGTCTTCATCCGCGAGCAGGGAGTGCCCCGTGCCGAAGAGATCGACGGGCGTGACCGGCACGCCCAACACGTCGTCGCGTTCGAGCCAGGTAGCGAGCGCGTCATCGGCACTCTGCGGCTGCTCGTCGATGCTCCCACCGCCAAAGTGGGTCGCGTCGCCGTCGAACGCGACTGGCGTCGTCGCGGCGTCGCCGCGCGCATGCTCGCTCTCGCTCTCGCAGGTGCGCATGAGCACGGTTGTACCCACGTGCGCCTAGCCGCGCAGATCGCCGCCACCAGCGTCTATCGAAGCGCTGGCTTCAGCGTCGAGTCCGAGCCGTTCCAGGAGGCCGGCATCGAGCACGTGTGGATGGGGCTCCAGCTCCCTGCCTGAGGCCCCGCGCCGCTGCGTCCGCTCGGTTAGCTACGCTCGCGCGCGCAGATTCTGGTAAACAGAAAAGACACTTACAGCCCGGCCTCGTGGGATTACACGAGTAGCAGCGCAACGTCGGCGTCGCTCTGCGACGACGAGAAGCGAAGCAACCGTGACCAGAGGAGCAGGGATGAGCCCGAGCGTAATGGCCGATAGCGCGGCCACAGATGAGAACTACAGCGGCGGCGCCTTCTGGCGCGAGACCCTAGCCCCCTACGCCAAGCCGCGTCTCGCACGCAGTCTGATCGACCTAGCCACCTCCGTCGTGCCCTACCTCGCGCTGTCGCTCGCCATGTATCTGTCGCTTGGCGTCTCCTACCTACTCACGCTCGCCATCGCCATCCCCGCATCCGGCTTCCTGGTGCGGACGTTCATCCTTTTCCACGACTGCTCACACGGCTCGTTCCTGCCCTCCCGCAAAGCCAACCTGTGGCTCGGCACCGCCTTGGGGCTGCTCGTGTACTCGCCGTTTCTGCGCTGGCGCCACGACCACGCCATTCATCACGCCACATCCGGTGATCTCGACCGCCGCGGCGGTGGCGACGTGCGCACGCTCACCGTCAGCGAATACCTCGCGCTACCCCCACGCGCACAGCTCGCGTATCGCATTTTCCGCAACCCACTCGTGATGTTCGGCGTGGGTCCCGATCGTCGCGCTGCTCATCGGGCCGCGCCTCGTGTCGCGAGCAAGCGCGCCCCCGCATGCGGCGCAGCGTCATCGGCACCAACATCGCGCTCGCCGTGCTCGTCGGCGCGCTCTGCTGGCTGATCGGCTGGCGCGACTACCTGCTCGTGCAGGCGCCAACCGTGCTGCTCGCCGGCTCGGCCGGCATCTGGCTGTTCTACGTCCAGCACCAGTTCGAGGATGCCTACTGGGAGAGCGCCGGCGACTGGAGCTACGCCGACGCCGCTCTGCGCGGCAGCTCCTACCTCAAGCTGCCGCGAGTGCTGCAGTTCTTCTCAGGCAACATCGGCCTGCACCACGTGCACCACCTCAGCGCCCGCATACCCAACTACAACCTGCAGCGCGCACACGACGAGAACCCCATCTTCCACGACGTGCCGATCCTCTCCTTCGCCGACGGTCTGCGCTCCGTGCGCTTGAAGCTATGGGACGAGAAACGCCGGCAAATGGTCACGTTCGCCGAGGCCCGTGCCGATTACCACTCCTCCGCCGCTCGACTTTAGCCGTGCGTTGGCGTGAGACGACCCTCGCCCACGCTAACCTGGATATATGTCAACCCAAGCAGACCGTGCAGCCGAGAAGCGGCGTGTGAAATTGGAGGACGTTGAGCGGCAGGTGAAAGAAGGGTCGCTGACGATTCGCGAGATGACCGCCAAGGAGCGCAAGCTCTTCCCGCCCCGCCCACCCGACGCGCGCCGTAAACCCCGCTCTCGCTGACGCTCAGCTATGCGCCGGTGCTTTGGCGCGGTTCGAGCTGCTCGAGGTACGGCGACAGGTACTTCGCCGCGATCTTCCCCTGGTCAGGCCACGACGGCGTCTCGCTGATCTCCGAGCTGAAGCCCTGGCCACCGGTGATCCGCGCCGTCAGGTAGCGCGGCTTATCAGCCGTCAGCAGGATGCCGTGGATCACGCGGGTGAAATGGCTGTGGGCTCACCGGCGCTCCCGCCTCGGCCGCGATCGACTCCGCCAGCGCATCAGCCTGCTGGGCAGCAATCCCGCCGTACTTGACCGCAAAGTTGGTCGCGTCGCCCGCCGCATACACGTGCTCCACCTCCATCACGCGGCCATGCACGTCCACGCGTAGGAAGCCGTGCTCGCTGAGCGGAATGCCGCGCACGCTCGGCCCATACAGCTCCGGTAGCGCCACCACCCGCTTGGCAGTCATATGACGGTCCCCCGGGTTGATCACGATCTCTCCCGGTGAGGGTATTTCCGCGTACGCTGACGTGATCATCTCGATGTGCGCTTCCTCGAGCAGCTTCGTCACCGCGTCGCTCACCGCCGAGCCGAAGATCGCCAGCGGGCTGTCCTCCGGCGTGATGATCGTCGTCGCCAGCTCCACGCCCATGTCATACGCCCGTCCTGCCGTCAACAGCGCGAGCTCGTACAGCGGAAACGGCCAGGCCATGCGGCCCGGGGAGACGAACGCCACGCTGTCCACATAGCCGTCCTCCACATCCTGGACCAGCCCGTGGAATGTCTCTTCCAGCTTACGGTCGTCGATCGTAATCGCATGCGCATAGCGCGGGTGGATGCGCGCGCCCAGCGCCAGCACGAGCGCGTCGTACTCGATCTCCGCGCCCTTCGAGGTGTGTGCCACACGTTTGACGGGATCCACCCACCCGAGCTCGTCCACCACCAGCTTCGCGTCAGCACCCTCCACGATCGGTGCCAGCTCATAACGCCCCGCCGCTGGATAGGCAAATGGCTCGCGCACCGTCATCGGCCGATACACGAACTCCGCGTTCGGTGCCAGTACCGTCATTTCAGTCTGCTCCGGAGCGAGCGCTTGCAGCGCAAGCAGCGTCTCCAGCGCGGCAACGCCGCCGCCGGCGATCAGGACACGAAGCTTTGAGGAAGGGTCTTGAGTGGTCATGTCTCAAAGCTAACCCGAGCGCATACCGCGTGTCAGCCGGAGTAACCCACCGTCACACGCGGGAAAACTACGTACGTGGGGATAGCGCAAGCGGGGCATTGCAAAGCCCCGGCTCCTCGCGTGCCGTCAGCCTCCCAGCAGTCCGCGTCGCAGCGCATAGCGGACGAGCTGTGCGCGCGTGGTCAGCTCCAGCTTCTTGTGGATATGTGCGCGGTGCGTCTCCACCGTACGTGGGGAGAGGTGCAGCTTGCGCGCTATCTCCACGCTCGTGTGCCCGAGCGCAATCAGTCGCAGCACCTCCACCTCACGCGGCGTCAGCGCGCTCTGCGTGAGCGAGCGATGCAGTTCCTCCAAGCGAGCGGCCAACGGTGCGCTCAGGTACTGCTCGCCGCGCACCGCCGCTCGAATCGCCTGTGGCAGCTCGCTGTCCGCAAGCTGCTCGGTCACGCAGCCGCTCGCCCCCGCCGTCAGCGCCCGCTGTGCGTATGCCGGGTCCTCGTCCGTCGTCAACACCACGATCTGGGTTGCCGGAGCGTGCTCACGCAGCTGCCAGATGAGCTCGAGGCACGAGTCGGGCCCGTCAGCCAGGACGATCCGGATCAGGGGCACCGTCGATGTGCGCGCAGCCGCGTCGATACTCGGTGCCAAGTCCAGCTGTGACGACATATCCAGACGCTACGCGCACGACCACAGTCGCATCTACCGTAGATAACTCACGTCTGTTGCGGCAAAATACTGTTCTATGGGGCACCGCTACGGGCGTTCCACTGCCATATGCGGGAAAAACCCGGATGGCGTCCTCAGCTGTCGCGGGGATGCTGCCATTTGTGAGAAGCCAATCTCCTCCAGCCCGAGCCGCGCCCGGCCCTGACTCCACTGTCGCGGCGATTCACACGGCCGGCCTCAGTAAGCACTACGGTGACACCGTCGCCCTCGACGCGCTCGAGCTGACCGTGCGACCCGGCGAGATCTACGGCTATCTCGGTCCCAACGGCGCCGGCAAGACGACCACCATCCGCCTGCTGCTGGGATTGCACCGGGCGAGCGCCGGATCGGCTGAGCTGTTCGGTCTCGACGCATGGCGCGACCCCGTCGCTGCCCACCGGCATGTCGCCTACGTCGCCGGCGAGCCGTTCCTGTGGCCGGCGCTCGACCAGCGCCGAGACGTTCGAGTTCCTCGCGCGCCTGCACGGCGACACCGACGTCGCATACCGCGACACGCTCGTCGAGCGCTTTCAGCTCGATACGCGCAAGAAGATCCGGGCGCTATCGAAGGGCAACCGCCAGAAGGTCCAGCTGATCGCCGCGCTCGCCACACGCGCCGAGCTGCTGCTGCTCGACGAGCCGACCGCCGGCCTGGACCCGCTGATGGAGGTCGCGTTCCGTGACTGCGTAAAGGAAGCCAAGGAACGCGGGCAGACCGTGTTCCTCTCCTCGCACATCCTCAGCGAGGTCGAGGCGCTGTGCGATCGCGTCGGCATCCTCAGACGCGGGCGGCTGGTCGACGAGGGAACGCTGAAGGAGCTGCGCCACCTCGCCGCACAGACCGTTGACGTCAGCTTCGACGGCGAGCCTCCGCAGCTGCCGCCCCTGGCGGGGGTGAGCATCCAGAGCGCCGGCCCGGGCGCGCTGCGCTTCGAGGTCTCCAGCGGCATCGGCCCACTGATCGCCGCGCTGGCCGAGGTCGGCGGCGATCGCATCAAGACCCTCACCAGCCGCGAGCCCTCACTCGAGGAAATCTTCCTGCACCACTACGACGGCTCCGACGGTCGTGTCAGCGAGTAGCGCGGCCCTCGCGCCCGCGCGCGCCGCAAGCCCGCGCACCCGCACGCCTCTGCGTCCCGCACTGGCGCTCGCAAGACGCGCCTTCCGCGACGCGCGCGTGCGCACGATCTCCTACGCCTACCTGTTCGCGGCGATCGCCTACGCGCAGATCGTCGCCTACCGCGACGCCTATCCCACGCTCTCCAGCCGCGTCGCGTTCGCCCGCAGCTTCTTCGACAACAAGGCCGTCCGCCTGTTCTACGGCCAACCTCACGATCTGCTCACCGTCAACGGCTACGCCGCCTGGCGCGTCGGCGGCACGCTCGCGATCTTCGCCTCCATCTTCGGCCTGCTCGCCGCAGTCCGCGCGCTGCGCACCGAGGAGGACACCGGCCGCATGGAGCTCGTGCTGGCCAGCGTCGTCGGACGGCGTACCGCCTACTGCTCCTCGATGGGTGCCATCGCCGCCGGCATCGCGATCCTGTGGCTTGCCGAGCTCTCCAGGCTTCCTGCTCGGAGGGCTATCGCTCGGCGGCTCCGCATATCTCGCGTTGGCGAGCGCCTCGATCGTGCCGGTATATGTCGGCGTCGGCGCCCTCGCGTGTCAGATCGCACCCACGCGCCGCGTCGCGCTCGAGCTGGGTGGCGCCGTCACCGGCCTGCTGTTCCTGCTGCGGCTGATCGCAGATACCGTCAACGGCCTTGGCTGGCTGCGCTGGGCCTCGCCACT
This sequence comes from uncultured Solirubrobacteraceae bacterium, assembly GCA_963752865.1. GTDB lineage: Bacteria > Actinomycetota > Thermoleophilia > Solirubrobacterales > Solirubrobacteraceae > Palsa-744. Next base: position 265,480 of record CAVVZU010000002.1, read on the forward strand.
GGGCTGGGCGGAGGAACTGCGCCCATTCACGGGCGCGCGCCCGCTCGTGCTCCTGCTTCCCCTCGCCGCCAGCGCGATAACAATCGCCCTTGCCGCCCGCATCGCCGCCGGGCGCGACATCGGCACCGGGGTGCTCTCGGCACACGACAGCGCCGAGCCGCGTCTATCGATGCTCTCATCGCCGACCATGCAGGCGCTACGCCGCGAGCGCGGCAGCCTGCTCGTGTGGCTCGGCGGCGTCGGCGTGTTCGCCTACATCCTCGGCGTGCTCGCCAAGAGCAGCTCCTCCGCCGGCATCTCCAAGAGCCTCAACCGCGAGGTCGAGAAGCTCGGCGCGGGCTCGATCGCAACGCCCAGCGGCTACCTCGGCGTGACGTTCATCTTCTTCGTCCTCACCGTCAGCCTATTCGCCTGTGCGCAGATCGGTGCCGCGCGGCGCGAGGAAGCCGACCAGCAGCTCGAAACGCTGCTCGCGCTGCCGGTCTCCCGCCACCGCTGGCTCGGCGGTCGGCTGGCGCTCGCCGTGGGCGGTGCCGCCGCGATCGCACTCGCTGCCGGCGTGCTCACATGGGTCGGAGCGGAGTCGGGCGGCGTCGGCATCTCGCTGTGGAAGCTGATCGAGGCCGGCGCCAACTGCCTGCCCGTCACCCTGCTGTTCCTCGGTATCGCGGCGCTCGCCTACGCGCTCCTGCCGCGCGCGAGCGGCGCGATCGCATACGCGCTCGTCACCGTCGCGTTCCTGTGGGATCTGATCGGCTCGCTGCTCGGCGCACCGCGGTGGCTCGTCGAGCTGACACCGTTCGAGCACGTCGGGCTTGTGCCCGCGCAGCCGTTCCGTATGGGTGCCGCCGCGATCATGCTCGCCATCGGCCTGCTCGCTGCCCTTGCCGCGCTCGCCGTGTTCCGACGTCGTGATTTGATCGGGCAATGAAGGAGGCTCGTAAGCGATGCTCCAGGAGGTAGTCGTCGGTCGCTGGTCACTCGATGCCTACGACGGGATCGCGCCCGATGCCGTCATGCAGGAGCTACGCCAGCTCGCCCGCGAGCTCGACGGCGCACGCATTCTCAACGTCAACGCCACCCCCTACGGCGGTGGCGTCTCCGAGCTGCTTCGCTCCAGCGTGCCGCTGCTGCGCGACCTCGGCTTGGCCGTCGACTGGAAGGTCATCGGCGGTAGCCCCGAGTTCTTTCGCGCGACCAAGGCGCTTCATAACGCGCTACAGGGCTCGCCGCACTCGCTCACCGCCGCCGATCGCGCCGCCTACATCGAGTGCGCCGCCGAGAACGCCAAGACGCTCGACGGCGCCTACGACTTCATCGTCGTGCACGACCCCCAGCCCGCCGGGCTGCTGAGCGCCCACGGCCCCGGCAGCACACGCTGGGTGTGGCGCTGCCACATCGACACCAGCGAGCCAAACCCCGACGCATGGCAGTTCCTGCGCCCCTATCTCGCCGACTACGACGCCGCCGTGTTCACCATGGCCGAGTTCGTGCCCCCCGACCTCCCCGTCGCGCACGTCGAGACGGTGCCACCGGCGATCGACCCACTCAGCCCCAAGAACATGGAGCTCGACGACCGCACCGCCAGCCAGATCTTGGATTGGATCGGTGTCGATCTGCCCGGGCGGCTGATCACGCAGGTCTCGCGCTTTGACCCCTGGAAGGACCCACTCGGCGTGATCGACGCCTACCGGCTCGTGCGTGAGGAGATCGGTGAGCTGCAGCTCGCGCTCGTCGGCTCGATGGCGCTCGACGACCCCGAGGGCTGGGAGGTCTACCGCGAAGTCTCCGACGCCGCCGCGCGCGATCCCCTGATCCACATCTACACCAACCTCACCGGCGTCGGCAACGTCGAGGTCAACGCCTTCCAGCGCCTCTCAGAGGTGGTCGTGCAGAAGTCGATCCGCGAGGGCTTCGGCCTCGTCGTCTCGGAGTCGCTGTGGAAGGGCACCCCCGTCGTCGCCGGGCGCGCCGGCGGCATCCCCATGCAGATGCCCGAGGGGACCGGCGGGCGGCTCGTCACGAGCACCGAGGAGTGCGCCCGGGCGCTCCTCGAGCTGCTCGCCGACCGTGAGCTCGCGCATGGGCTTGGCACTAGTGGACGCGAGCACGTGCGCGAGCACTTCCTGCTGCCGCGGCTGTTGCGTGACGAGCTGCGTCTGCTCGCCTCCCTACCTCAGCACTGAGCCTCCGCGTCTCCTCCCAGGCGTCGAGGCCCAGGGCGCCAAGGGCTTCGACATCCTCGACCAGCTCGGTATTTCACCGCAAGATTCATGGGGTCAGACGCTGATTCTCCAACTGCGGGTCGCGACTAACTTCCTGTGCATGAACACACTTGAACTGGCGCGGCTGCAGTTCGGCGTCACCACGATCTTCCACTTCATCTTCGTGCCGATGTCGATCGGCCTGGCCGTGTGGGTCGCCTACTGCCAGACGCGCTGGCACCGCTCCGGCGATGAGGTCTACCTGCGCATGACCCGCTTCTGGGGCAAGTTCATGTTGATCTCCCTGGCCATCGGCGTCGTCACCGGGCTCGTGCAGGAGTTCCAGTTCGGCATGAACTGGTCGGAATACTCGCGCTACGTCGGCGACATCTTCGGTGCGCCGCTGGCGATGGAGGGGCTGATGGCGTTCTTCCTCGAGTCGACCTTCCTCGGCCTGTGGATCTTCGGCTGGGGGCGCCTGTCGCCCCGCGCGCACCTCGCCACGATGTGGCTCACAGCGTTCGGGGCGGTGCTCTCCGCGTACTTCATCCTCGCCGCCAACTCCTGGATGCAGCACCCGGTTGGCTACACCATCAACCCCGTAACCCACCACGCTGAGCTGAAGAGCATCTTCGCCGTGCTCACCAACTCCACGCTGCTGCTCGCCTTCCCGCACACGATCTTCGGCGCGCTGTGCACCGGTTGCTTCCTCGTGCTCGGGATCTCCGCGTTCGGGCTGCTGCGAGCGCGCAGGAGCGCCGGCGCTGGCAACGTCGAGGTCTACCGCCGCTCGGTGCGCCACGTGCTCCCGCTCGCGCTCGTCGCCGCGATTCTCACCGGCGCGTTCGGCCACACCCAGGGGATGCTGATGGACAAACAGCAGCCGATGAAGATGGCTGCCGCCGAGGCGCTCTACAAAACGACAAAAGGCGCAAGCCTTTCGATCTTCGCGGTCGGCCCGTTCGAACACTTTCCCAAGCGCCTTGAAACGGACATCCGCATCCCGCACCTGCTGTCGCTCCTGAGCACCGCCACCTGGAACGGCGAAGTCAAGGGCGTCAACCAGTTGCAGGCTGAAGACGTCAAGAAATTCGGTCCCGGCGACTACGTGCCGATCCTTGGCATCACCTACTGGACCTTCCGGATCATGGCCGGCGTCGGCTTGCTCTTGCTGCTGATCCCGCTGCTCGGGCTGTATCTGATGCGCCGCAAGAAACTCGAGGGCTCACCGCGCTTCCTGAAACTGGCGATCGTCGGCGCCTTCCTGCCGCCGCTTGCCAACCTCACCGGCTGGATCTTCACCGAGATGGGCCGCCAGCCATGGATCGTGTATGGGCTGTTGAAGACCAGCGACGCGCGCTCGCCGCTGGTCAGCTCCGGCGACATCATCCTCAGCCTCGTCGGCTACACGCTGCTGTATGGCTTCCTGCTGGTGGTCGGCGGTCGGCTGTTCCTGCGCGAGATCGCCCACGGCCCCGAAGCCGAGCCCGTCCACGCGCCTCACGAGCCCCCCAAGCGCCCCGACGGGACGCCAAAGCCCGACCTGGTCATGGCGTACTAGAGAGAGCGAGGCGACGGCGATGCGCGACCCCAACTTCCTGCAGACCCTGTGGTTCGGACTGATCGGCGTGCTGTGGATCGGCTACTTCGTGCTCGAGGGCTTCGACTTCGGCGTCGGCATGCTGCTGAAGGTGCTCGGCGGCGACCGCACCCAGAAGCGCATGATCATCCACGCCATCGGGCCCGTGTGGGACGGCAACGAGGTGTGGCTGATAACCGCCGGCGGGGCGACGTTCGCCGCCTTCCCAGGCTGGTACGCGAGCCTCTTCTCCGGCTTCTACATCGCCCTCTTCCTGATCCTCATCGCGCTGATCATGCGCGGCGTCTCATTCGAGTTCTGGGGCAAGGAGGACTCGCCTCGCTGGCGCGCACTGTGGGAGTGGACCGCCTCGATCGGCAGCTTCCTCGCTGCGCTGTTGTGGGGCGTCGGCTGGGCGGACATCGTCCACGGCGTCCCCATGAACGCTCAGCACAACGTCACCGCCACGCTGTGGGACCTGCTGCACCCATACGCGCTGCTCGGCGGCTTGACGACGCTCGCGCTGTTCCTCAGCCACGGCGCCATCTTCCTGTCGCTGCGCACAGAAGGTGAGCTCGTCGAACGGGCCCGCTCGCTCGCCCGCCGTGCCTCCGTGGCCGCCGCGGCGCTGCTCGCCGGCTTCTTGATCTGGACGACCATCGACCAGTCGAGCCCCGGCGGCGTGAAGATCTCCGCGCTGATACTCGCCGTTCTCGCCGTGGCGCTCGCCGGTGTCATACCGATCGTGCTCGCACGTCAGCGTGACGGGCGCGCGTTCGCGCTCAGCGCCGGCGCGATCGCGCTGCTGTTCACGAGCCTGTTCGTGAGCCTCTACCCCGACGCGCTGCCGTCCAGCACCAGCCACGCTTACAACCTGGCGCTCAGTGCCGCCTCCTCCACTCACTACACGCAAACCGTCATGACCGTCGTTGCGATCGTGTTCGTGCCGGTCGTGCTCGTGTACCAGGGCTGGACCTACTGGGTCTTCCGCCACCGTCTCGGGCGCGACGACTTCGAGGGCACGCCCACGCCGCTGGCGGTGCTCGAGCATGCCCGCGCCGGTCGATCGTAGGCTGCTCGCCGAGAGCCGCCCTGCCCGCGCCCACATGGCGATCGCGGGCGCACTCGGCGGCTGCTCCGCCGTCCTGATCGTCGCCCAGGCGGCGCTGCTCGCATACGTGATCGAGCGCGCCGCGATGGATCACGCGACGCTCGCCTCACTGCGCGCGCAGCTGATCGCGCTCGCCGGCGTGTTGTGTCTACGCGCCCTCGCCGGTGGGGCGTTTGAGCTCTCCGGGCGCTGGGGTGCGGTCCGCGTGATGTCCGAGCTACGCGGCCGGCTCGCGCGCCAGCTGCTGCTGCTCAGCCCCGAGCGGCGCCCCGCCGGTGCTCGCACGGGCGAGCTCGCGAACACCGCCGTGCAGGGCGTGGACGCGCTTGAGTCCTACTTCGCCGGCTACCTGCCCCAGCTCGTGCTCGCCACGCTCGTGCCGCTCGCGGTAATCGCGTGGGTGATCGCCCTGGACCCCATCACCGCCGCGATCCTCGCGCTGACCGCGCCGCTGCTCGTGCTCTTCATGATCCTCATCGGCAAGGGCGCAAACGCGCAGGCGCGCGGGCGCTGGCAGGCGCTCGCGCTGCTCGGCGCGCACTTCCTCGACGTCGTCCAGGGTCTCGCCACGCTGCGTGCCTACCGCCGCGAGCGCGCCCAGGAGCAAACGCTCGTAGAGGTGGGTGAGCGCTACCGCGCCGAGACGATGGCCACGCTACGCGTCGCATTCCTCTCCGCGCTCGTGCTTGAGCTGTGCGCCATGATCGGCACCGCCCTGGTCGCGGCAACGATCGGTGTGCAGCTCGTCGACGGTGCTCTCGGATTGCAGGCCGGGCTCACCGTGCTGCTGCTCGCCCCCGAGCTTTATGCGCCACTGCGCTTGGTCGGCCAGCAGTTCCACGCGAGCACTGACGCCGGCAACGCCTCCCAGCTGATCTTCGACGCGCTCGACGCGCCCGCCGCCATCAAGCGCCCGACCGGGGCGGGCGGGGTCTCCATCCCCAACCCCGCGCACGCCGCCGTGCGCTTCGAGGGCGTCTCCTATGAGTACCCGCAGCGTCCCGGCAGGGTGCTGAGCGACCTCGAACTCGAACTGGAGCCCGGCCGGATCACCGCGCTCGTCGGCCCCAGCGGTGCCGGCAAGAGCACCATCGCCACGCTGCTCATGCGCCTCGCCGACCCCACCGAGGGGTGCATCACCTGCGGCGGCATAGACCTGCGCGCGCTCGACCCCGACGCGTGGCGCTCTCAGATCGCGTGGGTCCCGCAGCACCCCACGCTGTTCACCGGCTCCGTCGCGGAGAACATCGCGCTGTATGCACCACAGGCCACGCGAGCGCGGATCGAGCAGGCCGCACATGCAGTCGGAGCCGAGCGGCTCATCCGTGAGCTGCCACAGGGGTTCGATACGCCGATCGGCGAAGGCGCACGACGACTGTCCGCGGGACAGGCGCGGCGTATCGCGCTTGCCCGGGCGTTCCTCGCCGATCGTCCGCTGCTGGTGCTCGATGAGCCGACCGCGCACCTCGACGAGGAAAGCGCCCATGAGCTTGCCAGCGCGATCGAGCTGCTCGCCCGCGGTCGTACCACGCTGTTGATCGTCCACCACCCGCTGCTCAGTGAGCTCGCCGACCACGTGCACCTGATCGGAGACGGGCGCGTGCTCGAGGAGTCGCTCGCATGAGTAGCTCCGGCACCCGCACATCGGACACCCGCGCGCTGCTCGCGCTCGCGCGCCCGGAGGGCGGCGAGCGGGCGCGGCTGACGCTCAGCATCACGCTTGCCGTGGGGGCGGCCGCTGCCGCCATCGGCCTGCTCGCGACCTCCGGCTATCTGATCTCGCGCGCCGCCCAGCGCCCGCCGATCCTGATGCTGATGGTCGCGATCGTCGGGGTGCGAGCGTTCGGGATCACGCGCGCCGTCTTGAGGTATGGCGAACGGCTCTCCTCCCACGACCTCGCGCTGCGTCAGCTCGCGCGCCTGCGTCAGCGCTTCTACCGCAGTCTCGCGCCGCTCGTGCCCGGCGGGCTCGGTACTCGCAGCGGTGATCTCTTGAGCCGCTTTGTGGCCGACATAGACACGCTCAAGGACGTCTACGTGCGGGTTGTCATCCCCGGCCTCGTCTCGCTGCTCGTGATCGTTGGCGCGTCTGCCGCCGCGGCGCTGATGTTGCCGGCCGCCGGGCCGGCAGTGCTCGCGTCGCTGACCCTTACGGCGGTGGCGCTGCCGTGGTGTAGCAGCGCGGCCGTCGCGCGGGCGGCCAGGCGGCAGGCACCCGCCCGCGCGCGACTGACGAGCGAGCTCGTCGAGAGCATCGACGGCGCCAGCGAGCTCGCCATCGCAGGGCGCGCCGTCGAGCAGGTGCGCGCCCTCGAGCGCAGCGACGCAAGGCTCGCCCGCATCGCTCGCGGCGACGCGCTAGCTGTAGCGGGAGCCCAAGCCGCCGGTGGGGTGCTCGCCGCGGTTGGAGTGCTTGCGCTGCTGCTCGTCGCGATTCCCGCCGTGCACTCCGGTGCACTCAGCGGCGTGCTTTTGGCCGCGCTCGTGTTCCTGCTGCTCGCCTCCTACGACAGTGTCCTCCCGCTATCGGTCTCCGCGCGTGCCCTGCGCATGTGCGCGACCGCCGCAGGGCGCCTGCAGGAGGTCGCGCACGTCAATCCAGCCGTCACTGACCCACCCTCGCCGCGCGCACTGACCGGTACCGGTGCACTGTGCGCCGAGGGCGTGGACTTCCGCTACGCGCCCGACGAGCAGCTCGTGCTCGAGCACACAGACCTCGCGATCGCGCCCCGCGAGCACGTCGCACTCATGGCTCCCAGCGGCGCCGGCAAGAGCACGCTCGCCGAGCTGCTCGTGCGCTTTCACGATCCCCTACGCGGGCGTGTGACGCTCGACGGTGTCGACATGCGCGAGCTCTCCCAGGGGCAGATCCGCGGGGCGGTGGTGCTGTGTGCGCAGGACTGTCACGTGTTCAACACGAGCATCCGCGAGAACCTGCTGATAGCGCGACGCGACGCGAGCGAGCAGGAGCTCCTGGCGGCGCTTGCCGCGGTCGAGCTCGACGACTGGGCACAGGGCCTGCCACACGGTCTCGACACACTTCTGGGTCGTGATGGCGAGCTGATGTCAGGAGGCCAGCGGCGGCGACTCGCGCTCGCTCGCGCGCTGCTCGCAGACAGTCGCTTCCTGATTCTCGACGAGCCAACTGCCCACCTCGACGTCGCGCTCGCCGAGCGGGTCATGCACAACGTGCTGAGCCTGTGCGACGATCGCGGTCTGCTCGTGATCACCCACGACACCACCGCACTGGAGGACTTTGACCGCGTCCTGAGCCTGTGAGCTTCGGGACCCTCGTCCTGATCGTGCTCGCGGGCCTCGGCGGTCCGCTGCTCGGCATTGCCACGGGCCGCTTCATTCCGGTCGTCGTGGGGGAGATCCTCGCCGGCATCCTCGTCGGCCCGGCGGTACTGGGCACCGTTCATCCCGCCAACGCCACGATCGCCACGCTCGGCGAAGTCGGCTTCGCGATGCTGATGCTGACCGTCGGCATGCATCTGCCACTGCGCGACCGGCGGCTCGCTGCCGCTGCTCGCAAAGGCGGTCTGCTGGCCGGGCTCGTGGGTGTGCTGGCGGTGCCGGCGGGGCTGCTCGCGGCGGCCATCGCCGGGTCAGGTCACGCCGCGATCTACGCGGTCGTGCTCGCCTCCGGCTCAGCCGCTGTGCTGCTGCCGGCTATTGAGGAGACCGGGCTCGCCGGCGCCGAGGTGCTAGGTGTGATGGCGCAGATAACGATCGCCGACATCATCACGATCCTCGCGGTGCCGATCGTCCTGCAGCCGGGCCGTGTCGGCCACGTGATCCTTGGCGGCCTGTACGTGGCGGGGGCTGCCGTCGTGCTGTTCCTGGTGGCCAGACTGCTGTCCGGTCACGAATGGGTGCACAGCCTGCGCCACAAGTCCAAGCAGCGCCGCTGGGCGCTCGACCTGCGCCTGTCGCTGCTGGTGCTGTTCGTGCTCGCGTGGATCGCTCAGAAGGGCGGCACCAGCATCCTCATCGCCGGCTTCGCCGCCGGGCTGATGGTGGCGGTGATCGGCGGCCCCAAACGTCTTTCCACGCAGGTACGAGGGATCGCCGACGGCTTCTTCGTGCCGCTTTACTTCGTCGTGCTCGGCGCGCAACTCGATCTTGCCGGGCTCGTCAGCCACCCCTCGATGCTGGCGTTGGCGGGAGCGCTCGCGGTCCTGAACGTCGCGATTCACCTGCTTGCCGCGCGGGTCGGCCGTCAGTCGGTGGCCGGCGCGCTGACGGCCACAGCACAGCTGGGCGTGCCCGCGGCCGTTGCCTCACTCGGCCTCGCCGAGCACCTGCTCTCTCCCGTCGTCGCCACAGCGGTTGTCGCCTCTGCGCTCGTCAGCCTCGCCGTCTGCACCGTCGGCGTGGAGATGCTCGCTCAGGCGGGTGCCGGAGCCGATTCAGGCTCCGTCAGCGGCACGCCGGCCGCGGCGTAGGCCTCCGGCGCGTCGAGCGTCTCGGCCTTCAACAGCGCCTGCGCGAGGCCCTCGAGCTGATCGCGGTGCTCTTCGAGCAGTTGCGTGACCTCGTGGTGGGCGTTCTCGACGAGCGTGCGCACCTCCCCGTCGACGATCCGCTGGGTCTCCTGGGAAGTCTCGCTGACGCCCGGCAGGAACATCCCCTGGCCCTCTTCGGGGAGCACCGCGATCGGGCCGATCGCTTCGCTCATGCCCCAGCGCCCGACCATCTGGCGCGCGATCATCGTCAGCTGCTGGATGTCGGACTCGGCGCCGGTGGTGATCTTCCCGTAGACGACCTCCTCGGCGACGCGGCCGCCCAGTGCCACCCGGATCTTCGCCAGCAGCTCTTCCAGCGAGTAGGACACGCGGTCGGAGTCGGGCGTCGACAACGTCACTCCCAGGGCCATGCCGCGCGGGATGATCGAGACCTTGCGCACCGGGTCGGCGCCCGGCGTGAGCATCCCCACGAGCGCGTGGCCGGACTCGTGGTAGGCGGTGCGCTCGCGATCCTCGGGTTCCAACAACAGACCACGGGGGGCGCCGAGCATGATCTTCTCCAGCGAGTCTGTGAGGTCGCCCATTTTCACCTTCTTGTGCTGGCGGCGGGCGCCGAGCAGCGCAGCCTCGTTGGCGAGGTTGGCGATGTCCGCGCCGACCATTCCGGGCATGCTGGCGGCGAGCGCCTCGAGATCGACGTCATCGTCGAGCGGGATCGAGCGGGTGTGGACCTTGAGGATTTCCACGCGCCCTTTACGGTCGGGGGCCTGTACGGTGACGCGTCGATCGAAGCGCCCGGCGCGCAGCAGCGCGGGGTCAAGGACGTCCGGGCGGTTGGTCGCCGCGAGCACGATCACGGCCTCGGAGGATTCGAAGCCGTCGATCTCCGTGAGGATCTGGTCGAGCGTCTGCTCGCGCTCGTCGTTGGCACCAGTTACCGACACCTGCCCTTGGCGCGAGCGTCCGATCGCGTCGAGCTCGTCGATGAAGATGATCGCGGGAGCGGCCTCCTTGGCCTTGGCGAACAGGTCGCGTACGCGGGCGGCGCCAACACCGACGATCGCCTCGATGAACTCCGAGGCGGAGATCGAGAAGAACGCCGCGTGCGCCTCGCCGGCGACCGCGCGTGCCAGCAGCGTCTTGCCGGTGCCGGGCGCGCCGGACAGCAGCACGCCGTGGGGCATGCGCCCGCCGAGGCTCCCGTAGCGCTCGGGATTGCGCAGGAAGTCGACGATTTCAGAGAGTTCGGCCTTGGCCTCGTCGATCCCGGCGACGTCGTCGAAGGTCACGCGGATCTTTTCCGGGTCCACCCGGCGCGCCTGCGATTTGCCGAAGCCGCCGAGCGCACCCATGCCGCTGGCGCTTTTGGCAGCGCGTTTGTAGATCAGCACGAATAGGCCCACGATCAACAGCGTCGGGCCGAAGCCGAGCAGGATCTCCTCAAGCAGCGACTCGCTCGTGGTGGTCGATTCGGCGTTTATCCGCACGCCCTTTTCCTGCAGCAGCGCGGACAGCTGGGCGCCGTTCCAGAAGGTCGGCACCTGTGTAGCGAACTCTTTTGTAGGCGTCCCCGCCTTCTTGCCTTTTTCGGGGTAGCGCAGTTTGGTCTTGAACTTGCCCTGGATCGTGTCGCCCTTGGAGGCGATCGTTTCGACTCTGCCTGCCTTGACCTGCGTCAGGAAGAACGGGCTGAACGGCACCGTCACACGTTCTTCGCCGGAGGTGGGCCGGAAGAACAGCACCGACAGCCAGTTGAGCGCAATCAGCGCCAACACGAAGTACCAGAAGCCGCGCATGCGGTGCGGTGGGGGACCAGGAGGGGTGGCGTGTTCGGGCATGCCGCGCCCATCGGGGGCCGGAGAGACCTGCCAGCCGCGCTTGTCGCGCGGTAGCGGCGGATGCGCTTCGGAGCGTTCGCCGCCAGGACGATCTAGCGGGGAAGAGCTGCCTGGCGAGTTCGAGGGTGCGGATTCGTCGGGCACGCCTTCATGCTACGACCATCTGGGCGACGATTCGTTCTGCCTCAACTCGCTCGAGACCCATGTCACGGCGCAGGAGCTTCCACACGAGCAGGTCGGTTGCCACCACGATTGCGCTCAGGCGACGTGCGCGCGTGGCGCCGCGCAGGCCGCGCAGCAGCGGCGCGAACGTCTTTGTTGCCCAGGCGCTGTGGTAGGCGCGCCCGGCGTCGGTCATCTGGCGGACGGCGGGGATGCGCTCCTCCTGGGAGAGCATCCGCAGGATGGCGTTGCCGTGTGCCTCGTAGTGGTCGAACAGGTTGGCGATCGCCTCCGGCACGCGACCCACGGGCGCGGCGTCGCGGCCTGCGATCACCGGCTCGCCCCACCACAGATAGGCGGCGGTGAACAGATCCTCCTTGGAGCCGAAGGCCGTGTGCAGCGTCTGCGCGCTGACGCCGGCATCGGCGGCGATCTCGCGCAGGAGCACGTCCTCGTAGGGGCGGCTGGCGAACTGCTGCCACGCGGCGCTGAGCAAGCGGGCGCGGGTTTGCGCAGCGGCCTCGGCGCGCGCGGCCATGCGGTATGCGCGCTTCTGCTGGGAGGTGGCGGGCTGTTGTTGAGATGTGCTCGACATATTGAATTGATATGGAGTAAAGTGAATATTAGCGTGCGCGTCTTCCAAACACTTTTTGCCTTCAGCGGCAATGCACCGCCGCAGCTCGCCGTCACGCGCGAGCTCGTCGAGCGCGGCCACGAGGTACGAGTGCTCGCGCACAGCGCCGCACGGAAGCGGATCGAGCGTACGGGCGCGGAGCTCTTCGAGTATCAGCGGGCGGTTCCAGCGTTGGACATCACACGGCGCGACACGGACTCGTTGCGTGACTGGGAGGCACGAACGCGCCCCGGCGCGGGGCTGCGTCTGCTCAAGAACGGACTGTTCGCGTTCGTGGTGGAGGTGTCGCGCGAGTGCGCAGAGATGCTGGCGGATTGGCCCGCCGACGTGGTTGTGTTCGACTGGATGCTCACGGGCGCGGCGATTGCCGCCGAGGGCGCGAACATCCCGGCGATGGCGCTCGTGCACTGTCCGTATCCGCTGCCGGTGGATGGCGCGCCACCAGTGTTCACCGGTCTACGCCCGCGCGGAGGCGCTCTCGGCACTGCGCGCGACAGGCTGCTGGGCGGCATTGCGACCCGCATGCTCGCGCGAGGTCTGCCGCTCGTGAACAAGGCGCGCAGCGAGCAGGGGCTAGCACCGCTGGGTCGGTGGTCTGCACAAATGCTTGGCGCAAGGGAGATCTGTGTGCTGAGCGCGCCGGAGCTCGACTTCTCGAGCCGCGGTGCGCTCCCCGCGAACGTACGCTACGTCGGGCCGGCGTTTGAGCCCCATAGCGGCGAGTGGCATTCCCCGTGGCCGGAGACGAACACCGACCCACTGGTCGTCGCCAGCTTCAGCACCAGCTACATGGATCAGCAGGCGCTCGCGCAGCGCGTGCTCGACGCGCTCGCCGGACTACCGGTGCGCGCGCTGCTGACGGCCGGCCCGGCGCTCGACGCGCGCGCACTGCGCGTCCCGGCCAACGCGCATGTCGTTGACTACGTCCCCCATCGGGCGGTGTTCCCGCACGCGGCGCTTGTGATCACGCACTGCGGCTGGCAGACGGTCAACGCCGCGCTGGCTGATGGGGTGCCGCTCGTGTGCATCCCCGACGGCCGCGACCAGCCCGACAACGCCGTGCGCGTGGTTCTCTGCGGGGCGGGTGTGCGGGTTCGCAAGAGCGCCTCGCCGGCGAAGCTCAGGCGTGTGATCGCTGGCGCGCTGGCGGACCCGGAGTTGGGGCGCGGGGCTCGGGCAATGGCACAGGCGCTTGGGCGCAGTGACGGAGCGGTGGCGGTTGCGGACTCGGTCGAAACGATTGTGACTCAGGCATCCTGCCGGTGATGGCTTCTGGCAGCGCCCTTCTTGCGAGCACGCTCGGTGGTGCGTCGGCTATTTTCAGCGATCTAGGGGCGTTATTTTCCGTAATTCACAGGCTCCATTTTCCGCAACTCTAGGCCTGGTTCTTCTGCAATACCGCCTGACGACCCCCTTGACCTTGGCAGGCGAAACGCAACCGAAGAGTAGCCAAACGCCCGTGCTACCGCAGGGTAGCATGATATTCTTGCCACCGAACGGTGGCGAAAAGCATGAAGATCAGATCGATACGAAACTTGGCGGCAGCTGTGCGTGGCCGGCGGCGAGACCTCGGCCTGACTCAGGCCGAGCTGGCCGTGCGAGCAGGCGTATCGCGCAAGTGGGTCTACGAGTTTGAGGCCGGAAAGCCGACAGCTGAGCTGCGGCTGATTCTGCGTACCCTCGATGTGCTCGGCCTCACCCTCGAACTGGGGTACCAGGAGGAATCTCGCGAGACGAACCTCGACAGCCTCATTGAGGAGCACCGCGCCCGATGAGCAGCACATTGGCCGTTCTTCTCGACGACACGGTCGCGGGCACGGTCACGCGTCTGCAGACTGGCCGACTGCGCTTCGACTACGACGATCACTACCGCACCGATGCCGAACATACGCCCTTGTCGGTATCGATGCCCACCTCGGTCCGGTCTCATCGCGACGCAGCCATCACCCCCTGGCTGTGGGGTCTGCTACCGGATAACCCCCGGGTGCTCGAGCGGTGGGCTCGTCAGTTTCACGCGCCGGTAAAACCGTTTTCGCTGCTTTCGACGCCCATCGGTCACGATTGCGCCGGTGCAGTGCGCCTCGCCGCAGCCGACGAAGCACTTCAGGTTCTGGGCGCTCCGGCGTCGGTAGCTTGGTTGACCGAAGCGGAGGTCGCCGAGCGACTGCGGGAGCTGCGCGAGGACGACACGGCTTGGCTTGGCCGAGAGTTCACGGGGCAGTTCAGTCTCGCTGGGGCGCAGGCAAAGACGGCCCTGCTTTATGAGGACGGTCGCTGGGGCGAGCCAACCGGAGCAGCCGCTACCAGCCACATCTTGAAGCCAGCCGTGGCGGGGCTGGACGACCATGATCTCAACGAGCACCTATGTCTTGACGCTGCCGCTCGCGCGGGCCTTGTAGTGGCGCGCACGCACGTCGAGCGGTTCGGGGACGAGAGCGCGATCGTCATCAACCGCTATGACCGCCGCTTCCGCGACGGCCAGCTGAGTCGTATACATCAAGAGGACGTGTGCCAGGCGTTGGGCCTGCATCCCGACCGCAAGTATCAGCGCGACGGAGGTCCTGGACCAGCTGAGGTGGTGAAGCTACTGCGCAACGTGATGGCTCCGCTCGCCGCCGATGACGCGGTCTGGAGATTCTTCGACGCTCTCATCTGGAATTGGCTGATCGCGGGTACCGACGCACACGCGAAGAACTACTCGCTGCTTCTCGCGGGCGGCGACGTGGGGTTTGCGCCGCTGTATGACATCGCCTCTGCTCTTCCATACGGCGTCCACGAGCGGAAGCTGCGGTTCGCGATGAAGATCGGAGGGGACTACCGGGTCCATCTGGAACGCAACACATGGGAGAGAGCCGCGAAGGAACTCGCACTGAACGTGGATAGAGCCCTCGATCGAGTCGTGGCCCTCGCGGAAAAAGCTCCGGACGCATTCGCCGATGCCGCTAACGCCCCTGAGGTCACGGCGCTCGATCGGCCACTCCCGACACGATTGGTCGACCTCGTTGCCGACCGCGTACGACGCTGTCTGGCGGTCCTGCCTACAAACACCGCCTGACCTGACGCGCTATCTCGAGGTCCTCGCGGGCGGTGATCACAAGCGTGGACGTGCCACTGCCATCGGCACCGATCTCCGCATCGCGATCGGCGGCAGTGTTGCGCGCACGGTCCAGCTCGACACCGAGAAAAGCAAGGCCCGCGGCAGCCCGCTCCCTGACGGCGGCGCTGCGCTCGCCAACACCCCCGGTGAATACGAGGGCGTCAATCCCGCCCAGCGCAGCAGCCATCGCGGCGATGCCAGCACGCAGGCGGTGCACATAGACGTCGAGGGCCAGCCGGGCACGGTTACCGACATCCGACTCGTCTCCCTCGGATGGTGCGGCCCCGTCGCCCGCCCGCTCGACGATCTCCCGCATATCAGCGCTCCCACCAAGCGCAAGCAGCCCCGACTGATGCTCGAGGGCTCCATTCATCTCCTGCGGCGAGAGCTCCTCGCGCTCCAGCAGCCACAACAACAGCCCAGGGTCAACACTGCCAGAGCGAGTAGCCATCACCAGCCCCTCCAGCGGCGTGAAGCCCATCGTCGTATCGCGGGAGGCGCCATCAGCGATCGCGCACAGCGACGCCCCCGCCCCGAGGTGGCAGCTGACGATCCTCAGCCCCTCAGCGTCGCGTCCGAGCATCTGTGGCGCCCGCCGAGCGACCCACCCATGTGAGAGCCCGTGAAAGCCATAGCGGCGAAGCCCCCAGCGCTCGCGCCACGCCGCCGGCAGTGCATAGGTGGATGCGGCTGGGGGCAACGTGGCGTGGAAGGCGGTGTCAAAGCACGCAACAGCCGGAAGCGACGGCAGCGCCGCACTGACGGCATCAAGCGCGGCAAGCGACTTGGGCTGGTGTAGCGGCGCGAGGTCGACCAGCTCGCGCAGCTGCGCCTCGACGCCGGCATCGACCACGACAGCCTCGCGAAAGCGCTCGCCGCCATGCACGATCCGGTGCCCAACTACGTCAGCCTCGCCAAGCCCCGAGCGCAAAGCCGCACGCAGCTCGTCAGGGTCGACCCGCGCACGAGGCGCGTCGAGCTCCTGTGCGGCGAGCGTCGAGTCGTCGTGGTCGAGCAGCGTCAGCTTCAGCGAGCTCGAGCCGGCGTTGACAACGAGTACGCGCACGCCGAAAGCACCCTACGCGACCGTCGCGGGCGGCCCCCCGCCGGCGCTCCAGCCACCGCCTACGCCCCGCCTCGGCGTCTTCCCGTCGCTCGGCCATGTCCAGCCGCTCAGCTCGGGCGGGTCGTCGCCGTGCTCGCGGGTGCAGGCGCGGTGGCGCAGGCGCTCGTCGATCATGTGCTGGCGCAGGTGCGCGGCGCGCTCGCTCAGGCCGGGGACGCGGTCGATCACGTCGATCACCAGGTGGAAGCGGTCGAGGTCGTTGAGCATCACCATGTCAAACGGCGTGGTGGTGGTGCCCTCCTCCTTGTAGCCGCGCACGTGCAGGTTGTCGTGGTTGGCGCGGCGGTAGGTGAGGCGATGGATCAACAATGGATAGCCGTGGTAGGCGAAGATCACCGGCTGGCCGGTGGTGAATAGGGCGTCGAACTCGTGCTCGGAGAGGCCGTGCGGGTGCTCGGTGTAGGGCTGCAGGCGCATCAGGTCGACGACGTTGATGAGTCTCACTTTCAGCTCTGGAAGCTCGCGTCTGAGGATGGCGGTGGCGGCGAGCGTCTCGAGCGTGGGCACGTCGCCGGCGCACGCGAGCACCACGTCGGGCTCTGCGCCTTCGTCGTTTGACGCCCAGTCCCAGATTCCGATCCCGCGGGTGCAGTGGTCGATCGCCTCTTCCATGGTCAGGTAGGTCAGTGCAGGCTGCTTGCCCGCGACGATCACGTTGACGTAATCGCGGCTGCGCAGACAGTGATCGGCGACCGACAAAAGGCAGTTGGTGTCGGGCGGCAGATACACCCGCACGATCTCGGCCTTCTTGTTGACCACATGGTCGATGAAGCCGGGGTCTTGGTGTGAGAAACCGTTGTGGTCCTGTCGCCACACGTGTGAGGACAGCAAATAATTAAGAGAAGAGATGGGAGTGCGCCAGGGGATCCCACGCGTGACCTTGAGCCACTTGGCGTGCTGGTTGAACATCGAGTCGATGATGTGGATGAACGCCTCGTAGCAGTTGAACATCCCGTGGCGGCCGGTCAGCAGGTAACCCTCGAGCCAGCCCTGGCAGAGATGCTCGGAGAGAACCTCCATCACCCGACCCTCCGGCGCGAGGTGATCGTCGCTGTCGAGCCTCTGGGCCTCCCACACGCGATTGGTGACGTCGAACACCTCGCCGAGGCGATTGGATGCCGTCTCGTCGGGGCCCATCAGGCGGAAATTCTCGGGGTTGCGCCTGATGACCTCGCGCAGGAAGCCGCCCAACACGCGCGTAGCCTCGCTGGTGCTCACGCCGGGACTTGCAACCTCGACAGCGTGATCGCGAAAGTCGGGCATCTCCAGCGCGCGCAGCAAGAGGCCGCCATTTGCGTGTGGGTTGGCGCCCATGCGTCGCTCGCCCTCCGGTGCAAGCGCTGCCAGCTCGGCACGCAGCGCCCCCTGCTCGTCGAACAGCTGCTCTGGCTCATACGAGCGCATCCATTCCTCCAGCTGCGCCAGGTGCTCCGGCTTCGCGGCGAGATCCGCGAGCGGCACCTGGTGGGAGCGAAACGATCCCTCTGCCGGCAACCCGTCGACCACCTTCGGGCCGGTCCAGCCCTTGGGCGTGCGCAGCACGATCATCGGCCAGCGCGGCCTGTTCGGCGTGATCCCAGGCCCCCCGGCGTGATTTGCCTCTGCGCGCGCCGCGTGCTGGATCTCTGCGATCTCGCCGGTGACCTCGTCGAGCGTGGCGGCCATCAGCTGGTGCATGGTCGCGGGGTCCGAGCCCTCGACGAACCTGGGTGCGTAGCCGTAGCCTTCGAGCAGCGAGCGCAACTCATCCCGGGGAATCCGCGCGAGCACGGTGGGGTTGGCGATCTTGTAGCCGTTGAGGTGCAGGATCGGCAGCACCGCGCCGTCGCACACGGGGTTGAGGAACTTGTTGGAATGCCAGCTCGCAGCCAGCGGCCCCGTTTCCGCCTCGCCGTCGCCGACCACGCAGCAGACCAGCAGGTCGGGGTTGTCGAACACTGCTCCAAATGCGTGTGCGAGCGAGTAGCCGAGCTCGCCGCCCTCGTGGATCGAGCCGGGCGTCTCCGGGGCGACGTGGCTGGGGATGCCGCCGGGGAAGGAGAATTGGCGGAACAGCCGCCGCAGCCCCTCCTCGTCGTGGCCGATGTGCGGGTAGACCTCGGTGTACGTGCCCTCGAGGTATACGTTTGCCACCATGCCTGGTCCGCCGTGGCCGGGGCCGGCGATGTAGATGGCGTTCAGCTCACGCGCACGGATCACGCGGTTCATGTGCGCGTAGACGAAGTTCAGGCCGGGGGTCGTACCCCAGTGGCCGAGCAGACGCGGCTTGGTGTGCTCGATCCGCAGCGGCTCGCGCAGCAGCGGATTGTTGAGTAGGTAGATCTGGCCAACCGACAGGTAGTTGGCGGCGCGCCAGTACGCATCGAGCCGTGTGAGCTCCTCAGCTGTGAGCGGAGCGGCTGCGCGTGTCGCGGTTGCGTTCTCAATCACGTCCACCTTGAGCGTAGTGCTCGCGCCAGATCAGCTTGTAGATCGGGATCTTGCGCGGCAGGTCGCGCACGCCGGGGATGAAGGGTATGGAGATGAACGCGAGGCTGAGGATGCCCATCATCAGCATCACGAGGAGGTCTGCATTGGGCGAGTTCTTGAACGGTTCGATCTGGTACCAGAAGGCATACAGCCACAGCCACGCCTGGCCGGGGTAGCTGCCGGTCTCGTTCATCATGCCCCATTCGTCTCCGCCCAGATGCTGTTCTTCGGCACGTTTTTCGAGCAGCCCGCCGTCGGCCATGAACAGCAGCGGCTTGGTGTAGTCGGTCTGGAAGAACTGGCTGCTGGTCAGCAGGCTGCCGTCGAGGCCGCCGCTACGGGCGAGGCTCAAAAGGCTCGTCATCATCGTCGGCACCGGGCCGGTGCCGGTTGCCTGGACGCTGACCATCCCCGTCGTCGGGTTGACCGAAACAGTCTTGGGTAGCGGCTTGCCTTCTTCTTCGGCTTCCGCGTCTTCTTCCAGCGGCTTGGCATACGCTTCGCCCCACGCCTTCTGGGTATTTTCGGGTGCGGCCTGGTATTCGGCGAGCGCGGCCTGCAGCGTGGGGTCGTTGGGGATCGTCTCAAGTGGATGGATCACGTAGTCGTCGGCCGTGTTGATCGGGTGGCTGACGCCGAGCCAGCGCTGGGGGTGCAGGAACAGGAAGTGCTGGACGCCCCCCGATTCGTGGTTGTACGGCGGACCGTAGGTTGCGGTGCCGCTTGTGCCGTCGAGCTCGGTGGCGGCCGTCCTGACGAAGTCGACTGGCAGCTGGCGCGACCACTGCGCGACGGTGCTCGGTTTGTCATCGGGAGATGAGAACAGCACCGCGAGCACGATCGCCAGCAGCGCGATCACGCCGACCGCGATGCACGCCTCTTTGACGAGGTCATACGACTGGTAGGCGCCCGTCCAGGGCTTGGTGTCGTCCTTCGGACGGAGCAGGCTCACGAGCCGGCTCCGACGGGCGCGGGCGGCGGCGGCGAGGGTGTTGGGCTCTCAGCAGCGGGTGCGCTCACGAGGCGTGCTTTGAGCTCGATCGGCGGTACCACCCCGTGTCGGCGCACGAGCAGCACGTGAGCCGAGACGAGTACCACCACCGCGATCGGGAGCAGCAGCACGTGGTAGCTGTACATCTGGCCGAAGTTGGTGACGTTGAAGAATGCGCCCACGCCGACGGAGTTGAGTCCGTCCTTGGCCTGTGTGGAGATCCACTGGGCGTCGAAGTTCTGCTGGGAGACGTAGCCCGTTAGCGCTGTGGGCACCGCGACGAGGAACGTGATCGCGCCGGTGATCCACACGCGTGTGCGTCCGCCGCGCCACGCTGCCATCCAGTACTTGCCCCACAAGTGGACGACCATCACGGCGAAGAAGATCTCCACAGCCCACATGTGGATGCTGTTGAAGAAGTGCCCCACGCCCGTGTAGTGCCACCAGGCGGGGCCCTTCAGGGCGAGGATCGTGCCCGAGGTGATAATCACGACGAGCGCGGCGATGCTGGCGACGCCGAACATGTAGATCCACGAGGCGACGTACGTGGGCTGGCCGTCCGGCAAGAGCTTCTCCGGCGGTAGCGCCTCGACAGCCTTTTCGCGGACTTTGACGGTCCACGAGCTCTCGGGTGCGCCGCTCATGACGGTCCTCCGCCGCGACGGGCGGCGGCGCGGCGTGCCGCCCCGGGGAATGGCACGAACAGCGCGACCGCGAACAAGATCAGCATCGCGGCGATCACGAGCACGTTCGCAAGTGGCAGCTTGATGAAGTGCCAGTGCACGACGTGCGCCGGGTGGTTGAGGTTGAAGACAGCGCCCATCACGGTGCTCAACATCGCGTGGCTCATGCCAGAGCCCCTACGAACGATGAGTCGGCGTTCGGGCGGCGAATCGGCGGTGCGGTTGGTCGAAATGCCATACGGGCAAACTACGCGCCGGCAGATGTCATACGCATCCGTAGCTTTGCGCCTAAAATCGTCAGTAGTTTCCCCTTGGGCGAGTGAGCGCTACGCTGCGAACGATGCGTCCGCTTCCCACAGCTCCACTGGCGGCCGGCTCGCTGATCGCGAGCTACGGCGTGGTCGCGGCCACCGGCTCGCGTCCGCTCGGCGGGGTCGTGCTTGCGGCCGGCGGCCTGTGCTGCATCGAGATCTGGCGCCGGCGCCACGGCACCCGCACGGCGGTCCAGCTCGGCGCCACCGGCTTCGCTGCGTTCGTCGCCTCGCACCTGATTGCATTGGCGCTCGGGCCATGGCCAGCGGTGCTGATCGTCGCCGCGGTCACCGCCGCGGCGGCCTGGGCTCTGGCGGATTCACACCTGCTGGAATCATCCGAGGCAATTGCCTGAAGCACTGGCATTCCGCTCGCTGTCACGGTAGATTTTCCCCCATGGCACAAGCCGTCGCCTCCTCGCCAGGAGCCATCGCCGACGCGCCTGTCGCCGCGCCCGGGCGCCCGGACTTTCAGATCGTGCCTCGCGCCGGCCTGCCGATCGTGGCGGTGGTGCTCGTCCTACTGGTCGCCGGCGTCGCCTCCAACAAACTGTGGCCGCTCGAGTTCCTGCATGTCGTCGCCGGCGCGGGCTGGACGGTCATCGACCTGTTCCTCGGCTTTGTGATCGGGCCGATCATGGGCAGCCTGTCGATTCCCGCACGCGTGGAGTTCACGACGCGGCTGATGCCGAAGATGGTGCTGCTGATGCCCACGATCGTGACCGTCACGCTCGTGGCCGGCTGGCAGCTTTCGACCGACCTGGGGACAAACCTGACGGGGAACCCGCTGCACGGCTGGGTGGTGGCGAGCTTCATCGTGGTTGGCGTGATGGCGGTGATCGCGCTCGGCCTGCTGGAGCCGGCGAACATCGCGGTGCTGACCGAGCTCAAGAAGCCGCAGCCGAACATCGAGGTGATCCAGAAGCTGATGAAGCGCTTCATCTACACCGCGGGAGCCACCGGTGTGATGCAGATCGCGACGCTCGTGATCATGACCAAGCTCGCATCCGGATGAGCGAGCGTCGTCTGCCGC
Source organism: uncultured Solirubrobacteraceae bacterium (assembly GCA_963752865.1). Classification (GTDB taxonomy): domain Bacteria; phylum Actinomycetota; class Thermoleophilia; order Solirubrobacterales; family Solirubrobacteraceae; genus Palsa-744. The sequence continues at coordinate 287,187 of CAVVZU010000002.1, forward strand.
CGGTGACGCAGCTGGGGATGCTCTCGCTCGCGCTCGTGCTCGTCGCCGGCATCTACATGTCGGCGCACCTGCCCAAGCACGTTTCGCTCGGCCCCGCCGTGGCGCTGCTCGGGGCCTCGGCGCTGGTGATGATCGTCAACCTGCTCACGCTCTCCCGCGTCGATGGGTTCGCCTGGGGGCGCTTCTTCGAGGTCGGCAAGTGGGCGCTGCTGGCGTACGTGGTGATCGCGGGGATGATCGAGTACGTCTTCCTACGCAACCACACGAGCGGTGGCGCGCTCGTGGTGATGACGCTCTCGCTGCTCGTGTTCGCCGTCAACGTGCCCGTGCTGGTCGGCTTCACCGTCGCCCGCTACGACTGATCCTGTGGCGCATTTGCCGTCGGCGTCTGCTCGCCGGGCGCCTTGGGATTGAGGTAATCGAACCGGACTCGTCGCCGGCGGTCCGATGCGCCGGCATTGACGTATGATGCGCCGAATTTGGCGTATAGCTAATTAAACGGCCCCATGTCTGCCAGGTAGCGCCGTAGAAGGGGATTGGAGAACCTCCAGTCGCCGCGAGCCCTACTTTCGATGATGGCCGCGTCGCGGAGGGCTTCCAGCGCGCGGCGCACTCCACCGCGCGGCAGCCGGGTATATACCGGGTCGCCGCGCGCGAGGCGCTCGGCGACCACGAGCCCAAGTTTGTGCAGCCTGCGGATCCGCTCGACCGTCTGCTCGTGGCTGACCCGGTCGACCCGGAGCGCCGCGAGCAGGCCCTGCTCGACAATTTCCAGGTCCACCTGCCTCGTGTCGAGTTCGATCGTGGTCAGATGGGCCTTCTGCGCGATCAGCATGGTCGTGCGCGGGTGCAGCTCGCCGTAGTCGACGATCCGCGACAGGGCACCTATCTCGATGGCGCAGTCATCGGCGGCAAACCGCTCCGCCAGTCCCGCCACCCAGGCATCGCGGTCGATCGGCCGCAGGTCGTGGAAGCCGCCGAACTGGTGCAGTGCTCGATGAACGGGTGTGAACAGGTCGCGCATCAGGTGCTCGAGGCTTCCCGCGAACAGGTAGCTGACACCACCAGAGCGCTGGAAGATCGCGCGCATCCGCTTGGTTAGGCGATCGGCGTCGCCGTAGGGCTGGTGCTGACTGGCGATCTCCTGGAACTCGTCGAAGAACACCACGACCTCCTTGTCATCCGCAGCCGCGATCCTTGCGGGAAGCGCGAGCGCATAGTCGAGATAGCCGTCCGGGTCGCGCGCCGCAAGCCCGGGCCTGAACGCGATCTCGAGCTCCTCGCCGAGCTGCGCCTTGGACTTCACCACCGCCGAGGTCTGCAACGCGTCCGCTACGAAGCGCCCCGCACGGCGCGTCTGGTGCAGTGCTCGTCTCAGCGCGGAGCGGTTGGCGATCGTGGCCGCGACCAGTGCCTCTGCCAGCTCGGGAGCGGTGGCAATCCGGAACAGGTCCACGGCGACGGTGTATAGCCCGCGCTTGCCCAGCCGACCGAGGACCGCATCGCACACACTCGTCTTGCCAGTGCGGCGAGCACCGGCGAGCACGACGCTCGATCCGCCCGCCAGAGTTGCCGTGATCTCGCGCACGTCGATCTCGCGTCCAATCATCTGGCTGGCCGGTATCGGCTGGTCGGTCGGGAAGATGTCGCTGCTCCGCAGGCGAGGCACTGCACCATTATATGCACCCGACACGGCGTATCATGCGCCAAATCCGGCGCATCCAGAAGACTGCCTCCGACCGAGCCGCCACGCGTGCGGCGGCTCGGCCATAATCCCCGTCGATGAGAGCGGTCCAGATCGTGGAGGAGACGGGTCCCGACAGCGGGCTTGCGCTGGTCGAGTTGCCGGAGCCAGAGGCCTCGCACATGCTCACGCCGGGCTCTGGGGTGGTGGTCGAGGTACGCGCCGCCGGCGTGTCCTTCCCGGAGCTTCTGCAGACGCGCGGCCAGTACCAGCTGAAACCACCGCTGCCATATGTGCCCGGCAGTGAGGTGGGGGGTGTGGTGCTCAGCGCCCCGGAGGGTGCGTCGGTCAAGGCGGGCGATCGCGTGGCCGCGTTCTGCGCCCTGGGTGGGTTCGCCGAGACGGCGGTCGCCCCCGAGTTCTTCACGTTCGCGCTATCGCCCAAGCTGAACTTCGCGCAGGGAGCCGCGTTGATCCTCAACTACCACACCGCGTACTTCGCGCTGCTGCTACGTGGGCGCCTGAAGGAGGGCGAGACCGTGCTCGTCCACGGCGCCGCCGGCGGCGTGGGCACCGCCACGCTGCAGGTGGCCAAGGCTCTCGGCGCGAAGACGATCGCGCTCGTCTCAACCGAGGCCAAGCGGGAGGTTGCTGAGGCGGCCGGCGCGGATGACACGGTGCTGCTCGGCGAGAGCTGGAAGGACGAGGTGATCGAGCGCTCCGGCGGTGGCGTGGACATGGTGCTCGACCCGGTGGGCGGCGATCGCTTCACCGACAGCCTGCGCTCGCTGCGCGAGGGTGGACGGCTGGTGGTCGTCGGCTTCACAGGGGGCTCGATCCCGGAGGTGCGTGTCAACCGGCTGCTGCTGAAGAACACCGAGGTCGTGGGTGCCGGCTGGGGCGCTTTCGCGATGGCCAAGCCGGAGCTCACCCGCGAGATCGGCGCCGCGATCAACCGCATGGTCGACGAGGGCTTCGTCTCGCCGCCGATCGGCGAGCGCTTCCCGCTGGAGCGCGCAGCCGACGCGCTGAAGGCGCTCGAAGAGCGTCGCGCCACGGGCAAGATCGTGCTCGACGTGCGCCCCAGCTGACGCGCGCCTGACCTACCGCCGGAGGGCACGGCGCTGGGGCGGCCAGTCCAGCCGCAAACGCGTCGTACTATGGCTAGCCCTACCCCGTGCTCGGGGGACAGCCGCCGAGATCTTGGTGGCGGCCTTATCGACAAGCCTTAGTGGAGCGCTCAAGATCTGTTGGAGATGAGCGTTGCCGCAGGACCGATCGCCGGGCCACAGTCTCCAGACGAGCAGGAGGAGTCTCGGCTGACCCCGCCCAGCCCGGGTGAGCTCGGGCCGACGCCCGAGGAGATCCAGGTGCCGGTGATGGAGAACCTCGACCGTGCGATCACCGGCGTGATCACCGCCGTGCCGCCGCTGCTGCTCTTGCTTGCCGTCTTGCAAACGTGGAACCACGAGCTGCACTGGCGCGACGTCGCGATCTTCCTGATCATGTACGTGCCCACGGGGCTGGGTGTGACCGTCGGCTTTCACCGCCTGCTCACCCACCGCAGCTTCCAGACCTCGCCCTTCCTGCGCGGCGTGCTCGCGGTGCTGGGCACGATGGCGGTCGAGGGGCCGGTCATCTCGTGGGTGGCAGACCACCGCAAGCACCACACCTACTCCGACCGCTTCGGCGACCCACACAGCCCGCACGTCGACCACGGCGCCGGTCTGCGCGGCGCGCTGCGGGGGCTGGTGCACGCGCACGTCGGCTGGCTGTTCGACCACACCCAGCGTGGCGCCCGCGAACGCTTCGCCCCGGACCTGCTCGCCGACCCGGTCGTTTCGCTCGTCGACAAGACCTTCCTGTTGTGGTCGTTGGTCGGGTTCGCCATCCCGTTCGGGCTCGGCGTGTTGATGGGCGGCACCGTGGACGCGGGCCTCGAGGGCATGCTGTGGGGCGGAGCGGTGCGCATGCTCGTGCTGCATCACGTCACCTACAGCATTAACTCGCTGTGCCACTTCTTCGGTCGACGTCGATTCGCGACCGACGATCACTCGCGCAACCTGATGTGGCTGGCACCGTTCTCATTTGGCGAGGCGTGGCACAACAACCACCACGCTTTTCCCACCTCAGCGTTTCACGGCATGGGTCGCCGCGAGGTGGATATCTCGGGCCTGGTCATAACGGGCCTCGAGCGCGTCGGGCTGGTATGGGACGTGCAGCGCATCGGTGAGGCTCGGCAGGCGACGAAGGCACTCTGACCGCGCAGCATCGCTCACGCCCCGGATCGTGAGATGGTCCATGCAGGCGCCGCTAGCGTGGCGCCATGAGACGATTGCGGACATGAGCCAGCGTGCTCGACTGCCCATGAGCCTCTCACTCGCGCACGGCGCGAAGCCGCGGCGCTGGATGCCGACGCTCGCCGCCGGTCTGTCGATCGGCGAATATGCCCGCTCGCTGGTGCGCCGACTGGCGTTCTTGACCGCTGTGCTGCTGGCCGCAATCTGGGCGCTCAGCGGTCAGGGCTACTTCTGGCCGGCGTGGGCTTGGCTCGGTCTCGGCGACCTCGTGCTACTCGACTTCAGCGCGAGCTGGGCGTGGCGTCAGCCGCGCGGGGCCGTTCGCCGAGTCGCGTGTGTGTGGGCGCTGGTCGGTGCGGCCGCGGTGATCCTGATCTTCACCTGGCTGCTCACCTGGCTGCTGGCGGGCGTGCACACATTCTGGCCGGCGTGGGCGCTGCTGGGCCTCGCGACCAGCGGTAGTGCCTACTCGCTGATCGCGCTACACGACCGCGTGCTGGTCGCCCGCGGGCGACGCGCGCTGCGTGCGCGGATCGACATGCTCACGCGTACCCGCCGCCAGGCCGTCGATGCGCAAGCGGCCGAGTTGCGGCGGATCGAGCGCGATCTGCACGATGGGGCGCAGGCGCGTCTGGTGGCGCTGACGCTGCAGCTCGGGCGCGCAGAGCTACGCGTCCAGGACCAGCCGGAGATCCGCGGCTTGATCCTCGACGCCCAGCGCGAGGCGCACCACGCGATTGCCGAGCTGCGCGACCTTGCCCGCGGCATCGTGCCGCCGCTGCTGGCCGACCGTGGCCTCGTCGCGGCCGTGGAATCGCTCGCCGCCCGCTATGGCCTCGGCACCTCGATCGAGGTCGACACGCGTCGCTGGCTTGCGCCGGCGATCGAGAGCGCCGCCTACTTCGTCATCGCCGAGGCGCTCACGAACACCGTCAAGCACGCAGGCGCCACGCAGAGCTGGATCCTGCTGCGTGACGAGCACAGGACGCTGGCGGTGATCGTCGGTGACGATGGCTGTGGCGGAGCCGACCCCGGCGGGTCGGGACTTGCCGGGCTGCGCGCGCGTGTGGAGGCGCTCGACGGCAGCCTGCTGGTGGAAAGCACCGGTGGCAGCGGCACCGTGCTGGAGGCGAGGCTCCCGTGCGGGTAGTGATCGCCGAGGATCTCGCGCTGCTGCGCGAGGGCCTGGTGGCGCTGCTGCGCGAGAACCAGATCGAGGTCGTCGCGCAGGTCGAGGACGGCCCGGGGCTGCTGCGCGCGATCGCCGGTCACAAGCCGGATCTCGCGATCGTCGACGTGCGGCTGCCGCCGACGTTCAGTGACGAGGGTCTGCTCGCGGCGATCGAGGCGCGCCGCCGGCAGCCCGCGCTGGGCGTGCTCGTGCTGTCCCAGTACGTCGAGACCGCCTACGCGAGCGAGCTGATCGGCGGCGACACCGCCGGGATCGGCTACCTGCTCAAGGAGCGAGTGGGCGACGTGCGGGCCTTCCTCGACGCGCTTCACAGCGTGGCCGCCGGGGGTACCGTGCTCGACCGGCAGGTCGTCGCCGAGCTGCTCGCCCCACACAACGGCGCCACCGACGCGCTGTCGGGGCTGACCGCGCGTGAGCGCGAGGTGCTGGCGCTGATGGCCGAGGGACGATCCAACACGGCCATCGCCGAGAGCCTCATCGTCACCCCCGGTGCCGTCGAGAAGCACATCACCAGCATCTTCGCCAAGCTCGATCTACCTGCCTGCCACGATGATCACCGGCGCGTGCTCGCCGTGCTGACGTATTTACGTGTCTCTGGCTAGTGGCACGACACGCGTCCCGGCCGCGCTCCCACGACCTGGTAAAAACCCTTGAGCTAACCGCGCCACCAACTCCCTGAATTGGTGTGGGCGCCAACTCTCCAACCGGCGTCGGCACGGCGCTTCAGTTGAAACCAAACGGATGTGGGAAGGATGGGCGATGAGCTCTGACGTGCTGGCGCGGGTGCGCGCCGAAATCGATGCCCGACTGGTGCAGCTGCGCCCCGCGGTCACGGAGTACGAGCGCCTGCTCGACGCTGAGCGAGCGCTGGACGCCGACGCGGCCGCCGCGACCAAAGCGCAGACGAAGGCGAAAAGGCAGGCGAGCAAGCAGAAGGCACAGCCACGCCAGGATGCGAACGTCCCCGCGCCTACCCGCTCCAAACGCCCCCCTGCAAGCGCCCCCGCGCGCCGCGGTAGGCGAGGCTCCGCTGCTGGTGCGATCAAACGAGCAGCCTCGAGCCCGCCCGACGCATCTCAGCAGGCGATCGTGGCGGCACTCGAGCATGGCTCGCACACGCTCGGCGAGCTCGTGCTGGTCACGGCGATCGCTGCCGCTGAGCTCCGTCAGGGCGTGCGACGTCTGCAGCAGGCGGGCACAATCGCGCGCACGAAGCGCGACGGCAGGACCGCCTACGCGCTTTCGAGCGCCTCGACCGGCTGACGGGCGACCTTCGCCGCCTCTACAGGCCCCAGGAACGGGGTGAGCGCGAAGTACGTCAGCTGCGGGGCTGCACCGCGCAGCTCCGCGAGGCAGTCGTTCTCGACGTAGTAGTGCAGGACCTGCCAGATACCGCCGGCGATGGCCTCGGCTGCGATCGCCGGCACATCCATGCGGCCGCGGGCGAGCTCGTACGCCGGGCCGAAATAGGTGGCGAACGCGCTCAGCGTGGAGTTACGGATCTCGATCGCCTCCGGGCATGCCGCGAACGTGTCCACCACGCTCAGATGGGCATGCGCCGGCTCGGATGCGAGATAGTCGATCAGCGCGTGGATTCCCGCCTGCGCCGCGCGCGGCCAGTCGTCCTGACGGGCCTGGTAGGCGTCGACCGCAACCGTCAGCGCCTGGTGCATGCCCACCTTCTGGGCGCCCAGGAACGCGTCGTGCTTGGAGGAGTAGATGTCGTAGAAGGTCTGGTGGGAGACGTTGGCACGACGAGCGATCTCAGGGATCGTGAGCGCCGCGAGGCCCTTCTCGGCGACGATCGCCGCGGTCGCGTCGACGATCCGCTCCTGCTGGCTTTTGACGATGAACTGGCGCGGCAGGTCGCTGCGACCGCTCGGCAGCCGGCCCTCCGCGCGCCGCGCGCGCTCGGAGGGGAGCGCGGCCGTCTCGCCGGGCTCGCGTGGCTTTGCGACAGGCGCTTGCAACCCGTCCGGCAGGCGCCGTGGGTAGCACGTTGCCCAGCTCGTCAGCTCGTCCGCCACCCCCGGAAGCTCGTCCGCCCGCTCCTCGCGTAGGCGCGCGGCGGTCACCTCGCGGATGCCGCCGAGGATCCCCTTGACGGTCAGGTCTGCCGTGTCCGCGGATGCGCCGTCGCGGCTGGTGTAGATGCTGTGCTCGAGCTTGTCCAGCGCACGCCTGCGCCGCTCGAGTGCGCTCGAGCCCGCGCCGAACGCGCCCAGCACGAGCAGCGAGGTCGTCTCGGGCTCCGCCGCGGCGAGCTCCGCCCATGCGCGCATCGCCAAGACCAGTCGCTGCTCGTGGGGTAGCTCGACGTTGTATGCCTTCATCACGGTCCTCGCGGCGTGCCCCACCACCTCGTCGTAAGCGCTCAAGAACAGGTCTTCCTTGTCGGCGTAAAGGCTGTAGAACGTCGGCTGGGAGACGTGCGCGAGCTTGGCGAGGTCGACGATTCGCACCGCCGGGTATCCCTTCCCGGCGATCAGCTCGATCATCGCCTTCTGCAGGCGGCTGCGCTGATCGCCTTTGACCAGCTCAGGGTCGAGCCCGTGCGTGCCAGTAGGCAGCGGCCGGTAGCGCTCGGCCTTGTCCTCACGCGTTTCAGGGTCTCCCACCGGCGGGCGCGGCGATGCGCCGTCGGCCTGTAGCGGCGTGGTTGTCGAATTGCGAGCCGCCATCCAGAGTTACCTCCCAATTGACCCCAAGAAAGTCGAGATTACCAAACTGTGCGTACAGGTTAATCCCAGTATTGAGACTTATATTCAGATTCGTCTCAAAAGGTCAAGACACCGAGACCTCTGGCTGGAAGCCAAGAAATGGACCTTGTACGGACCATTTGGGCGTTCGCCCGGCTTGAGTCCTCAGCCGGCGATCGTGCGTGAGGTGCCCAGTACCGCGCCTGACGCGTCGAGCGCCTGCACGGCCACGTAAGCCTCAGCGCTGGGCGTGGTGATCTCCGTCTCGAAGCCATTGCGTGGGGCGCTCGCAACCGGGGCCAGCTGCTGTGGCGAGGGACCCGCGAGCACCTGCCAGCTGGCGGTACGGGTATCGCCGTTCCAGCTCGCGTACACCTTCACCGGCTTGCCGGCGCCTTCTGGTGACGCCGCAATCGCTGGGGCTTCCACCGGGCTGCCCGCCCATGGGAAGCGGTAGGTGCGGTAGGCCTGGTAGGAGCCGTGCATATGGGCGTCATACAGAAGCTGCCCGCCGGCGGTGAATTCCGAGAAGTACGGCTCAGCTCCCCAGCCGACGAACACGTTGCCGTCTTCGAGCGACTGCACATTGCCCTGGCTACCCGACAAAAGCGTCGGGCTGGAGTGCTCGTACTCGGCCACCACCGTGTCGGTTTTAGCCGTCGGGCTGACCGACAGGATCAGCGCGCGCGACTGCGAGTGGACCTGTGGCACGCCGCCGTTGTCGAACACGCTGATCACGCCGCTCGGCAGCACCGTCGCGTCGTGCTGGAAGGCTGTGGCCGCACCCGAGGAGAGCTTGAAGTTCGAGTGCTTGCCGCCGATCCGCGTGAGCACCTGGCCGGTCGCCGTGTTCAGTTCGTACAGCGTCGAGGTGTTGCGCGCGGAGATCAGCGTCCTGCCGTTTGCCAACGGGTCGATCGAGTTCAGATGGAAGAAGTCGAACGGCCACGCCAAGCTCGAGCCCGTCGCCGTGCTGTAGGAGTCGGCCATCGGCACGTAGTTGAGGCTCGCCCATTCCTTGCGAACGAGGCCCGTCTTCATGTCGATTTCCTGGAAGATGGCGTCCGTCACAGCGGACCCGCTGGGACCACCCACCGAGGACAGGTTGCACTGGATCGGATTGAACACCGTCAACAGTGCCGTCCCCTGCGGGGTGATGCGGAATTCGTGGAGGTCTGCCAGGAAGCCGTTGCCCGCGTGGACGCTCCCGATCTGCTGGTAGGAGGTGTTGTCGATGATCTCTTCGCCCTGCCCGAAGCCCTGCGGCGGGATGTAGCCCTGCCACCACGTCAGCACCGGCTGTCCATTGTCCTGCTGCACCTGCAGGTTGGTCGCGAATTTGTTCGGCGGCAGTGGGTGGAACCACACGAGGTTGCCGCTTTCTTCGAAGATCATCAGCCCGTTGGGGCCGGGGCCGTCGTACGGCGCGGTGAATAGGTCACCGGGCGTCGTCCCCGAATTATGTGTCGTGACGACGAGGTCCGGAGCCTTCAGTTCCGGAGCCGACTGGAAATGCTGCCACTCGTCCGGGTCCTTCACGGCGCTGCTCGTCGCGGCCGCGCCCGCGAGCGACACGTCCTCGTGGGCGATCACGAAGTGGAAGGCGAACGGCTGCGTCCGCGAGCCCTCGTGTACCTTGCCGCGCACGGTGACGGTCTCGCCCGAGACAAAAGGCTTGCTCGGCACGAAGCTCGCACCGTCGCCCTGCGAGTAGGCCAGCAGACGGCCCGCATGCGAGCCGGTCTGAGAAGCACTCACGCGCAGGTCGCCGATCGCGCTCGCCGGTGCGCCGAGCAGGCTGATCTGTGTCGCCGGCGAGGCCACGTAGGAATCGGGCAGCGGCGACACCGCCAGGGTCGTCCCGGGCAGGATCGCGGAGCGGTTGAGCGTCGCCGGCGTGCAACGCCCGGCGCTCGGCGCGGTGTAGGCCGACTGCTCAGCGGAGATCCGCCTGGAGGCGAAAACCAGCGCCGTGGTGCTCGCGAGCACAACCAGCAATGCACCACCGAGAAGGCCTCTACGTAGCCGCATGGTGCCTACCGTGGTTCATCGGGAAGTGGGGGAATCCTCTTGGGGCGGTTTGCACAGTCTTGAGGCGGTTTGCACGGCTTTGCACGGCTTTTGGGCGCGCCGAGATCCTAGGTCGTGGACACCCCAGCGCACTAAGAAGTTGCGAAGAGCTTGTAAACGTCAGGCAAAGCGCTTCGCGGGCGCACCAGGCTACCCCCTGTTTGGGGGGTTGGCCGGGATGACAACGGACGCAGCAATTGTATTCGTGGGATTCTCCCAGGATGCCCGGCGCTGCTCCGCTCAGCTCTCACCCGCTCAGCCCGGGTGCTCCCGAGACCGCCGGTGCGGGCGAGCGCGACGCCACCGGCGCCGTGGCGAGGGCCGGTCACATCGAGGTGCTCGAGGTCATGTCCGACCTGCTCTCGGGGGTCGGTGAGGGCTCTCCTCCAGACGCGTTCTTCAGCAGCCTGTGCGAGGCGATCTGCCGACTGGCCTCGATGAAGCGTGCGGTGCTCGTTCGCTACGACAGCGCCCGCCGGCGGGTGCGCGCGGTGGGCGCGCACGGCATCGAGTTGGAGCTGTTCGCCGACCTGTTCGTGACGATTGACTCGGTACCCGTGGCACGTCAGGCGCTGCTCGAGGACCGCGTCCTCGAGGCCGTCGGCGCGGAGGATTTCAAGGTGACGCCTGACGTGCGCGAGCTGCTCGCCGACGTGCACATCGTCTGTACGCCGATGACCGCCGCCGGCCGCTATGTCGGCGTCGTGATGTCCGAGCGCGAACCAGGTCTGCCGGAGATGGACGAGGACGAGCGCCACCTGCTGTGGACGCTTGGCAAGGCGATCGCAATGGCCTCCGTTGCCCGCGAGGTCACCGCCTACGACGAGCAGAGCCGCCAGCTGCAGCAGCGGATCGACCTTGCGCGCGAGATCCACGAGGGCGTTGTACAGCGGCTGTTCGGGATCTCGCTCGCGCTCTCCCGCGAGGAGCTCCTGGACGCCGACAGCCAGCGGCGCTGCGCCGCCGAGGTGCAGATGGCGCTTGCCGACCTGCGTACCGCGCTGGCGCGCCCGCTCGGCCATGTCTCGCGTCCCACCACCGTGACATTCGCGGAAGAGCTCGAACGCCTGCGTGCGCTCTACCCGGGCATGGAGATCCTCCTCGAGGGCAGCCCCGAGGAGGTGCCCGCCAGCCTCGAGGCGCTCACCCAGTCGATCCTCGTGGAGGCGATACGGAACGCGAGCAAGCACGCGCGTGCGAGCACCGTCAGCGTCTCGCTGCGCGGTGAGCCGGGCGCCTTCGTGCTCGAGGTCCGCAACGACGGCGCGGGCACTCGCGGCGAGCAGAGCGCTGCGAACCGGGCTCGCCCGGGAGGCGTCGGCCTGCGCTTGGCCACGCTCGAGGCGCTCCAACACGACGGCGTGCTCGAGTACGGCGAGTCAGAGCCCGGGTCGTGGCAGGTGCGTCTAGTCGTGCCCAACGGCCAGTGAGCGCGTGCGAGCGATGAGCGCTCCAGCGATTGCCACGCCAGAGGAGCAGCGGCGGTTGCGCATCCTCGTCGTCGACGACCATGACGTCGTGCACTGGGGGTTCAGGCTGATGCTCGGCCAGATGCCGTGGGTGGACCGCTGTCTCAGCGCACGCACCGGTGCCGAAGCGCTGGCCGTGTGCAGGCGCTACGAGCCTCACGTCGCGCTCGTCGACCTGTTCCTCGGCGTCGAGTCGGGACCGGAGATCTGTGAGCGTTTGCGCGGCGAGGTGCCCGCGCCGCGGGTGCTGTTGATGTCCGGTGCCGGTGGCATCTCCCCGCGCGCCGCTCGTGCTGCCGGAGCGGCTGGCTTCATCTCCAAGGATTGGCCAGCCCCCGAGATCGCCAAGCTCGTGCGCATGGTCGGCGACGGCCAGGAGGTTTTCAGGGATCTCGCGAGCCCCGCCGTCCCCACGCTCACCGACCGCGAGAGCGAAATCCTCGCCCTGATCGCCGGTGGCGCCACCAACCGCGAGATCGCCGCCGAGCTGTTTCTCTCGCCGCACACCGTCAAGGAGCACACGAGCACGCTGTACCGCAAGCTCGGCGCGCGCAACCGCGCGGACGCCGTCCAGCGCGCGCAGCGTCTGGGGCTGCATCGCTAGAGCGGCGTCGTGACGCCGCTAGCATCTCAGGCAAGCCAGTTTCGAGCTAACCCGGAGGAGCCGAATGAGCGACGATCAGCAGGTGCCCGAGTGGAACGTGGCCGAATGGCACGGCAGGACGATCGTCGATCTTGACGGCGAGAAAATCGGCAAACTTGAGGATGTCTACGTTGATGTCGAGACCGATGTGCCGCAGTTTGCGACCGTCAAGGAAGGGTTCATCGGTAGGCATTTGACGTTTGTGCCTCTGCGTGAGATCAGGGTCGGCCCCGATGAGCTGCAGGTTGGTGTCTACAAGAGCCAGGTCGAGGCCGCGCCCGATATCGAGCTGCACGGTGAGGAGCTTTCACAGGCCGACGAGTCGGCGCTCTACCACCACTTTGAGCTCAACTACACACCGCCGGATATCGCGAGCGGACGCCGACTGGCTCGTCGCTGAATTGCGTATTGGGTCAATCTGGCCACGAGCGATCGCAATGAGAGTGATCGCGATGACGTTCAGGGCGCAGTGAGCTGGCGGTTGCCGCCGCGGTCCAGCCGGTGCTCCCCCAGCAGGCTGGCAGAAGCGACGGACTAACCCCCCCCATTTGGGTGGTTCGCTTGTCCCCGCGAGGTCTTGACTGCACGCGACTGCGAAGCTTGTCTAAATGTCAAGCACCGGCAGCGCGGGTCCCATAGCTGGTCTGTTCCCCGGACAGGGAAGCCAGACGAACGCTCTTCGCGACGAGGTCGCACGGGTCCTCCCGGCACTACACGACGAATGCCTCGCGCTCGTCGGCGACGATCCGTTCGCGCGCGTGGGCGAGAGCACACGCTTCGCCCAGCCGGCGATCTTCTGCGCGAGCATCGCCGGCTGGAGCAAGCGCCCGGCATCTCTGCGGCCGGTCGCGCTCGCCGGTCACTCGCTCGGCGAGCTGAGCGCGCTCGTCGCCGCCGGCGCACTCGATCAAAGCGCCGGCCTGCGCCTGGCGGTCCGCCGCGGTGAGCTGATGGATCGAGCGTCCAGCGGGCGCGATGACGGCATGCTCGCCGTGCTCGGCGCCACCGATCAACAGGTAACAGACCTGGCCGAGGAGCACGAGCTGGTGCTGGCCAACGACAACGCCCCCGGCCAGGTCGTTCTCGCGGGGCCGACCGAGCGGCTGCGCGCGGCCTCCACCGCCGCTCGCGAGCAGCGCGTGCGCGCGATCCTGCTGGACGTCGCCGGCGCGTTTCATTCCCCCTCGATGGCCGCTGCCGTCGAGCCATTTCGCGCCGAGCTCGATGCGGTCGAGCTGTCCGAGCCCGCCATACCCGTGATCTCGGGATCGAGTGGGCAGCCATTCGGCGACATCCGCGCGGAGCTCGCCGCCGCGATCGTCCAGCCCGTGCGCTGGCGTCCGACGATGCTCGCGCTCGCCGAGCTCGGCGCCGACACGTTCGTGGACTTCGGCCCCGGTGAGGTGCTCGCCAAGCTCGTCCGCCGCAACCTGCCAGACGCCACCGTCCTCGACCTCGACGAGGTCCCTGCGCCCATGCGCACCGCCGGGATCCTCGGGCTGGGCGTCGCGCTGCCCGAGCGCCGCGTGCCCAATGCCGAGGTGGCCGCCCGCCTGGGCGTGAGCGAGGAGTGGATCGAGCGCCGCACCGGCATCGCCGAACGCCGCTACGCCGCCCCCGGGCAGCGCGTCAGCGAGCTCGCCAGTGCTGCCGCGCGAACCGCTTTGGCAGACGCTGGTCTCGACGCCGGCGAGATCGACATGGTGCTCGTCGCCACGCTCGCCGCCGATGAGCTCACGCCCGCCACCGCGCCGCTCGTCGCGCACGAGCTGGGCATGTCGAATGTGGCGGCGATCGACGTCGGCGCCGCTTGCGCCGGCACGATCGCCGCGCTCGCCCAGGCCACCGCATGGATCGAGTCCGGTCGCGCCCGCAACGTGCTCGTGATCGGCGCCGAGATCCTCTCCCGCTTCATCGATCACGACGAAAAGCGCACCGCACCGCTGTTCGGCGACGGTGCCGGTGCCCTCGTCGTCTCGCTCGACGCTCGAGGAGCGATCGGGCCGTTCGTGCTCGGCTCAGACGGGGCCGCCGCCGGTGCCATCCAGGTCACGCGCGAGCGCCTCGTGTTCGAGATGGAAGGACACGACACGTTCCTGATGGCCGTCGAGAAGATGACCAGCTCCACCACACGGGTGCTCGAGCTCGCCGGCGTGCAGCTCGCCGACGTCGACCTGTTCGTCTACCACCAGGCCAACGGGCGCATCCTCTCCGCCGTCGCCGAGCGACTCGGCGTCGCGCCCGGGCGCGTGTTCGACTGCATCGCCGACTTCGGCAACACCAGCGCTGCCAGCGTCCCCATCGCCCTCGGTGAGGCCGTGCGTGTGGGTGCGCTCCGGGAGGGCGCCACGGTCGTGCTGGGAGCGGTCGGTGCGGGCCTCGTGTGGGGATGCACCGTGATGACGTGGGGCGGCCGGTGAGCGGCCAACCGGTGAGCGCCCCGGCGGTGAGTGACCCGGCGGCGAGTAGCCCGACCGTGGGCACCGCCAGCGAGCGTCAGGGCTGTGCCTTGGTCACCGGCGCCTCGCGAGGCATCGGCGCCGCGATCGCCTCCGCGCTGGCCGCTGAGGGTTGGCCCGTAGCTGTCAACTTCCGTAGTGGCGAGGACGCCGCGGCCGAGGTGGTCAGGCGTATCCAAAGCGACGGCGGTCGCGTGCTCGCCGTCGGCGCCGACGTCACCCGGCCCGAGCAGCTCGCGCCGCTGTTCCAGACCGTCGAGCACGAGCTCGGCCGCGTGCTCGTGCTCGTCAACAACGCCGGCATCCGCGCCGACGACCTCGCCATCTCGCTCACCGACGAGGACTGGTCGAGCGTCATCCACACCAACCTCACAGCAGCCTTCCGCACCACCCGACACGCGCTGCGCGGCATGATCCGCGAGCGCTTCGGCCGCGTCATCAACATCGCCTCCGTCGTCGGCCCGCGCGCCAACGCCGGCCAGGCCAACTACGCCGCCGCCAAGGCCGGTCTGATCGGCATGACCAAGACGATCGCCGTCGAGGTCGCCCGCCGCGGCGTCACCGTCAACGCCATCGCCCCCGGGCTGATCGCCACCGACATGACCGCCGACCTCGACGGCCAGCTGCTCGGCGCCGTCCCCGCCCGTCGCGCCGGCACGCCCGAGGACGTCGCCGCGTGCGCGCGCTTCCTCGCCTCCGACGGTGCCGGCTACGTCACCGGCACCACCCTCTACGTCGACGGCGGGCTCAGTGCCTAGATCGGCGCATCAACCATCCCTCGCGCTTCGTCCGCCGCTCGCCGCGAGCCCTTGCTTGCCCGCGTGCGACCACGCGACATCCCATAACCCAACAAGTCAACCACCGAGAGGAACAACATGAGCACAGCCGTAACCACAGAGCAGGTCGAAAAGGTCGTGATCGAATCGCTCGTCACGTTCGGAGCGGACGTCGACCAGATCGCCCCCGAGGCGACGTTCGAGGCGCTTGACATCGACTCGCTCGACCTCGCCGAGCTCTCGCAGATCGTGCACGAGCAGTTCGGCGTCGAGCTCAAGGGCTCCGACGTGGCCGAGGTCAAGACCGTCGAAGATGCCGTCCAGCTGATCGCCTCGCGGCTGTAGGGAGTGGCATCGATGGGTCACACCGCTCAGGCTGAGGCGATCGTCGTCACCGGCGTCGGCGCCGTCACGCCGCTCGGCGTCGGCGCCCGCACACTGCACGAGCGCTGGTGCGCCGGCGAGTGCGGCATCTCAGGTGGTGAGGGCGCGTGCGCCGACTTCGATCCGCGCGACTTCCTCTCCGCCAAGGACACTCGGCGCGCAGATCGCTTCACGCAGCTCGCTCTCGTCGCCTGCCTGGAGGCGCTCGAGGACGCCGGCTGGGAGGACGGCCGCGCTGGCAACGGCGCGGCGGCTGGGCGTGGGGTGGGCGGGCTTCCGTACCCTCCCGAGCGGGTCGGCTGCGTGCTCGGCACCGGTGTCGGCGGCATCACCACCCTCACCGAGGGCCAGGACACGCTGCGTGAGCGCGGCCCCCAGTACGTGCCGCCGCTGTCCGTGCCGCTGATGATGAGCAACGCCGCCGCCGGTGCGCTGTCCATGGCCCATGGGCTGCGCGGGCCATCCTTCGCCGTCAGCTCCGCCTGTGCGTCCGGTGCCCACGCCATCGGCTCTGCCCTGCGCATGCTGCAAACCGGCGAAGCCGACGCCGTCATCGCCGGCGGCTCCGAGGCCGGGCTCACACCGCTCGCCCGTGCCGCCTTCAGTGCCCTCGACGCGCTCTCAAAGGAAGGCATCTCCCGTCCCTTCGATGCCCGCCGCGACGGCTTTGTCATGGGCGAGGGCGCCGCCATGCTCGTGCTCGAGCGCTCCAGTCTTGCCGAGGCGCGCGGCGCGCGGGTACTGGGCACGATCAAGGGCTACGGCGCGAGCTCCGACGCCCACCACATAACCGCCCCCCGCGACGACGGTCAGGGGCAGGCCGACGCCATGCGCGCAGCGCTCGCCGACGCCGGCGTCGATGGCGAGCAGATCGACTACGTCAACGCCCACGGCACCTCCACGCCGCTCAACGACCGCGCCGAGACCAACGCCATCAAGCTCGCCCTCGGCGACCACGCTCTGCGGATCCCCGTGTCCTCCACCAAGTCCGCCATCGGCCACCTGCTCGGCGCTGCCGGCGCCGTCGAGGCCGTCGCCACGCTGCTCGCCCTGCGCGACCGCATCGCGCCGCCCACCGTCGGCCTGTCCCGGCCCGACGAGGGGCTCGACCTCGACTACGTACCCGGCAACGCCAGGCCGCTCCGCGCCCCCGCCCGGGGCTCCGCGCGCGGCGGCGATGACACCGGTGGGGGCCGCCCCCTGCTGGCGCTGTCCAACTCGTTCGGCTTCGGCGGCCACAACGCCGTGCTGTGCCTGGAGGCCGCGTGATGGCGGCGCTTGACCTGGTGCGGAGGATGCCGGCGGTGTGCCGATGAGCCTCGCGCTGCTCGAGCGCCCCGACGAGCGCTTGAGTCCGCTCGAGCGCCTCGAGGTCCTTGCCGACCCCGGCTCGCTGCAGCCGCTGCGCACGCAGGTGCGCTCGCGGCGGATGGGCGAGCGCGCGGTCGCCGGCGACGGCGTGCTCGCCGCCCACGCCCGCGTGGACGGGCGCCAGGTGTACTGCTACGCCCAGGACGCGTCCTTCGCCGGCGGCTCGCTCGGCGAGGCGCACGCCGCCACGATCGTCGAGGTGCTGCGCCTTGCCGGCCGCGCCCGTGTGCCCGTGCTCGGCTTCGTCGAGTCCGCCGGCGCGCGCATGCAGGAGGGGCTCGCCGCGCTCTCCGGCTACGGCGCCATCTTCCGCGAGCACGTGCGGCTGTCCGGATTGGTGCCGCAGATCTCGATCGTCTGCGGTCCCGCCGCCGGCGGCTCCTCCTACGGTCCCGCTTTGAACGACTTCGTGATCATGACCGGCCGCGCATCCATGTTCCTCACCGGCCCCGGCGTCGTCGCCGAGGTCACCGGCGAGGACATCGACATGGCCGGGCTCGGTGGCCCCCGCGTGCACGAGCGAAACGGCGTCTGCCACTTCACCGCGCCCACCGACGTCGACGCCGCGCTGCTCGCACGCGACCTGCTCGACTACCTGCCCCAGCACTCGGGCGTCGCGCCGCAGATGTGGCCCACCGTCGCCGAGCCCGACGGTCCCGCCGACCGCGCCGTGCCAACGCAGGCACGCAAGGTCTACGACATGCGCCACGTCGCCTCCGCGCTCGTCGACGGCGGGCGCGTGATGGAGGTCAGCCCGCGCTGGGCGCGCAACGTCTTCTGCGGCCTTGCCCGCCTGCAGGGCCGCTCGATCGGAATCGTCGCCAACCAGCCCAAGCACCTCGGCGGCGTGCTCGACTCAGACGCCGCCCAGAAGGCCGCCCGCTTCGTGCGCATGTGCAACTCCTTTGGGCTGCCGCTGCTCGTGCTCGTCGACACCCCCGGCTTCCTGCCCGGATCCCGCCAGGAGTCAGACGGCGTCATCCGCCACGGCGCAAAGCTCGTGCACGCCTTCGCCGAGGCCGCCGTGCCGAGCGTCACCGTGATCGTCCGCAAGGCCTTCGGCGGCGCCTTCATCGCCATGAACTCCAAGGCGCTCGGCGCCGACTACGTGTTCGCCTGGCCAGGCGTCGAGGTCGGCGTGATGGGCGCCCAGCAGGCCGTCGGCATCCTCAACCGCCGCGAGATCGCCGCCGCCGACGATCCCGCCGCGCATCGCCGCCGGCTCGCCGGTGCGTACTCATCGGAGCAACTGCAGGTCGAGGGCGCGAGCGCCGACGGCTTCGTCGACGAGGTCATCGCCCCCGAATCCACCCGTGCACGCGTGGCCTCTTGCTTTGAGGCCCTCGGGGGCATTCACCGCCCCGAGTCCCGCGCAACCAACATCCCGCTGTAGAGGAGGAGTAACAGGCAATGCAATGGTCAGATCCGTTCGAGCGACTCGAGGTGGGACAGCGCTTCGAGTCAAGCCGGCGCACCGTGCGCGACACCGACGTGATCGTCTTCAGCGCGCTCACCGGCGACTGGCATCCCCAGCACTGCGACCCCGAGTGGGCCGCACGCAGCCCCTTCGGCGAGCGCATCGCCCACGGCATGCTCGTGCTGTCCCTCGCTGTCGGGCTCGTCCCGCTCGACCCCGAGCGCGTGCTCGCGCTGCGTCGCGTCTCAGACGTCGTCTTCAAGCGTCCCGTCCGCCTGGAAGAGGTGATCGGCGTCAGCGGTGAGATCACCGCGCTGCGCCCCATCGACGAGCACAGCGGCCTCGTCGACTTCACCTGGCAGATCCGAAACCAGGACGGCCAGCTCGTCGTTCGTGCCGGCGTGCAGGTGCTCTGGCGCACCGAAGGCGCCTGGCACGAGCCGATCGTGGGCGACGCCGCCCCCGGCGAGTTCGCGCCGCTACCGCTGTGATGCTCGCCGGCCGGCGCCTGCTCATCACCGGCGTCCTCGACCGCCACTCGATCGCCTTCGCCACCGCCGCGCGTGCGCAGGAGCTCGGCGCGGAGGTGTTGCTGACGGGCTTCGGCCGCACCAAGCGCATGACCGAACGCGCCGCGGGGCAGCTGCCGCAGAGCGTTGACGTGGTGGAGCTGGACGTCAACCACGCCGAGGACATCGAGCGCGTGCGCTCCGAGCTCGACGCTCGCTGGGGCGTGCTCGACGGGATCCTGCACGCGGTCGCGTACGCGCCGCCCGATGCGCTCGGCGGCGGCTTCATGGACACGCCGCTGGAGAGCGCCGTGCTCGCCTATCAAACGAGCGCGTTCTCTTTGAAGGCGCTTGTCGCCGGGCTGCTGCCGCTGCTCGAGGCAGCGCCCGATGGCGCCGGTGTCGTCGGCCTGGACTTCGACGCCAGCCAGGCGTGGCCGTCATATGACTGGATGGGCGTCGCCAAGGCAGCGCTGGAGGCGGTCGCCCGCTACCTCGCCCGCGAGGTCGGCCCGCGCTCCATTCGCGTCAACCTCGTCTCCGCCGGCCCCATCGAGACGCTCGCCGCAGGCGGCATTCCCGGGTTCTCGCAACTCGCCGAGGTGTGGTCGCAGACCGCGCCGCTCGCGTGGGACAGCGAGGACCCCGGCCCCGTCGCCGACGCGGCCTGCTTTCTGCTCTCGCCGCTCGCCAGGGGGATCACCGCCGAGATCCTGCACGTCGACGGCGGCTACCACGCGATGGGGTGTGCCTCGCCCGCCGCTGTCGCCGCCGGCGAGGTATGAGCGGCGCGATCCTGCTCACGGGAGCCACCGGCTTCCTGGGCATGGATGCGCTCGCGCGGTTGCTGGAGCTCGGCGTGGAAGGTGAGCGCGGGGACGAGCAGATCGTGGTGCTTGTGCGCGCGCACGACGACGCCGGTGCACAGGAGCGCCTGCAGACGGTACTCGCGCGGTTGTATGACGAGGTGCCGGCTGGTGCGAAGCGGGTGAGCGCCGTGCGCGGCGACCTGCTCCAGCGGGGGCTCGGCCTGTCCGCCACTGATCGCGCCCGGCTGGTCGGATCGGTCGATCGCATCATCCACTGCGCTGCTTCCATCTCCTTCGATCTGCCCTTGCACGAGGCACGCGAGATCAACGTGCGGGGCGTCGGGCGCGTTGTCGAGCTCGCACGCGAGATCGCCGCCGGCGGCACCCTGCGCCGCTTCGTGCACGTCTCCACCGCGTATGTCAGCGGCCGTCACTCAGGCGAGTTCGGCGAGGAGGATCTCCACGTGGGGCAGGAGTTCCGCAACACCTATGAGCGCTCCAAGCACGAGGCCGAGCAGCTGCTCGGCGCCGCCCGCGATCTGCCCCTGGCGATCGCCCGCCCGAGCATCGTCGTCGGCCACAGCGTCAGCGGCTGGACGTCCGCGTTCAACGTCCTCTACTGGCCCATGCGCGCATTCGAACGGGGCCTCTTGCGGGAGGTGCCCGCGCGCGAGGACTCGATCGTGGACTTCGTGCCCGTCGACTACGTCACCGACGGCGTGCTCGCGCTGCTCGACGACGAGGGTGCCCGCGGCACCTACAATCTCGTCGCCGGCGAGCAGGCGCTCAGCGCGGTGGAGCTGGTGACGTTGCATGCAGCTGTCACCGGGCTCGAGCCGGTTCGGTTCGTTGCGCCGGTGGAGGGCGGCGATGGTGTGCCGGCTGGCGCGGAGACGCTTGTGCCTTACTTCGACGTGCCATGTCGGTTTGGCGATGAGCGGGCGCGGGAGCTGCTCGGGCGCGTGGGGGTGGAGCGGCCGGAGCCGCGTGAGTACCTAGGGCGGCTGATCGCGTACGCGCGGGCCACCAGCTGGGGCAAGCGACCGACTTCGCGGGAGGCGTCTTTCGGTTGAGCTGCGTGAGCGATGTAGGCTTAGCACTAGATGACCCAGAGCGATCGGCACATACCCGAGAAGGAGCGCTGCCCCGCGTGCAGTGGCGCGGGCTGGACTTGGTATGAGTCCGAGCCGGAGGGCAAGTGGATCGTGTGCCGCGAGTGCATTGGCACCGGGCGCGCCGACCACAAGGGGCGCAAGCGGCTGAAGCCGGACGAGGCTGGGTCCTAGAAAACAGGCGTCTCGGAGTAGTCCCCGAAGACCTGCTGCAGCGACTCGATGATCTCGCCCTCGCTGGCGTGAGCGCGCGCGCACACGAGCAGCGGCTCCATCAAATTGCGGTCCTCGTGCGCGGCGTCCTCGCGTAGAGCCGCAAGAGCCCGCTCGACGGCCCCACCGTCGCGACCGGCGCGTGCGGCCTGCAGGCGACCGACCTGCTTGCGCTCGAGTGCGGGGTCGACGCGCAGCGTGGGGATTGGCACCTCGTCGGTGGCGAGGAAGCGGTTGACCCCGACGACCACCCGTTCGGCGGCGTCGATCTCCTGCTGCAGGGCGAACGCGGCGTCCGCGATCTCGCGCTGGGGGTAGTTGAGCTTCGTCGCCTGCACCATCCCCCCGAGCTCGTCGATCTTGTTGAAGTACTCGTACGCGCGTCGCTCCATCTCATCGGTGAGCGCCTCGACGAAGTAGGAGCCGCCGAGCGGATCGACGGTGTTGGTGACACCGGTCTCGTGGGCGATCATCTGCTGGGTGCGCAGGGCGATCGTGACGGCCTCCTCGGTGGGCAGCGCGAGCGCCTCGTCGTAGGAGTTGGTGTGGAGCGACTGGGTGCCGCCGAGCACGCCGGCGAGCGCCTCGATCGTGGTGCGCACGATGTTGTTCAGCGGCTGCTGGGCGGTGAGCGAGACCCCCGCGGTCTGCGTGTGAAAGCGCATCTGCCACGAGCGGGGGCTCTTGGCGCCGAAGGTCTCGCGCATCTCCCGCGCCCAGATGCGCCTGGCGGCTCGGTACTTGGCGATCTCCTCGAAGAAGTCGATCTGGGCGTTGAAGAAGAACGACAGCCGCGGCGCGAAATCGTCGACGTCGAGACCGCGCTGCACCGCCTGCTCGACGTAGGTGAGGCCGTCCTTGAGCGTGAACGCGAGCTCCTGCTGAGCGGTGGAGCCGGCCTCGCGGATGTGGTAGCCGGAGATCGAGATCGGGTGCCAGCGGGGCATGCGCCGGGTGCACCACTCGATCATGTCCCCGCACAGGCGCATGGCGGGGTCGATCGGGAAGCACCACTCCTTCTGGGCGATGTACTCCTTGAGGATGTCCGCCTGGATCGTGCCGGAGAGGCGCTCGGGCGGCGTCGGATGGAGCGGGTCGGATTCGGCCGAGGCGACGTAGAAGGCGAGCATGATCGCCGCCGGGGCGTTGATTGTCATCGACACGGACACCTCGCAGAGGTCGATTCCGGAGAACAGCGTTTGCATGTCGTCGAGCGTGTCCACCGCCACGCCCTCACGCCCCACCTCGCCAAGCGAACGTGGCGAGTCTGAGTCGTGGCCCATCAGCGACGGCATATCGAACGCCGTCGAGAGGCCCGTTTGGCCGTGATCGAGTAGGTAGCGGAAGCGCTCGTTGGTCTCCTCGCTCGTGCCGAATCCCGCGAACTGGCGCATCGTCCAAAGCCGCCCGCGATACATCGTCGGGTGGATGCCGCGCGTGAACGGGTACTCGCCGGGCAGGCCTATCGGGTCATCGGGCGTGCCGACGCCGTCGGGCAGATCGGCGGCGGTGTAGAGCTCGCGGATGGGCTCTCCCGAGAGCGTGCGAAAGGAGTCGGTATCGCCGGGCAGGCCATCAGCGACGCTGCCAGGCGCGCGGGGCGAGTCGTCGTCCGTGTTCCCCTCACCGGGCGGCCTTGTGCTTATTGCCATGAGGGGTCCAATGCTACCTGCCATGCCGTGGCCCATAGGGGAGCGCCGACCGCTAGCGTGAGTGTCGCCATGCACAAGGGGCTCGAAGAGCTCGGCCGCCTGATCGGCGCAGAGCACATCCTGGAAGCTCCGCCAAAGCAGTCCCCGTACAACGCCGACAGCTCCAACCGCAGGGGCGTGGACGGCCATGCGGACGCGGTGGCGCTACCGGGTAGCGCCGAGGAGGTGGCGGCGGTCGTGGCGTGGTGCTACGCGCACGACGTGCCGATCGTGCCGCGCGGCGGCGGCACGGGCGTGCTGGGCGGCGCGGTTGCGGTAGAGGGCGGCGTGGTGCTGCTCGCTGGAGCGCCTGCGGCGGGTGCGGGAGCTCGAGCCGGAGCTGTGGCGGATGCTGCCTGAGGCGGGCGTGAGCACGCGCGACGTGCAGCGCCTGGCGCGTGAGAACGGGCTGATGTTCGCCCCCGACCCGGGGGCGGCGGAGCAGTCGCAGATCGGCGGCAACGTGGCAACGAACGCGGGTGGGCCGCACGCCTTGAAGTACGGGGTGACGGGTGCCTGGGTTGCGGGTGTGGAGGTGGTGCTGGCGCCCGGGGAGCTGGTGCAGCTCGGCGGCTGGGCGGCAAAGGACGTCGCGGGCTATGACCTGAAGAGCCTGCTGGTCGGCTCCGAGGGCACGCTGGGTGTGATCACGGCGGTGCGGCTGCGGCTGCTGCCGGCGCCGGAGACGGCGATCGCGCTGGTGGTGTTCCTGTCGCACGCGCGAGCGAGGGCTGCGCGGCGATGCGCACGGTGCTCGGCGGCGGGGCTGCGGCCGTCGGTGCTGGACTTCATGGACGGCGAGACGCTCAGAATCACTGGCGGCGCGCCTATCCGGGAGCAGCGTGCCGGAAGCCGACGCGGGCTTCGCGCTGATCTGCGAGGTGGACGGCTCGCGCGAGGAGGCGCAGGCCCAGCGCGACGCGCTGCTGGAGCTGCTGGACGAGGAGCGCCGCTGGCGATGCGACGAGCCGCCGGACGCGAGCGCTCTGTGGCGCTGGCGGGACGGCGCGAACCCGGCGGTGACGGCGGCGCGCGGGGGCAAGGTGAGCGAGGACGTGGTGTTCCCGCTGGAGCGCCTGGCGGAGGGGCTCGAGCGCTTCGAGCAGATCGCCGCGCGCCCACGGCCTGCGCTCGTGCGCATGGGGCCACGGCGGCGAGGGAAACGTGCACGCGACGGTGCTCGTGGACCCCTCTCGGGAGGCGGAGCTCGACGCGGCGGAGGCGGTCGGGCGAGGAGCTGTTCGAGCTGGTGGTGGAGCTCGGAGGATCGATCGCGGGAGAGCACGGCGTGGGCTGGCTGAAGCGCGGGCGGCTGTCGAGCGCAATGGGACGCGGCGGGCGGTGGAGCTTCACGAACAGATCAAGCGTGTGTTCGACCCGAAGGGCCTTCTCAACCCAGGGAAGAAGCTGGCGCGGTACCCTGCGCGCTCGCCGGGCACATAGCCGGGCACAATCGGCAGATCTACGTGAAAGGAAGCCACATGAACAAGTCGCAATTGATCGAGGCGGTCGCGGCCGACAGCGGTCTGACGAAGGCAGACTCGGCTCGCGCGGTCGAGTCGCTGCTGGACACGGTCACGAAGACGCTGAAAAAAGGCGACGAGGTGAGCATCACGGGCTTCGGCAAGTTCTCCGTCGTCAAACGCGCTGCCCGCCAGGGCGTCAACCCGCGCACGGGCGAGCGGGTCAAAATCAAAGCGTCGAAGGCGCCGAAGTTCTCCGCCGGGGCGTCTCTGAAGCAGGCGGTGAGCCCCAAGAAGAAATAGACCCGGCCGAGCCCATCGCACCCGCGCGCTCGCGCGATGGCGCTCGTCAGCGAGCTGGAGCTGCCCGCGTTCGACTACACCGACCCGTCGATGCGCGGGGAGCGCTTCCACGCGGCGATGGACGAGCTGCGCGGCGAGGGCTGGCTGGCGCAGGGGCCGTTCGGCTACATCGTGCTGGACCGCGAGGCGGCGGAGTTCTTCCTGCGCACGCGAGCGGCGACGTTCCCGGGGATGAAGATCGCTGAGATCTTCGGCGTGAGCGAGGGGCCGCTGTACGAGCAGATGGAGCGCAACATCCTGCACGTCAACGGCCCCGACCACTCGCGCCTGCGCGGCCTGGTCAACCCGGCGCTGTCACCGCGGGCGGTGGAGCGCTACCGCCCGGCGATGCGGGGGTTCCTGGAGGGGCTGCTCGGAGGACGCGATCGCCGGCCTCGCGGTCTGGCGCCGGGCGTGGTCGCTGCGAGTTCGTGGAGGCGTTCGCGAAGCCGTACCCGTCGCAGGTGATCGCGACGGTGATGGGCGCGCCGCTGGCAGGACGCGCCGCGGCTGCACCACTGGTCGAACTGGATCCAGCGGCAGTTCGACGCGGCGAGCATGGCGAGCGAGCGCGAGCAGATCGAGCAGGCGGTGGAGGAGTTCTACGAGTACGCCGGAAGACGCTGCTGGCGGCGCGCCGGGACGACCCGCGGCGACGACCTGATCTCGAAGCTGATCGCGGCGGCGGAGCAGGCCGAGCGGAGCGGCTGTCGGACGTGCGAGTGCATCAACCTCGTCTTCAACGTGCTCGCTGGCGGCGTGGACACGACGCAGAGCCAGCTGGCGCACGCGGTGAGGCTGCTCGCCGAACACCCCGAGCAGTGGCGCGCTGCTGCGTGGACGGACCCGACGCTCGGCGCAGGCGGCGGTGGACGAGGCGCTGCGCTACGAGCCGATCACGCCGTTCACCGCGCGCATCACCACCGAGGAGGTCGTATTCCGCGACGTGGGCTTCCCGGAGGGAACGATCGTGATGGTGTGCGCGTTCACCGGCAACCGCGACCTCGGCGAGGACGAGCGGGGCGCGGGCGGGCCCGACGCTTCGACATCGCAGCGTCGCGCGGCCGTGCGCGAGAGCTGACGTTCGGCGCGGGCGTGCACTACTGCGTGGGTGCCAACCTCGCGCGGGCGGAGCTGGGCGAGGCGCTGTCGTTCCTGGCGCAGCGGGTGCGCGGCCTGGAGCTCGACGGCGAGCCGGTGCTCGAGAGCATCACCGGCATCTACGGCCTGGCCGACTGCCGGTCACGTTGTCCGTCTGAGCGATCCATTTTGTTGGGAGACACGTTCCGCGTGCCCCTCAGCCAGCGTTGCAGGCGCCGGTCACCACAGTTGTAGGTGTTGCGGATGCCCGCGAAGTGGAACAATTTTGGGAGGGGGGCCAAGGCGGGCCCCGGAGCGACATGAGGTAGAGATGTTGTCTGCTGCTGGAACGGATATCGACACGGACGTTGCGCAAGGCGCGAGTGCTGGTGCTCGCCATGTCTGTGGCGCTGGCGATCGTTGCGGCGGGCGCGCTGACGCCGGCGAGCCTGGTGCCGTCGAGTGTGAGCGCGTTCGTGCCTGTGGGGAGGCTGTGCCGGCAAGTGCGCTGGCGGGCGAGTACCACGTGTACTCCTGCCGGACCCCCTCAGGCGAAATCGCCCCTGCGGATGGGTGGAGCGGGTCGAGCACGGGCCCGGGGACATTCGCGTCGGAAACCTGCACACAGCTAGGAGGCGCCTTGACGGCGGCGCTGGACGCGAACGTCTCGCGCACCGCAAACGTGGATTCTGCGACGTGGGTGTTTGCCGCGCCTGCAGGTGAGTCGCTGGCTGGTGCGACGCTCTGGCGTGCGGGGGATGTGGACGGTGGCGCCGAACTCGACGCCTGGTATCAGTTCTGGCTTGCGGGCTCAGGCGAAACGGATATTTTCGATAGCTGTGTTGCTCTCCTGGAGTGTCCGGGCCTTGGCGTTATCGGTGAACCTCTCTCCCCGACGAACCGTTTGGTCGTACCAAGCGCCAACCTCGGATCGCATCTGTATGCGGGCGCCGCGTGCGGCGGCACCACGAAATACAAGTGCCTCGTAAACGCCGGCGACCCCAACGGCTACGCAGCCGTGGTGTACGTGTACGCGGCGGACCTGATCCTCGAACAGGAAGCGGGTCCGACAGCGTCGAACGTGAGCGGCGAACTGGCGAGCGCGTCGACGGTGAGCGGCACGAGCGACGTTGCGTTCAGCGCGAGCGATCCGGGCTCGGGCGTGTACGAGGCTGTGTTCAGCGTGGACGGGCAGGTGGTGCAGAGGACGGTGGTGGACGAAGACGGCGGCCGCTGCAGGAACGTGGGCGAGACGACGGACGGGCTGCCGGCGTTCCTGTACGTGCAGCCGTGTCTTGCGTCGGTGAACGCGGATGTGGGACTTGAAACGACGAGGATCACCAACGGTACGCACCACCTGGTGGTGAGCGTGATCGACGCGGCGGGCAACGCGGACGACGGTGCTCGACAGGAACATCACGGTCGAGAACTCTCAACAGCAGAGTGGTCAGCCGGCCAGCCAACCGGCAGGCGTGGGCGGACCGAACGGGACGAACGCGTCAGCACAGGCGACGCTGACGGTGGCTTGGAAGGGCGCCAAGGGCAAACGGCTGACGAGTGGCTACGGCCATCCGCAGACGATCGTGGGCCGGCTGACGGGAGCTGAGCGGCGTGCCGATCGAAGGGGCGCGTGTCGACGTGCTGGCGACGCCGGCGTATGTAGGGGCAAGCGCGGCGACGATGGCGAGCCCGCTGACAGGTGTGGGCGGGCGCTTTAGCATGCGACTGCCCGCGGGCTCGTCCTCGAGCACGCTGCGCGTGACATACAGCAACCGTGTGGGCATGGCGCCGGTAGCGACGAAGACGCTGACGCTGAGCGTGCGGGCGGGGGTGACGCTGAGCATCGCGCCGCGCACCGCGAGCGTGGGCCGCAGCGTGTACTTCTCCGGTCGTCTGCGCGGCGGGCCGATGCCGAGTGGCGGCAAGCTGCTGGTGCTGGAGGCGCGCTCACTGGGCGGCGCCTGGCTGGAGTTCGACGTGATCCGCACGGACTCGCGTGGGCGCTACCACGCGAGCTATCGCTTCAAGTTCCCCGGCCCGGCGAGCTACCAATTCCGCGTGTTGTGCGAAGCGGAGGCGGACTATCCGTTCGCCACCGGGGCATCCCCGGTGGTGGGTGTGTTCGAGTATTGAGGAGCGCCTCGAGGCCCGCTGGCAGAACCCATATTCCGACCATAGCGCGAACGCTGGGCCAAGGGGCAAAAGCCGCACCGCGTCGTTTTCTCTTCGACGGGGGCTGCCGGGTAAGGTGTCCGGCGCGTCAGCTTAGCTCGACGCCGTACTCGGCCAGCCACTTGACGTAGGAGTCCGTAAAGCTCGGTAGGAGCTTCAGGAGAGCGTGCACCGCGGTGTGCACGTCGTCGGCGTCGACGTAGGCGTAGGCGTGACGCAGTCTGTCGCAGAGCTCCTTGAGCTGCACGAGTTTGTAGGTCTGCTCGCCGTTCAGCGCGCCGTTGGCCCGCAGCGCCTCGATGTCGGCGTTTGCGCTTGGTCGGCGCCCGGCGGGGCGCAGTCCGGTCAACGTCGCCGCGAACCGCACCAGCTCCACGGCGTTGTCCACCAGCGCGCGGAGGTTGCCCGTGACCTGCACGACCCGGTTGTGCTCCTCGGCCGAGAACGCCTCGTATGCCGTCTGCCACGCGTCGTGGTCGAAATCCGCTCCGAACTGACGCATCGCCAGTAGCAGCGCATCGCGCTCCAACGGCATGCGCTCCAGGTGTCGCTCGATACGTTCGCGGTCCTCCTCGGAGACGGTCAGCTGGCGGCGGGGCTGCTCCCCGGGCGAGCGACGCGTGTCATCGCCTGCCCCGCCCACCTACCCTCCGATCAGTTGCGCGACGGCCTGGGCTGCGCGACCATGGCGCTCTGCACGTGCCTGCGCGGCGTCGCGCTCGATACCCCGGCGCTTGGCGACGAGCGCCGACCAGGAACCGTCACGGTCCAGCAGGGGGCGTCCGTCCCGCATGATCGCGCCGAGAAGCGCCGGGTCGTGGGCGCACACATGCGCCAGTGAGAGCACGTCAACGTCGCGCCCGAGCGCTCGCGTCAAGCGCGCGGCGAGGTAGGAGAGGTACATCGGACGCTCCTCGGCGAGAGAGACCAGCACATCCACGTCCGAGTCCTCTCCCGTGTGCCCGCGTGCCATCGACCCGAAGAGCACCGCAAGGCGGACGTTGCGCTCTGTCCTCAGTGCCTCTGTGACCCTGGAGATGGTCTTCCAGTGCTCGCGTAGGTACGCCCGCTCGTCGGCTGCCAGCTCGAACTGTCGCAGGCCGGGACGGCGGCAGCGCACCGTGCCTCGCTGCACGGCTCGTCGTAGGGTTCGCTCGGGCACGTCGATGTACCGTGCTATCGCCGGAAGGTCTGAGCGCATGCTCACAGTATAGGTCCGGTGTGGCCGTTAGCGGGGCGTTATGCCTCTGGCCCCGCCGTCCGTCGTGTTCTGTCAGTGACGTGGATGGCGCGGAGGTACGGGGCTTCACTGCGGGTGGTAAGCGAGTCCGTTTCATCCTGACGCGGGTCGCGGAGGAACCTGCGCGAGCGTGCGAGCAGGAGTGGCGCCACTGAATACTGGTCCAGAACACTGCCCATCGGTGGTCCAAAGCGCTGGCCAAAGTTGGTCCAAAGCGCTATCGTGCCTTTGTGCCGGGCCCCAGCTACACCACACGGCTGATTGACGAATGGCTGCGCGAGCTTTTCGACGAACTGCCCGCACTCCTGATAACCGGTCCCCGCGCCGCCGGGAAGACGACGACAGCCGAACGCCTGGCCGCAACTGTTGTGCGTCTCGACCGGCAGGCTGAAGCCGAACCGTTTCGCGACGACCCAGACGCCGCGCTGCGCTCGCTGCCGGAGCCCGTGCTGCTTGACGAGTGGCAAGCGGTGCCGCAGGTGCTCGGCGCGGTCAAGCGGGCAGTCGATCAAGGATCGGGGGCCGGACGCTTTCTCGTCACCGGCAGCGTCCATGGTCGCCTCGACGCTCCCACCTGGCCCGGAACCGGGAGGCTCGTGCACCTGAAGATGTGGGGGCTCAGCGCGCGCGAGATCCTTGGCTCGCCTCCCAAACCGCCCTTCCTGCAGACTCTCGCTCGTGCCGATCTGACCGCGTTTCACACGCCAGTCGATGCTCCGGATCTACTCGGCTACGTCGAGCTTGCGCTTCGTGGCGGCTATCCAGAACCCGTTCTGCGCCTGCGAGGCGGTGCACGCGAACGCTGGCTGGAGAGCTACCTCAACGAGCTGTTCACGCGTGACGCTGAAAGTCTCGACGGCCCCCGCGACCCAGAGCTACTTCGACGCTACTTCGAGGCGCTGGCCGTCAACACCGCCGGCATCGCGGCTGAGAAGACCGTCTACGAAGCGGCCTCAATCAGTCGCTCGACGGCCGCCGCCTATGAGCGGTTGATGACCAACATGTTCGTGCTCGAGCATCTCCCGGCTTGGAGCACAAACAGGCTTTCACGTCTCGTCAAGGCCCCCAAGCGCTACTTGACAGACACCTCGCTGCTCACGGCCGCCCTGCACCTGGACGAGCTCGCCGTTATGCGCGATGGAAACCTGTTGGGACGTCTGATCGAGACCTACGTGCTGGCGCAGATCAGACCTGAGCTGGAGCTGGCCGGTTTCACGCCCCGCGTGTATCACCTGCGCGAGAAGAACGGTCGTCACGAGATCGACCTGGTCGCCGAGCTGTCGGCCGGCAATGTCGTTGCGATTGAGATCAAGTCCTCCGCGTCGCCGACGCGCGGCGATGCTCGTCATCTTGAGTGGCTGCGCGAGCGGCTTGGCGAGCGCTTTCTCGCCGGAGCGGTTCTCCACACAGGGCCGCGCCCATTCCGGCTCTCCGAGCGCATTTTCGCGCTGCCGATCTGCGCGCTGTGGGGGTGACGACCGCCGCCACCGTGTACGGTGGGGAAGCCGGCTCGGCGAGTTCGCGTTGGTCTGCTGCAGCTGCGAGTAGCGACTGCCAGCGCTTCTCGTTAGAGGTTGATACGGAAGAATAGGAAGCTGCTCCAAGGTGCCGCACTTAGTGCTACACTGCTCGTATGCCGACGAAGAAGCAGCGTTACACCATCACGAGTGATGAGAAGGTCGAGTCGGCACTCCGGCGAAGTCGGCGTAGCTTCCCGCCCGGAACTTCAGATTCGAAGATCCTCGCTGTGCTCGTCACCAGGGGTGAGGAGGCGCTTCAGCGGGGGGGGCAGGCGGAAGAAGACTATGAGCAGCGCCGGCGTGCGGCCGCCAAGCGCCTAGCCGACCGTTTCCGGCGGCCGGAAGGCCTCGATTATGCGGCACTCAGTGAGGCCTCCGCGCAGTGGCAGCGCGGGTGAGCTCGGCGTTTAGAGGCAGGAAGCTTGTCGTCGATAACTCCGCGTTTCAGCGCGGCGGCAACGAGATCTTGCGTGCCGACTGGCTTCGGGCGGTCGAGGAAGGGCATCTCTATCGATCACCGATTCTGGAGTTCGAGGTCCTATACAGCGCGCGCAACGCCCGCGAGCACGGGGAGCTGAGAGAGGAGCTCGAGGCACTCAGGCCGCTGGAGCTGTCGGAGGCCGTGGTTGACGCTGCGCTTGAAGCTCAGGCCAAGCTCGCGCGACACGCGGCCGGCTTTCACCGTCTCCCACACCAGGATTACCTCGTAGCAGCGATCGCCGCCGCCAACGAACTCGGCGTACTCCACTATGACGCCGATTTCGATCGCATCGCCGAACATTCCTCGCTGGCCTTTGAGAGCATCTGGATTGCGTCCGCCGGCACGCTCGACAAGGAGGCAGCAGACCCGCTCCGGCCGCAGAGAAGGGCTATCACCCACAGCCTCGCCCAGTTCAGCGGCGAGCGTGCCAGAGAAGTCCTCGACAACGTCCTCGACCTGCTGGAGGACGAGCTCCACGCGGACGGCCTGAAAGCGCCTGTGCGTCGGTGAGGCGTCTCTCTCTCGACGGGTGCTGCTGTGATGGTGTGGCCAGCTTGGGGGCTACAGCGCTCACGCGAGCTTGCGCTGTACGGCGCTGAGCTCGATAACGCTCCGGCTCCGGAGTCGGAGCGTCGCTGACGGAATTCTTACGTGAGTAGATCCGCACGCATGGCTACATAGTCTTCACGGGCGTGTTACACGCAGTGTCGACGGCTCCACATCGAAAGGCGGAGGGATGAGGGCAGCGATGGGACCGGTGGCGCCGAACGGTGCGGCGTGCCCGTGGCTTGGCGCGGGCACTCGTACTCGCGCTGCCCTGCTTGGAGTGACGCTCGCGCTGGTGCTCGCGGCGGCGGTGTGCGCCGCGACGGCTGAGGCCGCGCTGGCAGTAGCGGTTTCGCCTTTGAACGGCACGCCTGACGCCTCGCCACAGACGCAGATCAGCTTCCTTGGCGTGCCCGCGAACGAGATCGCACACGTCTCTGTGGTGGGCTCTCACAGCGGGCGCCACAGCGGCAAGCTCGAGTCCTACGCGAGCAGCCCGGGGGCGAGCTTCCTGCCGTCGCATCCGTTCACGCAGGGCGAGCGCGTGACGGCGAGTGCAATCGTGGGTCCCGAGCACCATCCCGAGCGCGTGAGCACGACGTTCACGATCGCGCGCCTACCCGACTACCGGATCGTTGCTGGTAAGCCGATCGAGCTCAGTAGGCAAGGCCTTGTGCAGAGTTTCGTCTCCCAGCCGGGGCTGAAGCCGCCAGCTCTGTTCGTCAGCTCTGACTCGCCGCAGGCGACGCCTGGCGATCTGTTCCTCACGCCCACACACGGCTACGGCCAATCAGGTGCGTTGATCGCGAGCGGCCAGGGTGGGCTGATCTGGTTTCACCAGGCGCCGGCGGGGGACATCGACGCAGACCTGCAGGTGCAGAGCTACGAGGGGCAGCCGGTGCTGACGTGGTGGCAGGGCGAGGTTCCGCAGAGCCTGGGGGTGGGCTTCGGGCAAGACGAGATCTACAGCAGCGCGTACACACCCGTCGCGACGGTGTCCGCGGGCAACGGCTATCAGGCGGACCTGCACGAACTGCAGATCACGCCGCAGGGCGCCGCGCTCATCACTGCCTACTCGCTCGTGGACGCCAACCTGTCGGCGGAGGGCGGCTCGAGCAACGGCATCCTGCAGGACGCGATCCTGCAGGAGATCGACATCAAGACGGGCCTCGTGATGTTCGAGTGGCACGCGTACGGCCACGTGCCGCTGAGCGACTCCTACTCCACGCCGTCTAGCTCCGCTGCTAAGCCATGGGATTTCTTCCACATGAACTCGGTGTCGGTGGACCCGTGGGGCGATGGCAACTTCGTCATCTCCTCGCGCAACATGTGGGCCGCGTATGAGATCAACCACATCAGTGGTGCCGTCATGTGGCGCCTGGGTGGCAGGCACCCGAGCTTCAAGATGGGCGCCGGCACAGGCTTTGCATGGCAGCACGACGTGCGCTGGCAGCCTGACCACACGCTGACGATCTTCGACGACGGCGCCACTCCCAAGGAGCACTCGCAGTCGCGGGCCATCCGCGAGCGCATCAACTGGGCTCACCGCTCGGTGGAACTCGTCGCCCGCGACGTACGATCGCCGCCGCTCCTCACGGGCAGCCAGGGAAACGATCAGGTGCTGGCGGACGGGAACTCGTTCGTGGGTTGGGGCGAAGAGCCGTACCTGACCGAATTCAATCCTGCCGGGCAGATCCTGTTCGAAGCGCGCTTCCCCTCCCCGGGGCAGTCCTATCGCGCGTATCGCTTCCCTTGGAGCGGGCAGCCCGCGGCTGCGCCTTCGGTGGGAGTGACGGCAATCACCGGTGAAACAGCGACCGTTTATGCGAGCTGGAACGGCGCGACGGACGTGAGCGAATGGAGGGTGCTCGCCGGGCCGAGCACGACGGAACTTACGTCGATCGCGACCGTCCCCGCGACAGGCTTTGAGACGTCGATCCCGGTGATCACCACGGATCCCGACTACGTCGTACAGGCGCTGGGCGCCGGCGGACAGGTGTTGGGCACATCGCAGCCGGTGGAACGCTGAGCGCGCTCTGCTCGGCGCCCAGAGCCCTCTGCCGCGCGTGGGGCACTGTCCGCCCTGGGGGCGGTCGACTACCCTGCGCGCCATGCTCGACGAGGGCTTCTGGCGTGAACGCCGCGTGCTGCTCACCGGCCACACGGGCTTTAAGGGCTCGTGGATGGCGCTGTGGCTGCAGTCACTCGGCGCGAGCGTGACAGGGTTCGCGCTGGATCCGCCCACGCAGCCGTCGCTGTATGAGCTGGCACGGGTGGGGGAGAACATGCGGAGCGTCTTCGGCGATGTGCGCGACCACGACGCGTTTGCCGTCGCGCTCGAGCAGGCGGCGCCTGAGATCGTGATTCACATGGCGGCGCAGTCGCTCGTGCGCCGCTCGTTCAGCGAACCTCAAGAGACGTACGCGACGAACGTTATGGGCACTGTCAACGTGCTCGATGCGGTGCGCTTGTATGGCGAGCGGGTGCATGTTGTTGTGAACGTCACCTCGGACAAGTGCTACGAGAACCGCGAGCGGGAGCAGGGCTATGCGGAGGATGAGCCGATGGGCGGCCACGACCCGTACTCGAGCTCCAAGGGCTGTGCGGAGCTGGTGAGCGATTCGTTCCGGCGCTCGTTTTTCTCTGGCGAGTCGCGAACCCGCCTTGCGTCGGCGCGCGCGGGCAACGTGATCGGCGGCGGCGACTGGGGTGAGGACCGGCTGCTACCCGACATCATGCGCGCGGTGCTGGCGGGGGAGCAGGTACGTGTTCGCAACCCCGGATCGATCCGCCCATGGCAGCACGTGCTGAACCCGCTGAGCGGCTACCTGGTGCTGGCACAGGCGCTGTGGCAGTCGTCCGAGCACGCTTGCGGCTGGAACTTCGGGCCGGCGGAGGATGACGCGCGTGCGGTCGGCTGGATCGTGCAACGCGTGGGCGAGCTGTGGCCGGGCGGGCTTGATTCGGTCACCGACGACGGCCCCCATCCCCACGAGGCGCGGTATCTCAAGCTCGACTCCTCGCGCGCCCGTGCGCGGCTGGGCTGGCGTCCACTACTCGGGTTGGATGACGCGTTGCAGGCGACGGTCAATTGGTACACGCAGCTGCGCGATGGCGCGGACATGCGGGTCGTGACGCTTGGCCAGATCGAGACTTTGACGCTCGGCCGCGGGGAGCCCGCCACGGCTCAGCCGAGGACCTCCGCATAGATTTGCTCCATGTGAGCCACGTAGGAGTCGAGTGCGAACTCCTCCCGTAGCCACGTGCGCGTCGCCTCGAGACCCTTCCGTCCCTCGCCCGAGCGCCAGCGCCGAATCGCCTCTGCCGCCGCTTGTGGGTCCTGCGCGGCAATCACCTGCACGCCAGCGCGCCCGGCGAGAACGTCATACACGCCCGCGCCAGGTGTGAGGATCACGGGCGTGCCTGAGGCGATCGCCTCGAGCGGAGCGAGACCCCAGGCGTAGCGTTGGCTCAGGATCACGAACACGTCGGCGGCGGCGTAGGTGTCCTTCAGCTCCGCGTCGGACAGCGAGCGACGCGGCAGCGTGACGCGGTCGCTGAGGTTGCGTTCGACTATCTGTGCGGCGAGGCGGTCCGCGCAAGGGGGGTCTTCGTGGTCGGACCCGGCGAGCAGCGTGTAGATCGAAGGATCGTCGCTCAGCAGCGAAGTGGCGTCGATCAGATCCTCGAACCGTCGATGCGCGACGAGGGTGCCCATGCCCACCACCAGGAAGACGTCGTCGGCGACGCCGAGTCTCGCGCGGGCGGCGGCCCGGTCGGGCGGGTCGAAGAAGTGCTCCGGTGGCCCGACAGGCACGATCCGCGCCGGCTTGCGGTAGCTGCGGCGGACCATCTCGACCTGCTGTGCGCTGAGCACGGCGATCGCGTCGGCGCGACGTGCGTCGAGTAGGTCTGGCCATGTCAGCGCCGCCTGCAGCACGCGTTGCAATGGTGGGCGCGCGCCGGTGATCGACATCTGCGGAACGATCGCGCGCTCCCACAACGATTCGTTGTTGCGCGTCCACACGAGCGGGAGCGACAGGCGCCGGGCGGCGATGCGCCCGGCTCGCAGCGCCGGCCAATCGTGGGGGTTGACCACATCAGCGTCGGCTGGCACAAGCCGAGCGACCTTGGGCATGTCCAGCCAAAAACGCCGCGCCAGCTCGCGGTTACCGGCGGGCAGCTCGAAGGGACCGCTCCGAACCGAGCGGATCTCTAGCTGATCGGCCGCGTAGGAGAACTCGCTGCCGGCGAGGAAGTCGTGGCACGCGACGGTCACGCGGTGCCCGCGCTTGACCAGCCCTGCCCCGAGCTCGAGCATCAGCCGCACGCCGCCGCCGCCGCCGGCCTTCCCTCCGACGTGATGGTTGACGAGCGCGATGTGCATTGCGGGAGTCGGCGGCCCGAGAGGATCCCGCGCGGCGATCTTTCATGCAGCGGTGGGACGCCGTCGGTCCAATATCCTGTTCGCGGATGGTATCGACGCTCCCAGCCGGCGAGGATTCGGTGCTGGCCGGATCGCCGCAGGACACGCACGTGGACATCCTCGACACCGCCGATGCCGGTCCGAGCGTGATTCGTGGAGGCGCTCTGCGGCTCGGCGGCTACGTGCTCGGTGCACTGGCAACGCTGGTGTCGAGCGCCGTCGTGATCCGCCATCTCGGCGTGATCGACACTGGACACTTCTTGACGGTCACCGCGCTTCTCTCGATCGTCGCGACCGTGAGCGATCTCGGGCTCACGGGGTTCGCCGTGCGCGAATATGCCTCGACACCGAGATCTGACGGGCGACGTTTCCTTCGCAATCTCCTCGGAATTCGCATGATGCTCGCGCTCGGTGGCCTCTCGATCGCCGTGCTCTTCGGCCTGCTGGTCGGCTATCCCGTCGTGATGGTGCTGGGAACGATCATCGCCGGTTGCGGCATGGTCTTCCTCGTCGTTCAGGACGGATGCGCGATCCCCCTCCAGGTGGGCTTGCGATTCGGGTGGGTGGCCGGATTGCAGCTGGCCATCCAGGTCGGTGTGGCGATCGAGGCCGTGCTGCTGGCGTTGGCCGGCGCAGGGCTGCTCCCGTTCTTCGCGTTGCAACTGCCGATCATCATTCCCGTGCTGTTTGCCACGGCGGTCGTCGGTGGACACGACTCGCGTCTGGTGCCGTCTCTCGACACCGCAGAGTGGCGGCGAATGGTGGGCCGGATCCTGCCCTACTCCGTCGCGGTCGTGCTCTCGGTCGTCTATTTCCAGATTGCACAGGTGATGGTGTCGCTGCTCTCCAGCCCTACGCAGACCGGATACTTCGGCGTGTCGTTCCGCGTCCTTCTGGCAATCACCACACTCCCAGCGCTGCTCGTCTCATCTGCCCTTCCACTTCTTGCCCGCGCGGCACGCGACGACGCGGAGCGTTTCAACTATGCCACTCGCAAGCTCGTCGAGACGATGATCCTCGCCGGCTGTGGTCTGGCACTCGCACTGTTCCTCGGTGCCGGCTTTGCGATCCGGGTCGTCGCCGGGTCGGGTTATGGACACTCGGTTGAAGTCCTGCGCATACTGTCCGTGGCTTTGCTCGGCACCTTCGTGATTGCCGCGCGAGGATACGCGCTGCTCTCGCTCGACCGCCTACGCGCAATGTTGATTTGCAATGCGATCGCGCTCACCATAGTCCTGGCATGCGGGGTTCCGCTGATCAGCGCGTACGGCTCCAAAGGAGCCGCGATCTCGCTGGTGGCCGCCGAGCTGACGCTCGGCCTCAGCTACGAGCGTGCGCTCTCGCACGGGCGGCCTGAACTGCGCCTCGACCTTGGCTACGTCGCGCGGGCCGCGGCCGCGACCGTGGTTGCCTGCGCCATCGCGAGCTCACTGGCCCTACCGCCGGTCGCCGCGGCCGCGCTCGGATTCGCGCTCTACCTTGCGGCGGCGCTGGTGCTGGGCATCATCCCCGCCGAGATTCGCGCGGCGCTGCTCAGCCGGCGGCACCCGGCATGAGCGTGGACGCAGCCATGAGCGAGCCAGACTCATACGCTCAGTTCGACGAGGATCGGATCCTCGCCGAGATCTTCGCTGGTCGTGCGGAGGGTTACTGCGTCGAGGTCGGCGCCAACGACGGGCGCACCGGGAGCGCTAGCTATCTGTTCGAACAGCGCGGCTGGCGGTGTCTGCTGGTAGAGCCGATTCCGGCGATGGTCACGGAGATCCGCAAGCATCGGGCATGCATAGTCGTGAACTGCGCCGCGAGCGCGAGTGGCGGCGAGGCGCGGTTCTTCGTCGCCGAAGGCGTCGAGGCGGTGTCGGGTCTCGAGCTCATGCCCGATCGCGTTGAGATGATTCGACGGCTCGGTGGCACGATCAAGGAGATAGTGGTCCCGACAGCGACGCTCGACAGCCTGCTCGAGGATGCTGGTTTCAACGAGCTCGATTTCGTGACGATCGACGTCGAGGGACACGAGCTGGCGGTCTTGGAAGGGTTTGACCTGGGGAGGTACCGGCCGCGGATCGTGATCATCGAGGACAACTCGGTCAACGGCGATGCGCGTGTGGCCATCCACATGGCTGACCGTGGCTACGTGCACTTCAAGAGGACCGGCGTCAACGAGTGGTATGCGCACGAGTCCGATGTGGCGCTTGTCCGCGCCGACGAGATCAGGCGATTCGAGCGTGCGAAGGCTCGGCAGCGATGGGTGCGACGGCGTCGGTACGTGAGCAACCAAATCGCCAAGCGAATCGGCGCCCCTATCCCAGCCTCTGCCAAGCGGCGTCTACGAGCCCTGTTCGACGCCGTCCATCCCGCCCCCCGACCGTAGGAGCCCCGATGCGTCTGTCCATCTGCATTCCGACGTACAACTTCGGTGCTTTCATCGGCGAGACGCTTCAGAGCATTCTGCCTCAGCTGGAGGAGGGCGTTGAGGTCGTCGTGCTCGACGGCGGCTCGACGGACGACACCGCCACCGTCGTTGCATCCCTGCAACGAGACCATGCCGCCCTGCGCTACGAGCGTCGCGCGGAGCGCGGTGGCATTGATCGAGACATGGCGCGCGCGGTCGATCTGGCCGAAGGTGAGTACTGCTGGATCTTCTGCGCCGACGACGTGATGAAGCCGGGCGCCGTTCACCGCATGCTCGAGAACCTCAACACCGGCTGCGACGTCTACCTGTGCGGCATGACGCTGTGCACGCTGGACATGCGGCCGCTGGCCGAGCATCGAGTGTCGAAGATCAAGGTCGGGTCGCAGTTCGATCTGACCGTGGCACGGGACCGAAAGCTCTACTTTGAGCGAGCACTGACAACCACCGCTTTCTTCAGCTTCGCGAGTTCGCTGACGTTCAAGAAATCCCGCTGGGATGCCATCGGCCTGGACGAGGACTTCGTCGGAACTCTCTGGGCTCACGTCGCGCGGTTCTTTCAGATGATCCCCGGCGGGCTGCGGCTTCATTATCTACCGGAGTCGTATCTCTTCAAGCGCACCGAGAACGACTCGTTCGCGGACAAAGGACTCGTCCATCGCTACGCGATCGCCATCGATGGTTACCACCGGTTGGCAGAAAGCCACTTTCCGGTCGAGAGCTTGGAGGCGCGGCACATCCGTCGGTCGGTCAGAAACGAGTTCGCCCCCTGGCTTCTGCTGCGCCTGAAGTTCACCAGCGAGAGCGAGCGGCCCGACGACGTGCCCGCCGTGGACCGCCTGGCAGCCAAGGTATACGGTGATCGCACACCGCTAAATGTTGTCTATCGCCTTATCTACAAATACACGCCGCGTGCGGCCTTCCGAGCCGCCCAGGCTACATACCAACCCGTACGGTCGATCACGATCTCGATCAGGACGCGCCGGCTGCGCAGCGCGTCGGCGGAGTAGGCCTCGGCTCCACCTACCCCTCTCACGCCGGGCGATAGCGACATGCCTGGCTCAGGACACGCCGACGACGCGAACCTCGGGCAACGGCACGATGAACTTCCCTCCGCGTCCGAGGAACTCCTGCTCTCGCTCGAGAAACTCGTCAAGAAAGTGCCAAGGCAGGGCGAGGTAGTAGTCCGGGCGCATCGCCCGCGAGTCCTCCTCGCTGATGATCGGGATTTTCGTGCCGATCGTCTCCGACCCCCACTTGTCGGGATTGCGATCAGCGGCCGCCTCGATCAGGCTGCTGTCAATGCCCGCGTACTGGAGAATCGTGTTTCCCTTCGTCGAAGCGCCGTACACGTGGAGTTTCTTGCCTTCGCCGTGAAGCTTGCTGCACAACGCTACAAGGTCGTCGCGGACCCGCTCGGCGCCGAGTCGGAACGCCTCGTAGGGCTCGGGCGCGTCGAGTGCAAGCTCGAACTCCTTCACGCGTAGTGCCGTCAGCGCCTCGAGCTGCTCGGGGGTGCGCGTGTGCTGTCCCGCATGGCCGATGAACAGCCGGATCGACCCACCGTTGATGTCGTTGAGCTCGGCGGAGATCACCTCTAGGCCCTCTTCGCCGATCAGTCGCTCGATCACCGCGAGCGAGTAGTACTCGAGATGCTCGTGCACGATTGCGTCGAACGCGTTGGCCTCCAGCATCATCGGCAGGTAGTGCAGCTCGATCACCCAGATGCCGCGCTCGGCGAGCACTTCGGCGATGTCGGCGACGAACGTGCGGGGGCGCTCGAGGTCGTAGAACATCGCGATGCTCGTTATCGCCTTGGCCTTCTGGTCGGGACGGCGCCGCTGAAGCGCGTCCGCCGAGTAGAAGTCGTTGACGACGTCGTATCCCTTCGCAATCGCGTAGCGGGCCACGTCAGAGGGGTCGAAGCCCAGGTAGCGCAACCCCTCGGTCTGGTAGCCGTCCAGCAGGGTGCCGTCGTTGCAGCCGATGTCGACGATCAGATCGCCGGACTCCAACGCCACGATCTCCTCGACCCCACGAGCGATGCCGTGGAGGTTCTCGGTCATCGTGCGGTTGACGCCGCTGCGGTACCAGTAGGAGCTGTAGAGGATCGAGCCGGGGACGGTGTGCTTGGTCTGGATCAAGCCGCACGCCTCCTGGTCTTGCGTCATGTCGCAGCGCACGAGCTCCATCGGGATCGCGCGCTCGACGGGCTGATCGCCGCCGGGATCCGCGAATGCTCCGGCGATGCGCTGGTCGCCGAGAGATAGCACGGGAGCGAGGTGCGGGCAGCCGCAGATGCGGCACGTGGTGCGCGTGATCAGACTGGTGCGGGGTGCAGGTTTGCGATTAGTCACGTGATCCTCCATCGCCGTGCGGGTCAAAACGCGGCACTATGCCACGGGCGCTGGGGCAAGCCGGTCGGGAAGACTACACGCTGAGGAAGCGCCGTCGTGGAGCGACGCGGCGCAAACAGCGGGCGGGCTGGCATCCTAGCGTGACGTCTGAGCTCAGCGAGGCGTATAGATGCCCCTACGCAGCGTCAGCGAATCGTGGATCCCAATCTCTGGATCGAGCGCGTCGCTCGGTGTGCTGCGGCGTGCGAGGCCGCTCGCCGCGCGCCAGCCGGCGAGGCGCCCAGACAGGGCCGCGAGGTCACGCGAGAGCAGCGCGTCGCCGGCAGTGACCGCCGCCTCGGTCGCGAGTGTGCGCATGGCGTTGCGGCTTCGCAGGACGCCGTAGCGGTGCATAAGGTAGCCCCGTGCGAAGCCCGCGTGGCGCCGTTGCCACGCTGTGCGGTGTCCGTGTGTGGCCGAGCCGAGGTGCATCCCCACCGCGTCCAGGGCTATCGAGGCTCCCCAGCCGGCGCCGCGTAGGCGCAGCGCCAAGTCGAGATCCTCCGAGTAGGCAAAGATCCCCTCGTCGAGCCCACACACCTCCTCCCACGCGGTACGTCGGTAGGCAGCTGCGGCTCCCGCCGGTCCTGCGAGCCGCGGTCGTGTCTCCCCGGCGATGGCGACTGGCCTCCCTGCCAGTCGCGGAAAGCCCGCGAGAGTGAGGTCGGCGCACAGCCCGACGCTGTCGATCAGCTGTTCCCCGGGCTGCACGAGCAGACACGCGACCGAGCCCGTTCGCGGATCGTCCTGGAGCGGCGCCACGAGACGCTCGAGCCAGTCTGGGCGGCAGTAGACGTCGTTGTTGAGCAGCACCACCACCTCGCTTTTCCCAGCGTGTGCGCCGCGGTTGCACGCAGTGGCGAAGCTGAGCCGCTCCGCAGATTGGATCAGCGTGACCGCCGGCCACTCGCGACCAATCCGTTCAGCGGTCTCCTCATCACCGCCGTTATCGGACACGATCACCCTATGAGGGCGGGTCTGGCGCGCAAGGTGCGACAGACAGTCTCTCGTGAGGTCATAGCGCCCCGAGGTCGGGATCACGATGTCGATTGTGAGCGCCAGGGCGCCCCATGCTAGCGGCAGCGTGCGGCGTTGGAGCGGCTGACCTCACGGATAAGCTTGCACGCTCGTGGACCCCGCGAAGCCCGCTCACATCGGCCTGAACCTGATCTTTCTCGTGCCAGGCGAGACCGGTGGCATGGAGATCGCGGCACGCGAGTTGATCCCGGCGCTGCTCGCCGAAGCCGCACCAGGCACGCGCTTCACAGCTTTCATCAACCGCGAGGCCGCCGCGGTCGATGGCCCGTGGCGAGAGCTGTTGCCCGCCGTGACCGTGCCCGTGAGCGCGCGCGACCGCAAGCAGTGGGTGCTCGGCGAGCAGACGCTGCTACCGCCCCTGGCTGCCCGGGCAGGTGTGGAGCTGATGCACAGCATGGCCAGCACCGCGCCGCTGTGGGGCCGCTTTCGCCGAGTGGTGACCGTGCACGATCTGATTTACGCGCGGTTTCCCGATGCGCACGCCGGAGTGCGCGACAAGGGCATGCGCGTGCTCGTGCCGTGGGCGGTTCGTCGCTCCGACCGCGTGATCGCCGACTCGCAGAGCACCCGCGATGACCTGATGGCGCTGCTCGGCATGGAGCGCGAGCGTGTCGACGTGGTGCCGCTCGGGTTGGGTGCGCTGCAGCACGCCAACCCCATGAGCGAGCACGATCTGCGGGCGCGCTTCGAGCTTGGCGCGCGTCAGGTGGTGCTGAGCTTGTCCGCCAAGCGCGCCCACAAGAACCTATTGGCGTTGATCGGCGCGCTCGCTCGTATAGCTCCGCAGGAGCGTCCAGTGCTCATTCTCCCGGGCTATTCCACTGCGTATGAGCTCGAGCTCCGCGCGCGCGCCCGGGCACTCGATGTTGACGCCGATGTGCGCTTTCCCCCCTGGGTCTCTGCCGAGGAGCTCGAGGGCCTGTGGTCGATCGCGAGCGCGTCGGTCTTCCCGTCGCTCTACGAGGGCTTTGGGCTACCCGTGCTCGAGGCTATGGCCCGCGGCGTGCCCGTCGCGTCCTCAAACGCGTCCTCGCTCCCGGAGGTCGCCGGAGACGCGGCGCTCCTGTTCGACCCGCGGGACGAGGCGGCGATAGCAGCGGCGCTTGTGCGACTGCTCAGCGATCAAGAGCTCGTGGCGCGCCTGCGCGAGCGGGGGCTGGCCCGCTCGCGAGAGTTCACGTGGCAGCGGACTGCTCGACTGACGCTCGATAGCTATGCCCGCGCGCTCGGGGGCCCCGACCCGGCCCCATCCACAACTGGGTCGTTGCCGACGGAGTTACCGGTTTCATAGACGTCCAGCACCTTGCGCAGCGAGGACTCCAGGGACAGCCACCCGGAGTTCTCCGCGAACCAGCGTGCGGTGCTCTCGCGCAGAGCGGTGCCCGCCTCGTGTACGCGCACGATCGCCTCCGCGACCGCCTCGGGATCGCTGCTCGGGGCGACGGTGCCGTTGACGCCCTCCTCGAT
Source organism: uncultured Solirubrobacteraceae bacterium (assembly GCA_963752865.1). Taxonomy (GTDB): domain Bacteria; phylum Actinomycetota; class Thermoleophilia; order Solirubrobacterales; family Solirubrobacteraceae; genus Palsa-744. The sequence continues at coordinate 330,566 of CAVVZU010000002.1, forward strand.
CAGCTCGGTTGCGGCATTGTCCTCGCCGGCGAGAACAACGCTCGGCGTTGCCCTGGCGGCGGCCTCCACCACGACCAGGCCATAGCCCTCGCGACGCGAGGTCACGAGCATGCATGTGGCGCGGCGCATCTCCGCTTCGAGTGTCTCCGTCTCGGCGAAGCCTCGCGCGCTGACGATGCCCTGCAGTCCCTGCTCGACGATCGCGGCATCGAGCAGCGCGCGCTCTGGCCCTTCGCCGAGGAACTCCCCTCGCAGCCCTTCGATGCGCTGGACTGCCAGTGCCATCGCGCCGAGCGCAAGCATCACCTGCTTCTCAGGTATTAGACGGGCTGCAAACAGCACCATCGGGTCAGCCGGGCGTGGGGTGGCGGGCTCGGTACTGCCGGCATAGAGCCCGCGCAGGACCGTCACGGGGCCCTTCAAGTGCTCCTCGCGCAAACGCCGCGCGTGCAGCTCGGAGAAGCAGAACGCCCGCTGGGGAACTCTGGCGCAGGCGCGCTGGACGAGCTCGCCGACGCGTCCGCCGATACCGCCGAGGTAGTCGCGCCAGTAGGAGCGGCTCCAGACCTCGAACCAGTCGACGACGAGGCCGAAGCCCATCCGCTTGCGCAACGGCGCGGCGGCGAGCAGCGAGAAGTACGGGAAGGCGCACGTATGGACGACGTCGTAGCTGCGGCCGTGGCGCAGCAGATGCGCGAACACGCCTGCTCCGAATACCAGTGGGGGCAGGATGCGCCGGCGCCCGCCGTCGGTGTACAGCGCCATGCGCGGGCCGACGCTGATCACCCGAACTCGCGCATCTATCTGGGGGCGCTCGCCACGATCCCACTGGCGTAGCGTTAGGTAGGTGACCTCGTGTCCCGCGCCGGCCAGTCGCTCGGCGAGATCGCGATACCAGCGCTCGGCTCCACCCACGGTGTGTGGATACAGGCAGTCGTATACAAGGCAGACGCGCATGCCGCTAGCATTTCAGACGACCGCATCCGCTCCGGCCGGCGGCTTCCGTCGCCGGGCACAACGCCCACCCGGCCGCCCGAGCCGTCATACCGAATCAGGTATGATCTACTGCGATGATGCTCGACGGCGTGATCCGCACCGCGCGCCGCGAGGCGGGCCTTACTCAGGCAGAGCTTGCGCTGCGCGCCGAGACCTCACAGCCTGCTGTAGCCCGCTATGAGCAAGGCAGCGCGGTTCCTACGTTGAGGACGCTCGAGCGGCTATTGGCGGCATGTGGCCGACGGGTAGTCGTCTCCGCGGTCGCGACAGACGGCGCCGGCTCGACGAGCAATGGGTCCACGCCCGATGTGCGACTGCTGCGCGGTCATCGCAAGGCGCTGCTCGCGGCGGCAGCACGGTGTGGCGCCCACGATGTGCGGCTATTCGGCTCAGTGAGCCGAGGCGAGCAGACTGCCGACAGCGACGTCGACTTGCTGGTCGATTTGGCGCCGGGACGTACGCTGCTCGACCTCGCTGCGTTCCGGCGACAGGCCCATGAGATCCTCGGTGTCCCAGTGGACGTCGCCACGGTGGACATGCTTAAGGAGCGTGTCCGCAACGAGGCTCTCATGCAGGCAAAGCGGCTGTGAGCCGAGCCGAACATGAGCGTCTGCGTGACATCGCCACGGCGGTCGCCACGATCAAAGCGCACGTCCAGCGTGCCCGCAACGAGCCGTCACTCACGAAAGATCCACTCCTGCACGACGCGTTGTTGTACGAGTTCATCGTCATTGGCGAGGCGGTAAAGCACGTCTCAGCTGAGACGTGCGCCCAAGAGCCCGAGGTGCCGTGGCAGGATGTCGCCGGCCTTCGCGATCTGATCGCGCACGAGTACTTTCACATCGAGATCGGCCGGGCACTGGAGATCGTCGAGCGCGATCTGCCGGCGCTTGAGAAGGCACTTGACCGACTACTCGGCGAGGAGAACCCGGACGACCAGGAGACCGGCGATGGTTCGCATGACGATGAGCCCAGCTAATCGAAGCCCAGACCCCGGTCGCACTCCCAATCGAGCTCTCAGGGCTGCGATAACATGCCGCCTTCGGATGGGGTCCGCCACTTTCCGCCCTGTCAGGCGTTATAACGCAGCGCAGGGTGTCCAGTCCTGCGAATCAGCGCTGATAACACCCTTTAGCCGATGAGCACACTCGCCCCGCGATGAGCACACTCGTCCCCACAAGCGTCCCCCCTGGGGCGTCCGATGCCCAAGACGCCGAGCAGCCGCTGGTGTCGGTGGTGATTCCCTGTCTGAACGAGGCCGAGAACATCGAGTTCTGCGTGAGAGCTGCGCTGGAGGCGATCGTGCGGATGGGGGTGCACGGCGAGGTGGTGGTCGCCGACAACAACTCCGAGGATGATTCCGCACAGCTGGCAGAGCGAGCCGGCGCACGGGTGATCGTCGAACGTAGGCGTGGCTACGGCAGCGCCTACCTCGCGGGTTTTGAGGCCTCGCGGGGGCGCTACATCGTGATGGCGGACGCTGACCTCACGTATGACTTCGATGAGATCCCTCGCTTCGTGGCGGCGCTGGAAGACGGCGCGGAGATGGTGATCGGCGACCGTATGGACAACATCCAGCCCGGTGCGATGCCGTGGCTTCACCAATACGTCGGCAACCCGATCCTCACGGGCCTGCTCAACCTCTTCTTCCGTACCGGCATCAGCGATGCGCACTGCGGCATGCGCGCGTTGCGCCGCGATGTGCTGCCGCGCCTGGATCTGCGCACGACGGGCATGGAGTTCGCCTCCGAGATGGTCATCCGCGCGTCAAAGGAGAACCTGAAGATCGCGGAGTTCCCGATCGAATACCACCCGCGCGGCGGCGAGAGCAAACTGTCCAGCTTCCGCGACGGTTGGCGCCATCTGCGCTTTCTGCTTGTGCACAGCCCCAACCACCTGTTCATCGTGCCCGGTTCGGTGCTCGCGGGCCTCGGTGCGTTGATCATCCTGATCGTGGAGACCGGCGTGAACCTCTTTGGCAGGGCTTGGGGCGTGCACGCGATCATCGGTGCGGCGCTGCTGATGATCATCGGGACCCAGGTGCTCGCGCTGGGGCTGTGCGCGCATGCGTATGGCACATACTTTATGGGCGAGAAGGACCCCTGGTTCGACCGCATGCGCGCGCGCTTTCGGCTCGAGCACGGGCTGGTGCTCGGCGGTGTGTTCATGCTTGTGGGCGTGGCGCTGGGCGCTGTGATCCTGGTTAGCTGGATCAGCCACGGGTTTGGGTCGCTCTCCTACGAACGCCTCGCCGTGGTAGCCGCGTCGGTGCTGATCGTCGGCATCCAGATCTTCTTCTCCTCCTTCCTCCTGAGTATCCTCGGCTTGCGGCGAGATCGGTCCGCTTAGCGCGGGCGCATCTACGCGATGCATTACCTAGGCGTAGTAGTTCTGTTTCCCCTACTGTTCTGGCTGCTGTCGCTGGGCTGCGGCCTACTGGTCGAGCGGCTCACCGGTGCGTCGATACCGGCGCTGCTGCTGCTCCCGCTGGGGTTCGCCACGCTCGTGGTCGTCTCCCAGTTCACCACTTGGTGGGGTCCGACCGCGCCGCTGACTCCCTGGGTGTTGTTGATACTGGCGCTGCTCGGCCTAGGGCTCAGCCGTGGAGCGCTGCGCGGACGCTGGCACGGCCGCCCGCGCGGCTGGTGGTGGGGTCCCAGCGCGGCGCTGGCCACGTACCTGCTTGTCGCTGCTCCCGAGATCGTCTCGCTGCGAACCACCTTTACTGGCTACCTGCTCGACACGACCGGCGCGATCCAGATCGCGGGCGCGGAGCGGCTGTTGCACTACGCACACGACTTCTCAACGGGTATCCCGGCCTACGGGACCACGCTGGCGGCCTACTTCGGCAACGGATACCCATCGGGCGGGCACAGCGTGCTCGCGTCGGTGGGCTGGTTGAGTGGCCAGGATCTGATCTGGCTCTACAGCGTATTCCAGGCACTCGAGCTCTCGTTGGCGGCGCTCGTGCTCGCATTTCTAGCCCGGCGCGTCGGGCTGGGGCGTCCAGCGGCAGCGGTCACGGGGACGATCGCCTCGGTGCCAGCGCTCGTGTACGCATATGCGCTGATGGGCTCGATCAAGGAGCTCACAGCGATGCCGGTGCTACTGCTGATGGGCGCACTAGTCGCCTGCGCACGGGAGCTACGCGCTGCCACGGGGCTGCGGGCGGCGCTGCCGTTCGCGGTCGCTGCCGCAGCCGCGCTTGGGGCGATCGGGATCGCGGCCTCGCCATGGGTGGCGCTGTTTGGCTTCGCGGCGTTGCTGGCGGCGGTGGGGCTCGTCACCACACGACGTGACGCCGGGCGCTTCGTGCTGGGCGGGGCCGTCCTTGCCGTGGCTACGGCGCTGGTCGCGTTGCCGACAGTCGCGCGGCTCTCCACCACGCTGAAACTGGCTGAAGGCGTGTCGAGCTCCGACGCACAGGCGGTGAGCGACCCCGGCAATCTGCTGCGCCCGCTGAAGTTCCTACAAACGCTCGGGGTGTGGCTGGGGGAATCGCATCGGGTCGAACCCCGCTACCTCAACCAGACATATGTGCTGATCGGTGTGGTCCTGATCTGCCTTGCGCTCGGCGTGATCTGGCTCGTGCGTCGTCGTGCGTGGGCGGTGATCGTCGTCGTGGCGGGCTCGCTGATCGTGTGGGCTTTCCTGCACCACCATGGCACCACCTGGACTGACGCCAAGCTGCTGATGCTGCTCTCGCCGGTGATCGTGTTCGTTGCGCTTGTGGGCGCGTTTGGCGTGATGCGCACCCGCACGTTTGAGGGGCTGGTGCTGGTTGCGGCGCTACTGATTGGAGTGCTCGGATCCGACGCACTGCTCTATCACGGGACCAACCTTGCGCCCACCGCCCGCTACAGCGAACTGGACACGATCGGCGGGCGCTTTGCTGGACAGGGACCAACGCTTGCCCCGGACTTCGATGAATATGACCTTTACCTGCTGCGCAAGATGGAAGTCGACTTGCCGGGGGTTGCCTACGGTGGCCCGTTCACGTTCGTTGCTGGTGTGCCGAAACAATATGGCAAGAGCTACGACCTCGACACGATCGCTTTGGCGAGCGTGGAGCGATTTCACACGATCGTGATGCGCCGCTCCCCCGCCTGGAGCAGGCCCCCGTCGAACTTCAAGCTCGTGTGGAGCGGGCACTATTACTCGGTCTGGCGTCGCGACGGGCCCTCGCCGCTGTCGCACATCCCCCTGGGTGGAGGTTTCACGCCCGCAGTAGTGCCTGCATGCCGAGAAGTGAAGAGCATCGCCGCGGCGGCCGAGCGCGCGGGTGCGCAGATCACCTACGCTGAGCGTCCGCTCGATGTATCGGTGAATCTCGCGCAGGCATCGCACTCGGCGCAGGTCGCAGTCTCCACCGACCTCGAGGGCCGTCCTCAACTTGGTTTCGGGGGACCAGCCCGGGTCGAAGCGAGCTTCCGCATAAGTACACCCGGGAGCTACGAAGTGTGGCTCGGAGGCGATGTGGATCGGCCGCTACACGTGTTTGTCGACGGACGTGAGATCGGCGCGCCCTCCGAGCAGAGCGGAGATGACGGCAACGTGATTAACGTCGGGAAGGTGCAGCTCGCCGCCGGCAAGCATCTGGTCACGCTGTTGCGCTACGGCGGCGACCTGCTTCCCGACGACATCGGCAGCACGGCCATCGACGGGATCGTGCTCGAGCCTGTCGGCGGGGGCGCGGAGAGCGAGACCGTGCGGAGCATCGCGCCCAGCGCGTGGCGCTCGCTCTGCGGCCAGTCGCTGGACTGGCTCGAGCTGACGCGCTGAGAGGCGCGCCGGTTCCTCAGCGCATGCCGGCGGCGGCTTCGCGCTCTCGCAGTGCGTGGCGTAGGCCGGCTTCGACCTCGTCGGTGGCGTGCTCCCAGGTGTGAGACGCGACAAACTCGATGCCCTCGCGCGAGCGGTGCTCCCACAGGACGCGGTCGGTGAGCAGTCGCTCGAGCGCGTCGGCGATTCGCACCGGATCCAGCGGTGCGAGCTCGAGCGCGCCATGCTCGCCAAAGATCGACTCGGCGCTCACGCCGGCGAGCTCGACGCACGGTAGGCCGCAGGCAAGCATCTCCTTAGGCATTAGCGAGAAGTTCGTCAGCGACAGGCATAGCCCGACGGTCGCGTGAGCGTAGAGGGCGGGCAGCTGAGCGGGGCTGAGCACGCCGAGATGCTCGTACGGGAACGCGGCATGCAGCGGGTTCTCTGCTCCGAACAGCACGATCCGTACGTCAGGCATACGGCGGTGTAGCTCCGTCAGGGCCATCAAGCCGATCGGCACCGCGCGGCGGGTAGTCGTGTGACGGGCGTAGTAGACGACGGTGTCCGTGCGACGCTCGATGGGCAGCGGACGGTAGACGTCGTGGTCGACGCCCAGCTGGAAGGCGTCAGCACTGGCGCCGTAGCGCTCGATCAAGAGGTCGCGCAGCCAGGGGCTCGCCGCGATGCAGTGCAGGTCGTGGCTGTAGGTGTCGCGCGCGATCACGCGCTCGGTCGAGGTCGAGAAGAACTCGGGCTCGTGGTCGTTGACGAGGTAGGCCCGCGCGCGGCAGTCCTTCAGGGCGAGTGTCGGATGCACGGTCTGCCAGCCTGTGGCGACCGCTACGTCGGCTCCCTGCCACTCGTCAAAGCCCTTGTAGACAGGGGCTTTGATCGGTGCGAAGAACTCGTTGATGTCGTGGTAGAGGACCCCAGGCCAGAGTTCGCGCATCTGGTTGTGGTAGTCGGCGAGCCACACGCTGCACGCGTGCCCGCGACGCTCCAGCCGTGAGAAGATCTGAAACAGCGTGTTGTGGCCGCCGCTGCCGCGGCTGAACGGCGGGATCACGAGCGCCAGCCGCAGGTGCTCGCGCTCGGACATGCCCGGCACCGGGTCCAGCAGGGGCGCGGAACCCTCGCGCCAGATCCGCGTGATTGGCTCGTAGTCGTCGTGAGGCAGCATTTTGGCTATGTGCTTGCCGGCAGGCAGCACGGGCACTGCCTGCGCGGGGTCGGCCGGCGTGCTGATGACGGTCGCCTCGACGTCGTCTCGGCCCTCGAGCGAGATCCGGCGCCGCAGTGGTGCGGGCAGGCGCTCGGAGCGGGAGCCGAGCACGGAGAACACGCGCCGCCCGCCGTGATGCACGGCTGAGCGCGCTGTCCACTGGGCAAGCTCTGCGCCGCCGATATCGCGTTGCGCCAGCCACCGTCGGTCGGCGGCCACAGCGGCGGCGATGTCCCGGGACGCGCTGAGCGGTGCAAACGGCTCCACGTGGCCGCTGCTTACCCGTAGCCCGCGGTACTCGTCGAAATAGCGGCGCATGAACTCGACCGCGCCATAGTCGTGGGCGTGTAGGACGGCGGCACCTGGGTGGTAGACCTTCAGCCACCCGGCCGCCAGCATGTCTGTCCCGAACGCCTGGTCCTCCGAATAGGCGACCTCGCGGAAGCGGATCTCTTCCCAGCATCTGCGGGCGTAACAGGCGTTGACGTTGGACAAAAAGCTTGGATCGCCCGAGCGCTGGACGGCGGCCCGCGCGACGGCCTGTGTAGCGGGTCCGGGTGGATCGGCCTCGAACCCCGCGAAGAACTCGGTCAGCTCGCGCTCGATCATTGGGCTGGTGTCCGCCCGCGGGAGGTGCGGACCGTAGGCGGCGCCGATGTGGTCAGCGAGCGTGAATGCCTCGCGGTAGGCATCCAGCCAGCCGGGGCACGGGGTGGCGTCCTGCGTGAGAAAGCAGATCAGGTCCCCCGATGTGCGTTCGGCGCCGAGGTTTCGCGTGCGCCCGTGCCCGAAGTCCTCGGGGGCGATCTCGATCAGCTCGACCCCGGCCGCGCGGGCGATCGCCAGCGAGCGGTCGCGCGAGCCCGAGTCGATCACCAGCGTCTCATCGACGCCCTCGGCGGCAAGCGCCTCCAACAGCTCCTGTAGATAGCGCTCCCCGTCCTTGACGGGGATCACGACCGAGACGCGGATCACTGGCCCTGCAGCCGGCGCTTGGCCTTCTTGGCGGCCCATACGACAGCGCGGACGGCGCGCACGACCGCGCGGAACTCCGTGGCGCCGGGCCTGCGCATCAGCGCGTTGAGGTCCAGGTGCCAGCGCTCCAGCCAGTAGGCCCTGTCCTGCCACTCGGCCACGACTGCGTTGGCGCGTGCCTGTACCTCGACGAGCTCGAGCTCGAGTGCCTGCATGCGTGTACGCAGGTGCTCGATCTCGGCCTGTAGCTGCTGCTCGCTGGAGGTCTCGGCGGCGCTCATGTCTACAGCTTCTCCGAAATCAGCGGCGCCTCGCGGTTGAAGTACCACAGGCCGAGCGCGAACAGCCCAAAGACGATCGCGAGCGGAATCAACAGACGCACGGTGCCGCCAAGCGCGGCAGCGGCTGACGGCGCGCTCGGTTGCAGCAGCGCCTTGCGCGCCTGGGTAATGATCGCGCCGAGCGGATTGAGTACCAGGATGCGGGAGAAGGGGATGTTCAGGAAGTGATGTTTCGCGGCGGTTTGCACGGTGTACATGATCGGCGAGCCGTAATACAGAAGCTGGAGGAACACTTCCCAGATTGGCTGCACATCGCGAAAGCGCACGTACAGCGCCGACAGCAGCATGCCGACGCCGGTGGAAAAGACCACAAGCAGCATGATCATCGGTATCAGCTCCAGCCAGCTCAGCTGCGGGGTGATTCCACTCGCGAGGATGAAAGTAAAGACGACGATCAGGTTCATGCCGAGGTTGAACAGGCAGAAGAGCGCCACCGAGAGCGGCACGACCAAGCGCGGGAAGCGGACTCTGCGCAGCAGGTTCTCCCGAGCGACCATGCTTGGTACTGCGCCTGCCGTAGCTTCCTGGAAGTAGGTGTAGAGGATGATCGACTCGAGCAGGTACTCGGCGTAGTGTGCTGTCGGGTTGCCCTTGTTGATTTCGATGATGTCGGTAAATACGAACAGCATCACTCCGAACAGCATCAGCGGGCGCATCAACGTCCACACATAGCCCAGTATCGATCCGAAGAAGCGCAGCTTGAATTCGGTGCGGGCGAGCATGAAGGTAAGCGACCAGAAGCGGTGCAGGCCGCCACCGAGCGCGGAGGGCCCGTACACGCGGTGGCTTGGCGGCGAGCGGCGGGGGGGAGCGGGCAGGCCGATGTCCGGCATCGTGCTCATAGGCGCTCCAGCTCGAACTCGACGGGAAGCTCCAGGATGCCGCCGGTGCTGGAGCCGTGGATCACGATCGAGGCCATGTCAGCGACAAGTGCGAGGGCGGCGTCGCCGGTGCCCTCGCGTGCGAGCGAAGGCGTCAGCATGTAGCGGCTGGCGGTCAGCCAGTTGGGGATCGCGAACTTGGCCACGACGCTTTCTCCCGCCTTGAACGAGCCGCTGGAGTTGCCGTGCTGGTCTGAGCGCGCCACGATGATCGTGTGGCCGAGCTCGGTGCGCAGCGTCACCGCGAACACGGGGTCGTGGAGGTCCTCGCCGAGCTTCGCCTCGAAGCACATGCTCAGCGTGTCCTCTTGGCTGGCGCTCGTCACTCGTTCGCCGTCGGCTTTCTCGAACCATGCGTCGGCGATCGAGGTGGTGCTCGTGGACTGGCTCTCCTCGGGTGTTTCGTGGGCGAGCTGACCGAAGTTCAGCTCATGGTAGGCACGCCCGATTGCTCGCGGCTCCCCGATCTGGGTGACGGCGCCGTGCTCCATCAGCATCGCGCGGTCGCAAAAGCGCTCGACGGAGAACATGTCGTGTGAGACAAACACGATCGTCCTGCCTTCGCGCTTGAGCCGGAAGAACTCCTCGAAGCACTTCTGCTGGAAAGCCGCGTCGCCGACGGCCAGCACCTCGTCGATCAGCAGTATCTCGGCGTCGACCTGGATTGCGGTGGCGAACGCGAGGCGCACGAGCATGCCCGAGGAGTAGTTCTTCAGGCGCAGGTCCATGAAGCCCTCGAGCTCGGCGAACGCGACGACGTGTTCAAAGCGCTGCATCGCCTGCTTGCGGGTGAGGCCGAGCATAATCGCGTTGATGATCACGTTGTCGCGTGCATTCAGGTCGGGATTGAAGCCGACGCCTAGCTCGATGAATGGTGAGAGCCGCCCGGCAATTGAGATGCGCCCTGTCTCGACGCGGTAGATCCCGGCGATGCACTTCAGCAACGTGCTCTTGCCGCTGCCGTTGCGTCCTACTATCCCAAAGAATTCGCCCTCGGCGATCTCCAGCGAGACATTCTTGACGGCGTGCAGTTCGTCGTAGGTGGTGCTGCGCAGCGGGTGTAGCGCGCGCTCCTTGAGCGTCGAGTACTGCCGGTGCGGTAGCCGGAAGGTCTTGCTGACATTCTCAATCGAGACGGCCGCAGGCGCCGTCGCCCGTATGGCTGCTGGCACGTCTGTTGCTAGGGGAATCGTGGTCGACAAGGCTGAGTGAACGCTAGCAACGCGACTGCTCGACACAGATCAGACGCGTTGGAGCACGTAAACGTCCTGGTTCTCCTGGTTGCGGCCGGGTGCGAACTCAAGAACGCGCCAGCGGGGGCAGAGTTGCGCGAGCATCCACTCCGGCGAGAGGAACGCCGTCCCCCAGTCGGGGTTGACCACACCCCAATCGCCCTCCTCTCCGAACTCGGGCGTGTACCAGGAGCCTTGGCGGTAGAGTGCGTCGGCGATCTCCTGCGACTGATCGGGACTACGTAGCCCGTTGATCGCGTAATGCGCCACCGAGGTCAGCCCATGCGTGGTGCAGACCAGGTATCCACCGGGCCGAAGGATGCGGCGCATCTCCTCGAACCAGCTCAGGCCGAGTTGTGGGGCGAAATGAGACCAGATCGAGATCGCGTAGACGAGATCGAGCGACGCATCTTCGAGCGCAAGCGGAGGGTGGTTGCCGCTGGCAAAGAAGTCGATCCCTGGGAGGTGCTCGCGCGCCCATTCGATCGCGGGCTCGTTGGGATCGCAGCCGTGCCAATGGATCTCTGGATAGGCGGCAGCGAGTACACGCACGACGCGTCCCGATGAGCAGCCGAAGTCCAGTGCCGCACCCAAGGATCGGATGTCGATCCCAACGCTGGCGAGCGCGCTCGCGACGAAATCAGCCTCGTAGAGACCGCCAGCCGCGGCCAGCGCGCCCCTGGCCATCACGTGAACGTCCTCAGGCGGCTCGGCGAAGCTCAGGCCGGTCTTGCGTGTGGCTGCGTCGTGTCCCAACCAAATGCCGTACGCGAGTATCTGCTGCTGGCGCGCGAGCGGGTCGTTCGCGGCGGCGTAGTAAGCAGCGAGTTCTGGGTCGTCTGCGATCAGGGACTCGATGGCTGCGACATCCGATTCGTCCAAACGCCCGAACAGGCAAGCGGTCGTCGGGAACGTCTCCGTCGCTAGCCACCCGCTTTCGGGCTGGCGCGCGGCGTTTTGCAGGGGAGTCGCGTGTTCCGCATCGTGGTTGCTCGCGGGCGTGATCGGCGCATCCGGATCGCTGACTACATCGAGTACGCGCTTGGCACCACGCTCGACGATCCGTCGCAGTCTGGGATGGCTTCGCAAGAAGTCCGTGTTCATCGGCCGCAGAAGCTAGCAGCGAGGAGCATCGGCGGAGCGGGGGGCGTCGAGTCCGGGTGTCTCACGCCGACGGTTGTGCAGATCACTAAACTCGCGATCGATGGCGTCGCTTTGGCGTAAAGCGCATTCGCGCCCGGTCGAGGCGCTGCCGATGCCGCCTCTTGCCTACCGGCAATGGGTCGGCCCTACCGAGGATGAGCGCTACGACAATCCGGACGGGTCGCTGGTATACACGGATTTCGACCCTGCTAGCTACGAGTCAGTGTTCGATTTCGGTTGCGGTTGCGGGAGGGTCGCGCGTCAGCTGATCCTTCAGGACCCCCGCCCAAGCCGCTATGTAGGCGTCGATGTTCACCCCGAGCTGATCACATGGTGTCGCGAGAATTTTGGCCCTGCTGCGCCGGGATTCGACTTCTACCACCACGACGTCTTTGACAAGCTGGTCAACGCGGATGAGTCCAAGCCTGATGTTCTGCCGTTCCCGGTCGAGGACGAGTCCGTGACCTTTTTTGAGAGTCTTTCGATCTTCACCCATATCGTCGAGCGCCAGCTGGTCTTCTACCTAAATGAGGCGGCGCGCGTGCTTCGCCCGGGCGGTGTGATGAACGCGAGCTTCCTGCTCTTCGAGAAGGAAGACTTTCCGGTACTGGGGGAGGATCGCAACAGTCTTTACATAGATGACACCTACCCTCCGGCGGCCGTCTACTACGACCGCGCGTGGCTTCAACAGACCTTCGCTGACGCGGGCCTTGCTGTCGTGCGCGTCGCGCAAGCCCCTGAATTCCGTGGTTACCAATGGCGGCTCGTGCTCGAACGTGCGGGGCCGGCCATCACCGGCATCGAGATTCCTCGCGATCCGACAATCTGGCCGTGAGCGCCTGCACGATCGTGAGCAGGCGCGAGCTCGCGAGGGCGCGCGTAATGGCAGATACGCTTTGCGAGCACAATCCCGAGCTCGAGCTCACGGTGCTGTTGCTTGACGGTGATCCGCTGAGCATCGGCCCGGTCGAGCGGACCCATTTCATGGGCATCGAGGAGGTCGCCGGCGACGCGTTCGGCTTGATGGCCGCTGCGAACCCACCCGGTGCGCTTGCGATGGCGGTGCTTCCGTTGCTGGTGGGCGCGCTCTTCGACGCTGGCGCTGAGTCGGTGGTGTACCTGGGGGCGGGTCAGCGCGTCCTCGGACCCTTGAGCGAGCTAGAGATGCTACTCGCGAGTCACGCGCTGGTGCTGGTGGCGCGCGCCGGCCCGGAGCGCCTGGATCCTCTTGGCGCATTCGTGGGGGAAGGCGCCCGCGGCGTCTTCAGTCGCGAGCTTCTGGGGTTTCGTGAGGGACCGTCGACGCGGGCTCTGCTGGCTGCCTGGCCTCGCTGTTTCGCTGATGGGGTTGACGACGGTGCTGATGCGGTGCGTGCATGGATGGATAGCGTGCCGGCGCTCTCCGAGGAGGTGGGTGTGCTGCGCTACGCTGGCTACGGCTTGGATCCTTGGACGCTGGCGCGACGCACTCTCCTCGGTGCGGCAGGGGAAGCACTGCAAGTCGATGGATTCCCGGCGCGTGTGCTCGACTTCAGCGCACTGGAGCCGAGCGATCCGCCTTCCCTGTTTGACGGAGACAGTCGCGTCCGCCTCAGCTCAGTTGCGGCTCTCGCGGAGCTGACGACGCGGCAGGCAGAGGATCTGCTGGCGGCTGGCTTTGAGCAGGACCGCGAGCAACCGACCCCCTATGCGCGCTTGGCGGATGGCTTGCGGCTGACCCCCACGATTCGTGCGCTGGTCGTGCAGGCGATCGCGGAGGGAGCAATGAGCCGCTCGCCCTTCACTGAGGGTGGTCGCGCTGAGCTCTACGAGTTCCTCATGGCGCCAGCGGATCGTGGGCGAGCCGCTGGTCTGACGCGCCTGCACATGGCTATCTGGGAGGCTAGACCCGACCTGCGCACAAGCTATAGCCACATCGACGGCCCTGACGGCGCTGGGCTTGCCGGCTGGCTATGCGCATATGGGGCCGAGCAGGAGGGCTTGGTGGCGGCGCTCCTCCCTCCGACACCCGAGATCGCTTTTCGCGATTCAAATCCCAACATCTACCAGGGTGGGCCGCGCTGGGGAGTGAACGTAGCGGGCTTCTTTACGGCGGAGTTGGGTGTGGGAGAGGCCGCTCGTCTGCTGATTGCCGGCCTAGATGCGGGTGGTGTGCCGGCACTACCGATCCAAGGCAGCCTGGTCCCCTCTAGTCGCCAGGGGGCCAAGTTCTCCTACTCGCTACCCGACGAAGCTGCGTACCCGATCAACATCGTTTGCATCAACGGGGATGGGATCCCGGTGTTCGCGCGAGAAGCAGGCCGCTCATTCTTCGAGGATCGATACACGATTGCCTTGTGGTGGTGGGAGGTGGGCGATCCGCCCGCCAGCTGGACCGAGGCATACGAGTTCATCGACGAGGTCTGGGTGGGCTCGCAGCACATCTACGATGCGATCGCGCCGAGCTCACCCGTCCCGGTAGTGCGGGTCAAGCTGCCGGTGATCGCGCCGGACGTCGCACCACGGACACGTGCGCAGCTCGGGTTGCCGGAGGGCTTCTTGTTCCTGTACCTGCACGACTATCACTCGGTGTCTGCGCGCAAGAACCCATTGGGTCTGATCGAGGCGTTCAAGCGGGCCTTTGCGCCAGGCGAAGGAGCGAAGCTCGTGATCAAGTCGATCAACGCGGCGATCTGGCCTCAAGAGCACGAGCGGATCCGCCAAGCGGCCGAAGGGCACCCGGACATTGAGCTGATCGATGCCTATGTCTCGGGTACGGAGAAGAACGCGATGATCGACCATTGCGACTGCTATGTGTCGCTGCATCGTGCCGAGGGACTCGGGCTGACGGTAGCCGAGGCGATGCTGCTGGCCAAGCCGGTGATCGCGACGCGCTATGGCGGCACGCTTGAGTTCATGGACGACGCGAACTCATATCCGGTGGACTGGAAGCCGGTGCAAGTTGGTGAGGGCGCCTATCCCTATCCGGCGGACGGTACCTGGGCTGAGCCAGACCTCGACCATGCGGCGGCGCTCATGCGCCGTGTGCGAGCGGAGCCCGCAGAGGCAAGCGAACGCGGCGAGCGCGCGAGGCTCGATCTGCTCGAGCAACACTCCGCCGCTGTCGCGGGGGCGAGCATGGAGCAGCGTCTGGCACTGATCCACGAGCGCATGGCTAGCGAGGGGAAACGGACGCTGAACCTGCCTCACCTGCCACCCACGCGGGACGACAAGCTGATCGAGGCCAAAATTGCCGCTACTCCAGGGATCGAGTGGGGCGGGAGCCGCTCCGTGCGTGTCGAGCAGCGGGTGCATCGCCCGCTCACCGGCTGGATTCGGGCATACACACAACATCAAAGAGAAGTTGACGCGGCGCTAAACGAGGCGATCGCTGGTGTCGATGAGCGCCTGCGGGAGGTCGCCCGCACGCTACAGGAGCAGCAGCAGGCCCAGCATGCTGAAACGCTGGCGGTGCTCAGGAGCATGCGCGCTGCGCTCGGCACCGGCGAACGCGGCTGTGCCGATAACATGACCGCTCCCTGATGCGTGTAGCCACTCAGGCCAATCCCACTGACAGGCCTACCGGCCTCATTGCGACGAGGCTTCGCCAGACCGCCCGGAGCGTGCCTTCGCCGGTCGAGACACGCCTACCGTCCTTTGCGCTCGAGCACGCGGTCGCCGGCGATGCTGGGCACCTGCATCGTGCACATGACCTGCGCAGCCTTTCGATCGAATCTGATCGACGCGTGGCTGGGCTTGTGACGGTGAGGGTCAAGCGTACCCTCCAGCGGCTGCTTCACCCGCTGCCGGAGGTCCAAACCACATTGAATGCGGCCAACGCACGCGTCACTACTTTCCTATTGCGCCAGATGGCAGCCCAAGCTCGGAGCATCGAGTCGCTCGAACAGCAGGTGGAGCAACTGCGGGAGGAACTGCGCAAGTGAGCCTCTGTCACCGCAACAGACTCCATCGCGAGCAGCCCGCAGACCACATGAGAGTGCTCGTCACGAGCACATTCGTGCCTTTCATCGAGGGAGGCGGGCGCATGATCGTCCGCGACACTGTTCGCGCGATCCGCGAGCGTGGCCACGAGGTTGACACCGTCGAGATTCCATATCTCTCGCAGTGGGATGAGATGCTCGACCAGATGCTTGCGCTGAGGCTGCTAGACGTCAGTGAAGACGCCGACGTGCTGATCGCGATCCGCCCCCCGAGCTACATGCTGAAGCATCCGAACAAGCGACTGTGGTTCATTCACCATCACCGTGGCGCGTACGACCTCTGGGGAACGCCCTGGCAGGACATTCCCGCGACGCCGCAGGGCCTCACGGTACGTGACGCGATCCATGGTTCGGACAACCTGTACCTCAGGGAGGCCCAGCGCATTTTCACCAACTCTGAAATCGTGAGCCGCCGTCTACGCGAGTTCAATGATTTGGACGGCACGGTTCTGTATCCACCGCTCGGGCGTCCAGAATACTTCTACAGCGCCCCAGCCGAGGATTTTGTGTTCTATCCATGCCGTATCACGTCCCACAAGCGCCAGCTCTTGGCGGTCGAAGCGGCCGCGCATCTCACTAGCGACATCCGCGTTGTGATCGCCGGGGCACCTGATCATGCCACCCAACTGGAGCCGTTGCGCAAGTTCATCCAGGAGCATCGCCTCGAGCAGCGGGTTGAGTTGATTCCACGCTGGATCAGCGAGGAGGAGAAGGCGGAGCTGATCGCGAGGTCTGCGGGCGTCTTGTACATTCCGTTTGACGAGGATTCTTACGGCTATGTGACGCTGGAGGCGTTTCACTCCCACAAGCCGGTGATTACCTGCCGCGATTCAGGCGGTACGCTGGAGATCATCGAAGACGGCGTGAACGGCTTCGTGACGGAGCCTGACCCCGTGTCGCTCGCACGCGCGATCGATGCTCTGAGGATGGACACCGAGCTGGCCGCTGAAATGGGCGAGAGCGCCCACCGGGCGCTCGTGGCGAAGGGGATCACCTGGGATCGCGTTGTGGACAGTCTGCTCGGATGAAGGTAGCGGTGGTCAACAACCAGGCGCCGTTCGTGCGTGGCGGCGCGGAGCTGCTTGCAGAATGGCTGCAGACGAAGCTCAAAGAGTACGGGCACGAGGCGGAGGTTGTGAGAGTGCCGTTTCGGTGGAATCCGTGCGAGAAGATCGTCGACCACATGCTCGCCGCGCGCCTGATCCGTCTTGCCGGCGTCGATCGCGTGGTGGCGTTGAAGTTCCCTGCCTACTTCGTGCCGCACGAGAACAAGGTGCTGTGGCTGTTGCACCAGTTCCGGCAGGCGTACGACCTGTGGGGAACCCCCTACCAGGACATACCCAACACCCCTACTGGCCACCAGGTCCGGGCTTCGGTCGTCCAGGCAGACCGGGCGTTCCTACCCGAAGCACGGCGTATATACACCAACTCGGAGATCGTCGGCGGCCGTTTGCGGCTATACACGGGGCTCGACTCCACGGTTCTGTATCCGCCGGTCCTGGAGCCGGATTCTCTCAAATGTGAAGTCTATGGCGAGTACTTCTTTTGCCCGGGGCGAATCACGGCCGGCAAGCGTCAGGATTGGGCGGTTGCGGCCATGGAGCATGTATCCAGCGAGCTGCGGCTTGTGATCGCGGGTCAGCCTGAGACCCCCGAGGATCTGGAGCGTCTGACCACGCTGATCCACGAGAAGGGCCTCGAGCGGCGCGTGGAGGTGATACCCCGCTGGATCAGCGAAGAGGAGAAGAACCGGCTTCTGGCATCGGCGCGGGCGGTGGTCTATCTGCCGTATGGTGAGGATTCCTACGGCTATGTCACGCTGGAAGCCTTCCACGCGCGCAAGGCGGTGGTGACGCTGTCGGATTCAGGCGGGATCCTCGAGTTGGTCGAGGATCGTCGCAACGGCCTCGTTCGTGCCGACGTCGTGGGCTTAGCGATGGCGCTTCAGGAGCTCGCTGACGACCAGGCAATGGCGGAACGCTTGGGTACGGCGGCGCACGCGACCCTGGAGGAGCTCGACATATCCTGGGATCGAGTAGTCCGGGAGCTGACGCGATGAGAATTGCGTGGTTCACTCCGTTCTCGAGCCGTAGCGCGATCGGCGATTTCAGTCGCCACGTAACGGCCATTCTGGCGGAGCACGCCGAAGTCGAGATCTGGACGCAGGACGTGGCTCCACTGCACCAGACGGACCTGCAGGTCATCGGTTTCAGCTCGAACTCCCTCGACCTGGAGTTGCTCGAGCAGCGCGAGCTCATCATCTACAACATGGGGGATCATCTGCCCTTCCACGGGCACATACATGCCGTCTCGCAGCGCTATCCGGGAATAGTGATTCTCCACGACCGCGTTCTTCACCACCTATTTGCGGGCATGTGGCTGACGGGCGACGAGCTGGAGCCGCAAACTTATGTCGGTCGTATGGATGCCTATTATGGTCACGAGGCAGGCGATGTCGCCAGAGCCTCTTTGCTGGGTGAGCGCCCGCCGGTTTGGGAATCGGACGAGGAGGTGCTCCGGTATCCGCTGTATGAGGAGGCACTGCTGCATGCGATCGGCGCTGTGACTCACTCCGAGAGTCAAGCAAGCGATGTACGCAGGCGCTGGCTCGGTGCAGTGCGCTCCTTGCACCTACCTTGTTACAGCGAGATACTGCGCAGTGCCATCAGCGTACCCCCACCCGACCGCACACCGGGTGAGCGGGTCCGGCTGCTGAGCGTAGGACACGTCAACCCGAACAAGCAGACTCACCGAGTCGTCGAGATGCTCGTCGCGGACCGAGAGCTTGCCGCGCGCGTGCACTACACGATCGTCGGCCCGATCGATGACTTCCAGGCCTACGTCGCCGATCTACAGCGATTGGTCGAGCAGAATCGCGCGACTCTGAGCGTCGAGGTCCTCGGCTGGCGCGACGACCGCGAGCTCGAACGGCTGATGGCAGACACGGATATCTTCGTCAACCTGCGCCATCCGGTCATGGAGGGTGGGTCGGCGTCGCTCATGCGTCAGCTCGCTTACGGCCGGCCGGTGCTGTGCTTCGACGAGGGTTTCTTCGGTGAGTTGCCTGCTGATGCAGCCGCGCAAGTACCGGCGGGAGACTTCGTCGCGGCCGCACACGCCCTGCGCGAGCTCGTGCTCGACCCAAGCCGCCGAAGCGACATCGGCGCGGCGGGACGAGCGGTCGCGGAAGGCTACTCCGAGCGGCGTTACGTAGACGGGCTGCTCGAGTTCATCGAGGAGGCCCAGAGTTGTGCCCCGGTGCTCAACTTCATCGACCGCGTCGGCGTGCAGCTCGGTGAGATGGGCGTTGACAGCCGGCTGACGATCTTCGACAGGATCAGTGATGACTTCGGGCGTTTCCTTGCAATCTAGTACTCATCAGAACTCCGACGAGCAGCCGCCAAATAGTTCGTCAATCGAGATCGAAGCGGTTACCCCAGACCACATTGAGCCGCTTGCTGAGCTGTTCGAGCGCAACCGGATACCGGCGGTGACGATCGGGTTTGACCCGTTTCCGCTCACCGAACATGAGGCGCGTCGGATTGCACTCGAGCCGCATCAGGACGAGTACTACGTTGCGGCTCGCGCAGGCAGCTTGGTGGGATTCTCGATGTTGCGCGGCTTCGAGGAGGGCTATGATATTCCCAGCTTTGGAATCTTTGTTGATCACAAGGCTCAGGGCGAGGGGATCGGTAGACT
This sequence comes from uncultured Solirubrobacteraceae bacterium, assembly GCA_963752865.1. Lineage (GTDB taxonomy): Bacteria > Actinomycetota > Thermoleophilia > Solirubrobacterales > Solirubrobacteraceae > Palsa-744. Next base: position 349,799 of record CAVVZU010000002.1, read on the forward strand.
CCTGACCGCTTGGACGATCGCCGCTGCGCGGCGGCGTGGTTGTCGGTCCGTGCGCCTCTCGGTTTATGCCAGCAACTCGGTGGCGCACTGCCTATATACCTCGATGGGCTTCATCGAGCGGGAACGCAGCACGGTCGACCGCGCCGTTGGACAGGAGGAGAAAATCGTCATGTGTTTGAGTCTGGATGCACCAAATGAGTAGGCAACGCATACCCGCGGCCCCGATCAGTGGGCAGCGCATACCGGTGGCTGCACCTGCGCTCGTCGGTCGCGAGCGCGAGTACGTTCTCGATTGCATCGACTCGACGTGGATCTCCTCGAGCGGGAAGTACCTAGCGCGTTTCGAAGCCGACTTCGCTGAGTTCTGCGGAGTGCGTCATGCCATCAGCTGCTGCAATGGCACCGTTGCTGTCCACCTGGCGTTGCTGGCGAGCGGTATTGGCCCGGGGGATGAGGTGATCGTGCCGACGCTCACCTACGTCGCTACCGCCAACCCGGTCGTCTACTGTGGTGCACAGCCGGTATTCGTCGACGCCGAGCCGCGAACCTGGAACATGGATCCCGAGCGAGTGGCGGAGGCGATCACGCCCCGCACGAGAGCCATCGTCGTCGTCCATCTCTACGGTCACCCGGTCGACATGGACCCGATTCTCGAGCTCGCCGAGCGCCACGGGCTGCGCGTAATCGAGGACGCCGCGGAGGCCCACGGGGCGACCTACAAGGGACGCATCGCCGGCTCGATGGGATCGATTGCCACTTTCTCGTTCTATGGCAACAAGATCATCACCACTGGCGAGGGTGGCATGGTCGTCTGCGATGACGACGCGTTGGCTGCAAGTATCCGCCAGCTCCATGGTCAAGGCCAAGATCCGACGCGTAGATACTGGTTTCCGATCGTTGGATTCAACTACCGCATGACCAACATTGAGGCCGCAATCGGGTTGGCTCAGCTGGAGCGCATCGACTGGCACATCTCGAGACGGCGCGAGATCATGAGTTGGTATCGCGAGGAGCTTGTCGGAGAAGAGGGCATCGAACTCTCGCCTGAGGCGCCGTGGGCCAGAAGCGCATTCTGGATTGTATGCGCCGTCCTGGACGAGCAGCGTTTTGGGGGTCGCGACGCTGCGATGGCAGCCCTCGACGAGGCGAGCATCGAGACTCGACCGTTCTTCTACCCGTTGCACACACTGCCGATATACCGAGCCGCCAATGAAGGAAAGGATTTTCCTGTTGCGGAGGACCTGGCGCGCCGCGGTTTGAACCTACCATCCTCGGCGACGCTCACCCGCGATGAGGTGGCCTACGTCTGTGATCAGCTGCGAGGCTTGGCGCGCTGACAACCCTGCCCTGTTTGTGGTTGGCCAGTCGAAGCGCAGTTGCTAGGCGCTTCGATTGAGGGGTTAGCATCATTCGAGCAGACCGCATCAGTTCGTCTGTGAAGACCGTTAGGATCGCACTTCTGTGGCGCAAACCCTAGACAGCATTGGCTCGGACGAGGGCGACCCTACAGATTCCGGCCGCGCGATGCGGGTTGGTCCTGCCGATGCGATATTCGCCGCGGCGTTCGTAACCGCCATCGCAATGGTCATCGCGCTACTGTTCGTCGCCGCACCGCTCGGTGACCATCTGTTTCCAAGCGGCGGGTTTCGCTTCTTTGCCGGTGTCGAAGTTGATCGCAAGCCGGCTGAACAGACGCGATATCTGCTGGCGATCGTGTTTGTACTCGGACTCGGGCTCGCCATCGCTCTGGTTCGACCGTCCAATGGACTGATGGAAACGCGGGCAAGGCGCGTTGGGATACGGCTGGCGAGTATATGTGGACAACTCGCGATCGTCGGCGTAGCTGCGTGGAGTTGGCAGGCACAGTTTCCCCGGTCCGACGGGGAGCCGCCCACTGTGCACTTTGGAAACGGCGACCTAATCGCAGCGGTTGTCGTGGCAGGCTTGCTCGCGCTGCTGGCACGATTGAGACCCGACTGGCTAGATCCACGATCCATCGCGGCTCGTCGCCCGGAGAGATGGGGATGGTTTGTCGTTGCGGCTCTACTGACCGTGTGCTGGCTACTGCCGTCCGTTTTCCGAGGACAGAATCTCGCGGCGGCCGGACGGGAAGTTACCTATCATCTTCAGTTCACATTCGATGATTGCGTGGCGCTGCTCGACGGTCGTACTCCACTGGTCAACTACGCCGCGCAGTATGCATCGTTGCTTCCATTCGTCATCTGGCCCGCGCTCCACTTTGGTGGAGCACAGATCGGTACGTTCACCGTGACGATGTGTTTTCTTTCAATGATTGGCCTGCTGGCCGTGTACCGTGTTTTCGCGCTCATCACACGCAACGAGCGGCTGGCGCTGGCTCTGTACGTCCCATTTCTTGCCACCAGCCTCTTCTTCATCCTCCGGAGTGGAAGCCACCTATTCAGCTGGGCGAGCTACTACGCGGTATTCCCGATGCGCTACGTCGGTCCGTACGTGCTGCTCTGGCTGTGTATGCGACATCTACGCGGGATGCGACCGCGGAGCGCGATCGCCGTGTTCGCCTTCGGTGGCTTGGTAATGCTTAACAACGTTGAGTTCGGTCTGCCGGCCTTTGCCGGCTTGGTCGCCGCCCTTTTGGCTGGCGGCAGCCCCAGGCCGGGCCGCGTGATGCACTTGATCAAGGAGGGCGCGCTAGGACTTGCTGGCGCGCTTGTGGCTGTGAGTGCGCTAACTTTGCTTGTTGCGGGCGAGCTTCCAAACCTCGGTCTGCTAAGCCTGTACTCGCGAATCTTCGCCGAGGGCGGCTATGGGCTAGAACCCACGCCCGTTGCAGGTCTTTATCTACTCGTTGACATGACATTCGCCGCGGCGATTCTTGTAGCAGCGATTAGATACAGGAGCGGCGCGACCAACACTACGTACACGGCGGCACTTGTCTACAGCGGTGTTTTTGGTCTCGGTGCCGGGAACTATTACATGGGTCGCACGCATCCCGCTGGGCTAACCGTCCTCTTCTCTATTTGGGCATTCAGTGTCGCCCTTCTCGCCCTTCTCGCCCTTCGCGCTCTCGCGGCCCGGCGCGCGCGCTCGGTTGGGCCTTCGCGGTTGCTGCTTGCCGGTGCGCTGGTGTTGCTGGGCCTGATTGTGACGACAGTCGTACAGTTTCCAGCTCCGTGGACACAGGTGCGACGCATCGTCGCCAGCGCGCCGATACCGACACCGTACAACGTGTCTGCTGCCGTAGCTCTCCTGCGCCGTACTGCCAAGCGTGGTGAATCAGTTGTGGTGTTTGCGCCGCTCGGTCATCTAATCGCCGTCGACGCTGGCGTAGAAAACGTCTCCGAGTACAGTCACCCGGACGGCGTTGTGACTTATCAGCAGTTGGAAGCTGTGCTCACCGAGTTGCACGACGCTGGAGGCACGCGATTCTATCTGGCAAACTCAACATTGCCCAACACGACGTTCCCGGGCGCGCACGCAACGTTCCCAGAAGTGCCGCGCACACTCGCAAGCGATGGCTTCAGGCCGACGATCACGGATGCCGCGAGTGGAATCACCGAGTGGCAACGCTTGAAGTGAGGCTGTTTAGGCGCAGGTAGTATCGAGATGGACCGATGAGCATCCGCATAACGGCAAGAAAGCACATTTGCGCCCTCGAGCCGACTTACCACGTCAAGGTCCAGATGTCGATCTCGATGGCCGAAGTACATGGGTGGACTGGCGGGGGTCCGCTCGGGTCCACGTCCTACTGATATGTCGTGTCGTTTGTCAAGTGGGCGTGTTTGATTGCGTCCGCTGGGCGGGCGTGTTTTGGGGTGGTCGGGAGGCCGGGGCGCCGGGCTCGGTGTCGGCGTTGCCAGTCTGATGGGGGGGGGTTGGGTACCCCAGGGCCCGGTTTCGTGCTGCCAGCGTGTGCTGTCTAGGATCGGGCGTGGCACCCTTTTTGGGGGTGCTGCCCATAGTAGATTCGCGCGTGCTGGCCGCTGATGGCCCGGCGCCCCGGCCTCCCGACCGTGGGGCTGTCAGCCGGGGTCAGTCGGCTGTTGCGGCTGCCCAGAGGAAGCACGCGAGCTCGCGGGTACACGCCACGACGGTCACGTCGTGTGCCTTGCCGCGGCCCCGCATCCGGTGATAAACCCGGTGCAGCCGCTGCTGCGCACGGTTAGCGATCTGTAGGAGATGGTCGGGCTGGCCCTGCTGGCGGTTGCGGAGCGTTACCCCGATCCGTGGGCCTCGCCCGTAGTGCCAGGCTGCCTCGACGAGCAGCCGGCGAGCGAACCCCGAGCCCGTCTTGGTGATCGATCCTTGGTGCGAGGACTCGCCGGACTGGTGAAGCGACGGGGTCAGCCCGAGCCATCCGCTGAGCGCGTTCGCTCGCTTGAAGCGTTACCAGTCCCCGCCGAGCTCGAGGTGCAATGCGAACGCGGTGAGGGTATCAACGCCCCGGAAGCAGCGGAGCCTCGCGACAGTCGCCCACCACTACTCGTCTTCGGCCAGGCGCGAGAGCCGCTCCGCGATCGTGCTCTTGCGCGCACTCAGGCCATCAACGGAGGCGATCAGATCAGCGAACACCAGATCACTGACAGCCTCATCGAACTGCTGAGCCGAGAGCCACCGCCGGTGAGCCACCGTCCAGGTCGAGGACTCGGGATAGACCCGGCCATGGCGCAACAGCATCTTTGAGACCCGGTGACGAGCCGTCATCAGATCCCTCCTGCACGCATCGTGGGAGCGCATCAGCTCGCGGGCGGCCTCCACCTCGACCGGTGGGACCACGACCGTGGTCAGCGAGCAGCAGCCGCGCGAGCAGCTCCGCGTCCTTGCGGTCAGTCTTCACCCGATCCGAGGGCCCCCTTGGTTTCCAGGAGCGATCACCTCGACCGCTACCCCAGCCGCGTTCGCGGCCCGAACCCGGTCGGCCTCGCCTCATAGCAAGCACGCACCGACCCCGCCAAACCGGGGGTAGATCCAAGCCCCCGCCAACACCGGCCCGGCTCACTTCGTGGGATGGAGTCGGGCTAGCTCGTGATCCACTGCCGCCGTTCTCGATCCACGCTGCGATTGAGCACGCCCTACGTCATCCACGGGGTGAGCAGCTCGCTGCTCACATGCTCAAATTCCCGTGGTCGCGCACTGCCGAGGCAAACCCTCGAGCCTACCGCCGCACGATCGCTTCGTAGTCGGACATCCGTCGATCCGTCTCGAGGGGGGGCGAGCGACGTGCCACTACAGTCGATATCCGACGCAGATGGATCTTCCCGTGCCCAGCATGTGCTCTCGACTCTCGTTGGGCCGAATGCTAACGCTCGCAGGTCTGCTCGCCGTCGTGCTGTTTGTCTTGGTCGTGGCCGGCGTCACGCCTGCCTCAGCCGCCGAACCAGGCGTAAACATCACCGGCACTGCCCCCTCGCAGATCAACGCGGATGGCGCCCTGGGCACGCACTGGATACGCATGTTTGCCACCTGGCCGGACCTGGAGCCCGCACCGGGCGTGTTCGCGACCAACTGGCTGAACTACTACGAACAGACCTTCCGCTCGCTGCCGCGCGGCACAAAAGTGCTCGTGGACGTGGTTGGCACGCCTAGCTGGGAGACGGGATCCAGCAACGAACACACCCCCCCGGCCAACCCAAGCGACTATGCGGCCTTCGTTGGGTCGCTCGCCCAGCGGTGGGCTGGAAAAGTCAGCGCGTTTGAGATCTGGAACGAGGAGGACTCACCAACCTGGTGGACTGGTGCCCCGAATCCGGCGGCGTACGCGCAGCTGCTCAAGGACGCCTACCCAGCCATCAAGGCCGCCGACCCGAGTGCCACAGTCATCCTCGGCGGGCTGACGGGCAACGACTACGAATTCCTCGAAGGCGTCTACCAGGCCGGTGGCAAGGGCTACTTCGACGCTGTGGGCGTGCACACCGACACCGCGTGCAACATCCTCTCCCCGTACGACTTCGTCCGCGGTGCCGGTAACCGTCTGATCCCCGACTCGTTCCTCGCCTACCGGGAAGTTCACGCCGTGATGCTCGCCAATGGCGACAACAAGCCGATCTGGATGACCGAGCTCAGCTGGCGCACCACCAGCGCCACATGCTCAGAAGGGGCCTGGGCCGGCCAGAAGGCCGCCGGCGTTAACGAAGAACAACAGGCGACTTATCTCAGGCAGGCATACCACTGCCTCGCACAGGATCCCTACGTGCAGGTTGCGCTGTGGTTCCCACTCGAGGACGAAGGGGCCGTCACCTCCGGGCTGCTGCGGGCAAACGGCTCACATAAGCCGTCGTTTGCGGCCATGCAAGCGTACGCTCGTGAAGGCGACAAGCTGACTGAACCGTGCGGCAACTTCACCGGGCCGAAGATCACCGTTAGCTCGCCGGCCAATCACTTCCGCTACAGCGGGCCGCTGCCGATCAGAGTCTCCGCCAAGAGTCCCTACGGCGTGTTCAGGATCCGTTTGGAGTGGGACGGCAAACTGATCCGCAACTACGACGGCAACGGCTTTCCCACGTCGCTCTTCGGTGCGCTTGACTGGCAGCACGCCAAGCACATCTCCTACGGCTGGCACACGCTGACGTTCCTTGCTTACGACAAGGAGAACAACGTCTCCCAGACGAGCATCCGGGTGTTCCACGCGCCGCCTAAGCGCGGCCGCCGCTGACCACCCAGTGCCGCGCCGTCAGGCCCGGTCGTCCTGCGGTTTGGGAGAGTAATCGCGGCAAGACCGAAGCGCCACAGCGGGCAGGAGGTGGGTAACTACCGGTCGCCGGCAGGCCTATGACGTCCGTCGATACCGTCGAACAGCTCGGCGGCGGAGACCTCCAGTGCCTTCGCGAGCTTGGAAACCGTCCGGACGCCGGGCTCACGCTCGCCGCGCTCGATCTTGGCGACGTGTGTCATGTTGAGGTTGGCGTTGTGCGCGAGGCGCTCTTGGCTGAGACCTCGCTTGTGCCTGACCTTGCGGAGGTTAGCTGCAAAGATGTCCAGCGGGTCGGCCATGCCCGCGGATGCTTCGGTATCTGTCCCAATCGTTCCAGATACGATTGGGACAGAAGACAAGTGTCACGGAGACGTCGAGGAAAAGCGCATGGAGTGTCGATCGGCCGATATGGCTTGTACTGGCTGGATGGTCGTCGCAGCCGGGTGGGTAGCCAGTGAGTCACGATGTACGCCGTCGTGGGAGGTCGCTCGAGGAGATCTCTGTCGGAGTGGTCGAGAGACTGCGGTCGCAGTGCCCGGAGATTGAGGAGACGATCTTTGCCCACGTTCGTGACGCGTTGCCGGATCCGATCGGCGACGAGGACGCCGAGTATGTGGTCGGCTTGCGTGCGGCGGTCACAGCGGCCGTGGACTTTGGCCTCACGGGGATTGAGCACGGGGAGGGCTGGTCGGGGCCGGCACCGTCTGCGGCGATCGTTCAGGCAGCGCGCGCGGCACGCGGCGGCATCGGTTTGGACACCGTGCTGCTCCGCTACATGGCTGGCTACACGTTGTTGGAAGACTTCGTCATGGATGAGGCTGAACGTGCGTTCTCGATCGACGGGGCGACGCGGCGCCATATACGAAGGACGCACGCGGCGCTGCTCGGACGTTTGACCGCCTCGATCGCCGACGAGTACCGGCGTGAGCTTGAGCGGACTCGGCGCTCGTCAAGTCAGCGCGCGGCGGAACGTGTACAGAGGCTTGTGGCTGGTGAGCCGGTCGACACCGCCCAACTCGGCTACCAGCTCGATGTTTGGCATCTGGGTGTGATCGCGACGGGCGCGAAGGCGGAGAGCACGGTTCGTAGCCTGGCGGCAAGGATTGGTCGCGAGATCCTGCTCGTCCCTCGCAGCGACGAGACTGTGTGGGCCTGGTTCGGTGATCCACGAAGGCTCGCGATCGCAGAATCTCGGCCGTCTGCTGTTGGCAAAAGGGCATCCTGACGTGTCGCTGGCCATCGGCGAGCCGGGGCGGGGAGTCAAGGGCTTCCGCCTCACGCACCGCCAGGCCCAAGCTGCCCAATTGGTTGCACTGCGCAGGCCGCAGTGGCTCACGCGCTATAGCGATGTCGCGTTGCTCGCGTTTGCCCTGCGAGACGAGGCATTGGCGAGATCGCTGGTCGACATCTACCTGTCACCGCTTGACGGTCCACGTCAAGGGTCCCCGGTACTGCGACAAACGCTCCGCGCCTACTTTGCCGCCGAGCGCAACGCGTCCTCAGCGGCGGTCGCCCTGGGCGTCGCTCGCCAGACCGTCGAAAACCGTCTGCACAGGGTCGAGAAGAAGCTCGGCCGCCTGCTACCCACGTGTCTCGCCGAGTTGGAGGTAGCGCTGCGCCTTGAGGAGCTAGGCGACCTCGCCCGCGCGGAGAATCATCCCTCATATCAGCGATCCGGATTTAAGGCCTAGCCGACGGCCCACCGCTTAACCTGTTCGACACGCCAAAGTTCTTACGAGGCGATTGGGCAGATTGGTATGACACGAACCGATGCCGAGCGGGTATCAATTAGCTGACTCGTCCGACTGTCTCGCCCAGACCATCCCAGAGCGGTCTACAGCAAGCGACGCTAGCGAGTTCGTCTATTAACGGCCGCCTATTGATACGCGAGCGCCCGCTTTGCATGCGTAGGCCCAAAACAAAGGGGAGTGTTCAAGATGAAAGCTATGGGCAAGCCCCCCCCCTGTTGAGTGTCGCGTGTTGTCCGCAGTGCGCCCTATGAAGTGCACGACACACTGGCCCGCGTCTCGCTAACTGGCGGTCGCATCGCGCGGCCGCCGATCTCGCACGAGCTGGCCGGGAGCAGGATCGCGGTACAGCGTGAACGGATCCTCCGTGCGATGGTGACGGTGGTAGCCGAGCGAGGCTACGCGGGTGCGTCGGTCGAGCTAGTGGTGGCGAGGGCCGGGGTGTCGCGGCGGACGTTCTACGGATGTTTTGAGAGCCAAGAAGCGTGTTTCCTGGCATTACTCGATCTGGGTGTGGCGCGCGCCGAGCACATCGTCAGCGAGGCGTTTGAGCAGAACGACAGGTGGCAGGACGGCGTACGTACGGTCCTAGCCGCGCTGCTCATGCTGCTGGACTCCGAGGCGCTACTGGCGAGGGTTTGGTTGGTGGAGTCGTTGGCGGCCGGGTCGTGGGCCTTGAGGCACCGCGAGCGTAACCTTGCACGGCTGCGAGCTCTCATGGTCTCGTGCTGGCCCATAACGCGGCCATCGAGTCCTCCACGACTCGCCGCTGACGGTGCGATGGCGTCGGTCCTCGGGGTGATTCACACCCACATTCTCTTCGAACGGCCGGCGCCGCTAATCGAGCTGCTCGGCCCGCTGATGGGTCTCGTGGCGGTGCATTATCTCCCATCACGCGCCGCCGCCCGCGAGGTCGACCGAGGGGAGAAGCTATCGCGCGAGATCCAGGCCGCGGGGCGACACGCACCGCGGGCGGCCGCAGCGACTCCCGCCCTGCTGAACAACCCAAACGCGCATCGTGCGCGGCGGTGCGTGCTCTTCCTAGCGGATCACCCGCAGGCGAGCAATCGTGAGGTCGCGGAAGCCATCGGTGTAGCGCACCAGTCACAGATCTCAGCGCTGTTGTCGTGTCTCCTACGAGAGCGTCTAGTTGCCAAGCACTCTGCCGGTCTCGGTAAGCGCAACTCATGGCGACTGACATCGCATGGCGAAGAGATCGCGCGGGCGCTCCAAGATACGGAGGTAGGCCAAATCGCTCTCAATCCAGCAGTAAATGCGGCTCTCCGGAGGTGATCGTAGAGGGCGGGGGTTCTCGGCGGCTAGCGCAACGGCCGTATAGAAAATCCTCGGCTCAACAGCAAGATCAAGCCCGGCGCGAGCGTCCTATGCCCCGATCATGTTGCTGTGTCGGTGTATGAAGAGCGTGCCGCGCACCTCGCCTTGGAGTCCGAGCTCCTGGATAGCTTCGCGCACCCCTGGATAGTCCGGATGGGTGAAGTCATCGAAGAGCATCGGCGCTCCCGGGGCGCAGGATACGGTTGCCATGCCTGCACCTCTGCGATCGTGTGCTCACGCGTGTGCGAGGAGTCGATGTACAGCAGATCGACCGGCTGTTGGTCCCGGGGGCCGGTGCAGCCGGGCGCAACCACCAATTCGATTCGCTCTCTGACGTCCGGCCCGACAAGATCTAGAAAACGCTTCGCCTCCTCGCGTTCAATCACGTCGTAGCTGACTACCCGCCGCTGCCGGTCATCGAGCGCGAGGGTGATCGCTGTCCACGCGGTCGCCGTACCGAGCTCCACGACCCGGCGGCGACCTCTTGTCATCTTGAGCAATAGTCGCATGTCCGCCGGTCGTGTCACGGATGCCAGGCTGAACAGATCATTTGTGCGCCACGCCTGGCGCCGGGCGCGCCAGTGAAACCACAGCACGCGCGGCCGAAGCCCTCGCAATCCCCACATCCAGTCCAGGTCGCGTCGCAGCCTTCCCAGCCCCGCGCGCGCAGAATTGAAGCTCATCATCTCGACCACTCTAACGACGGCGTGGGTGGCGGTGTCGGGCGAGTCGTAGGGGTCGCGTGTCGTTGGCACCAGTTCTTGCCCGCGTTTGGGCAGGTCGAACCCCCGTTTCGCACAAGTGCACCACGGGTTTGAACGACCCAAAGCCCCAGGACCGTTAACCCGGTGAGCAGAGATATTTTCTCGCAGTTTAACTCTTGCGCGTATCACAACGATGGGATAGAAGACCCCCGACGATAAGACCGACGGTCAACAGACCAGCTCCGGAATGTCCCTTGGGGAGGAGACGCCGGCCCGGCACCGGACCGATACGACGAGGAGGCAGGGATGTCACGCCAAGGGGTCGACGAAGGATCTCAAGTGGAGGGATACGCGCTCAACAGCGAGCGTGGGAGACAGAAAGCGCCGACTTCGCGGACCCGCCGAGTCTTGGCCATGCTGGCTACGTCGGCCGTCACGGCGGTCGTCTCCCTCATGGCTGTCCACGTTGCGGCGTCCGTGGCTGGGCCTCCCTCCGGGAACTGGACGCAGACCTTGAATGAAGAATTCACCTCTAACGGGCTAAACACCGCGTTGTGGACACCAGGCTGGCAAGGCACCGGCATATCTGGCCGGTGTCGAACGAGTGCTTGTCGTCGGCGAATGTCTCCCAACCAGGTAACGGGTATCTCTACCTGCAGGTGAGAGCGCAACATGCCACCTGCGGATCCACCACCGTCGAAGACACAGGGGGGCTGGTGGAGTCCAATCCCTACGATGGCCAGCCGGGGCACTCCGGCTTTGGCTACACCTACGGGTACGTCGAATGGCGCGCGTACCTTCCCGGGGTTTCGCCCAGCGGGCGGGGATGCCCGAAAGGCGGCTGCTTGCCGGATTGGCCCGCACTCTGGAGCCTGTCGCACCGAACGCCAACGAGATCGACACCATCGGGAACTCGAACTCTCGGGCAAGCCTGTTACCACATTCACCCACCTCCAGGAAGTGAAGGCCCCGGCGCCTGCCTGTCTGGCAGCTACGCCGGCTGGCACACGTATGGCTCTGAGTGGGAACCGGGTGTCGTGAAGTACTTCTACGACGGCGCCCAGGTCGGGCAGATCAATACGGAAGCAGTCAACGGTATCCCCAATATCTGATCGCCGACATGCTGTCGCCAGGCTGCTGCGGACAGCCACTGGTCATCCCTGACGAAATGGTCATCGACTATGTGAAGGTTTGGCAAAAACTTCCGATTGTGACGACGGGCGCGGCGACCGGCAAGCAGCCGCTGCAAGCGACCCTAAACGGAACCGTTAACTCCAACGGGACGGCACTGAGTAACTGCCACTTTGAATACGGGACCTCTACGTCCTACGGATCTAGCGCGCCATGCTCGGGGACAGAATCTGGCGAGAGCGCCACCGTGATGAGCCTCGCACCAGGCACGACGTACCACTTCCGCATAGTCGCGACCAATGCGAGCGGGACCGCTGGCGGTAACGACGAAACATTCACTACACCAGGCCCGGTTGAAGCGGTGACGGGCGGTGAAAGCAGCGTACAGCAGACGGAAGCTGTGGTGACTGGCAGCGTAAACCCGCGAGGCTACGAACGCGAAATACTATGTCGAATACGGACCGACTGTGAGCTACGGGTCCTCCACGGTTCCAGGAGATGCGGGCGCCGGCTCGAGCCCGGTACCACAGACAGTCACTATCACCGGCCTAGAACCTGCCACCACCTATCACTACCGGCTCGTCGCGACCAGCGGCGGTGTCACTAGCGCCGGCGGAGACAAAACGTTCACGACGCTATCGGCGGAGTATGTCTTCTATCGTGGGCCTAACGGCGGGCTACAAAACGGGTATTGGACTGGGAGCACTTGGGAATTTGGGCCGATTGGCTCGGCGGGTACCGTTGACGGTAACCCGTCAGTCATAGTCTCATCGGCAGGGCGTACGCTTGGGAGAGGAATCATCGATGTCTTCTATCGGGGCACCGACGGTGGCCTGCAGAACTGGTACTGGAGTGGCTCTACTTGGTCCTACTCGCCGATCGGACCAGAAAAAGTGATGGCTGGTGACCCTCACGCGATCGCGCTGCCGGGCGGGCACATAGATGTCTTCTATCGCGCGACTAATGGCCAGCTCCAAAACTGGTATTGGACCGGTTCGGAATGGACATATTCGCCGTTGGGCTCCGAAAAAATGGTGGCGGGCGAACCCTCTGCGGTGGCACTGCCAGAATCGCATATCGATGTTTTCTATCGCGCGACTAATGGCCAGCTCCAAAACTGGTATTGGAATGGTGCCACATGGTCGTATGGCCCGATAGGCTCCGAAAATGTGGTGGCGGGCAATCCCTCTGCGGTGGCACTGCCAGAATCGCATATCGATGTTTTCTATCGCGCGACTAATGGTCAGCTCCAAAACTGGTATTGGACCGGTTCGGAATGGACATACTCGCCGTTGGGCTCCGAAAAAGTGGTGGCGGGCAATCCTTCTGCGGTGGCACTGCCAGAAGGACATATCGATGTCTTCTATCGCGCCACGGACAACGGACTTCAAAACTGGTATTGGAGTTCACCAACTTGGTATTACGCTCCAATCGGAGCTGAAGGCACGATGGTTGGGGATCCAGATGCCGTTGCATGGCCTAACGGGAATATGGATGTGTTCTACTGTGGCCCCAAAGAAGTCCTTGAGAACTGGTTCTGGAGCGCGCCATCTTGGAGCTTCGGACCGTTGGGGGGCGAAAAAACCATTGCGGGAGAACCGTCAGCGGTCGCATGGTAGGTCGGCCGCGCGCGGCAGGGTCCATATCAGGGACGGGTGAGCAGGCTCGTGTGACGTGTACGGCGGGTGTTCTTGAGCTGTGCGGCCCGACTCGCCCGATCACGGCCTATCCCGTCGACAGCGGTTGATAATGCCCAGGGTGGTGACGGCCGCCACCGATGGTGGCCTAGGGTCGGCGGCGTTTAAGCACGCTGCGCTGGGCTCACCCGGCAGGAGCTCGCACGTGAAGGGTTTCCGGGTCAAGGCTCGGCGGTAGCGGCACCAGGCGCGTGGCCTGGGCTGTCCACGCGACCTGGGTGGGAGTGGCTCCGATGCGGGCGTCTGGGCTCGCTTTGCCGATGGGGGGCCCTTACATCTACGCCGATTGTGCGGATGTAGTGATCTGCCTCATCGGGAGCAGCGAAGGGAGCGTTGCCTATGACCGACGTCGTGAGCAAGCGGCTCCGCGACTGCGCGGGCTTGGGTCGTCGAGGTGGAGCTGCCATGCTCATCGCTTCGAGAGAGGACCTGATGCCTGTCGCGATAGTCACCGGATCCGGAGGTCTGATCGGCTCGGAGTCGGTCGCGCCATTTCGTCGAGGCTGGCTACGACGTGATCGGCATCGAAAACGACATGCGCGCGCATTTCTTCGGCCCCGGCGCCTCGACCGCGCACACGACGCGAGCGCTGCGCGAGACCATCCGACGAGTTCGCTCGCTCGAGCTCGACATCCGCGACGCCGACGGCGTGCGAGGGTCTTCGCCGAGCACGGGGACGCAGATCGAGCTGGTCATCCACACCGCGGCGCAGCCCTCGCACGACTGGGCGGCGTCAGATCCGCAGACCGACTTCGCGGTCAACGCCATCGGCACGCTGAACCTGCTCGAGGCGCACGCGCAAGCACGCTCCGGGCGCGACGTTCATCTTCACCTCGACGAACAAGGTCTACGGCGACCTTCCCAACCGGCTGCCGCTGGTGGAGCTCGGCACGCGCTGGAGCTGCCCGAGGAGCACCGCTACTACGGCGGCATCGACACGACGATGTCGATCGATCAGTCCATGCATTCGCTGTTCGGCGTCTCGAAGGCGTCGGCCGACCTGCTCGTGCAGGAGTACGGCCGCTACTTCGAGGATGCCGACGGTCTGCTTCCGCGGCGGCTGCCTGACCGGCCCCAACCATGCGGGCGACGCAGCTGCACGGGTTCCTCTCCTACCTGATGCGCTGCACGATGACCGGCGAGCCCTACACGATCTGCGGCTACGGGGGCAAGCAGGTGCGCGACAACATCCACAGCGCCGATCTCGTGCCGCGTTCGCGGCGTTCCACCGCGCGCCGCGCGCGGCGGCGGTCTACAACATCGGCGGCGGGCGCGACAGCAACTGCTCGATGCTCGAGGCGATCGAGCTGTGCGAGCAGATCGCCGGTCGCGAGCTGGACTGGAGCTCTCGACGAGGCGCCCGGATCGGCGATCACCGCTGGTGGATCAGCGACCTCGCGCCTTCAGGCGCGACTACCCGGAGTGGCAGATCACGTGGGAGGTCGAGGAGATCCTGCGCGAGATCCACGACCACAACGTCGAGCGCTGGGTTGCTCTCGGGCAACGCTTCGTGTGGTGACCGGCGCCAACTGGGCTGTACGAAGGAGTTGGCGTATGTGTCTCCCGAACAGGACAGCCTTCGGAGAGGCGCGCAAGCATGCGGTATGAGCTATCGCTTTGGACCATCTTTTGAGACCGGCTTCCACGCGCCCTCCGGCGGATGGTTCTCCGTCAGCAACTCGGCGAACGGGGTGACGGTGAAGTCGAGCTGGCCGCATCAGGGACTCCAGATCAGAGCTGATCAATCCGGAATAGTAATGCCGATCAAATCGAAGCAAATCACGATTTGCAAAGCCCGTGGTTTTGCAAAGTGTGCTCGTGGAATCACACGCTGTCTTCGAAGGTGTCGAGCGGATGGTTCTCCGTGAGGTAGTCGGCGAAGAGGGGGACGGTGAAGTCGAGTTGGCCGCGGCGGGGGGCTCCAGATCAGGCCCTTGTGGATGAGTGCTTTCGCGGTGGAGCGGGATGCTCCGCGCTGGTCTTTGACGCCGAAGCGGTGGGCGACGTCGGCTGAGCGGTAGGGCGGGCGCTGCCGCTGGCTGCCATCGCTGCGAGGTAGCGCTGCTCGGTGTCGGTGGCCATCTGCAGGCGGGGGCCGAGAAGCTCCGTGCGAGCGAGTCCTTGACGATCTCGCTCACGGCCTCCACGTCTTGCCTTGCCGATGGGGGAGCGCTCGGCGTAGTTCCATAGCTCCAGGCCGTATTCCTGGAGGAAGTACGGGTAGCCGGCGGAGTCGCTGTACGACCCGGCGGGCCGCGTTCTCCTCGTACTCCACGCCGTTGTTTCCCGCGGGGGCGACCAGTGCAGCGCGCGCTGCTGCGTGGGGAAGCGACCGAGCTCGTGATAGGAGAACAGGCGGTCGGCGTACGGCTTGGCGGACATCAGGCGCACCTGCTCGGGGTCTCTCGAGTCGGCGACGCCAGACGCGGCCTGCACGTCGAGCTTGAGCTGCACCCCTGACGGCACGGCCACGCTGAACGCCTTCACCACCCCTAGCGCTCGCTCGGCGCGGTCCTTGATGCGGTGTCGGCGGCTCATCTCGCGCAGCAGCCTCGTCGCCATACGCGCAAACGTCACGCGGAAGTCCGGCTGCGAGCCAACCTCCTATACGTCGGTGGTCGCCCAGCCGGCCTCGCTCGCCAGCACATCCAGCTCCATCAGCAGCACCGTCTTGCCCACGCTTCGGAGGCCCGAGTAGATCAGGCTGCGCTCATAGCCCCCGGCGCCCAGGCGCTCGATCAACGCCTGAAAGCCCTCGAGACCCCGGTTGCGCCCCGCGAGCATCGGTGGCTTGCGTCCAGCGCCCGGCGTATAAGGGTTGCTGCCGTAGCGCATCGAGCTGCGGTTGCCAGGGCGTCGCCCGGTGGTGGTGACTGGGAGAGTGAAAGCCTGCAAGCAACTCTTGCCGCCCAGTAGTGTTCCTACAGTCGAGATTCCTGCTTGCTGATCCGGCTAGTTCGCTGTCATGGCTGCTCCCACACCTCACGACACTAGTACATCGCCAGCGCAAGCCGGTATATGTCGTTGGTCGCCGCTTTGGCGCGGGCTGCCGGCGGTCGTGTTCCTGTGCTTGCTGGCGTCGATCGCGGCTCCCGCGGCGGCCCGCGCGGCTGAAGGCCTGGGAGCCCAAGGTGTCATCGCGTGGGGAGAAAATGAAGTCGGGCAGCTCGGAGACGGCAGCACCGCTGAGACCGATACGCCCGTCGCGGTGCCCGGCCTGAGCGACACGACGGCGCTCTCCATCGGTCGGAGGTTCGGGCTGGCGCTGCTGGGCGATGGGACGGTCATGAGCTGGGGCGAAAATGCCTTCGGGCAGCTGGGCGATGGCACCGATACGGGCCCCGAAACGTGCCACGCGAGCTTCGCCGAAGCATCCGGCTATGAGGTTCCCTGCAGTACAACGCCGGCTCCTGTCACGGACCTATCCGATGTGGTCGCCGTCGCCACGGGAGCTCAACATGGTCTGGCTCTCCTGAGCAACGGCACCGTCATGGCCTGGGGGGACAACGAAGACGGCGAGCTCGGCGATGGCACGAACACCAGCAGCAACGTACCGGTCGCCGTCCACGGCCTGAGCGAAGTCCTGGCGATCGCCGCCGACCAGCAGTCGAGTCTCGCGGTTTTGAAGGACGGGACCGTGATGAGCTGGGGGTATGACGGCTGGGGCGCCCTCGGCCAGGGCAGCGGCGACCCGTCGCAAGACCTGCCTGCCCCCGTCAGTGACCTGACCAACGCTAAGGCGATCGCCGGTTACCTGAACAGCAACCTCGCGCTACTCGCTGACGGGACGGTCGCCGCTTGGGGCGAAAACGGCTTTGGTGAGCTCGGTGACGGCACCACAGCCGCAAGCTTCGTGCCAGTGGCGGTTAGCGGCCTCAGCGACGTTCGCGCGATCGCGCGCGGAGAAGACAGCCTTGCGCTGCTCGCCGACGGGACGGTCATGGCGTGGGGCAGCAACATCTCCGGACAGCTCGGGATCGGGACATTCACGGGACCGACCGAATGCTTCCTCTACAACTTCTGCAGCCTCATGCCCGTGCCGGTCAGCGAACTGAAAGGCGCCACGGCGATCGCCGCCGGCAACCAGCACAACCTGGCGCTGTTGAGCGACGGAGAAGTGAGCGCGTGGGGCGAGAACTGGGACGGACAGCTCGGGACCGGCAACACAGCCAGCACCGATGCTCCGACCCCGGTGCCCGGATTGATCGACGTGAGCGAGATCGCGGCGGGTGAAAACCGCAGCTTCGCCTATGGGGTGCTGGGCGAGCCTATGCCCGAGGTGTCCGGATTGAGTCCGGCCAGCGGCAGCCAGATGGGCGGCACAACCGTCACGATCACCGGCGGGCCGCTGGTTCGGCTGGTAAGCGCACGCCTGCACGGCAGCACGCTGCTGCTCACCCTGGAAGGCGCCTGCACGCTCTGCAAGGTGAGGCTGACCGTCGCCGCCGTCCCAGGGGCCGGCCACGGCCCGCGCGCGGGCGCTCGTGACGCCGCCCACGTGTCCAAGCGTGAACCGCCGCGCTTCACACAGACGGTCCGGGTCGTGCAGACGAAGACCGTCACCCTCACCAGCGCGAAGAAGCTCTCGCTCGATGTCACGCTGAACGCCGCTTCACGCGCGCTACTGCGCACCGCTCGCGAGCTCGCGCTCACGCTGCGGTGCAACGAGGGCGCCACCCTCGTAATGGGGCAGACGCTGCAGCTAAAGACCTCTCGCCAGAGTCGATAACGTCGCCCGAACGATAGGCGCGGCGGCCGACGCGCGCGCGAAACAGCTATCTGAATGGTCGCAGCCGACCGCTAAACACGGTCGCTGCGTGTTCATCGACGCGAGGATGCGGGTGTTGGGGGCACGCCGGAATCGGGCGTACGATGGTGGAATGTCCCCACAGTCGAAGTCGGAGCTGGCGCGCGAGCATCTCACGAGAGCCAGCAACGCGTTCAAACGCTGGCGACTCTGTCGTCGGTGTCACCTTCCTGCATCTTGCCACTGAGGCAGCGATCGTGGCGCTGGCCGAGTTGCACGGTATCGCTACCGAGCGCCAGCACTGGCGTAAGGCGCGGGCAGCGTCCGAGCTGCACACGAGTGGCATCCTGTCGACGGACCTGAGTCCAGTCCTGGAGCTGCTGAACCAGGCTCGCAAGGACGCCGGTTATGAGGGCGAGACCCCGGACTTCGGTGACTGGACATCAGGGGATCTCCTGAGCACCGTCGAGGACGCTGTACACACCGCCGAGGAGGCGGTGCACACGGCAGAAAACGAGACAGACACCGCCGAAGAGGCAGTGCAGAACACCCAGGGCTCCGCAGAAACCGAGGAGGAGTCGATCCCTTGACCCCAGTCAATGTGGCATCTCGGCGTTCGACCGATGCTCGTTGGGGGACGCGCGTGCGAGAGGATCGCCGACGAGCAGCTGAACGCCTCACATCGTCGCAGCGGCAAGCTACCGAAACGATCCTCCAGCGCGCGCTTGCCCTTGGTGCCGAGGCTGTAGCGCTTACCGGCTCGACCGTCCGCTCCCGGCGAACGACGATGAGCGATCTGGACTTCATGGTCGTCGGCGTGCGGCCGGATTTCAGCGGTGTCCAGGAAGACGTAGACGTGTATGCGGCCAGCGCGCAGGTGTTCTGGGAGCGCCTGCTCGCCAGCGACGATTACATTCAGTGGACGCTGCGCTTCGGCTGGATCCTCCACGACGACGGGATCCTGCGGGCAGCGAGTCGCCATATCCAAGAGAGCGTGTGGGGTTCATTTATTGGTCGGCGTGGTTTCAGGCTGCGGTGTATTCGTGGATGAGGCCGCCGAGTCGGTCGTGTCTGGCGATCGTGGCGGATGCCAGGCTTGTCGCGGTCGCGGTCGCGGTCGGCGGTGGGTTCTGGCGGTACCAGCCCGAGCGCACGGTGCGGCCTATGGCCGTTGTAGTGGTCGATGAACTCGTTGAGAACGTGCTGTAGGTGCCGGCGGTTGGCGATCAACACCCAGTCCAGGCACTCCCGCCGGATCGTGCCAACGAACCGCTCGGCGACCGCATTCGCCTTTGGCGCTCTGACCGGCGTGTGGAGCACCCGGACCCCTCGGCGTGAAAGACCGTGTCGAACGCGCTCGTGAACTTGCCGTCGTTATCGCGAATCAGGAACTCCAGGGGTATGTCGCGCTCAGGGAGCGAGAACACGAAGTTCCTGGCCTGCTGCGCTGTCCAGTCCCCATCGGGGACGCTCGGTCAAACCAGCCAGATGCACACGCCGGGTGGAAAGCTCGATGAAGAACAACACGTAGATCCGCCGCAGACCGATCGTGTCGATTGTGAAGAAGTCGCACGCGATCATGCCCTGCGCTTGGCCACGAATGAACTCACACCACGAGATCCCGCCGCGCTGGCCGGCCGGTCCGATGCCGGCGCCGATCAGGATGTTGCGGACACTCGTCGCGGAGATCTGGATCCCAAGCCCGATCAGCTCGCCCGTGATCCGCCGGTATCCCCACCGTGGGTTCTCTCGCGCGAGCCGCAGGATCAGCTCGCGAACCTCACCGCCAACCCGCGGCCGGCCTGGACGCCGTCCCGGATATGCCCAGCGGCGCGCAACGATCCGCCGGTGCCACGCGAGCAGCGTTTCCGGGGTCACGAAGAACACCTGCCAGCGCTCTCGGGGCAGCAGCCTGCTCGCCGCCACCAAGAACGCACGGTCCGCCGGCCGTAGCGCCGGCCGCGATACCTGCCGGCGCAGCGCCGCGATCTCATGGCGCAGGACGACGATCTCAAGATCCCTGTATTCAGCCGAGCGAAAGCACAGCAACACGAGCGCCATCAAACGCCCCACAAGCACATACAGCAACGACCCCAACGCTAGCCCTCCTCTGATCAACGGAGGCAGCAACACTACGGCCTCGAATGCCAAAAACGCCCGTACCACCGCGCACGATCGAGTTCATGCACCCCACAGGGTTCCCGGGTTCCCGCGCCCTCCCGCCGACTCACTGGGCAAGCTAGCCCTCGATGCGCTCAAGCTCGTCGAATGCGTCATCGGGCACATCGATCGAGACGTCATGGCCAAGGCTCGTGAGCTGCTCTAGCAAGACCTGGACGTGCTCGTAGGCGCACTCCCGTGCGCGGATCATCGGATCGAGGCTCTCGTGCGCGTGATCGTGCGCACTGATCTCTGCAGCCTTGCCCGGAGGACCTAGCACGAGATGAGTGACGTGGGTCGCGACATCGCGATGCCCCACGAAGCTCGAGAGCAGCTCGAACGCGAGCCCACGGTCAGGCAGCACGGTCGCCACGGTCAGCACATACGCGCCAGCCCACATGCACGTCGTCTCGCTCTGCACGCGACGTCCGTCGAGCTTCACATCCAGATCAACGGTGCGCCGCGCCGGTCTCACGCAGAGCACCGTAACGGCCCCACGGGACAAGCAACGTGCAACGCGGGCGGCGCCCAGCAACCAGCGCCGCCCGCATGCGTCCATGCCCGCTACCCGAGCGCCTCCGGCATGAACGCCGCCAGGTACTCGAACTCGCCGTTGAGCAGCGGCACCTGCTCGGGATAGTGCGCAGCCCATGCCGCGCACTGCTCAAGCGTCAACTCGCCACGGCGCATCGCCGCGACCCGCTCACTCGGAGTCAGCTGCCACATTGACCTCAGCCGCGCCCGGCGCGCCCTACGTTCCGTGACGATCTGCTCTGCGATCTCGTTTCTGTGCATCTGCGTGCTCCTTCGGTCGGTGGTGCCAGTTGCGAAGCCCACCGCCGCCAACCCGCCCACGCACGACATCCAGCCCCAGCCGGAGCACAACGCCACGCTCCCTCCGCACGCCCCCGGTATAAGGCGGCGATAATCGGCGGGGACCTGGCACCACCGACCCCACGCGCCACGTCGCACACCCCGCTCGACGACAGGCACCCGAGAACAAGCGAGCCTCACAGTGGCCAGCCAACCGGCGCCTCGCGCTCCTTGTAGCCCTGCAGCTCCATCCGGAGGGGCATTCTCAATCGCCCTTGAAGCCTCAAGGCCGGCGCGTCAGGAGCGCGTGCTTGGGTCGGCGTGGCTGTGAGCGGCGGATCTCCCGCAGCGCGTGCTTCGCACGAGCCACCAGGCGGCCGTGCGCGCGCTGAAGCAGCGGCCCTTCAAAAGGGCCGTCAGGCCCGCCTCCGGTGAACGTAGCGGCGCCGACCCCGGCGCAACCCGTAACGTGCGCGCGCCTTGCCGCCTCGCGCCAAGCCCGCCGGCGGGCCACAAGGAGTGTAAGTGCCGGCTCGCACCCCTCGGTGCCTCGAATCAGGCCGCAGTTCGTGGCAGCGTTTGAGCTGAGCATCAGCGGCGCCGGATGGCGAGCAAGGATCGCCGACGCGGGGCGCCGGGACCGTGACCGCGCAAGAGCCGGGAGGGAGTGCAGGTCTAGGTCCCGGGTTCTGGCCGAGCCATGTGCACGCTCAAGGCGGAGGCGCAGCTGGCTCGGGCGCGTGCACTTAAGCCGCGTAACAGGAATCGGCAGGGGTCGAGTCCACGATTCCGAGGAGCTGATCGCCTTCTGCATCCTCAAATCGCCGCGATATCACACCGTCCCTGGTTGACTTATCTATCGTTTGGCGATCACTTATCGTCGTAATGACTATAAGAGGAGAGGTTCTTCCGGTCGGCCCGCCGGTTCAGCTCGAATGGCAGATTGGACGTACTCGCGACATCGAAGAGGTTCGGCTCGCCGCGGAGAGCGGCGAGCACGTCGTCCTTATTGACGTGCGCCGCACAGGCAAGTCCACCGTGGCGCTCGGCGGCATCGAGCTGCTTGCCCACGCTGGGGAGCTCGTGTTCGTCCTCGATGCGAGCGAGAATGCCGAGATCGGCTCAGGTGCCGTCACCCTCATAGAAGATGCCGCTACGCGCGAAACGATCGCCGGCGCTCTGGCTGCGATATCCGGACGACTTTCCCTCGTGGGCGCTTCCGATCCTCGATAAGGATCGCAGGTGTTTTTTTTTAGACACTCCTCGGAGACCAAACGCCGGCAAGCGAGGGCTGCGTACCCCGCCCGGTGTACGTATCCACCTCACCGATCGATTGATCGACCGCCGAGCTCGACGCCTTGTGCTCGGTATCCCGAGTCGTAGTTTGGAAAGGATTCGAAGAGTGCTGCGATGGACCCTGGCATGCTTGGATCGTCGAGCATGACGCAGCCCTGGCCATAACGTTTGAGAAAGGACCTGATGCCTGTAGCAGTCGTCACCGGATCGGGAGGTCTGATTGGCTCGGAGTCCGTTCGGCACTTCGTCGAGGCCGGGTATGAGGTGATCGGCCTCGAGAACGACATGCGCGCGAGCTTCTTCGGACCGGACGCTTCCACTGCGCCCACCACCGATGCGCTCCTGCGCAGCTACCCCGAGGAGTTCCGCTCGCTGGAGATAGATATCCGCGACGCCGATGGTGTCGCGCGGCTCTTTGCGCAGCACGCTGCGGACATCGAGCTGGTGATCCATGCTGCCGCGCAGCCCTCGCATGATTGGGCCGCATCTGACCCGCAGCTCGACTTTGCGGTCAACGCCAACGGCACGCTCAACCTGCTCGAGGCAGTGCGCCAGCATGCCCCCAGCGCCACGTTCATCTTTTGCTCCACCAACAAGGTCTACGGCGACCTACCGAACCAGCTGCCGCTGGTGGAGCAGCAGACGCGTCTCGAGCTGCCAGAGAGCCACCGCTACTACCAAGGCATCGACACGAGCATGTCGATTGACGCGTCCACGCACTCGCTGTTCGGGGTCTCAAAGACAGCTGCCGACCTTTTGGTTCAGGAGTACGGGCGCTACTTCGACATTCCGACTGTCTGTTTTCGTGGCGGCTGTCTCACTGGGCCCAATCACGCAGGCACGCAGTTGCATGGGTTTCTCTCCTACCTGATGCGTTGCACGATGACGGGCGAGCCGTACACAGTGTTCGGCTATGGCGGCAAGCAGGTGCGCGACAACATCCACGCGGCGGACCTGGTGGCCGCGTTCGCTGCATTTCACAATGCGCCGCGAGCTGCGGCCGTCTACAACATCGGCGGCGGGCGCAAGAGCAACTGCTCGATGCTCGAGGCGATCTATCTATGCCAGCAGATCGCAGGGCGCGAGCTGACGTGGGAGCTCGATGCCACCAACAGAATCGGCGACCATCGTTGGTGGATCAGCGATCTCGAGCCGTTCAAGCGCGATTATCCCCAGTGGGACATCACATACGACATACGCGGCATTCTGCGCGAGATCTACGAGCACAACGCCGAGCGCTGGGTCGTGGGCGCATGAATCGGGCCTGGGCACGCGGTTGATCAGGCTGACGATAGCTGCGAAGAGGACAAAGAGGCTCCGCTCTGTCTCGGGGACTCGTTGCGCATCACTGCCACAGCCCGGAGATGGGCACAGCCCAGATGCGGCCTGTGATTCGGCAGGGTGTGTTCTCCTGAGTAGTCCCTCTGGCCCGGTAGACTGGAGGTCATGGCTACTCCATCTTGGCCGACGTTGAACGAGGGGGATCAGTGGCTCACCGGCGCCATGGAGCAGCAGTTGCGCGAGAGCAAACGGACTCCTGAGCAGCTGAGGGCCCGAGCGTTTAAGCTCCGCGCCCAGGCCGAGCAAACAGATATCAAAGGCATTCGCGACGCCAGCCTGGCGCTGGCCGCTCATTATGAGCAGGCAGCCGCTGACCGTCTGGCCGCCTGAGGGCCGTCACCCCCGGTTTGCGCGGCCGACGAGCTCTGCCAGCTCGGCCACGATCTCATCCTGCTGGGCACGAAGCGCTGCGAGTTCAGGCGCCACGTCCGCCCAACAAGCTTCGAGCGACTGGGCGGTGCGCTCGGCCTGAGTCGGATCCAGAAGCTCCTGTTCTCCCCATTTGCGCTCCAGGTCGCGCAATTCAAAGGTTACCCGTGGCATCTCTCGGAGAACCACGTTCGCTGAGTCGCTGAGCAGTTTTCGCGTGTGAGCCCCGTCGGCGCCGAGTTCGACGAGTCGGCGATGTATGCCGGCGGCGTACTCATGCGCGACCGTCGCTGCGAGGAAGTGGCGGTCGAGTTGCTCGAGTGGGCCGGGGCGCTCGGTCATCGCGATCCGGCAGTCTCGCAGGATGCTTTCTAAGTTATGGATTAGAAAAACTTAGAGGAGGGCGGCGCCGCCGCACGCGGTGTCTGGCGTCACCGCAGTTGGGCTGAGATTGCCTAGGCCTGCCAATCCCAGCAGCGCAGCTCTCGCGCCTGCTGCTCAGCCGCTACCGCTGCCGCCGCGTCGGGGCCGAGCCCGTGCTGGGGTCGAGCCCGTGCTGGGCCGAGCTCGATCTCCGCCACCCACGGCTGGTGCTCCGGATTGCCAACTGGGCTGGCGCCGATGCCAACACCCAAACACTTCAGCTCCGCCTCGTAGCAAACCCATGCGCGCAGGAACTCACGCTGGCGGAGCGCCGGGTCGAGTGCCTGCAGGCGCTCAGCCTGTGCCGGCCCGAGCATGCGCGCTGCGATCGCCACAGTGTCCACTGGCCTGCGTGCGACCTCAACGTCGACGCCAACCTCCCCAGCCATGCTGAACGCGTAAAGCGCCAGCCCGTCCGAGTGAGACATGTTGAAGGACAGGCGATCTGTGTTTGTCGGCGCTGACTGGTGCGCCGCCGGCCGTGACTGTGACGGGGGCTCGTGTGAGTCGTGTAGCAGCGCCGGCTTGCCGTGCTCGCCGGTTGCGAAGCGCAGCGAGCTCGGCTCCAACTGCAGGTAGCGGCCGAGTAGCGCCCTCAGCAGCCCGCGCGAGCGCCGCCACAGCTCGCCGTCGCGCTCGTTCACGATCCGCTCGGCACGCTCGCGCTCCTCATCAGATAGCAGCGCCCCCAGGTCCGGCGATACAGCGGCCAGATCTGCCCGCCATACGTGTACGGCCCCGTCGGCGAGCACCGGCCGCACCGGGCCGGGCGCCCACACACAGGCCGCGCTCAGTGCCGCCGACGGATCCTCCTCCACAGCCATCTCAGCCGTGGCCAGGCGTCGACGGCTGCAGCAGCTCCACCCGGCAGCTGAGCCCCTTGATCTTTGGCCAATCGCCGTCCGCGCACAGGACCGTGTCGATCTCCTCATGAAGGTCCGCCGTGGCCAGGATCAGTGCATCGGGCATCCTCAGCGAGATGTGCTTCCCTCGTAGCGTCGCCGCGCGTGCCGCGACAGGCCTGTCGACCGGCAGGAGATCCTTGACCAGGGCATCGAAGAAGCCGTCCACGTTCTCCTGGGCGTGGTGCCCCAGCGAAACTCCAGTCATTACCTCTGCGTAGCTGATTACCGACGCCGCGAGCGGGATGCTGCCTACGATTTCCTTGAGCCTTGCGACAGTGATCTCGTGCAGCGCATCGTCGGCGTCCAGAAAGCCCACGATCACGGTCGAGTCGAGCAGGATCAGTCCCACTCTTGGCGCAGCCCCCGTACGGCTCGACCGAGCTCGCCTCCCGTACGCAGACAGCCGGCATACTCATCGAGCAGGTCCTCCACGCGTGTGATTACGACACGCCCGCGACCCTGAGCTTTGATCTGCACGACATCACCCTCGCGCAGTCCTGCCTCGCTGAACGCCCGTATCGGGATCGTGATCTGGTGCTTTCCGGAAACCCGCGAGTGGCCCGCCGTGCGTCCCGCTTTCTTTACATCTACGGACATGAGTAAAGGATAGCGCGACTCCCGATGTCGCTCTTGCGAGCTGAGCTGCACCCGATCAACCCTGGAACACGGCTCACGTCGTGTCAAGTGGAAGCAGACGGAAGGCATCGCCCCACAGCGGTCGCATCGCACGGAAGTGACGCTCGTCGAAGGTGGCCACCTCGGTGGTTTGCAAACGGGCGGCGAGCGCGACCAGGCTCCCGTCGGCGAAGCTGACGCCGAGATCGGCGTACTGCTGGGCGGTCTTGGCGGCCTGCACAGCGGCTCCATCCCACCATTCGACTTGGTAGGCGTCGGCGATCACGTCTGCTCGAAACGCCGCCCGCATCCCCTGTCCTCCCCTGCTAGCAGCAAGGAAGTCGACCTCGGCTAGGATCGGCGGCACGGTTACCAGAGCCGGCTTTGTCCGCTCGAACCAAGCGCGAGTCGAGCGATGGCGCTCGTCGACACGGTCGAGCAGCGCAAAGATGACCGACGTGTCGGCGACGATCACAGGGCGTCGTGCTCAGCGAGCAGTACGTCAGCGATCTCCTGCTCTTCGCGCGTGAGCTGTACCGATTCGGCGTCGCGCTCGACGCCGATCGCGGTGATCTGCGGCCGGGGATGTTCTTCCACGGCACGCCTGAGCGCACGGCGGATCAACTCGGCCTTCGTTACGCCATCTCCCTGAGCGACCCGTGCCAGCTCCATGTCCAAGCCCGGGTCCAAATAGATGCTGGTCTTTCTCACATACATAAGGTAGCACCCACCCTACATCGATTGCCATGCGCGCCCACCAGCCCTCTCCGGCTACGCTTTTGCGCCCATGCGCTCCGTATCTGCCCGCCTACCAGGCCTCGTGATCATCGAACCGAGCGTCTACCCCGACGAGCGCGGCTTCTTCTGTGAGACCTACCGACGCGAGTGGCACGCTGAGGCGGGCATCCCCGAGGATCAGCAGTTCGTTCAGGACAACCACTCGCGCTCGACCCGCGGCGTGGTGCGAGGCATGCACTTCCACATCGGCGACGGTGTGGGCAAGCTCGTGCGTTGTGCCCGCGGGCGCATCCTCGACGTTACCGTCGACCTTCGCAAAGGTTCACCCACGTACGGGCAGTGGGAGGGCGTGGAGCTCGACGAGCAGAGCATGCGCGAGCTGTACGTGCCGATCGGCTTCGCCCACGGCTTCTGCGTTCTCAGTGACGTCGCGGACGTCCTCTACAAGCAGACCGCGTACTACGACCCTTCTGTTGAGAGGGGGATCGCATGGAACGACCCCGACGTAGCGATCGAATGGCCGCTGCCGGCGGATGAGTTGATCGTTTCCGCTCGCGACGCGGCCGCACCGCGACTGAGCGAGGTTGCCGACGAGCTGCCGTTCGAGTGGCATCCTTAAGCGCGATGTCCGCCCGTCTGCAGCGCTTGCGCGAGCGCACCAATGGCTACACGGTCACCCCCGAGCAGTATGTGTGGTTCGCCTACGCAGGGTTGATTGCGCTCACGCTGATCGTGCTCACCGGCGCGGCTGTGCGGCTGACCGGCTCTGGCCTCGGCTGTCCCACGTGGCCCAAGTGCTACGGCAACATCTACCCGCCGCTGAAGACGCACGCGCTGATCGAGTTCTCCAACCGCTTGATCACCGGCCCCGTGTCGATCGCCGCTGGACTGGCGTGGCTCGCCGCTGTCCGCCGCCGCCCATACAGGCGTGACCTCGTGTGGCTCAGCGCGCTGCTACCGCTTGGTGTCGTCGCCCAGGCTGTGCTCGGCGGCTTCACCGTCAAAGGCCAGCTCGACTACGGCTGGGTGATGGGCCACTTTGCGCTTTCCATGCTGATCCTCGTTGCTGCCGTCATGCTCGTCTGGCGCGCCACGCACGAGCCGCCAGAGGACAGCTGGTCGCGCAAGCCAGCCGACGCGGCTGAGGGATTTGGCGCAACCGATCCCACGATCGTGCGTGCGCTGCGCTGGCTGGTGGCGCTGGGCGCGCTGACGATCTTCGCCGGCACCGCAGCCACCGCCGCCGGCCCCCACGCCGGCGGCTCGCCGGGGCAGAAGATCAACCGCCTGGACTTCGACGGGCGCGGCACGATGGACTTCGTCATCCACCGCCACGCCGAGATCGCGTTCGTGTTCAGCCTTGCCGCGGTGCTCGTGTGGTGGCTCGCCCGCCGCCGGCAGGTCAGCGACGGGGTGCAGCGGCCGTTGACAGTGCTGTGTGTGCTGCTCGCGCTACAGGGCATTGTTGGCCTCGACCAGTACTACACGCACCTGCCCACAGAGCTCGTGTGGGTGCACGTGACGCTCGCCAGCGGCGTCTGGGTGTGCCTGCTGTGGTCTGCCTGCGCTGCCGGTGCTCTCGCCTCGTTTCGGGCTCGTAAGGGGCTCAAACGGCCTGTTGAGACGCCGCTACGGACCGCCTCTCCAGTCGAGTTCCCCGGAAATTAGGGCTTCTTCACCGCGCTTTTACGCGTTCTGTCCGTGTCGTCGTCCTCGCGAGCGGTTAGCCTGCTCGCAGCAACGACACTCGAGAAGGGAGTGGCATGACGAAGAACGAGCTGGGCGAGCAGGTCGCGGAGCGCACTGGGCTGTCCGCCAGCCAGGCACGTCAGGTGGTTGAGGCGGCACTAGAGGTGGTCTCCGACGAGCTTGCTGCTGGGGGGGAGGTCGCTCTTGCCGGCTTCGGCAAGTTCAGCGTCAGCCACCGTGCTGCACGCGAGGGACGCAACCCGTCCACCGGCGAGACGATCAAAATCGCAGCCTCCAAGGCAGCGAAGTTCTCCGCCGCTAGCGCGCTGAAGAAACGCCTCAACGGCTGATCGGGGGACTCGCAGGGATCATCGGGCTCTCGTGAGGCCAGTGATCCCTGCGGGGCCGACCTCGCTGGTCATTGCCAGCCGGAGGCTTGTCCGTGGCCGCCACTTGCGGGTGATCCCGTCGCCCTCGGCCTGCAGCTAAGCATTAGTAGATAGCGGCGCCCTCGACAAATCTACGAGGCTGCTTTATATTCCGCGGTTCGCGCGCACGGATGACGCGCACAAGTGCGGGCTTGACCACTTGTCTTGTAGTTCGTGACCTATATTCTGACCCTGGGGGGTAAGCCGCTATGACGGCGATGTTGATGGCTCTACGCAGCATGTCCATCGTACGATCGGCACGGGCCGCGAGGCTCGGCGCTCGCGGGACTGCGCTAGCCGCCGCGGCGCTCGCGTGCCTGTTCGTGCTGTCGGTAGCGGTCGCTTCGGCTGCCGCCGAAACCGCGACCTACTCGGCGACCGAGACGGTTCCGGTCCCGCCGGCGTCGAACTTCCAGGGCAACGGTGGTGGCGATGGCTGGGCGGTTGCGCTGTCCGAAACGAGGGTCTTCAACGTCTTCCACCACCAGGACTTCATCGGCGTCGCCTGCCACGAACAGAGCAACGCGGAATCGTGCGCAGGCTGGCCCAAGACGATCACCGAAACGGGCACCGGCGCCGAATTCACCTCGCAGCCGCAGCCGGGGCTGTATCTCAACCAGAAAACGGGCGACCTCTACGTCTACGCCACCAGGCTCACGGACGACACCGGCGGCGTGGTCTGCATCGAAACCAACTCCACCGCAGCCGACCCATTCTGCGGCTTCACCGAACTGACTGGCAAGGGCGAAGCCCCACGTACCACTGAGCGAGAAATCAGCGGCCTCAGTGACCCGATGCTGGCCGAACGCGGCGGCGAAAAGCTCTGGTACTCGTTCAACTTCGCCCAAGGGACGCGCGAAGGTGACAAGGACGAGCTGACGTGCTTCGACCTGACCACCGGCGCCGCCTGCGCGAATCAGCCATACGCGGTGACGTTGCCTGCCGGGACGATCGAAACCACGAACAACGAGCCCGACGGGGAGACGGCGGTGATTGGTGGCGAGACGATCATTCCGATGAACGTCTCAGGCGAAGCGTGGGCCGCATGCTTCAACGGCTCCACGCAGGAATCCTGCGGCGGGAAGTGGCCGGTGAAAATCGGTGGCAACTACGAGTACGGCGCACCGTTCCCGATGCTGAGCGCGAGCGGGACGACGACAGGCCTCTGTGTGCCGGCCAGTGGCGACCCGTGCTACAACCTCGAAGGCGAACCGGTGACCACGCCCGCGAACATGCCTGCGGCGATCGGCGAGACCGAGGAATGGAACGGTCCTGGTCTGACGATCGGGCCGCGTGTCTACGTCCCGCACGCAGACTCGTCTGGTGGCGAAGCCGTCGACTGCTTCGACTACTCGACCGGCGAAAGCTGCACGAACTTCCCGAAGGTTCTGCCCGGGATCGTCCTTCTGTACACGGTTAACCCCGACCCGCAGCGTCCGACCTGCATCTGGGTGAACTCTGATGCCGATGACGGTACGCAGCCTGTGCAGATCCTCAGCTTCGACGCGTACACAGGAGAAGCCTGCGGCCAGGGCACGATTCGCGTACTGGCATCGCAGTTCGTCGTTCCCGCGCCGCAATGCACGCCGGCGAACTATGTGTCGCTGCAGGTTCTCAAGCCCGAACGCAGCACCTACACAAACGGGACCGTTTCGTTCGCCGACGGTGACGGCAACCCGATTGCTGGCCTGAATCCGATCACGCTTGACGAAACCGGGACCGCCGGTCTTGCGGGGCTGTCGCTTAACACGCCTACTGGCCTGCCTCAGTTCCTGTTCACGCTGGAAGGCGAGGCTGGCCCCGTGGGTGAGGTCGAAGTCAAGCTCACTTGGCAAGGTAACTACGACGCAACCTGTGCCGAAGGGGGAAGGGCGACAGCTCCACCGGAAGTCAAATCCGAACCCAAGAAAGAAGCAACGACCACAACCATAACCCCGGTTACCACCACCGTCACGCCGCCGGCGAAAAGCGGCGTGCTGAGCTTCGGTGCCGCGCACCTTGCGAGTAGCGCAAGTGCTTGCGTGGCGAGCACCGGGTACCTGGCGTCCGTGAGCGGGAAGCTGATCGCGTCGGTCACCTTCACGCTCGACGGCCACAAGGTGGCCACGCTGAAAGCGCCCAACTCGCACGGGGCTTTCACGGATCGCGTCAAGCTGCCCGTGGGCAGCAAGGAGAAGCTCGTGATCAAAGTGGTGTTCACGGCGGCTAGCAAGGTGCATGCGACCACGATCACCCGGTCGCTTGCGCGCTGTGCTGCCGTCCATCACGTTTCCACACCGAGGTTCACCGGCTGAACGCCGGAGGCAGGATTGGTATGGAGGGGCGGGCGACAGTGGCTTCGGAGGTGTCGCCCGCCCGCCATGCTTCGCGGTGTGAGCCATGACGGTCAAGGGCGGCCACTCGCGGCTGCTGGTGCTCGCCGTGTGCCTCGGCACGATCGCCGGCGCGGCGCAGATGCCTGCAGCTGCTGGAGCGGCAGCTGCTGCTGGCACGCCTGGCGAACAGGCGAGCGCCGCTGCGTCGCAGCTGAATTCCCCGCCGGCTTCGCCACAGGCCGTTGTGGCGCTGTCGAACGAAATGACGCTCACAACCTGGGCCTACTCAGAAGGAATCGGTGCTGTCTACGCCAGCCCGGACACGAAAGCCAAGCGGATCGCAACCGTTCACTTGCATGACCCGGACGGGTTCCCCAGCGTGTATCTGCTGCTCAGCAGCTATGTGGACAGCGAAGGTAGCGAATGGGTCGAGGCTCGCATTCCGGGCCGGCCCAACGGGCGCATCGGGTGGATGCTGCGGGAACTGCTCGGCAGCTTTCACCGCACGCGCTGGCAGATCGTCGTGGATCTCGACAAGCGGCGCATGCGCGTCTACTACGCGGGACGTCTGCTCAGGATCTATCCCGTCGGTGTGGGCAAGCCGAGCACCCCCACCCCAGCCGGGCACTTCTGGATCGATGAGCGCTTCAAGCTGTCCAGCCCCAGCAGCCCCTACTGGCCGTATGCGCTTGGCACCTCCGACTACTCCACGTTGCCCAACTGGCCCGGCGAAGGCGTGATCGGCATCCACGGCCCCTATGGGGAACCACAGAAGATCCCCGGCGATCCCTCCCACGGCTGCATCCGCATGCTCGATCCAGATATCGCATGGCTCGGGCCCAGGGTGACGCTCGGCACGCCGGTGGACGTCGTCCCGTAGAACCTGGACAATCCTTACTGCTTGGTAACCCGCTGTTTAGATGGGTGCGCGAGGCTTCCCCACGAGCCCCCTCACGAAAGCGGTGATGTCGATGAGACGAGCAGTCGCAGCCACACGCGCCCAGCAGCTCAAGCGTTATCGCTCGCTGGCCAGCTTCTACACCGCCGACGATCGCCGCATTCACTCCCGTGAGCGCGATGTCGGGCTGTGGTGGCGCGAAGACGTCGACGGGCCGCTACACCGAGCAGCATGGGTCAGCGACACCGGCGAGCTTTACCTTGTGCGCCTGGGTTCTGTCGAGGATGGCGGCGGACAGGTAGAGGTGCTGGCCACGGTGCTCGACGGCGAGCAGCTCGAGGAGGCGCTCGAGGGCTGGCGCGAGCGCTGCGGCGAGCCGCGCTCGCTGAGCTGGCTGCGCGAGCGGGCCGCGCTCAGCCGGTCCGAGAGCGCGGATAGCGCTCCAGACCGTCCTGCGGGAGTGGCTCCCACGGTGCGGCCGAGTCGACGAACTGGCGGAACTGCGGGCGGATACCTGGGTCGCCGTCGAGGGCTCCCAGTCGCACCGCAACCTGCTCATCGCTGAGCGGCTCGCCGCTGAACAGCGCCGAGCCGCAAGTCACGCAGAACACCTTCGGCACCCCCGTCGGCGGCTGGAAGGCACGCAGCTGCTCCTGGCCGTGCAGCAGGCGAAAGGCGTGCTGTGGCACACGACCGTTGGCCGAAGAGCCGGTGCCGGTGCGCCGCTGGCAGTGCGTGCAATGGCAATAGCCGGCAAATAGGAACGGCGCGGTGATCTCAAAGCGCACAGCCCCGCACAGGCAGCCGCCCTGGAGGGGCGCCTCAGGAGTTGGTTGGCTGGCGGATGCGGCGGCGATGAGCAACACGATAGCTGCGCCCTAAAGCTGCGCCGGTGGGCGGACACGCTCGCCGTATGCGGCTCGCCAGGTGCCTGCGAGTGCTGAGTCCGGACCCCTGCGGGCACGCCGGCGGCGAGGATCGGTAGGATGCGGCGAAGCATGAACGGCGCACCACAGGCCCACAGCCACATCGCCCCAGCAAGCCCACGCGGCGGTGTCCGATGACCCACTATCCAGGCTGGGGCTCGTGGAGCTTCCAGCCGGTTGTGATCATCGCGCTGCTGGCTGCTGGGTGGCTGTATTCGCGCGTATACAAACGCGCTGCGGCGCGCTCGTCGACCTCGGCGCCCAACGCGGGCCACTGGGTCCCTTACGTATCTGGTCTGCTGACGATCGCCGTTGCGCTGCTCTCGCCCCTGGACCCGATCGGCGATAAGTACCTGCTGTCGGCGCACATGATGCAGCACGTGCTCCTGTCTGACATCGCCCCCGCGCTGCTGATCCTCGGTCTGCGTGCGCCGATCCTGCCCCTGGGCCTCTCCCGCGAGGCGCTGCTGGCGGTTGCGCCTGCCGGGGGTAAATCCGGCCGTATTCTCGCCCGCCTTACATCGCCATGGCTAGCCGTGCCGCTGTGGGCGCTTGCGACATGGGTCTGGGCGATTCCCAGCGTGTTCGACTACGCCGCTCAACACAGTGTCGTACACGCGCTCGAGCACGCGACGCTCTTCTACACGGGCCTTGCCATGTGGTGGCTGATCATCGACCCGCTGCCGCGCGCGCGCCTTCGTCCCAACGGCCAGCGGCTCGCGCTGCTGGGCTTCACCCGTCTTGCCAGCGCGTGCGTGTGCCTGCCGCTGACGTGGATCTCCACCACCCAGTACTCGCTCTACGCAAGTGCACCGCGTGGCTATGGCCTGTCGGCGATCAACGACCAGCACCTTGCCGGCGCCAGCATGTGCTTCATCGAGGCGCTCGTCTTCGGCATCGCCTTCGCCGCTGTGTTCATCAGCATGCTCGATCGCTCTGACTCGCGCATGACGCTCGGTGAATACGCTGCCGGCGATCGCCTGCCTACCGCCTGAGGGCTCCCGCGCGGCGCGATCAGCCGGCGAACAGTTCTTCCAGGCTGGTCGTCAGGACGGGATCTGAGCCAAAGACGATGTGGGCTGCCACGCGTGCTGATAGCAGGCCGTTTGGGCTGCTGGCCGCATACAGCGCGGTGTCGTCCTGTTGGGAGTCGCACGCAGGCGGTTCGTCGTAGCGCCATGCGAGCTCGTAGTAGAAGACGTGTGCGGGCTGGAACTCGGGGATGAGATCGTCCACCAGGAAGCTGGCCTGTTCTGCCTGTGAGCGTTGGCCGTAGAGGTGGCCTGCCTCGCAGTAGTACGCGCCTACCTCGGTGAACCAGAGACTGTCGGTAGTCGGGTCGGGAAGGGCGTCCTTGAAGGCTTGCACCGTGCTGCTCGTCGTGTACTTGATCGCGTGATAGGGGTGGATGCCCCAGTTGCCCGGGTCCGCGGGCGTGAGGTAGCGCTCGTATTCGTTCTCATATTCGACCAGGTTGGGTTCTGAGTCAAGGAAGTCGCCCGCGATCGCGGTGCAGCCGTGGAGCTTGCAGAAGGCGTACGCGGCGTTCATTAGCTGCGCTGCTGTTGCGGGCGCCAAATGGGAGGTGTAGTGGGTGTTGTTCGGCTCGTTCCACGCCTCCAGCACCTGTATTCCTGGGAATTCCGCCAGCAAGGCTTCGAGCGCCGCTGTGTATTCAGCGTTCGACAGCGGCGCTTTGCAGCTGCTGCAGTTGTAGTTGTCTAGCGCCAGCTCTGGGATCAGCTGTAGCTGGACTGCGTGGTCGTACCATTTGCGCAGGTTCTCCAGTTCTTCCGGGTAGCCCGCTTCCCGCATCACATTCCACTGCACCACGTAGCGCGCCAGCTTGATGCGAGACGGGGGCGCGCCCACTAACGAGCTGGCAAAAAACCTGGGGAAGCCGGTGGAGCCGGAGGTGCTGTCCACGTTCCCCGCCCAGCTCATCAGCCCCTGGTCGGAGATCCCGTCCACATACCCCGTCCCCGCCCAAGCCGGCGCGTTGCCAAGGCACATCACGGTCAGGCAAGTCGCCACCAAGCCTCCGAGAACCCACGCCGCGTGGCTCATCATCCTGGCACAGACGCTAGCAAGCTCTCCTAGTTGCCCATGACCGCATCCGGGCTGGTTCCGGCGGCCACCTGATCCTTGAAGAAGCGAAGCAGGTGCCATCCTTCTGTCGCGTTGAAGGTCCAGTCGCTCATCTCACCGTTGTCGTCCTTGTCGGAGAAGAAAACGTTCGGCGTGCCGTTTGCGACCAGCGCACTTGGGCTCGTTCCCGGCGCGACTTCATCCCGGAAGAAGCGGGTGAGGTGCCAGCCTTCAGTCGCGTTCCAGGTCCAGTCGCTCATCTCACCGTTGTCGTCCTTGTCGGAGAAGAAGATATTTGGGCTTTCGTTGATCAGCACGGCGCTGGGGCTCGTTCCCGGCGCGACTTCATCCTGGTAGAAGCGGGCCAGTAGCCAGCCGTTGGTTGATGTCCAAAACCAATCGGCGATCTCACCGTTGTCGTCCTTATCGGAGAAGAAAACGTTTGGACTTCCGCTGCTGGTTACCACGGCGCTTGGGCTGGTCCCCGGCTCGACTTCGTCCTGGAAGAAGTTCTGCAACTGCCAGCCCGATGTGGACGTCCATGTCCAGTCGCTCATCTCACCGTTGTCGTTGGCATCCGAGAAGAACACGTTCGGCGTGCCGTTCACCATCACCGCGGTTGGGCTGGTTCCCGGCTCGACAGCGTCCCTGAAGAACTGAGTGAGGTGCCAGCCTTCCGTTGCGCTATATGACCAGTCGCTGATCTCGCCGTTGTCGTTCTTGTCGGAGAAGAACACGTTCGGTGTGCCGTTCACCATCACCGCGGCCGGGCTTGTGCCGGGCTCGACTTCATGCTGGAAGAAGTTCTGCAACGCCCATCCGGATGACCAGCTCCACGTCCAGTCGCTGATCTCGCCGTTGTCGTTCTTGTCGGAGAAGAAGACGCTTCTGTTGCCGTTGTCGTTCACTGCCGCTGGGCTAGTTCCAGTCGCGACTGCGTCGCGGAAGAAGTTCTGCAGTTCCCAACCCTTTGCTTCGCTCCATATCCAGTCGCTGATCTCGTTGTTGTCATTGGCGTCGGCGAAGAACACGTTGGGTTGTTCAGGAGTGGCAAATGTCCGTTCGCTTCCGTAGTTGGTACCGTCCGCGTTTGTGCTCACAAGACGATAGTGGTAAGTCTTGCCGGGGAGTAGTTCACTGATTTTCGCGCTCACCGGAATGCTGCTGGCGCCAGCGCCAACGTACACAGTAGAGGTGGTTGAGCCGTACGTGCCAGTTTCTCCATATTCAAAGTGATAGTGGGTTTCGAGGTGGTTTGGATTCAGCGTACCGTTGAGGGTTGCGTGCGTTTCCGTGATGGCGCTGGCTGGTTCGGTGGTCACGGTCGGTGAGGCGTTGGGGCACGAACTTCCGCTTTCGTGGTCGTACGCGCGCCAGTTGGTGTAGAAGGTGCGCCCGCTTTCTGGGGCTTCAAGAGCGGAAGTTTCCGATAGGAGAGTTCCGTCGCTCTCTGTGTTGATTGCTTCGTGGGAGAAATGCGAAGGCCCGTATGTGTGATTGCCGTTGGCCCAGGCTTCAACCACATTCCATTGGCTGTAGTCGGCAAACGGGGTCAAGCCGCTGGTGGTGCCAGGTCGCTCGGCGATGTACTCTGCGGATGCGCCGCTGTAGGTTTCGCTGGAGGTGCCTTTCAGGGCCACTGATTCGCCGGTATGGAAGTTGTACGCCAGCCCGCGCACTTCGTTGCCGGCTTCGTGGGATAGGAGCACCTCGAATGTGTACCCGGGTGTGGCAAAGAGGTTCACAGCCATTGAGGCTTCTTGTGGGTAGATCTCAAACCAGGCTTGATGTTCGGCGACTGTGAAGCCGTGCCCGATTTGGGTGCCCGCCTGGTCGAGGGGTGTGGTGCCGTCTCCCCCTAGGCCTGTCCAGAAAGAGGCGGCCGCACCCTCGCAGTACGTAGGGACGCTCGGTGGCTCGTCGTAGATTATGCCTGTGGCGTTGTAGGCGCCTTTGGTTCCTGTGTCGACGTAGCCTGACCAGTTTTCGCTTGATCCCGAGTTTGTCGTCGAGATGGTTGACCCCCCGAGCGTATACAGCGCGCTGGGGGGCGTAACGACGTGGTAGTTATGGATCATCTGCTCCCAGAGCCCGTGAGCGGATGTGTCACTCAATGGTGGTTCAGGGGGGATCCCGTAGGCTTCGCGCTCGCTCTGACGGGCGGTAGCGGCATTGAAGCCGGTGGGGGGGGGGGGGGGGGGGGGGGGGGGGAGCGGCAGGCTGAGCGATACGCCGCCGACTTCGTAGTGGTATTCGTGGCCACCGTCTGCGCGGGTGGTGACCTGACGCAGAGGCGCAGCGTGTAGATCGCACGTTGTGCGTTGGGTGGCGGTGGCCCGGTAGGGATCGAGGCCGATGCACGCGGGAGGCGTGCCGAGTTGAGCTACCTGTGGCGACGCTGAGGCAGCCGCTGCGTTGGCTGTCAGCAGCAGAAGTGCGACCGAGCCAAGTGCGCAGCTCAACTGACGGCACGTGTGCTTCGACTGTTTGCGCTTTGGCATTGCGGCTCCCCAGTTCGATTCCAAAGGGTCGAAGGCGGAGAGCCTAGCACTACCTCATGCTACGCGCGAAAGTGATCGATGCTGCTGCGCGCGAGCCTGGAACGTGGCTCAGCGTGTCCCGCGCGCAGCAGGCTCGCGCTTTCAGATCAGCCGCAGCCGGTGTTGTTGCCACACGATGAACACGTGTAGCAGGAACCCGTCCGCTGCATCATTCCTCCGCACTGGCTGCAGGCTGGCCCTAGGTCGAGGCCTTGTAGTCGCGCGGGGACCACCGGCGGGGAGTCCGTCAGCGCCGCCGCGGCCGGTTTGCCGTGACCTTCGGCCGCGGACGCTGCGGGCGAGCTGACCGAAGAGCCGTTGCCTGGTGAGCCATTGCCGCCACTGTGGCCGTTGCCGCCACCGTTGCCCGGGCTTGCCGTGTCCGAGTAGCTGGCCGACTGGGCGGCGTCCTGGGCGGCTTTGCGTGCGCGGACTGCCGGCGTGAGGATCCCCAGCTCCTCCTGTGCGTCGGTGTCCAGGAAGCGTGATGCCAGCCAGCGCATGATGTAGTCGGGCATCGACTTCGCGAACGGGATCTCTGGGTTGCCTGTGATCCCCTCTGGCTCGAAGCGCATGTAGCTGAACTTCTGCACCAGTGTTTCGAGCGGCACCCCGTACTGCAGCGCGATCGAGATCGCCGTGGCAAACGAGTTCATCATGCCCCTGAGCGTCGAGCCCTCCTTGCCGATGTCCGTGAGGAAGATCTCTCCCACCGAGCCGTCCTCGTACTTGCCCGCGGTGATGTAGCCCTCGTGGCCGCCGATCGAGAACTTGTGCGTGATTGATTCGCGCTCGCGCGGCATGCGCTTGCGCTTGGGTCCCGCCTCCGCCAGCGCTTTCGTGACCGCGGCCTCGACGATCGCGTCCACGTCTACCGGCTCCTTCACTCCCTGCCTGTGCTCGTCAGAGTGCTGCGCGTCGGTGCGCAGTGCCTGTGCTGTCTTTGAGCCGTCGCGGTAGATCGCCAGCGCCTTCACCCCAAGGTGCCACGCCTGCGTGTACGCGTCTGCGATGTCCTCCACCGTCGACTCCTGGGGCATGTTGACCGTCTTCGAGATTGCGCCCGAAAGCGCCGGCTGCACCGCGCCCATCATCTTGATGTGGCCCATGTGCGAGATCGCGCGCTCGCCCACGGCCACGTCGAACACCGCCAGGTGCTCATCCTTGAGGCCGGGTGCTCCCACGATCGTGCCGTGCTCCGCCAGGTGCGCCTCGATTTGCTCGAGCTGCTGCTCTGAGTAGCCGAGCGTCTGCAGCGCCAACGGCACCGTTTTGTTGACGATCGTCATCTGCCCGCCGCCCACCAGCTCCTTAAACTTAACCAGCGAGAAGTCGGGCTCCACGCCTGTGGTGTCGCAATCCATCAAAAAGCTTATGGTCCCAGTGGGAGCCAAGACCGTTGATTGGGCGTTGCGGTAGCCGAAGCGATCGCCCAGCTCCACCGCCTCGTCCCACGAGCGTCGCGCCGCCGCGAGCAGCTCGGTGTCCACGCAAGCTGTGTCCGGGATCGCGTATGAGGCTTCGCGGTGCATACGCATCACGTTGTTGTGCGGCTCGCGGTTCTCCGCGTAGCGCTCGTAAGCACCGAGCCGCGCTGCCACCTCGGCGGAGCGGCGGTAGGCCCTGCCGGTCATCAGCGAGGTGATCGCCGCCGCCGCGCCGCGGCCGTGGTCGGAGTCGTATGGCATGCCGTTGCTCATCAGGTACGCGCCGAGGTTGGCGTAGCCGAGGCCGAGTTGACGGAACGCACGCGCGTTGGCGCCGATCTCTTCCGTCGGGTAGCTGGACGGACCGACGACGATCTCCTGCGCCAGCAGCATCACGTCAACCGTGTGCTCGAACGACGCCACGTCGAATGTGCCGTCCGGGCGGCGGAACTTCATCAGGTTCAGCGACGCCAGGTTGCAGGCGGAGTTGTCCACGTGCATGTACTCGGAACAGGGGTTAGATGCGTTGATCCGCCCGCTGTTCGGCGAGGTGTGCCACTGGTTGATCGTGGTGTCGTACTGCACGCCCGGGTCCGCGCAGCGCCACGCCGCCTCGGCGATCTCGCGCATCAGCTCGCGCGCTGGGATCGGCTCGCCCACCGGCTCACCCGTCGCGCGGGCAAGCAGCCGCCACTCGCCGTCCTCCTCGACCGCGCGCATGAACTCGTCCGTCACCCGCACTGAGTTGTTCGCGTTCTGGTACTGGATCGACTTGAAGCCCTCACCGTCGATCGACATGTCGAAGCCCGCGTCGCGCAGCGCCGCCGCCTTGTCCTCCTCCTTGGCCTTGCACCAGATGAACTCGCGGATGTCCGGGTGGTCGACGTCTAGCACGACCATCTTCGCCGCCCGGCGGGTCTTGCCGCCGGACTTGATCGTGCCGGCCCACGAGTCCGCGCCGCGCATGAACGACACCGGGCCCGAGGCCGTTCCGCCCTTGGCCAACGGCTCCATCGACCCGCGAATTTTCGACAGGTTGATGCCCGAGCCCGAGCCGCCGCGGAAGATCATGCCCTCCTTGGTGTTCCACTCGAGAATCGACTCCATCGTGTCCTCCACGCTGAGGATGAAGCAGTTGTGGACCGCGACGTTGTTGGTGAGGAACTCGTTCGACTCGGTCTGGATGTCGTAGACGTGCATCTCGCCAAGGCACTCAATTGAGACGATCTCCTCCTCGCGGAGGTCCGGGCAGCGCTTTGGGTTGCGAAGAGCGAGCGACTGGAACAACTTGTCCTGCTTCTCGTGTCCAACAAAGCCGACCAGCTCAGCGAATCGTGCGCGCTCGGAGCCGATCGAGATCGCGACCTCGTGGAGGTCATGGCGATCGTCACGCTTCTCGCGTTTGCAAATGCGGCGCGAGTAGATTCCGAGTGTGCCCAAGAGCAGCTGAACGTCCTCGGTCCAGCGCTCGCCAATCACCGCGAACGCCACGCGCGCGTTCTCACAGTCACCGTCTCGACGTACTGACACATAGCCATCGGCCTGGAAAAGGCTCCGCAGGTAGGCCGCGATCTCATCGTGAGATGACGTAAAGAGTCGTTGAGGGACGCGCATCTCGGTGCCGCGCGTGAGCAGACCCCAGCGCTCGACGAATTCGCGAAGAACCTCTCCATACAGCCGGATCCGCCGTACGCGGACCGTCTGTGTGTCGGCCTCGCGCACCTTGCGATGCACGTCGGGGAAGACGACGTCCAGGTTCTCGATGATCCAGTCGAACTCGTCGTCGTTAGCAACTTGGAACTCGAGCGTCAGCGGGCGGTTCGTCCCGCTCGCATACTGCCCGACAAATCCGTCGGCCTGTAGCCAGCCCGCGAGCGCAGCTTCGGCGACAGCCACGCGGTCTGTCTCGTCGAGAAGCTCGAATGCGGTGTCGATGCCACCGGCACCCACCGCGACCCGTACGGGATCCGCGACCTTGCTGCGGTGCGGGTGAAGATGCATACGCATCCCGGGATGGAGTTCGTCCACGCGCAGCCACTGTGGCTGTGTGCGGCGCTCTGCGACTGCCTTGACTACGTGATCGGCCGTGGCTTCGACGAAGCTTCCGTTGCGCAGCTTGACCCGCCACACTGGCTTACGCCCGTTGTCCTTGACCGCAACGACCCTTGTGGTCCCTCGCGAGTCGTAGACCTCAAGGCCAACTTGCTCGTGCTCGACGATCTCGCCGATGGGGATCATTCCCTGAGGCGTCGACACCAGCGCGTGGTGGGGAAGGCAGGCCGAACATTGAGGCGACTCCTCGAAGCCCACGTTGAACCACACCGGCGAGTTGAACGCCGCCAGCTGGTGCAGCAGGATGTACGTCAGCTCGTGGTTGAAGGCCCGCGCGTCCTCTTCGCTCGAGAAGTAGCCGCCCGCTCGACCCCAGCCTGTGATCGTGCCCGCGACGCGGCTGATCATCTCCTTGACCGAGCTCTCCCGCTCCGGCGAGTCGAGCTGCCCGCGGAAGTACTTCTGGGCGACAATGTTCGTCGCGTTCTGCGACCAGCTCTTCGGGAACTCCACGCCCAGCTGCTCAAACGCGACGCGGTCGCCGTGACCTATGCGCGCGTCGCGCAGCTCCCACTCGACGCTGTCGAACGGGTGCACGCCGGGACTCGTGAACAATCGCTTGATCGACAGCGCCGTGTCGCCCTGGACAACCTCTGCAACTGTGGTCTGTGTGGCGCCATCCATCTAACTATTCTCCTCGTCTTGAGCTCCGCGAAACCCCCAGTTTGCGGCGCGAATACAGTGTTTTTGGGGGTAACAGAGGATGATCCGCCTCCGGTCGGACGGACCCGTTTGCAGGGGCCTCCAAATGCCCGATCCACTCCCTACAGGATAGCTGCAGAGCCGCTCGAGACAGGGTTCTGCAGCCCCCAAAATGCGGCTTCCGAGGTGTTTCTTTGCAGGCTTTCTTGCAGCTGGTGACGCTAGCGTCCGAGCCGCGCCCAGTCGCTGAATTCAGCCCACGTGGCCGACGCGCGGAAGCCGGCCTCGGCGACGGAGTGGCGCAGCGATTGCATCCAACGCGGTTCGAACGCCGTCATCCGTACGACGGCCCAGGCCACGCAGCACACCACCACAACCGTCGCCACCACAACAGCTGCGATGGCCGCATTCGAGAGCTTCCCGCTGGAGGCTGCGTGAGCTAGCGCCAGGATCATGCTGCTGCCCATGCTAATCGCCGTGGGTGCTGCCAAGCGGCAGATCGGCAAGAGCCGCGAGCGCATCGCGCAGCACCTGCTCCGGCGATTGCGCGGCGTCGATCACGCGGATGCGCTCAGGCTCCGCGCGTGCGAGTGCGTCATAGGCGGATGCGATTGCGGTGAAGAATCCTTCGTCCTCCAGCTCCAGACGGTCAGGCTCCAGCGCCCGCTCGTGTTGTCGGGCGCGTCCTGCCGCCGGGGAGATACGCAGCAGCAGCGTGCGGTCGGGGGCGAGGCCGCCCGTCGCGAACAGGTTGATCGCGCGCACCTCCTCCACGCCCAGCGAGCGCCCCGCACCCTGGTAGGCCAGGGAGGAGTCCACGAAGCGGTCCAGCAGCACAACCGCGCCCTCTTGCAGCAGCGGCTCGAGCAGCTGCCCCACGAGCTGCGCGCGGGCAGCCGCGTACAAAAGCGCCTCCGTGCGAGGCAGCACATCCAGCGCCGGGTCCTTCACCAATGAGCGAATGCGCTCCGACACTTCCACGCCGCCGGGCTCGCGTAAGAGCCGCACGGGCACGCCGCTTACGGTCAGCTCGCGCGCGAGCCCGTCCGCCAGCGTCGTCTTGCCCGCGCCGTCCAGGCCCTCGATCGTTATCAGCGTGCCTTGTGTCACGATGGGGACGGTATCGGCGCAGGGCGATGGGCAGGACTACGACGGCAGCGGATGCCACGTGGCCGTGGAATAGAGTGCCGACGGCAGGCCCCAGGAGCATTTGCGTCAAGCTCGCCGGGATCAGCCGACAAACGCTCTACCGCTGGGAGGAGGGGGGCACCCCACCTCCGGAACAACGGCTAACTGAGTCTCGCTACGCCTTGGGTGCCGTCGCCCGATGCGACTGCCCCTTGGGTAGTCGCTTGGCGATGCGGAACAAGGAGTCGCTACGGGAAGGGAGAACCATTTGCCGAAAGTGCCTCGGGGCGACCTTTTGATCTCCCGGCGCCAACAGTCGCGCTAGAGCGCTACTAGCGCGCGTTCCGTCTGTTCGTCCTCGGGATTTCATGGATTCCATACAACCCATCATAGCTGTCCCATTAGCTCGATGCCAAGCGCAAGCAGAAGAAGGGTGAGGGCAACCTGAACTCGACCCGTCTTGGCCACAAGGTTACCCTCGTTTGCAGAGAGATCCGCTCGGAGGTCTTCCACTGCCTGTGTCTCAATCTCATCATCGGACCAGCCGCCACGCCGCTCAAGTACGTCGTCAATCTCTGGCCCTGTGTTCTCCGCACCCTTGGTCAACAGTGCCAGCCACGCAAAGAACACCGACAAGACAAGCAGCGCCAGCGAACCAAGCCAAACATATGCATGCGCCTTCGCCGTCACGACGATCGCCCCAAACGCTGCATCGAAGCCCATAGTCCCAAGGGCCTGTGCGTCGTAGGTGATGGCGAGTTGACTCTGCGCAAGCAGTTGGGTGCATCCGAGCGACTGCAACGATTGGCGTAGGCCGGGGCTTGGAGACGCTGACACGCTTGAAGAGTATGGAACGAGCCGGCACCGGGGAGCTTCGCCGCCTCTAGGATGACCAGCGATGTCCGCCCCCGCCCAATCCGCCGACCCGAACGGCGCGGAGGC
Source organism: uncultured Solirubrobacteraceae bacterium (assembly GCA_963752865.1). Lineage (GTDB taxonomy): Bacteria > Actinomycetota > Thermoleophilia > Solirubrobacterales > Solirubrobacteraceae > Palsa-744. The sequence continues at coordinate 393,626 of CAVVZU010000002.1, forward strand.
AGCCCTTCTGCAGGCGGGCATAGCCGCGCACCCGCACGCACGCGCAGTCCTCACACCGGCGCTTGCGCCCGGCGGCAGTCCGTCACACGCGTACCTGTTCCACGGCCCCGCTGGGACGGGCAAGCGGGCGGTGGCGCGCGCGTTCGCAGCTGCGCTGCTGGTAGATGGTGCACGTAGCCCAGACACGGTGGCCGAACGGGTTGCCCGCGACAGCCACCCGGACCTCACATGGGTGACGCCTTCCGGTGCGGCGGAGGTGCTTGTGGCGGACATCGAGGAGCCGGTCGTCGCTGCTGCCACGCGCACGCCGTTTGAGTCCCAGCGGCGCGTGTTCGTGATCGAGAGCGTTGAGACGATGAACGACCAGGCTGCCAACCGCATGCTCAAGACGCTCGAGGAACCGCCCGCGTTCACGCATCTGTTGCTGCTGGCAGACCGCCGCGAGGACGTGCTCGCCACCATCTCATCGCGCTGCCAGGCAGTCCGCTTCGACCCGCTGCCCTCGGCGACGATGGCTGCAGGTCTGCAGGGCGTCGACGGCGAGCGCGCGCGGGCGTGCGCCAGGCTGGCGCTCGGCGACGCCGGCCTCGCTGCGCGCCTCGCCAGCGAGGATGGCAGCGCGCTGCGCGAGCGCGCCGAGAAGTTCGTGCGCTGCGCGCTGTCCGGTCAAACCGGCGGGCGGCCGTGGCTGGGCCTGCTCGACGCTGCCAAGGCCGCTGGCACTGCTGCCGGTGAGCGCTCACAGGAGCTGATGGCGCGCGACCTTGAGATGGTGCCCAGCAAGGAGCGCAAACGCTACGAGCGCGAAGGCGCAGACGCGCGGCGCCGCGGCGAGCGCCGGGTGCGTACACAAACGCTCGACCTCGCTCTGCGAGTCGCAGAGCTGTGGCTGCGGGACATGCTGTGTGTGCGAAAAGGCGCCAGTGAGCTCGTGTATGCGGTCGACCGCCTGGCTGAGCTCCAGCAGGATGCTGACGGCTGTGATCCGGGGGCGCTGGAGCGTGGCATCGCGCTCGTTGCAGACACGCGCCTGAGCCTGTCGCTAAACGTGTCTGAGGAGTTGGCGCTCGAGGCGCTTGCCTATCGGCTGCAGGCGCTGCTAGTCAGCTGAGGCGACCGATGGCCTTCGCGGTGCTGCGTCCTCAGTCGCTCGCGTGCCAAGCACGCCACGCTCCTTGCGTCCTTGTCCCGCTCGACCCTCGATCGCCTCAGGGCGTAATGAGAGCTACTCGGCGATCGGGCCCAAGTTCGGCTCGATCCCATAAGTATCGAACGCCATGAACTGCGAGAACTGGCGATTTTCAGGCCCGTGGAAGTCGGCGGAGCCGGTGGTGAGCAGGCTGAGCTCGGCGCAGCGCTTGGCGATCAGCTCGGTGTTCTCGCGCGTGTGTGTGATGTAGAACGCCTCAACGCCGTCGATGCCGAGCGCGTGGAAGCGGTCAATCGTGGACAGTACTTCCTCGTCGTCTGAGATGTCCCAGAAGGGGTGCGCCCAGATGGCGACGCCGCCGGCGTCGTGGATCGCTTGAACGGTCTCGGCCACGGTGGGCGTCTGGCGCAGGCGGAATGCTGGCTTGCCCTCGATTAGGTAGCCGCGGATGAGCGAGCCGATGTCGTCGATGTTCTCCTGCTGTAGACGCTCTGCGTTGGCGGGTGCGCGCAGCACGGCGCCGGCGAGATGCGGGCGCCCGATCGGTTTGCCCTCAGCGATGCGCGCGTCGATCTCTGCTTCGTCGAGGTCAAAGCCGGCCTCGCGCAGGCCGTCGCGCATGCGCAGCGTGCGCTGCTCGCGGTCTGCGAGGAAGGCAGTGAGCCGCTCAGTCATGACGGGCCCGGTGTAGTCGATGCAGTAACCGAGGATGTGCAGTTCGCGAGGGAGCAGCGAGTCGGCATCCACGGCAGAGATCTCCACGGCAGGCACGATCCGCACGCCGTAGCGCTCGCCCGCGTCGATCGCCTCGGAGACGCCGCTGACAGTGTCGTGGTCAGACAGCGCGAGCAGCTGCACGCCTGCAAGCGCGGCGCGCTCGACTACCTCTGCGGCGGGCAGGACTCCGTCGGAGTGAGTTGAGTGCGACTGCAGATCGAAGCGAAGTGCCACGGCGGGCAGCGTATGCGATCAGCTCAGAAGCTGACATACCGGTCCAAGATGGGCCAGCGTGGTGCGCAGTGGTTGAGACCCGTGAGCGCACCCACCCGCTGAGCGACGGCGGCTCGCAGACGGCGCACGGCGGCGTGGTAGCGGCGGGCCTTCTCGTACAGCACGGGATCGCCCAGCGCGTTGTCGCGCTCGAGCTGCTCGCGGGCGGCGTCTGTCTCGGCTGCGAGCTTGCAGGCGTCCAGCCACAGCACCTCCAGGTAGGCAAGCGCCGCGCCGACCTGGTCCTCGTCGATTGCGTCCTCCTGCTCGAGCTGGCGCACAGTGGGCACGACCTCTGAGATCAGCCAGCGCTGCTCGCCGTGGGCGCGCAGGATCAGGCAGATGTCTAGCGGGTGCGTGGTCTCGGACGGCATGTCTTGGGCTTCGGCGGCCTGATATCGCTGCTTTAGAACGAGGGCGGTCTCTCCACGCTTCTCCAGTGTTGTTGTGCACTTTGATTGTGAACTTTGCGGAAATTCAAGGCCGAGGTGCGGTTGCGCCGATGAGCACGTGGGGGCAACGCCGACAGGGAAAGGGAGATGAAAGTCCTCCACACCGACCCGACCAGACGCACGGCGGGGCAGTACGCGCGGGCCACCGTCCTGCGCCTGCGCCTGCGCACACTGGTGATCCTGGGCGCGCTGGCGGTCGCAACAGCGCTGTTGGGCCGGGGCTTCGGCTTGCATTCCGCGGCGTTTCTCGCCTCAGAGGTTGCGCTACTCGTGAGCATGTTCGTGATCACCCGCTATGTGCTGCCGCTGGTGGAGCGTCGCGACCGCGGCGCCACGGGCGAGGAGCAGGTGGGTGGCCTGCTCGACCAGTTGTCCGATCACGGGTGGCTGGTGATTCACGACGCGACGCTCGGCAGGGGCAACGTCGATCACATCCTGATCGGCCCGCCGGGGATCTTCACGATCGAGACGAAGAGCCACCCGGGCCCGATCCGCGTGGCGCGGATGCACGGCGCGATGCTCAGCCAGGCGCAGGCACAACGCAGGACGATTGAGCGCGTGACAGGCGTGGAGGTGGAGCCGTTGATCGTGTTCAGCCGTGCGTGGGTGGACCGCCCGGCGGCGCGCAGGAAGGGCGTGCGGGTGCTCCCCGCACGAATGCTGGTGGGCTTCCTCGGCAGACAGCCGGCGAGGCTGTCGCGAGAGGAGATCGAGCGGCGCTACGGGCTGGTGGCGCAGGCGCTACTGGAGCATCACAGGCGTGCTCCCGCGGCAAACGGGCGCTGGTCGCGGGTCCGTGAGGGCGGCCAAGCGGTCGTACGCGGGCGCGGCGGGCGCTAGTTTGTTCTCAGCTATGGCTATCTCACCGTTCAGCGCGCGACCGGCTTCGCCGGAGGGCGATCGCAGACGCGCGCGCCTGGCGCTGCTGATCGCGACGCTGGGAATCGCGGCGACACTGCTCGCGTATGCGATCTCCCCGACCGTGCGCCACGCGGTGGGCCACGCGGCGCACAGCGTCAAGCATGCGCTGGACAACGACAGCCATGAGAACGAGCACGCCAAGCCGAAGGCTGCCGCAAACGACACAGTCCACTTGAGCGCCAAGATCGTCTTCCACGCGAACAGTACGAAACGTTAGGCTCACCAGCGCGTCGGGGCGCGCTAGCGTGTAGGGATGGCGAGCGCCACTTCAGCAGTGCCGGCGGAGCGGGTTCCCGCCGCCGGCCGGCCAGCTCCCGGCGACGCCCGGCTACCGCCGGGTCCGGGGAGGATGCCGCCGAGCGTGCAGACGCTCATTTGGGCCGTGGCGCCCACATGGATGATGGACCGTTGTGCGCGCACCCTTGGGGACGCGTTCACGGTGACGTTTGCGCCGAGCGGCATGAAACTGGTGCTGTTCAGCGACCCGGAGGCGGTGAAGACGATCTTCACGGCACCGCCGGAGGTGGCGCCGTCGGCGACCGGCTCCTCGCCGCTTGCGCCGGTGGTGGGCCACAGCTCGGTGCTGACGCTGACGGGCCCTGAGCACATGCGCCAGCGAAAGCTGCTGCTACCGCCATTTCACGGCGAGCGGATGCGGGAGTACGAGGACGTGATGGTGGAGGCGACCAAGCGGGACATGGCGAGCTGGCCGCTGGGCGTGCCGATGCGCCTTCACGGGCACACCCGGCAGATAACGCTTGAGGTGATCCTGCGGGCGGTGTTCGGCGTGGAGGCGGAGCAGATGGGGCCGCTGAAGGCGGCGATCGGGGAGCTGCTTGAGCCGGTGGCGTGTGTCGATGGTGCTGCGGGCGCTGATGAGCCGTCCGACGGGCGAGCGTCCGACGGGCGCGATGGGCAGGGCGCTGGATCGCTTGGACACCGTGATCTACGAGGAGATCGAGCGCAGGCGCCATGCGAGCGATGTGGAGCAGCGCGCGGACATCATGTCGCTGCTGTTGCTGGCGCGCGATGAGGACGGCGAGGCGATGACCGACGGGGAGCTGCGCGACGAGTTGGTGACGCTGCTGCTGGCGGGCCATGAGACGACGGCGACGTCGGTGGCGTGGGCGCTTGAGCGGCTGGTGCGCCATCCGGACAAGCTGGCGCGGCTGATCGCGGAGGTGGACGCCCGTGCAGAGGGCGGCGGCGATGAGTACATGACGGCGGTGGTGAACGAGACGCTGCGTGTGCGCCCGGTGGTGCCGCTTGTGGTGAGGCTGCTCATGGAGGAGCTGGAGGTGGGCGGCTATCAGGTTGCCGGCGGGCACGCGGGTGGCGCCGTCGATCTATCTGACGAACCGCAACCCGCGGGTGTACGAGCGCCCACGCGAGTTCCTTCCCGAGCGCTTCCTCGGGGAGGGCGGTGGGGGTGGGCGGGAGATCAATTCCTTCTCGTGGATCCCGTTTGGCGGCGGCATCCGCCGCTGTATCGGCGCGTCGTTTGCGCTGATGGAGATGAAGGTGATCCTGAGGACGATGCTCAGCGAGCTCGAGCCGCACGCGCCGAGCGGCTGGCGGGGTCGTCGCGACGAGCTGATCCGCAGGCGGGCGGTCACGTTGGTGCCGTCTGCTGGCGCGAGCGTGGTGTGGAAGCGGCGCTCCTAGAGGATGTTTATGGGCCGCCTACCGGCGGCGGGGTTGGTTCGTAGTGAGTGGACGTAGCGCCGGGTGAGCGGGGCGCGCGTCCCAGCCGCAGCAGGGGGTAGCGTGGTATGGATGCACGCTATGCCAGCCACGCTCGAGCCGATGGACGTCGATCAGGGCGGCTCCGCTGGACCGACGCCGGAGGAGCTGCTGGCGCGCTTTGGCCTGGAGGCATTCAGGCCTGGTCAGCGCGACGCGGTGCAGGCGGCGTTGGATGGTCGCGACAGCCTGGTGGTGATGCCGACGGGTGGGGGCAAGTCGCTGTGCTACCAGCTGCCGGCGCTGGCGAGCGACTGGAATGCCGCTCCGGCGGGCGGGGATCTGGCGGCAACGGGCGGTGATCTGGTGGTGGTGGTGAGCCCGCTGATCGCGCTGATGGCGGATCAGTGGCGCAGGCTGCAGGAGGCGGGTGTGCGGGCGGCGATGCTGGCGTCGGGGATGGCGGACGGCCACAACGAGCAGGCGCTGCGGGCGATATCGAGTCGGGGGTGACGCAGCTGGTGCTGGCGGCGCCGGAGCGCTTCGCTTCGGGCGCGTTCAGCTCAGCGCTGGCGCGCAGGCGGGTGGGGCTGTTTGTGGTTGACGAGGCGCACTGTGTGGCGGAGTGGGGCCATGACTTCCGCCCGGACTACCTGCGCTTGCACGATGCGATCGCTTCGCTTGGACGCCCGCCGGTGATGGCGGCGACGGCGACGGCGACGCCGCGGGTGGCGGAGGAGATTGCGCAGCGGCTGGGCTTGCGCGACTGGGTGTCGGTCCGCTCTGGCTTCGATCGGCCGAACGTCGACATTCGACGTGGTGAGCGTTGAGGGCAAGGGTGCGGTGGCGCGCAAGCGGGCGGCATTGATGCATGTGTTGAGCGCATCGAGCGCGCTGCCGGCGATCGTGTACTGCGGCACACGCAAGGACACGGATGAGCTGGCGGGTGACATCGCTCGGGCAGGTATCGCGACGGTGACCTACCACGCGGGCATGACCCCGGAGCGCCGCAGGGAGAGCCAGGCGGCGTTCATGGAGGGGCGCGCTCAGGTGGTGGTGGCGACGAACGCGTTTGGCATGGGCGTGGACAAGGCGAACGTGCGCACGGTGGCGCACTGGGCGCTACCGACGAGCCTCGAGGCGTACTACCAGGAGGCGGGCAGGGGCGGGCGCGACGGCGAGCCGGCCCGGGCGCTGCTGCTGGCGTCGAGGATGGACCTGGGGCGGCTGATCAGGTTCATCAAAGAGCGGGACATGACGGTGGAGGATGTGAAGCGGTTCGTGGCGAGCTTGCGGGCGGGCGCAGAGGGAGACGTGGTGACGATCGGCCACGGCGATCTTGGCGAGCGCCAGCGCGTGCTTTTGTCGGTGGCGGAGCGGGCGGGTGCTGTGGAGTTGAGCCCGGCGGGTAGCGACGGGCTGAGGGTGCGGTTGACGGGCAGGGGCAGCCCGCGGATGGCACAGACGGCGATCCAGGCGGCGCGCAACCGCGGCTGGGAGGCATACCGCTCGATCGAGCGCTTCAGCGCGGACGGGCAGACGTGCCGCAGGCGCCAGATCCTCGACCACTTCGGCGACCGCGCGCAGGGCGCTCCGACGGGCAGATGCTGCGATGTGTGCGACCGGGACGGGGAGCTGGAGCGGGTGCTGGCGAGTGCGCCTACGAGTTCACGGCGCAGGCGTGGTGGGGGCGCAGCCGCGGCCGGTGGTTCTACTGGCGCAGCGGGCGCGAAGGGCACGAGCGGCCGCGGTGGGGCTCGTGCCGAGGACGACGGCGAGCCGGTGGACGAGGGTCAGTTCGACGAGCTGCGGGCTTGGCGGCTGGAGCGGGCGGAGGGCAAGCCGGCGTTCACGGTGGCGGCGGACTCGGTGCTGCGGTCGTTGCTGCGCGAGCGGCCGAGCAGCCTGGACGCGCTGCTGGAGATAAAGGGCATCGGGCCAGCGTTCTGCGCCAAGCACGGGGAGTCGCTGCTGGCGGTGCTCGCGGGTTTGGGCTGAGGCTGGGCGGGGCAGCGCCACGCTGCCATCGACGCTGCCGGCGGCTTACTGTCAGGCTCCCCAGCGTCGGTAGGATGTGGGCCGCGCCGACGTAGCTCAGCTGGTAGAGCACTTCACTCGTAATGAAGGGGTCCGGGGTTCGAGTCCCCGCGTCGGCTTGACTGAGGTCCTCTTACGAAACCTCTCCTTCCCAGGCTAAACGTACTACCAGGCGGTCGTTAGTAGTACGTTTAGTCGAGGCCGCCTGAGCGCTCCTACAGCGGGCTCATCATGACCGCTCGCTCGGTGCGCATCGTCGCATGCTCCTCGGCTTTCAGTCCTTGAGCAAACTCGTCGACCTTTCGCTTGTGGCCGGTGACGGTAAAAGCGACTTGGGTCGTGAGCAGGTGGGGATGCTCGACGAGCGTGCATTCCAGGCCGAGCTTGTCAGCCCAATCGCGCAGCGATTGCTCGAATTCGGCGCGGATGTACTTGCCCGAGCTCGCAACCATCGTGCGCGTTTCAATCGCCTCGGCATCACGCACGGCGGCGTCGTCGATTCGCTTTGCTTCACCGGTCAGCGGCGGATCGGTCTGACGCCATTCGTCGAGCTGCTCATCCCAGTGGCTGACGCAAATGCTCGCGCCCACGCCATCGCTCCGCAGTACGCTCTCGATCGCGATTCTTGCCCCCGCGAGGGCCGACTCTGTCTCGGCGTAGGCGAACAGCAGCTTGCCGTCGTGCGTGATCACGACATCGTGTCCCACCGCCGCCCCGGCCTCCTGCTCGACGTCTGGCCTGCGAACACGCCCGAGGAGATGGTCGAGCGCGCTGCGCGTGTCCGCGGTATCCAGCTCGGCCTTCAGCCGCCAATTCTGATCTTCAGACATGTCCCCTCCGGTTCCATTGCGGGATCACATTGTTGCTGCCACGAGGTCACGATGACGAGGTCAGTCAGGCACTTCTGAGGCAAGCTGGGGCTCTGGACTTCGAGCATGACCGCGTGTATGTTCCGAAGCATGCCCGCTTACGGTGCGCGCGTGCACCTCGCGCTTCGGCTGCTTTTAGTCGCGCTCTGCGTGGCCGCAGTTGCAGTATTCGCAGGCACGAGCGTGGCACTCGAGCTGGCGCCCGCTGCGTTGCTCCTGCTGCCGCTGCTGTTCGGCCGCTACCCCGGTGAGCATGTCATTCATCGCTTGGCTGGGCGCATTGCGCGGTCGTCGGTTGCTCGTTCCATCGTCATTCCTCGCGCGCCGCGTTTGCTCGGCGCTCGTCTTGCCGCGCTGGCGGTAGGAGGCGCGGGCAGGGCACCTCCGGCTGTGGCCCTGATCTGACGGCCCGGTCGGCGTATCTGCCGACTGCATGGCTGAAGGAGCCAGGGGATCGCGCCTCGGCGGAGGCTGCAGGCCCGTTGAGGTAGCGCTAAAGGTCCGCGCCCCTATGGGCGCCTTCTCGACGTTCGCGGAGCGCTCCGCGCACGCACAGCCAATGGAGGACACAACAATGATTTCAGTAGTCAATCGAGGCAGAAGGCGAATACTCGCCCTCACGGCCGGGTTGCTGGTCGCCGCGTTGCGGTTTGCAAACGTCGCCATGGCGGCGGAAAAAACCAGTGGTATGACGATGGGCAGCAGCTCATCCATGGCTCACACCACAAGCACTAGCTCCACGATGCCGGCGGCGAGCTCGAGCACGCCGACGATGGCTCACATGGGCTCGACAGCCGCGTCCCACATGAGTGGGATGAGCGGCATGCACTCGATGTCGATGGGAGGCGTCTCGATGTCGATGGGCAGTCATACGACGAACATCCTTCCCAACTGGCTGGCGGTGATCTGGATGCTAGTGTTCTTCCTGATCATTGCCACCCACGGGCGGCACGTGCTCGAAAGCAAGGGTCAACGTCGCTGGTGGCATTCGGGCCATGTGTTCATGGCGATCGGCATGGCGGTGATGTTCGCGCCGGCGTCCGTCGACTACTTCCACATCCCCACTGGGTTCTGGTCGCTGGCGTTCGCCAACGGAGCGATTGCGATCTTGCTGTGGATGCTCGTGCAGGCGTTCACGGAGCGGGGGACGAACCTGCTGTGGCTGCTGATCGCATTCGATCTTGGTGCGATGGCATACATGTGGTCGCCGAGCGGGTTCCAGGCGCCGATCACGTGGCTGCTGGTCGCCTACTTCGCCGCACAGGCGCTGCTCTGGGGCACCGATCGAATGCGTGACTTTGACGAGCGAACAATCTTCGGCGGAGGCATGTCGGTAACCCCCGAAGGAGGACTGGCAGCTAGCGTCGCCGAGCCGCTCATCTGCTTCAAAGACCTGCGTCTGTCAATGGCGGCGATGACGATCGGGATGGCCTACATGTTTGCTGCGATGCAGCTGGTGATGTCATGAATGCCTCCGCCACAAGTGCCCGCACTGGGAGAAGGCCTCTCATCACCACACGCGGAGTTCAGATCGCGCTTGGGCTGGTGTGGCTGCTCGACGGGCTGTTCCAGTTCAAGAGCTTCATGTTCACCCACAGCATCGTCACGGAAGTGTTCGAACCGGCGATGCACGGCCAGCCGTCGTTCATCGGCGATCCGATGCGGACGTTCGATGACTTCTACGGCCGTGACCTGACGCTGTGGAACTCGCTGTCCGGCGAGATCCAGATCGCGATCGGACTCGGCTTGATGTGCGGCAAGCGGCTCGTCAAGCCAGCGCTCACGGTCTCGTTTGCCTGGGCGATCTTCGTTTGGTGGTTCGGCGAGGGTTTCGGCGGGCTGACCTCGAACACGCTGCCGGCGCCGCTCATGGGTGCTCCCGGAGCGGTGATCCTGTACGCGATCATCGGCCTGCTCGTGTGGCCCACGGAAAAGGAGGGAGGGCGTTCGCCCGCGACGTTGGGGCCGCTCGGCGATCGCGGCGGGCTGTACTTCTGGTCAGGACTGTGGGTGATCTCTGCGGGCCTATGGCTGGCGAACGTCAACCGTGCGAAGGAAGCAACGCACGGCATGATCACCGAAATGGCCGAAGCCTCACCGCACTGGTTGGCCAAGATCCAGGACTCCCTGGCGAAGCACACCGTCGGCCACGGCACCACGATCGCGATCGTGCTCGCGGTTGTCTCGCTCGCGGTCGCCATCGGCGTGTGGACACCATTGCGCTGGCCGGCGCTCGCGATCGGGATCGTGCTCTCACTCGCCTACTGGCTGTACGGGCAGGACCTCGGCGGACCGTTCTGGAGTGAAGGCGCGACCGACTTCAACGCCGGGCCGCTGTTCGTTCTGCTCGCCGTTGCTCTGTTCCCGGTAGCGCAGCTCGCGAGGACCGGCGAGCGTGCGCAGAACGAGGAACGAGTGCCAGAACAGACACCAGAAGTCGGCACTCAAGAAATCGGCACGCCAGGAGTAAGCGTCGCCTGAATCCTGGCTGGGCCTCGGGGCAGTCGTATATCCCGGGGCCCGGCTCGGCGCCGTAGCTTCAGTCCTCGCTAGTAGTGGCGCGTCTGTCGAGCGACGGGCGGTAGGGTGTGGCCAATGCTCGAACTGACCATTGGCCTCGTTGGGCTAGCCGTCCTGGTCGGGCTCGGCTTCTCGATCGTGCGCGCCTCAAGTGGCCGCGACTAGGGACCACCGCCGATGGATGTCGAGCCGTCAGCATCGCCCACTCCAGGGCTGGTGGATCAAGCGATCTCACGCGCGTCACGGCTGGTCATTGCTGGCTACGTCCTCGCGGTGGTGATGCCACCCGCGGGGTTTGTGATTGGCGTGATCCTCGTCAACCGATCTGAGGCGCGCACGGTCAAGCAGGGTCTGTGGATGATCGCCCTGTCGGTGGTGGCGACGTTCGTGTTGTTCGTCATCCTCATCGTCAGCGTGCACACCACGCTCGGTGAAGACGGCTAAGGCCAGCTTGGCTGCGCCCTTCAGGGCCCGTCCGTGACGCCGCCAGACGCATTGGCCCGCGCCCACTTCACGATCGACCCCGACCCTGTAATCACCTCGCCGTCATCCAGCACGAGGATCGGCACCGAGCGCTGTCCGCTGAGCCTCTCGATCTCCGCCCGGTCGCGTGCGCGGCTTGGCAGCGTCCACAGCTTCAGTGTGCCGCCCTTGACCTGCTTGATCTCATAGCTGACGCCGGCGTCGTCCAGTGCCTTGGCGGCCCTCCCGCACGGATGTGCGATCGGCGCCGGCAGGCCGCCGCCGATCTTGCCGTCGGTGCAGGTGTACAGAACCATTGGCCGAAACGATATCGATACGGGCTCATGGCACGCGCACGGAGAAATGGCCAACCACGCGTTCGACCGTTCCAGGGCCTTCTTCCAGGTTGCCCGGTCCGGTTGAGTCCTGGAAGATGACCTCGCCGCTGGTGGTGCCCGGCTTCAACGCACCCCCCAGCTCGCCGATGTGTGCCGTCACGATCTGCCCGACGACGGGGAACGGCGGAGAGATCGGGCCGCCGCCATACGCGCCGGGGTACATGCGTGGTTCACGCCACCTTGTCGTGTAGGTGCTGCGCGCGTTGGTGATCGCCACACGCGATCTGAAGCTGACCACGATTTCGTATCCGCCGCGACGGTTGCGCACGAGCCGCGTGTGTAGGGGCGCCATGACCTGCGCCGCGGTGGGCGCCGGTGTCTTCGGAGGTGTCCATCCGACAGGCACTTTGAGCTCCGGTGTACACGCGTCCTTGCCGCCGATCCAGCTGCGCGAGGTCAGGTGGCAGGTGGCGCCGTCGCGATAGTGCAGTTCCGTGATCGGCCCATCCACCGGCACGATGTCCTGGGTGCCGCCGGCGTTGAAGTTGAATAGCTGCGTGGGGGATGCTCGCGTGACGATCAGGTACGCGCCCTCCGGTCCCACGGTCGCCTGCGTATAGACATGGCTTCCCAGCTTGTAGGTGATGCTCTTCGCATCGGGTCCCAGCAGCCCGTAGTACAGGTTGCGCTCATCAGCCTGTGGGCAGAGTGTGATCGGCTTGCCCTTCGCGTTGAAGCGTTCCGCGTGCGTGGCCGTGCTCGGCACGCAGCCGCCGCCGAAGCCCACCCATGCGCTGGCCGGCATGTCACCGACTGTCGCGTTGAGGAAGATCCTGTCGTTGCCGTCCAGCAGCGTGCACGCATGCTTGGCGAAGGTGCTGTCCAGGGCGAATTCGTGGAACTGGCCATCGTCGTGGAAGGCGCTGTCCTGCCCGATCGCGCCGAGTTTCCCATCGAGCAGGCGGCCGACCTGCACGCACCCTTCGCCCGTCTTCGTGCTGAGCACGCGCATGCCCCACGGCGGCCCGCCGCCCGGATCCGGCGCCGCGATCGCCAGCAGCCGCACGGTCCCCTTGACGAGACCTCCGCCACGCAGGGGAGCAAGGCGCCGGTTAGCCGGTTCGGCGGGAGAGCCGATGCGGATCACGCCGCCGGCGGCAAGCGCTCCCGCGGTCACGATCAGCAGGGCGGGGAGAACTAGCACCAGCTGGCGCAGCCGAGTGCGACGAGCGCGTGGTTCAGCCGGGCGAGGCGCTCCCTCCGGCGTCGCGGCGATCTGCAGCCACAGCTGCGCGCGCTGGACGTCATCCACGGGTAGATCCCGCGTCGGGTCCGCGGTCGCGAGCCTTGCCAGCACATCGGTTGGGTGCGGCTTCATTGCAGTGACCTCGCTTCCCGGGTAACGTCGACCGGACTGGTCTGCTGGCCCGCGAGGGAACGCTCAAGCTTGCGCCGCGCACGGTGCACACGAACCGTGAACGCCCCCGTGCTGCACCCCATCACCGTGGCTGCCACCCGGTGCTCGAGTCCGTCCCATGCCACCAGCATCAGCGCTTCGCGGTCGCGCTCGGCCAGCGTCGCCAACGCGGCGGCCACCTGCGGATCGCGATCGTTGACCGCCTGATCGATGCTGGGGTCCAGCTCGATGCTGAGACGCTCGCGCAGCGCATCTCGCCGCGCGTGGCTGCGTCGATGGTTCGCCGCGGTACGCCGCGCGATCCCCAACAGCCACGGCAACGGCTCGCCGCTGAGCTCCCCATAGCGGCGCCATGCCGCCAGGAACGTGTCCGAGACGACGTCCTGAACGGCCTCCGGCGCTACCCGCCGCGCCGCGTAGCGATGGACCGCCTCATAGCACTCCTCATAAACATGCTCGAACCGTTCCCTGGAGTCGCTCACATGAGCCTATTGTCCGGCTACGCGCCCGACATTACATCCACTCGCTGCCCGTTAGCGCCAGGTCAGCCTATGTGGCCTGTTCCAATTGGCTCACGCACGAACTCATCGACGAGCTCCGCGAGCAATTCGGGCTGATCCTCGGGCACGAACGCGCGGCTTTCCGGGATCTGCTCCAACCGTGCGCCGGGGACCATTGCCGCCAGGCGTGTCGCGAAGCGCAGCGGGAACATCAGGTCGTCGGGCGCCCACGCAAGGAGCAGCGGCAGTGGATGCTCGTGTAGGCGCTCAGCTGCTCCCAGCGTGTCTCGCCTGTCTATCGCCTTGAGTGTCGCGACCATGTCTCTGCGAACCGCTCGGTCTCGCATTGGCGCGACCCATGCAGCCGTGAGCTCGTCGGGGAGAGGCTTATGGCTAAGCATTCCGAAGCCGAGTCGTGAGCGCCGCAGGCGCGCGGAGCGCATCTGCTGGGCTATCGGCCAGTACGCGCCGGGCACATGCGCAAGCCATTGCAGCGGGCGCAGCAGCGGTGGCAGGAAGTTCTCCAGGCAGTCGCAGTTGGTCAGAGCCAGGCCGCTCAGGCGCTCCGGGCGCTCGCTCGCGAGGATCTGCGAGATCGCGCCGCCGGTGTCGTTGGCCACGATCGTCACGCGCTCCAGCGCGAGTGCATCGAGGAAGTCCGCGATCAGATGCGCGATGCCGCGCGGCGAGCGATCAGCGCCTGGCGCCAGCGCCGTCCGGTGTGCGCCGAGCGGCCAGTCCGGGACTATGCAGCGATGCCTTGCCTGTAGATGGGGGGTGACGTTGCGCCACAGGCGCCCGTCCACCAGCAGGCCATGGACGAACACCAAGGGATCGCCCTCGCCCTCATCGCGGTAGTGGATCGTGCCCTGATCGAGTGTGACGCTCGTGTTCATCGTCCGCGACCTCCTCTATCTTGAAGTTACGTACAGGCTGCACGTAACTTACATACAGGCTGCATGAATGTCAATCGCCAAGCGGCTCGCTCCGCCTCGACACGCGCAAAGCTGCTCGATGCCGCGCGCACGCTGTTCTCACGCAGCGGCTACGCAAACGTGGGAACCGAAGAGATCGTGCGACGTGCCGGCGTCACGCGGGGCGCGCTCTACCACCAGTTCCCCGCCAAGGAGGATCTGTTCCTCGCCGTATACGAACAGGTCGAGCGGGAGCTGACCGAGAGCGTCGACGGCCTGCTCGGGGATATCCGTAGCCCATTCGCGGCCATGCGCGCCGGGATCAGGGCCTTCCTGGAGGCATGCCGCACGCCGGAGGTGCAGCAGATCGTGCTGATCGACGGTCCCGCTGTGCTCGGCTGGGTGCGCTGGCGCGAGGTCGCCGAGCGCTATGGGCTGGGGCTGATGGAGTCTGTAATCCGGGCAGCCATCGACGCAGGCGAGATCGTCGCACTCCCCGCCGAGCCGCTTGCCCACCTGCTGATGGGCGCCTTGGACGAGGCGGCGCTACTCGTCGCACGCGACCCAGACACTACGGACCTGGTTGCCGTGACATTTGAGCGCCTGGTCGACGGGCTGCTGATCGCGGCGCCGGAGCCGAAAGACTCTCCTTGACGAGGCGGTCCTTCCGGGACTAGGCTGACAATATGCGTCTGTCCGTGTTTCTGGTTTGCACGACGGCGCTGCTCACGTGCTGTGGGACGGTCTCGGCCAGCACATATAACGCCTTCGCCGATCCGCAGACGGTCACGATCGAGGGGTACTCCGGCAGCGCGATGGAGCCGTTCATCTCGAGTGACGGTGACTATCTCCTTTTCAACACGTCCAATGTCGCACCCAACATTCCGGCGTTGCAGTTCGCAGCTCGCATCAACGCTCAGACGTTCCAATATCAGGGCGAGATCATGGGCGAAGCCGTCAACGAACCCGAAGCGCTGTCAGGGACTCCGACGATGACTGCGGATGGCGTGCTGTATTTCGTCTCGCCCCGTAGCTATTCACACACGCTCTCCACCATCTATTCCGGCCAGTTCTCATCCGGGGTGGTGACGGGCGTGCATCTGGTTGCGGGCGTCTCCGGCGGGACCCCGGGCACGGTCGACTTCGACGTCGAGGTGAGCTCAGATGGTCAGCAGCTGTATGTGAGTGTGGGCCACTTCGAAGCAGACGGTATGGGTCCCACGCGTGCGAGCATCGAGTTGTTCGACAAGGTCGGTGAAGGCTTCATCCCCGATCCCCACACCGCCAAGCTTCTGCACAAGGTCAACGGATCTGGTGAGCTTGACTACGCAGCCACCATCTCCAGTAACGACCTGGAACTATTCTTCACGCGCGCAAGCCCCGAGCTGGGCGAGCCCCCGGCGATCTACCGGGCCGCGCGCGCCAGCGTCAGCCGGCCGTTTGCGCACGTGCAGCGAGTTGCTGCCATCACCGGATTCGCGGAGGCTCCTTCGATCAGCGCCGATGGCTCCACCCTCTACTACCACGCTCCAATTGGCGGGCAGTACGACATCCAGAGCGTAACCCGCCCGTAGCTCGAGCCGGACCGCCGCGCTGAGCGCGCGACTACGCGTGTGCCCCATCCGCGGCCGCTGCCCCGACCGCCGGCTCCTCGGAGCCCAGTGCTGTCGCTGTGACCGCCGCACGGGCCTTCGGCACGAGCAGCGCCGAGAGCAGACAAACCAGCAGGAAGCCGGTTGCCATCAGGAACGTGTCGGTGAAGCCGGTGACAGTCGGCTCGCCGTGTGCGACGTTGGTGGCGATGAACGTCGCCGACAGCTGCCCGCCGAGCGCACCCCCCAGCGTGCGCATGACCGTGTTCATGCCGCTCGCCACGCCCGTCTGGTGGCTGGAGACGGCCTGGACGATCAGGTTGCCCAGCGCCGCGAACGCGAGACCAATGCCGATCCCGAGCAGCGCTGCCGCCACCAGCAGGTCATACGGATGGCTGTGAGCCACGGCGAGCAGCGCAAACGCCGCGGTTGTGAACGCCGTTCCCGCCAACAGCGCCGCGCGCGAGCCAAAGCGCTGGGAGATCCTCCCCGCGTAGATGCCGAGGATCGTCATCCCCACGGTCGAGGGCAGCAGATAGAGACCCGAGACCACCACCGACACACCAAACCCGAAGCCGGTGCTCTTGGGGAGCTGTGCGAATTGGGGAAAGACGATGAACGACGCATACATGCCCGCCCCCAGCAGGAAGGCGGCGAGGTTCGTCGTCCACACCCCGCGAATTCGCATCATCGTCATGTCGATCAGCGGGTTGGCCGAGCGCGCCTCCACAGTCACCCAAACCACCGATACGACGAGGCCGGCCGCGATCAGCCCCAGCGTCTTCGTCGAGCCCCAGCCCCACGTGGTCGTCTCGCTGATCGCTATCAACACCGTCGAGAGCCCCACCGTCATCAGTGCAGCCGCGAGCCAGTTGATCTTGCCCGGCACCCTCACCGGCGACTCTGGGATGTATCTCCAGGTGGCGAGCGCGGCGATCACGATTGCCACCAGCGGGATCCAGAACAGCCAGTGGTAGTTGAGGTGCTCCACGATCACGCCCGAGAGCACGATCCCGAAGCCCGCGCCGACGCCGAGGATCGCTGAGAGCAGGCCGATGCTCCCGGCGACCTTCTCGTGCGGGAACTCGTCACGCACGATCCCGAACGCGAGCGGGAAGATGCCGCCGCTTGCGCCCTGGATGAAGCGCCCGATGATGATCACGACCAGCGAGTGCGACACGGCCGCGATCAGCGTGCCCACCGCCAGGATCACCAGCGTCACCAGCAGCAGGCGCTCCTTGCCGTACATGTCGCCCAACCGGCCAAGGATCGCCGTGCCCACCGACGCGGACAGCAGGTAGGCGGTGAGCAGCCACGCGATACCCGTCTCCGTCGTGTGCAGGTCGTGCTGCATCGTCGGTAGCGCCGGCACGACCGATGAGCTGAGCATCGCGTACGCCACACCGCCGAGCGAAAGCACGGCGAGGATCAGCGTCGGATGCGTGCGGTCCTGGGTGGTGGCGGTCGATGCCATGCGGGCGCGCCCAACACTAGCAACTACTAAAAAGCTAGCGACTGGCGAAGGGTCTAGAATGGGCTCGTGGCCACCCAGGCAAAGCCGTCCGTGCGCAGCTGCGACCAAGCGCTCGCACGCGCGTTCGCGGTACTCGGCAAGCGCTGGAACGGCGTGCTGCTCGGGGCGCTCATCGATGGGCCTGCCAGCTTCACCCAGCTGGCGCGCACCATCGAGGCGATCAGCGAGTCGGTGCTCTCCGATCGCCTCAGCGAACTCGCCGGCACGGGGCTCGTATCGCGCATGGTCCACGACGGGCCGCCGGTGACGGTGACGTATGAGCTCACCGCGCGCGGCGAGGCGCTCGTGCCCGCGCTCAGGGAGCTCGCACGCTGGGCGGCCGACAGCCTGCCCGCAGAGGAGTAACAGCCGCCAACGCCGGTTCCTGCCTTGGGAGCTAAGGCGAGCTGGGTTCGATGCGGTAGATCGTCCCCGTTGCCCAGTCGCCGATGAGCAGCGACCGATTCGCTGCGAGCGCGATCGCCAGAGGGTTGCGGATACCCGTCAACAGCGGTGTAACCGAGCCTCCGTAGCTGGAGCCGTCCTTGCTCAACGCGACGCGTTGCACCTTGCCCTGCTCCCACTCGGGGACGATCGCGGAGGTTCCCAGTGCCGCGCCGAGCTGCCCCGTCACGATCGCCACGCCGCCCACCGCCGCGTGCTTGTCGAGCACGGCGGTCGGCGCCGGCACGCCCACGCAGGCTGCGCCGCCCTGTCCATGGCAATCAGGGAAACCCCAGCTTTGACCTTCTCGCACCACCGCCAGCCAATCACCTGGCGTGCGCGCCCCGAGATCGTCCTGCTGGTTCATCGTTACGAACAGGTCGCTCGTGCCGGGGAAATACGCGAGCCCGAACGGCGCGCGGATGCGACCGGCGTACAGACGCAGATCGCTGCCATTCGGACGGAACGACACGATCGACCCCGAGAACTTCGAGCTGGGAGTGCAGTGATCGCAAGTCGCTGTTACCCCCATCACAAAGCGGCCATCCGGCGCCATCACCAGGAGGTTGTTCTCGCCGCCTGAGACCGGGCCGGCGAGGAGCTTCGAATGCCTCGTGAACCGCCTCCCGTTGAAGTCGGCGAACACGTCGACGCGTCCGACGGAAGCGACATACAGCCTGCCCGCGTACCACGCCAGGCCGAGTGGATCGTCCAGCCCCGAGATCACCTTCAGCGCCTGTCCACCAGGTTTGGAGATCACATACACGCCGTCGTCGGTGTGGGTTTCAAGGCCGGCAGCCGTCAGCCACAGGCGTCCTTGTGGGTCGAATACGAAGGACGCCGTGGTGGGCGGTCCTTTCGCGTACACGCTCGCCTTCAGGCTTGCAGGGCCCTTCAGGCCAGCGCCGATCGCCACCAGCGCTTGGCCATTGCCGCTGTTGCTGCGCGAACTGGAGCCCGATGAGCTCGAGCCGCAACCGAGCAGCGCGAGGCTCGAGGCCGCCAGCGTGAGTGCCAGCAGGCGACCTCGAGTGCGAAACGCGCGGATAGGACTCCGGGCGGCGATTTCCGTCGCGCTCAGGCGAGCGTTCTCGCGCGTGCCTCGCTCACTGGTAAGTGGCGGCTGGGCCGGCAGGGCCGGTATAGCCGGCAGCTGATCCCGAGCTTGGTCCCGGGCCTGTGTATGAGCCGCCCTTCGAGCCCGAGCCCATGTTCGGGCAGGGAGTCTTGGAGGGCGTCGTCGATTTCTGGGTGGGAGTCGTCGGCGTCGAGGGCGCCGGCGTCGTCGAGGGCGTTGAAGTCGTCGGCGTCGAGCTGGTCGGTGCCGCGGCGGCGCCGGCGATGCCGACCACTGCGCCACCCGTCGCCAGCGCGCCTGCCACGATCGTGGCTCTGAGCGTCTTTGAGAGATGCATTGGTGCGAGCCTCCAGTGGTGGTGGATCGGAGTGCTGCATGAGGATTATGCGCCCCCGACCTAAGCGCAGGTGCTCGTCGTGTGTATGAGCTGTATAAGAGCGGACATGGGAATGGGGGATACGGCTCAGCTCGTGCGGATTGCTCTGCCTCCGATCGCTCGCGTGAGCGGCTAGATCGTGTCCAACCTCGACCGTCTGCTGCATCGCGTGCCCGAACGCTCGGGTGAGGCATCGCACCGCCAGCTGACGCTGTTCGTGCGGCGGATCGCCTTGCTTGGCCTGACAGCCGCCTGGCTTTTGTTCCTCGGTGCGGTCGGTCTGGCGCTCACCGAGCACGTCGACCTCTGGTACGGCTTTCGCTGGGCACTCGATACCGCTGCGACCGTCGGCGGCTTTCCTCAGCCTCACACCACCGCCGGGCAGATCATCCAAGTCCTGCTGATCGTGCTCGGCGTCGGTACGCTCTTCTACGCGCTCGCCACGGTCACGGAGTTCTTCGTGGCTGGGCATCTGGGGGACCTGCTGGCGGCACGGCGCATGCAGAAAATGATCGACTCGCTCAGCGACCACCACATCATCTGCGGCTTCGGTCGCGTGGGACGCCAGGTCGAGCACGACCTGCGCGCGGCGCGAGCGAGCTACGTTGTCGTGGACGCCGACAACCGCAACCGCCACCGTGCGGAGGGGCTCGGCATCAGCTTCATCGAGGGCGACGCCTCAGATGACGTCGTGCTGTTACAGGCCGGCATCGCTCGTGCCCGCTCGATCGTCGTTTGCGCGGACTCCGACGCGGACAACGTTTTCATCACGCTGACCGCCCGCGGGCTGCGAGCGGACATCCCAATCGTCGCGCGGGCCGCCATCGAGGACACCGAGAAGAAGCTCAAGCGGGCGGGCGCCGACCGCGTCATCTCCCCCTACAAGGCCAGCGGCACAGAGATGGCAAGGCTCGCGCTACATCCCCAGCTCAGCGGTGTGGTCGATGTCGACACCGAATATCGCATGGAGGAGATCCCCGTCGGCGACGGCTGTGACGGCGTCGGGCAGACCGTCGGCGATATTCGCGGCGGCTCGATGATCGTCGGTCTGCGCCGCGGCACGGACTTCCAGCCCCAGCCTCCAGCCGACACGGCGCTGCTCGTCGGCGACGTGATCCTGGCGATGGGCACGCCGAGCACGCTGGAGCGTCTCGAGCAGCTGCTGCAGGCTGGCTCCGTCCGCTCCTGAGCGTCGTGGCGGCCTGTCGGATGGCGGCCCGCGGAGGAGGCCGCACTGTAGCCTCTCGCGTGTGCGCGCCCACCATGTCCGTATCGAGCATCACTTCTCGAAGCCGCCGGAGCGGATCTTCGCGCACCTTGCCGAGCACGAGAACCTCGCGGAGGTGTTCGGCGCGAAGATCACACGCGTGCGTGACGGGCAGGACGGGCAGCGCAACGGCGTAGGCTCGGTGCGGCGGCTGCAGATCGGTCCGCTGGCGCCGTTCGAGGAGACGGTTACCGAGTTCGTGCCCGACGAGCGGATCGTCTATCGCATCACCAAGGGCAGCCCGCTGCGCGGACACCTCGGGGTGATGACCTTCGCGCCTGCAGCCGGTGGCACGAGCTTCGTCTATGACATCCGCCTCGCCTCGCCCATCCCCGGGCTCGCGCTGATCGTGCGCGCGGCGCTCACGCGCTCGATCACCCGGGCGCTGCCCAAAGTGGAGCGCGACGCTTAGCACTCAGGCACCGGTCGTCAACACCATCCGGAAGCGCGCGTCGCCGCTCATCATCCGGTCATAGGCCGCTTGCGCCTGCTCGAGCGGGACCGTCTCCACCATTGGCCGCACACCCGACAGGGCGCTGAAGTCGAGCGTGTCCTCCGAGTCGCCCGAGTGGCCCGATGCGTGCCCCGCGATCGCTTTGTCGCCGCCGATCAACATCGCCGGCGGGAACTGCATTGGTTCCATCGAGGCGCCTACGATCACGAGCTTGCCGCGCACGCCGAGGCCGCCCAGCACCGCGGTCATCGCCGCGGCGTTGGTGATCGTCGAGAGGATCACCTTGGCGCCGCCGAGCTTGCTCAGCTCTGCGGCGGGGTCCTGTGCGGTGCTGTCGATGTAGTGGCGGGCGCCGAGCTCGAGTGCCAGCTCTTGCTTTGCTGTGCCGCGGGCGATCGCCACCGTGTCGAAGCCGAGCTTGGCAGCGAACTGCACGCCGAGATGCCCGAGGCCACCGACGCCGAGGATCGCGACCAGATCCCCCGCGTGGGCGCCACTGTGGCGCAGCGCGTTGTACGTGGTGATGCCCGCGCACAGGAGCGGCGCCGCGTCCTCGTCGGCGAGATCCTTGGGAATCGAGGCCATCGCGTTGGCCTTGACGAGGACGTAGTCGGCGTAGCCACCGTCGATTGTGATGCCGGGGATGTCCATGTGCGCACAGTTGATGAGGTCGCCGCGGCGGCACTGGCGGCAGTAGCCGCAGTTGCCTCCGAACCACCCCACACCGACGCGCTGGCCCACCTCCCAGCCCTTGACGCCGTCGCCCAGCGCCGCCACCTCGCCTGCGATCTCGTGACCGGGGACGAGTGGCCAGGAGACGCCGGGGTAGCCAGTTTTGGCGAACGAGTCGCTATGGCAGATGCCGCATGCGTGCACTCGCACGAGCGCCTCGCCGGCGCCTGGAGTGGGCACCTCTCGCTCAACCAACTCGAACGGGCCACCCTGCTCGCTCACCTGTATCGCCCGCATGCTTGCCATCGCCGATGCTCCTCGTTTTGCTTGACGCCCGACCGCGGCCCACACTATCCATGCGGCGGGGTCGGCCCGGGCATCCCCCCGTGTGCCTATCGTTCTCTGCTCATGTCCCCGCTTCCCTTCTCAGCCACGCTGGAGCACGAAGAGGCGGTCCTGCGCTTTCCCTTCGACGAGCGTCTGCGCCAGTTGCTGCGCGCGATTCCCGGTCGCCGCTGGGATCCGGTCGAGCGGGCGTGGTGCCTGCCGCTGGAGCCCGATCAAGCGGAGGCGCTCGCGCGCTTGCTGGCGGAGCTGCCGGACCCCCCTGACGTCAGCGACGCGCTCGCCCGGGTGATCGCCCGCCGCCGCGCGCGCCGGCGTCGCGATGAGTGTCTGCTCGACCTCGCGCGACCCGACCGGGACTGGTGGCTCAGCTTCGCCACCGACGCCGCCCCCGAGCTCGTCGCGGCCCTGCTCGAGCACCCCGGCGCCTACAACGTCCCGGCGATCGGCCGTGCGCTCGTGCCGCTGGACGAGCAGTCCAGCGAGCTCGTGAAAACGCTGCTCGAGAGCACCACCGGCTTGCATTTGAGCAATGCCGCCCGCCGAGCGCTACTCGCACAATCCGAGAGCGAACGGGAGGGGCCGGCTGGCGCGCCCGCCGTGAGGAGCGCCGAGGACGGACCAAGCCCCCGCTACGACGTCGAGTTTCGCCGCGATCGCCGCGGCGAGCACTGGCTGCTGATCGCGCCCGAGCGTGCGCCGCTGGCGAGGGTGCTCGCCGCCCGCGCCGGGCTGCGAGCGCTCGAGGGGCCGGCCGGGACGGTCGGCCTAGCGGCGGTGGAGCACGATGCCGAAGCGCTCGTGGAGCTGCTCGGGCACCTCGAGGACGCCAGTGTCGACCCGCGCGTCAGTGCGTGGCTGACGCGTGCGACCACGTGGCGCGGCAACCTTGAGGTTCAGGGATCCCGAGAGGCACCGGAGTTCCTGCTGCTTGGCGAGCGCGAACGCCTACCGGCGCCGTTGCGTGAGCTTGCTGTGAGCGCGCCCGGCGGGGCGACGGTCCCGCTGACGCTCGCCTCGTGGCGGCTGATCGAAGGGCTCGATGCGTGGATCAGCCCCGCCGCGCGACGCTGCATCGCGGCGCTCGAGGACGGTCGTCCCGCACCACCGGCGATCCTCGAGCTCTCGAGCGTCCACGAGGACCCCACGTTCGTGCTCACGCCAGGGCACGATCCCATTCTGGTGAACCAATTCGCGGCGCTGCCCGGCGCGGTGACGCCGCGGGTACGGCGCGGCGCCACGCGGGAGCACGCCCAGCTCGCGGGGATCCGAGCGGACCCGTTCTGCGTGCCGCAGCTGGATTCGTTCCTTGCCGATGGCGGAATCTGGATCGAGCCGGAGGCACTCGAGCTGCTGCAGGAGGTCCGTCAGGAGCATGCGCGCGCCGCTGGGCTCGTTGCGCTGTCGAGCGCCACCGAAGGGCATCTGCACGTCACCGGCCTGGGCGGTGAGCTGAAGTCTTTTCAGCGGGCTGGGGTCAGCTACCTGCTGGAGCGCCGTCGCGCTTTCCTCGCCGACGAGCAGGGTCTGGGCAAGACGATTGAGGCGCTCGCAGCAATCGAGGCGGCCGGTGCCTACCCGGCGGTGGTCGTGTGCCCGGCGAGCCTCAAGCTGAACTGGCTGCGCGAGCTCGCGCATTGGCTACCGCAGCGCACCGCACGGGCGCTCGCCGGCCATGGCGGCACCCGCTCCGGTGGCGCGGAGGAGCCCGAGGTGGCCGATGTGACGGTTGTCAATTACGACATCGTGGCCGCGCGCCTGCAGGAGCTGTGTGCGCTCGGCCCGCAGGCGCTGGTGCTCGACGAGTCGCACTACTGCAAGAACGCCGCTGCGAAGCGCACCCGGGCGGTGCAGCGGCTGTCGAGCGTCGTGCCCAACGACGGCTTGATCCTGGCTTTGAGCGGCACTCCAGTGACCAACCGCCCAGCCGAGCTGATCTCGCAGCTACGCATCCTCGGGAGGCTTGCCGACTTCGGCTCGGGTGTGCGCTTCGGTGAGCGCTTCCGCGGTCCGGATGCCCACATGCGCTTGCACTGGCATCTGCGCGCCCGCTGTTTCGTGCGCCGTCTGAAGGCCGACGTGCTGCCGCAGCTGCCCGCCAAGACGCGCGCGATCGTGCCTGTGGAGCTGGACAACGAGGCCGAGTACCGGCTCGCCGAGCGCGACCTCGTGGCGTGGCTGCGCAGTCAGCCGCTGGATCTGCGCGAGCTCGACGCGAAGGTCGCGGCCGCTTTGCGTGCCGAACGCCTGGTGCGACTGAACGCACTGAAGCTGCTCGCGGCACGTGGCAAGCTCCATGCGGCGCTCGCCTGGATCCACGACTTCTGTTCCTCCGGCGAGCGGCTGGTCGTGTTCGCCGGCCACCGCGAGGTCCAGCGCTCTGTGCTCGCGCGCTTCCCCGCCGCCCTGCACATCCTCGGTGAAGACAGCGCCACAGCCAGGGACAGCGCGCTGCAGGCCTTCCAGGCGCCCGACGCAAACGGGGGCAATCAGCTGATCGTGTGCTCGATCGACGTGGCCGGCCACGGGCTCACGTTGACGCGCTCCTCGAACGTCGTATTCCTCGAGCTCGCATGGACGCCAGCCAAGCACGACCAAGCCGAGGATCGTTGTCACAGGATTGGCCAGCAGGACGCGGTCAACGCCTATTACCTGCTCGCGGCGGACACGGTCGACGAGACGATCTCCACGCTGCTCGAGCGCAAGCGCGCGGTGATCGGCGCCGTCACCGACGGTCACGAGGAGGACGAGGAGGGAGTGCTCGACGGGCTTGTGCGTGAGCTGCGGGGCGAGCCCTACAGGCACCTGCGCGCGGTCGCGTGAGCTAGGGCTGCAGCACCAGCGCGTTCATGATGTCGCCCCACGTTTCGACCTCGTCCGCTTCGAACTGAGTCCACTGTTCTTCGAGCTTGGTCGTGCGGCGGGCGAGCGCGGCGTTCTGGGAGCTCTCGTAGTGGCGAAGCGCCGGCGGCTGATCGCCCGGCGCAACCCACCAGGACAGGAAGTGCGGGGAGAACGTCGCCGTGCTCGCGGGTAGCGTCTTGAAGCCGCTCGCCGCCCACGCCCTCACGTCCCCGCACAGGTCCGGCACCGCGAGCGTTGTCAGAGCTTTGGCCTTGGCCAGGTAGGAGTGGATCGTCTTGTTGAGCGCGCTGTTGCTCCAGTGCAGCGACTCAGTCGCCCGTATGGCGCTCAGCGTGGCAGGGAGGTTGTGCTGAACCACCGTCGTCACCATCGTTCCCACCACCTCGTTGCTGAGCTGTTCGGAGTCGACATCCTGCGGCGATCCGGCAGCAGCGAGCGGGCATTCGCGGCGGACCCCGGTGAGGACACTCGCTATCTCCGCTTTCGCCGCCGGGATGTGCGCTGTGAAGTAGCGCATCAGCGTGTAGTTCGCCTGTAGGTAAGCCTGCGTGCTCGCCACATCCGCCGAGTCCGCGGCGGCCGCTGATGGTCCCGCCACGCCGAGGACGGCGAAGGTTGCGATCAGGACGGAAATCCACCGCGCAGACATCCGTCAGATCGTACGCCATGCGCACGCAGCTGTCGCCAGCGAGAGCTCACACCCACGGAGCCTCGAAGAAGTTAGTAAAGATCCCGTCGCACGGCGCACCGTCGTAGGTGGTGCGCGGGTTCCTCGGTATTGTCTGCCCCCGAACGGTCTTCTCCGTCTGGACCCGGGGGGTAGAGGGCAAAGACGGTGAATCGCTCGACGTCGAGCCACCGATCGCGGGCCGTTGTCGCTGTGTCCAGCCGTCGAATCGTCCATGCGCATATGAGAAGGAACGGATACATCGTCCTGCTGGTCGCCGCCGCGGTCGTGGCGGCGATCGCGCTTGCCGCGTGCGGATCCTCGAGCACGCACAAAGCGACGAGCGCGAGCGCCAGCTCACCCTCATGTCTGCCGGCGACGATCGAACACAGCGCCACTCTGCCCGGCACCGACGTCGACGTCTCGCCCGAGCCGGGAACCGACACAGCCAACCCGGACACCCAGATCAGCTTCCTCGGCGCGGATGTCGCGGATATCCAGGATGTCTCGGTGACGGGATCGAAATCGGGCGATCACGCGGGCCGGGTATACGCATACTCCCAGGGCGGGGGCGGAAGCTTCGTGCCCGACAAGCCGTTCATCGATGGCGAGCGTGTGGCGGTCCAGGCATTGCTCGGCGCGGGCGGGGCAGCCAAGCACGTCGCCTTTACGTTTTACGTTGACGACCCTTATCCCACGGCCGACGTCGCGGAGTTCGGCAACCCTCAGGCCGCGCCCGCGGACTACCAGAGCTTCGACACGCTACCCGGGGTGCAGGCCCCGATCCTGAACGTCACCGTGCCAGACCACGATCCCACCGCGGGTGACGTCCTCACGACCAATGGTCCGGGTCCGGGGCAGTACGGCCCGCTGATCTACACCCCTCAGGGTCAGCTGGTCTGGTTCGACAAGCTGCCGAGCGGCGAAACCGCCGAGGACCTCAACGTGCAGAGCTACGAAGGACAGCGCGACCTGACGTGGTGGAAAGGACGGGTCCTCTCTCTCGGCTTTGGCCAGGGCGAAGACATCGTGATGAGCTCCCGCTACCAGACCGTCGCCAGGGTACGAGGCGGCAACGGCCTGAAAGCGGACCTGCACGATTTCCAGCTCGCTCCCCACGACGTCGCCTACATCACCGCGTTCAACCCGATCCGCTGCAACCTCTCGGCGGTCAAAGGAGCGCGCGACGGGACGATCACCGACACGGCGGTTCAGGAGATCGACATGAAGACCGGTCTCGTGCGCTGGGAATGGCACAGCCTCGACCACGTCGCCGCGGAAGAGTCCGAGACCGAAGCGTCGACCAACTCAACGCCGTGGGACTGGTTCCACCTCAACTCGATCGATCTCGAGCCCAACGGGGACATCTTCATCTCCGCTCGCAGCACGTGGGCCGGCTATCAACTGGAAGCGGGCAGCGGCAGGATCCTCTGGCGCCTGGGTGGCCTGAAGAGCTCCTTCAAGATGGGGCCCGGCACCGAAACGGCATGGCAGCACGACGGTCGCATCCTGCCCAACGGCGAGGTGACGTTCTTCGATGACGGCTCGAACCCGCCGATTCATTCACAGTCGCGTGCCGTGCGAATTGCACTTGACTTTGGGACACACGAAGCGCATCTCATCTCTGCCTACACACACGTGAACCCGCCACTGCTCGCCGCCAGCCAGGGCAACATGCAGACGCTGGCCGACGGCAACACCGTCGTGGGCTACGGTGGCGTACCGGCCATCAGCGAGTACGCCGCCGATGGCTCGCTGCTGTTCGACGCCAACCTGCCGTTCGACATGTCCTTCTATCGCGCCTTCCGCTTCCCTTGGAGTGGGCGTCCATCCAGCCCGCCGGCGGTGCTCGCGGACCTCAACAACACAGGCGAAGAGACAATCGTGCACGCGAGCTGGAACGGCGCCACGGAAGTGGCATCGTGGCGCGTGCTCGCGGGTGGCGCCAGCGGATCGCTCAGTGCACAGGCCACGATCCCGACGAGTGGCTTTGAAAGCTCGACGACCCTTCCCAAGAAGTACGCCAGGGTCGCGGTGCAGGCACTCAACGCGGCTGGACGCGTGCTCGATACCTCATCGACGGTGCCGGTGGTCAGCTATGCCGCATCGCTCCCGAGCTCCGCACAGTCAGGATGAGCGCGTTGTACCGGCTCAGTAGTTCGGGTTGGACTTGTGCTTTTTCGTCGTTGTGGTCGTCGTCGTGGTCGTTGTGGTCGTCGTCGGGCTACTCGTCGTCGTTGCCGTGGACGAGCTCCCGCTTTTACCACCGCATCCCGCCACCGCGACAGCGGCTGCGAGCGAGGCCACTAGCGTTAGCATGGCGGTCCGTGGCGTTCTTCTCATGGGCCGGGCTCCAGTCGTCGATCGATGGCTCGGGCGCTCACCTTAACAGGCGTTCACGGCGCCGGTCGAGCCCCGGCAAGCACTCGCAGTGGGCTGGGGCCTTGTGAGCGTGGAGACGACGGTGAGCCCGGGAGCGGCGGAGATGCCTCCCGCCGAGCGCAAGCTCGACTCGAGCGGGACATGGCTTTTGATCGTCTGCTGCGTGGCGCAGTTCATGGTGATCCTCGATCTGAGCATCGTCAACGTGGCGCTGCCGTCGATCCAGTCATCGCTTGGCTTCTCCGCGCCGGAACTGCAGTGGATCGTGGATGCGTACTCGATCACGTTCGCCGGCTTTTTGATGCTTGGCGGTCGCGCGGCGGACCACTTCGGGCAGCGGCGGATGTTCGTCGCGGCGCTGCTGCTGTTCGGGCTCGCATCGCTCGCCGGCGGCCTTGCGCCGGATCGCGGCTTGCTCGTGGTCGCGCGGGCCGTGCAGGGGCTGGGCGGCGCCCTGATGGCGGCGTGCTCGTTGGCGATCATCACCTCGTCGTTCGCGCCCGGCCCGCAGCTCCACCGCGCGATCGGCGCGTGGGCGTCGATGAACGGTCTCGGCGGCGCCGCGGGAATGCTGTTCGGGGGCCTGATCACTCAGTTCCTCAGCTGGCGCTGGGTGCTGCTGATCAACCCCCCGATCGGGATCGCAGCCGCGATCGTGGCCTATGCGGTCGTCAGCGAGCGCCGCCGGGCACCCGGACGCAGCTTCGACCTCGCGGGCGCGTTGACGCTGACGATCGGGCAGATAGTGCTCGTCTTCGGGATCGTCGAAGCGGGCCTGGCCGGCTTGGGAACATTCGCCGCGCTCGGCCCGATCGTCGCGGGCTTGATCCTGTTGGCGGTGTTCGGTGTGATCGAGGTGCGTTTCGCGTCTGAACCGCTGATTCCCTTCAAAGAGCTGACCAAGCCGCTGCGGATCGCCAACAACATCGTGCTGCTGTTCAGCGCGTCGCTGTTCCCGCTGTGGTTCGTGAGCTCCCTCTATCTGCAGCAGGTGCTGTATCTCTCGCCGCTGGACACCGGCCTGATCTTCCTGCCGATGACCTTGATGATCATGCTGGTTGCCTCCCGCACCGGCAAGCTCGTCAGTCACTTCGGTGTGCGCCCCGTGCTGGGTGGGGGTCTCGTGATGTTGACCGCCGGGCTGCTGCTGCTCGCGAAAATCGGTTCCAGCGGCAGTCCGGTTGTCTACATCATGCTCCCCGGGCTGCTGGTGGCGGCGGGGATCGCGATGTCGATCGTTCCCTCCACGATCGCCGCCACTCAGGGCGCAAAGGAGGGTCAGGCGGGGCTCGCGTCGGGTCTTGTGAACACCTCACGCCAGGTCGGCGGCGGGCTGGGGCTCGCGATCCTGGTAACGCTCGCGACCTCGCGCAGCAGCCACCTGATCGGTACTGGCCATGGCGTGGCGCACTCGCTCACCGACGGCTTCCGGCTCGCCTACCTGATCGGGGGTGGCCTCGCTGCCGCGGCGGCGCTTGTCACGTTCACGGCGATGCGAAACCCCGCGGGCGTGGTGCTGCCCGCGGCGCGTCGCCTTGCGATCGCCGTCGCCGTCGTCGTCGCCGGCTTCGTCGCGCTCGACACCGCGTTCGCCGGCTCACATGGCGCGCCCGTCGGCGCGTATACCACCAGCGGCGCCTACAGCTACGTCACCGAGCCGACGCTGCATCCGCCGATACTGCACGAGGGAAGTAAGAGCGCCGTCGGCGAGCTGGCGCCCGGCTACATCTTCACGACCAACTTCTACGACCTCAACTACCCGCCCCTGGTCGGCCAGAGCGGGCCGTTGATCCTCGACGACAAGCTACAGCCGGTGTGGTTCCACCCCGTGCAGGAAAAGCTCGTCGCATCCAACCTCAGCCTGGAGACCTACGAAGGCAAGCCGGCGCTCGCCTGGTGGCAGGGGGTCGTCACGAGCACCGGCTCGACGGAAAGCGGCGAAGACGTGGTTGTCAACCAGCACTACCAGACAGTTGCGAGGGTTCGGGGCAAGGACGGCTGGAAGCTCACGCTGCACGCGATCGACATCTCAGGCGAAGACATCTGGGTCACGGCCAACAAGAACATCGCCAAGAACCTGTCCAGCTACGGCGGCGCCTACAACGGTGCGCTGATCGACTCGGCCGTCCAGGAGTACAACCTCAAGACCGGCAAGCTATTGCGCACTTGGGATGCGCTCCAGCACATCCCGCTGGGCGACTCCCACGCGACCGTGCCCACCAACGGGTTCCCGTGGGACGCCTACCACGTCAACGCCATCGACCTCACGGGCAACGGAAGCTTCCTGGTCTCGATGCGCAACACCTGGGCCGCGTACAGGGTCGACGTCAAGACCGGCCGGATCGAATGGACCCTAGGTGGCAGGCACTCGAGCTTCAAGTTCGGCCGTGGCGCAGAATTCCAATGGCAGCATGACGTGGCGATGCCATCGGGCTCGACGGTCACCGTGTTCGACGACCATTGCTGTCAGCTCACTGGTGGTGGCACGTCCGTCCCGCCCACCGGGCCGTCTCGCGGCCTCGTGCTCAAGCTGAGCCAGGCCACTCACACGGCAACGCTCGAGGCCCAGTACGGCAACCGCGAAGGGTTCAAGTCCGAATACATGGGCGACACGCAGCCGCTGGCCAACAGCAACACGTTCATAGGCTGGGGATCGGCGCCGTACTTCACCGAGTACAGCGCCACCGGCAAGCTGCTGTTGGAAGCGGAATTTCCCGGCAGCGACCTCAGCTATCGCACGATGGTGGAGCCGTGGGTCGGTCTGCCGCTGACCGCGCCGGCGGCTGCCGCTCGCGCCAGCGGTGGCAAGACCACGGTGTATGCCAGCTGGAACGGCGCCACCCAGGTTGTCTCATGGCGAGTACTTGCCGCTCCCGGTGCTGGCAAACTGACGGCGGTGGCGACCAGCACGAAGTCCGGGTTCGAGACCGCCATCAGCGTGCCCTCGAGCTACAACAGCTTCCAGCTTCAGGCGCTGGACGCCGGCGGCCACGTGATCGGAACTTCACGGCGATTCACGGGTTCGACTCAATGATGATCCGCTCGACAGCAGTCTCCGCGGCGTTGGCTACATGTGTCGGCCT
Source organism: uncultured Solirubrobacteraceae bacterium (assembly GCA_963752865.1). GTDB lineage: Bacteria > Actinomycetota > Thermoleophilia > Solirubrobacterales > Solirubrobacteraceae > Palsa-744. The sequence goes on from CAVVZU010000002.1 coordinate 424,617, forward strand.
GGCCGCGTGCGGGGGCGCGTCCACGGCAACCCCGGCGCTCCTGGACACCTCGGCAACCGCAGCGGTGTCGGGGCCGGTCGCCGTCTCGCCCCAGCCTGGAACCCCCGATGCCTCACCGCTCACGCAGATCAGCTTCCTCGGGCCCGCCGGCACCCACGTCTCCGACGTCCATGTGGTGGGCTCGCACAGCGGCACGCATACGGGCGTGCTGCGCGCCTACTCGACGGGAACGGGCGAAAGCTTCCTGCCGGCGCATCAACTCGCGGCGGGCGAGCACGTGACGGTCAGCGCCAGAGTAACCGTGGGCTCGAGCACCTACACGGCGAGCACCAACTTCACGGTCGCCCACCAGGCGACGGTCAGCCAGACCGAGTTCCCCAACAACGCGGGTAACTCCAGCGAAGTGCAGCACTACAGCTCCGCGCCCACGCTGACCCCATCCACTGTTCACATCACCACCGCCGCCAAGAGCGGTGCTTCGCCAGGCGATTTGCTGCTGGCTCCATACCAGGGCGACGGCGCCCCCGGGCCGATGATCACCGACCAGAGCGGCAACCTGATCTGGTTTCATCCGCTGCCGTCGGGCGAGTCTTCGACGAGCCTCAAACTCCAGCAGTACGAAGGCAAGCCGGTGCTCACCTGGTGGCAGGGGCGGATCCTCGAGGTGGGCTTCGGCCAGGGCGAAGACGTGATCTACAACACCTCCTACCAGAAGGTGGCAGCTGTCAGGGCAGGCAACGGCTACCACGCGGACCTGCACGAATTCCGGCTCACCCCCGAAGGCACCGCCTGGATAGACATGTTCGATCCGATCGACATGAGCCTGTCCTCGTTCGGTGGTCGCTCTGACGGAGTACTCACCGACTCGGTGGTCGAGGAGGTCGACGTGAAGACGGGCCTCGTCATGTGGCAGTGGCACGCGCTCGGGCACATCCCGATCGGCGAATCCCACAACCCCGCGCCCAAGGCCGACTACCCGTGGGACTACGTGCACATCAACTCGATCTCACCGGGTGGGGCAGGGGGAGCCAGTCAGAGTGGGGAAGTGCTCCTGTCATCGCGCAACACATGGACGCTGTATGACGTGGACATCGACAGCGGCGGTATCCGTTGGCGTTTGGGCGGCAGTCACTCGAGCTTCAAGCTTGGCCCCGGTACGCGCACCTACTGGCAGCACGATGCCGAATGGCAGCCAGGCGGTCTGATCTCGGTGTTCGACAACGGCTCTGACCCGCCGGAGGAGAAGCAGTCGCGTGGGCTGGTGCTCGACCCGAACCTGTCCAATCACACGGTCACGCTCGTCAAACAGCTCACCAACCCGACCAAGACGCTGCTGGCGTCGAGCCAGGGCGACATGCTCCCACTGACGGGCGGCAACTGGATGATGGGCTATGGCGGCCTGCCGAACTTCACCGAGTACAACAACTCGGGCCAGGTGTTGCTGGACGGCACGCTCGGCAAGAACGTGCAGGACTTCAGGACCTACCTGTCCCCATGGAACGGGCAGCCGACAGGTGCGCCCTCGGCAGTGGCCTCGCCGGGCTCCGGCGGGACGATCAGCGTCTCGGTGAGCTGGAACGGGGCGACGCAGGTTGCCTCCTGGCGTGTACTCGCCGGAGCTTCGACGGGTGCGCTGGCGCCAGTCGCAACCGCGGCCAAGACAGCAGCCTTCCAGACGACGATCTCAGCGCCGTCCGCGGGCCCGTACGTGGCGGTTCAGGCGCTCAACTCGGCGGGCGCCGTGATCGGCACCTCGGCGACAATCAAGGACTAGTGCCCCGCGCGCCGGCTCGTCGGGTGGTGCGCGTGCTGCGTGGCGGAGCGAGCGCGCTGGCGGTGCTGGCCGGGCTCATGACGCTGATGGCGCCAGGGGCGGCGCATGCGACCGGCACACAACAGTCCACCTCGCCGAGCTGCGTGCCCGCGCATCTGAACGTGTCCGCTGCGCTGGCGCAGAAGCGTGTGACCGTCTCGCCCGGGCCGGACACGGTGGACGCCTCCGCCAACACACAGATCAGCATGCTCGGCGTCCCCGCCAAGGAGCTGTCGGACATAACCGTGAGGGGGTCGCGCACGGGCCTGCATTTCGGGCGCATCGTCGCCTACTCGCAGGGAGACGGCGCGAGCTTCCTGCCGCTGCGGCCGTTTGGCGACGGCGAGGTCGTGACCGTCCACGCCGAGGTGCTCGAAGAAGACGGCAAGACGGTCCCGTTCGCCTGGAGGTTCACGATCGCCGTGCGCGATAACCCCGGGACCGCGAGCGCCACGAACACCGCTCCAGGCACGAGCTCGACACCGACCCCGGCGCCAGGGGAATACCAGAGCTTTCACTCCGCTCCAGAACTGCGCCCGCCCACGATCACCGCGTCGAGCACCGCACACACCGCGACGGGCGATCTGTTCCTGGCCCCCTACTCCGGAGTCGGCCAGTACGGCCCGATGATCCTGAACGAACACGGGGAACTCGTGTGGTTCAAATCGCTGTCTCCCCCGGGTGCACGCGCGGCCAACCTCCGCGTGCAGGAATACGAAGGCAAACCGGTGCTCACGTGGTGGCAGGATCCGCTGATCGCGGCTGGCCACCAGGAAGCAGGGGAGGTGATCGCAAACAGCGCCTACCAGACCATCGCCGAAGTTCGCGCCGGCAACGGCTATCAGCCGGACTTGCACGAATTCCAGATCACGCCTCAGAACACGGCCCTGATCACCGTGTATGACGCGATCGACTGCAATCTCTCAGCGGTGGGTGGGCCGGCCAATGGCGCGGTCGCGGACACGCTGCTACAGGAGATCGACCTGAAGACGGGACTGGTCATGTATGAGTGGCACAGCCTCGACCACGTGCCGCTACAGAACGCCTACGACTCGGCGGTACACACGAGCCGCAAGGAACCCTTCGACTACTTCCACATCAACTCGGTTGACGTCGAGCAAAATGGCGACCTGCTGGTCGACTCTCGCAACACATGGGCCGCCTATGACGTCGACCCGAAAACCGGGCAGGTGCGCTGGGAGCTGGGTGGTAAGCGCTCGAGCTTCAAGCTGGGACCCGGAGCGAGCACGGCGTGGCAGCACGACGCTGTGCAGCAGCCGGATGGTGCGATCACGTTCTTCGACAATGGCGCCTCACCCCAGGTGCACCCGCAGTCGCGTGCGATCGAAGTGACGCTCGACACGGCTGACATGACGGCCACGCTGACGCGCAGCTATGAACACAAGAACCCGCTCGTGGCAGGCAGCCAGGGCAACCTGCAGGCGCTCAGCAACGGCGACTGGATGGTGGGTTGGGGGCAGGCGGGCTACCTGTCGGAGATCGGCAGCGCAGGGCAGCTGTTGTTCAACGCGCATCTACCACCCGGGTGGGAGTCTTACCGGACGTTCGTGCTGCCCTGGAGCGGACAGCCCGCGCAGCCGCCGGCGGTTGCCGCTGTGGCCTCCTCGACCACGCAGGCCGGCGCGAGTGTCTATGCGAGCTGGAACGGCGCGACGGAAGTTGCCTCCTGGAACGTGCTCGAGGGTGCTTCGCCGTCGGCACTGGCGCCAGCAGTTAGCGCGGCAAAGACTGGATTCGAGACCTCGATCTCGCTGCCCGCGGTATCCGCCGGCGCCTACGTGGAGGTACAGGCGCTCAACAGTGCGGGCGCGGTCATAGGCGCGTCGGCGGCGGTGAAGATAGCGGCCGCCGCCTGAGCGGAGTCTCTCCGGGCAGCCCTGGTTCCGCGAGCTGCCCGCCTTCGCGTTCGACGCGGTGTTTGCGCCGTGCGGCGGCACTGACCGCGGCGTGTCTGGCGCTGGAGAAGTAGTCGGAGAAGCCGCGCTCGTGGGCTTCGGTCAGGTGTTTGGGCAGCGGCCCCCGTAGTTCTTCGCTGATGGCGAGCTCGAGCTGGGCGCGCAGTGCGCCCTCCAGTGGGCTGTGGCCGGCGCTGTTGTGGAGCTCCAGGCGCCCGGCGTGCGTGCTGTAGTCATACAGCTCGACTTCCTCGCCGATCGACAGCGGCGTGATCCCGGTTTCCGGCCAGTAGGAGTAGGTCGCGTACTTGGCCTGGGGGGTGCGCATCGCGATGATATGCAGCGGTGCGTTGGCGTCATACGGTTCGATCGCGAACTCCGTGACCGTCTCGTCGGTGGCGTGCAGCACGTATGGACGTCCGGGCGCGCCCGGGTTGGCGAGGATGCCCGCCAGATCGAGGCGGTTGGCGAGGTAGGAGTAGTGCGAGTCCTGGCGCCAGTTGTTGGAGCCTGTGGCGATCGTCAGCAAAAGCGGTGCGACATCGACGCTGGAGGTCAGTTGCGTGCGCACGACTTCGGGTTCGCTCGTGAGCTGTCCGCGCAGGTCCTTCACGAGCAACGGCACCCTGATCCCCTCTTCGTAGGCGCTCGCGCCCTTGCCGCGCAGGCCATGCGAAGCACCGTACTCGCCGTGATCGGAGGTGAACACGATCACCGTGTTGGCGGCCACCTCCGGGCGGCTTTCCAGGGTGCGCAGGACGTGTCCGATGTGGCGGTCGACCTCGAGCTGGATCTTCATGTAGAGATCGAGGAATTCCAGCCAGATGCCCTTTGCTTCGGGACCCGTGAAGGGCACCGGCCCGAACGAAGCCGCGGCGGTTTCCTGAAAGGAGCGCTGCAGGCGGGGCTTGTGCCGCTCGAGCAGAAGCTCGGGCGTCTCGTAGTTGGGCGGCAGCCGAAACACGGTCGGCGGCGCGGTGAGCTCCGCTGGAACGCGGTCGGTCCATTTGTACCACCAGGCGATGTCGTGCGGGTTGACGAAGGAGACCGTCGTGCACCAGGGACCGGAGCCGCCTTCCTCGGCGAACCAGTCGGCGAAGCGGGCGGCGATGTGCGGGTCCACCTTCCAGCCCTGACCGGGGGCACCGTCTGGGGACGGGTAGATACCACCATCAAAGCCGTAGCGCTCGAGAGCTTCTTCGCCGGTGAGCGCGTTCCAGTGGTTATCGCCGTGGGTCAGGTGCCACTTGCCCAGCCAGCGGGTGCGGTAGCCCTGGTCGCGCAGCATCGTGCCCCAGGTGGGAAAGCCGGGGTCCAGCGTGCTGCCTCCGGTGATCATGCAGCCCGTCTGGTGGGTGTAGAGGCCGGTGAGAAGCGTTGCGCGCGCGGGCGTGCAGTCGTTCGAGGCGGTGTAGTGCCTGCCGAAGGACACCGCGCCCTGGCGCAGACGCTGGAGGTTGGGAGGCAGGCCGATGCCGCTGGGGTCGGGCGAGAACCACTGCGGGAAGCGCAGCTGGTCGACGACGATCACGAGGATGTTCGGCTTGCCGCTCGCGGCCGTGGGGGTCGTGCTCACCGGTGCAGTTGCAGGGGTTTGCGACGAGCTCGAGTTGCTGTTCGTGTTGGTCGTCGCGGCGATCGCCACGCCGGCCCCGGCGAGCACGCCGCCGGCGACGAGGCTGCCCTTCAGGAACGTGCGTCTATCAACTCTTTTATGCTCCGGCGGGTCGATGCTGTCCATTCGCGCTCTCATCCTAGGGCCTGCGGTGGCCGTGGGGTTGGGGTTCACGGCGCAGGTCGCCGCCGCTTCGCAGGCCGCACCGGCGTGCGTTCCAAGCACGCTTGACAACTCGGCTCTGCAGGCCGGGTCGGTGACGATATCGCCGCTACCGGGCAGCCGCGTGGCCTCACCGCAGACGCAGATCAGCTTCCTCGGCGTGCCTGCGGGCGAGCTGTCGGGGATCAGCATAGTGGGATCGGAGACAGGCCCGCACAGCGGCCGCCTGGCCGCCTACTCGCAGGGCGATGGGGCGAGCTTCCTGCCTTCGCGACCGTTCGCCGAAGGCGAGCGGGTCACGGTGCGTGCGCGAGTACGCGCAGGCGGCTCGGTGAAGGAGATCAGCGACGTGTTCGCGATCGCGCACGAGGACCACATCACCTCCACGCCGGCGCCCACGTTCCCCGGGAGCGCGGCGGAAGTGCAGAGCTTTCATTCGCGTCCGGAACTGCACCCGCCGGTGCTGACCGTGACTGCCAACTCTCCAGCCGTCGCTCCGGGAGACGAGTTCGTCGCGCCCTATGCGGGGCCCGGGCAGGCGGGACCGATGATCCTCGGTCCGGGCGGGGAACTCGTGTGGTTCAAGCCGATGCCCACGAACACCGCGGCGACGAACCTGCAGGTTCAGGAATACGAGGGCCAGCCGGTGCTTACGTGGTGGCAGGGAGACGTCTCCAGGCATGGCTTCGGACTGGGGGAAGACGTGATCGCCAACGACACCTACACGGACATCGCACACGTGAGGGCGGGAAACGGCCTGCAGGCCGACCTGCACGAGTTCCAGCTGACCCCGCAGGGCACGGCCCTGATCACCGCGTACGACCCGATCCTGTGCAATCTCTCGTCTGTCGGCGGCCCCGCCTATGGAGGGCTGACAGACAGCGTCTATCAGGAGATCGACGTGAAGACGGGTCTCGTGATGTACGAATGGACGGCCGTCGACCACGTGGGGATCGAAGAATCCTACGAATCTGCTGCACGCTCCAACACCGCTGAGCCTTACGACTACTTCCACCTGAACTCGATCGACGTGGATCGCGAAGGCGGTCTTTTGATCTCCTCCCGCAACACGTGGACGATCTACAAGCTCGATGCCCAGACCGGGCAGATCATCTGGCGGCTTGGCGGCAGGCACTCGAGCTTCAAGATGGGCGCCGGCACGGGCACCGCCTGGCAGCACGACCCGCGCGAACTACCCGACGGGGCGATCAGCATCTTCGACAATGGCGCTTCCCCGACGGTCCACAGCCAATCGCGGGGCATCGTGGTCAGCCTCAACGGAGAAGGCGATACGGCGACGTTGGCCGGGCGCTTCACGCACGCGCCGGGGCTGGTGGTGGAAAGCGAGGGCAGCGTGCAGGCGCTCGCCAACGGCGACTGGTTCATCGGCTGGGGCCAGGAACCGTACTTCTCGGAGCTCAGCCCCGAAGGTGCGCTGCTGTTCGAAGCGCACTTTCCCGTGCATGAGCGCTCCTACCGCGACTTCCGCTTCGTATGGAACGGCACACCGGCACACTCGCCCGCGTTTGCCTTCGTGCCGGGCGCCAGCGGCCCGAGCGTGGTATACGCCAGCTGGAACGGCGCCACGTCCGTCGCCTCCTGGCGGGTGCTTGCGGGCGCGAGCGCATCGAGCATGGCCGCCGTTACGCAGGTTGCGCGCAGTGGCTTCGAGACCGCCATTCCGCTCCCAGCGGGGACGCCCGGGCCGTACTTGGCTATTCAGGCCCTTGGCAGTGCTGGGCAGGTGCTTGGGAGCTCCACGGCAGTTTCGGAGAGCGGGTTGGGGTAGGACTTGGACGGAAGGGGGGAGATTCGAACTCCCGAAGCGGGGGTTACCCGCTTGCTGGTTTTCAAGACCGTCTGCGGCGTCCTGCGGTCTCCAGCGGCTTCTAGCGGTCTTGGGCGGTCATGGCTATTCAACCTGCTATGCGCGGATCTGGCTCCACGAGCGGAATATGCCTGGCCGAGACTTAAGGCTGCGTCAAGGTTGTGAGACAGGACGCTCGCGCGAGTGCATGTCGCTGCTACTGACGCTCGCGCCATGACTAGCGCCACAATCGCAGAACTCTTCCTGTCGGCGATGATAGGCATCGAGTAGCGCTTGCGCCTCGGTTTCGCCGCCGGGGAGAAGGTGTCCGTAACGATCGATCGTGATTGTTATCGAGGCATGGCCTTGTTGACTTTCTCGATTGGGATGCCTGCATCAAGCATCTGCGAGACGGCGCTGTGGCGACACTCCTGTAGCTTGATCGGTTGGATTCTCTCGGCGGATGGGCGCGAGTTCTCTTGGTCTTCGCGGTGGCGAGTGACCGTCCAAGCGTCGCGTGCTCGCTTGCTGATCGTCGTGCCGATGAAGGGCCGCGTGGGGGTCGTCCAAAGATGAGGTCGCTGTCCTTGCGACCGGTTCTTTTCAGGTGCTGAGCGAGGATGCGCCGGAGCGGCTCAGTGATCACGACTTGGCGGATACCGCTCTCGCTCTTCGGGTCTATTTCGCCCTCGTATTGGTCCCAGCCTCGTCGAACGACGATGTGATGTCGTTCGAGATTGATGTCGCGGACCTGAAGCGCACGCAGCTCGCCATGACGCAAACCCGCATATACGGCTGTTGCCCACAGCGCCCGATCGCCAGGCTCGAGCGCTTCGATTAGGCGGCGAGCTTCGGCCGGGCCCACGATCTGCTCGGGCCTTCCGCCGCCACCAGGCAAACGCAGCCCCCGGGTGGGGTCGGCGAGTAGCTGATTGTCGCTGTCCGTAAGCAGGTCGAAGTCCCGCCACAGCACCCGGAGCGCGTTGACGATCGATCTGATCTTGCTCGGGCTGAATCCTTCGTCCAGCCATCGTCCGACTAGACGCTGCAGATCCCTGCGCATGATCGTCGTCATCGGCTTGTCGCCGAGGAATGGGACCAGGTGCCGGCGTAGATCTTGCTCGATCGTGCGCAGCGCGCTTGGCTTGTAAGGACGCCCGGAACGGTTGCGGATCTTCCCTTCCTGTGCAAGTGCGACCCAGCGTGTTCCGAGCTCGGAGAGGGTCCGGCGGCTTGGGGCGAAGAGGAGATCGTTGCTTGCGAGCTCGAGTTGTTCGTGACGCCATGCCTTTGCTTCCCAGTACTCGGCGAAGCTCTTGCGTACCTTGGCTCGGTCTCGGCGGGAGTACACCCATGCCTCCCATCGGGGAGCACACCCGCACGTGTCTCCACGATGGCTTGGGCACCAGCTGGAGTGGCGGGAACGTACGCCCTCTGGGACACTCGAGACGGGTCTTCCGTCAGGGCGCTCTGAAGCGACAGCGAGGGCCAATATTTCAATCTCATGTGCGAGTTGCCGCGCATGTGCCGGCGTTAGAGCACCGACGACACGCCACAAGGCAGCCCCAGGACCGGCAGAACCATGACCGCGGCCGGCGCTCCGCGCGGCGACGGAACGCCTCGATGTCATCACATCCTCGGCCGTCTCGTGCGACATCGATCGACCCATTGGTTTTCGTTTCCCTCCAATGTAGGCCTGCATCTGTCCTCCCGGAGCCGTGATTCTCGTGAACGCACAGCTTGCGCGATCCGCTCGACGCCTCTACTGCTGGGCAGACCCAGCCGCAACTCGAATCGTCGCGATAGCCTTGAGGACAACCCCGGAGGGGTGGCAGAGCGGTTGATCGCGGCAGCCTTGAAAGCTGTTGACGGCGGCAACGTCGTCCGAGGGTTCGAATCCCTCCCCCTCCGTCCACCTTAGCGACCGTGGCTTCGTCTTCTGAAGAGTCGCCTGATGCGTTGAGCCGAAGGTCTATGCCACTCTTGGGGCGTGATCGACGGCGACGAATACGTGCTGTCTTCGGCTTACGAGGCCCTGTCCACGGGACTCGGTGAGAAGCGTCTGCCTCTTGAGTTGGCTGTAGATCTTGCGAACGCTGCCGGCCGGCTGACGAAGGACCGGCGACGGCTCCACGAGCGCATCGAGCAAAAACTTGAGGTTCCGTGGGGTGGGCCGTTCGCTCAGCTTGAAATGTTGATCACGCTCACGGTCGACTTCGCCGTCGCTTGGAGTCGTCGAGGCGAGGAGCAACTGCTGGAGTCCGGCGATGCGCGCGTCGAGGCTGTCACCGCTCTGCACGCCCGCGGGGCAAGCGCTGCCTCGGAGGTGCTCCGCATGCTCCGGGCCGGTCTCCCCGGTGCCGCGTTGGCGCGTTGGCGGACGCTCTACGAGCAGGCGACTACGGCTATCTATCTTGCGACAGAGGACCAGCGCTTCGCACGACGCTACCTGCAGGTGCAGTGGATCGAGTACGCCAACTATCTGCGCAAGCGCTGCGAGTTGTTTGGAGATGAGACAAGCGCTGAGGATCGCAGCGCGTTGGAAGGGGCTGAACAAATGCGACAGCAAGCCCAAGAGGAATTTCCGGATCTCACGAGCGCCAGAGCATGGCAGCGAGATGTCGAGAACGGGATTAGGGACATGACCTTCGCTGATCTGCAGCGACGTGTAGGCCTATCCGACTCGGCCGAGGTGCCCTATCAGTTGGCCAACCTCCAGATACACGCTTCCCATCTCGGGTTTACCATGGGTATGGGTGCCATACACGGCGTCGCGGGGCACATGGTGATGCCGGTCTTTCTCGATCTCGAGAAGGCTGGGATGGTTACCGCACCAGCGCTGAACATGCTCACCGACGCCTTGATGGCGTTGTGGAGCGATCCTCAAGCTGTAGCCGAGGCCGAGGTTCTCAACAGCCTCGCCGATGCCACCGTCGCTCTTTTCGATCTTACGGGCACCGAGCTGCTGCGCCGTGACCAGCTAGTTGCGCGGGCGGCTCAGGGAGAGTCAGTTGAGTTGCCGTGGCTGGATCAGAAGACCGCTCAGCGTGCGCATCCCACGCGCCAGAAGAAGCCTAGAAAACAGACCGAGAAGAAGCGGCGTCGCTCCTGAAGGTAACTATCCCCATTGTTGTTGGATGCGTCCCGTCGGGTTGCCAATGAGGAACATGACTGCGCGGACGATTACACAACGTCGACTGTCTGCTCAAAGAGGAGGTGAGCTGAGGCCCACGGACGACACCGGCGATGCCGACAGGCCATCCGTATAGATCAGTCCTCGGATCGAAGGCTCGCCACTGCTGACGCCCAGGGCGTTCTGGTCCTGGAGGTCTGATCCAGAATCTCTACTCGTCCTGACCGCTACGCCGGGTACGGTCAATTCATGGATCTCGATATTTCAGCGCGCAGCGACGTGGCCCGTATCCGCGCAGTCTCTGATGACGGTCACCGCCTCTACCTGCAGTATCCGAGCGGGCAGACCGCCACCGTCGACCGCACCGACGAGCCATTCGACTGGCTCTCCGGCAGTGTCGTCCTCGTGCGTGCGCAGGAGAACCCTCACATCGAGCTTGCACCCGACACGCTCTGGCCCGATGACCCATGGGTGGGTGTCGTACGTCTGAGGCTCCCAGACGTCACGGTCCTAGACTCCGCGGGCCACCTGCGACTCGTCGACACCAACGATGTCGACTATAAGGTCGGCAACACCGTCGAAGGCCGCGACTCAGTGGGAGTGCTCCGCGTGCTCGACGAAAAACCAATCCGCTACCTCGACCTCCCCGGAATCGACGAGGCGGTTGTGGAAGCCTTCCACCAGCCCTCTTCTGGCAGCGAGAGCTTCGCGGACTTCGGCGGCCTCCCCGAGGTTGTGACCCGCGCACGCGAGCTCATCGAGACCCCGCTCGAGCACGCCGAGGAGCTCGCCAAGATCGGCGCCCGTCCGATCAAGGGTGTGCTGTTCACTGGTCCTCCCGGCACCGGCAAGACCATGCTCGCCCGCATCATCGAGATGCCGCCCCGGAGCTCGCAAGCCAGATCGACGGCGCTGGCGAGATCCTGCTGAGTGCGATGCGCAGCAATGCTGCCCCAGCGGCGCACCCGCCGCCGCAGAGCCAGCGGATGCACGAGGCTCTCGTGCGCTACGCAGCGGCCCTCGCCGAGCATCACGGCAAGAGCGCCACCGAGCAGGAGCTCGCCGTATTGGGCCTGCCGACCCAGGCCCAATGCGAGGCTGCCGACACGCTTGAGAGCAGGCGCGCGGCCTTCGACGAGCTGACACAACAGCTGGAGGGGACCTTGGAGCTACCGCCCGACCGCCTGCTAGCCGCACAGCTCCGCTCAAGCGCCCTGAGCGAGAGCGGCCTCGACCTCGACCAAGCCATCGACGCATCACCATCCCAGCACCCCGCACCCGAGCGCGGCGATCGGGGCTCGTTCCTCGACGTGGAGATCGTCGCGGTCTACTGGTAAGGCCCCCGCGTACCCGATCCTCTGCGAACGGATTGGTCAAGTTTCAGCTGTCGCCCCTCAAATGCCGTCATGTCACCGGGCGAGCTGCGTCGATACGCGCGATGATTTCCTGGACGTCGCTTGCGCCTTGGTGAACGTCCGCGGGAGCGAAGCCGAGTTGCTCTGCGAGCATCCGATAGCCCTCCGGCCAATCGGGGAGCACCGTGATGCGTGGAGGCCAGGCGTGCGTGGCGCGTAGGCGAAATATCTCCACGCACACTTCCCGCACTCCCGCGCGATCCTCGTCGCGCACGAGCCGATCGACGAGGATCAGATCGATGAGGTCGCGGTAGCGATCGTTTGACCTCTCATTGTCGGCGTGATCGGTGCAGGCGTGCAGCTTCTGGGCGATGAGGTAGGCGATCGTGACGAGCGGCAACTCGCCGGGTGACGGTAGACCCAGGTGCTCGGGATCGACGAACGTGTTTCCCGTCCAGTGGACTTGGTGGCCTGCGATCCCTTCGGCCGGTGAGGCCTCGAACTGCACAGTGCTCCAGGGGTCGCCCTGGTAGACAACCTTGATATCGCCACGGAGAGCCGCGGTATCGCGTACCCGCTCGAACCTGGTCAGCCTGAAGGTGAATCCCTCCCAGCCGTGAGCTAGCGCTGCCCGCAGCCGCGGGCCGATGTCCTCGCCGGTGAGCCGCGCGCTGGCGTCGAGGTCCTTCGTCGCGCGCGCCCGAAGACCAAGCAACAGCTCGACCGCCACACCACCCTTGATCAGGAACAGAGGCTCGTCATGCTCGTTGCTTGCATGACGCATGAGCGTGGCAGTGAGCGCGACGTAACCGAGCTGTCTGCGTGCACGCTGTTGAAGCTCTGTGTCGGCGATGACGTTGCGCAGGCGCTGCTCCAGCGCACGGCGGTTCTTCGGCGGTATGTCATAGCGTCTGGCGCTCACGGGCGACGCTCAGCGAGGGTGTCCCGCGCACGAGCTGCGCCGTCAGCGGTGATGAGGCTCTGCTGCTCGGCGGTTTGGATGGCCTGCTCGATCAGCTCGCCGCGCACGTGGGTCTCGATCCCGTCAACGATCGCCCGCAGCGGTGTCACGATCGGCAGCCCCCGCAGTCGCCCGGTCTCCTCGCTCGCCAGGTTACGAGGATGCAGCCGATACAGCGCCGGCACCGGTCGGTGAGTGCGATAGTTGCGCGGAACCGTCACGTCGATGCCTGCGGGGTTCACGTCGCACAGCTCGTACAGGTCGAGCGCAGTCTCGTGCGAGAGCACCCCGGCACCCATCGGCCAAAGCACCGAGCGCATGTACTCCTCAAGATCGTCCGGCGGGATCGCCTTCAGCCGATAGACACCATAGGCCACACGCTCAGCCACGCCACGTCGCTCATAGTCGACCAGGCGCTTAGGGTCGAAGCCCGCGTCGCGTACGTCCTCGGTTCGCAGATACCCGTGCTGGTCATGCGCGAGATCGAGCAGTTCGGTGTACACACGCCCTGGCATGAGTTGTACAGGATACCGCAAAAAGCGGTATCTCATGCACAGCCACAGAGCGCTGCTCTAGTCGTGACGGTGACCAACAACCCTCAACCAACTGCCCGGATTCGCGCCAAACTCGCGCCAGCCCAAGCGCGGATCAGGCGGTTTCAGGCGGTTTCCAGCGGTTCTATGGCGCATCTCATGCGGAGCACCTGTCTCGCAGAATCCCGCTCAACCATGCGGAGAACGGCTTAGCAGAGCCAAGAAATATCAGCCCGCTGCGAGGCGCGAGTTTAGGCCCAGTGGGATTTCAAGACCAGTGCATTCAACCGCTCTGCCACCCTTCCGAGCGCGGCACATGGGAAGGCTAGTCGATCCGCCAGCCGCCAGCGGGAGGCTCAGGCGATCATCCAGCGGCCTGGCGGTCACCTCGCGGCTGCGAATCGGCGTCGATCTGCACCTCCACCTCGGCGAGTGCTTGCCCGCATCGAGTCAACTCGTCTCTGAGCCCCGTCTTGGGCTCGAGCCGCACAACTGTGGCTTGGAGGACCCCCGGGTCTCGTTCTACCGAGCAGGTCAGATTTACGCCGATGACATCAGCCCGTCCCAGATCGACGCCGAGCTCGGCCGCCAACGCCGCCACAGCGACCGAGGTTGCCTTGTCGACGAGCGTCCCGACCCGCTCGCCTGTATTCGACGAGTTTTGAGCCAAGCGCCGGAGCATTTCGGCGAAGATATTTAGATCCATGGTCCTCCCCTGAAAGGACGAGCGCGCGGCCCAAAGCTCTGCGCCGGTGACGCGCCGATCATCGTGGTCGGCCCGCTTCCTGAGATCGCCTGGCCGGACGGCGCTGCCGATCGCAAGTGCGCTCGCGATGGAGCCAGACGTCCATCCTGAACGGCACTGCTGCTGTCCTGAAAATCACGTGAATGTCTTTTAAGTGATGAAGCGGTGGATGGCCTCGTTGGCGTTGTCCTGAAACGACGGGCTGGCCAGATCGGGGAAGATGTCCGTTTGGTCGACTGCGGGACCCTTAAGCGTGTTGGCCGCGCTGGCGTAGAACACGCCGCTGGACAGGGTCGGGTCGGTGACGCCGTCGACCAGTCGCTTCGCGCCCACGTCAAGCTTGTGGGCGAGACCCGGAAGGCGGGGCATGACGTACTTGGCCGCTATGCGCAGCGGCAATGCCAGGTCATTGGGTGCTTGGGTGCCGGTGGTGTTGCCGGGGCTCACGCAGATGAATCGGCGGTCGGGGTGTTGGCGGGCCAGGTAGGCCATCCATAGGATGCCGATCAACTTGGCCTGCCCATAGGCCAAATTGACGTCAGGTTTGCCGCCGGCGAAATAGCTGCCGTCGATGACAGTGGCGAGCTCGTCAGCGGAGTTTGAGTCAAACGACGGCCGCTTGAACCCCATTTTCGGGATTCCCCTGGCTGCCTCGCTTCCGGCGAAGACCGCCACCTCGCCAAGTCGCTCCTCGGCCAGCAGGGTCTCGAGGAGGACAACGTGGCCAAGAACGTTCTGCGCGGACATGTAAGTGGCTCCGTCTGGGGTCAACTTCATCGGCGTCTTGCCGCCCATTCCACCGGCGTTCATGACCACCGCGTCGAGCGATCCGTCAATGCCCGCCAGGCCGGCGCGGACCGAGGCCGGATCGGCAACGTCCATGAGAACGATGTCGAAGATGCGCCGGCCGGTCTCCGCTTCGAGATCGGCCTTTGCGGTTGCCGCCCGGTCTTGGTTGCGGCACGCCAGGTAGATGCGGGCGATCTCGGGACGTGATGCCAGTTGCCGGGCCACGTCCTTGCCGATCCCGACGTTGGCGCCGGTAATCAACACGGTCTTTTCTGCGGTGGTTTGCATTTGAGTGCTTGGCTCCTTGGGTACAGACATGGTCATTGGTGCTCTCAGATCGCGAGGCGGCCGCCGTCGACGGGGATGATCGCCCCGTTGATGTAGCCGGCAGCCGGGGTCGCGAGGAACGTGATGACGTCGGACAGCTCGTGCACTTCAGCGACGCGGCGGAGCGGAATCTGCTTGGCAAACTCCTTGGCCATCTCCAACCTCGGCTCCAATGCCGGGGTCAACGTCGGACCGGGGGCGACCGCGTTGACCCGGACGTTCTGCGGCCCGTATTCGGCGGCCCACGCCTTGGTGAGCAGCTCGATCGCGGCGCGAGAGGCGCCGTAGGCAGCCATGCCTGGCTGGCCGTAGCTCGCGACCATCGTTGAGACGTTGATGATCGATCCGCCGCCGCGGGCGGCGATCTTCGGGGCGAGCGCGGCGACGAGGAAGAACGGCGCCTTGACGTTGATCTGGAAGAGCCCGTCGAACGCCGCCTCGTCGGTGTCAGCCGTCGGTGCGAGGGCGGCAAAGCCGGCACAGTTGACCAGAACATCGATCTCGCCTGCTGCGTCGGCAACGCGCCCCACCTCGGACATCTCCGAGAAATCAGCGGCGATGAACTGCGCATCGTGCCCACCCGCCCGGATCTTCTCCACGGTGCTCGCGCCGCGGGTCTCATCGCGGCCGGTGATGATCACCGACGCGCCCTTCTCGGCCATCGCCAGTGCGGTGGCGGAACCCATCCCGGATGTGCCGCCGGTGATGAGGGCGGTCTTGCCTTGAAGTGACATGTATCGCGTTCTCCCTTTGAGTGGTTGTCGCGACCCTCGAAATGGATCGTGCGTTCCACTCTAACACAGAATGGATAGGACGATCCATTCTGTTGGTAGAATCTGCGATATGAACACGACTGGCCCCTCCTCTCGCCCGTTGACGCGCAAGGGCCAGGAGACCCGTCAGCGCATCGTCGACGCGGCGGCCGGGTTGATCTTCCGGCAAGGCGTCGCCCACACGACGATCGAGGACGTACGCGCGGCAGCGGACGTCTCAAGCTCTCAGCTCTACCACTACTTCGAGGACAAGACGGCTTTGGTCTGGGCAGTGGTCGACCACCAGGCCGACACAATGGTCGGCGGGCAGGAGATGTTCGATTTCAGCACGTTGGAGGGCCTCCGAGCCTGGCGCGACTTCGTGATCGCGGCCCAGCGCGAGCACGACTGCAGCGGCGGCTGCCCGATCGGCTCTCTCGGAGGCCAGCTAGCCGAGACCGATCCCGACGCAAGAGCTCGACGTCGCCGAGGGCTTCAAACGTTGGGAAGCCACGATCCAGAACGGTCTGCGAGCGATGCAAGCCCGAGGCGAGCTCCCGCCCGACACCGACCCCGACACCCTCGCCCTCGCCCTCCTAGCCGCACTGCAGGGCGGGCTGCTCCTCACTCAGGTCAAACGCGACACCCAGCCGCTAAAAGCCGCGCTTGACGCAATGATCGAACTGGTCGCCCGACTCAGCGGCGGGAGCTGATAGCGGTCTCGCGCGATACGCGCGAGACCCCACCGCGCCGCAAGAGCCCCGGTCATATTCAACCGCTCTGCCACCCTTCCGCGGCCACGACGAAGGCTAGCGATCTGGCCGGGCCCGCTCAGGCATCAGGTACGTCGCCCGTGCGACGATAGTTCGTCGTCGTTCATCGGACCGCGCTTATCGCGTACCGTGGATGCCGTCAATGGCGAGTAGCGAGCGCATCGGAGTCGCACCGCTGACGGACGCGGCGAGCTCCGCATCCGGGGATCGCCGTTGGGCGGTCCTGGCCCTACTGGGTGTCGCGCAGCTGATGGTCGTGCTCGATTCGACCATCGTGAACATCGCGCTGCCCTCAGCGCAGCGGTCATTGGGCTTCTCAACCGATAGCCGACAATGGGTCGTTACCGCATACGCACTGGCGTTCGGGAGCCTCTTGCTGCTGGGAGGAAAGCTTGGTGACCTGTTTGGGCGAAAGTGGACGTTCATCGCCGGGCTGATCGGCTTCGCGGGAGCTTCCGCGATAGGAGGCTTGGCGCAATCCTTCGCGATGCTCGTCGCCGCGCGGGGGCTGCAAGGTGCCTTCGGCGCGCTGCTTGCGCCGTCGGCGCTATCGCTGCTGACGGTCACCTTCGCCGGCTCGCCCGATCGGGCAAAGGCGTTCGGCATCTTCGGGGCGATCGCCGGCGGTGGCGCGTCGGTCGGACTTGTCCTCGGCGGGGTGCTTACGCAGACACTGTCCTGGCGGTGGTGTTTGTACGTTAACGTGCTTATTGCCATACCAACAGTGCTGGTAGCGCTGAGGCTCTTGCAGAACCATCCGCCCGAGGGACGCCCGCGGATCGACATCCCAGGTGTCCTACTCGCCTGTGGGGGCCTGTTCGCGCTGGTCTACGGGTTCTCCAATGCCGAGACGCACTCGTGGACGACGCCGCTGACGATCGTTTCGCTCGCCGCCAGCGTGGTGCTGCTCGCCGCGTTCGTGGCAGTCGAGAGCCGCAGGAAGGATCCCCTTCTCCCGCTACACATCGTCCGCGACGGCGCCCGCGGCGGCGCCTACCTGTCGATCCTGCTGGCGGGCGCCGGGGTCTTCGCGGTGTTCCTCTTCCTGACCTACTACATGCAAGAGAATCTCGGCTTCTCTCCCGTGAAGACCGGCTTCTCGTTCCTGCCGCTGACCGCTGTGCTCGTCGTCACCTCCACGACGGTCCAGACCAAGGTGCTCTACCGGACAGGCGCAAAGCCGCTGATTGCCGTCGGGATGGCGCTCGGGGTGATCGCGATGCTTCTGCTCACCCGTCTCTCCCCCGGTGCCAGCTATACGAGCCATGTGCTGCCCTCGCTGCTCATTGTTGGCCTCGGAATGGGCTGCATCTTCGCACCCGCGTTCAGCACCGCCACACTCGGCATCGACAGCTCCGAGGCCGGCGTCGCCTCCGCGATGGTCAACACCTCCCAGCAGGTAGGCGGCTCGGTCGGCACCGCGCTGTTGAGCACGATCTTCGCCAGCGCTACAACCGCTTACGCTTCCAGCCACGCCGGGACGCCCGGAGTCGGCAACGCTGCAGCAATCCACGGCTACACCACCGCGTTCGCCTGGGCCGCTGGAATCTTCGCCCTGGGGCTGCTACTGGCACTGCTCATTCTTCCGTCAAAGGGCAGGAGCAGTTCCCCGGCACCAGAGCAGGCCGTGGATCACCGAACAGCAATCGCGTCGAAAATACCGGCGAAAGCACCGGCGCCGGCGACCGCCATCTTGGTCACAGGACCCTGTTGTCACTTCGCCGTGACGGCTCACATCGAGCACATCACACTGCTGGACGGCGGCCCGGAACACGGGGCGACCGCGTCCCGCGGCAGCTGAGCGACGGTTATGCCGCGTGGTCAGGAACGATCAGCACCGGCCGTTGCGCGTGCGCCGAGAGTCCATGCGAGACGCTGCCAAGCAGGGTGCTGCGGATTGCGCCGCGTCCCCGCTGGCCGCAGACAATCAGTCCAGCGCCGATCTCCTGAGCGATCTCGCCAATCGTCCCGACGACTGAGACGTCGGCTTGCGCGATTCGTGCCGAGGCGTTGTAGCCGTGCGTGCGGGCGCGCACGGCACCCTCCTCGGCGATCCGTTTCGCGGAGGCGGCCTCTTGCTCGTCTATCTCGCCCTCGTTAGGTACGGCCGTCAGAAACGAGCCTGCTCGAACCAGGCTGACCATCGCCGGCGTCCACACGGCCAGCACCACGGCATCGGCAGGGTGAGTTACGAGGTCGACGGCGGCGATCATCGCCGACCTCGAGCCGTCTGATCCGTCGTAGCAGAACAACACCGGTTTGTTCATGGCAAATCCTCATGGTCGTCCTGATGAGCACACGATCTCCGCCGAGCGGCACGGTACCTGAGCATGTCCTCAGCCTACGCCTCGCTGCCGACCGAGCGCCGCCGGTCCGCAGTCGGCGACGGCGCCCTAATCTGCAACGCACATGGAGCGCGTCGGAGTTCTCGTCCACCCCACCCGCCCAGTGCAGGATGCCCTGGATGTTCTCAAGTGCTGGACGCAGGACCGTGGCCTGCGGTTGGTTCAGATTCCGACTGGTGAGGAGCCTTCGGTGGCGCCGCCCGGCGAGGTGACCGCGTGTGACCTGGTGATAGCGCTCGGCGGAGACGGGACGGTCCTCAAGGCGCTGCACGCAGCAGGCAGAACGCGGACGCCTGTGTTGGGCGTCGCCTACGGCAGCCTGGGGGTGCTCACGGCGGTGCATGAGGACGAGCTGCGCGCAGGGCTCGACCGGTTTGCGGCGGGGGAGTGGCTGGCACGCCACCTGCCGGCGCTCGAGGTCGGCGCTGAGGAGGGCCAGCTTGCGTGGGCGGTCAACGACCTGGTTCTCGCGCGACGTGGTAGCGCCCAGCTCATCGTCGACATATACGTGGACCACGAGCTCTACGTCCGCCTCGCGGGCGACGGAATCGTGGTCGCAACCCCGCTGGGGTCCAGCGCGTATTCGATGGCGGGCGGGGGGCCGCTAATTGTGGCGGGCACCAACGCTTTCGTTTGCACGCCGCTCGCGATGCACGGCGGATGCGCCCCACCGCTCGTCGTTCCAGACGACCGAGAGCTCACACTCCAAATCCATCCGGGTTACGGCGGCTTTGATCTCGAGATCGACGGGTTCCGTGTGGACACAGAGGCGCAGCGATTCTCGGTCAGCAGCCATGACGTATACGCGACGCTCGTCGTGCTCGACGACTCGAGCTTCGGCCTGCCTTGGCTGCGCGAGCGGGGACTGATACGCGACAGCCCACGCGTGGCAGCCCGGAAGAGCCGGACGTTGCACACCGAGCACGGAACCTGATCGCGCTTAGCCCTCCAGTCGGCGCTTCACCTTCTGGCCGATGGCACAGCGTTCTTCGGCGGTAAGGAGCGAAGGCTTCTCTTAGTGCCCTATTAGGACCTTATTACAGCTGACGCTCAGGCTGGCTGGATGACTTTCATTCAGCTTCAAGTGTGGCGCGGCGCGGCAGTCCCACCCGCTGCGGCCTGAGCGTCAGTGCTGCCGTGCGGCTGGGAGTGAAAACGCGCGTGAGCGCTAGCTTGTGAGGTGACTGCAAGATACGAATACTGGTAATCGAGGACGACGACTCCGTGCGGGCAGCGATCCGTCGCGCGCTGCTGTTGGGTGGCTACGAGATCATTCAGGCCAGCACCGGGCAGGAGGGCCTGGAGCGTGCCCAGAACGACGTTCCCGACGCGATCGTCCTCGACCTCGGGCTCCCGGACATCGACGGCATCGAGGTCTGTCGGACGCTGCGGCGTGCGGGGAACCGCACGCCGAAACCCAGTCCACTGCGGCCGACACAGCCATTGTCGCCTGGGTCGCTGGCGAGGACGATCATCTCGAAGACGGCCGGCAGGGCGCGCACGCATTGGGGAGTAGTGTTGGGGCATGGACGAAGACGACGATCGAATCGATGAGCTCGAACTGCGCCGCATCGAAGCGCGACGCGCCGTCGAGGAGGCAGGGGGAGGCGAGTCAGAGGGTTTCGAGCTGGCTGAGCAGGAGCTGATCGAACACGCCTCCCATGGCGACGAGCACACGCCGACGCGAATCATGCTCGATGCGGCATCCGAGCGGGAGACGGCCGGCCCCGCGGACGGAGAGGCCGATGAGGGCGTCTACGGCGAAGCCGACGAGGAGCACAAGCCCGATTGATGCTCCTCGCACCACGCCTGATGGTGCACTCTCGTCAGGCGATGCCTGAAGCTCTAAACTGCTTTGCCGATCCCAGGAGAGGTGGCCGAGTGGCTGAAGGCACTCGCCTGCTAAGCGAGTATGGGGATCAAACTCCATCGCGGGTTCGAATCCCGCCCTCTCCGCCATTTGCTTTGGTTTCAAACCGTGGCCCTGAAAAGCGGGGTCGCGGTCGTTTTGGGTCCGGTTTCGACTGCTTTGGGCGGCGTTCCGGGCCAGTTTGCGGGCAAGGGGTACCAGCTCGGCGTATAGCGCGGTTGGCTGGGGATCGATGTCGCCGGTCGCCGTGACGAGCAGCATCGTGTAGATCGCGAGGTTGATCAGCCGTTTCTCGGTAGGGGAGCCGTTGAGGTAGGGGATTAGGCGTTTGTCGATGAGCAGTAGCGCGTCGCTGAGCGCCTGGTCGATGTCGCTGATCTCGAAGTGGCGGTCTCGGTGAGTCGCTCGGCGGTAGCTCGCTCGCTCTCGATGCGAGTCTGCTCGGCTTGGAGCACCTCTTTGGAGACGCCGTCTTCGTAGTAGAGGTGCAGGAGCTTTTGCTGTTGGGCGATCAGTTCGTGCACGAGGCGGGCGTGTCGCTCGGCGTCGTTGCGTGCTGCCGTTGTGCTGGCGCGAGCGTGGTCGAGGACCGTCTCTCGGATGGCTGCTTGCTCGTCGGTGTGAGCAGGAAGTTTGTGTACTTGCGCTCGACGGCCCGCTCGATGGCGTGTGCGCGGAAGTGGGGTGCGGTGCAGCGGCCTCGTGTTGAGACACGGCTCAGGCAGGCGAAGTATTCATAGACCCCGCCGTTGCCGCGTGTGCGGTTGAATCCGAAGCGTCTGCGGCAGATGCCGCAGTGCAGCGAGCCGATCAGGTGGTGGCTGTGCTTGTGGGAGCGGTCGCCGCTGGCGCGGTGCGCGGAGAGCACCTGCTGGACCTCGCTCGAAAGTGGCTCTGTCGATGATCGGGTCGTGGCGGCCGGGGCGCTTGACTCCCTTCAAGGTCACGATCCCGATGTAGTAGTCGTCTCTGAGCATTCGGTGGACCATGCTCCGCGACAGCGGTTTGCTTGGCCGCTTGTAGCTGTCGCGTGTTCTGAGTCCGAGTTCCTCAAGGATCTCGGTAAGGGTCGTGATCGTGTGGGCGCCGGTGGCGGCCATCTCAAACGCCAGTCGCACATAGTCGACGCGATCCGCGTCGATGCTGATGACCGCGACGGACGAACCAAGTCGTCCCTTTACTTCTGTGATGCCGAATGCTGCTTGTGCGAGCTTCACGCAGCCCACGCGCCACGTGCCCGCGCAACACGCTTGCGGGCACCGGTCACGTTGATTCTCCATCGCATCAGCTGGTCGGAAACTCCCATTGCTGCTGCCTCTTCTATCGAAATGCTCCTTCGGCACGCAGACAAACATGCCTCCTCCGTGACAAGGAGGGTGCTGCCGAGCCAGTTAGCCTCATCCTCTTGGATTCGATCAAAGTGGGGCGCCGTGCTCTAGGGCGCAAGCCCTCCCCGATGCTTTCCCATCGCAGTTTGGGGCCAGTCCTCTACTAGTAGCGCTTAGGAAATGCCCCACAGCTACCTATGGGTGTCTGGTAGCATCCCCAGGGCACAGGAGCACTAGTATCGACTGGTAACGTGGAGAGAGCTTGTAGGAGGCTAGTAATGCATTTGGAGATGCCCGATGACTCATTGACTGCTGCCGTGCGGCGAATCGTCCGCGAAGAGCTGGCAGCGTTCTTTGAGCCGGTGGTCGCCGAGCTGAGAGGCGACCGACAGCTGGAGTCTCAACAACTAACGCCCGAGATAGGGACGACGCCCGAGGCGCTCAAGGGCGTATCACCCTACGACCGTGTTCGGTTCGCAGAACACGTCCTGGAAGAAGAAGGTGGTGGCCCGCTGCACGTCCGCGTGATCGCGGAGCGTATGTACCGACTCGGATACAAACACAGGAGCCAGCCGAAGAACCCTGAACAGATCCTGTCGAGCTTGAACTCGCTGGCTTCTCCGAGTCAGCACCCTGATCGGTTCAAGCGCAGTGGCTCCCGAAGCTTGGAGCTCGTCCGGTGAGCAACGCGGTCTGCCATCTGGGGCGACATCACCACGCACCTTCTGGGCGCGCTCGGAAACGTTCGGCATACCGCTCTCTGATGCACGCGCCTCCACGGCAAGCTCCGGGATCGGGCGTTGCGCGAACCCGAGACGTAGGAACTAGGTCGGTTCCGGGGACTATCATCGGACTCGCCATGACCGCAAAGGAGCAGCTCCTGCAAGAAGCACCTGATTGGAGCGAGCGCGATGCAGAGATCGCTCTGCGAGCGGTGCAGCGCGAGCACGCCGACGGCAACGGCGACGAGTGGGGAGAGGTCTCCAAGGTCCACGAGGTGGCGTTCGGGGAGACGATGAAGAGATTGGCCGAGGAGGAGCGCACGGCTGGGCACGATCCGTGGTGAGACGCGGCGAGGTCTGGTGGGCGGAACATCCAGAATGGGGGCGTCGGCCCGCGCTGGTGATGACACGCAACGAGGCGGTTGACAGCCTCAACGAGGTCTTCGTGGTGCTCGCGACCACACAGGTACGCGGAATCCCGACAGAGGTCGAGTTGGGGCACGAGGATGGTATGCCCGAGACTGCGTCTTGAACGCCGATCACACAGACACTGTTGCCAAGGGGTACCTGGTCGAGCGAATCACGATGCTCTCACCAGAGAAGGTCGCTGCCGTCTGCGCTGCTCTGAGCGCCGCGACGAGCTGTGGCTGAGGGGCTGATCAGTCGGTTTCGCAGAAGTGCTTGGCGTGCAGCTGCTGAATGCGCTTCCACGCAAGGCTCGTGTTCGATCGTCGTCCCTCCCCCTCCGTTGTTGCCGGGTGTGAGTCCGCTGTACGAAACGCGCTCATGGCTGGTGATGCCTGGCGGAACAGCCTGGCAACGATGAGGTGCGGCACTCGGCTCGGAAAGCTCGTCCGGTGCCTCGATGTCATTTTCCTCAACCAGGCCGATGAGATAGCTCAAAGCGTGGATCTTCACAAACGTTACGCCGCGTCGAGCCGGTCATGCGGCGGCATGCAGCACTCGACCCTCGGTCAGCGCGGCGTGCACCATAGTTCCCTCCACAGCCCCCAGTCCTCGGCGTAGCGCTCGCTGACGACGACTACGTCGAACGGCATTCCGAGCGGACGAAGAGCGCGACCGAGACGCACCATCTCGGCATGGCGGTCGCGCGCAGTTCCTACGCGTCAACTTCAAAGATGCGGAGCAAGCCAAGCCTGCAGCCGGGTGAGCGGTACCGCCCCGACGAGCCTGTCCGCCTCTGCCCCTTCGCGGATCAACACCAGCAGCGGGATCCCCTGTACGCGGTAGCGGGCAGCGATCGCCTGCGCTTCGTCGACGTTGAGCTTGACGACCTTCAAACGCCCCGCGTTCTCCTGGCCGAGGCGCTCGACCAGCGGCGAGACCATGCGGCACGGCCCGCACCACGGTGCCCAGAAGTCGACAAGCACCGGTATCGAGGCGGTGATCTCCTGATCGAAGGTGTCTGCGCTGGCATCGACGATCCACGGCAGCAGTGTCTGGCACACGCTGCATCGCGGTACCCCCGTGGGCGTGGGCCGTACCCGGTTCTTCGTGCCGCAGCTGGGACACACGACAATCGTGCCTGGAGGCGCCATCACCATGAAGGGTAGGCAGTCCGCAGGTGCAGGTCGTTTACGCGTCCGCGCGTGCGCTAGCGCAGCGCCGGCTCGGCCGTGTGCGAGCCGTTGCACTCACGCACCAGCCCGTCGATGAACGCGAGCTTCGTTTCGATCGCCGGGCTGAGGATGAACGGATAGATGTCCAGCGCGCCCATGCTGCGGCTGATCGCGTTCAGGGCATAGGTCAGGGGTATCCATGCCCGTAGCATCTCGGCTACATCCCCCGTGGCCTCCGTAGGTCGAGAGTGAAGTGGCGCGGCATCGGCTGTCTCGATCGGCGGGCCGTCGACGCGCACGCCGTATGCGGCGGCCGTCTGCAGCGTGTCGCGCACGTGCAGATAGTGCGCGAACGTCTCAGCCCAGTCCTCCCAGGGATGCATCGTGGCGTATGCGCTTACGAAGCTCTGCTCCCACTCCGGCGGAGCGCCGGAGTCGTAGTAGCGGTCCATCGCCTCTTGGTAATCCTCCCGCTCGTCGCCGAAGAGCTCCCGGCAGCGAGCCTCGGCGGGTGTGCCCGCAGGCACGAGTATCGGCTGGTAGTAGTGGGCGATCTCGTGGCGCAGATGCCCCAGCACGGTGCGATACGGCTCACCCAGGCGCACTCGCATGCGCTCGCGGTGCGCGGGGTCGGTCTCGTCGAGGTCGAGCGTGATCACTCCATCGGCATGGCCAGTGGTCACCGCCGTCTGCTCACTCGAGAGCAGATCGAAGGCGAGGTCTCCCGGCTCCTGCTTCCAGCTCACGACCGGCAGGCCGAGGTCGACGAGCTCGAATAGCAGACGTCGCTTGGCGGCCTCCGCCTCGGCAAAGCCTCCGAGCCCATCGCTGTCGTAGTCGTGCGGGCGCGTGCGTGTGAGCGCACAGCTCACGCACAGCTCACCGGCATCGCTCACCAGCCAGTTGCACGCGGCGAGCTGTGCGTTGGCGCAGCGGTGAAGCTGCGTCCCCGGCTCCGGGTGCAGCGAGCGCATCGTGCGTGCCGTGGGGTCATACCCCAGCTCGCTCGAGCAGTGCAGGCACTTGGTGCTCTCGAACGTAACCAGCCGATTACAGACTGGGCATACAAACGCCAGCATGCGGCGTATCTCCCCTGTTAGCTGGTTTGCCTGCCCACTGCCATACCCGTGGCAGCGAGCAAGCAAACCTCAGCGAGCTACCGAGCTACTTCCGGGGGCACGGTGCCTTGTAGTGCGCCGTCACCGTCTCCGGTTTTCCGATTTCGCCGTTTTCGGCGAAGATCACTTCCGTCGTTACGGGGAAGCCGCCCTTGGGGCACGTCTTCGGCTCGCGGCCGTAGTAGATCGTTTTCCCGTGCATCTTGTACGCTGAGCCGGCCTTCACGCTGATCGACTTGGCCGACGCATACGGCGCTCCGGGCACGGTCGCGACAAGCGGAACTTCGGTGATCAGCTTCGGTCCCGAGCCACCGCTGCTATTGAGGTTGACGTAGTGGCCGCTGGAGATCAGTTCCAGCGATACGGGCGAATGGCCGTCGACGAAGAACTCCACGCCACCGCCGGGCGCGTAGAAGGAGGACACTTCCGCTGCCTCTTCGACGCGTTCGCCGCCGAAGGTCACGAAGCCGAGCACTTTGCCGATCGGCCCGGCCGCGGAGCCCTTCGGGCACTTCACGGGGCCGAACTGTTCGAGAACGGTCTTCTTGCATGTCGGGAAACCACCCGGGTGCAGCTTGCTGCCCTTGGGAAACGTGACGTTGACGCCGATGATCGGGGGCGGTGAGCCGTCGTATTCGGTGCCTTCGATCTTGTATTCGGCCTGTATTGCCGTCCCCGCCCCGAGGATGTTGCCGGTGCCCGGGAAGCCCTTGATCGGTACGGCCGTTGCTTTGAAAGTGACCGTCGGCAGCGCTGAGGCAGCGCCCGGCAATGCCAGCAGCGCCAGGCCAAGGACGGCGACACAGGTGGACGCTTTGCGCATCTGATTTCTCCTCCTCAATCATGGATCAGATCCGCGTCTAGCTGCCGCAGTGGCACGTCTCGCGCGGTCGACCCGTTGTAATAAGTAGAACACCCTAACCGCTGGCGAGTTGCGTCTGTGCGAGGTGCCGGTGGGATGCGGTAAGCGCCAGTACGATGGCTTCGAGATAGCCATGTCTTTCGAAAGGGAGAGCGATGGGACTGACAGATAGGTTCAAGGATCTGAAAGCCAAGGCCGAGGAAGCGGTCGTCGAGCACAGCGACCAGATCCACGGCGCTGTCGAGAAGGCCACAGCCGCGGCAGACCAGCGGACGGGCGGCAAGTACAGCGAGCGCATCCAGAAGGTCGGCGCGAAGGCGGACGGCCTCGTGCAATCGATCGAGGGGGCAGACGGGCAGCCGGCCGCCGAGGGCGAGGAGCAGGCTTCTGGCCAATAGCGCCCGAGGCGGGTGAGTCGCATCTGGTGGGAACGGCGGCTTGAGCACATAGGCCGGACCTGTACCTATTTCTCGTCGGAGCTCGACGGAGGCTGTACAGTGGAGAGGTCATGGACGCGACTGTTCGCTGTGGGGAGGCGGAGCAGCTGGCGCATCGGCGGGGGCCGATCGCAGCAGCGCTGATGGTGTGCGTCCTACTGGCGCTCGTGGCTCCCGCCAGCTCGTTCGCGGAACCCGCGTCCTCGCAGTTCCGTGTCCAACGTCTGTGTGGGATCCCCCGACCGGGTGCGGCAGCGTGCACTGGCATGAAGCTCGTGCCCTCGTCGCTGAGCACAGCGGCCCTCCACGCGAATGCCGTTACGCAAGCCGGCGAAGCGAGCGCCGGCGCGAGCCCCGCGGTGGGCGTCAAACATCCCTACCCGGGCTACCTGACCCCGCAGAGCCTGCATACGGCATATTCGCTGCCGAGCGAACCGGCGTCCTCGTCCTTGCAGACGATCGCTGTCATCGATGCCTACAACGATCCGAGCGCGGAAGCGGACCTCCGCGTGTACGACGAAACGTTCGGCCTGCCCGCGTGCACGACCGCGAACGGCTGCTTCAGCAAGATCAACCAGGAAGGCAACACCAGCCCGCTGCCGGAAAGCGAAGGCGGATGGGCGTCGGAGATATCGATCGACGTGCAGATGGCCCACGCCATCTGCCAGGGCTGTCGCGTGCTGCTCGTGGAGGCCGACAACGAAGAATTCACGAGCCTCGGAGCCGCCGTGAACGCCGCCGTGAAAGCCGGCGCGACGGAGATCAGCAACTCCTACGCCGGGCCCGAGGAACCTGCTCTATCGAGCACGTTCTCCGCGTACAACAGTGCCTACTACGATCATCCTGGAGTCGTCGTAACAGCCAGCTCGGGCGACTGTGGCTACCTGAATGAAGCGTGCCCGGAAGACCTCACCGCCGCCAACTTCCCCGCGGACTCGCCAGACGTGCTCGCCGTGGGCGGAACCACGCTCACAGCCACAGGAGAAACGTGGAGTAGCACGGTGTGGGATGAAGGCGGCAGCGGCTGCAGCGCAATCTTCAGCGCGCCGCCATGGCAGAGCACGGTCAAGGACTTCGCGGCTACCGGCTGCGGCGGGGAGCGCTCCGTGGCCGATGTGGCTGCGATCGGCGACCCGGAAACGGGCGTGGACGTCTACGACAGCACGCCCGAAGGCAACGGCAACCCCACCGGCTGGGGCGTGTGGGGCGGCACATCTGTGGCCTCGCCGATCATCGCTGCCGAGTTCGCGCTGGCGGGTGGCGCGCACGGCGTCTCCTACCCGGCGGCCACCTTGTACTCCCATGCCGGCGAAGCCGCTTCGCTCTACGACGTCATCTCCGGCACCAACGGCAAATGCGCCGGCTCGAGCGCATGCCAGGCGGAGGTGGGCTTCGATGGTCCCACCGGCGTTGGCAGCCCGATCGGGCTGGGCGCGTTCACGATTGCCGGCAGTCCCGCGAGCTCCGCCGCCCCGACCATCTCGGGCGCGGCCGAACAGGCGCAGACCCTGACTGTGACAGCCGGCACATGGAGCAACGACCCCACGTCGCGCGGCATCCAGTGGGAGCGCTGCAACGCCATCGGCTCTGGCTGTGTGGCGGTCGCGAATGCGACAGGGCACACATACACGCTCACGACCGCGGACGTCGGCGCGACGATCCGCGTCCAGGAAACAGCTGCCAACGCTGCCGGCATCGGTGCACCGGCAGCCTCGGCACAGACGCGGGTGGTGGCGGCGGACGTGCTGTCGCTCACCGGGTTCACGCCGAGCTCCGCCATCACCGGCAGCGTTGTGAGGATCGAAGGCGGTGCACTGGCTGCTGTCACCGAGGTTGAATTCGGCACCCTCAAAGCGACCTTCACGGTTCTCTCCTCCACGCAGATCGAAGCGACCGTGCCCAACGGCGCACGTGCCGGTGCGATCACCGTGAAGACGTCCACAAGCAGCGCGACGAGCGCCACGAAGTTCACGCCCACCTTCTCTGTGACCAGCTTCAAGCCCGCGAGCGGCGCCGCCGGCAGGCCCGTGACGATCAAGGGCGTGGGCTTCAACAGCAAGTCCACGGTCAGCTTCGACGGACGGGCGGCGACGGTCGTCTCGGCGTCCGCGAAGAAGCTCAAGGTCAAGGTCCCCGCCGGCGTCGAAGCTGGGCTGATCGCGGTGAGAAACACCACGGCACCAGTCGGCACCGTGTACAGCGCGAGCAGCTTTACGCCCTGACTCTCAGCGGCCCGGCGCGCTGGTAGCGTAAAGTTGTTCAGCAGACCAGTCGGGAACGCGCGGGGGACGCGCGAGAAAAGGAGTTGAGATGGCGCGCATCCTGCTTGACGAGGCCGAGATCGACATCTCGGAGGACGTGGAGGAGACGCTAAAACGGATCGTCGATGCCCGCGATGGCCTGCGGCGGGGCAACGGTGCGATCGTGGCGCCTCCCGGCTGGGTGATCCTGACCGCTACCGACGGCAGCGACATCTACGTGCAGGTTGCGCGCATCGCCTACGTCCGCGAGGACTAGCTCAGGACCTCGCTCTCAGGACGTCTCGGTCGTGGCCACCGCGAAGACGATGTGCCGGCGGCCGAGGCTCAGATACTCGTGCAGCTCCGCCGGGCCGCCGTCCAGCGGTTTGACGGTGACGTCAGTGAGCGTGATGAAGTCCCGCTCGGAGGCGTTCAGCACGTCGGAGACACGACTGCGGTAGCCATCGCGCGCGAGCGTGAGGACGCCCTCGATGTGGTGGCGCTCGGTCTCGATCCTGATCCGCTCCCTGCGGTGGTCGATGCCAGGCTCGTCTGCGTTTGGGGAGTCCTCGCCGCTCATGTCATCGTGCGCTACACAACCTGCTCAGGCGTCCGCGCTGCAAGTCCCGCGCGGACTGCGGGCCCGGCGGCGGCACGCCCCGGTCCACTCGGGCGATTGCGCTCCTCGCGCACGATGTACAGCGGTCGATGCTTGACCTCGTCGTAGATGCGCCCGACGTACTCGCCGATCACGCCGAGGGCGATCAGCTGGATGCCGCCGAGGAGCAGGATGGCGATCGTGATGGAGCCGAAGCCGGGCAGGTAGGAGCCCGCGATTCGTAGCGCGATCACCACAGGGATCGCCACGAAGGCGAGGCCCGCGGAGAGCACGCCCACATATGTGGCCAGCTGCAGGGGCAGGTGCGAGAAGGAGGCGATCGCGTCGAGCGAGAAGCGCAGCATCTTGCGCAAGGTGTACTTGGTCTCGCCCGCGTGGCGGGCATCGCGCTGGTAGGAGATGGCAGTCTGGGTGAAACCGACCCACACGGTCATGCCGCGCAGGAAGCGCGAGCGCTCGGTCATCGTCAGCAGCGCGTCAAGCGCACGCCGGTCGAGCAGGCGGAAGTCGCCGGAGTTTGGCTCGAGGTCCACCTGGGCGAGTTTGTTGAAGAGCTTGTAGAACCACGAGGCGGTGGCGAGCTTGAAGGCGGTCTCGCCCTCGCGCTCCTTGCGGACCGCATAGACGACATCGGCGCCCTGGCTCCATTGGGCGAGCATGTCGGGGATCAGCTCGGGTGGGTCCTGCAGGTCGGCGTCGATCATCGCGACGACATCGCCGACGGCGTGCTCCAAGCCGGCGGTGAGCGCGGCCTGGTGGCCGAAGTTGCGCGAGAGGTGGATCACGCGCACGCGCGGATCGGTGGCGGCGATGCGGTCGAGCAACTCGGGCGTGCGATCGGAGCTGCCATCGTTGACGAGCACCAGCTCGAACTCGTAGTCGGCGACGGCGGCGGTTGCGCGAGCGACGAACTGCTCGACGAGCTCTTCCTCGTCGTAGATCGGCGCCACGACGCTGAGCAGGATGGGTGTGCGAAGTGGTGTATCCGACATGGGCATTGGCTGGGTGGCGAGGCTGGGGCGGCGGTTGCCGTGTCTCTATCCTCAACGAACGCCTTAAGCGAGTGCTCAATTTATCGTTGATTCTGCCTATGACGCCTTCTGAACAGACCGAGACCGGAGAATCGCTCCCCAGCGTAGCGCGAGCGTCACGACATCCAAGCGCTCCGATGCTCGTCCAGTTCGTGAAGTTTGGAATCGTGGGCGTGTCCAACACGCTGCTCACGCTGGTCGTCTACACGGTGCTGCTGAAGGTGTTCGGCGTGTGGTATCTGGCTGCATCGGCGATCGGATTCGCGGTGGGCGCGACGAATGGCTTTCTGCTCAACCGCCGCTGGACGTTTCGTGAGCACGTCGGCGACGCGCTCACGCCGGTGCGCTGGGCGATCGTGCAGGGCTGTGGCCTGGGGGTGAACGAGGCCCTGCTGTACGTGTTCGTGCATGACGCCAAGCTGGACAAGCTCGTGGCGCAGGTATGCGCGACCGCGGTGGTGACCGTGACGACGTTCTTCGTCAACCGCGCGTGGACATTCCGCACGCATACGCCCGTTGCCGCCGACGCACCGACTTTGTAGTACCAGTAGCTTCCTAGCGAAACACGGCGAGCAGAGAGAGGCCAGCGGGTATGCGCCCGCCCCGCGCGATCAACGCGGCCTCGAGCGCGAGCGGACGCTGGAGCAGCCAGTTGAGTGGCTCCGGCGGAATCCAGAGATCGAGGCTCGACTCGGTGGTCTTGGTGCTGAAGCGCTCGAGTACCCGCAGCAGGATCGCGACGGGCAACAGCAGCGAGTTGAAGTAGGTGGTGCGCACCTGCTTCCAGCCGGCCTGCTCGGCTACGCGCTGTAGCGAGCGGCGGGTGTAGCGGCGGTGATGGTGGTTGATCTCGTCGTGGCCGCTCCACAGCCATTGGTAGGCGGGTACGGTGACCAGCAGCGCGCCGCCGGGGGCGACTGTGCGACGAAACTCACGCAGCGCGGCGAGGTCGTCCTCGAGATGCTCGATCACGTCGAGGCTGACGACCAAGTCGAAGCTGTCGTCGGCAAACGGCATCTCCAGCACCGAGCCGGCCACCACCTCGCCGATGGCTCGCTGGCGGGCGAGCTGCGACGCTCGTGTCGGAGAGCTCCACGCCGGTGACCGTTCCAAGCTTGGCCAGCTCGACCATGAAGCGACCACTGCCACAGCCGGCATCGAGGATACGCGCGTTCGCGGGCAGCCCGATCTCGGCGATCACGCCGTCGAGCACCGTGCGCCGGCCTCGATACCACCAGTGACGGTCCTCCGCCTGGTGGGTCTGGAGCTCGTAGTCCCTGTCCATCGGCGACCATCTTTTCCTAAAAGCCCTGCTCTACGCAGTGCGCTGTCGCCCGGGAGGGATTCACGGGCCTGCTTCGGCGCCGCGGATCGAGTAGTCGATCGTGCCGGCTTCTCCTTGCCAAGCCAACACTGCGCGGTCGCTGGTGGGGTCGAAGGCGACGGTCGCGTCGCTGACGGGTCCCGGCGCGTCAACCTGCTCGGGTTCGTCGAAGCTCGCACGCCCACCTCCGACCTCTGTCCCGCGTGCGGCGAAGATCGCCTGACGAGCCATGTCGGGCTGACCGGCGCGGGTGGGCAGTGGCTCGGTCCACAGCACCAGCGCATCGTCGACGGGCCCGGGCGCGAGGGCGGCGAGCAGTGCGTCGGCGCCGGGTGCGGCGATCGTGCCGACGCTCAGCACGCCGTTGAGGTCCACAGGGGCCGTGCGCACGACCCAGTGCCCGGCGGCGGAGCCAGCCCATGCGAGCAGCACGCTCTCAGTGCTCAGACGCACGAGGCTGGGAGACCCGGCCGGGGAGGTGAGCCCGTCGGGGTTACGGAAGCGTTCGAGTAGCTGTGGCGCGCGGAAGCGCACGCCCGGGGCCGAGCGGTCGATGTAGACGCTCGTCTGTGCCCCGCGTCGCCCGGCCCAGGCGACGATTGCCCGGTCGTCGTCACTGAGCAGCGCGGATATCTGGGGGTCCGAGCCAGCCGAGCCGAGGCGCTGCAGCGGCCGCGCGGGACCCTTGTTGGGGATCAGACGGGCGTAGATCGTGCCCCGCTGCGCCCATGCAGCGAGGGCTTCGCTGCGGAAATCCATCGCGACTGTGAGCGCCTGAACGGGTCCGCCGCCGGGAGCACGCGCGGAGACGTTGCGAGTGAAGTCGCGAGCGTAGAAGCGCTCGACATGGACGTTGAGAGCGTCGCCGCCGCGAGCGCCGGCCGGCGAGCTTGCAACCGCCATGTCGCCAAGGTAGGCCGTGTCGAGCGCCAACGGAGCCGCGAAGCCGCCGCTGGTCTTCAGCGGCGCGAACGGGCCGCTGGCCGTACCCT
Source organism: uncultured Solirubrobacteraceae bacterium (assembly GCA_963752865.1). Taxonomy (GTDB): domain Bacteria; phylum Actinomycetota; class Thermoleophilia; order Solirubrobacterales; family Solirubrobacteraceae; genus Palsa-744. The sequence continues at coordinate 457,766 of CAVVZU010000002.1, forward strand.
GGATCAGCAGCCCAGCGCCTGTCGTCCCGGGTGATGTGCCGGCGATCGCGATTTGTCCGTGTGGAGCGCCGCTGGCCGCGATCTGCCCGCGCGGCGCTATCGGCTCACCGGAGGCGCTCCGGGGGACGATCGGCGCACCCGCGACGTCACTCGCGGCGAGCGGTGCCACACGTGCCCCCGGCCCACCGGGGCAGGCCGAGGTTGCGCTCCAGACGATTGCGCCCTGTCCGGTGGCCTGGTTGGGCTTATCGCTCGGGAACACCACCCGGACGACTGGGTTTGCGGCGCAGTCGCTGAGCTTGGCTGGCACCGACCACTGGGTGGTTGGTGGTGCGACCGGCAGCACATCCGCGGCGGGTGCCGCCCGCGTTGTGTGCGCAGCCGGCCTGGACACCAGTGCGACCACAGCGAGCACGGCTGCTGTCGCCAGCGTGAAGGCGAGTCTCGACAAGCTATGCGGTCGCGTTCAGGCGCAGTCAGGAGGCGAGCGCTGAGCGCAGGAAGCTCACGGTGCGCTCCCAGGAGACCTGGGCAAGCTCAGGGTCGTATGTCCCGAGGCGGTTGGTGTCGTTGAAGAACGCGTGTCCGGCGCCCTCGTAGTGATGGAAGGTCACATCGACCCCGGCGTCACGCAACTCGGACTCGAGCTTGTCTGCATCCTCCTGCGGGATGAATGCGTCGGCGGTCCCGAAGTGCCCGAGCACGGGCCCGTCGATGCCGCTGAAGTCGGGCTTGCCGTGCGGCATCACGTAGTAGTAGCTGACGGCGGCGGTGATGTTGGGGCAGGTCGCGGCGGCCCACACGGCCAGCCCGCCACCGAGACAGAAGCCCACTGCGCCCACGCCGGGCCCCTCGAAGCCGGGCTGGGAGGCGAGGTAGTCGGCGGCGCCGCACATGTCCTTCTCGGCCTGATCCATCGACATGGCCATCATCTTCTGTTCAGCCTCGCTCGGCTGGGTGGTCGTCTCGCCACGATACAGGTCGGGGGCGAGCGCGTAGAAGCCCTCGGCGGCGAGGCGGTCGCAGATCGAGCGAATGTGGTCGTCGAGGCCCCACCACTCCTGCATGACGATGATGCCCGGGCCATGCTCGGCGGCTGGTACCGCGAGGTAGCCGGGGGCGCTGCCGGCGCTTGTCTGAAACTCGATGTCGGGCATGTGTGGCTCCTTGCTTCGTGGCTGACGGTGGAGTGGGCGGGGACCGATGCGCTTGAATAGCGACTGGCCGGCCGCGAAATACTCTCACGAGTGGCGCGCTCGCGTGGGCATCTACTCCGGTGGGCGTCCGCCACGCGATGGTCGCGGCGAAACATACGCCAGCTATGGTGTCCAACGCAGGTGGGGACCGCTCCACCACTGACGAGGGGAGTGACGTGATGGATGTCCTGAACCACCAGTTCCGGCTGGCCGCACGCCCAGTGGGTCTGCCGAAGCCGAGCGACTGGAGCTATGTGGAGGAGCCGGTCGCGGAGCCTGGCGACGGGGAGATCGTCGTCAAGGTTGAGTATCTGTCTTTGGATCCGGCGATGCGTGGCTGGATGAACGAGGGGCGCTCCTACATCCCGCCGGTGGGCATCGGCGAGGTGATGCGGGCGTTCGCGGCCGGCGAGGTGATCGCGTCGAAGGACCCGGACGTCGCGGTCGGCGAGCACGTGGGCGGCCTGCTCGGTGCCCAGGAGTACGCCGTGGTGAGCGGCAAAGGCGTGTTCAAGCTCGACACGAGCCTCGCACCGCTACCGGTGTACCTGAGCACACTGGGGATGCCCGGCGTGACCGCGTACTTCGGCCTATTGGATATCGGCAAGCCCGAGCCGGGCAACACGGTTGTCGTCTCAGGCGCAGCGGGTGCGGTCGGCGGCCTGGTCGGTCAGATCGCCAAGCTGAAGGACTGCCGTGTCGTCGGGATCGCCGGCGGTGCGACCAAGTGCGAGCACGTGCTCGAGGACCTCGGCTTCGATGCCACGATCGACTACAAGACCGAGGACGTCAATGCCGCGCTCAGCGAGCACTGCCCGAACGGCATCGACATCTATTTCGACAATGTCGGCGGCGAGATCCTCGACGCCGCGCTCGCGCACCTAGCCCGCTATGCGCGTGTGGTTATCTGCGGCGCGATCTCTCAATACAACTCCTCGGAGATGCGCGGCCCCGCCAACTACCTGTCGTTGCTGGTCAACCACGCGAGCATGACGGGCTTCACGATGGGGGACTACCTCCCCCGCTACGGCGAGGCGGTGCGGGAGATGGCCGGCTGGCTGGCGGCCGGCAAGCTCGTCTCACGCGAGGACATCGCCGAGGGCTTCGAGAGCTTCCCCGCGACGCTGTTGCGGCTGTTCAGCGGCGAGAACACGGGCAAGCTGGTGCTGAAGGTCTAAAGCGAGAGCACGTGCGCGGTGGCGGGGTCGATGCGCCCGTCGAGCAGATCGAGGTAGGCACTCTTGAGCGCATCGGGCCCGTGGTCGTGGATCACCTGTAGCCAGCCGCCGGCCCACGTGACGTATGGATGCCAGGCGTCGGCCATGCGCTGCTGCAGGCCGTCGGCGCCCCACTCGCCGGCTCGCTTGACGATCCGGTCGGGGGCGAAGAAGAACGTCGGGCGCGGGCCGGGCAGCGCGTCGGGGACGGCGCCCAGGCGGTCGTGGTGGGTCGCGCCGACGACGGCGGAGTGGGCGAGCTCGTCGCGGTAGTGGCCGTGCACGGCGGCGCGCAGCTCGGCATTGCCGGCCAGGTCCACATATACCGCGCGGCCCGCGGGCAGCGACTCGAGCTGGTCGTAGGCGAGCACGTGGTCGTACACGCCGAGCGTGCGTGTGAGCTCGGCGCTTCTCGAGGAGGTCAACCCGACGACGAGTACGCCCTCGCGCAGCGACAGCAGGTAGGCAAGCGCGCTGGCGGTCTTGCTCGAGGCACTCGACAGCACGATCGTCTCCGCGCCGAAGAAGTCGGCTTCGTCGAGGAAGTCATCGATTAGATACGAGGTGAGGAACAGCGGGCGCAGCAGCATCTGCTCGTCCTCGTGCTCGGCGTCGTAGAACGCGTCGGCGTCAGTGCGCGAGTAGCGGTTGTATGCGCCCGGCAGCGCGGCTCGGTGTGCGGCGGCGTCCGTGAATCCGCTGGCATTCACGTGCGCGGGCTCCACGAGCAGCTCGCTGGATGGCGGCAGGTAACCGAATACGCGTGTGCCCGTCTCGAGCTCTGGCACGGCGCTGGCGGTGACCTCGGCGAATCCCCACACGGGCATTCGTCCCCAACCGTCCTCCGCGGGGAAGAAGTCCCAGTAGGACATGCCAACACCAAACATTGCGTACGTGATGTTGTTCGATGTCAGGCCGAACGCGTCGACGCGCAGCACAGCCTGGCCGGGCCCGGGCTCGAGCGCGGGAGCGTCCGCGCTACGGCAGCTGTGCAGGTCGTCCTTGGCGATCAGGAAATCCATGTTCACCCAGACTACGGGTTGACGTATCGCGCGGGCCGCCCATGTCCGGTGCGGGCGCCGCCCCCGGGTCAGCGACTCCGGTGTACGTGCTCGAACTCTCCGGTGAGATGGCCGGTGCGCAGGCGTTCGAGCATGCGCGTCTGCCGGGGCAGGAACCCGAGCACGAAGGCGACGAATGCCAGCGCGGAGCCGGCGAGCAGCACGTTGACTGCGCCGAGCTGCGCGGCCAGTGGCCCCATCACGGCATAGCCGACCGGCATCAGACCCTGGGACACCATCCAGTCATACGAGGACACGCGTGAGAGCGCGTGCGGCGGTATGCGCTCGGCGAGCGCGGTCAGCCACCACACGTCGAACAGGGCGAAGCCCGCACCCCCGACGATCCACACGGGAATGACCAGCACGAGCGTCACGCCGGCCGCATAGAGGATCGAGGCGAGTGGCCATAGCGACGTGGCGATCATGCCAAGGCGCAGGGGATAACGCGGGCGCCAGGTGACGGCGATGAGTGAGCCGATGATCGTGCCGAAGCCGATTGCCACCTCCACGAAGCCATACACGGCGATGTGCCCGTACTGCTCGCGGGCGACAACCGCGCCGAGCACGAACCATGAGGACAGGCCACAGAACAGCGCGACGCAGAACGAAGCGAGCGTTGCCCAGACCCAGGTGCGCGAGCGCACCTCCTTGGCACCTTCGCGGATCGAGGTCCAAACGCCGACGCGCTCTGCGTCTCCGACGTGCTCTGAAGCTGCGTCGGTGGTTTCACCGCCACGCGTACGCGGACGTACTTGCGACAGAAAGGCGGCGCTGACGATGAACGTGGCGGCATCGAGCGCGAACGCCCAGCCCGCGCCGGCGCCGAGCACGAGCGCGGTGGCGAGCGCGGGTCCGGCGAATTCGGCGAAGTTGTTCGAGATGCCGGTGATGGCGGTCGCGGGTTGGATGTCCGCCTCTGGGACGGTCTGTGGCAAGAGGCCGTTGGCGGCCGGCCGGAAGAACGCCTCGGCAGTGCGGAACAGCATCTCGATCACGATCAGCTGCCAGATGGCGACCTGGCCGACGAAGATCAGGATGGCCAGCAGCGCGTGCAGTGCAAAGCGCACGAGGTCGGTGGCGATCATCACCCGGTGGCGCGGCAGTCGGTCGGCCCAGACGCCGCCGATCAACAGGAACGCGACCAGCGGCAGCGCCTGCGCCGCGAGCACGAAGCCGAGGTCGGTCGGGCTGTCGGTGCGTTTGATGATGAACAGCGCGAGCGCGACGAGCACGATGTTGTCGCCGATCGTGCTCGTGGACTGCGCGAGCCAGAGCATGCGGAAGTCCCGGTGGCGTAGCACCCTCCTGATCTCGCCCAAGTTGGCCATTACGTCTGCCAGCTTGACGCACGCCGCGCTGCCAACCGGAGGCGCTGCCCAATGGCGCTGCTATGCGAGCGCTCGCCTACACAGCCGCGGGCGCGACCGGCAAGCCTGCGATCTCGCTGCGCGCGCGCAACAACGTCCCACCGAGCTCCGGCTGGGCATGGCTGTCAGCGGTGCTGATGAGCACGTCGCACATGTCTGCGCCACCGAAGCAGAGACTGGAGACGAAGCTGGCGGGCAACGAGATCAACTCGTCGAGCCGGCCGTCGGCATGGAAGCGCGCGACGCCACCGCCCTCGCCGAGAGCAACCCACACGCCACCCTCGCAGTCGAGCGCCAACCCGTCGACCGATCCGTTGGGCGAGCGGCAGAGCTCGTGCACGCTGCGATCGTCGGTGGATACCGCGAGCACGACTTTCTGCGCGTAATCACTGATGTAGATGGTGCGCCCGTCGGGGGTGACGCCGATGCCGTTGGGCCAGATGATCTCCTCGGTAAGGACCTCCGCTGAACCGTCAGCGCCCAGCCGCAGCAGCTGCCCGTTGCGCGGCTGCTCTCCGGCCAGGGGCCGGTATCGGAGCACCCCTGCGAGCAGCTCGCCGTCGGGGGTGGTGCCGAGATCGTTGAAGCCGTAGGCGTCGTCGCTTGCAAACAGGACTCGCTGACTGCCATCGGGTGAGAGGTGCAGGAGATCGCGCCCGCTGATGACCCAGCCGCCGTCTTGGTGCGGGACGATGCCGCCGATGCCACGGCGCTTTGCCAGCAGCTCGCGCACGACGCCATCGCTGGAGCACGCCCATACGCCGCCTGCGATCACGTCGCTGTAGATCATCTCGCCGCCGTGGCTGAAGCGAGGGCCCTCGAGCAGGCCGTGCGGGCGGGCGAGCACGGCGCCGACCGGCTCGACGTGCGAGAGCAAGCTCACCTAGTCGTCTAGCGGCCAGGGGTTGGCAACTGACCGGCGCGGCTCGTCCAGCCAGTCCGCGTACGCCTCATCCTGGTCGTCGGTGGCTCGCGCCACCGAGGCGTCGTACTTAGCCGCGACCTCGCTGACCGGGTAGTGCGGCTCGTCCTTGCGCCGAGACCCGATCATCAGCACGGCGCACGGACCGTCACCGGCACCGACGAACACGTGCTCGGCGCCTGCAGGGCAGTGGAAGAAGTCCCACTGCCGGAGCTGGTGCTCCTCGCCGTCGATGATCGCGATGCACTCGCCGTGCAAGACCAGGAAGTCCTCCTGCACCGGCTCGGAGTGGTACCGGCAGTTCGGCACGCCGGGCTCCATGATCTGGACGTTGACGCCCATGTCGGGCCAGGGTGCGCTGTTGTCCTCGAAGTCGAGGATCATCGCTCGCTTCGAGTGGCTGAGCGCCGGGGCCTCGGCCAGGTTCTTGATGAACGGCTGATCCACCCCAGAGACGATACTCAGCCAGGTCGGCGCGGCACAGCACGAGCCGCTTGCCCGCTCAAAGCTCGAGCAAAGTCCCCTCAGCACCGACGCTCACCGCAGGAGACCCGCCACCGAGCCGCCCCGCGAGCCCATCCAGCGCATCGTCGGTCCGATCTGGGCGGTGGTGAAACAGCACCACCGAGCGCGCGCCGGCGTGCTTGGCGAGCCCGACGGAGTAGTCGGCGACGGCGTGCCCAAAGCTCACGTCGCTGAGCTCCTCGGGGAACAGCTGCGCGTCGTGCACGAGCACGTCGGCGCCCTGCGCCAGCTCGACCGCCGCGGGGTGGTACTCGCCAAACCCATGCTCGCCGGGGCCGAACGCGGTGGGGCAGTGGTCGGGCATGTAGGTGAGCGTGGAGTGCCCGTCGCTGATGCGGTATCCGAACGTGCGCCCACCCTTGTGGGGGATCTCGCGTGTGAGCACGGTGAAGCCCTCGATCTGCTGCTCGCCGGGGGCGATCGTGTCGAACGTCCATGCTCCCCGCAGCTCGGTGGGCTCGATGGGGAAGTACGGCGGTGACATCACCTGGGCGAGCACGTCGGCGGCACACTTGTCGCTGGGCTGCTCGGGCAGCACGACGCTGACGCGTGCATCGCTGTGATCGGCCGCGTGGAAGAACGGCAGTCCGAGGATGTGATCCCAGTGCAGGTGCGTGAGCAGGATCGTGCCGGCGAACGGCGCTCCGCCCATCAGCGCGTCGGCCTTCTGCAGGCCGGCGCCGGCGTCGAGCAGCAGGGTGGGCGCGGGTGCGCCGTCGTGTGACAGCGCTAGACACGATGTGTGTCCGCCGTAGCGCACGAAGTCGATGCCGGGCGCGGGGGTGGAGCCTCGCACGCCGCAGAAGCGGATCTGCAAGCGGTTCAGCTCCGGTCGGGACGCGTCCGCTTGTGATCTTTGGAGAGCTCCTGCAGAGAGCCGCGGTCGAGCGTGGCGGCCTCGACGGCGGCGACGCGACAGGGCGTGATGGCGACGAGCGTGGAGGTCCGCTTGCCGTCCTCCAGGTGGGCGCGCTCGCCGAGCAGTGCGCCGGGACCGTACTCGGCGAGCCGCACGCCGTCCTCCTCGACGCGCAGCACGCCGTCGAGCAGCAGGAATGCCTGAGAGCCGCTTTCGCCTTGCGTGACGAGCGCGTCGCCGGCCTTGACCTTGCGGATGCTGGGCTTGGCGGCGCCTTGCATTATCTGTGTAGAGAGCTTGCGCTCGAGCGCGGTCTCCACGGCGGTGACGAGCGCCTTGGAGTCGGTGTCGCCCCATGGCGTGTGGCGGCCGAAGGACTTGCGGTACCAGTCCTTGAAGTCGGCGAGCCCGGACTTGTGCGAGAGCTTGCCCTGATGGTCGTAGACCCAGTGGCGGGGGAAGCGGCTGTGACCGGTCATGGCGGCCTGCGCTTTGCCGTCGGCGTGGATGGTGAGCGACAGGGTGGTCCACACGAGCGGTGCTTGCCATTGCACGAACGGACGGCGCCGCACGCGTCGCGGTGCGGGCACGCCGGTGCGTCCGCCGACGGTCTGCACGAAGCGCACCCAGCCGTCGCCTTTGACGGGCTTGGGCACGATGTCGGGAAGCCCGATCGCCTCGAACGTGCGCGCGACGGGGCCGAGCTTGACGGTGGTTGAGCCCATCATGCTGCCGCCGCCTTGCCCAAAGTCGGTGATGCGTCCTTTGTCGTTTACCTCGATCCAGCCGCTGAGCGCATTGGCGAAGCGGAAGCGATCGGCGTCGCGCAGCGCCGCGAGGTCGTCGATGACTTCTGGCGGCGGCTTGTCGTAGTGGGCCATGCCTGCATCGAACGGCAACCGTTGCGAGCCCTCGATTGCCTCGGAGGGAATCCATGACAACGACGTGAGCGAGCTCTCGTGGCGCATGCGATCGCAATTATGTGTCAATAGGGACCATCTTGTCCAGGATGCTGGATGCCGGCGCGCCTATGCTTGGCGCTCATGAGCTACGACGCGCTGGTCGTGGGGTCCGGGCCGAACGGCCTGACGGCGGCGATCACGATGGCGCGCGCGGGGTGGCGGGTGCTGGTGCTCGAGGCCAGCGAGCATGCTGGCGGTGCGGTGGCGACGGAGGAGCTGACGCTGCCTGGCTTCCGCCACGACACGTTCTCGTCGGTGTACCCAGCGGGCGCGGCGTCGCCGGCGTTCGCGAGCATGCCGCTGGAGCGTCATGGGCTGCGCTGGGTGCACCCACCGGCTTGCGTGGCCCATCCGCTGCCGGATGGCAAGGCGGCCGCGCTGTATCGCGACGTCGACCGCACGGCGGCGAGCCTGGAAGCAATCCACCCGGGGGACGGCGAGAGCTGGCGCGCGTTCGCTTCCCCGTTCGTCGATCACTTCGACGCGCTGCGCGACACGATGCTGGCGGGCTTTCCGCCGCTACGAGGGTCGTTGCGTCTGGCGGCGGGGCTGGGTCCGCGGGGGATCTTCGACTTCACGTGCCTACTGCCGTCCTCGGCGCGCTCGTTGGGGGAGAGGCTGTTCGCGGGCGAAGGCACCCGGGCATGGCTTTACGGCTCGGCGATGCACTCGGACGTGCCGCCGGTGGGCCGGGGCAGCGCGATCGCTGCGGCGTACATGAACCTGCTCGGCCACGGTGCGGGTTGGCCGAGCCCGGAAGGCGGCGCGGGCAGGCTGGCGGAAGCGCTCGTGTCATACCTGCGCGAGCTGGGGGGCGAGATCCAGACGGGTGCGAGCGTGACGAGGATCGAGGTGCAACGCGGCCGGGTGGTGGGTGTGAGCTTCGATGGGGGCGAGCGTGTGGGTGCCCCGATGGTCATCGCCGATGTGATGCCCGCTGCGCTCGATGTGCTCACGGCGGGGGCGCTACCGGCGCGCTACTCGCGAGGCCTGCGCCGCTACCGCATGGGTCCGTCGACGCTCAAGATCGACTGGGCGCTCGACGGGCCGATCCCCTGGAGTGCGCCGCAGGCGCGGGAAGCGGGCACGGTGCACGTGGGCGGCTCGGCGGCGGAGATCCTGCAGACGACAGCCTTGCGGGATGGTCTGCCGGAGCGGCCGTTCATGCTCCTGGGGCAGCAGTCGCTTGCGGATCCCTCGCGTGCACCGGCGGGCAAGCACACGGCGTGGGCATATACGCACGGTCCGCAGACGGGGGTCGACTGGGTTGCGGAGCGCGATCGTCACGTGGAGCGGATGGAGGCGCAGATCGAGCGCTTCGCACCGGGCTTTCGCGACCTGATCCTCGCGCGCCACGTGCTCGGCCCGGCGGATCTGCAACGGCGGAACGCGAACCTGGTGGGCGGCGATGTTGGCGGCGGCAGCTACATGCTCCGGCAGGTGATCTTCCGCCCGGTTCCGTCGCTGGCGCCATACCGAACCCCTATGCGGGGCCTGTATCTGGGTAGCGCGGCGACGTTCCCGGGTGGGGCGGTACACGGGATCCCGGGCCGGGCGGCGGCGCGCCTGGCGCTGGCTGAGGCGAGGGTGAGGCGCTCGCTTCCTAGGATGGGCGGATGAGAGCTGCGGTCCTGAAGGAGTACGGCGTGCCGGTGGCGGGCGAGTTCGAGGAGCCCTCGGCGGGTCCCGAGGAGGCAGTTGTGGATGTGCTCGCTGCAGGCTTGAACCCGGTGGATGTGGCGATCTGCGCGGGGCGCTTCTACGCGGGCAAGCCGCCGCTGCCGTCGGTGGCGGGGCGTGAGGGCGTGGGCATGTTGGATGGTCGCCGTGTGTACTTCGACGGGCCGGTGGTCCCGTTCGGCTCGATGGCTGAGTACGCGCTGGTCGACCCGCGTTCCACCTACAGGGTGCCTGAGGGGGTTTCCGACGGGGTGGCTGTGGCGCTTGGGATCTCCGGCTTGGCGGCGTGGCTGGCGCTGACGTGGCGGGCGGATTTGAAGCCGGGCGAGCATGTGCTTGTGCTGGGTGCGAGCGGCGTGCTGGGCCAGATTGCGGTGCAGGCGGCGAAGCTGCTTGGCGCGGGCCGGGTGGTGGCGGCGGCGCGCTCGCCGGAGGGTCTCGAGCGCTGCATGGAGTTGGGGGCGGATGCGAGCGTGCGCCTGGAGGGGTCGGGTGAGCTTTCGGGGGCGCTGACGCAGGCGGCCGAGGGGCGTATCGATGTGGTGCTGGACCCGCTGTGGGGTGAGCCGTTGGTGGCGGCGCTGGGCGCGGCTAGCTTCGGCGCGCGCATCGTTCAGATCGGCGCGGGCGCGGGTGCTGAGGCGACGATCCCATCGGCGGCGATACGCGGCAAGATGCTGGTGCTGATGGGCCACACGAACTTCGCGGCGCCACCGGAGGTGAAGGCTGAGGCCTACAGGCGGATGGCTGAGGCGGCGGTTACGGGTGAGATCAGGGTGGAGGTCGATCCGCTGGAGCTCGACCAGGTGGGCGAGGCATGGCAGCGTCTGGCGGCGGGATCGCACCGCAAGATCGTGCTCGTTCCCTGAGCGCGACTACTTGCGCTTGGACTGGTGCGCGAGCACCTTGCCGAAGGCATCCTCGAGCTGGGCGGTCATGCGCTGCTTGAACAGCGCGAGGAGCGCCTCGGAGGCGAGCGGTCGCAGCGAGCTGACGCCGGCGATCAGCTCATCCCAGCCCTCGTCGGGCTGGCCGGCCTGATCGAAAGGCTCCCATAGCTCGCGGAGGAACAGCTTGGTGAACGCGCGGGAGATGGACTCGCAGTCGCGGCTGACCTTCTCCACGAGCACGAGCGCTGAGTGCAATGGAATGCCGAGCTCGACGACCTGTTCGGCGGCGTGCAGCAGCGCGGGGCTGGGGGCTTCGAAACGGCCGTCGCCGAGTGCGATCAGCAGCTTGAGCTTGCGCACGCGCTCGAGGTCCTTGGAGTCGACGTCGCCGAAGCGGGTGGCGAGCTCCTCGACGGTGACGATCTCGGGCTCCTCGGCCTCGAACGGGGTGGTGACGGCAATGCGCAGGCCGAGCAGGCGCTCGGCGAGCCCGTGCGAGCCGCTGAGCAGTCGCTCGATTGCGGCGAGGTTGAAGCCGTCGGCCTGCAGATCGAGAATCAGCTTCAGGCGGGCGACGTGCTCGGCGTTGTAGTAGCCGACTCGCGCCCTCACCTCGGGCGGTGGCAGCAGGCCGCGCGTGTGGTGGTTGCGGATGTTGCGCACGGACATGCCGACCTCGGCAGCGAGCTGCTCGATAGTGAGGTCATAGTCGGAGATCTGTGGGTCTGGCGTGTGGGTCTGCACGGCGCGGGTACGTGCTCGTGCGGGCTTCTCGTTTGTCTCTGTGGGTGCTGTTGCCATCGTCATTCCAAGATACCATGTTTGATGTGTCCTCGTTTGAGGTAACATAGTTCTACGTCATGGTTGCGAGCGCACGACAACGGGATCGAATTTGTTTGAGATGGAGTTCGCGTGGCTGAACGGGGGGCGGTGCCACAGGTCTCGCCGGTGCGGCGCAGGGCGCTTGGTCTGGTGCGCTCGTTCACCTCGCCGCTGCTCCCGGACGACTATCTGGAGCTGGTGAACCCGCTGTGGTCGACGCGTGAGCTGCGCGGTCGGGTGGAACGCGTCGAGCGCGAGACGCCGGAGGCGGTGAGCGTGCTGATCAAGCCGGGGTGGGAGTGGCCGGGCCACCTTCCGGGCCAATACGTGCGGCTCGGCATTGAGGTTGACGGAATCCATCACTGGCGGGCGTATTCGCTGACGTCCGCGCCAGGACGCCGTGACGGCTGCATTGCAATTACCCCCAAGCTGGTGCCGGAGGGGAAGGTCTCCCCGTTCCTGTTCAGCCGTGTGCGCCCGGGCGCAATTGTGCGCTTGGGCGGCGTGGAAGGGACGTTCACGCTGCCCGAGCACGTGCCGAAGCGGCTCTTGTTCATCAGCGCTGGTAGCGGCATCACGCCGATCATGAGCATGTTGCGCGCGCTGGCGGGCGGCGGCGAGCTGCGCGACGTGGTGCACATCCACAGCGCGCGCACGGCGGAGACGGTGATCTTCGCCCGCGAGCTCCGTGAGCTGCACGCGCGCGAGCGCGGCTATCGACTGCACGAGCAGCTGACGGGCGAGCTGGGACGCGTGACACCGGAGCACCTGGACGATTTGTGCGCGGACTGGCGCGAGCGCGAGACGTTCCTGTGTGGCCCGTCGGGTCTGCTCGAGGCGATGTGCGGGCGTTGGGAGCGCGACGGCGAGCCCGAGCGGCTGCACGTGGAGCACTTCCAGCCGTATGAAGAGCTCGGCGACGCACACGCCGGCGCGGGGGGCACGATCGACTTCTGCTCGAGCGGCGTGCAGGCGGTGAGCGACGGCAGCCAGTCGATCCTCGCGTCGGGGGAGAGCGCGGGCGCAACGCTTCCGTATGGCTGTCGGATGGGCATCTGTCACAGCTGCGTGGGGCGGCTGCGCGCGGGCCGGGTACGCGACCTGCGCACAGGTCGGGTGCACGGTCAGCCGGGGGACACGCTGCAGACATGCATCAACGCGCCTGAGGGCGCGGTTGAGATCGATCTCTAAACAACTGGGAAGGAATCGCGATGGCTGCAATCCAAATGCAGGGCACCTCGACGGAGCAGGGCTCCCATGCCTCTGAGGCTGATGCGAGCGATGAGCCGCGGAGCCCGCTTGCACGTCTGACGCCGGAGCAGCTCGAGCAGCTGGGCCGCGAGCTCGATGCGCTTCACGACGAGGTGTACGCGGACCTGGGCGAGCGCGACTCGCGCTACATCCGCGCGACGATCAAGCTGCATCGCCAGCTGGTGCTGGCGGCGCGGGCGCTGTTGTTGGGCTCGAGCTTCGAGGCGCCATGGCTGGCGGGCACGGCGTCACTGTCGGTGGCGAAGATCCTGGAGAACATGGAGATCGGCCACAACGTGATGCACGGGCAGTGGGACTGGATGAACGACCCGGACATCAACTCGCAGAACTGGGACTGGGATACGGCCTCGCCGGCGGACGCGTGGCGTCACTCGCACAACTACGAGCACCACACGTATACGAACATCCGCGGCAAGGATCGCGATCTGGGCTACGAGATCATGCGCATCGACCCGCACCAGCGCTGGCATCCGATCTACCTGTTCCAGCCGCTTTACAACCTGCTGCTGATGGGCTTCTTCGAGTGGGGGGTGGCGGTTCACGACCTCAACCACGGGGCGATCCACTCGGGGGAGAAGTCAAAGGAGCAGGTGCTCCAGGAGCTGAAGGCGATCGGCGTGAAGGCGCGCGGACAGATCGTCAAGGACTACATCGCCTTCCCGGCACTGGCGGCGTTGGCGGCGCTGGTGGCGAGCCGCGGCTCGGTGGAGTCGAGCAAGCGCTCGTTCAAGACGACGCTGACGGCGAACTTCACGGCGAACATCGTGCGCAACGTGTGGGCGTACTCGATCATCTTCTGCGGGCACTTCCCCGATCAGACGTACACGTTTAGCGAGGAGGAGGTGGCGAATGAGACCCGTGGCGGCTGGTATGTGCGCCAGCTGCTGGGTGCGGCGAACATCGACGGCGGCCCGCTGTTTCACCTGCTGGCGGGCAACTTGAGCTTCCAGGTGGAGCACCACCTGTTCCCCGATATGCCTTCCAGCCGCTACGCGGAGATAGCCCCACGCGTGCGTGACATCTGCCGCCGGTACGGCCTGCCGTACAACACGGGGCCGCTACACAAGCAACTGGGGACGGTCCACCGCACGATCCTGCGGCTGGCGTTCCCGGGCGGCAAGGTGCGCCCGAAGCCGGGGCCGTATCAGCCTGACTCGATCTAAACTGGCTGCACGCCGGCTAGCTCGTACCGGCGGGCCCGGTTGGCGCATCCTCGGCGATGACGTGGCCGATGGGGGCGGTGCTCTCGTCGGGTCTTGCGATCGTCCACACGGGTACTGGCTCGACGCGCCCGCGGACCTCGAGCTTCTCCCACCAGCATGAGGTTCGCGGGTGGCTGTTTCATGCGCTCGCGAGTGGAGTCGGCGATGAACAGCATGTGCCCGCTGCCCTTGGTCATTCCCTCCAGACGCGAGGCGGTGTTGGTGGTGTCGCCGAGGGCGGTGTACTCGACGCGCTGTTCGGAGCCGATGTTGCCGGCCATCACTGAGCCGCTGTTGATGCCGACCCCCATGACGAACTCGTGCGCGTGGCCGTTCTCGGCGATCCATGTGTTGAAGGTGTCCAGGCGCGGGCCGATCATCTCGACGGCTGCAGTCAGCGCGCGGTCGGCGTGGTCGTCCTGCTCGAGCGGTGCGCCGAATACGGCCATGATGCCATCGCCCATGTAGGACACGAGCGTGCCGCCGGCAGCGAGGATCGCCTCGGTCATCTCGTTGAGGTAGCAGTTGACTACCTCAATCACCCGCGGCGCGGCCAATTTCTCGGAGAAGCTGGTGAATCCCCGCAGGTCGGAGAACAGCACGGTGCAGTCGCGTTCGACGGCACCAAGCCGGAGGTTGCCGCCGGCGCTGGCCACCACCTGATCGACAACATCGGCTGGGACGAAGCGCGAGAACAGGTCGTGCACACGGGCGCGCTCGATCGTCTCACCGACGTACAGGACCGCGAGCGTTCCGAGAGTACCCACGGCGAGCGCGAGGAGTGGGTAGACGAACGTGACGATCAGGCCGGTGTTGAAGGCGACCTGCACGGCGATGGTGAAGACCACCGCGAGTGCGAGGGCGTCGAGCAGTGAGCGCCATTGGCGTAGACGCAGGCTACCGAGCGGCACCACCATCCCGATGATGAGGATCACGAGGATGTTGAGCCAGCCGGGTGTGTTTCTTAGGGGCACGCCCTCTAGCAAAGTGGCCGCAGCGTTTGCCCACACTTCAGGCCCCGGCATCGGCGCACTGCCAGTCGTTGCTGTGGCATGGAGATCCTGAAGAATGGGCGACGACGCGCCGACGATAACCAACTTCCCTTTGAACGTGTCGGCGGGGAATTCACCCCGCAAGACCTTGGCATAGGAGATTGACTGGAACGTTTCGGGAGGACCGACGAAGTCGATCGGCAAGGTGCCGCCTTCGAATGTGGAAGCAAGGACCTTGTGCCCGGTCATCACTTCGGCTGCTACTACGGGGAAGCTTCCGAGCCCGCTGTATTCGCGCGCGAAGCGACGTACCGTACCGTCGCTGTCGAGGATAAATCGCACCTCCGCCGGCCGTGCGCCAAGTTCGCGTAGCAGCGGTTCCCCTCCAAAGATCGTTGTGCCTCCGCGCGGCTTACTGAAGACTTTGACGGTTGCGAGGACGACTTTGCCGTGGGCGCGGCCGACAGCTTCTACGAGAGCATCATCTTCGGGTTCGGTGGTTCGCGTTGTGAATTCCATGTCCATCGCGATCGTCCTGGCACCCGCACGGCGGAGCCGATCGACTACCTCGGCGTCGTACCGCCGAGGTAGCGGTGACCGGGAATCGAGGCCGTGATCCGACAGTTCGGTTTCAGCCTGTTCACTGATCTGCACGAACACGATGTTCGATGGGGCCTTGCGCGTCCCCCGTATCGAAAACCTCGCGTCGATCGTCTGCAGTTCGCTGCGCCGGAGCAGATGGGTGGCGTACCCGAGCACGCCGATGCCTCCGGCCAGGATCGCCACCGCCACCAGCGATAGGGCCTTGCGTCTTTGTCTGCGTGTACCGGTCACGTCGGTGTCCCCTGAGTCACAGTTTCGGCTAGGCCCCGCGCTGATGCTAACCGCAGGGGAACATGCACGAGCACATGCGTGGAATCACGTATATGCGCGAATTCCGATGGACCGCGGACAAGTACGTGTGTAAAGTCTCGCCGGTTGCGGCGCAAGGGGTGGTCGAAGGTGCCGCGGGAGAACGTCGGAATGGCCGGACAGTCCAGCATGAACACAAACGACATTTGGGGCGGTGGCCGCTTGGCTGGCGGCAACCTGCCGCGCGCGCCGCTGGCTGCGATGCTCGTACTTGTGTGCGCGTGGCTGTGCGTTCCGTCGGTTGCGCGTGCGAGCGTTGCGAGTGGCGCTCTGTCGCAGCCGACGTTTGCATGCGTAGGCGAGGAAAAAGAAGAAGTCGCGAAATGCGGCGAGAGCGTTCCATACGGTCTCAGCTACGCCTACCAGATCGTGGTCAGCCCGAACGGCGAACACGCCTACTCGGTGGGGGTCCAGGGCGACCTGATCGAGTACTCACGCAGCCTCTCCAACGGCTCGCTGAGCGTGATCGGCTGCTTCAGCTCTCAGATCGGCGAACCGGACTGCGCCAGCGAAAACGCAGAGATGGGGAACGCGGCGGTGGGGGACCCGTCGGCTATCGCGATCAGTCCGGACGGCAAGAGCGTGTACGTGACGAGCCAGCTCAACAACACGATTGCCGAGTTCGAAGTCGAATCAAGCGGCCTGCTCAAGAAAGTCGGCTGCATCACGCATGAAAGCTCGCTCGCCGAATGCGAAGCGACGGGGGCGAAGGGCCTCGAAAATCCGTATGGCGTGACGGTCAGCCCCGAAGGCGAAAACGTGTACGTGACGGCCTTCAGCGAAGAAGCGATCGGAGAGTTCAAGCGCAACACCGAAACCGGTGTGCTCACGCAGCTGGTGGGGAACGAATGCATCGGCTCGACGACGAGTTCGTGCCCGACGAAGACGATCGGCCTCAAGGAAGACATCGGGATCGTGGTGAGCCCCAACGGCAAAGCCGTATACGTCGCCGCCGGCGCGAAAAGCTCTGAAGGCGACGTCGTCGCGCTCGTCCGCGGTTTCGAAGGCGCGCTCGAACCGCTTTCGAACGAAGAACGCTGCATCGGCTCGATCTCCGGATGCGCGACCGGTGCATATGTCGACGGCGTCGAAGACCTTGCGGTGAGCCCCGACAGCAAGTACGTCTACGGGACCTCGTCGACCACGAACGCCGTGATCGAGCTGAAGACCACCGCAAACGGCGCGCTTGAACAGCTCGCGGCGCCGAACGAGTGCGTGAGCACCGAAACGCACTCGGGGTGCGAAAGGGTCGTCGGGATCGCCGGCACGGTCGGCGTCGCGATCAGTCCCGGCGGGGAAGATCTGTACGCGAGCGGTCAGGGCGAAGGGACGGTCGCTTCCTTCGAACGCGACGCCGAAACCGGCGCGCTCACACAGCTCGCCACGCCATGCCTGACCGAACAGTCGAGCGGCTGCGGGTCGAGCGAATTGGACGAACGCGCCGCACTGGATTGGCCGCGGCGCCTGGCGGTCAGCCCGGACGGCACGAACGTGTACATCGCCTCGCAGTCGAGCCACGCGATAGCCGAGCTCGACCGCACGGTCACGCCGACGCTCTCGCATGTCGACCTCGCGAGCGGCTCCACCGAAGGCGGCACGGACGTGTACATCAAGGGGACGGGCTTTGCGGAAGGCGCGAACGTCGCGTTCGGCGGGACGCCCGCGAAACACGTGGAAGTGCGGTCGGCCACATCGATCGTCGCCGAAAGCCCGGCGGGCAACGAAGGCGCGTCGGTGCCCGTGCGCGTGGAAAACGCGGCCGGCGCTTCGGCCGAAGTGGCTGCTGACAAATTCGCCTACACCAACGCGCCTGCGGTGGCGGGCGTCACGCCCGACGTCGGTCGCGAGGACGGCGGCAGCGAAGTGACGATCACCGGCGCCAATCTCCAAGGCGCGACACAGGTGTACTTCGGGAGTACCCCGGCTGCGGGCTTCACGGTGAAGTCCGCCGAAACGATCGTCGCGACGAGTCCCCGCCACAAAGGCGGCGAAGTCGACGTGACCGTGCAGACCCCGAGCGGCGCCTCCGAGGCGGGCCCGGCCGACAAGTTCAGCTACGTTCATGGCACGCCTGTCTCCTCCAGTGGTCTGCTCCTCTCCGGCTACTGCGAAGCGGTCGGTGACACGGCGGTCACTCTGGATCGTCCCGTGGCCGGCGCCGGCTTTGCCTATGAGAACTGGGCGTGCGTCATGCCTGGTGGCGCTGAGGTGCCGATCGCGAACACAGGTGCGGCGCCGAGCATGGCAAACGCGTGCGAACTTGCCAATCCGGGCGTGACGACGTTCGCCTACCCGTCCTCACCGGAAAGTGCCTTCGAATGGGGCTGCTACACGATCGAACCGTCATCTGTAAACGAAGAAGAAGAAAAACAGCCGGAAAAAACGCCGTCGAGCTCGACGCCTGGCCCGACCGCGAAAATCGCCTCAACGCTCGGCGGTGAAATCACGCCCACCCCAAAGCCCGTGCTCGCCGTCTCCGGCAACGTAGCCCCGATCTCGGGCACGGTGCTCGTACGTCTTCCCGGGACGAGCACTTTCGTGCCCCTAGCGTCTCTCCGCCAGATCCCGTTCGGCACGGTGATCGAAGCCACCCATGGGCATGTCGGCGTGACCACCGCCCAGCCAAACGGCACTACCCAGACGGGTGAATTCTTCGAAGGCGAGTTCGTACTCAAGCAGGGCCGCAACGGCCTGGTGATTGCGGAACTGACGGGCGGCAACTTCTCGGTCTGCCCGACGGCACGCGAGCGTGCGCACAAGGCGAGCGCGAGTGCGGCGGCGTCGCATGCCTCGGGCAAGCATGTGGTGCGTAAACTGTGGGCCAACGCGCACGGGAGTTTCTCCACGAAGGGTAACTATGCAGCGGGGGCGGTTCAGGGTACGGAATGGCTGACGGAGGATCTGTGCGAAGGCACGATCATCCGGGTAACGCGCGACAAGGTTGCGGTGACGAACCTCGTCAACCATCATCACGTCGAGGTGACCACCGGCCACAAATACCTCGCCAAGGCGCCCTGAGCCTCTTCAGCAGGCAGCAGCGGGGACGGCTTGGCTCTCGGGCTGCAAGTCAACTCGCTCGCCTGGGCGGCAGGGTTGCGCTGCTGACTGGACTCGGCGTGATCCTTGTCGCCTGTGGTTCGTCCTCCCATAAGACGAGCGCGGGCGGTACACGCGTGTCGTCAGCTTGCGTCAGGGCGCTGTTTAGGCTCGGCGAATCACGGCCAGCCCCCGAGGCTCAGGTGACCCCATTGGACGGCAAGATCCTGTCCGGGTTCGCCGTCTTCCGCAGATCTGCGCTGCCCAGTGACGCGATCTCGGGACTGAAGGCAGCGGGTAGCGGACTGGGTCGAGAACTGTCCCGCCTATATGAGCTCTCGAGCTATTACCCCGCCTATGTGCGCCAGGTGCGCAGCTTGGGCGGTGGCCGCCGCTACTTCGTTATCCCTGCGTTTGGACGCCCCGGAGCGTCGGTCTGGAGCTACTGCCTTCCGGCCGTCAGACGACGCGAGTTGAGCGAAGAGCAGCGCAGGCATCTACTAACCGAGCCCCTCGACTGCATTGTCCAAGTGGGGCACGGTGAGATGGCAGATCTTGGTGCATGTGAAGCGTTCGCTGCGATCGACGAAGGCGGCCGGGTCTTCCGTTCAGCGAGCGTGAGCAGGGAACCGGTCGTTGAACTGGTGCCTGATGGGGTCGCCTCGGTGCGCATCTCCTATAGAGAAGCCCCCGCGATCACGGTGTCGGCCAGCAACAACGCGTTCATGTTCACGCCACCGCCACCCAGGCCGCGCATCGCGGCTGAGCTGAAGCGGCTGTGGTCCTCGATTGCTGGGGCTCACGTCACCATGGCGGAGCGCGATCGCTCTACGGTGCAGTGGGACAGAGTCGTGAATGCGACAAATCCGACAAGGCTCGAATGGCTCGACCGCGCAGGTCGGGTGGTGCGCGTCATCGACGCGCCGGCTGTTGGGCACTACGCCGCGACTTCGGTCGGCGATTTCCGCGCCCCGATCAGAGGTTGACCGAGTGGCCGGCGGTGCTCGCCGTTGGCGGACAAGAGAGGCTGCAGCTCTGGTCAGCAGGGCCTCGCCGTGAGTACGGGGTCGGCATCGGCCACGGCCTGGGTGTCCAGGAAGACCCGGTCCAGCCGCACCCGACCCCAGCGGAGCTGTACGTACTGCATGCCCTCGTTCCTGTATTCCCCGCCATCCGCAAGGGCGATGCGGTCGGAGAAACGCACAGCCACGCGCATGTTCCAGGGCGGCCCCGATGCGATCACGTCGGCGATCTCAAAGTGCGGGCCAAGCGCGACGAAGCGCTCGAACCAGGCTCGGATCTGCTCGGGATCCGTCAGGTCTGCAGCGAACGAGTGCCGGCCGGGGAAGACGAAGTGGGCGTCCGAGGCGAACATGTCGAGTGCTGCGGACGCGTCACCCGCGTTGAGCTTGCGAAAGCCTCGGCGCACGAGGACACCGACAAGCCAAGCATACATACGGTCAGGCTAACATGTTGGGGTAACTGATACAAGCGACTGGCTCGGGCTGGCGTAAGCTGGCCGCTGCCGAGCGCCGGCGCTCGTGACCAGTGGGCTCGGGAAGCCGCCCTCAGCGGGCGTGACGGGCCGGTGCTCCCTCGAGGTATGCGATCAGCATTTCGGACCCCTCGGCGATGACTCGGCGGCCGGGCAGGGCACGTTGACATCTGTAGACGTCGCAGTTAGGTTACGCGAATCGCATTTCAATCTGGAGGAGGAGAGATGCAATCGAAGCGGCACATGCCGGCACGGACGTTGGTGATCGTCCCGGCCACATTGGTGGCTATGGCGATGCTCGCGGGCGCCGCGATGGCACACAAGGTGATGCTCGTCACCCAGGGGGAATTCCCCGCGAAGTATTCCAACAAGGTCGTCTACTTCCACACGATCCAAGCAGCGGTGGATCGCACCCGCCCCGGTGACTACGTGCTGATCGAGCCCGGGGTCTACGACGAAGCAGTCAAGGTGGTAAGACCCCACTCCCACATCTGGATCCGCGGCATGAACCGCAACACCGTGATCGTCGACGGCCAGCACAAAGGCGGCAACGGCATCGAAATCTACAAGGACAACGCCGTGTGGGTGGAAAACCTCACGGTGCGCAACTTCGAACTCACGGAAAGCTGTGGGGACGAAGAGTGCGGCAACGAGATCTGGTGGAACGGCGGCTCAGGATCGGGCAGGATCGGCGCTCACGGCTGGTTTGGCCGCTACCTCACGGCCTACGACACCGGCATGAACGGCGGCTACGGCATCTTTACCAACGACGAGACCGACGGCTCGTGGGAAGACATCTACTCCTCGGGCATGGACGACTCGGGCATGTACCTCGGCGCCTGCCGCGAATGCAAGGCCCGCATCACGAAAGCCGTGATGGAAGACAACGCCGTGGGCTACTCGGGCTCGAACTCCGGCGGCAACCTGATCATCGAAGACTCGACGTTCCGCGACAACCGCGCCGGCATCGTGCCGAACTCGGAAAACCCGGGCGACCCGCCGCCGCCGTCGAACGGCGCCTGCAACCCGGTCAAGCCCTACGAGGGTCACCACAAGCAGCTGCCTACGTTCGAAAGCACGGACATCCAGCACTGCACGATCTACCGCGACAACCTCGTGGAAGACAACAACAACCTCACTACGCCGACAAACGGGTCCACCGACAAGGCGCCGTGGGGCATAGGCGTGGAGTTCCCGGGCGTCTACGGGGACGCCGTCGAAGGCAACACGATCAAGGGCAACGTCAACGACGGCTTCCTCGGCTTCGAGTACCCGAACCCGTATCCGCCGGAAGCGGACACGATCTTCTTCGGGTTCTCCGGCGTCAAGGTGGCTGACAACACGTTCGAAGAAAACGGCGCCAGTGGTGGCCCCTACGCCCGCGACATCATGTTCCAGGGGGGACTTTTCACGCCCTCGCCCAACGACTGTGCGATCGGGAACACCACGCCCGACGGCACACAGCCGGCGGACCTGGAAGGCGAATGGAGCTGTAACAACACCACCACCCCGAGCCCCAATGGTGGCGAAGAAGCGCTCGGATGGGTCATACAGCTCTCCTACGAATCCGAACAGGTCCCGGGCGAACCGCAGGCTGCGCCTGCAGCGCAGGAAACGATGCCGAACCCGTGCGAAGGGGTTCCCAGGAACCCGGTGTGCGAATAGGCAGACGTGATACGAGCTCCCCGCCGCCTCCGGGGCGGCGGGGAGTCCCGTCCAGTCGCCGCACCTGACTCATGGATCGCGAGCCCGCGCAAGCCCAACCGCTGCAGGCGTCGGGGCTCAAGAGTCCACAGCCGCAGGCGCTGGGGCTTACCAGGCGTAGCTTGCTACATCGCGCTGCCGGGTTGGGGCTCGCTGCCTCGACGCTCGGCGCGCTTGAGCTGCTTGCGGCGCTGCCCGAGGAGGCGCTTGCTGGCGGGGGCTCGCGGCTCCCGGAAATCCAGTTCCAGATCGAAAAGCGCCTGCCAAAGCCGGTGAAGGCCGAAGGCGTACGCGTCCGCTTCGGACCCGTGTACACGCTGTTCGTGACGATCGCGCTCGCGCGCACGCCGAGCGTCGCCGACCAGACCACGCTGGCAGAGGCGCTCGCGCGGGTGGAGCAGGCATACCCGTTCAATCCGAGCGGGGTGTTCATGACGGTGGCGTATGGCATCCCCTACTTCGAACGGCTTCCCGGCGGCTTCGCCGGGTCGCTCGTCAGCGGCCACATGCCCCGCCTCGCTGCAGAACCGGAACGACCGGTGCTGGAAGAGGCGGTGCCCGGGCCCACCGACGTCAGCCCCGAGAACCCCGGGATCACAAAGCAGCGCTTCAACGTACCGGTGCAGATCGAGAGCAACGACATGCTGCTCACCCTGCGTAGCGACTCCAGCGAGATCCTCGACGACGTGCTCAGCTGGCTCACCGAAGCAGACACCACCCTTGCCGGCGAAGACGCTGGCGGATCCGGGCTAGGCGAGCTGCTGCAGGTGACCTCGCGCCGGCTGATGTTCATCGAACAGGGGCTCCCGCGGGCGATCGCGCAGACGGAAGGGCTTCCCTACGCGGAAATGGTGAACCCGGCGTCGCCGATGTGGATGGGGTTCATCTCCCAGCAGGTGAGCGGCAGCGGTCCGCCGCCGGTGGTCACGTTCCTGGGCAATAGCTCGGCGAAGCTCACCACTGCCCGCCGCAAGGACTACTTTGACTATGGCTCCATCCAGCACCTCTCGCACGTAATCCAGGACCTTGAGCAGTTCTACGAACGGCCTGGGGAAACCTATGAACGTCGCGAGGCGGAGATGTTTAGCGCCGACCCGCTCCCGCGCAGCAGTAACAAGAACCCGTACACCAACGGTGGCGGGCCGGCGTCCATCGAAAACGTGTTCGCCGGCACCCAGCAGGCCGAACGCGAAGCGGAAGGCGCCTTCAACTTCGACCACCAGCCGCACATCGCCCACACCACCGCGCTACAGCGTACGAGCCGCGCGCAGGACCACACCCCCATGCACATTCGCGCCGACGGCCCCGGCTACGACGCGCTTGATGTCCCCGACGGCTCGTCGCAGCCGAAGCTGCATTTCAGTATCTACGTGCCCACCGCCGACTTCTTCGCCACCATGCGCCGCAGCCAGGCCTCGCTGGATCTCGCACAGCGGTACTCGGTGCCGTCGAGCAATCTCGGGCTCGAGCGCTTCCTTACCGCGACCCGGCGGCAAAACTTCCTGGTGCCGCCGCGCCGCCATCGCTCCCTCCCGCTGGTGGAGCTGGGTTAGCGGCCGGGTTCGATCCCCGTCGCTTCCCTAAAAATCGCTGCAAATGGCAATTTGCAGGGTCGAACCCGCGTCAGTCGCGTCGAGTAGCTGGAGTCTTCGACGCGCGTCACGCGTGGAGGGGCTCTAGATCTCGTGACTAAGCTGACGGCGTGTTGCACCTTGAAAGCTGGATCAGGCCGGCGGGTGTGAGCCCCGTCCCGGTAGGTACCGGAGCGCCGGTAGCAGCCCCCAGTCTCAGGGATCCCCGCGGCCGAGCGGGGTGTCGAGAGCCTCTTTGGAGGGAGCAAACGCGCGGGCTGGTATTGCAGCCTCGTCACAGTCACAATCGGGGAGCCGAGCCTCGGCAGCTCTGGCCTCGGCTCAGCCCGTCGAGAAGGCGCGGCGCGCGACACTGAAGGACAGGCTCGAGCCGCGGCCTCCGCTACTCATTATCGTCAGGTCATCACCAGCCGCTGCGGTGATCGTCAGCGGTTGGCTTCCCCCGGCCGGCGGTACGTACGATCCGACAAATTCGTTCGGGTCGCCGCTGTTGATGTCGGCAGGCTCACGGTAGATACGCAGTTCTGAACTGACTGTCTCGTTGGTGGTCGGGTTCACCGCTGCGCCTGCGTACACCAAGTACCATTGCGCGCCGATTTCCCCGGACCACTGTGTCGTCGTGCGGAAGACCTGGCTGAGTCCAGGCGGACCCTGCCGCGAGGCGACAAGCCCCGTGAGCCTCGTCGGCGTGGGCAGCTCGCGCTCTCGCGCTTCTGCCTGCAGCGCTGCCTTGCGTTCGAGCGCCTTCTGAGCTGTGACTCCCGACACGATCGTCGCCCGACGTTGACATTCGCGCTGCATGAACTCGAGCTTTGCCCCGGTCGCTCCAGGTGTGCGCGCGAGGCACGTGGCCATCAATGAGGAGGAACTCGCGGCGGCGCCGCTCGGGGCGAAGTGCACTACCGCGAGGGCCATGATCACCAAGCTGACGCAGGCTGCTATGAGGTCCCTGGGGCGCATTTCGGTCAGTGATCTCCTGTGGTGAGTCGCTCAGATTTCGAGCGAGTATTCGAATGGGAGCTCGCCCGCGCCGCAGAATTCTGGGCCTTCGTGCTCGAACAGCGTCGTGTATTTTTCTTCGACGACCCTGTTGAGCTGGTTCCACGCCTGCGTCGCGGTGTTGCTTTCTTCGGCACCGCCTTGGTCCAGCGGGCCGATGAAGCTCATGCATCCTGCGAGTGTGTCGTGGGCGTACACGGCGATCTCGGCCCATTGTTCCGCGTTTACCGGCGATCCGGGCGGCGGGTTGTAATAGATCTCCGGCGTGGCGTCATCGACCGCGTCACCATACGCCAGCAAGTACTCGAGGTTCTGGTCCCAGCCACCATAGCCCCCAGTGCACGCCCCATTGTCGTGCGAGTCGGCCGGGCACCCGCCAGCGTCGCCGAAGTCGTCCATCCACCACTCGGCCTGTTCGTTGTAGCCCGTCGCCCATTGATTTGCCGCTTCGCCGTCGCTGTAACCGTCCTCGAGGTCGTCGGCGCCGGCTGCGACTACCTGCAGCGCCTCTTCAGGGGTTTCGTCGATGGTCTCGTCGACCCTGTTCACGAGTTTCGCCCAGGCTTCGCCACCAGCTTTATCGACGTCTTCGTAGGCATTGTTGGTCCCGATTGCCAGATCCAGGGTGGTTTCGAGATCCCCTGCCGTGCACACGAAGTAGCCAACCGCAAATTCGATCGCAATACTTTCTATATCGCTGTTCGTGAAGTTGAACGTGTCGGTGAGCGCCCGCGTACCGTCGCCGTCGCCGAGCTGCCCTCCGAAGTCAAGGATTACCAAGCTGCCGTGACCGTTCAGGGCGTCGAGTAGGCCCTGAGAACAGCCCGTCGGTACTCGCTGCGGCTGTTTCCGTGGTGTCCCAATAATAGCTTTCATCCGTAGGCGGTTTCGTGTAGGCCAGTGCCTGTCCGCTGCCCACGCTCGCCGCGGCGGTGAACGCCGCCAAAGCGATACTTATGCGTATCCACGAGCGCAACGTTCGCACAGTTATCCGCTCCACAGTTAACGGTCCAGGGCTACCTGGAGGTCAGAAACGCTCCGATGGGGCGACAAAATCCATTAATTGGATCTAAATTTACCAGATGCACGCTAGGCGGGCCAGGCTCATCGCCCCGGGCCCTCGTACTACCCTCGACGAGGGCAGCTACGTCTGCAAGACCTATGGTACGTCTGGGGCGGTCGGCGGCTCGGCGCAGACTTCGATCTCGCATAGATCGGGGGCAAAGTCCGGGACCGACCCCTCCCCTCAGACCCGCACAACGGTCCGCCGGCCAACCACGGCCACGTCGTCTCTACCCCCGCCCACCAGCCAAGGGGGTGCATCCTCGAGTGCAGCAATCGCCGCGAGTCTCCCCGCCTCCCGCGCCGCATCGATCTGGTGAAACTCCAGCAGCCCCACGCCGGGGACGCGCACAGAAATGGTCATGTCCGCATAGCGGCGCGCGGACTCATCAGTGTTGGCGCTGGACAGCAGCGCGATGCGCGCCATCGTCTCGGGTAGCGACGGCAAGCGCGGGGGACGGGACGGCCGAGTGCGCTGCGCGATCCGCTCCGGTGACCCCGATCCATTGGCAGTGAAGTCCACTCCGCGCGGCGCGCGCTCATCCCCGCCCTTGATGTCGATCGCGAGCACCGGCCCCTCACCACTGGAGCTCATGGGCGCGATCGGCAGGTTGTCGAGCAGCGATCCATCGACCAGCAGTCGGTCCTCGCGACGCAGGGGTGGGCCGATCAGCGGCAGCGACATGCTCGCGCCGATGGCGTCTACCAGCAGGCCGGAGCGGTCGATCACGAGCTGGTTGCCGCGCAGGTTGACGCTGGCGCAGTAGAACGAGCGGGCGAGCTCCTCCACGCGCAGATCGCCGAACACGCGCTCGAGCATCGCTTCCGCCTTGTGCCCTTTGATCAGCGCGTGTCGGGGGATGGTGTAGTCGTTGATTGGGTTGCGTCTGACCCACTCCTCGTAACAGCACGCGTCCATGGCGGCGCTGTCGTGGCCGGTGGCGAGTAGCCCACCGATGAACGAGCCCATGCTCACGCCGGCGACGCGGTCGATGGGCATGCCCGCATCGAGCAGCACCTCCAGCGCGCCGAGGTGGGCGAACGCTCGCGCGCCGCCACCGGCGAGCACCACGCCGACCGAGCGGCCCGCCAGCCGGCGTGCCATGCGGGCGCAATCGCCGCGGCGATCCTCCCCGGCGCGAATCGCGAACACGCTGGTGGGCGAGAGGACTTCGATCCAGCCGGCGAGGCTGCCCGAGCCCGGCTGCACGTCGTAGCCGACGAGGTCTGCTCCACGCAGGCTCATCGCCCAGTCGTTCCCGTCGTCTGGATTGTCCTCACGCTCGTCGCCGGAGGGTGGCAGGCGAGCATCTCGGCTGTCGCTCACCAGCACAGCCACACGATCGGCCCGGGCAGTACAGAACTCATCCCACGCGCTCGCGTCCACGCCACCACCGCACACCATGATCACCCGGTCGTGGTCGAGCTCACAGCGTTCGACCAGTGGACCGAAGCGAGCGATCGCCTCGGCGCGGGTGCCGTCGAAGTCCACGTGGCTTCGGGGATCTGGATGGAGCACGGCGACGCTGCCCCATGTGCACATGGCGCGGCTGAGCTCATCGGCGATCTCGAGCACGGGCACGTCGGGGCCGACGGCCCGCAGTGCGATCGTCACCGGCCGCGGGCGCCGCGCGACTGGTGCGGCGCGGCTTGCCTGCAGTTGTGTGCTGAGCACCCGGGTGAGGCTGAGCGCGAGCTCGGGCTCACGTCGCAGCAGCGACTCGAAGCTGTCGCGGTCGATCCGTAGTAGCTCGCTGTCGCGCAGGGCGCGGACGGATGCGCTGCGCTCCGAGCCGCTCAGCAGGGCGAGCTCGCCGAGCACGGCGCCGCGGGTGAGCGTGTTGATTCGCTGCGGCTTGTCCTGCTCGCTGAGCACTTCGAGGTGCCCCACCCGCACCACATACACGCCATCGGCGCTGTCGCCTTCACGGAACAGCCACCCGTGGGTGGCGAGGCTGACGCTGGTGGCGAGCGTGCCGATCTCCTCGCGCATGGCGTCGGACAGGGCGGCGAACACCGGAACGTGGAGTAGGAACTCAGCGGTGGTCTGCGGCGCAATCTCGGCGCGCTCGCCGTCGGACTCGGTGAGGCTGGGCAGCAGCTCCACTGCCGACACGGCGAAGGGGACGTCGTCTGCGCGTTCGCCGATTCGGCCCTGGCCACTCCGGCCGCGTGTCTCCCCCGCGGCGGCACCGTCCTCTGCGCCCTTGACCATGAGCGCCAGACAGGCAATGGAGCCGGCGAGGAAGCAGCCGCCGGCGAACAGCCAGCCGTGCTCGAACGCGTGCAGCGCCTGCAGTGGCGTGGGCGTGCCGATGATGGCGATCAGCACGGCGACGCCGAGCGCTGCGCCGAGCTGGCGTGCGACGGAGTTGAGGGACGTGGCGACGGCGAAGCGCGGGCCGGGCACGGAGCCGACGGCGGCGGCGCTGAGCGTGGGGAACGTGAGCCCTGCGCCCACGCCGAGGATCAGCATCCCCGGGAGCCAGCCGCCGAGGAAGTTGGGACCGACGCCGAGGGTGGTGGCGAAGTAGGCCATGCCACCGGCCCAGATCAGCGCCCCGGGCACGGCAACGACACGGTGGCCGAGACGCTCGACCACACGGCTGGCGGGGCCGGCGATGGCCATGGCGGTGATGGGACCGGGGGTGAGGGCGAGCCCGGCGGTGAGGATCGAGTAGCGCCACACGCCGGTGAGGAACAGCACGTTGCACAGCGTGTACGCGTAGAAGCCGCCGGCCATCACGAGGGTGACGGTGTTGGACAGCGCGAACGAGCGGATGCGCAGCAGCGAGAGGTCGAGCACGGGGTTGCGCTGGCGGCTCGAGCGAAACAGGAAGTAGGCGCCGAGCACCGCCGCGGCTGCAAACGAGCCGACGACACGAGCGTTACCCCAACCCCATTCCTGGCCCTTTACGACGGCGAGCACCAGCGCGGCGATCGCGAACGCGAGCACTCCTCCGCCGAGCAGGTCGGGCATGCGCCTGCGTCCGGGAGCGCGGCTCTCGATCAGCACACGCTGGGCGAGCACAAACGCCACCACGCCAACAGGGATGTTGACGAGGAACACCAGCCGCCAGCTGGAGGCGGTGATCAACAGGCCACCGAGTGGCGGGCCGATACCGGCGGCGAGCGCGGCCACCGCCGACCACAGCGCGACCGCGTGGCCGCGGGTGCGATCGTCGTGAGCCTCGAGCACGATCGCGAGCGAGCTCGGCACGAGCATCGCCGAGCTGGCGGCTTGCAGCACACGCGCGCCGACCAGCAAGCCGAGCGAAGGCGCGACCGCGCACAGGGCAGAGCCGATGGTGAATGCGACGAGCGCGAACGAGAAGACCTTGCGCCGTCCGAGCAGGTCGGCGAGCTGGCCGCCGCCGACGAGGAACGCGGCGAACACGATGTTGTAGGCGTTGAGCACCCACGACACTCCCGACAGCCGCGAGCCGGAGAAGTCGTGAGCGATGTTGGGGACCGCGATGTTGACGATCGTGGCGTCGACAAACGCCATGAAGCTGCCGAGCACCGCCACCGCCAGCACCGCGCCCGCGGAGGACACCCGACGCGTCCGCGCGGGCGCCACGCTTGTCTCCCTTGCTCCCAAGGGAGCGAGTTTATGTCAAGCCAAGTGCTGAAAAGCGCTAACTACAACCGGTGATGCCGCCGTCGAGGGGGATCACTGTGCCGGTCATATAGGCGCCGGCGCGGGAGGCGAGGAAGAGCGTCAGCCCGGCGACGTCGTCGGGTCGTCCGACGCGCCCGAGCGGCACACCGCTTTCGACGGCTTCGCGCATCTCCGGGTCGTCGAGTGCGTAGGACATCATTTTGCTCGGGAACGGTCCGGGGGCGATCGCGTTGACGGTGATGTGCTCGGCGGCGAGGCGCTTGGCTAGATGGCGGGTGAGCATGTGGACCGCGGCCTTGCTGGCGCTATAGGAATAGTTCTCGACAGGCGGCGGCTGCAACCCGTTGATGGAGCCGATGTTGATCACACGCGCGGGGTCCTCGACGCTCGCGGCCGCTCGCAGCTCGGGCAGTAGCGCGACGGTGAGATGGAAGACGCCCTCGACGTTGGTGCTCAGCACCTTCTCCCAGCCGGATGCCGGGAACTCCTCGAGCGGCGCGCCCCACGCGGCGCCGGCGTTGTTGACGAGGATGTCGAGCGAGGGGAAGCGCTCTCGCGTCGCGGCGGCGAGCTCCTGGGCGCCTTGTTGGGTTGATATGTCTGCGGGGATCGCGTGGCAGTCACCCGAGGCGCTCAGCTCCTGGGCGGCCGCTTCGACGTCGGCGCTCTTTCGCGAGGAGACGATCACGCGCGCGCCGCCCTGCACGAGCCCTCGGGCGATCATCAGGCCGATGCCGCGCGAGCCGCCGGTGACGAGCGCGGTCTTGCCGGATACGTCGAACAGGTCACTCATCGTTGTTGCTCCTCATCGCTTGTGGGTTGCCGATCGGCGGCAGGTGTCAGCAGCACCGATCGGGTGCGACGATCTCTAGTCGTCGAAGTTGGCGGGGCGCTTCTCGAGGAACGCGCCGGCGGCCTCGGGCACACCCTTGCTGAAGGTGGCCATGATCTGCTGGCGGTCCTCGTACTCGACGGCGGCCTGCTGGGAGGGGATCTCAAGGGCGCTCCACATGCCGCGCTTGGTCAGGCGCACGCCCCACGGCGCGAGCGCCGCGATCTCCTCAGCGGCCTTGACGGCGCGCGGGAAGCAGCTGCTCCTCCTCGACGACGTCCGCGACGAGGCCGATGCGCAGCGCCTCCTGGGCGTCGAAGCGCCGTCCGGTGAGCATCAGCTCGTGCGAGCGCGAGACGCCGATCAGGCGGGGCAGCAGCCAGCTGGTGCCCATGTCGCAGTTGGACAGGCCGATGTTGATGAACGCGGCGCGGAACACGGCGTTGGTGGACGCGTAGCGGATGTCGCTGCCGAGGCTGAGCGCGAGCCCGAGCCCGGCGGCGGGACCGTTGACGGCGGCGATCACCGGCTGTGGCAGCGCGCGCAGTCCGAGCACGAGCTTGGACATGTGCTCCTGGTTGGCCAGCCGGTCACGTGGCTCGTCGCTGCCGTTGTTGCCGGGGGCGGCGCCGTAGCCACGGAGGTCGACGCCGGCGCAGAAGCCGCGTCCAGCACCCGTGAGGATCACCGCGCGGCAGGAGCGCTCGGCGGCGATCCTGCGCAGCTCTTCGTGCATCGCCTCGCACAGCTCGGCGTTCATCGCGTTCAGCTGCTCGGGCCGGTTGAGCGCGAGCTGCACGACGTGTGGGGCGGGCTCCTCGACGAGTACCAGCGGCGTCATCGCCGCCATCCTATGTCTTGTAGTCAACTGTCGGTCAGGTGGGGGCGCTGTCTGGCTGACCGTTATGGCCGTGTCGCGGAGTATGTGAGACTGCCGCGGGTGTTGAGCAAGCAGCCGAAGGTGGCGGTGGTAGGCCACGTGGAGTGGGTGCAGTTCGCGCACGTGCAGCACGTACCGAGCGCGGGCGAGGTGGTGCACGCGAGCGACCCGTTCGAGGAGCCTGCGGGCGGGGGTGCGGTGGCGGCGGTACAGCTCGCGCGGTTGGCGGGAGAGGCGCTGTTCATCACGGCTCTTGGCGAGGACGAGTACGGCCATCGCTCGGTGGCGCGGCTGAGCGAGCTTGGCGTGGATGTGCAGGCTGCGTTCGACGAGGCTCCCAGCCGCCGCGCGGTGACGCTGGTGGACGAGACGGGGAGCGCACGATCACGACGTTCGGTCCGCGGCTGGATCCCTGCGGCGAGGACGGGCGCGAGCATTGGCGTGCCCTGGAGGGGGTGGACGCGGTGTATTTCACGGCGGGCGATGTGGCTGCGCTGCGGACGGCCCGCGCGAGCGCGCGCGTGCTCGTGGTGAGCCCGCGGGCGCGGAGCGCTCGGGGCTGGGCGTGCCGCTGGACGCGCTGGTGCTGAGCGGTGACGACGCCGTCGAGATGGGCGAGATGGGCGACGCTCAGAATGAAGCTCAGCTGGTCGTGTGGACCGAGGGCGCGCGGGGCGGTCACTATCGCAAGGCCTCAGGAGAGAGCGGCAGGTGGGAGGCGACCCCGCTGCATGGCGAGGTGGTCGACTCGTATGGCTGCGGGGACTCGTTTGTCGCGGGACTCACCTACGCCTTGGGCGCTGGCCTGGATGTGCCCAGCGCCCTTGCGCTCGCGGCTCGCTGCGGCGCTGTGTGCCTGACGGGCCGTGGGCCGTATGGGCGCCAGTTGAGCGCCGAGGAGCTGTAGTCGTTCGCGCCGCGCATATGATCCGCGCAAGCATGGGCTTCGAGCAGATCAAAACCGAGGTGGCCGACAACGTGCTCACGATCACGTTGGACCGGCCCGACCGGCTCAACGCGTGGACGGCGCAGATGGGTGAGGAGCTGCGCGCGGCGTTCGATCAGGCGGACGCGGACGACGACGTACGAGCGATCATCGTCACGGGCGCAGGCCGCGGCTTCTGCGCTGGCGCAGACCTGGGGAGCGGGGGCGACACGTTCGACGCGCGCAAGCGCGACGCGGTGGCGGGCGCCCAGCGCGACAACGGCGGCGAATTCTCGCTGCGGATCTTCGAATGCAAGAAGCCGGTGATCGCCGCGATCAACGGCCCGGCGGTGGGCGTGGGCGCGACGATGACGCTGCCGATGGACGTCCGACTGGCAGCGGACGACGCACGCATGGGCTTCGTGTTCGCGCGCCGCGGCATCATCCCGGAGGCCTGCTCGAGCTGGTTCCTGCCGCGGGTGGTGGGCATCAGCCGCGCGATGGAGTGGGTTGCCACCGGCCGTGTGTTCACCGCGCAGGAGGGCCTTGAAGGCGGCCTGTTGCGCAGCCTGCACCCGAAAGAGGAGCTGCTCGGTGCGGCCCGTGCGCTCGCCCAGGAGATCGCCGAGAACACAGCCCCCGTATCTGTGGCGCTCGCTCGTCAGCTGATGTGGCGGATGCTCGGCGCCGAGCACCCGATGCTCGCCCACCGCGCGGACTCGCGTGGCATGGTCTCCCGCGGGCAATCCGCGGACGCGGTCGAGGGCATCACGGCGTTCCTGGAGAAGCGCCCCGCGCACTTCCCCGATCGCGTCAGCGACGGGCTGCCTGATGTAATGCCGGGCTGGAGCGCTCCCGAGTTCGAGTAGGCGCCCAGAGGCATAGCGCCACGTTCAAGTTTTTACAAAACAGGGCGCCCGGACCTCGGTGGCGAAGCCAATACCGTGCGTGTGCCGGTGCCCTTAGGTCTTGTGTCAGCGCCCCGGCCTATAGAGAGTGCCCGATTGTTGTAGGCGCTCGGCGAGCCATTTTCGCGCTTTGTCGCTGGCTGGGTCGTGACCAAACCCTCCGTAGGTCGTGATGCCCTCCGCGGACTCGACGACATACGCGGGCGGCGCAGACGATGTCGCGAGGGCAGTCTGCCTAGCATTGCCAGATAGACCGTCTCCCGTACGGGCTAAAGCCTGAACAAATCTTGCCTCGTCGATCATGTGCTGCGTCACTATATCGGTCGCCGTACGGACTTTCTGAACTCTGGGGGGCTATGAGCTCGGCGCCACGCGATAAATAGGACGAGGGTTGTAATTAGGTTTCCGGCGAAGAGCAGCAAAAGGGACCACAGCGTCCACCAGTGCTCGCTACCTACCTGTGGAGCGCCTTTATTCGTGGTCATCTCACGCGTGAGTGCGATGACCGCGGCACCGAGGAGTGACCACAGGCCGGTCGTGAGCGCCAGGCTTCGGAGCCCGATCAGTGCCTCGGTAGCGAACAGGTTCTCGCGCTCGCGACTGACGTACGCCGATAGGCCACCCGGAACGACCAGCAACAACGTTACCCATGGCTCGGGGGCGATGCTCAATGACGATCGCCCGACGATTGTGAGTAGCGAGATGACGCACCCTAGAAGAGACACGTAGAACGCTGCGCGCACGATCATCGATGGTCTGGGGCGTACGCTGAACGTCGCTGCCGCCGCCCGATCTGCCGGGACATCCGTAGCGCTGAGGCCCACCCGCTGCTGCAGTGGTGTGAGCAATGGCACGACCTCCTTCGTGTCACCGACAGAGGTGGCAGTCGTCACCGAGGCTGTGTGCCTGATCTTCGCTTCGGTTATATGCATCCCGTCGGCCGTCTCGAATTGGAGATGGTACGAGGCGCACTGTCCCACCGAGGGCATGGAAATCTCGATCGGCTTCGGGGCTAATGCGAAGGCTCGTCTGAGCTTGTCGCGGAGCTTGAGGTGGGGGGCCGAAGGCGCGGAATCCGTGAAGAGGTGGCCACGGTGGCACTCAAGCTGAATGTGGATTTCTTCCCCAGGAGACAGGAGTTTGCACGTTCGCATTGGCGATGATCCGAAGAACCCATCCGGCGGTACGTAGTTCACCACGTAGGCGCCCAATGCTGCTTGAACCACGGCGGAGCCGTCCGGTCCGGTTTCGCCCTCATATGCCTTGTCACCTCCGTCGAGTCGCACACGCACGCCTTGGAGCGGTTCGCTGGGCGGCGGGTTGCCGACATCTGTGATGTCCGGACCAGCATCCTGGCTGAGCATTGCTGATACGTGAATCAGACCTTTCTCACGCGGTGGGCTTCGCCGTGGTGGACGCTGGTCGCCGATGGCTCCGACCATGCGACGTCTTTGACGTAGACGTACGCGGGCGATCTCTCCGACCTCTTGGTAGGAGAACTTAATTACGCGGCTACGCCCGTCAAGGGCGATTGGTGTGAGAACGAGGAAGTTTCGGGCGAGGTCTCGAGCGAGCGCCATGAAGCGCCCACTCAGGAGCATCTCTTTCCGCCACGCCTTCTCGTCCGGAAGGGTGGTCCGCGGGATACCAAGTCGACTCCAATACTCCATCGCATCGTCTGGAGTGCTCGTGGCGATGTTCCACAGATCCTCGAGCACGCCTACCGGAACGCTGCCTTCGAGATTGGCGCTATCCCCTACCCACATGCGCACGCCAGCCGCTAGCACAGCAGCCGCTAGGCGCCCATTGTGTCGCCTGGATAGCAGCGGCAGAGGGCGGTCATCCTCATCGCGGAGGTCGAAGTTGACGAGCTCCCGCTTGAGCAGCGTCCCAACCGGCGCGAAGGTGATGCTGTCGCCAGCCTGAAAAAGGGGAGTCGGCACACGTGGCAGGATGAAGTTGACGCTTACGCTCCTAGCCGCTGTATCTGCATCGACGAATCTCACTGTCTCGACGCGACGCTCAAGCCAAGCCGACCAGTCAGAGATAAGGAGCAAGAGCACCTCCCCCAGCACAATCAGGTCACGAGCCTCGCCTTCAAGATCTCCCAGCGCGCCTGGTTCGACGGCGAGCATCTCGCTTAGTCTTGGCGCAAACGACAGCCCGGTGTCGACGTCGGACTCCTCGCTCATAGCGAGCTGGCGAAGGGATCCGCAACCGTATATGGGCCCTGAGCCGTGATGGGCGCGTGGGTGCGTCCAGTGTGCGATAGCCGCGCCATGCTCGTGCGACGATTCGGATATTCAAACATCAGGATTCGGATGTCGTTCGCATGGTGCAGGCGCGCATTCAATAAGATGATCGACTTCAAGGATACGAGCGAACCGACAATAAACGATTCTTAGGCAGTCTGGTGTTCTGTGAGCACGGCTCGGAGCTAGGCCGTGAGTAGTTGCTCACGTCCGTCGGGAACCGCCAGACCGATAGAGGAGACCAGATTGATACAGATGCCGGATGCATCCCAGATGACGGACCCGAAGATAGCCACTGATCCACTTCTGCATCGAGTTCTTGCCGATGTCGGTCGCACCCGCAGCGAGGTCGAACGGTTTCAGGGCGACTCGATCCTTGACAAGAACCGCTTGTTTTCGCAGGTTGAAGACGGGCAGGCGACAGGCAAGCCCCACCGCCGGCTGATCGGCTATCTCTCGGGACCGGGTCTCGGCGAAATCAATCTCGCTGATGCGGCTCCGATTGGCAGCATGCTTGATGCCATCGGCATGTCCGAGAACCTCGATCTCATGCTCAATAGCCCCGGTGGCTCTGGCGAGATGGCTGAGAAGCTCATCGAGATGTGCCGGGAGCATTGCCAGGGCGAGTTTCGTGTGGTCGTGCCGAACTTTGCGAAGAGCGCGGCCACGATGGTTGCTCTCGGTGCGGACACAATCGTGATGGGGTATCTGTCCGAGCTGGGGCCAATTGACCCGCAGTACACAATCGTGGTGGGTAACGCCGAGCAGCTTGTGTCTGGGCAGTCGTTCCTGCGAGCCTACGAGGCAGCTCAAGCGAAGGTGAAGGAGGCGATGGCAGCAGGTGAGTCTCCGGTCGGTTATCTCCACAGCCTCAGCACGAGCACTATGGAGCCAGCGTTTATCGAGCACTGTCGACGTGGCGTCGATTTCAGCCGCGATATAGCCGAGAAGTTCCTGCCTAAGTACCAACTCCGGGCGAAGCACGAGGGCCAAAAGCTCACCAAGACCAAGATGAACGCGCTAGCGCGGGACGCGGCTGACAATCTCGTCTCCGCCAATCGACGCTTTAGCCACGGCCGACTCATCGGTGCGGAGGAGGCACGAGATGAAGTTGGCCTAAACGTCGAACTCCTAGATCGATGTGACCCTTATTGGGAAGCCTACTGGGGAGCTCTACGTGCGCGCGGAAGTCTACATGCAGTCGATGGATCCGATGGGAGACCGGCCGGTCAACAAGCTCTTCTTTGATCGAGACTCGACGCTCCCGGCTTTCTGACAACGCGTCGAGCTTCAGGCTCTGCACGTGCTGGCCGCGTGTAGTCTGCTGCGTCGACGGTAAGCCCCCCGCCCGACGACTCGCGTCTAGCCGCTCATGTAACGGTTGCCTGATCGTGAGCGTATGGGAGTCGTCTTGGGTTTATGCCTCGACTCTTGCGACAGATGATGTAGAAGTCGTAGTGCTTCTTCTTCGCGAGACTGTGGCTCGATTGGCCGTCGCGCTACCGGTACACGCGAAGCCACAGTCCGGCCCGATGTGCGTACGGACTTGGGCATGTCATCCTCCATCGTTGGCAATCCACGTTATAGGACTAGAGCGTTTACTGCACCTGTACCCGTGAGAGCAGGCACCTATCCGCAGGACGCAGGTCGCGCCGCGCTGCGCGCGTTTCTGACTACAGAGATGCTTGCGGCAGAGCGAAGCTCCTATCGCAGGTAGTGCCCCCCCGTAAGCCGTCATCGACCGGAAGGATACGCGCCCGCTAGGCGCACTGTCGTGCGATGCACAAATCATCGCAACTTCCGCCTTTCTTAAGGCAGCACGCACATAGATCCGCATGCTGCGCGCTTTCGATCAGTCCGGCTATGAGCACAGGGGTAACAGTTGGTTTCTATCGCCATAGGTCTAGGAGGGCCTTCGTCGGCTTCCTGCAACGCCTTGATAAGACACGCGCAAGCATGCGCAAACGGTCGAGCACTGGTCGGCGGCCGAATTAGGAGCTGGGGATTCACCGTGCTGAGGTTACGCGCGACTTTGGATGGTTCTCCCCGACGAGTTTCGTAAGGCGAGCAGAGATGTTCCGAGAGAACCATCCTCAGAACTTGTGCAGCTCCTGCACTAGTGAGAGCACCGGCGCGAACAGATCCCCGCGCTCGGCCACACGCTCGAGTACCCGCGCTGCTTCGAACCCGAGGCTTGCGGGATCGCCCGAGTCGCGTGTGGCACGTACCTCGTCCCAGTCAACCGGCGTCGACGCGGTAGGGCGCTCGGTCGCGCGCAGCGAGTACACGCACACCGTCGTCTTCTTCGCGTCGTTTTGACTCCAGTCGATCAGCACCTTGCCCGTGCGGCGCGCCTTCGTCATGCGCGACACAACCAGGTCCGGTTCCGCGGCCTCGAGCGTCTCCGCTACCGCTTTCGCAAACGGCTTCGTACGCTCGTACGTGACCCTGGGCGAGTTCAACGGCACGTACACCTGCAGTCCCTTCGACCCCGACGTCTTCGCAAAGCTCTGTACGCCGAGCTGCTCGAACATGCCCTGCAGCTGCAGGCCCACGTGACAGCACTCCACGATGCCCGCCGGTGCTCCAGGGTCGAGGTCGAACACCAGTGCAGTCGGGCGGTCCATCGCCTCGGCCCGCGCCAGCGGTACGTGTAGCTCGATCGCCGCCAGGTTCGCCAGCCATACGAGCGTTGGCAGATCGTTCGCCAGCGTGTAGTCGATTGGCTTGCTCGCGCTTGCCACCGTCGCCGTGGGCACCCACTCCGGACGGTGCGCCGGTGCCTGCTTCTGGAAGAACGACTTCGCCTGCACCCCGTCCGGCCAGCGCGTCACCGTCAGCGGGCGGTCTGCCAGGTGGCCCAGCAGCACCGGCGCGATCGCCGCGTAGTACGCGATCAGATCGCCCTTCGTGAACCCCGTCCCAGGATATAGCACCTTGTCGAGGTTCGACAGCTTCAGCTCCCTGCTCTCGACCGTCGTATCGGCGGCTTTTGCGCCTTGTCGACGGATCGAGAGCGGACCCAGGGCCGTATCAGAGCCGGCTGGCGAGGCAGTGGGCGCGTCTGCCGGTGCGTGGCGACGCGATCGCCGAGGCGACCGGCGTGGCTCTGTCTCGCCAGCTGGTGTCCCCACGCGCATGTCCTCGCGCACGACTTCCTCTGGGCGCTTGTCCTCACGCAGACCCTTGTATACAGGCGCGCGTAGGCTGCCCCCCGCGGTCCAGTTCGCGAACTCCACCTCCACCACCAGCTCTGGCTCACAGAACAGCGCGCCGCGTGGAGGCTTCTCCCCGCTCACAAACGGAGACGTTGGTCGTGCCAGCGGCGCCAAGAGATCCCCTACGCGCTGTAGATCGCTGTCGCTGAAACCGCTACCCACGCGGCCCACGTAACGCAGCTGCCCGTCCTTCTCATACACGCCCAACAGCAGCGCGCCGACGCTGTTGCTGCGCTTGCCCTTGCCCTGCATCCAGCCGCCCACCACGAGCTCCTGGCGAGCCACGCTCTTGACCTTCACCCAGTCGCTCGTGCGCGCACCCGGCTGATACAGAGAGCCCATGCGCTTCGCCACCACGCCCTCCAGCTGCTGCTCCGCGGTGGCCGCCAGCAGCGCCCTGCCCTCATCCACCACGTGCTCGGGGGTTTGCCAGTTGGCGCCGCTCAGTGCCATCGCCGCCAGCAGCCCACGCCGCTCGCTGTACGGCTGGCGCATCAGCGAGTGACCGTCCAGCCACAGCAGGTCGAAGATCACATATGTCACAGGCGTGCCCTGTGCCAGCTTGCGCGCCTGCGCGCGAGAGCCGATGTGCATGCGCTGCTGTAGTGCCTCGAAGCTCGGACGCCCAGCGCTGTCAAACGCCACAATCTCACCGTCCAGCACCGCGCTGTGCGAGCCCAGCGCCGCGTTCATCGCAAACAGCTCCGGGTAGCTGTCGCTGATGTCGTTCAGGTTGCGGCTTTCCAAGCGCAGCTCGCCCGGTTGCGAGTAAGCGATCGCGCGCACCCCATCCCACTTCACCTCGAATGCCCAGCCGGCGTCCTCAGGTAGCGCGCCCGTGCGCGCGAGCATCGGCACGATCCGCGCTGGCACTGGCTCGCGGTCCGGGTCCGCCGCGGGATCCATGCGATGGATCAGCCAGTTCTTCGGCCGCTCGCCCTTGTCGATCGGGAACAACGCATAGCGCGCGTCCACACGCTCTCCGTGCAGTGCCACCTCCACCTTGCGCGGCTCCCACTTCAAGCACTCATACGTGCCCCGGTCCCAGATCATGATCTGACCCGCGCCGTACTGGCCCTTCGGGATCTCCGCCTCGAAATCCAGGTACTCGAGCGGATGATCCTCAACCGCCACCGCCAGGTGGTTTTCCCCGGGCGCCTGCGGCAGCCCCTTCGGCACCGCCCACGACGCCAGCGCCCCCTCCCGCTCCAGCCGCAGATCCCAGTGCAGCCGCGTCGCGTGGTGCTCGTGGATCACGAACCGCAGCGGGCCTGTCGTGGCCGCGTCACCCGCGGTCGGCTCAGGCGTGAGGGCGAAGTCGCGTTTGGCGCGATAGCCCTTCAACCGAGTAGCCACGTGTGGATCCTTGTTGTCGCGCTTGCGCTTGGCCATGGGCATAGAGTCTCAAGGCGGACGAGAATGAGATCGGACGTGGAGCACCCGTCGATGGCAGAGCGTGCGGCTCGTGGCCGCTCCGCACGCGCTGAGGTGCCTCGCTCCAGTCATGCTCACTGGCAGGCGCCGACGGATAGGCCAGACTCGGTCGAGCTGCTGGAAGCCCAGGCCAGGACACGCGTCGAGGCGCTCGTGCCCATTCGCCATGGCCGCATGCTCGTGTCACCTTTCAGCTACTTCCGCGGTGCCGCGCTGGCGATGGCTGCAGACTTGTCCACAGCGACGCGCGACTCGGGCATCAAAGTCCAGGCTTGCGGCGACGCCCACTTGTCGAACTTCGGCATCTTCGGCTCGCCCGAGCGCCATCTCTTCTTCGACGTCAACGACTTCGACGAGACCGCATGCGGCCCGTGGGAGTGGGATGTGAAGCGCTTGGCGACCAGCCTCGAGATAGCCGGTCGCGAGAACGGCTTCACGCGCAAGCAGCGAGCGCGCATCGTCGCCAGCGCGGTTCGCATGTATCGCCACACCATGAGGGAGTTCGCGGCACTGCCCGTGCTCGGCGTCTGGTACGCGCACCTGGACGTCGATGCGCTGCTACCGCGGTTTCGCTCGCTTCTGGATGCAAAGAGGACACCCAGTGTGTGGAAGGCCATCTCCAAGGCACGTGCGCATGACAGCGACCAAGCTTTCGGGAAGCTCTGTCACATCCGCGGCGGTCAACCTCGAATCATCAGCGACCCGCCGTTGATCATGCCAATCGAGGAGCTCGTGGAGGGGCTCGACACCGTCATCATCGCCGCCGGCATGCGCGAGATCATGCGCTCCTATCGCAGCACCCTCGAGCCGAACCGCCGGCATCTGCTCGACCGCTACCGGCTCGTGCACGTCGCCCGCAAAGTCGTCGGCGTCGGCAGCGTCGGCACCGACGCGTGGGTCCTGCTGCTACTCGACGATCACGGCTCGCCGCTGCTCTTGCAGGTCAAGCAGGCGGAGGCTTCCGTGCTCGAGCGGTTCATCGCCAAGAGCGAGTTCTCCAACCACGGGCACCGTGTCGTCGCCGGCCAGCGGCTGATGCAGGCCGCCAGCGACATCTTCCTCGGCTGGGAGCGCTTCGACTGGGGCGCCGACACTCGTGACTACTACATCCGGCAGCTACGCCACTGGAAGGGCTCCGCCGACACCGCAGGCATGACAGCCGCAGGCATGAAGCTGTGGGGATCGATGTGCGCCTGGACGCTCGCGCGCGGTCACGCGCGCTCAGGTGACCGCGTCGCCATCGCCGCATACCTCGGCACCTCAGATGTGTTCGACCGCGCCATCGTCGCTTTCGCCGCCGACTACGCGGACCAGAACGAACGCGATTACCAGAGCCTCAAAAGTGCCGTCGCCAGCGGCAGGCTCGAGGCACACGTCGGCATTTGACTCAGCGTTTGGCGGAAGCCCGCCGTGCGGACGCAGGCTTCTTCGCTGAGGCCCTGCTTGCGCCAGGGGCTTTCGCAGCTGCAGCTTTCTTTGCCGCCGGCTTTTTCGCTGCTTTGCGCGGTTTCGCAGCAACGCCGCTGGGAGCTGCTCCTTCTTTCGCGCGCACCGCATCCAAGCTCGCCTTCAGCGCGCTCATCAGATCAGGCGCCGGTGCCGCCACCTCTTCCGCCGTCGGTTGCACCGCGATCGCCTTGCCCTGAGCCTTGCGCTCGATCAGCGCCAGCACCTGTTCGCGATAGGTGTCCTCGAAGGCGTCCGGCTTGAAGTCTGCTGCCAGCGAATCCACCAGCTGCTTGGCGATGTCCAGCTCGCGCTTGGTCGTCTTCACCTCCGCCGCGTCCGCCACCTCGTCCAGGCGCTCCGGCGAGAGCACTTCGTCGGCGAACAGCATCGTTGCCATCCCCAGCACATCGCCCATCGGGCGCACCGCCACGAGCTGCTCCTTCGAGCGGATCACCACCCGCGCGATCGCCACCTTGCCCGTCTCGCGCATCGCTTCCAACAGCAGCCTGTATGGCTTCAGCCCACCCTGCCCCGGCGCCAGGTAATACGGATGGTCGTAGTACACAGGGTCGATCTGTGAGAGATCTACGAACTCCTCTATCTCAATCGTTTTCGTCTTCTTCGGCTCGAGCGTCTCCAGCTCGCCCGGCTCGATCACCACGTAGCGGTCAGGTGCCAGCTCATAGCCTTTGACAAGCTCCGCGTAGGGGACCTCCTCGCCCGTCGAGGGATCCACGCGCTTCTGCGCCACGCGCACACCGGTCTTGCCCGAAAGCTGGTGGAAGCGCACCGTCTTTCGGTCCACAGCGCTGTACAGCTTCACCGGCACGGTGACCAGGCCAAAGCCGATCGTGCCTGTCCACATCGCGCGGGGCATAAGTGAGTAGTACCAGCTTCTGGCGCTTTCAAACAACTCTGCAAAACGCGTGGCGCTCAGCTGTCAACTGGCGGGGCCTGCGTCGACCCCGCTGCTTCGGGGCCCGCCAGCCCCGCCGTGCGCTCCGCCCACCAGCTGAGCGGCACGATCTCGTACGCCAGCTCCCGCGAGCGATAGTCGAGCTCCGTCGCCAGGTTGATCACCGCCAAGAGCTGATCGTGCAGCCACTCGTCGCCGCCCCATTCGTCCGCGTGCTCGGTTGCCACGCTGCTGCGCAGGAGCGCCTGCTCGCGTCTGCTCTGCCCCTCCGGCGGCTCGTTGTGAGTCAGCACGCTGCTCAGCCACTCCAGCCGCGCCGCCAGCTCCACATGCCGGTTCAGCACCGTCGCATACGGGCTCGCGCTCACCATCACAGACGCCCAACGGGCGATCACCTGCGAGGTGTGGTCAGCCAGCGTCACCGTCACCCGCTGCAGAACCGACCGGCGCTCCCCGTCTGCGAGCAGCTCACTGATCGCCTGCGACACACGCTCGCTGTCGCGCGCCACCGACGCTCCTTCCAGCAGCGGCTGCACCGCCCCGCTGTGCACCTCGCCCAGGCGCAGCACTTCCACCAGGCCCGTCCACGTCGCACGTGCGCTCTGTGTCAGCGCCAGCAGCACGCTCTGCGCCAGCAGGTTCCAGCGGTGGCGATCGCGCCTTTCCACGAACTCGTTGATCACCACCAGCGTGATCGCCACCACCAGCACGTTTGCCACCAGCGACGTCAGCAGCGCGTGGCGCTCCCAGAACGAGCCGACCACGAAG
Source organism: uncultured Solirubrobacteraceae bacterium (assembly GCA_963752865.1). Classification (GTDB taxonomy): domain Bacteria; phylum Actinomycetota; class Thermoleophilia; order Solirubrobacterales; family Solirubrobacteraceae; genus Palsa-744. Next base: position 500,737 of record CAVVZU010000002.1, read on the forward strand.
TCCGACACGCCCGCCGCCAGCACCAGCCCGAGCCCCACACATGCCGCCAGCACCAGACGGCGCTCCCGCTGCTGAATCATCGCGTCAGGTTACGAGGGATCGCGCCCAACAGGCTCTTCAGGAGCCGGCGGGTGCATCGTGATCGGCAGCAGATCGCTCGGCGCGAGCATCTCCTCCTCCGCCGTCAGCGCGTCCAGCTCGTCGTAGCCGATCCGCGCTGCCGCCTCGTGCACCTCCCCTGGCAGTGCCGACAGCCGCGCCGAGTAGATCGACGGTGCCCCCAGCACACGCGCCAGCACCGTCGCCTCGACCACCGCGATCAGCACCGGCACCATCAGCGCGTCCGCGTGATGGGTCAGCTCCAGCAGCAGCACCACCGCCGCCAGCGGCCCCTGCATCGACGCCGCCAACACAGCCGCGCCGCCGATGATCGCGTAGCCGCCCAACTGTGCCCCCGGCCAGATCTGCGCCCAGCCCTCTCCCAGCAGGCCACCCAGCAGCACCCCGTATGCGAGCGTCGGCGTGAACAGCCCGCCCGGTGCGCCGCTACCCAGGCACGCCGCCGTCACCAGCGGCTTGAGCACCAGCAGGATCGCCAACAGCGCCACGCTCAGCTTTGCCACCAGCGCCAGCTGCACCACCGGTTTACCGTTGCCCAACAGCTGCGGGTACGCGATCGCCAGCGCACCCAGCGCCGTGAACACCACGATCGGCGCCGCCAGCCGCATCCATCCCGACGGTCGCAGCGTGTGCGCACGCGCGATCAGCCGGATCCAGCCGACCGCCGCCAGGCCCGCGATCGGCCCCACGATCACCGCCCACACGATCTGCTGGCCATGCACCGGGTATGTGGGGATCGTGTACGTCGGGCTCGTCGGCAGTGCGATCCACGCCACGCCCGTCGCAATCAGCGACGTCGCCAGCGCCGGCAGCACCAGCGGTAGCGTCAGCGTCCCCAGCAGCACCTCAAGCGCAAACAGCGCGCCTCCCAGCGGCACGTTGTACACCGCCGCCATACCCGCGCCCGCGCCGCACGCCACCAGCAGGCGCCGCTGCCAGTGCGGCAGTTTCGCCCACTCGCTCAGCGTGCTCGCCACCGCTGCACCCGAACTGCTGGGGCGCCGCCTCGCGGCCCAGCGAAGCGCCCAGCGCCACGATCACGATCGAGTGCACGCCCCGCGCGATGCTCGCCCAGAACGGTACCCGCGCGCCTCGTAGCCACAGCGACTCCGACACCTCGCCCGGGCTGTAGCGCGATAGCGCCAGCGCCCCGCCGCCCGCCACCACGCCGCCAACCGCCAGCACCAGCACCCGGCGGGTCGAGGAGGTGCGCTTGACCGCATCCAGGAAATCCCCCGAGTGATACGACCAAGCGACGTGCTGAACCAGACGGAGCAGCTCGATCAGCCCAGCGCCGCCAAGGCCCGCGCCCACGCCCACGCCAACCACTAGCAGCCAGAACCGGATCCCGTACGACGCCACGATCCCGCGGCCCGGCACGTTCGGTTGTGGGGTTGGTCTGATCAATGCACGCCGCAGTCTGACGGGGGGTGCAGTTGGTACGGAGAACGGGGTGTTACTGCACCTGTGGGCTGAGGTTTGCGAAGCTCGTCAGGCGCGCTCGAGCGCGAATATCGTCCCAAGCGGTTCGTAGCCTCGCGTTGTATGGCCAGCACACCAGAGGAACTCGCCATCGACCTGTCCCGTGCATCGCTGCAAGCGCAAGAGCGCACGGAGAATCAGCTGCGGGAAAGGCGACCACGGTGCTTTCAGCCGCGTCGATCGTCGTGCCGATCGCTGCGCTGGGGGTTGGGCGCGGGCCGGCTTTGGCGGCGGTCCCTCTTGGTGCGGCTGCCGTCGCGTACTTCTTCTGTGCGCGGGCTTGCGGTTCAGCGCTTTTCCCGCGGCACGTATACGACGGACTACTTGGAAGCGAGATGCTCGCGCTTGCCGAAACAGACGGAGTCGATCTTCGCCAAATGCAATCCTCAGCTTCCGTGTATCTAGATCGAGGCTATCGCCATAACTTCAAGGTTCTCGAGGTATCGGCCGATCGCGTACGCCATGCGATCGTGATGCCGACGGTGGAGATCCTTGCGTTGGTCGTAGCCCTAGCAATTACAATTGTGAGTTGAGATGCCCAGTAAGGATCATCTGCCGCCATCGCCCAAGCCGGGCCCTCCAAGCCCAATGCCGGTAGAGCCACCGCTGAGCGTATTCGGTCCGCTTCAGCGGTACGCGCCCCGAACCCTGGCGCCTGCATCGCTTCATCCACTGGGCTGGTCGCGTGATTAGATCTGCTCGTGTGACGGGCGATCGCTCGGGCTGAGATCGCCGGCGGAGCTCGCAAGTGCACGTTGTCGACGGCGCCAACGTCTTCGTCAACCAAACTGGCCAGCCAGCCAGTATCATCACGCGAACCATCCGGTGGACGAATCTTGGAGGTTTGAAATGGCGACGGTCGGGCGCGACATCGAGACGGTGGAACTCACGGAGGAGCAGCTGTGGGTGGACGGACCGCCATACGAGACGTTCAAGGAGATGCGCGGCAAGTGCCCCATCCACTGGACCGAGAGCTTCGAGCTGTTCCCCGAGGAGGCGGGCTTCTGGTCGGTGACCACCGCCGATGACGTCCACACGGTCAGCCGCGACTGGCAGACATACTCATCAGAACTCGGCGGCGTGATCGTCGCCGCTGCCGGCTTCCCCATCGAGCTTGCCCGCGCGATGTTCATCGGCATGGACCCGCCCAAGCACGACCGGCTGAAGGCGCTCTTCCAGGCAGGCTTCACGCCCAGGCGCATCGCCGCCCACGAGGACGCCATCAGGGCGATCGCGATCAAGGTACTCGACCAACTCGAGGGACGCGAGAGCTGCGATCTCGTCAGCGATGTCGCGCAGCCGATCGTCTCGCGTGTGATCGGCAGCTTCATGGGCATCTCCGAGGAGGACGACGCGATCTGGGCGCGGCTGATGAACTCGACGCTCGGAGCCGCCGATCCCGATCTGAACCCAGACGGCTTCGAGGGTGCGATCGAGAAAGACCTCCCGGAGATCTTCGAGCGCTGCCGCCAGTTGATCGCCGCGCGCCAGGAGAACCCCACCGAGGATCTCACCAGCGTGCTCGTCCACTCCGAGGTCGACGGGCAGAAACTCGAGGAACACGAGATCGTCATGGGCTTCTTCCTGCTGATGGCCGCCGGCAACGACAGCACCAAGGCGACCTATTGCAGCGGCATGCGCGCGCTGCTCCAAGACAGCGAGCAGATGCAACTACTGATCGACGATCCTTCCCTGATCCCCGACGCAGTCGAGGAGTCGCTGCGGATGTTCCCCGCGTTTGCGCACTTCCGCCGCACCGCCACATGCGACACCGAGCTGCACGGGCAGAAGATCAAAGAGGGCGAGAAGGTGGTCATGTGGTACGTCTCTTCCAACCGCGACGAGACGCGCTTCGATGACCCCGACCGCTTCGACCTGCGCCGCAAAGCCGAGCACCAGGCGTTCGGCGCCGGCGGCCGGCACTTCTGTCTTGGCACCGCCCTCGCGCGGCTGGAGCTGAAGGTGATGATCGAGGAGACGCTCAAGCGCTACCCGTCCATCCAGCTCGAGGGGACACCCGCCGCCGTGGAATCGCTGTTCCTCAACCAGCTCAAGTCGTTGCCCGTGCGCCTGGCGCCGTAGTGCGCTTGGCGCTTTAAGTACCGACGCCACCAAGGTCAGCCAAGGCTCCAGCGCGCGCTGCCCGCGCTACGCTCACAGCTACCCCGAAGAATGGAGAGCGACGTGTCGGATATGGACGACTTCAACAAAGCGGTCATCGATGAGTTTCGCGCCAACGAAGGCAAAGTAGGCGGTCACTTCGAGGGCGCCCCCGTGCTGCTGTTGACCGCGACCGGTGCCAAGAGCGGGCAGCAGCGCACAACGCCGGTCATGTATCTGCCCGACGGCGATCGCATGGTGATCTTCGCGTCCAAGGCCGGAGCGGACACGAACCCCGGCTGGTTCCACAACCTCGTCGCCAACCCATCGGCGGCCGTCGAGGTCGGCGGCGACACCGTCGAGGTAAAGGCGCTCGTCACCGAGGGCGAGGAGCGCGAGCGGCTGTTCCGAAAGCAAGCCGAGCTGTACCCCCAGTTCGCCGACTATGAGAAGAAAACCACGCGGGTGATCCCCGTTGTGGCGCTCGAGCCCCAAGGCTGAGGGCTCGCCGCTGAACGTCGCGCCACCCCTCTCGTTTGAGGGCCGTCGCCCGATGGGCAACTCGTGTGATGGATACCCGGCCCAACGCGTAGTAGGGGTAGTGCGCACAGCTTTCGACGACACAGCGTTCGATCTGCTCTTCCGCGAGTGCGCGGGCGACGTGCATGCCTATGCGATTTCGCTCCTTGGCGATCGATCCGCCGCCGAGGACGTAACCGCGCTGGCCTTCGAGCGCGTATACCGCTCACGCGCACGACTCGATCGCGGTCGGGGAACCCCTCGGGCGTGGCTATTCGCCGTCGCCCGCAACGCGGCCCTCGACGAGCTGCGCCGGCGCCGTCGCAACCCCAACTTCGACCTGGATGAAGATCGCTGGGGCGACCCGCGCTCCGCGGAGGATCTCGAGCAGGTCGAGCGCCGCGCGACCGTGCGCGACGCGCTCGCTTCCCTGCCGCTGCGCGAGCGTGAGCTCGTGCTGCTCAAGTTTCACGGCCAGCTCTCCAACAGCGAGCTCGCCCGGGCACTCGGAATCAGCGAGTCAAACGCCGGCTCGCGCCTTCATCGCGCGCTCACGCGCCTGCGTGAGCACTGCCTGGAGCTCGACCGAAAGGAGGTCGCATGAGAGTCGTCCCGTTCCCCGGCCATGACGATGAGAGTGCTGAGCAAGCCTGGGTCCTCGAGCTCGAGTCCGCCCTCAGTGGCGATGCAGATGGCCCCACAGCCGACTCTTGGCGTGAGCTGCGCGAGGACGTGCGCGCGCTTGCGCCGCCGATCGCACCCGACTTCGAGCAGCGACTCAGAGCGCAGGTCACTGCGCGTAGGGTCCGGCGGTGGGTGCCGAGGCCGAGGCTGCGTCCATCCGCTCGTCCCGCGATCGCCGCGGCCCTATGCGTCCTGTGCGCGGCACTGGTAACGCTGGTCGTTGTCGCGCCTTGGCGTGGTGCTCAGCGCTCACAAGTAGCCACCGCCCTGTCTCACCGGGCGGACGAGCTGGGCCCGTCGGAAGGCGTCGCCAACTCCAGCTCCGCGGCTGCCAGCGCGCCCGCCTCCGCCCCCGGGCGCGTACAGCAGCTTGGCGCCAGCGTCACCCTGGCCGTCGCGCCCACCGACGTGCAGCAGACCGCCGATCGCGTGTCTCGCCTGGTCGTGCGCGATGGCGGCTTCGTGCAGAGCTCTCACGTGCAGGTGCAGCAGGGAAGCGCCGGCGAAGCCAACCTCATGCTGAAGCTGCCGAGCGAAAAGCTCAGCGCCGCGCTCGCCTCACTCGAACAGATTGCACCGGTGCGCGAGGAGAGCCAGTCGCTGCAGGACATCACCAACACCTACAACGCCGCGCGTCAGCGGCTGAGCGACGCCGAAGCCGAACGACGGGCGCTGCTGCACGCGCTCGCGAAGGCGAGCAGCGAAGGCGAAATCGACAGTCTGCGTGAACGACTCGCGCAGTCGCGCAGCGCGCTCGCGCAGGCACATTCAGCGCTGGAAGCCGTGTCACGGCAGGCAAGCACCGCAGAAGTGGAAGTGAGCGTCATCGGTAGCGCACACGCGACCAGCGAAGGGCTGACACTGCACCGCGGTCTGCACGACGCCGGCCGCGTGCTCACGGTCGCGCTCGTCGTCTTGCTGATCGCCGCCGCTGTTCTGATCCCGCTGGCTCTGGTGCTCCTCGCGCTGATGCTCGCCGGCCGCGCTTGGCGCCGCCACCGGCGCGAGCAGGCGCTCGGTACGCAGTGAGCGTCACCCTATGGGGTCCACCGTCGGCGGCGGCCGTTAGCTTGTGCTCGTGCCCGATCAGCGCGCCAGCGAGTGGGAGCATCTCAGTCAGCAACTGGTCTCTCCACGCACCCGGCATCTACTCGCGCTCGAGTTCGGCTCCAAGGCCCAGTTCGACGATCCCAGCCAGGAGTGGCGTCGGCTGTTCTCCGAGCTGCTCGGCACGTTCATGCTGGTGCTCGTCGCCGCCGGTGGCGGGCTGCTCCACGGCAAGGGCCAGATCAGCTTGACCGCCGCCGTCGTTGCGCCCGGGCTGATGGTGATGGCGATCATCCTGTTCATGGGTGCCGTCTCCGGTGCACACCTCAATCCAGCGGTCTCCCTCGCATTTGCCCTGCGCCGTGATTTCCCATGGAAGCGTCTGCCCGGCTACGTGCTCGCCCAGCTCGTGGGGGCCACCCTCGCCTGTCTGTTCCTCGACGCGGTGTTCGGCAATGTCCAGCATCTCGGTGCCACATTGCCTGGTCCTGGCTACGCGAACTGGCAGGCGCTGCTGATGGAGATCGCGCTCACGGCTGTCTTGGTAAGCGTGATCCTTGGTACCGCCTCGACCGCCCAGAACGTCGGCCGCGTCGCCGCCCTTGCGGTGGGCGGATACATAGCGCTCGCCGGCCTGTGGGCGGCGCCCGTAAGTGGCACCTCGATGAACCCGGTCCGCTCGTTTGGGCCTGCGCTCGTTAGCGGCGATTTCAGCAGCTACTGGGTGTATGTGCTGGGTCCGATTGCAGGGGCGTGTATCGCCGTTGGCTGCGCCTATGTCCTGCGCGGTGGGGGAGGAGATCCGCTTGCCTACGCCGCCGGCTCGGGCACGCTTGGAGCCCTACCCCCGCATGAGCCCCCGTCGAGCTGAACGCGCTCGTGCCGTGAGGACGCGGGGTGCGTTCAGACGCCTGTCTCGGCGGTGATTCGCCCAGACTTGACCGCTGCCACCAGCGCCTGGTAATCGCGTTCGTTCTGGTCGGCGTAGGCGTGGGAGAACTCGACCAGCGCCCGGTCGAGCTTCGATCCCTTGCCGAGATACGCCGCAATCGCGATCCGGTCACCGCTGCGGGCGTGTGCGCGGGCGAGCGCCCACCCGCACATGCGGCCGTACGTGATCATGCCCTTCGGGGTCATCTGTTCGATCTGTGCCGATCCCTTCTGGTCGCGCAGCTGTCGGCAGTAGTAGTCGCGCGGCTGGCCGTCCAGCCTGGACTGCAGGTGCAGCCAGCCGAGGAAGATGTCGCTGCTGGCCTGCATCAGCCGCTGGCCGTCCACGACCCGCTCTCCGTGATTGTCGAGCTCGCTCGGGCCGAGGAACTCCTCGAGCACCGATGCCTCGGCCTCCTTGATCTGCAGGAACAGCGGGTCCGTGCCGTCGCGGCCCAGCAGCAGCGCAATCCAGGCGCGGGTGCCGACGCTGCCCACGCCAACCACCTTGCGTGCGAAGTCATTCACGCTGTACTGCTCCAGCAGCACGCGCCGGTCGTGCTCGAGCGTCGCACGGTAGGAGCGCAGCTGCTCATGCAGAGCGTCGAACATCTCTTCGCGTTCATTGCCCTGGGCAAGATCGTCGAGCGGCACGATCAGTGGTGGGTCGGCGACGATGCGCGCTTCGCCGTCGATGACCCGTGTCAGTTTCGAGAAAGCCGACATGTTGTCGCGGGTGCGTGCTTTCGCCAGCGTCTTCGTCGTTTGCGCGACCACCTTCGCGTGCAGCTGCGAGCCCAGTTCCCGAAGCGTGTCGTCGACGTCCAGGTGGGCGTACCAGACGTCGAGGTTCGTCATCGTTGCAAAGCGCCTCATCGCCACTCGGTACTCCGCGACGGTGTCCAGCACGACTCGACGCTCGTGCCTGGCGGCGAAGCCGTTCTGGCGCGCGGCGATCATCATGCTCGCCGCCAGGCGCTTGACGTCCCACTCCCAGGGCCCGGGAAGCGTCTCGTCGAAGTCGTTGACGTCGAACACCAACCGGCGCTCTGGTGAAGCGAACACGCCGAAGTTCGATAGGTGCGCGTCCCCACAACACTGCACGCTGAGCCCCGAGCGTGGCGTACTCGCGAGATCGCTGGCCATGATCATCGCCGCGCCGCGATAGAACGCAAACGGGGACACGAGCATGCGTCCGTAGCGGATCGGCACCAGCTCGGGTATGCGCGTCTTGGCCTGGCGCTGGAGCAGCTCGATCGGATCGGCGCGGTCAGGCGCAGGCTCGAATACCGCGTGGCCGGAGCGCGGAGCTTGCGCCCGTGCGGCCTTTCCCCGCGCCGTGCGCTCAGCGGCGCTCAGATGCTCGACCGTTGAGGTGCCCGGAGCGCTATTCGCCATCCACAGACGATAAACGCTCGCGGGCCAGCTCCCCCTGAGCTCATACAGCCGCGTGCGAGCCGCGCAGGAAATGCGCGATCGCGTCCGCCACCAGCTCGTCCACCTGCTCGGCCGCGACCATGCCGCCAGTCACCAGCGCTGCAATCCCCTGAATCGTCGCGAACAGGACGAGACCGACCCGCTCGGGTTCGCCGCTGTCGAGGGCACCCTCGCGCTGACCCTGCTCGATCAGCTCGAGCATCACCGCGAAAGCGCTCTCCGCCGCCTGTTGGAGCTCTCCAGAGGGCTGCTTGTGCTTGCCCGCGAACATCAGCTCGAGCAGTGCCGCGTCGCGCGTCGCGAAGCGGATGTAGGCGGTTGCGGTTGCTTGTACGCGGGCCCGGAAGTCCTCGCCCGCGCCGTCCATCGCGCCGCGCAGCTCTGTGTCGAGGCGCTCGAAGCCAGCGACCGCGAGCGCGTCCAGCAGCGCTTGGCGATCGGGGAAGTGCCTGCGTGGCGCGCCGTGGCTGACGCCCACCTCACGGGCAAGCTCACGCAGCGAAAGCTCCTGGACGCCGCGCTCGCGAACCGTCCGCTCGGCCTGCTCGAGCAGCGCCGTGCGCAGGTTGCCGTGGTGATAGGGGCGCTCAGCCACGGGCTCGGAGGCTGGCGCACGAAGTTGTCGTTGACATCATTGTTGTCATAGTCTACATTGTTGCTCATGACTACTTCAAGCGTTCCCCAGATCCCTGACATGACCGGTCGCAACGTGATCGTTACCGGCGCCAACAGCGGCATCGGCCGCGCTGCAGCCAGTGCGCTGGCCGGCGCCGGCGCCCACGTTGTGCTCGCTGTGCGTAACACCGACAAGGGCCAAGCCGCCGCCGCGAGCATGCCCGGCGAGACCGAGGTTCGCCAGCTCGACCTCGCGAGCCTCGCCTCCGTGCGCGAGCTCGCCTCCGCGTGGGACGGCGAGATCGATCTTTTGATCAACAACGCCGGCGTGATGGCGCCGCCGCTCGGCCGTACCGCCGAGGGCTTCGAGCTGCAGTTCGGCACCAACCACCTCGGCCACTTCGCGCTCACCAACCTGCTGCTGGAGCACGTCACCGGGCGCGTCGTGACCGTGTCCTCCGGCGCGCATCGCATGGGCAGCATCGATCTCGACGACCTCAACTGGGAGCGCAAGTCCTACAACGCCTGGCGCGCTTACGGCCAGTCCAAGCTCGCCAACCTGCTGTTCACCGCGGAGCTGCAGCGTCGGTTGAGCGCCGCCGGCTCGAGCGTTCTCGCGACGGCCGCGCACCCTGGCTATGCCGCGACCAACCTGCAGTTCCACAGCGGTCGCCGCACGCTCGACGTGCTCATGGGCGTCGGCAACCGTGTGATCGCACAGAGCGAGCAGGACGGTGCGCTGCCGACGCTCTATGCCGCGGTCGCGGACGTCCCGGCCAACAGCTTCGCCGGACCGGGCGGCTTGATGGAAATGCGCGGCAAGCCCAAGCTCGTCGGACGCTCCAAGGCCGCCAAGGACGTGGATGTGGCACGGCGCCTGTGGGATCGCTCGGAGGAGCTGACCGGCGTGCGCTTCCCGCTTGGGCTAGTCGAGGAGGCGGTGGCGCAAACCTGACAGCTCAGCGTCGCTGAGGCCGTGGTGGACCAGCCACACATCGGCCCCGCCGCTCCCCTCGAGGATCGCCAGTGCCGCCGTCATCGCACTCGTGGGCGCCGTCAGGATCTCAGGCTGGCGTTCGGAGACGCGTTGTAGGAGCGCCGGCCCATCCTCGAGCCCGGGCGTACTGACAATGCGCTCGAGCACACCTGGCATGTTGGCCCGGGTGAGCACGTAGTCAGCGATGATGTCCTCGTCGGACACGCCTACCGCCGAGAGAATCACCGCCACCACGAGACCGGTTCGATCCTTACCGGCGGTGCAATGGATGAGGGTGGGTCCAGGTGAAGCGGCGACGATGCGGGCGACTGACGCGAATGAGCTGCCAACCCTCGCAAGCGTTCTGCGATAGAGGCCAGCCACACCCCCGTCGTTATCCGGGGGATCGTGGGCGAGCCGTACGATGCCGGCCTCGGCCATCAGCGGAATGGGGTGGATCTCGCTGCCGGCGCTTGCGAGCGGATGCTCACCACCAGCCTCCGCCAGTGAGCGCAGATCGATCACGCTCGCCGGCGGCCACGCGACGCCCGCGGGCGGGGGGTCGCCAGCGTGTGGCGCATCGCTGCGATAGAGCACGCTGCTACGGATCCTCCCGCCCGATGTGGTTTCCAGGCCGCCCACATCGCGAAAGTTCTGCAACCCCTGCGCTGCCAAGTCAGTCCAGCTCTGTCGGCAGCCCGAAACGCGCGAACACGTCGCCGAGCTTCGCCATGTCGACGGGCTCATCCGGATAGCGCTCGAACACCTCGCGTTCGCGAGGCTCCGCTGAGCGCGCGATGAACGCCGTCACGTCGCTGACCAGTTCGCCGCGAAAGCTCAGTACGTTCAGCGCGAACGGACGGTGGCGCCGTTCCTCTGCGTCCCACGCATAGAAGCCCAGCGTCGGCTGTCCGTTGGCGCTCGTGCGCACGACCCGCCATCGCCAAGGCCCGGAGAGAGGCCAGTCCGTAGCCCAGCGCGCGATCGACTCGCGACCCTCATACCAACTCGCCAGCGGTGGCATCGTGAACGTTGCGTCCTCGGTCAGCATCGCCACGAATGCGTCCACGTCGTCGCGCTCCCAGCCGAGCACCTCGCGTTGAATCAGCACCGCGCGCCGGCTGCCAGGCAGGTGCTGGAGTGCGGCGACGAATGCCAGCTCCACCGCCTCGCGGCGTTCATAGCGCGCCTCCGGGGCGGCGAAGCCGTCCTCAACGCCCAGGATCTCGTCGGGGTATGGCTCGATCCACACTGACTCCAGCAGTGGTTCGCCAGGTCCCACGTGGGGGTCGGTCGCCGGGCCGTAGTCGATCGGCAGCACCCGTTTCGGTCGGAGGGCGATTTGATCCAGGCACGTGTTCGTCGCGATTGTGTAGAGCCACGAGCGCAGCGAGCTGCGGCCCTCGAACCTCGCGATCGCTCGCCACGCGCGCAAGAGCGCATCCTGTAGCGCGTCCTCGGCATCGTGCACAGAGCCGAGCATGCGGTAGCAATGCGCGTGCAGCTCGCGGCGATGGGGATCCACGAGGCGCGTAAACGCGTCCTCATCGCCGCCCCGCGCTTGCTCCAGAAGAGCTCGATCATCGGTTGCTGCACCTGTGGAAGCTCCGGGCATGCTCGATCAGGGTAGACCGATCCGCGGTCCAGCGGGGATGCTCAGGGTGCGGTCCGCTTGGCGGCCGCCTGCTCGTAGCAGGCGGCGTGATAGCACTCGCATGCGAGGCTCCACGCGCCGTTTTGCTCGGCCGCCTTCGAGGTGGCACGAGCCCGCCCGCCCTCGAGCACGATCATCGGCTCATACACGCCGATCACATCCTCGCAATGCTCGCACCTTAATGCCATCGCCATCGGGCCTCCTGCCGCGCCGGCACCAATTTGATAGGTGCAGACAGTCATCTACAGCGCACTAGCCTCTGAGCCTAGGATCCCTCGCGGATACCGGCATCGCGGGTGATCCGCAGGCTGATGGGGTGGACTACTGACCAGCCGTTTGCCGTCGCTTACAATCAACTCGACATGGGGGCTACGTCCGAGCGCTCGATAAGACGCCTGCTGGACGTGGGGCGGGTGCTGACGACCGAGCTAGATCAGCGCATCGTGCTCGACCGCGTGCTCGAGGCCGCCCGCGAGATCACCGGTGCCCGCTACGCCGCGTTGGGAATCTTGAACGAGCAGCACAGCGGGCTCGAGCAGTTCGTGACCGCGGGAGTTGACGAGGCGACGCACCGTGCAATCGGGAACCTGCCGCGAGGGCGTGGCGTGCTCGGTGTGCTGATCGAGGATCCCAAACCGCTGCGTCTGTCAGATGTCGGGCAGCATCCCGGCAGCTACGGCTTCCCGGTCGGACACCCGCCGATGGGCAGCTTCCTCGGTGTACCGGTGGCGATTCGCGGCGAGGTGTGGGGAAACCTATACCTGACGGAGAAGGCCGACGGCCAGTTCACTGAGAGCGACGAGGAGGCCGCGGTGATCCTCGCCGACTGGGCCGCGATCGCGATCGGCAACGCCAGGCTGTATGAGGCCAGCGAGCGTCGTCGCCAGGAGGCAGAGACGGCCTTTCGCGGCCTCGAGGCGACCCGCGACGTGGCGGTCGCGATTGGCGGCGAGATTGGGCTCGAGCACGTACTCGAGCTGATCGTAAAGCGTGGCCGTGCGCTCGTGAGCGCCAGGAGCGTCGTGATCATGTTGCGCGATGGCGATGAGCTCGTTGTGCACGCGAGCGCCGGGCACGTCGCTCGGGCGCACGGCGTCAGGCTGTCGATTGCCGACTCAACATCCGGGCAAGTGCTCAAGGGTCGCCATCCCGAGCGGATCTCAGACGTTGACTCACGGCTGCGGATCGACCCGCGTGAGTTCGGGGTCTCTGACCCGCACACCGCCCTGTTGGTGCCGATGTTCTACCGCGGGGAGGCGCTGGGGCTGCTGGCCGCGTTCGATCGCGGCCCACACAGCGAGGCGTTCGGAGATGACGACGAGCAGTTGCTGCGCACGTTCGCCGCGAGCGCCGCCACCGCTGTGGCTCTGGCGCAGAGCGTCCAAAGCGATCGGCTGCGTAGCTCGGTGGCGGCCGCCGACGCGGAGCGCCGGCGCTGGGCGCGCGAGCTACACGACGAGACCCTGCAGGGTCTGGGCGCGCTGCAGGTGCTGCTCTCCTCGGCGCTGCGACGCGGCGACTCCGAGCGTCGCGAGCAGGCGATGCGCGAGGCGGTTGCGCACATCGCACGCGAGATCGAGAACCTGCGCGCGATCATCACCGAGCTGCGCCCAGCGGCGCTTGACGAGCTCGGGCTGAAGACGGCAATCGAAGCGTTGCTCGAGCGCCACCGCGAGCAGAGCGGCTTTGAGATCGATGCTGAGATTCTCGTTGCCCACTGAGCCGGCGCGTCTCGAAAGCGAACTCGAGAGCGCCGTCTACCGGCTGGTGCAGGAGTCACTCACGAACATCGCCAAGCACGCACACGCCAACCACGTGCGGGTGAGCGTCCGCGAAGCTGACGACCAGCTGCAGCTCGAAGTGCAGGATGACGGTGCCGGCTTCGACAACGAGGCTGTCGGTCACGGCTTTGGCCTGGCGGGGATGCGCGAGCGGGTCAGCCTCGGCGGCGGGACCATGACCATCGCCTCGAGCGAGCACGGCACGCTCGTGAGAGCCTCTCTGCCGGTGCGTCGGGAGCAGACTGTGCTCGAGAGCCTGCCCCCCGCTCAGGCCACGGCATAATCGAACGATGCCGTTTGATCCCGCGCGCGCCGATCCTCCGTATCTTCCCGACGCCGCCCGCTACGAGCGTATGCCCTACCGCCGTGTCGGCGCGTCCGGCATCCAGCTGCCGGCGATCTCGCTCGGGCTGTGGCAGAACTTCGGCGACGACAGGCCGCTCGCTGGAAGTCGCGCGATCCTGCGGCGCGCGTTTGACCTCGGCATCAACCACTTCGATCTGGCGAACAACTACGGGCCACCGTATGGCGCCGCGGAGAAGAGCTTCGGCCGCATCTACGCCGAGGACTTCCGTCCCTATCGCGACGAGCTGATCATCTCCACGAAGGCGGGCTATGACCAGTGGCCTGGGCCGTATGGGGAGTTCGGCTCGCGCAAGTACCTGCTGGCGAGCCTCGACCAGAGCCTCGCACGAATGGGTCTCGACTATGTAGACGTGTTCTATTCGCACCGCTTCGATCCGAACACGCCGCTGCACGAGACGATGGGCGCGCTCGACAGTGCCGTGCGCCAGGGCAAGGCGCTGTATGTCGGGATCAGCTCCTACTCGCCGCAGCGCACCGAGGAGGCGATTGAGATCCTCAACGGGCTGGGCACGCCGCTGCTGTTGCATCAGCCGTCCTACTCGCTTCTGAACCGCTGGATCGAGCATGGGCTGCTCGATGTGCTGGAGCGCCGTGGCGTCGGTGCGATCGTCTTCTCCCCCCTCGGCCAGGGACTGCTCACCGATCGCTACCTGCACGGGATTCCCGAGGACTCCCGCGTCCGCCGCGGCGAGGAGTTCGGCGAGGGGATGCTCTCCGAGGAGAACCTCGCCCACGTGCGCGCCCTGAACGAGATCGCAGCGCGCCGTGGCCAGTCCCTCGCGCAGATGGCGATCGCGTGGGTGCTGCGCGACCCGCGCGTGAGCTCTGCCCTACTGGGCGCGAGCAGTGTCAGCCAGCTGGAGCAGAATCATGCGGCGCTCTCCAACCTGGAGTTCTCCGCCGAGGAGCTCACCGAGATCGAGCGCCAGGCCGTCGACGGCGCGATCAACATCTGGGCGCCTTCCAGCGACGCTTGAGCGGCGGCCCTCGGGAGCGCCCGCTTGAGGGGAGGGGCTGGCTCAGGAGGCCGGCGGTGCTGCTGCCGCGGCTTCTTCCCGGTGGGTTGCTTCGCGCGCGCGGCGGTACTCGTTGACGACGATATCGGTGAGCTCCTCGACCGACGTCTCCGCCGTCGGCTTGTCGAGCGCGATCACGCCGTCCTGGATCATGCTCACGCGGTCACATGCCTCGAGCACATGCACATAGTTGTGCAGGATCATGATGATCGAGACCTTGCCCTCCGTCTTCAGGCGCGCCACCAGGTCGAGGATCTGCGCTCCCTCTTTCGCGCCCATCGCCGCGAGCGGCTCGTCCAGCAGAATGATGTCGGCGTCGGAGTTGACCGTGCGGGCGACCGCGATCGCCTGGCGCTGGCCTCCTGAGAGCCGCGCCACGGACACGTCGATGCGTGGGATGTTGATCCCGATCTCGTCCAATGCTCGGCGTGCGTCACGCTTCATCTCACGATTCGCCAGAAACGGGATCGGATGGTGCACCTTCTCGCGGCGCAGCGCCAGGTTGTGGTAGACGGACAGTTCGTCGATCAGCGCGAGGTCCTGGTAGACCGTGTCGATGCCTTTCGCACGCGCGTCGTCGACGCTTTTCGGCTGATAGGGCTCGCCGTGAAGCCACATCGAGCCCGAGTCCTGCTTCTGGAAGCCGGCGATGATCTTGATCAGCGTCGACTTGCCGGCGCCGTTGTCGCCGAGCAGGCCCAGCACCTCGCCCTTGCGCAGGTGCAGGTTGACGTCGCGCAGAGCCGTCACCGGCCCGAAGCGCTTGGCGATGTGTTCGACGCGCAGCACGTCGTCCGGAGCCGAGGCCGGCCCGACGATCGTCTCTGCTGGCACCGGCTGATCAGCCATGTCGGGACCCCCTCCGCACGCGCTGCACGTACGTATTGATGGTCATCGCCAGGATGATCGCAAGGCCCAGGTAGAGGAGCTGATAGTCGGCGTTCACGCCCTTGAGGATCAGCCCGTCCTTGAGGATGCCCAGGAACAGCGCTCCGATCAGCGCGCCGACGACGGTCCCCGACCCGCCGGCGAGCAGCGTGCCGCCGATCACCGCCGCCGCGATCGCCAACAGCAGAAGTTCGTTCGCGCCGGCAACGTCCGGCTCCAGCGCCGAGGCCCGCACCGCCTCGAGGATCCCCACGAAGCCGCCGGCGGCACCGCAGAGGATGAAGTTGCGGATCACCACCAGCCGCACTCGCACCCCAGCCTCGGAAGCGGCCAGTTTGTTCGAGCCCACGGCCACCGTGTACAGGCCCCAGCGGGTGAACGTCAACACGAGCTGTCCCACGACCACGATCACGAGCGCCCAGATCAGCTCCGAGTAGGTTCCCTCGCCGAGGACTTTCGCGAACGTCGAGACATGGTTGACCGTTTCCGTGAGCGTGATGTGTGCCCCGTTGATCACCTTGGGGACATTCACCGTCGAGGTCGTCACCTGCGCGTCCGGCAACGTGACCGGCTGGCCATGCGAGATGACCAGCGTCAGCCCCTCCAGCGTGAACAGCATGCCGAGCGTGGTCACGAACGAGTTGATGCCGACGACCGCCGTGAAGAAGCCGTTGACGGCGCCGACCACCATGCAGCAGAGGAGCGCGAGGAGCACGCTGGGCACAGGCGGGATCCCGGCTACCGCCAGCTTGTAGTAGATCAGCGGGGCGAGCAGGTATGTCGCCCCGATCGACAGGTCGATCTCGCCGAGGATCATCACGAACACCTCGCCCACGGCCAGGATTGCGTACGGGGCGAAGAACGGCAGCGACGTCTTGAAGCTCGAGGTGGTGAGGAACGTGCTCGTGTCCAGCGCGAAGTAGATCGCCACGATCAGCGTGACGATGATGATGCTGCCCTCGCGCAGCGACAGCACGCGCTCGAGTACCGCGTTGCGACTCGGCAATGAGGCCCGGCGCGTGCGCGCCGGGCCCCCAGCCGGAGGCGTGGATGCCCCGGGCGAGGCCGGGTTCTCCGCCGCCTGCGCCATCAGCTAGGCCGGGGTACCAGCCGCGATCGGCACCACTTTGGCTTCCGAGGAGGTGCCCTCGTAGCGGCTCTTGGAGTTGACGTACGGAGTGATGCTTTCTTTGTCGACGAATTTCAGGCCCGTGTTCACTTCCGCCGGACCCGACAGCGACCCGGACACATGCCACTGGAACAGCTGCAGGATCGGCACGAACCCCTGTAGGTAGGGCTGCTGGTCGATCGTGAATTCGAGAAAGCCTTCGTGAAGCCCTTTCTGGGTTTTTTCCGCCAGGTCGAAGCCGCCGGCCTTGATGCCTTTCGCGTTCAGCCCGAGCTTCTGCACCACGCCCGCGAGTTCGGCGGTGTCGCCACCGTCGACGGCGTACATCCCCTTCACGCTCGAATGGCCCTGGTAATAGGCTTCGATCGCCGTTTTCTCGCCCGATTCAAGGGAGCCGGTCACGATCGTCGTCAGTTTGATCGGCGCGCCCGACGCTTTGATTGCCTTTTCCGCTCCTTCGAGCCGCGGCTGCAGGTTTGCCGAGCCGGCGCTGGCGGTGAAGATGACAACATCGCCCGATTTGACGTCTTCGACGATCCGCTTGCCCATCAGTTCGCCGGCCAGTTTCAGGTCCTGGCCGATGTAGGCCAAGCGCTTGTTGGTGGCTGAGTCGGCGTTGTAGGCGACAACCGGAATACCAGCCTTCAGCGCGTTTTCGACGGGCACGTTGAACGCGGTGTTGCTGATCAGCGAGACCGCGATCCCGTCGGCGCCGGATGACACGGCGGTGTTGATCGCGTCGACCATCTGGTTGATGTTTTCGCTTTCCGAGCCCGTCCACTCATACGAGCAGCCGAGCAGCTTGCACGCGTCCGCGATGCCGTACTGCGTCGGCACGAAGAACGAGTTCGTCGTGACGTGGTTGACGACCACGAATTTGTAGCTCGGGTGCGAGCCGAAGATGCCCGAGGTGCCCCCGCCACCGCTGGCGCTCGACGAGTTCGACGATGATCCGCAGGCACTCAGCAACGTGCCCACCGAGCCGGCTGCCATGCCGGTCATCGCGCTGCGGCGCAGGAACGCGCGACGGTCAAACCCTGGCCGACCGACGTCCGGCTGATCGAGTTGCTCCACTGCTTCGTGGGCCTGGTCTGTGTCTGCCATGGTGCTCCTCCTCTTACTCGCTGGGCCGCAACTGCCGGCGCGGCATCGGCTACAAGATTCCCCCTACATAGCAACCTTACCCACACCTAGTGCGGAATGTCCGCATCCTAGCCGTCGGAAAGTAACAACTAGGCACAAGACGTCAACGAGTGGGCTCTCGCCGCTGGAGGGGTATACCCTCGGAGCATGGGTGGTAACCAGGGGGAGCCGTCGAGCTCGAGGCAGAGGGCCGGTCGATTCGCCCGAGAAGGATGGCGAGCCGGCTACTCCGGGCGAGCGCGTCGGGCCCGTGGCGATCTCGCGCCACCTCAAAGCCGACGGTCGCTCGCTGATCCTCTACACCGTCGATCGGAAGCCGCGCACATGAGCGAGGAGCCAGACGGTGGCGAGCGCTTCGAGGAGCTGCGCGGCGAGCAGGTCACCTACGCGATCCACCGCCAGGACCGCACGTTCCTGCCCGCGCGCGACCATTGCCCGCTGGACCCCACGCGCCCGGGGGGCGAGGAGACCGAGATCCCGTTCCCGGAGTTCGAGATCGCGGTCTTCGACAACCGCTTTCCCGCCTTCCAGTCCCCCCACGGGGCGGCGGAGGTCGTCGTCTACACCGCCGATCACGACGCTTCCTTCGGCACGCTGGCAGCCGAGCGGGCGGAGGCGTTGATGTGGGTGTGGCGTCACCGCTACACGGAGCTCGGCGCGCGCGAGGACATCGACTACGTGTTCATCTTCGAGAACCGCGGCGTCGAGGTCGGGGTCACCCTGCACCACCCCCACGGGCAGATCTACGGCTACCCATTCTTGCCGCCCGTGCCAGGGCTCGAGCTCGCGGCGGATGAGCGTCTCGGCGGCTGTGCGCCGTGCGAGCTGTTGCGACGCGAGCTCGACGACGGACGCCGTGTGCTGTTCGAGAGCGATGGCGTCGTCATATATGTCCCGTATGCGGCGCGCTGGGCGTATGAGGCACATGTGGTCATGCGCCGCCACCGGGCGAGCCTGCTCGAGTGCGAGCCCGAGGAGCTGCGCCAGCTGGCAGAGGCGCTACAGGCGCTCACGCGCGGCTACGACGCGCTATTCGACAGGCCGTTCCCGTACGTGATGGCCGTCCATCAGGCGCCCACGGCGTCGCCATCGAGCCCGGCAGCCGCGGTGGCCGGGCAGGGGCACCTGCACGTCGAGTTCTACCCGCCTCTGCGCACGGCCGAGAAGCTCAAGTACCTCGCCGGCTCCGAGCAGGGCGCCGGTGCCTTCATCTCCGACACACTGCCAGAGGAGTCCGCCGCCAAGCTGCGCGAGGCAATCGCCCGTGCCAGCTGAGCGCAGCGCTGCGTTTGCGCCGGGCCGGGTCAACCTGATCGGCGAGCACACCGATTACAACCAGGGGCTCGCGCTGCCGTTCGCGATCGCCGACGGCATCACCGTCAGCGCACATGCCGAGCCCGAGGGCACGCCGGGCGAGCAGCGGGTCAGTGCGTTCGCACGCGACCTGGATGAGCGCGACGAGTTCGCGCTGGTCGATCCCCAGCCGGCAGCGGGGTGGCGTGCGTTCGTGCGTGGGACCGTCGCCGAGCTCAGCCGTGCGGGGTTCCCGCTCGTCGGTGCGAGCCTGGAGATCAGCGGTGCACTCCCACCCGGCGCGGGTCTGTCCTCGTCGGCTGCGCTCGAGGTCGCGCTGTGCCTCGCGCTCGCCGATCTCGGCTCGCAACACGCGCCGGAGGCAGCGAAGGACGTTGACAGAACCGAGCTGGCCCAACTGTGCGCGCGCGTGGAGAACGACTGGGTTGGCGCCCACACGGGGCTGCTCGACCAGCTCGCCTCCCTCTACGGCGCCCCCGACGCGGCGCTGTGCATCGACTTCCGCACACTCGCCGTCGAGCAGGTGCCCCTGCGACTCGGGGCCTGGCGGCTCGTCGTGCTCGACTCCGGCGAGCGTCACGTGCACGCGAGCTCCGGCTACAACGAGCGTCGCGCCGAGTGTGCGCGCGCGTGCGAGCTACTCGGCGTGGAATCGCTGCGTGACGCGAGCGGCGCCGCAGTGGAGGGGCTGCCGCAACCGCTACGCCGGCGGGTCGAGCACGTGCTCGGTGAAAACGAGCGCGTGCGGGAGGCCGTCGTGGCGTTGCGCGCGGATGACCTGGCTGCCATCGGTGGGCTACTCAACGCCTCCCACGCGAGCCTGCGCGATCGCTATGAGGTCTCGACCCCCGCTGTGGAGGCTGCCGTTGAGAGCCTGGGCCAGGCGGGCGCCGTCGGCGCGCGCGTGATCGGCGGTGGCTTCGGCGGTAGCGTGCTCGGCCTGTTCGCGCCCGGTGGGGAGCCACCCACGGCGGCTCGGGAAGTGCGCCCCGGCGCCGGTGCGCACCTACTCGAGTCCTAAGCGCGCGGAGTCCCAGCGCGCGTCTCCCACGAGCTCGCGCACGGAGCGGCTCACGGCGTCCAGCCGCGCTGCGACGCGTGGGCTGACGTACTGCTCGCCGCGTGCCGCGGCGCGAACGGCCTCAGGCAACTCGCTGTCGGCGAGCTCCTTCAGGACGAACCCCAGTGCGCCAGCACCGAGCGCGTGTCGCGCGAACGCGGGGCTGTCGTTCATCGACAGCACCACAACCCTCGTGTCCGGCACACGCTCGCGCATGTCGGCGATCGTCTCCACGCTGGAGCCGCCGCGCATGCGCAGGTCGAGCACCAGCACATGCGGTTTACACAGGTGCACTTGGCGTACTGCGCAGGACATGTCGTCGGCCTCGGCGATCACTTCCACGTCCGGCTCCTCCTCGAGCGTCAATCGCAGGCCATGGCGCATCAGCGCGTGATCGTCGGCCAAGACGACGCGGATTGGTGAGGGTGCCGGGTGGCTCTCGGTCTCGGTAGGCGCCGGCGCCATGTGTAGGTGTGTGGCCATCCTCTCAAGCTAGGCTCTGGGTCCTCGCCGATCCTCCGTTTAATGCCGTCATCCGTTGCGGGTAAGAGCGTCACGCACTGCGGCCAATCACCGAGTGGGTTCGCATCGGATCGGGCAGAATCCAGGCGAGCCCCATCCAAGTCGTCCAGAGGAGCAAGCCAAATGCCACGAGTGGGACTGCTGACCGGCGGCGGCGACTGCCCCGGGCTGAACGCGGTTATCCGCGCGGTCGTCCGTCGCGGCCTGGCGCTTGGCGAGTTCGAGCTCGTCGGTTTCATCGGCGGCTGGGCGGGCGTGTTGGAGGGCACCACGATCGAGCTCACACGCGAGCGCACCGCCGGCATCCTGCCGCGCGGGGGCACGATCCTCGGGACCTCTCGTGCCAATCCCTACGCCGAAGGCGGCGATGGGACGGCGGCCGTCTCCAGGGCGATGGAGAAGCACGACGTGCAGATGCTGATCCCGATTGGAGGCGATGACACCCTCGGCGTCGCCACACGCCTCCACGCCGACGGCGTGCCTGTCGTGGGGGTGCCCAAGACGATCGACAACGACATCGGCGGCACGGATGTCACGTTCGGGTTCCAGACGGCCGTGCAGATCGTCACCGACGCGATCGACCGGCTGCACACAACCGCCGAGTCGCACAACCGCGTGATGATCGTCGAGGTGATGGGACGCCACGCCGGTTGGATCGCTACGCACGCGGGCATCGCCGGTGGTGCCGATGCGATCCTCGTGCCCGAGCGCCCATTCGACATCGATGCGATCGTCGAGCATCTGCGCCGGCGCCACGCACGCGGGCCGAGCTTCTCCATCGTTGTCGCGGCCGAGGGCGCGACCACACGCGAAGGCCCGCTGCAGACGCTTGGAGACGGCGAGACTGACGCTTTCGGGCACGCGCGCCTCGGCGGCATCGGCGTCGCGCTCGAGGGCGAGATCGAACGGCGGACAGGCTTTGAGACCCGCGCCACGATCCTCGGGCACGTGCAGCGCGGCGGTACTCCAGTGGCGTACGACCGTGTGCTGGCGACTCGCTTTGGTGTTGCCGCCATGGACGCTGTCGCCGGGGGCCGCTTTGGCAAGATGGTCGCGCTACGGGGCACTCAGATCGTCGAGGTTGACCTGGTGCAGGCCCTGCGCGAGCCCAAGCTGCTGGATCCCTCGCTCTACGAGACGGCTGAGCTGTTCTTCGGCTGAGAGCCTGAAGCGAAGCGCTCGCGGGCCAGGCGCCAGCCCGAGGTGCGGAACTCGACGCGCTCCTCGGGACCTTCTTGGCGTAGCACGCGCGCGTCGAAGCCGTCCCGGAAGACGTCCAGCATCTCGTGGTTTTCGCACAGCACCTCAGCGTCGAAGTGCGTGATCCCGTGCTGCTCGGCGGCGGCGGCGAGCATCTCGATGAGCAGCGTGCCGAGCCCGCGGCCGTGGAGATGATCGGCGACCTCGACCGCCACTTCCGCATGCGTGTCGTCGAGCTTCGCGTAGGTGGCGTGGCCGACGATCATGCCCATTTCGTCAAATGCGATCAGGCCATAGTGGGCTGCATCGGCCGTGACACCCAGGCGCGCGGCGTAGCCCATGTCGGCCGCGCCCGTGAAGAAGCGCAGACGCCTGGCTTCCAGGCACAGTCCCGACAGGAACGTGTGTAGCGCCGGCTCGTCCCCCAGATTCGATTGCCGTACCGCGACCTTCGAACGGTCGCGCAGACGCATGAGCCGCGCCTCGCTCAGATCGGTGGCATCGGGTGCCCGTTCCGGGGGGTTGATGACCGTGGTGCTCATGGCGAGCTAAGGGTCACACCTCGATTCATGCGTTCCATCCGCATCGGGCCGCCGCGGACGTGTGGAGAACTACGCGTCGTCGGCGCTACGGGATTTCCCACAACTGTGTGAGGGAAGCTGCGGATGACCTGTTCAGACCCGCTGAATAGCTTCTGTGCATGCCCAACACGGAGACCACAAACACGGAGACCACATATTCACCCGAGAGCGACGTTGCACCGAAGCTTTTCACGAACATCCTGTGTGCCGTCGACGGCACGTGGGGGAGCATGGCGGCGGTCGGTCTGGCCGCTTCTCTCGCCGGCCCAGAGGGTCATCTGACGCTGCTGGCCGCGACGGCGGCAATCGGCTCGGGCGAGCACGCTCGCGCTGCGATCAGCCCGAGCCACGCCGAGCGCATCCTGGCGCGCGCCAGGCGCGTGGCAGAGGACGCGGGCGTGCCGTGCGGCACGGTCGTCGATCCCGGTGGCGCGCCGGTGGACGTGATCCTCGAGCATGCCGCCGGCCACGATCTGCTCGCGATCGGAGCGCCCGCCTCTTCATGGCTGGGCGGGATGCTGCTGGGCAGCTTCTCCTCCTCGATCGGCGGCACGCTCGTCGGCGGTGTGACGGGACCTGCGCTCAGCCGCTTCACCACGCCGATGCTGGTCGTGCGCAAAACCTTCGCCGCCAGCTTGCGCGGGCGCCAGATCCTGGTCGCCAGCGACGGCGAGGAGGGCTCCGAGCGGCTGATCGAGCTGGCAGGCATGCTGGCGCGGGGACAGGGGGCGAAAGCACAACTGGTGAACGCTCACGCGGGCGAGTCCAGGAGCAACCCGCGCGTCATCGAGGCGCAGGCGAAGGCCCTGGCAGAGCTCTCGCCCGATGGCGGCAAGCCATACATCGAACCGGGCAAAGCCTGGGAGGTGATCCTGGACGCCGCCCAGAGCAGCGACGCCGCGCTGATCGTGATGGGCTCGCGCCGGCTCAGCGGCATTCACGCCTTCGGCAGCGTCAGCCGGCGTGTCGTCCACGACGCACCTTGCTCTGTGCTTGTCGTGCCGCCGAACGCGTCTCAGTAAAAACCCGCAACATCCAGCGTGGCAGGCCCGGATAATGCAAAGGCACTACGCGTCCTAGCCTCTTGTTAGACACCGACAAGGAGAGATGAGCGATGTTCAAAAATGTGCTTGTAGGCGTGGACGGCAGAGCCAACGGTCGCGACGCGATCGCGCTCGCCACACGCCTCAACGATGCCAACGGAAAGCTGACGCTCGCCCACGTACACCGCGGCGAGGCAAAAGAGGATCTCGAGGATGCGCACAAGCTGCTCGAGGCCGAGCGCGAGGCTGCCGGCGTGCAGGCGGAGCTCCTCAGCGTGGTCTCGCCGAGCCCCGGCCGCGGTCTTCACCAGCAGGCCGAGGAGCTGGGCGCCGATCTGCTCGTCGTCGGCTCCTGCTCACGCGGTGCGCTCGGGCGCGTGATGCTCGGCGACGACACACGTGCGGCGCTCAACGGCGCTCCCTGCCCAGTGGCGATCGCCTCCCATGGTCTCGTCGATCGTTCCACGCCGATCGCCAACGTGGGTGTCGGCTACAACGGATCGCCGGAGAGCGAGGCGGCGCTGGCGCTGGCGCGCGAGCTCGCGGCACCAACGCGCGCGAGCGTGCACGCATTGGACGTCGTGTCGATCCCCTCTGTCGCCTATGCCGGGCTGATCCCTCCCGCGATCGGTGAGAGCATCGACCTGCTGCTGCAGGAGGCAAAGGCTCGCCTCAGCGATCTCCCTGATGTCGAGGGCGACGCGATCTACGGTCTCGCAGGCGAGGAGCTCGCGGCGTTCGGCGATCAGCTCGATCTGCTGCTGGTCGGCTCGCGTGGCTACGGTCCGGTCAAGCGCCTGGTGCTCGGCAGCACCTCCGACTACCTCGAGCGTCACGCCCGCTGCTCGCTGCTCGTGCTGACACGCGGCGAGGGCAGCCAGTCGGCAGAGGGCAAGGCTTCTGGCGAGCAGCAGCTCGAGGCAGCTGGCGCTGCGGGTAAGGTCTGAGGCGATGGTAGATGGGCAAGTCACACCATCTGAGGATGCGGTCGATGGCGTTGCTGGCGCCACGGACACCGGGACGATCCGGATCGTGCTGGCAGACGACCACGCGGTCGTCCGCAGCGGCCTGCGGATGCTGCTCGACAGCGAGACCGACTTCGAGGTGGTAGCGGAGGCGAGCGACGTCGATGGCGCGCGCCGTTACGTCCGCGGCCATCACCCGAAGGTGCTGGTGCTCGACCTGAACATGCCCGGTGGCTCGAGTCTCGAGGCGATCCCACAGATACGCGAGGAGTCACCGGAAACACAGATCGTCGTGTTGACGATGCAGCAGGAGCCCGCGTTCGCGCGCGAGGCGCTTGCCGGCGGTGCCCTCGGCTACGTGCTCAAGGAGGCCGCCGACGACGAGCTCGTGCAGGCGGTGCGCAACGCGGCGATGGGAGAGAGCTACTTGAACCCGCGGCTTGGCGCGCGGATCGCCTCCGCGCCACCGCCCGGCCCGCCGGACGATCTCTCAGAGCGCGAGGTCGACGTGCTGCGGCTGATTGCCCTGGGACACACCAATGCGGAGATCGCCGAGCAGCTGTACCTGTCGGTGCGCACCGTTGAGACGCACCGCTCTCACATCCAGCAGAAGCTGCGTCTGTCCACCCGCGCGGAGCTGGTCGGATATGCACTCGAGCGTGGGTTGATCAGCGCATGAGCTGGTTATAGGCGAAGGGAAGGGGCAAGGCATGGAACCCGTGCAACCACAGTCGAAGGCCCGGCCATACTGCAGCGTCAGATGGTCTCGGGAATCATTTCGATCGCTCCGCACGGACACTCTTCCATACAGATTCCGCAGCCCTTGCAGTAATCCAGGTCAAATGCGTAGCCGTCAGCCTCCGCCACCTTCAGCACCGCGTTATCAGGACACACGCCGTAGCAGTTGTCGCAGCCGAAGCAATTACCGCAGCTGAGGCAGCGGCGCGCCTCGAACAGCGCGTTTGACTCATCGAGGCCCTGGGTTACCTCGTCGAAGCTCGACTGCCGCCGCACTACCTCCAGCTGCGGTGCGACGGTCTTTGGCGCGTCGGCGTAGTACCAGGTATTTAGTGTGTCGAAGCCAGCGAGCTCCGGCTCGCGCGCGTGTACGAACTCCGCGCCGCGTAGCCACGCGTCGATATTGCGCGCCGCCCGCTTGCCGTGGCCGACGCCGACGGTGACCGTCCGCTCGGCGGGCACCATGTCGCCTCCGGCGAAGATGCCGGCGTGGCCGGTCATCATGCGCTGGTCGACTTGGACGACGCTGTCCTCGATCTGTAGGCCGGGCACGCCGTCGAGCAGCGACAGGTCGGCTTCCTGGCCGAGCGCCAGCACGAGCGAGTCGGCGTCGAGCTCCTCGGTCTCGCCGGTGGGCTGAGGGAAGCCGCTGTCGTCGAGCTCCATCCGCTCGAGCACAAGCCCGCCCTCATCGGCGTGCTTGATCGTCGACAGCCACCTCATCGTCACGCCCTCCTCGAGCGCTTCCTCCACCTCGAAGTCGTGTGCGGGCATGCGCTCGCGTGTGCGGCGGTAGACGACGATCGCCTCCTCCGCGCCGAGGCGCTTGGCTGTGCGCGCGGCATCCATGGCGGTGTTGCCGCCGCCGTAGACGACCACGCGCCGGCCGAGCAGCGGGCGCTCCTCGCCCTCCATGCTCTCGAGCAGCGTGACCGCGTCCAGGATGTGCGCGGCCTCGCCCGCGGGGATATAGGCACGTTTGCCGATGTGCGCGCCGACAGCCAGGAACGCTGCGTCGAAGCCGCCGTCGGGCGCTGTCGTGTCGTGCATCGCCTCGAGGATGCTCGTGACCTTGCAGTTCAGCTCGAGCGTCACGCCGAGGTCGAGAATGCGCTCGATCTCAGCGTCGAGCACCTCGCGCGGCAGGCGGTAGCGGGGAATACCGAAGCGCATCATGCCGCCTGCCTTGGGGCCCGCGTCGCGGATCGTCACCGCGTGGCCGCGGCGCGCGAGGTGGTAGGCGGCGGATAGCCCCGACGGCCCCGCGCCGACGACCAGCACATGCTTGCCGCTCGGCTTGGCCTCGACCTGCAGGTGCCAGCCTTGGCGGATGGCCTCGTCGCCGAGAAAGCGCTCGACGCCGTGAATGCCGACGGCCTCATCCAACTGCGCGCGATTACAGGCGGTCTCGCACGGGTGGTAGCAAACGCGCCCCATCACGGCCGGCAGTGGGTTGTCCTCGACCAGCACGCGCCACGCCTGCTCGTAGTCACCGGACTCGGCGTGGTAGAGCCACTGCTGGATGTTCTCGCCGGCAGGGCAGCCGTGGTTGCACGGCGGCATCCGGTGCACATACACGGGGCGCTCCTCGCGCCACGAGCCGGTCTTGTTGGCGAGGCTCGAGCCCACGTCCAGCGTGATCGCAAACGGCTTGTCCATCAGACCAGCCCGAAGCGGCGTATGTTGCGGTCGGCGCCGGCCTGGATGCGGGCGATCACGTCGGGGCGCGGCTCCGGCTTGAACAGGTGCGCAAAGCGCTTCTGCGGGCGCAGGTACTCCTCGACGGGCACCTGCCGGCGGATCTTCGACACACCGGTGACCTCGCCGTCGCGCGCCTCGAACACGGGGAAGATGCCCGACTCCTTGGCCAGGCGAGCGATCTTGATCGTGTCCTTCGACGCGCTGCCCCAGCCGAGCGGGCAGGGAACGAACACGTGCAGGTAGCGCGCGCCGCGGATCTCCATGGCGGTCTGCACCTTCGCCTCGAGGTCGCGCAGCTCGGCGACGGTGGCGGTGGCGACGTAGGGGATCTCGTGCGCCATCGCGATCAACGGCGCGCTCTTACCCTGACCGAAGACATTTCCTGGACTTGGGCCGACCGCCTGCGTGGTGGCGGTGCGGGCGGCGGGCGGCGTCGAGCCGGAGCGCTGCACACCGGTATTCATGTACGCCTCGTTGTCGTAACAGATGTACAGCACGTCGTCGTTTCGCTCGAACATCCCCGACAGGCACGCCATGCCGATGTCCACGGTGCCGCCGTCGCCGCCCTGGCCGACCACACGGATGTCCTCACGGCCTTTGGCCCGCAGCGCGGCGGCGATGCCCGTGGACACCGCGGGGGCGTTGGCGAACAGCGAGTGGATCCACGGGATCCGCCACGAGGTCTCGGGGTAGGGCGTGGAGAACACCTCCAGGCAGCCGGTCGCGTTGGCGGCGATCATCTGGCCATTCGTGGCCCGCATGGCGGCGTCGAGCGCGTAGCGCGCGCCGAGTGCCTCGCCGCAGCCCTGGCAGGCGCGGTGCCCGCATGTGATCGAGTTGGTGCGCTCATCGCCCGCCTGCACGGCGCGCAACTCGGGGTCGAGCAGGCGGTTGCCCACCGCGAAGCTGCCGGTTTGGTAGAAGCGGATGGTGGGCGCGCTCATGGCCGGGCGCTCCCGGGCGCGGTGTGGGCCGAGCGCGTCATACCGGCCCCGCGGCGACGGTGCCGAGGTCGCGCAGCATGTTCTCCGCGTGCGGGCCGGACGCGCGTGAGGCGGACATCCTGGCGACCTCGCGGTCGACGAGCTCGTGGTCGAGGTCGAGGAACGTCAGCGCCTGGAGGCGGTCGGCGGCGGCGTCGGTGAACAGCGCTAGCAGCGACGCTTTGGTGATGGGCCGTCCGCCGAGCCCGGCGATGACGGTGTACGCGTGGGGTTGGTCCCCTCCGGCATGGTGGATGGCGGCGAGCGCCGCGTGCACGTCCATGGAGACGATGCCGCCGATGCCGACGGCGAGCGCCTTCTCGAGCACGACCACGCGCTGGGCGCCGGCGAGCGCGTCGCGCACGGCATCGAGTGGGAACGGCCGAAAGGAAGTAATCCCGACGACGCCGATCCTCACGCCCTCGTCGCGCAGCTCATCGACGGTGTCCTTGATCGTGCCGAGCACGGACCCGAGCGCGACGACGATCGTCTCCGCGTCCTCGGCGCGATATGAGCGGATCAGCCCACCGGAGTCGCGGGCGAAAGCGCCTTTGAAGTCGGCGGCGATCCGTGGGATCAGCTCGAGCGCCTGCATCTGCTTGGCGTGGGCGAGGTACTTGACCTCCATGAACGCCTCCGGACCGACCATCGCGCCGATCGTGATCGGCTCGTCGGGGTCGAGCAGCTGGCGCGGCTGAAACGGTGGCAGGTACTCGTCGACCTGCTCCTGCGTGGGCATCTCGACGCGCTCGACGGCGTGGGTGAGGATGAAGCCATCCATGCACACCATCACCGGCGTGGACAGCTCCTCGCCGAGGCGGAACGCCTGGATGTGCAGGTCGAGCGCCTCCTGGTTGGTCTCCGCGTAGAGCTGAATCCAGCCGGAGTCGCGCTGGGACATGGAGTCTGAGTGGTCGTTCCAGATGTTGATGGGTGCGCCGATGGCGCGGTTGGCGACGGTCATCACGATCGGCAACCCGAGGCCGGAGGCGTTGTAGAGGGCCTCGACCATGTACAGGAGCCCCTGGCTGGCGGTGGCGGTATAGGCGCGCGCGCCGGTGGCGGACGCGCCGATGGACGCGGACATGGCGGCGAACTCGGACTCGACGTTGACGAACTCGCAGGGGGACAGCTCGCCGGTCTTCACCAGCTGGGAGAGGTTCTCGACGATGTGCGTCTGCGGGGAGATGGGGTAGGCGCAGATGACCTCCGGCCGACACAGGGCGACGGCCTCGGCGACGGCGCGCGAGCCCTCAAGCTGGCGTGGCACCGCTCAGCTTCCATAGCTCATCCATGACCCACCGATACGCCGCTCGTGCTGCCGCGACGTTGCCCTCGGCGACGGCTGGTGCGCCGGCGAAACGCTCGGCGATCGCGCGCTCGACGGTTTGCAGCGAGGTCACGCCGGTGAGTGCGGCGAAGCCGCCGAGCAGCGCCGCGTTTGCGACCGCCCGTCCGGTGTGCGCGCGGGCGAGATCGGAAGCGGGAACGGTCAGGAGCCGATCGTGATGGAACGCCTCGACGAAATCCCCGAGCCCCAGCTCGTCGAAGCTCTTGGCGCTGTTGATGAGCATGAAGCCGTCGGGCTTCAGCCCGGCGAACACGTCCACCTGGTGCAGCAGCGTGGGGTCCTGCACGATCAACGCGTCGGGCTCCATCACGGGCTCGCGCGTGCGGATCTCGTGGTCGTCGATGCGACAGAAAGCGACGACGGGCGCGCCCATCCGCTCGGAGCCGAAGCTGGGGAACGCCTGCGAGTAGCGGCCGTGGTCGAATGCTGCCATCGCGAGCATCTCCGCGGCGGTGACCACGCCCTGGCCGCCACGGCCGTGAATGCGTATCTCGAACATGCTCATCGTCCGGCCTATCTCGAGGCCGGCTCGCGGCTGGGTGCAACCTCGCCAGATCCGCGGCCGCGTGCGGCGTCCAGCAGCACCCTCTGCTCCGCGGCCGCCACCAACGCGCGGGTGCGCGCTACGACATCGACGCTTACCGATATCGCGTCTATGCCTGCACGCACGAGCAACTCCGCATACTCAGGGTGCACGGACGGGGCCTGCCCGCAGATGGACGTGCGCAGCCCCAGGCTGTGGGCGGTGGGGATCAGCTGGCGCAGGTAGGCGGTGACGGCGGGGTCGCGCTCGTCGAAGGTCTCGGCGAGCACCTCGTTGTCGCGGTCGGCGCCGAGCAGCAGCTGCGTGAGGTCGTTGGAGCCGACGGAGATGCCGGTGACGCCGAGGGCTGCATAGTCGGCGAGGTTGAACAGGACGGAGGGCACCTCGGCCATCACCCACAGCTCGAAGCCGGGACGGTCGAGCAGCCCCGACTGGGCGATCAGCTCGCGGCAGGCGCGCAGCTCGCGGGTGGTGCGCACGAACGGCAGCATCACGTGCAGGTTGTGCAGTCCCGTGTCCCACACCTGGCGAAGTGCGGCGAGCTCCAGCGCGAACACGTCGGGCTCGCGCGTGTAGCGCAGCGCGCCGCGGTAGCCGATCATCGGGTTTGACTCGTGCGGCTCGAAGCGCTCGCCGCCGCGCAGCCCGGAGAACTCGTTGGTACGGAAGTCGATCGTGCGGTAGGTGACCGGTCGCGGCGCGAAGCCCTGCGCGAACGTGGTCAGCCCCTCGGCCATCCGTGCGACGAGCTCATCGCCGCGGCCCTCCTCGAGCAGCGTGCGCGGGTGGTCGCCGGCGAGCGCCTCCAACACCATCATCTCCGCGCGCAGCAGCCCCACCCCGTCGACTGGAAGATCCTTGACGCGCTGCACCTGCGAGGGCTCTGAAAGGTTTACGAGGATCTGCGTGGCGGTTACCGGTGCGCTGAAGCCAGGGATATCCCTGGCGTTGTTGCCCGCGGCTGTGGATGGCGTAGCCGTGGTGTTCGACGCCGTATTTGCTGCGGGGCGAGCGCCCTCCAAAACGAGGCCGCGGGTGGCGTCGACGGTGACGATCTCGCCATCGCGCAGCTTGCGCGTGGCTTCGCCCGTGCCCACCACACACGGGATGCCAAGCTCGCGGGAGACGATCGCCGCGTGGCAGGTCATGCCGCCCGAGTCGGTGACAACGGCGGCGGCACGTCTGAGCAGCGGCAGCCAGTCGGGTGAGGTCATGTGCGTGACGAGCACGTCGCCGTCGTTTAGCGACGTGGCTTCGTCGAGCGTCTTCAGCACCCGCGCGGCGCCGACAGCGCTGCCGGGTGCGCCGCCGAGACCGTGGAGCAACACGGTCTGTGGCTGTGATGGCTCGCCTGCGCTTGCGCTGGTGCCCGCCGAGTTGGCGGCGCTCGCGCCGGGCTCTGCGGCGGCGGTGTCGTGCAGGGTGGTGATGGGGCGGCTCTGGAGCATCCACAGCGCGCCCTCGGGGTCGAACGCCCACTCGGTGTCCTGCGGGAATTCGTAGTGCTGCTCGATGCGCCTGCCGAGCTCTGCCACGGCGACCACCTCGTCGTCGCTGAGCACCGGCTGCAGCGCCTGATCCTCGGAGAGCATGCGCTGGCGGGTGCCGTGGCCCCGGGGGTCGTACTCGATGACGAGGTCCTTGTGGTGCACCTCGCGGCGGCGGATCGCGAGCGTGGCCTTCTCCACCACATAGCGGTCGGGCGACACCGATCCGGAGACGACCGCCTCGCCGAGGCCGAACGATCCCTCGATCACGAGCTCGTCGCGCTGGCCGGTGGCGGGGTTGACGGTGAACATCACGCCCGCTCGCGTGGACTCGATCTGGCGTTGCACCACGACCGCGATGTCCATGTCCGCCTGGCCGAAGTGGTTTACGCCGCGGTAGTAGATCGTGCGCGAGCCGAACAGCGAGCGCCAGCAGCGGCGCACAGCGTCGATCACCGCGACGCCGCCGCGGATGTTCAGGTACGTCTCGTTCATGCCCGCGAACGACGTCGCGTCGGTGTCCTCGGCGGTGGCTGAGGAGCGCACGGCCACCGGGAGGATCGGATCTTCACCGGGTCCGCCGGCGAGCCTGCCGTATGCCACCCGGATCTCGTGCGCGAGGGGCTCGGGCACGGGGGTCTGGTCAAACAGCTCGCGTGCGGCGGCGCTCGCGGCTTGCAGCGCGGCGGTGTCCTCCACGTCGACGCTGTCGAGCAGCGCGGCCAGGCGCTCACGCAAACCGGTGTGGGCGAGGAACTCGGCGTATGTGGGGGCACCAACGACGAAGCCATCCGGCACCGGCAGCCCCGCGGCGGTCAGCTCACCGAGGTTCGCGCCCTTGCCGCCCCCGTAGGCGGTGTCCTCGCGGCGGAGTTGCGCAAACGGGCGCACCGCGTCCTCGAACGGCTGGGTCGGCTCGCTCGGCTGGGTGTCCGTCAGGCTTGGCTCTGTGTGGGTGGCACTCATCTGCACATCGCTCCTCGGCTTGGCGTTCGCTGTCACGCGGCTATGAAGACCAGTCAACCGAGCGGGAGTGCCCGCCACCACCGGGCTGCCCACGGAAGGGCGTCAGTAGTTCTCACCACCTGACACACGCGTGATGCCAATCCGTAGTTCTCACCACCGAGACCAAGGGCTGAACACGCATGACTCTCCTGCGGCCCGCGCGTAGCGTGGCTACTGCCTGAGGTTGGTTCTCTCCCCGGCCCCAGGCAACTTTTTCAAGCCACCGCCGACAGGAGATTCAAGATGCCCACTCGAGTCGCAATCAACGGCTTCGGCCGCGTCGGACGCGCTGTCCTACGGATCGCCCACGAACGTGGCTCGGACCTGGAGGTGGTGGCGATCAACGACCTCACCGATGCCGCCACGCTGGCGCACCTGCTGCGCCACGACTCGGTTTATGGAGCGTTCCCAGCCTCCGTCGACTCGATCCCGGGCGAGCTGCTCGTGGACGGTCGCCCGATCCGGGCACTGGCCGAGTCGTCGATCGCACAGCTGCCCTGGAGCGGGCTGGAGGTGGACGTGGTGATCGAGTCCACTGGCCGCTACCGCACGCGCTCGGCTGCCGCTGAGCACCTCGCGCAGGGTGCCAGCAAGGTCATCATCTCCGCCCCTGCCAAGGGCAAGGAACCGATCGACGCGACGGTGGTGATTGGCGTGAACTTCGACGAGGTGTATGACCCCGAGCGCCACCACGTCATCAGCAATGCGTCGTGTACGACCAACTGCCTTGCGCCGGTCGCGAAGGTGCTGCATGAGACGCTCGGCATCCGCCACGGCCAGATGAGCACCGTGCACGCGTACACGGCCGATCAGAACCTGTTGGACGGCCCGCACAGCGACCTACGCCGGGCGCGTGCCGCGGCGCTGAACCTGGTGCCGACGTCCACGGGCGCGGCGAAGGCGCTCGGCCTCGTCATTCCCGAGCTCGACGGGCGGCTGGGCGGGATCGCGATCCGCGTTCCCACGCCGACCGGCTCGATCGTTGATTTGACGGTGGAGACAGAAAGGGCGACGAGCGTGGAGGAGGTCAAAGAGGCCTTCCGCGACGCCGCGGAGCATGGTCCGCTGCACGGCATCCTTTCCTACAGCGAGGAACCGCTCGTCTCCAGCGACATCGTTGGCTCGTCCTTCTCCTCGATCTTCGACTCGCAGCTGACGAGCGTGATGGACGGCAGTCAGGTGAAGGTTGTGGCCTGGTATGACAACGAGTGGGGCTACTCCAGCCGGCTCGTGGATCTCGCGGCCCGGGTGATGGCGCCCGTGCCCGTGACGGCATAACGCGATGCGCGTCGTCTCCGAACAGCAGCTGGAGCAGGCGCTCGCGGGGTTGCGTGTGCCGGAGCCGCGGATCGTGGCGAGCGGCAATCTCGCCACCCCGTGGGTTTTGCTGGAAGTGCTGGAGCGCTCACTTCAGTGCTACCGCCTGTTCATGCTCGCCGCCCAGGGACCCCTCCCGGACCGGGAGGGCGTGATCCTCGAGACGCCGTTTGTCGGGCCGGGGATGCGCGAGGCGGGCGAGCGGATGGACTACCTGCCGATGCGCCTGTCGCTCGTGCCGAGGCTGTTCGCCACGATGCGTCCTCCGGACATCGTGCTGCTGCACACCTCCACCCCGCGGGGCGGCAAGGCTTCGCTGGGGATTGAGGTCAACATCCTCGTGGCGGCCGTCGAGGCGGTGCGTGCGCGCGGCGGTCTGGTCGTCGCGCAAATGAACCCGCGGATGCCGTACACGCTCGGCGACAGCGAGCTCGATGAAGAGCTGATCGACCTGGCGATCGAGGTCGATCAACAGCTCCCATCGCCCGTGCCCAGCCCAACCGACTCGGACACCGAGCGGATCGCCGAGCTCGTGGCAGAGCTCGTGCAGGACGGGGCGACGCTGCAGATGGGCATCGGCCAGGTGCCCGATGCGACATTGCGGGCGCTGGTTGGCAGGCACGAGCTGGCTGTGTGGTCGGAGATGATCAGCGACGGTGTCATGAGCCTCGACCGCATCGGTGTGCTGGAGCCGCGGCGTCCAATCGTGTGCTCGTTTCTGTTCGGCTCGCAGGAGCTCTATGAGTGGGTCGATCAGAACCCGAGGCTGCGGATGACGCGTACGGAGATCGCCAACGATCCGGCGAACATCGCGGCGCACGCGGCGATGGTCTCGGTGAACACGGCGCTACAGGTGGACCTCTCAGACCAGGCCGGCGCGAGCCACATCAACGGACGCCTGTACTCGGGCTTCGGCGGTCAACCGGATTTCGTGACGGGCGCGCTGCATTCGCCGGGCGGGCACGCGGTGATCGCGCTGCGCTCCTGGCACGAGCGCAGCGACAGCTCCACGATCGTGCCCCGGCTGCCGGATCCCTCCACCTCCTTCCAGCATTCAGCGGTGATAACGGAGCAGGGGTGCGCGCACGTGTTCGGCCGCAGCGAACGGGCGCAGGCGCGGCTGATCATCGAGCACGCCGCCCACCCCGACGCGCGCGAGCAGCTGTGGGAGCACGCAGCAGCGCTCGGGTCGGGCGGGCACAGTCGCAGCCTTGCGCACAATCGCTGAACGCGGAGATCTACCGAGTGGGCATGGTGATTTGTGCGGAAGGGCGCGTCTACACAGCGTGGCAAGGTGTGTCACATGAGCACTCCAACCACACTCACCACTCCTTCCATTGCCGAGCTGATGGACCTCAGCGGCAAGAGCGCGATTGTCACCGGTGGCTCGATGGGCATCGGCAGCGGCATCGTCGAGCGCCTACACGAGGCCGGCGCGGCGGTGCTCATCGCGGATATCGATCTCGAGGCGGGCGAGGAGCTGGCCGAGCGTCTCAACAGCGCCCGTGAGGGAAGCGCCTTCGCGCTGCAAACAGACGTGAGCTCGCGCGCCGACGTGGAGGCGATGATCGCTGCTGCCGTCGATCGCTTCGGCGGGCTGGACATCCTCGTCAACAACGCCGGGATCTATCCCTTCGCCCCTTTCCTCGAGATGGACCCGGAGCTGTTCGAGCACGTCCTGCAGGTCAACCTGTTCGGTGTGTTCACGACCATGCAGGCCGCCGCCAAGCAGATGATCGCCCAGGGGCGCGGCGGCAAGATCATCAACGTCAGCTCGATCGACGCGCTGCACCCGTCGATGATCGGCTTGGCTCACTACGACGCCTCCAAGCATGGCGTATGGGGTCTGACGAAGAACGTCGCACTCGAGCTCGCCGAGCATGGCATCGCTGTCAACGCGCTTGCTCCCGGCGTGATCGCGACGCCCGGCAGCGGCAGTGGCGCCGTCGATCAGGACATGCTGCGCGAAACAGAGCAGCGCATACCGATGCACAGAATGGGCGACCCCGACGACATGGGACGCGTGGCGCTGTTCCTCGCCTCGGGGCTCTCCAGCTATCTGACGGGCTCACAGATTGTGGCCGATGGTGGGATGCTGCTGCGTTGAGGTGAAGTGGCACCTCAGTGTGGGGATATTGGACAAAAGTGGGGAATCTTTGGACAGTCGTCCAGCGCTGTTAACGCCGTCGGGCAGCACAATGCCCGTGCCACCAGATGTGCGGCTGGTTAGCCCCATCGAAACAGTGAAGCCCTACACAGGAGACTGCCAATGTCGCAGGTGATCGTTTCATACGACGGCACACGCAACGACCGTGACGCGCTTGCTTTCGGGCGACTGCTCGAGCGGGCCGGTGCGCAGATAACGCTCGCGTATGTACGCCACGCACCGGAGTCCGACCCGACACGCGAGGTCGCGGCGCAGGCCGACGCTGAGCATCTGCTCGCGGTCGGCGCGGAGCTACTCGACGGTGACGCTGTCGGACAGCGGGTGATCCACAATTCCTCGACCGCTGAGGGCCTTCTGCAACTTGCCGGGGAGTTGGGCGCGGATGTGATCGCGTTCGGCTCGAGCTACCGCACACCACCAGGCCATGTGGAGGTGCCGCATACGGCCGAGCAGCTTCTGGACCGCGGAATCGCCTACTCGCTGGCGATTGCGCCCGCGGGCCTGCGGCGCGAGCCGGTCGAGCACAGCATTGGCACGGTCAGTGTGTACGACGAGGGCGGGGATTCGGCGGCGCAGGAGACCGCCGGCAGCCTCGCGCATGCGCTTGGTGCCGTGGTTACAGAGGAGGAGGCGGACCTGCTGGTGGTCGCCTCGCGGGCGAACGCCACACCTGGACAGCTGCTGCTCAGTGCCACCGCACGCGAGCGGACTGAGCAGGCGCATGCGCCGGTGCTGCTGCTGGCGCGAGGTGCGTCGCTGTCGTTTGGCTGACGCTGCGCGCGCCAGGCAGTGGACCTGGGCTGTGTCGATCTCCTTGGGAGACGCTCTCAGGATGTGACGTTGCGATACAGGCGCACGGCGATCACGAAGAAGACCACCAGGATCCCGGCTGACCATACGAGCGATTGCCACACCCAGTTGTGTGTCGGTTCACCCTGGAGCAGGGCGCGCACAGCGTTGATCGTGACGCTCACCGGCTGGTGGCGGGCGAACCCCTGCAGCCAGGTGGGCATGGTCGCGACGGGCACGATCGCCGAGCTGGCGAACACGAGGACGAAGAACGGCAGGATGCCGGCGACTTGGGCGGTTTCCGGGTCCTTGGTGAGTAGGCCGATCGTCGCGTAGATCCACGAGAAGCAGTAGCCGAAGAAGATCACGAGGGCTAGGCCGGCGATGATCGCGCCGATGCTTCCGTGGAAGCTGAAGCCGACCAGCAGGCCCAGCCCAACCATCAGTGCCAGCGAGAACACACTGCGGCTGAGGTCGGCGAGGGTGCGTCCGGCGAGCACCGCCGAGCGGGCCATCGGCAGACTGCGAAAGCGGTCGATGATGCCGCTGCCGAGGTCATCCGCGAGGCCGATCGCGGTGGCCATGCTGCCGATCATCACCGCCTCGATGAACACCGCGGGGACGATGTAGTCGACATAGCTGACCCCGGGTATGTGGATGGCGCCGCCCAGCACATAGCGAAACAGGACGAGCAGCAGCGCGGGCTGCACCGCTGAGATGATCAGCAGCCGGGGATTGCGCATGATCCGCAGCAGGTTGCGCTTGGCGACGCCCTGCGTGTCGCGAATCGCCGCCCCGCGTGTCTGCGGCGTGGGCGGTGAGATTGGTGGGGACGGCGTGGTGGACGCCACTATCGGATCGTTCTCCGCTTGTGTCGCGTGTCCATCAGCAGCGTCCGCCGGTGCGCTGCTCACTCGTGCGCCGTTGGCCTCGGTATTGGCGGGATGAGCGCCGTTGCCGTTGCCGGTGAGCGAGAGGAAGACGTCGTCGAGCGAGGGGTGGCGGATGCCGAGGTCTTCCAGCGCGATGCCATCCTGCTGCAGGCGCTGCCCGGCGGCGATGAGCACTTGCGTGGCGCCCTGCGTGGGCATGCTGACGCTGCGCTGGTCACGGTCGACGTGAGGTGACTTGTGCTCGAGTGCTCCGATCAGCGAAGCGGCGCGATCTAGGTCGCCGGCGCGCCGCACGCGGGCTTCGAGGACATCGCCACCCAATCGATTCTTGAGCTCGCTGGCGCTGCCCTGCGCGACGACCGTGCCTGTGTCGATCACGACGATGCGGTGGGCGAGGTGCTCGGCCTCCTCCATGTATTGGGTGGTGAGCAGCACGGTGGTGCCGGCGGCGACGAGCTCCTCGACGAACCGCCACACGTCGTTGCGTGTGCGCGGATCAAGGCCGGTGGTCGGCTCATCCAGGAACAGCACCCGCGGGCGACCGATTAGGCTGGCGCCGACGTCGAGGCGGCGACGCATCCCGCCCGAGTAGGTCTTCACGAGCTGATCGGCGGCGCCGGTGAGCGAGAAGCGCTCGAGCACGTCCTGTGCCTGGTGGCGACGCTCAGCCTTGCTGAGACGATAGAAGAGCCCTACGAGCTCCAGGTTCTCACGTCCTGTCAGTAGCTCATCCACGGCGGCGAACTGGCCGGTGAGTCCGATCTGCGGGCGCAGGCGCGCCGCGTCAGCGACCACGTCGCACCCGGCCACGGTTGCGTGTCCGCTATCCGGCCGCAAGAGCGTCGCCAGGATCCGCACCAGGGTGGTCTTGCCCGCGCCGTTGGGGCCGAGCAGCGCGAGCACCTTGCCCTCCTCGGCGAACAGATCGACGCCAGCGAGCGCCTCGGTCGCGCCAAAGCGCTTAGTTACACCTTCGACTTCGATCATCGAGCTCATCGCATAAGCGAGGCTAACTACGAGCGGGGTGTCTGCCATCGGGGCGCCCCCGTTCGTCGTTGCGGAGAACTACCCTCGTCCTACCGCGGGCGTGCTCCCACTGGGACTTGCGGTGGTTCACGGATGGTCGCGCTGCATCGGTGGGTCAGCATCCTTGCCATAGGTGACATCGACACGGAAAGCGTCAGTGCATTGAGCTCGGTTCCATTGAACACCGATCGCACCGAGTCTCCGCGCCGGGACGGGCTCGAGTCAGAGTTGCTCATGGCGCTGGCGGACCCAGCGACCTATGGCGAGGGCCCGGTCGTCGTGCATGAGACGCACGCTTCCCGGGTTTTTGTCGTAGGGCGGCGCGCGTACAAGGTCAAGAAGCCGCTTGCGCTCGGCTTTCTCGACTACAGCACGCTGGCACGTCGGCGGAGCGCTTGTCTGGCGGAGGTTGCGGTCAATAGTGAGCTTGCGCCGGGCATCTACGTGGGAGTACGCGCGATCGTGCGCACCGAGGCAGGGTTTGCATTCGTTCCCATCGAGGGGGCCCGGGATGAGGCGCTCGAGTATGCGGTCGAGATGTGCAGTTTCGACGAGTCCGACACGCTCGCTGGTCTGATCGCCGCCAAGGCGCTTACCTCGGAGCATCTCGACGCGGTGGCGTCTCGTGTGGCGGAGTTTCATCGCGGCGCGCCCGTGATGGCCGGTGGTGGCGCGGCGCAAGAGCTTGAGGTCTGGCAAGCGAATCTGCGCGAGCTACTGCAGGTCAACCCGGCGGCAGAGTCATCAGCCGAGTGCGCTGAGAGCTTCGCCGGGATGTTCGTGCGTGTGCACGAGCGCGAGATCCATCGGCGGCGCGACGCTGGTCTCGTGCGCGACGTCCACGGCGATCTTCGCTGCGAGCACGTGCTTGCGCACCCGGCGGTGCGCATCGTCGATCGGATCGAGTTCGACCCATCGCTGCGCCACACGGACATCGCTTGCGACCTGGCGTTCCTGGCGATGGACCTCGAGGCGCTTGGTCAGCGCCGTGCTGCCGAGCGGCTCGTTGCGAGCTACCGCGGCAGCGGCATGGACGCCGGCAGCGATGCGCTGCTCAGCTTCCATGGCGCACATCAAGCCCTGGTCAGAGCCAAGGTGGCGCTGATCGGTGCGGCCGAGCACGCTGATGAGCGACGCGCTGCACTGCATACGCACGCGGCGTGCATGTTGCTGCTGGCCGAACGCTTGTGTTGGCGGGCGCGGGGTCCCGTCG
The DNA here is from genome assembly GCA_963752865.1 of uncultured Solirubrobacteraceae bacterium. Lineage (GTDB taxonomy): Bacteria > Actinomycetota > Thermoleophilia > Solirubrobacterales > Solirubrobacteraceae > Palsa-744. The sequence continues at coordinate 540,523 of CAVVZU010000002.1, forward strand.
CGATCGTTGTCTGCGGGCCGTCTGCCAGCGGCAAGTCCACACTGGCGGCGGAGCTCGCGCGTCGCTCCGGACTCGAGGTGCTTTCCTCGGATGCCGTGCGGAAGTCCGCGGCGGGCCTGCAGCTCACCGATCGCGCCGCGCCCGAGCATTACAGCCACCGTTTCACACATCACGTCTATGAGCTGCTCGCGGGTGAGGCATGCAAGCAGCTGGCCGCCGGCAGCGGAGTGATTGTTGATGCAACCTGTCGCTCGCGTGTGGAGCGCTCAACGCTGTTGGGCCGCCTTGCGCGGACAGGCGTTTCGCGGCTCGTGGTGCGCTGCGATGTTCCTCTGGAGGTCGCCCTGCTACGAGCCGCGGCCCGCACGCATGACTCGCTGCGGGTGTCTGACGCCGACCCGCGGATCGTGGCCGAGCAATATCGGTCGTTTCAGGCGCTCGAGGAGCTCCCGCCCGAGGATGTGCTCGAGCTGGATACGCAGCCACCGTTGGATGTGCAGGTGGGCCGGGTGACGCGTGCGCTGGACCGCTTGCTCTCACTCCTGGAGTAGACCCCGTCAAGCGCCGCTCAGTAGTCGCCACGGAGCAGCCGGGCGGCTTTCACCGATGTGCGAGGCCGTTCGTGAGGGATAGCTTCAATAGCGAGACGGAGTTGTGTAGGTATATCGAGGAGGACTTCGAATGAGCACCATGACTCAGCAGCTGGGGCCCGGGCAATGGGTTGAGTACTTCGACTCGCTGGCGCCGAGTCTCGACGGGTTGCTCGTGACGATAGAGGTCATGAGCGAGCAGTTGGGGGACCAGATCGATGTCGAGCGACTACCGCTTGAGACGATCGGCTACGACCACAAGGACAAGGTTCTGGAGATCGCCGTCGGAGGTCACGGCGTGCGCTATCCGGTACTGCTGCGCCACTTCATCTATAGCCCGCAGACAATCAGCATCGCGGAGTCGGGATCGATCAGCCCCTCTGCAATCCTCGTTACCGATGCCAGTGGCGCTCGTACGCTGATTCGCCTGTTCGAGCCGGTCGCACTCGAGCAATAGCCTGGTCCGCCGGCCGGGTGAAAACCATGTCCACCAGCGCCGCTCTGCCACCCGCCGTGGCTATCTTCGCCCCCAACCCGCTGCTCACGGTCACGCTGGAGCTCGAGGGCAGCGAGCGCCAGAGCATTCATTTCCACGCGGGCGGGCAGGGCGTGTGGGTGGCGACGATGGCCCTCTGTATGGGTGCCGCGCCGGTGTTGTGCGGGCTGCTCGGCGGTGAGCCGGGCGAGCTGCTGCGCCCGCTGATCGAGAAAGTGACCGGTCCTTGCGCCCGGCTTGTGCAGAGCGTGAGCGCGAGCGGTTGCTATGTGACCGATCGTCGCTCGGGGGAGCGCAAGCTGCTCGCGATGAGTCTCACCGATGCGCCGTCGCGGCACGAGCTCGACGAGCTGTGCTCGCTGACGTGCTCGCAGGCGCTCGCTTCCGGTTGGCTCGTGATCACCAACCCCTTGCCGGGTGACTCGCTGCCGCTCGAGGTGTACCGAAACCTCGTCGAGGATGCGCGCGGGTGCGGCTGCCGCACGCTCGTCGATCTGTCCTCGCCGCGCTTGGATAGCGCACTCGCGGGTGAGCCTGACCTGGTGAAGATCAACGACTGGGAGCTCGCGGAGTTCCTCAGCGGCCCCGTCTCCACGCCCGAGCTGATGCTCGCGGGCGCGGAGCGCCTGTGCGAGCACGGCGCGCGCGGTGTGATCGTCACACGTGGGGAGCTGCCGGCGCTCGTGTTGCACGAAGGCGTCGCCTGGCAGCTGGCGCCGCCTCGCTTCGAGCACGGCTTCCGCGAGGGTTGCGGCGACTCGATGATGGGTGGGCTGGTCGCCGCATGGGCTCGCGGCGAGAGCTTTGAGCGTGCGCTTGTGCTCGGTGCGGCGGCAGGTGCGGCGAACTTCCTCAGACGGGGGGTGGGGCACGCGTCCCGGGAAGTGGTCGAGCAGCTGGCCGACGCGGTCACACTGGAGCCCTGGGCAGCTGCGCAGGCGGCCTGAGTCGCGCCTGCATTCAGCGGCTCGGGATGGCCTCACCAAGGGACCGCGACGTGCTCGCCGCGCAGGATCGCCGCGGGCGCCTGCTCGGCGATCCAGGCGACGCGCTCGGGCGCGCAGACTTTGCGCAGGCGATCGAAGCCGGCGCTCAAGCGCAGCGGACGCCCACCGTGGGAGGAGTGCGCGTCGCTGCTGAGCAGGTGAACGAGCCCTTCGCGTGCGAGGCGCAGCACGAAGTCATCGGGGTTGCCGGGATCGGTGTTTGCAATGAAGTCGGCGGTCCACTGAATCAGACAGCCGTGCTCCGCGAGCACACGTAGGCGCTGCTCGAAGTCCTCGTCGGCGTGGCGCTCTGGGTGGGCGAGGATCGTCTGCGCTCCACGCTTGGCGAGCCGCTCGAGCAGTGGCACGAGCTCGTCGCTGAGCGCGCCCGGCGCGGGCTCCAGCAGGATCCAGCCGCCCCCGGCAAGGGAGACTGCATCTAGCTGCTCGGCGTTGAGCCCATCGACGGCAAGCTGTGAGACCTCACCGCCCTGAGCGATGCGGACATCCACGCCACGACTCTGGAGCTCGAGCTGCAGCTCGGCGACGCGCTCCGGCAGCTCCTCGATACGCACGTCATGGTCGGAGCGGATGTGCGGCGTTGCGCATATGACAGCGATCCCGTCGCGCTCGGCTTCGCGCGCCATGGCGACGCTGTCGGCGAGGTCCAGCGCGCCATCGTCGAGCCCCGGCAGGATGTGGCTGTGCAGGTCGATCACGCGATCGTTGCGGCTCGCTCCATGCGGGCTGCCGGTGAGTCGCCGCCGGCGCCTTGCAGCACCACCTTCAGGGCTTTCGTGTTGGCGGCGTCTGCGAACGTGTCGTACGCGTCCATCGTGTCGCCGAGCGGGAAGTGGTGTGTGGCGAACAGCGATGGGTCGAGGCGGCCGCTCGAGATCAGCCGCATCAGCTGGGGGATGCTGAACGTGTCGACGAGGCCGGTCGTGATCGTCACGTCGCGAATCCAAAGCCTCTCCAGGTGCAGCTCGGCGGAGCGGCCGTGGACGCCGATGTTCGCCACTCGTCCACCGGGGCGGATCAGCTCGGTTGCGAGCTCGAAGGTCTGTGGCACGCCGACCGCCTCGAAAGCGACGTCAGCGCCCAGGTCGTCGGTCAGCTCCATGACCTCGGCGACGGCGTCCTCGCGGCCATTGTTGATTGTGGCGTCAGCGCCGAAACGTGTTGCGCTTTCCAGTCGGCTGTCGGCGAGGTCGATTGCGACGATCCGTCCGGGGGTGTACAGCCTCGCGGTGAGGATTGCGGCAAGACCGATCGGGCCGGCGCCGACGATTGCGACGACGTCGCCGGGGGAGACCATGCCGTTGAGTACTCCGACCTCGTAGGAGGTGGGCAGGATGTCGGCGAGGAACAGCACCTGCTCGTCGCTGAGTCGATCCGGCACCTTGTAGACGGAGTTATCGGCGAACGGCACGCGTGCGTACTCGGCCTGCAGCCCGTTGATCAGATGGCCGAAGATCCAGCCGCCGCCGCCCAGGCACTGACCGTAGCGACCTTCCTTGCAGTAGCGACAGCGCCCGCAGGAGCTGACACACGACATCAGCACGCGGTCGCCGGGCGCGACGGTGGTAACCGCGTCGCCGACCTCCTCGACGGTGCCCACGGCCTCATGGCCGAGGATCGTGCCCGGTGTCGTCTCGGGCACGTCGCCTTTGAGTATGTGCAAGTCCGTGCCGCAGATAGTTGACGTGTCGATCTTCACGATCGCGTCGGTGGCGTCGATGATCGTGGGATCCTCCACGGTGTCCCAGCCACGCTTGCCGGGTCCGTGGTAGACGAGCGCCTTCATGGTGACCTCCTGGTTGGGGTCGATCGAGCTTGCCTCTGCAGCTCTCTGACGTGTCGCAGCATTCTGTGCTTGTGACCCTGTAGCTCTGCCGTGTGGCGCCGGTTGCCTGTCGGCTCCCGGGAGTTCCCTTGGCTTTGTTGACCAACGCGACGTCTGTTCCGAGGGGGGGTATTGATGCTCATACCAGGATCGTGACTTGCGCCGGGCGGCAGGTCATCAGGGGAACTCCGTGACCCACTCCGGGGTTCCCCACAAGTCGATGTGGAGCACTGGACCGCGTTTCCGCGCGCGGTCATCTACGGCGGGCGCGAGACTGCTTCGCGCGCGGGCCGTCAGTCTCTGGGCGTCAGTACGACGACCTTGCCTGCGGCGCGATTGGCTTCCATGTAGCGGTGGGCGTCAGCTATCTCCTCGAAGCTGAACACGCGGTCGAGGTTGACGCTGTAGCGACCGTCCTCGATCGCGCGGACGATCTCTTCGAAGATGCCCTGATAGGCGGCACGGTTGATCACGTTGCTGCCGAAGCGGCGCAGCTCCAGACCGAGGCGCTTGGCCTCGGCTGCGGCGGGGTCGGTGTTCCAGTCGCCCTCGAGGAAGCCGGTGATGCACACGCGTCCGCCTGGTGCGACGGCGCCGAGCGCGTGTGTGAGCGCACTGGGGCCGACAAGCTCACACAGCCCGTCGACGCCGTCGGGCACGATTACTCGTACAGCCGAGGAGACAGCTGCGTCGGCCACGATCACGTAATCGGCGCCTGCGGCTTGCAGCGTGGCGCGCTTTGACTCCTGGCGGGTTGTCGCGAGCACGGTCAGGCCGCGGTCCTTGGCGATCGCGATCGCAGCCATCCCCACTGAGGAGCTGCCGCCGTGCACGAGCAGCGATTGTCCCTCTCGCAGCTCCAGCTGCTCGAGCGTGCCCCGGGCGGTGCCGAAGCTCTCGGGGATCGCGCCGAGCTGGTCCCAATCGAGCGTGGTCTCGATCGGGATCACGCTGTCGACGGGTAGCAGCGCGTACTGCTCGTAGCCGCCATCGAAGTCTCGGCCCATGCCGCCCATCGCTGCCAGCACCTGCTGCCCGGCCTGCAGGCTGGAGTCCGAGGCCTCGGCGACCTCGCCGACGCACTCGATGCCGAGCACGCGGGGGAAGCGCACCGCATCGCCTGAGCCGCCGGAGCGGGTAATCAGCTCGGAGCGGTTCAGGCCAAAGGCCCATACGCGGACGAGCACCCACCCCGGCCTGGGCTCTGGGATCGGGCGCTGCTCCAAATGCAGCACCTCCGGTCCGCCTGGCTCGTGGACGACGATTGCCTGCATGTGGATAAGTTTCCCGCAACGCTGCAGCCGCTGTCAGCCCCCGGAGACTTTGAAGGCCGGCGGCGTGCTTGTTGCCTTTCCTTCGCCGGGAGGTGCGCCCGCGCCACTCGGCGGTCCACCGGTGCCTGCGCCGCCGGGTGGCGTGCCGCCGGCCGCGCCACGGGCGCCTGGCGTGAACCCTCCCGCTCCACATTTCTTCAGCGCAGCCTGATACTTGGCGCTACTGATGCCTTTCGGCAGCTGCAGGCCGCCAGGTCGTCCACCAGCTGCTCCGGGTTTGGCGGTGCCCGATGGTCGGCTTTTACCCGACGGCGCGGAGGGGAGGGCGATTCCCTGTTTGCTCAGACAGGATCTCACGGCTGCGAATTGGCTCGAGCCCGGTCCCTGAACGCCTTTCGTGGGTGTGGTCTGGCTCTTGCTGGTGGTGGTCCCGGTGCTCGGGCTGCTGGAGCTGTTACTCGCACTGCTGGTGGTGGAGTTGCTCGCTGAGCTTCCGCACGCCGCCAGCGTCAAGCAGGCACCGAGGATGGGCAGTGCCATCGTCGGTCTGACGCGGCGACCGTTGCGGCGCTCGGTGGGGGGGCGACGTTTTTGGATGAGCATCTGTTCGTTCCTTGTCCGTTTGGTTGTCGTTTGGATCTAGCCGGCGCCGAATGGCGGCGCTGTGCCACCGCTTGAGCTCGTGACGGCGCCCGTGCTGGTGCTCGTGGGGGCTCCGCCGAACAACGAGAGTCCGCTGCTGCTCGAGCCCACGCTGATCGATTCGGCCTTGACCGTTCCACCTGCGCTGGTGGCGCCGGTGACTGTCACGGTTTCACCGGGGAAAATGCGTTTCACTTTCGTTTTCACCGTCTTCGTGACGGCGGTGGTCGTAGAGGTGGTGACCTTGACGGTGTTTCCTTCCGAGTTGGTCACATACAGCGTGTTGCCCTCCAGGTAGGCGACCGTGCCGGACGTTGGTTGGCTGCCACTGCCAGCCGCCCCGGGGGTCGCGCCGGCGGCGCCCGTGGCGGAGCCGGTGCCTGAGCGTGTGCCGGTACTCGAGGTGCCTTTGCCCAGCGCGGCGAAGCGGGAGGCGAAGCTGGCCGCGCCGGCGCCCGAGGAGCTCGAAGAGGCATTGCCCTTTTGCACTTGCACGCCGGCGATGAACCCGGCGGCGATCAGCAGCGCGCCCAGCAGCACGATCGGGCCGCGACTTGCGCCCACCCCGAAAAGCCGCCGGCGTGGCCTGGTGGGTAGCTCCAGCTGGTCGGGCTCCTGTAGCCACTCGTCTTCTCCCGCGGTCGGCTCATAGCCAGATATCTCCTGCGGCTCGGTGGCGGAGTCCTGCGTGGGGCTTTGACGGATGGTCGATTGTGGGTCGGGCATGGCGGGCTCCTCGATGGGGGAAGGTGTGTTACTCAAAGCGCAGCGCTTCGATCGGTCGCAGTGCGGCGGCGCGGGCGGCGGGGTATGTGCCGAAGAACAGCCCCGAGAGTGCAGCCGCACCAAAGGCGAGGAAGATCGAGTAGGTCGCAATGTCCGGTTGTACGCCGGCGATCTTGAACTGGCTGCCGAGGATGCCCACAAGCACGCCGGTGAGTCCGCCGAAGAGCGAGACCAGCACGGCCTCCGTCAAGAACTGGGTGAGGATGTCCGAGCGGCGGGCCCCAATCGCCTTGCGGATACCGATCTCCCGCGTGCGCTCGGTGACGCTGACGAGCATGATGTTCATCACGCCGATTCCGCCGACGAGCAGTGAGATCGCGGCAACCTCTCCCAGCAGGGTGGTGAAGATGCTGCTGGAGGAGCTCGAGGTCGACAGCAGTGAGCCCTGGTTGAGCACCTCGAACCCCGGTTCGGAGGTGTCCTTGATCTTGTGGCGTTCGTCGATGATCTGTGTGATCTCGCCTTCAGCAGCATCGAGCGCGGATTCGGACTTTGCCTCGACCGTGATCGAGTCGATCGAGCCCGCGCCGGTGATCGAGTCCTGCACGGTCGTGATCGGGGCCATCACCACGTCGTCCTCGTTGGTGGTGCCGTTGGTTCCCTTTTTGGCGAGCACCCCGACCACTTCGTAGTTACTGCCGTCGATCTTTATGTTCTGGCCGACCGCGCTTGCGCCGGCGAGCAGTTCCTGTACGACTTCCTGGCCGATGACCACCACACGCTTGTGCTTGCTCACGTCTTCGGCGGTGAAGGAAGCGCCTTCCTGGATTTTGTAGCTGTGGGCAGTGAGGTAGGACGGCGTGGTGCCCACGAACGTGGTTGGTTCGAAGCTGGTGCCGTCATAGACGAGTTTCACGCTGCTGGCGTCGACCACTGGGGAGGCGCTCTTGACGTCCGGTGCCAAGCCGGGGTCCTGCAGGGCCTGGGCGTCTGCCTTGGTCAGCGACACGCTCGATGTGGACGCGCCGATGCCGCCGCGTCCGGCACCGGCCATCACGATCAGCACATTCGTCCCGAGAGCTTGGATCTGGGAGGTGACGGCCTGGGAGGAGCCGTTGCCGACGGCTATCAGGATGATCACGGACGCAACTCCGATGGTCATACCGAGGATCGTCAGCCCGGAGCGGAGCTTGTTGGCGGTGATTCCACCCCAGGCGATGCGAAGTGTCTCGATGCCGACCACGATTGCACCTACACCAAGGTCACATTGCTGGCGCGATGGGGCGACTTCTGCGCGTGGATCACGGGCGGGACGTCGTGCACTCCGGCGATGCGGCGGTCCTCCACGATCTCACCATCGCTCAGGCTGATCACGCGCTTGGCCTGTTCAGCGACGTCTGGCTCATGGGTGATCAGGACGACCGTGCGTCCTTCCAGGTTGAGGCGCGCAAAGATCTGCAGCACGTCCTCTGTGGAGTGCGAATCGAGGTTGCCGGTCGGCTCATCGGCGAGGATCAGGGTGGGGTTCGTGACGATCGCTCGGGCGGCGGCCACCCGCTGCTGCTGGCCGCCGGAGAGCTCGGATGACTGATGGTGCAGGCGGTTGGCCATGCCCACCGCGCCCAACGCATCCGTCGCGCGGCGGTGGCGTGTGGCGCGGTCCACTCCCGCATAGGCGAGCGGCAGTTCCACGTTGGCGATCGCGCTGGTACGCGCCACGAGGTTGAAGCTCTGGAAGACAAAGCCGATCTTGCGGTTGCGCAGGTCGGAGAGGTCGTCCTCGTCGAGGCTGCGCACGTTCACCCCGTCGATCAGGTAGTGACCGCTGGTGGGGATGTCCAGGCACCCCAGGATGTTCATCAGCGTGCTCTTGCCGCTACCGGAGCTACCCATGATCGCGGCGAAGTCGCCGCGGTCGATCTGCAACGAGACGTGGCGCAGGGCACGCACCTCGATCTGACCGAGCTGGTAGGTCTTCGTGACGTCGCGCACCAGGATCGCCGGGGGTCGCGAGGCATGCATCACGGTGGCCCCCCGCCGCCCCCTGGAAAGCCTCCGCCGCCGCCGGCAGCCAGACCGCCGGTCGCACCCGCACCGCCGAGGCTGCCACTGGTGCCGCTGCTTGATTTGGACGCGCTGGTACTCGAGCTGGTGCTGCTCGCCGTTGGCAGCACGACCGTTTCTCCCGCTTTCAGGCCGGTGAGGACGATCGTCGTGCTGTTCCCGGCCAGTCCGGTTGTCACGGCCTGAGTCACCTTCTTGCCGTCCCGCTCCACCGTTACGGAGCCGCCTTTGATCGCGCTCGTCGGGACGTTCACGCCTTCGGCCTGTTTGATTACGACTTCGGCGGTCGCGCTCATGCCCGGCTTCAGGCCGCTTGCCGTCTGTTCCAGCTGGAAGGTGACGTCGTAGCTGACCGCCCCGCTGCTGCTGGTCGAGAGCACCGCGACACTTGCCACCTGCGCCGCGAACTTGCGTCCTTCGAGGGCTTCCACGGTGACGGTGGCGATCTGCTCGACGTGCACGTTGCCGATTTCAGATTCACTCAACGGCACCACCAGCTGATAGCCCTGCACGTCGACCAGTTCGATGAAGGAGCTACTGCTTTCGCTGCTCGAGCTGCTGCTGCTGCTGGAGGTGCCGCTGGTCGTGGAGTCGCTGCTGCTGGTGAGAGCAATATCGTCGTAGCTACCGCCATCGGTGTCGGCTGTGCTCGTCGCATCTGCGCCTTCGGGAGTGCTGCCGGCGCTCCCGTTAGTGCCGCCGCCCGTGGTCCCGCTCCCGCTGGTGCCTGTGCTCGAGGATCCGACGGTTTCGGTACTGGTGGAGCCGCCGCTGGTGGCGCCAGTGGCGCTCGAGCCAGTGCCCGCGCTTGAACCGCCGCTGCTATTGGAGCCGGTGCTGGCGGTCGAGCCAGCGGCGCCCGAGCCGGTACTCGCAGTACCGCTGCTGCCGGTGCTACTGCTGCCAGTGTCGGTGCTTGTTTCGCTGGATGACGATTCGGTACCCGAGCCGGTGACGCTTTCGCCGACTGAGCTTTTTACCGTGGCGACCACGCCTTCAGCGGGTGCGTAGAGCTTTGTATCGGCGAGTGCCCGGCGTGCTTTTTCGACCGTCTCCTGTGCGCTCCTGACGGTGCTCTCAGCGCTCAGCACGGTCGCGGATTTGGCTGGAGCCTCTTTGACTTCATTCGAAGCGAGGGTGGACTGCAGCGACAGTTCCTGGCTTGAGAGGCTCGTGCGGGCTTGTGCGATCGTCTGCTCAGACTTGGTCTTGGTGGAGAGCTCGGATTTCTTTGCGCTCGCGATTGTGTCGCGGGCGCTGTCGAGTGACTGTGCGCTCTTGACTGCGGCCTCAGCTTGATTGTTCTGCGCGCTCTCGATCGCATAGCCATCTTGAGTCACCTTTGCTTCATCGGACCTGAGCGCTGATTCAGCCGAGGCAACCTTCGATTCGCCTGACCCTGCGCCGGCGCTACTGGTGGAGGACTGACCGTCTTCGGTGCTTTGGGCGGCCTTCGCTTCCGCGAGCTTGGACTTTGCTTCTGTGACGGCGGCTTCGTCGGAGTCGCGCTGGGTGATGTCCTCGTCGACGGCCTCCTGCTGACTCTTGGCTTCGACCGCAAGCGACTGTTCGGTGCTTTTCAGCGAGGCTTCATCCTGTTCGACCGCGGCACGAGCGGAGGCTGCTTCGGTCTTTGATGCCTGTTCGTCTTGGTGGACAGTCTGCTTGGCCGTCTTGACCGACGCCCGTGACTCCTCGACGGTGATTTGCGCCTGGCGCTCTTCCGCTGGGGTGAGCCCTGCGACAGCTGACTGATAGGAGGCTTCAGCGGTAGCGAGGCTGATTTCCGCGGTGCGCAGGCTGGACTCTGCGCTGGCCGGGTTGGTTTCCGCCAGCAACTGACCCTTTTTGACGTGATCGCCGACGCTTACGAATACTCCGGTGAGCGTGCCACTGGAAGTGAAGTCGACACCGATCTTCCTTGCCGGCTGAAGCGCTCCCGTCCCGGATACGGTCGATTGGACGACCCCATCCGCAACGGTGGCCGTGCGTGTCGTGGTGGCTGTCGTCGAGGATGCGCTGCCGACCGATGTGTAGGCGACGACGGCTGCAGCTACACACAAAAGGCCCAAGAAGATGTTGAGCGTTGGTCGAGTCCGGTGCACCCGAGTAGGATCGAGTGGTTGGGTTAGCGTTTGGTTGGAGCCGTGTAAGGCCACCGTAGGAACGCACTCACATTCGCTCTGGGGGCGGTAACAATCGGAAGGGTGAGAACGCTTCTCGTCGACGACGACCCCAGATCGCGCAAGCAACTGCAGGCAGTCCTGGAGCTCGACGGCTTCGAGGTGCTGAGCGCTGCGGGAGGGCATCAGGCGATCGCAATGGCGGCAGAGTGGGCGCCCGATGCTGTGCTGCTCGAGCGTGACCTACCCGATCTCGACGGGCTTGCGGTGTGCCAGCGTTTGCGGCGTCTGGAGCGCCGCATCCCGATCTTGATGTTCGCTGCGGCGGGCGCCACCAGCGACCGCGTCAACGGGCTCGAGGCAGGCGCGGACGACTACATGGTCAAGCCTTTCGATGTGCTCGAGTTGCGTGCTCGTGTGCGAGCACTGACACGGCGGGCAAGCCTGGCCAGGGTGCCGCTGCAGTTCGCCGAGATTCAGCTCGACGCCACCTACTATGGCGTCGTCGTCGGCCAGCGGCTCTCAGAGTTGACGCGCTTGGAATACCGATTGCTGGAGCTGTTTATGCGCAATCCGGATCGCCTGCTCACCCATGGTCATATCCATGAGCGCGTGTGGGGCTATGACGTGGCTGATCGGGCGAGGCTGCGGGTGTATGTGGGGTATCTGCGTCGCAAGCTGAGTGAGCTCGGTGCTCGCGAGCTGATCCACACGGTCCCGCGCAGGGGTTACATCATGCGTGAGCCATGAGCTGAGCGTGCATCTCCTCATCACGGACCGTGTGGGAGGGCAATGTGAGTGTTATCAACGCTCCGCCACCGCTGGCGTTACATGCGCTAACGGCGCCGCCGTGTTCGCCTGCCACCTTGCGCACGATCGACAAGCCTAGCCCTGAGCCAGGGACACCGCGCGCTGCGGGTGAGCGGTAGAAGCGGTCGAACACACGCGGCAGGTCCTCCTCGCGGAACCCCGGGCCATGGTCGCGCACGCTGAGCTCACCCATGATCAGGCTGACCTCGACCGTGGCGTCGGGCGGGCTCCACTTGACGGCGTTCTCGAGCAGGTTGACAACCGCCCGACGCAGGCGCAGCTCGCGGCCCAACACGAGATAGGGCTGCAGCTGTGCGTCAAGGTTAATATGTGAATGGTGCGTGCTGTAGTGCTCGATCTCAGATGCGATGAGCTGATCGAGTGCCACCGGCTCGGGGTTGCTAGCGGTATCGCCGCTGCGGGCGGATTCCAGGAGGTCTTCGATCAAGGCACCGAGCTCCGCGCTCTGCTCGATCAGGTCCCTCAGGAGGGGCGTCTTCTCGTCTGCGTCAAGCTCGGGGTTACGAAGCAGCACCTCGAGGTTCGTGCGCAGGCTCGCGACGGGTGTGCGCAGCTCGTGCGATGCGTCGGCTATCAGCTGCTGCTGCGTACGGTGGGACTCCTCGAGGGCGGCGAGCATCGTGTTGAACGAAACGCCCAGCCGCCCCAGGTCATCGTCGCCGATGGTCTCGATGCGTCTGCTGAGATCCCCCGTTGAGCCGACGTGCTCGGCGGCCTGGCGCAACAGGTGAACGGGCACGGCCGCGGCGCGTGCCACGAGCAGGCCGAGCAGCCCCGCCAATGCGATCCCGGCGAGGGCGATCACGGTCAGGATCACCGCGAGCTCGCGCAGCGTGCCCTGGAGGTCGCTGAGTGACTGCTCCGCGATTACCGCACGTCCGGCGCCGGCTGGCATCACATAGATCCGTACATCGGTGCTGCCTGCCATGCCGTTGCGGAAGTATGCCGTTGCGCTACCCCGTGCGACGTCCAGGTCGTGACTGGTTAGCGAAAAGACGGTGTGAGCTTCAGGTGAGCGATAGATCGTCCCGGTGGCGCTGAACAGCGCGGCGTCCCCGCCCCTTTCCAGTCCCGCTCGGGGTAGCCGAGGTGCGAACCGTGCTCCCTTGCGTGGATGGCTATGAGCTGGTGCGCTGCGGGCGATGGCAGCAGCGGTAGTGGCGAAGGACTTCAGCTGGCGGTCGAGGCGTCCGCGCATGCTGCTCTGTACGGCGATGTAGCACGCGCATGCGCTGATCACGACGGCGAGCGCGACTGCCGCAGCCGAGAGCACCACCATCCGGTGGCGCAGGCTCATTCATCCTCGCGTAGGACGTAGCCGACCGAGCGAACGGTGTGCAGCAGTCGTGCCTCGCCGTGTGCCTCCATCTTGCGACGCAGGTAACAGACGTATACGTCGAGCACCTTCGAGCTCGACGCGATGTCACAGCCCCAGACACGGTCGAAAATGGTGCTGCGCGAGAGTACCTTCCGCGGATTAGTAAGGAAATATTCGAGCAGCAGGTACTCGGTTCTGGTCAGGTCCATGCGCCTGGACGCGCGGAACGCCATCTGCGCACCGAGATCGATGCGCACGTCGGCGAAAGCGAGCTCGCTCTCTGGTGGTGCTGGTATTTCTGGGGCAACGTCGACGCATCGCCGGATACCGGCGCGAACGCGAGCGAGCAGCTCATCGAGAGCAAACGGCTTGACGAGATAATCGTCGGCTCCGGCGTCCAGGCCGGCCACGCGTTCGGGTATCCCGTCTCGGGCTGTGAGCATCAGCACAGCGGCGGGATCACCGGCATCGCGCAGGCGACGGCACACGTCGACGCCGCTCATCGTGGGCATCGAGACATCGAGCACAACCAGGTCTGGCCGCTCGCGCGCCATCGCGCCGAGTGCTTCGGGGCCGTCGGTGGCAAGTACGACGTCGTATCCCTCGAGCCGCAGGGCGCGGCCGACCGCGTCGCGTAATGCGCGGTCGTCATCGACGAGCAGTACGCGACCGATGTTCACGGAGCCAGTCTCCAGCCCGACCATAAGAGCAAGGCAAGAGTCGCCATCGAGGATGGGCTCTTACGTTATTCCAACGCGCGAGTCGATCGATCGGCCGATATACGCAGCTAGGCCCACAGTTCAACAATCGGAGATCCCCATGCTCGTCAGCCCTGTCGGCAGTGCCTCGAACATCCAGATGACTCAGCCGCCCCACCCCCCGCGCCCGCAGATGACGGAAGTGGCAAAGCTACTGGGACTCAGCACCTCTGAACTGAGTAGCGAACTACAGGCGGGTAATACGCTCGATGAACTTGCGTCGAAGAAGGGCGTATCGAGCAGTGAGCTGATCAAGACGATCGAAGGCGAACTGACTGCACACAAGCCCGAAGGAGCCCCCGCTCTGTCCTCGACCCAGCTCACAGAAATGGCAACCAGCATTGCCGCGGGAACGCCGCCGTCCCCGCCCTCCGGTGGTCCGGGCGGCTTGGGCGGTACAGGGGGTGTGGCTGGCGCAGGCTCTTCCACGAGCGGGTCGCAGAGCAGCCTTTCGACGCTGGCGGAATCTCTCGGGATCGAACCCAGCGTCCTTTTGAAAGAGCTTGCAAACGGCGCGGGCACCAGCTCGTTGTTGGAATCGAGTGGCTACACCGGCGATGGCTCGTCAAGCCAACAGTCATACGCCGGCGGGGTGACATTCGACGAATACGCATGAGCGCCGGAGCGAGCGGTCGGTGCGTCAGTCCCGAGAGTCATCAGCGACAAGCTCGGCGGCCTGCTGCGCAAGCCGCGCGTAGTTCTCGGGGCGGCGGGTGGCGAGAAAGGGGAACAGCTCGAGCCAGTCGTGGCGCTGGTCGAGGTCGAGGTCAGCGACGAGCACGGCAGGCTGATCGCGTGGGGCCTGCACGAGCTTGCGTCCGTAGGGATCGCAGATGAACGAGGAGCCGTAGAAGCGCAGCGGCGGCTCCGCGCCGATGCGGTTGACGGCGACCATGAACACGCCGTTGGCGATCGCGTTGCCGACGATCACCTTCTCCCACAGCGGCTGGGTATCGAAGTCGGGGTGCTCGGGCTCGGAGCCGATGGCTGTGGGATACACGAGCACGTCTGCCTGCTCGAGGCTGTAGGCGCGGGCGACCTCGGGGAACCACTGGTCCCAGCAGGTCGGCAGGCCGAGACGTGCCTGATCGAGCGCAATGACCGGGAAGGCATTCTGGTCGCCGGGTCCGGGTCGGAAGTAGCGATCCTCGTGGTAGCCGGCGGTGACAGGGATGTGCAGCTTGCGCGTGCGTGCCAATAGCTCGCCGTCTGGTGCGACGATGATCGCGGTGTTGTAGCCGAGACCGTCCTCGCCCGGCGCCAGCTCGTAAAGCGAAGCGTGAACGTGCACTCCGTATGCGCGTGCTGCACGCGCTGCGAACTCGTGGGTGGCGCCGCCGGGAAGCTCCTCCGGCTGCACCCCGCCGGCCTGCGGTCCGGCTGGATCGACCGCGAAATATGGGCTGAGCGTGAGCTCCTGCAGGCAGACCAGACGCGCGCCCTCGGCGGCGGCGCGAGCGATTCCGTCCTGTAGAGCGGCTTCGTGCTCGGCGGGGTCGGCGTGCCAGCGCTGCTGCACCGCGCCGATGCGAAAGGGCTCGCGCTGGGGCGCGCGGGTGCGGGCCGGCGATGCTGGCACCGAAGGCGCGACGATCACGCGTATCTCATCCATCTCATCTGACTCTAGGCTGTCTGCGGTGAGCGCGACCCTGACCTCCACGCCCGCAGCCGACGGCTACCGCATGCCGGGCGAGTTCGAGCCGCACGCGGGCTGCTGGATGGCGTGGCCCGAGCGCCCTGACAACTGGCGCTTGGGCGCCAAGCCAGCACAGCACGCGTACGCGGCGGTCGCCGAGGCGATCAATGCGTCAGAGCCAGTGACGGTGGCGGTCTCCGATGCGCAGTTCGAGCACTGCCGCTCGCTGCTCTCGCCATCCATACGCGTGGTGGAGGTCTCCACTGACGACGCGTGGATACGCGACATGGGGCCGACGTTCCTCGTCGATGGCAATGGCGGTAGGCGCGGCGTGGACTGGCACTTCAATGCTTGGGGCGGTCTCAGCGGTGGCCTGTACTTCCCATGGGATCGCGACGAGCGTGTGGCGCGGAAGGTGTTGGAGATCGAAGGCGCCGATCGCTACCGCGCGCCGATCGTGCTGGAGGGTGGCTCGATCCACGTGGATGGGCAGGGGACGGTGATGAGCACAGAAGAGTGCCTGCTGAACCCCAACCGCAACCCGGGAGCTCTCGCGCGAGGAGATCGAGCAGACGCTGTTCGAGTACCTCGGTGCGACCCAGATGATCTGGCTCGGTCAGGGCGTGTACAACGACGAGACCAACGGGCACGTGGACAACCTCGCCTGCTTCGCGCGCCCGGGTGTCGTATTGCTCAGCTACTGCGATGACGAGTCCGACCCGCAGCATGCGATCTCACGCGACGCCCAGGAACGCTTGGAAGCGGCAACGGATGCGCGTGGCCGCGCGATCGAGGTGGTCCGCCTGCCTTCGCCGGGACCGGTGACGATCACCGCGGAGGAGGCGGAGGGCGTAGAAGCCATCGCTGGCACGCTGCCCCGCCGCCCGGGCGACCGCCTGGCGGCCTCCTACGCGAACTTCTACATTGCCACCACGCGGATCGTGTACCCGTTGCTTGACGAGCGCTACGACGAACAGGCGGCGGAGGTGCTGCGCGGCTGCTTTCCCGAGCGTGAGGTGGTGGGGGTGTCCGCGCGCGAGATCCTGCTGGGCGGAGGCAACATCCACTGCATCACCCAGCAGGTTCCTGCAGCTTGAGATCCTCTTGCCGTCAGCTTGGGAACGGCTCCGGCTGGCGGGCTCCAGCGACATAGCTCTCCTCAGGCTCGAGCAACGCCTGTAGCTGAGTGTGGAGATCCGGCGTGTCTTGGTGGCCGTGGGCTGTGACGGCGTGCTGTGCCGCGGCCGTCAGCACCTCGTCCTCCTCGCCGATGATGGTTAGCGAGCAGTTGTTGTCGCTCTCGAAGCGACGGCAGTCTGCGATCTTGCGGGCCATGTGACTCTCCTTTGTGGCTGGGGAATTTGGGGACGTCTTGGTGAGACGGTTGTGTTGGTCGCTGGGTCACGCGTTCCTGGCGTAGTCGCTGGCGCCGAACCAGTCGATGACCTTGACTGGCTCATCGCCTATCACCCAGGCGTCGTGCCCGCTGGGCAGGGACGTGACGTCTCCTGGGCCGGCGATGAGCTCCGTGCCATCGTCCATGCGGATCGCCAGTTGTCCGCTTACGTGGTATTGAAAATGCGGGGCCTCGCAGCTGTTCGTGTTGGCGATTGGCTTGACGTCGTTTGACCAGCGCCAGCCGGGCTCGAAGACCATCATCCCAACTTCTCCCCCGCTCATCTTGAGGATGCCCGCATGCCCGTTTGGGAACTCGCGCGTCTCATCAGGCGCCTCAAAGCTCCTGTGCTCAGTCGTCTGCATTCTGGAATGTCCTCTCGTCCGCGTGGCCTCTCCTCAATAGATATACTTACCTACTAATAGGTAGGTTGTCAAGGCCGGTTCGAGGTCGATCCTTTGCGAAGATGGGATACATGGCGGCCACGCAAATTCAAGCCTCGACGGGGACGGCGCAGCGGATCCTGGATGTCGCTGAGCGACTGGTCCAGAGCCGGGGCTACAACGGGTTCAGCTACGCGGACATCGCTGCCGAGCTAGGCATCACAAAGGCCAGTTTGCACTACCACTTCGCCGGTAAGGCCGAGCTCGGTGAGGCTCTGATCGCGCGCTACTCCGCGCGCTTCGCAGAAGCACTGGAGACGATCGGCAGCACGACTCCGGGTGCTCGCGCCAAGCTCGACGCGTACGCCAGTCTTTACGCGGACGTGTTGCGCGGAGATCGCATGTGTTTGTGCGGGATGCTCGCTGCCGAATACCAAACGTTGCCGCAGCCGATGCGCGGCTCGGTCATCCGCTTCTTCGATCACAACGTGATCTGGTTGGCGAGTGTGCTCGAAGAAGGTCGATCGGACGACGAGCTGACCTTTGCTGGAGACCCCTCGGACACAGCCCAAACAATCCTCAGCGCCCTTCAGGGAGCCATGCTCGTCGCACGCCCCTACGGGGATCTCGTGCGCTTCCAAGCTGCCGTGGCACATACCATCGACAGCCTCAGCAATTCCATCCCGGCGCCCTGACCGTTGGATCGCGAGTAGCGCCGGCGCTCAGCGCGGCGAGACGCGCAGCAGTACCGTGCCGTCGCCGGGGACCTCTGCGCTGATGGAGCCTCCGGTCGCGCTGGTGGTGTGCGTCCACACGTTGCGCAGCGCATAGCTTGGGGCTGACGGTAGGCCGATGGCGCTCGCGCTCGTTTCGATCTTGATCGCGCTCGAGCCGCGGTTGAGCAGTGCGACGGCACGCGATCCACGCACCAGCGGCTTTACCCAAACCTCGCCGTTGCCGGCGGTTGCCAAGAGCGTGCCCTGCACGCCGGCGGGATCCTGGTCGATGGCGATCACTTCGGTGTTCTGCACGGTGTCGACGGTCGCGGTACTGATCTTGGTGAGGTTGTCGCTGATCATCAGCGGAGCCGCGAGCATCGCCCACATGCTCAACTGCGAGCGGAACTGGGTGGCTGACATGCCCTGACCGGGAGCGAGGTAGTCCGGGTCGTTCCAGTGGCCCGGGCCGGCGGCCTGCGGTGCGGCGGCGTCGGCGTCGATGTTACGCAGCACGTCCGCGAAAGGCACGTTGCCGGGAAAGCCAACATCGGTGTCGGTGCGCCAGCTGTTGCCCACGCTGGGGCCGAAGCTGTAGGAGGCAAACGCCGATTCGTCCAGCGGCGGGCGGCCTTCGCCGTACTGTTCGGGCTGCAGGAAGTTGCAGATCGAGAGCAGCATCGGGCGGTGGCTGGCGTTGGCCTCGATTGCCGCATGGAACTGGGAGTAGGCAGCCGCCGGGTCGAGGTGATATTCGGAGCCGCCGCAGAAGTCGACCTTGACCGCGTCAAAGCCCCACGCGGCGAACGTGTTGACATCCTGCTGGTAGTGGCCGTAGCTACCCTGGCCGGCGCCGCCGCAGCCGTTGGGGCCCGCGTCGGTGTACAGGCCGACGAGGAAGCCGGCTGCGTGGAGGGTGCGTGTCAGCCACGCGAGCCCGTGCGGCCATTGTTTCGGGCTGACGGTGATTTCGCCGCTTGCGTTGCGCGTGCCATGCCACCAGCCGACGTCGAGCCAGATGTAGCGATAGCCGCGTTGCTCGAGGCCAAGCGAGAGCATCTGACTTGCCTGCTCCAGGATGGTCGACTCGCTGTAGTTGCCGCCGAGCGCGAAATACGTGTCCCAGCCCATGTATGGGGTCGCGGCGAGCACGCTCGCGGCGGGAGCGGGCTGGGGCATCGTGAGCGCGAGCGTGACCGCGATCAGTGCCGCCGCCGCGCTCCAGCGGCTAGCGGTGGCGCGCAGCATGGGTCGATGCGCTGTGCGAGGGGGCGCTGAGGGTGAGCAGCTGCTGGGCGAGCCGCGCTTCGATCACGCCGATGACCGTGCCGGTCACGTACACGTAGGCGCTGAAGTGATGCAGCGCACGTAGTACACGCCGGCCACTCGAGTTGAGCGTGACGAGCAACGTCTGATACGCGCCGCGCGCGAGGTGTATGCGCGCGCTGGCGAGCGTGACGGTCAGGTGGCGGACGGCCGCTGCTGACCCATGAGCCCGGTCCGAGCGTCGTGCGGCGATCGCCACGATCCGGTGGCCGTCGAGCGTCTCAACGGCGGTCAGGCGCAGCGCTACCTCACAGCCACCGCTTGCCTGTGCGGAGCAGACGAGCGGCACTGCCAGTTTGCCGCTCTTGAACGCGGCTTGGCCGACGGTGGTCTCTCCAGCGGACGTCGGCACGCCGCCAACGGGGATCGTTACGAACGCGCTGGTCGCAGCTGCGCTTCCGCCGCCGTTGGTTGCTGTGACCTGGCATTGGAGGTGGTGGCCGGTGTCCTGTCCTTTGACCGTGTATGTCGATCCGTTTGCCCCGCCGATTGGGATCAGGTCTCGCAGCCACGCATAGCTCAGCTGTGCGGAGGCGCCGGTGGGCAGGTTCGCGTGGCATGTGAGCTGCTGTCCGTTTGCCGGGGTGCCGCTGATCGAGGGGTTTGGACGAACGAGCGCCACCTGTTCGGAGATCGGCGTGGTGAATTCGATTGCGACGCCGGCGCTCGTTCCACTTGGGCTCGAGGCAAGCAGGCGGTAGTGGTAGGTGGTGCCCGGCGCGAGGCCGGAGAGCGGGGCAGAGACCGCTTGCTCGCCACTCACTGCCGTCGGCAGCAGCGAGCAGGGGATCACCTGGCTGTAGGGCCCGCTCGCGCCGCCGGCGGCGAATTCGAAGCTGCACCCGCTGAGTACTGCGTCGTTTGGGTCAACAGCCCCGGCCATGACCGCGCTGGTTGCGGTCACTTCGGTGGGCGCCAGCGTAGTAACGGATGGGGCGGGGACGCGCGCTGAGACGGAGTGCCCGCCGGTATCTACTGCCAGGCAGAACCCGCTGGCAAGACAGGAGATCCCTGCGGGCGCCCCCGAGTCGGCATTCGACGCGCTCCAGGTGGGGGTCGGCGAGGTGGGATCGTCGCTAGCCAGCGCCTCTCCCGTGGCGTCCACGATCACGCACAGCCCGCTTGTCGCGCAGGAGACACTGGTGAGGCGTTCGCCGGCGATGGGGGTGACGCTCCAGGTGGCCGGCACAGCGGTGGGGTCGGCGCTCGCGAGGGCCTGGCCGGTGCTGTCCACGGCCACGCACACTCCGGTGGCCGAGCAGGATGCCGAGCGCAGTTCCGCGGAGTCGACCTTCTGTAGATGCCACGCGCTCGAGCCGCCGTTCGGGTCAGCGCTCGAGAGCACATCACCCGCGGCGTCGACCGCCACGCACAGTGAGCCCGAGGCGCACGACACGGCTGTCAGCTGGGGGTGTTCGGAGTCGATGGTCGCGACCTGCCAGGAGCCCGAGCCCGAGTTGGTGCTCGTCACAACTGCACCGGCGCTGTTCACCGCCACGCACAGTGATGCGGACGGGCAGGAGATCCCGGTGAGGGGAGCGCCGCCATCGATTTCCCTCGGTGCAGTCCAGGTGGGCGAGCCGGACTTGAAGCCAACTGAGGCGTAGCCACGGCCGTCAACGGCTACACACGGTCCGGTGGGAGCACAGGAGACCGCGGTGAACGCGCCGGAATCCAGTTTTTCGGGTGTGCTCCATGACGGAGCTGAGGAGCTTGGATCGGACGTGCGCAACACATCCCCCTGGCTGTCGACCGCGAGACAAAGGAATTCCGAGGTACAGGACACGGCGGTGGGCGCATTGCCGGCGTCGAATGTCGCAGGCGCCGACCAGTTAAGCGACGAGGCGCCCTGGGCTGTGGATGCGCCGAGCGACGCCACCAATGCCATTGCCAGCACGGCGGTCAGGGCGGCAAGGCTTGTGCGCGCGACGATTTGCGTGCACGACCGGTTATGCGGGGTTGTGGGCCGTTTGGCGTTGTCTGTCACAGCCATTCTCTCCAGGGGCATGGTGGCGGGTGTGTCGGAGCCCTCTGTGGGAGGCCAACCCGACAGGCGTCCGGGTGTTGCGGTCGTACAAGTGTCGAGTCCTGGCCGTTGACGCTGGGGCTCGGGCGTGCGCTCTGTAACGTGGTGGCCCGCGAGACTGCGCGATCAGTCCCAAATGTTTGAACGTGGGCATTTTGGGGCAGTGAGCGATTGGTGCCCCAGCTATGGGAGCGGCGGATGGGCTTTTTCTACATCGGTGACGAGTCGGCGGTCGAGGAGTCCTCGCACGACGAGGATGTCGCTGTCATGGTCGCTGGCGGCGAGCTCGACTTCGCGGCAAGCCCCCAGCTCAAAGATCGCCTCACTGAGCGGATCGATGCCGGCTCGAGACGTTTGATCCTCGACCTGTCGGGTGCAACGTTCGTCGACTCGACCGCCATCGGTGCGCTGGTGTCGGTGGCGACGCTGCTGAACGAGCTCGGTGGGGGCATGCTGTTGATCGTCTGTCCAGATGAGAACAGGCGCCTGCTGCGCATCTTCGAGATCGCGGGGATCGAAAGCCTGATAGCCGTCCATCGCTCGCGTGCGGAAGCGCTGAAGGAACTGGCTGTGGCCGGTTGAGATGGGCACGGTGGTCGATCACAGCGATGCTGGCCTCGCGATCGGTGATCTGCGCCTGCCGGCTCAGCCCGCGAAGCTGAGGGTTGCGCGCGAATACGCGCATCAGGCCGCCTTGGCGTTCGGCCTCGATCCCGATTGTTGCTACGAGCTCGCGTTCGCGGTCAACGAGGCGGTGACCAACGCGATCAGGCACGGTCGCCCCGACGCTCACGGAGACATACATCTCAGCGTGAGCGCGGACGGCGACAGGCTGACGTTTGTGGTGCGCGACTACGGCACATTCTCGGGATATGCGCCGATTGGTGCCATGGGCGCCGATCGCGGGCGTGGGTTCGAGCTGATGACACGCGTAATGGACGCTGTGCAGCTGTGTGTTGGCTCTGGCAACACGACCGTCCGTCTTTCGAAGGCGCGCGTGTGAGTGCTCGCTCCGCTCGAGCCCGGTGGCTGTTGAGAGCCCGGCGCGCGAGGGGGGTGCGAGCCGCGCTGACTGCTTCGCTGATCGGCGTATGCGTGTCGCTCTGCACGGGCGGCGTCGCCGATGCACAGGGCCTGCTTTCGCTGGGTAGCGCGTCTGGTGGGCCGTCGCTGCCGAACGTGTCTGCCACTGTGCCGAGCATCGGGCTGTCGCTGCCGAGCGTGGGGATCACGCTCCCAAGCATCGGGGTGACGGTACCGAGCGTTGGCGTGACGGTGCCCAGCATAGGAGTGACGGTGCCGAGCGTTGGGGTTTCGCTTCCTGGTGTCAACGTGAAGACGCCTGAAGTGGACGTGGCGACGCCGACGGTGAGCGTGTCCACTCCGGAAGTGAGCGCGTCGACACCGAGCTCGCCTACAAAAAACCCGGCTGAAGGCAGCACGCCGACGAGCCCGGAAGGCAGCGCACCAAAAAGCGCGGAAGGTGGGCAGGGCGAGGCACCGAGTGGCAGCAGCCCGGGGGGCGGGAGCTCTGGTGGCGCTGGAGCGTCTCCTGGCGGCCCAACGTCCTCGACGGGTGGCGGCTCGGACATGGCAACAGCAGCATCGGTGTCGGATACCACCAAGGATCGGTCCTCGTCCGCGCAATCCGCGCGGACTGTGCTTCAGCGGGGCGGTGGGAGCCCTGAAGGTAAATCGCCGACGCGAGGCGCACGGCGCTCAGGTGGGCACTCGAGCAGTCCCTTGGACACGATTGGCAAGCACATTCCGCTACCGCTGCCTGTCCCCGACTGGAGCAAGCCGATCATCCTCCTGCTGCTGCTACTGGTGATCGGCTTCGCTACTCGCTCGCGCATGGCGGGGCGGCGCGCTCGACGCCTGGAGGGCCAACGCGCGACGCTTCTACGAGATGTGGATGCGATGCAGGCCGCGCTCGTGCCGGAGGTTCCCGCTCGTGTCGGCGGCCTGTCGGTCTCTGTTGCCTACCGGCCTGCGGATGGCCCGGCGGCGGGAGGCGACTTCTATGACGTGTTCGTCCCGGAGCGGGGGAAGATCGCGATCATCCTTGGCGATGTCGTAGGGCATGGGCATGGAGCGCTGACCCATGCAGCGCTCACTCGCTACACGCTGCGGGCATATCTGCAGGAGGGCATGGAGCCGCGCGCGGCGATCGCGCTGGCGGGCCGGGTTCTGGCTGACCGCAGCATGGAGAATTTCGCGACGGTTGCGCTTGCCGTCTACCACGCGCGTGAGGGCCGCCTGGTGTTCGCGAGCGCCGGCCATCCGCCGCCGATCCTGCAGGGTCTGCAGACGCGCGAGCCGCTGACGATGTGCGCTTCTGCGCCGATTGGCTGGAACGTGCCGACGGGGCGTCGTCAGACGACGGTGTCGCTGCCACCCGGCGCCGTTGCGTGCTTCTTCACCGATGGGTTGATCGAGGCGCGCTGCAAGGAGCGACGGCTGCTGGGACGCAGGCGCTTGAGCGAGATCCTGTCTGGGCTCGGCGCGCGGCCTGATGCTGAGAAGCTGCTGGCGAAGGTGCAGGAAAAGGCGCTCAGCACCCCGGATGACATGGCGGCCTGCATCGTCGTGCCAGAGATGACGGTCATCCCCGCCCGCACCCATATCGAGGAGTTGGAGGCGGACGCGCAGGAGCTCGACCGCGGCGACGTGCGGCGCTTTCTGGAGACGTGCCAGGTCCTCTCTCCCGCGATCGATCGGGCGCTCGATCGGGCGGGAGACATCATGGCGGTGTTCGGCACGGCGATGCTGCGCGTGGATCTCCTGCCGGGCGGCGCGACGGTCACGGTGAGCCCCCCGCGCCCCCTGGCCGGGGCCGATGCGTCGCGGCAGGGGTCCTCACAGCCGGCCGTGGATCCGTCCGGCGCACGCTGATCGCTACGGTGCGCAGCACTGAGTATGCCCGCATACGACCGCATCGGCCTCAGCTACAGCGATGTCCGTCGTGCCGATTCACGCTTCGAGGCCGCGATATGGAGGGCGCTTGGAGACGCGAGGAGTGTCCTCAACATTGGCGCGGGCGCCGGCTCTTACGAGCCGCTCGATCGCGACGTCATTCCAGTCGAGCCCTCGCCGGTGATGATCGCCCAGCGCCCAGCTGGTGCCGCACCCGCGATCCAGGGCGTTGCCGAGTCCCTGCCGCTGCAGGACAACAGCGTCGACGCGACGATGGGCGTGTTCACGATGCAGCACTGGGATGACGTCGACCTCGGTCTCGCCGAGGTGCTCCGGGTGACCCGTGAGCGGGTCGTCCTTTTGACCCTCGACGTGGATGTGACGGCGCAGATGTGGCTCTGTCGAGATTACCTGCCGGAGATCTCCGAGCACGATCGCGCCACGTTCCCTTCGATTGACGACCTGCGGACGGCTCTTCCGGGTCTTCAGGTGGACACGGTTCCAGTCCCCAGCGACTGCACGGACGGCTTCTGCATCGCTCTCTGGAGCCGGCCAGAGATGCACCTCGACCCAGACGTGCGCAGGGCCTCGTCTGTATGGCATCTGCTCTCACCAGCAATTGTGGACAGCGGCCTGGATCGGCTCCGGCGCGACCTCGAGAGCGGTGAGTGGGATCGCCGCTACGGAGACCTACGAGCGCAGGCGACGCTCGATGTGGGGCTGCGTCTGGTCACGGCGAAGTGTGCCGGATGCATTGACTCCTAACGGGGATCGAGCGACCATGTCGCATGGACGATGCACAAATCCTTACGGAGTTTGCTGATTGTGATCTTTGCATCGCTCCGGTCGAGCCGCAACTCCATAATGCTGCCGTGCTCGTCCTCAATCGGAATACGTGGGGCATCGCTATCGAACGCCGAGATTGGGAGATCCAAGATTCGCCGGAAGTGGTCAACGGGGATCTCGACCAACTCGTACGTGACCAGGTCGCGAGCGTAGGAGATGCGCAGTACGAACATGTCTTCCACAGCGTCGAGGAAGTCGAACATAAACGCCACCATATGCTCGTGGCGGGATTTGGCGGATCTGACATCTTGTATCCATGCCGCCTCGGAGAGCTTTGAGATATGCAGATAGTCGGCTTTCATGTTCCTGGCGCCCTCGCTCTTGAGTGCAGTTTGCACATCATCCACCCGTACGTCCCAGAAGCGAGTGGTTCTGCTCGGTGCCTCCTCCGTTTCGCGGCCTGCGGCCTTGCTTGCGGCGAGGAAAGCGTTCTCGAATCCGAGTCGGTCCAGTTTGGTCGTATGCGTCGCGTGGTGGGCAAGCAGCCGCATACGGAACTCGTCGGCGAACGGGCGTGTCACGACGAGGCTGCCGCTATTGAGCACCTCTCGAATGTCTCGTGCCAGCGCGCGTGTGATGCTGAGGACCCGGCGAATTTTTTCATCGTCAAGATCGGCCAGCACATCCAGGAGCTGACTCCGGTCGCTACTCGCAGGTCCCAGGGCAGAGACGAACTTTGCGAGGGACTCTTTCTGTGCGTCCTTGAGTCCTGCGTATAGCTCAGCCAGCTCTTCGCGAGGCGACATTAGCCGTTCCGGAAGTTCTGGTAATCCAAAACGTTGGCCTCGATGAGCATTGCGGCGGCGTTCGCGGTCGTGTGTTCCCATATGCGGACCACTCTCCAGCCCTCATTTTCCAGTCGCCTCGTCGTATCGATGTCGCGCACGCGATTCGCTTCGATCTTCTGTCTCCAGAATTGAGCGTTGCTTTTTGGCCAAGTTACGTGCTGTGGGCAACCGTGCCACCAGCACCCATCGACGAACACTGCGAGACGGACTGTTGGGAAAACGATATCCACCTCGCGTCGAACATCCGCCAACAACTGTCGATGGACATAAAAGCGCAGACCTCGTGCGTGAAGCAAAGAGCGGATCTGTCTCTCGAGTGTGGTATCGCGCTCACGTTGCCGTTGCATGCGCTTGCGCACTGACGGTGAGGACGCACGAATGGGTGTTGCGATCATGCAGCGAGATCTGCTTCCTGGAGATAGATATCCGACTCACGAAGGCTAGCTTCCGGAAGGACAAAGTCGAGCGGCATTGGACGACGAGCGCCAAGAATCCAGGAGACGAGTGCCGCGAGCTGATAGGAGATTAGAGGGGGCACAGCATCACCGACATGGCGATACATATTTGTGATGCTTGCCGCCGCGAATATGTACGAGGATGGAAAGCCCTGCAACATCGCGAGCTCACGAACCGTGCAGAGTCGGTTTTGCTCGGGGTGGGCGTATCTCCCGTTGCCGATGTGTCCGCACTCTCGCTTGATCGTCGCCGCGGGGCTATCCCACGAGAGACGGCCGTAAATGTCAGGATGACTGCCGAAGTCGCGAATCTCGGCACGGCGTCGCATCGCAGGAGTGAGCAGTTCGTCAGCGTCCGGGAGGTTAAGCAGGTCGCTCCAAGAGCCACCGTCGTGGGGGATGGCAGCCAGGCGACGATGGTTGATGGGCTTGTTGATGCCCGGAGAAACGTGCATGGCGTCGTGCACGTCGATCTCTCCCGGCCCGATCGCCGGTAGGTCGCCGATTGCGTGTCGGACGTGCAACGCGCGAGGATCAACCTCGTACCCGTCCCAGAGATCGAGGAGTCCTCGCTTGGGAAGGCCCTTCGCGACTGCGACAACGAGTGCGCGCTCGCGCTTCTGTGGAAGCCCAAATCTGGTCAGGAAGTGCGTATCGGCATGCACGTCGTAGCCGAGTCCTTCAAGGTCGCTCGCAAGGCTCCGGAAGTGGTTGGCGAAACGTCCCATGAGAAGCTCTCGGGCGTTCTCCATCACAATCACCGCCGGGCGCAGGACGTGCGCAAACAAAGCTACCCGCCGCACCAGGCTATTCCGCTCATCGTCCACGAGATGGTTCTTGGAGAGAGTGCGCGAGAAGCCGGTGCATGGCGGGCACGCAAGAAGCACGGTCGGATCGTCCGACAGCGCCCAACGACGGCGTAGCTCGGCCGGCTTGACCGTGGAAAGGTCGAGCCTTAACGGCTCCAGGTTGATGTTGGCCTTGTATGACGCGTTGCATTCCAGCGTTCCATGACCCATGCTTGGCTTACCGTTCTCGGCATCGGCTGCACCGACCAGTCGGAAGCCGGGATAGCGGGAGAACCCATAGCTCATCCCTCCTGCGCCGGAAAACAGATCGACAACTCTCCAAGCCATAAGCTGCGGAGCCTAGACCTTGCTTCGGGGGAACTCAGTCGGCGTCGAGTCGAGGCGTGGCGAGACGGTCCAGAGCCTGTTCTGGCCCTTGGTTCAAGCCGGCTTCCATCCGCGCTCCGCTGTATAGCGGAGGAAAGGAGCTCCTCGCTTCCCCGGATGTTGGCGACCGCGAGCCCCCGCCGCGACCGCAACTGCCGGTCTTGGCGGGGGCTCGTGGAAGACCCGGCGGGATGCCTCAACGGCTCATGATCCCGATTCCGCTTCCGGAGGCGCGACCGGGCTCAGTTGGTCCTTCAACGCCGGGTTGTTGGTGGTGCGGAGGTACGGCTGAACGCGCGGGTCGAAGAACACTTTGATGAGCTTCTTCACCTGCGGGTCGTTGCGGTAAGCGTCACCCACGACCAGCTGCCCGGCGAAGCTGCGTGGCGCAGCCGGAGCGTAGATCTGGTCCTTCGTGGGTGTGCCTGCGGCGATGAACTGCATGTTGTAGGCGATCACGGCGTCTACCGAGCTGAGCGTGCGCGGCCCGGCGCCATAGTCGACGAACACGAACTGCAGTTTGTGCGGGTTGGAAGCGATGTCACTCGTGGTCGCTTCCCATGGGACCGTGCCAGGCTTGAATGTGATCTCGCCGGCCCGCTCCAGCAGCCACAGCGCCTGCGCCGTGTTGGCGGGATCGTTCAGCAGCGCGATCTGCCCTCCGTTGGGGATCGCCGACAGGCTCGGGTACTTGGATGAGTACACCGAGTACGCCCACTGGAAGACCGGTCCGATTGCCGTCAGCTTCATGCCCGTGGACTTGACGACCTCGTTGAGCCAGTGGATGTGCTGGTAGATGTTCGCTGCAAATTCTCCATGCGCGGTTGCTTCGTCGAGCTGGTTGCCGTCCTGGATCCCTACAGGTTCGATCTTGAGCCCGTAGGTGGGCGCGATCGCCTGGTTGAGCCACACCAGGAACGCGCGCTCAGAGCTGCTCGAGGCTTCGTACGCGACGGGAAGCGTGGTGCCAAAGTGGCTCCCGGCGACGGTTTTCGACGACGACCCTTTCGCGAGGAATACGACGAGTAGCACGATGATCACTCCCAGCACTGCCGCCGCCGCGAGCCAGTTACGGCGGTTGGAGCCGCCACGCAGCTGGAAGTCCTGCGGTGGGAGGTTGGGGGTCGGTGATCGGGTCTTTACATCAGTTGCCATGTCTGCTCCTTTGCTGATCAGTGTGTGAGCGACCGGACGATCCGGTCACCGCCGAACTGCACGATTTGCACGATCAGCACGAGTACGACAATGCAGCTGATCATGATGTGGCTGTCGAACTGCTCGTAGCCATAGTTGACGGCCAGGTAGCCGAGACCGCCGGCCCCGATGGCCCCGGCGATCGCCGAGTATTCGATCATCGCGATGATGTTCAGAGAGAGCCCCGCGACGATCCCGGGGAGCGCCTCCGTGAGCTGGATCGTCCTGATCACCTGTAGGACGCTCGCGCCGGAGGCGATGCCCACGTCCAGGCGCGTGCGCGGGATCTCGCGGACGGCGTTCTCCACCAGCCGCGCAAAGAACGGGATACCGGCCAGCGACATCGGGATGATCGCCGCCTTGATCCCGATCGTCGTGTTCACCACCAGCTGGGTGAACGGGATGACCGTGGCCATCAGCACCAGGAACGGCAGCGAGCGCCCGAGGTTGGCGATCCAGCTGATCGACGCGTGCACGGTCGTATGCGGCGTGAGTCCGCGCGGCGAGGTGTTGAAGATGAGTAGGCCCAGCGGCAGGCCGAGCACGACGACGATCCCCATCACGATGCCGACCATCGCGGCCGTCTGCCCGAGTGCGGGCAGTAGCAGCGTGGAAACTCCAGACCAGGGTGTTGCGGTGGCGAGGATCATGCCGCGCTCCTGACCAGCGCCTCTTGGCGCTCCTCGGGCTCGGGCTCGAGCTCGTCGGCCGCTGCGACGCTCCCCTGCGTAGCGTGGATGCCGCGCGAGGCAAACGCCGCTCGGACCTCTGCGGCTGCCAGGGGGCGCTCGATGCGCACCGTCACACGCCCGGCAGCGCCGCCGTCATCGATCGTCTCGATCAACCCGGCCAGCACGGCGATGTCGGTATCGAGCTCGCGGCCGATCGATGTCAGCCACGCCGGGTTGACGTCGGGGCGCTCGTAGCGAAGCTGCCACACCTCGGACTCGTGCCGCGGCGCTGGTCCTGGAGGCAACGGCAGCAGCGCTCGCGCGAGCTCCGAGTCCGAGGAGCGCACTACCTCAGCGACCGAGCCGCGCTCGATGATCTTTCCCTCGTGGAGCCTTGCGACGCTGTCTGCGACGCTGCGCACAACGTCCATCTCGTGCGTGATCAGCACCACTGCGACCCGCAGCTCGTCGCGCAGCTCCGCGAGCAGCGTCAGGATCGAGGAGGTCGTATGCGGGTCGAGCCCCGAGGTCGGCTCGTCGGCCAGCAGCACCGACGGTTTCAGCGCGAGGCCGCGCGCGAGTCCGATCCGCTGCTGCTGTCCACCCGACAGCTGCGAGGGGTAGTGGTTCGCGCGATGCAGCATTCCCACCCGGTCGAGCAGCTCGTGCACGCGCCTGACGCGCTCGGAGTGGGATATGTCGAGGTAGCGCATCGGCAGCTCCACGTTCTCCGCTGCCGTCAACCGCTGCAGCAGGCTCGCCGACTGGAAGACCGTGCCGATCGCGCGGCGGGCGCTGCGTAGCTCGCCACGGGAGAGACGCGTTAGGTCCTTCCCGTCGACGAGGATCGAGCCCGAGGTGGGCTTCTCGAGCAGGTTGATGCAGCGTGCCAGCGTGCTCTTGCCGGCGCCGCTGGGTCCGACCACCGCTGCGATTTCACCGGCCTGCACCGCGAAGTCGACGCCGTCGAGGACGGTCAGCGATCCGTAGCGTTTGGTCAGTGCGGTTACCTCGATCATTGGGGCGGGCTCCTTTCGTGAACACCCCAGGAGGCATTCTCGATAAATCCGGTCGGGAAAGCGCGCAAAGCATCCCTGGGAAGTGGGCCGTCGTCCAATACGCGTTCGCGACCTCCCGATAGCGATGTCCTATCGGGGGGCGGCGTGCGTGGTACGATTTGCGACATCATTCCCAAGCTTCTTGATAGAAATTGTCGATAACTCGGCCCCATGCGCATCGAGCAGATCGAATACGCAGCCGCGGTTGCGCGCTTTGGATCGTTCAGGCGCGCCGCTGAGGAGCTGCACATCTCTCAGCCCGCGCTGAGCGAGACAGTGCGCAAGCTGGAGGCCGAGCTCGGGGTCAACATCCTCGACCGCCAGCGCACCGGCGCCACCGTGAGCGCTGAGGGACGCGAGCTCTTGCCGCACCTGCTCGAGGTGATCGAGGCCGCCCAGCGCCTGCGCTCCGCCGCTGACGAGCAGCACGAGAGCAGCCGCACCGTCAGGCTCGGAACCGTCAGCGCCGCCACCTCGCCGCTGCTCACCGCAACCATCCGTGCGTTCCGAGAGACGCATCCCAGCACACAGGTCGACGTGGTGCTGGTCCAGCAGCAGCTCCTACACCGCTCGCTGCTGGAAGGCGGCCTCGACCTCGGGCTCGTCAACTATCTCGACGGCGACGAGGTCACGCCCGAGCTACACACCGTCGAGCTCTTGCGCGGCCGCCCCGTCGTGTGTATCCACAGCGACAGTCCGCTCACTGAGCTCTCGTCGGTGAGCACCGCCGATCTGATCGCTCAGCCGCTGATCGCGATGCGCTCCGGGTATGCCATGCACCGTTACATCAACCGCCTGCTCGGCGGCGAGAAACCCTCCTTCTCCTACTCCGCCGACGGAGCGGAGATGGGCAAGCTGATGGTCGCCGCCGGGCTCGGCGTCACCGTGCTCCCCAGCTACAGCGTGTTCGGAGACCCGCTCGAGCAGCGTGGCGCGATCACCGCACGCAAACTCGCAGATGACGCCACCGGCGTGCGCCTGGTGGTGCAGCGCCGGCGCTCCGGCACGCCCACGCGGGCCACGCGCGACCTCCATCAGCTGTTCACAGAGGAGGCTGTCGCTTATGAAGCCACCCGCGCGCAGGGGTGAAAGGCACGCCCTATCACCCGCTCCACGATCCCTATTTGACCGCACCCCTCGCAGCCACCATCCTCGTAAGCGTGAACGCCACGCCCAAGGGCCGCATCGCATGACCCGTCCGTTCGACACCATCGACGACGCGATCGCCGACATCCGCGATGGGCGCACCGTGATCGTGTGCGACGGCGAAGATCGCGAGAACGAGGGCGACCTGGTGATGGCCGCGCAGTTCGCCACGGCCGAGTCAGTCAACTTCATGGCCAAGGAGGCACGTGGCCTGATCTGCCTCGCGCTCAGTGCCGAGCGCTGCGATGAGCTCGGCCTCAGCCCGATGACGCGGCGCAACCAGTCGCTGCACGAAACCGCGTTCACCGTCTCGATCGAGGCGCGTCACGGCGTCACCACCGGCATCTCCGCGCACGACCGCGCGCGCACCGTCCAGACCGCGATCGACCCCGCCAGCGGCGCCGAGGACCTCGTGCACCCCGGCCACATATTTCCCCTGCGCGCCCGCCGCGGCGGGGTGCTCGAGCGCTCCGGACACACCGAGGCCGCCGTCGATCTCGCGCGCCTGGCAGGTCTCTCGCCCGCGGGCGTCATCTGCGAGATCCTCAACGAGGACGGGACCATGGCCAGGGTCGGCGACCTCATCCCCTACGCCGCTCGTCACGGGCTGCGCATGATCACCGTCGCCGAGCTGATCGCCCACCGCCGGCAGTCGGAGAGCCTCGTCGAACGCGTCGCCAGCGCACGCCTGCCCACTCCTGACGGGGTCTTCCGCTTGCACGGCTACCGCTCGCTGATCGACGGCGGGCAGCACCTCGCGCTCGTCTACGGCGAGGTCGCCGGTGTACCCGATGTGCTCACGCGGGTGCACTCTGCGTGTGTCACCGGCGAGGTATTCGGCTCGCTGCGCTGCGACTGTGGCCCGCAGCTGCGGGAGGCGATGCGCCTCGTCGCCGCGGAGGGTCGCGGCGCGATCGTCTACCTGGCCCAGGAGGGACGCGGGATCGGCCTGCTCAACAAGGTACGCGCGTATGAGCTACAGGACACCCGGGGCCTGGACACCGTCGACGCGAACCTCGCGCTCGGGTTCGCCGCGGACCTGCGCGACTTCGGCATCGGTGCGCAGATCCTCGCCGACCTCGGGCTCTCCACGATCCGCCTACTGACCAACAACCCGCGCAAGATCATCGGCCTGGAGGGGTACGGCCTGGAGATCTCCGGTCAGGTCCCGATCGAGGTCGAGTCGCACCCCGAGTCCGAGCACTACATGCTCTCCAAGGCGCTGCGGCTCGGGCACACGCTTGGCGCGGTGGTCGCGTGAGGGCGGCCGAGCACGACATGCGCAAGGTCATGGGCCACTTTGCCACCGGCGTTTGCGTTGTCAGCACGCGCCGCGGCGACGGCAGCCCCGTCGGTACGACCGTCAACGCCGTCACCTCCGTCTCGCTCGAGCCGCCGCTCTTGCTCGTGTGCCTCGCCCACGACAGCGAGACGCTCGCCGCCGTGCGGGTCACCGATCACTTCACCGTCAGCATCCTCGCCGAGGGTCAGCGCGAGCACTCCAATCGCTTTGCCGCCAAGGGCGAGCAGGCTCATTCGCACGAGGTCGAGTTCAGCGAGCACGCCCCTGGCCTGCCGTGCCTGCCCGACGCGCTCGCCACCGTCGCCTGCCGCGTCAGCGCCATGCACCACGCCGGCGATCACATGATCGTCATCGGCGTGGCACTGGCTATGTCCAGCGCGGGCGAGGACGTGGCGCCGCTGCTGTTCTTCCGTGGCTCCTACTCGCGCCTGGAGCGCCCGGTGGCTCCCAAGCGCGCAGCTGCTGCCAAGCGGCCGGTCAGGCGCCGACGGGTCGCCGTGATGGAACACCTCGGCTGAGATCTTTCCCCGCGGGCCGCGGGGGGGCAACGACGCACTCCAATCTTCATAAAAACAATCAAAACAATGAGAAAGAGAGGTTCGCAGATGGCCATCACAAGCGAGGATCCCATCAAGTTCGCCTACTGGGTGCCCAACGTCAGCGGCGGACTTGTCGTCTCCAAGATCGAGCAGCGCACAGACTGGGGCATCGAGTACAACCGCGAGCTCGCGCGGCTGGCCGAGAACAGGGGCTTTGAGTACGCCCTCAGCCAGGTCCGCTACATGGCCAGCTACGGCGCCGAGTACCAGCACGAGTCCACCGGCTTCAGCCTCGCGCTGCTGCTCGCCACCGAGAGACTGAAGGTCATCGCCGCCATCCACCCCGGGCTGTGGCAGCCGGGCGTGTTCGCCAAGCTCGGCGCCTCCGCCGACGTCATCTCCGGCGGGCGCTTTGCCGTCAACGTCGTCTCCGGCTGGTTCAAGGGCGAGTTCCAAGCGCTCGGTGAGCCGTGGCTCGAGCACGACGAGCGCTACCGGCGCTCCGAGGAGTTCATCCGCGTGCTCAAGGCCAGCTGGACTCAGGACGAGGCCGAGTTCTCCGGCGACTTCTACAACCTGCACGGCTATACGCTCAAACCCAAGCCGCTGCAGAAGCCCCACCCCGAGATCTTCCAGGGCGGCAACTCCACCGCCGCCCGGGCGATGGCCGGCCGGGTCTCCGACTGGTACTTCATGAACGGCAACTCCTTCGAGGGCGTGCAGGCGCAGATCGAGGAGGTCTCCGCCAACGCCCGCGCGGCCGGGCGGGGGCCGGGCGACATCCGCTTCGGCCTCAACGCGTTCATCGTCGCACGCGACAGCGAGTCCGAGGCGCGCGAGGTCGTCGAGGAGATCATCGCCAAGGCCGACCGCGAGGCAGTCGAGGGCTTCGGCGCTGCCGTCAAGCAGGCCGGGCAGTCCTCGGCCGACGGGCGCGGCATGTGGCAGGACTCCGAGTTCAAGGACCTCGTGCAGTACAACGACGGCTTCCGCAGCGGGCTGATCGGCACGCCCGAGCAGGTCGCGCGGCGCATCATCGAGTACCGCAAGCTCGGCGTCGGGCTGATCCTCTCAGGCTTCCTTCACTTCCAAGAGGAGGTCGACTACTTCGGCCTGCACGTGCTGCCGATCGTGCGCGAGCTCGAGGCAGAGCTCGGCCTCGAGCCGCAGCCGGTCGCGGATGGCGGTTCGTTGAACGGCCAGGTCCCCCAGCCCACGCTCTCGACATGAGTACACGCGAGCTGCAGCTCCGCCCCCGATGCTCGCGCGCACCGGATCGACTCCGACGAGGAGGCGCTCGCGCGGGCGTGGGCCCTGCGCGAGCAGATCGCCGCCGGCGCCGCCGAGCGCGACCGCCTGCGCGAGCTGCCCGCCGCCGAGATCGAGCTGCTCTCAGAGGTTGGTTTGCTCGCGATCACCGTGCCGCGCTCACATGGCGGAGCCGAGGTGACGCTCGAGACGTTCGCGCAGGTCGTGAGCGCGCTCGCGAGCGCCGACCCGAACGTCGCACAGATCCCCCAGAGCCACTTCGTCTACCTCGAGCTCATCCGCCAGCTCGGCACACCTGCCCAGCAGGAGCTGATCTTCGGCGAGGTACTCGCCGGCGGGCGTCTCGCAAACGCGCAGTCAGAGGCGGGGTCAAAGACCGTCGCCGACATTCGCACCCGTCTGCGCGGCAATCGCCACGAGGGCTACGTGCTCGACGGCGAGAAGTTCTATTGCACCGGCTCGCTGCTCGCGCACTGGCTCACCGTGCTCGCCAAGGACGACGACGGGCGCACCCAGGTGGCGATCGTGCCCGTCGACACGCACGGCGTCACGATCGTCGACGACTGGAAGGGCATGGGCCAGCGCACCACCGCCAGCGGCACCGTCAAGCTCGACCGTGTCGCCGTGCCCGCGGACATGGTCGTGCCCCATCACCGCATGTTCGAGCGCCCGCAAGTGTATGGCGCACGCGCACAGCTCATCCACACCGCCATCGATGTCGGCATCGCCGTCGGCGCGCTCGAGGACGCGTGTGAGTTCGTGCGCACCGCCTCGAGGCCGTGGTTCGAGGCGGAGGTGGAGCGCGCCAGTGACGACCCCCTGTTGATCCAGCGCGTCGGCGAGCTCGCCATCGGGGTGCGGGCCGCGCAGGCGCTGCTGGGCGACGCCGCCCGCACGATCGACACGGTCGAAGGCGACGGCGTCGATGAGGCCGGCTCGGCCCGGGCATCGATTGCCGTGGCTACCGCCAAGGCGTTCGCAGACCGCATCTCCGTGGAGACCGCCAGCGCCCTGTTTGAGCTATCCGGCACCCGCTCCGCCGCCAACGACCTCAATCTCCACCGCCACTGGCGCAACGCTCGCACCCACACGCTCCACGACCCCGTGCGCTGGAAGCTCCACCACATCGGCCGCTACACCCTCAGTGGTGTCTTCCCGCCCCAGCATGGGCAGGTGTGATGGCCGGCCTCGCCTTTCACTGGTTCCTGCCCACGCAGGGAGACGGGCGCCGGCTGATCGAGGGGCAACGCCGTTTGGGTGTTGCCGGCGGGCCGCGCACCGCGTCGCTCGGCTATCTCACACAGGTGGCGCTCGCCGCCGAGGAACTTGGATTCGAGGGCGCGCTAACGCCCACGGGACTATGGTGTGAAGACGCGTGGGTGACCACCGCGATGCTCAGTCAGCGCACCGAGCGGCTCAAGTTCATGATCGCGTTCCGGCCCGGCCTCGTGAGCCCGACGCTCGCGGCCCAAATGGCCGCCACGTTCCAGCGTCAGAGCGGCGGCAGGCTGCTGCTCAACGTCGTCACGGGCGGTGACGGCGCCGAACAGCGCGCGCTGGGCGACCACCTCGACAAGGACGCGCGCTACGAGCGCACCGCTGAGTTCCTTTCGATCGTGCGTGACCTTTGGCGCGGCGCGGAGGTCGATCTCGATGGTGAGCGGCTGTCTGTGTCCGGAGCGCAGCTCGAACAGTTGCCCACGCCGGTCCCGCCGATCTACTTCGGAGGCTCCTCGCCCGCCGCGCTCGATGTTGCAGCGCGCTATGTGGAGGTGTATCTCAGCTGGGGTGAGCCACCGTCGCTATTGCGGGAGAAGCTCGCTGCGGTGGCGGCGATGGCCTCAGAGCAAGGCCGGCTCCTGCGGCTTGGAATACGGCTACACGTGGTCTGTCGCGACACTGCCGCGGAGGCGTGGCGCGAGGCCGAGGGGCTGCTCGACGGCATCCCGGCGGAGACCATCGAGAGTGTCCAGCAGCGGCTGCGCCACAGCGAGTCCGAGGGGCAACGGCGGATGCTCTCGCTGCACAACGGGACGGCGTCTGATTTGGAGGTCGCACCCAATCTGTGGGCCGGCGTGGGGCTCGCGCGCGGCGGTGCCGGCACGGCGCTGGTGGGCAGCCACGAGGAAGTCGCCGACCGCATCGAGGAGTACGCGGAGCTCGGCATCAGCGAGTTCGTCTTGTCCGGTTACCCGCACCTGGAGGAGGCCTACTGGTTCGCTGAGGGGGTGCTGCCGGTGTTGCGCGAGCGGGGACTGTGGGCCGGCACGCTCGAGCAAGGCGCCGCTGCTGGCGAGAACGGAGCAGCCGGCAATGGCGGCTCGAGTGTGCCGTTCACAGTAGGCGGCTCCAGTGGCTCCAGGGCGGAGAGGACCGCGGGACTAGAGGTCGCCGGGAGCGTGGATGTCCGCTGAGGAGCACCGGCAAACATTGCGGCTGCTGGCCGTAGTCGGGAGCGTGACGCCCCCGGGCCGACTGCGGCGTGCCGTCGAGGAGGCCGTCGAGCGGGTCCGCCCGTCGGTGGGGGCCGCGGAGCTGATCGACCTGGGCGAGCGGCGGATCTCCTTGGCGGACGGGCGGGAGCCGGACAGCTTTGGGGATGACACCGGCGCCGTGGTGGAGGCAGTGCAGAACGCCGATGTGGTGGTGTTCGCCACGCCCACCTATCGGGGATCGATGACAGGGGCGCTCAAGAACGTGTTCGACCTTTTGCCAGTGCCTGCGCTGCAGGGGAAGGTCGTGGCGCTGGTCGCCATGGGGGGAAGCGACCACCACTTTCTCGGCGCCGACCGGCACCTGCGCGACGTGCTCACCTTCTTCGGCGCGCTGGCCGTGCCAGTGTCGGTGTACCTGACTGGGGCTGACTTCGTCGATGGGGTGCCGGCTGAGCGGGCGGCGCAGGAGCTGGATGAGCTAATTCAAGGGGCCGTGAACCTTGCGGCAGCCGTTGCAGGAGACGAGGTCGGTGAGCTGGGGCCTGCGTCCTTGTGGGCGAGGGTGGCTGCGCGTAGGTGAGGGGCGTTTAGGCTCCAGTACGGAGGGTGACAACGACTGGTCTTGGGGCTTGGGCCGCTCTTTGGGACCGCTCCTAGATTTGCCGATCGGGATTGCACCATTCATCCGAATCTGGCAGACTCCGCTAGATGGGTGAAGGGTCAGGGTCGCCTATTGTGCTCGTAGCGTTCAGTGAGCGGCCACCCGGAGCGCTGCTCGAGCAGCTGGGCGCTTCCGAGGCGCTGACCGATCAGCCGCCATGGGTGTTCCCCTGTGGGCGCCCGGCGCGCACCGTCGGGCATCTGCTCCTGGGCCTGCTCGATCCCTCCAATTTGGCCCTGTCTGGGGCTGTGCTCGCGGAGCTGCCGCCACCTGAGCGGATGTGGGTTGCATATGAGTGGGTGGGCAGGCTGGTGATCGAGCCGCAACTGCTCGGCGTGCTTGGTGACGACCTTGCCGGATGGGAGGTGCAGCCGGGATATGAGCGAGACGATCTGGTGGTGCTGCAGCCGCGCTCGGTTGCGCCACCACACGATGAAGGTCCGCAGGAGGGTCGACCGACTCAGGTATCGACGCCTGCTGAGTTCGTGGCTGCAATCGATTCAAGCTCCTCGGCGATGACGCTCGCGCCGGCCGCCGAAGTGCATGCTGAACCTGCGCGGTGGTTCGGTCGCTTGGCCGATCCTCGCGTTGGCGGTGCGCTTGCGCTCCTCCGTATCGCGCAATCCCATGGCAATGACGACACGCTGCTGCTTCGCAGTCCCGCGGCAGTTGGACTCGATGTCGGCGAGCCGGCCGCGGGCCTCGGTCGCCTTGTCGAACGCAACGGACTGACGGTACGCGCATGGGGCATCTCCTACCGCGACGCCGGCGCCTCGGCCGCGGCGCTGCTTGAGCATGAGCCGCTATTGGACCCGTCGGCTGTCGAGCGGGTGATGACAAGTCACGTGCAGCCGAGCAACTGTGACTACGCGATCGTCGCTGTGATGCACGCGCCGGTCGACCCGACAGCGACGGTCGCCGCGGGCGCGGTATTCGAGCAGGACGCGTGGCGAAACGAGCAGAACCTAATCGTCGCTGCAGAGGTGACCGTGCCAATTCCCGTCGGACAGTTCATCCCGGTCATTCTCCCTG
The DNA here is from genome assembly GCA_963752865.1 of uncultured Solirubrobacteraceae bacterium. Classification (GTDB taxonomy): domain Bacteria; phylum Actinomycetota; class Thermoleophilia; order Solirubrobacterales; family Solirubrobacteraceae; genus Palsa-744. The sequence continues at coordinate 579,148 of CAVVZU010000002.1, forward strand.
CCTGGTGTATGAATCGGTCCTTGTCCCCGCCAAAAGGCGGCGTCGTGCGCCCGACGGCGCTCTCGATGCCGCAGCTGCCGTCGACGCAATATGGCGTGTGGCAACGCGTCGCGAGAGCGCCCAGGTAGTCATTATGAGCGCGCCCAACCTGCTCGACCCCGGCGTGCGCGAAGCTGTTGAAGCTGGTATTGGCGGCTATGCGGGTAGTTCTCTCGAGCGGGCCGTCGGGGCCGCTGGTGTCGGCCCGCTGGCTATCAAGTACGGGAAAGCAAGCTACACATCGGTGATTCGGCGTGCGGGGCGGCTGCACATCTCAGACACCTTGGACTACACGTGGGGAACGGGCGTCTACTGTGCGCCGCTCGCCAACCCACTGTCGGGGGCGATCTACGGCCGCGTTGGCACGGTCGCGCGATTTGACCCCGACGGCTGGAAGATCTTCGATGCGACGGATCCCAAAAATCAGTGGGCGTACATCAGCTGGCTGCAGTCGCAGACGCTGTACGCGCTGCTGACGCTCACGGTACATGCGCGCCTGGCCAACCGGCTGATGCGCGACGATTTCCGCCAGGCTTTCGAAATCGATTGTGTCGTCTTTCATCCCGACGAGGCCGATACGGGAGCAGGCGGCGGCTTTGGTGCCGCGTACACAAACCCGAGCGACCTGTGGATGTGCGTCGGCGACTTCGGGCCCAGTCGCCGCCTGCTGCGCGGCATGAGCTCCCAGCTTTACGACGCGCGGCCATGCGTGCTGATCGAGGAGGAGTTCACGCAGCTGCCAGAAAGCTTGGTCTACGCACCGCAGATCGCCCCGCTCGGCAGCCAGCCAGCGGGCGTGCCGCCTGCGCCTGTGATCGCGGCGGCGTACAACAGTGCCGGGTCACCACCGCAGTGGGTCAGGGTGTCAGTATGAGCGGTGTACTACGGCTCGCGGCTGAGCATCTCGAGCGTGCAGCGGATCCGGCGGCGGGTCGCGATCTCAACGAGCTAAGAGCGGCCGAGCTCGCGCTGATACTCGAGCAGAGCGACCAGCTGATCGAGGACCTCAGGCCGGATGACGACGACGCTCAGGTGTTGTCGCCGATCGCGTGGGCGTGGCTGTTGCCACTGCTAGCCCAGCACTCGCTACGTCCGTCGGACAGCGTGCTGGAGGCGATCTTCGAGCGCGCTGCGAGCCCGTTCATCCGCTTGTGTGTTCTGCAGGCAGCGACTGCCACGAGCGATGGAGACCATGATCCATGGCTCCTCTCGCGTGTACGGAACATCGGCTCTGATCTCGCGTCAGACGATTCTGCGCGCATCGGCGAGGCCATCGTCTTCGGGCAGTTGCTCCTGCAGCTCGGCAACGAGCCTGCACGGATGGCCTTTCGTGTGCTGCTCGAGGTGACGCCTTTGCAGGTCAGCCGAGCTCTGTCCCAGTTCGTGTTGCCCGATGCCCCCGGGTACAGCGACTGGTTTGGCGGGAACGAGCGATTTCATGACTGAGCGGAAGCGTTTTCTCTGTCTCCCCGCCCGGGGGCGTCAGCAAAGACTGATGAAACGGCTCTAGCAAGCGATGCGCGAGTAGGCGCTCTGATGAGCTGTTCCCTCCGGATTATGGATTTGGCCCACCAAGCTGCCTCGGTGGGCCAAAATCGACGCACGCTGTGCTCGCGGCCACACGCCGGCTCGTTCCCCTGTCGGTGAGCGTTGTCAGGCTTCGTCCACGAGCCGGAGACGCCGGGGATCGGGTGGGAGGCCCCGCCAGATGTCACGCTTGGTGATCTTGGGCCATTGCTCGTCTGGGAGGTTGGTGGGGAACAGTGCGAGTGTCTCTCCTTGCCGGCTGGCGGCCGGCGCGATGAGCCCAGGGAGTCCGAGTTGGTGCGCGGCAGCCCCGACCGCTTGGCAGGCGGCGTAATCGCCGACATCCGAAAAGAGTTGCGTCTCGTCGAGGGCGACGGCTCCGAGGGCGGTGCTTGCGCGGATGTCGAGGACGTTGGTGATGTCTACCTCGCACGTCACGACGCGGCGCTCCAGGACGCTCGCCGCTAGCGCCGCGCTGTCGCCGAGCTCGTCATCGACGAGATGGCGGTATGCCTCGATCACGACGCTGCTACGAGGGCGCCCGAGGTAGAGAGCCTCGTAGGCGCGACGTGCGCCCCAGCGTCCGCCTGCAGCGCTGGGCTGCAGCTCGCCCCAGAGCAGCGAGGTGTGCCGCTCGAATATGCCTTGAAGGTGGATCGGCTGCAGTTTGGAAATCGCGGCCGGAAGGTCGCGCTGCCTCACATGGCCCCCGCGCGTTTGCTCTCGATGGCGTCGAGTACCTCCTCATAGGCACCGTCGGCGAGCATGTCGACCGGGCGGCGCCCGCCGAGGCTGCGTTTGCGACCGTGCAGCCAGATCTCGGCGCCCTCGTGCGTGTAGAGGTCGCGCAAAGCCTGCGTCACGTAATGCAGTTCGAGCAGGCGGTCGCGGTTACGCCCGCTGGGTGTATTGCCTCCAGAGGTCCAGTTACGCACCTGGCGTTCGGCGACTCCAACTAGGCGCGCGATGTCGGCTGTACTCAGTCCGCTTTCACGGACCTCGTTGACGATGCGGGCATAGAGCGCCTCTGTGCGGCCCGGCGAGGGGAAGTCTGGGTCTATGGGATGGGCGACGCTCGGGCCAGTCATTGGGCCTCCTGACTGTACATTGGATACCCTGTAGAAGTTCCTACTAGACTTCCGGAATAATAGCAGCAGCGCATGTAGGCTCGATTGCGTAGCATCCCGTTGGCGTGATGGACTGTTGGTTCGCCAGCGGCGAGCTTGCGAAGCCGTATGCGCGTGCCGATGCCTATTGAGTGGCGATCGTGGACAGGCCAGACATCGCGACCGTGGGCAAGGCGATTGATCACGCTGTTCTTCGCCCTCTCCACTCGCCGCCAAGTCGCCCTGGGGGGGGGTAGCCCCGGGGGACGGCTAGCTCTGGGTCGGAAATTCCCGCCTGTCGTTGATGCCGAGCTTGCGCATTGCGCGGTAGATGTGTGTCTCGACGGTTCGTTTCGAGAGCACGAGTCGATCGGCTATTTCCGTGTTCGTGAGCCCGCGAGCGGCGAGCTCGACCATCTGCGCCTCGCGCGGCGTGAGTTCGATCGCGGCGTCGTCGATACCTTCAATCTGCGGCAGTCCGGCGCCCTGTCCGGCGGGCTGTAGATCGCGGCTGCGAGCGGCAGCGCGGCGCGCGCTGTCTTGGCGCCCTTCGGCGGCGAAGGCTGCGGCGGCGTGGGCGGCTGCCTCGGAGGCGTAGCGGGTGGCGCCGAGGGCAGCGAAGGACTCCGCGGCTTGCAGCATTCCGCGGGCGTCGCTCTCGGCTCTCGCGGTGGTGTGCTCGGCGTAGGCAGAGGTGAGCGGGGCGTCGCACCGCTGTCGGAGCCGGCGGAGGTCTGGTGCGAGCTCACGTGCGGGCTTGCCGGCCCGCATCGCCTCATAGCGCAGATCGGCGTCGTACATCGGCGCCCACGCGGAGCTCGACGGCTGCCTTGAGGAGAAGCTCTTGCGCGAGTGGTGGTTCGGCTTGCGCGAGCTTGGCCCATGCTCGTCCTCGGGCGATCCAAGGCGTGACGCCTCTCTGTGCTGCTGCCCCGGTCCCCGCTGCGTCGGTCTCCAACCTGTCGGCGGCAACCGATGCCCGAGCGTGATCGCCGAGCGCGAGCCAGACGCCCACTTGCAGCGACCGCGCTAGCGGTCGTGTGCCGAACGGGTCTTGTCGCTCTGACTGGGTGATCGCCTCGTTCAGCCAGCGCCGGCAGTCCAAGAAGCGCCCGGCGAGGTAGTTGACCGCGGCGACCATCGCTGCGGCAAGGCCCGCGGCGGCCGGGTCGGCTACGGCAGTGGCACGCTCGAACACATCTCGCATATCCCGCTCGAGGCCAGCGAAGTCGCACCCGGAGGCGAGCCCGATGACCGAGTAGGTGGCGAGGTCGAGGAAGTCGAGCGCTTCTCGCAGAGGGAGCTGGGGAATCTCGGGGAGCATCCCGTGGGCCTCGCGTACCCTGCCTGCCCAGAAGAGGTCGACAGTGAGGGCGCGCGCCAGCCAGCGCCTCGCTTGCCCGCTCAACAAGTCGTCCTTCAGCGCCTGTTCCAGCGCAGGGGTGCAGGTGCCGGGCGGCTCCGTGAGTGCTACGAACGGCAGTCGCAGGACCTCGACCTGCCTGCGCCAGGCTTCCTCCGGCCACCATGTGATTGCGCGATCGAGTAGGTCGACGGCGTGCTGCGCGCGGCCGAGTCCCCACTGCAGGCCCGTGGTTCGTTGACGGAGGTACTCGAGCGCGAGCGTCCGGTCCTCGATGTCGCCCTCGACTTCGGCGAGGGTCGCCTCGGCCTCAGTCGGTCGGCCGTGAACCGTATGGGTGGCTGCGAGCACCATGTTCGCCTCCGCCCCTGCACCGGCTTCGATCGCACGCTGAGCGAACTGCAAGCCCGATTCGGTGCCCGCGAGGTTCGCCGCCTTCGCAGCTGCGAGCAGCATGTCGGCCGGCACCGCCTCGCCGGCGTCGGTGAGCCACCGTGCGATCCGCACCGTGTCGGCGGGCGAGCGTTCGGGGCGAGCTGCGACAAGGTCTGCCAGCCGCGCGCGATGCGCGCGCGACCAAGACACCGGCATCTGCGTGGTGATCAGCTCACCGTAGAGCGGGTGAGCGACCCGCACCCCACGGTCGCCGACGGCGGTGGGGTCCACGACCGCGAGTCTGTGTGCCTCGAGCTCGCCTAGCGTCTGCGTCCCCATCAGCTTCGCTGCCTCGTCGAATGAGAGCGGCTCGCCGAGTGCAAGCAGCTCCAGCCCCCGGCGCTCCTCGTCGCTTAGTGTGCCGGTCCGCGCGTCGATCAGCTCGCGCAGCGAGTTGCTTGGGGCTGGCTGTCGGGTCAGGCGCCAGAGGCCGTCTTCGCTGATCAATGCGTTGCTTTCGAGCGCGCCCGCGAGGAGCTGCTGCGCGTAGAGCACGTTGCCCTGGCTGCTTTGCGCTATCCAGTGGTGCGCGTCGCGCTCCAGCGGACCGTCCAGCACCGTCTCGATAAGCTCCGCCAGCTCGGAGCCGCCGAGCGAGTCCAGGTCAAGGCGCAGAGCGCCCGCATCCTTCCACAGGGCCGACACGGCGTCGGGGCATGGATCGCCGGATCGGATGGTCGCGATCACGAACGCGACAGCGTGTTCGGCTATGTGCAGCAGGAATGTCGCCGACGCCGGGTCGAGCAGTTGCGCGTCGTCGACCCCGACGACTATCTCCCGGCCCGCCGCTTGCTCGCGGAGCTCGGCGACGAGCACTTGGATGAAGCCGGCCTCGCTCTCCAGGCTCGTCCCTGGCGGCACGAGCCCGCCGAACGCCGCCAGCGGAATGCTGGTCGAGCTGCGCGTGACGTGAACCCACATGTCAAACGCGCCGGCTTGTCCTGCTTGCTCCAGTGCGTGCTTGGCGAGGTGGGTCTTGCCGACACCAGCATCGGCGCAGATAGCAACGGCGGGTGCGCCTTCGGTGCGTGCCGCAGCGATGCGTGTCAGCTCACGCTGGCGGCCGATCAGCGGCCATGAGGCAGGAGCCGCAAAGGCAACGTCTAGCACCTGAATGAGTCTAGGTTCGTCGCGTGCCGCGCGTAATCAGGCCCAGCGCCTGCGTAGCGCGACGCGCGAAAGATCAGTAGTCGCATACGTATGACCTGGCCGCTCAGCACTGCAAGCGTGTGCCTCATCAGCAACCGATCAACGGAGGCACGAAATGGTCAACACACACGAACAAGCAACCAATCAGGAGGGCACCCATGGCTCGGGCGTGTTCATCGCCCTGGTCCCGTGGATTCTGTTCACGATCATCGCCGAGCACGGCACGCTGAAGATCGCGTCGGTCGCCGCTCTCGTGATCGCGGTGGGGATAAGCCTTCCCGGCATCATGAAGAGCCGGCCGAAGCTGCTGGAGCTCGGCGCGGTGATCGCGTTCGTCGGCTTCACAGTGGTCGCTTTCGCTGCCGATGCCTCGCTCGGGGAATTCGTCGAGCGCTATGCGCGCGCTATCGCGGCGGCGCTGCTGGCGCTGATCGCGCTCGCCTCGCTTGCGACGGTGCCCTTCACCGAGCAGTACGCGCGCGAAGAGGTCCCGCGAGAGCCTGGTCGAGCCCCACGTTCAAGTCGGTCAACCGCCGGCTCACGCTGATGTGGGGGTCGGTGTTCGCAGCGATGGTCCCGTTCCACATCGCCGCCGGGGCGATCGACACCCGCCCTACCAACATCGTCCTCAACTGGGTCATCCCGATCGGGCTGGTGCTGTGGGGGATCAAACAGACATCGGTCATCACCGAGAAAGAGGAGGCCTAGCCATGCGGCTGTTCACCGACGACGACTTTCAGTTCGGACTCGAAACCGTCCTGGGCGGCGCCTACCGGCAAGCATCAGATGTGGGCGAGGTGCTCGCCACCGCAGAGCGGATTCCCGACGGCGACGCCGACGCGTGGATCAGCGAGTGGACTGCGACCGCCGACGGCGCCCGGGGCGCTGGTGAGACCGCGCGACACGCCGGCAGACGCGCCACCGCCCTGTCCTTCTACCGGCGCGCCGCCACCTACTACGCCACCGTGCTCTACTGCACAGCCAAGGCGAAGCATTTTGGGCCCGACGCGGAGCTCGCCGTCTGGCGCCGCCACCGCGAGTGCTGGGAGCACGTGGTCGACCTCTCGCGTGTCCCCGGCGAGCGGATCTCGATCCCCTACGAAGGCACCGACTTGCGCGGTTACTTCTTCCGCGCCCCAGACGCAGCACCTGGTGAGCGGCGGCCGCTGGTGATCATGAATAACGGCAGCGACGGCGCGACCTCGGCGATGTGGGGACACGGCGGTGCGGCTGCAAGCGAACGCGGATATCACTGGATGACGTTCGACGGGCCCGGCCAGCAGTACGCGCTTTATGAGCAGGGGATCCCGTTTCGCCACGACTGGGAGGCCGCCCTCACGCCGGTCATCGACGCGTTGCTTGAACGCGAGGACGTCGATCGCAAGCGCATCGCGGTGATCGGTGTCAGTCAGGCCGGCTTCTGGGTGCCGCGGGCGCTGGCCTTCGAGCACCGCCTCGCCGCGGGAGTCGCCGACGGCGGCGCGGTCGACGTCTCGCGCTCCTGGCTGGCGCAGCTCCCCAGGGAGCTGCGCCAGCTGTTCGACGCGGGCGAGAAGGACGTTTTTGACGAGCAGATGCGTAAGGCCGAGCAGGTCTCGCCGGCGGGAACTGCCACGCTCGAGTTCCGCGGGCGACCGTACGGGATCACGAGCGGTTCTCGCTACGAGCTCTTCAAGGCCGTCGCTGCCTACAGGCTCGGGGATGAGGTCGAGGACATCACGACGCCGATGCTCGTCCTCGACCCCGAGGATGAGCAGTTCTTCCCCGGACAGCCGCAGGAGCTCTACGACCGGCTGCCCGGTGAGAAGAAGCTCATCCGCTTCACCTCAGCCGAGGGCGGCAACCGCCACTGCGAGCCACTGGCCGTAGGCCTACGCGATGCACGGGTCTTCGACTGGCTCGAGACCTACCTCGGATAAGGGGGGATCGACGGCCATGACCGCAAACGAGACCCACGCCCCAAGCGCTTCACCGGAGCCAGGCCGGCGAGCCCGAGCGAGCGAGCTGTTGCGAGCCAGGAAGCTCTGGCTCGCTCCGCTTCTCATCGCGTCGGTGTTCATCGCACTCATATCGGTGATCTACATCGGCTCGGTCGTCAACCCGACCGGGCATCTTCACGGGCTCCCGGTGATGCTCGTCAACGAGGACCAGGGCGCGGTTGCCCAGGGGCACCGGGTGGACATTGGGGCAAGCATCGCGAGTGGACTGGAGCGCTCCACGGCGATCACCAGCCGCCTGAAGCTTCAGCCAGTCACGCTCGAGCAAGCGCAGACGACGATGGACAAGGGCGGCGCGTACGCGACGGTGATCATCCCCGCGACGCTCACCCGCTCTCTACTGCTCCTGCCGGGCGTGCACACCCCCGGTGACACACCGCCTGCGGAGGCAAGGGTCGAATTGCAGGAGAACCCACGGCTGGGCAACCTCGGCGTGAACCTCGCAGCCGGAGTCATCACGCCGGCGGTCGCCCAGATCTCACCACACGTGGCGAAGCAGCTCTCTCAGCTTGCGTCGCCCGAGGTGCGCGCCAATCCCGTCCTCGCGGCGCAGCTCGCGAACCCGATCACGCTGACGACCACGACCTACCGCCCGCTGCCCGATCACTCCGCGCTGGGCCTCTCGGCCTTCTACATCGCTCTGCTCTCGATCCTCTCCGGCTTTATCGGAGCGACATTGATCAACTCGTCGATCGACTCTTCGCTCGGCTACGCGACCAGCGAGATCGGTCCGCGCTGGCGCCAGCGCCGGCCGGTCGCGATCAGCAGGCGCCAGACGTTCCTGACGAAGTGGGCAATCGCCGCGATCACCGTGCCCGCCCTCACCGCGATTCTCGTTCTCATCGCGGCCGGCGCCCTGGGTATGTATGCGCCGCACGTCGTCCTGCTCTGGCTGCTTGCGACGCTTGCGGCGCTGATGATCGCCACCGGCACGCTTACGCTGCTCGCCGCCTTCGGCTCAATCGGCCAGCTGCTAGCCATGATCCTGCTCATCTACCTGTCGCTCGCGTCCTCGGGCGGCACCGTCCCCATTCAGGCACTCCCAGGGATCTTCAACGTCGTCGGTCACGTCGAGCCCCTCCGCCAAGTGCTCACGGGAACACGCGCGATCATGTACTTCGGCGCCAAAGGCGACGCCGGCCCCACGCACTCGCTCATCGTCATCGCGGCAGAGCTCGCCTTCTGGGCAGTCATCGGTCTCGCGATCACCAGCTGGTACGACCGCCGCAAACTCAATCGCATCTCATCCGACATCCTCAGCTACGTCGGACAGGCGATCGAACGGCACCCGAAGCCAGCCGGCGACCCAGAGGCCCAACGCTGACATGCGGCTCCTGGTCATTCATAGCCCCGGCTACAAGATCACCGACTGCCTCGATGCTCATCTCCTGCCCGGCTACACGCTCGCCGCTCGTCGCGCGCGCTGAGAGCCGCTGCGCACATGACACGAAGGCTCACACTGCTGTTCGCTGCCACCACGGGGATCGCCGTCGCCAACCTCTACTACGTCCAACCGCTGCTCGCACTCATCGGCGGCGACCTGCACACCCCTTCCTCGGCGACCGGGCTGCTCGTCACGGCGACGCAGGTCGGATACGTGCTCGGAATCCTGTTGATCGTGCCGCTCGGGGACGCCCGCGCGAGGCATCGCCTGATCCCAACCATGATGGCCCTCTCGGCGGGAGCTTTGGTGCTCTGCGCGGCTGCGCCGAGCTTCCCCGCGCTAACCGTTGGACTGCTGCTCGTCGGCCTGACCACGGTCTCCGGCCAGCTCATAACCGCCTTCGCGGGGGACCTCGCGGACGATAGGCAACTCGGTCGAGTGGTGGGGACCGTCGTAAGCGGGCTCCTCGTCGGGATCCTCGGCGCGCGGATTCTCGGAGGACTGATCGCCGAACTCGCCGGCTGGAGAGTTACGTTCGCGGCAGCGTCCGCCTTGACGCTCGTGACGGCAGCGGCGCAATGGCGCTACGCGCCGCGGGTACCGCGAAGGTCTCCAACGGTTCCGTACCGAACATTGCTGCGGTCGGTTGTGACGATCGCAGCACGGACACGCGGCGTTGGCTCCATCATGTTGCTCGGGGCGCTCACGATGTTCGTGTTCACGTTGTTTTGGACATCACTAACGTTCCTACTGAGCGCGGCGCCGTTTCGCTACGGACCCTTCGCAATCGGCCTGTTCGGGCTCGCCGGGCTCTTCGGTGCCGCAGCGGCCCAAGGAGGCGGAAGGCTGCACGACCAAAGCCATGACCTCGCCGGGACGATCGTCGCCTGGCTACTCGTGCTCGTGGCATTCGGGTTCTGTGCCCTTGGCGGCCATTCGCTCGCATGGCTGCTGGCCGGCACGGTGCTGTTCGATCTTGCCATCCAGACTCAGCGAATTCTTAACCAGAGCCAGGCATTTGCTCTGGCGCCAAACTCACGCAGTCGCGTCAACACGGCCTACATCGCCGGTAACTTCACGGGCGCTGCGTGCGGATCGCTACTCGCGACGGCACTCTGGGCAGTCGACCGCTGGCCGGCAGTAACCAGCACCGGCGCAGGCACCGCCGTCGTCGCCCTGGCGATATGCGCATTACGAGCCCGGACGGTGTCGCGACCGGCGGCTGAAGGTCCGGGCACTACGCCGTGCCGCAGATAGGCGCGGCGGGCGCCTGGGCGCTCGCCGTTGTCAAACGCGTCGATCGTCGTTCGCCAGCCTCCAAGCGCGACGAAGTGTCCAGGAAGGCCGTCCACGTGGCCACGGGCGAACCCCTGCCTTCGCCACGCGCTCGCTATCGCCCAGATGCGAGTGCCCGCCGGCTCCGGTGCCACCGTGTCGCAAAGGACGAGCTCCAGTCGCACGAGCGCAGGCTCTCGACACGGTCGCTTACGCCGGGCGAAGCAGTTGTCTGGCCGTCCTCAGCTGGCGCGCTCGACCGTCGTCCGGAGGGGGCACGTCGAGCCGGGCCCCGACGGGCGCTCGCATGCGTCCGGACAGCTGCTCAACGTACCGGAGCGTGCCATAGCCTGGACGCTTGCATTGGGACCCTTTGTTTTGGTCACCGCTTGGCTCCACCGCGTAGCTCGTGCGGATCGCTTTCAAGACACTTGGGCTACCTGCCGATGCATTATCGAGATGACTCGCAGAATACGTCTGCGGCTGGTCGGCGGCGTGGCACTGTTCCTCTGTGGCGTCGCGCTGGGCGCTCTGGCGCGGAACGACCGAGCCTCTTTCTCGCGCGCGACCTTCGACGTCCTGGGCGTTGTCGTCTGGGCGCTATTGCTCGCCGGGGTGCTCGCGTGTGTCCTCGGGTTGATTGACTACTCCGCCGAGCGGCACCCTGAGCCGCGACCACTCCTCGTCGTCCGCTTTGGTCCGAACAGTCAGCAGATCGAGAGCTCCGTTTGGTCTCGCGGGTTCTGGATGTTCGTCGCGGCGGTGATGACCATGTTCACGTTGGCTGCTTTCGTCGGACTGGCCGGCGAGACGGCAAAACGAATCGAAGGCGATGCCAAACCGACGTGGGCAATCTACAGCTGCAGCCTCGCGGTGCTGGCGGTCTTCGCATTGCTTACCGTGCTTGCATTCCGCACGATCCGCCAGCAGCGCGCCATGGCCCGAGCGCTGAGTGATGCCCACCGCAAGCAACCCCAGTCGAGCTAAGGCCGCCCCGCCTGGCCAAATCGCCGCCGCCCGCCCCTCGCCGACCCGAGCAGACGACCGCCTGGGACGAGGAGCAATAGGGCTGGACCTCGCTCATGCGCTTCCGCTCCTGCGCAAAAGAGCTCATCTGTCAGGTTCGTCTGGCGTTCAACTGTCGAGCCAACCGTTCGCACAAGCCCCTCAGCGACCTTTCGACGAGCCAAGCGAACACCCTCAGCCGGGTTTTCGCCAGCATGCGAGCGGAATCCAGGCGCCGGGGGTTTAGGCCCACGAACAGCCGCTATGGGTCTTTATTGTTGACGAGGAACGCCCCGCCAATCCCCAAATCAGCCCGATTCCAGGCACTTCCCAATGGGCGCGGCGGGTTTCGAACCTGCGACCTCTCGCGTGTGAAGCGAGCGCTCTCCCACTGAGCTACGCGCCCTGGGGAGCGGATTCTATTGGCTTGGCGACCTACGCCCCGGCGAGGTCCCCGCCCAACCCCTGTGCTTCGACCGCCCCAAAGCCCTCGAGCGGGCCGTCGACGAAGAAGATCTCCATGGTGATATCCGGCTCGACATGTGCCTGGCTGAGGAAGGCGAGCACCTTGCGGCCGGTGAGCTCTTCGATGGCGTGCTTGTAGCGGGAGGCCATCACGCGCTGGAAGCCCTCGCGCATGGCGATCACGCGGTCGGGTTCGCCGCTGTCCATGATCGTCTGCTCGAGCGGTGTAAAGCCGCTGCCGCGCATGACGACGACGACGATGTCGTCCAGCGCATAGGTCTTGGCCTTCATCGGCCCGCGCCCATAGTGATCGCGCAGGATGCCAACGATGCTGGTGGAGATCGCTGCCAGCAGATGGCCGCCGGCTAGTACCGTGCCGCCTCCGGCGGGCCTGCTGTCCCTACTGTGCTCCGCTCGTCCGGGGGTGTTCGCGCTGTTCATCGGACGCTGGTCGTTGCTTAGATGTTCGCAACTACCGGCCAAAAATTACGATTCATGGGTATCCCCACGTCGGCATATTCGTTATCGTCCAGCTTACAGCGATTCCACATGTACGGTCACGGACTGTATTTGGGATTGTGCCGATAGAGACGGAACGAGACGCGGCCGGACAATGGCCGCTTCTGTGGGCCGTGTTAGTGGAGTTTGGGACGGAGGAGTCCATCGGTGCAACGACGAGGAGTCGACTGCTGTCCATGGTCTATGCGAGGTTTCGTACGGCTGCGTGCACCGGTGCGAGGGTTTGCACCGCGACGGGACCCACGAAGTCCACGGTTGGCTTGGGGCGAGCGTTGCGCTTACCGCGACCGGCTGTGCCAAGAGCGCACACACAGACGTAGGCATTTCTAGAGGTGTCCGCTCTATCCAATGAGTGCGCGAGTGCGCACCTAAACCGAGGAAGGAAGACCTATGGCAACCGTTGAGCTCACTGCCGATCAGTCGGCATGCATCGAGTCACTCTCTGAGGACTGTGTTGTGGTCGGCGTGCAGGAGGGGTGCCCGCTCGTGCGCTTGGCCGGCGGCGAGCTTGCGCTGCTGGAGAGTAACGGGTGCCTGGCGCCCGCGAGGGGCAGGATTCAGGCCGCGACCTCCTACATGGAGATTGGGCGCACATAGCGGACCCACCGTCAACGCTCATCGAGTGGCCCGCTGGTGGCGTGAGCGACTGGCTTATGCCCGTAGACGCTAAGCGGGCGCGCGGTCAAGTCTAAGAAAGCTCTCAGAAAACTCTTACACGCCTCGCGCGCGTGTGCGGGAAGCTGCCAGCACGCTTGTCATCATGTCTATCCGTTTGCCGATCTGGCTACACAGAACCAGCCGCAGCTATACCGTCTCCTATGTAATGCACCCGCGCCGATCATGGAGAGAGCGCTGATGTCGACGCCGCCCTATGAGCTCCCAGCTTCGAGCACGATCGCTGGACACGTCGAGGAGCTCGAAGAGCCCGGTATGCCCGGAGACCTTGGGCTCCACGCACAGGGGCCGGCTGCGAACGGGCTGGGCCCGGCGGCAGCGCATCTACATGTCGTGTCTGTGCAGACCTCTGGTGAGCTGGGCGGAGCGGAGTATGCGAACGTCGAGCTGCTGAACGCCTTGCAGGCTTACGGCGCGAACGTAAGTCTGCTGGGAGATCAGCCGGCGCTGGTGTCAGGCACTGAGGTGGGCTTCACCAAGATCGATCTCGGCCCGAAGATCAAACGCTCGAGCTTGCGACGTGTCGCGCTCGGATTCGTTCCCTGGCTGGCGCGCTTGCGCCGAGCGCTGGAGCATGAGGCACGCAACCAGCCGATCGACGTGACGCTGCTGCATTTCAAGAAGGAGCAGCTGATGTCGGCGCTCCTGCCGAGACGTTTGACGGGAGCGGTGGTGTGGGCAGAGTGGGGTCGGCTACCAGTGCCGCTGACCCGCGGCCCTGCCCGCCTGTTCTACCTCGCGGCGTCCAGGCGAGCAAAGCTGATCGTTGCGGTGTCTGAGAGCACTCGTCGGTCGCTGATCGACGCTGGTGTGCCGGCGGCGAAGGTGATCGTTATCAACAACATCGTGGATGGCGGTGAGGTCGCATACGACGCGCTCGCACGTGAGGCCTACAGGCGCGAATGGGGTGTAGACGATGGAACGCTTGTGCTCGGCTGCGTTTCGCGTCTGAACGCCAGCAAGCGCAACGACGTGATCGTCGATGCGATGGCGTACCTGCCAGAGGACGTGATGCTGGTGCTGGCGGGCGACGGCGACGACGAGGCGGCGCTGCGTGCTCGGGCGGCCCCTTATGGAGAGCGTGTGCGCTTCCTGCCGACGCCTCGTGGCTATGTGCAGAAGGTGCTGTCGGCCTGTGATCTTGCTGTCTTCGCGCCGCAGGAACTCGAGGGCGCGCCGCGCGCGATCATCTTCGGCCAGCTCTGTGAGCGTGCTGTTATCGCAAGCGGCGCAGAGGGCGCGCGGGACATGGTGGCGCCGGGCACCGGCAGCATTGTTGAGCCGGAGCACGATCCCCGCATGCTTGCCGCATGCATCGAGTCCTACAGAAGCGATCCGGAGCGGCGCGTGCGCGAGGGACTGGCTGGTCGTGCCCTGGCGCAGTCGCGCTATGACCGCAGCGCTGTTGTCGAGGAATGGCTCAACCAGCTGAGCGCAGTCGCTGGGTGAGCTCGCTGGGGGCGCTTGCGCCTCCGCATGATTTGAGGACCTGCCGGGGACGAGATGTCCACTATTCACTACCCGTGCTCATCTTCGGCACGGTGCGGTCGATCATGTGCCCAGCTTTCAAATCGAGCAACCGCATCCGAGCTGTGCGCACGTCTGCAGCGGACGCGCAGTCGTTTCAGACCAGCTAATGCCGTCAGCAGACATCCGACCTTCGTCCTCCGCGAGTTCCCTCGCCGAGTTGGCGCATCCATCGGAGGAGGTGTTCGAGTCTCAGCACCAGGAGCACTTGGATGCTGAGAGCTTGGAGAAGGTGCTCGCCTCGCTCCTTGGCCGCTTCCCGCACGCGCCGGTTCTGGCGCTGAAGGCAGATGGGATCGTGGTAGCGGTACCCGAGTCGATTCCTCTGCTGCACAACCCCGTGCTCGAGGCGCGCTCGGGCCTGGATGTGGTGATCCACGAGGATCGCCTGAGGTTGTTGGCGAGCTGGGATCAGGTGCTGGCGAAGGGCTCGGGGCGCTGTCTCGTGCGCCTGGTCGATCAGCCAGAGGCCACGGTGGTTCTGTATGGGCTCGACTTGCGGGAGACACATGGGGTCGTGCTGACAGTGTTCGCGCCCTCGGATGTGTCCGCGGACTCACCCGCACAGACGCCGAGGGCACCCAAGCCTCCGCCGCGGTTCGCGAGCATGCACAAGGACGAGCGCAGCTTCGTCGTTGGCATCGACGATGCGCTGACGCAGATCCTGGGCTGGAGCGCTGAGGAGATGGTCGGCCACCGCTCGATCGAGTTCATCCACCCGGACGATCATGCGCTTGCGATCGACAACTGGATGGAGATGCTGGCGTCGCCGGGACCTGGACGCCGGGTGCGACTGCGTCACCGCCGACGCGACGGGTCATGGGTTTGGTTTGAGGTCACCAACCACAACCTGCTCGACGACCCCAGCCAGGAGCGTGTGGTGGCAGAGATCGTCGACATCTCCGACGAGATGGCCGCGCATGAGGAGCTGAGGGCACGCGAGCAGCTACTTGACCGGCTTGCGGAGGCGATCCCGCTGGGGCTCTTCCAGGTCGATGCAGCGGGCGAAATCGTCTACACCAACGATCGGCTTCACGAGATCGTGGGCGTCAAGCGTGCGGCGAGCGTGCAGGCACAGATGGCCACGCTGCTAGACGAGGATCAGGCGGCCCTGAAGAGCGCCCTGGATGCTGTGCTGGAGGACGGCACCCACACCGATGTGGAGGTGCAGTTGCGGCTTCCGGTTACGCAGGATCTGCGCTTCTGCAACATCAGCCTGCGCGCGCTCAGCCACGAGGACGGCAAGGTCAGCGGAGCGATCGCGTGTGTGGCTGACGTGACGGACGCCGCGCGTATGCGCGAGGAGCTGAATCGGCGAGCGACGTTCGACGAACTGACCGGATGCCACAATCGCGCGTCGTTTATGCGCGGGCTCGAGGCGAACATCGCCGATGCCCAGCCCGATGCGGAACGGGCGGTGATGTTCGTCGACGTGGACCGTTTCAAGGAGCTCAACGATCGCTATGGACACGCCGCCGGAGATGAGCTGCTGCGTCTTCTGGGCGCGCGGCTGCGGGAGACAGTTCGCTGTAACGATCTCGTTGGACGCGTGGGCGGGGATGAGTTCCTGGTGCTATGTCCGGACAGTGGCGGTCCAGAAGGGGCTATGAGGCTCGCTGAGCGTCTCGCGCAGGCGCTAAACGAGCGCATCGGCCTGGTCGCGGCGAGCGTGTGTCCGCAGGTGAGCATCGGTGTTGCATGGTCCAACTGCGAGGGCATCGATGCGGATGCGCTGGTGGCGCAGGCGGATGCTGCGATGTATCGCTCCAAGCATCAGCGCAGTGGTCAGCCGCAGCTCGCCACCGGGCGGCGCTCCCGCGCGCTCAAGACCCCAGCTTGACCCCGGCGTGCGGGTACAGGCGATCCCGGGCTTCCGAGTAGGTCGCAGCCAAGCTGTTCACTTCGGCCTGGGTTAGGGGAGCTCCCAAACGCGGCGGGGCCGCCCTGATTCTTGTAGACGACCAGTAGCTTCTTACCGATCTGGGCGAGGCTGAAGTGAGCGTCATACACGCTCTCCACGTATAGGGCGACGTTCGCGCGGGCGAAGCGGGCGGCGGCTGGGGAGCCATGTTGGGCCTGTTCGACGGCTGCGCCGATCAGCCGCCAGCTACGAGTTGCCAGGAGCACATAGGTACGAAATATCCCAGCGAGGCTGGAGCCGGCGCCGGTGAGCGCGGCTGCCTGTCGTTCTTCGAACAGCCCCGGCACGCGCAGGGCGTCAGCTCGCCGGACGGCCAGCTCGATGGCCGGGCGCGAGATTGTGCTTGCGTTTGGGGGAATGCCGCTTGAGATGAGCGGCCACGCTGCCTTCGTGGCTGCGACCTCGCTGATGGCCGCGGGTCTTGCTGCGCTGAGCGCTCGACAGACGGCAATCAGGTCCGTGCGCTCGAGTGACAGCGCCTGCGGCGTCGCCTTTGCGCTCGAGCCACAGCCCGCAATTGCGACGGCGATCGCGATCGTGGCACCGCTCCAGCGCAGCAGTGCCACGGAGCGAGCGATCGCCGATGGCTGGCCGCCGCCACGCAACGCTGTCTTGCGTGGGGCGGCCGTCGCTATACCTAGACGCCGAGCAGGTCGACCACGAACACGAGCGGTGCGTTCGCGGGGATCTTCGGTGGCGAGCCTTTGGCCCCGTAGGCGAGTGCTGCGGGGATGATCAGCTCACGCCTGCCGCCCACCTTCATGCCCGGGACGCCCTGATCCCAGCCGGGGATCACCTGGCCCTTGCCGAGGGTGAACGAGAACGGTTCTTTGGTTTCCCAGGAGGCGTTGAACTCCTTGCCGCCTTTGTAGAGAACACCTACATAGTTGACCGTGACCGTGTCACCGTCCTTGGCTTCCGCGCCCGTCCCGGTGATCAGTTCCTTGGTTTCCAGTTTGCTCGGCGCCGGGCCTGTGGGAACCGTCACCCTCGGTTCTTTGGACAGCGGGCCGGTGGTCGGCGTCTTGGCTGTCGCAGTGGTGCTGGGAGTGCTCGTCGAGCTCGTCGTTGCGGTGGACTTGATCAGCGCGTTGTCGGCGGTGTTCTCGTTTCCGACGGTGATCGTGCTGGAGCCGCCTGAGCCGCAGCCGGCGATCAGGATCGTGGCGCCGAGTGCTGCGGCTGCCAGGCCGGCGCGGGAGTAAACAATGGAGGGGAGCGTCTTGAAGTAGGTCACGGCGGGGCAGCCTATCGGAACTCGGTCGAGTCGTGGTGCGGTAGGTGCGCTAGCATCGCCCGCGGACCGTGCTAGGCGGGGAGGTAGCGGTGCCCTGAACCTGCAATCCGCTCTAGCGGGGCCGAATTCCCCTCCGAGGGACTGCGGCTCTGGTCGCTCCGTCGCTCGGGGCGTCGATGGTTCGGGTCCCGCGCGGTGTCGGCTTGCGAACCAGGTCAGGTCCGGAAGGAAGCAGCCTTAAGCGATCACCGGCAGGCGCAGCGGGAGTTCCCGGACCGGAGCTGTGGGCGACGATAGGCGCCAGATGCTCGGAGTATCGACGAGGGGTGCACGGTCCATTGAGCACCTCAGGGACCTATTCACAGCGATGGAAGATCAGCCACGAGCGGTTGGTGGCTGACTCGGTGAACCCAGGCGGCACGATTGGATGCTTCTCCACGGGATCGAGCCGATCGAGCACGTAGTCCCGTTCGACTTCCTCGTTGGCCGGATCGACGTACACGCCGGAGGCGATATGCCCTGCTTCGGGGCTGACGATGTTGCGGGGACTGGTTTCCAGATACAGCGCGAGTAGCGGCACGGGCGCATGGTTGGGCACGCCAATGGGCCCGCAGCGGAGGTTGATGGCGCCGTCCTCGACGAGCGCGAGCAGGTCGCCTTCGATCCGGTGTTGGTGAGCGAGCTCGCCCAGCTGGCGATGCGCTGAGCGATAGTCAGACGGTGCGTAGGCAAGGAGCGCGACGAGCACCAGCGCCCCGCCGATCATCCACCAGCGCCGGTGTGGATCGCCGCGCTCCAGGCACATCCAGCCGAACGCGCCAACGCCACAGAACACGCACAGGATGGCGCAGGAGAGAAACGCGTAGCGGGTGTTGATGGGCAGCCCGACGGTGGCAAACGCGGCGAACACGACGACAGCGAGCACGCCGGCGCCGGCACCGAGCAGCGCGCGCCGGCGAAGCCACAGCAGTGAGAGCACGCCGCCGAGGGCGGCGCCGAAGAGCACGGGTGGGCGCAGGATCTCGCCGATGCGCCGCGGGATGTACTCGGGCACCTTGGCAATGCCGGTCTCGCGGCCGAGCGTTTCTGCTGTGTGCTGGGTGTTTGTGAGTGACCACAGCGGGTTGCCAGTAATGACGAGATCGCTGAGTACCCATACGAGCGGGGCGCAGGCGGCGAGCAGGGTGAGACGCACGAGCTGTGCACGGGGGGGCAGCTGCGGGACAGCGACCTCTCGCGGGTGAAGCGAGCGCTCTCGTACTACGCTACGCACCCACGCGGGCGTGACGCCGATGAGATAAAGCCAGTAGAGCCCAGAGAACGCCCATGCTTCCGGCCGCAAGATCCCGGCGAGGGCGAGCAGCACGAGCACTGGCACACCGGCCGGACCGGCTTTGCGCTGGCGGTTATGTGACTCGAGCAGCAGCGCGGTGAGCACGAGCAGCACGTAGGGGACGTCGATGTAGGCGCGAACGCCGTAGGAGAGCACTTCGGCGCGGGTGAGGAAGATGAGCGCGGCGAGCGCGCCGGCGGGGCGCCCGAACCACTGGGCGCCGAGCCGGTAGAGCACCCAGCCGCATCCCGACAGCGCGAGGAAGCCGAGCGCGACGGTTATGTCCTCGACGCCGCGCGGCCCGAATGGGGAGAGCGCCAGGCCGAGCAGCTCGATGAGCGGGTGGGGCGTGGGTGCGATCGGCACGTTGTAGGCGGGGGTGCTTCCGCGCGATAGCTGCCCGCCCCAGGCGAGCGCGTAGAGGGTGTCGTAGTTGGCGAAGCCGACGGCAGCGATAACGCGCAACAGGACGGCTCCCGCCGCGATTGCGAGCGGGGTGCGCATGCGCGGGACGGTGCGCTTTAGGTAGGCGCTCATGAGCGCGGACGCTACCCGCTCATGCATACGGTGCAGCGCGCTTACCTGGATGCACTCGTATGGGTCGAGCTGACGCACCGGCGTGGGTAGACTCAGGCTAACGGTGTCTCGAGAGGAGCAGCCACAGGATCAGCAGCGTTCGCTGTATCGCAGGCACCGGCCGCGTACGTTCGCGGAGGTGGTTGGCCAGGAGCCGGTGGTAAGGACGCTTCGTAACGCGGTGCAGAGCGGCAACGTGCACCATGCGTACCTGTTCGTGGGCTCGCGGGGGACGGGCAAGACGTCGATGGCGAAGATCCTGGCGGCGTGCTTGAACTGCGAGAACGGGCCGACAATTGAGCCGTGCGGTGTGTGCGACTCGTGCGTGTCGATCGCGCGTGCGACGTCGCTGGACGTGATCGAGATGGACGCGGCGTCGAACAACTCGGTGGACGACATTCGCGATCTGCGCGAGAGCGTGGCGTATGCGCCGGTGAGCGGCCGGCGCAAGGTGTACATCCTGGATGAGGCGCACATGCTCTCGACGGCGGCGTGGAACGCGTTCTTGAAGACGCTCGAGGAGCCGCCGCCGAACACGGTGTTCGTGCTGGCGACGACGGAGGCGAACAAGGTGCCGGCGACTGTGGTGGACCGCTGTCACCGCTTTGACTTCCACCGTCCGACGGTGGAGCAGATCGCGAGCGTGGTGCGCAGGGCGGCTGAGGCGGAGTCGATTGAGATCCCGCCGGCGGCGGTGGCGGCGCTGGCGCGCTCGGCGACGGGTAGCTTCCGCGATGCGCTGGGCACGCTGGAGCAGATCGTCACCTACAGCGGCCAGGAGATAGCGCTTGAGGACGTGCTGGCGGTGCTGGGAGTGGCGGACGCGCGGCTGCTGGAACAGACGGTCGATGCGGTTGCCGCCGGCGACGCTGCGGGCGCACTGCGGGCGCTCGAGGAGTGCGCGGAGCAAGGTCGCGATGCTGGCTCGTTCGCGTCTGATCTGGAGGTGCGCGCGCGTGAGCTGTTGGTGGTGCAGACGCTGGGGGAGTTGCCGGATGAGCTGTCGCTGACCCCAGAGGCAGACGCGGCGCTGCTCGCACAGGCCGACCGCGTGGAGCACGCGACAGTGGTGCGCCTGCTGGAACTGCTGGGCGAGGCGATGGCGGGCGTGCGGGCTGGGGCGGACGCGCGTACGCGCCTGGAGCTGGCTCTGGTGAAGGCGGCGAAGCCGCCGCTGGATGGCTCGATGCGGGCGCTGCTGGCGCGGATTGAGCGGCTGGAGGGTGAAGCGGCTAACAAACCTGTTTATGAGAGGCCGCCACAGGCGGCCGGGGTGGGTGGCGCGGTTGCAGACGAGGCGGTCGTGCAGCGTCCGCGGGGCGCCTCGGTGCAGGGTGCTGCGGAGCCGGCGGGAGCGGGGGCACCGGCGGAGGCGGTGCAGCCGAGTGCTGCGGCGCCGGTGAACACGGCTGCCGCGGCGCTCACGCAGGCGGCTGTCACGGAGCCGGCAGCGGAGGTCGCCACTTCGACACAGGCGCCGCCGGCGGCGAGAGACCTGGAGTCTGTGTGCGCGGTATGGCCTGCGGTGGTGGAGCTGGTGCGCGCCGAGCACAGTCTTTTGGGTGCGGTGATCTGCGAAGCGCGGCCGGTGGCGGTGGACGGCGATGACCTGACGCTGGCGTTTGCGTCGAGCGCCCAGTTCTTGAAGAAGAAGGCGGAGGACCCCAACTACAGGGCGGCTGTGAGCGAGGCGCTGCGCTCGATCGCGGGCGGGCGCTGGCGCCTGTCGTATGAGCTGAGCGACGAGTTGGCGGCTGGGGATCGGCCGGGTTCCTCACAGCACTCTGAGGAGGAATGGGTGGCGCGCTTCATGCAGGAGTTCGATGCGGAAGAGGTCGCCGAGTGGGGCTCGGAGGCCGGCGGCGGGGAGGATGGGCTTGAGGGCGCGCGCGAGCATGCGGGCGGCGCACAACCTGTGATCAGCAACGAGAAAGGCGCATGATGGGAAAGCAGCCGCGGATGCCGAACATGCAGCAGATGATGGCGCAGGTGCAGAAGATGCAGAAGGACATGGAGCTCGCTCAGGAGCAGCTGAAGAGCGAGGTGGTGGAAGCGTCGGCGGGCGGCGGCATGGTGACGGTGAAGGTGAGCGGCGATCTGGTGGTGCGCGAGGTGAGGATCGACCCGTCGGCTGTGGACCCTGAGGACGTGGAGATCCTCTCTGACATGGTGTTGGCGGCTGTCAACGAGGCGGTGCGCATGGCACAGGAGCTGGCTGAGAGCAAGCTGGGCGGCGCGACGGCGGGCCTGGACCTGGGCAGCCTCGGTGGCCTGGGCCTACCGGGCCTTTAGATGAAGCTGGTTCTGTGAGCACCTCGTATGCACCGCCGGTGCAGCGGCTGGTAACGGAGCTGTCGAAGCTGCCTGGCGTTGGTAGCCGCACAGCACAGCGCCTGGCGTTCCACATCCTTCGCTCCTCAGGGGAGGATGCGAGCGCGCTGGCGCAGGCGATCATCGAGGTGAAGGAGAAGATCGGGCTGTGCGATGTGTGCTTCAACCTGACCGATGAGACGCGCTGCCGTATTTGCCGGGACGCGCGCCGTGACCACGGCTTGATCTGCGTGGTGGAGGAGCCCAGCGACGTGATCCCAATGGAGCGCACACACGAATACCACGGCGTGTACCACGTCCTGGGAGGTGCGCTGTCGCCAATCGACGGGGTCGACCCGGAGGACTTGAAGGTGGCGGAGCTGTTTGCCCGCGTGAGCGCGCCGGAGGCTGCGGTCCGGGAAGTTGTGCTGGCGACGAACCCCACGACGACGGGGGAAGCGACGGCGCTGTATGTGGCGCAGGAGCTGCGCGAGCGCGTGCCGGAGGTGAAGGTGACGCGCTTGGCGAGTGGCCTGCCGGTGGGCTCTGACCTGGAGTACGCGGACGAGGTGACGCTGGGCAAGGCGTTCGCCGGTCGGCGCGCTGTTTGAGCGGCTGTTCTGGCGCTGAGCGCGGGACGGGTGCGCGTCGGCCCAATATCCTCCACAGCGATGCCTTCTTTGATCGTGATGAAGTTCGGCGGCACCTCGGTGGCGGACGCTGAGCGCGTGAAGCGCGCGGCGCGGCGGATCGTGGCCAAGCGCGAAGCAGGCCACCAGGTGGTGGCGGTGCTCTCGGCGCGCGGCAAGACGACAGATGAGCTGATTGCGATGGCGGAGGAGATCTCCGAGGCTCCGGACCCGCGCGAGATGGACATGCTGCTGTCGACCGGCGAGCGGATCTCGTGCGCGCTCTGTGCGATGGCGATCAACGATCTGGGCTATCGCGCGATCTCGTTAACGGGTTCGCAGGCGGGGATCGTGACCGATGAGTCGCACACGAAGGCGCTGATCCTGGACGTGCGGGCGGACCGCATTCGGGCGGCGCTGGAGGAGGACAACATCGTGCTGGTGGCCGGCTTCCAGGGCGTCTCGGAGAACGCCAGGAACGTCACCACGCTCGGTCGCGGCGGCTCGGACACGAGCGCGGTTGCGGTGGCGGCGGCGCTGAATGCAGAGGTGTGTGAGATCTATACAGACGTCGCGGGTGTGTACTCGGCGGACCCGAGGATCGTTCCGAACGCGCGCAAGTTGGAGACGGTGTCCTTCGAGGAGATGCTCGAGATGGCGGCATCAGGGGCTGGCGTATTGCAGTTGCGCTCGCTCGAGTACGCGCGCAACCACGGCGTGAACATTCACTGTCGCTCTTCGTTCGACGAAGAGCCAGGTACCTTTGTGGTGCCGGAAGGAGAGATGATGGAGCAGCCGCTGATCACAGCCGTCACGCACTCGACCTCGGAAGC
This sequence comes from uncultured Solirubrobacteraceae bacterium, assembly GCA_963752865.1. GTDB lineage: Bacteria > Actinomycetota > Thermoleophilia > Solirubrobacterales > Solirubrobacteraceae > Palsa-744. Next base: position 602,453 of record CAVVZU010000002.1, read on the forward strand.
GAGGGTCACGCTCACGGGCGTTCCCGACACGCCGGGAGCGGCGGCGCGCATCTTTGAGGCGATGGCGGACGCGAACGTGAATGTCGACATGATCGTCCAGAATGAGCCTGTTTCTGCGGGTGGTCAGGCGGAGATCTCCTTCACGGTGCCGCGTGAGGATCTGCGTACAGCGCGGGTCGCGCTCGAGCCGTTGACGGGTGAGGCGTTTGCGAACCTGAGCACGTACGAGGACATGGGCAAGGTGTCGATCGTTGGGGCGGGGATGCGCTCGCACCCGGGAGTGGCGGCGAAGGTGTTCGGCGTGCTGGCGGCGGAAGGCGTGAACATCGACATGATCTCCACCTCTCCCATCAAGATCTCCTGCGTGATCGACCGCGACCGTGTCGAGCATGCTGTGCAGGCCCTGCACAGCGCTTTTGAGCTTCTCCGGTGAGGGCACCGTAAGCGTCGAGTAGCCCTCGTAGGGCAGTCCAAGTGATGTGGGGCTGGGCTACCTGACGCTATGGACGCGTACGATCTGTAAGAATTCCTACGCAACCCTCCGCATCATGCGGCCGCGTACCAAGGAATGAGCATGCGTACTGTCAAGCGTCCCCGTCGTTATGTAGCCCGGCACTGGTTTGCGTTGATGCGGCCGTTCATCCGCTACAGCAAAACCCGCGATGCATATGTGTTCAGGCTCGTAGGCAGCAATATGGGTCCGGTTGTGCGGGTGGATCGCCGCCGCCAGCAGCACTTCGATGCTGTGGCGCGTCTGGTGGACCGCCACGGGACTGGATCGCGGCGCATCGACCGCCGCCGGAGCCAGCGCTTTGATGGAGTGGAGCGCCGGCGCACCGGCGTCACTGCCTGAGCAGCAGAGCACTGGGGCTCCTACGCGGGCGGGCGCAGCTCGTCGCATCGTCAGCTGTCGAGCGAGCGCTGTAGCGCCTCGAGCACACGCACGACCCGCAGGCCGCTGTGACCGTCCGATCTAGGGGTTGCGCCGCTGCGAATGCACTCGATGAAGTGCTCGCACTCGATGCGCAGCGGCTCGACGTTTGGTATGCGCGGCGAGAAGGTGTCGCCGGAGCGCGCGATGTACTCGCCCCACGAGCGCGTGTCCTCGTCGAAGCCCTTGTCGTAGATCGTCAGCTTGCCCTCGATCAGCATGTCGTCGAAGGTGGCCATCCTGCGCGCGCCCACGACGGTTATCCGCCGCTCCTTGTGGGGGTCGAGCCACGAGAGGTGCAGGTGGGCGACGATGCCTGAAGGGAAGCGCAGATAGCAGAAGACGACGTCCTGCACGCCCTCGCGTACATATGAGGCGCCGTGGGCAAGGCACTCGCTGGGCTCTTCGCCGATCAGGTGCAGTGCAACCGATACGTCGTGCGCGCCGAGGCTCCAGAGCGCGTTCTCGTCAGCTCTCAGCTTGCCCAGGTTGAGGCGGTTACCGTAGATGTAGAAGAGGCCACCTAGCTCATCTGAGTCGATCAGCTCCTTCAACCGCCCCACCGCGGGGTGGTACTCGAGCAGATGGCCGACCATCAGGATCTTGCCCGCGCGCTCCGCGGCTGCCACCGCCTGCTCGGCATCCACGGCGGTGGTCGCAAGCGGCTTCTCCACGAAGCAATGCTTGCCTGCGTCAGCCACAGCGATCGCCAGCCGTGCGTGGGTGGGCACCGGTGTTGCGAGCACGATCGCGTCCAGCTGCTCATCTGCGAGAAGATCGGCGATCTCGCCAGTGGCTCGTGCGCTTGGGAAGGCGCGCTCGAGCTTCGCGCGTGCCTGCTCGTCGCCGTCGCACAGCCAAGCCAGCTCGCAGCCAGGGATCGCGGCGAAGTTGCGTGCGAGGTTGGGGCCCCAATAGCCCAGGCCGACGACACCCACCCTTATCGTCGTCGGGGGCTCGCTCACGGGGGGGGGGCGGTGGACGGGCGCATCGAGCGCATAGTCTCCCGTCCCGGCCGGCGGGATGCGTTCCCGGGTGTCTAAAGCTCGTTGATTGCCTGTACGCAGCGCTCGGCTGCGTGGCCATCGCCGTAGAGCTGGGGTCGCTCGCCAGGCTGCGGGCGGGTGAGTGCGTCGAGCGCCGCATGCGGGTCCAGGTCGACGAGTGTGTTCCAGCCTGCCTGCACGGTCTCAACCCACTCGGTGGTGTCCCGTAGCGTCACACACTGCACTCCCGCCAGATATGCCTCCTTCTGCACGCCGCCGGAGTCTGTGAGCACCGCGCGCGCCTGACAGACGAGCGCGCTGAACTCGATGTATCCAAGGGGCTCGGTGAGCGTCAATCCATTGATGTCCTCGAGCTCGGACAACAGGCCCGCTTCGTGCAGCCGCGCACGAGTGCGGGGGTGCACGGGGAACAGGACGGGCGCCGGTAGCACCTCGATCAGGGCGACCAGCGCGCGCAGACGCTTCTGATCGTCGACGTTGCCCGCACGGTGGGCGGTCAACAGCAGGTAGGAGCCCGACTCCAGGCCATATGCCGCCGGCACTGCGACGTCGGCGCGAGCCGTGGGCTGCCAGCGCATCGCGACATCGACCATCACGTCGCCGACGACGCGGGCGCGCTCGGCGAGCGACTCCGCCTGCAGATTCTCGACAGCCGTCTGGGAGGAGCACAGCAAGAGGTTGCTGAGGTGATCGGTCAGCACCCGGTTGAGCTCCTCTGGCATGGTGCGGTCGAACGAGCGCATGCCCGCCTCCACGTGTACGACCGGGACGCGCGCCTGCGCCGCGGCGAGAGCTCCGGCGAGGGTGGAGTTGGTGTCGCCGTACACGAGCACGGCGTCGGGTCTGATCTCGGCGAGCAATGGCTCGAGCGCAGCGAGCATGCGTGCGGTCTGGGATGTGTTGCTCCTGCCGGCGATTGCCAGTTCGCGGTCCGGCCGTGCGAGCCCCAGCTCGGTGAAGAAGATCCGCGAAAGGGAATCGTCGTGGTGCTGGCCGGTGTGTACGAGGATCTCCTCGTGCTGCTCACGCAGCGGACCGGACACTGCAGCGGCCTTGATGAACTGCGGCCGGTTGCCAACGACGGTGAGGATCTTCACGAGCAAGAGCCTATGCGCAACGCAACAGCTGATGTAGCTAGTGGATCGAGCTTGCGGCTCGGCTGGTCACAGTGCGATCACGGCCGAGGCGCTTGGCTTGGTAGAGCGCCTTGTCGGCCAGCTCGAGCAAATCGACGGGAGACACATCTGCGGCCGCGGCGGTGGCCACCCCGGCAGAGCACGACAACATGGTGCGGGCGAAGGGCAGCTGTGCGATTGCTCCACGGACACGCTCTGCGGTTTGGTGGGCGGCGGCAGCGTCAGTCTCTGGCAGCAGTATCGCGAACTCCTCGCCGCCCATGCGTGCGACGGTGTCGTGCTCGCGAATCGACGTGCGTAGCGCATCTGCCACCCCCAGCAGAACCTGGTCGCCGTACGGATGGCCGTGCTCGTCGTTGATCATCTTGAAGTGATCCAGGTCGAGCATGATGATCGACACCTCGCTGCCCGCGCGCTGCGCGCGGCTGAACTCGGCTGTGCAGTAGCGGTGGAACGCTCGCTGGTTCGCCAGCCCGGTTAGTGGATCCTCGGCCGCTTGACGCTCCAGGCGCTCGACCAGGTGAGCATTTGACAGTGCAATGGCTGCGTGTGCGGCATAGGCTGAGAGCGTGGCGGTGTCGCCCGGTAGGAACACGGTCGAGCCGTGCGCGAGCGCTGCCAGCATGCCGAGCATCTCCTCACGGAAGATCAGTGGCGCTGCGCACATCGAGCCAAATGGCATCTCTTGCTGATGGGGCAGCGCAGCCAGCGTCCGGTCGGTGGCCAGGTCGTCGATCACGATGGTGCCGCGGGTAAGCAGCGTGTCGCGATGCTCCCGGGCCCACGACTCCAACGCCGTCGGCGACGGCTCTGGGATCCCGGAGTGCCGGTCGGCGCGGATGCTCGAGCCGTCGGCGAGCAGCAGCGCGAACTCCTTGCCGCCCACCGCTGACTGCGCCTTGGCGGTGATCTGGTCGAGTACCTCGTCCAGACGCAGCGCCGAGGATAGGTCGTTGAGCGAGGACAAAAGGCGCTCGGCGGCGTTGTCCTGCTCGCGGACGCGGAGCTCGAGCGCATCGACCCGGCGATGCAGGAACCGGATCGCCCTCGCAGCGATTCCGAGCTCCCCCACCGTGAAGATTCCCGCTGCCACAGGGACGAGCACGGGGTCCGTCAGAGTCCCGACGCCAACCAGCGCTGCTGCCGCACCGCCCAGCGCGATCGCTGCGCGTGTGAGATCGCGTGTACCGGCTGTCCAGCGAATGTCGAACTCGCAGCATCCGTCGCCGCGAGCGCCACACAATGGGTGCGTGACATGCGCAAGCGGTAGCCCGAAGAGCTGCGGGACCGTCGCCAGCAGTCCCATCGTGTACCCGCAGTCGTGGCGGTGATAGCCGACGCCGGAAACGTCGGTGTAGCGCATGCGCACCCGCGCGGCGCCGCGGTCGAGCACGACCAGCTGGTGCGCCCAGTTGAACTTGGCGTTGGCGCGCACCACGTTGCCGTACACGAACCCCGGTGTTCCAAGGGCGCGCAGGGTGTGCTTGAGGCCCGTTGCCACAGATAGGTCCAGCACTGCAGCCCCGACGTGTTCTGAGATCTCGGGATCCCCGAGCACCTCTTCCGCTGCATCCCACAGCGCGAGCTTGGTGTCGTAGGAAAACCAGTGGTTCTCGTCGCGTAGACGCTCCTCGGCGTCGGACAGGCCGGCCAGGGCCAGCATCCGCTTTGCTGCTTGTGCGCCCGCTTGGCGCTCCACGTATGTGAGGATCAGGCGAGAGGTCAGCCCTGAGCCTGCATGCTCACGCCTCCATGCCGAGCTGACATCGGCGTTTGGTGCGTACGCGCCCTCAGTTCTGCCGCCGCGTGGAGCCATCATCTCCATGTATCGGTCGACGCGCGGGCCGAGTGAAGCTAATAGCAATCGAGCGCTGCGTGGCGGCGCTGGGTTTCGCGTCGTCAGGGACGCCAGACCGACACCGCCATAGTCGGCCCGCTGCCAGAGGAGCTCAGGTTCCATGCTGCCGCAATCACACGACCGAACGGTGCCGCGGCCGTCTGAACGACTGGTGGGTGGGGTGTGTCACCCTCAGGCACGGGTTCGTCGAGGCCACCGGATGCGGGCCGGACGAACACTGGGTTCGCGGGGATTGAGATGAGGGCGCCCGGCATCGGCGCGAACATCTCATCGCCACCACCGTCGGCTGCGATGGGTGCGAAGCGGTCGGCGATCTGCTGTGGCGCGCCACCCAGGCCGTTGGCACCGATCTGCGCGCTGAAAGCTTCGTTGCCGAGCGAGCTCTCGGTCTCGGTGATCCAGGTCACGGTGCCGCCCTGGGGCAGCGCTACAACGTTGTTGTAAGCGGCTTTGGTGTCGGCTGGAGTGAGCTCCAGTGTCCTGCCGAAGGCGTTGGCGTTGAGGACGCTGGCGAGAACCGGACCGAGCGGGGGACCGGGTCCTTCCTCGTCGAACGAGCATTCCTCTTCAGTCCAGGCGGCGAGGCCATGTGAGGCGCCGGACAGCGAGAGAGTGAAGTCGTGCACCGGCGTGGGGGTGATCACGACCTTCCGCTGAAAGCGCTGGCTTTGCGACGGCGCGATCAGCACGAACCCGTTGCAATATCCGGACAGGTAAGCGGTTCCGTGTGCGTCGAACTGCGGGACTGCTCCTCCAGGCCCCCCGCGCAACACCTGCGGGCGGCCAAATGGGTGACCTGGCGAACGCCACGCCACGGCAACTCCTACGGGCTCCTCAGCGCTCATCGAGCGCTGCCAGCCCTGCCAGCCGTTGTAGGTCAGCAGCACTTCCCCGTCGGGCGCCACCGCGAGCCGCCCGAACCAGTCCTCGAAGCCGTGTGGTGTCGGTGGGTAACCCTGCTCCCACTGGTCGTGCCCGATCACGCGTGGCGCGTGCCAGCGGCCGATGAGGGGGCCATAGTCTGCGCGCAGGATTGGTAGCGCCGTTTCGGCATGGCCCTGGGAAACCCAGATTACCGTCGCTTCGCCGGCGCCGAGCGCCACCGCCACATGCTCGGCCCGAGTGCTCTTGCTCGTCCACAGCGTTCGGGTCAACAAACGCCCACCGGCCATTCGCACCGTGAGATGCACCGATGTGCGATAGCGCCGGACGGGGCTCGGGCCGCTTTCCGTAGCCCAGGCGATGGCCTCATCCCCGTGTGTGTCCACCGCCACTGCGGTCAACGCGTAGCGAGAGACCCCAAAGAACTGGGGCGTGGTCCATTCGGCTGATGCCGAGTTGGAGTACACCCACAATGTGAGTACGACGGCGAGCTGGGTGAGCAGGAACCTCATGCCCGAACGCTAGGTGAGCAGCAAAGCAACCACAACAGGTGAAACCCGCAGAAGTCCTGCGTAGTGTGGAACACTGCGTGCTGGGGGTGTACTACGGCGGTCGCCTCCATAAGGAGGGCGACCACAGGCAGCAGCCTACGCGGCTGCGGCCACCACCGACGTAGACCAGTCGATCACGGAGGTGGGCTTGACCACGTGGCGGCCCATGCCGAGCTCCTTTGGATCGAGGCCCAGCGCGAGGCCGACGAGCTGCGGTAGGTGCAGCACGGGCATCTGTAGCTCGCGGCTAACCACCTGTTCGGCAAGCGGCTGCTGTAGGTCGAGATTCAAGTGGCACAGTGGGCACGGTGTGACCAGGCAGTCGGCGTCTGCGTCGGCCGCGTCGCCGAGGTGGCGTCCGGCTTGCTTGAGCGAGGCTTCCTTGTTCATGGTGATGATCGGGAAGCCGCAGCACTTGCGCATGCCTGCGTACTCGATGACGGTGCCGCCAAGCGCCTCGATTACCTGGTCGAGGTAGTGGTCGCGCGGGTGCTCCTCGTCGATACCCAGGCGGTTGCGGGGGCGCACGATGTAGCAGCCGTAGAAGGGGCCCACCTTGAGGTTCGTCAGCGGGCGCTTAACCCGTGCGCGCAGGTTCTCCAGGCCGATCTCCTCGACCAGCAGCCACAGGAAGTTCTTGTTCGTTAGGCCCTTCTCGTAGGTGAGACCCTCGCCGGCAAGCGTGGAGTTGACGTGCTCGCGGTACTCCGCGTTGGCGTCGAGACGTTCCTGGCACTCGCTCTGTGCACCCTGGCAGGTTGAGCAGATGTTCATCATCATTGCCGCGCCGTCGACCTGCTGGGCGAGCGCGAAGGTGCGCGCGTTGAGCGTGTCCGCGAGCTCTTGGTTGTGCTCGGCGATCACGCCCGCGCCAGAGCAGCAGGCGCGATCCAGTTCCACCAGCTCGATGTCCAGCAGCGGCGCAACCTTCGCCATCGAGCCGTGCAACTCGGGGGTGAAGCCGCGGCTCACACAGCCGGGCCAGTAGGCGACCTTCATGAGTTGCTCCCTTCTGGGCTCGCGGCGACGGGCTCCGGCGCCTCGTCCTCGCCGACGATGTACAGGTTCAGCTCGTAGCGCTCGGGGCGGCTCTCGACCTTGTCATAGATCGCCTGCACGCTCTTCAGGTCCGCCGCTGGGAGCTTGTGCGGTTTGAGGATCTTCGGGATCGTCATCTTCCCACGCAACAGGCCCCTGAAGGCGGTCGGAAGCGAGGCCACCAGCTCCTTGCCGGCTGCGGGTGCGAATTTCGCGAACCACGACGCGCCGCCATAGGAGCGGGGAATCAGCTCCGCCTCCCAGAGGATGCCGTTGTCGCGGATCAGGCCTGTGAAGGCAGCCTCGTGGCGCTCGCCGTTGTTTTTGTCCACGATGTGGTTGTCGCTCGTGGCGATCCTGCGCAGGCGCATGATCTGGCCCATCGGGTTGACGTCCTTGGGGCACGCCTCCACGCACTTGAAGCAGTGGGTGCAGTCGAAAATGCCCTGCGGATCCTGGGCAAGGTCGTTGAGGCGATCGAACTGCTGATCATCGCGGGGGTCGCCCACGAAGCGGTAAGCCTTGGCGAGCGCCGCGGGGCCGATGAAGCCCGGGTCGACCTCCATCGCCAGGCAGTCGGACACGCACGCCCCGCACTGGATGCACGCCATCGTCTGGGTAACGTCGACCATCGACTCTTTGGGCACGATGTACTCGCGCTCGGGTACCGGTTGCTTGGCCAGCAGCCAGGGGGTGACGCGCTGGATCTTCTTCCAGTGGACGGCATCCATGTCCACGATCAGGTCCTTGAGCACGGGCATGTTGCCCATCGGCTCGATCTCGATCACGCCGTCCTTGGCGCCGAGCTTGGCGGCGTCCAGGTGGGTGTGGCAGGCGAGCGCCGGTTCGCCGTTGACGCGGATGCCGCACGAGCCGCAGATCGCCTGTCTGCACGAGCAGCGGATGCCGATCGATCCGTCGAAGCGGTCTTTGGCCTGCAGGATCGCCTCCAGCACCGAGCGGTGGGGCTCGAGCTCGATCGTGTGCTGGTCCCAGTAGGGCGCCTCGCCCGACTCCGGGTCATAGCGGCGCATCTTCAGCGTGAATGATTGAGTCCCGCCCGCCCGGCGGTCGTGCACGTCAGCCATCTGTGGCGCTCCTGCGGTTGTGAGGTGGGTACGCGCTGGGGTGGTGCTGGGGCATCAGTATTTCCTCTCCTCCGGCTGCCACTGGGTGATCGTCACCGGGGAGTAGCTGACCTGTGGCGTTCCATCGTCCTTCACCGAGATGTCGATGTGCTTGAGCCACTCCTCGTCGTTGCGCTCTGGGAAGTCGGTGCGGAACTGTGCGCCCCGGGACTCCTTGCGCTCGAGCGCTGCAACCACGGTGGTCTGTGCGCAGTCGACCATGTAGCCGAGCTCCAGAGCGCCGAGCACGTCCTGGTTGAAGACCGTGCCGCGGTCGTCGATCCAGGCTTCCTCCGCTTCCGCTTTCAAGCGATCGATCGTCTCCAACGCGCCATTCAGGCCTGCCTCGTCGCGGAACACGGCGGCGTGTTTGTTCATCGTCTCGCCCAGCTCGCTCTTGATCTCCGACACGCGCCTGCCGTCTCGCGGTCGATTGATGATCGACTCGAGTCTCGCCGAGTCCTCGAGCAGCTGTGCGCTCGAGTCGGCCTGCGGCATTGCGATGCTGGCGGCGCGGGCGGCGGCGTGTTCGCCTGAGCGTCGACCGAAGATCAACGTGTCCAGTAGCGAGTTGGCGCCCAGCCGGTTACCGCCGTGGACGGACACGCATGCGACCTCGCCCGCGGCGTACAGCCCCTCGATCGGCGTGCGTCCGTCGACGTCGGTCTTGACGCCGCCCATGATGTAGTGCTGGCCGGGGCGGATCATGATCGGTTCGCGCGTGATGTCCACGCCGGCGAAGTCCTTGCCGAGGTTGACGATCTCACGCAGCGCCTCGAGCGTGCGCTTGCGCGGCACCACGGTGATGTCGAGGTAGATGCCAGCTTTGTCAGGACCCACGCCACGGCCCTCGTTGATCTCGATCTGCTCCGCGCGAGATACGACGTCGCGGGAGGCCAGCTCCATCTTGTTGGGCGCGGATTTCTCCATGAAGCGCTCGCCGTTGGCGTTGAGCAGGTGTGCGCCCTCGCCGCGGGCACCCTCGGTGATCAGGATGCCTGTCTCGACGAGGCACGTGGGGTGGTACTGGACCATCTCCATGTCCATCAGCGGCGCGCCCGCGCGATAGGCCATCGCGATGCCGTCTCCGGTCACGATCAGGCCATTGGTCGTGGGCTTGTATGCCTGTCCGGCGCCGCCACAGGCGAGGATCACGTTCTTGGCGATGAACGCCTCCATGCGCCCGGTGCGTACGTCGCGGGCGATCGCCCCTGCGCACCGCCCCTCCTCGTCGCGTAGCAGCGAGGTGGTGAACCACTCCTCGTAGCGCGCCACCGTCTCGTGGTGCTTCATCAGCTGCTCGTAGAGCACGTGCAGCATCGCCTGGCCGGTGATGTCGGCGACATAGGCGGTGCGCTTCATCGACGCTCCGCCGAACGCGCGCAGATCCATCTCGCCCTTGTCGTTGCGGTGGAAGGTGACGCCCATGTGCTCGAGCTCCATGACCTCTGCGGGTGCTTCCGAGCACATCACTTCGATCGCATCCTGGTCGCCCAGGAAGTCAGAGCCCTTGACGGTGTCGTACGCGTGCGAATGCCAGTCGTCATCGACGCTGATCGCCGCGTTGATGCCGCCCGCGGCGGCCACCGAGTGTGAGCGCACGGGGTGGACCTTGCTCATGATTGCCACGTTGGCTCCCGCCTGCGCTGCCGCGAGCGCCGCCCGCTGGCCCGCGAGGCCGGCACCGATGATCAACACGTCATGTTCTGGCATAGCTCCCTGGGCTCGCTTGGGGATGGAAGGGGGACTCGGGTGCTGGGGAGGGCTTGGGGGATTGAGGGAGGGGGAACTGGGGCTGAGAGCGCGTACCTGACGCTCTGCGACCAAGGACTCTATAACGAGCGGCCACGCGCGCGATCGGTGGCACCCCGCGACCTTTGATGGCGCGCGGTATACGGCCCCAGGGCTCAGGTCGCTGGGCGCGCGGAGGAGGCCGGTCGCAGCGCCTGGCGCACCTGCGCGAGCGTGACCACGCCCTGCAGCACGCCGTCCTTATCGACCGCGACCATCGCTCCCAGCCGGCCGAGGCCTTCGGAGCCGAGCAGCGATTCCAGCGGTGCCTCCTCGCCGATCCTGACGGGCATGTCCTCCTCCAGCACGTCGACCACCGGTAGCGCTGGGCGCCCGGCGGCGATCTCGCTGTCGACGCGTTGTTGGCGCACCACGCCGAGGAAGTGCCGGGCAGGGTCGACGACCGCAAACCATGGCCAGCGGTAGCGCAGGAAGAACTGCTCCTGGGCGTCGAGCAGTGTTACGTCCGCTGAAATAGTCACTGGCTCACGGTCCATGATGTCGCCGACGGTTATGTGTTGGATGCGCCTACCGAGCGCACCCTGGACGACTGCTGCGTTGGCCGACTGGTAAAGGAAGAAGGCGAGCAGCATCGTCATCAGCCCAAGGAAGTTGCCACCGCTGGCAAACGACCACAGCCCGAGCAGACCCAGTGCCAGCGCAAATGCCTGTCCGGCGCGCCCGGTGGAGTGCGTGGCGGCGGTTGCGATCGCCGGTTCGCCACCAGATCAGCGCCCGCACGATCCGTCCGCCGTCGAGTGGGAACGCGGGAACGATGTTGAACACCAGCAGTGCGGCGTTGATGAAGCCAAGCCAGCCGATCAGCGCGAGTGCGGGCGTGGTCTTGACTGTGGCGCTGGTGAGCGCAACGTCGCTGACGGTGCCGCTGCTGGCGAGCAGGTACACAGCTCCGAGGCACAGGCCGAACAGCGCAAGGTCACGGCCGGGCCGGCAGCGGCGATCTTGAACTCCTCGCCGGCGCTCTGTGGCTCGCGGCGCATCTGCGACAGGCCGCCGAAGAACCACAGATCGATGCCCGCGATCGGGATGCCGAGCCGCCGCGCCACCAGCGCGTGCCCCAGCTCGTGCAGGATCAACGAGGCGAAGTAGCCGAGCGCGCCGAGTACCGCGACGACGTAGGCGGTGCTCTGCGAGCCGTGCATGACTTCCGGGAAATACGTCTGGGAGAGCCAGTAGATCAGCAGGAACAGCACCACGAACCAGCTTGCGCTGACACCCACGCGGATACCGAAGATGCGGGCGAGCTGGAAGTTCGTGCGCCGATACATTTGTCTTTATGGTAGGCGCACGGCGGCGCCGGTCTGGTAGTTGGCACGCCGTTCGTGCGGCGGTCCGCGACAGGATGCTGATGCGCAGGCGCTACACGTGCACTTGGGAGCGGGCGATGATGCCGTCGAAATCGACACCCGCGGGCAACGTGCCGTACTCCAGGCCGCCGTCGTCGGACAGGCGCGATGCGCAGAACGCATCGGCCACGGCGGGAGCGCCGCTACGCACGAGCAGCGAGCCTTGCAGGCACAGCGCCATGCTTTCCACCACGCGCCGGGCGCGTGACTCGAGCGTTGCTGTGTCGGAGAACTGGCCCTTCAGCTTCGCCACGCGCGTGTCCAGGCGCGCGTCCGCTCCGCTGGCCTGCTCCACCTCGTCGAAGAACACCTCGAGCGATCGTGGCGAGCGCATCAGCGCACGCAGCACGTCGAGGCTCATCACGTTGCCGGAGCCCTCCCAGATCGACGCCAACGGCGCCTCGCGATACAGGCGCGGCATCCCCGACTCCTCCACGTAGCCGGCGCCGCCAAGGCACTCCATCGCCTCGAACGCGTGGTTGGGGGCGCGCTTGCACGTCCAGAACTTGCCCACGGCGGTGGCCAGACGCTTGAACAGCTGCGCGTCGCTCTGGTCCTCGCCGGCGTCAGCATCGGCGTGTGCCTCGTCGTATGCGCGCGCCAAGCGCATCGCGAGCGCGGTCGTCGCCTCGGACTCCACACACAGATCAGCGAGCACATTGCGCATCAGCGGCTGGTCGATGAGCGTCTTGCCGAACGCACTGCGGTGGGCTGTGTGGTGCAGCGCGCCGACCACGCCTGCGCGCATGCCTGCGGCGGAGCCGATCACGCAGTCGAGGCGTGTGTGGCCGACCATCTCGATGATCGTCGGCACGCCACGCCCGGGCTCGCCGACCATGCGCGCCCACGCGCCGTGGAACTCGACCTCGGAGGAGGCGTTCGAGTGGTTGCCCAGCTTGTCCTTCAGACGCTGAATATGGAACTGCGTTGCGCGTGCCGTCGGGCAGGATGCGTGGCATCAAAAAGCACGACAGGCCGTCGTCGGTCTGCGCGAGCACGAGGAAGAGGTCTGACATGGGGGCCGAGCAGAACCACTTGTGCCCGACGATCGTGTACTCGGCGCCCGCTCCTCCGCCGTTGACCGGTGTGGCGAGTGTGGTGTTGGCGCGGACATCCGAGCCACCCTGCTTCTCGGTCATGGCCATACCGGAGATCGCACAGCCCTTCTCGCTGGCGGGGATCAGCCGCGGGTCATACGTGGTGGCGGTCACCAGTGGCTCCCACTCGGCCGCCAGCTCAGGCTGCGCACGTAGCGCTGGGACGACCGCGAAGGTCATGGTGATGGGGCACGCGAAGCCTGCCTCGGCCTGCATGGCGGTCATGTACAGGGCCGCGCGTGCCGTGTGCGCGGAGGGCTCATCGCTTGTCCACGGCAGCGAGTGCAGCTCGTTCTCCACCCCCATCTTCATCAGCTGGTGCCACGCGGGGTGGAACTCGACCTCGTCGATGCGGTGCCCGTAGCGGTCGAACAGGTGCAGGACGGGCTTGTTCTCGTTGGCCAGTCGGCCCCATTCCTGATCGTTCACCTCACCGACGAACCGACCCAGCTTGGAGGCTCGTTCGCTGACCCAGCTTGCGCCCTCGCGCTGCACGGCCTCCACGAGCGGGAGGTTGCTGGAGAAGACGTCAACACCCTCCAGCGGTGGTACTTGGTTGAACACCGTGTGTGTTTGCCACGGTGCACCCTCACCCACTGATGCCGACATAGCGCTAGCCATCACATGACAGTCAAGCAGAGAGTAGGCTGCGGCGCGATGTTGAAGCTGATCACCCTCCGCTGGGCAGCGTTTGCGGCGAGCGCGCTGTTCCTGTTGTTGAGCGTGTTCGGCGCGGCCGGCAGCGCGGGCGCGGAAGTCGTGGCGGACCTGAACCCCGAACCGCCGAAGCTCGCTTACGTCACCGAGACGGCTAGCGGTACGTCGAAGGTGTGGCTGGCTGCGGCCAACGGCAGCGACCCGAAGCTGCTCGGCTTGGGCCAGCAGCCGCTGCTGGCGCCGAGCGGCGAGTCGGTTGCGGTATCGCTGTTCGGCACGGTCGTCGGCAACCAGGAACAGGGTCCGTCGCTCGGCATCTACCCCTCCTCGGGCGCCCCGATCGCCGACTACCTCAGCCTCGAAACCGCGGTGACCGCGCCGGTTGCCTGGTCGCCTGACTCTCGTTACCTGGCGGTTGAGCTGCAGTCCAACGGCACCAACGACATCGCCGATGACTCTGGCCTGGACGTGATCGACACGCAGACTGGGGTGGTTACGACAGTTGCGCACGGCGAGATCTACGGCGCGAGCTTCGCCCGCGACGGCAGCGACAAGCTGGTGTTCGGGCTGTCGCACTCGGAATCGTTCACAGGCAGCGTGAACCTGTACACGAGCGAAGCCGACGGCGCCGGCCTGCGCCGCATCACCAGCGACGGGCACAGCTTGTTCCCCATCTGGGGGCCCAAGTACATCGCGTATGACCGCGAGCGCAGCCGCCACCTGTCGCCCGAATACCAGATCTGGCTGGCGACGCCGGCAGGCGTGCGTGTGCGCAAGCTCACGCACATCGGCGTTGGCTCGCTCGTGCAGGGCCTCGTGCCGCTCGAGTTCTCAGCCAGCGGCAGCAGGCTGCTCGCGGAGTTCGAGGGCGAGGACACGAGCAACGCCTACGCCGTCACCGTCGCCACCGGCCGCGCGCGTGCCATCACGGTCCACGGCCAGACCGCGCAAGCCGCGGGCATCTCGAGCGATGGCAGCACGCTGCTGCTCGACGCGGGATCTTTCGAGCAGCCGCCCTCGCACGGGCAGATCGTCACGGTGCCGTTCGCCGGCGGGCACGCGAAGGTGCTCGTCGCGCACGGCGCGGAGGGCAGCTGGAACGACTGACGGCGGCGCCCGGCGGGACCCGCGGGGATCGATGCCCACCCACCCGCGATAGCATCGGCCGCCCCATCCCCTCGGAGGATCGGCAGTCCCGTTGCCCCAACGTGGGCTCGGCCCCTCCGGCCTAGACATAACAAGGATCCCGCCCATGGCCAAGATCAAGGTGAAGAACCCCGTCGTCGAGCTCGACGGCGATGAGATGACACGGATCATCTGGTCGTTCATCAAGGAGCAGCTGATCGTCCCGTACCTGGACGTCGAGCTCGAGTACTACGACCTCGGCATCGAGCACCGCGACGAGACCGCCGACGAGGTGACGGTGGAAGCGGCGGAGGCGATCAAACGCCACGGCGTCGGCGTGAAGTGCGCGACGATCACACCGGACGAGGCGCGCGTGGAGGAGTTCGGCCTCAAGGACATGTACCGCTCGCCCAACGGCACGATCCGCAACATCCTCGGCGGCGTGATCTTCCGCGAGCCGATCGTGATCGCGAATGTGCCGCGGCTCGTGCCCGGCTGGACGAAGCCGATCGTGATCGGCCGCCACGCCTTTGGCGACCAGTACCGCGCGACCGACATGGTCGTCCCCGGCCCGGGCAAGGTCACGCTCGCGTTCACGCCCGCGGACGGCGGCGAGCCGATCGAGCTCGAGGTCTACGACTTCCCCAGCGGGGGAGTGGCGATGGCGATGTACAACCTCGACGACTCGATCCGCGACTTCGCGCGCGCGTCGCTGAGGTACGGCCTGGAGCGCAACTACCCGGTGTACCTGTCGACGAAGAACACGATCATGAAACGGTATGACGGGCGCTTCAAAGACATCTTCGAAGAGGTCTACCTCGACGAGTTCGTGGGCGACTTCGAGGCCGCCGGCATCACCTACGAACACCGCCTGATCGACGACATGGTCGCCTCCGCGCTGAAGTGGGAAGGGGGCTATGTGTGGGCGTGCAAGAACTACGACGGTGACGTGCAATCCGACACCGTCGCCCAGGGCTTCGGCTCGCTGGGGCTGATGACGAGCGTGCTGATGACCGCCGATGGCAAAACCGTGGAGGCGGAGGCGGCGCACGGCACCGTCACGCGCCACTACCGCGCCCACCAGCAGGGCAAGCCCACCTCCACCAACCCGATCGCGTCGATCTTCGCGTGGACGCGCGGCCTGTCGGCGCGCGGTCGCATGGACGACACGCCCGAGGTCACCGCCTTCGCGGAGACGCTCGAGCGCGTGTGTGTCGAGACGGTGGAAGGCGGCAAGATGACGAAGGACCTCGCGGTGATCGTCGGCCCCGAGCAGCCGTGGCAGACCACGCAGGAGTTCCTCGCGTCGATCGACGAGAGCCTGCAGGCCGCAACCGCCTGAGTCAGCACCAGGCGAACGCCGGAATAATTATCTAAAAGCTTATTGAGACGAGGAGATGAGTTCGTGAGCAAGCCAGTACGAGTCACAGTCACCGGCGCAGCCGGCCAGATCGGCTACAGCATCGTGTTTCGTATCGCCAGTGGACAGCTGCTCGGCCCCGACCAGCCCGTCGACCTGCGTCTGCTGGAGATCCCGCAGGCGATGGGCGCGCTCGAGGGCGTCGCGATGGAGCTCGTCGACTGCGCGTTCCCGCTGCTCGCGAGCCTCGACCTGCACGACCAGCCGGGCGAAGCGTTCGACGGCGCCAACATCGGGCTGCTGGTCGGCTCGCGTCCGCGCACGAAGGGCATGGAGCGCGCCGAGCTGCTCTCGGAGAACGGCAAGATCTTCACCGTGCAGGGCAAGGCGCTCAACGACAGCGCCGCGGAGGACATCAAAGTGCTCGTCGTCGGCAACCCCGCCAACACCAACTGCCTGATCGCGATGAACAACGCCAAGGACATCCCGCGCGAGCGCTTCACCGCGATGCTGCGCCTCGACCACAACCGCGCGATCGCGCAGCTCGCGAACAAGCTCGAGGTGCCCGTCACCGACATCACGCAGATGGGCGTGTGGGGCAACCACTCGTCGACGATGTACCCGGACCTGTTCCACGCGCACGTCGCCGGCAAGATCGCCGCGGGCGTCGTCGACGACCAGGAATGGATCGAGAACGACTTCCTCCCGAACGTCGGCAAACGCGGCGCCGCGATCATCGAGGCGCGCGGCGCGTCCTCCGCGGCGAGCGCCGCGAGCGCGGCGATCGATCACGTCCACGACTGGGTCGCCGGCACGAACGGTGAGTGGGTATCGATGGGTATCCCCTCCGACGGCTCCTACGGGGTGCCGGAGGGGTTGATCAGCGGCTTTCCGTGTACCTGTGAGAACGGGGAGTACACGATCGTGCAGGGTCTCGAGATCGACGACTTCTCGCGCTCGAAGATCGACGCCTCGGTGGCTGAGCTCGAGAGCGAGCGGGACACGGTCGCTGGGCAAGGGCTGATTTAGGCCGCAACCCTCGTCCTAGCGCGCGTTGAATGCGGTGAACGCTCGCTACGGCCGGTTATGAGCGTGTCGCGCGTGGCGGCGGGATCAAGCTGTGGTCCCGCCGTCCACCACAAGCTCTGAGCCGGCCTGCCGCTCGATCATCGCCGGCGCCACGGTGCGCATGCCGAGGAACACGCCGGTCACATTGATATCCATGACCCGTTTGAAGTCCTCAAGGGACGTTTCAGTCAGCGGTGTGGCTGGGAACACACCCGCGTTGTTGACGAGAATGTCGATTTGTCCATGTGCGTCGAGCGCACACGAGACGACCTGCAAGCGCCCGCTCCCCATCTGGTGACTATAACCGGGTCCACCGAGAGCGAAGCTTTTCGCCAGGGGCGACAATCCTGCCAGGGGCGACGCCGCTTCCAAGAGCAACGATTCTCGCCAAGGGCAACGCTTCTTACAAAGAATTAAGGGGCGCGGTCAAATAACCGCGCCCCCTTTTTCAACTAACCGACAATCCCGCGAAATACGAAGGAAGGGCGACGGATCGTCGTTCCTGACAAGGATTAGATCCCGCCCACCCCGCGTGGCGTGCTTTGCACGCGAGCGACCGAGGACGCCGTCAGGGACGACGAGACTAGCCCTTCGGGTACCAGCCGCGGCCTTTCTTCTCTACCTTGTCTTCCTGCTCGAGGCCGGGCAGCACGCGGTATAGGTAGTTCTGCTTGATGCCCATCTTGGCTGCAAGCTCGGGGATGGTGATGCCGGGCTGTCCTTGCACGAACGAGCGCGCCTCGGCGGCACGTGTGCCACTGCCTTTGCGCCTACCTGCACGCCCTTTTTTGGGGCGGCCGGGGGGACGACCGGGTTTACCGGCAGCTTTGGGAGCAGCCACTGTGGCGGTAGCTGTGGCGGCTTTTTTGGCTTTGCCGGAGCCACGCGGGCGGCCCGGGCCACGACGGCGGGGGACGGCAACGGTGGCGGTTGCGGCGCTCGCCGGTGCCGGTGCTGCTCCGCCCACGCCGGCCAGGGCTGACGCGGCAGCCTCGAGGCGGCTGTACTCATCCACCAGGGGCTTCAGCTCTTTCAGCCGAGCTGTGATCTCTTGGCGCTTCTCGTCAAGGAAGTCGGTCACGATTTTGTTCCTCTTCACTAGTGTCGATGCGGTTTCAACTCACATCACGGGTCGCTTCACCTTACACTAGTCTTGTTTATCAACCCGCTCCAGGTGTGCACGGAGTCGTTCAAGTGTGCGTTTGGCCTCTCGCTCCGGCATACCGCCAACGAGGGCGCGGCTGACGATTGCGCCCACAGGTCCAAGTGGTGGCCGGAAGTCGTTGCGATAGTCAAAGCGTGTGCCGCCGTTGTCTGCCTTGAGAATGTATTCGCTGTGCGCATGCGAACGGGCGGGACCGCGCCCCTGCCATACGGCGAGCTCTCCCGGACGGCAGTCGACCAGTTCCCAGTGAACCTCGAGACTCACCCCGCGCATGTGGATCTGCTGATCCATCGTGTATCCGACGCGTGGCGGCCCGTCGTCTGCATGCACGAGCTTGCGGTGAATCGTGACCCACTCGCCGAGGCAGGCGGGGTCCATGACGATCTTCCACACATCAGATGGTGGGGCGTCTATCAGGATCGAGGCTTCGACGAGGCTCATCGGGTGTGTCGCCCTTGCGGTGGACGACGGCAGAACGGTAGCTGCTGGGCGATCAGCGTGCGGCCAGTCGCTCGAACGACTCCCACTCGGAGAGCGCGTGTTCGACCGCCGCGTCGAATGTGTGTAGCCGCACGCCGAGCAACTCCGCTGCATGGTCGTCGGCTGGTAGCAGGTCGCCGTTCAGTCCCTCCATCAGCGGCACCACCAGCTCGGGGTCCTCGCTTGCGATTGCAGCTGCCACTCGTGCTGTGATGGCTGTCAGATTCACTCCCAGCCTGACTGTTGGCCGGTTGACGAGCATCACGGCGGCGATACGTGTGAGCATCTCGCCGTAGCTGAGGACGTCGGGGCCACCGATGTCCAGGTAACGACCTGACAGCGGTGTGGTGGCGCATGCGAGGAGCATCGCGATTACGTCTCGCTCGTCGATTGGCTGCGTGCGGAATGTGTGCCACGCGGGCAGCGTCAGAACTGGCATGCGCTCGAGCAGATGCACGAGCAAGCGGAACGAGCGCGAGCGCGAGCCGATGACGATCGATGCTCGCAGAGCGAGCGAATCGGCAATGGCCCCGAGCAGGATGCGCTCGACGTGCTCGCGACTGGCGAGGTGGCGCGATGCCCGGACGTCACTGCGGGCGTGGTCATTTGGATTGAGTGCGATGGATGGGGCGCTGTGTGCCTGCGAGCGTGGCAGCAGGCCGCCGAGGTACACGATCCGGCGAACGCCCGCACTCGAGGCGGCGGTAGCGAAGTTCTCGGCGGCGAGCAGCTCGCGCTCGGCGAACTGTGAGTGGCCGGCTGGCGAGCGCTCCATCGAGTGGATCAGGTAATACGCGAGCTCCACGCCGTCCAGTGCTGCTGTCAGTCCGTGGGTGCTGAGCACGTCGCCGCGCACCACCTCAACGTCGCGATCGGAGCGAGCGCGCATTCGGTCGGAGTCGCGGCTGCGAGCGAGCGCGATGCGGACGCGCTCGGGATCGCGACCGAGCGCACGAACGATGTGCCCGTCGGCGCTGAGGGCGGGAACGAGCAGCGAGCCGATGAAGCCGCTTGCGCCTGTGACGAGGATGCGCATGCGTAGATGATGACGCTGGCTGGACCTCTGCCCGTAAGACGCCCGGAAAATGCGCCAAGATCGGCGCGGTTGTCACAAGAACGTGACTGGTTGCAGGCTAATTCCGGGTAGATGACGATTTGTCTGCGTTTTGCGGGGTGAGGGTTGGCGATCCCTTGAGCGGCCGGCCCAATGGTGCTTTGATCGCAACGGTTCCGTTCAACTCGACTCGCAACGCGGGGGTAGGTCTTGGTGCAGGCTGGACAGGGTAGGCGCGCGCCCAAACGGGCGCCCAAGGTGAGCTGTGATGAGTGCTATTTCCGCGTCAACCTGCTGTGCGCGCTGGAGCTGCCGGAGCCCTGCGCGACGTTTCGGCCGAACGACGCGCAGCTGAAACCGCCGCAGCAGTTGCGCTTCGTGTTCCGCCAAGAGCGCCGCACCCGGGCGGCGTGGGCGTTTCCGTCCGCTCAGGAGCAGGCCGCGCTACATGCTTAGAGCGCCGGCCGGCAACTAGTGTGGGTTGCAGAGGCTGATAGCCAGCGCCCACCAACGCCGCCCAGGGCGATAGCTGGCACGTCCAGACGGGTATATTGATCGTGGACCTACAAGCTTTCGGCAGAGGCGGTGGCAACAATGGCAGCTAAGGACAGATTCGGTAAGGCCGGAGATGCCGCGCGATCGGCGCAGCAGAGCCGGTATATCCAGCGGCTGATCGAAGATCAGGAGCTGCGCACAAACCTACTCTCCGCTTACGGCGCTGCGCGCGGTGCATATGGGCGCTTGAGCAACGGCAAGCCGGCCGCTCAGGTGCTGTTGCACGACCGCAAGCTGCAAAGGGAACTGAAGGATGCCGCGGACGCGCTGCGTGACGCAACGAGCTCGCTGCGCGAGCCGCCCCAGGCTGTGCGCCGGCGTCGCGGCATTGGCCGCTCGCTGGTGCTGGTTGCGGTTGGCGGTGTGCTGGCGGTGGCCCTCAGCGAGGGTCTGCGCACGAAGGTGCTCGATCTTCTGTTCGGGGCGGAGGAGGAGTTCGACTACAGCTCCACGACCTCGCCGCAGACGCCGGCGCCGGCGGCCCCTGTGGGCAGCTAGCTCGACAATCGTTACAAGAGCCATGAGTGCGACGGACGCCGCTGTTGCGGATGAGCAGAGCATTTCCGGACGGCGGCGTTCGCGAGGGCGCTCGGCGGAGAGCGGCACGCGTTCGCTTTCGGGCGAGAAGGCGCAGCGGATCATCGATGCGATGCGCCGCAGCGTGGCACAGCGTGGCACGGCCGGCTCGACGTTTGACCACGTCTCGCGTGAGGCGGGCGTGTCGAGGGGGCTGTTGCACTACTACTTCGGCACGAAGGAGCAGCTGCTGGCGGAGGCCGTCAGGCGCGACTGCGGGCTGCGCTTGGAGCGTCTGCAGATGCAGCTTGCGACCGCTAACACGGCTGATGACTTCATCGACCTGATGGTGCAGACGCTGCGGGAGACGATCAGCGAAGACCCCGATTTCGTGACGCTGATGTTCGAGATGTTCTCGCTATCGCGGCGCAACGCGGAAATCGCGGTTGAGTATGCGGGGTTGATGCGCAATACCCGCGAGCAGGTCGCGGAGATGCTCGCCGCTGCACAGCGTGAAGGCGTATTGCGATTGCACGCCGAGCCGGATGCCGTTGCCGAGGTGCTGTTCTCGATCGGCGACGGCTTTGCGCTGCGCATGCTCACGGAGCCACACAGGGACTACAGCGCGACGATCCACGCTGGGATCATGTGTGTGCGCACGCTGCTCACAGATTGACGCATCTATAATCGGCTGTTCATGCCGATATACGAGTATCGCCGTCCCGACGGCACCACGTTCGAACTCCAGCAGTCATTCAGTGATGATCCGCTCACGGTCGACCCAGATACGGGCGTGCCGGTCGAGCGGGTGTTGCATGCGCCTGCCGTTCATTTCAAGGGCAAAGGCTTCTACAACACCGACTATGGCACCCGTAGCCGCCAGCGTGAGAACGCCGCGGCTGCTGCGGAGAAGTCCTCCAAGGACAAGGCCTCCAGCGACAAGTCCTCCAGCGGAGGTGAGAAGGCGTCCTCGAGCGATTCGGGTTCGTCCTCGTCGTCATCCTCATCATCGGACAGCAACAGTGCGAAGAGCACTGGCAAGTCGGGCGACTCAAAGCCTGTAGTCGCTAAGGGCTGAGCCTTGGAGCCGCTGAAAGGCGGTTAGGTCAGGATGTTCGCGATGGGGTTGCCGGCTGGTATGTCGACGGGCTGCTCTGGTGGCTGCTCGCTGCGCACCGCCACGCGCTGGCCACGCCGGCGTGGGCGCCACACGCGCATGTACTGCGCGGCTACATACGAGCCGAGCACGAGTGCCAGCGCAATCAACTGGCCGGCGAAGGTCTCCCAGTTGGGGAATAGTGAGAACCACGTGCCCATCCAGCCGGGGATGTAAAGGCCGTGGACGGGGGTGGTGCCGATCCAGCCCGCCAGCTGCATCTCGTTGACCTCCTCGCCAACTGACACGATCAGCACGGACAACAGCATCACGCCGGTGATGATCAGCAGGCGCTTGTATGGCAGCCGCTGGTGCAGGCCGAACGTGAGCACGCCCGCGGCGGCGGTGAACAGCAGGCCGATGACGACGCCCTCGAGCACGACGCTCGAGCCGTAGAGCTCGCGCAGGTTCTGCAGGAAGATGACCACCTCGAAGCACTCGCGGTACACGGAGGTAAAGCCGAGTAGCGCCAGCCCCATCAGCATGCGGCGCTTGTTCGTGTCGGGATCTGCACTCAGCAGGCTGCGGCGGCGTTTGTGGTGGTTGGAGATCCAGCCGGTCCAGTAGACCTTGTGGAAGAACCAGTTCATGACGATCAGCAGCACGATCAGCGACGGCAGCCCGGTGGCTGCCTGCACGTCGAACTCGCCGCCGTGGAACTGGCCGATGAACCACACCACCGCGAACCACGTTGC
Organism: uncultured Solirubrobacteraceae bacterium; assembly: GCA_963752865.1. GTDB lineage: Bacteria > Actinomycetota > Thermoleophilia > Solirubrobacterales > Solirubrobacteraceae > Palsa-744. The sequence goes on from CAVVZU010000002.1 coordinate 625,069, forward strand.
TACTCCCGCGAGCATGGCGCTTGCGCCGCCGGCTACCACGGGGCGGCGGTACACGCGGTTGCCGCCGAGGAAGCTGGCGGTGACGGCTGCGAGCACGAGGATCGTCTCGAGGCCCTCGCGCAGTACGAGGATTGCGCTGTTGATGACAACCGTGGTGTGGCTCAGGCGGTGGCCCGGCGGCAGCGCGGTTGGGTCGGTCGTGCCGCCGCGCGCGTGCCAGCTGAGCACCACAGCTGTGACGGCCACTGCCAGCACGATGGCTGTCCATACGTAGAAGCTGACGCGCTCGTTCAGCCGTTTGGTAACGACCTGTTTGGGGCGCGCTGCTGGCCCGCCAGGGGGCTCCACGGTTGCTTGGCTTTGAGTCATCAGGGTAAATCCGACCTGGGCACTCGGCTATCGGGAGGAAGGCTAACACAGTTTAGGGTGCCCTAACGCGAGTCAGCCGCTCATGAACTTGGCGACGTCGGCGCGACGTGCTTCTTCTGAGATGGTCAGGCCTTCTTCGCCGCTGGGCAGGGTTATCTGGCCGGTGGGCTTGAGCACGTGTGTGGGCGGCGTGCCGGTGATGGACAGCGAGGCGAACATGGCGAGCAGTTCCACGCTGCTCATGTCGGAGATGATCGCCGGAGGCGCGTTCCACGCGATCCATGGCAGCCTGAAGAAGCTCGACAGCGACTCCAGCTGGCTCTTCATGTCGGTGAACAGCGCCTGCTGGTGTTCCTCGCGCTGGATGTCCGTCTCGTCGGGTGCGCACAGGTTCTCGCGCGTGCGCGCCAGTGCCAGCGCTTCCTTGCCGTCGAGGTGGTGGGTGCCGGCCTTCAGCCGCAGGGTGAAGCCGCCGTCGGCCGAGCCGCCATCGAGGTTGGAGATGATGCAGCCACCTGTGTAGGTGACGCCGCCCATCGCGTCGATCAGCTGGGGAAAGTCTTCGAAGTTGACTTCCACGACGTGGTTGATGGGGATGCCCAGCCAGTGCTTGATCACGGATACGGACTCCGCCGGCCCGCCGTACTCGTGCGCGGCGTTGATCTTCTCCAAGCCGTGTTCGGGGATTTCGATGACGGTGTCGCGCGGGATCGACAGGCGCGCCGCGTGCCCGCCGCCGGTCCGGATCAGCATGATCGTGTCCGAGCGTCCGTAGCCGGTGGTTTCGGCGCCCGGTTCCTTGCTGTTCTTCTGGCGTCGATCGGAGCCAAGCACGAGGATGTTGTTGGCCGAGGTCAGTGGGTTGCCCGCGGGGTTGAGCACAGCTGCCACGTTTGTGGGCAGCGGCGTGCGCTCGAGATGCGAGCTGATCAGGAACAGCACGAGCGACAACAACAGCCACGCGACCACGAGCCCTGCGAGCGACAATGCGATCCGCTTCGGCCGCGCCCAGCGCCGCCAGCCCACGTGGGCGCCGTCTCCGCCGCTACCGCGCCCGCCGCCCCGGCGGCCATTCTGGCGGCCGTTGGCCCCCCGGCTGGTGAGGCGCTCGGGCTGCACTTTGCTTTCGTGCTTGTGGTGCGGCAGCCGTGGCCGTGCGCGGTAGCGGGTGTACCGCGGGGGCTCGTCAGGGTGGTTTGCCATCTGCGGGACCCTATATTTGCGAGATGACTCCCACCGAGGCGCCGGTTGGGCGGCTCATCGCATGCCCAACTCCGATCGGCAACCTCGAGGACGTGACGCTGCGCGTGCTCTCCACACTGCGAGAGGCCGACGTGGTGGCATGCGAGGACACCCGCCATACGAAGCGGCTTTTGGACCGCCACGGCATAGCCACGCGGACGGTGAGCCTCCACGAGCACAACGAACGCGCACGCGCAGCTGAGCTGGTGGCGCGCATCCGCGACGGCGCGGTTGTGGCGCTGGTGTCGGATGCGGGAACGCCGCTGATCTCCGATCCCGGCTTTGCGCTTGTGCACGAGTGCCTGGCGGCGGGCCTCCCAGTCGAGGTGCTGCCGGGCCCGAGTGCGGTTGTGACGGGGCTGGTCGCCTCAGGGCTCCCCGCGGAGCATTGGCGCTTCGTGGGCTTCCTGCCGCGAGCTCGGGGTGAGCTCGCGGCGCTGCTGGAGGGCGCTACCGAGACGCTCGTCGCCTTTGAGTCCCCCAAGCGACTGGCGGCGACGCTCGAGCTGCTCGCGGCTGGCGATCCGGAGCGCGAGGTGGCGGTGTGCAGGGAGCTGACCAAGCTCCACGAGGAAGTCCGCCGTGGTCCGGCAGTGGAGCTGGCGGAGTACTACCGCCAGAGCCCCGCCCGTGGGGAGGTGGTGTTGGTCGTGGGCGCAGCTGCCCCCGAGGGCACATCGCTGAAGGACGCACTGGCCGTGCTAAGTGATCTCATCGACGCCGGAGCCAAGGCACGCCCGGCGGCTACGGCGGTGGCCAAGCTGACGGGGCTGCGCGCGAACGACCTGTACCGAGAGCTGACAGCATCGAAGCGATGACCCTCTCGGGAGGTTGCTAGCGGATTACACGATAAGTGCTAAATCGTGTATGATGCTGAGGATGGATCAGGCGACTACTAGGCTGAACGTCACCCTGGACTCCGAGCATGCAGCCAAGCTCTCCATGCTGGCCGAGCGTATACATGTTCAAGAGGGAACCCTGGCGCGGTCTCTGCTGTCGAGTGCGCTCGACGAAGCCGACCCCGACCCCCGCATGATCACCGCTCTGCTCGATGGGATTCCCGGGGCGTTCGAGGAGGCCCAACTCGGCTTGAGGCAGGGCAGGGAAGGCAAGACCGTCCCGCTCGACGCCCTCTAGTCGGAAGCAGCAGCGTGGCGGATGTCGAGCTGAGCCTCGCCGCGACAGAGCGGCTTGAGCGCATGATCGTGACGCACAGCCTGCCGTTGGACACGCGGGCACGTGTTCAACGGTCGCTGCGCAAGCTCGAGCAATTCCCTTTGATCGGACGCCAGCTCGACGAGCGCTGGGGAGACCTGCGATTCATCGTCGGGCCGTGGCGCTGGCTGCTGATCGTGTACGTGCACGAGCGGGCGGCGGACCGGGTACTGGTCGTCACTATTCAGGACGCCCGCTCGTCGACCGCGGTGACGAAGCTGATCGCCCCCCGGTAGCGTGGGGAGTAGCCATGTCGTTCTACGTAACCACTCCCATCTACTACGTCAACGCTGCCCCCCACCTGGGGCACGCGTACACCACCATCGCCGCCGATGTGATGGCTCGCCATCACCGCCAGCGCGGCGAGGACGTGTTCTTCCTGACCGGAACCGACGAGCACGGTGAGCCCGTCGCCGATGCCGCGCACGCGCTCGGCATCGACCCACAGGAGCTGGCTGACCGCAACGCCGAGCGCTTCAAAGCCCTCGCGCCCAAGCTCACCGCTACGAACGACTTCTTTATCCGTACAACCGATCCCCAGCACGAAGCGGTCGTCCGGGAAGTGCTCTCGCGGGTACGCGACAACGGCTACGTACACAAGGGCACATACGAAGGCTGGTACTGCCCCCGGTGCGCTGACTTCAAGGCAGAGAACGAAATCGACGAGGACCGGCGCTGTCCCATCCATCACATCGAGCTCACCCGCGAGCAGGAGGACAACTACTTCTTCAAGCTGTCCGCGTTCCAGGGGCGCCTCGAGGCGCTGTACGGCGAGCGGGAGGACTTCGTCATCCCCCGCACCCGTTACAACGAGGCGCTGTCGTTCATCCGCTCGGGCCTGCGCGACGTGCCGCTCACCCGCCACAAGCTCACCTGGGGCGTGCAGGTGCCGTGGGACCACGAGCACGTCTTCTACGTGTGGTTCGACGCGCTGCTCAACTACTACTCGGCGCTTTCCTACGCGCCCGCGCCCGCGGGGGTGGCGAGCGACGGTGGCTCGGCGCCCGGCGGTGATCTCACCGAGCGCATGTGGCCCGCCACATATCACCTGATCGGCAAGGACATCCTGCGCTTTCACACTGTGTACTGGCCAGCGCTGTTGATGGCCGCCGAGCTGGAGCTGCCCGAGCACGTGTTCGTCCACGGCTTCCTGCTGATGGACGGCGAGAAGATGAGCAAGTCGCTGGGCAACGTGCTCGACCCGTTCGAGGTGATCGATCGCTACGGCCCCGACGCGCTGCGCTTCTACCTGCTGCGCGACGTGCCCTTCGGCCAGGACGGGTCCGTGTCCACCGCCTCGTTTGAGCTGCGCTACGAGAGCGAGCTCGCAAACGAGCTCGGCAACCTCGCCAGTCGCTCCATCGCGATGGTGCATCGCTACCGGGGCGGCACGCCGCCGGCGGTCGCGCTCGATGCTGGGCTCGACGTGGAATTCACCGATCTCTTGGGCGAGGTGGAAGGCATGATCGACCGCGCTGAGCTGACCGCGGCCCTCGACGTCATTTGGCAGCGCGTGCGCAGGCTCAACCGCTACGTGGAGGAGCGCGCCCCATGGCAGCTGGCCAAGGACGACGCGCGTGCGGACGAGCTCGACCAGGTGCTCGCCACGCTCATCGCCGGCCTGCGCGTGCTCGCGGTGCTGCTGCACCCGTACATGCCCTCCAGCACCGACAAGCTGCTCGACGCCATCGGCTGTCACGACCGCTCGCTCGCCTGCGCCCGCTGGGACTCCACCGAGGGACTCGGTCAGCCGATCGGCACGCTCGCGTCGCTGTTCCCCAAGTCCGCGTGACATGACCGCCCATCCGGCCGCGCGATGATCGACTCGCACACCCACCTGCACCTGTGCGAGGAGCCCACGGCGGATCTCGTTGCCGCGGCCGAGCGGATGGGCGTCACGCGCATGCTCACCGTCGGCATCGACGGGCTGTCCTGCCGGGCGGCGCTTGCAGCGGCGGAGGACTTCCCGCAGGTGTACGCAGCCATCGGCCGCCATCCCAACGCCGCCAAGGGCTTTGACGACGCCGACCTCGCTGAGCTGCGCGCGCTCGCCGCTCACCCTCGCTGTGCTGCCATCGGTGAGACCGGCCTCGACTTCTACCGCGAGGACTCACCCCCGCGCGCCGATCAGCAGCGCGCGTTTGCCGCGCACATCGAGCTCGCGCGCGAGACCCGCAAGCCGCTCGTCATCCACACCCGGGCTGCCGAGCAGGAAACCCTCGACCAGCTCGCCGCTGAAGCCTCAGACGTGAGCGTCGTGATGCACTGCTTCTCCATGCCCGACCAGCTCGATGAGTGCCTGCGGCGTGGCTACACCATCTCCTTTGCAGGCAACGTCACCTACAAGAGCGCAGGCGATCTCGCAGCCGCCGCGCAACGCGTCCCCGATGAGCAGCTGCTCGTCGAGACCGACGCTCCCTACCTCACCCCGCAGGCTGTTCGCACCCGAAAGGGCACAGGCAAGCAGCGCAACCAGCCCGCGTTCGTCATCCACACCGCCGCCTTCCTTGCTGGCATTCGCGGCGTCAGCGTCGAGCAGCTGGGCGCCGTCGTCACACGCAACGCCGCGCGCGTGTTCAGCTGGGCATGAGCGCTGTGGCCGATCTCCCCGCCCAGCCGAGCCTGCGGCGTATGCGTCAGTTCAACGTCCGCCCCGACCACGACCTTGGGCAGAACTTTCTCATCGACTCCAACATCCTCGGCGTCATCGAGCGTGCCTCCGAGCTCACGCCTGAGGACGTTGTGCTCGAGGTGGGAGGCGGGTTGGGCGTGCTCTCCGAGTACCTCGCACAGCGCGCCCAGCATGTGCATGTGGTGGAGATCGACCAGCGGCTACGCGACGCGCTGTGCGACGCAACCGACCCGTTCGCCAACGTCAGCTTGCACTGGGCCGACGCCATGGAGCTCGATCTCCTCGCCCTCGATCCAGCCCCCACAAAGGTCGTTGCCAACCTGCCCTACGGTGTCGCAGCGACCGTGTTGCTGCGCACCGTCGAGGAGCTCGAGAGCGTGTCGCTGTGGGTTGCAATGGTCCAGCGCGAGGTTGGCGAGCGGCTTGCGGCGGATGCTGGCAGCAGTGCCTACGGCGCCCCGTCGGTGCTCGCCCAACTCGTATGTGATGTGGAGGTCGCGCGTGCGATTCCCCGCACCGTGTTTCACCCCGTGCCCAACGTCGACTCCGTGCTCGTGCGGCTGCGCCGGCGCGACGAGTCGCGCACCGTGTCGCCCGCGGTACGGGCGCTCGTGGCGGGCGGCTTTGCCCACAGGCGCAAGACGCTCGCCGGCTCGCTCGGCCTGGCCGGCGCGGGATCCGCGGCCGGCATACCCCGCTCCCGCGAGCAGATACGCGAAGCGCTCGTCGCGCTCGGGCAGCCCGCGGACGCGCGTGCCGAGCGCCTCTCGCCCGAGGACTTCCTCGCGCTCGCGCGGCTGCTCGAGCTATGACCGGCCGCGACCAGTTCCTGCCGGGCGTCCACCGTGCGCTCGCGCCCGCCAAGATCAACCTGGGGCTGTTCCTCGGGCCTGTCAGGCCACGCGACGGCAGGCACGAGCTGGCGAGCGTCATGCAGTCGATCTCGCTCGCCGACGAGCTGCATACTCGAGCTCGCCGGCGCGGATGCTCAGCAGGACGAGGTCATCTGCCCGGGCGTGCCCGGCAGCGCCGATGAGAACCTCGCTGCTGTCGCGCTGCGCGCGTTTCGCTCGAGCACCGGCTGGCAGGCGCCGCCGCTGCGGCTGAGCATCGTCAAGCACATCCCCGTGGCAGCCGGCCTCGGGGGCGGCTCCGCCGACGCCGCCGCCACGCTGCGGCTCGCCATGCACGCATCGGCGCTCGGCGATCAGCAGTTGCTGCACCATCTCGGCGCGCAGCTCGGCGCGGATGTCCCCGCGCAGATAGCGCCGGGGCGCTGGCTCGCAAGCGGCTCCGGCGAGCAGCTGCACGAGCTCCCACCCGCGAGAACGGACTTCGGTGTGCTCGTGTTGCCGCTACACGCACAGCTCTCCACCGCCTCCGTGTACGCCGAGGCCGACCGGCTGGGTCTCGCACGCACGGCGCACGAGCTTGCCGAGCTGCGGTCGCAGATGCGCTCCGCGCTCGAGCACGGCGCTCCGCTTCCGGCCGCCACTGAGCTGCTGCACAACGATCTCCAACGTGCGGCAGCGTCGCTCTGCCCGCCAATCGCCGAGGCACTCGCGCACGTTCGCAAGGCCGGCGGGGATCCTGCGCTGGTGAGCGGCTCCGGCTCCACCGTGCTCGGCCTGTTCGCGCCTGCTGGACGCTCCCCCGATAGCGGCATCACGCTCGCGAGAGCGGCCGCCGCGCGGCTCGAGGACCGCGTGCCTGCACCGATCTGCGCCGTCCCTGTGGACGCCGCGTTTGCGCGGGCCGCGAGCGACGTCCCCGTGCGTCACAATTCCAGCCACATCCATGACTAGTACGCAGATCAACGAGCTCGTTGCCGCCGGCGCTGCGCTGATCAGCCTGGTGCTGTTCACCGGCCTGATCCTCGTCCCCGTGTGGTCGTCCTACTCGCGCACGTGGGAGCGGCTGGCTGCCACTGTGCTGTCGCTGTATGTGCTCGCGGTGCTCCTAGGCGTCGGAGTGGTCGGCGCGCTTGCCGCCGTCTACTTCTGGGGTTGACCCGCGTGTCAGACCTCGCGGCGCTGGACGCGATCACAGAGGCGGTCGAGTCGGGTGCGGGCCTGCCCGAGGTCGTGCGCGCTGCCGCCCGTGCGCTCGAGGGCAGCCTCGCGGTGACCGACGCGTGGGGCGCCACCCTCGCGGTCGCCGCGCGCTCTCCCGCTGAGGAGCGCTCGCTGCTGTCCGGAGGCGAGGGCGTCATCAGCGCACCGCTGCGCGTTGCGGACACGGTCGTCGGCACGCTGCACATGCGTGCCAAGACCGAGCCCAGCGCGTCCATGCGCAGGCTGCTACTCACCATGATCGCCTCCGAGGTCGAGCGCGTGCGGGCGCCCGAGCGAGCATCGGAAACAGCATCCGCCGACTTCCTGCGTGCGATCCTCCGCCGCGAGCTCACCGAACGCGATGCGTTGCTCGAACGCGCCAAGGATCTGTCGCTGGCGATCGACGACGGCGCCAGCATGCTCGTCGCGCGCGCCCACCCGCAGGCGCCCACCGACGAGGGTTGGCGTGGGCGCGTGCGAGCGGTCGCCGAGCGGGGCGCTCGCGCGGTCGCCAGCCGCTCCATCGCGGCGCTGTCAGACCGCGAGGGCATTCCTGGCGCCGAGGTGCTCGTGCTCGTGCCCGGAGGCGACGAGGCCACCGCCGCGCGTGCGGCCGAGGCGGTGCTCAACGAGATGGAAGCCAGCCTCGCCGGGTACACGTTCGCGCTCGGGCGCAGCCGCATCACCGAGGATCCCTCCGAGCTGCCTCGTGCCGCCAGCGAGGCGCTGCTCGCCGCAAACGTCGCCCAGGGCTCCTCCGACGGCGCCGCATTAGCGTTTGAGCAGACCGGCGCCTACCGCCTGCTGCTGTCCGCCATGAGCGAGAACCCCAGCGAGCTGCAGCGCTTCTTCGCCGAGACCGTCGAGCCGCTGGTCGCCTACGACGAGCAGTACGAGACCGACCTCGTGCGCACGCTGGAGACGTTCCTCGAGGCCGACGGCAACGTCGCCGGCACCGCCCAGCGCCTGTTCACCCACCGCCACACCATCTACTACCGCCTCGAGCGTGTGCGCGAGCTCTCCGGGCTGGACGTCAGCTCCAGCGACGGTCGTGAGAAGCTCAGCCTCGGCCTCAAGGCCATGCGCGTGCTCGGCATCGCCTCCGCCGGTGGCCCAGCGTCAGAGGCTGGCGCCGAAGGCGGGCGTGTGCCCCGTCGCTCCAGCCGCCGGCCTTAGGCTCCTAGAAAAGTCGCATGCCGAACTCGATGGCGTACGTGGCGCCTCGGTGTCCAGCGTCGAGCACGGCGGGTATGGCGGGCGTGACCGCGACGCCCGCGTCGCGATATTCAGCGCTGAGCATGACTTCGCGATGCGGCGGCGATGCCATCCATTCGGCGACGATGTGCGCCGGGGTGGTGAAGCTGCCGGTGCCCCACGCGATGTTCTCACCCACAGCGAACTCTGCTGCGTGCGCCGGATAACGGGTGATGGCGACGAGTGACAGCGGGGTTTGCCCGGTGGGGCGATCGTCTGAGAAGTAGTCGCTGGAGACCATTGTGATCACCTGGCTGGCCGCCACCTTTCGAAGTTCCCGGTTGGCATGCAGCGGGTCGAGGCCATGGGCTATACGCACCTCGTTGACCAGGCACAGCGTCGCCGAGTCGACCGCCCGCCAGTTGCTACGGGTCGGGTGCAGGTTCGCGCCAGGACAGGTTTGCGAGGAAGCCCTCGCTCCAGTCGCAAAATGCGCTGCGAGCGCGCCCAGGCAAGCCAGCAGCGCCATAGTCAGCGATGCTCCCAGTTTGCTCCCGCGGCTTGTCGTGACGGACGGCAAGTGACGGAATACTTGCAGGACCGCAGGATGGGCGCGTTGCTGCATTGTTATCGGCGGCGCTTGGCGACTATCCTTGGAGCACCCTTGGGGGGTCGTCCAACGGCAGGACATCAGGTTTTGGTCCTGAGAATCGGGGTTCGAGTCCCTGCCCCCCAGCTACGACGGGCACGATCTGTAGCCACACCCGCGGGCTGCCGGTCACCGAGAGTGGTTGGGCGGCGGTGGATAGCATCTGAGTTGTGAGCGCCCCCACAGTCCTGATCCTTGCGGCAGGCCAGGGGACGCGTATGCGCTCACAGACACCGAAGGTGCTGCACGATCTGTGCGGCCGTCCGATGGTGCTGTGGCCGGTGCTGGCTGCGCTGGAGGCGGGGGCGGGCAAGGTGGTGGTGGTGGACTCGCCGGCGCGGGCGCTCGAGCGGGTGCTGCCGGAGGGCGTGGAGCTGGCGGTGCAGGAGCGGCCCAATGGCACCGGCGGCGCGGTGGTGGCGGCGGTGGCCAGACTGGACGCGGTCGAGGACTCGCGGCTCGATCCCGCGGCTGCGATCTTGATTCTCAGCGGCGATGTGCCGCTGGTGAGCGCGCAGGCGATTACGGAGCTGATCGAAGCACACCAAGAGAGCGGCGCCGCGGCGACGATGGCAACGACGGTCCTGGAGGACCCAACGGGCTACGGACGAGTGGTGCGTGACTCCACGGGCGCGGTGGAGCGGGTGGTGGAGACGAAGAGGCAAGGCGACTCCACCCGGGCAGAGCGTGAGATCCGCGAGGTGAACACGGGCATCTTCGTGTTCGACGGGAAGGCGCTGCGTCGGGCGCTGCCGCGTTTGAGCACGGACAACGCCCAGGGCGAGCTGTACCTGCCTCAGGTCCTCGACCTGCTGAGGGCGGACGGCCAGCGCGTGCAGGCGCACATGGTGGCGGATGAGCGACTGGTCCTTGGCGTCAACGACCGCGAGGGGCTCGCCCGCGTGCGCAAGCTCGCGCAGGCGGCAATCCACCAGCGTCACATGCAGGCAGGCGTCGGCATCGTGGACCCAGACGCGACGGTTATCGACGTGAATGTGCAGATCGGCCAGGACACGGTGATCGAGCCGTTCACCACCATTCGTGGCAGCACGAGGATCGGTGAGAGGTGCACGGTGCGCCACTCCTACCTGGTGGACTGCGTGCTCGAGGATGACGTCAGCGTCGGTCCGTTCGGCTACCTGCGCCCGGGTGCGGTGCTGCGCAGCGGCAGCAAGGTGGGCACCTTCGTCGAGGTCAAGAACTCGGACGTGGGCCCCGCGGCGAAGATCCCACACCTGTCCTATATCGGCGACGCGGACATCGGCGAGGGCAGCAACCTGGGTGCGGCGACCATCACCGCCAACTACGACGGCCGCGCCAAGCATCGAACGACGGTGGGGCAGCACGTGCGCACGGGCGTGGACACCACCCTGGTGGCACCCGTGAGCCTTGGCGACGACGCTTACACGGGGGCGGGATCGGTGATCGTCGAGGATGTGCCAGCTGGTGCATTGGGCATTGCGCGGGAGCGCCAGCGCAACATCCATGGCTACGCTGGGCGCACAGGCGACGCGACGCCTGGAGCGGCACGGGACACAGCAGGTGACGCTGCCGGCGACCGCGGAGGCGACTCGGGATGACCAATCGGCCAACGATGTTTACACTCCCTTTGAGATGAGCGCGATGGACACGCGCGAGCAGGCGTCCACCCAGACGAGCCTGCCGATTGACTACAACAAGCGCCTGATGCTGTTCAGCGGGCGCGCTAACCAGCAGTTGGCGGTCGACATCGCCGACAAGCTGGGCGTCGAGCTGGGGCCGGTGACGCTGAAGACGTTCTCCAACGGCGAGGTGTACTGCCGCTACGAAGAGTCCATTCGTGGTGCTGACGTGTTCATCGTGCAGCCCACGTGCGGCAACCCGCAGATGGGCATCACAGCAAACGACTCGCTGATGGAACTGCTGTTCATGATCGACGCGGCGGTCGGCGCATCTGCGCACCGCGTGATCGCGGTGACGCCATGGTTCGGCTACTCCCGTCAGGACAAGAAGTCCGCGCCGCGCGAGCCCATCTCCGCGCGGCTGGTCGCACGGATGCTCGAGGCGGCAGGTGCGGATAGGGTCCTCACGATGGATCTGCACGCTGGGCAGATCCAGGGCTTCTTCCAGAAACCGGTGGATCACATGACGGCGCTGTTCATGCTGACGCAGTACTTCACCGACCTGCACCTGCCCGACATCGTGGTCGTCGCTCCGGATGCGGGCAGGGTCAAGCTGAACAAGAAATTCGCGTCGAAGATCGGCGCTGAGCTGGCGATCCTGGACAAGGAGCGTCCCGCGCAGCAGGTCGCTGAGATCGGCTATGTGATCGGTGACGTGAAAGGCAAGACGGCGGTGATCGTGGACGACATGATCGACACCGCCGGTACGCTCTGCGCCGCTGCGAGGACGGTCAAGGAAGAGGGCGCTTCGCGTGTGTTCGCGGCGGCCACGCACGCTGTGTTCTCAGGCGATGCATATGAGAACCTGCGCAACTCGCCGCTCGAGCAGATCGTCGTCACCGACACCATCCCCTTGCCCCCCGGCTGCCCCGACAACGTGCGTGTGCTGCCGTGCGCTGAGCTGCTCACCGACTCGATCAGGCGGATCTTCGTCGACGACTCTGTCAGCGAAGTCTTCGACGGTGAGAACCAGCTGTTCTGAGTAGTGCTGCCGGCACACGTGCCGCGCGTCATCATCCCCCACGGTGTCCTCTCCGATCGCGACTCCAGCTGCGGCCGCACGCGGCCCGCGTGCGTGGTGGCTGGGCCTTGCGCCCTCGTGGCGTCGTGCACTGCGCGCGCTGCTCGTGGTGAGCGTCGTCGTGGTGCTTCTCGTCGGTGCCCTGCTAGCCCGCTTTCTCAGCGTGGAGAACGCTGAACGCGCGGACGACCTTGCGCTGATCCAGGCAGAGGTCAAGGGCAACGCCACCGCCATGCTCGACCAGCTCAGCGGCTGCCGCCAGAGCGCCGCGTGCGTAGCGGGCGTCAGAGCCAATGCCAGCAACCAGCGCCTGCGCCGATCTGGCGCCGTGAAGATCCTCCAGCTGGAATCGAAGACCGCCTATTCGCTTTCCGGAGCCACCGGCAAGACACGCCTGGCATGGACGGTCATCGGATCGCTACCTGTGGTGCAGTGCGTGAGCGTGAGACGCACCGGCAACTTCCTCGCCGGCATCCATGTGCACCTCATCGGGCTCAGTGCGCCAATCGAGAACGAAGGCACCTGTTGGAAGCTCTCCAAGCACGAACTGGAAGAAGAACAGGACTCCGCAGCAGAACGATGAGCGGCGATTGCTACAGTCTGCTGTCGCTATGGCCAACACCACCACAAAGCTGGACGTCACCAGCCGCTCAGCAGCCGGTTCGCGCGCAGCGCGACGCCTGCGCCGCAGCGGCCGTGTGCCCGGCGTGCTCTACGGCGGCGGCTCCGAGCCGCTTGGCTTCGACGCTGACGCGCGCGAGCTGCGCGTGGCGCTCGCGAGCTCAGGCGCTGTGCTCGACCTCAGCATCGACGGCAGCAAGCCAACGCCTGTGGTCCTCAAGGAGGCTCAGCGCCACCCGGTGCGCGGCGAGACCGTCCACGTCGATCTTCTGCGGGTGAACCTCAACGAGGCGATCAGCGCTGTCGTGCCGCTCGAGCTGCAGGGCGTCGACGACGCGCCCGGTGTCAAACAGGGCGGCGTGCTCGAGCAGATCACCCGCGAGCTCAATGTCGAAGCGCTGCCAACAGCTATCCCTGAGTCGATCGCCCACGATGTCGGCGAGATGCAGATCGGCGAGACCATCCTGCTCGGCGCGCTCGTTGCGCCAGATGGCGTCACCCTGCTCGACGACCTCGAGGAAACCGTCATCGCCACGCTCTCCCCGCCGCGACTGCAGAGCGAAGCCGCCGAGGAAATCGAAGCCGAGACAGAGGTCGTTGGCGAGGGCGGCTCGCAGGCTGACGCCGACGAGGGCTCTTCCGGCGAGGAGTAGATCGCGCTGCGACGCCCGTTTGGCGGTGGCGGCGGATCTGTCGACTGGCTGATCGTCGGGTTGGGCAATCCCGGCCGCGAGTACGCAGGCACCCGTCACAACGTCGGGTTCATGGTCGCTGAGGCTTTGGTCGAGCGGTGGGGGTTGGGGAAGGCCAAGGACCGCTTCCGCGGGCGGATCGCGGAAGGCCGCGTGCGCGCCGCGGCGCCCGGCGTGGGCGGACCTGCCGGCGCGGACGCCCCGCGGGTGGCTGTGCTTTGCCCCCAGACGTATATGAACGATGCGGGGCGCTCCGTGGGGCCTGCTCGCGGCGCGCTGAAGCTGGCGCTCGATCGCGTGCTCGTGGTTCACGACGAGATCGACCTGCCCTTCGGCGACGTTCGTACCCGCCTGGGGGGCGGTCTTGCGGGGCACAACGGGCTGAAGTCGCTCAAGCGCGAGCTCGGTAGCGGCGACTTCATGCGCGTGCGGGTGGGTGTCGGGCGCCCGGACTCGACCGACCCTGAGATCGTCTCCGCGTACGTGCTCGGGCGCTTCCGTGAGGACCATACGCAGGTGGCGGAGCTCGTCGAGAGTGCTTGCCAGCACGTCGAGCGCGCCGTGATGGGCGACGGCGAGCAGCCGGGCGGGGACACGTAGATGGCCGCCACCGGTGGCGTACTGCGCACGCTGCTCGGCCTCGCGCAGGAGGACGAGCAGACGATGCGGCTCGCCCGCGACGGCGGTCACGCGTTCGTGTCCAGCTCGCTACGCCCGTACGTGGTGGCAGCGCTCGCCGAGATCGACACCGAGGCGCTGGCGCGCCCCACGCTGGTGGTCGTGGGCGATGATCGCGCCGCGCGCGATCTCGGCGGCGACCTGCGCGCATGGCTAGCGCCCAGGCGCGTGCGCTACTACCCCTCCAGGGGCGTTGCATACGAGTCGCACCTGGCGCCGCCGGCGCACCTCGTGGGCCTGCGTGTGGCCGCTCTCGACGCGCTGCTCGCAGCCGGTGCTGCGCCCAGCTCGGGATTCACCACCGACACCGAGCAGCCGGTGGTGGTGGTCAGTGCTGTGGCGCTGTCGGAGAAGGTGCCCGACCCGGAGTTGCGCCCGCACTCGTTCACGCTGCGGGTGGGCGAGCTACTCGATCTGGACGAGTGCGCGGCGGAGCTCGTGAGCGCTGGGTATGAGCGCACCGACCAGGTGGAGGAGCGTGGCCAGTTCGCGCTGCGCGGCGGCCTACTGGATGTCTTCCCGGCGACCGAGGAGCGCGCCGTGCGCGTGGACATGTTCGACGTGGAGATCGAGTCGCTGCGCTGGTTCTCAACGTTCACGCAGCGGTCGCTGGGGGAGGTGCGGGAGGTGGAGATCGCGCCCGCGGCAGAGCTCGCGCTCGAGCACCGCGAGCTCGCCGAGATAGCTGCCGCCACAGGCACATTTGCAGCGGGCAACGGCGACGGTGGGCAAGCCGAGCGCCCGGACATCGCCGAGCTGTTGCCAGTGGAGCGCTTTGGCGCGCTGCTCGACCTGGTGGGCGAGGGCACCCAGTTGGTGGTGGCCGCCGAGGAGGATCTCGACCCCGTGCTCAGCGACCACTGGAGCGACGTGTGCGCGGCGTTTGGCGACGAGGACGCCCATCACCTGTATGTGAGCCCGCAGAGCATTCGCACGACGCTCGACGAGCGTGCGCTCATCTGGCTGTCGGCGCACTCCAGCGGGCAGGAGATCGAGCTGCGCGCGCAGGCGGCTGACACGGCCGCGCGCTCGCTGGCCGAAGCGGAGCCGGAGCTCGAGAAGCTCGTGCGCTCGGGCTACAGGACCGTTGTCGCATTCCCCCAGCGCGGTGAGGGAGAGCGCGCGGCTTTCAACCTGGGGCGCCTGAAAGCCACATGGCTTGGCGAGGACGTCAACGCCGGCCAGCAAGTGCTCGAGGCGTCTCTGCGCTTCGCCGCCGCGTCCCTGCGGGAGGGCTTCGTCGCCCCGCAGCTGAAGCTCGCGGTGTTCCCCGAGCATCGGCTTCTGCGCCGGCGCAGGTCCGATCGAGCACCGGATGGCGCGCGCACGGGCGGCGGCATCACCGGCACGCGCCGCGGCGCGCTGCGCTCGTTCACGGAACTGCGCACAGGCGACATCGTCGTGCACGAGGACCATGGAGTGGCGCGCTTCGCTGGCTTTGAGACGCGCACCGTCGCTGAGGTCACCCGCGACTACCTGTACCTGGAATACCAGGGCGATGACCGCGTTTTCGTGCCGGTCGACCAGCTGGCCAAGATCTCCCGCTACGTTGGCGCGGGCGGCGACCATCCGCCGCTGAGCAAGCTGGGCGGCACGCGCTGGGAGACGATGAAGGCGCGCGCACGACGCGCCGCGCAGGAGCTGGCGGGCGAGTTGCTGAACCTGTACGCCGAGCGTCGCCGGCGCTCCGGTCACGCGTTTGGCCCCGACTCCGACTGGCAGCGGGAGTTCGAGGAGCGCTTCCCGTTCACCGAGACCCCCGACCAGCGCGACGCGATCGAGCTGGTGAAGGCCGACATGGAGGCCCCACGGCCGATGGACAGGCTGATCTGTGGCGACGTTGGCTACGGCAAGACGGAGGTCGCGCTGCGCGCGGCATTCAAGTGCGCGGCCGAGGGCAAGCAGGTGCTGATGCTCGTGCCCACGACGATCCTCGCGCAGCAGCACTACGGCACGTTCGCGGAGCGCCTGGCCGACTATCCGTTCACGCTCGAGCATGCCTCCCGCTTTCGTACCGCCGCCGAGCAGAAAGCGGCGATCAAGGATTTCGCGGACGGGCGCGCGGACATCCTGATCGGCACCCACCGTGTGCTCTCGCGCGATGTGCGCGCCAAGGACCTGGGCCTTTTGATCGTCGATGAGGAGCAGCGCTTCGGCGTCAAGCAGAAGGAGCTGCTGCGCCAGCTCAAGCTGAAGGTGGACGTCATCTCCATGTCCGCCACGCCGATCCCGCGAACGCTGCAGATGTCGCTCGCGGGGCTGCGTGACATCTCCGTCATCGAGACACCCCCTGAGGGCCGCAGGCCCGTGCGCACATATGTGGGCGAGTACGAGGAGGATCTCGTCAAACAGGCGATCGTGCGCGAGCATGCGCGCGGCGGGCAGGCGTTCTTCCTGCACAACCGCGTGGACTCGATCGAGGAGACCGCGGAGCGCCTGCGCGCGCTGTGTCCCGGCGTGCGCTTTGTGGTCGCGCACGGCCAGATGGGCGACGGCGAGCTCGAGCAGGTGATGATGGACTACCTGCGCGGCGGCGCTGATGTGCTCGTATGCACGTCGATCATCGAGTCGGGCATCGACATTCCCCAGGCGAACACGCTGATCGTCGAGCACGCGGACAGCTTTGGGCTCGCGCAGCTCTACCAGATCCGCGGACGCGTCGGGCGCAGCCGCGAGCGCGCCCATGCGTACCTGCTGTATGACTCCGCCGCCGCGCTCACGCCCGAGGCCGCGCAGCGGCTGTCGGCGCTGTCGGACTACACGGAGCTCGGCGCCGGCTTCAAGATCGCGATGCGGGATCTGGAGATCCGGGGTGCCGGCAACCTCTTGGGCGACGAGCAGTCCGGTCATGTTGCCGCGCTCGGCTTTGAGCTGTACATGCAGATGCTCGATGAGGCCGTCAGGGCAGCTGAGCTCGAGGACGGGGGTGAGGAGCCCGCCGGCACGCCTGAGCCCGTGCGCCTGGACGTCAACGTCGACGCGTACGTGCCCGCCGACTACATCCCTTACGAGCAGGCCAAGATCGAGGTGCATCGCCGGGTGGCCAGCGCGGTGGAGGTCGCCGACGTCGAGCGTCTGCGCGAGGAGCTCGAGGATCGCTTCGGGCCTGTGCCAGAGCCCGTGGAGAACCTGCTGGCGCTGCAGCGCGCACGGATCAAGTTCGGCCAAGCGGGCGCCCGCACGGTCAGTTTCCGCGGCGATCGCCTGGCGGTGGTGCCGATCGAGCTCGATTCCGTGCGCGCCAAACGCCTGCGCGAAGAGCTACCCGAGGCGCTCTACGAATCCGGTCGATCGCAAGTTTCCGTGCGGGTTCCAAAGGACGGGAAGGAGCGATTCCCCAGCGTTGTAAGGGCTGCTGACGCGCTCTTGTCGGTGGTGAGAGAGGCTGCTTAGGAACTCGTTAAGGACAGACGCGGATCTTTCCGCTAGAGTGCCCGCGTCGTGTCAAAGTCTCTCAGGTTCCTCTCGGCGCTAGGCGCCGTTTTGTTTGCCCTCGTTGGCATCTCCGCGTGTGGCGGCGGCATCCCCGGCAACGCCGTGGTGCAGGTGTCTGGCACCGCCATATCCAAGACCGCGTTCGAACACTGGATGAAAGTCGCGTCGGCGTCCAGTGCCACGGGAGCGACCGAAAAGCCGGTCGTCCCCGAACCGCCGAACTACACGGCCTGCATCGCCCATCTGGCCGCCACCACCGCCAAACCGGCAAAAGGCCAGAAAGCTCCCACCACCGCCCAGCTGAAGAGCGAGTGCGAGACCGAGTACAAATCGCTGCAGAGCGAGGTCCTCGGCTTTCTCATCTCCTCGCAGTGGGTGCTCGGTGAAGCTTCCTCGCTGGGCGTCAAGCTGAGCGACGCGGAAGTCAAGAAGGAATTCGCCAAAATCAAGTCGCAGGAGTTCCCGAAAGCCTCTGAATTCGAAAAATTCCTGGCCAGCTCCGGGCAGACGGTCTCGGACCTGCTGCTGCGCGTGAAGCTGAACTTGCTCTCCCAGAAAATCGAGAAAAAGATCATCAAGGAAAAGAGCAACGTCACCACGGCGCAGATCGAAAAGTACTACAACGAAAACAAGTCCAAGTTCGGCACACCCGAAAAGCGCAACGTCCAGATCATCCTCACCAAGACCGAAGCGGCCGCAAAGAGCGCGAAGAAGGAAGTCGAATCTGGCAAGAGCTTCGCGAGCGTCGCCAAAGCCGTCTCGATCGACCCCACCAGCAAGGCCAACGGCGGCCTGCTGAAGGAAGTGGTCAAAGGCGAGGAGGAGCAGGCGCTCGACACCGCCATCTTCACCACTGCCAAGAACGTGCTCAGCGGTCCTGTGAAAACGCCCTTCGGCTACTACATCTTCGAGGTGCTGAGCGTCACCACGGGCACGCAGCAGCCGCTGTCGAAGGTGAAAGCGACGGTCAAGCAGGAGCTGGTCTCCACCGGCGAGCAGGGCGCGCTGACCAAATTCATCAAAGACTTCAAAACGAAGTGGAAGGCGAAAACGGAATGCCGCTCCGGCTACGTGGTCGCCGACTGCAAGTCCTACAAAGCGCCCAAGACTTCCGCCACCGGCGCATCCACGGGCACGTCCACCGCTGCCGCCGAATAGGCGAGCGGCTCACCGGACTGCCAGCTCCCGCTAGGGTGAAGGCCGTCTTCTCATGAGCCAGATCGAGCGCATCCACGCCCGCCAGATCCTCGATAGCCGCGGTAACCCCACTGTCGAGGTCGACGTTGAGCTGCGCAGTGGCGCTCACGGGCGCGCAGCGGTGCCTTCAGGCGCCTCTACGGGTGAGTTCGAGGCAACTGAGCTGCGGGATGGCGGCAAGGCGTGGGGCGGCAAGGGCGTCTCGCGCGCGGTGGCCAACGTGGACGGTGAGATCACGAGTGCCGTCACCGGCATGGAGGCCGCCGACCAGGAGGCCCTCGACTCGGCGCTGATCGAGCTCGACGGCACGCCCAACAAGTCACGGCTGGGCGCCAACGCGATCCTTGGCGTGTCGCTCGCCGTTGCACAGGCGCAGGCGGCGGAGGAGCGCCAGCCGCTGTGGCGCTACCTGGGTGGCGCTGACGCCGCCGTGCTGCCGGTGCCGATGATGAACGTGCTCAACGGGGGTGCGCACGCGGACAACAAGGTGGATTTCCAGGAGTTCATGATCGTCCCCTGCGGCGCTGGCAGCTTCTCCGAGTGCTTGCGCATGGGCGCTGAGGTGTTCCACGCGCTGAAGGGCACGCTGCACGAGCGCGGCCTGGCCACGGCGGTGGGCGACGAGGGTGGCTTCGCTCCCGACCTGAGCTCCAACGAGGAGGCGCTGAAGATGCTCGTCGCGGGTATCGAGGCGGCCGGCTACCGGCCCGGAGAGGACGTGGCGATCGCTCTTGACCCTGCCGCCAGCGAGATCTACCACGACGGCGCGTACGTGCTCGAGCACGAGGGCCGCACGCTGAGCGCCGCGGAGCTGACCGACTACTGGGCGGATCTCGCCGGGCGCTATCCGATCGTGTCGCTCGAGGACGGCATGGACGAGGAGGACTGGGACGGGTGGCGGGTGCTCACCGAGCGCCTGGGGTCGAGCGTGCAGCTCGTGGGCGATGACATCTTCGTCACCAACACCGAGCGGCTGCGTCGCGGCATCGATAGCGGCGTGGGCAACTCGATCCTGATCAAGGTCAACCAGATCGGCACCCTCACAGAGACGCTGCAGGCGGTCGCTATGGCCCGTGACGCAGGCTACACCGCCGTCATGAGCCACCGCTCGGGCGAGACGGAGGACGTGACGATCGCCGACCTCGCTGTGGCCACCGGCTGTGGGCAGATCAAGACCGGTGCGCCGTCGCGCTCTGACCGTGTGGCCAAGTACAATCAGCTGCTGCGCATCGAGGAGCAGCTGGGCGCTGACGCGCGCTTCCTTGGGCGTAGTGCCTTCAGCCCGCATCGCTGACTGCGCCTCGCGCCTCTCCACGGCACGTCATGCCGCTCGACACCGTCTGACGCCGGCTGACGGTGTCCAACCAGCGGCAGGATGTTCGCGGGCTGGCGCGAATCGGGGTAGGTATGTCCTCGATCCCGGTCTCGCGCACTCGCCCAAAGGCCCATCCGGTGGCCCGCGTGCAATGGGATCGCCTGGGGCGTTTGGCGATGCTCTGCGTGCTCATCGCGCTTGTGTACCTGTACGTGAGCGCCGGCCTGCACATGCTCTCCACGTGGCGCCAATCCGGCCACGACAGCGCGACGGTTGCGAGCATGGAACGGGAACACAGGCTGCTGGTGCATGAGCACGAAGCGCTGAGCGCGCCGGGGACGCTCGAAGCTGAGGCCCGCCAGCTGGGGATGATGAGGAAAGGCGAGCAGCCGTATGTGATCAATGGCCTGCCCGACAACTGAGCGTGATGCGCGCGATCTCGCCATGCCGGGCTCCTCTCCAGTCGCCACTGCTAGCCTCGGCTGGTGTCGTTCGAGACGGCCATCTACCAGTGGCAGCAGGGAGAGCGCAGGCTCCGTGCTGCACCCGCCGAGCGCATGCCGCTGCTGGAGCGGGTGACGGATGCTCTGGTGGCGGAGCTACGCAGGCGCCTGGGAGGACGCTTCGCGACGGACGAGCTTGTGAGCCTGTACGACGGGGGCACCATGTGGTGCCTGCAGGTGGCGATGAAGACGGCGCCAGACGATCCGTGGGCGTGGGAGGCGGGCGTCGTCGTGGACAGCGCCTTTGCGAGATACCTACGCGAGGCCACCGACTACGCGGGCGGCCGCCGCACGCTGTCGGAGGCGTAGCTCTAGTCGTCGCTGCCAGTACGGCGGATGACTATGCGGTCCTCCTCGACTTCGACCTCTACGGGTCGGTGGCCGGCCCAGTGCTCGGCGTAGATGGGGTTCTCCTGGATGGCGGGGTCGAGCCACAGGCCGTAGCCCTCCTCGCCGTGGTCGAAGGTTCCCTCGAGCGGGCCGGTGTTGCGCCCTGCGGAGCGCGAGCGGCCACGTCCACCGCGACGGGAGCGCCTGCGGGTGCGTGTGGCACCGGAGTCGTCTGCGTCGTCGCTGGGCTCCTCGCCTGCCTCCTCAGCCTGTGCTCTGGCGAGCTCGGCCTCGGCCTCGGCGGCCTCGAGCTCCGCGGCGATGAGGGCGTCGTCCTCGGCGCGCAGATCGATCTCCTCGGGGTAGTCGCCGGTGCCGGCGCCCTCGGGGGACTCGTCATCGCTGACGAGCTCGTTCTGGCGCTTGAACTGCTCGATGTCGCGGACGGTGACCTCGAGCTGGTGGGCGACCCACGCGTCGGTACGGCCTTGCCGCACCCAGGCGCGGATCTGGTTGAGGTGCGGTCGCAAAGATTTCCGGGGCATGGACGGTCCGGGAGACTAGCGCAAGCGCTCGCGCGACGCTGCAGGGCCGTGCTCGTGGGCTCTGGGAGGGCCGCTGAGACGACCTACTTGGGCACGTTTGAGAAATTGGGATCGCGTTCCCCCGGTCCTGTGACTATGCTTGGAACACCGGCGGTTTGGGGTCGCGCCGGGTCGCCAATCGGCAAAGAGGAAGGTGCACCCAAATGCTGGTTCTGACGCGCAAGTCCAACCAGAGCATCATGATCGGCGACGAGATCGAGGTTTCGGTGCTGTCCGTCATGGGCGAGAAGGTGCGCATCGGCATACAGGCGCCGCAGCGCGTGCCTGTGTTCCGCAAGGAGATCTACCTGGAGATCCACCGTGAAACGGGTGCGGCGGCGCCGGTGAAGGATGGCGTGGCGAGCGAGCACGTTGGGGACAGCGCGGCGAAGGTGGACAAGTCGCTGCGCGAGCTGGGCGACAGCGCGTAGACCGGGAACGCGCGTAACCACCGCCCGAGCGCGGCACGGCGACGGGCGCTCTCGGCCGCCGCCAATGGCGCCCCCGAGGGCCTGTCAGCCGAGCAGCAGGTACAGGGTGCGAAACATTACGACCGTTACGACAACGGCCGTGAGGATCAGCGTGAGCACCAGCAGCGCGAAGCGCATGGAGCCGCGCTTGTGACGCTTGTCGATGCTGCGCTTGAGCGCCCGCTGCTCGGTGGTGCGGCGCAGCGAGTCGCGTCGATGGCGGTCGAGCGTGATCTCCTTGACGAACGCCTGCTCCCACTCGGCGAAGCTCTGTCGCATCTTCACGACGGCGCCTCGTCGCCCGTGGCGGCGTCCTCAGTCGCTCGCGTGCAAAGCACGCCACGCTCCTTGCGTCCTTGCCACGAACGACGATTCATCCGTCGTCCGCGCCGTTCGCGATAGGTCCTCACGTCAACAGTCACCGGCTAGGAGCCGACGAGCGACTTGGAGCGCTCGTAGACGGCGACGAAGCGCAGGTAGTTCTCTGCGATCTTGCGTGCGCCGGCGGAGCGCTCGATCTTGCCGTCGACGTAGGCCTTGAGCGGGTCCCACCAGATGGAGCGGCCGATGGCAAAGCCGATGTAGCCGTCGACTGGTGCTGCTGCTGTGAGCCATTGGTCGACCTTGGCGTCGTCGGCGCCGCGTCCGAGCACCACGCACTTGACGCCATCACGGCCGCCGCTGCGCGTCTGGGTGGCGAGCATCTCGCAGTCGGAGCGTTGATCGACGCCCTCGATCTTCCAGATGTCAACCTCGATGCCGGCGTCTTGGATCGCGGCGATGGTGCGGCGCATCAGCTCGGGGCGCAGCTCCGCGTCGTAGCGGTCGCTGTCGCCGCCGACCGTCTCGAGCTGGGCGTCCTCGGCGGGCACGAGCAGCTCGAACAGGAACTTGCGATCGTGGGCCTTTAGCCAGTCGCTGAGGATCAGCAGCTTGCTGAGCTGCTCGCGGTTGGCGGCGCTGTCTCCGTCTGGGTTGTAGCGGACGAGCACCTTGGTGAAGTCGGGGTTGAAGCGCTCGATGTGCTCGCCGAAGTCCTCGCCGTACTGGAAGTCGAACATGTTCTGGCCGGAACGCTCGGCGGGCATTGCCACCTTGAGGCCCTTCTCGTGTGCCTCGGCTGGGACGGTTGAGCCGAACTGCTCGTCGACGAGCACGCCGGTGACGGCTGGGTCGGCGCCTGCTCCGATCGCCTGCAGCATGCCCTCGAAGATGAGGTGCTTGGCGTCGGCGATGATGGCCGTTTGCTCGGAGTCCGGCTCACCGTCGATCCCGAAGAACTTCTTCTGGAAGGAGCCACGGTGGTCGAACGCGAGGATGTAGAGCTTTTGGTCGTATCCGAGGTTCATGCACCTGAGTATTCCAGAGCCGAGCGAGCAGGCGTCGACAGGTCCATAGAATGGGTCGTCCTATGTCTTCCGGTGCTGATCTGTTCGTGGTGTGCAAACAGTGCAACTCGGAGGTCAGCCCGTACGTGACCGAGTGCCCGTACTGCGGTGCACGCCTGCGCAGACGCGCGCCGAAGCTCCCGCGGGTGCATGCATCGACGAGCGCGCCGAGCGGACGCGGGCGGCTGGGATCGCTGCTTGGCCGCGGCTCCAAGGGCGGGGGGGCGCGAGCACCGCGTCGTGTGCGTGCTGCACCTGTATCGGGTCGCTGGGCCGCGGAGCGCCCGTACGCGACGATGCTGCTGGTGGCGGTGGGGTGCTTGGCGTGGATCGTGGCGCATGCGGAACCGAGCTTGTACGACCACATGGCGGTGGTGGGGCCGCTGGGCGGCGACTGGTGGAAGCTGTTTGCGAGCGCGTTCGTATACACCTACGGCGTGGTGGCGTTTGTGGTGCTGTTTGCGGTTGCGCTGTTTGGCTGGCTGCTCGAGCGTCGCTATGGGCCGGTGATGGTGTTGGCGCTATTCCTGGGCGCGAGTGCGACGGGTGCGCTGGTGGCGCTGGCGGTGTATCCGTTCCCGGTGGTCGAGGGCGCTAACGCTGGGGCGCTGGCGCTGCTTGCGGCGTGGGCGGTGCCTGACCTGGAGGCGGCGCGCGCGGGCGAGCACTATGAAGGCGATCTGCTGGGCACGGCGGCGATTGCGGCGTTGTTGTTGGCGATCCCGTTTGCGCGCCAGGAGGTGAGCTGGCTGGCGGGCTTGACGGGTGGGGCGCTGGGGCTGGTGGTGGGGCTGGGCGTGTACCGGCTGCGTGGAGCGGAGGCGTAGAGTGAGTGAGCGATGACGATGACCAACGCGGTGGTGCTGATTGAGGCGGAGCGCGATGCGCTGTCGAGCCTTGGCGGGGCGCTGGCGGACATCGATGGCGTGGCGGAGGCGTACTCGGTGACGGGCGAGTGGGACTTCGTTGCGATCGTGCGGGTGCCGGACCACGAGCAGCTGGCAGACGTGGTGACGGGTCAGATCGGCGGCTTGCCGGGGGTGGCACGCACCCAGACGATGGTGGCGTTCGCGGCGTATTCCCGCCATGACCTTGAATCGCTTTTCTCGCTTGGGGAATGAAACCCCGACGATGACGGTGGCGGTGCGGATGAAGCCGGAGTACGGGCCGACGCTGGGACGGCTGCTGTCGCCGTGGTGGGGAAGGGCGTCGCGGCTGGTGCGGTCAGTGGTGATTGGGGGGATGCTGGCGCTACTGACGCTACTGATTGGGCTGGCGCTGACGCTGGAGAACGCGCGGTACAGCCACGGTGGCCTGGTGCCGTTCAGCTTCAGCTACCGCGGCTTGTACAGCGTGCAGCCTGACCCTGGTGGCTATGTGAAGGTGCAGAGCCGCTGGCCGGACGGCTCGTTGAAGTACTCGTTTGCGGTGGACCCTCTGCGTTTGCCGCATTACTCGGGATCGGTGTGGGGGGAGCTGCCGATTTATGCGTATGGCTACATCCGTTACCTGAGCCGCTACTCGCGGGGTTTTGAGCTTCGTGGGGAGGGCAAGACGCGGATCAGCAACACGCTGACGGGCTATCAGGTGGCGTTCTCGGAGAAGCTGGAAGGGCGGGAGATATACGCGCGCAATGTGCTTCTGCTGCCGGAACGACCTGGCGTGCGCGCGGGGGTGATCATCGCGATGCTGACCTCTGCGACTGCCAGCGCCCAGGTGACCTCGCCGCTTGAAGTGGGCGAGACGGGTGTGCTGCTGCGGCCGCTGAAGAACTTCGCGTTCGGCTAGAGGTCGCTAGCTATTCGCTGGGGCCGGCAGGGGCCTGTGTGCCGCCGGCCACATTGATGGGCGGCGTCTGCGGGTTGCTGGAGCCCTGCGGTTCCCCGGATTCAGTGGTGGAAGTGGCGGGGGCTTCTGTGGTGGGAGCAGTTTCAGCTGCTGCTTCGGTGGTGGTCGTGACGGGGGTGATGGGGGGAGTGGTGGTGGGCGTGGTGGCGGTGGTGGGCGTGGCTGTGGCTGTGGCTGGAAGCGTGGTGGTGTTGGTGGTGACCTCGGTGACCTGCACGGTGGGCTGCGGGTCGGCGGGCTTGGCGGGCGTTGTGGCGGGGGCCGTGGTGGGCGCGGGAGCTGCGCTGGCAACCGGTGTGACAGGAGCGCTCTTGACCGCCTTGATGACTTTTGTGTGGTGCTGCTGGCGCGCGACGGTGGAGCGGTGGGTCACGGGCGGACCGCCGGCGCTCACGGGCTGCAGCGCCTGGTGGATGACCACTGGTTCGGTGTAGTGGCTGGTGGGCACGCTTGCGGTGATGGCGGCGTGCGGATGACGGTGGTGGACGGCGACGGCGTTGCCGGCGGCGACGGCGCCGGCTGTGACGATGGCGGCTGCCGCGAGCCCGGCGACGGCCTTGGTGGCGAGTGCGCCTGCACCGGCGGTGACGAGCCCACCGGCGACGCTCGAGCCGCCGGTGGCGACTGCTCCGGCCCCGACGGTGGCGCCGACCGCACCGGCGCCGCCGGCTACGTGGGCGCCTCCGGCGGATGCGGTGGAGCCGAGCTTGGCAAGCAGGACCTTCTTGAGCAGCAGCAGCGGGCCGACGGGAAGGATGAGGGCGAGCGCGTGGTTGTTGTCCTTGAGCTGCTTCTTGAAGAATGTGCAGCGGTCGCACGTGCGCACGTGGCGGCGGGCTGGGGTGGTGAGCTTGGTGAGTCCCTCGGCGGCTTCGCCGAGCTCGAGGCGGACGTCGTCACAGCTGAGGTTGCGCGCCTCGGCGGCCTCGGCGAGTGAGATGCGGGCGCGCACGAGCAGGGACTTGACGGAGGGGATGGTGGTCTCCATGGCGTGTGCGATCTGCTCGTAGGAGAGCGCGTCGATCTCGCGCAGCAAGAGCGCTGTGCGCTGGGTCTCGGGGAGGTGGTGGACGTCGTCGATGAGCTCACGGAAGCTCTCGCGGCGCATGACCTTGTCGCCGGTGGAGATGCCGCCCTCGGCGTAGTGCACGTCCATGGAGTCGACGCCGATGGCGGACGCGCGGCGCAGGTGGTTGAGCGAGCGGTTGCGAGCAATGCGATACAGCCAGGGGCGTACGTTGATCTGGCGCTCGTCTGCGAGCACAGCGTTGAAGGCAGCTGCGAACACCTCTTGAAGGACGTCCTCTGCATCCTCGCGTGAGGCGAGCATGTGGCGGCAGAAGGACAACAGGCGGCTTTGATAGCGGTCGCAGAGCACCTCGAAGGCGGCGTGCTGGCCGCGGCGGGTGAGCGTGATGAGGCGCTCGTCGGACTGTAGGCGCAGCAGTGCAGACGGCCCGCGGAGGCCGGTGATGCTGCTGGGGTGTGAGAGTGCGGAGACCTCCATGGACAGTCCCGGTAGCTGCTGTCGACCTTAATGACACGGTAGCAGCGCGAAAGTTGCGTCATATGGTCATTTCCCGGTGTGAAGGGGGCCTAAACGGGGGTGGGGGGACGTGCTGGCGGGGAGCTTGGCTAGCCTGCATGCGGTGGCAGGGCCCGGGTGGCGAAATAGGTATACGTAATCGACTTAAAATCGGTGGTTCCCTACGGGGAGCATGTGGGTTCGAACCCCACCCCGGGCATGAGACGGAGAAGCGGCTGTGCGTTAGGCGATAGAGTCGCGCGCGTGTCGACGCAGAGCGAGAGCACACAGCAGACGGGGACGTACCACGGGGGGCGCTTGATCGCGAGGCGCCTGAAGGCGCATGGCGTGAGCAAGCTGTTCACGCTGTCGGGCGGCCACCTGTTCTCGATCTATGACGGCTGCCGCGAGGAGGGCATTGACATCGTGGACGTGCGTCACGAGTCAACAGCGGCGTTTGCCGCGGAGGGCTGGGCGAAGGTGACGCGGGAGACGGGCGTTTGTGCGCTTACGGCAGGGCCGGGGGTGACGAATGGCATGAGCGCGATGGCGTCGGCGCAGGCGAACCACTCGCCGATGGTGGTGCTGGGCGGCAGGGCGCCGGCGCTTCGCTGGGGGCAGGGCTCCCTGCAGGAGATCGACCATGTGCCGTTTGTGCGTCCGTTGACGAAGCTGGCGGCGACGCCGGGCAGCACGGAGGAGATCCAGGGGCTGGTGGACGACGCGTTTGCGGCGGCGGCAGCGCCGCATTGCGGACCGGCGTTTGTGGACTTTCCGCTGGACTACGTGTTCATGGAGGCGGCAGAGCAGGAGATCGAGCTGGATACGTCGGCTGCTGGCGCTGGGGGCGGCAGGGGCGCGTCGGGGGAGGCGCTGGAGCGAGCGGCGGCGCTTTTGGCGGCGGCGGAGCGGCCGGTGATCATGGCGGGCACGGATCTTTACTGGGGGCATGGCGAGCAGGCGCTGAACGAGCTGGCGCACACGCTGCGGATACCGGTGTTCTTGAACGGCCTCGCGCGCGGGTGTGTGGCGGCTGACGATGAGCTGTTCTTCTCGCGGGTGCGCCCGCAGGCGCTGAAGGGTGCGGATGTGGCGCTGGTGGTGGGCGTGCCGATGGACTTCAGGCTGGGCTTTGGCGGGGCGTTTGGCGAGGACACTGAGGTGGTGGTGATCGACGCGGTGGAACCGCAGCGCGATCACGTGCGGGCGGTGGCTGCTGAGTGCTACGGGGAGATCTCACAGACTCTGGCGGACCTGCGCACGGGTGCGGGCGGGAAGGCGCTGGCGAGCGAGCGCTGGATCGAGGAGCTGCGAGCGGCGGAGTCTGAGCGCCGTGAGGCGGAGCGGGTTGAGCTCGAGGATGGTCGCTCGCCGCTACACCCGATGCGGCTGTATGCGGAGCTTGCGAAGGTGCTCGACAGGGACGCGATTGTGATTGGCGACGGCGGTGACTTTGTGTCGTATGCGGGTCGTGTGGTGGATAGCTACGAGCCGGGCTGCTGGCTGGATCCGGGTCCGTTTGGCTGCTTGGGCACGGGTTGCGGGTATGCGCTGGCGGCGAAGCTTGCGCACCCGGAGCGTCAGGTGGTGCTGCTGGTGGGGGACGGTGCGTTTGGCTTCTCGGGGATGGAGTTCGACACGCTGGCGCGCCACGGCGTGAACGTGGTGGCGGTGATGGGCAACAACGGCATTTGGGCACTTGAGAAGCACCCGATGGAGTTCCTTTACGGGTACTCGGTGGCGGCTGACCTGCGCCCGGGCACGCGCTATGACGAGCTGGTGGGTGCGCTGGGCGGGCACGGCGAGCTGGTGGAGCGTCCTGAGGACATGCGCCCGGCGCTCGAGCGGGCGTTCTCGGCGGGACTGCCTGCGCTGGTGAACGTGCTGACGGACCCGACTGTGGTTTACCCGCGCAGGTCGAACCTGGCCTGAAACAGGCTCTCAGCCGGCGCCGGCCAGCTGGAGGGCTCCTCCGTAGAGGATGTCGTGCTCGGAGACCTCCACCTGCTCGAGTGCAAAGGCGCTCATGGCCTCCTGTAGGAGGATCATGCCGGCGACGATGGTGGGGGCGCGGTCGGGGTGTAGGCCTACGACCTGGCGGCGCTGCTGTTCGTTCATGTCTGCGAGGCGGGCGAGCAGCAGTTCGACGGTGCCTAGCTGCAGCTGGTAGCCGTGCACGCGGGCAGGGTCGTAGGGGTCTAGCTCCTGGTCGATGGTTGCTGCGGAGGTGGCGGTGCCGGCGACGGCGATGCCTGACTCGACCGACTGGCGCTCTGACTCGGGGAGGCCGTCGAGCAGGATGGCGTTGACGTCGGCTGCGAGGGCCTGCAGCTCGTGTGGCTCTGGTGGGTCGGTGTGGATGTGGCGCTCTGACATGCGTACGACGCCGGCGTGCAGGGAGGTGTGAAAACGGGTGGTGTGGCCGACGCCGACGACGAGCTCGGTTGAGCCGCCGCCGATGTCGATGACGACGGTTGGCTGGGCCTCTCCGTCGCCCTGGTGAGGTGGCCGGCCGGACATGGCGCCGAGGAACGTGAGCTGGGCCTCCTGGTCGCCGGTGAGGACTTTGGCGTCGAGCTGAAAGTCGTCGCGTACGCGCTGGGCGAATTGGGGGCCGTTGCTGGCGTCGCGCACGGCGGAGGTGAGCACAGCGAGGTTGGCAGTGGCTCCGTGTTGGTCGATGGCGGTGCGGTACTGGGCGAGCGTGTGGAACACGCGCTGCATGGAGTCATCTGCGAGCGATCCGTTTGAGTCGACACCGTGGCCTAGGCGGGTGACCTGGGAGCGGCGGTCGAGCACTTCTACCGTCTGGGTGCTGGGATCGACGTCTGCGACGAGCAGCCGGGTGGAGTTGGTTCCGATGTCCACAACGGCAACGCGCACGCGGGTGATCCTAAGGGCGAGGATGGGTGAGAGGTATGCTCGCGCTGGATGACCTGGATTGGACGTGTGTAGTTGATGGCAGCTACGGCGTGGGTACTACAGCGGCCATGAGCGCAGTGATCAAGCTCAGCTTGCCGGTGGGCCTGTTGGCTCTGTACGTGGTGGGGGCTTTGATTTGGTACGAGCTACTGAGATCGCAGCTGGTGGATCTGCTCGCGTGGAGGCGGCGTAGGCGCGGGCGCCAGCGGAGAAGACGGCGGCGTGGTGGCAGTGGCGAGGCGGGGGCGGCGGCTGTGCAGGTAGGCGACGCTCAGCTTGCGCAGGCGGTCGAGGCTGAACAGGTGGAGCCTGGACGGGTGGAGCACACGGGGAGCGATGGCGGTGGGTCGGAGCTGGAGTCTGTTGACGGGGCGGCGGGGGATGACGCGCGGATGCATTACTACCTGGCGCGTAAAGCTGCTGCGGCGGAACGGGACGCGGCGATCGAGGCGGCGAACGCGGCTACACGGCAGGTGATCGAGCGGATCGAGCAGCGCTATGGGCAAACACGCCCAGCACAGGACGGCGTGAGCGATGCGGCAAAGGCGGAGCGGGACGCGGCGGTGGAGGCGGCTAACGCTGCGGCGAAGCAGGCGATAGAGCGAATAGGGCAGCGCTACAGGGAGATCGACTGGGCGCTGGAAGACGAAGAGGCGGAGCGGATCAGGCAGATGCTGGAGCGCGCGGAGCGCTGAGCCGCTGTCACTGCTGGCGAGCGGTGTGGTTCTTTGCTAGAACATAAGAAGCGACGCGGGGTGGAGCAGTCTGGTAGCTCGTCGGGCTCATAACCCGAAGGTCGCGGGTTCGAATCCCGCCCCCGCTATGCAGGAAAAGCCCCGCGACAGCGGGGCTTTTTTGTGGGCGGACCTGACCGGGGTGCGGAGCCATTGTTCCAATATCGTTCCAATTTGTTTTGGAACTCAGGGCCGCACGCGGGATGGGGACGATCGAACACACACGGTTGACCTTCCCTTTCTCAACCTTTTAGGAAAGGCACGGTAGTATTGTGGGCGACATGACCAAGCGCGAGCATCGAGAGCTGGTAGCCAGCTTCGTGGCGCTGGATGACACGATCACGCGTGCCAGCAACGCGCTTTCCAACGGTGACGTCGCCGTGGTCGAGCGTGAGCTCGAGCAGGCGAAGCGAAAGGTCTGCGCAGATGCCCCCGCCCTTACCGTGCCCGAGGTGGCAGAGGAGCTGGGCGTGAGTCGTCCGACGGTGCGTAGCTGGATCGCCAAGGGCATTCTGAATGCCGTCGCGGACACTTCGCCGCAGCGCGTGAGGTTCTCAAGCGTTCAACAGCTAAAGGAGCGCTTGGCCAGATTGCGTGCGCTGTCGAAGGACGAGCGCCGTTTCTCGCAACTGTTGCGGGAGGCGGCTGATCAGCGAGCACTGGAGCAGCCGGGAGCACGGGAAGGCTTGCAGGACGCTCTTGCCGGCGACACCGTGGATGTCTGATCGGGTCATGCGGCTCGGCTGATGGTGCCACGGTTCAGCGTCACCGTCGCGCGGCGCTGTGACCAACGCGTCAAAGCACTGCGCGGCGAGGCCAAGAAGCACTTCGATCGTGTCGTTGAGGAACTCCGCCATCGTGGGTGCGAGGCAGGCGGGATCCGTATGCGCACCGACACGGGTGCAGATCACCGGATATGCGAGCGGCGCTTCTACGCTGCCTGGCGGATGCACCTTGTTTTTGGAGACGACGAGAACATCGTGATCTCATGGGTTGGCGAGCACACCGAGGATGAGGACGTTCACATGGAGGGTGCGCGAGGCATCCCCGGTCTCAGCGGCATCGGTCGCGCGCGTGACGAGCAGCCCAAGTGCTGCGACGATCTGGACGATCCACCGGCAGACCCGGATTTGGTCGACCTCGTCAATCAGATCCGTGACGGACGGCGGCGACATCGAGCCCGGGGAGCACGCGGACGATCGTAGCCTGCGCGACAGAGCTTGCCACGTGGCCGCTCCGCAGTGGGGAGTGCCGTCGGCGCCTACGCCACCCAGCGGGCGTCTGCCAGCTCGTCCCGGTACTTCCCGGTGCTCAGGAACGCCCGCAGCCGGCGACCCTCGGCCAGCGGCCGGACCTTCGCGATCGCCTGGTTGGGCGTGCGCGCCTCGGTCGCATAGGCCTGCTGGTACTCGGCCGAGTCGACGCCCTTGGAGGGGTCGGTGGCGAACACGAGATACCCGCGGTTGCGCATTCGCTGGGCGTTGATCTCGGCGATGTGCTTGTTCTCGCGCTCGAGGTCTTTCGCCGAGCACGCGCCCGTCGCCGAGCTTGCCGACATCCACCGCACCCACGACCCGCACGAGCGCCGGGCTTGGGCGGCGTTGCGCGCCGGGGAACCCGAGCGCGCGATGGCGCACTACCAAGCCTGGGGGCAGCTCTACTTCATGGACACCCGCGAGGAGGCCGGCGAGGCCGCCGTACAACGCTGGGCAGCACTCACCGAACACCACGACATCCGTCAAGTCTCGCTGATCGCCGACGCGTCCAACCAGGAGATCGACAGGCTTAACGCCCGCGCCCAACACCTCCGCGCCCAGCGCGGCGAACTCGGCGCGCGCGAGATCCCTCTCCCCCACCAACACTACGGGCTGCGCGAAGGCGACCTGATCGCGTTCACCACGCAACACAGACCACCAGGACAGGCCCGCGTCGAGAACGGCGCCCGCGGCCAGGTCACACACATCGACGATCAAGGCGGCCTGACCCTCACGCTCGACGGCTCCGGTCGCCATGTGGGGCTCGCCGGCAAGGATCTGGAGTCTCTACGCCTCGGCTACGCGCAGCACGTTTACCGCCAGCAGGGCGCCACCGTCGAGCGCTCCGTCGTGCTCACCGGCGGCTGGCAGACCAGCAAGGAGACCGCCTATGTCGAGGCCAGCCGTGCCCGCCAAGCCACCGAGTGGTTTCTCGCCCGCGACGAGCTCGGCGCCGAGGGCCAGGACGAGCGACGCGTGATGCAACTCGCCCACAGGATGCGCCAGAGCCGCGCGCAAACACCCTCGCTCGCGCACCCCGAGTTGCCCGACCCAGGCTGGGGGCGGGGATTCGATCTCGGGCGGATGCGTCCGCCAAGCCTTGCGCGCTGGCTCACCCGCACCACATGGAATCTCGATCGCGCACCCGAGCGGGACGCGGCCCGTGGCGGCCGTTGATCAACTCGTTGGCCGCTTCGGCGTGCTGACGGTCATTAACCGAGACAGCACAAACAAACCAAGAGCTTCCGAAGGGAACAGCATGACACCCGTCACGAAGTCGACCAACGAGCCGTCCATCGCCGATCCATCGAATGCCCGGCTGCAAGACCCACTGCTACGCCCGGAGGAGGCAGCTCGGCTGCTCTCCGTGAGGACGAGCTGGATTTATGAAGCCGTGCGGGCTCGTCGCCTTCCATGCGTACGGGTCGGTCGGCACATCCGCTTCACCCAACGAATGCTGGAGGAGTGGCTGGCCGACAACATCCACGCTTGACCTGCCCATGCGCCCGACGCGGCATCCCCGATCTCGCCCGGCCTCGACACCGATGCCGCCGGCCGCTCTGCCGCCTACAATCGGGCGGTCATGGCTAAGCGCTCCTACGGCAGCGGTCGTCTCTTCGTCTACAAGGACAAGACGGGTAAGGAGAGCTGGTACGGCTCCTGGCGAGCTGGCACGAGGCGAGTCCAGCGCAAGATCGGTCCCAAGCGCGCACAGGGCAGCACGAGCGGCCTGACGCGGGTTCAGGCCGAGCGCGAGCTTCGCAAGCGGATCGACCACGACCTCGTGCTCGCCACCGCCGAGCGTAAGACCCTCGCCGACGCCGGCGCGCTCTACATCGATCATTTGGAGCACGTGATGGATCGCAAGCGCTCGACGATCCAGGACTACCGCGGATACCTGCGTGGACACCTCGGAGGATTCTTTGGCGATACGCCGATCGACAGGATCGACCCGGCCAGGGTCGCCTCCTACCTCAAACGCAAGCGCGCGGACGGCCTGTCGAGCAAGACGGTCCAGAACCACCTGAACTTCCTGCACGGCGTCTTTGCCTTCTCGCTCAAGCGCGGCTGGGTGCTGACCAATCCGGTCGCGCATGTGGATCGCCCCAAGAAGGCGCGCTCGCCACACCGGCGCATTCGCTTCCTGCAACCCCGCGAGCTCGACGAGCTCATAGACGCGGTCCCCGACGACACGCTGGGCGCCGTCGAGCGACCGCTCTACCTGGCCGCTGCACTGACCGGACTGCGCCAAGGGGAGCTGCTGGCGCTGAAGTGGATGGACGTCGATTGGCTGGCGGGCCGGGTGCGGGTCGCCGACAACTTCACCCGCGGGAAGTTCGACAGCCCCAAGTCCCACGAGGGACGCTCGGTGCCGATGGCCGACCGCCTGGCACGAGAGCTCGAGCTTCACTCCCAGCGCTCGGCCTACCGCACGGACGACGATCTCGTCTTCTGCCATCCCCACACCGGTAACGTGCTCGACCCGTCGAAGATGCGAAAGCGCTTCCGCGAGGCAATCGCCCGGGCGGGCGTGCGCGAGATCACGTTCCACGAGCTGCGCCACACGTTCGGCACGCAGATGGCCGCCGCCGGCGCGCCGCTGCGCGCGATCCAGGAGTGGATGGGCCACGCCGACGCCAAGACGACCGAGATCTACCGCCACTATGCCCCCGACCCGACCAACGGAGCGCAGCTGGTCGAGCGGGCGTTCAGCACGCCCCAGCCGTCGGTGTCGGATGAGAGCCCGACGCAGGAGCAAGCACGATGAGCGCCACAGCAGACGGGGTGACGATTGAGCGCGCCGGACGAGCGCTGATCGAGGCGACAGCGCCCCCGGCCAAGGTGATCCTGTTCGGGTCGCGGGCTCGTGGTGATGGCGACGATCGCAGCGATTTCGACTTCTTGGTGATCGAGCGGGAGGTCCACGATCGTTTTGGCGAGATGGTGCGTCTGGGACGCATTCTCGGACGTCTCCTGATTCCCGCGGACGTGGTGGTTGTGAGCGAGAAGCATGCGCAGAAGTGGGGTTCGGTCAAGGGCACGATGGTTCACGAGGCGATGAGCGAGGGCCGGGTCGTTGCCGAGTCCTGAAGCGCTCGAGCTGGCGCAACTGCTGGTCCACAAGGCTGAAGGAGACGAGTCGGTTCTCGACAGGCTTTTGGATGATTCGGACGTGCCCGACGATGTGCTCGGTTTTCACGCCCAGCAGGCGATCGAGAAGCGCCTGAAGGCAGTGCTCGCCTTCCACGAGATCGAGTACGACCGAACGCACAGCATCGGATATCTCACCTCGCTGCTTCAACACCACGGCATCAATCTTCCGGCTGGCCGCGAGAAGATCGAGGAGCTGACCCCCTGGGCGGTTGCCGCACGGTATGAGGACAGGTTCGAAGAAGTGCTCGATCGCGGCGCGGTCAGGCAGCAAATGTCGGTCGTCCGTGAATGGTCGGGACGCCTGCTGTCCGAGTAGGGATAGGACAAGGAATGCTGCAGTGCAGTACTGCAGCTTTTCGCTGGTCCTGCATTTTGGGCATCAATGCTCCAACGCGGTACTGGAGCATTCCGCCGGACTTCATTTGGGCATCAACGCCCCAACACGCTGTTGGAGCATTTCGTGTTGCGATCTTTCGGGCGAGGCGACAGGAGTGCTCATTGTTCCATTCGTCGTTCCAATTTGAGCGAACCCGGTCCGAGCGAGCTATCCACAACCCAGTAAACACGGGCAACCTCACCCAACCCGACCCCCCTTTTGCGATCTCATAACCCGAAGGTCGCGGGTTCGAATCCCGCCCCCGCTATGAGGACAGTTGGGTCTAGAGTTTTGGAAATGGCGTGCGGCGGCCCTGCGAGGCCGCCGTTTCCGCTTCTAGACCGGCAACTTGGGCGTTGGCGGCTCGCGGGAAGCGCGTGAGTGGGAGCACGAGCCCGGAAAGCGCGAAGCCGCCCAGGGGTGATCCCCGGAGCGGCGGCGAAGCTCAGACGAACGGCGTGCGGGCTACGGTCCGGGTGGGGCGCCGCTTGAGCGGGCAGACGGCGGCGTGGCCTCGCCGAGTCCGAGCGCCGCGGCCCTCGGGCCGTAGGGGAGGTCAAGGCCGTCCTTGGAGCGGTCCTTGATGAGTTCGGTCACGGCCTTCGCGGCGGCGTCCACTTTCGTCCTCACGCCGTTCCTGCCGCGCTTCGCGGCGCGAGCGGAGCCGAGCCATCCGTTCACCGCGGCGATGCGCAGCCAGTCAATGAAGCAAGCGACGTTCGCGCGGAGGCGGTGCCAGTTCAAGCTGACGACCTTGGGCCGGTTCGCCAGGCTGTCGGCGGCGACGCGGTAGCGGTCGCGCCAGTAGTCGTGAACGCCCTCGTACTCGTAGTGAGTCTTGAGGAGTTCGTGATAAACGGCGTCCAGGCGGGAGAGGGGCACGAGCGAGCGCCAGTCAGTCTCGCAGCGGATTCGCTGCTCTCCCGCGCACCCCGGCGTCGCCGGCGCCACACACTTGAACCAGAGCCAGGGCGTTTCCTTCGTCTTGCCCTTCTCAATGGCGAAGCGTGTTTGCTTCATCTCGCCGCCGCAGTGGTCGCAGCGCTTCACGCCGTCGCGGTCGTGGGTGGGGTGATCCTTGCGTGCCCGATCGCCGCTGCGCCAGGGGAACACGGGCGCGATGCCGTTCCGCGTCGCGTACTCGTAACACTTCTCCACGGCGTAGCCCTTGTCGCCGGTCACGGTCTGCGGCGTCTTCCCCGCCATCTTGCAAACCCGGTCCATTAGCTCGGGGAACACGTCGTACTCCTGCCTGTTCGCGGGGTCCACGCTCGGGATCACTCCGCCCGTGTAGGCGTCCACGGCCTTCGCGGAGTAGTAGCCGTGCCAGAAGTTTGTTGTTTTACCGTTCCGGGTGTAAGCGCGAGTCCCGGCTTCGGGGTCGCGCGTCCTGAACCAGCAGCCGCCGACACGAATGCGCTTGCCCTTGCCTGCGTCTTCGGTGGCTTCGGGGCCAGCGTCGCGCGCGTGCTGCTCGGCTTCCGCCGGGTCCTCCTCGTTCCATTCCTCGCGCTGCTTCCTCGCCTGCAGGGTCGGCGCGCGCTGCGGTCGGTACGCCGAGCCCTGCGCGGGCGCACCACCGGAGCCGTTCCCGTCATCGCCGGCGCGTTTGCACGACTCCCCAGGCTGACAATCATGCACGAGCGCGGCGTGCGTCTCGTCTTCCGTGCTGTCCACGTGGGCGTGAGTGAAGACGCGCGGGTCGTGGGCGGCGCAGCGCTGGATAACTATTCCCGTGGCGTCAAGGAACGCTTCGTTGCGCTCCTCGCCCAACTCGCGCAGGCGCTCCCAAACGCGATCGTAAGTCGGCTTCTCCGGGAATCCGCACTCCCGCCACAGTTCGTCCGAGGACTCGTCCCACCACGGCTGCAAGTCAACGTGGCGCGACGCGACGAACGCGACCGCGGCCAGCTCCCACCGGCCCGGCTTGCGCTTGCGCCCGTGGCTGACACTCAAGTCACAAGCGCTACGAAGATCACTGGACGACCACGCCTGCTGCTTCACGAGCCGCACCGCGTTCAACGAGCCGCGCAGGTGGTCGTGCTTGGAGTAGTCAGTGGAGCCTTGGAGGCGTTCCGGGGGCTGGTAGCGAAGTTTGGGCATGGGTTCTCGGCAAGGGTTCACCGAACGAACGACCCTCCCCCAAGCACCCCACTAGCTGGGTTTCCGGGGGAGTGGTGCCGGTCGTTCGCCCTGCTAGTGAAGGGGTATCGCGGCCCTTCGTGTCGCTGCATCGCAGGCTCGACGTTTGATCGAGTCGCGCCAGCCCGCGAGTTCGTCGCCACGCACCGCGGCCCACGAGGCGCGCAGCTTGTCGGCGTCCACTACGAGGAGCCCGTCCGCGTGGAGCGTGCCCGTGCTGAGCCCGATCACGTCCTCGGGAACACGGAGCCGCTGCGCGAGTTCGTCGGCTCGCCACGGCCAGTCCTCGGCGAGCACGAGCGCGAGGACCGCGGCATCAATGCACCGCCTCCGCTCGTGGGGGATGGAGCTACTACGCTCGTCTTGCATGGGAGATCATTCCTCCTGTGCCGGGCTCCGGTGCGGTTGCCGCCGCGCCGGGGCCACTATGCGGTTCGTGGGCCGGGTTCGGTCCCTGTTTACACGTCACATGAAAGCTCGATTAGCGCCCCGGCACTCGAACATTCGTCGATCGTTCTAACTGCTGGGCTAAACAGTGAAAACCGGCGTCAAAATGGCCGGAAAGCCCTTTACCTATCAGCGCCTTGGAACGTATCTTCGTGTGGCATGGGGGCCGGGCGGGGAGCGAGACGCCGAACTAGCAGCCCGTTCGTTCACGGGGCGCTGAGGCGTACCAAGTTGGAGCCGCACCGCAGCGGCGGGGTGGTTCACACGCGTTACGTGGAGGCGTTGCGTTACCGCTCCGGTGACGGGTCCGATCACTGGCTTTACCTCGCTGACGAGTACGGGATGCGTGCGTCCGTGACGACGCCGACCGATCCCCTACTTGACCACTGGCGGCGCCGCGCCTGCGGGCCAGATGCCCGTCCGTCGCCGTCGGTGATGAGGAGCTACGCGATGCTCGTCAGCGAAGACGATCTGTTTTGGGCCGTGGGCGCCAGCGACTCAGACGAGGAGGCGCCCGCCACGGGCC
The DNA here is from genome assembly GCA_963752865.1 of uncultured Solirubrobacteraceae bacterium. Classification (GTDB taxonomy): domain Bacteria; phylum Actinomycetota; class Thermoleophilia; order Solirubrobacterales; family Solirubrobacteraceae; genus Palsa-744. The sequence continues at coordinate 663,248 of CAVVZU010000002.1, forward strand.
GGCCTCGCGCACGGCTTGATTCCGTGCCGTTCGTTCACGCGGTCTACTGGGGCGCGTACCGTCGCGGACACTTGCGGGACCGTGACGGGGAGCAGTGCCGCGTGTACGCCGTGGAGGAGCGCAGCGCCGGGAGGGGCAGGCGCGTGCCCGCGAGGTACGGCGTGCGCTTCCCCGGCGACGACTCGTAGTGGGTGGTGCCCGCGAGGGAGGTAGTCATCGCGTCCACGCATCATCCGTAGACGTGCGAGGGGCGTTGCTAACCCGGTGGGGGTGCGTAGGCGGGGGAGCGGCGCTCGTTGGGGATCGGCAAGTCGTCTAGGAGTGAGCCCGGCGGCACGCCGAGCGCGTCAGCGAGTATCAGGATCGTGAGCAGCCGTGGCTCCGTTTGTGCGCGCTCAATCTGGCTGACCTCCGTGCGGTGCATCCGTGCGACGCGCGCCAACGCTTCCTGCGAGTGCGGCGTCTCGCTGCGCGCTCGGCGCAGGTTCGCGGCGAAGGCCGCGAGGATGCGGGCGCGCTCCTGCGCGAACGCGCGCCCCGGCGTGTCGCTTGGGTGACTCGCTCGCGGCACGCGCTAGTCCCACAGCCGGTAGTTGCGCCGGCCCCCGTGCTCGTCGCTGGCAACGTCCGGCTGCGCGTCGCCGGGCTCCGGCCACTCGCGCAGGCAATGCGTCGCCGACCCCACTCGCCTGCACGCCTTCCCCGCGCGCTCCGCGAGCGCGTACCAGGCGTCAGAGGGGGCGTCCTCGTCGGTGAGCAGCGCCGCGGCCTCGTCAAACAGCAGGTAGACCTGCTCGCGGAACTCACCGATGCGCTCCGTCGCCGCGGCACGTGCCTCGCGCCAGTAGTGGTGCTGCGGCGACTCGGGCAGCGCCACGTCGCCCGCGGCCTTGAGGACGCCCGCGCCCTTCGGCGTCGCCGTGTAGACGATCACGCCGTGGCGCTTCTTGGGCGCGACGAGCCCCGCGGCCTCCAATTCGCGGAAGCGCGGGCGCAGCCTGCGGCCCGTCGCGGAGCCCATTGGCAACCCCAGGTGCTCCACGACGCTCGCGTATGGGGCACCCGGCTCGTCGTGGGGGCCGTGCAGCTCGGCGCGCTTGAGCGCGGCGAGGATGATCGCGTCGGGTACGGGCTTGGTGGTGTCCAGTACTTCGGCGCGGTGAACGAACGCGACGGGCTTGACACCAAGCGCGTCGGCGAGTTGCACGATCAGTTCGTAGTCGGGTTCGCGCCGCCCGGCCTCCACGGAGGCGAGGCGCCCCGGCGACACGCCCGCGCCAGCGGCGGCGTCCGCGACGCTCACGCCGCGCTCCTCGCGCACCGCCCGCATCGCGGCGACGAACGCCTCCGTGCTCGGCCCCGGCAACAACTCGTCTTTCCTCGTCTTGCGCACCATTGGCGCTCGACCATAGCTCGACTCTTGCGAGAAGTCGAAACAATTTCGACAATCGAGACGGACGGGCTGGCTGGCTACGCCTGTGGGCGGGCGCCCATGAGCCCGTCCGCGCGCGTGACGAGCACGCCCGGCGTCACTTTGAGCGCCCGCGCGAGCTTCACGAGCGTCGCGTACTCCGGGTTGCCGACGCCGCGCTCCACGTCGCCGAGGACGGTGATGTGCAGGTCGGCGGCGTCCGCCAACGCCTCCTGCGACAACCCGGCCTCAACGCGCGTGAGCCTCACGGCCTCACCGAGCGCGGCGTGCTCAGGGGAGCGCGGCTCGGATTGGCGGCGGGGCGGCACGCGCCGCAGCCTCGCCTAGAACGATCGACGATGTTAGAGGCTAAAACCGCTAACGCGCGGTACAACGAGCCGACCCGTAACCAGCCAACAACCGCAGGGAGGCAACGACGATGAGCAAGGCGAAACGGTGCAGGTCAGTCGTGATCGGCGCGAGCGTCGCCGCGCTCGGCGCAGCCGGGCCGTGTCCGACCGCGACCGCTGCAAGCTCGGCCCCACCAGCCCCACGCGCAGGGGTTGCGCACGAGCACGCGCACCGTCACCGCCCGCAGCGGCCCGCGACGGCGCCGCACGGGCCGTACGTGTACGTGATCGAAATCAGCGGCGAAATCCGCGCAGGGAATCCGAACGCGTCCTGCGCCGGCAGCAGCATCGTGTTCAGCGGCGTGACCCTGGAATCCCCGGAAAGTCCGGCCGCGTACGCGCTCACCAAGCGCGCGCCGTCGTACTGGACGCGGCGCGTCACGATCACGGCGGCGCCGACGACCACGATCACGATGCCGTGGTTCGGCGCGCAGGAAACCAGGGAAGCCGAACAGCACGGCGTGGCCACCAGCTCGCACGGCTACCGGGCGACGACGACCGCGGCCCGCATCTGCGCCGCCACCACGCCGAACGCCGCGCTCGGAGGCATCGCCGCCGGCCTGGCGACGTGGCGCCTACCCCGCGCCGCGAGCAGCGTCGCCGCGCTCCTCGCGCAGCCGCCGATGAGCCTCAGCTTCCGCGAACTCATGGTCGCGTTCGAAGTCCAGCCCAACGGCAGCGTGCCCACGTTCGCGCCCTTCACGTGACGCGAGCGCATGGTATGTCCAAGCGTGACGAGGGAGCAGGAGTTCAGAGACGGAGACCGGAAGTGCCTGTTGAATCTTCGCGGCTTCGCTCAACAAGAGCGCGACCTCTTCTGCAGGAACCCGAACTTCTGGCGGCTCTACGCGATCGCGGTCATCCTGTATCTCATTCCCTCGTTCTACGTCAACTACCCGCTCGTGTTCTCGCTTGCATACATGGGCATCGTGTTCGTCGGCTTCATGGGCTACTACATCACCCGCCTTTGAATTGTGCTCTCACGATCATCGCGACCAGGCCGGCGACGCCAATGACGAGCAAGGCGACCGCGACGGCGGTACGCACGGTGTGAGCGTGGCCATAGGCATGGAAGATGGCAGCAACGCCGAGAACTGTCGTCACCATCGCGAGCGCCGCCGCTGCCCCGTTCACATTCCTCTTCCACGCCTCGCTCATGCCGGTGGACACGGAGCCGAGCGCACCGAGCACGACGGCCGCAACGCCGGTGAAGGCGCAGAGGAACACCGTAGTGGACACCGCCGCTAGGACCACCAACGTTCCGCCGCAGTTCTGGCCGATGGAACCATTGCTACTGCTTCGCGGGGTGCGCGAGGTTTCCCTCCTCGCCGATCAGGTCGCGCCGAGGGCTGTCACGCAGCGCGCTTTTGACGACGCGCGGGCGCGCAGTGCGGCCCACGTTCGTCTACCCGCGGCGCGGCAGATCGCCACGGAACTCCGCATGCCGTGGCGGGACGTGCTCGCACTCGCACACGAGCCCGACGCGCGGCACGCTCACGCCCTCGGCCTGCGGGGCAGGGAGTGGGCGCCGGAGGGCTGGCTAACGGCGGCGCGCATCGCGTTCGCGTTGAGGCTCGTCGCGGGCAGGCGGCGAGTGGCAACGCTTACGATGGGCGCATACGACGCGGAGCGCGACGCGCTGCTCGCCGAGGACCGCCGCGACTGGCTTCACGGTCGGAGGTTGCGCCTCCCGGACGCGGAAGCGATCCGGCTCGCCGCGGGCGGCTGGGACGCCGCGCTCGCCCACGCCGAACTACCAACCGATGCGCGGCCCCCGCGGGCGATCAAGCAAACCATCGCCTCGCGCTCGGACGTGATGGACCGCTTCTACGACCACTACGGGGAGCAGCCGACGCAGCGGGCGCTCCTCGCGTTCGCGCGCGGCAACGGCATCCCCATGAGCGACGAACACGGGCGCCCGTGGTCGGAGACGGTCGCGGAGTGGAGGCAGCGCAGGCGAGAACGCGGCCTGCCCGAGCCCCGCGACGCGAAGCGCAGGGGCGGGCGCGGCGCGAAAGCCCCCGACTACTCAGCGGACAAGGGCGCCGCCCGGCCGGGCGAGCAGCCCCACCGCGGCAAGTGGGGCGACGAGGCGGCGTGCGTCGCCTCGGTCGCGCGTTACCTCGCCAGTCTCCCCGCTGGGGAGCGCTCCACGCAGGCCGGCTACCGGCGCTGGGCGAGCCAGCACCACGGCGCCCCAAGCCCGTCACGCCTCGCCCAGCACGGCGGCTGGGAAGCCGTGCGACGCGCCAGCCAACGAGTTCGTCCAGGCTGATTGCTGACGACGACGCCCGCAGCGTCCCGTCGGCGTACGCTGCGGCGATGCTGATGGTCATATTCGGCGCGGGAGCATCGTACGACAGCGACGCGAAACGACCGGCCAGCGGAAAGCATCCGCACGCTTCACGACCGCCCCTGACGGAGCACCTGATTGGCGGAGAGCATCGTCGGATCGCTAACGAATATCCGGCCAGTATCTCGGTCATTGACTATGTTCAGCAGAACCTTGGCGAGGGCACACCTGGCAGCCTGGAGACGATCCTTGCGCGGTACGCGGCGCGGGCCGAGAACAGCTTTGCATGCCGTCAAGCGCTCGTCGCGTTCCGGTTCTACCTGTGCCGCCTCATCACGAACGCGACGGACGAGTGGCTGCGCGAAGCCAACGGCCTGACGATCTATCTCACTCTGCTGAACCAGCTCCTTGAGTGGCAGGAATCGTCCGGCGAGCGCGTCCAACTCGTCACCTTCAACTACGACACGCTCCTCGAGGATGCCGCGGCGCGAGTGCTCCCCGATTGGCAAATCAACTCCTTCGGCGATTACGTCAGCCGCCCCGACTGGGGCCTGCTCAAGCTGCACGGCTCCGTCAGTTGGTCGCGCGTGGCGTCCAGCCCGACCGACGAAACTCGCGGTGACTACAACTCCACCCGTGCCGTCGCCGCGGCAGACCTAGCGTACGCCGGGAATCTCCCACTTCGAGTACTGAACGCTATACGCGTCAACTCGGTGGACAACGGCGAGGTGCTGTTCCCCGCGATCGCAGTGCCCCTTGCGAACAAGACGACGTTCGAGTGCGAAGACGTCCAGGTGGAAGCGTTCCAGAGCACGATCCCCGAGATTCGCCGCCTTCTCATCTGCGGCTGGAGGGCCGCCGAGGCCCACGTCATCCAGATACTGAAAGACATCTACCCCGGCTATTACCTCGGGATCGTCAGTGGCAGCCAAGCCGATCTTGGGGAGGTACAGGCGAACCTCGGCGAGGTGTACCGCAAGGGCAAGCTCGTCCTCACCCAAACCGGCGGCATGTCAGCGTTCGCCGAGAACATGAAACAGCAACTGGCGCCGCTGCTGGTTCCGTGGTAGTGACGCTCCGCGACTGCCTGGGTCTTGGTCGATACCCACTGGCGGTATGTACACGCGCTCCGGGCGCTGATGATCCGTGCGCTTACGCGTAGGTCACAAGGACCAAGTAGATCACGACCGCAGACAAGGTACTGAGGATCAGGAGCAGGGCCGCCTTGGTCACGTCGCCCCTCTTTTCCGCGAGACGGTCAGCGTTGGGTGGGTCGTCGCGAGGATCAATCATCGCCATCGCCGCCAAATACCCCGCGAGCAGCGGGAGGAAGCTCCCGAGGATGACCACCGCGCGCCAACGCTGTGCGATCGCAAGCCCGATCGTTACGCCGCCGATGAACACGGTCACGCCCGTCTGGAGCACGGCGGATGCCAAGGCGTCAAGGGCGCGGTAGCTCTCCAAGATGCGGGCCGCGTCTCGCTCCGCCTCGGCGGCGCGTGCCTCGGCCCCCTTTCCTCGACCGGCGAGGAGTACGGCGAGTACGACGAGGGCGGTGCTTCTACGCGATCCGGGCTCGGACACGGAACTTTTATCGGGACTGATTCGGCGTATCTGAACAACGGACACGTTCTTGCGCCCCGAGCCAGGAGCACGAACTGACCCGCTGCGATCAGCAGGGATCACGCAGGACAGGACGAACGCGGGAGCGTGGCGCGCGAACCGCTCATGCTCCTCCGAGAAGTGGGCGAGGTCGCCGCGCTCGCCAACGCCACGGAACCACAGGCCGTCTCGCAACGCGCCTTTGACCGCGCCCGCACCAACAGCGCAGAACACGCCCACCTGCCCGCGGCGCGACAGATCGCAAAGGAACTCGGCCTGTCGTGGCGCGAAGTCCTAGCCGTCGCGCACGCCCCCGAGGGCAAACGGAACTACCTGCTGAATGTAAAGACGCGGGACAACGCGCCGATTGGTTGGCTCACGAGCGCGCGGATCAAGTACGCGCTGCGACTCGTCGCGGGACGCCTCGGCGTGGACTCGCTCACCACGATCGCGTACGACGCGGAGCGGGACGTGCTCCTCAACGAGGACGCGCGGGACTGGCTGCACGGTCGCCGCCTGCGCATCCCGAGCGCGGGCGCGATCGCGCTCGCGGCACACGGTTGGGGCGCCGCCCTGCGCATCGCAGACTTGCGCGAGCGCACGCCGCGGAAGCCCACGATCCACCAAGTCATCGTTTCCCGCGTTGACGTGATGGACCGCTTCTACGACCACTATGGGGAGCAACCATCGGAACCTGCTCTCAAGGACTTCGCTCGCGGGAACAAGATCCCGATGAGCGGCGAAGGCGGGCGGGTCTACTCAGAGGCTGTCGCGGAGTGGCGACAGCGCAGGCGCGACCGCGGGGAACCCGAGCCACAACGCATTGACCGCCGCGGCACCGGCGAGAAAGCCCCCGACTTCAGCGCCGACGTGGGCGCCGCGAAGCCCGGCGAGTACCTACACGTCGGCAAGTGGGACGACGAGGACCTTTGCGTGGAGTGGGTCGCGTACTACCTCGCCGGCCTCCCCGGTGGACGGAGGGCCACAGCCTCGGATTACCTCGCGTGGGCGCTGCGGAACCCCGGCGCCCCCACGCCAGACATATTCGCCAAGCATGAAGGCTGGAGCGCGGTGCGGCTCAAGGCCGAGAAACGACGCAAGGCGCAGAGGCCACCAGCGAATCCGCCCACGCGAGGCCCCGCACCAGCCGGACCGCCCCCACCCGGCCCCAACGACGATGATCAGCTCAGCACCGCTAGCGGTGACGACGAGACGGAAGGAAGATGATGGAAGGCACGATCACGATTGAGCTACGCACCGACCACACGCCCGACAGCGGCTCCGGGCTCCCCGACCTCGGCCACGACGCCTACTGGTTGAAGAAGACCATCCCGACCATTCCGTTCAAGGACGCGAACGGGAAGGAACGACCAATCGGCGAGAAGTACGAGATCGTCCGCGTGAGCACAGAGATCAGGTAGCCGGAGGCGCACACGCGCTCGTGCCGTTCAGCAGGTTCGGCAATTGACCTACGCGCGGCTACGCTTTGGGCAATGGCCGACAGCAACTACGAGTACGACGTGTGCTTGTCATTCGCGGGCGAGGACCGCGAGCCAGCGGAGCGGACCGCCGAGGGGCTAAGGGACAAGGGCATCAGGGTCTTCTACGACAAGTACGAGGTAGCCGAGCTTTGGGGGAAGGACCTATACGAGCACCTCGACTTTGTATACCGGGAGGCGGCCCGATTCTGCGTTCTTTTCATATCGGAGCACTACGCCGAGAAGGTGTGGACAAACCATGAGCGGAGGAGCGCCCAAGCCAGGGCGATTGAGGAGAACCGCGAGTACATTCTCCCGATCCGCCTTGACGACACGAAGGTGCCGGGCTTGCGCGACACGATCGGCTACGTTGATCTGCGTGAGGTGAGCGAGGCTGAGGTCGTGGACCTTATTGAGGCGAAGCTTGGGCCACGGCAGCGCGTGGAGTTCATGCCTCCGGTCTTGGACCGTCTGTATGAGGCTTTGGAGATTGACGACGAAGCTGCTAAGGAGATGGCTGAGGCTCACGCTCGGACGTTCTTCCACACGCTTCGGCGCATGAGTAGCGACGAGCGAGTGATCGTGGCAACGGTCTTTCAATCCGGGTGTCCTGGGGAGATGCCCGAGAACATGCACATGAGCCTGGATCGGATGCGGCGGCAGCTCGGCCGGCCGGTCAGCCAGATCATTGAGACTTTGTCGGGCATCGGCTCACTCGGTTTCAGCTTCAACGTACGTGAGTCCCACGACAGCCCGGATGAACTCGCATCTGACGGCCCGCTTGCGGTTCTAAGCTGGAGCAACAGAACGATTGGGGACGAGGAAGGCTTTGACGGCGAACCGATGGTCGTCGCGGACACGATGTTCGACATCGTTCGGGAAAGCTACTGCGAGGAGCACGGCGTTCAGGCGATTGAAAACCTCGATTTTGGTTCGCTCGCAGCCGTCACGGACGATCACGACCAAGATCACGACGATGACGAGGACTCACCAACGCTGGCCACCGACGAGAGTTAGGACGGTCAGGTTTCGTCTACTTCGAAGACGGACGCTTGCAGTACATGCACACGAGCAAGCCTTATGGCGTCGTATGCGCCTTTAAGGCTCGTGTAATCCGGCGTTTTCAGCAGGATTTTGTCGTTGGGCATCCTGAGCCTAGCGTGGTAACGCAGATGCCCGCTCGGTTTGGTCGTCACCACCTCCCAATTCCAGTCAGATTCCATATGCCGCACTCTATACGGTCGAGGCGAGCAGGCGACACGACACGAACACACGTTCCCTTACGCGGCCGTTTTGCAGGCGCCCGTACGCTAGAGCGATGCCGCGCGTACAAAGCCTGTGCGGCCGCCCCACAGCGGCCCGCGGGCATTGGGCGAAATCTAATTCCAAACTGTCCTATGATGAAGCGAAAGCCCTGGAAATCCGGAAATCCAGGGCTTTCGTGGTTCTAGGGCGCGGACGCTGGTGGGACTTCATCCCGAGATTTCCTCCCAGGATCGGGCTGGGGGCGCTTCGCGTCAGCGAGCAGCGACGCTGCCCAGCGGCTCGCGCTCTCGGCCGCTGCGAGCGCAGCCTTGCGATCGAGCGCGATCGGCTCGTCGTAGCGGAGTTCGGCTGCCCACGGCGTAAGCCATTCGGTGCGCGATAGCTCGTCAGGCACCGTCGTCCCTGCCCCCTTGATCTGTTCAACGAGCAGTTCCAGGTCGTGTGTGTGCGGCAGTTCAGAGTCTGCAAGCACGAGCGCTACCTTGAGCGCCTTCTCGACGGCTGTGCGTGGAAGCCGATGATGTGGTCGTCGACCTCGGCGTCGTCGGCGAGCTTACGGCAGGCATAGAGGTCGCCCGTCGCGAGGCGATGCAACATCTCCGCGTACTCGATCTGCTCAGGACTGGGCGACAACGCGTCCCTCGCGTAGAGCGCGATCGACCATCGTGCCCTTGACCTTGGAGCGTCGTTCGACAAGCCCTTCCTCCATCACGATCACATCGACGGGCACGCCAAACTCACGTAGAGCGTGACGGAGTTTGACGGCCTCCGCGAGGCGATCGTCAACCTGGCGCTCGATTACCAAAAAGTCGAAGTCGCTCCCCTCGTTCGCGTCTCCACGAGCACGCGAGCCAAACAGGATCACCTTGGCAGGTCCCGACGCCGCGTCGATCAGCGCACGGCCTGCACGCTCGATTATCTCCTCTGTGGCGACCGCGTTCATCTTCGCCGCTCCCTGGCTGCGGCTCGGTCCAGCACGGCAGGGGACCATCTAGCTCGCGAACCCGAGCTGCTGCCGCCTCAAACCCAGCATCTTCGCCTTGGCCTCCGCGACAAGCTGCTCTATCCAGGACTGCGGAGCGAGCTCTTCCCCCAGCATCTGCGCTTGGCGCTTGACCGTCGCAAAGTCTCCAGGCGCAAGGTCGTTGATGGCGCCCAGCGCTTGCTCGAGCTCATCGGCGCACTCGGGATTGGCGTTTGGATCGAACCCGCTCTCCCTGCAGAACATCGACCACGCCTGCTCTCGACGGAGGGCCTTGAACTCCAGCTTCCATGTGAAGCGGCGCATCGCCGCCGCGTCGATCGAGTCCATCAGGTTCGTTGCCGCGATGAATATTCCCTCAAAGCGCTCCACGCGCTGGAGTAGCTCGTTGACCTGTGTCACCTCCCAGTGTGCGCGTGCGAGTGTGCGATCGCGTAGGAACGAATCCGCCTCGTCGAGGAACAGGATCGCACCCTCGTTCTGTGCCTCGGCGAACATCTTCGATATCTGCTGCTCCGTCTCACCGAGCCACATCGACAGGAGCTCGGAAGCCGAGCGCATGAGAATTGGCAGGTCCAGCTCGACGGCGATGTGCTCCGCGAGTTGCGTCTTGCCGGCACCCGGCAGGCCCCAGAAGCACAGCGATCCCGTTGGGCGCTTTTGCAAAGACGCGATGATCTGCTGTGGCGTGAAGCGCCCGGCGATGTTGAGCAGGTCGAGGTCGTAGCTTGTGACGGAGTCCCTTATCCCCTCGGTGCGGTCGCGCCCGAGGACCTTCTGGCTGTGGGCGACCGCGCGCTTGATCACCCGCTCGCGCTCTGGTTCCCATCGCCCGCGGTGCGTCTCGGGCTTACGGTGTGGCTTATCGTCTGTCAGAACGACCAGGCGTGCGAGCTCGGCGGCTTGGCGGACCTGCTGTTCGCCAAGCAGGCTGTACTTTGCGAGGTCTCGCTCCAGTCGCGCAGGGAGGTCGAAGTCCGAGATCACCTGTGCGACGCGCGCCCGCCGCTCCGCGCGTGAGCCGGGGAACGCTTCGCAATGGAACAAGAACGCGCCCAGGTTGCGCTCCGAGAGCTGCCGTGCTCGGTCCGTGATCCAGACGCAGCGTACCCGGCTCCCCGTCAAGCCCTCGTCGGAGGCGCGCTCCGGGTCATCCTCCCAAACGAGCTCGGCATCATCGAAGTCGAACAGATGCCACGTGCTGTGAGGCCGAGATGCGAGCGCCTCATGGGCGCGATCGACAACCAGCACCGCGTTTGGATTGGATCGCTCCACGTGGCGCTGGGCTATATACGTCCAGGTTGGCATGTCTCCTGCCGCTACGTGTCTCGTGACGACCGCATACCCCTGGACACCCTCGTCCTGAAGCAACCGCGCCATCATGTCTCGCTTATCAACCGACTTGGGTCCGTAAACGAGCGCGTGAACGCCGCTACTGGCGAGCAGTGGTGTGCGAAGGAGACCCAGGAGGATTTGCCTGTCGTCCTCATGCAGTCGACCAAGTGACCCTGTCGAGGGCGATGAGGACATCGGCTTGACGAACCGCTCGACGAGCGCGGCTTCCGCCTCGGCGGGCTCCGCGAGCGTCGCGATCAGATGGCTCGATGGGCCACGTACCGACAGCGGACGCTCCTTCACGTTCAGCAGACCAGACCGCACAAGCGCGCCCCCCTCCGACAGCGCCGAGACCACCTCGGACTCCGAGTGGCCAAGTGCCGCTCCAAGCACCGCCTTCGTCGCGTGGTCGTCTCCCATCAGCAGCTCGAACAACTGTGAGAATCCGGGCCGAGCTCGACCGATCTGGAACGCGAGCACCTCGCGCTCCGTTGCCTGTAGATCCAGCAGCCCCGCAATGCGGTCGACGTTCTCATCCAGGGCGGTGATGTACCGCGACGCCGCAACCTCAGCCGTGTGCGCCCAGTCGCGAAGCGCGTTCCGAAATGCACCCTGATCTCGGCCTATCAGCCCGAACATGCTCGTCCCACGCAGATACAGGCGCACGAAGCGCCCGCTGGTGCGCTCGCCGAACTGTCGCTGGAGATCCTTCAGTGTCGGCAACAGCTTCTCATCGGCCGCACCCTCCTCGCACCGCTCACCAGCGAGCGGCTCAGGCGGGGAGACGGCCGCGGCGCAACTCGCATACAACAGAGCGAACAGGTGCGGGTCTGCGGCGAGCAGCCAGCCAAAGCCGGGGCTCTGCGCCAGGCGCAACGTCCATGCCGCCATCTGCTGGGCGCCAGGCGTTTCGAGGGGGTTCTCAGATGACCGGTTTTGAGAGCTCATACGCGAAGGACGGCCCGGTTGCTGGATGACTATGGGTATCGCATGCGGATATCACGCGTGAGGCCGGGCGCGACCAGGATCGCATAATTGTGCTACCGCCTGCACATACTATAAGTAGCATATCAAAGCACCTAATACGGCGATTGACGTGTCGGTACGACACGTGAAATCCCAGTCTGGGTAGGCGATCCGCGTGGCGGCGTCCAGGGGGATGGCGGCGGCTGATGTAATGCATCGTCTGTGGACTTATCGGCTGTCCCCTGGCAGGATCGGCGCACGGTGGCGGTGAGATCCAACGACCACGTGGCGCTCGGACAGGCGATCAGGGAGCTGCGCCTGACGACAGGGCTCTCCCAGGAGGCGTTTGCCGAGCGTTGTGGCCTGCACCGCACCTATGTCGGCGGCATCGAGCGCGGCGAGCGCAACCTCAGCTTCGCCAACCTGCTGCGAGTCGCTCACGCCCTCGGCGTGCGCCCCTCGGAGCTACTCGTGCGCTACGAGCGCTGCCTGCGGACGAAATGAAGATCGAGCAGACCGCGGTCGCCAGGATCCTGCGGGCGCTTACGCCTGCCAGCTGAGCCGCCGTCCAGTTTGACAGTGCCTCAAGGCCCAAGCAACGCCGCAGGGACAACTGCGATTCCGTCGGGGCGTCGGTAGGCGGCCGGGCCGGTCGTGATGACGATCGCGTCTGCCAGTTCGTCACCGAGCTCGTTGCGTAGCCAGAGAAGATGACGCACGTCGCGCTCTTCCGGTGTCTGGCCGAGCTTGACCTCGATCGCAAGGATCTTTTGCCCGTGCTCAACGATCAGGTCGATCTCCCGGTCCCCGCTCCAGGTGCGTAGGTGGGCGGTTCGCGCCTCAGCCGCCTGAGCGTAGACGCGGACGCTGAGCGTTACCAGCGACTCGAACAGTGCTCCCAGGAGAGTTCCTTCTCGAGCGATCGGGGGACCGGTCGGCTGGGCGTGCAGCAGGGCCGAAGCGTCGACGCCGAGCAGTCGCGCCGCCAGTGCTGGATCGGCCAGGTGATGCTTGGGTGGTGCGGCGAGCCGTGCAAGTTGGCTGCGGGTTGGCAGCCACGCGGGGACCGGATCAAGGATCCACAGCCGTTCGAGCACGTCGCGGTATGGCTGCGTAGTGGCTCTGGCAGGCTTCTCGCCGTGGCCGCTCGTTGCCGCATCTCGGATCTTCTCGTAGGAGGCTGTCGTCGCGGTCGCCGCCGCGTATGCCTGCATCCACCGCCGCAATGTGCCGGGGCGGCGCACCTGACGGCCGAGCTCGTCGAAGTCACGATCGATGATCCGGTCTATGTAGCCGTCGAGTTGCGCTCGCACCAGGCGGTCTGAAAGTCCTCGCAGCCCGGGAAATCCGGACGTGAGGATCTCGTGCACATAGCGCTCCAAATTGACGTCTGTACGCCCGGTGATTGGTGTCTGCTCACGCTTGTCGAGTCCACCTTGTAGAAGCTGTCTCAGGCTGACCATCGGTGTGCCCACGTCGCGCTCGGCGAGCGTCATCGGGCGCAGACGCACTTGTACGATCCTGCCTGCTCCAGAGTGCGTTGGTGGCTCCATCGGAGACGCTGACCCGGTGAGCAGGAAGCTCCCAGCTTCCGCGCCATCATCAACGGCGCGACGTACCCTGTCGAAGGACTCAGGCAGGCGCTGCCACTCATCGATCAGTACGGGCCGCTTGCCATTTAGGAGGCGTGACTGGTCGGCCTGCGCTATTGAGCGCTCAGCCTCATCGTCGAGGCGATACACGGTTGCCGCGCGCTGTAGCGCTGTCGCCGTCTTGCCAACAGCCTTGGGACCATCGATCGCTACCGCGGGCAGACCTGCAATCAGCTCGTCGAGCTCGTCGTCGGCAATGCGCCGTCGATAGTGGTTAGCGGGCGTCATCAGGTCTGCTGCATGTCGCTGATCACAGCGATACTATACTATTTCGCAGCAGTCTAGTATACAGTTACGCGCCTAAATGCAATACAGTTTCGCCGGCGTCCGGCGTCCGGCGACTGGTCGCGTCTACCCCTCAAACAGCTCTCGCCGCCGGTCCAGCAGCTCCTTGTAGGGCGTATGGACGAGCATTTCCCGCAGTAGCCGCAGGGCGGGCTCGACGTCTCGCTCGCCGAGCAGCTGGCGGGCGATGTCCAGCACGCCCTGCCGGGCGGCCTCGATGCGAGTGCGCAGCCGGCGCCCCTCTGGCGTGAGTGACAGGACGATCCGTCGGCGGTCGTCCGCCGCCTCGCTGCGCTCGACCCATCCCGCTTGCACGAGTCGGTCGACCAGTCGGCTGGGGTGACCGGCCTCGGCGACCAGCAGGTCTCCCAGCGACTTCAGCGACAGCGGTTCGGCCTGGCCGATCACCGTGATCGCGTCCGCTTGTGCCGCGGTGACGCCGACTGGCTCCAGCGCTTCGTTCATCGCGCGTTCCATGCCACGTTGGCCGGCCTTGATGCACAGGGCCAGTTCCAGCAGCGAGGGCGACCACGTCGTTGCCCTCGCCTATGCCACGCCTGCCAATGGCGTTGTGATCCTGCCGGTCACCAACTTCGGAGTGCGCGACCGGGACGCGGCGACCGTGACGGTGAACAGCTCGGTGGGCGTGCCGAAGAAGCTCGAGCGCATCCGCCAGAACCCCAATGTTGCGCTCGCGTTCCATACCCGCAGATACGCAACTCATGGGCGGCCTGAGTATGTACTGATGCAGGGCAAGGCAGCGCTTTCGAAGCCGCTCGCCGAATACCCGATGTCGATGCTCGAGCGGTGGCAGCGCTTCGAGCCGTGGGCGGATGCCTCGCGATTGTGGCGCTGGTGGCAGCGTGTGTACGGAACACGTGTCGGTATCGAGATTGCGATCGAGCGGATAACCGTGTGGCCGGATCTCGCATGCTGCGGCGAGCCGACGATCTCGGGGCTTGCCCCGCCGGATGGCCAACAGCCATCCCAACGGCCCCCTGCCAAAGGCACCGGGCCGCGCCTGAACCACCGTCGTGCCGCCCACCGTGCGGCGCGCCTCAGCCATATCCTGCTCGGGTGGGTCGACACAGATGGCTTTCCCTTTGTGGCCCCCGTCTCGATTGTGGGCAATGCCGCTGGCGGGATCCTGCTCGACGTGCCTGCGGGCCTGGTCCCGCCGGGTGCACGCCGTGCCGGCCTAACCGCCCACAGCTTTGGCCGCAATGTCGTCGGTCAACAGCAGCGCAAGCACACCGGCTGGCTCGAGGTGGAGCCCAAGCAGGGGAGAATCGTTTACGCGCCTCACACCTCTGCCAACTACCGCATGCCACCGTCGCGGTTCGTCCATCGACTGGTCACTGGTGGCGTCACGCGCCTGGCGGTGCCAGCGGCTCGTCGGGCTGGCCTGCTTCCCGAGCGTCCGCGTAAGCGCCGGCGTCGCCGCTTCACCCCGTAAGCGGCGCCGCCATCCCAGTCCCCAGCGCTCCCGCCGGCACCGATACCTGCCGACGTAGGTCGCGTCCCGCGGCCTTGCCGCGGAAGCCGTTGGAGGTGATCTGCACGACCGTCATCCCAGTCGTGCCTGAGTCGATGTTCACGATCAGCGACTCGCGCTTGCCGGCAAGAATCAGATACACGATTCCCGGAATCAAGAAGCACGTCAGCAAGATGATGGCCACGAATATCTTGGGCCGCTTGTGGTACCTGAAATTGGCGCTGTAGTTGGTCTGCGCCACCGTTGCCCAACGGCGCTTCGCTCCCACGACGCCCACGGTTGCCATGACTACGCGGTGTGGCTCCAACGAAGTCTCGAACCGTAGGTTCTCCCCCGAACGCAGCATGAAGAACGCCACCACGGCGGCGATGAGAACAAGGACGATCAGTACACGCATGGGCTCTCCCTGGTCGGTTGCTCCTCCTTGTCCGACGGGGAGTGCAATCAGGGACACCCATGCGGTGAGATCTCTCGACCGCCTCGCCGACGGGGCCGCCCCACCTGCCGGCTAGGTCAAGCCTCGCGCTCGTAAACCACCATCGAAGTCAGCTTCCCCACCGTGTCATACAACGACCGCGCCGCGCCGTTGAACTGCTGCGTGTGCCAGTACATCCGCTCCACGCCACGTTCGCGCGCCACGGCAGCGACGCCGTCGATCAGGCCCTTCGCCACCTCGCCGCCACGGGCGTGTGGCGCCACGAACAGGTCCTCCAGGTAGCAGTAGCCCGCGATGCTCCACGTGGAGGGGTGCACCATCGAGTTCGCAAATCCCAACACCTCACCGTCCGCCTCCACAGCGACCAGCCCAAACATGCCGTCTTTCGTCTCGCACAGTCGCGTGAACGTCATCAACGTCACCTGATCGCCGATCTGCACGCGGTAGAAGCGCAGGTAACCCGTCCACAGCTCCATCCAGCCGTCGTGGTCCTCGCGCCTGAGCTCACGAATGATGATGCGCCTAGGCTCTCAAACGCGCCGGTCGGTCCCACCGCGCCGGCGGCTCCCACAGCGCTGGCCCAAAGCGCTCGTCCTACCATCGAACCCATGACCGACCAGCAGGCGGCGCTACGCGCGCGATCGTTTGGGGCCGCTGCCGACGAGTACGAGCGCGCCCGCCCCACCTATCCAGATGCAGCGGTCGATTGGCTGTTGCCGGCAGGCGCCCACACGGTTCTCGACCTGGGCGCCGGCACCGGCAAGCTCACCCGCTCGCTCGTCAGCCGCCAACTCGATGTCATCGCCGTCGAGCCACTCAGTGAGATGCGCGAGATCCTTCAGCAGCAGCTGCCTGACGTTCGCGCCCTCGCAGGCACCGCCGAGAGTATGCCCCTGGAGGACTCGAGCGTCGACGCCGTCACCGTCGCCCAAGCGTGGCACTGGGTCGACCCCTCGCGTGCGCTCCCAGAGGTCGCCCGTGTCCTGCGGCCCGGCGGTGCGCTGTGCCTCATCTGGAACCGTCGCGAGGAGAGTGTCGACTGGGTGCGTACCCTCAGCGACGTCATGGGCGCCAGCGACGCTGACCTCATCCGCATGGACGAGGTCACAATCGGCGCTCCGTTCGGCCCCCTACAGACCTTCGACGTCGCATGGCAGCGGCCCATGGACCTCGAGCTGCTGCTGCACATGGTGCGCTCGCGCAGCTTCTTCATCACCGCCGCGCACGCCAGGCGCGAGCAGACTCTTGCCGGCGTGCGCGCGCTCGTCAACTCTCACCCGGCTCTCTCCAGCGGCACCTTCCAGATGCCCTACCGCACCTACTGCTTCCGCGCCGCGCTGCCTAGCGGATGGCGACCCGCCAACCGCGGGGCATCACCCGCACCGATACAGCCCCGGGGCCACACTCGCACCACCTGAGTGGGGTCCGGTGCGCTGCCCAGCCGTGCGCCGCGCAGCCACCTGCCCCGGGGCGAGATACGGCACGTCCGTGAGCACACACTGCGACGCCACCGACCGGCTGCGCCTCTTTGCCGCAGGGGAGCCTTCTGGGAATGCCAGCAACACATATCGCAGCTGGCCCGAGCGAACGAGCCCAGCCAACTGCTTGGTGCTCGGTGCCCGGTCGCCGCCGGAGAACCCACCCAGTGTTACTACCGGAGCCCGGCTGGCCAGCCCAATGGGGGCCGCAAACTGTGACCCTTCCGCTGCCACCAGATACCGCGTCCCGCCGCGATGCTGCTCCAGAAACGACAGCAGCGCAGGGTCATATACGCCCCCTGCCAAGCCAAGCTTGCCTTCGCTCACCAGCCGCGAGCTGGGCGCTGGCAGCCGCCCTTGCGGCGCGGTCAGCGCTGCCGGGCCCGCCGTGGGGCTACTGCCTGTGCGACCGAAGCCAACTGTCGCCACCGAGTAAGCAGCGGGCCCTGCCAGTAGCGCCAGCCCGCCCCCGCCAAACGCAAGCGCCAGCGCCCCCAGCCACTGCTGCTGTCCGTGCCACAGTCGCAGGCCCGCAAGCGACCGCCGCGCCAAGTGCCTCAATAGCGTTACGCCAATCGCCGCCGTCACCCCAGCCATGAGCACAGCCCAGCGAAGCCATGGGACGAATTCAGGTGTCCAGTGCAGGATGGCGAAGCTGAGCAAAGCCGTCACCAACAGTGCGCCCGCCAAAGCCAGTGCGGCCACCCTGCTCGTGAGCACCCGCTCCGCCGGCATCACGATCGCGCTTGCCGCAAGCACAGCAACAGGCGCTGCAATGGCGCTCGTGTAGTAGGAGTGAAAGATGCCCCGAGAGAAGCTAAATAGGAGGTAGCCGGCAAGCAGCCACAGCCCGCACAGCACCAGCGCAGCGCGACGCCTGTCGCCACGCGGCGCGCGGCGGCTCAACCATAGGCCAAGCACAATGCCCACCAACGCGAGCGGCAACAGCCACGCGATCTGGCCTGCGATCTCCGGGAAGAACAGGCGCAGCGGACCGGTCCTCCCCTGGCCGCCGTGCGCAAATCCGGTCACCCGTTTGAGGCCGTTGGCTTCAAAAATCAGCTGAAACCAAGAGTTGTCGGTCGTTTCACCGACATACGGCCGGTCGCCTGCTGAGATCAGCATCATCGTCCCGTACCACGCCACGCTCACCGCCAGCATCACGCCGGCGCCAGCCAGCAACTGCTGCACGCGGCGAGCAGCTGGCCCGGGCGCCGCCAGCAGAAACGTGCAAGCGAGTGCCGGCACGATCAGATACGCCTCCAACATCTTCGTGTTGAACGCCAGGCCCAGCAGCGCCCCACATGGCAGCACGTGGCGCGTGCGCCCTGACTCGAGCGCCCGGACCAGCGCCCACGCGCTACCCACCAGCAACAGCGCCAGCAGCGAGTCGGGGTTGTCGTAGCGGGCCATCACCACGCTAACTGGAGACACCGCCAGCATCAGCGCCGCCAACAGCGCGGTGCGAACGCCGAGCGTGCGTCGCACCAGGTCATACAGCACCACCACCGCTGCGATCCCATACAGCGCGTTTGGCAAAAGCACGCTGAGCGAGCTGAAGCCGAACACGCGACTGGACAGGCCCATGATCCAGTCCGGCAGCGGCCCCTTGTCGAGGCTCACCAGGCCGCTTGGATCGGCCGCGTTGGTCAGTAGCGCAGTCCAGCTCTTGCTCGCCGCGAGCGCTCCCTCCGCGTAATAGCCGTTGCCGTAGCCGCTGATCGTCAGCGCCCACAGATCCAGCACGCCGGCGATCGCCACGATCGCTGCCCAGCCCGTGCGCCGGGCCACACGGGCCGGGTCACGCGGGTGTAGATTTGAGCACATGAAAACTTACGTGATCGGCGTTGGCATGACGAAGTTCGACAAGCCCGGCACCAAGGATGGCGACTACCCCGAGTGGGTGAAGGAGGCGGGGACGAAGGCGCTGGAGGATGCGGGCATCCCGTACGAGTGCGTGCAGCAGGCGTTTGCAGGCTACTGCTACGGCGACTCCACCTACGGTCAGCGCGCGATCTACAGCCTGGGGCTTACCGGCATTCCCGTGGTGAACGTCAACAACAACTGCTCCACCGGCTCGAGCGCCCTATTCCTCGCTCGCCAGGCTTTGAAGGGCGGTCTCGTGGACTGTGCGCTGGCGGTTGGCTTCGAGAAGATGGAGCGGGGCTCGCTGGGCATGAAGTACACCGACCGAACGCCTGCGCTGGACAAGCACATGCAGCGCATGTTCGAGGTGCGCGATCCCGAAGACTCGCCGTTTGCGCCGCAGATGTTCGGCAACGCCGGCCGCGACCACATGGACAAATACGGCTCCCGGCCGGAGCACTACGCATGGATTGGGTGGAAGAACCACAAGCACTCCGTCAACAACCCCTACGCGCAGTTCCAGACGGAGTACACGCTGCAGGAAATCAAGGATGCGCGCATGATCCACGAGCCACTCACCAAGCTGCAGTGCTCGCCCACCTCCGACGGTGCTGCCGCGGTGGTGCTCGCGTCAGAGCGGTTCGTCGACGAGCACGACCTGTGGGAGCGGGCGATCGAGATCACCGGCCAGTCGATGGTCACCGATCTCGCGAGCACCTTCGACGAGACCGCCGACTGCATCAAGATCGTTGGCTATGACATGAGCAAGGAGGCTGCCCGCCAAGCCTACGAGGAGGCACAGCTCGGGCCTGAGGACATCCGGGTGATCGAGCTGCACGACTGCTTCAGCGCCAACGAGCTGATCACCTACGAGGCTCTGGGTCTCGCCGAGGAGGGCCATGGCCATGAGCTCGTCGATGCGCAGGCCACCACCTTCGGCGGCGCCGGTCCTGTTGTGAACCCCTCAGGAGGGCTGATATCGAAGGGCCACCCGCTCGGCGCCACCGGCCTTGCGCAGTGCTCGGAACTGACGTGGCAGCTGCGTGGAGACGCCGGCCCCCGTCAGGTCGACGGGGTCACCGCCGCGCTGCAGCACAACATCGGCCTCGGCGGCGCCGCCGTAGTCACCGTTTACCAGCGCCCGCAGGGATAGCGGGTCGGTCGCTCCCGCCCGGGCGCTTCTTCCCGCCCGGGCGCTTCAGCCCCGCGATTGCCGCGTTTGCCCTGCGCACGACGGCAGCTTCACCACGCCGATGAAGAAGTCGTCGATCTGATGCACGATCTTTGTGAACTGCTCGAAGTCGACGGGCTTGGTGATGTACGCGTTGGCGTGGAGCTTGTACGCGCGGACGATGTCCTCCTCGGCCTCTGAGGTGGTGAGCACAACCACCACGATCGTGGCGAGTGTGGGGTCGCCCTTGATCTCCTCGAGCACTTCGATGCCGCTCTTGCGCGGCAAGTTCAGGTCGAGGAGGATCAGGTCGGGGCGGGTGGCGCTGGCGTAGTCGCCTTCTTTGCGGACGTACTGGAGCGCCTCCACGCCGTCGCTGACGGTCGACAGCGTGTTGCCGACCTTGTGGTCCTCGAACGCCTCGCGCACGAGCAGCACGTCCCCCGGGTCGTCGTCGACGAGCAGTACTGAGATCAAGTCAGCGGTCATTGGGTCTCCTCGAGGGGTGCCGTCTCAGCGATCGGCAACGTGAATGGGAACTTGGCGCCGGAGGTGTGGCTGGGGTCGAGCCACATGCGCCCACCGTGATATTCGACGATCTTGCGGCACATGGCCAGTCCTATACCGGTCCCGGGATATGCCTCCTTGGTGTGTAGGCGCTGGAAGATGACGAAGATCCGCTCCGCATACTCGGGGTCCACGCCGATGCCGTTGTCCGTGCAGGTGAGCCGCCACTGCCCCGCGGCCTTGTCGGCTGTCGCTGAGATGCGCACCACGGGCGGCTCGGCACCACGGAACTTGATGGCGTTGCCGATCAGGTTCTGAAACAGCGACACGAGCAGCGCCCGCTCGCCGCGCACGGATGGCAGCGGCTCGGCGATTACGCTCGCGCCCGCGTCCTCGAGCGCCTGCGAAAGCGATGCCTGTGCTTCATCGAGGGCCGTGTTCAGGTCCACCGGCTCGAGCGCTCGGCCGCTGCGACCGACGCGGGAGAACGCGAGCAGGTCGTTGATTAGGACCTGCATGCGCTTGGCGCCGTCGACGGCGAACTCGATGTACTGGTCGGCGCGCTCGTCCAGCTGGCCGTGGTAGCGGCGCTCGAGCGCCTGGCAGAAGCTTGCAACCTTGCGCAGCGGCTCCTGCAGGTCGTGCGAGGCCACGTATGCGAACTGCTCGAGCTCGGCGTTGGAGCGGTTGAGCTCGAGCGTCTGCGCCTCCAGCGTCGCGCGCGCGGCTTCCACGCTGGTGAGTTCCTGCACGATGCGCTGGCGCATCGCATCGATCTCGCTGCCGAGCTCAACGATCTCACGCGGGGCGCCGCTGATTGCGACCGGCTTGGCGAAGTCCCCTGCTGCGACCTGCGCTGCGTCTTGCCCCAGGTCTGCGAGCGGCCGGGTGATGATGCGACGCAGCAGGAAGCCCGCGCCGATGACGCTGCCGAGGATCAGCGCGGCGGCGACGATCAGCGCGATCTGCAGGAAGTGCGCGTCGCTATCGAGCTGGTGCTTCGCGCTCGCGAGCTTGGCGCTGAGGTCACCACGCAAGTGACCGAGGGCAACTCGGATTGCGTCGAACAGCCCCTTGCCGGCGAGTGTTGGCGGGATCGCGCCGGTGTGACCGGCTTGTGTGCGCCGCAGGATGGGCACGACGAACTGCAGCTGCCACGCCTGTGCCCGTTCACGCAATGCGCTCACATCCACGGACAGTTGCCTGCCGCCGATGTTGTCCCGCTGTTCGATTTCGCGATACGCGCTTATCTCCGTGTTCCGGCCTTTGTCATACGGTTCGAGCGACTGTGTTTTGCCGCTGAGGATGTATCCGCGAACGCCCGTCTCCTCGTTGATCAGTGCGTTTTCGAGATTCAGCGCGGCGAGCAGCGCTGGCTCGACCTGGTTGAACACCACCCGGCGTTGATTGCTGAGTTTTTGGTTGGCGAGCAGCGCGAGGCCAACGCCCACCACGGCGAATACGAGCAGCACACCGATCGTCATCGCAAGCCACTGACCGACGCGCAGGCGCGGCAGGCTCCGCGGGCCCATGGGTGGCGGTGTGGTGCTCAAGTCGCCCGGGCGCTCCCGGGGCGCGAGCCGATCAACAGCATGGCCACGTCGTCAGTCAGCTCTTCACCGTTGAGTGCTTCAGCTCTCGAGATAACTTCGGCCAGCAGCTCATCCGGGTGTTGCTGCCAGCCGGGGTGCGCGGCCAGGTGCTCGGTGACCAGGCGCTGCAGGCCGTCGATGCCCAGACGCTCTGCCCCGGGGCCGGTTTTTCCCTCGGTGATGCCGTCGGTGTAAAGCAGCATCACCCACCCGTGTGGGAGCTCCAGCGGCGCTGCTGGCCAGCCTCCGCTGAGTAGCCCGATGGGCGGCCCGCCGTGGATGCGGGACACGGCCGATACGGACGTTCCGTCGATCAGTATCGGCGGTGGGTGGCCGGCGAGCAGCATGTTGGCGCGCGTGTGTGTGCCGTCGATCTCCAGCGTGCACAGGGTGGTGAACAGAAAGGGGATCTCACGTTCGTGTTCGAGTACGCGCTCGAGCGCTCGCACGACCAGTTCGCTGTCCACCCCGGCGACGGTCAGCGCCCGCCAGGCTGCGCGTAGGCACACGCCGATGGCAGCCTCGTCGGGTCCGTGGCCACACACGTCGCCGACGACCGCGCGTAGACGGCCGTCGGTGGTCTCTGCCACGTCGAAGAAGTCGCCGCCCAACAGCGCTCGGTTGCGCCCGGCGCGATACAGCGATGCGATCCATACCGAGTCGTCGCTGATCAGCGGCCTTGGCGCGAGCCCGCGTTCCAGACGCACGACCTCGCGGGCCTGCACGTCGGCCACGCGCAGCCGCTGCTGAGCATCGGCGGCTTGGCGGCGGACGATCGCGTAGCGGATCGCGCGGGCGAGCTGCGCGCCGTCGACCTCTCCCTTGACGAGGTAGTCCTGTGCTCCGGCGTCGACGGCGGCGACGCCCGCTGCCTCGTCGTGGAGCCCGGTGAGCACGATCAGCGGTGTGTCGGGCGCCTGCTCGCGCAATCTCAACACTGTGTCGAGGCCTTCCGCGTCAGGCAGCTTCAGATCGAGCAGCACGCAATCGATGCCTGAGCCGAGCTCCGCGAGGGCGTCGGCGAACGTGCGACTACGAATGATTTGTGCGCCGGCCAGCGCTTCGCTCAGCAGGTCATCGACGATCAGCGCGTCGCCATCGTCGTCCTCCACGAGCAGCACGGTGATGACCACAACAGGATCGTATCGTCGGTTTGGCCGCTCCCGGCCGGGGTAAGAGCTGTTGCACGCGCTCCCCCGGTCGCCGGGTTTACCCCCGGGTCCGGGCAGGAGTGCTGTGGTGTGGAAGGATCAGGGGCATGACAGCTGGCGATAGCCACCAGGAGGGCGAGGAGTCGCTGGTATGCGTGGTTGAGATCCCCAAGGGAACTCGCAACAAGTACGAGTGGGATCCTGAGCTGGGCGGCATCAAGTTCGACCGGCTGCTGATGAGCGCGGCGACGTATCCGGCCGACTACGGCTACCTGCGCGGGACACTGGGCGAGGACGGCGATCCGCTGGATGCGCTGGTGTGCCTGTATGAGCCGACGTTCCCGGGGTGTTTGATCCCGGTGAGGCCGGTGGGCATGTTCATGATGCGCGATGAGAAGGGCATCGATGACAAGGTCATCTGCGTGCCTGTGCACGACCCGTACTGGAACCACTACAAGGAGCTTGAGGAGCTGCCGCTGATGCTCCGCCAGGAGATCGAGCAGTTCTTCTCCATCTACAAGGACTTGGAGGAGGGCAAGACGGTCACGGTCGAGGGCTGGCGCTCACGCGAGGAGGCCATCGAGGAGATCGCAGCGTCGCGGGAGCGACTCGCGCGCGCGTCCTAGCTGTTGTGCCCGGTGACGTCCCGAACGCGGGCGCGTGGTGGCCGGTTGCCGAGCGCTGAGTGGGTGCGGCGCTCGTTGTAGTGGTCGATCCAGTGTGGCAGGGCTTGCGCGCGGGCGTCGGAGGTGGCGTATTCGAGCGCGTAGGCCCACTCCCGCATGAGGGTCTGGTGGAAGCGCTCGACCTTGCCGTTGGTCCTTGGCGTGTAGGGGCGTGTGCGGATGTGCTGGATCGCTCGTCGCCAGAGCAGCTGCCTGAAGGTCTTGCTCTGGGTGTAGGCGAACGCGTTGTCGGTCATCAGCCGCTCGCAGACGATCCCCTGATCCAGGAACCAGTCCAGAGCACGAGAAGTGAACGCGGTGACCGTGACGGCGGTCTCGTCAGCGTGGATCTCCGAGTAGGCCAGCCGGGAGCAATCATCGATGATCGAGTGCACGTACTCCCAGCCGATACGTCTTGAGCGTCTGGTGCGATCGCCGGTCACGGCGTGCCCAGGCTCGGTGAACTTCCCGAGCTTCTTGACGTCCATGTGCAGCAGATTCCCCGGGCACGGCCACTCATAGCGCACCACCGCAGGCGCCTGCGGTCGCGGCCGCCGCGAGCAGCCGCCACGGCGCAGCACCTGATGGATCGTGGAATGCGCTCGTGTGATGTCCGGCTCTTCGGCGAGTCGCCTGGGGCTCCAGCCGGTGTGCTTGCGCCGCTCGCAGATCCGCGCTGCCTCTTGGTCGCCCACCTGGCAGGGGCTGTGGTGCGGCCGGGAGCTGCGGTCCTTCAGAGCGCTCAGCGTGACTCGCTCGGGCTCGCTGGCCGCCCGCCAGCGACGCACCCACTCCCAGCACGTCGACTTCGCCACGTTGCAGGCGGCTGCAGCCGCCTGCAACGTGAACCCTTCCTCCTCAACCAGCAGCACCATGCGCAGCCTGCCATGCGCGGTCAGCGGAGCGTTAGCGTGTTGCATTCC
Organism: uncultured Solirubrobacteraceae bacterium; assembly: GCA_963752865.1. Lineage (GTDB taxonomy): Bacteria > Actinomycetota > Thermoleophilia > Solirubrobacterales > Solirubrobacteraceae > Palsa-744. Next base: position 688,212 of record CAVVZU010000002.1, read on the forward strand.
GGGCCTTCCTTGAGGTCGTGAGCTTTGACACCCACAGCCTCTCGGTAGGCCCGGACCTACCTCACCGCGTTCGCAACGTCCCCAGGCACGTCACCTAGCGCCGCGCCGAGGGGCACGACTGCCCTGCCCTGCCCCGGGTCGCGCGCGCTCTAGCGGCTCAGCCCCTCCAGCACAGCATCGACTGCGAGTGCCCAGCGCCGATCGACGGACTTGCGGCTTGAGCCAAGCCGCCTGGTGCCCTCTGAGGCGGCGAGGCCTTGGACGAGTGCGACGAACACGTGGGCGATGTCGGTCTCATCGCCTGCCATGAGCCCGGCGTCGATGCAGCGGCGCACGCGGGCGATGATCAGCGTTCGCACGGAGCCGCTGGCCTTGAGCTCGGCTGGGCTGGGGGAGAAGTCGGTGAACGGTCGCGAGAACATCACTTCGGCGAGCACCGGGTTCTGGCGGATGAAGCTGCGGTAGAGCTCGATCAGCTGCACGAGGTCTGCGCGTGGATCGTCGGTCTCGGCGAACGCTGCGAGCTGGCGGCGGAGCATGCGAAAGCCCTCGAAGAACATTTCGCGCACGAGCCCGCTCTTGTCTCCAAACAGCTCGTAGATGGCGGGGGTGGAGGTGTGTGAGGCGCTGGCAACGCTTCTGGTGGTGAACGCTGCGACGCCGTCGCGGGCGAGCAGCTCGAGCGCAACTGACAGCACGTGCTCGCGGAGCTCTGGCGTCCGTTGCTTGGGCCTGGGCACGCCAGAACCCTATTGGGACGCCATCACGAAACGGTGTCAGTCGATTTCATAACATCGTTTCGGAACATCGGTACAATATAGGGCGCACGACGGACCGAACCGAACGGGACACGGCGCACGACCCGATGGGAGACAACGATGAGCGAGCTGGTGAGCTACGAGCTGGACGGTGGGATTGCGACGATCGCGATGGATGACGGCAAGCGGAACGTGTTCTCGCCGGCGATGCTGCGAGCGGTGCACGATGCGTTTGACGAGGCGGAGCGTGACGAGGCGGTTGTGATCCTGACGGGCCGCGAGGGCTGCTTCTCGGCGGGCTTCGATCTGAGCGTGTTCGCGGCGGGCGAGCCGGAGCCGGCGGTGGAGATGCTGCGGTTGGGGGCGACACTGGTGGAGCGCATCCTCGGATTCAGCCGGCCGGTGGTGGTGGCGTGTCCTGGTCACGCGGTGGCGGCGGGGGTGTTCGTGACGATGGCTGCGGACCTGAGAATTGGCGTGGAGGGAGACTTCAAGCTGGGGCTGAACGAGGTGAGGATCGGCCTGACGGTACCGTGGTTTGTGATCGAGCTGGCGCGCTACCGGTTGACGCCCACTCACTTCGACCGGGCGGTGGTGAGCGCGACCATATTCACGCCTGCTGAGGCGGCGCGAGCGGGCTTCCTGGACCGGGTGGTGGCGGCGGATGAGCTGCGCGCGCAGAGCGTCCAGGCGGCACAGGCACTGCTGGAGCTGAACGCGAAAGCGCACACTGAGACGAAGCTACGGGCGCGTGGGGTGGTGCTGCAGGCGGTGCGGGAGGCGATCGCCTCGGAGCTTACGGTCGAGAGCCTGGCGACACCTTGAGCTGACGCAGCTCGTCCTGGGTGGGGGCGCTTACGGCGAGGCTGGCGGAGTCGGTGGCCGGCGCGCACATCCCGGAGAAGACGATCTCGAAATAGCGCTCCCACAGCGCGGGCTGCTCCTCGCGGCGGGGGATGTCGGTGGCGCTGACGGCACACAGCAACAGGGGGATGTCCTCGGGGGTGACGTCAGCACGGATCGCGCCAGCATCCTGTGCGCGGGCGAGCAGCAGCCCGGCGACCTCGGTGAGGTGCTCGTGGGCGGCTTGCACGTGCGGGTCCTCCTCGAGCACGGGTGAGTTGGCGGTGGCGTCCTTGAAGCCCTGGTTTTTGATCATCATTTCCGACCCCGCATGCATCAGCTCGCGCAGTGCGATGAGCGGGTCGGGCTCGTCGAGCAGCTGCGTGGCGGTGGCGGTGATGCGGTCGAGCATGTCGCGCACGGTGGCGGCGATCAGGTCTTCCTTGGTGGGAAAGTGCCGGAACGCGGTGCCCTGTCCGACGCCTGCGCGACTGGCTACTTCCGCGACGGTGGCATCGAGCCCACGCTCACCGAACACCTCCACGGCGGCATCGATCAACGCGCGCCGATTGCGCTCGGCGTCGGCACGCTGACGCCGCGGCGCGATAGCGTCGTCGGTGCTCGCTACAGGTGCATCGGTGTCGGTGACACGCATCTCCGCTGCTCTCCCTCTCTACTCCTAATGATTAAGTGTATGTCGTGGAGGGGCCCACCGCCAGCGGGAGGGATCCGCGGTTGGTGGTGTCATGCCGGTCGCTTGGGCGTACGCGTGGCGATCCTGGCCCGGGCAACCATCTAGGCAAGCAGCGGTTGCGTCTCGAGGTCGAGCGTGGCGACGTGACGTCGGCGCAGCATTGCCATCAGCAGCACTGCCGCGAGGGCGAGCAGGCCGGCGCCGATGCCGAACGCGAGATGGAAGCCGCTGAGGAGCGCGGCGTGCTGTCCACCGCTGGCGTTGCTGCTCAGCAGGGAGCTGGTGCGTGAGGCGGCGAACGTCGACAGGATTGCCAGCCCGAGCGCGCCGCCGACCTGTTGGGCGGTGTTGTAGAGGCCGGATGCGAGGCCGGCGTCATCGCCGTGGACGTTGGCGGTGGCGAGCAGCGTGATGGGCACGAACGTTAGCCCCATGCCGATGGCCAGTGGGATCAGGCCGACGAGCAGCTGGCCGGGGTAGTTGCCGGCGACGGTGGTGCGCAGCAAGAGCGCCATGCCGAGCGCCGCGAGGCTGAGCCCGCCGACGGCCACGCCGCGCGGTCCGAAGCGCTTGAGCAGCGGCTGTGCGGCGGCGGCGCCTGCGCCGATGCCGAGCGTCACGGGCAGGAACGCGAGGCCTGCTCTGAGGGGGCTGTATCCAAGCACCTGCTGGACGTACAGGGAGGCGAAGTAGAACATGGACATCATTCCCGACATCACGAACAGCAGCGCGAGGTTGGCGGCTGCAAGGGTGCGCACCCGCAGGATGCTGAGGCGCACGAGCGGGGCGGGGCTGCGTTTCTCGATGAAGAAGAACGCGCCAAGCAGCACCGCGGCGACGGCGAGGGTCCCGAGCGTGCGCGCGGAGCCCCAGCCGTACTGCTGGGCCTTGACGATCCCGAACACGGCGATGACGAGCCCTGAGGTCACGGCGAAAGCGCCGGCGAGGTCGAACGTTTTGCGCAGCTCCGGTCCGCGCGACTCGGGTACGTAGCGCAGCGCGGCGACGAGCGCGCCGATGCCGATTGGCAGGTTGACGATGAACACCCAGCGCCAGGACAAGAGGTCGGTGAGCACGCCGCCCATGAGCAGCCCCACGGCGGCGCCGCCGGCTGCAATGCCGCTCCACACGCCGAGCGCCTTGGTGCGCTCGCTGCGCTCGGTGAACGTTGTCGTCAGGATCGACAGTGCTGCCGGTGAGACGAGCGCTGCGCCCAGTCCCTGTAGGGCGCGCCCCGCGATCAGCACATTTGAGCTCTGAGCGAACGCGTTTACGGCGGAGGCGAACGAGAACAGCGCCACTCCGGCCATGAACAGCCGTCGGCGGCCGATCAGGTCAGCTGCGCGGCCGCCCAGCAGGAGGAATCCACCGAACAGCAGCGTGTAGCCGTTGACCACCCACTGCAGGTCGGTGCGGGAGAAGTGCAGGCCCTTCTGGATCGATGGCAGCGCGACGTTCACGATGGTCGCGTCGAGCACCACCATGAATTGCGCCACGCAGACGATCACGAGCGTGAGCCAGGGGTTGAACGTGCGCTTGGCTGGCGCTGGCGATGCTGCGGAGCTTGAGGAGGCTACGGGGGGAGACGTTACGGAAGCCACGGTGGAGGACCTTTCCGACGTAAAGGACTGGAGGGTCCGTTTAGCGTAACACAAGCGGATCGTCGAGTCCGGATCGCGGTCGGGAGCAGCGACGCGCCATGCTCGCCATGCGAACTCCCTCTAAAAATCGAGATCCAGGGCCGCCAGCGGGACGGTAATTGCCCGCTGTGTCCAGTCGAGCTGGATCGCTAGTCGAGCTGTATCGCCCTCATCGTGTGCTCGTCGGGGAGCTTCTCGAGAATGCTCTTGAGCACCTCGCGCTCGTCGGCCTGCTCGCGCTGCAGGTCGTTGAGCAGCAGCTTGACGGCACTGTGGGTGATCTTCATCTGGGGGGGAGTGAGCGTGACGGTGAGCATCCCCTGCTCGTTGGGGGGCTGCTCGAGACCGGTGAGGACATCGCGGGCGAGGGTGCGGATGCCGGGCTCGTGCGCCTCGTCGGAGATGAGCAGTCGCAGCGCGCTCGCGGCGACTGGCACCTCGGGCGGGTCGAGGAACAGGTGGTAAGGCGGCTCGGGCTCCCGGGTTGGGTCGCTCATGGACCGGAGACTACCGGTGCGCGCACCCGCCGACGCTGGCGAAGGCTGCCATCACTCGACGGGAATGGCGGCGTGCGCCTGTGCGCGCTCGCGCAGCCCACGAGCAATGCGCCCGCCGAGGGCGCTTAGCAACATGCCCGCGATGGCGGTGACGACGGCGAGTAGCGGCGGGAAGCTGCCGAGCGAGACCTTGGCGTGGGTGCCGGCGATGGCGTGGGCGAGGAGCAGGCCAACGCCATAGATGGCGCCCGCAACGAGACCCCGGTCGGCTCCACCCCAGCCGTCGAGGTGCTCGAGGCCGGCAATGATGCTGGCGATGGCGATGAACGCTGCGTAGCCCCAATAGGCACCGCTGGATACACCCACGAGCACTCCGGCGACGGCGCCTGCAAGCGCGGGAACGACGCCGCCGAGCACGATCTGTGCGGGCCGCTCACGATCACGGAACAGCACTGGTTGATACATAGCTCTCCTCCCCAGGATTTGAAGTCAAACCCTACAGCGCGGGAGGGGCTCCTAGCATGAGGTCATTCCCGACTCGGACCCCCAGTCATCTGATCCCGGCACGGACCCTGCCCCCGAAGCGGGCTCGAGCCAGCCGTCGTCCTTGCGCCTATCGGTCCTCGATCAGTCGCCGATCTCCCGGGGATCCTCTGGTGCGCAGGCGCTGGCGAACACGCTGGACCTCGCCCGCCTGGCCGATCGGCTCGGCTATCACCGCTACTGGGTGGCGGAGCACCACGGCGGGCCGATGCTTGCCGGCCCGAGCCCAGAGGCGCTGATCGGGCCGATCGCGGCCGCCACGTCTCGCATTCGCGTGGGCAGCGGCGGCGTGATGCTGCCCCACTACAGCCCGCTGAAGGTGGCGGAGACGTTCAGCGTGCTTGCCGGCCTGTTCCCGGGACGTATCGACCTCGGGCTGGGACGCGCGGCGGGCACGGATCCGATGACGACGTTTGCGTTGCAGCGCGACCGCCGGCAGGCCTCGCCGGATGACTTCCCCCAGCAGCTGGCAGAGCTGTTGGGCTACCTCGATGACACGCTCCCGGCGGATCACCCGTTCGCGCGCCTGGCGAAGACGCTGCCGGGTCTGCCTGAGCGACCGGAGCCGTGGCTTTTGGGCTCTTCCCAACAGAGTGCGCTGTGGGCCGCTGAGCTCGGGCTGCCGTACGCGTTTGCGGACTTCATCAACCCCAAAGGAGCGGAGATCGCAAGGCTTTACCGGGAGCGCTTCGCCGAGCACGAACATGCCGATAGGCGCCCCCGCACGGCGGTGGCGGTGTGGGTGATCTGTGCGGAGGACGAGGAGCAGGCGCGCCGGCTGGCTGCAAGCGGGCGGATGACGTTCACGCTGCTGCGCCGGGGGCAGCTGATCGCGGTGCCGCCACCCGAGGAGGCGCTGAGGTTCCTGGAGCGGGACGATCGCAGCGACCAGCCCCGCTCTGAGCGGCGCGCGGTACTCGGCTCGCCTGCCAGCGTGCGGGCGCAGATCGAGGAGGTGGTGGCGAGCTACGGCGCGGAAGAGGCGATCGTGGTGAGCATCACCTACGACCACGAGGCCCGCCGGCGCTCGTATGAGCTCTTGGCGGACGCGTTCGGGCTTTGAGCTCGGACGTGGTGCGCTTCCTATCGCCCACTAGCCGTTAACGCGCAGGTGCAAGACGGGGGCGCTCGTGGGGGAGGAGCTACCCCCGAGAGGCTCGCTGGTGACGGTCACCGCGCGCACACCGCGTAGTGGCCCGGGCACATCCACTGAGCCATCGCCTGCGCGGGTGACGGTAAACAGGGCGTCGGTCGGCTGTGGCGCTCCGCCGGCACGATTGAGCCACACCTCATAAACCTCGCCGACCGGTGGCTCGGGCATCCCCGACACGGTCAGTTCCGCGTGTGAGCCGATCTGCTGGAGCGACGCGTGCACGGTGGCGTTGGTGCGATTGATCTTGGCCGGCTCCGCTGGTCGTTCGCCGGGGGCGCTGTGATGGGGAGCGAGCATGGCGACGACGGCAATCGCCACCACCAGCATGATGCCCGCGGCGAATATCCATGGGTGTGCGTGTGTGGTGGTATGAGCCGATCGGGTCCGTGGCTCTTGTTCTCGGCGCACTGCTTCGAGTACTCGCCGGCGCAATCGGGTCGACGCGCCCCCCGGTGCCCTGGCGGGGCGGTTTGGACGGCGCTGGCGGCGCGCGCCAAGACGAGGCCTGTGAGGCATAAGTGCGTTAACGCACACGGCGTCCCCGTGGATCACATGGCCCCATTGTGATCCGGATCAGCACACGCCCCGTATTCACACAAAACCCAAAACAGAAGACGGTCGCATGTCAAGCAGCGAATGCGACCAACTCCTAAAACCCCCAAGATGGGAGCACCAATGAGTTATGAGATCAACCTCGCCGAGGTCGATACCGATGGCGCGATTCGTGAAGCTGCGGACGCGGTATCGGGCGACACACGCTTGGACTTCATAAAGAAGGCAGGCGTTGCGGGAGGCGCACTGGTGGGCGGTGGCGCGGTTCTGTCCGCGTTTGCGCCGGCTGCATTTGCGGGCCCCGGTGGACGTCCCCCGGCGAAATTCGGTAAGGGCGACATCGGCATCCTCAACTACGCGCTCACCTTGGAGTACCTGGAGGCTGCGTTCTACAACGGCGCGACCGCGGCGAATCTGCCGTTGAGCCCCCAGGCTGCAGCCTTCCTGAAGGTCGTTACCAAGGACGAGAACGCACACGTGGAATTCCTCAAGAAGGCTCTTGGCCACAAAGCGGTGGCGTCGCCGACGTTTGAATTTGGCGAAGCCAACAAAACCGCAGAAAAGTTCATGGCCACCTCCTATGTGCTCGAGAACACCGGTGTGCACGCATACCTGGGGCAGGTGACAAACATCCAGTCGAAGGCATACGTGAAGGCCGCCGGCTCGATCCTCACGATCGAGGCACGCCACGCGGCAGTGATCGGCTTGCTGAACGAAGCCGCAGGCAATGACATCGCGCCCGAAGGCCCGTTCGACGTTCCTTACACCGCGCCAAAGGTGCTGGCCGCTGTCAAGGGCACAGGCTTCATCAAGGAATAAGCGCTCAACCGAGCGCCACATCTGAGGTTTCGGCGGGGGCGTCGTCTCGCGGCATTGGCCGCGGGTCGGCGCCCTTGCGACCAACAGCTACAAGCGGAGGTTAACAAGATGTCCAGTCCAACAAGTGAGGACTCAGCACCGCAGCCGACAGGCATCGTCGAGCGTCTCGTGCGCGACGATGTCGATCGCAAGCGGTTCCTGAAGATGGCAGGTGGAGCAGGCGCGGCGAGCTTCGGAGCGTTCGTGCTCGCGGCCTGTGGTGGCAGCAGCACAAAAACGGCATCGACGGCGGCTGCTACGACAGCAACCACGAGTACCGCGTCCGCCGGCACAACCGGCGATGTGGCAATCCTCAACTATGCGCTGACGCTGGAGTACCTCGAGCGTGAATTCTACGCAAAGGTTGTGGCGTCGGGGCTCTTCAGCGGCAAGGTGGCAAGCCTGATCAAGGAATTCGGTAGTCAGGAGGCCACGCACGTGGAAGCGCTGAAAGGCGCTGTATCGAAAATGGGTGGCACGCCGGCGGCCAACCCCAACGGCAAGTTCCCGATAAACACCGCCACCCAGGTTGCTGGGCTGGCATACACCGTGGAGAACCTCGGTGCGTCGGCCTACCTCGGGCAGGCGGGCAACATCCAGAGCCCGGAAGTACTGGCGACGGCGCTGGCGATTCACTCGGTCGAGGCGCGGCACGCGGCGACCCTGGGGACGTTGGTCAAAAAGTCGCTCACACCGGATGGCGCGTTTGCCAAACCGGCAGACATGTCAATGGTGCTGGCGGCAATCAAGCCGTTTCTGCCCTGATCGCAGCCTGAGAAAAAGGAGCTAAAGCAATGTCCAACAACACACTTACCGATTCTGGGCAACCCGGTCTGGCAAACCCGGAGCTGGCGGACCTGGAGGTCGGCGGGGTTACTCGTTCGAGCTTCATCCTCCGCGGCGCGATGGCTGCGGGGGCCGTATATGGCCTGGGAGCCGTCACTCCGTTCGTTTCGCAAGCGCTGGCCGAAACAGGTGGGGGTGACGTGGAAATCCTCAACTTCGCGCTCACGCTCGAGTACCTGGAGTCGGATTTCTACAACGTCAAGGGTAAAGAGGTCGGCTTGAAGGGCTCCGCGAAGTCCTACGCCGCGATGTTCGGCGAACAGGAGGCCGACCACGTTCAGGCGATCACCAAGACGATCCAATCCCTGGGTGGCAAGCCGGTGGCGAAGCCGAGCTTTGTGATTCCGGCGACCAATCAGAGCACGTTCCTGGCGCTGGCGTCAGTGCTCGAGAACACTGGCGTCAGTGCTTACAACGGCGCTGCACCATCGATTCAGAGTAAGCAGGTGCTGGCGGCAGCGGGGAGCATTGTGCAGATCGAGGCGCGCCATGCCGCGGCGATCAACCTGTTGCTCAGCAAAAGCCCCACGCCCAGTGGCGGTTTTGACGTGCCGCTGACGAAGGCGCAGGTGCTCGCGAAGGTCAAGCCGCTGATCAAGGCCTAGCGATTTATCGAGGGCCCGCCCGCTTGATGATCCGCGGGCGGCCCTCACGCGTAGTAGCAGTTAGATATCGGCCTATTTACAGGCACCAGAATTCAAATTGCAGGAGGAACTGAAGACCATGGGACTTGATAATCCAATCCACATCGCATTTCTACTGATTCTTCTACTGCTGGTCTTTGGAGCGAAGCGGCTCCCCGAGATGGGTAGGTCGCTGGGTGATGGGATGCGCGGCTTCAAGGACGCGATCAGCGGCGAGGGAAGCATGCACACGGCCACGCAGCAGCCTGTTGCGCGGCCCGCCCTCGTTCCCCAGCAGCAGCAGCCCGTCGCTGCGCCTGTTGCCGTGCCTGTCGCCGTGCAGGCAGTCCCGACGGCCCAGCCGGTTGGCGAGAAGCTCCCCGCTTAGCGGGGGCTTCGTCGCGGCCGGTAGGTGTCGAGCACGTAAACCCGAACAGCACGAGTGGAGAGATCATGGCAGTCGCCGTAGGCAGCATCGGACATGAGGACCGCGTCAGCGTGGTCGACCATCTGGAGGAGCTCCGCGCCCGCCTGATCGTGTGCCTGGCTGTGATCGCGGTGGCGTTTGGCTTGTGCTTCTGGCAGAACACCGCGCTGCTGAACATCGTCAACGCACCGCTTGCCCATCAAACCCAAAAACAGGTGAAGGCCGGTAATGGGCCGCTCGGCTCCACATACACCGTTCAGCAGAGCGCGCGCACGGTGGCGGTGCAACTGCAGACGGTGGTGCAGGCGCTCGAGCGGCCGAGCAGCGGCGCGTCGGCGGCGACGAAGGCCTCGCTTGCCGGCGTGACGCCCAAGCTCGACGGGGCGATCAAGCATTTGTCGGCCGCGCCCCGGGGCAACAAGCCGGTGACGCTGGGGATCGGCGAGCCGTTCACGACGACGCTGGGCGTGTCGTTCATCTTCGCGATGATCCTGTCGCTGCCGGTGATCCTGTACGAGCTGTATGGATTCTTGCTGCCGGCGTTCAGTCCCGAGCAACGGCGGGTGACCACGCCGCTGATGCTGGCGATCCCGTTCCTGTTCGTGGCGGGGGTGATGTTCGGCTACTTGATCGTGCTGCCCGCGGCTGTGAGGTTCTTCCAGAACTTCAACAGCGGCCAGTTCAACGTGCTCGTGCAGGCCAGCCAGTACTACCACTTCGCCGCGGTGGTGCTGCTGGCGATGGGACTCGTCTTCCAGGTGCCCGTCGGTGTGCTTGCGGCCACGCGTGCTGGCATCGTGACGACCAAGCAGCTACGCCACAACCGCCGCTACGCGATTCTGGCTTGCGGCGCGGTGGCGGCGTTCCTGCCGGGTGATGCGATCACGCTGCTGCTCGAGACGGTGCCGCTGTATCTGCTGTTCGAGTTGAGCGTGCTGATCGCCAGGATCATCGAGCACCGCGAGACGCGGCGAGCGCTACGCGATGCCGGGTGACGGTCGCGATCGCCAGCTCCGCGGCAGGCGCCCTGAGCGGCGCCTGATTCGCGATGATCCAAAAACGGGTAACCGTCGTAACAATGGTTGGAATGTTCAATCCCCTGCGCTCATCTGGTGGAAGCGGCTCGACGGAGCGTCTGCGGGTGCTCGCGGACGAGGAGCTCATGCAACTCGTGTACCGGAGCAACGCGGATGCGTTCGAGGTGGTCTATGACCGTCACGCGGATGCAGCCTTCTCGCTCGCGTTCCGCATGTGTGCTCAACGGGCGCTCGCGGAGGACGTTGTGCAGGAGGCGTTCCTGTCGTTGTGGCGCACCCGCGCGCGCTACGACCGTAATCGCGGCAGCGTCCGGACATGGGTGCTCGGCATCGTGCACAACCGCGCGATCGATGCCCTGCGTCGCCGCGCCGTGCGCGATCGCGGCATCGTCGACGGCGAAGGCTTGGAGGAGCGTGTGGCGGCTCCCGAGCGCACGGAGCTGGACGTCGCCCGCCGTGAGGAGGCGCGGGAAGTCCGCGACGCGCTGGACGAGCTTCCAGACGAGCAGAGCAAGGTGATCGAGTTGGCGTACTTCGGGGGCATGACGCATGTGCAGATAGCGTCGATGCTGGACACGCCGGTGGGCACCGTCAAGGGCCGCATGCGGCTTGGACTGGCGAAGATGCGGATGGCGCTGGGCGACCCGACGGAGATGGTGCAATGAGCGCCGAGGACTCCTACATGGGCAGGGAGCTGTGTGGCGATAACGCCGCTCCGTATGTTCTCGGGGCGCTCGCGGCGGAGGAGTTCGAGGCCTTTCGCGAGCACCTCCAGTCGTGCGCGATCTGCCGCGAGGAGGTCGCTGCGCTACAGGTCGTCGCGGGCGCACTGCCGGCGATCGCCCCCCAGGTGAGCGCACCGGTGGAGCTGAAGCGCAATGTGATGGCGAGCGTGCATGAGGACGCGCGCCGCGAGGAGCAGCTGGGCCGCGCGAGCTCCGAGGCACGGGCGCGCTCGGTGCGGCGTCCCGCGCTGGTGTGGCCGCGGTGGCGCCCGCTGTTCGCATCGGGGGCGCTCGCGGCGGCGGCGGTGGTGGCCGTGATCGTGATCGCGATCTCCTCAGGCGGCGGTGCCGGGACGCGCGTGATTCGAGCAGAAGTGATCCCGCGTGGCGCGGACGCGTCGCTGCAGGTGAGCGATGACCGCGCGCAGCTACAGATCTCGGGTATGCCTCAAACGCCGCCCCAGCGCGTGTATGAGGTGTGGGTCAAACGCTCGGGCTCACCTCAGCCGACGGACGCGTTGTTCACGGTCACCAGCCATGGCGATGCCACGGTTGGTGTGCCGGGCAGTGTGAGCGGCGTGAAGGTGATCATGGTCACCTCCGAGCCCCTGGGCGGTACCAGGGTCCCCACGACCTCGCCTGTGATCATCGCGCGCCTGGGCTAGCTACGAAGCCTTCCCCGTGATGTAACTGGTGATCGCTTCGGCGAACGCGCGCGCGGCGAGTCGCTGAAAAGAGGGGCGAACCAGTATGGCGGCGTCGGTGGAGTTGCGCATGTTGCCGCACTCGATCAGCACCTTGGGCACGGTGGTGAGATTCAGGCCGGCGAGGTTGTCGCGGTCGGAGACCCCGTTGGTCCCGTCGTAGTTGCTCACCGGCATCCCCGTGAGCTGGTGGTATCGCTGCAGCAGCACATGGCCAAACGCCTTGGAGGCTGCGATCACGCGATCGTTGGGGCCATCGGCGACTGGCTCGAGGACGGTAAACCCACGACCGTCTGCGGGCCCGCCGTCGGCGTGGATGTCGATGGCGACGTTGGCGTGCGCGCGGTTGATGATCTGCGAGCGTTCGGTAACGCACGGGCCGACGCCGTCGTTGCTCGTGCGGGTGAGCACCACCTTGGCGCCCTCAGCGCGCAGGTCGCCGGCGAGGTCCTCGGCGACGTTGAAGTTGAACTGTGCCTCGGTGTAGCCACTGTCTGTTTCCGTGCCGGTTGTGTCGCACGTCTCCTCTTCGCGGCCGTTCCAGATGAGGTGGTTGATGTACGTGGGGTTGGCGTAGTTGCGACCGTTGTGGCCGGGGTCGATACCGACGACCTTGCCGGCGAGCGGCAGCGAAGCGGACGCTGTCTGTGGCCCTGCGCTCGCGGGCGCGCCAGCGTCGACCAAGCCCATGAGCCCGCCGATGGCGAGGACCAGCAAGGTGACGGTGCGCACGGTCGCCAGGCTATCCCTCCGCGTGGGCGACCACCAGCAGCTGGTGCTCGCCCACGACGACGTTGTCGCCGCTATGCAGTTGGCGCCCGCGGCGGGTCTCGGGCTCGCCGTTGACGAGCACCGGCTCGTGGGCGAGGAGCAGCTTGACCTCGCTACCGCTGTCGACCACGCCGGCGAGCTTGAGCAGCTGCCCGAGCCTGATGGTGTCGCCGTGAATGGGTATCTCGCTGGCCACCGACCCGGAATCTAGCTGTGCTGGCGGAGCTATCGCGGGTCCTGCTCCCCGCTCGCTTGCTCTTCCCAAAAGCTGACGGTCTCGCGCTCGTGTCTGGTTCCGAGCTCCAGGGCAAGCCACGGGCCGCGGCGGCCAGCACCGGTGTCGGCTTCTTGCAGGGCTTCGTATTCGGTGAGTTTCTGGCGGTGAGTCTGTAGCTGCGCGTTGGCGAGCTCGCGGGCGTCGGCTCCAAAGAACAGCTTGAGCAGGGCGGGATCGCGCAGCACGTACGGCTCGGGTGTGAGGACCGAAAGCCAGCTCTCCAAGGCCGTGTGTCCGCGGTCTGTAATGCGGTAGAGCTTGCGGCGCCTGCCGGTCGTCTCCTGTTGCTCGGTCACATATCCAGCGCGGGCAAGTCTCGCAGGCTCGTCATATAGCTGGGAGTGGACAAGCGTCCAGAACTGCCCGACAGAGGCCGAGACCATTTGCTTCAGGTCATAAGGCGTCGACTCTCCGAACATCGACAGCAGGCCGAGCACGATGTGCGACGTGGCTCTTGCCTGCGCGTTGGCGCTGAGCCTTCCCCACTCAACTGCCGCCTCACCTCCACGGATCGCTCGCCACCGCATCGAGGGCCTGCCACTCGGCGCCCGGGGCATCGTGTCGGCGGTGCTGGGGCGCGAATTCGTCCAGCAGGGTGAGCTGTCGGATAAGCAAGGAGGCAGTGGCGAAGAGTTCGGTGAAGCGCTCGCCGTCTCGGGTCGAACTCTCGTCGTCGGCACAATCAACCACATCGTCGCATCCACCGGCGTCGAACAGGGCGCAGCCTACGTGTTCACCGAGCCCGCCTCCGGCTGGGCGCACGCGCAGGAGGTCGCCATGTTGAAAGCGCCGAGAGGCCAGTCCGAAGAAGAGTTCGGACTGTCCGTTGTGCTCTCGGGAGACACGATCCTCCTCGGCGCTCCCGATCGCGCAGTGAACGGAGATCTCGGACAGGGCGTCGTGTACACCTTCCGGGTCGGTTCCTGATGTGCGCCACCAGGTGCGCTAGGCTCCGCGCGAATGGGTGAGCGCAATGGATACACACCGGGCACGTTCTGTTGGGCTGAACTTGCGACGAGCGACCAGGACGCGGCGAAGGCCTTCTACGCGACGCTGCTGGGCTGGGAGTCGGACGACCGGCCGGTTGGCGAGGGCTCCTTCTACTCGATGCAGCTGCGCGACGGCAAGCTGGTGGCGGCGATCGCCGGGCAGCCCCCGCAGCAGCGTGACGCAGGGGTGCCACCGCTGTGGAACTCCTACGTGTGGGTGGACAGCGCCGATGAGATGGTGGCGCGTGCGGTCGAGCTGGGCGCGACGGCCCATGCGCCGGCGTTCGACGTGATGCAGGCGGGGCGCATGGCGGTGATCCAGGACCCGCAGGGCGCGTATTTCATGTTGTGGCAGCCGAACGAGCATCGCGGTGCGCAGCTGGTGAACGCTCCAGGTGCGCTGGTGTGGAACGAGCTGCAGTCGCCGGACCCGGATGCCTCGGGCGACTTCTACAGCGCGCTGTTCGGCTGGGAGGTGGAGCAGTTCCCGGGGATGGATCGGGTGTACCTGGCGATCAAGAGCATTGGTGCGAACAACGGCGCGATCAGTGAGCTGACCCAGCCGGACGCGCCTCCCCACTGGCTCGTGTACTTCGGCACGGAGGATGCGGAGGCAGCGCTTGCGAAGGTGACGGAGCTGGGCGGCAGCGTGCTGGCGGGCCCGATCGACATCGGTATCGCGAAGGTCGGCATTGCGGCTGACCCGCAGGGTGCGGTGTTCGCGCTCTACGCGGGCGAGCTCGAGGAGTAGCGCCTGGCACGCATCTCGGCGGCTGCCGCCTGGTGGTCCACGAGCGGCGCGGGGTAGCCAAGACGCCGGCGTTGCGTTTGCGGCAGAAGCCACGGTTCGTGTACGCCGGCGCCTTCGAGGCTTCCTAGCTCGGGCACGTATCGGCGCACGTACTCGCCTTGCTGGTCGAAGCGCTTGGCTTGGCGCAGCGGGTTGAGCACGCGGTTGGGGCGGGTGTCGTTGCCGGTGCCGGCCACCCACTGCCAGTTGCCCACGTTGTTGGCCACGTCGGCGTCGATCAGCAGGCGGGCGAAGTGCGCGGCGCCTGAGCGCCAGTCGAGGTAGAGCGTCTTGGTGAGAAATGAGGCGACGATCAGTCGTGCGCGGTTGTGCATGAACCCCTCGCTGGCGAGCTGGCGCATGCCGGCGTCGACGATTGGGTAGCCGGTGCGCCCCTCCCGCCATGCGCGCAGAGCGCGGGCGTCCCGGCGCCAGCGGTCGCCGCGTGGGCGATAGTCGGCGCGGGTAATGTCGGGTCGAGCGGCGAGCACCTGGCTGTGGAAGTCGCGCCAGCAGAGTTGGCGAGCGAAGTCCTCCGCCGCATCACAACCGCCACATCGCTGCAGAATGGTGGCGGCGGAGAGGCAGCCGAAGTGCACGTAGGCGCTCAGTCGAGACGTGCCGTCGTCGGCGAGGTCGTCGTGCAGGACGTCATAGCGCCCCGCACGAATACGCAGCCAGTGTTGTAGCTGGGCTCGTGCGGCGGTCTCTCCGCCGAGCTGCAGATGGGGCGAGCAGGACTTGGATGTGAGGCTTACGAGCTTGGGGATAGGCGTCGAAGGTAGTCCCGCTGGGGTGGTGAGGCGGCGTGGAGCACGCACGGGCGTGCGCACGCTGGCCGCACGCCACGCTCTCCAGTAAGGGGTGAACACGCGGTAGTGGTCGCCGCCCGTGGGTATCAGCTCTCCTGGTGCGATCACGTTCACGCCGTCGAACATGTGCAGCGCGATTCGCGCACGCTCACACGCGCTCGAGAGTCGCTGCTCACGAGCGCGTGCATACGGGGTGGCATCGGCACTCATGTAGATCGCCGAGACGTCCCATTCGCGCGCGAGCGTCAGGACCTCTCGGACGATCTCGCCGTGGCGCACGATCATCGCGCCGCCACGGCTGGCAAGCGAGCTTTGGAGGTCTTGCAGGCTCTCGAGCAAGAACGCGAGGCGGTTGGGTGCGCCACAACTGCGGGCGAGCAGCTCGCGGTCGAGCACGAACGCGGGGACAATCTCCTCAGCCTCGCGTGCGGCTGCCACCAGCGAGGGCTGGTCGTGCACGCGCAGGTCACGCGTGAACAGCACCAGGGCGCGTTTCACGGCTCTTCGGCGAGTGCCCGCTCGAGCGCGTCGGCAAAGGATGTGGGGGTGATCCCGAAAGGCTGTGCGCCGCTGGGATCGGTAACGATCGTCTCGGTGGTCAACCCTTCGACGAGCGGGCGTGCCACGTTGGTGTCGACGGGCGTGACCAATCCAAGCCACAGCGCTGACAGCCAAGGAGTGATGAAAGGCACGGGCAGCTGGGGACGCGGGCGCACGCCCATGGCGATGGCCATGCTGTCGAGCATGTCACCGTAGGCGAGCACGTCGGGGCCGCCGATTTGAACCTCGCGTCCGAGTGACTCGGGAATGTCGGGTGCGCGCCGCAGGTACTCGACGACGTCGTCGATGGCGATCGGCTGGGTGGCGATGCGCAGCCAGCTGGGGGCGATCATTACGGGAAGCCTTTTGACGAGGTAACGCAGTGTGCGGTAGGACTCGCTGGCGGCGCCGACGACCATGGCAGAGCGGAAGTACGTCAGCGGTGGCCCCTCGGCGGCGAGGGTGAGAGCGGTGTCGTGGCGAGAGCGCAGGTGCTTGGAGACGGTCTCATCACCGAGGCCGCCGAGGTAGACGACCCTGAGCACGCCCTCGCGCTTGGCCATGCGCGCGAAGTTGGCCGCGGCTTCACGCTCGCGCTCCTGGAAGCCCCCGCCGGCGGCCATGGCGTGCACGAGGAAGTACGCGACGTCGATTCCTTCGCCAAGTCCATGCAGGCTCTCAGGATCTGTGACATCACCTTGTCTGATCTCACAGCCAGCTCGCTCGAGGCTGGTTGCACGTGTGGGGTCGCGCACGAGACAGCGCACCTGTGCGCCGTGGCCGAGTAGTGCGTCAGTCAGTCTGCCCCCGATGAACCCAGTTGCGCCGGCTACGAGTGTGTGCGTTGCGATGCGCTGAGCCTACCCGCGTAACACAGGGCGCCATCAATCAGCGCGGCTGTTAGTACCCGTGCCGTTGCGCCGCTCGGCCAAGTCTGCACCCGTGGTGGTGGTGATCACAGCAGCGCTCTTGCCGCCGAGCGCACGTCGGACGAGCCCGGGGGTGACGATCCGCAGCACCGCTGCCAGGGCGTAGGGCCTTGGCACGTAGCGTTCGGGGCGACGGCCGATGCCGGCCTGGAAGATCGCCTCTGCGCCCTGCTCGGGGGTGGAGACGACCCAGCGCGTCCATGGTTTATCGGTGAGCTCCGACTGGGGGAAGCCCTCGGTTGAGATGAAGCCCGGCAGCACGAGCCCGACGTGCACTCCGTGCTGGCGCTCCTCGGCCCACAGCGCATCGGACCAGCCGGCGAGCGCGAACTTGGAGGCGCTATATGCGCCGCTCCCGGCGCGCGCCACGCGGCCGGCGGTGGAGGAGACATTGACGATCGCTGACGGTGCGGAGATTCGCAGCAGCGGCAGCAGCGCCTCGGTGAGTCGTACCTGAGCGTCGAAGTTGATGGCCATCGTTCGGCGCACGTTCTCATAGCCCCCGTCTGCGAACTTTGCGCGCCACGCGGCACCAGCGTTGTTGACGAGTAGATCGAGGCGCCCGTGGTGCTCGCCCACGTGGTCGCGAATGCGTGCGGGCGCGTCCTCGTGGAGCAGGTCGATGGCAACGAAGCTCACGCGCTGGGGATCGAGCTGAGCGGCGAGATCGCGTAGACGCTGCTCACGTCGGGCGACCAGCACGAGCGTCGCGTTTGGCTCCCGTGCGAGACGGCGGGCGGCTGCTTCGCCGATGCCGCTGGAGGCGCCGGTGATGAGCATGACCCTGGTCATGACCGTTAGCCTGTCAGATAGGCAACACGATGAGCTCGTCCACATCCAGCGGCATCGAAGATGCCGCGTCCACCAATCACGCATCGCCTCGCAAGCTCGAGGCGCTGGAGCTGTTCCGCGGCTTGCCGCGGCGATATGACGCATTGTCGGCGGCGCTGAGTTTCTGGCAGGACCCGCGCTGGCGGCGGGCGCTGGTGAGCGCTGTGGCTCCGCGGGCTGGGCAGCGGGTGCTGGATGTGGCGACGGGCACGGGCATGGTGGCGGCGGAGCTTTTGGCGCGCGCGGACTGCACGGTGGTTGGCATCGACCAGAGCGCTGGGATGCTGGCGGGCGCCCGTCAGCGCTTCGCGACGGCTGGGCAAGGGCGTGTGGAGCTGATCGAGGGGCAGGCGGAGGCGCTGCCGTTTGCCGATGAGAGCTTCGATGCGCTGACGTTCACCTACCTGCTGCGCTACGTGGACGATCCGGGGGCTACTGTGTGCGAGCTCGCGCGGGTGGTGCGCCCGGGCGGGCGGGTGGCCTCGCTGGAGTTCGGCGTGCCGCCGTGGCTCCCGGCGAGGGCGGCCTGGCGGCTGTACACGGCGATCGGCTTGCCCACACTCGGCCGCCTGGCCTCCCGCGAGTGGGCGGAGGTGGGTCGCTTTCTCGGCCCGAGCATTCGTGGCTTCTATGAGCGTTATCCGGTGGAGCAGATCGTTGCCTACTGGGAACAGGCGGGCCTGGAGGGCGTGCGTGTGCGGCGGATGAGCTTGGGCGGCGGGATCGTCATGTCGGCGAGCAAGCGCGCGAGCTGAGGCGGCGATGGCGGCGACCCGCGAGCGGCCCGTCGCCCCCGCGGAGCGTGTGCCGCCGGTGCGTGGGCGGCCGGCTTTCTATGCGTTTGGCGGTGGGCGTGTGGGCGATGCGCTCACGCTTCTGCATCCGCCGTATACCGCTTGGCATCTGAGCTACTTCGCGCTGGGGGCTGCGCTGGCGCCGACGCTTTATGTCAATCGGCTGCTGTGGGGCTTGGCGGCGTTTGCGCTGGCGGTGGGGGTGTCTGCGCACGCGTTCGACGAGCTGCACAGTCGGCCGCTGGGCACTGGTTTTTCGTCACGCACGCTGGTTGGCCTGGGCGTGGCGGGCCTGGTGGGTGCGGTGGCGATCGGGGTGGCTGGTGTGCTGACGGTGTCGGTTTGGCTGGTGCCGCTGGTGCTCGTGGGGGGGATGTTCCTACCGGCCTACAACCTGGAGTTGGCTGGTGGGCGTTTTCACAGCGACCTGTGGTTTGCGCTCGGCTGGGGCGGCTTCCCGGCGTTCACGGGCTACTTCGTCAATGCTGAGAAGGTGGCGCTGCCGGGTCTGCTGATGGCTGCGGGGTGCACCCTGATGAGCGTGGCGCAGCGGCGTTTGAGCTCGCCGGCGCGCGAGCTGCGCAGACGAACAGCGGCGGTGAGTGGCACGCGCACGTCGCGCGATGGCAGCACTGAGCAGCTGACGCTGAGTGGGCTGCTGGCGCCGCTGGATGGTGCGCTGGCGGCATTTTCACTTGCGATTGTGGTGACCGCGTGCGCCCTGGTTGCGTCACGTCTGTAGGCTGCGCCGATGGCGTCGGCGGACGAGCTGTATCTGACCCTGCTGAAGGGTTGCTTGACGCGCAGCCTGTTCCCCGATGATCACGTCCAGGAGCTGAAGCTCAGCGGCTGGCGGGGGGCGATGTGGGATCTGGCGAGGAAAGGCCGAGATCTGCGGATCATCGAACGTACCCCTGTCAACACAGAGGAACGCACTGAAGGCAGGGACATGCCGCAGGACGCGGAGACGATGATCGGCTACCCCCGCTTGGACAATCTTCAGGAGTGCATAGCCAGTGTGATCGCGGATGGCATCCCAGGCGATCTGATCGAGACGGGGGTGTGGCGCGGCGGAGCGTCGATCTTCATGCGGGGCGTGTTGGCGGCGAGCAATGTGGTCGATCGCACTGTTTGGCTGGCTGACTCGTTTGCGGGGCTGCCCACGCCAGACGCGGACACGCATCCGGCCGACAGGGAATATGACGCTGGCTATGAGGTGCTCGCGGTCTCCCTGGATCAGGTCAAGGCGAACTTCGCCAAGTACGGCCTGCTCGATGACCGGGTGAAGTTCCTGAAAGGCTGGTTCAAGGACACACTTGCTGGCGCGCCGATCGAGCGGCTGGCGGTGGTACGCCTGGACGGCGACCTGTACGACTCGACAATGGATGCGATCGAGGCGCTCTACCCGAAACTATCGGTGGGTGGCTATCTGATCGTGGACGACTACAACGCGCCGTTGTTTGCGGATGCATGCGGTCAGGCGATCCGCGACTACCGCGACGAGCACGGAATCACCGAGCCGATGCACGAGATTGACTGGACCGGCGTGTACTGGCGCCGGGAGCGCTGACGCCCGCCCGAGTTCGACGTCAAGCCTCGTCTACACCACGTCGTGCTGTGCGATGAGCTCCTGCACATAGGGCCGGAACATCTTGGCGATCGACGCGGCGGTGATGCTGGCGGGGCCTTTGGGTAGAGCCGCGTAGCTGATGGCAAGGCGTACGAGACACTCGCTGAGGAGCTCCGCATCGTGGCGCTCGGGCAACGGCCAATTGGCGAGCATGACGGCGGTGAGACGCTCGGCGGCACGCTCGACGAGCGGTTGGCCTTGTGTGGTGAACAGCGTCAGCAGCTCCTCTGCGCCGTCACCGTGGACGATGGTGTGCACGAGTGGGTTCTCGGCGGCACCCTGCAGGAACACTTCGAAAGCGGCAGCGAGGGCGCTGGTGGGATCGTCGAGGTGGGCGGACACAGCGTCCTCGACAGCGAGCAGAAAGCTGTCGGCCTCGCGCATGACGAGTACCTGGGCAAACTCCTCGCGCGAGCCGAACTCCTTGTAGAGGGTCTGGCGGCTGACGCCTGCGGCGAGCGCGATGTCGGCCATCGTGATGTCCGCCCAGCGGCGGCTGCGTAGCTCTTCGCGGGCGGCGTCCAGCAGCGTGTTGCGCAGCAGCTCCCGTGCGGCGACGGCATAGGGGATGCGTTCATGGGTGATGGTCATGGGTCGCGCTCGAAATCGACCTTATCGCGCACCCCGCAGTCTGGACAGGCCCAGTCGTCGGGGACCTCGCTCCAACTGGTGTCGGGTGGGAAGCCCTCGCGTGGGTGTCCGTCCTGCTCGTCGTAGACGTAGCCGCAGGCTGGGCAGCGGTAGCGGCTCATGCGGCGATCCGGTAGCGCTGGAGCGCCTTGCGACGTAGTCGTGGCTTGAGGTTGGCGCGTGTGGGCTCGCCGTTGTAGTGCTCCAGCACACGGTGATCCATGACGCGCCGCCAGATCGGCGGGATGACGGCGAGCACGATCATGCCGGCATAGCCGGTGGGCAACTGTGGCGCGTCTTCGACGTGACGCAGGGCCTGGTAGCGGCGGATTGGGTTGGCGTGGTGATCGGAGTGGCGCTGCAGGTGGTAGAGCAGCACGTTGGAGGCGACGTTGTTGCTGTTCCAGCTGTGCTCCGGGCGCGTGCGCTCGTAGCGCCCGTCGTCTGCCTTTTGGCGAAGCAGACCGTAATGCTCGAGGTAGTTGACGACCTCCAGTAGTGAGAAGCCGAGGACAGCCTGAATGAGTAGATAGGGCAACACGACAAGCCCGAAGCCGGCGAGGAGCGCGGCGTAAAGCACGACGGTCATTGCCCACGCGCCGAGGATGTCGTTGCGCAGGGTCCACGGCCCCTTGTCCATACGACGTAGGCGCACACACTCGAGCTTCCAAGCGGAGCGCAGGCTGCCGATGACGGTGCGTGGCAGGAACGCGTAGAAGCTCTCGCCAAGGCGGGCGCTTGCGGGGTCCTCGGGGGTGGCGACGCGGACGTGATGCCCACGGTTGTGCTCGATGAAGAAGTGCCCGTAGCCGCTTTGGGCGAGTGCAATGCGGCTGAGCCAGCGCTCGAGCGATGCTCGCTTGTGTCCGAGCTCGTGGGCGGTGTTGATGGCGATGCCGCTGACCATTGCCTCGGTGAGCGCAAGGCCGACCTTGTCGATCCCTGAAAGGTGTCCGTGCGACCACAGCCAGCAGGCAAATATGAGACCGGCGAATTGGATCGGCAGGTACAGGTAGGTACACCAGCGGTAGTAGCGGTCCTGCTCCAGCCACTTGATGACATCGTCGGGTGGGTTGCGCTGATCCAAGCCCAGGGCGAGGTCGAGCGGAGGGAAGATGCCGAATACGAGCATCGGCCCGTAGAACCAGAAGACGCCAAGCCCGGTGAGGTGCACGAGGCCCCAGGCGAGGAATGGAAGCGTGGGGATGAGCAGTCCAAGCAGCCAGGCGTGGCGCTTGGGGTCACGCCACGCTGGCGCGTCGGCGACAGCTGGGGCAGCTGACATGTGGTGGGCCTCCTCGGTTGTCGTTCTACCGGCTTCTGCACGCGAACTTTACACGAGGTGGGGTCTATGTCAAGCAAAACGACAGCAGCGTTTTACCCGTATGCGGGCAGGACGGCAGGTGGCAGAGGTCAGCGACGCTGTACCAGAGCGTGCTGCGGAAACGGCTGGATCAGACGCCGGGGGGCCGGCGCGATTCCAGGTATTCCCGGTTCTGCCGGCGCTCGCCACGGACCTGAATGGCGATGTACACGAGGATGACGTTGACCACGACGCCGATCCCCCCGAAGGTGATGATCAGGCCTAGGGTCTTGTCGAATGCTTCGCTTGCGGCGATCAACATGCGGGGAGCCTAGCAACGGGAAGGGCGTGAGTGTCGTAGCCTTCGATGGAGCCGCCGTCGATGCCCATCGGCGAAGCCCATGGAGAGGTGCCGGAGCGGTTGAACGGGCGCGACTGGAAATCGCGTAACGGGGGAAACCTCGTTCGGGGGTTCGAATCCCCCCCTCTCCGTCCACTCAGATACTCTCGATTGAGAGCGATGGGCGCGGTAGTGTTTGGCTTGATGGCTGAGCAGTCAACGCAAAAAGTGGATGACGCTGAGGGGGAGCGGGTGCGGCGTGTGCGGCTGCGTGCCGATGGACGGCGGTCGCTGGCGGTGAACCTCGAAGAGACGATCTCGCTTACTCGCAAGCTGTTCGAGTTGCGCGACGCTGCGCTGCGCGCCCGTTGAGCGCACCGCTGTTTGATGAGCTTCTCGATCGCCTCGTCCGGGCGGAAGTCCGGTTTGTAGTCATCGGTGGCTTGGCATTGGGATCGTGGGGTGTTGTGCGTGGGACGAAGGACTGCGACATCGTGCCCGATCCAGCTCCGGAGAACCTCGACATGCTCGCCCATGTCGCGGTTGGGCTTGGTGGTCATGTCCAGTTAGGGGAGTCGCTGCTCGGCTCCGAGCGCTCTATCGCGGGGCTGCTGCATGGCGGCGAACGAGCGTTGATCGCCACACAGCTTGGAGACTTGGATGTGGTCCAGGGTCTCGACGGCGTCCTGCCCTACACGGAGCTTCGGTCCAAGGCGATCGATGTGGAGATGGCGGGTGTGACGATCGCGATATGTGCGCTCGAGCACCTGCGGGCGATGAAGCGGGCTGCCGGGCGTCCTCGTGACCTCGTGGACTTGGACGATCTCGACGCTGCTCAGCCAGGAGAGGATTGAGCCCGACGAGCCTGGAGCTCTAGCTTGGCGTCGGTTGGGCGTTCATGCACGGCTTGCCGAAGCGTTCGGCGTGCAGCTCGGAGATGCGCTCCCAGGCGAGGTCATGTTTCGAGAGTCGTCCCGTTAGCCCCGTTTTTGGCCTGTAGGACGTCGTTGTTCGAACTTGGCCCGCTGGGATCTCCCAGCGGGGATCATTCACGACGGCTTCGGGACGCCAACCTCGCCTCGCTGGCGACCGGCCCGCGGAGGGTGGCCGGGAGATGGATCGTTGCTTTGACGCCGCGCGTCGGCTGACCTGTTGCCAGCGGCTGCCTGATCGGTTGGATTCGGCCCGCTATAGCGGAGGTCGATGAGCGTTTCGGTCATGCTCGCGATGGCGGCAAGGGCATCTCGGTCTCCTCCAGCGTTCAGAGCCTCTGTGCTTCGGCATTCGCAGGGAGCGCAGTGGTGTCAACTGCGCGGTGGCCTTCGCGGACCGTGGCGTCCAACTTCAATATGTTTATACTGCGCGACTCATCGGATTGGTTGCTGTAGCTCGAGTTGGGAGAACTTGCATGGTTCGGCGTCGTTGGAGTCCGTCTTGGTTTGTAGTCCTGTTTGCAGCTGTTCCGTTCGTTAGCCCTCAGGTGGCACGCGCGACAACCGAATGGTCGGTGGTGCCGACTCCACGCGCGAGCGACATTAGCTATGCGATTTCGTGCACGACGTCGGGCGCCTGTACCGCCGTTGGGTCTCTCACCAGCATTCAAGGTTCTACGCGGACGCTCGCCGAGCGATTTGACGAAGGCGAAGATGAATGGCTGCCAGTACCAACCCCCAATCCCGGCGGGACGAAATCCAGCGCATTGCTTGGGATCTCCTGCGTTGCCGCCAACGCTTGCGAGGCCATTGGTGCGTACACGACAAGCGTCTCGGGCATGACTTTGGCCGAGCGCTGGAATGGCACATCGTGGTTGATAGTGCCCACACCCAACCCTGCCGGCGCCTCAAGCGCCCAGTTGACTCAGGTTTCGTGTACCGCCGCAACTGCGTGCACCGCCGTCGGGTACTACACGCACGAAGGCTCGACGCTGACCTTGGTTGAGCGCTGGAATGGAACTGAATGGGCTATCCAGGAAAGTCCCAACCCGAGTGGATCGGCGAACGCTCAGCTGCACAGCGTGTCGTGTACATCTTCCAGCGCCTGCACCGCCGTGGGGTACGACGTGACCGGTACAGGCGCTCAAGCGCCCCTAGGGGAGAGGTGGAATGGAACAACATGGTCCCTCCAGGTTGTTCCCAGCCCGGCAGGCTCAACTGGTGCGCAGCTGCGCGGCGTGTCGTGCACTTCCTCCAGCGCCTGCACCGCCGTCGGGGCCTACAAGACCTCGGGTGCCTTGCTGACCTTGGCAGAGCGGTGGAACGGAACTGGATGGCGTGTCCAGTCCACACCTGACAGCGGAGCCGCCAATAACACGCTGAATGGTGTTGTATGCACGGGATCGAGTTCGTGCACAGCCGTCGGTGGCACATCGACAGCCACCCTCGCTGAGTATTGGAACGGAACCGAATGGTCAATCCAGGAAACTCCCGTCTCGGCTTCGGGTAGCACGCTTTATGGGATCTCGTGCACGTCTGCTGCATCCTGCAACGCTGCGGGCGAGAATGGTGAAGGCGGCAGCTTGGAGGAGAGCTTGAGCGGTTCGAGCTGGTCGATCGAGCGAGCCATGCACGCCACAGATGACAGCGAGGACGTGTCGTGCACCTCCGCCAGCGCGTGCACCTCCGTCGGGTCCTACTATCCGCTCGGCGTATCCGGCAGCAGGATCCTCGCTGAGAGATGGAACGGCACAGCCTGGTCGGCGCAGCGGGCGCCCAATCCTCCCGAAACCACCGCGATATTCTTCGATGCCGTTTCGTGTATCGCCGTCAACAGCTGTACGGCAGTCGGCTCGTACACCGATACGACTGGCGCAGGCACCTTGACTCTCGCCGAGCACTGGGACGGGAGCGCGTGGTCCATCCAGGAAACACCGAACCTCAGCGGTGCGCGGAACGTTGGATTCAGCGGCGTGTCGTGTACTGCGGAAAATGCGTGTACAGCCGTGGGCACGGCTGAAGGACCAGAAGGATCAACGACGTTCGTCGAGCGCTGGAACGGGACGGAATGGGCGATCCAGACTAGCCCCAACCCAGCCGGGTCTACCAATGCCCAGCTGTACGAAGTCTCGTGCGCAAGCTCGAGTTCCTGCACCGCTGTCGGGTACTACTTCACCAGCTCATTCGCCACGAACTTGCCCCTCGTCGAGCGCTGGAACGGAACGACATGGTCCATCCAGGCGGTCCCTCTCCCAACGGGCGGGGAAGATGGCGCACTGTTCGGGGTGTCGTGCTCGGCGACGAGCGCTTGTACTGCGGTCGGTGAATACAGCCCCGCCGGAGGGGTCGGTACCGGGACACTGGCAGAGCGCTGGAACGGCAGCACGTGGTCGGTCCAATCGAGTCCTAACGGTGGTGCGTACAACAATAACCTCGCCAGTGTGTCGTGCAGGGCCGCCAACGCATGCTCTGCGGTCGGCACGTTTAGCTCAAGCACCCTGGCCGAGGGCTGGAACGGCATGGAATGGCTGATCCAGTCCACCCCCAACCCAGAATCGAACAGCGATTTGCGCGGGGTCTCTTGCACGGCGGCCACATTCTGCATGGCCGCTGGTTCTAACGGCGACCAGGGCAGCCTCGAGGAGATCTACACCGGATAGCCGACTAACGTGCAGGCCCATACGCGATGGCCAGGTCGCTGATCCGAGCCGCATCGACCAAAGGCGCCTGACAGCAGGTTGCAGGGCCGAGGGGTCTCGGAGCGGCTAGTTGCTCCTTGGTCCGAATCGCACCTCATGGAGCCTACGGATCAGAGGCCACGGAGATTTCGAGAGCTTTCCCGCCGTCCCCGTTTTTGGCCTGTATGAGGTCGTTGCTCGAACTTCTGTCGGCGCTAGGCGCATCTATCTGGCCCGCACCCGGGCTTTCTGTGGCGATATCCTGTAGCTGATGTCTGAGCAGCTTGATCTGACGATCGTCTATGAGCCCGGCGAGGAAGGCTGGATCATTGCGTCGATCCCCGAGGTGGCTGGTGTGTTCAGCCAGGGTCGCACGCGGGATGAGGCACGCACGAACGTCATTGACGCGCTGCGGCTGATGCTCTCGCCGGAGCCCAGCGACGCTGGTGATCGGCGTGAGCGTGAGGCGCTGCATTTGACGATCGCTGCATGAAGCGACGCGATCTGGAGCGTCATCTCCAGCGCTCACGGCTGTCGCCAATTGGATGAGGGCGGGAACCATGCTCGATGGGTTGGTCCTGAGGGCGCACGATCGGTCGTGCCGCGCCATCGGGAGATCGACTACGGACTGGCGCGCAAGATCTGCCGGCAATTGGCTGTGCCGCCGCCGGAAGGTTCTCGCCGACTACCTGAGGCCAAATCGCTCCTCGTGGAGCCTCCGGATCAGGGGCCACGGAGATTTCGAGAGCTTTCCCGCCATCTCCGCTTCTGATGCAGCTCCTCGATGCGCTTCCACGTCAGGTACGTGTTCGAGCTTCGTCCCTGGCAGCCGGTTTCCCTAGACCGTAAGGATCGTCCCGCCAAACCTCAGCGAGAGCGACGGCTGGGATCGTCGGTACAAGGCCGCGCGCATATGCGACTGCGAGGATCTCACGGACGCGCTCCTCGCCTCGCTCGTAAGCGATCAGCGCGCCAGCATCGAGAGTCAGGCCGGCCACTCGGCCGCGACCTGGGTTCGCACGCCGGCCGGCACATCGCCAAATTCTGAGTTGTCCTCGGCGAGCAGCTCCAGGCCGCGAGCGACTCTCAGCTCACGCAGGACCGCGGCGTTGACGAATGCCGAAAGGCTCCCGCCAGACCCGGCGAGACGTTGCTCGGCCTCATGCAGGACAGCCTCATCGAATGAGATCGATCGCTTTTGGCTTGCCATAAAGAAATGCTACCACGGTAGGAAAAGGCTCCGAGGCTTGCGGCGGGCCTGCTCGGGTCCCTGACCCCGCCAGCCCTCTACTTGGTCTCATCCGCGCGTCTGTAGCCCAGTCGGGCGGAGATGCGATCGGCTGTGGAGACGAGGTGGGGGCCGAGCGCGTCGACGAGCTCCTCGAGCGAGATGATCGAGCTTGGCGCGGCCAGCGCCACGGCGGCGATGGTTTCGTGCGTGTCGTTGCGTACGGGGGCAGCGATTGCGTAGACGTTTGCCACGAGCTCTTGGTCATCGACGGCGAACCCCGCTTCCTGGATCTCGTCGAGCTCGTCGCGCAGTGCTTTCTTGCTTGTGATCGTGTTGCGCGCACGTTTGGTAAGTGTCATTTGTGCGATCAATTCGCGCTGCTCGGTCTCCGGCAGGTTGGCGAGCAGCAGCTTGCCCATGGAGGTGCAGTATGCGGGCACCCGCGAGCCGGCGTGAAGGTTGAGTTCGACGCTGTTCTTTCCGCGGCGGAAGCTGCGCACGCGGTCCACGAACAAGACGTCTGTCGAGTCGAGCACGCCTATGCTCGTCGTGTAGGAGGTGCGTTGGCGTAGCTCTTCGAGGTAGGGGTGGGCGTGCTCGCGCAGGCCGGTGGAGTTCAGGGCGGACATGCCGAGGTCGGTTACGCGTAGCCCCAGGCGGTACTTGCGTGAGGCGCCCTGCTCGAGATAGCCGAGCGCCACAAGTGTGATCACGTAGCGGTGTGTGGTCGAGCGGCTCATCCCGAGCTCGTCGGCGATGTCGGCGATCCCGAGCACGGGCCGCTGCGGGGTGAAGCAGCTAAGGATCGCGAGGCCGCGCTCGAGCGACTGCGAATAGCGGGGCTCGCGCAGTCCCGGGTGCGACCAAGAAGGCTCAAGCGCGTCGTCGGAGTTGGCTGCTGCTGAACTGGTTCTAGGCATTTGGCTCGTTCCCCCTATGTCGTCCTGGACGTGCAAGTTCCATATCTCATACGGAGATCATAATGCGACACGCGAACGGAACCCTCTACTGGCATGGAATTCGCCCGCTCGTTGCGCTGCTCGAGAGCGCACTGGGCGCTTTTCCTGTCGATGTGCCGGCGGCGAAGCCCACCGGTTCGACCGGCGACCAGTAGTTGACGTTTGTCTCTAGAGTATTCGTTCAGTAGGGATCCACATACCTATGCAAAGGAGGCATTCATGGCCCGCGGGCGTGAAGTTCGTAGCGAAGGCCGTGCACGGCTGCTTGGTGCGGCCGCAGCCTGCTATGGCCGCGGGGGCCACGGGGGGATGACGATCAACCAGCCGTGTACAGATGCCAATATCAGCGAGGGGATGGACGATCAGCGTTTCCCCGGAGGGTTGGGCGATATCGAGGATGCCCTCTACCTGGACACGCTCGAGTCCTATCAGCAGGGTCTCCTGGCTGAGCTGCGGCGGCATCGCTCGGCTGCCGCGGGCGTGCGAGCGATGGCCTTGTTCCATCTCGAATGGATGGCTGACAATGTCAGCTATGCGCAATATCTCAACCAGTTCAACGCCAGCTGGCTCTCCTCGGCGCACCTGGACCGGCTGGAGGGCCTGAACACGGAATTCGCAACGGGAGTGGAGGATTGGTGTGCGCCGCATGTGTCGGCTGGGCGTATCCGCCGCTTGCCGATCCTGCTCTTCGGGCAGATCGTGCTGGGCTCAGCACAGCAATACGGCAGCGAGATCATCGCCAGGACCGATAGCAAGCAGGCCTCCGAGGAGGTGCGTCGGGCGGGCCCGATCCTGGCGGAGGCAGCGTGGCGGGCCGTCAGGGGGGAGGAGAGCTAGCGCTATGCGGCTCGCGTTGGGTGCGATTGCGCGCTGCGCCTGAAGATGCGCACGGCTTCGGCCGGCGTGGGAGTGTCGGCGCGTAGCGCAAGTGCGGCCAATGCCGCGACGCCCGCTGCGATGGCGGCGAGCGTCCAGCCGTGGTGGAAGGCGCTGAGCGCCGAGGCGGGAGCGGGCGAGCCGATGATCGCGACGAACAACGCGACGCCAAGGACAGCTCCCACCTGTCGGATCATCGAGTTGATGCCGGCGCCGGCCGCCAGCCTTGCTGACGGTACGGCGAGCATTGCGGCGCTCGTGAGGGTTGGTAGCAGCAGCGCGATGCCGGCGCCCGTGAAGACGGTGCCGGGGAGATACGCGCTGAGATAGTGCGGCTGCGCGCCCATGCGCAGCACGTACCACAGGCATCCACAGGCATACAGAGCGCCGCCGAGCGCGGCGGCGGGTCGGATGCCGATGCGAACCGCGATACGCGCCGCTGTGCTTGCGAGCGCTGCTGTGATGAGTGGGCTGGCACTGACCGCAAAGCCAGTCTCGAGCTCCGAGTAGTGCCACACGGAGGTCATGAACAGGATGTCGCAGAGCAGCTTCGCGGCGAGGCCGATCGCGAACGCGAACACAGCGATGCTCGCGACGGTGAATCGCGGGGCCTTGAAGAGATCGAGCTCGATTGCCGGCGCCGGGTGGGTGGTTGCCCGCCGCAGCGCCGCGGCGAGCAGACACGCGGCGGCGATGAACGAGGCA
The DNA here is from genome assembly GCA_963752865.1 of uncultured Solirubrobacteraceae bacterium. GTDB lineage: Bacteria > Actinomycetota > Thermoleophilia > Solirubrobacterales > Solirubrobacteraceae > Palsa-744. Next base: position 718,129 of record CAVVZU010000002.1, read on the forward strand.
AGGGTGCGCTCGTTGCCCCAACCCCAGGTATTGCCCTGCACGATTGCAAGCGCAAGTAGGCCGATACCGAGGAGCACCAGCAGCGCACCGGCGAGGTCGGGCACCCGTTGGCTGCCGAGAGGCCGACGCAGTCGATCGGGCTCGATGTAGCGGTAGGCCATCAGCAGGGTGATGAGGCCGATGGGCACGTTGACGAGGAAGATGCCGCGCCAGCCGACGGTGTGGATGAGGATGCCACCGAGCGATGGGCCGGCGGCGAAAGCGACCCCGGAGACCGCGGCCAGCAGGGCTATCGCCCTGATCTGCTCCTCGCCTGCGAAGGCTTGCAGGAGCAGCGCGATGCCCGTGGGGATGAGGATCGCCGCGCCCGCGGCCTGGATCGTGCGCAGGGCGATGAGTGCGCCGAGCGATGGTGCTAGCGCGCAGCATCCCGAGGCGAGCGTGAACAGCGTGAGCCCGATTGTGAACAGCTTGCGCCGCGTGTAGCGGTCGGCCAGCTGTCCGGCAGACACGAGCAGCGCGGCGAACACGATGTTGTAGGCGTTGAGGACCCACGAGATCGATGATGTGGGCTCTCCCGGGAAGGCATGCTGCAGCGCTGGGAAGGCGATGTTGACGATCGTCGTGTCCAAAAACGCCATGAACGCCGCGAGCGAGGCGATGATTAGGGCCAGGCGCGAGCGGCCGGCCCGTGGCCTTGCGCTCGCGGGGCTCATGCCGGCACCGGCGGACTCTCCGCTGGGCCGAGGACAGGCAGCTCTTGGGCCGCCCCGCTGGGTCCGCGCGCGGTTATGCGCTCGCGCGAGGCGTAGGCACGGCTTATGCCCTGCAGGTGGGTGGTCCTCAGGATCGCGTAGTTGAGCTCGCCGGTGGGACCGCCGGTGCGACCTGTGCCTCCGTGGGTGGCGAGGATCGAGTGAAAGCCGATGTGGGAATCGTTGATCTTCAGCAGCCCTCCGTTGGACAGCCCACTGATGAAGGTCTCGATGACCTGCTCGTCGGTTGACCACAGCGAGTTGCGTAGCCCGTACTCGTTGGCGTTCATGAAGCGCAGCGCCTGCTCGAGCAGCTCTGGACCGTCCTCGCGGGGGACGATGATGGGCAGCATCGGGAAAAACGTCTCCTCGCGCACGCACGAGAGCTTGCGTGCGTTTGCGAGACCGTCGACGCGGATGACGGTGGGCTGCAGGAAGAAGCCGCTTGGGCTGGGTGTGCCGTCCACGCCGATGCGCTCTCCGCCGGCGAGGATTGGGCAGCCGGCCTCGCGGGCGTCGGATAGGAAGTCGAAGAACTGATCTTGCTTGAGGACCGGGCTGAGAACGACGTGAGGATCCTCTGGGTAGCCCGGCTTGATATTGGCGACGAGCGCGAGGAACCTCGCGATCAGCTGCTCGGCGATGTCGGGGTGGACGATCGCGTACTTGGGCACCATGCAGATCTGGCTGGAGCCGTAGAAGCACTCGGTGAGTGTCTGCGCGGCGCGATCGAGATCGGCGTCGCGCCACACGAGGAAGCCGTCGTTGCCGGAGAGCTCGAGGATTGGCTTCTTGCCGGCGGCAAAGCATTCGTTACCGAAGCGTAAGCCCGAGTTGCTGGAGCCGAAGAACAGCACGTCGTCGACATGGGGGCTGCGCAGCCACTGCTTGAGGGTCCGCTGGGTGTCGCCGCAGACGAGGTTGAGCGTGCCGGGCGGAGCGCCGTGGCGGGCGAGCACCGGCTGGATGATCTCGCGGTAGACGAACATCACGCCGGTGGGCGTGCCGCGCGGTACCTTGACCACGAGCGTGTTGCCGGCCAGCAGCGCGAGCGAGCCCATGGCGGAGTTCGACGCGGCGGCGTTCTGCGGGGGGTTGACGCACACGACGCCGTCGGGCTTGCGCACCAGTTGCAGGTCGCAACCGTCGATCGTGAAGCTTTCCCTGAACTGCCGGTGGTACCACTCGCGCGTGGGCTCGTCGAGCCCATGGATGACACCGCTGACCTCCCACTCAGCCAGCCGGCGGGGATGGCCCTCGTAGACGAGGATCTCGACGAGCTCATCCGTGCGAGTGAGCAGCTCGCGATGGAAGTCGGCGCCGATCTCGCGCAGCTGGTTGAGGCTGAAGCGAGAGAACACCTCGCTGGCGTGTGCGGCGGCGGCGATCGCCCGCTCGTTGTGCGTGCCGTCGCCCCACGCGCAGCGTGCGACCACATCGCTGTGGTCGTCCTCGGCGTCTGGCATCTCGATGGTCCCGAGCTCCAGGCCACGCTTGAGGTTGAAGGCGCGTTGGGGATCTGCGATCAACGCCGATGCGCGCACGACGTAGGTCCAGCCCAGGCCGATGTCGTCCTGGCCGTCGATGAGCATCGGATAGCTCCTCATGCCATCGCGCTCACGGGTAGGGCGGAGAGGTCCGGCTTGGAGTCCTCGAGCATGCCGTGGTTGAACTCGCCGTAGGCGCCGAGGTCGAGCAGGCCGTGGCCGCTGAAGCAGAACACGATGACCGCCTTGCGATGTTCCTCCTTGCAGCGCAGCGCGACGTCGATGCTGGCCTTGATCGCGTGCGCGGCCTCGGGCGCGGGCAGGTAGCCGTGCAGGCGAGTAATGAGCTTTCCGGCTGCAAACACCTCCGACTGTGGCAGTGCGACTGCGTCGAGCAGACCCTCGTGGCGCAGCATCCCCACGATCGGGGCACAGCCGTGGTAGCGCAAGCCGCCCGCGTGGATGGCGGGCGGGATGAAGTCGTGGCCGAGCGAGTAGCTGAGAACGCGTGGCCCGGTGGCGGCGGCGTCGACGTGGTCCCACGCGTACACGCCCTTGCTCAGCGTGGGGCACGCGGCGGCCTCGGCTGCCAGGAACGTGACATCGCGCCCGCTGAGCTTGTCTGTGACCCACGGGTTGACGAACCCGCCGATGTTCGATCCGCAGCCGACGGAGGCGATCAGGAAGTCGGGCTCGCGATCGATGAGCTCCAGCTGCTCGCGGGTCTCCAGGCCGATCACGGTCTGATGCATGAGGCAGTAGTTGGAGAAGGCGCCAATTGCCATGCGCGAGCTGGGATCCGCGCGGACGGCCTCCATCACTTCGCTCACGGCTGTTCCCTCGCTGCCGGGGTGGTCGGGGATCTCCCGCAGCAGACTGAGGCCGAACTCGGTGTCTGGTCCGGGGCTGGGTCGCACCTGCGCGCCGTAGGTTTCCATGAGGATGCGGCGGTAGGGCTTGCCGATGTAGCTGGCGCGGATCATGTACACGAGCAGCTCGACGTCGAAGCGTGCGCATGCGAGCGCAATGGCTTGACCCCATTGGCCGGCGCCGGTGTCGGTGACAAGCCGCTTGATGCCGTCGCGCTTGGCGTAATAGGCCTGGGCGAGCGCGGAGTTGAGCTTGTGGCTGCCGGCGGGCCCGGCGCCCTCGTACTTGAAGTAGATCTCGGCGGGGGTCCCGAGGTAGCGCTCCAGGCCGACGGCGCGAAACAGCGGCGTTGGCCGCCACATCTTGTATGCGTCTCGCACCGGGGCGGGGATCTCGATCCAGCGCTCCATGGAGCGCTCCTGGGCGACGAGAGCGGGTGTGAGCAGCTGCCCGAACTGCTCGTCGGAAAGTGGCTGGTTGGCGGTCGCGTCGAGATAGTCCTCTGGCATCCGCGGCAGATCGGGTACCACGTTGTACCAGCGCTCGGGGATGCGATCGACGGGCAAGTCAACGCGATCGAGATGAGTCTCCTGCACAGAGCCTCCCTTCGGACCGCTAGTCCGGATAAGTCAATATTTGTGAACTAAATGGAAGAAGTACCGCATTATCATGGGGCCTGTCTAGATGACACTTGCTAAACAGCGAAGTCTCTATCATCAGACCAGCTAGGCTTTTCGTCTTTCTGGGAGAGGGCTTTCTACTAGTGCGAATATTTTTCCACGCATCCAGGGGAATTCCCGCAGTCGCAGAAATGCTCCGCAAATAGCGTGCGATTGCTGGCCGCGAACGTCTCGGACTAAACGCCTAGGACTAGACGTCTGGTGCTCAACTACAGCTGTACGGGCGTATGCGCGGCGGTGGCGCTGGCGAGGCTGTGGCTGACGGGGCGGCGGCGGCCGGGGAGCGCGAGCGCGCCCAGCGCGCCCAGCCAGCAGACGCCGGCGGCGACGAAGCAGCCGGTGTGCAGGCCGCTCATGAACGCGCTTTGCACCGCGTCGAGGACCTGCCCGCGGACGGCCGGCGGGGCGTGGCCGGCGACCGCGAGCCCGCCGCCGATGGAGCTCTTGGCGCTGGTGAGCACGGCGGCTCCGAGCTTGGCGACGGAGCTGTGGGTGAGGCTGGAGGTGTACAGCGACGCATACACGCTGCCGATGATTGCCACCCCGAGCGTGCCGCCGGCCTCGCGGGTGGCGTCGTTGACGGCGGAGCCGACGCCCGCCTTGGCGGGGGAGAGCACGCTGAGGATCGACTCGGTGGCGGGCGCTGAGGTCATGCCGAGGCCGGTGCCCATCATCAGCATCTGCACGACGACGATGTTGTAGGAGGTGGTGGTGGCGGTTTGTGCGATCCACAGGAACGCGGCGCCGAACAGCAACAGGCCGCAGCTGACGATCGCGCGGGTGCCCAGGCGGGCGGCCAGCCGCGCTCCGAGCACGGACGCGACGCCGATGCTGAGCGCGACGGGCAGGATGCGCACGCCGGTGGACAGCGTGCTGTAGCCGCGGATGAACTGGAAGTACTGGGTGATCAGGAAGATGAAGCCGAACAGGGCGAAGAAGGCCACGGTGATGGAGCCGCTGGCGGCGCTGAAGGCGCGCTCGGAGAACAGCCCGACGTCGAGCATGGGGTGCTCGCGCGTGCGCTCGAGCCTGACGAACAGGGTGCCGACGATCGCGACGACGGCAAACCCGACGAGGCTGTCGGCGGAGCCCCAGCCGCGGGTTGGGGCCTCGATGATGGTGTACACGAGTGCGCCGATGGTGACGGTGGCGCTCAGCAGGCCGCCCCAGTCGAGCGGTGCGGCGTCGGGCTCGCGCGACTCGGGCACCACGCGGTAGACGACGGCGGCGGCGAGCAGGCTGACGGGCACGAGCGCGATGAACACGCTCGGCCAGGAGAACCACGTCAGCAAGAGGCCGCCGCTGACGGGGCCGATGGCGACACCGAGACCGGTGACCGCCCCCCATATGCCGATTGCCTTGGCGCGCTCGCCGCGGTCGGGGAAGGCGTTGCTGATGATTGCGAGCGTGGTTGGGAAGATGAACGCGGCGAAGGTCCCCATCACGAAACGCGCGGCGATCAGCTCGCCGGGGTTGACGCACAGGGCGGCACCAACGCTGGCGGCGGCGAAGCCGAGTAGGCCGATCAACAGGGTTGGCCGGCGCCCGAAGCGGTCGCCGAGGTTGCCGGCCGACAGCACGAGGGCGGCGAACGCGAGGTTGTAGCCGTCGACGATCCACTGCAGGTCGCGTGTGCCGGCACCGAGCTGCCGGGTGAGCGACGGCAGGGCGACGTTGACGATGGTGGTGTCGACGTTGATGGCGAACGCGGATAGGCAGACGGCGGCGAGGATGAGGCCGCGGCGGGAGGTGGAGGGGTTCATGGCGATCGGCTCCAGACGGGTGAAGTTGACAGCATCAACACTGGCAGCTTGGCAGATCTTGTGGACGCTGTCAACATGTGGGGGTGGGCGTCGAGGATCCCGCCGGTGAGACGCCGAGAATCCCACCGTTGACCCGAGCACCCCATGCCTGTACCGATGACACCGCCCAAACCCACATATCACCACGGCAATCTGCGCGCGGAGCTAATCGAGGCGGGCTTGCAGCTTGCGCGCGCTGGCGGCCCGGATGCGGTGGTGCTGCGGGAGGTGTCGCGCCGGGCGGGGGTCTCGCACAACGCTGCGTACAGGCACTTCGCCGACAGGGACAGCCTGCTGAAGGCGATCTGCGACCGCTGCATGCGCTCGTTGGCGCAGCTGATGGAGCAGCGGATCATAGAAGTGGGGGAGTCGCGACGTGGCGCGGCGGCGGCCCGTGCACGTCTACGGGCGACTGGCTCGGCGTATGTGGAGTTCGCGCTGAAGGAGCCGGGCCTGTTCCGCACGGCGTTTGCGGTTCCTCCTGGTCTCGGCTACCTGGACGATGAGCAAGGTGTGGGGGACGGCGGTCTGGGTCCGCTTGAGATCCTGCAGGCGCAGCTCGACGCGGTATGGGTGGCGAGTGGGCTTCCCCGGGAGCGGCGGGCGAACGCGGAGTTTGCGGCGTGGGCTTCGGTGCACGGTCTATCGATGCTGCTGCTCGAGGGTCCTCTGCGTGAAGTGCCTGAGGGAGAGCGCGAGGCGCTGCTGACGCACCTGTTGGACATGATTGAACGGGGCCTTTGAGCGCCGCCGGTAACGAGTACAGCTTTCACTACGCGTAGTTTGCACTTGGCAGTTCTCTGCCAGGGTTACCCGGTTTGTCAAAATTCGGAGAACCGGCCTCCCACGGCGGCGTCGATTGTGGTTGAATCGTGCGCGCAGCGTGTTCGCCCAGCTTCGTCGCCGGGGGGCGGCCGGGCCGGGCCACAGCTCAACGGATGGGGGAGGGTGGCAATGCGCAGGCTTACGTTGTGGGGATTGTGTGTACTGGCCGTATCGATGGTCGGCGCGGGCTTGGCATCGGCTGCTTCGGCCAGTTCATATGACTTGTTCGATTGGGGCCAGAACGCGGCCGGCCAACTGGGCAACGGCACGACTACGCAGACCGACTCGCCGATGCTCGTTAGCGGGCTTAGCGGGATCACGAGTGTCTCTGGAGCCAACAGTCACGCGCTGGCGCTCCTTGCAGGCGGCACGTTGATGACATGGGGAAGCAATGAATTCGGGGAACTGGGCAACGGCACGACCGAACACAGCTATGTGCCGATCGCGGTGAGCGGCTTGGAAGACGTGGTGGAAGTGTCCACGGGAGCGCACTACAGCGTCGCGCTGCTGGGCAACGGCACGGTGATGGCTTGGGGAGAGAACGAATGGGGGCAGCTGGGCGATGGCACCAGCGAAGAAAGTCATGTGCCGGTTCAGGTTAAAGAACTGAGCGATGTGAAGGCGATCTCGGCTGGCGCCACTTATGTGCTGGCGCTGCTGAACGACGGCACGGTGATGGCTTGGGGGAACGACGAACAGGGGCAGCTTGGCGACGGCACCACTGTGAATACCGAACTGCCTGTGCCGGTGAAAGGCCTGAGTGGCGTCACTGCCATCTCGGCGGGCACGACGCACAGCTTGGCGATTGTGGGTGGCGGTGCGGTGTGGGCTTGGGGTGGCAATGAACACGGCGAGCTTGGCGATCACACGACGAAATCCAGCGACGTACCGGTCGCCGTGTCTGCGCTCAGTAGCGAAGTCACTGCGATCTCGGCGGGGCAGTACTACAGCCTCGCGCTGCGTGCCAATGGCACGGTGTGGGCGTGGGGTGGCAACAGCTTCGGCCAGCTGGGGGATGGCAAGTCGGGTGAAGTGTTCAAAACCGATACGCCTGGGGAAGTAGTCGAACTTGGTGGGCCGGCGACTGCGATCTCGGCGGGGATATCCACGAGCATGGCGCTGCTGGCAAGCGGGCACGTCGCTGTGTGGGGCGGCAACGAACACGGCGAGTTGGGCGTGGGGATGGAAGGCAAAGGGTCGCTGGACCCGCTGCCTGGTGATGTGCCGGGGCTATGTGGGATGAGCGGCGTTTCGGAGGGCGCGCTTTACTCTTTCGCGTACGGTGAAGCGACTACGCCGTGTCCGTCGGTGACGGGCGTGACCCCGAAGTCGGGGCTGGAAACGAGTGAAACGCCGGTGACGATCACGGGCTCGGAATTGAGCGAAGTGACGGCGGTGAAGTTCGGTAGCGCAAATGCGATCAGCTTTACGGTGAGCTCGGCGACGTCGATCAGGGCGGTTGCGCCGCCTGGCAAAGGTACGGTGCACGTGACGGTGATTACGCCTACGGCCGCGAGCACCACCAGCCTGGCGGACTACTACACCTACTCCTCGCCGCCGCCGCCGCCGGCGGTCACAGGGGTCTCGCCGAATAAAGGCACTGCGTCAGGTGGCACGACGGTGACGATCACGGGTACCAACCTGATGGAAGCCACGGCGGTTTACTTCGGTAGCGCGGAGACGAAAGAGCTGCACGTGGTGTCGGCGACTGAAATGACCGCTGTGACGCCGCCTGGGACGAGGGGCAAGCAGTACGTGACGGTAGAGACGACGCACGGCACGAGCCTCGAGACCCGCGTGGCTTTCTTCAAGTACACAAAAGCCAAAAAGGTGAAAAAACCGAAAAAATGAACGCTGAGGGGGCGCGCCGCGGCTGATTGAGGGTCAGCTCGCGGCGCCGCTCGCGCATGCGCTCGCCGGCGGGCGGCGCCCCAGCGCTGCGGCTCATTCCCCGCCGATGCAGTCCTTCATGCCGTATTCGGCGGCGAGCGTGCGACTGTTGGCGATGGATTTCCTGAGCGCCTGCTCGTCGGCTTCGCCTGTGTTGCTTTCCTGGCGGCTTGCAGCGGAGGCGATGTCGGTTGCGTCGGTGCTCTCGACGGAGAGGCTGGTGAGGAGTTTTTTTATCGACTGAGCGTCCTGTGGGGGCTCGGCGAGCAAGGTCAGCTTGGTGGCGGCTGTGCGTGAGAAGGCTACGAGCTGGTGTACGAGCGAGACGAATTCCTTGTCGGCGGTGGCGACAGGCAGCCCCTTGAGCGTTTCCTGGCGAGCCTTGAGGGGCTTCTCCCGGGTGCTGAGCGCGGCGCAGATTCGGTCGGCTTGGGCGATGAACTGAGCCTTGGTTGCGACGCCGACGGCTGCGGTCGACTTGACGCTTGTGGTGCTCGTGCTGCTCGAGCCACAGCTGGCGCACACGAGCGCGAGCAGCACGGCGGGGAGCGCTGAGGCGAGGGCGGGCAGGCGGCGCACGAGGGTGCATCCTGCCACATGGGCTGCCTGACGCCGCCGCCGGGGCCGGCGGCCCTACCCGTTTCTACGCAGGATCGCGCACGAACACGGGCTTGAACCCGGCGCAGCTACCGCAGGCGATGTGGTAGGCGATGGCGACGATGTGTGGGGTCGTCTTTCCATTCGAGGCCGCCGCTGCCGTCGAAGTACAGGGGCTTTCATGTGGTCACGTCGCTTCCGGTTGGAATCAGTTGGAGAGGTCTTTTGGTGCTTGGGTGCGCCACGCGTCGAGGATCAGCTCTTCCAGCTCGGGGACGTCGATTAGCTCGAGTCGCACGAGCACGGCGGGGAAGCCGTTGTAGTGGGGCTCGGTGAAGAGCTTGCGCTCATCGGAGGCGATCAGTGCGTCCTTGTCATGCAGGTCGCTGACACGGACGACGAGCACGTCGGGCCGGGGGATCCTGGGCTTGTTCGGCTCGACGCGCTCGTTCCACGTCCACACGAATTGCTTGTTCTTGCGCTTGTTGGCGACTGAGAAGCCGAAGTGGTCGCTCGCCTCGCTCGTGTGGGGCAGAGCGAGGGCGATGCGGCGCACGTCGTTCTGGTCGGCCATAAGCTGGCTGAGCGTACCTCGCTGGGAACGGATTTTTTATAGATGGATATCGGGGTGGCGAGCGTGGCTCACTGAGGGGGAGCTTCGGGAAGTCCAGGATCGGGCGCGCCGAGCTTGGTGACTTCGGGCGCCTCGTAAACGGCGCCGGGGCAGCCGCCGAGGGCGAGCACGCGCATGCCGTTGTCACCTGGCCAGATCTTGCGCTTGGGCCGCGGCCCGACGCGGACCATGGTGTCGGGGTCGAGCTGGTGGCGCTGGCCGTCGATCTCGATCTCGCCGGCGCCGCGCAGCACGACGAAGACCTCCTCCTGGCCGCTGTCGGCGTGGTCGTGCTCTGGGTAGAGGGTGGCGTTGGGCGGTAGATCGAGCACCTGCATGCCGAAGGACTCCACGCCGAGCTGAGCACGAGCGCGTTTGAAGGAGCCAAAGACGACACCCTCGATGGCGTCGATGGGGGTGACGGTGTAGTCGGACATGTGCGCCTCCTGTTTCGTGGGCTTATCGAGGCAGGCATTAATAGCACGAACGTTCGTGCGTTACAATTGACTTGTGCAGACAGCGACTAGGACTAAGCTGGCATCGGTGGCGACAAAGCAAGCAAGCGCTCGCGCGTGGGACGCTGCAACGGCGACGACGCGGACGAAGGATGCGAGCGCACCGACGAAGGCGGCGAACACAAGGGCTGCGATTCTTGCTCGTGCGGTTGACCTGGCGTCGACTGAGGGCTTGGAAGGGCTGACGATTGGCAGGCTGGCAAGCGAGCTTGAGATGAGCAAGAGCGGCTTGTTTGCGCACTTTGGCTCCAAGCAGGAGCTACAGCTGGCGACGATTGAGGCGGCGGCGATGCGGTTCACGGCGGAGGTGATTGCGCCGGCACAGGTTGAGCGGGAGGGGGAGGCGCGACTACGGGCGTATTGCAGCGGGTACTTGGACTTCCTACAGCGGGAGGGGTTCGCGGGCGGCTGTTTCTGGGCGGCGGTGGCGGCGGAGTTCGACGACCGTCCGGGTGTGGTGCAGGACGCGGTGCGCGCGGGCGTGCTCGCGTGGCTGGGAGAGCTCGAGCGTCAGGCGGCGGTGACGAGTACGGAGGGCGCGGCGGACGTGGCGTTTGAGATCTACTCGCTGGGCCTTGGGGCGAATGCTTGCTCACGACTTCTGGGTGACCCGGGCGCGTTTGACCGGGCGCGCGCTGCAATCGAGCGCCGGCTGACGGAGCGCAGGCAAGCGTCGTAGGCTGGGCGGATGTGGCTGCAACGTGAGCTGACCCTGCAGCCGCGGGCGCGTGGCTTCCACCTGATCACGGGCGAGGTGCTGGGAGCGCTGCCTGAGCTGGGAGAGCTGGCGGTGGGGCTGCTGCACGTGCTGATCCGCCACACGTCGGCGTCGCTTACGCTGAACGAGAACGCGAGCCCGGAAGTGCGCGCCGACCTGGAGGCATGGTTCAACGACGCGGTGCCGGAGCGAAGCGCGCTGTGGACGCACACGCTCGAGGGCAGCGACGACATGCCTGCGCACGTGAAGGCGTCGCTACTGGGGCCGACGCTGACGCTGCCCGTGAACAACGGCCGTCTGGCGCTGGGCACGTGGCAGGGGATCTACCTTTGCGAGCACCGCAACCACGGGGGCCCACGGTCGCTGGTGGCGACCGTGTGGGGGGAGACATAGGAGCGTCGGTAGACTACGTCGCTCTGCGCCCGTAGCTCAGCTGGATAGAGCGTCGGTCTACGGAACCGAAGGTCGGGAGTTCGAATCTCTCCGGGCGCGTCACGCAAAATATGCTAATTAGCAGGGCTATTGCATTTCCGAGATGATGAGCCCTAGAAGGCTGACGCAGTGTGGATACCATCGATGGGTACCAATCGAACGGTTTTGGGGTGCGCGAATATATGCTGCGCCGGGCGTCGTAGCCGGCTCTTGTGGCGTGCGGGGCTGCAGTCGGGTGTGACCGTATTGCTCTTGCCTAAAGCGCGTCTCGGGCGCTGCTGCGGGGAGTTCGGTGGTCGTCACGTCGTCAAGGCCGGGTACAGGGGGAGCGAAGCCTGTAGTAGCTACGGGCGTTGCCCGGGCGAGCCTGGATCTAGACCGCAAGCCCTCCAAAAGCATCCGTGGTTTCGTCGTTCCAGGGTTGTGCGACGATCCCACGGCCCCGCGTGTGCAGGAGCCGTCCATCTGCTCGGCGACAATGCATGCCTTGTTCCACTCATTGGTACTCGTGATCGCGCAGTCCCAGACCATCGTCAAGGTGATCGGCGAACAGTGGTGGATCACGACGCTCGTGGGCGTCAGCTCGGCGCTACTCGGCAGCTTCGCGGGCGCCGGAGCTTCGTACCGTGCGAGCGTTGCACTTGAAGATCGCCGGCGCAAGAACCTCTCCGAAATCCGCCGGAGGGCAAAGGTCTACACGCCGATCCGAGAGGAGTTGGTCGCGCTGCAACGAGCCGTCGCGGAGAATCGCCACCTTTTCTACGGCGTCCTACGGGACCGTGATGACCCGTCGGCTCAGGCGCAGGGCCATCCGCCCGTCCTTGCCGTATGGCGCGAGCTTGTGGAGGACGCCCGAGCGAACACGTCGGCGAGTGCGAGGGTCCGCGCAGCGCTGAATCGCGTGGAGGCGCGCACGGACTCCTTTAACGAAGCCGTGGCGACGGCGCGGGCCACCTTCAAGGAGCGCGGCGACGCAATCACGCGGCAGACCGGGTACTCCCCGCGGGTGGGCAACTGGCAGTGGAGCGAGTTTGACACGCTTGTCCGCGATGGCATACGCAGCAGCAGAATGTTCACGAACCCCTTCGCGCAGGGGCCGGACGCGCCAGCGCCCACGACGCTCCCCGCTGAGCAGGACGAGTACGCGCGCCTGTGGGAAGCGGACGAGGCCGTGCGCGAGTCAACGGCGACGGTCGAGGAGGCCGAGAAGGCTCTCGGCGATGCCGTGGACGCCGCAATCGCGGACCTTGACGCCGCGATCAAGCACGTCGCCGAAAAGTACGACCACGAGCCGGACTGATGGCGGGCTACGGCTTCACGGAGGAGGAGGCGCGCCTGTTCCTTGAGAGGGAGTTGCGTCGTCACGCCGCGTCAACGAGCTTCTACTGGGAGTCCGAAGAAACCGAGGAAGTGCTGGACTTGCTCGTGGAGGTCGTGGCGAAGCTCATCGCGGCGAACAACGCGAAGATAGCTCAGGATTGGACCAACAAAGGCTTGGGCGACCTGATGCCTCCGGGGACGTTCTGATCTGAGGCGGGGCCGGCGTGTGCAACTTGCGCCGGCAAGCTCTACGACCAACTTCGTGACCGTGTTCTTCGTCGCCCCGGTGATCCGGGTTGTGGCGCGGATACTCATGCCGTCCGTCAGGAATCCGACGATCTGGGTGCGTCTCTCAGTGCTGAGACGGGTTCATACTGACCAATTCTGTTGAGCCACAAGACAGAATAAATCCGAGGAACGGCAGTCGTTTGGGTCGGGGCTGGTAGTCGGCCTCGATGCCTGTCGTTCGGCCAACGCTCATATAAACACAACTATTCCTATTAACAGGATGCCTGATTAGCCGGATTATCTCGATGATTGTGACGTTGCAGCTAGGAGGACAAGTCGGCGACCCGTCCAACTGACGGGGGCCGTGAATCCGATCAGCTACCTGAAGACGGGTGTCATCCACTGCGACGACAACAAGAACGTCCTCGCAGAAATCCCGTCGGACTGCATCGACCTGATTTACCTGGACCCGCCGTTCTTCTCGAACAAGAACTATGAAGTCATCTGGGGAGACGAGGCGGAGGTCCGCTCGTTCGACGACCGTTGGCAGGGCGGCATTCAGGTCTACACCTCCTGGATGCGCGAACGTGCCATCGATATGCACCGCATCCTCAAGCCGACGGGCTCGCTCTACCTCCACTGCGACTGGCACGCCAACGCATACCTCAAGGTCATGATGGACTCGATCTTCGGGGCAAACCCTCGGGGCAATGACAAGGGCTTCCAGAATGAGATTGTCTGGTGCTACGAGGTAGGCGGCCGTGGTAAGGCCCGCTGGGCGCGTAAGCACGACACGATCCTCTTCTACTCCAAGGGAAAGAACTTCCACTTCGACTGGGCCGCCGTAGCAGAACCGCGGAAAGCCGGCACGCACATGCGAGCGAAGGTCGACGAGGACGGCCGCGAATACCAGGAGAAGACGGACTCGAAAACGGGAAAGGTCTACCGCTACTACGTAGACGAGGGTACGATCCCGCCGGACTGGTGGGTCGGCCCTCAGCAGCTCAACCGCGAGGCGGCAGAGAGGATCGGCTACCCGACCCAGAAGCCCGAGGCACTGTTGGAGAAGATCATCAGCGCTAGCAGTCGTCCGGGGGACATCATTCTCGACCCTTTCTGTGGCTGCGGGACGGCGATCGCCGTGGCGCACAAGCTCGAACGAGCTTGGCTGGGTATCGACATCAGCCCGACCGCGCTCGGCATCATGCAGCGCCGGCTGGAGAAGATCGGCGCCACTGTCGACCTCGAAGGGCTTCCGGTAACGGAAGATGATCTCCGCGACCTGCGCCCGTTCGAGTTCCAGAACTGGGTCATCCAACGCATCAACGGCACCCACTCGCCGCGCAAGTCGAACGACCTGGGGATCGATGGTTACTCGTTCATGGAGCAATTGCCTGTGCAGGTCAAGCAGTCCGACCGAGTAGGGCGGGTCACCGTCGATAACTTCGAGACTGCGATCGAGCGTTACGGCGCGAGCAAGGGCTACATCGTCGCCTTCAGCTTTACGCGCAACGCACGCGAGGAGGTCGCCCGCGTCAAGGCCCAGAAGGGCATGGAGATCAAGCTCGTGGAGATATCAACGCTCGTGAAGGCACCGCCGGACAAGATCACGCCCGAGTTGTCGGACCTGTTCCCGGCGTTGCCCAAGGACTTCATCGGCCTACCGCTGCCGGCGCCGCGCCCCAAACGTGCGCGCCCCACGCTGGAGGAACTCGTGCGGAGCGACAGGGCGCCCCGGTTCCCCGTTGAGACGGACTAGCGGGTCGCCCAGCGTGCCTGCGCGGCCGTCCCGGCGATCTCCGAACGTTGCTAGGCGGTCAGGTTCGCTGCTCGTGCCGGGGACCGCCCTTCTAACGCCGTTACGCCCGTTGACTTGCGCGGGCGTCTCGGGCGCCTGCGGCTCCTCAGACGCTGACTCCGTGGACGCGATGGTCGTTGCACCAAGCGATGCGCGAGCTGACCGAAATCAGCCGTGACCGGATTCGTAGCGCGCGATGCAGCGGGCGGAATCGGCCTTGTACGATGATCCGTCCGAAAGTCCTGCAAATCTTCTCAAGACTTCCGAAAGGATTCTTCGCAACGAACGGGAATCTAAGGGCAGCTCGCATGAGCAGGCAGGTGGACCTAGAGGGAGTTACCCGATCAGCCCGAGGGGCATCTCGGAGCTGAACCGGCCTTTGGCGCTAGGGGAGAACCTATTGCCGAGGCCGTCCAGACCCACCTACGCGGAAAACTAGCCGACCGGTCGGACCGACTTGAGTGGGCCGGCTTTAATCTCTGAATCTCGGCGCCACCCAGCCCTGCGTCGAGGCGCCCCGACGGCTAGCTGATGTGGCCTGCCATCGCCACCATCCTGATTGGGTCTCGCGATCCCTCTCACGCATTAGCCTCTCTCATCGGCTTCGCTTGGCTTTCTCGACCGTCTGCGCCAGCTCTGGCAGCGATACGCCAAGCGCGTCGATGATCTGCATGACGGTTGCCCACGCGGGTGCGCTTTTCGCTGCCTCAAGGCGGCTGACGGTCCCGACCGTCGTGCCGGCTCGGCTGGCGAGTTCTTCTTGCGTCAAGCCGCGGGCTTCTCGCAGCTTCTTGATTGCCAGCCCGAGCGCAGGGTCCGGTGGCAGCGGCGGTGGCATCGCCTGGAGCCTCGCAGGCGCAACCGCTTACGTCCATGCTCGTACCACCTTGCGCGTAAGCGTTATGCTTTAGCTGCAACATCAAGTGCCCCCGCGCTGCGTCAACAGCCGGGGGCGTGGCAAAGGAGCGTGAACTCCAATGCAGCCGGAGGATATCCCGCGAGCTGCGCCCCCGGTCGTAGTGATCTACGGCCAGGAGAGCGAAAACGAAGCGCTGGCCGATGAGCTGGCGCTTGACGGCTTCGACACACGGTTGGTCAGCGATCCCGCATCGGTCGGCGAGGTCGATCTGATCATCTTTGGCCGTGAGTTGAAGCGTGGCGCAGGGCTCGGCGCTCTACGTGCCCTGCGAGGGGGTGGGCTCGCGGGTTCCGGTGCTCGTGTCCTTTGGATCAGCACGCGCAGCGATGCCACGGACACGCTGCGCGCATTCGAGGCTGGTGCGGACGACGTGATCCGCGTGCCGTTCGTGTACGCGGAGCTGCTTGCGCGAGTGCGAGCGCTTCTGCGACGTCCGACCGGCGAGACGCCGCCGGTTATCCGCTGCGGCGCGCTAACGATCCATACAGCGACGCGGACCGTGATCTATGGATCGACACCTGTGGAGCTGCGCCGGCGCGAGTACGCGCTGCTGCTCTACCTGGCGCGTGCACCGGCGCGCGTCATGCCGAAGGGCGAGCTACTGCGGCACGTGTGGGGCTACCCGGAGGACGACGCGACGCGGACGGTGGAGTCCCACGCCTCGCGGCTGCGCCGCAAGCTCGCCGACGCCGGCGCGGCCGGCTGGGTGTCCTCGACCTGGGGCGTCGGCTACTGCCTCGCGCCCCGAGCACAACGACCAACAGGAGGAAGGCATGGAAAACCGAACAGAGCTGATCCGGCTCGGCGAACAGCTCAGACGGGTGCGCGAGCAACAGCGGCTCACCGTCGCTGATCTGGCCGGCAGAAGCGATATCAGCCCGACGCGAGTTGCCAAGATCGAGGCTGGCCTGACTGACCCGAGATTCGACGTGCTGGTCGCCTTGTCCGACGGCCTGGGCGTGGGACTGGCCGCGTTGATGCCCGAGGACGACGAGGCCCGAGAGGGGGCATAGCGAGTCTCGGTCTGGCTCACGCGGCGTGGACCGCTATGCGGTCGCGGTGCACGGTGGGGATAGGAGGGCCACCCTCGTGCATGACTTCGAGATACGCCTCGATCGCCTCTTGTGCGTTGGCGCGCGTTTCCTCGATCGTCTCACCCTGCGTTGCGACGCTCGGCAGCTCAGGCACGAACACGTTGTAGCCGCCCTCCGGCTCGGTCACGATCACCACGTCAAACTCGCGCTGCGCGCTCATCGCCAGCAACGGTACCGCTCCGCCGAGTCCCACACGCGCCCCGGCTCCCTCCATCGCGAGCGGTCCCCCGCATCTCCAAACAGACTAGATGCACCTTCGGAGCGGACCCTAAAGTGGGCCTCGAAACTCGTTGGCCGGTCTCGCGGACTTGGGGTCAGTAACCGGCAGAAGGGGCACCAGAAGGCCCTCAATGTCGAAACTCGGAGGTTCCGCAATGAGCAGTCGAATCAAGATCACGCTTTCCGACGACATAGCCGCACGCTTGGACGAGCTGGCAGCAGCGTCCGGGCAGCCGGTCGCGCGTGTCGCGGGCCAGATGGTCCGCGACGGACTCGGGAAGCTCGCCGCCGCAGCGCGCGGGAACGGAAGCGCACCAGCAGACGAGCTGACGATCACTCGGGCGCCGTGGCTTGAGCCCTACGGCGGTGATCGTGAATGGCGACAGTTCATGTGGGGCTCGATCGTCGCGCTGTGCGGGCGCTATCCCGACGAGCTGAAAGGTCTCAAACAGGGTTGGTGGACCGACGAATCACAGGTCGAGACGCTGTGTGCGCTTGCGCACTGGCGTCAGATGCTCGACGACGGAGGCCGCGATCCCCGTGACGAGTTGGACTTCCAGCTCAACGTCGTTGAGTTCGGGCGCAGGCTCAAGCAGGCGGGCGGCGGAGTGACCAAGGAGTGGACACCCGGCGTAGTCCCCGAGGAGTGGCGCTGAGAACGCCTGCGGAAGGATGAACGGGCACCGAGGGGGCGCGCCCGTATCGCAGGCAGAGGGCGCGCAGGGCATAGAGGTGACGCCGGCGTCGGGAGCGGTTGCGGCCGGGTGGCCGCCGCTGCTGGCACCGGAGGCGTCGGCTTCGCCTCCTTGTCCACTCTCGACAGCGAGTTCGGCTGGCGCCGCAAAACTCGCTGGCCGGTTGCCGGCCTTCAGGGTCTGTACACGTGTGAGGCCAACCAGCTCACAAGCAAGAGAGGACCGGCTCGGACCACCGGACGGCGGTCTAGGGTCCAGGCTCGACGCTCAGCCACGCCCCAGACGGCTGACGGCCGACGACGTGATGCTGGCGCGCGAGGTCGCCGGCTTGCTGCACGCGCCAGTCTCGACCGTCGAGGACTGGGCGCGCCGCGGCATCCTGCCGAGCGTCAAGATCGGCAGGCGCAGGCTCTACATCCGCGAGCAAATCGAAGCGGTCCTCACTGAACGCACTTGACGGTCATCCGATGACGGTCGCGGTCGGGCCGGCGTTGGCCCCGAGCGAGATTCTCGCCTTACGCGGGGAGCAGCTCGCTCATGAGGTTCGACTTGAAGTAGCTGGAGTGCGTCCGCTTGATCGTCTCCAGCGAATCTGCGCTCAGCAGCACGACGTCGAGATCCCGTCGCATTGCGGCCTCTCGCTCAGCGGCGCCATAGGCCGCTTGTGCTGCCTCGTAGTCTGTGCCGAACGGCTTGACGGTAGTCCGGCCAGCCTTGACGTCGCGTGTGACGAGGAAGTGCTTGATCTCATCGATGGGACTCATTTGGCCTCTCGCTCTTGGCGTTTCAACAGCTTCATGATCGCAGCTCCGAGTAGGCCCGCGGTCAAGACTTCGGCGGTGGACAGCTTGCCTTCTTCGGAGCCCGCAATCAACGCAGCGGCACTCGCGAGGATAACCCGCTCCATCTCCGGTCCTTCGCCGAACTTGAACTGGACGCCCGTCTGTCGTCCCGCCTCCTCGATTGCGTTGGCCCAAAGGTCTTGCCCGCGGGTTCGTACCTGGACCTCGATTGGGAAGCCGGCTCGGCGCACGATCAGGTGCAGCGCGCGGTAGCCGTCATCCTTCGGGCTGGCGATGTAGTCGCGCTCGCGGATGATCGTCCACGACTTCAGGAGCCTGCGCCGCAGGCGGTACACGTCGGGTATGCCCGGCACCACCGCACGTACACCGCCGATGTCCTGCATCTGCGTGACGTTTCCGCGCTCACGGTCGAGCTTGCCGACGAGCGTGTCCTGTCGCTTGAGGCGTTGCGTGACCTCTATTCGACCGTCGACCTGCGCCTCGGCCTTCGAGACGTGGTAGCGCAGGTTCGCAGCGACCATCGACAACGGTCGCGCGTGCAGGCTGCGCCACCAGTCCAACGCCTCGCGGGCCTCCTCAATGGCAGCCTCATCAGTTGCGCGTAGCGCGCGCTCCGCGCCTTCGACGCGCACCCGCTCGCGCAGCTCCAAAAGGAACACCCCGGCGCGGTTCACCTGCCCCTTGGAGAACCGCGGAGCCGACACATCCCTCGCTCTCTGCTTCACCGAGCAACCCTATCGGCGGCTTCGGGCAAGCTCGACGCGAACGCCGCCGTAAACACCTGAGCCTGCTCAGACGCCGGCCGCGCGTGCAGGTAGCGGCTCGTCGTCGCAAGCGCGCTGTGTCCCATCGCCTTCTGAATCGTGACGACATCGACCCCGCTCGCGGCCAGAAGCGACCCGAACGTATGCCGCAGGTCATGGAAGCGCAGCGGCCGAACACCCGCGGCGACCTGCGCGCGCCGGTAGCGGCGCCGCAGCGCCGAGTCATCCAGCGTTCGGCCGTAGACGTTGCAGAACACGAGGTCATCCGGCGCCGTGTACCGCTCGCGCCGGCTCATGCGCTCGAGCGCGGCGGCGGCCTGGTCGGCCAGTGGCACGCGCCGCACTCGCCCAGACTTCGTGGAAGCCTCCATGCGTGCGCTCATCGCACGAGCGATCGTCAACGCGGACCCCGCGGAATCCACGTCGCGCCAGCGCAACGCCAACAGCTCGCCGAGGCGCAGCCCTGCGTATGCCGCGACGCGCACAAGCTCGGCGTCCTGCTCGTCGTCGGCTCGGCGTGCGGCCGTCTCGCCGCTGGTTATTGCGGGACGCGACGGGTCGCGGTGCTCGCCGGCAGCCAACGCGCGAGCGACAGCCTCGACCTCCTCCGGCGTGTAGAAAACGAGCGCGTCCGGGTGACGTTCGCGGCGCCGGTCGGCGTCGCTGGTCGGGTTTGCAGGCAGCGCGAACGCGGAGGGCTTGCGGCCGTAGTTGAAGACGGCGGACACCACGCAGCGGTACTTGTTCACCGTGCGAGGGGACGCACCCGACGCGCTCACGCTCGCCAGCAGGTCCTCGACCTCCCGCGTGGTGATCTTGGACGCCGGCCGATCGCCAAGGCTCGCCATCACGTGCCCCTTGGTCGTGCCGTTCCCGCGCTTGTAGGCGACGCCGCGCTCGGCCAGGATGCTTTCGTGGTCGCGCACCGTGGACGGCTTCGCGCCGCGAACGTTCTTGAGCCAGCCGAGATAGGCGTGGGCGACCTCACGGAACGTCACGCCGCGTGTCCTGCGTTCCTGCTCGATACGGTCGCGGTCGGCCGCTTCGGTTACGTACTCACCCGCGATCCGCGCGGCGGCTACGATCGCCGCCCGCTCGCTATAGGTGCCATCTGGCACGCGGCCACGGCGAGCACGCCAGCCGCCGTTGTCGGGATCGGGCTCAAGCCACGCCGGGCCGATGCGCCGCTTGACCTGGCGCCCGTAGTGGCGGAACTTCGCCTCGTAGAACGGCTGCCCGCCCTGCTCGCGGACGATGACGTTGGTGTTCGGTGTGGTACCCATGCCGCCATCGTACAGGCTTGGGTACCACTTGGGTACCACATTCTACGATGATTAGTGTGGGTACCGCTTTGGGTACCAAACTGACCAAATCTCATGTGGTAGAGCTAGGTCTTGTCGGTCTAGATCGCCCTAATCTACGCGGTTCGGCGTTAGGCTATCGGTCTACGGAACCGAAGGTCGGGAGTTCGAATCTCTCCGGGCGCGTTCTCCAGGTACGGTGATGGTCGCCAACGGGACAAGCTCTATCGGCACCCAACAGGCTCAAATGCCCACCGCCCCACGGAGACCTGTATCTCAGGCCGCGGCGCTGTGCGGCGCAGCAGGCTTCGGAAGCGCTTCGAGTAGCGTCTTAGGAAGCCGCGTACTCGCATCCCACACCTCGATCGCAACGAGTGCGTGGGTGCCGCGGTCATACTCACGCAAGCCGCCCAACACCCTCTCGCTGACTACATCGTCGGATTCGCCTGTGGGAAACCAAGCGATATCGGCCTCTGAGTCGTAGTAGGCAAACATTGCTCCTCGAAGGATATCGCCGCCGGCGCCCGAGATCTAACTCATCCGCCAAGCCGAGACGATCCGTGCAGTCGTTCGATCCTTGCCTACAGGATGGTCATAGATGGCCTCAAACGGTACGCCATGGCTTGTAATGCCATCGATCAACCAGTCAGCCTGCCCGTCGTTGATCCGGCGTCCAGCATGTCCACCGCGAATCGCCTGCTCAACATCGTCGCGAGTAAGGCCACGACGCTCAAGACGTAGCAGCGCATGATCCGTCCAGATGAATCGCTCGATGGCCACGCGCCGAGATTCTACGAAGCACGTCCTCGACTCAGGCTACGTTAATCCTGCGGTGTGGCAGTCCCGAACAAGGATGCTAGACGGGTCTGAACCGACGGGTTCGAAAGCCATTGTGTCGGGCGCGTCGCGAAGTGGCCGCAAATCAGTATTTTTTCTTTGCACGTCGTCGGCTGTGATGCAACACTTGCGTATCACTCGATCGGGGGTTTGAGATGGTGGATTCGTCGGATGACCGCATTCGCGATGCGGCTGAGGAAGCGGATCGACTCGCCGCTGAGATTGGCTCCGCGGGTGGCTCGCTCGACCCCGTATACGACCAGCTCGACGCGTTCATCGCGGCGACTGAGTTGCAGGGGCTCGACGCCGAGGACCTGCTGCCGGTGAGCTCGGAGTCGGGTATCGGCTTTTCACTGAGAGGAAAGCGCGACGGGCGCACGCTCTGGGCGACGATCGCCCAAGTCGGCAGGGACCGGCTGTGCGACCCGAGCGGAGAAGTCGCGAAGCTGTTCGCCCGCGGGTCGGCTCGCCCGGCGGCGACGACGGTGATCGGCGCCGTGCTCGTGACGCTCGGCCTCTCGATGGCCGCGGTACCGATTGCAGCGGCGGTCGCAGCGTTCATCCTGGCGGTCGGGCTGCAGGGGTTCTGCGAGTGGAGCGCCGTCCCGGTCGATGAGCCTGGACGAGCTTAAGCAGCGTCTGGAGCTCGCCGAGCTGAAGCCCCACACGCTCGTGCTGGAGGATGCGCTCCAGCAACTGCTCGACGCCCTCTCGCCCGCGGCGGCCCAGTTCCTCGGTCTCGCCTGGGGCGAGCGCATCGAAGCGGTCGACCTGCTTGCGAGCGAGCCGCTCGCGGACGGCATCCTCGACTTCTACCGGCGGCTCGATCGTGACGCTCGTCTGGAGGTGATGGGCCTCCTCAGCTTCTTCCCCCACGAGATGACGCACCGCGTGGACCTTCTCACCACGCCGTTCGGTGTCGGATTTCACGGGCGCGCCTGCCTTGAGTTCATAGGGCTTCAGAACGACTTCGGTGAGCTCTACGAGCGGCTGCGATGCTCACCGGAGCATGAACCGCTACGAGACGTGGAGCGGACGAGCGATGCGTGGAGCGTGAACACTGGTTCCGATGCGCTGAAGGCGCGGGCGCGCTACTTCGATTCGCTGCGCGGGGCGCCGCGACGCTTTGTCCAGGGCGGCTGGGGCGATGACGTCCCGCTGCAGCTATTCGGCTGGTCTCTGCGGAAGGTCATGGTCCATGATGAGGTCGCCTCGGTCGAGCTGCCGGACACGCCCGGCCTCTATCTGAGGCCGCTGACGCTTCTTGAGGGCAGGGCGGTAGCGGTGTCTGCTCAGAACCTGCTCATACGCTTGGGCGCGGATCAGTTCGCGGCCTCAGAGGTCGCCTCCTACCTTGACTGCTTCTACGGCTCGCGAAAGGAGCGTCCGGACTACGTCTTCCTACTCGATCTGTATGCCCGCCTGTACGGAGAGCCGAGCTTCATTCCGGCGATTCGAGAGCGGGGCCCCGCGTGGCTTCACCAGGCCTTGATGGTCACGGTAGTAACCGGCTGGTACGCCCTGCACGCCCCGCCTTTCAGGGCTCACCTGGGCGAGACGGCCGCGTTCGCCGACGCAAGCCCCGTGATTCGGCTGATAGCTGTGCTGCGGGCCGTCGAACAGGCGGCGGTGCGAAATGCCGCGCCCATGGCCTCAGGTGTCGACTTCCTCGAGGCGATCGATCGGAGCGAGCTGGCCGCGCGTCTCGGGCTGCGCCCGGTCGAGGACGTGCTGCGTTTCAGCCTCGACTACATACGCAGCGTGCGCAACAACAACCGTCTGCAGAACGCCCACGAAGCGTTGCGCGAGCATTTCGACCTGGTGCTGGGCGCGCAGGAACGGCAGATGGCGAAGCGTGTCGAGGAGGGGTACATCTCGTTCCTCGGCATGCCCGACGACGGCGACTTCGTCTTTGGTCTGAGCCGGGAGTCCGACGCCAGCATCCTCGCGGGGCCGAATCCGAATCGTGCGCCGGAGGTCGACGCATGGTTCTGCCTGCGCGAGAACCTTCTGTTCCGCTATGCGCGTCCGGAGGGCTTCTGGGACGAGTTGGATGACTACCTGAGGACGACCACGCTCATGGGAGCGTGCCCACAGTGCCAGAAGCCGTCGATGGCGCACGTTGCGATCCCGAAATCGGCGACCGTTTGGAGCCTGTCCTGTCCCGACGGCCATGTCTTTGAGGTCAACTTGACCGAAGCCCACGGCTACCCGTCCGGGACCGAGGCGTCCTAACCCGGTTGCAGGGTGTTGGCTCCATGGTCGCGCCGCACCCTCTTGTAGGTGCTGCCTAATGCTGGTCGGCGACCCACGCGAGGATCTCGCGCGAGTGAGTGAGCACTGTTCCGTCCGCGAGCTTCATCGCCGGCAGCTTCGTCTTGCCGGTCGCCTGCTCGAGTTGCTCGCGTGAGCCTTTGCGTAGGAATGGGATCGGAGAGCCATGGGCCGCGGCGGAGCTTACGCTGTCACTTCGCCGAGAAAGCTCAGGAGCGCCGCGTTCACGGCCTCGGGCTGCTCCTGCTGGACCCAGTGACCGGCGCCTGGCACCACCACGTTCGCACGCATGTCGGTGAGCCAGCCGTCCATCGCCTGCGCGGGCATGAACTGGCGCACCACATCCACCTCGCCCGTGAGGAACAGCGATGGCTGCTCGACCCGGCGCTCGCCTACCGGCTCGGTGAGCTCCCAGTTACGGTCGATATTGCGGTACCAGTTCAACCCGCCTGTGAAGCCCGTCCGCGTGAACGTCTGCACATACACCGCCAGCTCATCCTCGGAGATCCACTCGGGGCGCTCGGTTGCACCCTGGCTCATCCGACCCTCCAAATCGAGCGGGGCCGGCGGGCCGAACATGCGCAGGAACGTGCGTCGCACATCACGTGAGAGCGTCGCCTCCGCCAAACCTGGCTCCTGGAAGCGCACGATGTAGAAGTCCTCGCCCAGGTGGCGGCGCATGATTGGCAACGGATGTGCCGGTGCGCGTGGTGTGAACGGCACACTCAAGCCCGCAACCGCGCGGACTCGCTCGGGGCGGAGGACCGCCATCTGCCACACCACGTTCGCGCCCCAGTCGTGCCCAACAAACACCGCTGAGTGCTCGCCGACCGCGTCCAGCAGGCCGCACATGTCCTCGCACAGCGCAACGATGCTGTAGTCCTCGATCGCCGCCGGCGCCGAGCTCGAGCCGTAGCCGCGCATGTCCGGCGCGAGCACCCTGTAGCCGGCTTGCACCAGCGCAGGGATCTGCCTGCGCCAGGAGAATGCCAGCTCGGGAAAGCCGTGGCAGAGCACCACAAGTGGCCCCTCGCCCTCTTCGAGGACGCTTAGCTCGATGCCGTTGGTCCTCAAGCGCTTCTCGTTCATCAAGCAGACAATATGTCGTTCACCGCCCCATTGGCTCAGCCTGGCAGACTGAAGGTGAAGCGCCCAATTGTCTCGTCGCGACTGCCGAGCATGCGCAGTGCGCCTGTCTGAGCTCCCAGCATCACCTCGCCCCTTACTACACCGTTGCAGCCGGGCGGTTGGGGGACAAATTCCGTCACGTGAACGCTCTCTCCGCGGGCGACGTCACGTTCGATCGACTGCCCCCAGATGCCTCCCGCGCCGCACGCCGGTGAGCTTGGCCTCCTAACCTGTACGCCGTACGCGACGCTCGCGTTGGTCACTGCGGCGGGTGCTGTGAACGTCACCTCGAGGTCAAATCCTCCAGCTACTCTACGCGCCGTTAGCGCCACCGGAGTATGCAGGTCGCGAGGGATATTTGGGACGAGCACATGTTCACCGGCGATCTGGCTCTTGCACCGCGGCGGTCCGTTCGGCTGACGGTCGAACCCTGTCTGGCAGAGGCGGCCGTCGAAGCGGAACTCCAGCCGCGAGACCACTTCACCTTTGCCCGCTCCGATCGGGAAGCTGCCGAGTAGGCCGCTTTTGCCCCCGAGCACGGGGAAGTTGTGTGCAAGCTTTGGTGGCACTCGCAGAACCACCAGATAGGCACCCAGTGTGCCGATCGTCGCAGCGGTGTGCAGCTGGCCGTCGGCCATGTAGGAGACGCTCACCGCGTGGGGGCCGAGCACCCCGAAGCCGATTAGCCGCTCGTCGCTGGCGGGGCACGGCGGCGGGGTGGATACCCGGGGATGCAGCCATGGGGGTAGACATGGCGTAATCGGGCTCGGCAGAGCTCCGCTGCCGGCAGTCCGGCGTCGCTCAACATCGTCCAAACGCTCGGCGTTATGCATGTGTCGGGGTTCAGAGCGCTCGCCGGCAGTTCGTGAAAGAGACCGTCGTCGCCGAACTGGCCGTCTTGGCCGATGACCCCCAGGCGCCCGTCCAGCAGCCGCCCGATCTGCAGACACAGCAGTCCCCTGGTGGTTCGCACGATCCTCATCCCCCATGGCAAGCCCCCGCCGGGGTCGGGCACCGAGATCGCCAGCGGCTGCACCGACGCGGGATTGCCGTTGGCGCCTACCACCGGAATGCCGACCCCCGCTGTCACCGATGGGGGTTCCCGGGCTAGCGGGTGGGATGCTTTCACCGGGGCGCCGAAACCGATGACCCCGGTTGCGGCGAGCGCGGCGGCGGCTCCCAGCAGCACGGCAAACACGACCGCCGCCAGCAGCGGCACGCGATGAGAGCGGCTCGGCTTACGCCGCGGTCTCGTGTCAGCTGCGGGGAACAGCTCCTCAGCAGCTGTAACCAGCTGACGCTTGTAGTTGCTGTGAAAGTCGGTCATGTGCTTGCCTGGTTGGTCTGGCGCAGAGTTGCGATCGCGCGGCTTACCCGCTTGCGCACGACCGCCGCGGAGCATGCGAGCTCGCGGGCGATCTCCTCATAGCCGCGTTCGTCGAGGACCCGTGCACGAAGCGCGTCGAACTGATCCGCTGGCAGCTCTTCTGAGAGGCGGATCAGCAGGTCCGTCTCAGCCGCCACCCGCAGTACCTGCTCCACGTCGTCGTCCCTGATTTGCGCCGGCTCGAGCGCCAGTCGCTCGCGTGCGGTGCTCTCCACTCGGCCGCGCCGGTAGCTGTCGATCATGGTGTTGCGTGCGATCGTCAACAGCCACGGTGCGGCCGAGCCGACGATCGCAGGTGGCTCATCGACAAGAGCCAGGAGTGCCGTGGCAAAGGTCTCAGCCATCAGGTCCATCGCCACCTCCGGGTTACGGGTGCGCTTGAGTAGAAACGCCAGCACCAGCTCGTGGCGGCGCTCATACAACACGCCGAAAGCCTCCCGATCTCCAGCACGGGTGCGATCCAGCAGCTCTCCGTCTGTCCATCCGTCCGCGCCGCGCGCCACATCATCCATAACGATCGAGCAGCTCCGTTTGTGACCTATTCAGCCGGCAGTAGGCCCGGGTGAGAGTGTTCGTAGGCGAGACGCCGTTCGATCTCCTGGACCTGCACTTGCATGGGCGTCAGGAAAGTGCGCTCGCGCGACCCTCCTCGCAAATGAGCGTGAGCTCGCATCTGTCCGAGCAGCTGTCTGGCCTGGTGAAGTCTCACGATGAGTGGTTCAGGCTCATATGCGCCTGAGCTGTAGTCGAGGAGCTGCTCTGTCTGCACACGACCGTCTCGTAGTTGCACGGTGGCGGTGAGCTTGCCCCGCAGGAAGTAGCCGTCGTAGACGGCCAGGATCGCGTGCAATGGCCCGGCGGGTCGCAGCGTGCGCACGTCGCTGGGGGTGCTGAGCGTCACCGACACCACGTCAGGGCGTGCCACACCAGTGACGATCGTCCGGCCGGGGAGCGTGCGCCACTCGATTTCAGGCTGGTAGAGCGGTGTCCGTTCAGGTTGTAGGGGGTTTTCGTCGCTGCCCGCCTGCTGCTCGTTGAATTCCACCGGCTCGCGTAGCTCGGCGGCCGGCTCGAAAGCTTCGGGATGGGTCGCGCAGCTCGAGCTCGATCCGCTGAACGCGGAGCCGGCTTCCAGCACCCCGTCCCACAGGTCGATGTGCGCCAAGCGTCCCCCGACGATCCGTCCCACGGCTGTCCTGCAGTTGCGGGTCGCCGCGAACCCCCACGGGGCAGCCCCGTCGGGATCGGGCGCACGTACCTGAGGGATGGGTGTTTCGGTGCCCTGCTGATAGAGCCGTGGCCCGGGGCCCCCGGGCACCTTGCCAACGCGCTTACCGTGCAACACGTAGGAGATGCGGGGACGCGCGTTCCAGTAGCGGCCGGGGAGCACCACGAGAAACGCGTTGTTCGTGTCCACGGGGAGCGCCTGCGCGGGCCCCACCCCGAGCAGCACGGGGTCGCTCGCTCCGCGTGGGAGCATGCCGCTGAGGACCGTGCGCGCCGGATGGGGCGTGTACTGGTAGGGGTCGTCGAGGAAGCTTTCCGGCGACAGCATGTAACGGTTGCGGATCAGGTCCTTGGCCTGGTTGCAGCGGCCGCCTTCAGCCGTGAGCGGGTGGCTGTGAGCGGATGGCGTTGCGCTCGGTTCAACCAGCTTGCCGTGCCACACCACGCCCAGTTGGGCGCACCAGAAGCGTTCGTCGCCGATGCCCCGGACGCTCTTGTTGGGTTCTCCCTGCCAGCTACGCAGCACCCACTCGGGTCCGCCCGAAGGATCCGCCGCGCGCAGCGTTTCCGTGACGGTGGAGGCGATCGGGAACTCGAGCGGTGGCGGCAGCGTGGCCTTGACCGCGATCGGCGAGCGATAGGCGGGCACCGCCTGTGGCCCGATTGGCGTGTTGCTTCGGTAAGCCAGCAGGCCGGTGGGGTGCTGATAGCTCATGCTTGTCCCGTCGGAGAGCTTGGCAGTGAGCGTCAGCGAGCGAGGATCGATGTGCCCGCTGAGGACCGCCATGAAGGCCCCGCCGCGGCGGTCGATCGCGAGGGCTCGCGCGGCGCCCGCACCCATAAGCTCGAGGCTCTGAACGCGCGGCGTTGCGATCCCGTAGACGATCGTCCGTGACGGCGAGTTGTTCCACGGGAACGGCGTGGCGTCTTCTCCCGGGACGAACCGGCGCATCTGCACGAACAGCGGGCTCGCGCTCAGACGCCCGCAGATCTCCGGCGTCAGGGGTAGCTCAAAGCGGCTCGATTCGCTCTGGCTCGGCTCGCGGGTGACCTGCACGCAATCCTCGTCGGGGAACGCGTTTGGTTCGAGATCGGGTTCGGTGCTGGCGGCCCATCCGGCGCCATTTTCCGGGTCGGTCACTTCAAACGCGCCGGATTGCTCGAGCGCGATCGTGTGCGAGTGGCCGTCGCGCGTGACGATCACCACCCGTGGGCGCACTTCTTCGGCCTCGCCCGCATACACCGTGATGAAGCTGCCCTGTGGCCCCAACTCGAGCTGCCGTCGAG
The DNA here is from genome assembly GCA_963752865.1 of uncultured Solirubrobacteraceae bacterium. Lineage (GTDB taxonomy): Bacteria > Actinomycetota > Thermoleophilia > Solirubrobacterales > Solirubrobacteraceae > Palsa-744. Next base: position 746,594 of record CAVVZU010000002.1, read on the forward strand.
TCCCGATGGTGTAAACCGTCACCGATCGCGCGCCGCTGCCCACCACGCCGCTGACCACCGTTCGCGCTTCCCTGGGCGTGTAGCCGACGAAGCTCTTGGCTCCCACCAGCACCGGCCCGTCGCCGCTATCGATGCCGCAGCTATCCACCGAGCCGAGGGGAAGTGTCCTGAAGACGTGGTCGAGACCGAGGATGCCGAAGCGCCCGCCATACACCTGGCCGACCGCCGTGCATGTCTCACCGGTGCTCGTTCGCGACAGGCGTAGGTCCCACGGTGGGTTGGGGCTTTCGGGATCGGGCGCGTCGAGTCCCGCCAGATGCGCGCTGTTCGGCAGCGGAATGCCGCTCGAGCGCAGATCCTGCGGATGGGGCGCCGGTAGCGGTGAGCCCTGTTGAATCAGGAGCACGGCAGCAGCCGCAGCCGCCGCCAAAAGGAACAACAGGACACACACCGCCGCTGCGCTCAAACGTCCCACCGGCGCCCGTCTGAGCACACGGCGAGAGCCGTCGCCCAGCGCAGCGCCGGCGACGCGGTCAAGCTCTTCTCCAAGCTGCTCGAGAGCCCTCGGACGCTGGTTCATCACGCGCTCTCCGCCGCGGTGTCGTGATCAACCGTGCAGCTCTCGTGGGCCGCGTGATACGGCTCGAGGGCATCGGCGAGTGCACGCAGCCCCCTCGATACCCGAGCGCGAACGGTCTGCTGTGAGATCCCCAGCTGGAGGGCGATCTCCTCATAGCTGCGCTCCTCGATCACCCTCAGCTGCAGCGCGTCGCGCTGAGCTGGGCTCAGCCTGGCGAGCTCCCGCGCGAGCGCGTGGCGTAGCTCGGGCAAGCCGGCGCGACGCTCGATCAGCAGTAGATCGTCGTGATCCACAGTCGGAATCTGCATACCGAGTCGCTGCACGGCCTTGCGCTCGACGGTTGCGCGGCGTAGGTAACGTCCGAGCTGGCGCCGCGCGACGGTGAACAGCCAGGCGCGCTGTTGCTCAGGAGCCAGCGCTCGCAGCTTGCGCCACGAGCGCAATGCCACTGCGAACGTCTCCGCGGTTAGCTCGAGCGCCGTCTCGCCGTCCCATGTGCGTCGCGTCAGGAAGATCAACACGGATTCTCCCTCCCGCTGATAGAGCTCAGCGAAGGCATCGGCATCATCCATCACGAGGAGAGTGCCGCGAGCGCCGATTCTGTGACCGTTTGGGCTTTAGCGATGGATGGCCGGCTTCGGGTTGCGTCCGTTGGGCAGTTTCCCGTTGCTCAGAGTCACGCTTCCCACGATCACCGATTCGTGCGGTGCGCTCGCCGACGGGCCCTGCATGTTCCGGTAAATGACCTCAAAGCCCTCGCTCGATATGCACGATGGCGTGAGCACAAACAGCCCCAGCGAGGTGGTTCTGATTGCTTCGTGCGCCTTGATGTTGGATCCGAGGCCCCAGCTCGTTTCGGGGCGGCCACCGGCCTTGCATGCGGCAAATCCTTCGACGGAGTATTCCGTGCTCCCGGAGTACCCGGCGGCCGGAGGGGTGACCGCGTAGGGAACCGTGAAGCTGACTTCGCCCTTGTAGCACGGGTAGAGCAGGTACGCGGCGTTGCACGCCGCGTGGGTCTGTGGCAGGAGCGTGAGATGGATCTTCGCGTGCAGGCTCCGTGTCGGGTTGGACCGTCTCTCCTGTTCGACAACCTGTCGGGGTAGTGGTACGGGGTGCGTGCCGGGGGGCTCGTGGATCGTGATGCTGCCGAGGCGGGTGGGTCGTGGCAGGCCTCCCGTGGACCTGACGTATTGGACGATGAACTTCACCGCTCGGCCGCACGACCTCGAGAAAACGTCCCCTACGGATATGGTCACGAGCCCCCCGCGAGCGACGTCAGCGCTTGAGACTCCCCCGTCGACGCCGCGACGGCACAGCGGCGCCATCACCCAGTAGTCCTCATCGGCATTCGTGACGGGGTAGGGCGCGCGGAAGCTGATCTGCGCGCTGGTGATCGCATGATCGTGGATCTGCAGGTGTGCGTGAAGTGGCTCGCGCACGGCGGGCAGCGCCGCTGGGGGCGGTGGCGGCACTTCCGAGAGTCCGCATGAGGCCATGCGTAGGTTGCCCCGGTCGACGCACGTCCGTCCCGCGTAGTCGTAGGTGATCGCGGTCAGCGCTCCGTTGGGGCTGGCCGGCCCGCTGTAGTTGCCCGGTTCGTCTCTGCCGTCGGTCTCGCTGATGCCACCCAGTGGCCTGCCGCTGGTGTAGCGCTGGACGATCAAATACGCGCCCAAGCCGGGGAGTACTGGCTTGGTGAGTGTCTTCGAGCCTTCGCGGTAGGTGATGCTCACCGCGTGCACTCCGAGCAGACCAAAGGAGATCTCGCGGCGGTCGGCGGGGACCCCGGCGCCCGGGCCGGGGTCGGTGGCCGCGTTGACTTCCAGTCCCACGCTGTCGCCCGCGTAGATCTCTCCCGGGCTGGCGCAGTTTCCGGCCATCCATCCGCTTGCGCTTGCCAGGGTATCCGGGAGCGCGTCTGTGGGCAGCGGGTGAAAGCGCCCGTCGTCGTGAAACGCGCCGTCCACGCCGAGCTGTCCGAGCTGGTTGCCGTCGACGCGGCCGATCTGCACGCAGATGAGCCCCCGCGTGGTGTGGATGACCCGCATTCCCCACGGCAGGCCGCCCGCCGGATCTGCTATTCGCAGGGGTAGCAGCCGCGCGCCGCTCGCCACGGGGATTCCCTCGCCGGCGGTGGCGATCGGAGCACGCGCCGCGGGGACGGGCGAGCCCGTGAGGATCACCCCGGTTGCCGCGAGCGTGATCGCGGAGGTGGCGAGCACGAGCGCGAGGGCGACGACTGCTACGCGCAAATGCGCGGGCGCGCGGCGTCCCGATGATGTGCGGGCCAAGCGTGCGCCAAAGCGCCCCGACAGCGGCCCTCGCCCGGCCCCTCGGCGTCCCCCGTTGAGCACCAGCGCCTGTCCAAACCTGTCCATCGCGTCCATCGTCAGGCCTCCTTCAATCTCGTGCGCAGCTCAGCGAGCCCACGGCTCACGCGCTTGCGGACCACCGACTCCGAGCACTTCAGGCGTCGTGCCAGCTCGTCGTATTCGCTTTCTTGGAGTACCCGCCCTTCGATCGCGCCGCGCTGCTCCGCTGACAGTCGCTCGAGCTCGCGCAGCGCGGCGCTTGTGTCCGCTGCTGCCGCCCGCTGCTCCACGCGCTCGATGTCCTCGTCGGTGAATACGAGCGGCTCGAGGCCCAGGCGCCTGCGCGCGCGGTCCTCGACCTGTCCACGGCGGATCGAGTCCGCCATCTTGTGGTGCGCGATCGTGAACAGCCACGCGAGCGCCGAGCTCCGCCGCGGGCTGTAGCGCGGTAGCCCTGACAGCGCCGCGGCGAAAGTCTCCGCGGTCAGATCAGCGGCGAGCTCGCGGTTGCCTGTACGCCGCAGGAAGAAGGCGAGCACTGCATCCACCCGCCGTTTGTAGAACAGCCCGAATGCCTCCGGGTCGCGCTTGCCCGCAACAAGCAGCGCCTCATCGGCTGGGTCATCATCGGCGCCCACTATCGGTACATCGTGAAGGCCGGCGGTTTGTGACCGCGAGAGCGAGGTTGCCGAAGCGAGTGCGCTAGAGCTTGTGCGCCGTTGCGCGGCTGTAGAGCGATGAGAGTAGGCGCTCGTCCGTTTCTTCCGATACGGGCTGAGGAAAACCAGTCGCGATCAGCCCTACTTCGGCGGGGCCCGACAGAAATCCGAACGCGTCGACGTACAGGTGAGGTTGCGTCGCTTCGATCGCCGACGGCACCCCGAGGATCGCCACCGAGATCCGGTAGCCAAAGCTTCCCGATGCTCCCGATAGTGGGTTGGGCAGTCGGCTGACCGTCACCGGCCCGTAATGGACACGCGAGCCGCCCTTGCCGGCGAGCTCCCGAGCGAAGAAGCGCTTCGCGCAGGCAAGCGCCCGTTGACTGCGGTTGGACGTGTTGTTCTGCTCGGCGAGTGCTGCGCTCGGCATCACTTCCACGACCGAGCGGATTTCTTCGTGCTCGGGTTCGCTGGATCCGGAGAAGGTAGCCGAGTGAATGCTCGCTACGAGATGACTGCCGGTCAGGTTCCCGGCGCAACGTTCCACCTGGCCGATGTGTTTGGCATCAGGCTTTTCACCTTCGGCAGACGTAATGCTCATCCCGGGGAGGTCCGCAGCTCGAAGGTTCACGGCTCGCGCGTAGGTGCTTGCCTGTGCCTTTGTGATCGTTGGGCTAGCCGTTGAAGGCGTCACCGTGGCAGGGAGCGCGGTGCTGCCACCACACGCGGCGATTGCGCCGCACGCAAATATGACTGCTAGCGCTGGGACGGTACGACTCACGGATCTCACCACGGCAGTATCGGCCGGGTACCGCTCCTCCTAAATGGCAAGGCGTGCTGTCGGTCGTCTGTCCAGCTAGTGGCTGGAGCTCGTCTGCGCCACCGTCCTCGGGCTGAGGCTCTGCACCGCCGTCGCGATCGTCGCCGGGTGGTCATATGGCTGCATGTGCCCGCCATAGACCATCTCCAGGCGAGCGTCCGGCAGCTCCGCTGCAAGCTGACGCCCGTGAGCTGGCTCTACCAGCTCGTCCTGTTCGCCTTGAATCACCACCGCTGGCGTGTGGATTGTGTTCAGGCGCTTGTCGATCTGTGCGATCACGCCGTCTGCAGCGAGTGTCTCGCCCGCCCACGCCTCGAGGTTGCCGTGGGTCATGTTGATCGCAAGCAGGCGCTCGCGGTGCGCCGCCACCACCGGCAGCGGGTGAAACGCTTCGTTGTCGCCCATGTTCACCGACACCGTCATCAGCAGCTGGCCAAACGTCGCATTGGCGATCTGCCTGATGACTGGAGTCTGCAGAAACTGCACCGCGTGCGCCTGTGCATCCTGAAAGGAGCCACTCTTCTCCCCAGCTGCTGCCGCGTCCACCAGCACCAGGCCGCTGACATCGTTTGGGTAGCGCTCCGCGAGACCCAGGGAGATCGTGCCTCCGAAGGAATGGCCCACGAGGATCGGTCGTGTGACGTGCAGCTTCACCAGCAGCTCGTGGATCACTTCCAGCTGACGGTTGAACGGCACATAGCCGCCGCTCGAATAGCCAAAGCCGGGGCGGTCGATCGCGATCGTGCGGTGTCCCGCCAGAAGCGGCGTCACGTCTTCCCAATCCTCAGCTGTGCCCGGCAGTCCGTGGATCAGCACAACCGGCGTCCCTGCTCCAGCGTGTTCGATGTAGTGGATCCGCAGTTTGTCCACGCGGATGAATGAGCCCGTTGGCGTCGGCTCCGCCGGCAGACGCCCGTAAGTCCAGTTGAGCACCACAACCACCAGCGCCAGTACGCCGGCGGCGAGTAGTAGCAGCCTGCGGATCGAAACTCTTCTGCGCATTGCTCGTAGCGTAAGCGAGCGCTGTCGCCGGGTGCTGCAGTCTGCTCTCCTGGTGCAGCTCAGCCGCGGGCGTGCGGGCTCGCGTGCCGGTGCTCAGCCGCGAAAGCCTCCTCGTAATCATACGCGTAGGAAGATCCGTCATTCGACACGTGTGCGCGTCCCCGGCGTCCCTCGCCCGATGCCATCAGCCAACTTTACGCCGCGCGCGGGAGGCTACTCGGAATGACCGGCCACACTCGCTCGATCGGCTCATTACGTCCCTGCTTGCGGAAGTAGTCCTCCAGTGACGCAGCCTGCTCAGCTGCCCACGCCACCTGTTCACGGTGCAGGGCCTTCAGGTCGCTGCCACCCAGCTCAGCGAATTCAGCCCCCAGCCTGTATGCCACCCGTGCCGCGGCCAGCGCGTCCGAGTTCGCCTCATGGGCTTGATCCAGTCGCACGCGATAGTGCTCGCACACCGCGCTCAGCGTCCGCTTGCCACGCCGAAAGCGGTCGACCTGCTTGTCGAGCACATGCGGATCGACCACCAGCATGCTGTCCGCGCCGCCCACCAGCTCCACGAGCCGTTGCAGGCCATACCGCTGGGCCTCCCGGTCCAGGATCGTCAGATCGAAGCGTGCGTTGAACGCGATGATCGGTACACCACCGCGCAGCTGAGCTGACAGTGCCGCAGTGATCTCAGCGACCGCCTCGCTCGCAATCCGGCCCTCAGCTCGCGCCCGCTCGGTCGTGATGCCATGCACAGCCGTCGCGCCCGCCGGTATCTCGATCCCGGGGTTCACCAGCCACGAGCGATGCTCGGACGGCTGACCGCCGCCAACTAGGCTCACCGCTGCTGTGACGATGCGATCGTGCTCTGTATCCACGCCCGTCGTCTCGATGTCGAACGCCGCAAGGCGTTGCAAGTGCCAACTCATGGCGGCAACCGTACGAGTGCCACCGGACGTCGGCTCGTCGTGTCGTCTTGCTGCGAAAGTGTTGCCCGGGCTCCAACTTGAACGATCTCGGCACACCTGAGCGCATCTTCCTCGCCTGCATGCGCGCCCTGCGTTGGCTTGGCCGGGTGCTGCGCGGCCACGTCGTCGAGCTCGTGGGAGGCCCCGCCCGCGCTCGTGTCATCACCCTGTTCGGTGGCGTGCTCGCGCTCTCCAGCGCCCAGATCGCAACCGTCGGCGCCGTCGCCCCCCAACTCGAGCGCTCGCTGCACATCGGCAACACCAAGATCGGCCTGCTCAACTCCGTTGCTCTGCTCGTCGGCGCTGTTGCCGTCCTCCCCGTCGGGCTGCTCGTCGACCGCGTGCGCCGCATCCCCGTGCTTGCCGCCAGCATCCTGTTGTGGAGCATCGCCACCTTGCTCGGCGCCATCGCCCACTCCTATTCCACCCTGCTTCTCACCCGCGTGGGGCTCGGCGCCGTTGCCGCCACCGCCGGCCCCGCCATCGCCTCGCTCACCGGCGACTACTTCCCTTCCAGCGAGCGCGGCCGCGTCTACGGCTACATCCTCAGCGGCGAGATCGCCGGCACCGCCGTCGGCTTCATCCTCAGCGGCACCCTTGCCAGCGTGTTCTCCTGGCGTGTCGCCTTTGCGGTGCTCGCCCTGCCCGGCTTCTTCCTCGCGCGCTCGCTGTGGCGGACTGTGCCCGAGCCACTGCGTGGCGGGCAAAGCCGTTTGCAGCCCGGAACACTCGATCTCGTCGATGCACACGAAGCCTTCGCCGATGCCGGCGACGACTATGCCGGCGGCGACGACCGCGAGCTTGCCCACGAGGCCGCCCTTCGTCAGGGCTTCACCCCCGATCCCGCGCTCGTTTTGGACACCGATCCCAACACCATGTCCATCGGCGCTGCCGTCCGCTACATCCTCAGCATCCCAACCAACGTCATGCTCATCATCGGCTCATCCCTCGGCTATTTCTTCTTCGCCGGCCTACAGACGTTCGCCGTCGTGTTCGTACGCGGTCACTACCACGCAAGCCAGGCCACAGCCACACTCGTGCTCGGTCTGCTCGTGCTCGGCGCGCTGCTCGGCACGCTCCTCAGCGGGCCCCTCACCGACGCGTTCGTCCGTCGCGGCACACTCCAAGCGCGCGTGTGGATTCCCGCCCTCTGCTACCTCGGCGCCGCCCTGCTGCTGATCCCCGGGCTGCTTGGCAGCCACCTGTACCCAGCCGTCTGGTTCGACATGGGCGGTGCCGCGCTCATCTCCGCCGCCAACCCGCCGCTCGACGCCGCCCGCCTGGACATCATGCCCTCGCGCCTGTGGGGGAGAGCAGAGAGCACAAGGACGCTGCTCCGCTCACTCGGTCAAGCGCTCGCGCCGCTGTTGTTCGGCGCGCTCGCCGACCTCGTCGTCGGTATCGAGCCCGCACAAGCGCCCATCGGCACGCATACCCACGGCATCGTCTCCGCCGCCACCGGCACCGGCCTTCAGGTCAGCTTCCTGATCATGCTCACCACGCTCGCCGCGGCCGGCGTGTTCCTGCTGCGCGCCCGCGGCACCTACCCAACCGATGTGGCCACTGCCGGCGCCGCCTGGGCTCCTGACCCATCCGGCTCGCCCGTCAGCTCCTCCAGCGCGTCGTCAGGGGCGTCCGGTACGTAGTCCGGTGCGTATACGCCCACTCCGCGCTTGCGTTCGTCCTTCCTTGCCGCTTTGTCCAACCTGCGCTCGCGAAGCTTCGTTTCACGCATCAGCTTCGCCATCGTTGTCTTCTTCTTGCCACTTGAGCCCATGTCTGACCGTCCCTTTTCGTAGAGCTCCGAGCGTGTTCTTAGCGACAGACGCTCAGCTGTCGTGCTGCGGTGCTGCCTGGCCGATCGTGGCCACGTCGATCACAAAGCGGTAGCGCACGTCGCTGCGTTCCACCCGGTCATACGCGTCCTCCACGTCCTCAGCACCAATCAACTCTATCGCCGGCTTCACGTTGTGCTCCGCGCAGAAGTCAAGCATCTCCTGTGTGTCGCGGATGCCGCCGATCGACGAGCCCGCCAGGCTGCGCCTCGCACCGATCAGCGAGAACGCGTGAAACGAGTCGGGCTTCGACGGTGCGCCCACGTTCACCAGCGTGCCGTCCACCCGCAGCAGCCGCAGGTACGCGTCCACGTCCAGGTTCGCCGAAACCGTGTTCAAGATGAAGTCAAAGCTCGAGCGCAGCTGCTCGAAAGTGCGCTCGTCAGACGTCGCGTAGTAGTGCTTCGCGCCGAAGTGAAGGCCGTCCTCTTGCTTTGACAGTGTCTGGCTCAGCACCGTCACCTCAGCGCCCATCGCCGCCGCCAGCTGCACACCCACGTGGCCGAGGCCGCCCATGCCGATCACCGCCACCTTGGCCCCATCGCCAATCCGCCAGTGCTTCAACGGCACATACGTCGTTATCCCAGCGCATAGGAGCGGTGCTGCGTACTCCAAATCAATGCTATCCGGGATTTTCACCACAAAGCCGTCCTGCACGACGATCTGCTGGCTGTAGCCACCAAACGTCGGCTCGCCGTTGTACTCGCGGCCGTTGTACGTGAGCACCGAGCCCTTCACGCAGAACTGCTCCTCGCCCGCGAGGCAGTACTCGCACTCGCCGCACGAGTCCACCATGCAGCCCACGCCCACGCGGTCGCCAACCGAGAGCTTCTCCACCGCGGAGCCCACGCCAGCCACCACACCCGCGATCTCATGGCCCGGCACCATCGGGTAGATCGAGCCGCCCCACTCGTCCTTCACCTGGTGGATGTCGCTGTGGCAGATGCCGCAGAACCTGATGTCGATCAGCACGTCGCGCTCGCCCAGCTCCCGGCGCTCGATCGTCGTGCGGTCAAACCTCGCGCCCACCGACGGCGCGCTCAAAGCCGGCGTAGTCGTGCTCACGAGGGGAGCTCCGACTCGATCGCCGCGATCAGCTCGTCCGACTCGGGCTCCACCGTCGGGCGAAACCGCGCCACCGGGCGTCCATCCGCCGACACCAAGAACTTCTCGAAGTTCCACTGGATGTCACCCGCCTCACCTGCAGCGTCTGTCGTCTCGCTCAGCGTGCTGTAAAGCGGGTGGCGTCCAGGGCCGTTCACCTCGAGCTTCTCCGTCATCGGAAAGCTCACCCCGTACGTGGTCGAGCAGAACGTCTCGATCTCCTCCGCGCTACCAGGCTCCTGTTCGCCGAACTGGTTGCACGGCACGCCCAACACCGTCAACCCGCGCTCGCCGTAGCGCTCCTGCAGCTGCTCCAAGCCCGTGTACTGGGGGGTCAGACCGCAGCGGGACGCCACGTTTACCACCAGCACCGCCCGGCCGTCCAGCTCACTCGTGTCCAGCGGCTCGCCCGCCAGCGTGTGCAGATTCTCGAACATCATCTACTCCTCATCCTAGGTGGCCACGGCTGTGCTGCTCTTTGTCCAGCCCTCGCGCAGAAGCTGCAGCAGTGCCTCCGGCGGCTGCGCACCCGAGGTACCCAGCTTGCGGTCCACCACAAACGTCGGCACCGCGCCGATGCCCAGCTCGCCCGCCGTGCGCTCGTCCTCGCGCACCTCCTGCGCGAAGCGATCGCCTACCAGCATCTCACGGACCTCTTGCTCGTCGAGACCCACCTCCACCGCCAGGCGCACCAGCGTGTCGTGGTCGCTCATCAGCTCGCCTTCCGTGAAGTACGCCTGCAGCAGTCGCTCCTTCATCGCGTCCTGCAGGTCGTGCTCCTCAGCCAAGTGCACCAGCCGGTGCGCGTCGAACGTGTTGCCGCTGCGAGCCATGTCAAAGCGAAAGCCAAGGCCCTCGCCCGCCGCCGCATCCGTCAGCCGCTGCTCAGCTTCGCGCGCCTGCGCCACCGTCATCCCGTACTTCTTCGCCAGGTGCTCAGCGCGGTCGCCCGTGCGCTCATGCGGCGCCTCGCCGTCCAGCTCGAAGCTTCGCCACGTCACCTGCACGTCCTCGCCGTGCTCGAACTGGCTCAGCGCCGCTTCAAACCGGCGCTTGCCGATGTAGCACCACGGGCACGCCACGTCAGACCAGATCTCCACTTCCATCGGACGCTCCTTTGTTGAGCACACAACTATCTCTCCACTATAGGAGGCGGCTGGGTGGTCCACCGCCTGCGCCTCCTTTGCTTTGCTTGCGTTCTGCTTGCGCTTGCGCAAAGCTTGCGCTAAATTGGCTCGTATGAGTCCTACGAGCCTCGCCGAGAAGATCCTCTCCGAGCGCACCCCTGAGCGGGTCGCTGACGCCGCTGAAGTGATCGCCGGGGCGGCTATCAAGACGATCGAGTCGAGTATGCCCGAGGCGCTTCAAGGTGAGCGCACGCAGGTTCGCGTGTACGTCAACGCTTATCTTCTGCTCGAGAGCCGTGTGCTCGATGCCGTTGGGAAGGCACGCCCCGACTGGATCATCTACGACGAGGCGCACAACACTGTTGCGCTGTTCGAGGCGAAGCACGACCAGGCGAGCGGCAAGCAGCAGTCGGTCCGGTGGCTCAAAGCTGCGTTGGAGCAGGAGGCGATGAGTGCTCCGTTCAGTGAGTGGGTGGGCGAGCTCGGCGGCGGTCGGGGGACCGCGGTGGCGTTTGTCGCGCAGCTGCGGTCGATGCTGCGAGATGCGAAGTCGCTCGCGTCTCCACGTGAGCACCAACCGCCGATGTGGGCTCTCAGCGACCAGCAGGTCGTGACGTTCTACCGGGCGGTCGGCGATGAGCTCGCGCGTATCGAGACTCCGCTCGAGCGGATCGCGTCGGTGTTCGGGGTCAGTCGCACGGAGCTCGCCCGACTATTCGGTGTCCGCCGCCAGGCGATCGAACAATGGGAGGCCCGCAGTGTCCCCGCCGACCGCCAGGAGAAGCTCGCCACGCTCGATGCGATCGTCGATCTGCTCACCGCCAAGCTCAAGCCCAATCGCATCCCGGGAGTCCTGCGGCGCCCCGCAGCCGCCTATGGCGACCGGTCGATCCTCGAGGCCATCGTCGCGGACGATCAGACGCTCGTACTGGATGAGCTCCGCAACGCGTTCGACTGGGCCGCGGCTGCGTAGTGCGCCATGTCCGACGGGGTGGTGCCCATGTGCGCGTCGCCGATCCATCTTGGCGCAATCCGTTGTCCGGCGAGTACGCCCGCAGCCGCGGCGGGCGTTGGAACCCACCCGGGGCTTTCCCTGTCGTGTACCTCAACGCGTCGGCAGAGCTCGCACGAGCGCTCGTTCGCAGCCGCCTGGAGAGTCGCGGTATACGACCGGAGGATGTCCTGCCTGAGGCTGGGCCCGTGCTCGTCCACACGACCATCCCCGATGACGACTACGTCAACGCCGTCACCGATGCGGGACTGAATGCCGTGGGCTTACCCGCGAGCTATCCACTCGATCGGCGAGGGCGGATCGTTCCCCATCGCGTCTGTCAGCCCATTGGGCAACGCGCGTGGTCCGACGGGGAGCGGGGGATCGCCTGCCGATCGGCGACGCCTGACGCCCCGGCGCGCGGTGGAGAGGAGCTTGCCTATTTTGACCGCCAGCGCCTCATCGTGGATGAGGTTCAGCCGTTCGCGGATTGGCTCTAGGGACGTGTTCGAGGAAGGCGTATTCCGCATTTGCAGGACTCGTACTCCGCATTTGCAGACGCCCGGCACCTCACCGGCGTGCTACGCGCCGCACTCCTCCTCCTCGCACCACGCCCCCTGCGTGGCTTCCTCGTGCAATATCCGCCAGCCTTCCATGAACTGCGCACGTGCTTGTGGCGGTAGGCGCTCGAGCGTGTCCCTGAGGGGCGTCAGCGACTGCACCGCCCAGGTGCTGATCGCCTCGCCGTACTTCTCATCCAGGCGCACGATCGTGCGCCGACGGTCCGCGTCGTCCTCCGCCCGCTCTATCAGTCCCGCCCGGCTCAGCTGACCCACGATCGCGCTCGTCGTCGACAGGCCCAAGCCCAGCCTGCGCGCGAGCTCGCTCACGCTCATCGGCCCCGCCGTCGCAACCGCGCGCAGCGCAGGCATGTGGCGCGGGCCCAAAGATGCTCGCGCAACCGCGTCGCTCAGCACCTGCGGCGGTGGGCTCGACTGCTTCAGGCCGCGAAACGTCTCCCACACGAGCGACGCCAGCTCCTCCACCGCTGACTCCAGCGCCTGGTCCGGTTTGGTTGTCGTGTCTGTCGGTGGCATTGTCTCTCAGCTCCTTAGGCTACTGGCAAGCTCGGGCTGTCTCACAGCTCGATGCGCGCCTCGGCAGCCGCCGCTCCCGGCGCGCGGACGCTCGCTACGTTCCTCGCGTACTCGTCGATCACCGCGTTTCTAGCCCGCGCCTCGCTGCGTGCGCTACGCCCGGAGCGCCTGTCTGTCGCCAGCCGTCCGTCTGTGGCGGGCGTCCTTCGCCGCTGCCACGTAGGCGTGCCGCCGCACTCTCTGCGCCGAATCGCCGGCTTCGTGTTCTCAATCACATTCATTTGGGTCCTCCTTGCATATGCATCTCCATCACAAAACAATTGGCATTCTGAAAAGTTCTAATTGCGAAGTATACTAAGTTGAAGCTATGTCCACGGAAACGATCTCTGGGAGAGCCGGCGTCGATACGCACTCGCTGCGCGCTCGGGTGATCACCATCACGGTGCTCGTCGCCGTGGTCGTGTCGCTGCTGCTCGCCGTCCCCGGCTTGAGCTCCGTTCGTCGCGACATCGACCACATGGGTCCAGGCTGGCTGGCCCTCGCCATCGCCTTCGAGCTCGCGTCGTGCTCCAGCTTCGTCGTCATCTTCAGGCGCTTCTTTGCCACCATCCCCGCCCGTCCCGCCCGCGAGCTTGCCTGGACGGAGATGGGCTCCGGCGCGCTGCTTCCCGGTGGTGGCGTCGGCTCGCTCGCCGTCGGCGGCTGGCTGCTGCACCTCGCCGGCATGCCCACCAAGCAGATCATCCGTCGCTCGAGCGGGTTGTTCTTCCTCACCAGTGCCGTCAACGTCACCGCGCTCATCGGCGGCGGGGTGCTGCTGGCAACACGCCTGTCCGCAGGCGATCACGACGTCTGGCTGGCGGGGTTGCCCATCGTCGCGGGGTTGCTCGTAAGCGCATTCGTTCTCGCCTTGCCCAGCCTCGCCCGCAGGCGCTCATCCGATTCGCAAAGCAAGTCCTGGGCGGGGGCGCTAGTCGACGGCATCACCGAGGCCAAGCATGCTCTGCGTTACCCCAGCTGGCGCCTGCTCGGAGCGATCGGCTACCTCGGCTTCGACATCGCCGTGCTGTGGGCCGCCCTCAGCGCCGTCGGCTACTCGCCTCCCATAGCCGTGCTCGTGCTCGGCTACATCGTCGGCTATCTCGCCAACCTGATTCCCATCCCCGGCGCCGTCGGGGTGCTCGAAGGAGGCCTCGCCGGCACCCTCATTCTTTACGGAGCACCCGCCGCCGAGGCCGCCGCCGGAGTGCTCATCTACCACGCCATCGCTTTCTGGATCCCAAGTCTTGGCGGCCTCTTCTCTTACAGGCAGATACGGCGCGAGCTTGGGCGATAGTGTTCGAACATATGAGAGTAGTGCAGCGCCGATCGCCGGCCTGGCTCCGCGCCGTGACTGCGATTGCGGCGGCGCTGGTCTTGCTGACCTTGGTGCCTGGCGCCCAAGCGCTCCCAAGCGTTGGCTTTGCCCCCGAACTCACTGCCGCCGGGCTCGGGCAGGGGACCACGCTCACGGCCAACGTCGGGTTCGAGGGCACCGAATACGACGGATCGCCTCCGCCGCTCATAGGACTCAAGCTGACGCTACCGGTGGGTATGGTCGACAGCACATCGGGTTTTCCCGTCTGCGAAAAGTCGACGCTTGAACAGTTCGGCCCAATACGCTGTCCCGTTGGCTCCGTCGCCGGTCAACTCAGCCTCTCCAGCATGTATGTCACCTTTGGCGGCGAAAGGGTCGAAGAGCACGTGCAAATCGTGCCCTACTTCGCGCCGGGCGGCGGTCTTTTGCTCTTCCTCGACGGCCATAGCCCCGTCTCCATCGAAATGGTCTCTTCGGGGACTTTCGTGGGCAACGTCCTGACGTTGGCCTTCCCGCTCGTCGCCACCGTGCCAGGACCGCCATTCGCCTCTTTCAAGGTCCTCACGCTGCACCTGGGCATTGCGCACCTAGTAAACGGCGCCGGCATCTACAGCCTGCGGATGCCCGAAGAATGCCCGCAGGGTACGTTCACGTGGGGCGCCGCAGCTGAATTCGCCGAAAACGGCGATATTGACCGCGAAGTGGAGAACGATCTTCCTGTCACAGCGCAAACTCTCTGTCCGGAACACTCGAGCAACGAGTCCTCGCTACCAGGGACCGAAGGCGTGATCGTCGCGCCCTCCAACAAGCAGTGCGTCAGCCGCCGCGACTTCATCATCCACATCCAGCAGATCAAGGGCGTCAGCTACCGCGGCGCAAGCGTGTATGTCAACGGCAATCCCGTCGACGTCGCAAAGGGCGCGCGCTTTCGCGCGCGGGTTGATCTACGCGGCCTGCCCAAGGGGCGCTACACGGTGAAGATCACCGTCACCACTTCGAGCGGACGCCAGATCAGCGGCACACGCGCCTACCACACGTGTGCGCCCAAGCCGATCTCCTACGGCAAGCCGCGGTTGTAAATGAAGTGTGAACGAGAGTCGGCGGCGGTCGCGCTCAGCTCGCCTGGATGCGCCACATCGTCTGTGCCTCCTGCGTCCATTGCTGCCATGTCATCTGTAGCGTTCGGCCCCAGCTGACCAGCAGTGGACCACGCGGCGTGAACCCGTCCACCACAGCGTCGTGCAGTTTTCCCGACACCTTGTACTGCGCCACGTGGTTGTCGGAGCTGAAGCTGAGCTCGACGATCATCGCTCTGTACGCACGCACCGCTTCCTCCACGTCAGCTCTATCCGCGGTGTACGGGTATATCCCCGTCAGGCGCACGCCAGCAATCCCCGCGGTCTGCCAGTAGCTCCAGAGCGTCTCCTGGGAGAGGCCTTCCTTGTCATTGCCACCTGCCTGTGCGAACTCGCTTGCGATCACCGTGGGCTTCGCGTGCACGCCAAGCACGATCTGCTCCCAGTCCGCTGCTGCCGCGAACGTACAGTCCCCGAGCGCTTTCGGTGGGACGTTGCCCCACGTCTTGAACGTCTCATATGCTGCGCCGTAGTCGCATTCCCGCCCCGCCGCGCAAACATCGAGATCCGCCACCAGCGGTCCCCGTGCGCGGCGGTGCTTGCCGTGCGCGTCCGCGATGCCCGGCACGAGGCCCCACAACAGGCTGGCGATCAACGTCGCGAGGTTGACGATGCGCCCGGCTCGACTCATCGCGCCGATCCTACCGGCTGTGAGGCGCCTACTGGCACCGCCCAACGGGCAGTCATGCTGCTGTTCCGCGGCCTATCGCCATGGTATGCTCCCGCCTCTATCTCGGAGGTGGCTACGGAGGGGAGCCCCAGCGACCGACGGGTGACGGAGAAGCTGGCCGAGCCGCATCGGCCGCACTGCATCCAGAGCTGTTCGGAGCCTTCGAGGCGAAAGCGAGGACCTAGGAGAATGAGAAGCGTCAGAGCAGTACTTGGGGTTGCCGTGCTGATGTGCGTGTTTGGCACAGTCACCGCACCGGCATTCGCCAAAAAAGCGAAACCGCCGGTGGTGTTCGGCAAATTCACCGCGAGTTTCCCACTCGGCAAACCGATCTCGCCGACTGAAGAGGCGATGGCGAAGGGTCACGGGGAACTCGACAGCTTGAACCTGGCTGACGGAGCGCTGCGGATCGAAGAATGCACGGATGTGCGCTCGACCGGTCAGGTGGACGAAGAACGCTCGGAAAGCTTCTTCCAAAACGTCAAGTTCAAGCACTGCTTCGCGATCGTGTCGCTCAACAAAGGGATCACCGAGCAGCTGAAAGTCCCCACGTTCACGCTCGGCATCGAGTTCCGCTCGAACAAATCCGCTGAAATTGGCGAAGGCGCCGAAAACGAAATCGAAATCGTGCGGCCGAGCACGGTGACGATTCCCATCGGCAAGAAGTCCCCCTGCAAGGTCACGATTCCCGAGCAGATCGTGCCGAAAAGGGCCGAAGGCAAACCCGATCGCGAATACGGCGCCGTGGGCTACGAAACCGAAGTGGAAGCAGCCAAGATGAAGTTCTTCCCCAGCGGTTTCCAGGAAAAGCTCGACATCGGGATGGAATTCACAAAGATCGAATCATGGGTGAAACCCAATGAACGCTGTGTGTACGGCGGTGGCGAAGAAGGCGCTTACGACAGCACGCCTGAAACCCCCGCGTACGGCTACGTCGTGTACACCAAGGGGACCATGGAAGCAGAACTGGAAGAAATCACCATCAAGAACGGCGACCTCGGCTTCGAACCGAAGCCCGAAGTCTGAGTAGCAAGCCCGCCCCGTAGCTAGGGGGCGGGTATCAGCGCAAACAAGGGCGGAAGACGGAGCAGCCAGTGCCCCGTCTTCCGCCCGAGGCGCCCGGGGGATAGGCAGAAATGGATTTCGCAAAGCAACGGGGAAGGCTGGCCATGGTGCTGTTCGCAGCGGCCATGCTGCTTGGCGCGCTCGTATGGACCAGCGCCGCAAGCGCCGCCACCAAAGCCCCGAGCGTCACGCAGGCGCCCGTCAACGTCGTTGTCGAAGAAGGTCAGAGCGCGAGCTTCGAAGCGAAGGCGTCAGGCGAACCCACCCCCACCGTGCAGTGGGAAATCTCCATCAACGGCGGCAAAACCTGGGGCAACCTCGAAGGCGCTACCGCCGACAAGGTCACGATCGCGAGCACCAAAACCTCCGAAAGCGGCGACGAGTACCGGGCGACGTTCACGAACTCGGCCGGCAAAGCGACGAGCAAAGAGGCCACGCTAACTGTCCGCAAGGTGCCCGTCGTGACCAAGCAGCCGCTCAGCACCACCGTCGAAGAAGGCCAGAGCGCGAGCTTCGAAGCCGCCGCGTCCGGCTCGCCCGCGCCGACCGTGCAGTGGGAAGTGTCCACCAACGGCGGCAGCACCTGGTTCCAGGTCTCCGGGGGTACCGCCGATCGGCTCACCATCGCGGAAGAGAAAACCTCCGAGAACGGCTACCTGTACCGCGCGACGTTCACCAACGTCGTCGGCAAAGCGACCACCGAAACGGTCACGCTGACGGTGCACAAGGCTCCCGCCGTCACCTTGCAGCCGCTCAGCGCGATCGCCGAGGAAGGCGCCGCCGCGAGCTTCGAAGCGGCCGCCTCCGGCTTCCCCGCGCCGAGCGTGCAGTGGGAAGTCTCGAGCAACGGCGGCAGCAGTTGGAGCCCTGTCGCCGAGGGCACCGAAGACAAGCTCACGATCGCCGACGTGACCGTGTCGGAGAACGGCTACAAGTACCGCGCCGTCTTCCAGAACGTCGCCGGCAAAGCCACCAGCAATGCTGCCACGCTCACCGTGGAGAACCCTCCCAAGGTGACCAAGCAGCCAGCCGATGCGACCGTCGAAGTGGGGCACGGTGCCTCCTTCGAAGCCACCGCCTCGGGCTTTCCCACGCCAACCGTGCAGTGGGAAGAGTCCACCAACGAAGGCGCCACCTGGAGCACCGTAGCCGGCGCAACCAGCGATCAGTTGACGCTCGCAACCACCACATCCGCGGAAAACGGCGACGAATACCGGGCGGTGTTCAACAACGTCGCCGGCGCCACCGACAGCCAGCCGGCGCTGCTGACCGTCGCCACGCATCGCTACCTCGCCTTCGGCTGGGGGGCAAACGGCTCCGGGCAGGTGGGGGATGGTGGCGTTGAACAGGCCGACGCGCCGCAGCTGGTCAGCGGCCTCAGCTTCGTCACCGCCGTCGCCGGCGGCGGGCGCCACAGCTTGGCGCTGCTCGCAGATGGCACCGTCATGGCTTGGGGCGCCGATGAATTTGGCCAGCTCGGCGACGGCGAAGAAATGGCGAGCTTCCTGCCCGTGCCGGTGGAAGGCTTGAGACACGTCAAGGCGATCGCCGCGGGTGCCAACTTCAGCCTCGCGCTGCTGAATAACGGCACGGTGATGGCTTGGGGCGCAAACGAAGAGGGGCAGCTCGGCGACGGCAGCCTCGAAGAAGCAGAAGGTCCCGTGCCGGTCAAAGGCCTCACGGAAGTCACCGCCATCTCCGCCGGCGGCGAACACAGTCTCGCGCTGCTCTCGAGCGGCAAGGCGATGGCCTGGGGCGAAGGCGAACACGGTCAGCTCGGCGACGGCAAAGCCCGCGACAGCGACGTGCCGGTTGCCGTGCAGGGGCTCACCGGCGCCACCGCGATCGCCGCCGGCGGCCTGCACAGCCTCGCCCTGCTCAGCGAAGGAACCGTCAAGGCCTGGGGTGGCGACGGCTTCGGCCAGCTCGCCAACGATGGCGTTGAAGAAGAAGGAGAAGAAGGAGAAATACGCAGCGAGGTGCCGGTGACCGTGGAAGGGGTCAGCGGCGCAACCGCGATTGCCGCCGGTGCCCATCACAGCCTCGCGCTACTCACAGGTGGCACGGTCGTGGGCTGGGGGGAAGACAAGTACGGCGAGCTCGGTAACGGCGCCATCGCCCGCCAAGAGGCGCCCGTGGCCGTCAGTGGCCTGTCCGGAGTGAGCGCCATCTCAGCCGGCGGCGAGCACAGCCTCGCGCTGCTCGCCAATGGCACGGTCATGGCCTGGGGCGAAAACAAATTCGGAGAGCTCGGTGACGGGAGCGCAGGCGAAGCCAGCGACGTGCCTGTGGCCGTCAGCGGCATCAGCCAAGCCCAGGGCATCTCCGCCGGCTCAGCCCACAACCTCGCCTTCGGCGAAGGGGTTCCCACCGTGACCGGCGTGAGTCCCGCCGTCGGGCCGCTCACCGGCAACACCACCGTCACCATCACCGGCACCGACTTCACCGGCGCGAGCGCAGTCAAGTTCGGCTCGAGCAAAGCGGTGAGCTTCACAGTCGAATCGTCCACGTCGATCACTGCCGTCTCGCCAGCTGGCGTCAGGGGGACGGTCGACGTGACCGTTACCGTGCCCACCGGCACCAGCCCCCCTGGACCGGCCGATCGCTTCACCTACCTCGTGGCGCCAGTCATCGCCAAGGTCGCTCCCAAGAGCGGCCCCAAAACCGGTGGGACGATCGTGACGATCACCGGCAAAGAACTATCCGGTGCCACCGCCGTGAGCTTCGGCGCCAACGCCGCGAAGAGCTTCACCGTCAAATCCTCCACCTCGATCACCGCCGAAACCCCGGCCGGCGCGGTTGGCACGGTGAACGTGGTCGTGACCACGCCCGGCGGCGCCAGCGCGAGCAACGCGCACACGCACTTCAAGTACAAGAAGTGAAGAGGTAGCTACTACGCCTGCGAAGGCGACGGTCCGTCCGCCAGCATCGGCACGCAGCGGCCCTGTTCCTTGGAGCGGTACATCGCCGCGTCGGCTCGCTTGACCAGCTCTTCCGCCGCCACCGCGCCGTCGTGGGAGCAGGCGACGCCGATGCTCGCGCCCAGCTCCACCGTGCCGCCGGAGAGCTCGAACGTGTCGCACAGTGCCTCGCAGATCCGTCCGGCAGCGCGCATCGCCATGTCGGCGCCGGGGATCTCACGCAGCACGATCAGGAACTCGTCGCCGCCCAGACGTCCCGCGATGTCCGAGTCGCGGCTGGCCTCTTTCAGGCGCTCCGCCACCAGCACGAGCAGCTCGTCGCCGGCGGCGTGTCCCAGCTTATCGTTGACCGGCTTGAAGCGGTCGAGGTCGACGTACACCACGCCCGTGTTGACCGCGTCCTCCCGCTCGAGCTCACGCTCCAGCGTGCTCAACACCGACGAGCGGTTGTAGCAGTGCGTGAGCGGGTCGAACGTCGCCCGGTGCTCGAGCTCCTGGCGCGCGCGGGCGCTGTCGGTGACGTCCAGCACGCATGTGATCACGCCGCTGACCTCGCCGCTGGGGCGTAGCAGCGCCCGCAGGCTCATCAGCGCTCGTCGCCATGCCCCCGACGGCAGCGTGATGTCCACCTCCACGTCCCTGTCCACGCCCTCTGCGAGTACGTCCGACAGCGCAGCATCGAGCTCCGCTGCGCTCTCCACTGTGAGCGTGCTCAAGATTGCTCCCGCGTGCGTCCCGCTCGCCGTGTGCTCCGCGCCATCCTCGCGCTGCTCGCCCTCGTCGCTCGCGAGCGTGAGCGCAGAGCTCTGCGAGCCATACAGGATCTCCAGCAGACGGGCGTTGTTGAAGACCACATTGCGCTCGGTGTCCACGTGCAAAAGCCCCACAGGCATAGCCGCGGTCAGCCGGCGCAGCAGCTCCTCGCGTTCGGCCAGCGCCTCCTGCGCTTGCATCTCCGCGGAGATGTCGATGATCTCCACCAGCACGTAGTTGCGGTCGGGGTGGTTGAGGAAGTTGCGCAGCGTGGTGTCCACCCACATGTAGGAGCCGTCTTTGCGCCTGCGGCGCAGACGTGTCTGCTGGTCGTGGCCTGTCGAGAGCACCGCCAGCCAGCCCTCCACCGCGCGTCCCTGGTCGTCGGGGTGGATCTGGTCGAGCACCGAGTTGCCGATCAGTTCCTCCGCGGTGTAGCCGAACATCTCTGTAAAGGAGTCGTCGCAGTCGAGCACGCGGGCGCCCTCGTCCTCCGTGAGCGAGCAGAAGCGCGGCCCCGAGGGCAGGATCTCCTCCGTGTGGCCGTCGTCGTCGGCCTCCTCGTCGCTGGGGATGATCACGCCCAGCAGCACGCCATGGATTTCGCGCATGTCGATGAAGTGCAGCGTCGCCCACGTGGAAGGCTTGCGCAGCAGGCGCACTTTGTCTGACGCCGCACCCTCCTCCTGCACGCGTAGCCACAGTCTCACCACCGCGCTGCGGTCGGCCGCCACGACGTTGTCGATCAGCGCCCGTCCCTCGATCAACCCCTGGCCCCACAGTCCCACCGACTGCGGTACCGGCACGATCAGGCCGTTGCCGGCGAGTCCGCACACCAGCGCGTCAGGGTGCTCGCGTAGCAGCGCTTCAGCTCCCGCCGCGACCTCCTGGCCGTCCGCGAACGCCTTGCGGCCGTTTGCCACCGAGGTATTCATCTCGCTGGAGGATCGGTTCCGCAGCATGCCTGCATGAGCGCTGCACGAGCCCATGGACACTGTAACGAAGCAGCTTGCTACCTATTTTGGCGCAGTTTGCGCGTCATTTGCCGGGGTCGATGTTCGTCTTCTTCAAACTCCCTTGACATTCCCCTCAATCCTGATAAGGTAGATGAACATTGCTTGAAATCGCACCTCGCTTGTTGTTTGAGTCGGTGCGGATCGGGCAAAGTAGACGGACCTGACGTTTCTCTCCTCCCTCTGAGAGGCCGCCGCAAGGTGCCCCTTGGAACCCTCCACACGACTGGGCCGGCTCCCCTCGCCGGCCCAGTTTTGTTTTGGGGCCACGAGCTCGCGGGGCGGCGATCCCTAACCTCGCGCCGGAGCTCCTGAGAGGATGCGGCGATGAAGCGCGACTCCCTCGTCCAGCTGCCTGACGTGCTGACCCAGCCACAGGCGCGTGGCGAGACCCGCTACGTGATGGGCGTGGACGGTGGCGCGACGAAGACGCTCGCCGCTGTGCTCGATCTCGAGCAGGGCAAGCTTCACGTCGGTCACGGTGGCCCAAGCAACGAGGATGCGGTGGGCGCGGAGGCTGCTGTGAAGGCATTGCTGGGGGCGGCAGATGAGGCGATCGACAGGGCTGGCATCCAAGCGAGTCAGCTGGGAGCGGCGGTGCTGGCGGTCGCAGGCACCGATACAGAGGACCTTGTGCGCAACGTCCGCGCGGCGCGCACCGACGCGTGGATCGTCATCAACGACGTTGTTGCCGCGTGGGCGACTGCAACGGGCGGTGGGCCTGGCGTGGCAGCGATCGCCGGCACCGGCTCGAACGTGTTTGGCGTGGGCGGCACCGGTGCGGATGCGCGCCCATGGCGTGTCGGTGGCTGGGGCCATCTGCTGGGCGATGAGGGCTCGGGCTACTGGCTGGGGGTGCAGTCGATCAAGGCGGCGCTCCGCGACCGCGAGCGCTCCGGCCCGGAGACGGCGCTGAGCGACGCGGCGATGCGCTTCTTCAAACAGCCGAGCGTGGAGGCGGTGGCCACGAGCGTGTACACCAAGCCCCTGACCAAGGGCGAGATCGCGGCGTTTGCGGTTGAGACGTGCAAGCTCGCAGAGCAGGGTGACGCGGTGGCGTGCGAGCTGTATGAGTGGGGTGCGCGTGAGCTGGCGCAGCAGATCGTGTCTGTGATCCGCCAGATCGGCCTGGACGCAGACTCCAGCGACGATCGCGAGGAGTTCCCAGTGGGGCTGATCGGCAGTGCGTTCAGGGCTGGCCCCGTGTTCGTGGAGCCGCTCACCCGTGCTGTGCACGAGTGCGCGCCGCACGCGCGGGTGGGGCCTGTGGATCTTGCCCCGGTCGGCGGCAGCCTGTTGTTGGCCGCCGGCGCTTGTGGCAACGGCGATGCGATCGATGTGGATCAGCTCACGCGGTTGATCGACCAGGCGCTGGCTGCCTGAGAAGGCCACGCTCCCACGCGTGGACTCACGGCGCTGCGCTGAGCTTGCCGGTGAGGCGCGCACGTGTAGATCGGCCCGCAGTCAGGCTAAATATCGCGCTCGCTTACGATCCCCAGACGAAGGGCTTTCGCGGCAAGCTCGGCGCGCTTTTGGTTCTGCGGTAGCCCGTCGGCCTTGAACCTGGCAAACAGGGTCCTCAGGTTCGCCTTGACCGTGTCCACGCCGAGGTGAACCTCCGACGCTATTGCCTGGTTCGAGGCCGGTGCGCTGTACGGACCTCCGACGAGCTGTGGACGGCACAATGCCAGCAGTATGCGGCGCTGCGTGTCGCTGAGGTCCACCACCGCCGAATGGGCAGTGTCCACCACCGTTTCCGTGGTTTGCTGGGCCGGGTCTCGGAACGCGATTACGGTCCTTCCGACACGGACGCGGTCCTGGTCGCGCAGGCGCTGTCGCCCAATGAGACGTTGCGCATTGATAGCAGTCCCATTTTTGGACATCCCATCGTCGACGATCGTCCACTCGTCGCCCAGCATTCGGACTTCAGCGTGGATCCCCGACACCCGGCTGTCCCATGGCAAGCAGAGCGACACGCCCTCACGACGGCCGATCACCACCACCGACCCATCGTCGGGGAGATCGAACACCTGAAGATCCCCGGCAGAGCTCCTGAACACCAGAAAGGCCGTGCCGCGGCGCTCAGCCACCACGAGTAGCTGAAGCTCTGCAGGCGTCAGGGTGTGTCGTGCCAGCGGATCGACAGGAGCTGGGGAGTCGGTGCCCTCCGTCATGGCGACGTCGCGTAGCTGAGTTCTCGCAGGCCGGCGTACGCCTGCGCGAGATCCGTCGCACCGGCAGCGACTGTCCTTCGTGCTGCGAGGAACGCGTCGTTGGAGCCGGCTCGGGTTGCGTGGCCGAGTGCTGCGTAGCCGAGCGCAACTTGCCTGAGCCCCGCTGCGATCTCTGCGCTCCGCGACTGCGCACCCGCGCCTGGATGCAGTCCGGCGATCTTTGTCGCTGCGACGGTGTAATCAGCCGAGATCCGCTCGGCGAGCCCCGCTTGGCGGGGGCGGGTGGCGGCTTTGCGCAGCGCCACTTCCAATAGGCCGGCGTGGGATCGAAGGTCTGCGATCGCCGAGTCAAGCGCAGCGGCGTATGCGCTGTCGGGCCGGTAGTCGAGCGGTGAACGTCCGTTGAGACGGAGCGATCCCAGTATTAGCTCGCAGTCCTCTGTGGCAGCCAGGCCGCTGCCGCTGCATTCCGCAAGCAGCGTCCCTTTGTCGGTGAGCAGGCCGTACATAGTCTCGGCCGGTGCCGTCCCACCCGCCGCGAGGTGGTGGCGCAGAAACACGTTGTCGCCGAGCCTCACAGCTTCGGAGGGTGATTCCCCGACGACCGCCGTCGGCAGCAGCGCGGGGCTGTCCATCTTCGTATCGAGCCCGATCGCAAGCCTGTCGGCCCCAGAATGCGCGACGAGGACGATCGGGGCGGGTATCCCGAGGGTGGAGAGGAGACCTGGGTTGGTGGCGTCCCACGGCGCCGGAT
The DNA here is from genome assembly GCA_963752865.1 of uncultured Solirubrobacteraceae bacterium. Taxonomy (GTDB): domain Bacteria; phylum Actinomycetota; class Thermoleophilia; order Solirubrobacterales; family Solirubrobacteraceae; genus Palsa-744. Next base: position 770,923 of record CAVVZU010000002.1, read on the forward strand.
AGCGGACCGAGAAGGAGCCACTCGAAGCGGACCGATCCAGAGGAGCTGTTGCGAGATCGCCGCCGCTTGTGGTGAGCTTCACGATTCCGAAGCCCGCGAGCGCCGCCGCCAGCAGCGCGAGTGCAGCCCGCGGGCCCGTAAACCAGTGGCTACTGCGGGTCGGAGCCCCTCCCGCCGCAGCGTCCATAGCCGGGCTTGCGGCATCTCCCCCGAACTCCGCAGGGGTAAGTGTCCGAGGCGTCTTCGAGTCGGGTGCAGGGGCGGGGAGACGCGCGTTACGCCGCCACAGCGGGCCGGCCATCCGGACAGCGATTACCTCCAGCTCCTCCCATGCCGCGGTCGCGCTCCGCGGCCGTGCGTCAGGCTCCTTCAGGAGCAGGCGCGCGATCCAGTCCGAGAGCCTCTGGTCGGTCTCGGGTCGCGCCTCGGTGACGGGCGGCACCGGCTCGTTGGCGTGGCGCATCGCAACCGCGAGTGGCGAGTGGGTGTCCGCAAACGGGACGCGCCCGACGATCTGCTCGTATGCCACCACGCCCAGCGAATAGAGGTCGGTCCAAGGTCCGATCGGACCTCCGAGCGCCTGCTCGGGCGCCATGTAGGCAGGTGTCCCAATCAGGGCACCCGGTGAGGTGGTGAAGTTGGCGATGTCCGCGGAAGCGCCTGCCTTTGCGATTCCGTAGTCGGCGAGCTTCACATGACCGTCGAGCGCGACCATGATGTTCTCGGGCTTCAGGTCCCGGTGAACGATCCCGAAGGTCTCCGCGTGGGCCAGGCCCGCCAGCACGCCTTCAAGCACGCCTATCACCTGGGTGACTTGCAGGCTCCCGACGCGCGGTCGCAGCGATCCGTACTGCACGTACTCCATCGCCATATAGGGCGTACCAGCCTCCTCGAAGTACTCGTACACCGTCACGATGTTCGCGTGGCTCAACGATCCGACGAGCCGCGACTCGCGAATGAACCGCTCGGAGACCCCGGGTCTGCTCGCCTGGAAAGCGCTGAGTTCCTTTAGCGCAACGACCCGGCCGAGGTCCACCTGTCTCGCAAGATAGACCGTCGCCATCCCACCTCGGCCCAGCTCCTGGACGATCTCATATCGTCCAACTCGCCTGGTTGAGGTGACATCGCCGCCAGATGTGTCGGAGACGGTCGTGCTCGGGGCAGGTCGTTCACCCATCGATGATCTCTCCAGTGCTCGGCGTGCGATCGAGGTTCGTCGGCGCTCCGGATCGTATAGGGCTCGGATCACCTTCGGGGCCGGGCAATGCCCGCACCCGACTCGGGGCGGTTGCAAACTGTACCCTCTGCCACCGTGCGCAGCCTACTAGCGTCCCTCAGTCGGAACTCTTCTGCGGATGGAGCTGTTGCGGTCGCGGGGGCGATCGTTGCGGGTTCACCGCCCGCGCGGCGGCTCGGAGTTTCGTCCCGCTGGAGGCCAGTCGTCCGGCCCGCGGCTCGGCAGCTCCCGCACGGGCGTCGTATCGGCATTTTGGTGATAGCTCTGGTCTTCGCTGGTGCGCTCGCCCAGTTGCCATGGCACGAGCCTGCCTCGGTCGCGGGGACACGCCCCGCACGTTCCGGGTCGGCGGGATTGTCAGGCCTGCAACCCGGTGCGATGGTCCAGATCTCCGACGCGATTGGCGCGGAGATGCCGGCATATCTGGTGCGGCGCCACGGCGCGAACCTCGACGCCCGTAACCCGGCTCAGCGTCTGACCGCTGCCTTCGATGCGGGAGGAGTGTGGATGCGCGCCTCCCGGGGGCACATTCGCATCCATCTCACCGGCGTGGGCTCAAGCGCAGAGGTTGGCGGACTCCCGTCGGTGGCGCCGACAGCCAGCGCCAACCGCGTGGTCTATGACCGGGCCGGCGTCAGGGAATGGTATGCAAACGGCCCGCTTGGGATTGAGCAGGGCTTCACCGTCGCGCGACCGTCCGGTCCGCGATCGGGCGGCACTCTGGCACTGCGCCTCGCGGTGGGGGGTGGCCTGCGCCCGAGGCTGATGTCAGGTGGGCGGGGCGTGGAGCCACCCGCGGCGGGATCCCGATACTCACGTATGGGGAAGCTCGCGGCTCACGACGCGCGCGGTGCGCTGCTGGTGAGCTCGATGCGTGTCCTCGGCGATCAGATCCTGCTGGAGGTAAACACGCGGGGCGCGCGCTATCCGCTCAGCGTGGATCCCCTGATTCAAGCCGTCCCCAAGCTCGTGGAGGGCACCGCCGAAAACGTCGACGGCGGCGACTTCGGGTTCAGCGTGGCGCTATCGGAGGACGGCAACACGGCGGTTATCGGCGGACCTGAATATGAAAAGGGCGCAGAACCGGGTAACGGCGCAGCGTGGGTGTTTGTGCGATCAGGCGACTCCTGGGTCCAGCAGGGTCCCCGGCTGAGCGGTAGCGAAAAGTCGGAATTCGGCGAGAGCGTCGCGATATCGCCGAATGGCAACACGGTCGTCGTTGGCGCGCCCCATGCGTCCGGAGGCGGCGCGGTCTGGACCTTCAGCCGCAGCGGCGAAACATGGTCAAGCGGAGCCAAGGTCTCTCGCTCACCGCTCGTGCCCTCAGCAGGCGACTTCGGGGAAACGCTTGCCCTCTCGAGCGATGGGGAAGTCATGTTCGTCGGCGATCCGCTGTACAAAAACGCACGCGGTGCGGTGTGGATCTATACGAAATCCGGCTCGGTATGGCTACCCGCGGAAGAACCCGTTCTTTGCCCCATGGAAGGCGAGGCGCTCTTCGGAGATGCGGTCGCCCTCTCTGAAACGGGAGCGACGGCGATCATCGGCGCCTTCTATCTAAACAACCAGACCGGGGCCGCGTGGGTGTTCCAGCGCTCCGAATCGAAATGGGTCCAACAGGGTGAACCACTGAGTGGAACGGATGAGGAACCGTTCGCGTCGGGGGTCGGCAGCGCGTTTGGCGGCAGTGTCGCGATCTCAGGCGATGGGAACACCGCTCTCGTGGCCGGCTTTTATGACCATGGCGGCGCCGGCGCGGCTTGGGCGTTCACGCGGTCGGGCACCAGCTGGTCCCAGCAGGGCCCGAAGATCACTGCCGCAGGAGAGCTGGACTCAAACGGCGTCGGGGCCGGTGGCCTCTTCGGGACCGCGCTCGCGCTCACCCCGGATGGAAACACGGCGATCATCGGGGCGGCTGGCGACTACGAGTTCGCGGGGGCGGCCTGGATCTTCAAGCGCTCCGAAGGACAGTGGATCCAGCAGCCCGGAAAGCTGCAGGGCGGGGAAGAGACTGAACACAATGGCTTCGGCAACAGCGTCGCGATCGCGGCGGATGGACGCACGGCGCTGATCGGCGGAGGAAAAGCTGGTCTTGAATCGTCGCCCAAGCTCGGCGGGGCTTGGATCTTCGCGCTGGAGCCCCCGTCCGCGGTCACCGGCAGCGCGAGCCAGATCGGACCCAGCTCAGCGACGCTCCGGGGGCTCGTCGACCCCGACGGCTCGGAAGTGACTGAATGCACGATCGAATACGGCCCGGCTGGCTCGCTTGCCGACCAAGCGCCGTGCTCACCGATCTCCGGCGACGGGACGACCCCAGAAGCGGTCACCGTCCAGGTGAGCGGGCTGACACCGAGCACGACTTACAGCTTCCGCGTACGGGCAGTCACCGAAGGGGGCGCGTCAACGGGTGCGACGGTGAGCTTCACAACCGCGTCGGTCACCCTGTCGCCGGCGCCCTCGCAGATCAATCAGTCTCTGCTGGGCAAATCATCGCCGCTGGTGAAACTGCCCCCGCTGCCAGACATCAGAGCGCACATTTACAGATCGTTTGCTCCGGCGACCGGGATTTTCGGTTTCTTCGCAGTGGGGGAAGTTCCGCTCGGAGGTTACGTGGCACTCGTGTGTCACGGAAAGGGGTGCCCCTTCACGCGCTACCAGTCTCCGCCGCGCCGCTCGGCGTCGACGTGCCGGCTTCCTTCAACCTCGCGCCGCGGCACGCTCATACACGAATGCATCAGCCTGGACGCATTCCTGGCCCATCGGCGGATTCGCCCGGGCGACACGGTCACGGTGGAGATCGAGGGCCCGGGCTGGAGCTCCAAGCGCTACACCTACCGGCTGGAGCCGAATGGGAGGCTGATCGCCTCGGGCGGTCAGTGCCTGGTGGCCGATCAGGCGCCCGTGAGGTGCTGAGCGATGGCTGGGATTGATGGCCGAGCCCCATCGGGGCCTTCCCTACGGGGAAAGACCGGGCCGGTCGCGGCAATGCTCGCGGCGGCCCTTCTCGGCGCGGGTGTCGCCGCGTTGACCGCTGGCAGTGGCGCTCATCCGAGCCACGAGCTCGCGAGAGCGCTACCCGCCGTGTCGGTGGAGGTGAGAGCTCCCGATCGGCCCGTGACGCCGTCTGCCTTGGCCACCGAACCGACTGCCTCACAGGCGCCTACGCGCACCGTTGCCCTCAACGCTGAAGCGGCCTCTCCGTCTGTCCCGGTCGCCGCCGCACCTGAGCGGTCTCCGTCGTCCTCGAAGCACGAGCCGCGAATCCCGCACGTGGTTAAGGAATGAAGCGGCCCACCCGCTGGTGAACGGACGGGCTGCTTAAAGGCAGGTGCCCCGGCTCCCAAACGGCGGGAGCCGGGGCACAGCCTGATCGGCGCTAGACGCTCGCGGCAGAAGCCTGAGAGTCCAGTGGGGTGCCGACGGTGGGGGCGGGCGAAGGGGCGCTCACAACTGGGGCCCAGTTCGCTCCGTCGAAGCGCAATCCGTTGATCACGTCGCCGGGCTGGTAGCGCGGCATTTCGGTGTTGCCCGCATTGACCGTAGTGTTGACGACCACCGACTGCGCGGCGGCCGCTCGTCCACTGGCGTCGCTCAATGACCAGGCGAGGCTGACAACCCAGCCGACGAAGGTCCAGCCGAAGAAGAAGTTCAGCGCGAAGATGCCCCCCTTGCTCGGGTGTTTACGGTAGAACGCGATGATCGTGGGCAGCCAGTAGGGAACGAAGAGGATCGCGAGAAAGGCCCCGATCCCCATTGCAGCGACCAGCGCTGGCAGTAGCTTGACGACAAACAGCACCGTCACCAGCGCGGCCGCTACGCCGAGCCCAATTTTCACTCCCTGCTCTAGGTCATTCCACTTCTGCTTTAGAGACTCCATTGTCGTGCACCCCTTTTTCGCTAGATGTATTTGTCACTTCGATCGAGAATCCACCCGGTAGGTCGTTCCTCGATCTGACGCGACGATCATCTCTCTGGGCGAGCGCCGTGCGGGCCACCAAAGGTGGTGTCTTGCAACACCTCGCGACACTCCGGGCCGGCGATGGTCAATCCCAAGTGGGCTACAGCGCTCAGCCGCGGAGAACGCTGCGGCTAACACGTCGCCGTCGCCGAGAGCGGATGCGAAGCGGACCGCCTCGTTGCTTGACGAGTGCCCAAGTCCGTCGCAGTTGTGTACAGTACCGCCGCCGTGACACACATCTCGACATACGGGAATAATCGAAGTGGCGGACTGTGCGTGAGGGGCTTCGTCGGCTTGCTCGTATGCATTGTGTGCGCCGGTCTGCCTGCGCCTGCGATCGCGGCTGGGAACGCAGCCGATGCCGCGGCCACACGGGCATACCTGGGCGCGGCCGTGAGCTATGACAATGCTGCCTACCCCTTGGTGGGGGCGAGCATCGCAGCGATGGAAGCGAACGAGCGCGAAGTCGCGGAACAGTGTCCCTCCGCTTTCCTCTATGCCCCGCGCGACACGGCGTTCGAGGAGCTCGGTGAAGAGATGAGTGATGCGCAGTGGCACGCGGGCGTGGTTCCGGTGCGCTCAGTGACGGAAGCGTTCGCGCAAGCGATCAGTCATCTGGGCTGGAGCGATCGCAGGCTAACGCGGCTCGTGCGGTCGGAGGCAGCCGAAGAACCAGCGAACGTGGCGCTCGTCTTGCCCGATGTGTGCAGCCCAATCGAGGCGTGGAAGGCGAGCGACTATGCCGAGCTGCCCCCGAGCGTGGGCGAATTCATCACTCACGTCGAACGGCTCGAATCGGGGTCGTTCGGGCTCGTCATGCACCTGCTCAGGCGTTACGAGGGTGCGGCCGAAAAGCGAACGGCCAAGCACGTGGAGCGGCTCGAAACGCTCATTGGCAGGCGTCTGACGACGGCTTCCGAAGCGATCTGGCGGAAGCTCGAGGCGGCGATGGGGGTCTCTGAGCTATGAGCACCGGTAGTAGGCTCGCCGGCTTGCTCGCCTGTGTGGCGCTCTCGCTCGGGCTGTCTGCCACGGCTGACGCGCAGCCGGCCCCGCTGGCCTTCGCCGGGTGCCGTCCCACGCAGATATTCGTCTCCAACGCGGCTCTTCAGTGCGCGACGCTCGACGTCCCCTTCGATCGGGCGGACCCTGCGGTGGGAGACATCGCGCTGTCGGTCCAGCGCGTGCCGGCGAGTGAGCCGCGGCTGGGGGCGATCGTGTTGCTGGCGGGCGGGCCGGGGCAGCCGGCGTTGCCGGCGTTCGAGGGATTCCTCGCGCCGCTCGCGCACGACCCGGCGCTTCGGGGCTATGAACTTGTGGCGTTCGACCAGCGCGGCACGGGCCAGTCCGGTGGCCTGCGCTGCCCAGGTGCCGAAGAAGCACCGAAGGCGCTGACGCCGTACTTCGGCTGGTGTGGAGCGGCTCTTGGTGCCACGCGTGGGTTCTACACGAGCCAGGAATCGGTCGAAGACCTTAATGCTGTTCGCGAAGCGCTCGGCGGCACGCCGCTGTCGCTGTTTGCCGTCTCCTACGGCACCCGCGTCGCGGGTATGTACGCGCGCGAGTACCCGCAAGGGGTGGCGCGCATGGTGCTCGACTCGGCCGTCCCGACAACCGGGCCGGATCCGCTCGAACTAGAACGTCTGCACGCGCTGCGGCGGGTGCTCGACGAAGGCATCTGCGGCTACGGCGCCTGCCGCTCGTTCTCGAGCAACGTATACGCAGATCTCACGCGTCTGGTCACGAGGCTGCATCACCACCCACTGCGGACGCACATCTACAACGCCCACGGCCGACTGCGGCCGGCGCGTGTCACCGAACTCGGGGTACTCCATCTGCTCTCCGGGATCGACCTGGAGCCAGGCGTGCACAAGCTCGCACCGGCCGCGATTGCGGCAGCGGCGCACGGCGACGTGGCGCCGCTCGCGCAGCTCACACGCTCCCTGCAGGCTGAACGTCCAGGCACCGGCTCGATCTCCCTGCCTGGCACCGGCACGGCGTCTGACAGCGGTTCGCTTGGCGACGGGTTCCTCGCGGCCGAAGCACCGTCAAGCACCGCGGAGATTTCCTCGGTGCTGTTCGCGGCCACCGCCTGCGTCGAGGACCAACTGCCGTGGTCGCCCGAATCCGCCCCCGCGGGACGAGCCAGCACCCTGCACCAGTGGCTGGTCTCGCTACCCGCGGGCGCCACGGCACCGTTCGCGCCTGCCACAGCGCTCGCCGACTCGGACCTGCCGTTGTGCCTGGACTGGCCCGCAACGCCGGCGGCGCCGCCCTCCCCAACGGGCGTCTCGGCCACGCCCACGCTGATCCTCTCCGGCGATCAGGATCTGCGCACCCCCTACGAACAGGCGCTGACGATCGCGGCCACCTACAGCGACGCCACGCTGCTCAGGGTCCCCGGCACCGGGCACTCGACCGTCACCGACGACCAGACCGGCTGCGCGCAGCGAGCAATGATCGCCTTCCTCACAGGCGGTCAAGCGCCCGCGTCGTGTCCGCCCTCAAAAGAACCACAGGCAATACCACTGCCCCCAGCGTCACTGGAGAAGGTTCAGCCGCTGCCATCGCATTCGCGCCTGGTGGGACAGGTCGCCGCCGCCGCCGCGGCCACAATCGAGGAGATGTGGGCGCAACTAGAACTGTCCTCCGCAGGAGGAGGACTGCAAGGTGGATCCTGGCGGCTCAAGGGGACGAAGCTAATCGCCCATGACCTGGTGGACGTGCGCGGCGTCACCATCAGCGGAACCGCTTCGCTACGAACGGCGGTCGCTCATTTCACCGTGCACGGTCAGCTCAACGGCACCCTCACCCAGAGGCACCTAACGGTCACCGGTCGCATCGGCGGAACACCGGTTCACATCCATCTCGTGGAGACGTGAGCAGCGGACCGCTGGTCGACGCCGCTAACTCCAAATAACTCCAAATTTGCCCAAACGCTTGGAGTTGCGAGCCGCGCGTCGATCTCAACATGTTTGGTACGCCGTCGTCTCCAGTAGACTCGCGAACCGATGAGGGGGGGTCCTTCAGGCGTGATACGCCCCGGGTCGGCACTCGGGGCGTCCGTGTTGGCCGTGCTTGCATTGGCCGCCGCACCTGCCGTCGCGGCGGCGATCTCGGTTTCGAGCCCGCCGGCGCTCGCTGGGACCGGTTTCACGGTCAAGGTCAAGGGCGCATCGGGAAAGCTGTCGATGTATCTGAGCCCTCAGCGCAAGCTGGCACGTGGCGACGTTTCTCTCGGTCGTGTACGGGCCACCCATGGGAAGGTCAAGGTGCGCGTCTCCTCGACTACCAAGCCCGGGGGCTATTTCGTGCTGGCGTGCTCTGGCGCGGGCCGCCGGCGCCACTGCGGCGCCTCGAAGGGGCCGACGGTCGTGTTTCATAAGCGCACCGACGGCGCTGCCGTGCCGGGCGAGGTGAGCGGCGTGGCGGTCCCGGCGGCTGGCTCGGCCACGTCGGGCACGTTGTCAAGCGCTGGTGGTGAGCTCACGGCAACTGGGCCGGAAGGCACGAAGTACACGCTGGCGTACAACCCGGGAGCGGCCGCGGAAGGCACTCAGATCACGCTGGCTCCGATCGCGTCGCTCTCCGGGGCTGGGGTCGGGAGGCTGGCCGGCGGCGTTGAGATCGAGCCCGAAGGCATCGTGTTCGCACACGGGGCGGCGTTGCTCGTGCAGCCGGCCCACGCTGTCTCGCCGGCCACCCGTGTGGCGCTGGCCTTCAGCCAAGGCGGGCAGTCGATCCACCGGACGATGAGCGCACCGGTCCTGAAGCAGATCATCCTTCCGGTTGGCGTCAGCGGCGGCTTCGCGGTGGCGAGCGGTGGAGCGCTCGCCGCGCACGCCTCCGAGCGCGCGCGTGTCGCCGGGCGCTGGCCCCGAGCCAGGGCTGCTGCTGTGGCGTCGGGCGCGCCGTTCTACGAAAACCTGTGCGCGGAATTCCTGCACGAGCTGCTCGCGGCGGGCTCTCAGTACTCCTACCCGAATGGCTCGCCTGCGTCCGTGGCCTACGAAGCCGCGGTGATCGCCACGCTCGACGAATGGTATGACGAAATCACGATCGATCTGCTCCCGCCGGCGCTGGAAAACGACGCGGACGCGGAACACGCGCTGGAAGAACTGGCCCGGTGGGGGCAACTCGGTGTGACGGCGCTCGGCGATGGCCACCACACCGAGGTCGACAGCCTCGGTGGCGACGTGCTCGTCACCGAAGGGATGCAGCGGGTCTACGGACTGAACTGGCAGGAAGAAAAGATCCAACCGCTCGAGCAGCAGATCACGGCTGCCGCCTACGACCGCCATCAGGAAAAGTGCACCCGCGAATACTCAGGCGAAGAGCAGCAGCATGTCTATGACTGGTACCGCCGCGGGCTTCTCTACGGCGCCCCCGACAAGAGCAGCATCGAAGAAGTCTACGCCTGTACCCAGTTCACACTGGAATTCGAATCGACGATGGATGACCGCTTCCTCGGCGTGTCCGACGACCCGAACGGCGAGTACGTCTACGACTACACCGCCACGGTCAAGCTCAAGCCGCAGTTCGAAGCCAAAGGCCAGCCGGTCGCCGGCAGCGGCAGCGGCAAGTACGCGAAGGCAGAAGGGATGACGACGCAGACCAACGAATGCAAGGAACAGAAAAACACGGAGACGTCGAGGATTCGGAGCGGCAGCGGCGGCGCGGTCACCGTGCCGGAATTCACGCCGCCGGCCACCAGCTCGAGCAGCTCTGTGATCAAGCTGGAACTGGAAATGCCGCAGGAGAATCTGCTTGTCGAAAACAGCGTGTGTGAACCCACCTCGCAGGGGGCGACGCTGTTCAGCTGGTGGGCCGACTGGGGCGTCTCCCACGAGAGCGCCGTCAGCGGGCTCGGGCCCGGTGGTCTGCAGTTCACGTTCACCCTCTCGCCGGGCTCGGCCGGGGATATCGGCACGGCGTCTTTCACAGGTACCTTCTCACACAACGAAAACCTTGAAACTGCCCAGGTCACCGAAATCAAGGTGCAGCACACGCCCGGGACCTGGAAAAAGCTCTGACATAGGCACGTAGCGCCGCATCCCGGGGCGATCCCCTTCACCGGGGGGTCCTCGTCACAGCGCTCAAACGCGCCTCGATCTCCACCAACCCCCCAATGGCGCCAGCGCCAACCCCGCCGACGCGCACAGCGGCGGCGGCGTTGGCGAAGCGGGCGGCGTCGAGCACCTCCCGACCTTGGGCAAGCGCAACAAAGAACGCGGCGGCGAACACGTCGCCGGCGCCGAGGTCGTCGCGTGGCAGCTCGACGGCGGGCACGTCCAGCGAGACCTCCTCCAGGCGCGGCGGTCGGATGATGGTGGTGGGCAGCTCGCCGGCGGTAACGGCAACGAGCGCTCCGGCGGCACCGGCCACCTCGATCAGCGATGCGCAGCCGGCGCGCTCGTGCTCGCTGACGACGAGCGCATTGCACCGCTCGGCCACGAGCATCGCTGTACGTGCATCCAACCCGGTGGGCGGGGCGATCAGGATCTGTCCCCGCGGCCCGTTCCACTCGCGCACGAGTCCCTGTGGGGTGAGCCCGACGAACGCGGTCGTGTCCCGCCAGCCGCTGGGTGTCTCGCGGGCGACGGGTGCGAGGTGGAGGATGGAGGTGTCGACGACGAGGTCCTCGCGGATGGGCCCGGCCCAGGCGAGTACCCGCTGGACGCGCTCAGAGCCGGAGCCGGAGGTCTGCAGCGTGGTTGTGTGGCGTGCGGGCTGGACGTGCAGGTGCAGCTCCTCCCCGTATGGGGCGAGCGCCTCTTGGATCTCTCGCTCGGCACCGCGGGTAACGATCAGCACTCTTAGCCCCAGCCTGGCAGCCTGCAGCGCGCTGTAGAAGGCGGCGCCCCCCGCCTGGCGCGAACCGTCTCCGAGCACGTCGATGGTGACGTGGCCGACGGTGGTGTAGTCGTAGTGCAACGCGTCGTTCACCCTAACGGCGGGGCCTGTGGAACCATGGCGCGGCAGGTGCCGGCGAGAGGCGGCGGCGAGTGGTGGGGACACTGGCTGCGCAGACCAAATCGATCGCCGCCGTCGGTTGTTGTGCTGCTTAGAGTCAATGCTCCTGAATCTCGATCACATGCGCGAAGGGACGGCACTCGGCACCCGTACGGTGCGAATGCTGCGGCTGGCGATGGCGTGTGTGATCGCCCTGGGCGTCCTGAGCCTCGCCCCCGACGCGTACGCTCAGGCAGCATCCTCCTATCCGTCGGGGGCAACCCGCCCGGCGTACCGCCCGCGCGCCTCTGAATTCGCAAACGCGCACGCGGCGAAGCACGCGAAGCCGAAGAAGCCGGTGCTGCACGGCAACCCGGCGCGGGCGCTGGTGGCGTTTGAAGCGATGCAGAAGTACTTCTACATCGGCGGGTCGGGCCTGTACCAGGGGGAACCGTTCTCGTACCTGTGGCCGTTCTCGCAGGCGCTGGCGGCGACGGTGAGCGTGGCGAGCATCCCGCACCTGGGGGTGTCGCTGTCGCGGGAACTGGCGGCGCGGCTGACGGGGTTGAACAGCTACCTGGACACGGACAACTCGGGGGCTTCGGAAGGCGTGTACACGAGCACGCTGGCGGCGTTTGACGGCACGGTGGCGCCGCCGGCGGGGCCGGGGGGGACGAAGTACTACGACGACAACGACTGGGTTGGGATTGAGCTGATGCGGATGTACCAGCTGACCCACCAGGCGGCGTTGTTGGGTAGCGCTGAGGGGATCATGGCGTTTGAGATGGCGGGCTGGCAGGAACGGCCGGGGCTGGCGTGCGAGGGCGGGCTGCCGTTCTCGAACGCGATCACGAACGGGGAACGGAACACGGTGACGACGGCGCCGGCGGCGGAGCTGGGGACGCTGCTCTACGAGGAAACGAAAAGCGTGGCGTACCTGCAGTTCGCGGAAAAAGCCTATGAATGGGTGCGTCGCTGCTTGCAGCAGCCGGTGAGCCTGTATGCGGACCACATTGGCAACAGGGGGGTGGTTGAACCGACGCTGTGGAGCTACAACCAGGGCTCGATGATCGGGGCGGGGACGCTGCTGTATCAGGCGACGGGCAACTCGGCGTTTCTGTACCAGGCGCGGCAAACGGCGCAGGCGGCGCTGGCGTACTTCACGAGCGAAAAGCTGGGCGCGGAAATCCCGTTCTTCGTGTCGATCTACTTCCGCAACCTGCTGTATCTGGACTCGGTGACGCACGATCCGCCGGGCCCGTCGATCGCGCAGAGCTACGTGAACTACGCGTGGCAGCACCTGCGGCTGAGCAACAACCTGTTCGTGTTCGGCGCGCCGGCGTCGGCGCAGCTGCTGGTGCAGGCGGCGATCGTGCAGATCTATGCGCTGCTGTCGACCCCGGCGAGCACTTATTTTTAGTTGGAGTGCGCGTTGGGAGCGGGCGCGAATTGGCGCTGGCGCAGGGGCGGCGGGGTGCGCGCGGGTAGGGGGGCAGGCGTGCGGGCTGAGACGAGTAGGCTCTTGGTAATGACCGAGGGAACGAACCTGACGACGGCTGAGGGACTCAAGGCCTTGGAATCTGAGCTGGCGGCGCTGGAAGGCGACGGGCGCAGGGAGATCGCTGAGCGGATCAAGACCGCCAGGGAATGGGGCGACTTGAAGGAGAACAGCGAGTACCACGACGCGAAGAACGAGCAGGCGCACTTGGAGACGAAGATCGCGAGGTTGCGCGAGAAGATCTCGGGTGCGGTGGTGGTGGAGGGAACGCCGGATGTGAGCGCTGGGGTGGTTGGCTTTGGCTCGACGGTATTGGTGCGTGACCAGGATGGTGGCGAGCAGAAGTGGCGGATCGTGAGCTCCCACGATGCGGCGCCGCGTGAGGGCCTGTTGTCGGCGGAATCGCCGGTGGCGGTTGCGTTGATGGGTCGTGCGCCGGGCGATGAGATCGCGGTGTCGCTGCCGAAAGGCAAGCGCACGCTGACGGTCGTTAGCGTCAGCTGATCCGGCTGATGAGCTTGCGCGGCGAGCGGCGGTAGAGCCGGGCGCCGTCGCGTAGCGCGCGCTTTTGCAGTTGGCGGCGGCGCTTGGCGATGGCCTTCAGCAGCGCCTTGCGGGTGTTTGGCTTGGTGCGCCAGGTGTGTGCTCCTCCGGCACTTGCGTCGGCATGCTTGCCGGCGCGCAGGTGCTGGGCGAGCACGGCCAGGTCGTGGTCCTCGCCGAGCAGTTCGCCGAGTGTGTCGGCGCGGCTTGAGAGCTCGCGTAGGCGCTTGTCGGCGGGGCGCCGTTTGCGGGCGTCGCGGCGTTGCAGCATTTCGGCGGAGTAGCGGAGGTCCTTGACGCGTTTACGCCACCGATGCAGCGCGATGGTTTGGTCGCCCTTGCCGCGTAGCACGCGTAGGTGGCGCTGCTTTCCTTGCTTGTAGAGGTCCAGGAGGTCGCGCTCGACGAGTGCGATGCCGGGACGCTCGGTGAGCTGCCAGGCGGCGACGCGGGCACGGAAGGATGAGAGCTCGGTGAGTAGGGCTGTGCGCGTAGCGGGATCGCGGAGAGCCTTGCGCTCGCTGCGCTGCTGCTCGGCGAGCACGCGGTTACGCAGCTGGCGCACGCCGCGCTGGCGTCCGAGCTTTCGCGGGTGGCGGGCGATGAGCGCGTCGAGTGTGGCGAGCATGACCTCGGCGTCGCGGGCGCGGGAGAGGCGCTGGGCGGTGTTGCGCAGGGCGTCGCTGTCGCGCTTGTACTGGGCGCCACCGAGCTGGTGCTCGATCAGGCGCAGTAGTGCGCGTAGGCGCTTGAGTGCCTTGCGGGTCTCGTGCACTGTGTCGGCGCTGATGGTGTTCCCGTCGCGGCCAAACAGCTCGAGCGTGAGGTCGACTTGGCCGAGGGCCATACGCGGCAGCGCTTGGGCGAGGCTTTCGCCGGCGATGATGCCGAGCCGGCGGTCGCGGCGGCGTTGGCGCGCTGTGCGGCGCTCGCGGCCGGCCTTGGCGAGGGCGACGCCGGCGCTGACGGCGACGGTGGCGGCGAGTGTGGCTGCGATGGGCGCGAGAATGGAGCGATGCCCAGCAGACTTCCTGCCGCCCCATGGTGGACGGTGCGCCCGGCTGCGAACCGCAAGCCGGCGACGTATAGCTGTCCGATCTGTGGTCATCAGTTGCCCGCTCTCAGCGAGCATATGCTGATCGCGCCGGAAGGCGATACCCGCAGACGCCGTCACGCGCACACGAAGTGCGTGCTGGATGCGCGCTCGCGTGGTCAGCTGGTGTTGAGGGACGAGTGGCAGCGCTCCCAGCCACGCCGGCCGTCGCTATGGCGACGGCTGTTGGGGCGTGGCTGAATTCGCGGCGCGGGCGCTGGGCGCGGCTCAGCTGCCGAACACGTGCACGTGCTCGGGCTCGACGCGGATGATGACGCGCTGTTCGCCGGGCTGGCGCAGGGGGTACTCATCTACGCCCATGTACTTCTTGGCCATCGCGTCGATGTGCTCGTCGGCGCCCTCGTGGGTGCGCTCGGCGACACGCCCGCGGATCTCGAGGTACTCGTAGGGGTTCTCCATGTTCTGTACGGTGAGCGTCACCCGCGGGTCGCGCTCGAGGTTGCGTGGCCACGCTCGCCCCTCGGCGGTGTTGAGCACGGGCTGTCCGTCTTGTACGTCAACCCACACGGGCACGCCGTGCACGGTGCCGTCGGCACGGAGGGTGGCGACGTTGCAGAAGTTCTTGGCCTTCAGCAGCTTCTCGGCGCGGTCATCGATCGTTGCGGTCATGGCGGTGGTCCCTTCCTCGGGTCTGGGTGGTGTTGCCTATCAAGATAGGAGTCCTCCCCGGGGGCAGGCGTGACGGCGTGAACTCAGTTGCCGTTTTATATGTTTTTTGGTAACTCACATGCTAAGGTTGGCGGCTATGGGCATCGTGGAGCGAAAGCAGGAGCTGTTCGAGAACATCGTTAGGCTGCGTAGAGCTGCCCGGCGGTCCCCGGGCAGCAGCGACATCTCGGCCGTTCGCGTGTCGTTGGAGCTCGAGCTCGGCGAGACGGTTTCACGCAGACTTGCCGCGCGTGTGCTCGGTGTGAGCCACACAGCACTGGATCGCTGGGTAAAGGCGGGTGATCTCCCGGTTGTGTACTCGGAGAAGGGTCGAGTTGAGGTGCCGGTGCCGGCGCTACTGGACCTCTACGACTCGGTTGACGCTGGACGTGCGGACTCTCCGCGGTACCCGCTGACGCACACGATGGTTCGTCACCGCGAAGCTGCACAGCGCCTGAAGATTCCCCGCTCGCGCGATCGTGGTGAGGGTGGGCATGATCGCGCTCGAGCGCGCAGCCTCGTCTACCACCATGCTGTGGCAGCGAGGTTGAGCCGGTCCATAGTCGAAGAGGCAAGGCATGTTCTGCTTCGCTGGCGAGAGCAGGGTCGAATTGACGAGCGCTACGCCGACCGGTGGGAACAGCTGCTGGAACGGTCGCTCCCGGAGATCCGGCGTGCGCTCGTGGAGGAGAGCCGGGAGGCCGATGACCTGCGCCAGACCTCTCCCTTTGCGGGTGTGCTGAGTGAGCCCGAGCGTCTGCGCATCGTGAGTGAGGTTGCCTAATAAGGGGTGCGTGCGTGGCGTCCTTGATCGATCATCCGCCATCGTAAATTGGGGTCGGACCGGAGAGGCCCAAGGCGCCTCTCCGAGCCGCGTCAGCTCACCAGCACGGGCGTGCCGACTGGGACGTGGACGGCAAGCCAGGCGATCATCGCGTTGTTCATGCGGATGCAGCCGTGCGAGCGGGCGCTGCCGAGCGGGTCGGCGAGGCTCGCGCCGCCGCGACCGTGTAGCGCGATCTGACCATCTCCGCCTTCGAAGTGCATGAGGATGTTCGAGTGTGCGGTCAGCGGCAGCACCCAGCTGCCAACGAACTCGCCGGCATGCGGCTGGCGCAACTCCGCGGCGATCGCAAACAGCCCGGCCGGGGTCGGCGTGGAGCGCTTGCCGACCACCACCCGCCAGGTTCTCCACAAGCGCCCGTTCCAATACACCCGCAGCCGGCGGTGGGCGCGCGAGACGGCGATGCGCCAGTGGGTCTTGTGCAGGGTCACGTAGTTGGCATCGAGCCACACCGCCTCGCCGTTGGGGCGCACGTCCAGGCGCACTCGCACCCATTCGCCCCCGCCGCGATTCACGCGGGAGCCGAGCACGAGCAGCTGCTCGGGCCCGCCCCACGCCGACACCGACGGCACGCGCACGGCCACGCGCGCGTGGGGTCTTGGAGCGATGCGACCAACCGTGGGATAGACGACGTCCGCGAGCCATGCCGTGCGCGCGCTCGGGCCCGGCCAGGGGTCCACCGCGGCGGAGGAGCCCGCCACGCCGGCTGCCACCCCGGGGGAGGAGCCCACGACGCCGGCGGCGGCCGCGGCGGGTGTGTGCGCGATCGTCGGCGCCACGAGCGCCGCCAGCGCTACGAGCCTCGCCAGCGCCACAGCGGCGCGGCTACCCGGTGACGCCGTTTTCGACATGGGGGGCAATGCCGCGGCGCACTGGCCGGCGGACGTGCGCGCGTACCGCCTTGACCCCGAGCGCGGTGACGGTCGCGGGGTTGAGGATCGCGCCGCGGGCGTTGCTGTTCGCGCGCAATACGAGCGTGAAGACGTGGTGCCTGCCCGCCGCGAGTAGAGGCAGCCGATAGCAGACCTGTCCGTGTGCGAGCCGGCCGCCGTGTAGCGCGAGCACCGTGACCTGCGCGGGCAGGTGGTCGCAGACTTCCGGCTGCATCGCCGTGTGTGTGCCCGGGTTCTCGATCGTCAGGTGGTAGACGAGGGGCTGGCCGGGGGTGATCACACGGCTGCGCAGCGCGATCGCCAGCGCGAGCTTCGTCGACCGCGGTGGCTCACCGCCGGCGTTCGCGCCCGGGAGGGGGCTCGTGAGCGCCGGTTTGGCGGGCGCGACGGGTGCCGGGCCGGTGTGAATCCGCGCGCTGGAGAGGTTGTTTTGGGGATTGGGGTCGCCGGTCGTGCTCGTCACTTCGGCGGTGTTGGTGACCGTCTGTTCGGCCAGTGACGCTCCGACGGCGACCGTCAGGTGGATCGTGCGGGTGGCCCCGTCGGCGAGCTCGCCCAGCGGGCAGGTGACCAGCTGGCCGGAGACGCTGCAGCCGCCGTCGCTCGCGAGGTAGCTCTCGCCCGCGGGGAGATCGTCGGAGACGAGCACGTTCTCGGCCGCGTCGGGGCCGGCGTTGGCGACGTTCAGCGTGTAGGTGACTTCGCCGGGCACGGCCACTTCGGTCGGGGAGGCGGTCTTCTCGATCGACAGGTCCGCGGACGGGACCACCTGGATGCTCGCCTCGGAGGTGTTGTTGGCGGGTTCGGGGTCGGGCGTAATGCTCGAGATGGTTGCCGTGTTGTGGAAGACGCCGATGCCCGCGGGCTGTGTCACGAGCACCACGGTGCGCTGTTCGCCGGCCGCGAGCGCGCCGAGCGGGCAGGTGACTTCCTGGCCCGTCGCCGTGCAGCTCGAGCCTTCGGCGCTCACGTATGCGAGCCCCGTGGGCAGGGTGTCGACGATCTTCGCTTCCGCGGCATCGCTTGGCCCGATGTTGGTCGCCGCGAGCGAGAACCTTGCCGGCTGGCCGTCGAGGACTTCACCGGCGAGGGCGGTCTTGACCAGCTTTAGGTCGGCGCTGGGTTTGGTGGGTGTTTCGACGCTCGCGGTGTTGTTGGCGGGTTCGGGGTCAGGGGTGGTGCTTTCGGCGTGTACGGTGTTCGCGATCGTGCCGGTCGCGTCGCTTGCGACCGTGACGACGATCTGGAAGGAGGCGGTGTGGCCAGGCTCGAGATTGCCGGCTTCGCAGGTCACGGTGCCGGCGCTCTGTGTGCAGCCGCTGGTGGCGCTGAGGAAGCTGACGGAGGCGGGCAGCGTGTCGAGCAGCTTCACCGCCCGGGCAAGTGAGGGGCCGTCGTTGGTGGCGGAGACTTCATAGGTCAGCTGTTCGCCGGGGAGGGCTTCGTTGTTGGCGAGCACCCGCTTGTGGGCGATCACATCGGCGCTGGCGGTCGTGGTGATCGTCCCTTCGGCCTGCACGGGGGTCGTTTGCTCGACGGAGTGCACGGCGACGAGGTTGGTCAGATGGGTGCCTGCAACGAGGCTGGCTTCGGTGCCGACGGGTACGGTGATCTGGACGCTGTGAGCGGCTTCGATCGAGGCGATCTCCCATTCGGCCGTGGCGCCGGTCGCGGACAGCTCGGAGAAGCCGGTGGAGGGGCTCGCGGTCGCGCTGTGCGCCTGGTAGGTCATGCCCGCTGGAAGCGTGTCCACGACCTTCACTTCGCGCGCGACCCCTGCGCCGGTGTTCTCGACGGTGACCGTGTAGCTGTCGTTTTCGCCCGCGTTGACGGTGGCGGCGGTCGGGATCTTCGTCACCTGTAGGCCGGGGATGACGAGCGTGGTGCTGGCCCGGGCGGGGCCGGCTTCGAACTTGCCGTGCGCGTCTTCGCTGGCGCCGGCGAGCGTCTGCACGGTCGCGTAGGCGGTGTTCGTATTGGGATGGCCAGCCCCCGTTCCCGGGTTGCTCTCAGCGCCGATCAGGGGGGTGGCCTGGTAGGTGAGGATGTCGCTTTCCAGCGGTTTGAGTTCGACGGCTGCCGCTTCCCAAGCCTCATCAATGCCGCTCGCCAGCGACCCGCCGGCTTCTTCGTGGGAGATCGAGCCGGTGGCGAGCGCGGCGCTACCGGGTACGTATTCCCAGTTCGCGGGGAGCGTGTCGCGGATCTGCAGGTGCTTGACCGGCACGGATGACTCGTTGGTGACGATCACGTGCCAGGTGAATGGCTGGCCGACTTCCGCTTTGGCCGCGCCGGCGGTCTTTTCGACTTTGATCGAGGGCAGCTGGGCTTCGTCGGTGACCTTGCTCGTGGCGCCTGTGTAGGCGCGGTAGGAGATCGCTTCGTGCTCGTAGTTTTCGTGGCTTTCGTGGAGTTCGGCTTCGCTCACGCCGTGGTAGCCGGCAAGCGTCGCGGTGTTTTCGATCTTCTCGTTCGGTTCGAGGTGCTTCGCGGCGGTGACGTGGGCTTCGTATTCGTAGGTGAGCGTCGCGCCCGCGGCGAGCGTTTCGCTGCTCCACGTGAATTCCGGTTCGCCGGCCGTCCAGGCGTGCTGGGGGGCGCCGTTCGTGGCTTTGGCTTCGATCAGCGTGGCGGGCAGCGGGTCGGACACGTCCACGCCGTAGGCCGTGCCGTTGCCTTCGTTTGTCACCTTGATCCGGTAGATCAGCTTCTGGCTGTCGCTGACGTGCGCCGGGCCGGTGCTGAAGCTGGCGCCGTTGTTGGTCGAGACTTCCTTGGTGAGCTTCAGCTTCGGCTCGAGCAGCGTCACGTCCTTGTGGACCGTGCCGGTGGACTTTTCAAGACCGCTTGGGATCGTCGCTTCTTCGAAGGAGTGCTCGGGGCCTTTCTGGTCGTAGGAGACGCGGGCTTCGTTTTCGATCGTCAGCGGGATCTTGACTTCGGTGTGGGGGGCGGTGTGGTGGGTGGCACGCACGTCGGCTTCGTATTCGATCTTCACGGTGCGCGCTTCGCTCACGGCCGCGACTTCGCCGATGCTCCAGGCGAGCGTCGTGGGGCCTTCGCCGATGCTCGGCAGATACGGCCTGATCGTGAGCGGCGCCGAGGTGCAGCCGCTGGTGCATTCCGCGGCGAGGAAGCGGTCGAGGTCGAGCGAGTCTGGCAGCTTGTCGAGCACTGTCGTGTCGTAGGAGCTGACGTGGGCCGGCAGGGTGACGGTCACGCTGTAGAGGACGTGCTGGCCGATCGTCGCGGATTCGGGGTGGACGCCCTTGACGATCGTCATCTGCTGGACTTCGAGCGTCTTTTCCGTGCTCGCCTGATACCTGGCCTTGGTGGTGCCGGGGGCGTTGGCGGCGGTGCGGCCTTCGCCTTCGCTTGCCGGCAGGCTGGTGACGGTGACGGTCGCCTTGTCGGTGAGGCGGGCCGAGGCGGATGGGGAGTCTTCGACTTTGACGAAGTAGCTGTAGGTCTGTTCCTGGCCGGGTGTGAGCTTGGCCAGTTCCCACACGATTTCCCCGGCGTACTGCCCGCCGGGGGCGGCTTCGATCCATTCGCCGCCGTTGGCGAGCTTTTCGTGGTTGGCCAGTGGCGCTCCCGCGGCTTGCTCGAGCGGGGTGACGCC
This sequence comes from uncultured Solirubrobacteraceae bacterium, assembly GCA_963752865.1. Taxonomy (GTDB): domain Bacteria; phylum Actinomycetota; class Thermoleophilia; order Solirubrobacterales; family Solirubrobacteraceae; genus Palsa-744. Next base: position 791,232 of record CAVVZU010000002.1, read on the forward strand.
GGTGGGGACTTTCTCGACGAGCTTGATGTTGTAGGCGGCGCTGGCCGTGGCTTCGTTCTTGGCGTGGAGCTTGTATTCGACTTCCTGGCCGCCTTTGACGGCCCCGCCGGCGTTGTCTTCCTCGCTCAGCTTGATGTCGGGCTCGACGATCGGCAGTTGGTTGCTGGCGGTGGCTGTGCCGTTTTCGCCGAGGCTGCTCTTCCACGTGAGCTTGCCCGTGTTTTCGATGTGCGCGCCGTTGCGGTTGGCTTCGACGTTGGCGACGTGGGCGCGGAACTTGAGCGTGACCGTGAGCGGGACGTGGGCAGGCGGGGTCACGCCCGCGGGCAGCGAGACGGTCGGCACGCGACCGCTCCCGGCGCCCCCGGATTCGGGTTCTGAGACGGTGTATTCGGGGCTGGGGGCTTCGCTGCCTTCGACGTAGGCCTTGGCCGAGCCTGCCTCGTATTCGAGGCCCTCCGCCTTCAGGCTGGGGTCTGACAGGACGGCTGCGCTCACGAGCGAGGTGCCACTGGGGATCGCGGCTGAGACTTCGTATTCGGCCTGCTCGCCGATTGTGCCCTGTTCGGTGTTGTTGCCGGTTTCGTTGACGGCGGTCGTGTGGGTCTTGGACATGTGCACGTCTTCGACTTCCAGCCGCGCCGAGGCGCGCGCGGGGGTGACGTGGGCTTCGTCTTCTTTCAGCGGTTCGCTTTCGCGCAGCGGATCGATGTTGTCTTCGGGGATGTAGACGAACTGGCCGCCGGTGTTGGTCGCGCTTTCGTAGCTCTTCACCCCGGCCTGGTCTTCGAAGATCCGCCCGGGATCGGTGGGGGCGGGCACTTCGATTTCGAACTGCACGCTCGTCTGACCCTTGCCGGGGACCGCCAGGGCCGTGTGGGTGCCGAGGCCGGTTTCTCCCCAGATCAGGTATTCGGCGCCGCTGGTGCCTTCGCACGCGCCCGAGCTCGAGATCGACTTGACGTCGGCGCAGGTGAGCCCGGTGGGCAACTCGTCGATCACGACGGCGTGGTCGGCTTCGACTTCCCCGAGGTTCTTGACGGTCAGCTGGAAGGTGGCCGAGGCGCCGCCGTCGATGGTCGCGCCGCTCGTGGGCCCGTCGGGGGCGCCGTTCAGCGCGATGATCTTCTTTTCGAGCGTCAGTTCGGGGAACTGCAGCGCGAAGTCGGCTTCGGCGCGCTGGCTGAAGGATTCGGCTTTGGTGTTGACGTTGGCGAACTTCATCAGGTTGCCCTGCAGCTCGCCTGGCATCGAGCCTTTGGCGAGCGTGGTGGTCGTCTGGATGGCGCGTTCGAATTGCTGGCCGCCTTCTTTGACGGTGCCGCTTTCGGGCAGCGTCCAGCGCACCGTGCCGCCGGGTGTGGTGCCGGCTTCGGAGTCCTCGAAGGTGCTGCCCGGCAGGGTGTCCCCCGCTTCGGCTCTTTCGCCTTTGCCTGCGTCGAAGGCAGAGTCGAAGATCGTCGTCGGCGGCAGGAAGTCGGTGACCTGCTCGCCCTGGGTGTAGAGCAGCTCGGGGAAGCTCACGCCCAGCTTCCAGCAGATCTCATCGCCCGGGTGGTAGACGGGGATCGTGCTCGTGTAGGTGACGCCCGTGCAGGTGGAGTTGGAGGCTTCGGCGATCTGCTTGGCGATCGAGGGCCCACCGGCGGTGAGCGTGACGGCGGCGCTGTCGGAGATCGCTTCGCTCAGTGGCCGTTCGTGGGCGATGTGCGTGGCGCCGGGCGCGCTGCAGTCGGAGTGGCCTTCGCAGACCACGTTGGTGCTCGCTTGGCCGGCGACGGAGTTGCTGATGCTGTCGTCGGCGAGGACCGGCCTGGCGTCTTTGTGGCCTTCCTGGTAGTGGCTGCGCGTACGCGTGGTGTAGGCGATCGTCGTGACTTCGTTGGCCTGGAGGTTGGCGAGCTCGGGATCGGTGGTGTCGTTCCAGGTGAGCGTCCACGTCCCGTTCGTGTTTTCTTCGGCGGAGAGGTAGCTGGAGGAGGGTTCGTCTTCGGCTTTGCCGGTCGCTTCGCATTCGGAGTCGCTGGCTTGCGAGCCGCCTGTGTAGTTGCGCGGGCCGAGCGGGCAGAGACCGTTGGGGAGCGTGTCGGTGACCGTGATGGCGGTGTTGTAGCGGTACTCGGAGGAGCGGATCGTCAGCGTCCAGTGCTCGGTCTGCCCGGCGTCGAGCGTCCCCGAGCTGGCCGCCTTTTCGACGATCATGTCCTTGGCGGTGCGGGTGAGGTAGCTCGCGGCGCTGACCGGCAGTGTGCCGGCGTATTCGCCTGCGGCGGCGGCGTAGGTGGTGAGCGCCTGCCCGTCGCGGGTCTCGGGCCCGGAGTTGTTGTCGAGGTCGGCCGCCTGGGCTTCGCCGCTGGTGCTGGGCTGCGATTTGCTCCAGGTGAGCGTGTTTTCCCGCAGCGGCACGGCGGCGCGGAACTTCAGCGTGATGGTCCCGCCCGCGGCGATCGTGCCGAGCGTCCACTGCACGTGCGTGTACACGGCTTCGGGGTCGCTGCCGGCGCCGTCGGGGTCGGTTTTGACGGTCGCGACCGAGCTGGCGGCCTGGCAGCCGGCCAGTGCGGATGCTTCGATTGGGCCTGAGCCGGGGTACTCGTCCCGGCTGCCGGGATTGGTGGGGGCGTCGGTCGTGTGGTCGCTGCCCGACCCGCCGCAGCCGAGATACTCGAGGCCGGCCGGCAGCCACTCGCTGACGGCGGCGTCGCTGGTCGAGCTCACGCTGTTGTTGTGCACGACGATTGTGTATTCCACTTGGTGGTCGTGCACGCCGCGCAGGATCTCGCCCTTGGGCGAGGGCTCGGACTGCGTGATTTCGAGCGCTGACAGAGTCGTGGTGGCGCTGGCGGTGGCGAAGCCCGTGTAGGAGGTCGAGCTCGGGCCTTCGGGCACTCCGGTGGCGGAGAACCTCGGTAGGAAGCGCGCTTCGGAGGCGATGTAGGCGCCCGCTTGGACGGTGAGGCTTTCGCCGACTTTGAAGTGCGAGGTCGAGTATTCGACTTCGAAGCTGAGGGAGCCGTGGGAGCTCGGCGAGAGGTCCTGGACGTTGCTCCAGATCAGGGTGGTTTCGCCCGTGGCCGGCTCGTTGGCGATCGCCTGCGGCACGAGCGCAACCCCGCCCGCTTTGGCGCTGGCGGAGCGGTAGCTGATCCCGGCGGGCAGCACCGCGCGGTAGCTGAGGTTGTAGCCGTAGGGCTGTCCGGAGGGATTGCTCGCCTGTAGCGTCACGCTCGCCGGCGCTCCGTACAGCACGGTGGCGGGTGATTCCGCCGCGAGCGCGATGTCGGGACTGCCTTCCGCGCGCGCCGCGGGGCTGAAGCTCAGCGAGGTAGCCGCGACGACGAGCAGCGTGATGAGCGCGGGCAGCAGGGAACGTCGGACCGAGGGTGCAGAGAGCATGCGTCAGTAGTTTTCCTCGGCATTTCCTCGACAAATTGGATGCTCTTGAGCATCCGCGCATGGTTTCTTGCGGGCACTCGCAGCGACATCCGTGCAAATGTAAATCTCTACTGGAGGTTTGCACGCATAACCACCTGCCGACTTGCGGGGTGATCGTCCAGGCCGTCAGCTTAGTTGCGGCTAACCCCGGTACTGGAGCTGGCCGGCGGGATCGTGCCGAGCGGCGTGAGTTTGCCGTCGTTGAGCTGGAAGTGGACGGTCGCCTGTCCGCCGCTGGGGCTGGCGAGCGGGTCGCCGGGGCGATACAGCGGGTAGGCGAGCGTGACTTCTGTGTCGTTCTGTGAGAGCACCTTCACGGTGGCGCTGGGTTCCTTGGTGTCGGTGCCGATGTAGCGGCCGTTGACGAAGAAGAACGCCTGCTGGCCGTAGCCGTCGCTGGAGCCGCTTTTCGTGCCGATCAGCACGCGCAGCGCTTGGTTGGGGTGGTACTGCGATGTTTCGCTGGCTGTGTAGCCCCTGGACTGGAGCACCGACCCGCCTGGCTGAGGCCTTCGCTCTTGGTTTCTTCGTGGGTGAACGGCCGGGCGCGGTGTGCGTGCGAGTGTTCGTGGGCGCGGCGGTGCCGCCGGCGGTGTTGGTGGTGCTGGTGGTTGTGGTGGCGGTCGTCGTGGGCGGCGGTGTCGTGCGCGGTGGTTGCCTGCGTGTGCGTTTGCGTGCTCTGCGTTTCCGCGGGCGAGCTCGCGACCGTGACGGTCTTCGTTTCTGAGCTGCCGCAGCCACCGAGGATCGCGCCGGTGGAGCAGCCCAGGAAGAGGGCGGTGAGCGTTGCGGTCAGCTTGCGGTTCATGCCAGCCATGGTATTCGCCGGTCGTCGAGCCTCACGCCTGCTTGTGCTCTACGCCATGGATGTTGCAGCGCCCCTCGCGCAGTGTCGGTGAGCGGGGGAGGTAGAGACCTCGCCCACACGGGTATATCCAAGCGGCAAACCGGTCGTGAGCCGGTACGATCAGAGTGAGTCGAAATGTCTGTTCCCCCCGCCAAGCCCTCCACGCAGACCCCAACCGCTACGGGCAGCCCCAAAGTCGGTGCTGGGGGCAGTCCCAAAATAGAGGCGCGTCGGCGCAAAAGCGAGCGCGTACGCGCGGCGCTACCGCTGATTCCTGCGGCGCTTGCGGTCGCATTCGCGGTTGTGAACCTGAAGCAGGTGAAGGTCGACTGGATCGTCGGCTCAGGTCACGCGCCGCTGATCATCGTGATCGTGATCTCGCTGCTCGTGGGGGTTGTGTTCACGCACCTCGCCGAGCGCGTCGGGCGCAAGCGCCGCTAGCTGCTTGGCAACAGTCTGCTCAGGTTCGCTCAGCGAGGGCTCTCCTCGGTGACGATGTTCACCGCGGCCTCGGCGCCGATGTAGGGGGCGAGCACGACGTATGCGAGGTGGTCGGACAGGGCTGCCAGCAGCTGCACACGCCCGCCGGTGGCCTGGCAGCGGATCGTGTGCCAGATGGCGCCCGCGACCGCCTCGGCGGTGAGGCTGCCGTGTGGCTGTGTGGGGGCGCCCTCGGTGAGCAGCGTGGCGATGCTGTTGGACAGCTCGATCGTGTGCTCGCGCGCCTGTGCGCCTGAGTAGAACGCCTCCTGGGAGAGTGCGCGCGCGTGCAGCGGATGGTCGGCGAGGTAGCGGGTGAGCTCGGCGAGCACGCGCCGCACGGCGCGGGGCCAGTCGTCGGACACGAGCGCGGGATCGGCGGCGATCGCGAGCATCTCGTCGCCGGCCACGTCGAGCGCCTCGAGGAAGCATTCTTCCTTGCTGTCGAACAGCTCGCAGAACGTCTCCACCGGCAGGTTGGCCTCGTCGGCGATCTGTGGCGCGCTCAGCTCGCGGTAGTCCTCGCGTGTGACGAGCCGCAGGATGCCCTGAAGCAGGCGTGTGCGCTCGTCGCGGCTGGGCGCGTCCGCGCCGTTCAGCGGGTGGCCGTAGGTCGAGGAGATCTCGCGCATGCGCACGTTCAGGCGCGCGGCCATGCGCTCGTTCAGCTGCTGGGCGGCGGGGGTCTGGAACAGCAGCGTCCAGCGCAGCAGCTCCTCGGCGAGGTCGATGCGCTGGGCGGTGTGCGTGCCGCGCAGGAAGCCGCAGGATGCGCCGAGTAGCCCGCCGGTGATGCCCCTGACGATCGGCTTTGGTAATGGCAGCGAGTCGTGCGATTCGGTGAAGCTGTGCGCGAGCATCTGCTCACATGCGCCTGTGGCCCGGCGCAGGCGCATCGCGCCCTCGGGGCCGGCGCACTGGGCCTCGAGCACGACGAGGATCGTCGCGTTGCGGTCCTCGGCGGTGCTTTGAGCGAAGCGGTCGAACACGGCCCGCGTGCGCTGCTCGAGGGAGCCTTCGGCGGCGAGATATGCCTTTTTGAGTTCCTTGATGTCACGCCGCACGATCAGGTCGAACGTCGCGAGGAAGCACTCTTCCTTGTTGGCGAACTGTTCGTAGAACGAGCGCCGCGAGACGCCGGCGAGGCCGATCACCTGCTTGACGCTGGTGCTTTCGTAGGTGCTCTGTGCGACCGCCTCGATCATCGCGCCGTGGATGCGCGCGCGCTGGTGTAGGACCACCTCGCTGCGCTCCATGCGATGTGGCCCGTGCGGCAGGCGCTTGTAGATCGGTGCGATTGCCGCGGCCGGCTTCCGTGCGGGTCCCTTTGCTCTGTCCTTATTGCTGCGCTTGCCACGCCCACGCGCGGTAAGCGACCTGCCCCTCGATGCCATGTTCATCTCTCCCAAACGATCTTTCGAACCAGCCGATCGCTGTCATCGGAGCTGGCGTGCGGGATCATTCCATGTCAGCGATCTTTTGTCTACACCCAACCGTACTAGACGAACGGTCGTGCTGCGCCGGTTATCTGGTGCTCAGTGCAGGATTATCTTGAGAATCAAGATCGCCACGCCCATGGCTGCGCCGACGCTGACGTCGAGCACCAGCTCGCCGGCGCTCGCCCGCGAGCGGATGCCTGCGAACAGCTCGAATGCCACCAGGCTGGCGATGGTGCTCCACAGCGCGGCGGTGACGGCGGTGGACAGTGCAGCCCCCGCGATCCACGCGAGCACGAGCGCCAGCAGCGGTAGCGCGGCGCCGCGCATGATCGCCAGGTCGTGTGCGAGCTCATGCGCGAGCGTCCCCGCGCTGAGGCGCTGTTGGGACTCGAGGCGAGCCCCGAGCACGGTTGCGTAGGAGTGCGCGAGCCAGTACAGCGCCGCGGCGATGAGCGTTGAGGCGATCGTGTCGAGGTAGGTCTCGTGGCGGCCGCTCTCGGCGGCAAGCAGTGCGCCGATGACGATGATCCCGTACACCACCCCCGAGGGGTTCTCGGCAGGCGCTACGCGCTCGGCGGTACGCACGAGCCAATCGTGGATCAGGCCCACAGGGCCCCGATTGGCAGCGCCCAGAGACGATCGCCCAAGGGAATGGTCTGCTCTCGCGGATGGAGAACGACGCCTGCCACAAAGCTGGAGCCGCGACGCTCACGGAGCTTGGCCAGCCATCTGTAGTCGTGGCTTCCAATTGTCGTGCGGGCCTTGACCTCGATTGCAACGATCTGGCCGTCGGCGCGCTCGAGGACCAGGTCCACGTCTTCGCGGTCGCGTTGATAGTGGTAGAGGCGCGCTCGATTGCTCGCCCAACCAAGGTGCTTGATGACCTCCATGGCCACGAAGTTCTCGAGGATCCTGCCGGTGATCTGATCGTTGCGAGCGATCCGCGTTTCGTTGACGCCGAGTAGGTGTGCGAGCAGGCCGGAGTCCACGAGATAGACCTTTGGGGTGCTGGCCTCTCGTGCTCCCAGGCCGGGTCGCCAAGCTTGCAATCTCTTGACGAGAAACAGCTGTTCCAAGATCCCCACGTAGGCCTTGACCGTTTCGGTGCTCAAGCCAAGGCGTGAAGCGGCGTTCCGATATGACAGAAGGTTGGCGGCCTGAGTCGCCAGTAATCCCAGCAACCGCGGCATCTCGTCGAGCTTGATGGCGTCGGAGATGTCTCGCAGGTCGCGGTCGAGGGTGCTGTTGACGTAGCTCCCGAACCAGCGCTCGCGCCGGCCGTCGGTGCGCAGAAGCGCCTCGGGGTAGCCCCCGGCAGCGACGAGCGAGACGAACGCGTCCCGGCCCACAGCGCAGCCGCTCAGCTGCGGCGGCTTCCCGGCGAACAGGGCATCGGCGAAGTTGACCTGCCCGCCTCGAACCTCGCTTTGTGCGAGCGGCCAGAGATTCAGCGTCTCGATACGTCCGGTGAGCGCATCTTTGACCCTCTTCGAGGTCATGATGTTGGCGGAGCCAGTCAGCAGGAAGCGGCCGGGGGTTGTGTCGTTGTCGACTGCTCGCTTGATCTCCATTAGCAGGCCTGGTGCATGCTGGACCTCATCGATGAGGACAGGCCCGGAAAGCTCGGCGATGAAGCCCCCGGGATCGCGCGAGGCGGCGTCGCGGGTAGCGGCCTCGTCGAGGCTCAAGATTGTCATGGGGTGCTCGCTGCCTGCGATTTCCCGGGTAAGTGTTGTCTTACCGACCTGACGCGCTCCAGCAACGAACACAACTCGTGTGTCGGTCAGCGCCTCCACCAGGAGGGGGCGCAGGTAGCGTGGATGTAGGGTCTTCATTAGATCCGCAAGTGACGTAAGTGTCCAAAGGATCCTGCGTAAACGTCCATTCTATCGTGCGTTATCGTCCATTCAGCTCGTGCATGAGTGTCCCCATGCTGAGGCGCTGTTGTGACCTCAAGGCGAGCCTCGAACAACGCTTGCGTAGGGGTGCGCGAGCCAGTACAGCGCTGAGAGGGTCTCTGCGGGTGCTACGCGCTCCGGCGGCGTGGCTCAGCGAATCATGATCGGCGCGCTGTAGCTCGAGACGTGCGCGCCTTCGGTGACCTGCACGAGCGCCTTGTACAGCCCGCGCTGGACGCGCACGACGCGGCTGAACGTGGAGTAGCTGGGGGTGGCTGCTTTGACGACGGTGCCGCCCTTGTTGACGGACTTGCCCGGACGCAAGAGCTGGAAGCCGACGAGCGCGCCGACCTCGGCGGGGGTGACCGTGCCATACAGCCGTGCGTAGCCGCGGCGCTTGGTGGAGTGCACGCGGAAGGTCACCCGCACGGCCACGCCCTCGAGGATCACGGGGCTCGAGACTTCCGGCTTGCCGACCGTCACGACCCGCAGCTGGGCGTTCTCGGTGAGCCCCAGGTAGGGGAAGGAGAAGCCGCCGGCGGCGTTCGTCAGCTCGGGGTTGCCGACGGGCTGGAAGCCGCCGAGGTATGGGAACGCGTTGGCCTGCAGCTCGACCTCGTGGTTGGCGGCGTAGCTACCGGAGAGGGTCCCCTCGACGGTCAGCGGGCTGCCGAAGAACACGGGGTTGGGCACGCCGACGATCGCCAGCGACAGCGGCACGGCGGTCGTTTTGAACGTGCGCTCCGCGCCGGGGGTGGCACCTGTGGGGCTGGTGGCGAGGATGCGGTAGTGGTAGGTGGTCAGCGGCGCGAGCCCGGTGACGCTCTGGCTGACTTTCAAAGCTCCGCTGCCGCTGCCGGCGGGCGCGAGCGGCGTTTGCGCGCCGTAGTGGCTCGTGGTGCCGTACTGGAAGACGTAGTCGGTGGCCTGCCCGTGCGGGTTGACGGTGCCGGTGAGCGTCACCGAGGAGTAGCTCACGCTGAGGCTCGGCCCGGTGCTCGCGGAGGGCGCGGGAGCGGCTGCGGCGACGGCCGGGACATAAGCGAGGGCGCAGATGCCGACGCTAAGCGCGAGTGCCAGGCATCCACGCGTGAGCTTGACAATGGAGATATGTGCAGGTATCCGCATACTGGGAGGCTACCCGGTGTGGGACATCGGAAACGAGGCGAGTCTTCAGCTGGGGATGACGGGGTTCTGTCCGAGCGCTCGGGATACCAGCGCGAGGTCGCTCTTGTCGTGGAGGTGGCGGGCGTGCTCGCGCAGGTCGAAGGCAGCGTTCAGGGCGGCGACGAGGTCTGCGGCGTGTGCATCGACCTCCACCTTGGCGGTGTGGTTCTCGGTGAGCCAGCGAGCGACGTCAGGCCAATGCCAGAGCCGAGTCTTGTGGTCTGCGTATGTGACGGGGGCCGGGGATGGCCGACGTGACATCGTGGATGGCGCTGGCGAGCGCTTCGCTGAAGCTGCAGGCCTCGCGATCGAACGCTCCGTACTGTGCGCCGTCGCGCACGCCGAAGAGGGCATCGTCGCAGCCGGCCTCATACAGCGCATCGAAGTGTGGTGGACGGCCTCAAAGCTTCTAAAACGATCTCAAGCAAATTTTAGACCCACGCTGGAACCACCGGAAAGACCTCAGCCGGCGTGGCGCAGTATTGAGGGGGACGGCTCCGCCGTCCGGATGCGTGCGGAGGGGGACGGCTCCGCCGTCCGGGTCAAGCAAGCCATCCACGAGAACGACTACGTCGAGCTCACCCAACCGCCCGCCGCTCAGCTGTTGCGGGATGGTCTACCGCGCTGGGGTCGACTTCCCAGATCTCCGCAATTTGCAGAATTCGCACTACCGGTTTTCGCTTGTCCGAACTAGAGCGTTCGAGCACGCCGGCCCATGTGCGTTTTGACATTTGGAGACTCGTGTCGCTAATCACAATCAGGCCACGATTTTGCAGACAATGATCGGGTTGACTGGAAACACAAAACGCGTTTTTACACGTTAAACCTATGTATAGCTTCCCATGCGCTGAAGCCGGGTTGGGGTTGGCTGGGGCACTGACGACAGATGTCCAAACGCGTTTTTACAACTGAACCCTTGCGCGGACTGGGCAGATGGTGTCTAATCCACCCAGAGAGACACGTAGCCTCAACGTCAGGTAGCAGGCGGCCGCGTCCTGGAGGGCGAGTTCGGGTCGCTTTTCAGGTATCTAGCCTCGCCTAGAGAAAATTCGATTACCCGTCTTTCCGGCAGCGCCTGGTTGGCAGTCACGACCTAGACGCTGGCGGGGGCAAGGAGCTATGGATAGCAATCTCGCAGATACGGGAGTGGGCGCTCTTCTGGAAGGCGGCAGTTCGAGCGCGGCTCCGAGGATCGGCCCGCTGGGGTCGCTGCGCGCGAGCTCGGAGATCACCGAGAGCAGGGGCCCCGCGACGAGCCTGCTGCGCGACTCGATCTTTCGCCGGACGCTTATGGTTGCGGACGCGCTGGCGATCCTGACGGCGTTCCTGGCGACGATTGCGCTGTCCTCGAGATCGCTGCAGCTGACGTGGGCGAGCGTCGCGGGTCTGCCGATCCTGCTGCTCGGCGCGAAGGTCTTCGGGCTGTATGACCGCGACGATGCGCTGCTGCGCAAGACCACGCTGGAGGAGGCGCCGAAGCTCTTTCAGGTGGCGACCATGTGCGCGCTCGTCGCGTGGCTGACCGGCGGCCTGATCGTCTCCGGCACGCTCGACCGCCACCAGGCACTGTTCCTGTGGCTGTTCCTCGCGGCGCTGCTGATCCTGATGCGCAGCGCCGGCCGGGCGTTTGCGCTTCGGATCGCGCCGGCGGAGCGCTGCCTGTTCATCGGCGACGCGGACGGCGCGCGCACGATCGGCTCGAAGCTGAACGGCCACGGCGGGATCAAGGCGAACCTGGTCGCGCATCTGGACCTCGACAAGATCGAGAAGTGGTCGAGCGACGCCCGCTCGGCGTCGAAGCTCGTGGAGGTTCGCAACCTGGCGAGGGAGCTGGACGTGCAGCGAGCGATCATCGCGCCGCGCAGCGCGGACGCCGGTGAGATGCTCGATCTGGTGCGCACGCTCAAGGCCGTCGGGGTGCGTGTGAGCATCCTGCCGCGGCTGTTGGAGGTCGTCGGCTCATCCGTTGTGTTCGACGACCTGCACGGCGTTACCGTGATGGGCGTCAGGCGCTTCGAGCTGACGCGCTCCTCGGCAGCGGTCAAGCGCGCGTTTGACCTCCTCTACACATTGCTCGGGCTGCTGGCGGTGGCGCCGCTGATGATCGTCACGGCGGTGGCGATCAAGCTGGACAGCCGCGGACCGGTTTTCTTCCGCCAGGAGCGCGTCGGGCGCCACGGCAAGCGCTTTCGCATCTTCAAGTTCCGCACGATGGTCGCTGATGCGGAGTCATTGAAGGAGTCGCTGCGTCATCGCAACGAGGCGCAGGGCCTATTCAAGATCGCCGACGACCCACGCGTCACTCGTGTCGGGCGCCTGCTGCGCAAGACCTCACTCGATGAGCTGCCACAGCTGCTGAACATCCTCAAAGGTGAGATGAGCCTCGTGGGCCCGCGTCCGCTGGTCGTCGACGAGGACGAGCGCGTCCAGGGGTGGCATCGCCGGCGCCTGGAGTTGACCCCGGGCATGACCGGCCCGTGGCAGATCCTTGGCCCGACCCGTGTGCCGCTGCGGGAAATGGTGGCGATCGACTATCTGTATGTCGCCAACTGGTCACTGTGGAGTGACATCAAGATCCTGCTGCGGACGGTGGCCTATGTGGTCAGCTGCCGTGGGCTGTGATCACGCTCAATGAGCGGCTTTGCGTAATTCCAGTTGTTTGCCTTCTGGATCGCTGAGCTGTACATTCACTGTGATATTTGATCAAGCCGATGGGGTCGTTCTTCGCACTTAGACACCGGTCCAGATGTGGTCGCCAAATTTGGCACAACATCCAATATTGGAGTGGTCTGGGAACGGTAGGATTTTTGTCAGGGACGGGACTAGGGGTAGAGGGATGCTGCTTCTCGCAAACCATCGGCGGTGGGAGCAGAGAGCGATGACAAACATGACGTTGAATCATTCGACTACGGAAGGTCTGGTCCGCGACGACACGGTATCGGTGCGCCCTCCTCGCTTCGGTGGGGTCTCGGAACTTCCCCTCGTACGAGGCATCGTCGACGTGACGATGGTCGGTCTGCTCGGGGGTGGGCCGCGCTTGGCGATACGAGCGGCTAGGGTTTTGCTCGAGGACAGCTATGCGGCACGGACGGCAGTGGATGGGACTTCGAGGGCCGCCGGACGGGACGACTAGAGGGGGAGCTACGCGGAGAGCCTGTTGCACTCGTCTGAGATAGGACGATGGAGGGTTCCCGTTACGCCCAGAGGACACGGATGAACTCAATTGGAGGGGTGTGAGATGGAGCTTACGGTTATGGAGAAGGACGCGCCGGAGACACGTGCCGCAGAGGCGGCCGCTGCCGAGCAGTTGATGTCAAGACGGGTCTCGCAGGCCATCAAGCGCGCACAGCTCGGCGACCGCGAGGCCTTGGGCTTCCTCTACGCCCGCTACGCGGACAACGTGCATGGCTATGTCCGCAGCATCGTCCACGACTCACACGAGGCTGAAGACGTGACGCAGCAGGTCTTCGCAAAGCTGATCCGTGTGATCGGCAAATACGAGGAGCGGGAGGTTCCGTTCTTCGCGTGGGTGTTGCGGGTGGCTCGCAACGTCGCTGTCGATCACCTCCGTCGTCAGCGGCTCGTGCCTGTCGAGGAATTGAGAATCACCGACCACGGCAGCGGCGACCCCGCCGGTGGCCGGCGGATGCGCGATCTATGCGAGGCGCTCGCGGAGCTGCCGCAGGATCAGCGCGAGGTGCTCGTCCTGCGCCACTTCGCCGGGCTCTCGCCGCTCGAGATCGCAACGCGCACGGGCCGCTCGGAAGGCTCGATCCACGGCCTGCACCACCGCGGGCGCAGGACGCTGAAGGCCGAGTTGATCAGTCGCGGCGCGGCGCCGGCGACGGTCGGCTCGGGTACGGGCTGCGCGTGATCCTTCGGGCGATCCGCCCGCTGTCGACATCGGCGAGGTAGTACAGGACCGAGAAGGTGATGAGCTCGTCCGTGGTGATCCCCTCGCGTGTGGCCTCCTCGTCGAGCGTCTCCCAGGCAAAGCCCTCGAGCGCCAACGTGACGCTGCGCTCGGTGTGCTCATCCTGAGCCTCACCAGAGCGCGGCAGGCTCATCCTTGGACCGATCGAATCGCGGCACACTCCTCTACAACGGTGCATGAAGGCCAGAGCTTGCGCGCCCACGCAGTTGCCGGGCTGGCCAGTACACTTGACAAGGAGCCATAGGTCGAGCGGTGGGTGGACGTTTAGGCAGGTGTGCGCGGATCAAATGTCCAGAGTTGGGGGCCCGCGCTCCGTGCTTCTCGAGCACCGCCCGATGCTGGTCCGGCAGTTGCTCTGCAGCCCGCATGTGCGGGGGACGCTGTAGGGAACGCGAAGGCTAAAGGAGCCTAATGTCAGTGCTGGATGTCGGGGGTGTGCCGCTGCGCGGACGTCCACTCATAGCTTCGACAGCCGCTTGCTGTGCGGCTGTGCTTGTTGTATTCGCTGGCCTCTGTGGTGTCGCGACGGCCAGCTCATCGGCACATAGCTCGAAGTCGGCATCGCGCACGGCTGCCTGTAGTTGTGGCAAGAGTCATGCCGCTTCGAGGGCCGCAGCGAAGGCCTGCAGCCGAAAAAAGGTGCAGCACAAGCGGTGTAAGCGCTCCACCACCTCCAAAGGCTCGCAGCTACCCGGGAGCAGTTCTCCGCCAGCCACCGGCTCGCCACCAGAAGAAACCCAGGTACTCAAAGAACAACCACCGGCTACCGGCCCAGGGCAGCCGGCGCTACCGGGAGCGCCCGTCGAAACTGAATCCCCCGTTGAAACCAAGCCTCCAGCGGAACCCCCTGTCGAAACGAAACCCCCTGTCGACACGAAACCTCCTGCCGAAAAAGAACCTCCCGTGGAAACGAAACCCCCGGTCGAAAAGCTCTCGACGAAGACAACGCTGTCGTCTTCGGTGAACCCCGCGACGCTTGGGCACACCGTGACCTACACGGCGAGGGTGCTTCCGGCCACGGCCACGGGTACGGTCGCGTTCAAGGACGCGGGCACGTCGATCGCGGGCTGTGCCACGCAGGCGGTCAGCTCCGGAACCGCGACATGCGCCGTGGCTGGTTATGCCGCGGTCGGCTCGAACCCGATCACGGCCACCTACAGCGGTGACGGGAGCTACCTAACCTCCCTGTCGTCCACGCTGACTCAGACGGTCGCGCTGCCGGCCCCCTTCCGTTTTTTTGCCCCCACGAGCTTCTGGAACGAACCGGTGCCGGCCGACGCGCCGCTGGATCCGAATTCGGCCGCGATAGTGAGTGCCTTCGATGGAGAAATCGCGGCGGCGGAGCACGCGAAAGAAGGCTTGCCCAATATCAACACGACGGCGTGGTCCGTTCCGATCTACACGGTGCCCGACACGCAGGCCACTGTGAAGGTCACGCAAAACTACGGAGGCATGGTGAGCGCTGCTCTCCAGTCGGCGTGGGACGCCGTCCCGTTGCCTGCCGAAGCCAAACCCGCGGCCGGCACCGACAAAGATCTTGTCGTCTGGCAGCCGAGCACCGGCAAGCTCTGGGAATTCTGGGGAATTGAAAAAACGGAAGGAGGCTGGCAGGCGAGATGGGGAGGCGCGATGAACAGCGCCTCGTCTGATCCGGGTGTCTACGGTCCCGAAGCCTGGCCGGGTGCGCAGACAAATTGGGGAGTGAGTGCGACCTCGCTGTCGGTCGCCGGTGGGCTGATCACATTGGCAGACCTCGAACTGGGTCAGATCAACCACGCTCTGGCGATCGCGATACCCAACACGCGTTACGGGGAATACGCCTCGCCGGCAAACCGCACCGACGGTTACTCAACCAAAACGCTCTCGCTGCCGGAGGGCGCACATCTGCGCCTCGATCCCAAGCTCAACCTCGCCTCGCTGCACCTTCCGCGGTTGACGCTGATGATGGCCGAAGCGGCGCAGCGCTACGGGATCTTCGTCAGGGACTCGGGTGCGAACGTGGCCTTCGTGGCGCAGGATCCGACCCCCACCGGCAGCAACCCATACACCGGCGCCCATGGCTACTTCGAAGGGAAGTCCCCGCACCAGCTGCTCGAATCATTCCCCTGGAGCTATTTGGAACTGCTGAAGATGGAACTGCACAAAACCTAGCGAATCTGGGTGCGCGCCATCCAGCACCGGGCTCCATCGAATACCATGCCGCGCTGAACTTTGATGGCCAGCTCCAAAGCCGAACGGCAGCTCATCCTGCTCAGCGCCGGCACGGCTTCCCGTCGGCGGGCTATGGGCGAGCGAGCCAGGCAGCTGAGCGGCGGAGGTGGACTGGCCACGACTCGCCGGGACGCTGCGCGTGCGCAAGCTGCTGCCCACGTTGGGCCCGCGTATCGTCGAGCTCGCGCAGGGACACGCGAGCGCCGACTTCGCCACTGCGGTTGAGCAGGCGACGGCGTCGGGGCGCCGGCACGGCGCCTTCCTGCAGCTCGTGTCGCTTGCGCGCGATCGCGATGCTCGCCGACGCGGGGATCCGCTCGGTCGCACTCAAGGGCCCGCTCCTGGGTGAGTCGATCTACGGCGATCCCGGCCGGCGTCTCTCCAGCGACATCGATCTGCTCGTCCCGCCGGAGCAGTTGCATACGGCCGTGGAGGTGATGCGAGGGCTGGGCTACGGTGCTCCCGCCGATCATGTGTACGACGGCGGGCTGCCCCTGCTTCACTTCATGCTCGTCCACGAGCGAGGGGAGCTGCCGCCGGTGGAGCTCCACTGGCGCGTCCACTGGTATGAGCGGAGCTTCGCGCGTGAGCGGCTGCTGCCGCCCGCGGTGGATCCGCTTGGCGGCTGGCGCCCGGCTCCCGCCGACGAGCTCGCCGCATTGCTGCTGTTCTACGCGCGGGACGGATTCGTCGGCTTGCGCTTGGCCTGCGACCTCGGCGCCTGGTGGGATGTCTACGGCGCCCAGCTGCCACCACGCCCGCTCGATGAGCTGCTGCGAGCCTATCCCGCGTTCGCGCGCGTCATTCCGGTCGCGGTCCAGGTGGCTGCGAGGGTTGTGGGTTTGCCCGCCGCACGGATCGTCGGGGAAATGCCCAGGCTCGGCCTGCGCGGACGCATGGCCGTCCGGCTCGCAAACCCCAACCCGCAATCCAGCCCTCCCAGCTATATGCAGACATGGGGTTGATCGATGGGCTGTTGATGCCCCGGGGGGACTTCGGCGCATTCGTGCAGCGCCAGGTGCTACCGCCGCCCGAGGTCTTGGAGCAGCAGGCACGGCAGGCAGCGAGGCGGCGGGCAAGGTCTTCTGTTGGCCGGGTTGGGGGCGTGCTGGCCCGGTATGGGCTGACGATGGCTCACCTGATGCGTGCTCCCGAAACGCTGCGCTGAGTGCAGCGCTAGGCTGCCTTGGTGTCAGGAGATGACGATGTCGACACGACCGCGGTCCAGCAGAGCACCCTGGCCCGGGAGCACGTTCACGATCTCTGGGAGAGCGGGTTCCGAAGCCCTCGAAACGAGCTGTTCTACGAGCTCGCCTTTGAGCGCATCTTGGGGAATATCCAGCCGCCGCCCGGGAGCGTCTTCCTCGAGGTTGGGTGTGGACCTGGATTCCACGCCATGCGGCTGGCCCGTCGCGGCTACAAGGTCAAGGCCGTCGATTTCTCAGACGCGGTGCTCGATGTGGCCCGTGAGAACGTGCGAGCTGCGGGGCTGGAGCAACTCGTCGAAATCGACCGTGAGGATCTGATCGACCTGTCATATGACGACCACAGCTTCGACTATGTCCTCTGTTGGGGGGTGCTGATGCACGTTCCCAAAGTCGAGCGAGCGATCGAGGAGTTGAGCCGTATCGTTGCGCCGGGCGGCCATCTGGTTGTGCACGAGGGGAACGTTCACTCGCCAGAGGCGATCGCCATTGTGGCCGCCAAGCGCATCACTCGCCGCGCCGGGCTGCGTCACACACCTGCCGGCGTCGAGCACTGGAAGGAGACTTCCGCCGGTCCACTGCTCACGCGACGGGCGAACATCCCTTGGCTGATCGCGGCCTTTGAGCGTCAAGGCCTTCTGTTGCAACACAGGCTGCCGACCCAGGTGACCGAGCTTTACGTCAAGGCCCCTTGGGACTGGATAAAGAACGGCATGTATACGCTGAACGACTACTGGTATCGCCGTGTGGCAATAAGCCAGCTCGCCGTCGGCAACACACTCCTGCTGCACCGTGCCGAGTCGCCAGGCCCGGGGGCTGACACCCACAGCTAATGTGTGGTGCTCGGCGGCTTGCCCTACGCCGGAATCCGAGACGAGCCGTGCGCCTGGTGTTCACAGGCCCGTTCGTACAGCGTCTCCGGGGCCATGTCGACACCATTGGGCCAGACGATGGTGCCGATCTCCGGGTCAACCCGGACTTGGGCGAAGAAAGCCTGGTCGGCCAATGGCTCGAATACGCGGCGCCAGTTGCGCCCGGTGAAGTCAATGTCGCCCACAAGTCCGTCCTCGAAGGTCAGGCGCAGCTTATGATCACCGATGACCTCTACGCCAATGACATCAACAAGCTTGTCCACGCTACACATTCTATAGCAGTGGGTCGATCGGGTTCAATGGATATTCACTGGCGGCGAGCTCCCAGTCGGCCTGCAGCTCGTCGGTGTGCAGCTCGGTCCAGGCCTGCACGAGGCGCAGTTGTCGCCGCGGGAGCTCGCCGACAATGATCTCGCCCGCCAAGTCGAGCGACGCCCTGTACTCGCCGTAGCGAGCATGGAAGTGCGGACGACCGTGCTGGCCCTCATCCCAGAACATGCTGATGACGATTCCGTGGAATTCGCTGAGTCGCGGCATGAGGCCCCTTCGCGTCAATTGAGTCACCAACCTACGCACGTCTTGGGATGGCTCTCTCGATCGAGGAACTCAGAGCAAGCCAGTGCCGCCACCCTGAGCGTTCTTGGTTCACTGATCGCTCTCGGCGGCCGCTGCTGCATACAACTGTCGAAGACGCGCATCGATCACCTCGACGCCACGCGTCTCCACGCAGAATCGCCGGCCGCTTTCACCGATCCTGCGCGCGAGGTTGGAGTCGGCGAGGAGCTCGGTGAGACGATCGGCGAGCGCGAGCTCGTCGTCGACAGGCACGAGCATGCCTCCCCCGCCGGCGAGCTCCGGGATGCCACCGACGGGAGTGCTCACGAACGGCCGGCCCAAGCTCATGGCCTCCGTCAAGACCATCGGCATTCCCTCTGCGCGCGAAGGCAATGTGACCACGCGAGCGCTGCAAAGTAGCTTCCTCATCTCGATCGCATCCACAGGCGCTCGCACTTCCAGGCGCTCTGCATCAGGCGGATTGAAGTCGCCAGCAGGACCGACCATCAGACACCGTGCCTTCGGGCGTCGCTGAGCTACGAGCTGCCATGCGCGACACAGGACGTCGGCGCCCTTGCGCAGCCCGATCTCGCCGGCGAACACGACCAGCTCGTCGGTCTCATCCGCGGACAGGAAGTCGCTGTCGATGAAAACCGGGTTGGGCACGATCTCGCAATGAACGCGAGGCGCGCTGCGTCGCACGAGCTCGAGAACCTCTTGATCCATGCAGATAACGAGATCGGCGCGCCGCAGTACCGCGGAGAGGAGCCACGGATACCTACGTGCGAACGGCATCAGCGATGCGCCGTGAATCGTCGCGACCGTGACGAGGCCGCGCCTGTGTGCCAGTGTGACCAACGATCCCTCGCGCAGGAACGACCCGCGCTCGGAGAGATGCACGTGAGCCACCTCGCCGGCCGGCATCTGCTGCAGCGCACGCGCGGAAGCCGCGGCCAGCCAGGCGCTCACCAGGGGCGACCGCGGCGTCCATGTCGGGTGAGAGTCGACGACGTCGCCCCCGACCTGATGCTCGGTGAGCACCCGGATCACGGTGGCCATGCCGCCGACGGTGGTGGGATCGGGGCCGAAGTGATGAACGACCAATGTCATTTGCGTGGTGGTCGTCCGCGTTGGGGTCGTTGTGTGGTGTCGAATGGGTGGATTCGTTGGATGAAGGTTGCGAATTGGGGGACTGTGAAGTCGAGTTGGGTGTGGAGTGGGCTGTAGATGAGTCCCTTTTTGAGTAGGCCGTCGCGGCGGACGGATGCGGTTTTGACGGTGAGTCCCATGCGTGTGGCGATGTCTGAGGAGCTGTGGCTTCCGGGTCCGAGGTCGGCCATCGCGGCCATGTAGATGCGCTCGGCTTCGGTGGCTGTGTCGTAGCGGTCTCTGAAGAATCGCCGGTCGAGTTCGTCGGTTACGAGCTCGTGTGCGGTGTGGGCGTCTTGCGTGCTGATGGGGCTGGTCTCGGCCTCGTTCCAGACGGCCTCTCCCCACTGTTGTAGGAAGTAGGGGTAGCCCTGGGAGTGCTCGAGGATGTAGCTGAGCGCGTCGGGTGTGTAGGCGACGTTCTCGCGGGAGGCGGGGACGGTGAGTGCTTTGGCTGCTTGTGCTGGCGAGAGGCTGTCGATTGTGCGGAATGTGAATAGGCGCTCGGCGTAGAGCTTGTCCTCCTTGAGCATTAGCGGTAGCTGTGGTAGGCCGGCGCCGGCGATCAGCACGGGCAGTACCTCTTGGCTGATCTGGTGCATCGCCTTGGACAGCAGCCCCAGGTCGGCTCGGCTGAGGAACTGCATCTCGTCGAGCAGTAGCAGCACGCCTTCGCCGTGCTCGCTTGCGGCTTGGCCGACCTCGCTGAGGAGCTCGACGATGTCTACCTCTGGGTCGCCGGAGTCGGCGATTCCCTTGACGGTGTCGAAGTCGATGTTGAAGCGCCAGTGGCCGTCGTCGCTGAGCGTCAGCGTGAATGCCTTCAGCACACCGAACGCGCGTCGCATCGCCTCGCCTGCCTTCCAGCGCTTGTCGAGGTCGCGTAGCGCGCGGTGGCAGAGCTTGGCGATGATGCGTGGTAGCTGCTCGCCCTCGTCGCACTCGACGACACCTGAGGTGATCCAGCCTTGCTCGCGGGCGATGTAGTTGAACTCGCGCAGCAGGACGGTCTTCCCGACGCCGCGGACCCCGTCGAGGATCATGCTGCGCGCGTGGATGCCTTTCCCGAGCCGCCCGAGAGCGACCGTGAACGTGTCGAGTTCCTCCTCACGACCCGCAAGCACGGGCGGCCGCGAGCCTGCGGCAGGTATGTAGGGGTTCGTTTCCGGGTTCACGCGAGAGACCGCCTCAAAGCCTCTAAAAGGATCTCAACCAAATTTTAGACCCACGATGGCGCGGTCGTATAGTCTGCTGCTCCATGGAGCGCCCCCGGGTGTTGCTTTACCGTGCACGACGGTGGTTGGTCCAGCGACCATTCATCGTGAAGGGGCGCGAGCGCCGGTACGCAGACTTTGTGGTGCTATGCGGACTTCTGGCGGAGCACAGCATCGTGGACGTGGGATCAGGCCCCGAGGGGGTCAGCGGTACGCTCGGTCGGTTCAACGATCAGAACCGCATCGTCGCCCTTGATCTGTTCGTGCGCGACGCACAGACGGCGCGCAACGTCACCTTCGTGGTCGGCGACGCCACATCGATGCCGTTTGCCGATCGCGAGTTCGATATCGCCTTCTGCAACTCGCTAATCGAGCATCTACCGCCTCCCGCCCAGCGCGCCCTAGCCAGCGAGATACGCCGAGTGGCGCACGGCTATTGGGTGCAAACACCAAACCGCTACTTCCCGATTGAGCCTCATCAGTTTATCCCCGGATACCAATTCTTGCCACGACGGGTTCGACGGTCCCTCGACCGCCGCCTGGGTGGCGCAGGAGGCTACGCAGAGCTGTTGACACGCCGGGATCTTCTCGCGCTGTTCCCCGACGCCGAGCTATATGAGGAGCGTGTCGCTGGTCTCGTCAAGAGCTTTGCTGCGTACCGGGCGGCGTAACCGACCCGACCGGCAAGGCCAAGACGGCCGCGATTATTAGGGCGGCGGCATAGCCGGTGGGGCTGGCGAGAAGCGTGTTGTCTGCCAGTGAGTTCACGAGACACCCCACAACGATCGCAAGCGCAAGTGATGGGGCATTGAGTGTGCCTTCATCCAGCGTGCCGGGGATTCTGCGCCTGCGCACGAGGCTGCGGATCAGGAGCGCGAGAGCCCCGAGCAGAATTGCCAGACCAACGACGCCGGTCTCGACCAGGTAGCGGATGTACTCGTTGTGGGGCGGCTTTCTGACGTATGGGTTGTCAAGTGGGCCTACGCCGGTTGTTGTCGTACCGAGGCCTCGGCCGAAGATGGGAGAGCTTTCCCACTCCGGGATCAGCGTTTTCCACTTATGCAGGCGCCATGCGAGCGAGCTGTTTGGTTCTGCGGTGGTTTCGACGTTGGTCTTCGACTCCCTGGCGATGCGGTGTGAGCCGAGAGGGTTCGCGAAAAACGCGAGGACGATAAGCCCTGCGATCGCACACGGTCCGAGTTTGCCGCGTAACGAGCCGGGACGCAGCAAGCCGAGGGCCGTCAGCATGGCGGCCAGGGTTATCAGGCCGTCGATGCTGGCGGTCGCGACCAGGGCGGCGGCGAATAGCGCCATCAGACCCGCGTCGAGTCGGCGGCGCCCACCGTCGAGGTACAGCCACAGCGACGCGGTGGCAGCAATCGCAAGGAACATCGCAGCGCTGTCCGGATGAGCAAACGTGCCATATGGGCGATTGCTGCCAGTGAACGTAACGAGTTGGTAGAGGGCGACGAGGGCTGGCACAAAGCCCATGAGCTGAACCAGGCGGGTGGCGATTGGGGCGGTCACCACGCCAGGCGCGTTGTAGACGATGACGAACAGCGCGACGACGGACAGCTCACGCACGCCCTCCCGGATCGTCTCGCCCGATGCGCCGTTCGTATTCACAGCTACGACCGTCCATACGCACAGCCACAACACAGCCAGAGCAGTGGGCAGCACACCGCGGCGCCGACGCAGGAGCATTCCGGCGGCGAGGAGCATGAGCAGTAGGGCGATCGCGCCGGACAGGTTGAGGCTCCCCGTGTGGCGGCTGTCCTCTGGGGACACGTTGTCGGTCAGCACGCGCACGAACAGCATCACGGCGAGGAACGGCACCAGCAGCAGGTCGATACCGCTCGAGGTATCGAAGCTCCGGTGCCACGACGACAGAGACTCAGCTGTGGTGGCCCTGCGCTCATCCTAAGTCGGATAGTCTATGCCCAGGGTGCCCCTCGAACGAAGGCGCTTGAGCTTTAGTGTCCAGGTCACCCACTCCTCAGCCAACACGACGAGTTCGACGGCTTGCATCATCTGCACTACTGGTGGGTGCGCTAACGCTGGTTCTTCTGGGATGCGCGTCGGTCGGGGGACTGCTCGCGTATCGCTGGCTCTCTCAGCGACACTGTTCAGAGCACAGCGCGGCACACGGTTCTGACTGTCGCCCAACAGAACGGGCAAGATGTTCGCACTAGGCGCGGTTGGTCTATCGACTGAGACAAAGGAGCTTGCCACCGAGGATCTGAGCGCGAGCCACACATCGCTTGTGGCGCTCATGCGACTGCTCGGGCTGGCAGTGCTACGAGTCGGCGGCAACTCGCTCGACTACTCTTGGTGGACGAGCGACGGTGAACGAGCGCCCTCATGGGCAACCAATGTGGTCACTCCTGCCGAGCTAGTGCGTTTCGTGACCTTCTCGAAGCCACGGGATGGAGGGCGATCTCGGCGTTGATCTCGGTCACTTCGATCCCACTCGCGCAGCGAACGAGGCGAGGGTCGCAGAGCGTATTCTCGGCCAACGCCTACTCGGCTTTGAGATCGGGAACGAGCCCGATGACTACGGCAAGCCTTGGGTCGGACTCCGTTCGACCTCCTACAGCGCGAGTAACTACCTCGACGAACTTGCCACTTACAAAGCCTCAATGGAAGCCACTACGCCGGGGATGCGTGTCTACGGCCCGGATCTAGCTTCGCTACCTTCTTCGGAAGCGTGGTTGTCCTCGATCGCCTCCGACAAGGGCACTTCGTTCGCAGCGATCGACGTACATTACTATCCGACCTTCTACAACGCGCCAAAGGGCAGTTGCAAAGGTACGCCAGTGCCCACTGCTGGCGAATTGCTCGCGCCGGAAGTTCTCGAACGCGAGAATACGGTACTGCGGACCGTCGTCGGCGCCGGCGAACTTACGCATAGCGAAACTCGAATAAGCGAGACGAACGACACCGCATCCTGCGACGCGCCTGGTGGCCCCGCGACAAGCCCCGTGTTCGCGAGCGCGCTCTGGTCCCTCGACTGGGCGCTGCGCGCGGCAAGTGCCGGCGTCTCCGGACTCAACTTCCACGGGTACTTTGGGCGTTGCCGGCCGGAAGGCTTTGCCCCGATCTGCGAGCCTGGGCCTGCAGCGGCTGCCAGGGGCAAGTAATCGCCCGGCCTGAGTACTATGGGCTTTTGGCTGCTCGGCAGCTAGAGGGGGGACGATTCGTGTCGACGCACCTGACCTCCGCCAGTCCGCTCCCGGACTTGACGACCTGGGCGACGATCGCTCCGACCGGCACCATCAAGATCGTGCTCGACAATCTCGCCACCGCGGGATCGCCAATCCGTGCTTATCCCACTATCGGGATACACCGCCACCGAGCAATCGCTTACCGCTCCTTCGATCGCAGCAAGGGGTGATGTAGCGCTAGGTAGTGCGGCGGTGGGCTATCGGGGACGCTGGCGACCAAGCTCGCGACCGTGCGATACGCGGGCAGATCCTTCCGCGTCACTGTCGGTCCGGCGAGCGCGACTATCGTCACGCTACGCCCGGAGCACTCGATCGGCTGAAGCCCCGCCGGCCGGCCAGGCCATCGAATCAAGCTGCCTTCACAGCTGGCTGCTCTGATCTGATTCGCAAGAATCGACGCTACTTGACAGAAGCGGCGCAAGCTAGCTCCAATCATCGGCGTTAGTATGCTGTGTGCAATGCGGATTGCCTACGTCTAGGCGCAAGCCCCGACTTCGTGACAATGGTTTCAGCGATAGCCGGGGTGCGCCGTCGGAGTCTCAGCGGGTCGCAAACGATTGGCGCTGGTCAGCGCTGTGGCGGCACGGTGGCGAAGCGCTGGCATGCTGAGGTGGCTTTTCGGCCTCGCCCACTTGGCCCTCCCCCAGCAAATAGACCGTGAAAATAGCTCTTGTCGGCACGCGGGGCGTACCCGCGAACTACGGGGGGTTCAAGACGTGCGCGGAGGAGCTGGCAGTCGGGCTCGCCGCTCGTGGCCACGATGTTACGGTGTATTGCCGCCCCGGAAATGCCCCGGGAGATCCATCGCAGTTCCGAGGGGTCAACCTTCTCTATCGAAGACTTCTCGACACAAAGGCATTGGGGACCATCTCCCATACAGCGAACTCGCTTCAGCATGCCGTGCGTCAAGACTTTGATGTGCTGATGGTCTTCAACGCGGGCAATGGCCCACTCTGTGTGATTCCGCGGCTACTACGCAAGCGTTTTGCCATCAATGTCGATGGCCTTGAGTGGAAGCGGGCCAAGTGGGGCAGGGCGGTCAAGCTCTACTACCAGTTCGGTGAGTGGTGCTCCGCGCACCTAGCCGACCGCATCGTGTCCGACTCTCGCGGGATACAGGCGTATTATGACGAGCGGTTCTCGACACCGTCGACGTTTATCGCCTACGGGGCTCACGTAGAAGGCTCACCAACCCGGCAATCCTCGAGCAGTATGGCTTGGTGCCGGGTGAGTACTTCTTTGTCGCTAGTCGACTCGAGCCTGAGAACAATGCTGACATCACGGTGCGCGCCTTTGAACAGGTCCAGACAAGCAAGCAGCTCATAGTCGCCGGCGGCGCCAACTGGGACAGCCCGTTTGTGGATCGACTAAGGCAGGCCACCGATCGCCGCGTCAAATTCCTCGGTCCAGTTATGAGGAGGGGCACATTCAGGAGCTCCACGCGCATTGCTACGCGTATGTCCACGGAAACGAAGTGGGCGGCACCAATCAGCACTCCTTAAGGCACTCGGCTATGGCAACTGCGTTTTGGCACTAGATGTGATTTACAACGCTGAGGTGGTCGCGGATGCTGCAGTGCTGTACCGCAAGGATCAGCCGATCTCGCCGACAAGATGCAGCGACTCGTGGATGATCCGGAGCTCGCGGCCGATTATCGAAGGCGCGCTCCGGCCCGCATCGAAGAAGCGTATCAATGGGAAGCAGTCGTGCGCGACTACGAGACGCTGTTCGAACGTTTTACTGATGGCTACTATATTCGGAGGCGAGCTAGTGACTGAGCGGGCCATAGCATGAGCAGGTGTCTTGTGACCGGCGGGGCTGGCTTCATTGGCGCCCATCTTGCACGTGAGCTGTTGGATACAGGCCACGAAGTGGTCATCATGGATGATCTCAGCGGCGGCTTCGTCGACAACGTCGACCCCCGCGCAACGTTCATCACGGGCTCGTCGTCGACACGCACTGGTCGACGAGCTGTTTGCCGATCAGGCGTTTGACTACGTCTACCATTGTGCCGCGTACGCCGCAGAGGGATTGAGCCATTTCATCAAGCGGTTCAATTACATGAATAACGTCATCGGTAGCGTCAACCTCATCAACGCATCCGTAAATTTCGATGTGAAGTGCTTCGTATTCACCTCGTCGATCGCCGTGTACGGGGCAGGGCAGCTACCGATGACAGAGACGATGCGTCCTGAGCCGAGGATAGCTATGGCATCGCCAAGTACGCTGTTGAGTGTGAGCTTGCCGTCACCAACCGTATGTTCGGCCTCCCCTACGTGATCTTCAGGCCTCATAATGTCTATGGTGAGCTTCAGAACATCGGTGATCGCTACCGCAATGTCCTCGGGATCTTTATCAATCAGATCATGCAGGACAAGCCTCTGTCGATCTTTGGCGATGGGACGCAGACGCGCGCCTTTAGCTACGTTGGCGATATCGTCCCGGCAATAGCAGCCTCACCTACCATCGAGGCGGCCCGGCAAGAGATCTTCAACGTCGGCGCGACACTCGTATTCCGTCAACAGCCTGGCTGACACGGTTCGTGCCGCCATGGGGGTACCCGACCATCCGGTGATCCTCACCCACCTCGCGACGAGGTCAAGCATGCGTTTTCCGATCACAGCAAGCTGCAGTCAGTATTCGGGGAGAGTATCACTGGGCCTGGTTGACGGTGTCCAGCGCATGGTTGATTGGGCTAAGAAGGTAGGCGCACGCAAGAGTTCCACATTTGAGAACATAGAGATCGAGCGTAATCTTCCGCCATCCTGGCGGGACGGCTAAGCGGCTTTATCGACGTCGAGTCGCGACCAAGTCCCCTCGATCGCGCTGACCAGCGTGTCGGGGAGACGAAACGGGGAGATTGCGGCAGTGCTGGTGGTTTCTTGGATTGACACGATAGTGTCAGCATAGGCCTCCGTCCGTGCGCTGGCCGGTAGCTCGCAGAAGCGCAGCGTATCCCGTACGAGTTCTCGCGGCCGTCGAACAAGATCCTCGTAGCTGATGATCGCGGCGAGCGGATCGACGCGGGAGAGGCTGATCGCCTCGCGCATCGTTACGATCCACTCGAGCGCTGCTCGAATGTAATGATCGTTCTCGTTGGCTAGGTCCAGGGGCACGAGATCCGAGTTGCTGGGCCTCTGTATCACGCCTGTGTCCACAGGATGTCCCACTTCTGATCTTCACGCCCCACCAGTCCTCGCCTTCGGTAGTGCGACTCTGACCACTTCGCGACTGACTTGAGCGTGGACCAAGGCGACCGCACCGCATCAGAAAGCGAGCGTCAGGGAAGATCGCACGGGTGAACGCTGGCGAAAGACCAGCTCGGGGTACTTGTCAACGACTCGCTTAGAGCCGCTCGCCGTAGATACCAGGCGAAAAGCGCTCGGCCACGCCGGATCACTTCGTCGTCCGCGTCCTCAGCGTGAAGATACAGTCGACCCGTGTCAAGTGGTGCATACGAGCCGATGATGTCCTCGTCATCGCGGATCACGTGCCACATCGCCTTAGGCTCGTTGAGAAAGCCCACATCCGGATGCGCGGCAAGGATACGGCCGAGCAGAGTCGTGCCACTGCGACCATTCCGACAATGAACACTGGCCGATCGACTCGTTTGCCTGCACGGTTCGCAGCAGCATGCAGGTTCCGAAACGACGGGGTTCCACCAACGGCCGCTAGTGGTAGCTGGTCGTCCCTCGAAGAGCGAATAGCCAATCAGCCGCGATACAACTCGACCGGAGCGACGCGAAGAAATGTGGAATCGAGCTGCGCATCATGGCCGTGAGTGTACAAAGGTCAGACCGAGAGCGATCGTAATCGCCAACGATAACGACAAGCGCTACGAGACGACGGTTGCCGTTCTTCTCGTACGGGCGCTCTCATACACGGACATGAGCCGCTCGTAGTGGACGCTCGGAGTATTGTCACGTTGGAGGCGTTCGTGGCCACGACGGCCCATCTCTTGGGCGAGTAGCGGACCGCAGAGAGCTGTCGAATGGCGTCCGACAACGCACGCGGCTGGCCGCTTGGGACCACTAGCCCGTCAACACCGTGGTCGACCATCTCGGGCAAGCCGCCATTTCCGTGCAGATGACCGGCACCCCCAGCGCGCGCCTCCAGCAGGCTCATAGGGTTGTTCTCGTGCCATCGTGCGGGCATGAGAAAAGCTCGCGATCGCCGAAGCTGCGCCAGCACCTCTGCGCGGCTGAGACGGCCCAAGTATTCGATCGTGCGGGAGCGCTCGGCTGCGGCTATGACCTCGCTTCGAGCTCTCCCCGGCGCCGGCGAGCACGAGCGTGCCAGCCGGGCCGATCGGAGGCGTATACGTCGAGCATGTCGCGTATGCCCTTGATCTCCTCAAGCCGCCGGCAAAGAAGAATCGCGGCTCTTCCTCGAGTGCCGTGACAGGGTCCGTCAGCTCGTCCGCGGAAAGAAAGTTGGGAACCACATGGACGGTGTGGGGGTCGACGCCTGCTGCGACCGCAACCGGCCAGCAAAGGCGCTCGGCGCTATGTGGCGTCGACCTTTCGGTAGCTGCCCCGGACTCGCGCGAGTCGTGCCTCGGTCGCAGCCAGCAGGCTACCCGCGACCGAACCCTTGATGCAGCGGTGCAGGAGTACGTTCTCCACCGGCCCAGTCGTACAGAGATCGCACGGTGCGCCATCCCTGTAGAGAACATAAGCAGGACAGCCGATCTTGTAATCGTGCATCGTCAAACGCTCGGGATCCCTGCCCGGCGAGCTCATCGACGATCGACAGCGTGAGCTGGTGGTAGATGAGGTGCATGTGGGCATGTCTGGACAGAAACTTCTAGAAGCCTTCGCAGCTTGAGTCGCGCACCCATCGAGTACACCGAAGACATCGCGTCACGCGCCCGGGATGGACGGAGCGCGTCCGATCCGTATAGTCGCGTCGCGGAGTGAAATAATCGGAGTATGGTGAATCGACGTTGTTCGGATGATCCATGGCGAAGTCGACGACCGTGTGTCCGCGTGAGGTCAGAAGTTCACGCGTATTGAACAGCGCCGTCTCGGAGCCTGCGTGCGGGTAGAAGAACTTGTGGATCTGAAGTATGCGCATGGATCTCTACAGCATACGTGGCGTGACCTGCGTGATTAGACTTCTCTTGTGCAGCGCCCCAAGAGTCAGACCTCAAGCATCGCCGGTTGCGCCGGTTTGGCGTTGCACCGCGTGGCGGGCATGATCCGCCAGGCCATCTCGCACCACACAGGCCGAGCCTCGAATATCGCCGTCCTTGCGACTCATCCTGCGATATGGGGCCTCGCAGGCCGTCGGCTGAAGAGACGGGGCTGAACGTCACGCTTTACTATGTTGACCGACGCGACGAGTTGCAGTAAGCGACGATGATCGTGCGCTGATCCTCGAGCACGCGCAGACAGCCGGCGTCGAGATCGTTGGAGTTCCGTCTCGTCGTATCCGGTCATGCCCAAAGACATACTCTGGCTGATTGGTGACGCGCGTCGTCGACGCATCGCGCTCGCTGTTGTCCAAGCGCACGGTGATCCGCGCTATGCCGCCGTTGGTGTCGTGTGCCCGTTGCGCTGATTTGCATGACCCACTGACCCACTCAGGCGATGCCGTCTCGAGGTTGCCACGCCGATGAGAGTTGCTGCGCGTGTGCCGAGGTCACCTCCGCGTGTTGATCATCACTCAGCCGTCCTGGCGGAGCAGATCCGGCCCTTGCGAACGACTGCCGCGCGGCGTTGTGCCCCATGGCGCGGATATGGCGCTGATACCCACCGCGGTCCCGCAAGAGCGCCGGCTCCTGGTCTCGGTCGGCTATTGCGTATAAGGGGGTGGACCAGCGCTAGACGCAATGCGACGCCACCTGAGGAGTGCGTGATGTAAAGCTGATTGTCGCGGTGTGGCCGCTGGCGGAGCTGGCCCGGAATCGATCTGACGTAGAGCTGCGCGACGAATACATCGCCGAGGCTGATGTCGGCGCGCTCCTCGATGAAGTCGTCTAGTCCTACTCCGTACAAGGACGCAACTCAGAGCGGCGTAGGCGCTGGCGGCCACAGCTTGCCCCGCTGCGACAGCCAAACGCTCATCAGGGCATCTCGCTTCGTTGGACCATCGACAGAAAGCCCCTTTTAGAGAAACGCAACGTCAGATAGTCTACGGGTCAGTGGCTCCCGTCAACCGTGTCAAGGAACGACTAGAGGCAGGCGAGACCGTGTTCGGCACGTGGCTTCAGAGCGCCTCACCGACCGTGGCCAATATCCTCGCTCACAGCGGAATGGATTTCGTGACGGTTGACATGGAGCATGGGCCCGCCAGCTTCTCGGAGGCTGAGGCGATCATGTACGCCGTAGAGGCTGGCGGCAGTACACCGATGATTCGCCTGGGAGACGGGAGCGCTCCGAACGTTCTGAAGGCCTGCGACGTCGGCTGCCAGGGCATTCTCGTCGCCCACGTGCAGAGCGCCGAGGAGGCCGCGGGCATCGTCAGCGCAATGCGCTTCGCTCCCGAGGGTGAGCGCGGCATGGCTCCGTTCACTCGCCTGCACGACTGGTCCTCCGAGCATCTCGCGCAGAAGCTCGCGGACGCGAATCGCTGGCAGCTCGCCGGCGTCCTCGTCGAGGACCGGGTCGGTCTCGAGAACCTCGACGACATCCTCGCGATCGACGGGCTTGACCTCGTGTATCTCGGCATTTACGACATCTCGCAGGCAATCGGCTTCCCCGGACAGGTCGATCACCCCACTGTGCTCGAGACGGTGTCCTCGGCCGTGAGCCGCATCAATGACGCCGGCAAGGCGGCAGGCGCCGTGGCGCGCGACTCGGACCATCTCAAATGGCTTTTGAAGACGGGGTTTCGCTACATCTCCTACCTGTGCGACACGGCGCTGATATCGCAGCGAGCGCGAGCAGTGAGAGCCGACTTCGAGGAGATTCTGCGCGATGCCTGACGCCAATGAAGTGCTACGCGTTGGCGTAGCCGGCTACGGCAGCACCGGTCAGATACGAAGGCAGCATGTCGACGCGCATCCGCGCATGCAGACCGTGGCTGTGTGCGATCAAACGGTCCTCACACCTGGAGAGACGATCGACGGGGTGCGCATGTGGAGCCACTGGGAGCAGCTCCTGGACGAGGGGCTCGACGTCCTGTTCGTGTGCCTATGGAATGACATCGCGCCGACTGTGGTGATGGAGGGCCTCAAGCGCGGACTGCACGTGTTCTGCGAGAAGCCGCCGGGGCGCACCGTCGAGGATGTCGTCAGGGTCCGCGAGGTCGAGCAGGCCAACCCCCAGCTGAAGCTCAAGTACGGTTTCAATCATCGCTACCACCAGTCGGTGCGCGATGCTCTCAAGATCATCCAGAGCGGCGATCTCGGGCCCCGTTGTGGATCTCCGGGGGGTCTACGGGAAGTCGAAGATGATCCGCTTTGATCAGGATTGGCGGACCAAGCGCGAGGTAGCAGGCGGCGGCATTCTCCTCGACCAGGGCATCCACATGGTCGACATGATGCGGCTGTTCGCGGGCGAGTTCGTGGACATTCACGCGCACGTATCCAACGCATTCTGGTGTCACGACGTCGAGGACAACGCCTATGCGTTGATGCGGACCGCCGATGGCGTCGTTGCCATGCTTCACTCCTCGGCGACCCAGTGGCGACACCGCTTTGGGCTCGACATCACGCTCAAGGAGGGTGGGCTCTCGCTCTCCGGGATTCTGTCCTCGTCCAGGAGCTACGGTGCTGAGACCCTCACCGTCGTCTACCGGGGCGACGATGACCTTGGGGATCCCCGTGAAGTGACCACGCGATACAACGAGGATCAGTCGTGGCATGACGAGATCGAGGAGTTCGCGAGAGCGATCATCGCCAATCGCGAGATTCGACATGGGTCTTCGCTTGAGGCGCTCAGGACGATGCAACTCGTGTACGACATCTACGCGGCTGATCGAGACTGGGCTGCTCGTTGGCTTGAGCCGGCCACCGCAATACCTGGCGCGACGCAATGAACAACGTCGAGCGCTTGTATCGAGAGCATCCGGTGGCGGCGGACTTCGCCGACGGCTATCTCACCTACCTAAGCCATGTATTCGCACGTATCGATCGGGATGCTGTGGCTGCATTCATAGAGGTGCTCGAGCGGGCCCGCACGTCCGGTGGGACCGTCTTCTTCTGCGGCAATGGAGGTTCTGCAGCCACCGCCAGCCACTTTCAGAACGACCTGACGCGTTGGCGCACGAACCCGATGCGGGTGGTGAGCCTTACAGACAATGTGGCTGTGATTACTGCGCTCGGCAACGACTACGGCTACGACCGTATCTTTGTAATGCAGCTCGAGCCGTTGCTGACCGAGGGCGACGTTGTCGTCGCGATATCCGCCTCAGGCAACTCGCCAAATGTCGTGCAGGCGATTGAGTTCGCGAACGAGCGCAACGCGACGACGGTCGGTCTCACTGGTTTCGATGGCGGCAGGCTTGGAGAGCTCTGCGGCATCCACGTCCACGTTCCGTCCGCGCGAGGCGAGTACGGCCCGGTCGAGGACGCGCATATGGTGCTCGACCATCTCGTTATGTCCTACCTGTGGGAGAAGTGGGCAGGCGAAGATGAGGACGACGCGTGAGCGAGCCGGATCCGACGCCGGTGGCAGTCACGTCCCGATCCTTCTCACGCAACGAGATCCTGCGAGCTGAGACGCTCGCGCGCTACGCAAATGTCACGTTCAACGACGAGGGCCTGTCGCTCGACGGCGACTCCCTCGTGGGCTTTCTCGCTGGACACCCGCTGGCGATCACCGCGCTCGAGAGGATCGACGACAGCATCCTCGAGCGCCTCCCGGATCTCAAGGTCATCTCGAAAGTGGGAGTCGGCATCGACATGATCGACCTCGAGGCGATGGAGCGGCACGACGTGCGTCTCGGCTGGGCGCGCGGGACCAACGCGCGCTCGGTATCCGAGCTCGCAATTGCCCTCATGCTCTCGCTCCTGCGCAATCTGCCATCCGCCGCACGGCTTGTGCGCCAAGGAGAGTGGCGCCAGTTGCAGGGCAGCACGCTGACCGGCAAGACCGTGGGCATTGTCGGCTTCGGGCACGTCGGACGCGACCTTGCCGAGCTGCTTGGTGCCTTCTCCTGCCGCGTCCTAGCCCACGATGTCGCTCCGCTCCACGGGCTTCCCGCTCACGTCGAACAGGCGAGCCTAGAGTCGCTGCTGGCCTCGAGTGAGATCGTGACGCTGCACACCGTGCTCAACGACGACACGCGCAATTTCCTCGACCGCGAGCGGATCGCCTCGATGGAGAGGGCGCGTTCGTCGTCAACACCTCGCGAGGGGGACTCGATCGACGAGGACGCGCTCTATAACTCGCTGTCAACAGGACATCTGGCCGGCGCTGCGCTGGATGTGTTCTCGCACGAGCCGCCCGGAGATCATCCTCTGCTCACCCTCGATCAGGTGATCGTGACGCCGCATGTGGGGGGCAGTACCAAGGAGGCTGTGCTCGCGATGGGACGCGCCGCGATAGACGGTCTCGGCGCTGCGGTCCCCGTGACGGATCTCTCATAGCTCAGCCGTCGCGTCGTTGTCCACGATCAGGACGGCGCGCTCCCGCGCCGCCCGGCCGGCCGGGGTCATGAGATCGGAAGCTAGCTAGGAGCCTGCTGAACATCTCAGGCCCAATACCGTAGACTCACGTGGCTGGGGTGGTGATTGCAGGGACAGCCGGGCTCTTGGCGGTCATCTTGATATCGCCCGTTTTCCAGCCCGGGCTCGTCGCGCCTTCGGGACCTTTACTGCCTTCCGAGCCTTTCGAGCCCTCAGGACCTTTGGTACCCGTAGCGCCTTTGGCGCCAGCTTCCCCGGGCGGTCCCCGTTCGCCAGGAGGATACTGACCACCCGTCGGGCCAGCAGGACCAGGAGGGCCTTCTTCGCCGCTAGTCGGTTCGCCCATCCTAAACGAGCGCCACTGCCACACGCCGTTGATCTCCGAGCCAGCGAAGAACGTCGCTTCCGCTTCGAGCCCCAAGAACGTCACGAACCCAAACGCATCCACCACACCCGTGGTCGCTGGTGTGCCCGTAGGCGCTTGCCCGGTCTGTGGCGGCGGCCCAGCGAAGTGCTGCTGCAGATATTCGCCCACGACCGCACCCTCCGGGAACAACGGGCCGGCGGTCATGCGGAACGCCACGGACATGGCGCCAGCGTACCCGTACGGTCGGTTCTAGCTGTGCTCACGCATAGCGGCAGGCCTACCGAAAGAGCCGAACCGTTCCGCTTGATGTACAATGCGCCGCCATGAATCTAGTCGAGACGCTTTTAGCGGAAGATCCGGCTGTCCATACGGAGCTAGCCGGTGGGGCACAGCGAACCTACGGGCTGCTGCCCTCTGTACTGGAGTGGCTGGACGCCAACATCCGGCCCGAGTGGAGCACCCTTGAGACGGGTTGCGGCCTCAGCACCGCAGTCTTCGCAGCTCGCTCCGCCGCGCATTTCAGTATCTCCCCATTCGCGTCTGAGTCCGATTATGTGCGTCGCTGGTGCGCGCAGCACGACATCGGTCTTGAGCACGTACGATTCATCGACGAGTATTCTGAGTGGGTGCTACCAAAGCTCGACGTTGGGCTGCTGGACCTAGTCCTCGTCGACGGCGCGCACGCCTTCCCACAGGTGTTCATCGACTGGTACTACGCCTCCCAGTCATTGAAGGTCGACGGGCTGCTGCTGATCGATGACCTACCGCTATGGACGGGCCGCGTTCTATGCGGCTTTCTTGCCGAGGAAGCCGGCTGGGCGTTTGTGCGTGACTTTCAGAGTCGCACGGCCCTTTTCCGCAAGACCGCCCCCATGGACCCGTCGCGTGGATTCCGCCAGCAGCCCTATGTCGAGCGACAGTCTGCTGTTAGCGGCTGGCGTGCCTACCTCACCCTGCTACGCCACCGCGAACTTCGTGGAGCAAGGGATCGGGCACAGCTAGCCGTGGAGCGACGTAGGCCGCTAAGCCGGCCCGCTATGTCGTCGGCAGGCACTCTGCATAGGCAGTGAACTTGAAGGCTTTTCGGCTTTTCGGCTTTGCCGCTGAGCTTGACCTGCACATTGCCGCTCGTCGCTTCTATCCAGACTTGGAGGAGTGCTTTGGCGGTCTCTTCGGTAGTCTTCTGCTGCGGCGTGACGGTCAGGAGCGTGGGCGTATAGACGAGTTTGGGTTCGGCGGTGACCGCGGTGCCTTTTTCGGGGTTTTCCAGCACGGCCTTGTAGACGGAGGACTTGGCGTTGCGGGTGAACTCGCGATCTATGATGTGTCTCCGAGGTGCTGAACGAGTAAAGGCTGTGAGCACCGCCTGAATCGAGGCCGAATCGTGTTACTTTCCACATAGCGATGCTTGGGTCAGACACCGTGGATTCGTATGCGACGCTTTCAGTAATATCGCCGCCGTGACAGCCGGTGAGAGGGCTCTGTGTCGCCTGGGCGCCGGCCGGGATTGCTGTTTCGGTGCCGGTGTAGCCACTGAGTTCGCGGTTGGCGCGGCGGTCCTTCTGAGAGGGATAGATGCGCGTCAGATAAGAGCCGTCCGCGAACTCCCGCTCGCGCCCGAACAGGAGGTTGGACCTGACCCGCCAGAGCACCTGCGCCCCGGTGGCATGGGCCCTTAGACGCGACTCGGACCGTGGCTTGCGCTGGCCAGCACAAGCACGAGGCCACAATACCCCGCCCATCGGACTTTAAGTTTACGGTATTGGCCGTAGGCCAGTCGCGGCGCCACTCGCTTGTCCACCTGGAAGATATGCACTTGAGCCCAAGCATGGGGAGCTCGGCCAATGCTTGAAACATGAGCCGAGGGTCCTGCTCTCGCTGACTCCCAGCGTGTAGGCGCCTGAGCGGGCCTCCAGCGTCGTTGTGCAGTCGTCGAGCATCAACTCTGCGGCGGAGCGCGCAAGCTCGTGCACGTCGCTGAATCGTCTTACCTCCATGGGCGAACAAATATCCGCTGCAGCCGGCTATGAGATGATGGCGCCGTGAACGACGAGACGCAGCCACGGATTGCGGCGATTGTGCCCATGCGGCATTTCAGCCGCCGTGTGTCCGGCAAGAACTACAGAACGTTGGGCGATAAGCCGCTATATCGCCATATCGTCGACACGCTGCTCGCCGTGCCGGCGATTGCAGAGGTGGTGGTCGATACAGACAGCGAGATGATCATGCAGGAAGTTGCGAGGGATCTACCGGAGGTCCGCTTGGTCGTCCGGCCCGAGCACCTTCGCAGTGAGATGCAGGTCATGAACGAGATCCTGCTCAACACCGTCACACAGGTGGAGGCGGACTATTACCTGCAGACGCACAGCACCAACCCGCTTGTGCGGACCGAGACGATCGTGCGAGCGATCGCGACGTTCCTTGCCGCGCGCGAGGACCACGACTCCCTGTTCTCGGTGACGCCTTTGCAGACCAGGCTGTGGACCACAGATGGCCGGCCTCTGAACCACGATCCGAGTCACCTGATCCGCACGCAGGATCTCGAACCCGTCATGGAGGAGAACTCCTGCGTCTATATCTTTCGTCGCGATGTCCTGGAAGCTCGCAACAATCGGATCGGAGCCAAACCGCTCGTGTTCGCGATGGATCCAGCGGAGGCAATCGACATCGATACCGAGCTGGACTGGCAGATCGCCGAAGCGACCATCACCCTTATGGAGAGTCCGACGACGTGAACCTCAACGATCCGATCGGCAGCGCCGATAGGTGGCTCGAGAGCTTCCACCGCGCCGCGACGCGCACTGCCGCGGAGTTGGATCGCCGCACGGACATCCAGTCGCGTTTGCGAGAGGTCGGCACTCTTGGTGCGGGAGGCGATAGAACGCTGGAGATAGACGCGCTGGCGGAGGACGCCGTATTCGCCGAGCTTGACCGACTCGCGAGCGAAGGCGCTTCGTTTACCGCGGTCTCCGAGGAGCGAGGCGTCGTTTGCTTCGGGGACGGCTCTACGCGCGTGGTAATTGACCCCATCGATGGCTCGCTCAATGCCATGCGAGGTCTGGGCCACTGCGCGATGTCGATCGCAGTCGCGGATGGGCCGACCACCGATGACCTGGCCGTCGCATTTGTCTGGGATTTTGGAACGCGCGAGGCGTTCCATGCGGTGCGTGGTGGTGGAGCGTTCCTAAACGGGAAGCCGGTCGAGCCGCTCGACGAGGAGCGCCTGACCGCCGACGGTCGACTGGAGTTGCTTTGTATCGAGACGAGCGATGCGAGGCGTACCGCCGAGCTGGCGGCGCGCCTCGCTGATGTCGCCTACCGCTGGCGCATTCTGGGCACGATTGCCTCGGCGCTGTGTCAGGTCGCAACGCCTCGGGTCGATGCGATGGTGAACGTCACGCGCTGTCGCATCGTGGATGCTGCGGCAGCCGCGCTGATAGTTCGCGAGAGTGGGGGGGTTGTGCAATTCGATGCCGGGGACAGCGTCCCGCTGGATCTCAATCAGAGGACCTCGCTCTGTGCAGCGCGTACGTCTGCGGTGGCGGATCGACTGTTTCCAATTCTTGTCTAGTAGCTAGCTAAGCTAGTGGGTCTCCAAGGAACGTTGCGCCCGAACCTTCGTCATTAGGCGGCGATGAGTAGTCGTTGCTCGGCTTTGATGAGGCGTTGGTCGCGGTGTGGTCCGTTTCGGTAGGTGATGTGGTTGGCCATCGCGCGGGTGAGGGTGTCCCAGTCGGCGTAGTTGGCGTTCTTGACGACGAACTCCCCGATCGCCCAGAAGTGTCACTCGATGCGGTTCAGGAAGCTCGCGTAGGTGGGTATGAACACGAGCTCGACGTTGCTGTTCTCGGCCCATTCGCGGATCGCGAGCGTCTCTGAATGTCATGAAGAAGGGGCTCCTCGGTGGCAGTCTCCGAGCTGTCGTTGCAAGCTCTGTGGCGACACGGGTCTGTACCCGAGCGTCTACCAGTCCGGCTCGAAGTGCCGCGGCGGCCAGCTCACGCACGCCGGCCCAAAGTACGTGCGCTGGGCGCTAATGGAGGCCGCCGCCCACGGATTCGTCACCCGACCACGCAGAGCGCTACCAGCAGGATCAAGGATCATGCCCTACACTCATCGCCCAAATGCCTGCCCCCAGCCATACCCAGTCAGCCGGTACCGAGGCCGCTTATGGACCGCGGAAAATCCGCGAGATCAAGGCCCGACGCCTGGTCTATCGCGCCTCCCGCGTCATGGGACTGCGCTCGCTGCTGAAGTCCGCTGACTACGTCGAGTTCGTGCCCGCCGTGCGTGACGCTGAAGAGTTCAGCGACCTCTCCACCCGGGTCAGTTGCTACCTCGGCGACGTCGATTTGCCGTTGTACCTACCAGGTCCTCGCTTCGAGCTCGATCCCGCAAGCGTGCCCTATCTGGAGTCTGAGCTGGTACGCGATCCTGGCTGGGTGTCTGAGCGTCCGGAAGGTGCTTCTCACCTCTTGGTCCATCGTGTCACCGCCGGCTCGGTCATGCAGTTCCTCGGCCATCGCGGCGTCGCTGCCTCGGTGGTCGACAAGAACCTCTACTTGGAGACCGAGGCTCGAATACTGGCGTGTGCGCGAGCGGCTGGGATGGCCGAACTACCCGTCAGCCGAAGTATCGCTGCAGCGCCTTCGCGATTGCGCGCTAGGCGCAACGAGCGCATTTGTGCTTGCCACGGGCCCATCCGCACTGAGCGTGGATCTGGCGGCGATCAACGCCGAAGTACGAATCACCTGCAACTCGGCGGTACGTGACGTCGAGCGGTTGCGTGCGTTTCGCCCGACCATCATCGCATTCACGGATCCCGTGTTCCATTTCGGCCCCTCCCGCTACGCCGCGGCGTTCCGCCGCGACCTGCTGCGCGCCATAGAGATCTGCGATCCCCTGCTGCTCTGTGGGAGCGCCTGGGTCAGTCCCCTACTGAACCTGATGCCCGAGTTGGCAGACCGTCTTGTGGCAATACCGTTCCGAGCCGGCGGTAGCTGGCGCTGGCCGACCAAGCGCAATCCCACCGTACGACCCACCGCCAGCGTGCTCACAAACCTAATGCTGCCGGTCGCGTTCATGTTGGCCGATCACGTCGCCGTCGCCGGCGTCGATGGGCGCCAGCCAACTGAGAACTACTTCTGGAAGCACGGCCTCCAGTACTCGGATGAGCTCATGAAAACTGTCTTCGACGCGCATCCGGCCTTTTTTCGCGATCGCGACTATGAGGACCACTACGATGTCTATTGCGCCGAGATCGAGGCGTTCTTGCAGATCGCGGAGCAAGCCGGCAAAGTGGTCGAGGGTGCCGCCCCCAGCTGGATTCCCGCGTTCCGTAAGCGCGGCGCTTCGGAGCCCGTCAGCGATACGTGTGCGGCTGCGAGTTGACGATCGGCTCAACGAGTACGTTACGGTAGGCGCGATATGTTTCCTCGGCACAACGCTCCCAAGTGTATTCGGAGCGAATACGCTCGGCCAGGGTGACATTGGATCCGCGGATCATGGCGCGACGGATAGCGTCGCGGATCGAGGAGGGGCTCGCCGGTTCACAGTACTCTGCCTCGTCGCCGAAGTAGTCGTGCGTGTCGCCGTTCGGGGAAACGACCACAGCGCAGTTCGCGACCGCGGCTTCCAGTGAGGAGAGCCCGCACGTCTCCATCCAACTGGGCAGAACGTGAACCCGTGCCAGCGCGTAGAGCCACGCCTTTTCGTCAGCTGTCACCGCGCCCAGCACGTGAACGTTATCGAGCGATTTCGCGGCTTCCTCGACTTGCTTGACGTAACGACCTTGGTTGGCTGTGGCCGGGCCCGCCAAGATAAGTGTCAGGTCGGTGTCGCGTACCGCCTCAATGAGGTTTCGCTGGTTCTTCCGGCCCTCCAGGCGTGCGACGCACAATACGCAACCCTCGAATCTCGCAAGATGCGGTGGGGGACCCGCGACGATCGAGCTTGTCGTGTCTGCGTCAAAGCCGTTGGGGACGATCGTAACTCGATTATCGTTCGGGTCCAGCTTTAGATCCTGGGCGATGCGCAGCCACTCCGATCTTGAATTCGGCAGAAACGACGAGGACATCGCTATCAGCTCTCGCTGCATGCGCGAGTAGCCACGGAGGAACAGAGCCAGCGAACCTCGGCTCCACTCGCGATTGTTGAGTCCCCGTCCCGCGGCCTTCAGAGCCTCCATCACGTCGCGATTGGATCGTCGGGCGACCCAGCCAACTGGACCCGAACGAGCCACCTGTTCGAACTCCCAGACGTCGCAGTAAACCGTCGAGAGAAAGACAGGCCTGCCCTGGCGGACGGCATTTCGCGCCTGTATCCAGGTCTCCTGTGGTCTGACCAGACCAAATAGGTGCACCGCGTCATGCCCAGTGAGGTCTGGCTCTGCCTCGGCTGAGATTTGCGCATCGACGCCCATCACCTGAAGCGCCCTGGCGGTCGACTCAAGCTGAATCTGATCTCCTCCGGGATTGGCTGCGATGCTTCGAGCAGAGCGGCCCTGCAGCAGGATCTTCATGAGACACACCGGGTGTGCTGCGTGTCCAATCCTGCCACTGACGATAGGGCCGCGGCTGGCATAGCACCGAGCATCGCCGTATCCTAGCCGAACACATGAAGCTCGCAATCCTTGGCAGCCGGGGTTTTCCCAGCACCTATGGCGGTTATGAGACGCTTGTGCGATACCTCGCTCCCTATCTGGTGCGAAAGGGACACGATGTGACGGTGTATTGTCGCGCTCGTGACGAGGGCCGGCGGATCTGGCTCGCCGAAGGCGTGCGCTGCATCGCGACCCCTGGGATTGACACGAAGTCGGTCTCGACTCTGAGCTTCGGCGTGACCGCGACGCTTGACGCGAGTCGTCGCAGATTCGATTCGATGCTTGTGCTCAATATCGCAAACGGATTCTGGCTGCCTCTGCTGCGTGCGGCCCGCACGCCGTCTGCCGTCAACACTGACGGCATCGAGTGGGAGCGAGGCAAGTGGAGCCGCCTGGGGCGCGCAACCTTTCAAGCGGGGGCCTGGATGTCCGCACGGAACGCGACAGTGCTCATCTGCGACTCCATGGCCATCGGCGACATCTGGAGCGAGCGCTTCGGTCGCGATTCGACGTTCATTCCATACGGCGCTCCGGTGCTCGAGAACGTTGGCCGTGACCGGCTGGAAGCCGCGGGGCTGGGGGATGAGCCATATCTGCTCGTCGTCGCGCGTCTGGCTCCTGAGAATAATGTCGAGTTGACGCTCGACGCTCTAGACCTGCTGGGTGAGGAGGCACCGCGTGCGGTGATTGTGGGCAGCGCGAACTTCGCCTCGCCGCTAGAGAAACGCTTGCGCGTGATGGAGACAGCGGGGCGCATCTCGTGGCTCGGGCACGTCGACGACCAAGTTCTCCTGACCCAGCTGTGGGCAAACAGTGGGATATATGTGCACGGCCATTCTGTGGGGGGCACGAATCCAGCCTTACTGCAAGCGCTCGGCGCCGGCGCGCCGACGCTCGCATTGGAAACTCCTTTCAACGCCGAGGTATTGCCCGTTCCCGAGCAGCTTTTCCCGCGCGATTCCCGTGCGCTTGCGGATCGAATCCGATCAGTCGTGACATCGCCGTCGCTCCAGCACGAGATGGCTCAGCGTGGTCGCTCCATCGTTGCCGAGCGCTACTCGTGGGAGGATGTCTGCGAGGCCTACACCGATGTGCTGGTCTATCTGGCGAACCGCAGGTAATTCACGGAGCCCAAGGCTTGGAGCTTCTGAACGCGAGGGCCATGCCGTAGGCGAGACCGAGGCGCCGCAAGGCTCTCAGCCCAAGGGCTCGGTCGCGACTCACCCAGGCAACCATCATGCCGCCCAGTCCAAGGACAAGCATCCCGAGGGTCTTGGCCACTCTCATGATCTGCGTCTTGAAGCCCCCGGCCAGCTCTCCCTCGATGAGGGCGCGAGTGTTGCCAACTCTGACCGCGCGCTGGAAGACGGAGCGGCGGGTGAGGCGGTCAGGTCGCAGGGACTCGTAGACGGGGGCCGTGTGCGTCCACACGATCTTGCAGCCCCGGAGTTGAGCGCGCCTGAAGAAGTGGGTGTCCTCGCCGCCCGCCAGGAACTTCGGGTCGAAGCCCTCAGGGACTAGCTGAAGAACTCTTCTTAGCACGAGCGTGTTGTTGGTGGCACACCACGGCATCTCTCCGCCCTCTGGGAATGAGGGGGTGTCGAGACCAAACACGCCGCTGCGTGCATACCACGCTGGCGCGTCCGGGGGGAAATCAGGCACGACTGGCCCCACGACGACATCGGCATCACACCGTGCCTGCGCCGCCAGCAGGTTGTCCAGCCACCTCTGCGAGGGAATCTCATCGTCGTCGATCATCGCAATCGCATCAGCGTCACCCACGTTGGCGATGACCGCGTTGCGGACACTGGCGTAGCCCCGCTGAGGTTCGTGAACATAGTGGGCCCGAGCTTCCGAATCCTGAACAGCATTCAGCGAACATTGCCTGGGCGGATCCGTCGGGGCTGTTGTCGACTACCAGCAGCCGCACATCCTCGCGAGCCTCATACTCGGAGGCGGTGGTTTGCAGCAGGCGTTGAAGGTCAGCGGGCTCTCCTCCGGCCGGAACGGCGATGAGCGTGACGAAAGCGGGCTTCATGAGCTGTATGTAGGCATCGGGTGGGATAGCATATGGCTTTCGTGCCCCATGGTTGAAGGATCAACGCTCATAATCGCCGGCTGTGCACGCTCTGGAAGCACGTCACTATTCCAGATGCTGACGGCGAGCCCAGAGATAGCCTATTCCAAGGTCAAGGAGCCGCATTTTTTCCTGGAGTGCGACAGCGAAGACCCGGAGATGTTGGCCGATTATGGCTCCCTTTTTGTCGACCGCCCAGGCGCCAAGTTTCGCATGGAGGCGACGGCGATCTATTTCTACGGCGTTCCCAGGGTGCCCGCAATCATCAGTAACAACATACCCGACGCGCGCATCATTGTCATCTTTCGAGAGCCGCACGACCGGCTCGTCTCCGAGTTCAAATATCTGAAGACACGGCTACTGCTCCCAGCTAAGCTGGGTCTCGAGGAATACGTCGAGAAATGTATGAGCTTGCCGGATGAGGATTGGCGCAAGCGGGAGAATCGACACTTGCTGGGCGTAAGAAATGGCTACTACGATCGTTACTTTCCGGAGTGGGTAGAGAGATTCGGCAGTCAGATCAAGGTTCTGTTTCACGACGACTTGGTCGCTGATCCGGTGCGCGTCGTCCAGGGCGTCATCGCGTGGTTGGACTTGCCGTCGGTTGCTCTGAACGGGGGGGTCGCCGTACATAACAAGGGGGTCTCATTCCGCGTCGCCAGTCTTCAAAGGCACGCTGTGGACATCAATGACCGGCTTGAGCCGTTTTTCCGACGGAATCCCAGGCTGAAAGTGTTGCTTCGCGGAGCGTACTACCGCATCAATGGGGCCAGGGCCGAGAGCGCACCGCAATTGTCGGTTGATCATCCGCTCAGTCGAGCCTACCTGGAGAGCAAGCAGGTGTTTCGCACCCAGCTGCAGGAATGGGACCCGTCGCTTGTGCTTCCTGACTGGCTTGTGAGTTGACGCGACTCCGACGGCGAGCTGTTCCCTTGCGTGGCCAACGCACCTCATCGCATCGACCCCATCACCCCGACATTAGCTGCTGCTGGTGCCTCTAATGTCACTGTCACGCAACATACTTGGTGGTGGAGGGCCCCATCGTCCTCTAAAGTAGTCAAATACGCCAAGAAGAGTGGCGTGCCAATATCTTGCTGCGAGCTGTCGGGTCTCATGATCGTGGAAGCGTTTCCCCCCTGGCTTTGGCGTCGCGTGCCACAATCCAGCGGCACACCCCCCCAGCCCCGCAACAAGCCCGGCCCGCCCAAACGTGCGTGCGTAAGCTAAACCGTTCCTAGCCCCAAGATACGCATGCACGCTCCTGCGATCTTTCTTTCCGGGGACACTGAGTGCCTGCACGTCGGTCGCCACTGCGATTCGCGATCCGCGTCTTGTGGCGCGCGCGCAGATATCGACATCCTCAAAGTAAATAAAGAACCTTTCGTCGAATCCACTCATCTCCTCGAGCACGCTTGCTCTCCACATCATCACCGATCCATCGATCG
This sequence comes from uncultured Solirubrobacteraceae bacterium, assembly GCA_963752865.1. Lineage (GTDB taxonomy): Bacteria > Actinomycetota > Thermoleophilia > Solirubrobacterales > Solirubrobacteraceae > Palsa-744. The sequence goes on from CAVVZU010000002.1 coordinate 834,926, forward strand.
CCGCGCACGGCCAGATCGGCCGAGGCATATCGTCGGTGGGGATCCGGTGTCGCATGCGGACTCGGTTGTAGCGGACAAAGCCAGCGGAATACGGTACATCGTCAGAATCAGAGAGGACTGGGCCTAGGGCTCCAAGGTCGGCATGGTGGCACATCAAGGTGTAGAGCTTTCGCACATCGTCTGCCGTAATGCGAACGTCGTGTGTCAAGAGAAGCACAAACTCGGGCTTGCTCTGCATAGCTACGTCGATCCCAGCATTCATACCTCCAACGTACCCGCGGTTAGTGGGCAGCTCCACAACTCGTAGATCATTGAACTGGGGCAACGTGAGTGTTTCGTTAGGCTGGCTCTGATTATGTACGACAATCACCTGCGTGGTGAGCGCGATAGTCTCTGCGCGCAGATGATTGAGCAGGCCGACGACGTTGTCCCCCGCGCCGTGTGTTAGGCACACGATGACCAGCTGGATATCCTTGTCACGGGCGAAGCCGTGAGAGGCAGACGGCGTCATTATGTCGCTAATCACGGCTCTAGCCCTCTCGCCAAGACGGTGGAAGGTTACGCTCAATCTCGATGCTCTCGAAGGTAGAGCTCTTACGAGCCCCTACCTGCTTGGCCCAGTCCACCATCCGCTGGACGCCCGTTACTAGATCGGTCGACTTGTGCTCACCAAACACTGATTGAAGCTTGCTGTGATCCGAGAATGCATGCTTGACCTCGTCTCTGGGCGAGTGATGAATCACCGGATGGTCGGGCACCCCCATGGCGGACCGTACGGTGTCCGCAAGCTGGTTGACCGAATATGGTATGTCGGCTCCGACGTTGAAGACCTCCTGCCGAGCGACCTCGATAGTCGGCGATGCCGCGATGGCTGGGACAATGTCACCGACATAGCTAAAGGCTCGGGTCTGCTCACCGTCTCCAAAGATCGAAAGGGGCTTGTCCTGCATGATTTGGTTGATAAAGATCCCTAGGACGTTCCGGTAGCGATCGCCGATGTTCTGCAGCTCGCCGTAGACATTATGCGGCCGAAAGATCACATACGGAAGCCCAAACATGCGATGGGTGACCGCCAGCTCGCACTCAACTGCGTACTTGGCGATGCCGTAGCTGTCCTCGGGCTCGGGCCGCATTGTCTCGGTCATGGGTAGCTGTCCGGCGCCGTACACGGCAATCGAGGAAGTAAAAACAAAGCACTTCACATCGTTATTGACGGCGGCATTAATCAGATTGACACTGCCCACAACATTATTCATGTAATTGAACCGCTTGATAAAGTGACTCAGGCCCTCAGCGGCGTACGCCGCGCAATGGTAAACGTAGTCAAAGCCCTGCTCGGAAAACAGTTCATTCACTAGCTCGTGGTCGACGATTGTCCCCGTTACAAGAGTTGCACGCTCGTCGATGTTCTCGATAAACCCACCGCTCAGATCGTCCATGATTGTTACGTCATGGCCGGTGCGCAGAAGCTCTTGGGCGAGGTGAGCCCCAATGAAGCCAGCACCACCCGTCACAAGACATTTGCTCATGCCGTTGTCCTATCAGTCACTGATTTGCCCCCGGAGTATAGTTATCGTCAAGCATAGCTCAAGTGCGATCTCACGGTCGCTCATAACAGCGACTCTGATGTAGTAACGGATCGCACAGCCTACTACTTCCGGATGAAAGACACCAGCTCTCACCCGCGCCCCTTCCTCGTGCCGGATCTGCTGAACCCCGTTGCTGCGGTCGACCTCCCGTCTCAGCTCGCGCAGCCGATGATGGGCCCGCCAGTACCTCCAACGCCGATTCTTCGAGAACCTCCTGAGCTCTGTGCGCAACACACATCGCCTGCCGTGGGCACCAGCTCGTGATGCTGCGTGGAGCGATGCTGCTCGACTACCCCGCATGCCCAGCGCCACGCTGACGTCGAGGCGGTCGCGGGGCATCGCGACCGCTGGCGCCGGCGGACCGGGCCCACCATGAGCATGGCTCGTAGGTTCGTAGTGTCCGGTGCGCTTGTGGCGTTTGAGCACCCCGGGTAATGGGTCTCTCATCGCAACACGCGAACGGGCAGGCCGTGCTTGTAAGGGTCACGCTTCGAGTTCGACAGCTTTGTTGGCTGCCCCTGCGACTTGCCTGGGTGTGCTTGAGCACGAATCCGCACCGCCGTGTGCCCGTCGCCTCGGATCAATTCTGTGAAGCGAGTGGAAAAGGGCAGCACAGATGGGGGGTGTCGCGGCGGCCTTTACGCGCACCGCGACATCTGCGAGTCAGCGATCAGGGAGGCAGGCGAGGTGCGCCGCGCGCCGAGAGTGGTGGCCACGCCGGAACAGCTCGAGAAGCTCGCAAGCCGGCTCGGCACAGCTGACCGCGGAGATCTCGGCAGATCTCCTTCGGTCGTACGGGCCTTGGCCGCATGCCCGGGACGATCGGCTGAGCTTGAACTGCCGCAGGCGCTTGCCGTCGTCGGTCTCCACCCCGCTGTATTGCGCCAGTGGTAACGTCCCCGCAGAAGATCCCAAGCTTTCCGAGCGGCGTCCGGGACCGGCTCGCCCCTGCCTCGCTTTATCAGAGTTCCTGCCCTCCCCGCCATCATCACGGACGAAAGAAAGCTCGTGGACGATCTGCTCCGGCGTGTCCCCGCCGAGCATCCCCTGCGTCCCGCAAGCTTTCACAAGAGCCGAACCGAACCCAGGGCAGGCCATGCTCAGATGATCATGAAGAGGCCACCAGGGTCACTCGCTGAAGGTCTCGGGCATATCGCTCGCGCGCTGGCGCGCGCCGCATGTGGCGGAAGCCCGACGACGTGAAACGCCTGAAGCAACTCGACGCCGATGAGCCGCCGAAGCGGATTGCCGCCAACACGGAGCGAGCCCGAGAGCGGGATAGGACGATGCTGGGCCTATTGTGAGAGATCGAAGCAAACCAGGCGGCTCACACCTCGATGTGAATGCCCGCTGAGCCGGCGGCAGGGCGCGCTTGGCTATGCTCTTGTCGCACAGCATACGGGATCGACCCAGGCTTCCTCCGAACCGGTCGCACCATCAGTCCGCTCGCGCATCCCCACATGAGCCAGATCAACACTTCCAGCTGTGTGAGAAAGGCGACATCCACGAGAGCGACCATAATCGCGATACACGTCGTATAGACGGCCAGAGCTACTGTGTCCTTCCGTTGTCGCCATGCTCCTCGAACGAAGGCGACAAACATGAGCGCAAACCCAACGAGCGGCAGATATCCCCATGTCCAAGCAGCATGGATGTACTCGTCATCGATCGACTTATGGCCGCGGGGGCCGATCTGCGGTTCAGTCGTCCCATAGGGATGTATGTACCCGGGCTGTAGCGCTTGTTCTATTAGCAGAGAGCGGTAGTCGGCGCTTCCTTCTAGTTTGACGGATTCTGCGCTGGAGCTTCCCAGAATCAATTCGTTCGTCTCTGGCACGGCAAACACGACCACGAGACCTACTATTGCAAGAACTACGATCCGTGTATTGCCATGACTAAGAGCGGTCCTAAAATTAAGTGCAATTACTAGTCCCGCAACCAAAGCAAGCATGAGCCATCCCGTGCGTGCCAGCGCGGTCGCCTGGATTGCGACGATGCCCAAGCCAATATAGAGCCATCGATGGCTGCTGCGATCCGCTCGAGTCATCCATAGGGTGATCGCACAGACTGCGGCGATCGAGAGGAACATGGCGTATGGAATTGGCTGTCCGAGTGCGCCTTCGGCACGATTAATTCCGAGGCGCTGGGTGGGAGTGCCCAGCCCATACTGAGGCTGAGAGCCAAATGGGAAGGCTTTTAGAAGAAGGTTGCCGTAGGTGATTTCAACCATCGCAAAAGGGATGGCAACTGCGCCAGCCACAGCAAACGCCTTCAAAACTGCAGTTCGACGTCCTGACCCAGTCACCGCCCGGGCAGCGAAATACGGACAGAACCAAAGGAAAAAAACTATCTCAAGATTGGTCCTGATCTGATGGCCGGATATTACCGAAAGCACGCATCCAGCAAGTATGATCATTACGCTCACATCGATCAGCGTGATACGCCATCGGCGACGAGGTAGGAATCCAGCGAAGCCCGCGTACGCGAGTACAATAAGGGCAAGGACCCCAGGGTGGAGCAGCTCGTGTTCCGGTATGCCCACGATTGGAATGAGCGTCAAAATCAGAACCGATACAATCATGTATTTGTCGCTGTACTTCGTCGCAGCCCACAGTAGTGCGATGAGGCACGGCGGCGCTATCAGTAGGAGCACAAGAAGGGATCCGTGGCTCAAGGTTAGGCCAAACGGGATAGTCAGCATAAGATCACTAATCCAAGTTTAGGACTACAGCGCTTGTAGGCGCAATCTTGAGCTGAAATGCGCCGGCTGTCTGAGAGAGTCCCTGGCCGGCCGGCTCTTTTGCTGAGGTGGTTTTGGATCGGGCAAAAGTCACCCCACTTGTAGCATTGACTGAAGGACCTACTAGGAGCTTGCTAGTGGCTTTGTCATAGCCCAGAGCCTTCACCAAGAGCCGAATTGAACCGTTGGTCCCAAAGTTATCAATGGCCAACGTCATCACGCCATTAGGGTGTACCGTTGCGTAAGCTGTGAGATTTGTCGAGGCACTTGGCTCACTAATATCTATGGGGACGAAGCGCCCGCCCTCGAGTTGTCGTGCAGCCAAGAGACCATAGTACTCGGGGCGAGGAAGGGTAGCCCCACGTGCCCCTTTGGCACTATTCGGCTCGCATATTGGAGTAAACGCATCTGGTGCACAGTGTCCAAAAGACCCCTGAAAATTGAGTCCGGTGACGCCTGCGCTTGCGGCACGAAGTACCCAGTCAAGCGACCACAGTGCGCTTGCGAAGACGGGGCCAGTATCAGGTCCGCCGCTGGCATCGCAAGAGGCTGTAGTGTTGGTCTCGCTAACCCGGATGGGGCGATGGGCGATCTGGCCGTCGGTGACCAGCAATTTCAACACTTCGTTCTCTTCTTGACGGACTTGTGGCGAGAGAAGTTCAAGAGCGGTGGGTATGTGCGTACCTTCGCAGGCACCCTGTGCGACGCTGTACCTGGTAGGATAATAATGCTCTGTTAGTACCGCAAATGGCGACTGTGGGTCGGAGGCTATAGTCGTCATCCAGTTATTGGGGGTGGAAAGGTCTGGGCCATACAGGGCCACTGTGGGAGCGACGGCGTGGACTGCTGCGCTGTAAACGGACACTTCTCTGAGATATTCGTTTACGTTGTAAGTGTCGCTGCGAAGGTTGATTGACGGAGTCATATAGCCATTGGGCTCGTTACCGATCTCGATGCCGAGTAGGCGTGAACCCAAGATCTCCTCTGCCGCCTGGGTCTGACCCGCCGCACGAGCGGGTTCGGAGTGGCCAAGGTCCACGCCCAGGATCGCCCGCCAATGGGTGGCTACAAGCAGGTTACGAAGGGCGATGAGATCTGACGGGGCAATTGCGCTGGTGGCCCATGCGGGCGGTGCTTCATCATCGCTCGTCCACCAGGAGTCGTCGAGTGAGTTGCCTCCAATTCGTAGTACCCCTGGGCCGAGAAGTCGCATAAGCTTTACGAGCTGCCCGTGGCCGGTGCCCAGGTCTTGGGTGCTAAGTGCTTTTGTCTCTATGGATAGGCCGACAGCGCCAAGTGCAAACTGCTCGCCAGGGTGCGCAGATTCGACGGTCAGAGTTATATGCTGCGGCGCGCTCTTGCCAGTGCGACTGAGGTGACCGAACTGGCGCGGCTGCGAACGAACAAGCCCAGTGGATCCGGTGTGGTGCAAGACGTAGGCCCCGAGACCGGAGAGCAGCAGAATCGCCGTAAGAGATGAGATCAGAACTGCCGATGCAGTCCATCGAATGCGCAGGGCTGAATGATGCTGAGATCGTGTGAGCATGAGGTAGGGCGGTGGTTCGGCACGGCGGTTCGGTCGACAAGCATGTTATGCGGTCTCGCGGGCCGATAAGCTCATCGTGGGTGGAGTGCGCTTCCGGCGCGATTGCTGTATCCTGCGTCTCGTGCGGGCATTAAGTACGAGTACGTAGATAAAGGCAAGCTTAATGGACTCTGAACAGGCAGGCCTTAGCTTTGAGCAGTTTCTAGGTGTTCTCCGTCGTCGGGCGCATTGGATCGTGCTGTGCACCGTTCTCGTTGGGGGGGCCATATACGGCTACTCCAAGCATGAGACCCAGAAGTACAAGGCGACCGCTTCCGTTGTCTTCAACAGCAACACTCTTGACCAGCAGATCGCTGGACTGTCGGTGAGCGGTGGCGGTAGCAGCAGTGTGTTGGCTCAACAGCAGACCGACCTCGAACTTGTCCAACTCGGTAGCATTGCTGTGGAAACCGCTCACGTGCTCGGTCACGGGCTGAGCGGTCAAAAGGTCAGCGCGGGCTTGAGCGTAGCCGCGAAGGGAGAATCGAACACCGTTGATGTGTCGGCCACCTCGTCGACCTCTGCGGAGCTTGCGGCTGAGATCGCGAACACCTATGTCGACGAGTTCGTCAAAGAGCAGCAGCGCGCCAATCGTCAGTTTTTCAAATCTGCGCTGGCGCTTGTAAACAAGCAGCTGGCGGCACTCTCGCGCGCGCAGAAGGTTGGCTCGGACGGACTCGATCTCCAGGATCGTGCACACACGCTGGCGCTTCTGGCCGAACTGGGCTACAGCAACGTGCAGGTGTCTCAGGAAGCGGCGGTGCCCACCGCTCCGTCCTCGCCAAAGACCAAGAGGAACACGATCCTGGGCGCGATTGTGGGCCTGCTGATCGGTCTCGGCATTGCCTTCTTGCTCGAGCGACTGGACCGCAGGATCAGACAGCCCGAGGATCTGGAGGCGATCTATCGCGTGCCGATGCTCGGCGTGGTTCCCAAGAGCTCTGCTCTCGGTGGAAAGGGGAAGCCCCTGCCATCCACGGAGGCTGAGGCGTTCAGCCTGATCCGCGCCCATCTACGCTTCTTTAACGTCGATCGTGAACTATGCACCGTTATGATTGCGTCTCCCTCACCGGGTGACGGCAAGACCACAGTCGCCCGCCATCTCGCCGAGGCGGCAGCGAGACTGGGATCGAGGGTGTTGCTCTTGGAGGTCGATCTGCGGCATCCGACGCTCGCTCAGCAGCTGGACCTACACTCGGCTATAGGTCTCACTGATGTCTTGATCGGCGATGTCACGACGGATCAGGCTATTCAGTCGGTCGCCTTGCAAGCGCCAGTGGGCGAGGGAGCAAGCGGGCGTATGCTCGACGTCTTGATTGCGGGCGCCATTCTGCCCCCCAACCCAGGCGAGCTGCTCGAGACTGAGGCGATGGGCGTGGTGCTGGAGCGGGCGAAGTCGGCATACGACCTAGTCGTGATCGACACACCACCGCTCACTGCGGTTTCGGATGCGTTCCCGTTGCTTACAAAGGTGGACGGCGTCGTCATTGTCGGGCGGATCGGGCGCAGCCGGCGCGCCGCCGAGCATCTGCACCAAGTTCTCTCGAGCAGCGATTCGCTGCTCTTGGGAGTCATTGCCAACGAGTCGAAGTCGGGTGGCCCCGTACCCTACACAGGAGACGATAGGTCCTCTCCCGCCGCTGCCTCGGACAGCGGCCCGTCAGGCCCCTCATCGTCCCAGAACCTCGTTCCGACTGCGAAGGTTTGAAGTCCGCTCACTCGTACCTGCCAACTGCGAACTCGGCCAGGTCGTCGTAAAGGGCGACTACGTCATTATCCTCAACAAGATCTCGCCAGTTCTCAGTCCTCGATCTAACCAGCCGATCGTCAAAAAAGTGGGTCGCGGCACCGTCGCCGTAGCTATAGTGGTGAGCGCAGTGCAGGACTTGGTCCGCGAAGTTGGGGCGATCGAAAAACGCAATCGGGCAGTCGTGGACGCACGCAAAGTCCAGCAAGGCACGGTTGTACACCTTCCACAACGCAATCCCTTGCGCATGCGTCAAGGGCTCGCCCCGTCGGACCAGTGACTCGGCGACGTCGACGGGGTTTCGCACGACCGCCATGGAGTTCATCGAGACGCCATCCCACAAATCCAGCATGAGGAGCATGCGTGGATCCTTCAGCACCGACTGTCTTCCAGCGCACTGATCTATCAGGCTGTTGCGCTCGGCGATGTGCCTCTTGAGGTACTTGATCGGCGTCTTTGGCGGGTCGCGCCAGGACGATCCGTTCAATTGCAGCACACGATTCGTGAGCGAGGTTAGCTCGATCGGCTCGCGAGTGCCACGCTCGTTGTCGCCGGTCCCGTCGGGCGGCATCGTCCCGGGCACTGTGAAACCGAGATCCTCCAGAATGCCAACGGCGGATGACGTGCCACTGCGGTGCATACCGAAGACGGCGAGAATGGGCTCATGTGGGGGAGCCGCCGAACTCGGTGGCCGATACCACACTCGCCACGCAGCCCGCAGCAGAATTCGTCCAGAGCGGCGCAGCCGCTCGTGAGGCGTAATCGGTTGATCGGCGTAGGGAAATGAGCCGCGTCGAGGCTGCAACGGCTTTTCTGCCAAAGCGGCCTCGCTCATGTCGCTCCCACGGACATGGTCGACGCGGAACGGTAGTAGGGGTTGGTCCTCTCCAGCTGGGCGATGGTGTCAAAGGCATCCAGACGGCCGTCGAGAATGACCATCACTCGATCGCAGATATCGAGTGTCGACATGCGATGCGCGATGATGAACAGCGTGAGCTTGTGCTTAAGCGCAGTCAGGGATTCCTGTATGAGGGCCTCCGAGCGGGGGTCAAGCGCGCTGGTCGGCTCGTCCAAGATCAGAATTTCGGGCTGAGCGGCAAGTGCACGCGCAAGACAGATCCGCTGCTGTTGCCCGCCTGAAACCGCGTCTGCCCGCGGCCCAATGATGGTCTCATAGCCGTCGGGCCAGCTTTCTATGTCATCGTGGATTCGGGCGAGCTGCGCACCGTGGAGCACCGCGTCGTTGTCGAGATCGCGAAAGTACCGGATGTTTTCGGCTACCGAGGCGTGCACGAGGCGGGGTTCCTGGGGGACATACGCAACTCGTGCATGCCACTCGTCCTGCCGGAGCTGCTGAACCGGTATGTTGTTTATGAGATATCGACCATCGTCTGGAGCGCGCAGATTAAGCAAGATCTGCACGAGTGTGGACTTCCCCGCGCCGGAGGGTCCAACCACCCCCACAGCCTCGCCGCCTTGAGCCTCGAAATTAATTTCGGACAAGACAGGTCGACCTGCCTGATACGCAAACGACACCTTCTCGAAGGTCAGCGTCTTCACAGTGGGCATCGGTGACTGGCCGGTTGCCGGAGTGCTCGCGACATAGCGTTGCTGGGTCTCGTCCAAGCGTTCGATGAAAGGCGTCGCCTGGCGAACAAAAGTATAGGACCCCTGGATTTGCTGACCATAGAGCCCGGCGCGCACGAGGAGCAGGACGACTGCACCAAGGGATGCCACGTGACTGCTGCCGGACTCATATAGAGCCGCAAGGCCCCCGATGAGAACGAGGTAAACCAAGCTCTGGTAGACATTTGGGACAAGGCGGGCGACGAACTGGGTGCGAAAAAATAGATCTTCAGCTACGGCAATGAATCTGCCGATGCGGTTGCATTGAGCCTCAGCCACCCCGAACACGCGGGTCTCTTCCACCACCCGATTCGCCTCGCCCACCCCGCCGGCGTAGGACATCTGCGCCTGTGAGAGCGAGCGCGCACTCCGAGCGCCGAGCGCGTTTATCGGTCGCAGGAGAAAGAACAACAAGCTTGCCGCCATCAGGACGACGGCGGCGGCCACAATGTTGAGGACCAACGCTGAGACGACCAGGACGGCGAAGGTGAACAGCGATGAGATCATTAGCGCGGCTTGGAGCGCGCCCTGGCTGGCCTGCATGATTTGACTGGTCATGATCTCCTGCAGGTGTCCCTCGCGGTCCCGGGACTGCATATCCCAGGAGGCATCGGTGAAGGCTGCAAACATGTGCCTGCGGAGACGCCCCTGCACTTCAGCGGCGATGCGCGCGGGAAAGTATGAAACCAACACCTGGAGAGCAATGCGAATAGCGGCCAGGACGAATGCGACTGCTAGCAGTGTGCCAACCGACACCTCAGTGTGCCAAGGGCCGATAGCGAGATGAACGTGCTTGATTCCGCTGACCAGTGTTGTCGCCACCTGAGCCACAATCGCGAGGACGCCGGCTTCGGTGAGCCCAGAAAGTACCGACCCGATTCCGAGCACCGCGAGCGACCCCCGCCGATCGCCGAGCAGCGGGCTCAGCTGCGACCACAGACTCGGTCGTCCCGGTGCTTGCACGGTCCCTGATGATCCTGGTGCTGGAGGATTCATGTGCTGGCGGGCGTCCCGTGCCTTGCGACCGGTCTGGCTGTCAGCCACGGTAGACGCCTCCGGCGGCTGGCTCAATCCGCGCGACCACATGCGAGGCCCACACAGCGTGGTCCGTCGAGCCGACTTCTAGTTTGCCGTCAGAGACCCGAACTCCGGCTCTCCGCGCAAGATTGGTTCCTGACCTCGGCCGATCCTGGTGCCGGCAGGTGGGGGTGGAGTCGCACTGGTCCACGACTTTGTGGTGGTCTCCGGCCATGTGGGCAATCCGCATGCCCAACGCAGGGTAGCGATCTGCATCCTCCGTGCTCGCCAGCCCTTTGGCAGGCTCGTGTCTCGAATGTCTAGCCATCACGTGGGTTAACGTCGTGACGGGTTATGCTCTTGCACGGTCGTGCCAACCCTGATCAGAGGTGCGGGCTGAGCACGAAGAGCGGGCGCCTCTAGGACGCGCTGCGCTAAAGCCCTCGAACTCAGTCGTCCCAGCCCGGAGCAACTCCGACTTTTCCACGGCGGCCGCGATGTCGCGCCGCAGACAACATCATTCGCACGCCAAATGGCAGGCCATCGACGAGGTAGCGTCTGGCGAGGCGGCGCGTTGGTTCCTGCAATAGGCGGTAGGCCCACTCCAATCCCAGGCTGCAGATCCAGCCTGGTGCGCGTGACACGTCTCCTGTTGCGTAGCTCAGGCTGATGCCCACCCCGAGGAACGACGCGTGGGGCAGGGATTTGCGCAAACGGCGAATCAGCAGGTCCTGCTTCGGAAACCCCAGGGCCACAAACACGATACGGGGCGCGGCGTTGGTGACCTGGCGCTCAATCCGGTCGAGTTCCTGCTCGTCGCTCTCAAAGCCAAGGGGAGGGCACACACTGCCGACGATCTCGAGACCTGGGTAGGTGTTCCGAAAGATGTCCGCTGCCCGCTCGGCGACGCCGGGATCGCCGCCGAGGAGGAACAGGCTTTGTCGACGGGCACTCGCCGCCTCGCAGATGGACCAGACCATGCTCGACCCGGAGACCCGCTCGGGCAGCGGATCGCCGGCGAGATGGCTGGCCCAGATCAATGGCATCCCGTCGGCGACGACCAGGTCCGCCTCATCGATCAGCGCCCTCTGGACTGGGTCGCGACGGTAGCGACGGATGTGATCGAGATTCGCGGTGATCGTCCAGTGCCCGCTGCCGGCCTCTGCCGCGTCGAGAATCGCCCGCACGGCATCTGCTTCCGTCACGACCCCCATCGGCGCTCCCATGAAGCGGGTAAGGCGCGGATGCCTCGCCGGGAGGTCGTCGCTTGAGTGCACGGATGTCAAGGTGGGTGGAAGGCCGATCGCTGATGGGACGCTGCGAGACAGTATCCAGTGCAGCGGGCGTGTCGAGCGGCTCAAGCGTGCCCGATCGTTCGCCTACGCCTGTGACGCCACCAACGAGTACATTCTTCCAGACTCCAAGACTTGAATCATTACGGTCTGCTCTACGACACCGCGGACGTGGCGCACGCCGTCATTCAACAACTCGATACCGAATCAGCGCCGCAGCGCCAGTATCTCGATCGAAGTCGGCGCAGATTAGCCAATCTCCGGCAGCGACTCGTCCGGCGAGATGCGCAGGATCCCGGGGCCCAAACCGCTCTCGCGGTCGAGGATCAGCTCTGCCGCGGCGCTGCGGGACTTCACGCCCAGCTTCTGGAAGGCCGAGGACAGATGGTTCTTGACGTTGCTTTCCGTCACGAACAGCTTCCGCGCGATCTCCGCGTTGGAGAAGTCGAGGACGATCATCGCGAGGATCTGGCGCTCGCGCGGGGAGAGCGGCGGGCGGTCAACGACCTGGCGGATGGCCTTGGGTACCACGCATTGACCGACGGCGACCGCCTCGAGTGTCGGCAGCAGCATGCGAGGCATATCTTCGAAGAAGACCACGCCGTCCAACCTCGCCGCGAGCACGCGTGCTCCGCGGGGGCTGGGGGTGTCGCGCAGCAGCGCCACGAGGGGCCCGTCGTGAGCGTCGTGCAGATCCGTTAGGGAGGACGTCTCGTCGGGCGTGGCGCGCGTCCAAACCACTATGCCGATCTCGAGCGCGTCACTCGCGGTGGCCCTGCTCTCACCCGCGAGGATCTCCTCCACGGGGTTCCGGAACGCGGCTGGAACCCGCAGGAAGTGGACGCTATAAGGGCGCCCCGACTTCATGGATACAGCTTGGCGGTCGCTCGCCGCGCATGCGTCGTCTGCACGACGAGTCTGATACCGGCCTCCGCGCGGGAGGCCGGTATCAAGCTGCTACGGCGAGGTCTGAGCGGCACCCGCTTCCGACACGGACTCGCCTTTTTTGAGTGTAACTTCAGCATCGGCATAGATACCGACACTGCCTCCGGCCGTGAGCTCCGTGAGGCTGCCGTGATCCTCGATGAAAGGGATTTCGTACTTGACGTTCTCGTTGACTTTGTCCATCTGATGATCCTCCTTTTCTGTTTGGACAGCTTGGATGCTACGCTCCGATGGTGGCACTCCACAAGGCCTGAAAAAGTACAGCTGTGGTTGCCACTGGCTCTCATACGGCGTGCTCCTCGGTGTTGGAGAGCGCGATCAGCCAGCGGTTGGCGATGCCCACCCGCCACAGCGCCATCGTGTGCAGCATCGCATTCGCGGAGTCGAGTGCGGAGATCCTGAAGTCCAGGGCGGCCCCGTCTACGTAGCTGCGCACCGGTGCGTGGGGCGAGCGCAGGGGTTCGATCAGGCCTGCCTTCTCGCGGCGTATCGCGTCCAGCAAGATCGATGTGAAATGGCTCTTGGCGTGCCTGGTGCGCACCTCCTCGGGAATCAGCCCGCGCACGCTGTCGCGCAGCACGGCGCGATCTCGAGCGGGGTCGAAATTGGCGCTCGGCGGCACGCGCAGAAGGAGCTCGATCAGATCCTGGTCGTGGAGGAAAGGATGGCGGCGGGGAGGGCTCTCGTCGACGGCGCAGCGGCGGTAGTGCGCTCCGAGCGAAATCCGGTCGCGGTTGTCGATGATCAGCTCGACCTGGGATTTCCACCAGTGCGGGCCGGGCGGGCGCTCGCGATCGGCCTCGATTCTCGCCCGGGCCAGTTCGAGCGCATGCAGCCTGGGCACGATCGCGCCCACCGAGCTGGCTCCATCGCGCTGCTGACGCCACAGTTTGACCTTGGCAGGCGTTAGGGGTGCGACCCCGAAGTTGCGCAGGGCACGGAGCCGGGCGGCACGCGTTCTTCCCCACTCGGGCAGACATCCGGCTAGCTGCGACGCTCGCACGGGGCGTCCTCTGGCAAGCATGTCGGCGATCAGGAAGCTTGCGACCCCGAACAGCTCGTCGCCGCCCTCGCCGTCAAGGATTAGATCCACCTCCAGGTCACTCGCCAACTCCATCAGCGGGCGCCACATAAAGAGGCTGGGGGTCGTGGGAGGCAGCTTCCATAGCTCTATGTGCTCCAGGGCGGGGGCCAGCATCGAGCGACTAGGGTCGTGCTCGATCGTGCGCAGCTGCAGGTGCGTGTGGCGCGCGGTCGCTTCGATCAGATCGCGCTCGTCTGCCTCGGGCTCTGCGGGGAACACGCCCGAGAGTGCCAGCGCCCCCCGTTTGGCTGGGTCGCAGCTGTGCAGCCCTGCCGCCACACATGCCGAGTCGAGTCCGCCGCTGAGCTTGACCGCCGGTCGCCTCGCGCCTGCCGACGCGCGAGCGACGGAGGAGAGCACAGCTTCGCGGACCCGTGCTGCGACCTCCTCGGGCGTGCCGCTCATGCTCCCCTCGAAGCTCGGCTGCCACCACCGCTCTTGCCGAGCGCCGTCACGGTTGAAGATCAGACGCCGTCCGTACAGCACCCTGTTTATGCCTGCGTACAGCGTGCTGGTCCCAGGCAGGGCGCCTCGCTCGATCCAATCGAGCGTGGCCAGGCGATCAGGCTCGGGGGTGCGGGGCAGCGCACGCAGAAGCGTCCGCTCATGCTCGGCGAACAGGTAGCCGCCGTCGAACGCCGCGAGCACGAGCGGATGCTCGCCCAGCTGGTCGCGCGTGAGCGCGCACGCACCAGTATCGGCGTCGAGTGTCAGCAGTGCGAAGCGGCCGCCCAGCGACTCGCAAGCGGCCAGTCCCTGCTTCTGGAGCCTCGCGGCGAATGCCTCCAGCAGCCGCTCGGCCGCCGGCTGGGCGCGCAGGTCGCCGCGACCCACCGGTTCACCAAACAGCCAGCAGGTCCAGCGGCTGGTGCGCAGGTTGGGGTGTTCGAGCATCGTGAGCTCGCCGAACTTGTAAGTCCGCGCATGGCTACGCTGCAACAACTCGCCCGCGCGCGCACCCCATGCCCCGATCAGAAGGTCAGCCATCCTGCGGCCCGATGTGCATCATGCGTGGGAAGGCCGTCGTCTCCAGGATCATTGCGGCGAGCTGGTCAGCGTCCACACCGGGGCGAACACGCAGCCTGTAAACCATGCGGCTGGCTGCGATGGCTGACACTACGTCGAGCTGACGCAGCAACCGGGCGGACGTGCGCACGGACAGATTGAACGTGCTGGCGAGCAGCTCGAACGGGCTGACGGCTGTCAGCGCTTCTACGGCGGGCTTCTCGGCTGAGCGCTCGAGTAGGAACAGGGCCCCGAGAGGCGCCGGGTCGGGCACGCTGTCGCTCACGTAGCGACGCTTGTCGGTGGAGGAGCTTGTTGGGTGGCCCAGCGCCGCGCGCGCGTCCGCGGAGAGCTGCTGGTCCTGCTCGATGCGTAGCTGGAGCACGACCGATCCCGGGTGCGCGATCAGCGCGCCGTCGCTCAGCTGCAGCGCCACGGCGTCATCGCTGAGCAGTTGTCCTCCGGCTCTGACGAGTGCCGCTGCAAGCGAGCTCTTGCCCGCGCCGGGTGCGCCTGCGACCAGCAGAGCCCGGCCCCCGAGCACGACGCCGGAGGCGTGCAGCACCTCGAGTCCACGGATCGTCGCGGCTAGCGGTAGCGCCTGAGCGGCGATAATGCTCGCCCAAACCTCATTCGCGGGGTCGGGCTCGCACAGCAGCTCGAGCCCGTCGGGTGAGATGAGCACCCGCCCGTAATCGCGAGCCCACAGCAGATAGCCGGCCGGCTCGGCGAAGTGGACCGACAACAGCAGTGTCTCGCCCGAAGCGGATCTCGCGTGCCGGGAGCGGTGTGGTGTCGAGCGCGTCCCAGCGTCGATCGAGCTCTCCGTCGTCCAAGCGGACCCGCGACGGCGGCTCTGCTGTGCCAGCGCCGGGACTCTGGCCCAGGCCTGGGATCGAGATCCTCGGGTCGATCGACAGTGCGAGGCCGAACGCGGTGCGGCGATACTGCTCCCGATCCGCGCTCGACCGCTGCTCAGTCGGCGCTGTCATCTGCGGTCACGATCAGTCCCGCGCTCGAGCAGTCCGCGGGTCAGGGTGAGCAGATCGCGCCTGGATCTGCTCCGGCTCGAGTGCCGTACTCATCGGCAAGCACCGGCACCGCGTCGCCAACCGTGGGCGCCGCCTCGAGCGCCTCGAGCATCTTGCCCGCGGTCGGGTTCAGGCCGTGATACTTGCCCGTTCTGAGGTTGAGGACGACCGTCTCGGCGACGAAGCTGCGGTGGACCACGTGCTGGGGCAGGCGCGCCCGCGACTCCAGCAGCTCCTGGTCGGAAAGTCGGACATGGTCGTTGTATCGGCTCGTGTTGTCTGTCATATCAATACTCGGCAACGGTCCCGGTACGTTGACCGTAACGAATCGACGCCCGCAGAAGCAGCAAGCCGGCGGGCAGCAGGACGGCGATGAAGCCCACCAGCTTGAGCAGCTCGACTCCCGCGGGATGGGCAAGTGGCGTGTCGACAATCAGGTGACGCAGCAGATCGGTGGCCGGAGTGAACGGCTGCACTTCGGAGGCCCAGCCGGATCCATCCCGGCAACACCGCGATCGGGAAGTACAGGCCGCCGACGATAGCGATGCCGGCGACGATGAACTGAGCCGCGCTGGATGCCTGCTTGAACGCCATCACCAGCGCGACCAGGAAGAACGCGAACGGCATGAACGCGAGTGTGCCGAGCAGCGCCACGGGGATCGCGAGGACTGCGCGTTGCGGCCAGCGGGAGCCCGAAGATCACGGCCGCCAGGGTGAGCAGCAGCGACGCCACTGAAGATACGCGTTGATGAGCGGGAACAGCATCGTGCCGATGATGCCGTTGATCGGCCCGTGCGCGCTCACCAGGAATCGCTCGATCGTGCCTGAGACGAGTTCCTGACGCACGGTCACGGGCATGACGCCCAGCGAGATCGGTGAGGATCTGGACGATCACCAGGCCGACGATCACGAACCCGAAGTAGCCACCCGGGGAGTGGATGGTCTTAGACGGTGAGCATGTGGCTGATGTAGTAGAAGAGGGTGATCGAGAACAGCGGGCCTAGGAACTGCGCGACGAGCTGGCTGCGGTAGCTGACGAACAGGATCGCGTCGCGGCGGATGATCCCCCACATCGCGTCGCACCACAGTCGCATGCGATTCACAAGACCCGCTCCAGGTGGCCGTCGGTGAGGGTGTAGCTGGCGTCGCAGGTGACCACGCGATCCTCGCCTCGCGGCGAGCACCAAAGGATGGTCGCCCCGCGCCTGGCCGCCTGTTCGATCTGCTCGTTGAGCAGCGCGGTAGCCGTCGTCGTCGAGCGAGTTGCGCGGCTCATCGAGCAGCAGCACGCGCGGTTCGTGCAGGAACGCCATCGCCAGCCGGATGCGCTGGCGCTGGCCCATCGACATACGGTCGACGCGGCGGGCGGCAAACTCCTCCAGGGCAAATCGCTGAAGGCTTCCAGCCACCAGCGCGGCGCGCCGGCTCGCGGGGCACGTACGCCAGTCTGCGCCCAGTAGTCGAGCTGTTGGGTCACCGCATGCGCGCCTGCAGGCCGCGGTCGCCCGCTGAGAGGAAGCCAATCTGCCGCCGATAGAGGATCCCTTTCGATTGCGGTGTGAGCTCGCCAAGGCGGACACTCCCTCGCTGTGGCAGCAGGATGCCGGCGGCCAGGCGCAGCAGCGTGGTCTTGCCGACGCCGTTGCGCCCCCCGATCCAGGTGACATGACCCGCGCGCAAAGTCAGGCTAACGTCGTCCAGGACCGGAGGCTTCGGGCCCTTCCAGCGATGGTAGAGGCCTTCGAGCTCGAGAATCGGGTCCCCGTGCGAGTCGTCAGGGCACGGCGGATCGGAAAGAGGTGCTGAGACTGATGTAGAGCTCATCCGCCCAATACAACGGTTCGCGTCAGACGGTGCTTTCACAGCTCGGCCGCCAACAGGGTGTCCGCGAGCATACTCGGTGGCGTGTCCAAAGCGCCCGTGAGCCGCCACAGGCCGGTCGTAGCGGCGATGGCGCTCGCCAGCTCGAAGCGCGTCTGCTGGCGCTCGGGCGTGCGGGGGAAGCCCATCAGGGAGTCGAGCAGCGGTGCGAGCGGGCGCTCGATCCGCGCAAGACGATACCTTCGACTCGGCGCGGCGATCCAGCACGATCAGCGCCTTCAGCGGAAGCGGATCCCGATGAACTGGAACGGCGACCCAGCGCTCGTCGCCGATCGGGCAGATCGTCTGCGGAGGGCGTGCCACGTTGCTGAGCGCCGCGACATTTGCGGCCGGGACGGTCATCAGCGGCGGCGCTGGATAGGCGAGAGGCGCCTCGCTGTCGCGGGGCTCGAGCACGAGCACGTCGTCTGCCATCAAGCTCAGCCTGCGTCCGATGAGCTCTGTCAGCGAGCGTGCTCTTGCCGCCGCCTGTTGCAGCTGTGATCGCGATCACACCACCGGGCGTGGCGAGCGCGCCGGCATGTAGCGCCTCATAGCCTCGCAACAGGGCGACTGTGAATAGAACGGAGTCGAGCACAACCCGCCACCACCTTGGGTCGGCTGGTTCTGTGGGCGCGCACCGCAGCACTCTCCCGCTCGCACAGAGGTGGTGGATGGCCCGCGTCTCGACGGTAGGGGGCTCCTCGGCGATCCGGGGGTGAGCCGTGCACGAAGCGATAGTCCCCCGCGATGCCTCGCTCGACCACGAACGGTGCGCCATCGATCACGCCTTCCCAGCCGATTTCTCTGAGCCCAGACCAGGCCTCCTCAGTCGCCTCAGCCTCGACACGCCGGATCTCCAGCATGCTCGGCTCGTGTATCGGGCGCGTCGCCCACGCGCCGGGTGGCGGAACGTCAAAGAGCAGGCTGAGGCCGAACGCGGTGAGACCCAGCTGCTGTGTGTCTCCAGTCAGAGCTCGACCAGTCGCCCAAAAGAGTCATCGCCTGGGTCGAGCACCGGGCTACCGTCGTGCTCCACCCACGCGTGCGCAAGGAAGTCTGGCGTCGTCCGTGCCCCGATCACCAGCTTCGCCTCGATGCCGCGGCTGGCCAGTAGTCGTGTCAGCACGAGCGAACGGACCAGGCAGCGTGTGTCACCGGGCACATGTGCGAGCAAGCGCCCCACTGCGCGACCGAGACGGCGGGCCTCCTGGAGCGAGTTGGTAGCTGGCTGAGCAGCGGCCGGCCACTGTGAGCGCAGGCCGGCCACGACGGTCTCGATCGGGGCGCGGCGCAAAGCCCGCCGCGACTGGGTATAGGCGGCGAGAATCTCGATGGCGAGCCGTGCTCTGGCGGTGTTGCTCAGGCGCTCCACGTGCAATCCTCCAACGACTGGGGTGCTCGTGGCTGCAGCGCCGTGAGGCTCAGAGCTGGGAACTGCCATCTGTTTTGGTCAGGCCCCGGTCGAGCCCTGTGGTGGATCGCCTCTTGCGCTTGCTCACCACGTCATTTTTTCAGTTTCTTGGGTTTCGACTTGATCGGTTTGGCCGCGCAGGTGTGGTACGTGCGCTTTCCGGCGACCACGTTGCCACGGAACGTCGTCGCCTTGATCTTGACCGTGAAGGCGCCATGCGGCAGGCCCTTGAGGTTGACCGTTGCAATGTAGGTGTCGCCACGGTGCACGATCTTGAGCTTGTGGCCGCGGAGGGTCACGACCACGGTCTTGAACGGGTCGTACTTGGAGTCGTGGATATGGATGTTGAACTTGCGACCGCTGAAGCACTCCTTGGCGCTGGGCAGCGATACGATTTCTTTGAAGCTGCCCACGGCGGAACTGGCTAGTGGCGCCGTCAGCAGCGACTTTATGCACCCGTATGTGGCGCCGACGCCTTCGTTCTTGCCGGGCGGGATGCTCGGCTGTCCCGTCCCGGGCGTGCTCAGGCAGACGAGTAGGTAGCTCGTGCCGTTAGCTTCTTTGAAGACGCGCCACGCTGTGGGTCCGAGAACCGGGTTTACTACGCATTCCCCGGTGGATTCATTGGATTTGAACCATTTGTGGAACCCAGTAAATTCGCCGTCTGGCTGTTCGGTGATGTCCGTCCAGATTTCCTGCCCTGGAGGGTGCGTGCAGGTAGCAAACTTGGTCGGCTGGACGACGATGCCCACGAACTTCCCGTTGCCTTCGGGTTGGATGGCGATCTGGCCGCCGGTGAACGACCACACGCCTTCGATGCTCGACGTGGCCATGGCCGTCGCGACGCCGACGGTCAACAGAAGGATGGTCGCGGCAATCGCAAGTAGCAGCGATCTACGGCGCCTTGGGCGTGGGGAAGGGTTCTTAGTTCTAGGCATTGCCCTATAAACGCCGGATCGCCGCCATTCTTCCATGCTCGTTCGAGCAGCGACGCGGTGGGATCATCAAAGTCGCCGTGAGCGATGGGTGTCGGCGACGGGGACGGAGGAGCTCGTAGGGATCGAGTTTTGCGCGCCTGGTCGGCTGCTGGTCCCGCCGAGATGCCGTTCAGGCCGCCTGGGCGGCCAGGTGATGCTTGTGGAGCTTCATCAGGTTGTGAGTCGCGGTGATCAGCCGCCAAGCGGCAATGCTCATCGAGTTGATGGCGCGCCTCGCGCACCCACCCCTCGTGCCCCTGCACCCGCACGACGATCACTTCGGGATCAAACACGAGCTCCGCACCCTGAGCCTCCTTCACATCTGCACGATTGCGCAACTCATCCCCCCGTGCATCTCCGTAGAGCACATCCTCGCAAGCGTCGACCTCGCCCGCCTCTTTGATGATCTCCGGCGCGAGCTGCTCGTAGTCAACGTTTGAGTGGTGCGAGGCGTTCGCGTGCAGCTTCGTCCCTTCGATCACGATCACCCCCATCTTCACCAACCCCGACTCCCGGGTCAGGGCATCTCATCGGATACCAATGATCCGAGAGATAGATATACGTAATAATACGTAGGATATTTTCGCTATCTGGCGTTTGTCCGAATGTTCCACCATGTCTCGAAAGCCTGACTCAATCGCACGACATTTGCGGCAACGGCGCGCTAATATCCGCCGCCGGACAAGGGGGTCGGCGCGAGGACGGACGTCAGGCTAGGAGACGTCAATGCGCGTGAACCCATAGGACAGGATGCGCCAAACGGGGGGTATAGCGTTGACCAGGCAAGCGGGTTCTCTGCAGGTGTCGATTGTGCGCAGCGTAGGTGTGGCGATCGCGACGATCATCGCCCTGTCGATCTGGGCGCCCTCGGCGGCCCATGCCAGTGGGTGCACCGATACCTTCACGAACACCGCGGGCGGCAGTTGGAGCACGGGCTCGAACTGGAGCAAGAAAGCTCCGCCAACCTCCGAAGAAGAAGCCTGTATCACCGAAAACGGGACCTACACCGTCACGTTGAGCGCGATCAGCGCGAGTGTCGCGTCGCTGACGATCGGCGGGAGCTCCGGCACCCAGACGCTCGCCGTCGAAAGCAGCTGCGCGGGGAGCGCCTCGCTCGGCACCACCGATGGACTCGGCGTCGGCGCCAAGGGCGCCCTCACGCTCACCAACGGTGGGCTGTGCGCTAACGGCGTCACGCTCGGCGGGTCCGTCACCAACGGCGGCACGATCACCTCGGAGCCAGGGACCGGCGGCGGTGCGCGCAACCTGGAGGGCAACCTCACGAACACGGGCACGCTGGCGGTCGATTCGAACACCTCGTTCAACGGCTCCAAAGCGACGTTGACGAACGAAGGTGCGGTGAGTCTCGCCAAAGGCCTCGAGCTGTATGTCTCCAGCGGAGACGAGTTCTCCAACGGCGCCGGCGGCTCGATCGCAGCGACGGGAACCGCGAACGTGTTTGTGCCCAGTGGCGCCACCTTCAATGAGGGTGCGGGTACGACGAGTGGCTCGCAGCCGGTGATCGTGGAAGCGGCGACGTTGAGCTACACCGGCGCTGGGGCCAGCACGATCAAGTTGCGTAGCTACTACAACCATCTGAGCGGGAAGATCTCTTCGGGTCAGTCGTTGGATATCGAAGGTTGTGTCGGGGATGGGTACCCGGCGATCGTGGATGCCGCGACTGGGTTCATCAACGAAGGGTCGATCGCGCTGACGAGTGCTGAGAATCAAGGCTTGTATGACTGTGGCGGCAACGATTACGCGACGCTCAACGTCGAAAGCGGCGCGCTCACGAACACGGGCACGATCTCGATGGAAGCGGGCACCGGCGGCGAACGCTTCTTCGGAGGCAGCCTCACGAACAAGGGCAAGCTGGCGGTCAACACGCGTACGTCGTTGAATGGGTCGGGTGCTGCGGCGTTGAATGAAGGTGCGGTCGATCTCGGCGAAGGTGTTGAGCTTTCCGTCAACGCCAATGGCTCGTTCACGAACGGTACGGGTGGCTCGATCTCTGCGCCCGGTGGCGCTTACGTGTTCGTCCCGAATGGTTCGACGTTCGATGAGGGTGCGGGTACGACGAGTGGCTCGCAGCCGGTGATCGTGGAAGCGGCGACGTTGAACTACACGGGGTCGGGTGCGAGCCTGGTCAAGCTGCGCAGCTACACGAACCATTTGACCGGGAGCATCGCCCCTGGTCAGTCGTTGGATATCGAAGGCTGTGTCGGGGATGGGTATCCGGCGATTGTGGATGCGGCGAGTGGGTTCACCAACGAAGGGTCGATCGCGCTCACGAGTGCTGAGAACCAGGGCTTGTATGACTGTGGCGGCAACGATTACGCGACGCTCAACGTCGAAGAAGGCGCGCTCACGAACACGGGCACGATCGCTATGGAAGTGGGCACCGGTGGCGAACGCTTCTTTGGTGGCAGTGTCACGAACAGGGGCAAGCTCGCGGTCAACACGCGTACGTCGTTGAATGGGTCGGGTGCTGCGGCGTTGAATGAAGGTGCGGTCGATCTCGGCGAAGGTGTTGAGCTTTCCGTCAACGCCAATGGCTCGTTCACGAACGGTACGGGTGGCTCGATCTCTGCGCCCGGTGGCGCTTACGTGTTCGTCCCGAACGGCTCGACGTTCAATGAGGGCGCCGGCACCACCAGCGGTACCCAGCCGGTGATCGTGGAAGCGGCGACGTTGAACTACACGGGGTCGGGTGCGAGCCTGGTCAAGCTGCGCAGCTACACGAACCATTTGACCGGGAGCATCGCCCCTGGTCAGTCGTTGGATATCGAAGGCTGTGTCGGGGATGGATATCCGGTGATCGTCGATGCGGCGAGTGGGTTCACCAACGAAGGGTCGATCGCGCTCACGAGTGCTGAGAACCAAGGCTTGTATGACTGTGGCGGCAACGACGACTCTACGCTCAATGTCGAAGACGGCGGCGCGCTCACGAACACGGGCACGATCTCGATGGAAGTGGGCACCGGTGGCGAACGCTTCTTTGGTGGCAGTGTCACGAACAGGGGCAAGCTCGCGGTCAACACGCGTACGTCGTTGAATGGGTCGGGTGCTGCGGCGTTGAATGAAGGTGCGGTCGATCTCGGCGAAGGTGTTGAGCTTTCCGTCAACGCCAATGGCTCGTTCACGAACGGTACGGGTGGCTCGATCTCTGCGCCCGGTGGCGCTTACGTGTTCGTCCCGAACGGCTCGACGTTCAATGAGGGCGCCGGCACCACCAGCGGTACCCAGCCGGTGATCGTGGAAGCGGCGACGTTGAACTACACGGGGTCGGGTGCGAGCCTGGTCAAGCTGCGCAGCTACACGAACCATTTGACCGGGAGCATCGCCCCTGGTCAGTCGTTGGATATCGAAGGCTGTGCGGGGGATGGCTATCCGGTGATCGTGGATGCGGCCAGTGGGTTCACCAATGAAGGGTCGATCGCGCTCACGAGCTCCAAGAACCAGGGCGTGTATGACTGTGGCGGCAACGACGCGGCCACACTCAACGTCGAAGGCGGCACGCTCACGAACACCGGCACGATTGCAACCGAAGCTGGCACCGGTGGGGAACGCAAACTCGAAGACAGCCTCACGAACGATCGTCTCCTCTCGCTCGGAGCTGGGACGACCCTGAAGCTGACGGGCAGCTACACCGAAGCCAAAGCCGCGACGCTCGAGACCATGCTCGGCGGAACATCCGACTTCGGCGCGCTGTCGGTGACCGGGTCGGCGACGCTCGCCGGAACCGTGCTCGCGCGCCAGGTCAACCCCTTCAAAGGCGAACTTGGCCAGAAATTCGCGATCCTCGGTGCCGCGTCGCGCTCGGGTGCGTTCGGGCACACCTCGGGCGCCACGATCGGCCCGGACCTGTACTACGCCCCCGTGAACACGGCCACCGGCACGAACCTGGATGTGCTCGAAGGCGAACCGCCCGAAAAGGTGCCGACGAACGTGACCAAGCCGACGATCTCGGGCGGCACGCAGCAGGGGCAGACGATCGTGCTGGACTCGTCCGGCACCTGGGCGCAGGAACCGGGCGAATACTCATACCAGTGGCTGCGCTGCGAATCCTCCGGCGCCAACTGCCAGGCGATCTCAGGGGCGATCGGGCACAGCTACCTGCTCACAGGGGCGGACGCCGGGCACCGCATCTCGTTGCAGGTGATCGCCTACAACAACGCCGGCGAAAGCGCGCCGGCCGAACCCAGCTCCCCAAGCCCCGTGATCACGGCGCTCCCGTTGCACGCGGCCGCGGGCGAAGCGATCTCCGCCGTCGAAGGGGAAGCGGTGACCCTGGATGGCTCGGGCAGCACTCCGGCCCCTGAAATCACGAAGTACCGCTGGCAGTTCGGCGACGGCGCCGAAGAAGAAGGCAAAGGTGACGCGGTGCTCCACCACGTCTACGCAACCGCCGGCAAATACACGGCCAAGCTGACGGTCTTCCGCGGCGGCGAAGAAGCTAGCGCTTCGGTCGTCGTTACGGTCACCGCCAAACCGAAACCTGCTGGCGGTGGGCACCCCGCCGAAGGCGTGTACGTGACCGTCAAGAACGAGAGCGCTGCGCCGATCGACGGCGCGACCGTGCTGTACGTGGGATCGGGCGGTGCACGCATCGAAGCGACGAGCGACTCGAGCGGCGAAGCGGTGCTCACGGGCATGCCCGAAGGCACGGACACCGTGTACGTCTACAAGAGCGGCCTGCGCCCCGCCGTCGCCAAGGTGACGGTCAACGGCGAAGGCGACGGCTCGGCGAGCGTGGCGCTCTCGAGCGGCGAACTCGCGACCGCCGAAGTGAAATCGAAGGAACTCAACTACGAAGAAATCGTTGCGGCGGGGATCAACCCGAGCGAACCTGCCAACCAGAACGTCTACAAATTCGTGGTCAAGCTCGCGTTCATCGAATCGCCCGCGCCACCGGTGGAAATCCACGGCTACGTCAACAGCGGCGGCGAGTTCGTCGGTGGCACCGGCGCTGGCGGTGGCGGCGGCGGCTGGTCCTGCGGCTCCGGTGGCTGTGAAGGCGGCGGCGGCGGTGGCGGTGGCCCCGAAGAACGGATCATCGCCCAGCCCGAGGTCGTCGAAGGGCACCCGCTGATCCAGTGGCTGATCCTGCACGGCAAGGCAGCGGTGCTCAAGCAGTTCTTCGAAGTGAGCATGATCGTCCAGAACCTCTCCCCCGAACCCTTTGCATTGGCGAAGGGCACGGCGACGCTCAACCTGCCCGAAGGGCTGAGCCTCGCCCCAACCACCAAGCAGCAGGCGCTGACCAACGAAGTGGCGGCTGTGCCCGGTGGCGAGAGCGCGACGACGAACTGGATCATCCGCGGCGACACGCCCGGCGAATACAACCTGTCTGCCAACTACAAGTCGACGCTCGAACCGTTCAGTGCACCCGTGTCGGTGCAGGCGGCGCTCGCCAACCCCCTGAAGGTGTGGGGCAAGGAAGCGATGACCCTGAAGGTCAAGGCCGACGAAGGCAAGCTCCACGAAGGCGTGCCCTACCACGTGTACGTGGGCGTCGAAAACAAATCCGACGTCCCGCTGTACAACGTCAACCTGACGATCGAAGAAGAACCGCACGAACACTTCATCTTCCAGCCCGAGCAGCAGTTCTCAGAACAGGTCGGCGAACTGAAGCCCGGTGAAACGTTCTTCGTCAAACGCCCCTACATCCTGATCCCCGACAACGAAAGCGAATCCGTCTTCAACCCGGCGCTCTCGAGCGCGACGTTCGACGGCGAAAAGGAACACCCCGGCACGAACATCGAAAAGATCAAAGCGCCGACCCTGTACCCGCTGGAAGCGCCGGCGAGCATCCACGGGTACGTGCGCCTGAAATGGGCCCCGGTCCCGGGCGCCGACGGGTATGAGGTGTTCTCGACCAAGAACCTCGACACGCTGTTCACGAACACGCCGCTGAGCGTGCTGCCGAGCAGCTCCCCGAAAGCGGGGGTCACGGAACTGCCGGCGAGCGCCACCGAAGCGTACGTGCCAGCGAGCGCGACTGAACCGCTCTGGTATGCGGTCAGCACTGTGATCGGGGGTCATCTCGAACTCGAGTCCTCGCCGATGATCAAAGCGTCGGCGCCCGTCTCGACTGTGCCCATGGTTTCGTCGGTGAGTCCGGCAGCGGGGACCGTGAACGGTGGAACCCATATCAAGATCACTGGCACCAACTTCGTCGCTGGTGCGGCTGTGGAGGTCGGGCAGGGTCATGGTGCTGGGCCTACGGCCATCGCGGCGTCTGAAGTGGTTGTGGTCTCTCCGACGGAAATCACCGCGACGACTGGTGGTTCGGCTCAAGCTGGTAACTGGAACGTGATCGTCATCGACTCGGGGGGGACAAGCCCCAACAACCCGGGTGACGACTACACCTATAACCCGGTGACTGTGCCTACGGTTTCGTCGGTGAGTCCTGCGGCGGGGTCGGTGAATGGGGGGACGCCTATTAGGATCAAGGGCACCGGTTTTGTTGCTGGTGCGAGTGTGGAGGTCGGGCAGGGTCATGGTGCTGGGCCTACGGCCATCGCGGCGTCTGAAGTGGTTGTGGTCTCTCCGACGGAAATCACCGCGACGACTGGTGGTTCGGCTCAAGCTGGTAACTGGAACGTGATCGTCATCGACTCGGGGGGGACAAGCCCCAACAACCCGGGTGACGACTACACCTATAACCCGGTGACTGTGCCTACGGTTTCGTCGGTGAGTCCTGCGGCGGGGTCGGTGAATGGGGGGACGCCTATTAGGATCAAGGGCACCGGTTTTGTTGCTGGTGCGAGTGTGGAGGTCGGGCAGGGTCATGGTGCTGGGCCTACGGCCATCGCGGCGTCTGAAGTGGTTGTGGTCTCTCCGACGGAAATCACCGCGACGACTGGTGGTTCGGCTCAAGCTGGTAACTGGAACGTGATCGTCATCGACTCGGGAGGAACCAGCCCCATCAATACCGGTGACAGCTACACCTACAAGTGAGGCCGGGTCAGGGGCTCTATTGACTTCTATTGGCGATGGCAATAATCGTCGATAGTAGAGGGATAAAGCGGAGCGCTGCGCGCCGCATGGGGTCGGCCGCGCGCAGGTGCGTCTCTGCTCGGTAGCGGTTGCCGTCGCGTCCTGGCTGGCTCCGGCCCGATAACGTGAGGACGTGGGGGTTCGCCCGTCGCTGGGCTTCTCCGTGGTCCTGTTTTCCGGACCTTGACTCTTGGCGTAACTTGTGGAATCGTCTGAAAGATCTGACCAGCCTGGCTCGCAGGGCGGGTTGCCGCTCCGGAGCCGGGCGAGCCAATACAAGGGGAGCCGAGATGCCCAGGGCAACAGGACGGCCGCTAGTGGCAAGTGGACCGACGGTCGCGGCAAGCGGTCCGGCCGGGGCGGCGCTGGCGGCTGGCGCCCGCCTCGATCTCAGGCGGTGGCGGGCTCTCGTGCTGCTGACGGGGGCGACAGCCGCGTGTTCGGTCGCGCTGGCGCTGTGGGCGCTGCCCTCACCGTCTGTGCCGGGCGCCCATCCACTTGGGCCAGACTCGCGCGCCGGCCTGCAGAGCCATGTGGCCACCCGTCTGCCATTCGGTCTCGCGGCGGCTGCCTCGGGGAGCATCGGCGAGGCCGACCGCGGCTTTTGGCCGGTTCGCGACGGCGGCTCGCTGCTCACCCGGGGTGGGGGCATCCACGGCACCTTCACCGCTGCTGGGGCTCGCCTACGGGTGGCGCAGGGCATGCTCGGCCTGTCCCTCGCGGCCGTCGGGTACGGCCGGCACATTGAGCGCATCGGGGCGCTGGCGCCCTCCTCGGCAGCAAGCCGGGTTGTTTATCGCAACGGGGCGATCAGCGAGTTCTACCGCAACGGACCCTACGGACTGGAGCAGGGCTTCACCCTGGCCCGGCGCCCACAGGCAGGCACGGGAGGGCTCGTACTGACGCTCAAGGTTGGGGGATCGTTGATCCCACAGCAGGTGGGGTCGCAGATCTTGTTCAGGACGCGCGCGGGCGCCACGGTGCTGCGCTACGGCCAGCTCAGCGCGCAGGATGCCACGGGCCGGCGGCTGCCCGCGGTCATGCAGCTTCGCAACGGGACCCTTCAGCTGTGGATCGACGACAGCCATGCGCGCTATCCGCTTCGCGTCGACCCTTTCATCCAGCAGGGCTCAGAGCTCACCGGTACCGGCGAGACCGGCAACGGCGGGTTCGGCAGCAGCGTCGCGCTGTCGGTGGATGGGAACACTGCGCTGATCGGCGGCGATGCCGACAACGGTGGCGTTGGTGCGGCGTGGGTCTTCACGCGCTCGGGGACGACTTGGACCCAGCAGGGCCCCAAGCTCACCGGCGTCGGGGAGAGCGGCGACGGCGAGTTCGGCGGCAGCGTGGCGCTGTCGGCCGACGGCAGCACCGCACTGATCGGCGGGCCCGCAGACAACTTCAACGGATATACAGGCCAGGCACACGGTGCTGCGTGGGTCTTCACGCGCTCGGGCTCGACGTGGACCCAGCAGGGCTCAAAGCTCACCGGTGCCGCCGAGAGCGGTGACGGCACCATGTTCGGCTCGAGTGTGGCGCTGTCGGCCGACGGGAACACCGCGCTGATCGGCGGCTTCTCGGACGACTACGACGTCGGTGCGGCGTGGGTGTTCACGCGCTCGGGGACGACGTGGACCCAGCAGGGCCCAAAGCTCACCGCCGCCGACGAGAGCGGCTACGGGCAATTCGGCTATAGCGTGGCGCTGTCGGCCGACGGGAACACCGCGCTGATCGGCGGCTTCTACGAAGGCGTCGGTGTCGGTGCGGCGTGGGTGTTCACACGCTCGGGGACGACGTGGACTCAGCAGGGCTCAAAGCTCACCGGCGCCGGGGAGAGCGGCGACGGCTACTTCGGCTGCAGCGTGGCGCTGTCGGCCGACGGGAACACCGCGCTGATCGGCGGCTTCTACGAAGGCGCCGGTGTCGGTGCGGCGTGGGTGTTCACACGCTCGGGGACGACCTGGACCCAGCAGGGCTCAAAGCTCACCGACACCGGGGGGGCAGAAGAGTGGTTCGGCTACAGCGTGGCGCTGTCGGGCGACGGGAACACCGCCCTGATCGGCGGCCTCTACGACACCTACAGCAACTACGGCATCGGAGCGGCGTGGGTGTTCACACGCTCGGGGACGACCTGGACCCAGCAGGGCTCAAAGCTCACCGGCACCGGCGAGAGCGGAGAAGGGTGGTTCGGCGACAGTGTGGCGCTGTCGGGCGACGGGAACACCGCCCTGATCGGCGGCAGGAACGACAACGACAGCGTCGGAGCGGCCTGGGCGTTCGGGGCCCCACCGCTGGTCTCGTCGGTCAGCCCCGCGTCAGGGACGGTGAACGGGGGTACTCCGATCAGGATCACTGGCACCAACTTCGTCGCTGGTGCGACTGTGGAGATCGGGCAGGGTAATGGCGCTGGTCCGACGGCGATCCCGGCGTCCGAAGTGGATGTGGTCTCTCCGACTGAAATCACCGCTGTCACGGGTGGTCCAGCGAAAGCCGGTACCTGGAACCTGTTCGTGATCGACTCGGGTGGAACCAGCCCCGCCAACACCGGTGACGGCTACACCTATGCCGACGTGATTGTTTCTTCGGTGAGTCCGGCGTCGGGGACGGTGAACGGGGGTACTCCTATCACGATTACGGGCACTGGTTTCGTGGCTGGCGCGACTGTGGAGATCGGCCAAGGCAACGGTCCTGCGCCGACGGCGATCCCGGCGTCCGAAGTGGTTGTGGTCTCTCCGACTGAAATCACAGCTGTCACGGGCGATGGAGCCAAAGCCGGTACCTGGAACCTGTTCGTGGTCGACTCGGGAGGGACCAGCCTCGCCAACGCCGGTGATGACTACACCTATGCCGGCCCGACGGTTGCTTCGGTGAGTCCGGCGTCGGGGACGGTGAACGGGGGTACTCCGATCAGGATCACTGGCACCAACTTCGTCAATGGTGCGACGGTGGAGATCGGGCAGGGTAGTGGCGCTGGTCCGACGGCGATCCCGGCGTCCGAAGTGGATGTGGTCTCTCCGACTGAAATCACCGCTGTCACGGGTGGTCCAGCGAAAGCCGGCACCTGGAACCTGTTCGTGATCGCCTCGGGAGGGACCAGCCCCGCCAACACCGGTGACGACTACACCTACAGGTAGGGCACGATACGGCTCTATTGACTTCTACCGGCGATCCTCGATCATCGCCAATAGCGCCCTGCTAGCCACCCTCGCCGTGCCCGGGCTGTGGTGACCGGCGCCACGACGGCTGGTCGAAGCCGCACGCCATCGTCGCCCAAAATGCAAAGCCCCGGGCGTCGTTGTCCCCGGCCACTTGTCGTCGAGGCGCTCAAGGACACCCGCGTGGTGATGGTCACCTCCCGCTGCACGATCAACATGACCGCCGTCCGCTGCTCCAACCAGTCAGACCACGGCTTCACGATCACGAAAATCTCATACAGTGCATTCTGGAAGTGGACACTGCTGAGCAAGACAACTCGCAAAGGAGACATTCGATGCGCACCCGGCTTATAGCCATTGTGAGCGTCACCGCTGCCGTCGCTGCAATCTCCGCAACGCCGGCAGTCGCGGCCGAACGATCGTGTGGCTGGACTACCGTGTCGCGACAGCCCTACCACGTGCAGGTCGCTCGCGGTAGCGTGTCCTGTCGTCAGGCGCGCTGGCTCATCAAGACGTACGGCGAAGGTGGAGGAACAGTCCACGAAGGCCGCCGCGAGTCGCAGTCCGAAGTGTATTCGACCCTTCCCGGCGGCTGGATCTGCGTATCCGGAGCCGGGGGTGCTCACGTTTGCAGCCTCGGCAAGCGTGCCGATCCCCGCGATGTGGTATCGGGAATAGAAAAGCTCGAATGGGAGCGGTCTCATTAACGCGTGAGCCGGTTTCGATCGCGACCGCCGACATGGCTGTCCCGGCGTCGTAGTAATCGAGCTGCCTGGCGCGGCCCGCCTTCTTCTGGGCGACCTTGAGCGGTAACAGAAGCCTACACCTTGGGTGTCTGGCGATGAGGGCGCCGCGGGCAAATACTGCTGAGGAATCCAACAACCTTTCAAGGGGGAATCCGATGCACAAACGAACAAGTCGGAGCGCATGGAGAAAGCTGTGGTGTATCTCTATCCTCGCCGCGATCGCAATCGCAGGCTGCGGATCGTCGGGGAGTCACTCCTCGGAATGGACTCACGCAGATGTCCAGGAAGTGGAAAGCAGGGCGCAGACGGAGGGTCACGTGGGCGCCGCGCTCGCCGCGTGCGTTACGAAGTACGTCGAGCCGCGCATGTCGCCCAAGGAAGCGAAAACGGAAGAAGGCACGAAGGGCGAGAAGGTGGGCAAGGAAGCGGGTCAGACCTGTATCAAGCAGGCCGAGGCCATTCCCTCGGGCCACACGGGTGAATGGAGCACGGCCAATACACAGGAACTCGAAAACCTGCTGCAGGCGAGCTTCGTTACCGACGTGGGCTGCTACGTCAAATACGTCGAGAACCGCGTCCCGCCCGTCGGCACCGAAGCACTCAAGCCCTTGGCCGAAAAGGCGGGCAAAGAAGCCAAATCCGCCTGCGCGGCTGGCGAAGAACAGGAAAAGGAAAAGAGCCTGGACGAAGAACACGAGCTGGAGCACCCCAGCACGAGCACGGGCGCACAGGGACAGCAAGAAGAAAGCTCAAACGAAGAAGGATGATGTGAAGGCCGCGATGCTCGCCAGACGCCGTGAGCGCTCGCCCCGCAGCGACGCTTACGGCGCCTTGGCCAGGTAGCTGTGCCCGGCCTTCACGATGACGTGATGGTGGTTGACGCGGTTGACGACCGCCACACGGTCGGTTGCCACGTGGATCAGGGTGCCTTCGCAGAGGTCCTCGGTCAGCCACTTGGTGCCGCGTACAGACGCCGACGCGTACTTGCCGTCGGTGGTGAAGTTGCCGTGGCCTTCGGCCCACAGTTTGCGCACCACGTGCTTGCCCGTCGCGTGTGTTGACGCGGCGCGGGCGGTGTGTGTCCGCTCCCGTGGGGTCGGGCACACGGAGAAGTCGCCGCCCGTGAGCGTCGCGACCACCATGCCATTGCGGCCCTGCGTGAGCACGAATTCGCCTTCTGAGAGGGTGATCGTCTGGGTGGTGGCGTGCGGGCCGGCGGTCGTCACCGACACGCTCCCGTGGGTCGCGTTCACGACCGTCCCGAACGGGATCTGGCCGACTGCCGTGAGGGCGACAAAGGTCGACGATCCGGGCAGCTTGACAAGCACGCTGCCGGAGACCAGCTTCAGGTTGGCGGTGTGACCCAACACGGGTGCCGGTAGAGCTCCGCCGGTGCTCGCCGGCCCACCGAGACCCACCACGGCGACCGGCGTCAAGCTGCTCGTGGCCGATAGGTCGCTCTGCGCGAGGGTCGCATCGTAAACGCCACTGGGCTGCTCGCCGACGGCCGTGCAGCCGGCGAGCAGGACGCACGACACGCCGACCAGTCCGCCTTGCGAACTACCGCCGCTGGCGGCGGGCGTGGGGGGGAGCGAGACGCTGTTCCAGCGGCCGCGATTCCAGTCAGCAACAAGCGGCTTGCTCCGGCTGGTGGCCTCTGGTCCTCCGTATGCGGTCCCGACCGCGACGCACGCGGAGCTCGACTGGCAGGACACGCCGCCGATCCGAGCGAACCGCGGCAGGCCGCTCACCGCGTTCGTCCAGCTCCGTCCGTTCCACTGGCCCGCGAAGGCGTGCGGCGACGCGGCGCTTTGGCTCTCCTGGAAGTAGCCGGAGGCGAGACAGAACGACGGTGACGTGCACGACACCCCGGTCTCAGTTCCCGCCGAGCCCCGCACGAGCTTGCTCCCGACCGCGATCTCGAGCGGGACCCCCGGCGGCGTGCTCGTGACCCAGCGACTCCCGTTCCAGCTCTCGGCGACCGGCTGAGCAAACGGGATCCCCGCGCCCGGGGGGCCGTCGATGTAGGTGTTGGCTACACCTCCCACGGCGGTGCACCAGCTTGTCGACACGCAGGAGATCGCCGTCAGCCAGGTCGCGTACTTCCCGGGGGAGGAAGCGGCACGCTCGCTCCAGGCTGTCCCGTTCCACGTCTCCACCAGCGCGTACTGCCGGTAGCGCCCGACCCCGCGCGCCCCGACTGCAACGCATGAGGTGCTGGAGGTGCAGGACACCCCGGACAGCTCGGTATGCGCGATCGCCCCGGCGGGCGTTGCCTCTTCGGTCCAGGTGGTGCCGTTCCACTCCTCGACCAACGCCTCGCCGGGGCTTGAGCCTCGCCAACCGCCTCCGGCGAATCCGCCGGCCGACGAGTACACCGTGCTGCCGACCGCGATGCAGAAGCTCGGCGAGGTGCATGAGATCGCATAGAGAGCGGGGCTCGCTCCCGCCGAGTCGGAGGCGGCCGCGGCTGTCCAGGCCATCCCGGTCCAGCTCTCCGCGAAAGGCTCGATGTCGGTCATTGCACCGCCTTCAGCCGGCGGGTTGTCGGCGGCTCCCACGGCCATGCAGAAGCTGACCGATGCGCACGATACGCCCGTCAGGCTGGATTCGACGCGGCCTTCCGCACCCGCGGTCGGCTGGGTCGTCCACGCCGCGCTCGATGCCGCGCCCGCGACGGCGGGAATGAGCAGTATCGCTGCGACCACCGCTAAAGCGGCGAGCGATACCAGCATGCGATGACGTGATTTCGCTACGACGATCCCCTAATCGGACGACCCATTAGCGCGGGGAACCTATCACGCGGGCAAGGCCGCTCGGCCCCGACTTGCCTCACGCGAGGCGCCTAGGATCGCCCCGCCGGTATGCTGCCGCTCAAATCAGGTAACAGACGCTTACACCTTGGGTGGGCCACCTCGGGTGCTTCGCAGACGGATGCTTGTCGGGCAATCCAACTCTCCAAGGGGGCGACACTCCGATGCACACGACACCCGGGCAGGCATACGCATCCAGCGATCGGCCACGACGGTGGCAGCTTGAACGGAAGCGCTCGCAGCGAGTTTGGCCGAGGGCTACATCGAAACACACTCACGACTGGGCCACCTCAAGAGCGCTGCGCCTATGCGCAACCGCCACCGCGGTTGCCGCACTCGTCGCGATTGCGGCCTCGACCGCGTTCGGCTCGGTCGGCGGCCCGGTCGTCGGGGAAGGCGCGAGCTTCGGGCACCGGCCGAGGCAGATCTCGGCCGCCTCGGCGTTCGTGCTCCCGTCCACGAGGCAGTGCGTGGGTGGCCGCGAGCTCACGATCCAGCTGCGCACGCTCCCCCACGTCAGATGGATTGACGCGACGGTGGAGGTCAACGGAGCCCGTTTCAAGACCATCAAGCGCTCCCAGCTGACACGGCCCGTGAAGCTCACGGGTCTGCCCAGCGGCCGTTTCCTCCTCTCGATCACCGCCAGGACGAGCACCGGGCGCAGCGCGACCGCGACACGCCATTACCAGACGTGCGTTCTCATCTCCAAGCCTGTCCTGCCCGTATCACCTGTCACGCCGGTCACACCTGTCACGCCGGTGACACCCGTCACGCCGGAAGAACCCGCGGCACCCTCGGCTCCACAGCCCGGTAGATATCACGGCAATGACGCGGAGGACGACGAACTGGCGTTTTACGTCTCGACCGGCCAGAAGCAGCTGCAAGACGTTACCGTTTACATCGGCCTGCGGTGCACGCCGGCAAACTCGTTCAACGAACACCTCTACATCGGTGAAATCCAGCTCGAACCGGATGGCTCGTTCGCGGGCACCTCAGAACAGAAAAGCGTGATCAAAGGCGAACCGGCCACGATCAAGGCCACGCTGAGCGGCAACTTCGTGGGCTCAACCGCGACCGGCGAGGTACAGGACGAAATCACCTACGACAACAGCGGCACCAAATACGAATGCACATCGGGTGAGTACTCGTGGACTGCGACGCTGGACTCCCAGGGGTCGACGCCGGCGTCGGCGCCGGTCGGGAGATATCACGGCAATGACGCGGAGGACGACGAACTCGCGTTCTATGTCGCTACTGACCAGAAACACCTGCAGGACGTGACCGTTTACATCGGGCTGCAGTGCGCACCCGAAAACTCGTTCAACGAACATCTCTACATCGGTGAAATCCAGCTCGAACCGGATGGCTCGTTCGCGGGCACCTCAGAACAGAAGAGCGTGATCAAAGGCGAACCGGCCACGATCAAGGCCACGCTGAGCGGCCACCTGCACACCAGCGAAGCCACCGGCCCGGCACGGTTCGCGGGCATGGTCCGCGACGAAATCACCTACGACAACAGCGGCACCAAATACGAATGCACATCGGGTGAGTACTCGTGGACTGCGACGCTGGACTCCCAGGGGTCGACGCCGGCGTCGGCGCCGGTCGGGAGATATCACGGCAATGACGCGGAGGACGACGAACTCGCGTTCTATGTCGCTACTGACCAGAAACACCTGCAGGACGTGACCGTTTACATCGGGCTGCAGTGCGCACCCGAAAACTCGTTCAACGAACATCTCTACATCGGTGAAATCCAGCTCGAACCGGATGGCTCGTTCGCGGGCACCTCAGAACAGAAGAGCGTGATCAAAGGCGAACCAGCCACGATCAAGGCCACGCTGAGCGGCCACCTGCACACCAGCGAAGCCACCGGCCCGGCACGGTTCGCGGGCATGGTCCGCGACGAAATCACCTACGACAACAGCGGCACCAAATACGAATGCACATCGGGTGAGTACTCGTGGACCGCGACGCTCGACTCACAAGGGTCGACGCCTGCGTCGGCGCCGGCAGGCAGTTATGCCGGCGACGACGCGGAGGACGACGAACTGGCGTTTGTCGTGCCGGACGGCGCAACGAGCCTGCAAGACGTGACCGTTTACATCGGCCTGCGGTGCACGCCCGAACACTCCCTCAATGACCACCTTGCCATCTCCGAAATCGCACTCGAACCGGATGGCTCGTTCTCGGGCACGACCGAAAAGACAGGCGTGATCGAAGGCGTGTCGGCAACGTTCAAGTACACGCTCAGCGGCCACCTGCACACCAGCGAACTATCCGGACCGGCGCGGTTCGCGGGCATGGTCAGAGATGAAATCACCTACGACAACGGCACCAAATACGAATGTACCTCGGGCGACTACTCGTGGACGGCCAAACACACCTGAGAACCGCTATCACCTTGCTGCCGCGGTGAAGCCTCGCCGCGGCAGTGAGGCGGCGCTTGATCCGCAGACTGACCGGATAGCCTGCGGCTGATATGCGCCAAGCGCTCTGGCAGAGACGCAAGGCAGCACTGCTTCTCGCGGTTGCGCTGATCGCCGCCAGCCTCGGCACCCTCGCCTACACCAACCACCTGCTGCGCCGTCCCGAGCAGCTGACGATCGACGCGCGCTTTCAGATCAGGGGCACCGAACGCCAGAGGACCGCCGGCGTCGTTCTCGTAAACATCGACGAGACGACGTTCAACTACCTCCGTAACCACAACCTGCCCGCTCCGTTTCCCTTTCCGCGCCGCTATGACGCACGCGTGATCGACGAGCTGCATCGTGCGGGCGCCAAGGTGATCGCGTATGACGTCGAATTCAGCCACCCCACAGACACTGCCGATGACAATGCGCTGATCGAAGCGATCGGATATGCCGGCAACATGGTGCTGGCTACGAGTGAAGTTGGAGCGCATGGCAACACTCCTCTGCTGGGAGGCGATGAAGTGCTGCGCCGGGTGGGCGCCCACGCGGGCGAGACGACCCTGATCTCCGACAGCGATGGGGTCGCCCGAAACATGCAGTACTCGATCCTTGGTCTGAAGACCTTCGGCGTGGCGGTCGCCGAAGCGGACACCGGCCGCGCGGTGCCGGCGTCGCTGTTTGGCGGTGTGGAAAAGCCGGCACCGATCGACTACGCGGGGCCGCCCGGCACGTTCCCCTCGATCTCGTACTCGCGCGTCTACGACCGGCAGTTCCCGCGCGGCATGTTCGCCGGCAAGATCGTGATCGTCGGAGCGTCGTTGCCGTCGCTTCAGGATCTCCACCAGACGCCGATGTCCGGCAGCTCGCTGATGGTGGGTAACGAGATTCTCGCCAACGAGGCGACCACGGTCCTGGCCGGCATTCCGCTGCGCAACGCGTCGAGCTTGGTGACGGTGCTGCTGATCCTGCTCTTGGCGTTGGCCGTCTGCGTCGCCGGATTGCGACTTGGAACGCTCGGCGTGGCGTTGGCCGGCGTCGGTGTTTTTGCCCTGTGGACGCTTTCCGCCCAGCTCGCGTTCGATTCGGGCACGTTGCTCGACTACAGCGACCCGGCCGCTTCGCTGCTGCTCGCCACAGGGGGAACCGGGATAGTGGGTCTGTGGGCGGACAGCCGCGAGCGCAGGCGGCTGCGGAACCTCTTCGCGGCCGACTCGGCGAGCGTCGTCGAGGAGGTTCTGCGCCCGGCGGGGTCTCGCTCGCTGGAGCCAACAGCGATCATCGCCGGCTACAGAATCGAGGCCGCTATCGGGCGCGGCGGGATGGGCGTCGTCTACCGCGCGACCCAGCTGGCGCTCGAGCGCACCGTGGCCGTCAAGCTGATCGCGACCGAGCGTTCTCAGGACCCGGTGTTTCGCAGGCGTTTCGAGCTCGAGTCGCGGCTGGCCGCCTCGATCGAGCACCCCAACGTGATCCCTGTCTACGAGGCAGGTGACGACGACGGCCTGCTGTTCATCGCCATGCGCCTGGTCGAAGGGACCGACCTGGCGCAGCTGCTCGCGCTCCACGGGACGCTAGAGCTCGCACGGACGGCTCGCCTGATCGGGCAGCTCGCGGGAGCGCTAGATGCCGCTCACGCTCGCGGCCTGGCACATCGGGACGTCAAGCCCGCCAACGTCCTGCTCACGCTCGCCGGGACCGAGCATGTCTATCTCACCGACTTCGGTGTGGCCAAGCACATCGGCGCCGGCGAGGGCATGACGGTCGCCGGCGAGTGGGTTGGCACTCTCGACTACCTCGCCCCCGAGCAGATCCGCGGAGAGCCTGTCGGTGCCAGCGCCGACATCTACGCGCTCGCCGGCCTACTGCACCAATGCCTAACCGGGCAGGTCCCGTTCCCGCGGGACAACGAGGCGGCGAAGCTATGGGCCCACGTGAATGCCGCGCCGCCCGCTCCGAGCCGGCTGAGGCCAAGCCTGCCGCGGTCAATCGACGACGTGATCGCCCGCGGGATGGCCAAGAGCCCCACAGCCCGCTTCCGGACCGCCGCCGAACTGGCTCACGCTTGTGCGCAAGCCTTGGGTGTCGCCGTCACCGCCGCGAGCCCGGCAAGGCGTTCACCGGGCAGCGAGGAGCCAGGCCGGCAACACGAGCAAGCAGCGCCCACCGCGATCTCGGAGTAGGTCTCCGATCAACGGAGATCGCGCTCTGAGATCACACCGAATTGCAGCACGCACTCGGCGAGTCTCGCCCGCTTCTCGTTCTGCGGGATGTCGCCAAGCTCGAACTTGGCGAACAGCCTCCGTAGGTGCATCTTCACCGCGTCAACGCCGAGGAACACCTCCTCGGCGATCTGCTGGTTGGTGGCCGGGATGGTGAAGTTGCCACCGTCGCGGTATGGACGACAGAGCGCGATCAACACCCGGCGCTGGGTATCGGTCAGCTCTGCGAGCGCGGGCCCCTCACCGACGGACACCGTCTCCGGCACCGGGGCTGAGCGCCCCGCCTTGTAGGCCAGGGTCGTGCGCCCAATGCGAATGCGGTCTCCGTCGCGCAGGCGCTGCCGGCCGCTGATCCGCTGATCGTTGACGAAGGTCCCGTTCGTCGAGAGCCCGTCATCGACGATCGCCCATTCCCCGCCGAAGCCCTGAAGTTCCGCATGCAAGCCCGACACCTCGCTGTCCCAGGAGATCGAGAGGTCCATCTCGGGGCGGCGTCCGAGCCTGCGGGTCCCCTCTCCACCACCCGCCCGGAAGAAGCCAAGTCGCCCGTGATGGTCTCTGTAGGCGAGAAAGGTCTCGCCGGCGCGCTCGGCCGCAAACAGCTCCTTGAGCTCGCTCGGCGAGAGCGAATGCCGACCAAGCGGATCGCCGTCCATGTTGAGTCTGGTGGGCGTCACACTCGTCCGAGCCTAGCCGCTTTCTCCGCCGCGAGGCTGCCAGACGAGCCCGGGCGCAAAGCCCACGCTGCGTCCGAATGTTCCTCAGCCGAGTGCGGTGGCGGTGAGTGCCTTGGGGCTGGCGCTGACGGTGTAGTTGACAAATCCGGCGGGAACCATCACCGACGCGAATTCACCGGTCACCGAGCCCCAGTCGAGCAGATACAGCACGGCGCCTTCGTTTGGCACGAAGCCGCTGGCTGCCTGGAGGATGAACGCTCCGCCCAATGCCGCGCCGCCGCTGATGCTGAGTCGTGCAGGTTCTGTCACCGGGGTGGCGGCGGATACGTCGAACTGCATGGTCGCCCCGGAGTTCTCGACAAGCGAGCTGAATTTCCCGCTGGCTTGCGAGGTGATTTCGATCTTGCCCGCTTCGAGCACGAGCGCAGCGCCGTTCGCTACCGCTGAGTCGACCACCGTTCCGCCGCCGAGCTCAATCGCGCCGGGCCCCGTCAGTGTCGCTTTGCTTCCGAGCGCACGGGTTCCTGAGGAAAAGTCGATTGTGCCACCGGCGGTGGCGCTGTAGGTACCGGAGTCAGATGCCTTTGAGGTGTTGCCGGCATCTACGTAGAGCGTGCCGCCGCGGGTCCCGACGCTTGCGCTCACGGTTCCGTAGTTGTCGAAGGGCACGTAGATGCTCGCGCCCTCGGTGCCACCGGCATAGCTGATTTTGCCTCCGGTCTCATTGAGTAGCTGCCCCTCGTAAGGCGCGTACAGGTAGGAGAGGTTCGAGCCGTCAGCGAGGTCGAGCGTACCCGTGTTCTCCAGTGTGGAGCCGCCCTCGATCTCGACGGCGTTGCCGGTCTGCACGGTGCCGGTGCCGGCATTGATGAGCTTGATGTCGTTGGCCAGGTAGGCGTTTGCGCCGAGCGTCAACAGCCCGCCGCTGGGAACGGTCACCGTCCCTGGGCCAGCAAGCGTCCCGCCGCCGGCCACATCGAGGTTCGAGATGCTGGCTGCGCTCGGTACGGACACGGTGCCGCCCGAGATCCTCAGCTGTCCGGGCCCAGCGAAGCTGAAGGTGCTCCCGAGGACGCGCATGCCCCCGTCGAGTTCGATCGTCCCGCCGGCGGTGACGCTGTACTTGCCGGTATCCGACGCGTTGGTTGTATTCCCGGACTGTATGCGGAGCGTGCCGCCGCGGGTGCCAACGCTGGCGCTCACGGTTCCGTAGTTGTCGAAGGGAACGTCGATGCTCGCGCCTTCGGTGCCGCCGGCGTAGCTGATCGTGCCGCCGGCCTCGTTGAGCACCTGTCCCACGTCAGGTGAGTACTCGTAGGAGATGCTCGAGCCGTCCGCGAGTTGCAGTGTGCCCGAGTTCTTCAGCGTGGAGCCGCCCTGGATTTCGACGGCGTTGCCGGTCTGCACGGTGCCGGTGCCGGCGTTGACCAGCGTCATGTCGTCGGTCAGGGACGCGCTTGCGCCGAGCGTCAGCAGACCCCCGCTGGGGACGGTCACCGTCCCCGGGCCGGCCAGCTCTCCGGATCCGGTCACCTCGAGGTTCGAGATGCTCGCTGTGCCCGGTACTGACAGGGTGCCGCCTGCGACCTTGAGCTGCCCCGGTCCTTCGAAGCTGAAGGTGCTGCCGAGGACGCGTTCGCCTCCGTCCAGCTCGATCGTGCCCCCGGACGTGGCGCTGTACTTGCCGGTGTCCGAAGCGCCGATCGTGTTCCCAGCGGCGATGTGGAGGGTGCCGCCGCGGGTGCCGACGCTCGCTGAGACTGTTCCGTAGTTGTCGAACATGACGTAGATGCTCGCGCCGTCGGTGCCGCCGGCGTAGCTGATCGTGGCGCCCACCTCGTTGATCAGCGTGCCGGCATTGGGTGAGTATTCGTAGGAGATGGCCGACCCGTCAGCCAGCTGCAGTGTTCCCGCGTTCTCGAGCGTGGAGCCACCCTGGATGTTCGTCGAGTTGCCGCTCTGCACCGTACCCGTGCCTTCGTTGACGAGCGTCAGGTCTTCGGCAAGAGATGCGCTCGAGTCGAGCGTCAGGTTGCCGCCGCTGGGGACGGTGACCGAGCCGGGGCCACTCAGCACCCCGTCGTTGCTTACATCCAGGTTCGAGATGCTGACGGCGCCGGGTACAGCGACGACGCCGCCCGAGACCTCGAATTTCCCGGGGCCGGTGAAGCTGAACGTGTTGCCGAGGACCCGTTCGCCAGCCTCGAAGTCGACCTTGCCTCCGGCGCTGGCGCTGTAGCTGCCTGTGTCGGATCCTTCTTCGGTATTGCCCGCCTCGATGTTCAGCGTGCCGGCACCGACGATTACGGCGCCGTGATTGTCGAACGGCGCGTAGATCGTGGCGCCTTCGCTGCCGCCCGGGTAGTCGATCGTGCCGCTTACGGTGTTGACGAGCGCGCCGCTTGCCTCGTCCCAGCTGAGGCTGGTTGCGTCGTCGAGTGTGAGGGTGGCGCTGTTTTCGAGTGTTGTGGCGCCGTCGATGGTGATGCTGGCGGGTCCGGGGCCGAGGGTGAGGTTGCCTTTGTTGATGAGGTGGATGGCTGAGAGTGAGGCGCTGTTTGCCATCGTTACGGAGCCGCCGGCTGGGATGGTGACGGTTCCTGGCCCGGTGATGGAGCCCTGAACGGTGGCGTCTGTGAGGTTTACGCCTGTGCCGACTGGTGTGAAGGTGGATTGCACCACGATAGTGCCGGCGCCGGTGAAAGTGCCGGTGCTGCTTTGTGTGACCGCTGCGTAGAGCGTCAGCGTGCCGGCGGCGGCATTGATCGTGCCGTTGTTGAGCACGGGCGCATAGATCGAGGCGCCTTCAGTCCCACCGGGGTACTTGATTGTGCCGGCCGCGGTGTTGGTGATCTTTCCGCTGGTGTTGCCGTCCCAGTCGATTTCGGTGCTGTCGTCGAGTGTGAGGGTGGCGCTGTTTTCGAGTGTTGTGGCGCCGTCGATGGTGATGCTGGCGGGTCCGGGGCCGAGGGTGAGGTTGCCTTTGTTGATGAGGTGGATGGCTGAGAGTGAGGCGCTGTTTGCCATCGTTACGGAGCCGCCGGCTGGGATGGTGACGGTTCCTGGCCCGGTGATGGAGCCCTGAACGGTGGCGTCTGTGAGGTTTACGCCTGTGCCGACTGGTGTGAAGGTGGATTGCACCACGATAGTGCCGGCGCCGGTGAAGGTGCCCGTACTGGACTGGGAGACGGTGGCATAGAGCGTCAGTGTCCCGTTGGCGGCGTTGATCGTGCCGTTGTTGCGTATCGGCGCATAGATCGCGGCGCCTTCAGTGCCGCCCGGGTAGCTGAGCGTTGCACCGGCGTTGTTGGTGATCTTTCCGCTGGTGTTGTCGTCCCAGCTGAGGCTGGTTGCGTCGTCGATTGTGAGTGTGCTGTCGTTTTCGAGTGTTGTGGCGCCGTCGATGGTGATGTCGGCGGGTCCGGGGCCGAGGGTGAGGTTGCCTTTGTTGATGAGGTGGATGGCTGAGAGTGAGGCGCTGTTTGCCATCGTTACGGAGCCGCCGGCTGGGATGGTGACGGTTCCTGGCCCGGTGATGGAGCCCTGAACGGTGGCGTCTGTGAGGTTTACGCCTGTGCCGACTGGTGTGAAGGTGGATTGCACCACGATAGTGCCGGCGCCGGTGAAAGTGCCGGTGCTGCTTTGTGTGACCGCTGCGTAGAGCGTCAGCGTGCCGGCGGCGGCATTGATCGTGCCATTGTTGCGCACAGGCGCATCGATCGCGGCGCCTTCAGTGCCACCCGCATACTTGACTATCGCACCGGAGTCATTGAGGAGTTGCCCGCCGGCGCTTGCGTCCCAGCCGATCGACGCGCCAGCGCCGATAGACAACGTGGATGCGTTCTCGAGTGTGGATTTGCTGTCGATTTGGAGGCTGCTCGCCGCCGTCAGGGCTGCTTGACCGTGGTTGGTGAAATGGACGCCGGACAGCCAGTTGCTCCCGGTGCTTGTCAGCGTGCCTCCTGGCGACAGCGCAACGGTCGTGGTGCCGGTGCCTTCGAGCGTTCCTCCTTCGAGGGACAGGAGATCGGTCACAGTGAGGGCGGCGCTGGTGTTGAGCGTCGAGCCCGCGAGCGTGAGCCCGTACACGGTCGTGGCGGCGCTGAGTTTCACAGTTGCGCCGCTAATGCACACGAGATCGTCGCTGTTGGGAACTCGTTCCGGTGTCCAGTTGGACGCTGTCGACCACGCCGTGCTGGTCGTCCCGGTCCATGTGATCGAGCAGGTGACCGTCGGCGTGAACGACACGGTTGCCGGTGACGACTGCAGGCCGCCGGTGTTGGTGGCGTACACCGAGACCACGTAGGTGACGCCAGGAGTGAGGCCGGTTAGTTCGGTGCTGGTCGATGAGGCTGGCACCGTTTGGGTGGTGGTGGCGGGATTCGTGACGATCGTGTAGCTGCTCAGCGCCGTGCCGCCCGTGCTGGTCGGAGCCTGCCAGGTCAGCGTGGCCGACCTGCCGTCGTGGGCACCCACGACTTCGAGTTTAAGTGGCGAGGTGAACGGTTTGCCGACCGTGACCGT
Source organism: uncultured Solirubrobacteraceae bacterium (assembly GCA_963752865.1). Taxonomy (GTDB): domain Bacteria; phylum Actinomycetota; class Thermoleophilia; order Solirubrobacterales; family Solirubrobacteraceae; genus Palsa-744. The sequence goes on from CAVVZU010000002.1 coordinate 878,388, forward strand.
GGTTTCGCCGATGGCGCCTTTGCTGTCGGTCGCGATCACGTTCAGCGTGCGCCCCGCCGGCGCCACGGCCTGCAGCAGGCCCGAGCTGCTGATCGTGTCGCCCGCTCCACCCAGCACGGTCCAGGTCAGCGGGAAGCTCTGGCCGTCGCTGCGGGTCGCTTTGAACTGCTCGCTACCGCCCACAGGCACGGAGGGGCTCGCGGGGGAGACGGTCAAGAAGGCGCCGGGTGGCTTGGCAATCACAAAAGAGGGAAACGTGAGGTGAGCGATCTGTGCGTCAAGTGAGGCGTGAAAGCCGAGCAGGTCGATGTCCCATCCCGCCTTCAAGTTGAGCGAGGGGACGAGCGAGAAGTAATCCTGGCCCGCCCCCGGATCGGGGTTGAGGGTCGCCTCCACGCTCTCGGCGGCTTCGAAGTCGGGCCCCGTGGCGTCATAGAGGTCGAGCTGCGGCTGCTCACTGAAGCCCACGCTCGCGCTTGCCGAGAGGTTCTCGAGCGGATTGCCCGACACGGTCAATGGCGTGGAGGTGTTCTTGACCGAGAGCGTCCCCGGCTGGTGCGAGCTCCACGATGCCTGTGCGCCGATTTTGATCGAGGCCGTCACCTGCGTGCTGATCTTCCCCGAGGCATTCAGGTAGATCGGGATCTTCGGCACCACCACCACCGGGACCGGACCGATCTGGTAGTACTCGGGATCGCCGTCGATCTCGCCGATCTTCCTCGACAGCGATCCTTCCAGCGTCTCCGACAGCGCCGCTTTGACGGCGACCGAGGCGGATGCCGTGACGTTCGCTCCGTTGGGGATATCCAGGAACCCCGTCGTCACCGCGATGTCGACTCCCACGCTGGGGGTGACATCAAGCTCGCCGGATACCTTCAGCGGTCCCGCGCCGTATTCGATCCCCAGCACCAGTTCCCGGCTGAAGCTCACGCTGAGGGCGGGCTTGATCAGGCGGATGCCCGGGAGCGCCGGCTTGAACGTCGTTGCGGGTTCGCCTGAAGTAGCCAAGGGGTTCAGCGTGCTGGCGATGGACAGTCCCGTGAACGCTTGTGAGAGGGCGGCTTGCGCGATACCCACGACGTAGCTGCCCGAGCTCTTTTTGGTCACACTCTCAACGGTGTCCAAAAGGCCCTGCGGTGCAGCGGCGGCCGGTGCGGCGACGATGACCTGCCCGACTTTCAGGGTCGTGACCTGGGTCGGCACCGGCGTCGTCCAAGTGAGCTGTTCGTTTTCGTCAGAGGACAGCGCGGTCATCGTGGCGGAGCTGAGAACGACGGTGGAGGAGGTCGTGGAGGTCAGCGGCGAGACCGGTTGGCTGGCCGAGCCTGACGTGCCGACGCCGGCGGAGTTCACGGCCGCGATCGAGAAGGACCAGAAGGCGTTCGTGGGTGTGAGACCGCCGACAGCGAGGCTGGTCGCGGTGCTTGCGGCGCTCACCGTGGTGGGTTTTGCTTCCGGCGCCGACACCCACTGGCCGCTTTCGTTCTGCACCACCTCTTCGTAGGTGACCTGATAGCTGCTGATGCTGGCGCCGCCGTTGTCGGCCGGCGGCTGCCAAGAGAGGTCCACTTCGCCAGTTCCAGACGGAACGGCTGTGATCTGTTCCGGGGCTCCGGGTGTGTAGGTGGCCGCTGGCACGCCCGAGCCGCTCGCCGCACTCGATGAGCCGACCGAGTTCTGGGCGACGACCGACACGGAGTAGCTCGTCCCGTCGGTTAGCCCTGAGAGTGTCGCCGAGGTCGCCGATGCGCCTGCGCTGGTAGAGACAGTTGATTCGCCGGCGGTGGCCTTGATCACATAGCCGCTCAATGCCGCTCCACCCGTGGAGGCTGGTGCTGACCACGACACCACCAGCGAATGTTCGCGTCCAAGCACAGAGGTGATCAGTGGTGCTCCTGGCACCTGCGCCGGGAACGGCGCAAACGGGTTCGAGTTAGAGCTCCATGCACTTTGGCCGGCCGTATTGACCGCGCTCACGCGCGCAACGTATGCGGCTCCCACGCAAAGGCCGCCGACGAGCGCTGCACTGTTGGAGCTGGACACCGACACCGTCACGGTGGAGCACCCGCTCGGGAGTTTCGTGCCCGGGGCCGCAATGGCCTGCACCGAATACGAGGAGACTTCGGCCGAGGCTGGGTCTGGTGACCATGAAACCAGGCCGCCAAGACCCTGGGGCGATACGGCCTCCAGGAAGGGGGCCGGCGGTAGGCTCGCTGCTTGGGCGGCTGCAGCGTCGAGCGACCAGATGGTGCCGAGTGACACCAAGGCAGCGAGAATCCCCAGTACGCCCATCCGTCGCATAGCAACCCCCCAAAGTTCGATTTAGACGATGTCGTCCGCAGTGCAGTCCGAAACCAACGAGCCAGCGGTGGCATCCTAATCAGATCCCAATATCTGAGAGTGCTAATGGGCCGACTTATCCGCACAAGCAAGACCTAGAGGGCCGAATTTGCGGATATCAACAATTCTCGACAGGCCTGCATAAGGGTCCCGGGCAGTCTCGGGGCCCCTCGACAAGCAGGACCTTCAAAGCCCGAGCTGGTCGATGTTCGGGCCGCCTGGACTCTGGTGACCGGCGCCACAATGGCTGATCGAAGACGCACGCCATCGCGTCTCCCAAAAAGGAAGGCGCTGCTCGAAACGAGCTGGTGGTTCTCCCGGCGGTCGTGACGGTGGCTCTTGACAGTGGTCATCTTCGTCTGAGCCACTCGGCGAGCAAGGGGTCGAGCAGAAACGGTGTGTCCTGGCTATCCCGCTGGACGTGACGTCGTCGGCGAGTAGTCGCTCGAGTGGGGTCAACTGGCCCCTGTCACGTGCCTGTTGGGTGACCTGGCTCTATCGATTTTTGTTGGCGGTCGTCAATAGCCATTGGCACGTGCTCCGGCCGTCCTGCGAGATGTAGCGTCAGCGCGCGGATGGTCAGGCGCATGTTCTCAGCGCTGTCCTCGATCTCTTCCGCCTTCCATCGACGCTCCCATTCCCCTGGCGAGAGGCCGGTGTCGCGTTCGAACTCAGCGTGCAGGTCATCAAGCTCAGCGGTTGACTCACGAATCGACGCGGAGGGGGTCTCGCCGCGGTGCAGTCGGCGCTGATAGGCGTCAAGGGCTATGCGAGAGACGCGCATGCCTCGCTCGCTGCGGCGGATTGCGGGAAGCTTGCCTCGCTTGATCAGCTTGTAGACGCCATCGGTGCTGATGTCGAGCTCGGCGGCTACTTGGGGGACGGTGAGGTAGGCGGTCTGCACGATCATCAGATTAGCATGATTGTCGGCTTAGTCTAGTTAGTCTTCTTCGTCGTGGGTATCTGTGTAACGCTGGAAGACGATCTCCTCGACTTCCTACTTCCCGCAGGAGTACGGGCGTGTGCTCTGGGATGAGATCGACACCCCGCCCATCACCGCTGAGCACGTGGGCGTGGTGGAGGAGATCGTCGACGACAACCTCGATCGTGGCTTCTTCGCTCCCGCGTTCGAGCTCGCCACCGATGCCGAGCAGCGCTACCTGATCGCCATGGCGGGCCTCGGTGATGGTCCTTACAAGAGCGATGATGCGGCCATCGCCGCCGGCTACTCGAGCATCGGCGGGGCATCCTTCGTGCGCGAGGAGCTGATCGCCAAGGAGCTCATCTGGAGCCCCGGGCGAGGGCAGATCGACTTCACCGTGCCCTGCTTTGCTCATTACCTGCGCGCCAGTCACGTGCCTGTTGGGTGAGGGCTTCGATCGAGCGTCCCATCACAAGCGCGCGCCATTGAGTGTTATTGACGATCCACAATAATCCCCGAGAGCCTGGTCTCCTGCGGTCTCAAATTTGCTTGAGACCTTTTGGGCCGATCCACAGAACCGTCCCAAGCGCGGCGTAGATTTGCGGGATGCCCACGCAAGTGATCACGCCGCGGCTCACCGACAGGCTCTGCTCGCTGGCCGAGAGCCAGCTGCAGATTCAGGCGTCCCGGTCCGCATCCATTGATGCCGGGGCGCTCGGCGTCGTCAGCGCGTGCGCCGCGATCGCGGCGCTTATCCTCACCGTCAGGTCCACCGATCACCTCTGGATCGCGGCCCTGGTGCTACTCGGCCTGTCGGCTGGCCTGGCCCTACGGGCCCTGATCCGCCGAGGAGCAAAGGAAATCGGCCCGCTCGTGACGGACATACTCAACGATCGCGAGCGCAGCGATGACGAGGAGATCGAACAATCGCTGCTCGAAGACCTCGCTGATGAAACGCTCGTCAACGACCAGGCCCTCGCTCGCAAGGACCCCCTATTCACCGGGGCGCTCACCTTCCTGGTGCTCGCCGTCCTACTCAAGCTGGCGGGAGTACAATGAAACCCATGGAGGACTCCACCACAGGTCGACCAACAGGCACCGCCCAGGAAGACACAACCACCGGCACGACCGATCGGGGACCCGGCACCCCCCACTACACGCGCCACTTCCAATCGCTCATCCTGCCCGACCTGGTGTCGGCCGACGCCCTCGTCCCCGCGTGGCTGCGCAAGCTCCTCAAGCGCGCAGACACACCCGTCTCACGCTAACGCTTCACCCCACGTGGCTTCACGGCCTCCACGGCGAGCGCGGTGCCGTGCGGCGGCGCCCCAGCAGCACGGACTGGTAGCCACCGTGCATGCCTAGCCCGTGCGCGGTTCTAGCAGTATGGTTACCACCAACGACTAGGACGCGATCGCGCGCCGTACGGGTGGACTTCCCCAAACCTTCACGTCTGCCCCAAGGCTGACCTCTAGCGTGCGTTGCGCTCGACCTATGGACCACCCTCATCCGGGAGCCTGCCATGGATCGCCTTTCAACTTTTACACCGCGAGCTGTGCCCACCAGCACGAGTCTTTTGCGCGATCCCGCGATCACCGGCCTGCCTCCCCGCGGCGCCCGCCTTGCCAACGGCCATCCAGCAGCTGTCTCGCCGCTGTCCGGGCGCATCAGCCTCGCCCACGACTACCTGCTCGTCATGCGCGGCGCCGAGCGGACGTTTGCCGCGATCGCCGACCTGTATTCCGACGCACCAATCTTCACATTACTGCACGACGAAGATGGCACCAACGGGCGCTTCGCCGGGCGCTCCATCACAACCTCGCCGCTGCAGCGCTTCGGCATCGACCAGTCCGCGTTCAGGCGCCTGCTGCCGCTGTATCCGTACGCGATCGAGCGGCTGAGGCTACCCCAGTCAGATGTCGTTCTCAGCAGCAGCAGCGCCTTCGCCCACGGCATTCCCGTCCCCGACGGCGCCGTGCACGTCTGCTACTGCTACACGCCCTTCCGCTACGCCTGGGATGAGGAAAGCTATGCCCTCGGTGAGATCTCCCCGCTGCTACGCCCGCTGCTTCGCCAGCAGCTGCGTCGCATCCGTAAGTGGGACCTCGCCGCCAGCCGCAGGGTCGATGCCTACATCGCCATCTCCGATCTAAGTCGTAAACGCATCAAGCGCCACTACGGTCACGACGCCCCCGTCATCCACCCGCCAGTGGAGACGCACCGCTTCACGCCAGGCACCCCCGGCGAGGCGCTGCTGATCGTCTCAGAGATCCTCCCCCACAAGCGCCTGCACATCGCGCTCGAGGCCGCCCGGCGCGCGCACACGCCCATCCAGGTCGTCGGTGCCGGACCACACCTCAGCGCCCTCAAAGCCGCCTACCCCGAGGCCAAGTTCCGGGGTCGCGCAAGCGATGAGGACCTCGTCGAGCTGTACGCCAACGCCCGCGCCGTGCTGATGCCCAACATCGAGGAGTTCGGCATTACCGCCGTTGAGGCCCAAGCCGCCGGACGTCCCGTCATCGCCGCCGCCGCAGGCGGTGCGCTCGAGACCGTGCTCGACGGGCGCACCGGATACCTCGCAACGCCCGACGACGTCGACTCCTTCACCCAGGCCATCGAAGGCCTCGAACGGCTCGACTTCGATCCCGCCGACGCCGTGCAAAACGCCGAGCGTTTCTCTGTTGCCGCTTTCGAGCGCAACCTGTCCGCCTACGTCGCCGACGTGCTCGCCCGCAGCAGCCACGCCGCCCACTAGCAGCCCTGTCCGTCGTGTCTGCGCCGTTGCGCGCTCAGCTGGTGCTGGGCGACGCGCCGTTGCGCGTCTGTCGCAAGCGCCGCGGGTGGTGCTCTGTCACCCAGCGGCGATGCCCGTCCTGTGCGGTCGTCGAGCCATCGCCACTGGCGAGCTCCGCTGCAGCGCCAGGCGTCTGCGTGAGTCCAGGGAGCGTCTCGCCCAGCAACGGGCCCTCGTAGCTGCGAAGCCAAGCGCGTTCAAACTCCAGTCCCAACTGCCACACCGCCACGCCACCTATCACCGCCAAGCCGGCAACCGCCGGCGCCTGCCGCTCTCGTATCCGCGTCTGCATGCGTAAGCCCCCTGGCTTTTTGCCCCTTGCCGCCAGGGGAAAGGTAGCTCATCTGCAACATCGCTGCAACTAAGATGTGGGATCGTCCTGCTTAGTGGGATGATCTTTGGGAACGCCTATGGGTTGCTGATGACGAGTGGTGTTGCTCATATGTGTCTCTTGCCCTTGGGGCTTTACGGTGGCGAATCGGGTCCGAGTAGCTGTTCAAGGAAGAACCGCGTCTTCGTCGGAGGCTCCTGCACTGGGTATACGTGCTTGACCAGATCCAGTGCCTCGCGCGCGCTGCTCACACCGCATTCCCGCAGCAGGATCTCGATGTCCTCTTCGTCCTCGCCAAAGCGCATCGCCATCAGCTTCATCGCCAGCAGATACGTTGGCGAGGCTGTCGTCACCTCCCTCATTGTTGAGCTCCATTCCGAGGGCCTCCAGTGCGCTCACGATCTTCGCTCGCGTGAACTGGTACTCAGACACGGTCAAAGACCTCTCGTGCCATGAACACACCATGACGAGCGAGTACCGCTGGCGTGTTCGCGAGCACGTATGCATGGAACTCCTGTCGGCTCGTTACAAACCACCACGGCTCCACAAAGCGCCCACGGCCGTTCACCCACGTGGGGGCCACAAGCGCACCCTCAATCGCGAAGAGCTCCGCTACTCCCGCCAGCGCGGCGTCGAAGCGCGTGTCACCTGTGGGCGGCGGCTCGTCACGCAGGAGCGCCAGCCTCCCCGGTCGGGACGAGCCTCTGAAGTCGTCCGCGAACCCGAACAGCAGCCGCAGTGCGTCTTGCTCATCGCCTCGCTCCAGATCCTCCTTGATCGTCTGACCGAGCTCCGCGAGCGATGCCGCGCCGCGGCGCATGCGCGGACGTGCCCGTAGCTCTACGTCGTACTCGCACGCGCCCAGCAACCTTTGCAGCGTCCCCAGGTTTGGGGCTCGCGCGCCCGACTCGTATGCCGCCACAGCCGGCTGCGCAGTGCCAGCCCGTGTGGCCAGCTCTTGTTGTGTGATTCCAGCTGCTTGACGAGCGTCTCGGATGAGCGTTGTCAGCTCCATCCGAGCCAATATATACGTTTTGATATAGCCCTGCCGCTACTTCGCGGTGGCGCTCGCCACCGGCGGCTTGCCATCCGGGGTTGCAAACAATCCCAACAGCGTGCCTCCCGCCGCTGACGCGAGCGACAGCACAACCGTACCGATCTGCAGCACGTTCGAGTCACAGCTTTGCGTCTTGCCTTCATGCGCCAGTGGGCAGTTGGCCGCGTGGATCTGTCCCGTTGCGATCAACAGCGCCAGTATCAGCGCTGCCACAAGCACCACCGCAGCCAGCGCGAATAGCAGCAGTGACTGTGTGCTCGTCGTCCACGATGGTGGCGGCGCCGGCGCCGCAGAGCCGGGATCGGCGATCTCCGTCGCCAGCGGTTTGGCTTCACGCGCCGCATCCAACGCAGCTTTCTTGACCGTGTGATCAGCTTTGGACTGCTCCGCTTTTCGCTGCAGTTCAGCTTGGTCTGGGCCGCCCGCCTGTGGGCCTTTCTGCCGTGCTCCGGCTGCCTCGACGCTGTTGCGTGCTGCGTCGTTGTGGAGCCTTTCGAAGATCGCAACGACGTGACCGATCACGTCCGCCGCCGATGTGCTCGCGCCCCGCGTATGTGCGACCTTCTCGTCCACAGGTGCCTTCTTCACGGTCGTAAGCGCCGCCGCCGCCGCGTCCTTGCTGTGTTCCGGTGCCGTGATGGCCGCCGCCGCTGTGCGTGCCGCGCTCGTCGCAGCGGCCTTTATAGAGGTAGTCGCCGCTACCACATGGTCGGTGCCGCCAGCGCGGCTCGATGTCGGGATGAGGATGCCCACCAGCGCACCGCTCAGCGCACTCGCCGCCGCCCACATCGCCTGTGGCACCGTGTGGCCCACAGCCACGATCGTGCCGGCCCCCGCGAACAACACCACCAGTGCCGTCCCCACCGCCACCACAGCCAGCGAATACGACGTCCTGCTCTCTGCCGGGCTTTTCATTGTTCCGCCCCCTCTCTCCCGTAGCGCACCAGTCTGCGTTCCTGGCAGCTCTCTTCGCAGATTCCCAGAGCCTCGAGCGTCGTCGGGTGATCCAGCGTGGCGAGCACCGCGCCGTCGCGAAAGCTGCGAAACGTGCGGCCGCTGGCCTTGCCCGACAACTGCCAGCGAGCCGCGTCCAGGCGACAGAACGTATCGCGCATCATCTGCAGCTCCGTCGGGGTCGGTGCGGCTTCGGCTTTGCACCCGTCACGGCGGAGCATGATGTATCGCGCCCAGCCGATCGCATCGGCCACGTCCTGGGAGGCATCGTCCGGCAGCTCTCCCAGCAGCTGCTTGCGGTCGCTGTCGTCAACCTGAAGCTTGATCATTTCACCCCGCTCCCACCATTTCTTGGTCGCAAGCGTTCGTACCAGCGTGCTTTGGCAGTGAAGACAGTCGTCATACGCCAGTCGTGCGATCGAGCGCAGCGAAGATCGATCCTGGCGGCCCTGCACGTACGTCACCGTGACGAAGTTCAACACTCCGCCCACCAGCACCCCAATCAAGCCAAAGATGGCCGCAGCCACAGGCGCACTCTACCTGACTATTCGGATTACTGGTGACCGCTGGCGTCAACGGAATCGGTCGGGGATGGCTACGCCCACGCGGACGGCGGAATCGTGGGAGGGGCTGCGGGCAGGAGCGTGGCCACCGACACGTGCGGCCACGTCAGGCCGTTGAAGTTGAGCTCGACAAGCTGTCAGTACTGAATCTGCGGAATGATGATCTTGAGTTCGCGTGCGCTCTCGATGCGGATCGGCGGGCGTACGGTGAACGTGGGTGTGAGTGGCCCGTCGCTGCCGCCCTCCGGCCGGAGCGTCAGCGGCGGCCGGCCGGGCTCGTAGGGAGGAATGATGATCGTGTATTGCACCTCCTCGATCCAGAACGTCGACTGCATCTGGAGGGTCTGCGCGTTCTGTCCGGGGCCGTCCGGTTTGGTAATCGCTCCCGGGTCGCCCAGCAGGAATGCGATGTTGTCGGTGCCGCCGCCGAACAGCGGCGCGGGCGGCGAGGTAGCGACCGTGATTTCGGTCGTGGAGACGATTTCCAGTTTGCTGTTGTGGTTGCGAAGCACGGTGTTCGGGTCGTCCAAGATCGCTTGCGTGATCGTGCCCGCGTTGATGAACGGGGTCAGGTCTTGAGGATGGTGGGACAGTAGTAGTGGGGTCCACGTCGCCCGCTACTATTCCGCCATTATGGACAGTCCGGTTGAGTCGATCGTGAGTCTCGGTGAGACGCAGCTTCAGATTCAGATGGCGGCCGCCACTGGCGTCGACACGATCGCCGTCGGTGTCCTGGGTGTGGACGCGGCGTTGGCAGCGGTCGTCATCGCCGTCAACAAGGAACTCTTCGGCCACCTGTACTGGCAACCCCTGATCGCGCTTGCTGCTGCCGCGGTACTGGCCTTGGCCGCCCTCGTAGGGGGAGGCTCGCTTGGGCTGACCCCTGCCGGGTTGTACCAGCGTTGTTCAGGCTTCACCGCGCCGGAAGTGGACCGCGAGGTGATCGCGGTACTCGAGGCCGCCGTCAACGGCCTGAAAGGTCGGCTGACCCGCAAGAAATACACGGTTGCTGCAGCTATCCTCGTGCTCGTGGGCACGGTCGTCGTGACCGTACTGACCGACGTCCACCTCTGACCGATCGGCGCTAGAATGAATTGGATGTCACAGGGATCAGAGGCAGAGAATTCGAGCACTCAAGCTGGGGCCGATGTGCCTACGGTGGAGCCGGCACGGGTTTCCTCAGAGGCTCTGCCGAAGATCGATCTCGAGACCGACGAGGCTCGACTCGACGCTCCTTCGGGTCTTTTGCCGTCTCTTAGTCAGCTGCGCGGATTTCTTCGCGTACGCCGCACCCGGCGCGACGTTGCTCGACCACACGACGTCGCGCTCTAAGCACCCTCGCCGAGCCCCCGCAAGGGGGTGGCAGATGGCGCCCACCCCAACTGCCTGAGCGCAGCGGTGGCCACCGGGGCTGGAACCCCGCTTTCCTGCTCGTCGAGGCGGCCACGTGCAAGTGCCCGCCCGCTGGTCTGCTGATCGCTCATCTCGAGATCGAACTCAACCACGTAGTAGTTTCCACGGACGTAGGTTGATGCTGGGGCAGAGATGTCAAGCCCATGCCAAGGAGCGACGATCATTACGCTAGATGGGAGCATCGACCAGCACGCACCGCACCGGTCATTCCACCGGCAATCGCGAAAGCCTCGGCCTGCTGCTGAAGGTGCTCACCGAGCGCACGCCCGGTGTGCTCGAGGATCTCAACAGGGTCGCCCACTTCGCCACCGCCACCGCGCAAGCGATGGGGCTATCCGAGCAGGAGGTCGAGCGCGTCGAGATCGCGGCTCGGCTGCATGATGTCGGCAAGCTCGTCGTGCCGGACCACATCCTTGCCAAGGCTGGGCCGCTCGACGCCGACGAGTGGGCAATCATGCGCACCCACCCCGAAGTCGGCCAGCGCATCCTCGCCGCGGCACCCACGCTCGCGCACGCCGCCAAACTCGTGCGCTCCCACCACGAGCGCTACGACGGCTTCGGCTACCCCGACCGGCTCGCCGGCGATGCCATACCCGTCGGTGCTCGCATCATCGCCGTCTGCGCCGCGTTCGTCGCCATGATGCGCCACCGCCCGTTCAGCGATGCCATCACCGTCACCGAGGCGCTCGCCGAGATCAACCGCTGCTCCGGCTCGCAGTTCGACCCGCAGGTCGTGGCCGTGTTCAACGAGCTACTGCGACTCGCCCGCTCCTGAGCGGCGCCGTCATTCAGTAGCGCGGGGCACCCTCCGTCAGAAATAAGGCACGCGGCGGCGTGCGGCTGACGGAGGGCGCGCGCAACGCGGCTCCTACCTGGCTCGCCGGCCGGGGAAAGCACTGCCGGCGCAACCCACACGGTAAACGCCACGTATCTGGCAGTTGTCCGTAGTTCGCCACAGATACCCGGTTCAAAACTACGTGGCAGCCTTCTTCGAACACGGCGTTCAGGAGTGGTGAGCGAGGCTCAGCGGTCGAGCCGGCCCTGATCGTCCTCGATCGCCGTCGACTCCACGTCAGCAGGACGCATACGGGTACCCGGCCGAAAACGTCCCGTCGCTGCGACAAAGCCCATTACGCGCCCCGCGTAGTGGCGTGAGATCCAGCGGCGCGCGAGCCTGCGTGTCGGCGTCAACAGCAGCAGTGCGCCAAACGCGTCGCTTACGAACCCCGGTACCACCAGCAGCAGGCCGCCAAGGAACCCAAGCGCTCCGTCGAGCGCCGCGGCGCCAGGAGCACGCCGCTCGGACACAGCCACCGACACGCGCTCGATCGCCGCGCGCCCCTGGATTCGCAGCAGCTGCACGCCCAGCACGGAGGTGCCCACCAGCAACACGACCGCCCACAGCCAGCCAATCGCAAGCCCCACCTCGATGAAGACGAACACCTCCAAAACGGGCATCCCGATAAGGAACAGCACAAACATTCAGCTGTCAGCGTAGTGCCCTGACTCAGGTCACTGGGCGCTAACCACCGATCGCGGCGAGCGCCGCGCGACACTCCGCCACATCGCTCTGCTCAGCCTGGCGAGCGACCTCGAGCAGAAGCTGGCGATGCTCGGGGCTCCTCGTCTGGCGCTGGGCCTCGCTGAGGCCGATTAACAACTCACATCGCTCGGCTGGTGGCTCGAGCGGCATCTGCTCATAGAGCTCCAGTGCCTTGCGATACCAGCGCACAGCCTCGTCAGGAGCCAGCTGTGCGAGCGCTCGTTCGCCAGCCCGCCGGGCATAGTGAATTGCCTTGGCGGTATCGACGCCGGTGACCGCCGCGGCCCAGTGGCTGGCGAGCTCAACCACCCGCTGGCCCGGCTCAGCTCCGCAGCGCTCCTCGAGCGCTACCGCTATCCGCCTGTGAAGCGGAGCGCGTCGGGCTGCTCCGAGCTCCTCATACAGAGTGTGCTCCACCAGCGCATGCGTGAACATGAAGCGCCCCGCGTGCTCGGGGTCCTCGTGTACGAGCCAGCCCGTAACCGTTTCATGCAGGATCTCGAGCAGCCGCGGCTCGGGAAGATCGAGCACTGCCAACAACAGCTCCAGCTCGAAGTCCCTGCCAATGACCGCGGCCGCGCTCAATACCGTGCGGGTAGGTGTGTCAAGGCGCCGCACGCGTCGGGCGACCACCTCGCGTGCGCTCCGGGGCAGCTTCAGCTCAGCGACGTTGTCCCTCAAGCGCCAACGGCCTTCGTGGTCCCGCGCGAGCACCCCAGACTCGGCGAGGTAAGACAGGAGCTCACCCGCAAAGAACGGATTGCCGGCTGTCTCGCGCGTGATCTGCTCCGCCAGCACACCCCCAGCCTCGTCGAGCTCGTGGCCGGCGGCAGACTCCATGAACGCCACCACCTCGTGCGGGCTGAGGCCGGTCAGCTTGATTTGCTCCACGCCCTGCTCGTGGCGAAGGTCGGCCACCAGCGCCGCCAGCGGATGATTGCGGGAGGGCTCGGTGTCGCGGTAAGCGCCAACCAGCATCACCGGAATCGAAGAGCTCGACGCCACCACATAGCGCAGCAGCGACACCGTTGGCGAGTCCGCCCAGTGCAGGTCATCGAGGATCAGCAGCAATGGCTCGGACTCGCGAGTGAGCTCGAGCAGTCCGGCAACGGCCGCATACAGCAGATAGCGCTCGGTCTGTGGGTCGCTCTCACGCGGGGCCGGCAGCTCGGGGACGCGATCGCGTAGTGCCGGCACCAGTCGCGCGAGATCGCCACCGAAGCGCTCGACATGCTCCTTCAGCATCGCCTGTGGCGCCTCGTCGATGAGCAGCCCGAGCGCCTGCACCCAAGGCTGGTAGGGCACCCCGAGGTGCTCATCGCAGCGTCCATACAGCACGGTTGCGCCTTCGCCGTGTGCCTGTAGCGCCAGGTGAGTGGACAGTCGCGTCTTGCCTATCCCCGCCTCCCCGCTCATCAGCGCAACCTGCAGCGATCCCGCACAGGCCCGGCGCCACAGGCCGCTGATTTGCTCGCGCTCTGTACCGCGCCCCACATAGCCTGCCGGCGGCGCCCGTCGTAGCCGCTCCGGCAGCGCGATGCCCGCCGTAAAGGTGGGCTCCCAGCACAGCTCAAACGACTGCACCGGCGCAGACATCCCCTTCAGCTGCAGCAGGCCAAGTGAGTTGAAGGTATGACCGTCCCGCGAGCCTGCCATCCGGCGCACAAGCGCATTCACCACAATCTGCCCGGCGTGCGCGTGAGCGCACAGGCGCGTGGCCTCAACCACGGGCTCGCCGAAGTAGTCACGATCCTCCACCGTTGCGTCACCGACGCTCACGCCGATCCGCACGCCCAGCTGCTCCTCTGCGCGGCGGTTGCGCGCGTCGAGGAGTTGCTGCATCGCCACGGCGCAGGCCAGTGACTGGGCGGCACTGCCGAACACCACCATCAGCCCGTCGCCGAGATTCTTGACCTCTCGGCCGGCCGTCCGCGCGAGTGCGCTGCGCAGCAGCCCGAAGTGCTCGGAGCGCAGCTTCTCTGCCGCCGCCGGGCCAACGCGGTCGGCCGTTGCGGTAGAGGCCACCAGATCGGTCATCAACACCGCGACCATCTCTTTCTCAGTGGCGACCATTTGCCGCATAATGCGCCCTTCACAGCGCTCACGCAAGCTTGGTTGGACCGATGCACTAGTTCCTTCCATGGGTTGCGCCGGAGATTTCCCCAGAACTAGTAGCCAGTGCTGTTCGTGCAGTATGAATCTAGACGTTGGGCAGCCGCCTACTTTCTGGGGTCATGGCTCGACCATGAATCGCTCCGATGTTTCTAGGTGACTGCTCCTTAGTGCACCAACGACGTCGGCACCCCGTACCACTGCGATATGGCGCCTTTGGTCATGTTGTACATGAACTCACCCGCCGGCTGCAAGAACACCTTGTTGTAGATGGAAAGGAATGCCGCCGGTGGCGCGACGGTGCCGGCAGCGTCAAGAAGACCGTTCATCTGACGAACCGGATCGTCGCTCTTGACATCCTCGTAGGCGTGCGTGAGCACGACCGGGGCTACGATCAGCGCGCCGGCGACGCCGAAGAATCTGCCTGCGGACATGAGCGGTGCGACGGGCTTCAACGCACCAAGCATCTCCAGCCCGCCGCCGACCGCCTGCGCTGTCCCACCGGCGTAGTCCAGGCCGGCGAGCGTGGGGTCCTGCTCCTGCGTTCCGCTGAGGATGCTGAGGCCGCCGCCAAGGGCGGTGACACCGCCCATCGGCAGGCCGAAGCGCTGCAGCGTCGGCAGCTCCGTGACCGCCTGGATCTTGGTCGGGTCGAGCGTAGCGAGGTCGTTCTGTGTGACGACGCTGCCGCTCAACGCCGCGTCGCGGACAGCAAGGTAGGACGGCTTGGCCCAGATCGCGTCGTAGCGCGCTTGGTCGGCGACCTTGTCCGTGGGACCGAGCTTGAGCTCCAGCCGCAGCTCCTTCTCAGCGTTCTTGGCGTCATCGAAGTAGGTCGTGTCCTTGATCGTGTAGCCGGGAGCCGCCAGCGCACGTGCATGCGCCTCGTCACCGGTGTAGAGGTTCAAGTCGCCGAACAAAGGCTCGCCCGACGGGTTCCTTGGCTGATACGCCTCCTGGACTGCGCCAATCGCCTCATTGACGTGAGCGGCAGCCTCGGCGGAGATGTCCGCGCGCGTCTGCTTGTCCTCGGCCTTCGGTGCCGGTGTGGACTGGGAGTGCTGCGCAGCTGCCGGCGAGGGCATGTCCACCTTGTACTTCAGTGGCTTGTCCCAGTGCTCGGTTATCTCTGATGGGAAGCTCCAGCGTCTGCGTGCCCTGCGGATCGGTATGGACGACCGGGTTGCAACGGCAGTACGCATACAGCGCCGGGCCATCGACGAGGCCCTTGGGGTCGCACGACACCCAGCGCCCGAGCCACGGCGCGTAGTAGCGCGCACCCTGGTAGTACAGGCCGCTCTCTTCATCTCGCTCCTTGCCACAGAAGCGATAGCGCTTGAGGCTGACCTCCGCCAGCGAGCGCCCAGCCTGGAAGGAGGTGCTGCCATACGGGTAGTACTCCTCGTAGCTGATCAGCGCGGCGTCTTCGTCCAGCTCCAACACGCTGGAGCCGAGCAGGTTCGTGAGCTGGTAGCGGATCGCTTGACTGGGTAGCGGCGCTGAGGCACTCGAGGCATCGACGGTTGTCGTCTCCACCATGCACACGAGCGTCCCACCGTCGCTGACATGTAGCGACTCGCGTTCGAGCACGACCGCTCCGCTCGCCGAGTATTCGCGGTAGAGCTCATAGCCGTCGAGGTAGATGCGCTCACGCCGCGGCGCGCCGCTGGCAGAGCTGGTGAGCTTGCGCACGCGATTGGCGCTCTGGTCGTAGGCGTAGTAGGTGCTCTGGGTGTCGCCTGCGTTCACCAGTTGGCTCGCGCTCATCCGCAGACGGTTTGCGTGATCCCACACCATCTTGGAGAGCTGGGGCATTTCGATGATGTTGCCGTTGGCGTCGTATTCGTAGCCTTCACGCTGGCTACCTACCGTTGTCGAGCTCAGGCGGTTGTTGGTCGGCGGGTTATCGTCATATGCGTACGTTCGCCTCCAGCTCCCCTTCGCGGCCGTGTGCGTCAGCGACTGCAGGTTGCCAACCGCGTCGTATCCGTAGCTCTCGGTGTAGTTCTGCATCGCTTCGGCGTCACACGGCAGCGGTGCGTTCATGCGGAGGGCGTCGCTTGCCGTCGTCTGCGGCTGGGAGGCGTTGCCGATCAGCTCGCGCCCGCTCGCTTCGATCAGCCGGTAGATCGCGTCGTAGCCGTAGTTGGCTTCAGGCTGGACGATCTGGTTGGCATAGAAGTTGACCTGCTGTGCGGCGTCGGCGATGTTGGTGACGTTGCCGACGGGGTCATACGTATACGCGAGGTCCTGCAGTGGGTTCGCTCCCGTTGGCTGGCCTGCGGCGAGCGGTCTCGTGCTCTGCAGCCGCGTCAGCCTGAAGGTCTGGGGATCGTATGTGTAGGTGGTGAGGGCTCCGTTGCCGTAGCTCACGCTTTCGCGCTGGCCCTTCTCGTCATAGGAGATCGCGGTGATGAAGCTGGTTGCGCTCGCCGCCCCCCGCAGCCGTACCGTGAGCTGCGCTAGCAAGCTGCGCTGGTTATACGACGGCGCTGTGATGCTGCCGTCGGGAGCCGTGAGCGCCGTTGGCCGGTGTAGCGCGTCGTAGGTGGCGCTGCTGGGGAAGATCAGCGCGGGGTCCAGCGCGGGCGTACTCGACCAGTCGACTTCTGCCGCCTGCCAGCGCAGCAGCTGACGCGAGCTGGAGATGACGTTGCCGTCGAAGTCCCGCTGCTCGACCGTTGCGGCCCCCGCCTGATCGCGGCTTTCGTACAGGGCGCCCAGCAGGTTGCGCGCCCTCGCCTGCGCCTGCGGCAGGCCCTCGCCGTAGATGCTCTGTTCGACCTGCCTGCTGCTCGCGCCGGCTTCGCTTACAAACACCCCGGTGGGGCGTCTGGCGGCGTCGTACTCGCGTTCCACGCGAATGCCTCGCGCATCCCACGAGACGAGCGGCTTGCCGTCGACCGCGGCCAGCATCCAACGTTCGCCCGAGTCAACGCTGCTGGCGTTGATAGCGGCACCTGTCATGTCGTAGAGCTG
This sequence comes from uncultured Solirubrobacteraceae bacterium, assembly GCA_963752865.1. Lineage (GTDB taxonomy): Bacteria > Actinomycetota > Thermoleophilia > Solirubrobacterales > Solirubrobacteraceae > Palsa-744. Next base: position 895,396 of record CAVVZU010000002.1, read on the forward strand.
AGTGAGAATCACACGTTTGAGCGCGTCTTCGGTGGCCAGCGCGTGGCCGCTGATGTCGAGCGTGCTGAGCGTCGTGTAAAGCTCGCCTGCGCCGTTGTTCGCGGTCTGGCGGAAGGCCCGCCCGAGCGTATCCAGGTCTGTGACCGCCGGCGTGTTCGCGGCCCGTGCCGCCTGGGCCGCGGCCGCTATCTGAGCCGCGCCCAGGGCGGAGCCCGGTTCACGCGCCTTGTACCAGTCGCTTTCGAGCACCGTATCCACCTCGTCATAGGCGACCGACTGCCAGGGATCGAATTCGACTGCTCTGAAGCTCCCGTCGGGATTGTCGACACGCGTCAGCCGGCTCAAGGGGTCATAGCGTCTGATCTCAGTCACGCCAACTTCCACCAAGTCACTCTCGTCGTTGAAAGCCGGGCTGCTGTCGAAGAACGGCTCGTAGGCCTTCACCGCGTTGCCCTTGTTGTCGTAGACCACACGCCCGGAGCCCGCCCAACGGGTGGAGGTCTGCTGCAACTCGATCTGTCCCTGCGCATCGCGTATGAGCTCGCCGGCGGCGTTGCGTGCCGGCGCTGGGCCCGGCTCGGCCTGGATCTTCGTGAGCACCACGCGGCCGAGGCCGTCGCTGTAGGTGTAGGTCTCCAACCACAGGCTGCTTTCGTCTTTGTGCTGTTCGCGCGCGAGCGTGTGCACCGACACCGGCGCGGGGTGCTCAGGATCGTGGCTCGGGTCCAGCATCCATTCCCGGTAGGCGCCCAGGTCATATTCCAGACGCGTCGTCGGCCGGTCGCTGGGGGAGGGCTCGTCGGTGCTGAGGTCGAGGTGGTCGCCTTCATCGCCACCGCCGGCGAGCTCCTTGCCCATCGATGCGCTCGCCACCACCATGCCAAGAGCGTCGTAGCGCACACCCCTGCGGTTGAGGTTCGGGTCGCTCGCCAGCCAAGGCGCAAGGACGCGATAGTTGTATTCGGCTTTGGTTTCGTTGCCGAGCGTGTCGATGGCGCTCGTGACCAACAGCTTGTACGGGTCATAGGCGACGCTTGCTTTGTTGCCGAAGGCATCGATGCTGGCCTGCGGCAGATAGAAGTTCGCCGCCGCGTACTGTGCTGCGCCGGCGCTCCCGGCAACGCCCGGGTAGTACAGCAGTCGCGCCGATGGAGCCCACAGGTTGCCATCGCTGTCCAGATCGACGTAACCGCCAGTGTCCGTCAACAGCGTGCCCAGCGGCTGGGCCCCCGTCAGCGTCGGTGCGACGATCGCCGCCGATGCGGCGTTTGCGAGCAGGCCCGCGGTCAGCCTGAGCTTGTAGGTGGCGTAGACAAGCGCCAGCGACTGCACTTCGCCCCGCGCGAGGGGGCCTGACAGGTCGTCCTTCAAATAGAGGGTGCGCGTATGTTCGATCGGGCGCTTCTGTGCGCTTGTCAGCGTCGGTGACTGCTGGTAGGGAATTTCTTCAGCCTTCTGTGCCGCTTCCAGCAGGCTGGCCGGCTCGAGCAGCGGGCCCGGTGTCGCAGCGACGATGCCCGTCAGCTCGAAGCTCTGCGTCTCGAGCGCGAGCCCCAGGCGGTACCAGTCTTGTTCGTCGGCCACATTCAGCACTTCGTGCTCGGTGTAGGTCACAAGCGTTCTTTCCTGCTCGGGAAAGGCGGGGATGCGCCGGCCGTAGCCGGCGGCGGCGCTCTTGGTGACGTTGCCGTATTCGTCAACTTCCAGTGTCAGCGCGTGCGCGATGCGCGGGTCGGCGGGTCTGCGCTCGTAGTGGTAGGTGAGCGACTCGAGCTCGTAGCCGTAGAAGCATCCGTAGGTGTGGGCGAGCGGCAGTGCGCTGGTGGGTGCCGCGGGGCTGCTCACCGTTGGCTGCAGTCGCTTGACCTGGTAGCGATGCTCGCTGGTGCTGTATGGGGCGCCCACCTGTTCGCTGCCATCCAGCGCATAGATCTCCTGGCGCAGGATGCGCCCGCGTAGTGCCCGGCACGCTTCGCGCGTTTCAACCGCATCAGCGCTTTCCGGGAATACGGTGGGCGCGAGCTGGACTGCTTGCGGGTCTAGCTGGCTGTACTCGTGGGAGAGTCGGGTGGCGAGGTCTTCGGCGTCGAGCCACGCCCCCGTGTGGTACCAGGTCTTCGTTCGCACGGGTGGCAGCACGAACTCCCCGTCTTCGCTCGTAGGCGTGGAGGTGAAGGTCCCGGTGCCCGATTGCGCGGGGACGCTCGCGGCGTCGAGCTGCTCGACACGGGCAAAGCCACGGAATTCGCGTTCGACGCCGTCGTAGTAGCCGTGGTGGTAGGTGTAGCTCGTTACCAGGCTCATACGTGTGATCGCTTCCTCGAGCGTCACCTTTTCGACAACATGCACGGGGAACGGCAGCCGCGTGATCCACGGTGTGCCTTCCAGCAGATCCTGCACGTAAAACCTGGTGGAGGGGCAGTAGCTGAGCGTGGTGGTGGCGCCGAGATTGTTGGCGACGGCGGTGAGCAGGTAGGGCTTGTTGGAGCCCGTCACGTCCAGGTAGCGCAGCGGCGTCGCCGCGTCTCCGGGCAGCGGCGAGCTCCACACCAGGCAGCTCATGCCCGAGCCAAGCAGGTCGAGGACGTTCACGTCGGCCACGTCGTCGAGCTGGGGAAACTGGCTGAGCGCGTTGCCAGCACTCCAGCCGTTGCCGCTCTGGTTGAACCACAGCGTCGCGCCCTGGCCCGAGAGGTAGATCAGATCGGCTGTGCCCGACCCATCGACGTCGGCCATGCGCAGGCGGCGCTCGTCGAAGCTGTCCGGCGAGTCGAACACGGGGGCTTCGTCCATGGTGATCTTCGCGCCGAAACGCCCGAAGCCGAGGTTCGGCCAGTAGCAGACCTCGCCGTTACGGATACGCACGAGGTCGCTGAGGCCGTCGCCGCTCATGTCCGCCAGATACACCGATCCAGTCCCATCGGCGAACACCAGCGCCGGGCCGCTGTCTTCGTCAAACGGCTTGCGCACGCTCTGTGGTGGACCAAGCCCCACGTCCACGCTCCAGTCATACCAAGTGAACACTTCGTCTTCGCTCAACAGCACATCGGCGAGCCCGTCACCGTCGAGGTCGACCATGCGCAGCTCCGTGCTCGACCAGTCCAGCGCAGCGGTGGCGGCCATCGGCCTGAACGGTGACCAGCCGCTTTCGGGTTCATACTCGTACCAACCTGGCGCCGGCGGCGCGAAGCTGACGGCCGCGAGCCGTCCGTCGCCATTGAGGTCTGTCAGCTGCAGCGCCCCAGCTGAGGTTTGGCTCGGCTTTTGCGCGAGCTCTTCCAACGGGGCGAAGCGCGCGCCAGCTTCACCTCCCGGTGGGCTCCATGCGCTGAGGTTGCGCTTGTAGTACCAGGCGCGGTCGTCCTCGGTGAGGATTCCCTGCAAGCCCTCGCTATTGAGGTCCACCCAGCGGCTGCGTTTGCCGGCGTCGCCCACCACGTTCTCCAGCGCTTCCCGGTCGCAGCTCCCTTGGGTTTCGTCGATCGTGAGCGGGCTGTATTCGAGCTCCAGGGGTGGCAGCTGTGCGGTTTCATAGCCGCCACCAGTCTGCGCCTGCCGCCACCCGGTGGAGGTGACCGAGGAGAGCAGGCTGTATGCGGGCAGCTGGCCGCCGGGGTCTGCGCTCGTCGCGTACGTGAGGTCGGTGGAGCGCACGAGCACCGGCGACGGCGAGAGCCTTCGGGGAACTGATGGAACATCAGCAGGCGCTGGCACAGGCGAAAGGTGCGCAGCTCGAACCCCGGGCGGTAGCTCGAGAAGGGGTCCACACGGCATGGCCAGGTGCGCTCTTCGCCCGGCTGGGGGGCGTCCTGGTCGTGCTCGCCGTAGTCCACAACCAGCTGAAAGCACCACTGGTCTGGTCTTTCCGCGCCGCTCGCAGGCAGGTAGGGAGTCTCGTTGCCGTAGAACACGCGCTTGAGGTAGCGATTGGCGCCCACCTGGCGTCCGAGCTCGTGCGCCGCCGGCGGAACGTTGCTGGTGTCCTCCTGCTTGTATTCATAGGAGACGGCGTTGCCGCGGTCATCGAAGCTGAGCTCCAGCAGCCAGCTGAATACACGCAGCGGTTCGCCGGGGTCGCTGATGCGGCAGGCGGGCGCGCGACCGTAGATGTTGGTGACGTTCTGCGGCGAGACCGTGCGCCAGTGGACTTCTCCAGAGGCGGTCTCCTGCCAGCGCTCGACACGCGCGAAGCGGCTCTCCACCCGCGGTCTGTAGCGGCGCACCGCGAATGTCAGGCCTTCACTGCTCGTAGAGTAAGCGTCCGTCTGCCAGTCGCCGTCGCCCGATTCGCTCAGGGACGGCACGAGGTCCTCTGCATCGGAGAGCACATACACGTCGGAGTCCGAGGCGTCTTCATAGCGTGGCAGCCCGCGTGAGGTCTTACGCGTGATCTGGGGAGTGGAGAGCCTCCAGCCGATGCCCAGAACGCCATTGCCCCCACCCGAGTCGTAGCTGAGCGTGATCGTCGGTGTGAGGCCCTGCCGGCCGGGAGACACATACACGGGCACTGCCATGCCGGCGCTGCCGGTGGCTTGGTTGATCGTGAGCTTCTCGTCGATCGCACGGATCGCGCCGCCCCCGGTGGGGAGGGAGATCTTTGGCAGCTCCACTTCCGGCGCGGACTGCGAGGAGCCGGACGGGGTGTCGCCTTCGCGATTGGGGCCGCTCGGCGCGTGCTCCCAGTTGGCCTGCCATGCGCTGGGCGGTGTGTTGGCACCAACCGCCGGCGATTCCGGTGCGTTGGGTCCCGTCACGATCAGCCGACGGAGTACTGCAACAGGATGAAGAAGTCCTCGACCGCGGCGAGCATCGCTTCCAGTTCGTCCGCTGGAACCGACAGCCACAGCAGCTGCGGGACAGCGAGCGGTGAGGCGGGAGTGACGCTGTTGACTAGCGTCGAGTTCCCATACAGGGTGCTTTTCTCGAGCGTCACCAGTGCGCTGGCTTGGGGGGTTGGCGCTACCGGCGGCGGGCTACCGGCGGGCGCCGGCGCGCCGGCTTCCGTGAGGTAGATCGGCAGCGTTGAAAGGCTCGCGCCGATCCGTAGGAGCGCGAACACTTGCGCGCCGGTGATCTTGAGCGCCCGACCGCGGTACTGGAACGGGAAGCGTTCGCTGCTCAGCGAGATCGGCATCTGCCCGTATGCTGCGCTCGTGCTGGCTGGGTGGAGCAAGCCATACCACTCGGTCGGGAACTCGTGCTTGAGGCTGAACAGACGTTCACGTCCGGACTGTTGCGGTGCGCTGGGCAGTGACGGCGGGGTCTGTTGGGCGCCGGGTGGCAGCTTCGCGGCCGCGAGCGCCTGGCTGCGCAGCAGGTCACCGCCGTAGCGTGAGGTGTAGCTCAGCTTCAGCACGACATCGGTGATCGTGTCGAAGTCAAAGGCGTTGCATTCCGGCAGCATCGTGATCATCCAGCGGGAGACCGCGCCGGCGGTCTCGAACGGCAGGTAACGCTCGTCGCGGAAGTTGACGGAGAAGACACCACTGTCGTCCTGGCCGTGGCTCGTGGCGATCGCCGCAGTGGACCCGAAGCTGTAGAGGAACCGTTGGTCTTCATTGGGCTTCTCCTTGTACCCGCTGGCCGCCGCGCTGGTACTGGGGTCGACGCGGACCTTGCTGGAGACGAGCGTGAGCGTGCAGTTGATGCTCGTGTACGGGCCTGCCACGCACGGGATCGTGAGGCTGACGTCGCGCAGCCGGCGCAGGTACTGACCGGGGTAGTCCATATCGAACAGCTCCTCGGGCAATTCCACCACGCACTCGCCTGTCGTCTTCAGTGCAATCAACGCCGCGGGGTCGTGCAGCAGCAGCGACACATGCCGGGTGATCTCGAACTCCCGCTCGTTCTGGTCGATGTACGCGCGCTCGAGCTGCTTGACCGCGAGCTCGAGGCGATCGCCGGCCAACAGGCCCTTCCGTAGGCTGTCCCAGTAGCCGAAGGTGATGTAGCTCGATTCCGCCACGCTCAGCTCGCGCTGGTAGGCGACCTCGGCGAGCTTGGCGGTGCTGTAGGCGAGTTGGTACAGCTGTGAGTACAGACTTGAGACCTGGCCGATCATCCACGTGTACAGCTGCTGGTTGGTGTACTTGCTCGTGAGGTAGGACTGCACCTGCTGGGCGTTGGTGGTTTCCCGTTCGTGCGTTCGCAGCTCGTCTTCGGCGATCTGCACGCGGGTCTTCGCCGCAGCGGTCTGCTTGTCGATCTGCATGATCTCGCCGGCGGCGAGATTGCTCTGCAGCGCCCACTCCTGCTGGCGGCGGAAGTAGCCGCCCATCTTGCCCGCCGCCCACGCCTGGTAGGTGATGTAACTGGCGGTGGCTTCCATGCCGTGCACTTCTGCCTCCGTCGATGCGGAGACGTTCGAGCCTCCGTAGCTGGTGCCGATGCTGCCGCCCACGCCGAACGGCTGCGTGTCGATGCTGATCGACACGTTGGGGATCGCGGCCTGTTCGCTCGCCAGCACCTGCAGCAGTCCCGCGTTCTGGTGCAGCGCCGCGGCCGATGCGGACAGTGCCAGCTCGCTCTGCTCTTCGGCGATCAGCTGCACGCCCCCGGTCAGCTGCGACGGCTGGCTGGGAATCGCAGCCATCTGGATGTCCGCGCCGACGGGGGGATTGGCGGGAGCGCTTGCACCGAGCAGGGACTGGTAGTAGTTGTAGCGAGTGACCGCGACCGCGCGTGAGGCGCTGAGCGCGGTGACGTTGGCTTCCGCCTCGGTGATCTGCTGCTGCTTGACCTTCGTCATGAGTTCCAGCACGGCGGTCTCCTGGTTGGCGCGCAGGAGCGCGAGCCCTTCCGCATCGCTCTTCTCCAGCACCTCCAGGAATCGCTGGCCAAACGCCTGGCAACTGGCGGCGAGCTCGCTTGCCTTGGTGATCAGGTAGCTGAAGCGGTAATTCGGTAGCGGCGCGCTGACGTCCGCCAGCACGCTGCCCGGATCGACTCCCTCGGCTGCCGCTTCGATCAGCGCTAGCGGGCTGGCGGGGCGCGGGAACAGCGCAAGCTGCTGCGGTACCCCCTGGATGTTCAGGCAGTGACGGATGTTGTACAGCCGCTGTTCGACCGTCGAGAAGTACCCGAGAAGCTTCGTGTTCTGCGGAATGCAGAACAAGAGCGTCTTGCTGAGGCCGAGGAGCCCGCTGGTTTGGCTCTGCGGATCGGAGCTGACCGGGCCGGCGAAGGGGAACTCGTTCTCGAGCGTCTCACAGATGTTGGAGAACGCATCGAGCTTGTAGGACAGCAGTTCGCTATAGGTGTATTCGGGTGGCGCGTGTGGCGTGGGGATCTGCTCACGTTGCTCGCCGAGGAGCTTCGCCATGAAGACATACAGCTGCGTCGCCTGGTTGATCGACTCGATGCTGTCCACCTGGCCATACAGGTAGTCGGCCCGGGCGAGCATGTTGTCGAGGTAGGCCATGAACACGTACTTCTGAAAGGCGCTGATCCGCAGCCGGGCGATACGGAACGGCTCGAACGGATGCTTGGACCATTCTTCGTACTGAAGCTCGGCGCCGGCGTCGCCTTCATCGAGCGCTTGCATCAGCGCCAAGAGTGTCTCCGGCGCAGGGGTGCGAAATTCCTGCAACTGCCAGTAGCGCTCGGGCGCCTGCACCGCGGTTTCTGAGCTGGTGGGGTCGAAGATGTGGCGGAACCACGCGTCAGCTTGCGCGTACTGGCCGTTTTGCGAGAGGGTCAGGGCTACCAGTAGCGGCGCGTGGAAGAACAGCTCCCAGTTGTAGTCGGAGTACGCGCCGGTTGCCCCGAATTCGACGATCTCCTCCGGATATGGGTGCGTGACGTAGGAGTCGGGCTTGTAGTTGGCTTCGAAGTGCAGCTTGTCGGGCCGCGTCTGGTTGGCGAGGTTCAAGAGCCCGTCGACGCCACCTTTCTGGCTTTCGCCCTGGGCGCGCACGAGCTGATCGATCAGGTCGCACACGTAGGGCTGGCGGTGTGATTGGAAGGACAGCGACCCCGGTGGCGGCGGTGGGGGGGGTAGCAGGCCGGGCGGGACTTTCCAGTTTGTATCTGGGATCTGGAGATAGCCCGATGTGAGCTTGGAGCTCGAGAGGGCGCTGGAGTCAGACGTCTGGATGTCAACGGTCTTTGTGAGTGTCGTCTGCCCAGCGAGCACCTGTGGTGTGTCCGCACGCTGGGGGAGATCCAGCTGGGCATCACTCTGAGCGGTTGGGCCGATCGTCGGCGTGGCGGGGGCAGGTGTGACGCTGGCGCTGGATGATTGTGCCCGCAGCAGGCCGGTGAGCTGGTGCGCGACGTCGACGTTCCCCGGGTTTGCCAGCTGCTCGAGGATCCAGCCGCTCGCAACGGGTTCGGCGAACAGGGTGTGTTCGGCGTCCTGGTAGAAGAACGGATCCTGTACGGCGAACTGCCAGTGTTGCTGTGAGTAGCGGAGCTCGTAGCGGCTGGGCGTTTGTTTCAGGTAGGTGATTTCCTTCAAGGTTGGCGCGGACTGTTCGGTGAACTGCCACGGGGTTTCGCCGAATTCGCCGGTGCGCAGAGACAGCTCGCTGCCGGTGCCGGCCAGGTCGGGAAGCTGACGAGACCCATTGAAGTACGGTTCGGCGTTCCCCGGCCAGAGCACTCGCGCCGAGGAGACGGTGGCGCTCGACTGATGCGGCGAGGCGTCTTTTTCCGGTGGCGTGCCGAGTTCGGTGTAGCCGACGCTGAGCGTATCGCCGCAGGCGGAGAACCGAAACTCTCCCAGTAGCAGTGGGCCGAGACCCTCCTCGATCCCCGCTTGGATGATGACATCCGCCGCGCCTTCATCGACGGACGCTTGCGCTTCGAGCCTGTCCGCTTCTTCTTGCTGACCGGTGGCCAGCGCCGAGAGGAACGCCGAGACCTCCATCTTGGCAACGAGCTCTTCCACGATCTGTTCTTCGCGGGACTTCGACAGCCCGCTCTCGCCGAGCCGTTCGACGAGTGCATTCTCTTCTTCGTAGAGCTTGTTGGCGTCGCCTTCGCTTTCCTTGGAGAGCGTTGCGTAGAAATGCGCGACGTCCTTCAGGCCTTCGGCGAGTGCGTCCAGCACCCGGGCCGCGTCCCCGGGGCTGTAGTTCACCAGCGACTCGAAGGTGGCGTATACGTCGACGACTAGATCCGCGCCGTCGAGCCGCGCCTTGAACACATGACCTTGAGCCGGCGGCTGCAGCGGGCCGACGAGCGGTTTGTCGTTGGCGAAGAAATGTTCGTCGCTGGCGCTGTAGAACGAGTCGAGGAAGTCTTCGCTGACCTGCTTGGGCTGCCACGCGCCCTGATAGAGCTCACTCCAGGCGAGCGTTATCTGCCAGTAGTTCTGTGGCGGCGGTCCCGGCTGCGGTGTCTGCGTGCCGTTGGCGGTGGTTGTGAGCGGGGCCTCGCCGGGCGGTGGCGTGAACGTTTCTGTGGTGAACACCGGCCAGATCAGTCGCAGCCTGCCCTCCCAGATCACCGCGACCAGGTGATCGCCCTCGATGTCGAGACCTATCGGCTGCCACGGCGTCCAGCTCTTGCCGACGCGCCGGCGGTAGAAGTAGGAACGCGGGTCGTGCCAGGTTCGTGCGAACACATGCAGAACGCCCGCCGTTTCACCTTCGGGTGCCTGCCAGTACACGCAGCGGATGTCCAGACGGTCGATCTGGGCGAGCCCCTGGAGGTACTCGAGGAAGCTGGAGGTGACGCTTTCTTCTGTGATCGTGCCCTGCTGGAGCGACGATGCGAACGCTTCGTAGAGCGGCGTCTGGTCTTCGCGCAGCGGTGGCAGCAGCCAGTTCTCGGGCCACAGGAACACTTCGCGTGCCGGCGCCCACAACGAGTAGGAGCCCTTGAATTCCCGCCATGTCTGCGCGTCGATCTGGCTCGGCTCGAGCGTGATCGCGTCGCGCCACGCGTCGGGGCTGGTGGTGGCGGGCTTCAGCAGCAGCCCGGGGTTGGTTTCGCCCTGCTCGAGGTTGAGCAGGCACCGCTGGACGAACAGCTGCACGGAGTTCAGCGCCTGGCGCACCCTGCTGGTGGCCATGCAGCTGCCCATCTCGGGGTCGATCAGGAGCAGTTCGAACAGCGTGTCCGGATCGCTCATGCCGAGCTGCCCCAAGAGGTAGCTGACGAGCGCGTCGCGGCGGCTCGAGCGCAGCGTGTCCGATAGCTGCTCGGCGATGTTCAGCCAGGTGGCCGGATCGTAATGTGAGGCGGTGTAGCGCTTGATCTGGTCGGCGGTTTCGTGCAGCTGTTCGAAGGCGGCCTCGGGGGACGGCCACGAGTAATCGGCCCATGCGAACATCGCTGCCGGCGGCGCACCTATCTGGCTCGCCAGCGCTACGCACCGAGCCAGCCGGGTAGGCCACTGCTCGTCAACGATCGGGTTCTCCGTGGGCGGTGCTGGGAAGAAGGCCGCCAGCAGCTCGCTCACGAGCGTCTCGTCCCAGCCGGTGGCCTTCGGCAGCAGTTCCGCGGCCGCGGCGTACGAAGGAGCGCTGAAGACGTCCACGAGGCTGACCGAGCCGGCGGGGAGCGTGTTGCGCAGCGCCGTGTAGTCGTACAGGCGCTGCCAGCCGGCGAACAGCGCGGTGGCCTGTGACGGCGTCGTTCCCGCGCTCAACGGCAGTGCGTTCAGGTCAAAGCCGGCGAACAGACCGTGCGCGCCCGCGGTGGAGAGGTATTCGAGCTCGGGCGCGCGCAGCGCAAACAGGTTGCAGAGCATGGCGGCCTTCTGGATGCGTACGTAGAGGAGCTGGAATTCCTGGAAGCACGCGTCAGGTAGCAGCACCGAGCCGGGGATGGGGGCGTTTGGGGTGCTCTGGCTTTGCCAGGCAAGGCTGACCTCGCCGGCTGCCGGCAGCGCGGTGACCTCCAAGCGGACGTAGGTGAAGCCGCCGGCGGCGAGCGGGAGCTTCTGGGTGAAGAGCTGTGTACCCGGATCGTGTTCCAGCGTGACCGGCGTGATCGAGGCGCCGACGAACAGCTGGGGGGAGCCATTGGTGGCGACGGTGAAGGTGTAGGTGGCGCTGTTGGGCACCTCGATCCAGCCGGTGAAGCTCGCGCTCTGCGTCGCGCTCGGCAACGCCGGTGAGCCGGGTGAGTCGCCGAGTGCGACAGCCGCGAGCGTGGTCACGGTGGGGCTGCCGGAGAGATCCGGGCTGGTGAAGTAGGCAGCTGTGATCCCGGGTGTAGCTAGTGCAAGCAGCACTTCGATCGCGGCTGTGTTGGTGGTGGCGGGCGCATCCAGCACCTGTTCCAGCAGCGTGCTTGTGACGAGTGGGTCCAGCGCGAAGGCATCGGCGACCGTCTGCTTGGCCAGAGCATGGCTGAGTGTGCTTTGCAGATCTGGCAGGAGCTTGCCCAGCAGGTAGGAGAACTTCCAGGCGGCGGCCGTCTCGGTCGCCTGCGTGGGGTCGGTGACCGCTTGGCCGTGTTCGTTGACCAGCACGGGGTTGAGGTTGGCGTCGACGCTGGCAGTGGTGTAGAGCAACGTCGTGGCCGCATTGGGGTCCGCGAGCAGGGGGGCGAGGGTTTCCTCCAGGAACGTCGCCGGCTGTGCGTACAGGGATTCGACTGCTGTTTTGAACGTGTTGGAGGAGGTGCCGATCGCGAGCAGTTCCGTCTGCTCGTGTGAGGTCATCGCCCCCGTGTATGTGAGCGTTTCGCTGGCTGCGTTGTAGCCCAGCTTGGCGCCGACTTCAGGGGGTGTCTTGGTTGGATCGATCGTGATCGGTTCGTTCGCTGCCGCGGTGCGCCGGAGGCTGGTGGGTACTTCGCCCGCCGGTAGCGGTGCGCCGTAGGTGACGCTGCCATTTACAAGCGCCACCGTCTGGGCGGCCACTGTCTTTGAGAGCAGCTGGGTGACGGTCGAGGCGGTCAAGCTGCCCTTGGGGTCCGGTGCAATTGCGCACTGGGCGGCGATCTGGGTGAGCCCGTCGCGGAGCGTCTGGGCGAATACGAGCAGCGTGGTCGGCTGTGGGGCCAGGCCGGTGGGGGGTACGGACGCGTTCTCGTACAGGTAGGCGAGTTGCGCGACCGTGAAGCCCGACTGCTGCACATGCTGGGCGAGAGTCACGAATTCGCCGGCCGCGTCGGGTGATGCGAACGGGTCGAGGCCGGGGCCGGCGAGCGTCCGCAGGGCGATGAGGTCGCTCACGCTGAGTTCCAGTGCCTGGGCGAGGGCCGCGTAGCGGTACATCGCGGATACGTTGAGCAGGCTCAGCTGTGCTTCCGGTGGCAGCGGCGCTCCGGCTGAGGAGCCGGCCAGCCTGTCGTCCAGTCCAGCTGCTTCACAGATCAGCGCGAGGTCGCCCGCGCCGACGCCCAGCGCGGCCAGCAGCGCCGGGATGTGTTCGGAGATCGCCACGTTGGCTTCCTGCAGGACCGTGCCGTTGGCGCTCATCGCGAACTGTGGATCCTGGGGCGGCGATGCGGCGCTGAGGAACAGCTGCCGGTAGAGCGAGTCCGTGCCTTTGGTTTCCAGCGGCCCCCACAGCGCGAACAGCACCTGCGGGCATGAGGGATTCAGCGTCGCCTGCAGGCGCTCCACCAGGGCGAGCTTGTGGATGAGCGCTGCTGAGACGGAGGCTTCGTTGAACGTCGTGATCGCCCGGTCGAGGTCGCTCATGCTCCAGCCGAGGACGCGCCACAGGCGGATGAAGCTCTGCATCCTGTCGAGGTCGGCTTCGCTGGGGGCGCTCTGGCCGGCGAGCTGCGCGAGCGTGGCTCGTTCCATTTCGCAGCCCCCTTCGGGGCTGGCGATCACGATTATCTGGCCGATGCTCTCGTTGCGTTTCCACCACGCTTCGATCTCAGACAACGAGATCGCATCGCCAAGCGCGTCGAGGATCGCCGCGTCGGTGGTCGCGAAGTGGTCCTGGACGAGTGTCATCAGAGTCGGGTAGCCGATCGGCAGACGGGTGAAGAACGTCTGGTCGGGGCCGGTCGGGTAGTCGGGGTTGACGAAGCGTGTCCGCAGCAGTTCGACCAGGTCGTCGGCTTCGATGCCGGTACGCTGCAGGAAGGCGGGTACGCTCGCCAGCGAGGTTCGCCAGCTGACATCCGACGGGTCGTACCCATACAGCTGGGCGAGCAGCGGCGGCGTTGCCGCTTGGCCGGCGAGCGTGCTGGCGGTGAGCACTTCATAGAGCCGGGGATCGAGTTCCAGGTACTCCGCATCGACGGCCGCCGTCGCCGCCGACGGATTCGTCTGGAACGCTTCGAGGATCTCGCGGCGGCTGCCATCGAGCGATTGCAGGTAGGTCCGGGCGACGGCAATCGGCAGGTTGTAGGGCAGCGTGAAGGGGTAGACGGCACGAGCGAGCTTGTAGTAAGGGCCTTCTTTACTGTCGACGGTGGCGCCTTCCATCGTGTACTGCGGGCTGGCGTCGAGTTCTGCGGTGGTGATCTCGCCGGTGTCGTGTGCGGCCTGCGGAGTTGGCCCGTTGAAGAGGATGTAGTTCTCGAGCACCTCGTTGACGAGGTCGATGTACGGGAGCTCGGTGTTGGTGTTCTCACATGTCAGCTTCAGGTAGGCGAGGTCGGGGCGTCGTCCTGGCAGCGAGGGGCCATTCCCGATAAGCACGTCGAGGGGGGTGTTGCCGGCGCCATTGGGAGTGGAGTTGCGCAGGAACTGCAGGACGTCCACGAGATACGCCGCCGGGCTGAGCACCGAAGTGCATTCCTCACATTCACATGGGTCGAGCGCGCCGAACAGCTCGGCGTAGTCGGGGTACTGCTCGAGGATCTGTTCCTTGGCTGTACCTGAGCCGCCACCGAATCTCCCGCCGGCGAGCCCATCGGGCCAGGCGCCGTTGACCACCTCGTTGAGCTGCGCGATCTGGCTGACGGTGCGGCTGTTGATGAACGCCGCGCGGCGATAGATCGCTTCTGCGGGTTCCGTGCCCCCGAGCGCGGAGGCGAAGCGGTCGAGAAAGCTCTGGGGCGGTATGTCGGCTACCAGATGGGCCGCGTCGAGTTCGGCGTTCAGGAGCGCGACCATCGTCTCGGAGCTGACGCTGATCTGAAACGCGCGCTGCACCCGCTGGAGCTCGCTGACGGCGGCGGCCTGCGTCTCCGGCGAGACGCCCTTGAAGACCTCGGCGGCGTGTTCTGCGACGTAGGTGCTGATCCGCGTGGTGCGAATGTCGAAGTCGGGGGCATTGGTGAAGAACTGGGCAATCGCCGCGCGGCTGTCCGGTTCGCGGATCGGTATCGCGTCGGTGGCGATTTGGTGGGCGATCGTCTCGTTGGGAAGCGCCGCCTGGAGCGTGGCTTTCAGCCCTTCTATGTAGTTGGCTTCTTGTTCTGCGGGTGTGGATCCGGGGACCCCCGCGGGAACGCCGACGCGCTGCCCGTCGACGGTGCTCGTGAGCAGTTCGCTCCACTGTGTGTCGTTGAGCCCGATCAGATCGGCTGTTGACGTGACAGATCCCTTGCCGAGGATCGCCTGTACGAGCGGGAGGTGGTTGCCGGTCAGCAGCCCCAGCTGGAAGGTGAGCTGGAGACGTTCGACGGAAGCCTGCTCGAACCCGGGTTGTTTGGATAGCGATGGCCAGAATTCCTGCGGCGTGCCGTTCGAGCTCGTGGCGAGGCTCACGAGCCCACGCTGCTGAGCGGGGAGAGGCCCGACGCGCCGAGTAGCCCGGAGAGGGGCGTCGGCGTGTCGGTGGCGCTGGGATCGAGCACCCGCTGGATGGCGAGCTGGGAGATCTGGATGGCCAGCGGGGTGGCGGTTGCGCCGAGATCGGCGGGGGCGATACCGTCGTGGGCCGCGGTCAGCAGTGCCTTGTCGATGTCCGCGGCCCCGGCCTGAACGAGCCCTGCCCAGTTTCCTGGCAAGCCTTCGCGCGTAATTGCATAGAACGCCGCCACGGGTACTTCGGCGGTTTCCCTGTGCAAGCTGGCAGCTGACAACAGGCAGCCGACTAGCGCTCTGCTGGCTCCTGTCTCGCCGACGATGAAGTCGAGATCGGATCCCTCGAGCGATGAGATGTTCGCGGCCGCGGGGGTCAACAGCGGGGACATGAGTGACACCAGGCGCTCGTACTCAGTCGGTTGGCCGGCGACCGCGCCGGCGAGCGTCAGGTCGACGGTTGCGCTCGCGGGAGCATCGAACCATGTCGGAGAGCTCTCAACGGTGGCGTCCGCCGAGTCCAGCACGCTGACAACGAGGTTCGCAGATCTATTACCACTGGCAGCGAGCTGCTGGCTCGTGTAAGGGATTTCGTAGAAGCCGTGGGAGTCGGTCCTGGTCTCCTGTGTGAAGCTCGGCGCATACGGTCCAAGTGGCGTTTCCTCGCGCATACCCTTGGTAAACGCGCGTACCACGATCCCCACGACGGGCGCATCGTCGGACCAGGTGACGTGCCCATTCACCACCAACTGGCCGCCATCCCCGGTCGTCGGTGTCTGCGTCGGCTGTTGTGTTGGCACTTGTGAGGGTGAAGTCACCGGGGGGTTCGCCGCCGGCGGGCTGCCGACGCCGGTACGCTTCGTGGGGGCTTCTTCGGTGGCGCTCGCCGCGACGGTGATGTCGAGATCCCCTCCAACGCCCTCGCTTATAGCGACGGCGGCGATTGCGAGACCAGCGGTGTCCAGTGCCCACAATGTCAGCCGCTCGCGGCAGGCAGCAGGGTCGTAGTGGATCTCGTAGCGTCCCTTTGGGTCACTGGCGGTGCGCAGTAGCTGAACGCCGTCCTCGTCTCCAGGAGACCACGTGACCAGCACGAGCTCAACGCCCGGGAGTGTCTCTCCCGAGGGTTGCAGAATGCTGCCTTGCAGGCGCTGCATCCTTCGCTGTACCTCCACCGGCCTCCATGGAGGCCCCCGCCCATGGTAAGTGTGAGTCAGTCAAGCGGTTGAGTCATACCCAAGATCCCGGGCAGAGTCAAGTTATTTACAACTTTTTGTTTGCCGCCGGCGCAATCTGACTTATAGATTCGTGCAAATTACGAGAGCCAGCCTTTACAGTTATCGCGGCAGCCGCAACCATTCATCGTGAGCGGGCGCCATCGACCGAAAGGGGACCAGCATGACGAGCGCCGCTGATGAGGTTCCAGTTGGCTCATCCGAAATAGCGGCGGGGCGCAGCCCAGCCCCACCGAGTGTTGGTGGGGCACCGGCGCCGGTTGCTGCTACAGCTAGTGACCTCGGCCCGCCGCCGAAGCCCACGCCTGCTGGCACGGCGGAACCGTCAGCAACGCCGGAAGCACCACCACAGGCTGTGCAGAAGCGCGAATGGGCGTGGGGTGCGACGGTGGTGATCGCTGGCTTGATGGCGATCGTTCTGGTGTTCGTTGTGGCAGTCATCCACTACAAGACGGCGGCCGAAGTGACTACCGCAGTGAGTACCGTCTCCGGTGTCATCGCGGCGCTCGTGGGAGCCTACTTCGGGATCAGGGGCTCGAGCCTCGCGCAGACCAACGCTCAGGCCAACGCTGCAGGAAAGACGCAGAGCCACAAACTCTGAACGTGCGACGCCAGCTCTAAGACAAGAGGCGCGGGAGCTTGTGTGCTCGCGCGAGTGCGATGTTCGACTCGAGCTGCGAGTCGATCGCGCCCTCGCCGAGCGTTTGTGCGACGGTGTCGATAAGTTGCCGGCGCTGCTCGTCGGAGAGCAGATCGATTGCCGCGGCAATCGGGGTGGGCACGAGCGTGGATACGAGTTGCGCCGCACCACCCTCGAAGCTGACAGGCAGCGCGCGCTGCGACACGCGAACCTCATCAAAGCCAGCCTGTTCGATCAGCGCCCCGAGCTGCCCGCCGTCCGGGAAGCCCCACGGGCCGCCGCGAAAGCGCCCGGCGAGCTCGGCGCCGACGACTGCTTCCAGCGCATCGCCCAGCACGCACATCGGCGGGCAGCGGTCGATCTCCATCCACACCGCCACTCCCAGTCGTCCACCTGGGCGCAGCGCGCGCCGCATCTCAGCCAAGGCCGCCGGTCGGTCGGGTACGAACTGCAGCCCCTGCTGGCAGGTGACGACGTCGAACCCGCCGTCGGCGACCGGCATGCGATCCGCTGGAGCCTCGAGGTAGGTGATCGTGCCTCCAGCGTCGACAGCGGGCTTGGCCGCGGCGATCTCGATCATCGCTGGGCTGAGGTCGCAGCCCGTGACGCTCCCCGACGGGCCGACTCGCTGCGCCGCCAGGCGCGCCACCGACCCAGGCCCGCAGGCCACATCCAGCACAGCCTCGCCAGCCGTCAGCTGGAGCTCGTCGAGCAGCAGCTCAGCCCACGGCGTGAACATGCGCGGCACCATCACCGACTCATAGACGTTCATCGAGGACTGTGCGCCGGCACCAAACGATTCGCTCCACGTGGCGGCGCTCATGCTCGACGATGCTACTGGCGTTGCCTTGGCATCTGCCCAGCAGACGCTCCTGTCGGCCGAGACGATCGCCATCAGCTCCAAGGAGCGGACGGTCGTTGACGTCTTGCGCCTCCGCTCGCCGCCGTTAGGGAGCTTGTTGGTTCGGGGCCTGCACGGTCTGCGCGAGTAGCGCTGCGCACCCAGAACAATCGCGATGCACGGTGGCGTTGGATCGACAAACGTGCCCCTACGGTTACGTCGCTGGATGCTCCCGCGGTTAAGGACCGTCGTCTGCAGTGGTCACGGCGACGCGATCTCAGTGCTGATCTGGGAGTGGAGACCTCGCCATGGTGAGCGCTGCGATGAACGGCTCGCGTAGGACCGGGTCGCAGTGTTGCTCCTCGAGTGCCGTCTTCTCTGCATCGGGGTCCATGCCGGCCGGGTAGTCGTGTCCCGGCCCGCAGGCAAGCGGCAGCGGGGAACGGCCGTCCCACGCCTTGCCTGGGAATGTCGCGTCGATCTCGATGCGCTTGCCCTCGAGTGTGAGTGTGATGAAGCGGTGGACGTCGATGAGACCGTCCTCGGGGACGGCTTCGGCTACGGCGCTGCCGAACAGCTCTCGTGCGCGAGCCCGGTCGAGCGTGTAGACGCGGTGCACGATCCGTGGCTCGGTTTCAGGGAAGCATTCTGCCAATGCCCTGGCGAGGAACAGGTGCTTGGTCGAGCAGGTGCCGCGACCCTCGCGCAGCATCCCCTCCACGGTGCGCTCGCGCGGGCGACCATAAGGGAGCGCACGCACAGCTTCAACGAGCGCGAGAAGGGATCCGCCGGGATCGCTAAGCGCGTCGCCGGACTGGGCGTTGTGAAGCTCGTCGATCGTGATCAGCGCACGCAACCGAAGGCCCTTGTGCGCCAGGTGTTCATGCCCTTCTGCCTGACGGTCGATGACGCATAGGACGGTGTCGATCTCGGCGCCTTGCTCGCGCAGCGCGTGAGCGGATTGGATGACCTGCCCGCCGGAGGTGACGACGTCCTCCACGATCGCGATGCGCTGGCCGGCGATCTCGCCGCCCTCGGCGAGTCGGCACGTTCCGTAGGCCTTAGCCTGCTTTCTTACGAACCTTGTTGGTAGCCCTGAGAGCTGGGAGAGCACCGTCGCGAGGGGTATCCCGCCGAGCTCTAGCCCGGCGAGCGCGTCGAGGTCGTTGGGGAGCATCGGGAGCATCGCCTTAGCGATGTCGCGCAGAAGGACGGGGTCTGACTCGAACGCGAACTTGTCTATGTACTGCGTGCTCTCATCGCCAGAGCGCAGCACGAACTGCCCGGTCAGTAGCGAACGTTCGTGGATCCGGCGCGCGAGCTCGGCTGTCGAGGGCACTGGTCTGCAGCCTATTTGGCGCGGTGGCGGTCCGCGCTGGGCGCAGTAGGACATTCCGCGACCAGCTCATGGTCCTGTGCGCCTGCCTGGGCAGCTGCGAGAGAACCACATTGTTTGCTCAAAGCATGTTATTTTTTAGGCGAGCGAATATGGCTAAATCAACGAACAACGAGATTCAGCTGGCGCTTGATTGCGCGCTGGACGGACTGGCGGTCGTCGAGGCTGTTGAGACCAAGGACGACGTGGCGCGAGTGCTGATTCGCGGCCGCACGCGTAACTATCGCCTGCGCGCGCTCTGGGCTGGCGCCGGGTGGCCGGCGGACGTCGATCGGGCGACCCGTCATCTCGGCGGAGAGTGGCCTCCGGATCTTGTCGTGGTGGCACGGCACCTTTCTTCCGGCTCACGGGAAGCACTCGACCGCAGGGGCGCGAGCTGGGCCGACGGCAGCGGTGACGCACATATCGTCGCGCGCGATCTGTTGGTCATGCGCGAGGCTAAGCAGCAACCTGGTGCTGACCAACGAGCCTTCTCGTGGTCGCCCTCCGCCGTTTCGATTGCTGAGGCGCTCCTGAACCGCAACTCGCCGTACGGCGTCCGGGCGACCGAGCTGGCGATGCTCACGGGCTGGTCGACACCGCAGATCTCACAGGTGCTGGGCGCGTTCGATGCCGAGGGCTGGACGACAAAGTGGGGGCCGAAACGAGGCCCGGGCGCGAGCCGCGAGGTCACCGACGGCGCAAGGATGCTGGACGCCTGGGCCAAGGAGGTGTCAGCTGTCAAGCCCGAGCGTCGCTTCGCCGAGCGCATCTTCAACGACCCGATGCAGTTCCTCGTGGACGAGCTTGGTCCGGTTCTGGACAACCATGGCATCGGCTGGGCGGTTACCGGCTGGGCCGCCGCCGAGCGGCTCGCGCCGTTCGCGACCGCCGTCCCAGCCTTGCAGCTCTATATCGAGGAGCGTGCCCTGCGGGGGCCGTTGAGCCTGGCGATGCAGGACATCCCGGTTCGCGAGGTGGAGTCCGGCGGGCGCATCGAGTTTCGTAGCGCCGATTCGCATCTGCTGAAGCTCGCAGCGCGGCGCAATGGCATTCCGCTAGCGACTGCGCCCCGCGTCTTCGCCGACCTCCAGGCGCTCGGCGGACGTGGCGAGGATGCAGCCATGCATGTGCGCGAGGAGGTCATCCTCAACAACCTGCGGCCGCGCCGGAGAAGAACCACCTCTGCGGATATGAGTGCCTGGGATAAGCGCTGTCGCGACCGACTGAAGAAGCGCATCACCGACGAGCTCGGCGACGTTGAGGCCGTGTACGACAGCGGGACTTGGTCGGTTTCCTACGGGATCCCCGATGTCACTATGCCGTTGGGGGAGCTGCGGAACGCCTTGGTGGCGGTCGAGGGTCGCGAGACCGGATGGCCTCCGTGGTGGGTGCCAACGCGAGAGGGCATCCAGCCCGAGATCCAAAAAGGCGGGATCGAGTGCTGGTTTCGCGAGGATGCGGTGCGCAACGGCAGGCACCCGGACTTCTGGCGTGCGGAGCCCCGCCTCAAGCTGTTCCTGCTGCGCGGCTACCAGGAGGATGGCATCACTGGGACCCCCGGCTCGGCGCTTGACCCGGTGCTCCCGGTATGGCGCATGGCCGAGTCGCTGCTGCACTCTGCCCGGATGGCCCGCTACGTGAACGCCAAAGACATCGAGTTCTTCGCGCGATGGGAAGGCCTAGAGGGTCGGGAGCTGAGAGCCGTCACGAGTGACCAGTGGGATTTCGGTCCCGGGCACGTCGCCCACGACGACAGCATCGCGACGTTCGTGACCACGAGCCCCGAGGAGATCGACCAGAACCTCCCGAGCGTGGTCCGTGCGCTGGTCTCCTCGCTCTTTGAGGTCTTCGGGCCATTTGACCCGCCCGGATCGCTGTACACGACGGAGATTGCCACCATGCTCGAGCGAAGCCGGGGTCAGACTGGTGGCTGACCCGATGATCGACGACGAGCGTTCGCCGGCGGCGAGAGCTCGTGCGGAGCGGGCACTGTGCACACTCGCGGCACACGTCGCGGACGACGACGTCCCCTTGATCGTCCTTGGCGGATTGATGCCGGAGATTCTCACCGAGGGCCGGGAGGTCGGCCCATCGCACCTCGGCACAAGCGACGTGGACATGCTGCTGGTGGCCCATCTCGAACAAACCGACGGTTTGAGACGTATCGAGGCCGCACTCGAAGTCGCTGGCTTCAGCACGCAGGGGGGCGAGAACGGTTGGCGGTGGCGTGGCATCGTCGACGGCTTTGCGGTCAAGCTCGAGTTCCTTTGTGACCTTGACACCGAGCCCGAGGGCATCGTCGCGATTCCCGGTTGTCGGGTCCTGGCCGCCAACAACCTTCGCGGCACCGGTTACGTCGCGGCGGACTGGACAGTGCGGGAGCTGACCGCCGATCTAGCCGGCCTGGGTCCGACGACCGTGCGTGTGCGGTTCGCCGGTCTCCAGGGCTATCTGCTGACGAAGTGCGTCGCTGCCCGCCACCGAGGCAAGGACAAGGACCACTACGACCTTGTGTTCGTGCTGATTCACAACCGTGCCGGCGGCCCTAGCGGTGCGGCGCGGCAACTGCTCGACGGCAAGCTAGCCGACAGGCTGCCGGCCTTGCGCTCAACGTTCCTGGAGGTGCGCGAACGCTTCTATTCGGTCACCAGTCCGGGCCCCAAGGGTTTCGCGGCCGAATCGGCGCGCGCCGATCCATCGGCCCTGCAGGACGAGAACCGCGCGCTGGCTGTAGCCGCCGTCAACGAGTTCATCGAAGATCTGCTGGCAGGCGGATAGCTGGGCTCGGCGTCCCGGAAGCGCGCGAAGTCTTCGAGGATGGCGTGCTCGGGGTCGAGGTCGGGGTTGGTTGCGGGCTGGCCCGATGCTAACGCGGCAAGCCCCGCCACGGGCGGCTAAGCTGAGGCGACGATGACGACAGCCGAGCCGATGACCACACGCGGCGCCCACTACACCTCGCTGCTGGAGACGATCGACCACCAGGGCTCGACCAAGCTGCACGCAAAAGAGCGCGAACAGCTGCTTGAAGCCGCGGATGCGCTGCTGTTCGGCGAGCCTGAGAGCCAGCAGCTGGTGCGCACGGCCGAGGAGCTGATCGACGCTCTGGAGACGAGCGAGCGCTGGTCGGCCGAGAGCTGTGACCAGCTGCGGGAGCACCTGTATGGGTGTGACGCCACGCCCGGTCCCGCCTGAGCCGCGAGCCGCCTTACATCCTCGCTGGCGAGCCCTGTAGGGTCGCCTGCAAGCATGAGAATCCACGCCCTCAGAACCGGCTCGGTGCGCGTCAAGCACGCGTTCCTGTTTCCCCGCCCTGGCGTAAGGCGCCAGCTGGACCTGTTCCTGGCGGGCACTTGGTCGGAGCCGCTACCGATCCACTGCTGGGCGATCGAGCACGAAGGGCGCCTGCTGCTGATCGATAGCGGCGAGATCGCGACCGTGCGTAACGTGCCGTTCGCCCGCTTCGAGCTCACGCGCGAGCAGGAGCTGCCGGCAGCGTTCGCCGCGGCGGGCCTGTCGCTGGATGACATCTCTGAGGTTGTGCTCACCCACCATCACGGCGATCACGTCGATGGCTTGGTGCATGTACGTGCGCCCGTGCGGATACACGACGCCGAGCTGCGCTTCCTGCACGGCGCCTTCCCGGCGTTGATGCGGCGTGTGCTGCGCCAGCCGCTGCCCGAGGGTTTCGCGCCGCAGCCATTGGCGCTCGACGGCGGGCCGTTCGGTGCCTTCGCGCGCAGCCGTGCGCTCAGCGAGGACGGACGCATCGTCGCGGTGCCCACACCCGGGCATACCCCCGGACACATCTCTGTGATCTGCGTCGACGATGCGGGCCATCACGTGATGCTTGCCGGCGACGCCACCGACACGCTCGAGCAGCTACAAGCGCGGCGGGCGGACGCGATCGGACCGGACCCGAAGGTGCACGTCGCCACGCTCGAGACAATCCTCGCCCACTGCGCGGCGCACCCGACCATATATCTGCCTTCACACGACCCCGAGTCCGCCGCCCGGCTGGACGGCGCTGTAACCGTCAACGTCAGCTGAGCCAGCAGCTCAACCCTCGAGCGACTCCGAAAGCTCGAGCCACGACGTCTCCAGCTGGCTGCGTTCGTTTTGGATTAGTTGGAGCTCGGATTGCAGTTCAGCGAGCTGTGTGTGGTCGCTGGCGGCTGCCATCATCCGCTCGTTGAGCGCTTGCTCCTGCTTGGCGAGGCGCTCAACCGCGCGTTCCAGTCGCGTGAGCTCGCGCTCGGAGCGTTGCGTTTGCTTGCGTGCAGCTCGGATCTGAGCCCCGGCCGGCGGGGCCTTGAGGGCTTGCGTGGAGCGCGCGGGCCGCGGCTGCTCGGCGCTAAGGCGCTCCTCGATGTACTGGTCGATCCCGCGTGGCAGGTGGCGGATATTGCCTTGGCTGGTGAGCGCGTACACGTTGTCGCACACCCGTTCGACGAAGTAGCGGTCGTGGCTGACCACCACGAGCGTGCCCGGCCAGCCGTCGAGCAGATCCTCGAGCGCTGTGAGCGTGTCGAGGTCGAGGTCGTTCGTCGGCTCGTCCAACAGCAGCACGTTCGGCTCGCCCATCAGCAGCCGCATCAGCGCCAGGCGCCGACGCTCGCCACCGGAGAGATCGTCGACCAGCGTACGTGCCTTATCGCCGCGAAAGCCAAAGCGCTCACACAGCATCGCCGCGGTGATCTCCTGTCCGTCGCCGAGGATCGCGTTGGAGCGCACCTCTTCCAGGGACTCGAGCACGCGCAGGTGCCCCGGGATCTCAACCGTGTCCTGTGAGAGGTGAGCGAGCCTGACGGTTGCGCCACGACGAACCTCGCCCGCGGTCGGCTCGAGCTCGCCGGCGAGCAGCTTGATCAGCGAGGTCTTGCCCGAGCCGTTGACGCCGACGATCGCCACCCGATCGCCGGGGCCCAGGGGCCAGGTCACATCGCGCAGCAGCTCTCTGGAGCCGAGCGTCAGCGATACATCGACGGCATCGAGCACTTTGTCGCCCAGGCGAGATGTGGCAAAGCGCAATAGCTCCGCGCGGTCGCGAGGCTGTGGCTCGTCGGCGATCAACGCGTTGGCTGCCTCGATGCGGAACTTCGGCTTGGTGGTCCGCGCCGGCGGACCGCGCCGCAGCCACGCGAGCTCCTTGCGCAACAGCTGGCGGCGTCGAGCCTCGCGCGATGACTCCTGGCGGTCGCGCTCGGCGCGGGCGAGCACGTATGCGGCATAGCCGCCCTCATACTGGTGAACAGCGCCGTCGGCCACCTCCCATGTGCTCGTGCACACGGCGTCCAGGAACCAGCGGTCGTGGGTGACCACCAGCATCGTGCCGCGCCGGTTGGCCAGGTGGCGAGCGAGCCAGTCGACCCCTTCGACGTCCAGGTGGTTGGTGGGCTCGTCAAGCAGCAACAGCTCCGGTGCGTCGAGCAGCATTCGCGCCAGCGCGACCCGCCTGCGCTCGCCTCCTGACAGTCCCGCGATCGGCGTGTCCATGCCGGCGGAGAACAGCGTCAGCGTCACACCGCCCATGAGTCCGTCGAGCACGCTGCGAAACGCGCTGTCGGCGGCCCATTCGTGATCGGCGCGAGCGCCGACGAGCGTGTCGCGGATCGTCAAGCGCTCGTCGAGCCGATCGCGCTGGTCGAGCAGCGCCACGTCGAGATCGCCCGCCCGAGTCAGGGTGCCCGCGTCGGGTGGCTCGACCCCGGCGATCAACCGCAGCAGCGTCGACTTGCCACCGCCGTTCTGGCCGACCACGCCGATGCGCTCGCCCGCGGCCACCCCCAGCGTGAGATCGCGCAGCACCGAGCGGCTGCCGTAGCCCTTTGCGACGTCCTTCAGGCTCAAGAGGTTGCGGGCGGGTGCCATCAGCCGCTCATCCTGGCGGATCGCAGCCGCGTATCCGGTCTGGGGCTGTGGCAGGATGACGCGATGCCACGTGAGCTCCACTCGGGTCAAGGCCCCGGCTGGCTACTCGATGAGCTGGCCACGGCCGGCAGGGAGAACCTCGACGCCGGCCACGTCGCCCGCTACGACGCCAAGGAGGATGGGGGCGCGGCCGCTGAGCTACGGCTCTGCCAAGCGCTCGGCGTGGATGGCGATTCGACCGTGGTCGACGTGGGCGCGGGCACCGGACAGTTCACGATCGCAGCTGCGGCGGTCTGTGGGCGGGTGATAGCGGTGGATGTGTCTGCGGTCATGCTGGGGCGTCTGCAGGCGAAGATCGCAGAGACAGCATTGGACAACATCGAGCTCGTGCACGCGGGGTTTCTGACCTACGAGCACCAGGGCCCACCAGCGGATCTCATCTACTCCCGGTATGCGTTTCATCACCTTCCCGACGCGTGGAAGGCGATCGCGCTCGAGCGGTTGCGGCGGGCGCTGCGACCAGGTGGCGTGCTGCGGCTGTGGGACATCGTCTACAGCTTCGAGCCCGCAGAAGCGGAAGCTCGCCTGGAGGCGTGGTGTGCGAGCGCCGGCGAGGATGTGGAGCAGGATTGGAGTCGAGCGGAGCTCGAGGAGCACGTTCGCGATGAGCACTCGACGTTCAGCTGGCTGCTCGAGCCGATGATCGAGCGGGCGGGCCTTCAGATCGAGGATGTCTGGTACTCGGACGACGGCATCTTCGCCAAGTACGTGATGCGCAGAGCTTGAGCTGTCGCCGCGGCGGCCGGGATGTTCGGCCTGCTCGACCAGATCCGCTCCCGGAGAAGCCTGTGGGCCGGTAGCATCGACCGATGGACTGGTTCGACGGTGCACTCGCCGACCACGACGTGCTGCGCTCGCTCTATCCGCCCGCCCGGGAGCGGGCATGGCGCAAGGACATCGGCCACCTCGACGAGATGGCACGGGCGCTCATCGCCGCAAGCCCGATGGTGCTGCTGGCAACCAGCGGGGCGAATGGGCGCTGCGATGCGAGCCCTCGAGGCGGCCAGCCGGGGTTCGTGACGGTGCTCGACGATCAGCACCTGGCGATCCCGGATGCCACCGGCAACCGCCGTCTCGACTCGCTCACCAACATCATCGACAGTGGCCGCGCGGGTCTGCTGTTTCTCATACCCGGTCGCTCCACGACGCTGCGCGTGAACGGCCGGGCCTGCGTGACCGCGGAGACCGAGTGCCTCGAGCAGGTCGCCGCGGTTGGAAAGCCCCCAATCACGGCGATCGTGGTGAACGTGGAAGAGGTATACGTGCACTGCCCGAAGGCGTTCGTGCGCTCGCGGCTGTGGCAGCCCGACAGCTGGCTAGACGAGCAGCAGCTGCCCTCGCCGGCGGAGGTCATGCTCGCCCACCTGCGTGACCCCGACCTGACACTCGAGGCGATCAACCGCCTCGAACAGGACAGCCTCAAGAACCGTCTCGCGTAGAGCCCGAGGCGATCAGGCGCCGCTGCCGGCGCCGTTTTTGTCGTATTTGGCCGTGTAGCTGCTCTTCGGGCACGACGATCCAACTATCTGAGCGGTCCCGTGGAAGGCGCCGCCGGAGAACTTGCCGTTGAACAGGATGCTGCCGGAAAGATGGCTGAACGTGGCGCCATTCTCGGTAGAGATGCTGGTTTTCCCGTCGAAGCTGAACTTGTCGTCTTTGAGCTTGAGCTTTGGGCTGTCCCAGTACTCGCTGACGGTCGTGGCGGTGGGGCAGGAGATGTACAGTTCCACCGTCTTGGCGCCTTTGTCTACGTACACCGACAGGCGCGGCTGGGTCGAGGCGTAGTAGCCCAACGACTTGGGTCCACCGGAGGCAGCGCTCGCGGTGCTCGCCAGAGCGGCGAGGATGAACAGCGCCAGAGTCAGAGTGGTCTTGCGAGCCATTCTTTTGCCCCCTTCTAGATTGCGCGCGATGATGGCGCGCAGCATACCCCCCCAGCTTCAGGCGACGATCACAGCCCACGCTGCAAGCTTGAGCTTGTCGGTGTTGGAGAACCCGGCTTCTTCAAGCGGGCCACCGAGTTTGAGCTCCGGCGCATCTACCGGCCCACCAAGGAGCCTGGTGATCGCCTGATGGCCGCCAGCTTGAGCGAAGCTGAGCGTCAGCTTCTTGGTGGCTTTGTCCAGCGGGGTGATCCTGCCGATCATCGATCCGAGCACTTCGCCTTTGAGCGCTCCACAGAAGAACACCGCCATCGGTCCGCCCGTGGCTGCGGACAGGTCCAGGCCGACTTCCTTGACGGGTTCGCGCATCGTGTAGCCGAGAGTGCCCAGTAGCCGTTCGGTGACGATTTCGCCCGGAGCGCCGTTGGGGCTGCTGCACAGCACCCCAACAACCTCTGTCGACCTGCATCCCGTGAAAGCCATCCTGACGAGCGCCGTGCTCGGGCCGCTGATTTCACCTTTGTCGGTGTCCTTCTTGCACGTCACCTTGACTTTGCTGACGGCTGATTCCAGCGTCATCGCCTTGCTGGTGGAGTTGAAGGCGTTGGGAAACGGCGGACTGAATTCAGGTGGAGCGGCGCTCGCCCCAGTGGCCGTCATTGCCGCCAAAGCCAGTGCTGCCACCAGGCCCATGCCGACGCTCGATATCCATCTCATTGTCCAGCTCGCTTTCCCCCCGGGGCCCGGAATCGGACGAGAACCTATGCAGAAATCCCAACTATGTCAATCTACCCGTTATTAAAAATCACAGAGAACTGGAGTCGCCATGCCCGACCTTGGTTTCGTCAGAGCGCATGACCTCAATCTGTCGCTGTGGCAGTCACTGGTAGCCGACTATGTGCGCAGCGTGCTGGGCGATCGATCGTCCACCGCGGATGTGCTCCAGCATCCGATGATGCGCGCCACCAACGTGCATGTGGCGGCTGTGCTGGCAGATCCGCAGGCCGCCGCTACCGAGCCGACGCCCGGCGACGAGCATCAGGCCGCCGCATATCTGTCGCGGCTGGGCCTCGAAAAAGGCATGGCGATGGTCGACGGAGATACTGAGCGAGTGGCTGCGCTCGACCTCGAATTTCGTCGCTACAGCAACATCGACCCGGGGTTCTTCGAGCTCGCGATTGTCTTCCTCACGTACTACCTGGAGCACGACGGCCAGCTCCTATACAACGACTGGAAGAAGCAGGGCAAAGAAGAAGCCAGCTACGGCGTGATCGACTGGAAGCTCCCCAACGATGCGCTGGTGGGAATCATCGGCGACTGGGGCACCGGGCTCGATGACGCGAGGGAACTACTCAAGGACCTGATGAAACGAGGGCCCGCGGCGATCATCCATCTGGGGGATATCTACTACTCGGGCCTCGCACGCGAGTGCGAGGCGAACTTCACCAAGATCATTGCGGAGGTCTTCAAGGAAACGCTCCCTGAGGGCGAGCGGATCCCGGTGTTCACGCTCGCCGGCAACCATGACTACTACGCATTCGGCTACGGCTTCTACCCGATGCTCAAATCGATCAACAGCGGGCTGCCCCGCACCGAACAGGTCGCGAGCTACTTCTGCCTACGCACTGAAGATGGCGCCTGGCAGTTTCTCGCGATGGACACCGGCTACGGTGATGCGAACCCGATCGACCTGGTCGACCCAGGGGACGGTGTGCAACTGCAGTCCTCCGAGGAGGCCTGGTTGCGCCTGCAGCTGGAGCACTTCAACGG
Organism: uncultured Solirubrobacteraceae bacterium; assembly: GCA_963752865.1. Taxonomy (GTDB): domain Bacteria; phylum Actinomycetota; class Thermoleophilia; order Solirubrobacterales; family Solirubrobacteraceae; genus Palsa-744. The sequence continues at coordinate 923,682 of CAVVZU010000002.1, forward strand.
GGCGACCGTGATGCTCTCGCACAACCAGCTGTTCTCCGCCCACGACACGCTCAACGATGGGGCCACCCCGTACCTGAACACCTACCTGCACACGACCTTCGAGCCGTACTTCGCCAGCGACATCGCCGCGTGGCTATGGGGACACGAGCACAACTTCGCCATGTATCAAGAAGGCCTGTTCGGGCTGAGCAAGGGCCGACTCGTCGGCTGTAGCGCCTACGAGGAACTCGTGATCGCCGACCCATACGGTGTTGAATACAAACAGGTGCCATACCTCGACCCCAGCAAATACCAGCTCCAGGCGCGGGGCGATTACTACGATCACGGATATGCGGTGGTCGATCTCAAACGAGCGCAGCTAAGCGACCCGGTGAAGATCCACTACTACGGGTTTCCGTCGTGGGGCTACAAACGGCCGTCGTCGCTGGAATCCACGCTGATCTGCTGCGAGGAGCTGGTGCGGCCAACGGCGGCGAGCGGTGGTTAGGAAGGCGTCGCCGGACGATCGCTCCGGGGTGGTGGCGAATGTCGTGGCGGCCTTCGCCAAGGACCCCGCATGGGCGTTCCTCCTCGGCCAGGAGTACGAGCGCCTGGCGCCCGAGTTTGCCGGTGCGCTATTCGATCTGCGCGTGGCAACGGAGACCGTATGGGTTAGCGACGACCTGGCGGCAGTGGCAATGTGGGATCCCCCCGACAAGGGCGACGCTGTGCCGGGGCATGCCACCGGCGTGTGGGGTAGCTACCGGGCGAGCGCCGGTGAGCAGGCGTTTGAGCGCCTGAGCCGCTACAACAACGCCCTCGAGGAGGCGGCCCCCGCGGCGTCCGACTACTGGTACCTGGGAGTGCTCGCGACCCATCCGCGGCGCCAGCGAGAGGGTCTCGCGACCGCTGTGCTCGAGCCGATGCTCAGTGAGGCCGACCGCCTTGGCCTCGCCTGCTGTCTGGAGACATCAACCGTGGGCAACCGCCGCTTCTACGAGCATCGCGGTTTCACCGAGGCTACCGATGTGGTTGTGCCCGGCGGGCCGCAGACCTGGTGGTTGCGGCGGGCTGCTATCTAGTCAGCCCATGATGTCGACGAGCGCCTCGTGAGCCCGGTACGCCCAAAGGTGACGGTTGTGGGTCGCCGGCTCGAGCCGGAGGACCACCGCCTCAGAGACTTCCTCACGCGACTGGCGCAACCGTATGAGTGGGTGGAGGCCGGCTCACCCGAGGCGCTCGAGCTGCTGAGCTCCCATGGTCTCGCAGACGACGAGCTACCGGTCGTGATCGAGCAGGAGAGCGTTATCCCGTCCGCCACGGTCGAGCGCCTGGTGGAGCTCTGGCAGGCCGACCGCGCCCCCGCCCGTGGCGAATACGATCTGGCGATCGTCGGTGCTGGGCCGGCGGGGCTGGCTGCGGCTGTGTACGCGGCATCGGACGGTCTCTCCACGCTTGTGCTCGAGCGCGAGCTTCCCGGAGGCCAGGCATCGCACACGTCGCTGATCGAGAACTTCTTCGGCTTTCCCGGCGGCATCGGCGGTGCCGAGCTGGCACGGCTGGCAGGCCGCCAAGCCGAGGGATTCGGTGCCGAGGTGCTCGTCCTACGCGGCGTTACCGCAAGTCGCGGCGGTGCAAACGAGCCGTTCGCGCTCGATGTGGCCGGCGGCTATGAGGTGCAGGCTCGCGTGATGATCGCTGCCCCGGGGATGGTGTGGCGGCGCCTGGAGCTCGACGGAATCGATGAGCTGCTCGGCCGTGGTGTCTACTACGGCGCGGGTCGCAGCGAGGCGGCGCACTGCGGCGGCGACCCGGTGGTCGTCGTGGGTGCCGGCAACTCCGCCGGGCAGGCGGTCATGAACCTCGCCAACGGCGGCGCCAGGGTGACGATGGCTGTTCGCGGCGATCATCTCGGCAAGTCGATGTCCGCGTATCTGGTGAAGCGCATCGATGCCCATCCGCTGATCGATGTGCGGTTGCAGACGGAGGTCGTGGCGGTACACGCCGATGGCGAGCGCCTGGCCGAGGTGACGCTGCGCGATCGCGACGCGGGTGGCGAACAGCGCCTTGCCGCATGCGCGTTGTTTCTGTGCCTCGGTGGCCAGCCGCGTACGCAGTGGGCCGATGGCGCCGGTGTGCGGCTCGACCCGGCCGGGTTCATCCTTACCGGCCCCGATCTGCTCGATCGAGGCAGGCGTCCCGATGGCTGGCCGCTGGAGCGCGACCCGTTGGCGCTCGAGACGAGCGTCCCCGGCCTGTTCGCCGCGGGTGATGTGCGCAGCGGCTCCACCAAGCGTGTTGCGGGTGCGGTCGGCGATGGTGCGATGGCTGTGGCCTTGGCGCACCGCCGGCTGGAGGAGCTGTCGTCGCCGTTGTAAGTAGCTCGGGAATCCGGCTGATCGACCTGGGGTATCGCAGCGCGTCCTCGGTTTGGTTGCTGCAGCCCGCTATTCGACGATCTCGTTGGTGCCTTCGCCCGGACCGCTGGCATTCGTTGCCAGGAGGCGATAGTCGTAGGGTCCTTTGGCGGTGGAGAGCTGTGCGGACACGGCGACGGGGGCCGTACCGGCGCCCGGCAAGTGTTCACACTTGACGCTCAATTCGAAGGTTTTCGTTTTCATGTATGTGCTCGCGTTTTCGTACTCGAACTCGCACACTTCGACGTTTGCCCCATGGGGATTCACGGTCCCGTTCAACGTCGCGCTGCTAGGGGTCACTGCTGTGGGGGCTTCGGTGACGGCGGTCGGCTTCTGCGACGCTTCGGCTGGCTGTGCGTCGGAGGTGACCGAGGTGACCGTAGTTGACGTTTCGGCTCCCGAGCCTGTCGTTTGACTTGTCACGGCTTCGGGCGTCCTGAAGGACTGGGGCCCGCCGTCTCCGGGCCCGCCGGCGCTCGTTGCTACGAGGCGGTAGAAGTAGACGCGATCCGCAGCCAGACCGGAGAGTCGCGCCGAGACCGTGACCGTGTTGGTTCCGGCGCCCGGCAATTCCTCGCATTTGGCCTGCGACCCGTACGTTTCGCTCGTGCCGTACTGGAATTCACAGTCTTCGATTTTTACCCCATTGGGGTTGACGCTGCCGCTGACGCTCTCTTCGTTTGCCGTCGCTGCGGTGGGCGAGCCGGTGATCACGGTTGGTTTCGGTGTGGTTGGCGGTTCGCCCGTAGTGAAGGTTTGTGGACTACCGTAACTCGACCCGTCGCTGCTTTGGGCGACGAGGCGGAACTGATAGCTCGTGTCGGCAAGCAGGCCCGAAGGGCTGGCGGCGACGGCTTGTGGGGTGGTGCCCGACTGCTTGTGGGAGCGGCACGCGGTCTCGTGCCCGAAGCCGGGGCTCGGGCCATATTCGAAGTAGCAGCTCGTTGTTGTCACGCCGTTGGGGTTGAGCGTGCCGTTAAGCGTCGCCGTGGTCGGGGTGATTTCGCCGGCGTGCAGCGTGGCCACGACCGGTGTCAACTGCTCGGTCCATTCAACGTCGACGGTCTTGCACACGCCGGTGGTCGCGCACGCTTCGACGGCGTCCACAATGGCGGCGGTCCGTGCGCTGATGAAGCTCAGCGACGTGTGGGCGCTGCCTTCGGCATTCGTGCTCGCGGAGGCGGATGAGAACGTGCCGTCGCGGGGTCTGACGGCGAACCTCACCGGCTGTCCTGATATCGGTTCACCGGCAGCGTTGAAGGCTCGTGCGGTAATGCTCACCGCGGCGGTGCCCGGGGGGACGGGGTTCGGGGTCGCGTTGACTTCGACGCTCTCGGGGGTGATCGATACGCGAGGCGACTCTCCGCTCTTTGCACCGCTGACGACGATCCTCCGCTCGCCACTGCCGGTGGCCGTTCCGCCTGGAGCGCTCACGCTCACGCTCGCTGTGTAGGTGCCCGGCGTCGCATAGACGTGGGCCGGGTTTGCGCCCACGGCGCGATCGCCGTCACCGAACAGCCAGGCGTAGTGCGTGATACGGGCCCGGTGTTCAGTGGAGACACGGAAGGAGACAACGTCCCCTGCACGTGGCGAGCTGGGGGTGATCTCAATTTCCACGACCGGAGAACGAGAGTTTACGAGGATCACGTGCTTGCTCGCGCTCCGCAGGTCCGCACCGGCGGCACCTCCCACGACGAGCAGCAGCATCGCGCAGGCAAGCGTAACCACCGGTTTGCGCAGGAGTCGCTGCAACGGGCCCGGCGCTGGGGGGCGCGGCCCGTGTAGTTTTGCCCGCAGCGTTTCGCAGAGCACGCGGAGGTTGTTGTCCGTCACCCGCAGGCTGGCCCTGTCGAATGTCTCTCGCAGCTGATGCGCTTCGCTGAGGAGCTCGTCGGCTCTGGCGTGGTTGCCGGCGGCGAGCTGCAAAGTCCCCTGTTCGTGTAGCGCCCAAGCCTTGCCCCCGGCGCTTTTGATCCGCTTGGCGGCCGTCAGCGCGCCCTGCAGCGATTCCCACAGCGCGATCCACCGCTCCACCAGCGCGAGCAGCCGCGCCAGCTCGCGCGCGAGCTTGAGGGCGTCATCCCAGTGTTCGCCGAGTTCGAGACGTTTCAGCGTGCCGAGCAGAGCTTCGATCGTGCTGTCGATCACGCCAACCTCGGGATCGCCATGGATGATCTCTTCGAACAGGCTGCGCGCGAGTTCAATTGCGCTCGTTATTTCCGAAGCACCTTCGGTGGCGTGTTCGAGTGACGCCAGGCCTGCCGGCGATCGCTCGTGCTGTTCTGCCGAGGGCTCTGGTGGCGCCTGTGGCGCGGCTATCCGCGCTTCAGCCTGCGCGATCGCCTGCGCGAGCCCACGGGGATCACCTCTGTCTGAGGCTGCTTCGATCCTGATGCCGGCAAGATCACCGACCTCGACGAGATAACCCCCGGCCGCCATGCGCCGGCGCCCGACGTCGGGTCCGGTCGGCGAGGCGGGGGCGTCCGGCGGCATAATTCGCTACCTCATCCAGACCACAACGAGGATCGAGGTACGGGGCTCACACGATTCGCCGTGTCGACAGGTTGACCGTGACTTTGTCGCCTTTCGGTGATTTGCCGCTGGTTGGCTTGAATGCGATCGTGAGCGTGGGGGCTTTCCCGGCCATGTTCACGGTGAGCAGCAGGTAGCCGTACTCGGCGATTGGCGGCACGGTCAGTTCATAGCCCGCCGGCGGTGTCGCTTCTTCCGCGTTGGGCTTCGGCAGGGTCGCGTTGTGGCCGGCGCTGCCGGACACGATGTAGGGGATTTCCTTGCTTTCCACGGTGCGCGTATAGCGCTGGTAGAGGTGTGCGTGTCCGGAGAGGATCGCGTCCGGCCATATGCCCGCCTTTTCGCATGCCTTGTCAATGTCTTCCGCGAGCCCGCGCGTGCCGCTGTGCTTGCTGTCGAGCGACAGCGGCGGGTGGTGGCAGGTGAGGATCACCGCGCGTTTGTCCTCTTCGGCTTCCCGAAGGGGCTTCAGGCGTTCGAGCTCCGCGGTCAGGAAGGTCAGCTGTTGATCGTCGAGTGCCGGATAGCGGCCGCCCTCCGAGGAGATCACTCCGGGACCCTCGAGCACGTTCGAATACAGGCCGATGATCGACACGAACGGAGCGTCGAGGGTGAAGTACACGCCCGGCTGGTTCATTGTGTAGCGCATCAGCCCGCCGGAGTCGGGTGAGGGCCCTGGGGTGGCGGCGCAGAAGTTGCGCAGGAACGCGAACAACGACTGTCCGTTTTCGCTCTCTTCGGAGGGGAATCCGTCATGGTTGCCGGGGATCGCGAAGATCGGCCGGTCGTACGCGCGGTACGGCTCGAAGAACTGGTCGTAGTAGTACTGGTGCTCGCCGAAGTTGTACACCACGTCTCCGAGATGAAAGAAGAACGCTGGCACGTCCGCCGGCGCTGGTGCCTTGAGGTCTTCGACCATCGCGTCGGCTACACCCGCTGCGGTCTTGATGTGCTTCGGTTCCGACGGTCCCGTGTCGCCGGCCGCGTGGAAGGTGATCTGCTTCGCCGCCAGGTACGGTGCGAGCGGCGCTTCGCCGAGCACCGTCACGAGCTCCATGTGGGGCGGGCTGACGCGCGGCGCAGGGATCGGTTGCAGTTGTTTTTCGTGGCTTTCGTAGTAGGGCGACTTGTAGTACTGCTCGCTTGTGTTGTCCACCTGAAAGGCGTTCTCGTCTTCTCCCACGGGACTGGGGTCGCCGAACAGCTGTCCTTCCGGGCCTATGAGGTTTTGGCTCAAGCCCGGCACCGGGGGCGTTTGCGACGGCGATGGTTTCGGCGGTGCGGGGGCCGGACCTGGAGCGGGGGTGGGTACTGACGCGGGGGCTTTCAGTGCCTGCAGCAGCGCCGTGCCGTCGGGACGGCCCCAGCCGGTGCACGGATCCCAGCCCGGGCCCGCTTTGTAGCTGCCGTTGTTACCTTCGACGATGTCCTTGAAGGCGACACTGGCGGCGTGCGCGTACAGCTGAGGGTTGCAGTATCCGACTGGGGTGCCGATGAGCTGGTTTAGCCGCGTGATCAGCGCCGACCACATCGGCGCAGCGGCGCTTGTACCCCCGACCCCGCCGATCTGGCCGCTCGGGGTGAGTACCCACATCGGTGTTTCCGGGTCGGCGAGGCTGGCGACGTCGGGGACGCCGCGCCCGGTCTTGCCGGTTCCGTCGGCGTTGGCAGGCACGTCAGCTGCCGTCTGCCACTCGGGCAGCGCGAACAATCGGCTGACACCTCCCCCGGTCGCGCCGTTTCCGCCCGCGAGATCGTTCCACACTACTTCGGAGGAGATTTCCCCGGTCGCAGGGTTCGCTTCCAGGCGTGTGCCACCACAGCCCAGTACCCACGGGCTCGACGCTGGGAAGTCGACGTGCGGTATGGACGTTTCGCCGGACGCGACGGGCTCATCGGCGGAGCCGTCATCGCCGGAGGCGCAGCAGATCGTTATCCCTTGGGCGGACGCCTGTTCGAAGGCGCCGTTGACCAGCTTGACCGCCTGCTCGGTCCACGCGCCCTTCGTTTCGTCGTCCTCGGGGTTGCCGTATGAGATCGAGATGACGTGTGGCTTGTTGGTGGTGTCGCTGACCGCTGCCTTGATCGCGTTGACCCAGCCCTCTTCGGTGAATTCAGTGAAGTACACCGCAACGTTCGCCCCGGGGACCACCCCTCCGACCGTGCACAGGTCCAGCAGCACCTCGCCGGTGCTGTCGTTTTCGCTGCTGCCGTCGCCAGGCTGGTTGCCAGGGCCCTGGACGACCACATCGGTGAGAGTCGGCATCGGCAGCTGGAGGACTTCGCTGAAGTACTTCTCGAGCTGGCTTGCGTCATAGCCGCCCTTGGCGGATTGTTCGTTGAACGCAAACACCGCGACGCATTGCCCGGAGCCGTCGGCGGCGGGGAAGTCGAACAGCTGCGCGAGCATCGGTGGCGTGTATGCGTTGGCCGGCGGTTGGGCACCGGCTTCTTCGGTTTCCTGCACGCGGGCGGATTTGTGCGGGCGCGTGCGAACCATCTTTTGGTTGTCGAGGCCGAGCACGCCTTCCACCCTGCCCGCGAGCTCGGTGGGGAGTTCCACCTCGCCCTCGTAGGAGCGGTACACGCCTTGCTTGGGGTCGGGATGCTGGTAGTGGCGTAGTTCTACGCCGAACGCTTCGTCGAGTTGCTTGACCGTGCCCGACGCCCGCACCAGACGCTTGGCGATGCTCTGCTCCACAACTTTCAGTTTGTTTCTTTCAGCGAACGCCACGACAGCGTCGAGGTCGGCCTGGGCAGCACCGAACGCCGCCACGGCTTCCTCGGGGCGCAAGTAGGAGCGAGCGTGAGGTGTGAGGCGACCAAGCTCGTGCGCCGCCGGCACGGGCGTGCTCTGCGGGTCGCGCTGCACGTAGATCGTCACTGTCAGCCGCTCGCTTGGCTTTGGCTGCTCGGTCCGCTTCGCCAGCACTGAGCCCTTGATCGACGGCCGCGCGCTGCCTCGCAGAGGAAAACGCTTCTCGGTCATGGATAGCCCCCATCAGTCGTATAGACACAAACCCTATTGGCTCGAATAATTTACAGGAACAGGACAGGCGTTTGTGAAGATCCAGTGGCATACGCTGGCCCGTCCGCGGTAACAGGCCGGAGCTCGCGGCGTGGAAGAGCGACTTCACGCCGTCGAGGACGTGGTCGCTGGCTGACAGGCGTTATTGCTGCGCGAGCGCCGTCGTTGCGACCGACGACCCCGCCTGTGGGTCAGGGTCGATCCGCCCGCGCCAAAATGTTGCAAGTAGGCACGCCAGCGCCACGGCCGCGCAGCCGAGTGCAAACGCGCCGGACGCGCCGTGCGCGTCGATCAGGGAGCCGCCAAGCGTCGACCCGGCAGCACTGCCGGCGATGGTCGCGCCGCGATGCCAGGTGAACGCCTCCGTGGCAGCGCCCTCCGGGGCGAGCGTGCCAACGAGTGAGAATTGGCAGGAGAGCATCGGTGCCATCCCCAGACCAGCGAGTACCGCCAGCGGATATGCGGCGGCGAGCGCATGTGCGGCGATCAACGGCGCCACGCATGCGGCCATCGCCAGCAGCAAGCCCATGTAGCGAAGGCCGATTGGACGCTTCCAGCTGATGGCCGAGTACGCGATGCCGCCGGCCATGCTGCCGATGCTGAACAGCGCCAGCAACACGCCGGTCGCCCAGCGTGCGTGGTGAGCAACCGCAAGCGCCGGCAGCCCCACCTCGACCGCGCCGATCACTGCCCCGGCCATCAGCGCTGTGGCGAGCAGCGCACGCAGTCCCGGGCTCGCGAGCGCACTTGCCCGTGAGCGCACCCGCGCCGACGCCTGCCAGCCGCTCGAGAGCTTCGACGCGGCGAAGAATGCCGTTCCCGCAACGGTGATCACAGCGCACGCGATTACCGCGGCCGCCGGCGAAAGCACCACGGCGGTTGAGCCCACGAGCAGCGGGCCGAGCGTCCAAATCACCTCCTGTGTGGTCGCATCGAGCGCGTAAGCCGTTTCCAGAGCATCACCGTCGCCCGCCACCTGCGACCACAGCGCACGTATGCAGCCCGCGATCGGCGGCTGCGCGGCACCAGCCAGCGCCGCCATCATCACCACCGCCGCCACTGGCGCGCCTGCCTGTGCGACCACCACGAGCCCCATCAGCAGCGCCCCCTGCACGAGTGCCGCCGGAAGCAGCACGCGAGTCTGACCGATGTGATCGACGACCGCGCCCAACACTGGTCCCGCGAGTGCGCCCGCCAGTGAGAACGCTCCCACGGCCACGCCCGCTGCCAGGAACGAGTCCGTGTGAGCGCGCACGAACAGCAGGATCGCCAGTGAGAACATGCCCGAGGGCAGGCGTCCCAGGATCGAGCTCACCAACAGGCGGGTGAAGCCGGGGGTGGAGAACAGGGCGCGGTAGCGGGTGATCACGTGGCGGGCGTGCGCGTCGGCTGCTTACTACCGGCGTTGTTGCTAGCCGCGGCTTCGCGCGCGGCGGCGCTCTGCAGCTCCGCCTCGAGCGTTTGCGCCGGCTGCAGCTCGCCCATCTGCGCGAGCTCCTCGATCGCAGCGATCAGAGTGTCGATTTCCGTATCCGTGTTCGCCGCCGTCAGCTGCACACGGAAGCCGACCTCGTTGTGAGGCACCAGCGGGTAGGCCGCGAGCGTCACATACACGCCGCGCTCGAACAACAGCTTTCCGACCGCGTCGATGCGGTCGTGGTTGCGCAGCGGGATCTCAATGATCGGCAGGCTCGAGTGGTTGGGGGTGGCGACCCCCAGGCGGGTCAAGCAGTCGAGCACGCGGCGGGAGTGCTTGTAGACCACCTCGCGCAACTGATCGCCACGGCGCTCGTTGACGTCAAAGCCAGCCAGCACAGTTGCCAGTGAAGCGACGGGCGAGGGCCCTGAGTACAGGTACGGCGCTGCCGCCACCTTGAGCAGGTCCTTGATCTCCGTCGGGCAGGCGATGAACGACAGCAGCGACGAATACGCCTTGGAGAATCCGCCCACGAGGATGAGGCCGTCATAGCTCTCGTCCCAGTAGCGCACGATGCTGTTGCCACGCTTGCCATACGGGCAGCGCTCGTCATCGCCGCGTTCGCCGATCACGCCAAAGCCGTGCGCGTCATCCACATACAGCAGCGCATCGTGCTCGCGTGCCACCGCGGCGAACGCGCGCAGGTCGGGTGCGTTGCCGGTCATGCTGTTGACGCCGTCCATGCACACGAGCTTCTTGCCCGATCGCGCACCGCGCAGCAGCTCGTCCAGGTGCTGTGGGTCTTCGAAGCGGAAGCGCTCGACGCTCGCGCCGCGCGTCTTTGCCATCTGGCAGCCGTCATAGATCGTCTTGTGCGAGCGCGAATCCAGGAAGATCGTCCCGTGGCCCGCCAGCACGGGGATCACGGACATGTGAATGTGAGTGATCGTTGGCAGCACCAGCGAGTCGGGGCTCGCCAAAAGCGCGGTCAGGCGCTCCTCGATCTGCTCGTACAGGATCGGGCTGCCCAACAGGCGTGACCAGCTGGGGTGGGTGCCCCACTTGTCCAAATAGGCAGGCACCGCGTCGATGATCTCGCGCTCGAGGTCGAAGCCGAGGTAGTTGCACGAGGCGAAGTCCGCCAGCCACTTCGAGCCGATACGGATCATGCGCCCGTCGATCTCGTCGATCACCGCGTCCATCATCGGATGCGAGCGCGTCAGCGAGGTGAGCTGGCGCAGCGACTCGGGTACGTTGTCGCTCTCCTGTTGCCTGTCACTGTTGGAGCGCTCCAGGTGGGCGGGGGCGGTGGGAATCGGCGCGGCGCGCAGCAGCTGCTCGAGCTCTGCCGCGGGCAGCGGACGCGAGAGCGCATATCCCTGCACGAGCTCACAGTGGTTGGCCACCAGCGAGCTCCACGTAACTTGGTCCTCGATGCCCTCAGCCACTACACGGCTGCCGATGCTGTGCGCCAGCTGGATGGTGGCCTCGACGATCGCCGCGTCGACGGGGTCGGAGGTCATCCGCCCGACGAACGAGCGGTCGATCTTCACCTCACCCACGGGCAGCGCCTTCAGGTGGGTGAGCGAGGAGTAGCCGGTGCCGAAGTCGTCAAGTGACAGTCCCAGGCCGAGCTCGCCGAGTTGTGCGAGCACGTCGCCGATGCGCACGGGGTCGGCCAACACCATGTTCTCGGTGACCTCCAGTACGAGCACCTCCGGTGGCAGGTCGTACTGTGCAAGCGTCGCCGCCACCTCGCCGGGGAACTCCGTGTCGAGCAGGTCCGCGACCGTTGTGTTGACCGCCACGTGCAGATCGATGCCAGTCTCTTTCCACGCCTTGATCTGCGTCAGTCCAAGCTCGAGCATCTTGCGTGTCAGCGCGCGGCCCAGTCCCGCCTGTTCTGCCACCGCGATGAACTGGTCCGGTGGGATCATGCCGCGCTCGGGGTGGCGCCAGCGCGCGAGTGCCTCGACGCCCACGATCCTGCCGCTTGAGGCGTCAGCCTTGGGCTGGAAGTGCGCCTCGATCTCGCCGCACTCGATCGCCCGCGAGATCTCGCCCGCGAGCGTCAGGCGCTCGAGCGAGTGCTTGTCGCGCTCGCTGGCATAGCAGGCACGTCCGGACTGTGCGCTCTTGGCCTCATACATCGCGACGTCCGCGTGCTGCATCAGCTCTTCGCCGTTCTGTGCGTGCTCGGGGAAGAGGGCGATACCGATGCTCGCGGTTACCCGCAGGTTGACACCCTTGATTGGGAACGGCTGGCTGATCATGGTGAGGATCTTGTCCGCCACCACCTCCGCCTGCCTCGCATCCAACGGGCCGGTCAGCAGCACGCCGAACTCGTCGCCGCCCAGCCGTGCGGCGGTGTCAGAGGCGCGCAGTACCTCGTTCAGACGCTCGCCCACCTGACACAGCAGCTGGTCTCCGGCGTCGTGACCGAGAGTGTCGTTGAGCTCCTTGAAGCGGTCGAGGTCGAACAGCAGCAGGGCCAGGCTGGTGCCGCTCGCGCGGCTGGAGACGATCGCGTCGCCCAGGCGTTTGAGGAAGTGGCGGCGGTTGGGCATCGCGGTGAGGTCGTCGGTCAACGCCTGGCGGCGCGTTTCCGCGAGCCCGCGCACGTCACGGAAGGCGAGGCCGGTGCGCGCGAAGGCCGCGACGATCGTTGCCATCGCCAGCGTCAGCGCCACTGGATCGAGCCGGGTGAAGTGGTCGTAGATCATCAGCCCGAGCGCGCACATGGTGAAGGCAGCGGGGATTGCCAGCACGCTTGTGGTCGGTGCGCGGTCGTCGCGCACAGTCGCGCCCGGCTGCCACGCGGCGAGCGCGAGCAGCAGCACGCCGACGTCATACGCGAGGTTGGTTGCCGCGCTCGGGGCGGACGCGCCGCCGGCCACCTGCAGCGCGTAGAGAATGTCGGCTGTGGCCAGCGCCAAGAAGCCGGCGCCCAGCATCGCCCACATACGGTCAAGGCGCCAGCCGCGCAGTGCCAGCACGCCCACCACGAGGCCCGCCAGCGCGAGGTCGCAGATCGGGTAGGCCATCTCGGTGACGACTTCGACGGAGTGATAGCCGTGCAGCGACGCGAGCACCGGGCGCACGACGAGCGCGGCGCCGATGGCGATCACACCGAACCCGGCGATCACACCATCGAGCCAGACCCGGGCGGGGACACGGCGCTCGCGCACACGTGCCAGCCCGAGGACGCCGATGTAGCAGCACGGGTAGAGCGTCAGCCACATGCCGTCGCAGATCGACGGGATGGGTGGGTGGGGAAGGTGTTCGATCCACGCCGCCCACAGCACGTTGCCGAGGCCGTAGATGGAGATCCCGAACGCGAAGAACATCCACGAGCGCCGCGACTCGGTCGTGCGGATCGCTCGCCAGCAGACGATCACGCCGACGAGGATGTAGATCCCGGAGGTGACCCAGTCGCGGATCGGCTGTTCGACACCGTGGCCGCCCAGGCCAGTGGCAGCGTGCACGCCGGTGGCCGCCACGAGCACGACGAGCAGTGCGGTAGCTGCTCCCAGCACACGGCGCTCACGGGGCTGCAGCACCGATGCGAGCGGTAGCGGTGACATGCGCATGGCGGCAGTATCGGACGGCGCCTGCGCTTGCTTGACTAGATCTCGACGTTTTTGTTGGCCGCCTCCTTCTTCGGCAGCGGCGTTTACATCCTTGACTATAAATCCAAGATTAGTTTCCTCCTAGCATATGCGCAAATAGCGGATGCAGTGCAAGCGGAGGTTTACGCCCGTCCTGGCTGGGGGTGCACTGCGTATATCTGAGACATTCGATCTGCAGAAATAGAGCAAAACGCCTGCAAAGCCGGCTGTAAGCCGAGCTCCACGTGCATCTCTCAAGCCAGCCTGCATGGTGGACGAAGTGGCTTGTGAAATGTCAGTTAGCTGGCTTTGTCCGACTGAGCAGGATCGCCGGCGGGTAACCGAGGCGAGCCCACGCGTGCGCACGATCCGCATGGTGGGGTCTGGTGCGGTGGGCGTGACGCTTTTGATCTCAGCACCGTGGCTGGGATGGTGGACGCTGATCCTGTTTGCGCTCTCGGCGCTGAACCTGCTGAGCGTCGATTGGCGCATACGCGCGAGCGCGCACCCGGAGCGCGTGAGCGTGGGTGCGATCCTGATCACGCTCGCACTGCTCGCCACCGGGGTGATCCTCAGCGGTGGCCCGAAGAGCCCGGCGCTGCCTTGGCTGGTGCTACCTGCCGGCATGGTCGCCGCCCGCTTTCGCCCACAGGTGGTGATCGCGGGACTGACCTTGACGGTGGCGGTGATCCTGGCGGTGACGCTCGGCATCGATCCGCGCCAAACGCTTCACGACCCTGTGCCGGTGTTCGTGACGCTGGCGTTGCTGACGGCAGTGGTGTCGATCGTGTGGGCGCTCGAGACGGCTGAGCTCCACCAGCGCGGAGAGGCAACCGTTGATCCGCTCACCGGGCTTGCAAACCGCCGCCAGCTGGCCGAGGACCTGCACGCCGTGTGGGGCGAAGCCACCGAGGAGCACCCGGTGCGGCTGTTGCTGTTCGACCTGGACGGCTTCAAGGCATACAACGACAACTTCGGCCACCTCGGCGGCGATCTGCTGCTGAGCCGCCTGTCGCGAGCGTTCAAGCAGGCAATCGGCTCGCGTGGCTGCGCATACCGGCTGGGTGGCGACGAGTTCTGCGCGCTGTTGTGGTCGGGCTGCGGGGAGACGATGGTGGGCGATTGCCTGCAGGCGCTCAGCGCCGAGGGCGAAGGCTTCTCGATCACGAGCTCCTACGGGTCGGTGATGCTGCCAACCGAAGCCGCCGATCCAGAGCTGGCGCTGCAGCTGGCCGACGAGCGCATGTATGCATACAAGGACTCCGGCCGCGCAAGCGCCGGGCGCCAGACGCGCGATCTTGCGCTGCAGCTGCTGGCGGCGCACGAGCCGGTGCTGCACGCGCACTCCTCGCACGTGGCCGAACTAACAGAGGGCGTGGCACGTCGGATGGGGATGTTCGGGCCGGACCTCTCCGACGCGATCCGCGCGGCCGAGCTGCACGACATCGGCAAGGTCGCGATCCCGTACACGCTCCTCCACAAAGCCGGCCCGTTGGACCAGCACGAGTGGGAGCTGATGCGCCGTCACCCGATCATCGGGGCGAGCATTCTCAGCGCCGCGCCCGCGCTTGCGCGTGTGGCGGAGATCGTCGGCGCCACGCACGAGCGCCACGACGGCAGCGGCTATCCACGTGGCCTGGCCGGCGATGAGATCCCGCTGGCGAGCCGCATCGTGTTCGTGTGCGACTCCTTCGACGCGATGGTCTCAGAACACCCGTTCGGCGAAGCCAAGTCAGAGGTCGATGCGCTGGGAGAGATTCGCAAGTGCGCAGGCAGCCAGTTCGACCCGCACGTGGTCGAGGCGTTCCTGGCCGAGCACGCCGCGCGTCGGGCGGCGATGCTGGAAGGCGACGACGCCACAACAGCCACCAGTTCGCCGACGCCGCCGGTGCCGGGTTCGGCGCGGGGTGGGCGGGCGGCGGCTGTTTGACCGGCGCTGGCTCGCGCGCAGAGAATTCAGCCGAGGTTGAGCTTGACCTTGGGGTCGGCCTGCCGGGCGGCGAGCAATGCGCTGACGAACGCGGCCAGCAGTAGCTGGCTGAGCGTCGCGCGGGGGAGATCGCGCTCCCGGGTCCAGTCGAGGATCGCCGCGTCCATGTAGCCGAGCCAGCCTTTGATGGCGGTACGCAGCGCCGGGCGCGGCTTGCGCCTGCCGGTCAGCTTCGCGAGCACGAGCTCCATCGTGCGCGCCCGGAAGCCTTCAACGAGCTCACGCGCCTCAGGCAGCGCGGCAGCACTCTGCATCAACTTCGACCACGTCTGGCCGTTGTCCTCGATCCACGCGAGGTAAGCGTCGAGGCTGGCGCTCAGCTGCTCGACGGGAGTGCCTTCGCCGCTGGGTTGGATCAGCTCCTGCAGTTCGGAGGAGGCCTCGGTAACGGCAGCCATGAACAGCTCGTTCTTGGAGGGGAAGTAGTGGTAGAGCAGCGGCTTGGATACGCCGGCGGCAGCGGCGATCTGGCGCATCGAGATCTCCTCGTAGGCGTGCTGTGCGAACAGGGTTGCGCCGGCATCGAGCAGCTGGCGCCGACGCTCGTCCACTTGCAGTCGCCTGTAGGCAGGCACGCTGGCCACGAGCTCATGCTACCTGATCGGCGGTCAACAGCTTGTTGAACGGCGGTTGACAAGCGCGGTGAAGTGCCCTACGGTGCTTATCAACCATCGGTCACTAAGGAGGTTGGCAATGACTGTCCCAACACCCCAGGCTGGAAAGCAAGCGCCTCGAGCCACACCTGAGCGCAAATTGGCAGACGCGGTCAGCGACTTTCAGTCGCTTGGCGATCTGATCGGCGGGCGTGTGCTGGCGTGGCTGGGAGGCGCCGCGACGCTGCTGGGGATCGTGATGTTCCTGGTGTTGGCGATCTCCCACGGCTGGATCGACCGGGAGGCACGCGTGCTGCTGGCGGGCGTTGCCTCGACGGCTCTGATGGTGGCGGGGATCTGGCTGCACGGCCGCCGCGGAGGCACGCAGGCGGCAACGGCGATGGTGGGAGCCGCGACGGCTGCGCTGTTTGCGACGCTGATCGTTGCGAGCGATACCTACCGACTGCTGGCGAGCACGCCGGCGCTGGTTGGCGCAATGCTGGTTGGCGCGCTGGCAAGCGTGCTGGCAATCCGCTGGGCTGGGCGCGCGATCGGCGGCCTGGGCCTGCTGGGGGCTTTGTTGGCAGGGCGTATGGTCGGGGCACCGCTCGACGCGTTCACGATTGCGATGCTCGCGTTGAGCGCAGCATGTGCGATGTCGGTGGTGGTGTGGCAGCGCTGGGGCTGGCTGGCGCTGGGCACGGTTTTGATCAGCGCGCCACAGTGGATCATTTGGCTCGCAGAAGGGCAGTCGGCACCAGTGGCTGCACTGGTGCTCGCAGCGTTTGCGGCTATCGGCCCATTCGGTGCGGTGGGTATGCAACTGCGCTACAGCGAGCAGCGGCCAATGCGCTCGGCGGCGGCAGTGGTGCTCTTGAGCGCATGCGCGGTGGCGCTCGTCGGTCGCATGGCGCTCGCGGATGCGGCGTCGCCAGCGGTTGGCGATCTGTGGCTGGCGCTGCTGGCTTGCGCGCACGTGGGCGTGGGTGCATGGGGGTCCAAGGCCGCCCGCATGCCGGTGCGGATGCGCGGGCTTTTGATCGCAATCGGTGTGACGCTCGCGGACGTGGCATTCGCGCTGAGCGCGCATGGGATTACGCTGGCGCTCGGCTGGAGCGCGACGGCGGTGGCGTTCGCGTGGCTGCGCCGTGGCGTACGCAAGCAGGACTTGGCGCGCCCAAGCGAGCAGGTCCTTGGAAGCCTGTACGTCGCAGGCGTGGCCGCACACATCGCCCTCGTGCTACTGCGTGTACTGGTGGAAGCGCCGCCCAGCGAGCTTGTCGCCGGGCACGTACAGCTGTTGGCAATGGTGTCGGCGTCGGCGCTTTTTGTGAGCTCTGTCGCATGCGGCTGGGTGCTGGCGCCAGCAGCCGGCGCGCAGCGGCAATCGTGGCTGATGGGCGCGAGCAGCGTTGTTCTGTATGTGGCGTCGCTGTGGACCGTCGCGGCATTTCAGTCGACGTCCACCACCGCAAGCGCAACGCTGCTCGAACTGGGTGTGCACCAGCAGGCACAGGTGGCGCTCAGCGCATTGTGGAGCCTGGTTGGGCTGGCAGCGCTGATCGCGGGCCTACGCGCGAATATCGCGTCAGTGCGAACAGCTGGCCTGGCGCTGTTGCTTGTAGCGGTCGGCAAGGTCTTTCTGTTTGACCTCTCGACGTTGACGTCGGTCTATCGCGTCGCATCGCTCATCGTGCTCGGGCTACTGCTGTTGGTGGGGGCGTTTGCCCACCAGCGCCTGCGCCCGCAGCCGCTTGCGGATACCGGCACTGCGGGGCCCGGGCGAGGGGTGAGCGCGCCCGGGCCCGGCAGCTAGCGCGGCGTTAGCCGTGCAATTGCAGCCAGGTGAGCACCTGGCCGGGGTTGTTGGCGGCCGTGGCGATCGGGTAAAAGGCCCGCTCGATCACGCCGTCGTGCGCAACCAGCGTCAGACGCCGGTACCAAAGGCGCTCGGCCAGCTCGAAGGTGGGCAGTCCCAGTGCCTCCGCGAGCACCAGGTCTGGGTCGATCAGCATCAGGTGCTCGATGCGATGCTCGCGGATCGTCGCCAGTTGCTCGAGGTGCCGTTGGCTCGAGATTCCCACCGTCCGCACACCAAGCTCTCTGAAGCGGTACTCGCGTTCACAGTAGGCGCGGTGCTGGGCGGCGTCTTCAGCGGGGCTATCGATGCCATCCGCGGATCTCTCATCGGTTCCCGGATACAGATAGAAGACGACCCAGCCAAGCGAAAGGGTCCGCAGGCCGATGCGGCTGCCACTGATGCGCTGCAGGGTGATCGAAGGCATTGGGCTGCCGGCCAGCTGCCGTATGAACGCCATCTCATCCGTGGCCACCGCGAGACTCGAGTGCGACAGGCTGCCATGTGCGGCCGCACAGCGAGATGCCCTGATCGAGCGTCGGGCATCGAGCGGCCAAGACGGAACGCGATGATCCATCGCGAACTATCAGTAGCGCATTTCCGCTTTGGCGAGCCAAATCTCGTTACTTATTGAACAGAAACACTCTCTATGTAATAGAAACACTTTCCGGGTTCTTGGCCAAGACGCTGTGGCGCGCCGGCGCGGCGGAAGGCCGCGCTCGCAGGATCACGCGCGCGCCCTGGCTGGGTGTGACGATCACACTGCGCCAGCTCGCGCGCTCTAGCCTGTCGCTCGCGGGCTGGAGCTGCAGCCGCGAGAGGGCCTCGCGCAGCACAGCGCTCATCTCGATGCTCGCCAGCCTGTTTCCCGGGCAGCGCTTGCGCCCGCCGCCCCACGGCAGCCACGCCCGCGGATCGGGGCCGTCCCGCAGGAAGCGCTCCGGCTGGAACAGGTGCGGGTCTCGATAGGCGACGGGGTCGTGCTGGAGCAGGTAGATGCAGCCCAACAGCTGGGCCGGCGGGCGATAGGTCCAACCACCGATCGAGATCGGCTCAACGACAGCGCGGGGGATGGCGAACAGGAACACGGGACGGTGTCTGAGCACCTCGGCGATCGTCGCCAGCAGGTAGCTGTCGTCGGTGCCGTCGTCGAGCTCTTCGGTAATGCGCCTGTTGACCCGCGGAGTTTGTGCCACCAGCTGGAAGGCCCAGGCGAGCTCCGATGCGGTGGTCTCGTGCCCGGCGAGGACGATCGAGACGATGTTGTCGCGCAGCTGGCGGTCGGACATCGCCGAGCCGTCTGGAAGGCGGGTTGCGAGCAGCGCATCGAGCACGTCTCCGCGGTCAGCCTGCGAGCGCCTGCCGCGTGCAATCAGCCGAGCGATGATCGTGTCGACCTCCGCGCGGTCCTTGAGGAACCTCCGCCAGGTTGCGTGCCAGCGCGGCAGTCGCCGCAGTCGCGGCTCGACCAGCACAAAGCTCACGGTGACGTCGAGCATGTCCAAGATGCGCTCGCGCAGCGCTCGCAGCTCGCTCGACTCTCGCCCGAACACCACACGCAGAATCACCCTGAGCGTGAGGCGGCGAAGGTAGGGGTGAAGCGCCACCGGGACATCCGTCGGCCATGTGGCGATCTCCTGTGCGGCAATCTCCGCGGCGATCTCCGTGTGCGCTTCCGCGGCGCTACGGCTGAAGGCGGGCATGACCGCCCGTCGTCCGCTTGCATGCGACTCTTCGTCGTGGAGCATGAACGAGTCCTGGCCAACGATCGGCGTCAGCGCCTGCCCGCCCCGGCCGGGGTGAAGGGCGCAGGCGGGAGCAGCCAGCATCTGGCGGATGTCCTCAGCGTCGGATAGGAGCACCACAGGTGGCAGATCCAGTGGGTAGAGAGTGAACCTGCTGCCGTAGACGGCGCGACAGCGCTCGAAGAAGCCGAGCGGCGCCCAACGACAGGCGAGGGTCTGTGCGAGCGCGGGCAGGGGAGGCGTTGGCGGCAGCTCGCGTCTCAGGCGGGTGGCAAGCGACGAATGTGGGGTCAGGGGCATCAGCTCTCCTTGTCGTTGTGGTTAGGTGCCGCGTTGGGCATAGGCGATGCGCCAAAGGCGCAGAACAGGCATCAGTCCGCGGGTCAGCGAGCCCCCGGATCTGGCAATGCGGACGGTGAGGTGCTTCATGGCAGGCGTGCGGGCGGCGTCCTTGGTGAGATACATCGCAACCATGCATGCCGCGATCAGCGTGTGCCCCTCCGCGTTTGGCAGTTCCCGTGAAGCACAGATCGCCCGTTGGATCAGCTGGCCGATCCGCTCAACCGCGCGCTCCTGCGTGGGGTAGTGGGCGACGTAGCTGTGGTCGCCGTTGGCTTCGTCCTCGACACGGTCGACATAGCTGTCGAGCATCGTCGCGGCGGCTGTCGTCCACGGGCTGTATACGGCGCGTGTGCGGGTCAACAGCTGGGTTGCGGTGTTGCCGTCGGCGGCAAGAGCGAGCAGCGCGAAGATCGTCAATCCGGCGCTGGCCGCGCCGGAGAGCTCCCACCAGCTGACGTCTGTGACCTCCGCGAACTCGCGTCTCGCCCAGGCCTCGAGCAACGCGTCGCGGGCGAGCGGGTCGGGCTCATGGTTGAGGGCCAGAACTTCGGCGCGCGCGGCTTCGGTGGCGATCAGCGGCGCCACCGCGTGAAAGCCCGGCAGGCGCAGGCAGTTCTCGCGGCATACCCGCACGAGCTCGCGCAGATAGCCGCCGTCCTGCTTCCACGGGTGATGCAGGTAGTAGTCGCGGGGCGTTCGCGATGGGTCCAGCGCGTCGACGAGCGCCGTGTGCAGCTGTACGCCGTTCTTCGGCTCGGCGGCGCGCTCGTGGACGCTGTCGAGGAAGTCCCACATGATCTGGTAGGCGACGAGCACGCGCAGTAACGGGAGGTTGCGAGCAGCTGGGAGGATCGAGAACAGCGCCGCGCCATCGGTCTGGCCGCGCTTGCGCTGGAGCGCGCTGAGCGCGTCTTCACGAAGTGGCCCATCTGGGATCGAACGGGCTCTGGCCCGCCAGCGATGGACCTCGCGGGAGACCGCCGGCAAGCCCCACGCGAGCTCGCGCGCGGCGCTGCGGGCGAGCACCCACACCTGACGAGCGGTTAGCGGTGCGGGGTCCGCGACCCTAGATGAGGCTTGAACGGGCGAGGTCGCGCGATGCGTTTTATTGCGTCTTACTGACTGTTCTCGGAGACACACGAACCACCAGATAGCCAGGCAGGGACACAACCGCAATCGCAACGATGGCTACCAGTGCGAAACTCGAGACGGCGACTGCGGTTTCGATGTTCAGGGAGATCGGGAAACCGGTGACGCTTGCCAATGCGTGACTCAGCAGCAGCTGACCGGCGATGCCGAAGACAGCGCCGATGAGACACCCGGTGCCGAGTATCAGCGCGCATTCACAGCAGATCGAGCGCCACAGGACGGCAGAGCGATAGCCCTGGACCTTCATGTCCGCGAAGTGGTTGCGGCGCTGCCACAGCATCGAGCCCATCGCGACGGCCACAGCGAGGGCACCGGAGATCAGTACCAGCAGGCGGATCTCCCCGAGTCGTGCCAGTCCATGAGCCGCGAGCGCGTAGTGACGCTGCTGGCGTTCAGCGGAGGTTTCCACGACGAGTCCCGTGTCAGGGCCGAGCACGCGCTCGACCAGGGCACGGACATGTGACGGTGCGGCATTTGCGTCGGTCTGGATCTGGTAAGCGCTGGGCGCGTCGCTGCCCCAGGCGCTGGCATAGTCGCTCGAGTTGACGATGATCGATCCAGGTGGCCAGCCGAGGTTGCTGGTGAGCGCTGCCACGCGTAGCACCGTTGGTCGCGGCGCCGGTAGCGTGAAGAGCTGTCCCACGTGCAGGTGATGTTCGGATGCAAGCGCCTGCGAAAGCACGGCCCAGCCGCCGGCGCGAATCTCCGCGGTGGCAGGAGCCAGCCGTCCCGCCAAGAGCTGCCCGGGTGGGATCGGGTGTTTGCTGCTGGCGGGCGGGGCAAGCACCCACAGCCGCCGGTCGCGCCAGTTGAGGAAGCTGCCCCGATAGATGCCGAGCGTCTGCACACCTGCCAGCCGGCGGATCGCCGCCACGTCAACCGCGGTAAACGGGCTGGTCGCCAGCACACTCGTCTGGCCATTGGGGCTAACCCACACGTCGGCGCTGGAGTCGATGCCATGCGCGGATGCATCCAGGCCGCGCCGGAGGTTGACCTGGGCGCCGTCGATGGCGACGCTGCCGAACACGGCGATCGCGCCGGTGGCAGCGATCGCAAGCGCGCGCACGCGGGTGCGCGAGGATCTCAGCTCGCTTGCGACCAGCAGCGTGGCGGCGCCCTCGAGCGGCCGCTGTACCGCGTCGAAAGCGCGAATGACGCCATCGAACAGAAACGGCAGCAACAGCACGAGCGCGAGCAGCAGCGTCACGCAGCCAAGAAACGCACTCTGTGGTTTGGCGAGCAGAATGGCGGTGCTGACGCCCAGGCAGGCAATGCCGGCGGCGAGTCGCGCCACAGCCCATGAACGTGATGGCGTGTGGGTGTGTGGGCTCCTTTGCAACGGACGGGCGAGGATGTCGCGGACGGGCCAGAGCACGCCGATGGTGGCGGCGGCGAGCCCCGCGCCGACCGCCAGCACGATGCTCTGGGCGGTCACGACGCGCTGGCTGCCGACAGGGAAGGCAGCGCTGAGATAGCCGGGCGCCGAGTGGAACACCGCCACAGACAAGAGCTCTCCGAGCGCGAGCCCGAGCACGCAGGCGATGGTCCCGATCACAGCGGCATCGAACAGGAGGATCTGCACGGTCATTTCCCAGGTCGCGCCGTGGGGTGTGAGGAATTCGATCAGGCGGCGTCTGGCGGGGACGGTGACGAGCATTGCGGTTAGCGCGAACAGGAAGCCGACGAGGGCGCTGATTGCCGAGAACAGACTCTCGCTCTGGCTCTCGGGTGTAGAGGCGACGGTGAACAGTCGTGCGTCGTAATCGGCCGGCTCGACATTCATGCCGGTACCGGGGGCCAGCCGCGTCAGCGCTGCTTGGACCTGCGCGAATCGTCCGGCCGCGGGGCGGACGAAGATCCTCGTCAGCTGCGGGCCGATCCCTGACAGGTGCTGGGCGTAGGTGAGCGGCGCGAAGGCGACGGGGCTGCTGGCGAGCCCGCCGATTTCGCGTTCCTGGAGCGTTGCTCCCAAATAGGTGGTGGTGAGGGTCGCACCGGTCTCAAGCGTTAGCTTTTCGCCCACTCCCACGCCGGTGGCTTCGGCAAGGGGCGTTGGCAGCGCGATCGCGTGCAGGTGTTCGAGCTGGCTGTTGGAGAAGCGCTGCAGGCGTGGGTTCTCGGCGGCGACGAGCTTTGGGTCGGTGCCAATGAGATCGATCGACTGCTCTCCAGCGGGGCCCACGATCGTCGCCTGCTGCTCGAGAATCGGCACCGCGATGCTCACCCCGGGCAGATGCTGGACGACCTGCAGCAAGCGATCGTTGACGCCGCCGGGCCCGCGCGCGTCGAGCTGGAGCTGGCGGGTATTGCCGACGATCTGGGTCGTGAGGTCCTGGACGGACCTGCTGAGGCTGGTGCCGGCGATCTGGGAGGCGAACAGCAGGGCAACGCCGCCGGCGATGCCGAGGATGGCAAGCAGCTCCTGGATCACCAGCGTGCGTGCGCGTAGACGCGCTCGATACAGGTACAGCAGATCGGAGAGGCTCATGCGCGTGGCGAACGCCGCTCGCAGCGACGCCAGGCGTTGCCCGGGCCGTGGCTCGACGAGGTGTGACACCTGCTCGTGAGGTCCGTCTGCCACTGGGCGCGGCATGCTCAGCAGCGCCCGTCGCCCAGCGTGATGGGGGTGTACTCGCGCACCTGGCCATCGCGCAGTTCGAGCCTCTGGTCGGCGAAGGTCGCTGCCTCAGGATCGTGGCTGGCGAGCAGTACGGTGGCGCCCCATTCCTTGCACACCTCCCGCAGGAGCTCAAATACCTCGCGGGTACGGATCGAGTCGAGATTCCCCGTCGGCTCGTCGGCCAGGACGAGCTTGGGCTGAGCAGCGAGCACCATCGCGATCGTGACCCGCTGGCGCTCTCCCATCGATAGGGACTCGGTGTTGTCGGCGAGACGAGACCCCAGCCCAAGCCGGTCGAGCATCGGGATGAGGGTGGTGTTGGTCTTCCGTTTGCGTCCCAGGACGAGCTTCAGCGATGCACTCGTGAGCACGCAGGCGCCCGGGGTGAGATCGTGCGGCGGGCCGATGATCCCGAGATGGCGCAGGCGGTAGGTATCGAGCTCCCTGCGAGACATCGCAAGGACATCGCGCCCGTCAACCAGGATGCTGCCGCTGTCAGGCGTGCTCAGCCCGGCAATTAGATTCAAGAGCGTTGTCTTGCCGGAGCCGCTGGGCCCGTAGAGCACTGCGAGCTCGCCGTCGGGGACCGTCAGGCTGACGCCGTCAACGGCCTTGATCAGGCCGCTGTCTCCCGCCTGGTAGTGCTTGACGAGATCGCGAAGCTCTAGCACGCGTTCATGCTTCGGGAGCCATCACGCCTGCGCTCGAAAGGCAGAACTTCGGCATCCGTGGCAGAAGTGCCTTGGCTGGTCTGGTCGGACATGAGCACCAAACGGCCGTCCTCGATATTGAGGATCCGATCGGCGAGCAGCGCTGCGTCCCAATCGGAGACGCTCATCAAAACCCCAAACCCCATCTCCTGCACCAGCGAGCGCAACGTCCTTCCCGCCTCCTCGGTTCGGCTTGGGCCGAGCCCGTCGAGCAGATCGTCGATCACGAGCAGCTCAGGAGAGCCGACGATCCCACCGGCGAGCACAACGAGCACGCGCTCCCAATTGGAGATCTCATCCCACCGCTGCGCAGCCACCGCTTCAATCCCCAGCCGGTCGAGCGCCGCAAGAGCCAGCGAACGCGCCTCGCGCAGGCCACGGCGACGTCCCATGGCCATCGGCGCCGCGACCAGATCGCGGATCGGCACCCGCACACGCGGCTCGCGGCGGTCCAGCCAGCGGATCTCCTGTCCGAGCAGCCGTCTGCGGGCACGCTCGGACAGCGCCGAGAGCTCGCGACCGCCGAGCGACACCTCGCCACGGTCGGCCAGATCGAGGCCGGCGGCCAACTTCAGCAACGTCGTCTTGCCCTCGCCGCGCGAGCCGATCACAGCGACCACCTGTCCCGGATCGACCTCGAGCGATGCGTCGGTCAGCACGCTCACCTCGCGCACTCCACGCCAATAGGACTTGCCGACGCCCCGGATCGCGAGCAACTCGCTCATCGCTGGCTCCGCTCGGTGCTCAGCAGACGCTCCAGGCGGACCCTCAGCTTCTGCAGACGCTCGACGGCCGTGCCCCACAGCTCAGCTTCGTCTTCCATCTTGATCAGGCACAGCGCATCGTTGAGCGTGCCCGGCTGCTGGCGCCGTTGTGCCTGCTCGAGGTGAACGTTGCCGTGAGCGACGGCGAACTGGCGAGCGCAGTGCTGCTGCTGCACACGCAGTTTCTCGACCAGGCCCGCGATGTCGCCGCGTTCGACCGCGCGCGTGTAGAAGCTGAGCCTGGCCTGCAGCGCGTCGCGCAGCGCGGGTGGGTCGGGTTCGGATGCGACCAGCCACTCCATGAACTCCTCCACGCCCTTGTCCTCGGCCGCATAGAGGCTGTACGACGGCTCCGTTCCCTCCCGTACAAGACGCAGGTAGCCGCCCGTCGTGAGGTTGCGCAGGTTCTGGTGGACTGTGTTCTTCGGAAAGCGAGCCGCGCCAAAGTCCTCGGCGAGGCGTAGCGCAACGTTTCCGAGCGTCTGCGGGCCATCTCCCTGAACGACGATGCCCAGCACCGCGATCCTGGCGGAAAGGGCGGCCGATCTAGAGGGGGGCATAGCGGCGCAATCCTAACCAACGGGGATGCTGCTGTGTTGTCGAGTATCGAACTATTTCTTACTAGTTGTGATTAGTAAATAGACACGTACCTAATGGTTTAGCGGTGTCTGGGCGTCGGTTCTGTGGTCGGGCCGATCCGGCCTAAGATTGGGATATGAACGATGCGTGGGAGGGACTGCCGGGCCATGAGCTGGTGAGCGGAGGCTTGGCTGACCTGGCGGCCGGGCGCGAGAGCGAGGCGTCGCTGGTGGTGACGATGGCCGCGCCGCGGCTTCGCTCGCTGGGGATAGACGTGCCCCCAGCCGCAGATAAAGGCGCCTCGCACCGACTCTACGAACTGCTGTCGGAGCGTGACGACGGAGCGCACAGCCGCTACAACGCGCTGGTCGGTCGGATGGTCAGCTTCGCGCGGGCGGCCGAGCGTGCGTCCGCCGGTTGACGAGCAGCTGATACGGGCGTTTGCCAAGGAGCTCGGTCGCAGAGCCCGTGGGCCTGTGACGATCTATCTGACCGGTGGCTCGACAGCTGTGCTGGAGGGTTGGCGCGAGTCGACCGTTGACGTCGATCTTCGCTTTGAGCCTGAAGCCGATGAGCTGCTGCGCGAGCTACCGGCCTTGAAGGAGCGCCTGGGCATCAACATCGAGTTGGCATCGCCGCCGGACTTCATCCCGGAGTTGCCGGGCTGGCGTGAGCGCAGCCCATTCCTGTTTCGTGAGGGCAACATAGAGATCCATCATTTCGACCTTTACTCGCAGGCCCTGGCGAAGATCGAGCGCGGATTCGATCAGGATCTCGCGGATGTCCACAGCATGCTGGCGGATGGGCTTGTACAGCCCTCGCGGATGCGATCGCTCTATGACGCGATCGAGCCCGACCTATACCGCTACCCCGCGATTGACCCTTCGGTGTTCAGGCGCCGACTCGACGCCGTGCTGGGGGCCGGCCCACAGGCGCCACCCAGCTAACCTCGGCCTATGAGCACTGGGGGAACAGGGGTGCGGTTGCGCCAGGCGGTGCTGGTTGCGCGGGAGCTCGAGCCGGTGGCGGCGGCGCTGCGCACGGCACTCGGTCTGGGTGAGCCGTTCCGCGATCCCGGGGTGGGGGAGTTCGGTCTGGAGAACACGGTGTTCGCGGTGGGGGACTGCTTCCTGGAGGTGATCTCGCCAACACAGCCGGAGACAGCGGCGGGCCGTTACCTCACGCGTCATGGTGGGGATGGCGGCTACATGGTGATCTTCGACTTGGAGGATCTCGATGGGGCGCGCTCGCGCGCGCTTGGGTTGGGCGTGCGCGTCGTCTGGCAGCTCGACCTGCCGGACATCTCAGGCACGCACCTGCACCCGGCGGACATGCGCGGTGCGATCGTCTCGCTGGACCAGTCGCGGCCATATGGCAGTTGGCGCTGGGGCGGACCCCAGTGGACTGCCCAGACCGGCCCCACTGCGCCCGGTCGGCTGGCGGGGATCACGGTGGCGGTCGGTGATCCGCGGGCGGTGGCCGCGCGCTGGGGAGAGGTTCTGGGGGTGCCGGTGCGGGGTTGCACGGCGCGCGTGCCTGGTGGCGCGGGTGCGCGCACCGACGGAGATGTGCAGGCAGACGCGGACGGCGATGGCCCGGCTCTGCGCTTGGATGGCGGCGAGGTGCGCTTCGTGCAGGCGGCCAGCGCGCGCGCTGAAGGCATCGTGGAGATCGCCCTGGAGCTCGAGCAGCAGCTGCCGGGTGGGGCGGACACAATCGAGCTGGACGGCGTGCAGCTGCGGCGGGTGTAGGATCACGCAATGGCAGCCGCCGCTGAGATCGTCACAGGAGTGGACTTCGTTGCGGTTCCCACGAACGACCTCGACGCCGCTGTGGAGTTCTATGGGACGACGCTCGGCCTGACGCGCTCTGTGTACATGCCCGAGCGCAACTTCGCGGAGTTCGAGACCGGCACGGTGACACTCAGCGTGATCGTCTCGGAGAAGTTCGGCTTGGGCTACCACCCCAATCACAACGCACTGGCACTGCACGTCGAGGATGTCGCGGCAGCCAGGGCAGCGCTCGCGGAGCGCGGCGTTGAGTTCACGGGTGAGACCTTTGACACGGGCGTATGTCACATGGCGTTCTTCGCCGACCCCGATGGCAACGCGCTGATGCTCCATCATCGCTACGCCCCACGGGTCGCCGACGGCTAGCTGTAGCGTGCGCCGCTAGCGAGGGGAGGTGGCGCCGGCGGCCGCGGGTTCCTTGAACGCCCCAAAGGCTGGGGCGCCCCGAAGGGCGCCCCAGTCCAGCTCAATCGGTGAGCGACAGCTCGGCTAGAACAGATGCACCACCTTCGACATGCTGGTCTTGCCAGGCACCTCCACGAACAGCGTGTAGCGACCGTATAGCCGCGCCTTGTGCTCGAGCTCGATCTTCGAGCCGAGCCGTCCCACGCCGTACGCCACGATCTTGTGGTTACGGGCGAGCGACACGATCGCGTTCGTGTTGGCCGATACCCCTTCCGTCGTGCAGGTGACTTTGAGGTTCCTGTTTTTGCCAGTCACTTTGCAGAGGATCAGCTCCGCCGGAGGACCCTGTGGGCCGGTTTTGCCTTCTTTGCCTTCCGGTCCGGCAGGTCCCGCTTTGCCTTCCGGTCCTGCCGGGCCCGCTTTGCCTTCCGGTCCTGCCGGACCTTCCTTGCCTTCTTTGCCTTCCGCTCCTGCCGGACCTTCCTTGCCTTCTTTGCCTTCCTTTTCTGGCGGAGCGATTTCTTTTTCGATCTCACCCGTTTCGCTGTTCAGCAGGATCTCCGGCGCACGCGTGTCGGCAGTGTTGAAGTCGAACATGTTGTCGAGCGTTCCAGAGGCGGTGTCCTCCGAACCGGCGCCGATGCTGCCGAGGCCCCAGTTTTCCTCGATGAACTTCGTAATCGAGGACTGCTCGGTGAACGTGCCGTCGACGTAGTTGCGACGTGCCCATGGTGAGATCACGAGCAGCGGCAGGCGCGGACCAACGCCGCAGCGGTCCTTGTGTTCTGTGTCTTCGGTCGTCACAGTGCCGCATTTGCCGGCACCGTTGAGCTCATCACTTGTGTCATTCGACGGATCGACGATCGGTCCGAGCTGATGGTCATACCAGCCGTCCGAGTCGTCGTAGTCGATGATGATCGCCGTGTTTGCCCAGTATTTTGACTGCTCGATCTCGTTGATCTCTTCTACGAGGAATCGCTGTTCGTCGAGCGGGTCGGAGTTACCGGCGTGACCGTTCTCATAGGCAGGCGGCTTGAGGAAGGACACCTGCGGCATGTTGCCTTCCGTGACTGCCTTGTTGAACCAAGAGAGGTCGTACTGGTGGTTGACGGCTTCGTTCAGTTTCGTGCCAGACGGGTCGCTGTAGCCGACCTGTGAAACCGAGCTCGGTGCCACGTGGTCGGGGTTGGCGGTGCTTTCGTAGAACTCAAATGGCTCGTGGTGCTGCACGTAGTCGGTGACGGTCGCGCCGCCGATGTTCTTGTGGCTCGAGCCACATACCGCGCGTTTTTCGTGCGCGGCGTTTTCCGTGGCCGTGGGCGCGAAGCCACCCTGGAACCAGCCCCAGGTGACGCCCTTTCCGTTCATCAGGTTGCCGATGTTCTTACCGGTCATCGCGACCGTGACGCCCGTCGGCAAGCCTTCTGAGTTGAGCGTGCTGCTGGCGTTGCTGCACTGGTCATAGTACGGTTCGCCGTCGCCCTGAAGGACACTGTTGACGACCGCGGAGCTGGAGCCACCGTGCACTTCGGCGCCTTCCGTGTCGCCGCTCACCAGGTTGACCGCTCCTGGCGACGAAGGCCCGAACTGGTTGTCGTAGGAGTTGTCGTTGAGGGAGTAGTGCTGCGCGTAGTCCCACAATGCGGTGACGGTGTTGCCGTCGTAGTAGTCCATCACGATGCCCTTGGGGCCATATTTGGACGAGTTGATCGCGCCCGTTTCCGAGCAACTGCTGCCGGTCGTCTTTTGGACGAAGTCGTTCATCAGGCCATTGTCGAACGCTTCCTGCTCGGGTGTGTAGCTGTGGTTCTGATCACACGTGAGCGCTTCTTCGGGACCGAGTCGTTTGGGGTTGTACTCATTGGGATTGTTTGTCAGCAGCCCGTTGGTCAGGCCATTGACACCGGGGGTTCCGGGGAGCGCGTGGAACTGGGGCTCGCCGACCGGGTTGAGTGCGTAAGGGTAGGTACCGAAGTAGTGATCGAACGAGATGTTCTCGGGAAAGATGACGACCACATGTTCGATTGGCGTGGCCGCGGCCGGCAAAGCGGCCGTGTCCGGGGATGATGCGCTCGACATCGAGATGCCGAGCGTGGCCGCTCCGAGAGCGAGCACGGCGGCGAGCGCCGCCAAGAGCTTCTTGCGGGTGCGCAAGGTCGATTCTCCTTTTAGCTTCGTTGGGCGGCCATTGGCACGGCATCGCGCCTCTGCCCCCCAGAACGAGGCGCGCGGAGAATGCTGCCTGCTGGAAGGTGGGTCACATGTCACCAGCCGGTCACCGAGCGGTTGTGATCCTGTGAATATCACTGTCACTCCCGAGGTACGACGACCGGCGTCAATCGCAATTTGCATGAATTCGAACGCCAGCGACGCATGCTCACGCTTTAGTAACACGCGTGCCCCGATGCCCACTTATCGTTGCGCGGGTTTGGTTGCCCGTAATCGGCGGGTGACCATCCGGCTCTGGCGAATTGACGATCCGCACGTTGTCCTCATCACGAATCCAGCTCGCTGTCAAACCACGCGTTTGGATAACAGGTGCAGTGGTGGTCCTGGCGGCCTGTGCGTTCGTCGGCTCGGCGCTGGCGCCTGCCGGGTCAGGCAAGGCGCGCCCGTTCTCAGTGTCAGAGCTAGCGCCCAAGGGTGTCCCCAACCCGCTGGCCGGACGCCTGTCGAAGGTGTACGGCACGGATGTCCCCGCCAGTCGCTACGGCACGGAAATCGCCGATCTCGAGGACGAGGGCACGAACCTCGCCGGCGAACAGGTCTCAGACCTGTCGCCGATCCCGCCCAGCGAGTTCACTCGCCCGGAGAGCGAATACCGCGGGTATGCCCACCGCTGGGTCACAAATGCGCTCGCCGGCGCCTCATCTCTGGGACGCGCGCTTGTCGCCGGCAACCGAGCGGCGGCGCAGGCCGCTTGGGGGGTGACGTGGAGCGACTATCTACACCTGGGTGCAGTGTATGGGCTGTTTGCCCAGCAAAATCAGGCGATCGACGGCATCCCCGGAGCGCTTCCAGGTGGCACTTCAGATCCGCGCTTCGTCGGGCTTCATCGCATCGAAATGGGGCTGTGGACCGGCCAGAGCCTCGCTTCGCTGATCGGCTATGACAAGCTGCTCGAGGTTGATCTCGAGCGCTTGCAGGGCGTGGTCGCGCGAGCTCCAGCTCACCCCGCTGGAATACGCGACCCGGTCGCACGAGATCATCGAGGACGCGCAGCGAGATCTGTTGAGTGGGATGGATGTGCCGTGGAGCGGGCAGGGTGTGCTCGGCACCGCCGCCGGTGTGGCCGCCACCGAGGAGGTCTTCCACACGCTCGAACCGCTGATCTCCGGCCGGGAAAACACCGAGGGTGAAGTGCGCTACGAGCTGCTGATGCTGAACGGGCTGCTCACGTCGATCAGCCGTCGCCACCATGGCGTCTACCCGAGCCTCACAGAGCTCGGTAGCTACGAACACGAGCAGCTCAACGGCTACGTCGCCGGGGCGCTGTCGGCGCTCGAGCAGATGCCTGGCGTACTGGAGACCGAAGTTCGTCGTCCCGTGCCCAAGCTCCCGCAGCCCTCGGCGGCGGAAAAGGCCCAAGAACGAGCGGCGGAACGAATGGCAGAAGGCACGTCATGAGCCCGCTCGACCGTCGCCAGTTCCTCACCCGCTCAGCTGCGCTCGTCGGCGCGAGCGCGCTCGGCGGCGTAGCCGGCGCCATCGCCGAGGCCGACAGCCGCGCAAACGCACCCGCACAGAATGCCACGGACCAAGCGCGCCAGACGCTTGCCAACGAGCTCAACACACGCATTTCCTTCGACGGAGAGCACCAGTCCGGCATCCTCACTCCTGCGCAGGCGCAGTCGACGCTGGTGGCACTCGACTCGATTGCACCCGACCGCTCGACCCTGATGGTGGCGCTACGCAATCTCAGTGAGCGAGCTCGGTCACTCACCCACGGTGACACCGTTGGTGCGGAGGAGCTCGACGACCCGCCACCGGACTCCGGCATTCTCGGGCCCGCTAACACGCCTGATGAGCTGACCGTCACGATCGCGTTCGGCGCTTCGCTGTTCGACGGGCGCTATGGCCTCCAAGCGCTCAAGCCGAAGGGCTTGGAACTGATGCCGAACTTCCCTCACGACGATCTCGACCCGACCCGCAGCCACGGTGATGTGCTGGTGTCGGTGTGTGCCGGCCAGCGAGACACCGTCGTGCACACCGTGCGCGAGCTGATGCGCTCGGTCGTCGGTCACCTGACCCCGCGCTGGAGCATCGACGGCTTCAAGAGCGCCAGACGCGGGCCGACGTCCGCCAACAACCCGCGCAACCTGTTCGCCTTCCGCGATGGCACAGCCAACCCTGACGTGGGCGACGCGAGCCTGATGGACGAATTGATCTGGATCCCACCAGCCAACCACACCACTGGAGAGCCGGCTTGGACCGCCGGTGGCACCTATCAGGTGGTGCGCACGATCCGTATGCATGTCGAGTTCTGGGACCGGGTGGGAATGTTCGAGCAGCAGAACATGATCGGTCGCTACCGCGTCAGCGGCGCCCCGCTGGGCGGCACAAGCGAGTTCGAGGACCCTCGCTACGACCTCGACCCGGAAGGCAAGCGCATACCTCTCATCGCTCACATCCGACTTGCCAACCCGCGCACCACGCAAACCGCAAATCGGCGCATCCTGCGTCGTGGCTACAACTACGACCGAGGCATCGACGAAGCCGGGAACCTCGATCAGGGGCTTGTGTTCGTCGCCTTCAACCAGGACATCCAGCGCCAGTTCGCCACCATCCAGACACGTCTACAGGCGGAGGAAATGACCGACTACATCACTCCCGTCGGGGGTGGCTACTTCTTTGCGCCACCAGGCTCGCGTGGCGCTGGCGACTGGGTCGGCTCGGGCCTGTTCGTCTGAGCGCACATATCATCAGGCTCGTGCCCCGGTGGTTTGCGGCCCAGCCCGTCGACGAGACGTTCTTCGATCTCGCGCCCGTGCGTCTCAGTGAGACATTCGAGGTCCCATTTGCCGCCGCGCGGGTCTGGGAGGACCTGGCCGGTGAGGTGCCCCTGTGGTGGTGCAAGCTGCTGCGGTCGGTCACCTGGACATCGCCGCGGCCGTTCGGCGTGGGCACGACGCGCACGGTGCGAGCGATCGCCAACGCCAGCGTGCTAAATGAGTACTTCTTCCGCTGGGAGGAGGGTCGCAGGCAGTCCTTCTATCTGCTGGAGGCGAACCTCCCCACGTTTCGTCGCCTGGCTGAGGACTACCTCGTGGAGCCTACGTCCGCGACCACATGCCGCTTCACATGGACGATTGCGGTTGAATCTCACCCGCTTGCGCGGCTTGCCGATCCAGCTAATCGGCTGTTGCTTTCCACATTGTTCCGCGACACCCGCCGGCACTACGGCTCGAGGTAAGGCAGCGTTCCCGAAGTCGCCTTCAGAGGCTTCGCTGGAGTCCACGGCGGTCTCCGCGAGCTAAAGCTGGCATCAGCCCGATCCGACAATTTCGTGTGGGGGCGATTCACCGATGGAAGGCACAGCGGGTCGCGGGCTCGGGGGTCGCCGCGGCGTCAGCCGGGCGAGCTGTGGTAGCCGTGGCACGGCAGCCGATCCTGGACCGAGATGGGATCCTGCTCGGCTATGAGCTGCTGTTTCGGGAACCGAACAGCGAGAGCGCAGGAGTCCTCGACGACCGAGCGGCGACCTCGACGGTTATTCTCGATGGGCTCTTCGACGTCGGCCTGTTCGATCTCGTTGGCGAGAACGTTGCCTATGTGAATGTCTCGCGTGACTTTCTGCTGAGCGTGCGCCCGCCGCCGCTACCGGCCCGGCGCGTCGTGCTCGAGCTGCTCGAGGATCAGACCGTTGACGACGCGCTGCTCGGCGTGCTGGAGGACCTCGTTGCGGAGG
This sequence comes from uncultured Solirubrobacteraceae bacterium, assembly GCA_963752865.1. Lineage (GTDB taxonomy): Bacteria > Actinomycetota > Thermoleophilia > Solirubrobacterales > Solirubrobacteraceae > Palsa-744. Next base: position 957,116 of record CAVVZU010000002.1, read on the forward strand.
GCTTCACGATCGCGCTCGACGACTTCCGGCTCACTCCCGCAACAGAACAGCTGATCAGGTATGCGCGCATCATCAAGGTCGACGTGCTCGAGCACACCGACCGGGCTCTCGAGGATCTCGTATCGCATCTGAGAGCCAACTATCCCGGCCTGACCCTGCTCGCCGAGAAGGTCGAGACCCGTTCAGAGTGGGTGCGCTGCCGTGTGCTCGGCTTCGACGCCTTCCAGGGCTACTACTTCGCGCGGCCCTCGAGCTTGCAGCGGTCGCGCCTGCCTACGCAGGGTCTCGCCTCGCTGAGCACGATGGTCGAGCTCAGCGCGACCGAGGACTTTGACGAGCTCAACCGCATCATCACGCGCGACGCCGGGCTGAGCATGCGCCTGCTGCGATACGCCAACTCGGCATACGTCTCGCTGCCTCGGCGCGTCGGCTCCGTCCAAGAAGGGCTCGCCTGGCTGGGCGCGGTGACCGTACGCCGCTTCGCCATGATGGTCGCTCTCGCAAACGCTCACGACGCCCCCAATGAGCTGCTCATAACCGCGCTGGTGCGGGCTCGCATGTGCCAACTGCTTTCCGGTGCCCGAGACGGCGCGGCCGGAGAGTCGTACTTCACCGTCGGCCTGTTCTCCGTCGCAGACGCGCTCGCCGATGCACCGATGCAACTCGTGATCGAGCAGCTGCCATTCCGTTATGACATCGTCGACGCCTTGCTTTACGGCAGAGGCAAGCTCGGTGACCTTCTCGCCGGAGTCATCGCCTACCAGCGCGGCGACTTCGACGCCGCCCGCGAGCTGATCGAATGTCAGCCCGATGTCGAGCGGGTCTACCGCGAGGCGATCACCTGGGCTGACCACAGCATCGCCGAGCTCGCGTAGGGTCTCTGCGTCAGCGAAGTAGCCAAACGCAGCGGCGTGGCGGCATCCGCGCTTCGCTTCTACGAGGAGCGCGGCTTGATCGCCTCCGAGCGCGCCCACTCCGGCCACCGGCGCTTCGTGCGTCCGGTACTGCGCCGGATTGCGTTCATCGTGTTCGCCCAGCGCCTCGGCGCTGGCCCGCGCTACTGGATCGGAGATCGCCCCTCTCCCGTTAGCTCCCACACGCCCGCGGCGCCGGTGGGCAGGGGGTGTGGCAATCGCGGTACTACAGGCGCGGTGTGATGTGCGTAGCGGCGGTAGGGGTTTTTCCGTGCCATGCATGCGGGTGGCAGCGGATAAACGGCGGCCCCCCACCGGTCAGTCTGTGCACATAAGGAAATTCTCAATCACCCGGGAGGGGCCATGCGCTCATTTCTGCAGAAAATCACCAGTCTCACCCCGATCGCCGCCGGTGCGGCCGCAGGGATGATCGTGCTTGGGATCATCTCCATCGTCGGCGGTAGCTACGACCACAGTGTGGTGCGCGAACAGCTTGGTCCGCAGAAGATCTACTTCCCCAAGCCAGCCGAGTACGCGAACCTCAAGCAGTATGAAGGCCAGCAGGTTCTCACCGGCTCTCAGGCCAAGCTCTACGCAGAGGACCAGATCGGCCCGGACATGACCAAGATCGCCGGTGGCAAGACCTACGCGCAGGTGAGCGACGAATGGATCGCCGGAGGGATGAAGAACGAAAAGCTCGCCGGTGAGCGCACCACCCTGTTCATGGGCGAGACGCTCAAGGGCCTACTCCTGAACGCTTGGGGATGGGGGCAGATCGGCAGCATCGCCGTCCTCGCGGGCATCCTCTTGATCGTGTTCGGCGGCATCCTGTTCCTGCTGCCAGTGCTCAGCTGGCAGCTCAGCATGGGGCCGGAGCGCAGGCGCTCAGGATCAACACGTGTCGGACGCGTAGCACCCACCGCTGGCTCGCCCAGCTAGCCCGCGAGCCGACGAAAAAGGCACTCGACCTCTCCGGGCGCAAGAGCCCGGGGAGGTCGTTTGCCGTCATGGTTGGTCACGCTCACTGCCCTGCGAGCTGCTGGCTACGCCCAGCAAACGCACTTCCCACCGCGCTCGCAAGCTCCGCACTCGTTGGTGTGTCATCGGTGTTCACGAACGCCTGGATCAGCATCCCGTCCGCCGTGGCAAGGAGCAGCGACGCGAGGTGGCGCGCCTGCAAGCTGCTCAGCGTGTCAGGCAGCGACTCCTCAATCCACCCGGCGATTCGCTCGCGCTGGCGGTTGTAGTGCGCTGCCAACTGCTCGCGCAGCTCCGGCGAGCGCGCGCTGCGTGCCAGCGCCTCGATGAACGCGTTGTAGTACGGGCGGATCGACTCGTATTCATCCAGCATCAAGCTCATTGAGCCCGCCATCAGCCCCAGCAATCCCGCGTCCGTATTCGCGCGAATCGCTCGGCCGATCGTCTCCGCCCACTCCTCCAGCGCCACCCCAATCGCCTCGTTCAGCAGTGCTTCCTTCGAGCCAAAGTGGTAGCTGATCGACCCCAGGTTGGTGTTCGACGCCGCCACCAGATCACGCGCCGTGATCTTGCCGTACGCGCGCTCGCGCAGCAGGCTCTGTGCCGCCAGCAGCAGCCTCGTTCGGTGTGTATCGCGGATTGGGCGCGTGTCAGAAACTGGTCTGGACATACTCGTTTATACATTGTATAAGATGCATTACTAGAGGAATACGAGCATATGGAGGCTTGCACCATGGCGCTTTCTTTTACAGGAATCGCGCAGCAGACGTCAACGCCAGCGACATCCCAGCGCCAGTCGACGGCCGCCGACGCGTCGATCGAGAGCTCCACCGCGATCGCCAAGCCCGCCACGCTCCGCAAGGCCACCGTCGCGGACGTACCCCAACTCGCACGCGTGCTCGCCGAAGCTTTCAACGATGACCCAGCGTTCGAATGGCTGCTGCCCAACGAGCGCAAGCGGCCCGCCGGTCTTCGCCGCTTCTTCGCGCTGGAGCTACGCACGGTTGGCCTCGCCCGCGGCAGCGCATGGACCACCGACGAGCTCGCCGGCGTCGCGCTATCCGCCGACCCCGGCAAGTGGCGGCTGCCGCTACACGTGCTCGTGCTGCACGGGCGGGCATTCCATCGGGCATTCGGCGTGAGGCTGCCGCGCGCTGTGACGCTGCTGACGCGCATGGAGTCGCGGCACGTACGCCAACCTCATCACTACTTTGCCGCCATCGGCGTCGCGCCCGAGCGCCAGGGACAGGGCATGGGGAGGGGGCTGATGGCACCCACGCTCGAGCGCTGCGACCGGGAAGGGCTGGCCGCCTACCTCGAGGCCTCGAGTGAGCGCAACACCGCCCTATATGAACGGCTCGGGTTCGAGGTCATACGCGAGATGCACTACGGCGGTAGCCAGCCACTGCGGCTGATGCTGCGCCCACCCGTCCCCTCGGCGGGGAGCACATCATGAGCGCCGGTGTACGCGACAGGGCTGCCGAGGAGGCCGCCAAGCACACCCGCAGTATCCGCTCTGCCCGCGACGGGCGCCGGCTCAGCGCGCTCATGCTGCCGTTCTTCCAGCTGCGCCCACCCAGCGGCTACGGCGTCATCACCACCACCGGACGCAAGACCGGCAAGACGCGGCGCAAATGCGTACGCGTCATCAGGCAAGGCAACAACGCCTACATCGTCCAGCTGCGCCCGCCCCAGGTCGCCCTCAAGAACCCCAACAGCGCAGCTGCGTGGCTGTGGAACATCCGCTCCAACCCCAATGTGCGCTTGCGCATCCGCGGTGGCGACTTCGCAGGAGTTGCCCGTGAGCTCACCGATCCTGACGAGCTGGCGGTCGCCAGGCGTGCGATCTGTGACACCGTAACCCTGTTCGACTACGGCGAGTGCGACCTGCACATACGCGGGCTACCCACCCGCGCCAAGATCATCGAGCTTCACCGCTATTGGTTCGATACTGGGATTCCGCTGGTCGTTGAGCTGGGAGCATGAGGACATTGGCTGCTCGGGCATCACGTAAGTCCGATGGTTCGCGCAGTCGGAACTCGACGGGATAAAGTATCTTTGTGGCCATGGTCTGCGGCTGGCGGCGGAGGGTCGGTGCTCTCTATCTTCTCGGCCTGCTCGTGCTCCTGATCTTGACCTGTGCCCCGAGCGCCCATGCCGCTGGGCCGAGATGGGCATTGACCTCTACCGCCGTGCCGAGGAGCTTCGCGCCGGGTGACGGCAGCGGCCATGACCAGTTCTTGGTGGAAGCAGCAAATGTCGGAGACATGAGCGCCGAAGGCTCGGTCACGATCGCTGACACGCTGCCCGCTGGATTGACTGCTGTGAGCATCGAAGGCGAAGGCGCCACAAGCACATGCACGATCTCGCCGCTCAGATGTGTGTTCACAGAAGGTCCGTGGCCCGCCAGACGCTTGGCGGTCGTGGTTCATGTCGATGTGGAAGCGGACGCTGCCGTGAGCCTTGACAACGAAGCGAGCGTCTCTGGAGGCGGGGCCACCGCAACATCGACGAGCGATCCAGTTCAGGTCAGCTCCACCCCCGTTGCGTTTGGGATCGAACGCTACAGTCTGACCGCCACCGAAGCGGATGGGGCCGCAGACACCCAGGCCGGATCACATCCATACGAACTGACCGCTGAAATCAGGCTAAACCAGACGCTGAACACGGAATCGAAGATCACGACCGCCGGCGAAGTCGACGATCTGCATCTCGAACTACCGCCGGGAATGAGCCTCGATCCAAACGACTGGGTGTCGTGCTCTGTGCAGGCGCTCGCCGAAGACAGCAACTGTCCCGAGGGGACGGCGGTCGGGACCGTAATGGCGATGGCTGCCGGAAAGATGTACTCCGCTCCTGTGTACCGCCTGTTGCCGCCGCGAGGAACCTTGGGGCTGCTCGGCGCCGTCATCGACGGTGTTGACCCACTGTTGTTCAGCACCGCGATTACACACACGCCCGACGAGGCTGGCGGCTACGGGATGATGCTCACCAGCACTCATATCTCCCGTGCGCTGGATCTCGCTGCTATCAGGCTGACACTTTGGGGAAACCCGGCCGAACCGGGCCACGACGCCCTGCGCGGGCATTGCCTGATCCGTGAAGTCGTGGGCTGCGAATACGAAGGTCCGCCACCGCCATTCGTAACGCTGCCGGCCTACTGTGCCGGGTCGATGTCGACGACTGCTCAGGCCAACTCGTGGGAGGAACCGTCTGTGTCGCTTGCCGACTCGCTCGAATTTCCTCAGCTGGCAGGGTGTGAACAGCTGTCGTTCGGTGCTTCGCTCCACATCAGCTCGAGCAGCCTGGAAGCCGGTATGCCCTCGGGCTACAGGCTGGAAATACATGTACCGCAGGACGAAGAACCAGCAAGCCTAGCTACCGCAGGGTTGCGGAGCATGAAGCTTGAACTTCCGGCGGGCACGTCCCTGTCGGCATACGGCATGGAAGGGATCGTTGGCTGTAGCGAAGCCCAAATCGATCTCGAATCGACCCAGCCGGGAACTTGCCCCAATGCTTCGCGTATCGGAACGGTCACGATGCAGGCACCGCTGCTGGGCGAAGAGCTCGCAGGCGGCATCTATTGGGCAACCTCGAACGCCAACCCAGTGGGCGCGCCGATGGCTATGTACCTCGAGGCCGAAGGAGAAACGGGCACCGTGGTCAAGCTGGTAGGGCCGCTTGCGCCGAATCCTGTGACGGGACAGTTGACGTTGGCGTTTGAAGACATGCCTCAGATCCCATTCAGCAACGTTCAACTCATATTCAGCGGTGGCCCGCGGGCGCCGTTCCTGAACTCGCAGACATGCGATGTGGTCACCAGCAACGGCATCCTCACGCCATGGAGCGGTGGGTCCGGCATCACGCTGTCGGCTCCGTTCTGGGTGACGGGCTGTGGGCCGTCACAACTCACCACGGCATCAGGCACGAGCACATCCGAACGTGAGAGTATGGGCACTGACAGAGGTCCGTCATCACTGGTGCCGGACGGAGCTGGCACTGCGACGCCAATGGTGACCCTCGTGGGATCGAAGCTCCATGTCTCAGGCAGCTCCGTCCCCGTGCATATCACGTGTAGTGGGGCGCGATGCCGCGGATCGATCGAGCTGATCGTTCACGTTGCTGGCAGACGCGATAAAGGCACGCCAGCCAATGGGCGCGCGCTTGTCCTTGCCACAGGCTCGTTCTCCCTCTCACCGGGCACCGAGGCGACGGCTGTGCTGCATCTGACCCCCGTGGGCAGAGCTCGTCTCGTCCACCCCAGGCATCACACGATTGCCGCCACGCTCGTCTTGTCTAACGGAAGTGGACAGCCGATCGTCAAGAAAGTGGCGGTCGGCTAGGTTGCCTGCGCTTACGCTGTGGCGCGCCTGAAGAAGCCAGAGTGGCTTCTTACTGAGTTGCCGCGCCGTGGCGCGAGGTAGCCTCAGCCCCCAGCGTCGAGCACCTCAACCCCAAGCGCCGCCGCCCACACGCCCGCCATCTCCACGATGTCAGGCCAATCCATCGCCAGGCCACGCAGGCTCTCCACTCCCTGAACGCCGGCAAGATCGCTGCGGTGCAGCTCACAGCGCTTCAGCTTCGCGCCGCGAAAGTCTCCGTTGGTCAGGTCGCAGCCATGAAACGCGACCGACTCAAGGCGCGCCTCCATGAAGTCCGTCTGCTTCAACACACAGTCCTCGAACCGCACACGCTGCATGCCACACGCGCTGAACGACGCCAAATCGACGCGACAGCCCTGGAACGTCACATCCGTCAGCTCGCCTTCAAACAGCGACATCCCAGTCAAACGGCTGTCTTCGATCACCACACCCTTCAGCCGTGCACCCCGCGCGTTCACGTTCGCCACGTTGCAGCTCTTCAGCACGCTGTCCACTACCCGCAGGTGCTCTAGCTGCGAGCCCGACAGATCCGTACCCGACAGCCTCATCGTCTGCAGCGTCACCCCTCGCGCGCGCTGATCCACCAACGATCCGCCCGCCAGCTCCAGCTCCGCCAGCCGCTCGTCGTGCTCTAGCTCCGCCAGCTCTATCTGCTCGAGCTGCTCGGGAAGCTCTGGCCTCGTGGGAGGTACTGCGGATGGGGCCATCAACGACAGCCAAGCACATCCGTTGGGCCGCGCGCACCGTCGTGTTTGCTCACTCCAGCAATTGATCCAACGTCCGGTCGCTGAGCACCGAGCGGGGCTGCTCCGTCACGATGTCCGAGCCCGGCCTCGCATCGTCGTCGCGCCGCTTGATTAGCAGCCACTGTGGCTTCTCACCCGAGCCCGTGCGCTGCAGCGCGAAGCCTCCCTGCAGCTTCTGTCCGTGCAGCACGAACACCGCGTGGCCGCGCGTCAGCGCCTGCGGCCACGGCACCCGTCCTCCCTGCTCGTACATGCCGCTGTCCCACACGATCACCGCGCCGCCGTGTTCAGCACCCTCGAACGTGTTGTGCTTCAGCGTGTGATCCGGGACCTCAACCGCAAGACGCTTCACCGCCGGGTCAAGTGACGGGCCCTTCGGTAGCGCCCACGAGCGCATCACCCCATCCACCTCCAGCCGCAGGTCGAAGTGGTGAGCGCTCGCCTGGTGCTCCTGCACCACGAACACGCCTGCGCTCACGCCCCTGATCGCAAACTGCTCGTGGCCCTCGAGGCGGACTCGCTCGACCGATACCTCTGTTACCTGTGCGTGGCGCGGTCCCTCGTGCAGGAAGTTCGTTAGCTGCTCCACTGCATCTGGTTGACCCTCTGCGTGAACCTGCACCGTGCCGTCCTGGCCATTACGCACCCAGCCCTGCACGCCCAGCTCGCGCGCGCGGCGGCGTGTCGCTTCGCGGAAGCCCACGCCTTGGACTTGGCCGGTTATCGTGGCGCGGATGGCGGTGGTGGGGTTGGTCACCATCCAATGGAGTCTGGCGGATCCCTCCATCCATGCGTCCGTGACATCATCCGGCCTGCATGAATGACTGCTTCCGTTATCTGGGCACGCCCCGGACCGCAAGATTTTTGTGTTTACCAGGGCCGCGAATGCGGAGCGGACTGATTGCGCTGCTCGCGCTCGTCACGTCCGGGAAGCTCCGCCTCCGCGCGTGCCAGCGCCTCCACGCCGTCGCTTGCGGTACCGCTCAGGCAGGTTTGGCCTGCTCGACGACGGCCTTTATACCCTTCTCGACAGCTTGCTGAGCATTGAAGCCGATCCCGGCGTCGGTCACTCCCTCGACCGGGAGCAGGGATCTGGCCATGAGCTCGTCGTTCTCCGCAGCGCCGAGCAGCCGGCGGGCAAGGTCGCCACTGGTAGCCACTATGCGGCGAGCTCGCGGCCCTCGGTGAGGGCTGAGTGGATTACCGTGCCGTACACGTCGCGCCACTCGCGGACGCTGTCCTCGCTGACAACGATGACGTCGGCGTACACGCCCCGTTGCAGTGCGCGGTGCAGCCGGGCCGACTCGCGCCCCCAGTCCTCTACTTTGGGCTCGATCACGAGCAAGTCGAGGTCGCTGTGCTCACCGGCTTCGCCTCGTGCGTGCGAGCCGAACAGGATAACTCGCGTTCGTGGGGGGGCAGCCTCCAGGATGCGGCGACCCGCCTCTGCGATCACCGCGTCGTCGAACATGCGCCCAAGATTAGCGCGCCACTCCGCCGGGACTACGCAATCCCACGCTCATACGCATACCGCACCGCCTGCGCCCGGTCGCGGGCGCCGATCTTCGCGAAGATCCTGTTGATGTGAGTCTTCACCGTTGCGTTGCTCACCACCAGGCTCTCCGCGATCTCTGCGTTGGACAGTCCTGACGCGATCAGCTTCAGCACCTCAGCCTCGCGGGCTGTTAGTTCATCGGGTTGCTGATCCTGCTCGGTGGGGGTACTCGTTGGCGACTGCACTGCTTCCAGCAGCCGCTGCTGCACCACGGGATCCAGATGCGTGTGCCCCGCTGCCACCGCCCGGATCGCCTGTTCGATCTCCTCAGCGCTCGCGTCCTTGGTCAGGTAGCCGCGTGCACCCGCCTGTAGCGCCGGGAACAGCGACTCATCATCCGCGTAAGTTGTCAACACCAGCACCCGGGTGCCAGGCAGTGCCGCCACGATCTCCCGGGTTGCCTGTGCGCCCTCCATGTGCGGCATGCGCAGGTCCATCAGCACCACATCCGGGAGCTCAGCCTTCGCGCGTGCGAGCGCCTCCACACCGTCGCTTGCCGTCCCGATCACCTCCACACCCTCGATCAAGCCCACCAGCATCGTCAGGCCATCGCGGACGACACGTTGGTCGTCGGTGATCAGCACCCTGATCGGATCCACGCTCATGCCGGTATCTCCAGCTGTACGCGCCAGCCATTGTCTGTGGGGCCCGCATCCATGTGACCACCCGCGCGCTCGACGCGCTCGCGCATCCCATCCAGTCCCCGGCCGCCGCCCATGTCGCCAAGTCCGTTCATCGACGGGCGCGCACCCATCGCGACGCGATCCTCGATGGTCAACACCGTGCGGTCCGTGTCATAGCGCAGCAGCACCGACGTGCTCGCGCTCGGTGCGTAGCGCGCGACGTTCGTCAACGCCTCCTGTGCGCCGCGATACAGCGCGAGGCTCGCCTCCGCCGGGAGCGGACGCTTACTGCCCTCGATCTGCAGCGTCGCATCGACATTCATGTCCTTGCGGAAGGACTCGAGCAGCTGCTCCAGTTGCTCCACAGTCGGTAGGCCCTCGCCACGCAACGCGCCCACCGCGCGGCGGGCATCGCCGAGCCCCTCCTTCACCAACTCACTAGCCCGCTCGATCGCGCCGCGTAGCTGTGGCTCCGCCGCCTGGCGCTCCGCCAGCAGCTTCGCGCCCTGCAGCTGGATCGCAGCACCCGAGAGTGCATGTGCGAGGACGTCATGCAGCTCACTTGCGATGCGCGCGCGCTCGTCGTTGGCGGCGGCCTGTGCCAAATCGTCGCGTGCATCCTGCAGCTCCGCCAGCAGCAGCTCCGTTTGGTCCTGGTTTTCGCGCGACTGCTTCACGAAATGCGACGTCAGCCCAAGCAGCACACACAGCAGTGTCGTCGCGAGTATCGATCCAGCGGACAGCCCACTCAGCCCGTCGGTTATGCCCAACGCCACCGTCACCGCTACGCCAACGTAGATCGCCACCCGCAGCGGCAGCCGCGCAATCGCCATCCAAACAACGGCACCCGCTGCAAGATCGCTCGCGCCGTGAGGCTGTAGCGCCTCGATCGCAATGCCGGCGGCCGCGATTGCCAGCATCAGCGCGATCTGGGCGGCGAGCCCGCGCCCGATGAAGCGGTCGCTCATCCACACGAGCACTCCCAGCACGTAGACGACAAGCGCTGCGGTTAGTGCCGCCGACGTGCCCTGAAAGCCCAGACCCGGTTTGCTGCTCGCTGTGGTCAAAGCCACGATCACGATCAGCGCCCGGCCAACCGGCAGCAGCAGACCGCGCTGGCGCAGGCGCGCCGCCTCCGCACGCCGGCGCGCCTGCTCCTTGCGGATGCTCTCGTTCGTTGCTGAAAGCGTGCTCGACATCTGTACAGACCTTAGGTCCTTGCCAACGACGCCAGCCCGGTGTTGGTGAGCCGGTAGGCGCGGAGCTGGAGCGTCGCCAGTCGGGCAGCCACCTCGCACACCGACATCAGCACCAGCGCTGTAACCCAAGCGTTCGCCCCGGTGATGCTGTTTGCGGCGCTGAAGTGCACGATGGCCGTGCCCGCACCGTGTTCTACGGCGAGCACGAACACGATCCGGGCACCGATCCCAGCGATCCACAGGCCCGCCGCGATCCAGCCGGCGCGGGCCAATGCGACGCCGTCGCTACCGACGCGCATCGTGTGGAAGAACGCCGAGGTGCTGCCGAGGATCAGGCCGACAGAAGCCAGGCCGACGATCAGGACGAGGTCGTTGCCGGCGGTGGGGATCGAGTGGAGGTAGCTACCCGCAATGGTGTAGACGAGCACCGCCGGCAGGATCAGGCTGCGAAGGTCGACACGACGCTCACGGATCTGGCGAACGACGAGCAATACGAGGGCTGCGTTTATGAGGTAGTCAGTAGTTGTCATGGCAGCAATACTCGCCCCCGAGCGAGCTCCTGTCATCGGCGCAGAGGTTGATCTCGGGGTTGATCGCCCGTCAACCCCGGGGTTGACGCAGCTTGCTCAGCCGCCGGGAAAGGCGAGCCGCAGGATCTGCCGGTAGACCGATCGGTACTGGCGCCCAAGGCGCCCGCTGTTATACGGCAGGCCGTGGCGCTTGCACGCCGCGCGGACCTGCGGTGCGATCTCCGAATAACGGTTGCTGGGCAGGTCGGGGAACAGGTGGTGCTCGATCTGAAATGACAGGTTGCCAGTCAACAGGTGAAACAGTCGGCTGCCCTCGAGGTTGCACGAGCCGAGCAGTTGGCGGCGATAGAAGTCGTCGCGGGTCTCGCCTTGATACTGCTCCTCGGTGAACGTCTCAGCATCCTCTGGCAGGTGCCCGCAGAAGACGATTGTGTGGACCCACACGTTGCGAATCAGGTTCGCAACGATCGTCGCGGTGAGCGCCCGGCGCGCGCCTCGGCGCCCGGCCAGCGCGGGAAACAGCACGTAGTCCTTCAGCAGCTGCCCGCGCGCCTTGCGCAGCAGGGCGACGATCTCTTCGTTGGAGGCGGCCCTGGACTTCTCACCGCGTTTGACCGCGTCCAGCTCCATGTCGTAAATGGCGATCGCCCACTCGAACACCGCCGCCATCAAGAAGAAATAGATCGGCTGGGCGAGGTAGATCGGATTCCAGGCCTGGGCCGGCTCGACCCGCATCGCCGAGTAGCCCAGGTCACGATCACGACCGACGACGTTCGTGTAAACGTGATGGTGAAAATTGTGTGCGCGCTTCCACGACGCAGCTGTTGACGCCGCGTCCCACTCCCAGGTGCTCGAGTTGATCACCGGGTCACGCATCCAGTCCCACTGGCCATGCATCACGTTGTGTCCGATCTCCATGTTCTCGAGAATCTTCGACAGCGAAAGCACAGCCGTGCCGGCGATGGCCGCCGGGGCGAAGCGTGCGCCCAGAAGCAGTGCGCGCCCCGCGAGCTCGAGCTGGCGCTGGACCGCAATCACACGGGTGATGTATGCGCGGTCGCGCGCGCCCAGGTCTGCACGTACCTTGTCGCGGATGTCGTCGAGCTCGCGGGCGAGCGTTTCGAGCGGATCGGGGTCGCTCAGATGGGTCAGGCCGCGACCAGCTCCCGCGGGCCTGCCTCGGCGGCGTCCTTGGCGTTGTTCGCCTGGCTATTGCCGCTCCCCAGCCCCGGCAGCAGGGGCAGCTTGCCGATCTTGCTCACGACGCTGCCTACGCCGCCGGGCAGTGGCGGCAGCGCCAGCTTGCCGATCTTGCGCACGACACTTCCGAACTGCCTGTGCAACGGGCCGGTGTTGTAAGGGATCCGGTAGCGCTCGGTGATCTCGCTGACCTCCGTCGAGATCTCCGCGTAGCGGTGGGCGGGCAGGTCGGGGAACAGGTGGTGCTCGATCTGGAAGCTGAGGTTGCCCGCCAGAATGTGAAACAGCTTGCCGCCGGTCAGGTTGGCCGAGCCGAGCAGCTGACGGTAGTACCACTCCCCACGGGTCTCGTTCTCAGCCTCTTCCTCGGTGAACTGGTGCGTGCCGTCGGGGAAGTGGCCGCAGAAGATGATCGTGAAAGCCCACAAGTTGCGCGTGAGGTTAGCGGTCGCGTTGCCCGCGAGCACGAACGGGAACGACGGGCCGGACAGCAGCGGGAAGAGCACGTAGTCCTTGAGCGTCTGGCTTTTGACCTTGCGCCAGATGTCGGCCGCCATGGCTCGCTTCTCTCCCAAGGTCGTCTCACCGGCGGCGATCCGCTCCGTTTCGAGGTCGTGCAGCGCAACGCCGTATTGGAAGAAGCTCGCAAGCAGCGCCGCATACAGCGGGTTGCCGAGGTAGTACGGATGCCAGCGCTCCTCCTCGGACATGCGCAGGATCCCATAGCCGATGTCGCGATCCTTGCCGATGATGTTCGTGTGGGTGTGGTGCATGTAGTTGTGCGAGTGGCGCCACTGGTCGGCCGGGCAGGCGGTGTCCCACTCGAAGGTCTTGCCGTCCAGCCGCGGGTCTTTCATCCAGTCGTACTGCCCATGCATCACGTTGTGCCCAATCTCCATGTTGTCGAGGATCTTTGACAGCGACAGGGCGGCGGTGCCGCCAATCCACGCCGGCGGCAAGAAGCCGGCAAACAGCAGCCCGCGGCCGGCGAGCCTCCAGCCCGCGCTGGGTACGGATGAGCTTGTTGATGTAGTCGGAGTCGCGCTCACCGAGGTCCGCGACGACGCGGGCGCGGATGGCGTCGAGCTCCTGCCCAAACGCCTCTAGTTGCTGTGGTGTGAGATTCGGTGCGGGGGATGACATGGGCGGCCTCCTTCTCGCTATCGGGTTCATAGATCGAGCGCTACATCGCCGACTGGCACGGACACGCAAATTCGAACCAGCTCGTCTCTGGCGCTCGAGAGCTCACCGGTGATTACGTTGCGAACGATCCCGGTGCTCTTGCGGCAACTGCACGTGTTGCAGATGCCCATTCGGCATCCGTATTCGGGGCTCAGCCCGGCGTCCTCGGCCTGCTCGAGCAGCGGCAGGCCGCTGTTGGCGATCTCCATGCCGCTCGCGGCGAAGCTCACGAGTCCCTCTGCGCCGTCCAGATCAAAGCTCATCACCGACGGCGTGAAAGTCTCGACGGCCGGGGCCGGTAGATCGTCCTGCGCCCAGACGGCGCGGACCGAGTCGATCAGCGTCGGCGGCCCACACACGAACGTTGCCGCGTTCGCATGGTCGGCGATCACCGCTCGCAGGTGCTCTCGGCAGAAGCGCCCGCCCAACGGCAGGCCGCTTCCGCGGGTGAAGCCGCGTGCGACGGTGAGGCTCGCGTGGCTTTCCGCGAGCTGATCGAGCTCAGCGCCGTACAGCGCGAGCTCGCGTGAGCGCGCGTAGTTGAGGAAGGCGATCTCGCCCGCGAAGCCCTCGTCGCAGAGGGTGCGCAGCATCGCCATCACCGGCGTAATGCCGCTGCCGCCGCTGATCAAGAGGATGCGCTTGGGCCGGGAGTGGGGCAGCATGAACTCGCCCTGCGCCCGGGTCAGGCCAACGATCATCCCCGGCTGCGCATGGTCACGCAGGTAGCGCGAGACCCTGCCCTCCGGATGCGTCGAGACGGTCAGCTCGAGAACGCCATCAGCAGCGTGCTGGGAGCCGGCGGGGGAGTACGGCCTTGTCTCGCGGACGCCGTCGATCTCCACGCTGAGACCGACGAATTGCCCCGCGTGCAGGCCCCTCCAGTTCTCGTTTGGGCGGAGCGCGAGCGTCACGCTCTTGGGCGTCTGACGGCGCACAGCTGTTATCTCCGCACGGACCTCGTGCTTGACGAGCAGCGGCCGCACGAGCTCGAGGTAGCGGTCGACGCCGTGCGGATAGGCGAGCGCCTCGAGCAGGCTCGAGCGGAGCAGCAGCCGGCCGACACGACGGGGTGTTATCGCGGAGGGCAAAGTTATCGATCCGGGTGTTTCAGTGCACGGATGTTCACAGAGTACACTTACACCAGGAGAGGCGGATGGATACGCTTCTAAGCGCTTTAAAACCATGAGCGTGAACATCCGTACACCAGAGATCGCCACGCGTCAGGAGCGCAAGCAGCGCACGCGCCGCGCGCTACTCGACGCCGCCCTCGCACTGCTCGAGGAGCAGAGCTTCTCCAGCCTGAGCATGCGCCAGGTGACGCGCGCCGCGGGGATCGTCCCGACAGCCTTCTATCGCCATTTCGACGACATGGAGCAACTTGGCCTCGTCCTGATCGACGAGTCGTTCCGCACGTTGCGCGAGATGATCCGCGCTGTACGCACCGATCCGCGCACCGACGAGCATGTGATCCGTAACTCGGTCGAGATCCTCGTCGGATATGTGCACGAGCACGACACCCACTTCCGTTTCATTGCCCGCGAGCGCTTCGGTGGCGTCGTCGCTCTGCGGCGCGCGATCCGCGGTGAGATCCGCTTGTTTGCGAGCGACCTCGCGACCGACCTCGCCCGACTGCCCTACCTCGAGCGCTGGAATACCGAGGACCTCCAGCTGCTCGCCGGGCTGATGGTCAGCGCAATGGTCTCCACCGCCGAGGCGATCCTCGACGCACCGCGCAGCGACCCCACGGCAGAGACCGAGATCGTCGCGACCGCAGTACGTCAGCTACGGATGATCACATTGGGCGTTCCCCAATGGCGCAGCCCGGCTACGCGATGAACTCCCAGCCGTAACGCATCGCCGTGGCCGCTGTCGCGGCACGGTCGAGCTCGCTGCCGGGTGCAGGCGCGCCTGCCTCGAGGAAGAAGCGCTCCATCCCCGCGGGGGAGAACAGCAGGACTCGCTGGCCTACGTCCTCGCCCACGTTCCTCCCTGAGTGGATCACGCCTTGGGGAACATGCACTGTCTCACCTGCCGACATACGCATGAGCTTGCCGTCGACCTCCATCTCGAACTCCCCTGCCACGATGTAGATCGTCTCCGACTCGTTGCTGTGCCGGTGTGGTGGTAGTGACCAATCCGGCAGCGGGTGGTCGACCAGCATGCAGAAGCGGCCGTCCGTGTCCTGCGCCACGAGGTGGATCTCCGTGCGCGTTTCGCCCGGCATCCACACCACCTGAGGGTCAGTGCTCACGTGCCTACGATAACCCCGCTGGGAGGGCTAATGCACCGGGCCCGGGGGCTCCTGTCCGCAATCGTCAAACATCAGCACCGTACTCACGCACAGCGTGCCACCGTAGTTGATCGCGCCTTCGCTGTCGTAAGCGATCATGAGCACCCAGCCGAACACGTCTTCCGGCCATTTCCCATTCGCTGGCCAGGGGAAGGTGGGCGTCAGGTTCTTCGGGATCCCCAGCGCCTCGGCCAGGCGAATCGCCTGCTCGTGATGCCAGCAGATCAGAAGCGTCGAGCCGTCGTAAGGGTTCGGCGACGGGCTGTCCTTGGCGAGAATCCAGTCTGCGAGCTTCTTGTAGTCCTTGTCCGCGACGCTGTCGTCGATCACGAGTTTGAGCGCTGCTGCCAGTGGCGTGACCGTGAGCACCGGGCGTTCGCTTTCGTGGCTGCTCTTGGCAGCGAAGATGTGCTCGATCGTCAGTGCTTCGCCGCGTGGCGTAGAGAAGTTCTGGAAGTACGGGACGTACGCCGCCGCGCGCTCAACGCCCGCAAGCGACAGCTTCGGTCCGTCCGGCGGCTTCTCGCCGTGACGGATGATCAGAATCGTTGCGTTCTTGAGCATTCACGGAGGGTAACAGCGGTGCTTTCGCTTTGACGCTGCGCACGGCGAGCATTCTCGATATCTTGAGCATGTGGATACTCCGGATATCGCAGTCGATCACGAGGTCCTTGTAATCGGTGCCGGCTTCTCGGGCATAGGGGCGGCGATCAAGCTCGACCAGGCGGGCTTCCACGACTTCGTAGTGCTCGAGGCTGGGGACGGTGTCGGGGGCGCCTGGCACTGGAACACCTATCCAGGAATCGCAGTTGACATCCCGTCGTTCAGCTACCAGTTCTCCTTTGAGAAGCGGAGCGACTGGTCGCGCGTATATGCGCCAGGCAAGGAGCTCAAGAGCTACGCTGAGCATTGCGTCGACAAGTACGGCGTGCGCGACCGCATCCGACTGAACACCAAGGTGGTCGGGGCGAGGTTCGACGAGGACGCGCACGCGTGGCACATCGAGATGGCGAGCGGCGAGCAGGTCACGGCGCGATTCGTGATCGCCGCGACGGGGGTGTTCAGCCAGCCCAAACCGCCTGAGATCCCCGGCATCGAGGCCTTCGCTGGCACGACCATGCACACAGCACGCTGGGATCACTCGGTCGACCTGCGCGGTAAGCGTGTCGGCGTGATCGGCACCGGAGCCTCGGCGATCCAGATCATCCCCGCGATCGCGCCGGAGGTCGCAAGTGTCACGGTCTTTCAACGCACTCCGATCTGGTGCCTGCCCAAGCTTGACGCACCGATAAGTCCCAGCGCGCGCCGAGTGCTGCGCTCGGTGCCCGGCGCGGAGCTAGCGGCCCGCTGGGCCAGCCAGGCCTTTGTGGAGCTCACGTTCGTGCTCGCCGCGCACTTCGCCGGCACGTTCCCGGGCCTGACCGCGCGCGGCGAACGCGACGCGCGCAAGATGCTGCGGCAGGTCACTGATCCGGTCGTGCGCGAGAAGCTCACGCCGCAATACTCGCTCGGGTGCAAGCGCCCGAGCTTCTCCAACGAGTACATCCCCACCTTCAACCGAGACAACGTGCTGCTCGAGACCGCCGCCATCGAGGCGATCACTCCGACGGGTGTTCGCACGGCCGAGGGGGTCGAGCATCCCATTGACGCGCTGGTCCTCGCCACAGGATTCAAGGTGTTCGACTCGGGGAACTTGCCGGCGTTCGACATGCTCGGGACAGGTGGCGTTGATCTGGAGGAGTGGTGGGATGCCAACCGACTGCAGGCCTACGAGGGCGTGAGCGTGCCCGGCTTTCCGAACTCCTTTTCGATCCTTGGTCCCTACGGCTTCAACGGCCAGTCCTACTTCGGGCTGATCGAGACCCAGATGCGCCACATCGTGCGTTGCCTGAAGCGCGCACGACGCGATGGCGCAACGCGGGTGGAGATCACACCAGAGGCCAATCGTCGCTACTTCGAGTCGATGCTCGGGCGCCGGCACAATCAGGTCTTCTTCCGCGGTTCGTGTGGCAACGCCAACAGCTACTACTTCGACCAGCACGGCGACGCACCGTTTCGACCCAGTCTCACGCTCGAGGCGGCCTGGCGCAGCGCCCGCTTCGACCTCGACGACTACGCGTTCGCCCCGTGACCCGCCTCACGCGTGCGCAATCAAAGGCACGGACGCGTGCGTTGATTGTCGACTCGGCCACCAGCCTGTTCCTGCGCAACGGCTTTCAGATCACCTCACTCGAGCAGATCGGCGAGGAGGCTGGCTTCACCCGCGGTGCGGTCTATTCCAACTTCCCCAGCAAGACCGCTATGGGGATCGCCGTGATCGATGAGCTCTACGAGCGTGCGGCGCGGGACCTCCAGGACTCACTGGATGCGACCCTCGAGCTCGATGAGTGGTTTGACGCGCTTGCCGCGTGGGCCGAGGGGACGATAGGCCAGCCGGAGTGGACGCGTCTGGAGATAGAGCTCGCCGCCTTCAGCGCCCACGACGAGAGCTACCGGGCCTCTATCGCCGCCCGCTACGCTCGAATTCGCGAGGGCTGGGCCGCGCTGATCACCTCCCGGCTCGGCGAGGACTTCCCGATTGACGCTCAGGCGCTGAGCACGATCATCCTCGCACTTGGGCTCGGGACCGGTGTTCAGCGCGCAGCCGATCCGGACCTACCAGGATCGGATTGGGTGCAACTGCTGCGCGCGCTCGACAGATCGACTGTCAAGAGTGCCGTATGAAGGCCGTCAGCTGCAGGGACGGACAGCTGGAGGTCGTCGAGCGACCGACGCCTTCACCCGAGAGGGGGCATGTGCTGATCGACGTGCTGCGCTGTGGCATCTGCGGATCTGATCTTCACGCTCGTCACCACTGCGATGAGATGGCAGCGGTGGCTCGCGAGACGGGCTATGAGGACTTCATGCGCTCAGACCAAGACGTCGTGATGGGCCACGAGTTCTGCGGTGAGATCGTCGAGCATGGCCTCGGCTGTCGCAAGGCGGTCCCCACGGGGACGACGGTCGTCGCCGTGCCGCTGCTTCGCACCCGAGGGGCCATTCAGGCCATCGGCCTGTCGACGGCGGCCCCCGGCGCCTATGCCGAGCAGATGCTCGTGCAGGAGTCTCTGACGGTTCCCGTGCCCAATGGCCTGTCACCTGAAGTCGCCGTGCTCACCGAGCCAATGGCTGTGGCCTACCACGCCGTGCGGCGAGCTGAGGTCAAGAAGCGCACCGTCGCGATCGTCATCGGCTGCGGGCCGATCGGGCTGTCGGTGATCTGCATGCTGAAGGCCCGTGGCGTCCGCACCGTCATCGGGAGCGACTTCTCGCCGGGACGCCGTGCGCTGGCCAAGGCGTGCGGCGCCGACATCGTCGTCGACCCCGCTCACGAATCGCCACATGCCTTGGCTGAGAAGCATGGGCACCTGGTCACGGTGCCGGCTGCGCTCGACCTCGCTGTCGGCGCGATGGACAAAATGCAACGTGCGCCGGTCCCATGGCACCACCTCTGGCGCGCGGCCGAAGCGCTCGGACTGGCCACCCCCAAGAGTCCGGTGATCTTCGAGTGCGTCGGCGTGCCCGGGGTGATCGAGGAGATCATCACGAGTGCGCCGCTGTTCTCGCGCATCGTCGTGGTCGGCGTGTGTATGGGTGCAGACCGGTTCAGGCCGGCGATGGCGATCAATAAGGAGATCGACCTACGCTTCGTCCTTGGTTACACGCCGATCGAGTTCCGCGACACGCTGCACCTGCTCGCCGAGGGAAAGGTCAATGCCGGCCCACTGGTCACGGGCGTGGTGGGACTCGAGGGCGTTGACAGCGCCTTCGAGTCGCTTGGCGATCCCGAGGGACACGCGAAGATCCTGGTCGATCCTAAGAGCAGCCTCCTCTCGCCTTAGATGTAAGTGGTCGAACCGGCTGGCTGGTTCGCCATCTCAAGGCCAGGTATCATCGGCGCGAGCCTGCCACGACAGCTCGAACTCTCGGAGCATGGCTGGGTAGATAAATAGGTACCGGAATGGCTTGATCGCGGCCATGTAGGCGGCGCCGAAGGGCCCGTTCGGCTTCACGAGGACGGCCATCTGGCCGCTGTGTCCCCCCGCCCCGCCGGTGACGAACCCTACGTGGAGGATCCCGTGCATCGTGCTGTTGGCGATCTCGGCGGCGAACTCGTCGTCGGTGAAATACAGCGAGGTGAAAGGGAGCGCCTGCAATTGCGGTGGCGCCGTGTCGCGGAGGTCCACAGGTAGCCGATCGAGGAGCGTGGGGACACGGGAGCCGAGGCCGCCGTCGGGCTCATCCCAGCCGAGCACACCGCCGATCTTCCAGCGCATGGCGAACAACGCACGGACGGCGAGTGAGGAGCTATGCGCCGGGTCGAGTGAGACGAGCACTTCCTCTGCGGTCTCCCGATCGTCGGGGTGTCCTGGCGCCTGTATCTGCCACACGTCCTCCAAGCGAAAGTCGCGGGTCAGTTCGTGGATGCGCCACGGGTGCGAGGTGTGCGCGCTGTTAGGCAGCCTCTTCATCTCAAAGCCTCCATCCATACGGTTACGTATACATACGGTAGCGTATAGATTCAGGGTTCGACAAGCCTGTGCTACGGAGGGAACGATGGTCGCGACACGAACGCCCCGCATTGGCTGGATAGACGCAGGGCTGCGCGCGCTGGCCGCCGCCGGTCCCGACGCTGTGCGGATCGAGTCGCTCGCGCAGGCGCTCGGAGTCAGCAAGGGCGGCTTCTACTGGCACTTCGACGGCAGACCCGCACTGCTCGAAGAGATGCTCGATCAATGGGAACGAGTGATGATCGACGAAGTGATCGAGCGCGTGGACGACGAGCCCGGCGACGACACGCGAGCCAAGCTACGCCGGCTGTTCGCGCTCGCGACGGATCGCAGCCTGCCCGGTGACGCCAACAACCCAGACGCGCCCAGTCCGATGGAAGTCGAGTTGGCGATCCGAGACTGGGCGCGACGCGATCAAGCGGTGGCCGCGCGCCTCGCGCACGTGGACAACCGGCGCATGGAATACATGCGCAAGCTGTTCGGAGACCTCTGCCCAGACGCCGAGGAGGTGGAGGTACGCTGCCTGCTGGCCTTCTCCCTCTTCGTCGGCAGCCACTTCATAGCGGCCGACCATGGCGCATACAGCCGCGCCGAGATCCTCAAGCTGACGCTGAAGCGCCTACTCGCATAATTCTATTGCGGGCCCTCAGCCAGCCCGCTCGTCGTGTGCGAGCGCGGTTGGTTGAGCCATCCATGATACATTCTGTTCCCAGGTGCATGATGTATCCTCAACCCAGTGGCCGCGCCGGCTGACGCGAGATCAGCAGCGTCAGCAAACGCGCGAGCGGCTGCTGAGCTCAGCGCTCGAGGTCTTCGAAGCGCGCGGCTACGCCGAGAGCTCACTGGAGGAGATCGCGGAGCGAGCTGGCTACACACGCAAGGCCGTCTACTCCAATTTCTCGGGCAAGAGCGAGCTTCTGCTGGAGATAGTGGAACGGCGGTTTCAGTCTCATATCGAACGCATCGAAGCGGTCCTCGATCAAGAGACCGCCCCCGAGAGCAAGACGATTGACGTCGGCGCCATGTTCGCCGACTACCTCAACCAAGAGCGAGCGTGGGGAAAGCTGTTTCACGAATTCTGCTCGGTTGCGTCGCGAGACGAGGAGATCGGCTCACGGTTTCGTGCTTGTTTTCGAGCCCGCAAGCAGATCATCGTTCGCCTGGTCGAGAGCGAGGTTAGGCGCAGAGGGATTGAGCTGACGGCTCCGGTAGAGCGGCTCGTCATGGGCGTCTTCGCGCTTTTCACCGGGCTATCCGTTGAAAAGATGATCGACCCGGAAGATGTCGATGAGGCGCTGTTCGGCGAGATGCTGGTGCTGCTAGCCACAAGCGTAATAGCCCCCAACTCATGATGCAAAGCGACAAGAAAGAGGTCCGATGTCCCTCTTCGGAAAAGTCACACTCGCCGGCTCGGAAGCTCATCAACAAGCGTGGCTTGTACGCCGGACGCCGCTCGACGAAAGTGCACGTCGCCGTCTATCGGAGAACCCGAGGAAGGATCGGCGGCCATCTCCCTGGATGGCCGGCAGCGCGCATAGCCCTGGTCGATCACGTGGGTGCCAAAACCGGGACAAAGCGGACATCTCCGCTCATGTATCACGAGCACGGCGATGCAATCGTCGTGTCAGGCACAAAGGGGGGTCAGCCAAAGCATCCTGCCTGGTTTCACAACCTGATGGCAAACCCGGACACCACGATTCGGATCGGCGCTGAGGTTCGCGAGGTCCGCGCGCGTCTGGCCATCGATGAGGAGCGCGATCAGCTCTGGAAGAAGATGGTCGCGATTTATCCCGGATACGACTTTTATGAGCGAAACGCCAAAGGGCGGAAGATCCCTGTCGTGATTCTCGAGCCTCGCTAGTGTGTTTCGAGGCTATGGCCGTCGCTGATGCCCAATAGGGTTGGTGTTGTGGTCGGCCACTATCAGAGCTTCTTCAGCACAAGCGCGGGCGCGTCCGCTGCCATCTTGGGGTTGCTGGTAGTTGCCGTGTCGGTCGTCAACGCGGATGACGCGGACCCCACGACTCGGGAGTTGCGAACCGTGTTGGCCGGGAGCGCATTCGTCGTCCTGGTGGACATCTTCTTCGTCTCGATCGTGGCATTGACCGGAGGCTCGGTTGTCTTCGGGCTGTCGAGCATAGCGATGGCGACCGTTGGCCTGCTGGCCACCAGACGGCTGATACCGAGGGCTAAGCGGGCTGGAAACTTCTCCTCCAGCTCTCGAAACAGACAGCTGAATATCGCCTTCGCGTCAATTTCGGTCGTGGGCTACTCAGTGCAGTTTGGCCTCGCCGTAGCGCTCTTGGCGAACACCCACAGTGCCGCACTGCAACGTGCTTTGGTCCTCGTCATCGTGGTTTTTTATGGCAGCGCCCTTGCCCGGGCGTGGGAGGTCACCGGGATAACCCGGCGGGCTTAGAAGTCGCCGCACCGCTCACGAGTCTTTCGCCCGTATGTCTCCTCGCCAGCGAGCCGGCGGCGCGCCGTAGCGGCGCTTGAACGCGCGGCTGAATGCCGGCTCCGACGTGTAGCCGACGTTCTCCGCGATGAGCGTGACCGGAAGGGATGTGTCGCGGAGCAGGTCGGTGGCGGCGTCCAGCCGTACGTGCGCGAGATAGGTGGCTGGCGGCTTGCCGACGCGAGCGACGAACTGCGCAGCGAACGCCGACCGGGAAAGGCTGCACGCTCGGGCCAGCTCCTCGACTGTCCAGTCGTGGCTGGGGTCTCGATGGATAGCGCTCAAGGCCAGGCCGATCTGTGGGTCGAGGGCACCGGCCAGCCAGTTCGGCTCGGCGTCCATGCGAGCGGCCCAGGTGCGAAGAATCTGGATGAAGATCAGATCGAGGATGCGGGCGACCATCACCGCCGATCCTTGGGAGGGCGATTGCATCTCCAAGAGGAGCATCCTGTGGGCCACTTCGAGCCCTTCGAGCGCTTGACCGCGGGCGCTGCGCAGGATGATCAAGGCCGGGAGGCTCGCGAGCAGGTGGCTTGCCTGCGGGTCACCGATCGTGAATGTCCCGCAGAGCCAGCGTTCTCCGCTCAGACGGACGCTCCGGAGTAGCTCCGAGAGCAAGTCGTGCGGCTGGCCATATGCGTCGAGGCCGAGTGCGGCGTCCTCGAGTGCTGGAGGATCGGCAAGGTTTTCCGGCGTAACGGTCATTGTCTCTGCCCATTCCCCGGATTACGCTCGACGAACAGCAATGTAACTCGACCAGAGAAAAGGAGCAGAGCCCATGACATCCAGCGCTGGTGAAGCTGGGCAGGACAAGCCGACCAAGATCAGCTTCGTCTATTCCAACCCCACCGACCCGGCCGCCTTCGAGGCGGCTTACCCCGAGCAGCTTGCGCTCGCGCGGAAGCTCCCCGGACTGTCTAGGTTGCAGGCGTCGAAGGTTTGGCCCAAGGAGGACGGCAGCCCGATCCCGGCGTACCGACTGTTGGACCTGTACTTTGCCGACTACGCGGCGGCCAGCGATGCCGTGACCACCGCAGAGGCGGGCGCCCTTGTTGGCGCTACCCTCGAGCACGCCACGGGCGGCGTGGTGATCGCATTCGCGGAGGTCATCGAGGACGCCTGGTTCTGAATAATCACACGACGTCAACACACCGCTCTGGCCCCGTGCTTAGAATGCCGCCATCGGCGCCGGCTGGCTGGGTGGTTACCGTCGCCTCGACGACTAACGACCAGGGGGCTGGATGCGATACCACGGGGTGGCTTGGAAGAGGTTTCGTCGGGGGTCTTCACCCGCGGCGCGACTCGCAGCGTTGGCGTGCCTAGTTTGTCTAGCTGTCGCGATGGCGCTACCAGTCGCCTCCTTGGGCGTCGACCGGCACGAGCTTACTCCCAGCGTCGCCCCAGGTGGCTCTCTGCTCGGCGTGCCACGCGCAAGCCCTCTCCTTGGTGGCACCAGCGTCAAGGAATTGAAGGCGTCGACGAGTATCTCGAATGGGGCGGCGGAGAACGCGACTTATCACGTCTCGTTTAAGACTACGTCTGCGATCCCGTACGTGTCGGAAGATCCGGCTGAGACTGGGGTGCTGTCTATTGCTTTTCCGTCGAATGCTCATGCTGATGCGTGTAGTGCTTACACGATCGTGAAGATTGGTGAACATGCTTCGTATGATGCGGGGGGTTGTGGGAATACCGCGTTCGCGGTGCCGTATGCGGTTGCGGCTGGTGAAAAGATCGAAATGACTTTCACTGGGATAGAAAATCCTGTCGCGGCGGGGAAATACAGCGTTGAAGCGTGGACCACTACTGACGAGACGCGTGTCGCGTCGGAACCGTTCACGATCACCCCCGAGACCGCGGTCAGCGAAGTGAAGGCGTCGACGAGTATCTCGAATGGGGCGGCGGAGAACGCGACTTATCACGTCTCGTTTAAGACTACGTCTGCGATCCCGTACGTGTCGGAAGATCCGGCTGAGACTGGGGTGCTGTCTATTGCTTTTCCGTCGAATGCTCATGCTGATACGTGTAGTGCTTACACGATCGTGAAAATTGGTGAACATGCTTCGTATGATGCGGGGGGTTGTGGGAATACCGCGTTCGCGGTGCCGTATGCGGTTGCGGCTGGTGAAAAGATCGAAATGACTTTCACTGGGATAGAAAATCCTGTCGCGGCGGGGAAATACAGCGTTGAAGCGTGGACCACTACTGACGAGACGCGTGTCGCGTCGGAACCGTTCACGATCACCCCCGAGACCGCGGTCAGCGAAGTGAAGGCGTCGACGAGTATCTCGAATGGGGCGGCGGAGAACGCGACTTATCACGTCTCGTTTAAGACTACGTCTGCGATCCCGTACGTGTCGGAAGATCCGGCTGAGACTGGGGTGCTGTCTATTGCTTTTCCGTCGAATGCTCATGCTGATACGTGTAGTGCTTACACGATCGTGAAAATTGGTGAACATGCTTCGTATGATGCGGGGGGTTGTGGGAATACCGCGTTCGCGGTGCCGTATGCGGTTGCGGCTGGTGAAAAGATCGAAATGACTTTCACTGGGATAGAAAATCCTGTCGCGGCGGGGAAATACAGCGTTGAAGCGTGGACCACTACTGACGAGACGCGTGTCGCGTCGGAACCGTTCACGATCACCCCCGAGACCGCGGTCAGCGAAGTGAAGGCGTCGACGAGTATCTCGAATGGGGCGGCGGAGAACGCGACTTATCACGTCTCGTTTAAGACTACGTCTGCGATCCCGTACGTGTCGGAAGATCCGGCTGAGACGGGGGTGCTGTCTATTGCTTTTCCGTCGAATGCTCATGCTGATACGTGTAGTGCTTACACGATCGTGAAAATTGGTGAACATGCTTCGTATGATGCGGGGGGTTGTGGGAATACCGCGTTCGCGGTGCCGTATGCGGTTGCGGCTGGTGAAAAGATCGAAATGACTTTCACTGGGATAGAAAATCCTGTCGCGGCGGGGAAATACAGCGTTGAAGCGTGGACCACTACTGACGAGACGCGTGTCGCGTCGGAACCGTTCACGATCACCCCCGAGACCGCGGTCAGCGAAGTGAAGGCGTCGACGAGTATCTCGAATGGGGCGGCGGAGAACGCGACTTATCACGTCTCGTTTAAGACTACGTCTGCGATCCCGTACGTGTCGGAAGATCCGGCTGAGACTGGGGTGCTGTCTATTGCTTTTCCGTCGAATGCTCATGCTGATGCGTGTAGTGCTTACACGATCGTGAAGATTGGTGAACATGCTTCGTATGATGCGGGGGGTTGTGGGAATACCGCGTTCGCGGTGCCGTATGCGGTTGCGGCTGGTGAAAAGATCGAAATGACTTTCACTGGGATAGAAAATCCTGTCGCGGCGGGGAAATACAGCGTTGAAGCGTGGACCACTACTGACGAGACGCGTGTCGCGTCGGAACCGTTCACGATCACCCCCGAGACCGCGGTCAGCGAGCTTGTCTCGCATGCGCGAAGCACTGGTTATGTGGAGACGTTTGTGGCCGACGGGCCGCTCCACGACTCGGCAGAATCCGGAGGTTGCTGCGAAAGCTGGGTGCACTTCGTGGCGCCGAGCGGTACTAGCTTGCCGGGTGCCGCGAGCGACTACCAGTTCCTGGTTGGTGGTACGAAGGCGTTCGAACCCGTCGCCACAAACGTGAACGGGAACAACGCAACTCTGTACGTCGATGGACCGGTTGCGAGCGGCGCGAGCGTCCGCCTCGAGGTGAGCGGCGTGTCCAAACCGCCGGTCGGCGAAGTCCGGGTCTCCACGTCTTCGGACGTACTCGAAGCCAGCGCTCAGACACCGCTGCCGCCGACGTTGGTGCTTGCGCCGACGATCGCGGGCAGCGCCGAAGTCGGCGATGTCCTGACGGTCGATCACGGCGTTTGGGCCGGCGAAGTGAGCGGCTATCTCGAGCAGTGGGTGCGTTGCAGCTCTACGGGCACGGACTGCGTGCCGATTGAAGGCGCCGACCACGACAAGTATGTGGTGTCACCCGCCGACGATGGGCATGCGCTCGAGGTCGAAGAGGTCGCGGTCGATGCCAACGGCGAAAGTGCTCCCGAAAGCTCGGCTCCCACGGCGCTCGTGCCGCTGCCGCCGCTGCACGCCGTTGCGGGCGAACCGATCGCCGCGGCCGAAGGAGTTGCAGTCGCCTTCGACGGGAGCGGGAGCACGCCCGCCAACGAAATCACCAGCTACCACTGGAGCTTTGGGGATGGCTCGAGCGCTGAAGGCGAGGACGTCAGCCACGCTTACGCGGCGCCAGGGAAATACGAAGCCGAGCTCACGGTGTATCGCGGCAGCGAAACCAGCCAGTCGACCGTTACCGTCACGGTAGAAGCGAAAGCGAGCCATCTGACCACGGTGTCGGTGCTGGGCGAAGGCAAAGCAGTCAAGGGTGCGGAGGTGACCTACATCGCTCCGGGCGGATCTCGCACCGAAGCGGTCACGGACGCAACGGGCAGAGCGACGCTCGCCGGCCTGCAGACAGGCGAAGACTCCGTCTACGTGTACGCGAGCGGCTTTCTGCCTAAGGTCGCCTCGGTGGGCGTTTCGGATGGCACGGGTGCCGTCACAGTTGCACTGACGGCCGGCGAAGCAGTCGCGAGCACGGTCGCCTCAAAGGAACTGACGCTCGCTGAAATTGAAAAAGCTGGGATCAACCCGGCTGAACCGGGCAACCAGCAGGTCTACAGCTTTGAAGTCAAGCTGGCGTTCATCAACGAAGCGGAACCACCGGCCAAGCTCTCGTGCGACGAGAATGCCGAAGGCGAATTCGTCGGAAAATGCTCAGGCGAAATCGTGGGGGGTGGTGGAGGGACTGTCTCGTGCTCGTCGTCGCAATGCGATCTTGGTGGCGGAATCGTTGTCGAGCCTGAGGTCGTCGAAGGGCACCCTCTAATCCAGTGGCTGATCCTTCGCGGCAAAGCCACTGTCCTGAAGCAGTTCTTCGAAGTGAGCATGGTCCTCCAGAACCTCGCCTCCGAACCGTTCAAGCTGAAGGCGGGCACCGCGACGATCACGCTGCCGGCGGGCTTGAGCCTCGCGCCGACAGGGACCCCGCAGGCGGCCACGCAGAGCGTGCCTGCGATCCCCGGCGGGGGCAGCGAGACGACGAACTGGATCATCCGTGGCGACACCCCCGGCGAATACAACATCTCCACGCTCTACAAGAGCGAGCTCGAAAAGGTCGAAGCGCCGGTGGAAGTGCAGGCATCGCTTGGCACACCGCTGAAGGTCTGGGGCGTCGAAGCGCTCTCCTTGAAAGTACGGGCCGACGAAGGCTTCCTCGCCGAAGGACGCCCCTATCACGTCGAAGTCGGGGTCACCAACAAAGCGAACATCGCGCTCTACAATGTCGGGGTTGCGATCGATCCGGCGGTCCACGAAGAGTTCGACTTCCAGCCCGATCAGCAGTTCACAAATCAGGTGAGCGAACTGAAGCCCGGTGAAACGGTCTGGACCAAGCAGCTCATCCTGGTCCCGATCGAGGCAAGCGAATCGTCGTTCAAACCCAACCTCTCGAGCGCGACGTTCGACGGCGAGGAAGCCAAACCGGGGGAAGGGATAGAAGCCGTCAAACCGCCGGCGCTCTACGCCGAGACGGCAGGTTCAGGGCCGGGTCTTGAGATCACCTGGCAGGCGGTGCCCGGCGCCGAAGGCTATGAGGTGTTCTCGACGCCGACCCTCGAAACGCCGTTCGCGCAGTCGCCCGATGAGGTAGCTGCGAGCGAGGGCGGTACCCCGGTAACCGAGATCCCAGCTGGCGACACGAGCGCCTACATCCTCAAAGACACCGAAGAACGGCGGTTCTACGGGGTCAGCACGCTCGTCCACGGTGAACCCATCCTTGACCACCCGGTCATCCACGCGCAGGTAACTGTTCCGCAGACAGCGGAATACGGGCAGTGTGTGGCGCAGAAGAAGGGTGAATACACCGAAGCGGACTGCAAGAGCAAATCGGCCAAGGCGAAGAAGGGCAAGTTTGAATGGAAGCCGGGGCCGGCTCCCAGCTGTGTGGCACAGAAGAAGGGCGAATACACGAGCTCCAGCTGCACCACCAAATCCCCGAAGGCGAAAAAGGGCAAATACGAAAAGGCGCCTGGCCCCGGCTACATTGCAACAACAGGCGTGGTCACGCTGGAAGTGTCCGGGGGCGCCCGCAAGGTGGTTTGTGAGGCCAGTACTGCGAGCGGGGAAGTTACTGGGTCGAAAACTGGAGTGCAGCGGATCACGTTCACGGGCTGTGAAAGCTCAGGCAAAGATTGCCAGAGCGAAGGGCCTCACAGCACCCCGTCGGATAAACCCGGGGTGATCGTTACGAACCTTTTGGACACGAAGCTCGTCGATCCGGCCGCGGGGAAGGTCTGGACGCAGCTCTCAAGCGCAGAGCACGAACCGTACCTGCTCGAATTCGGTTGCGGAGGCTCGGAGCTCAGGATGCTGGGTCTGCTCAGCGGGGTGCAGGGCGGAGACATAAACGTGTCGAGCCTCACATCCACGACGACCTTCGCGACGGGCGAAGGCGAACAAGCCCTCTACAGCGAACTCTCCGAAAACTCCGGGGCCAGCTGGGCTGGACCCGATCCCACCAGTGCCCTCACGACAGCAACCAACACCGCCGCCTCAAAGACGGAGATCAAAGCCTAGGGCGCTTCGAGCGCGGCGAAGCGCGGATCGCGCCGCTCGAGGAAGCTCGTGACGCCCTCGCTGAAGTCGGGCGCGGTGAAGGACTCGAGCATCAGCCGGTCGGCCTCTGCGAGAGCATCGGGCAGCTCGCGCTGGAGGTCGGCGTACACCTGTCGCTTCATCGTGGCCATGCTCTTGGGTGAGCAGTTGACGACCATCTCGCGGGCGTAGTCGAGCGTCGTCTCGAGCAGCCTGTCGGGCGCCAGCACGCGATTGACGAGCCCCAGCTCATATGCCTCCTCGGCGAACACCACGCGACCGGAGAGCAATAGGTCCAGTGCGCGCGCGGGGCCGACGAGCCGCGGCAGCATCCAGCCGATCCCGTGCTCGGCGACGAGGCCCCGGCGGGCAAACGCGGTTGTCACCTTGGCGCCCTCGGCGGCAAAGCGCAGGTCGCACATCAGCGCCTGCACCAGGCCGATGCCGGCGCAGGCGCCGTTGATGGCGGCGATGATCGGCTTGGGGATCGAAAGCGGCAGCGTCTGCGGATAGCGCGCGTGCGCCTCGGCGCTGTTCTCCACGTCACCATCGCCAATCGCCTGTAGCGCCTGCATGTCCGCGCCCGAGCAGAAGCCTCTGCCTGCGCCAGTAACCACGATCACGCGAACGTCCGCCGACGCGGCGCAGGTCTCGAGCATCGAGAAGTACGCGTGCTCCATCTCTGCCGTCCAGGCGTTGAGGCGGTCGGGTCGGTTGAGCGTCAGTAGCGCCACGCCATCCTCGACCTGCATCTGCACGACATCGGTTTGCGTCTGCACCATCTCGCTCATTGCCCCAGTCCCTCCGCTTGCGCTTCGCTTACTTCGAGGGTACCGGGTAAGGGCGTGCGCCCCCGCCGGGATCTCTAAGCGGGAACGGACGCGGCGCCGAGCACCGCGTCCAGCAGGCCGGGGAAGCGCGCATCCAAGTCCTCCCGGCGCAGGCTGGTCAGCTTGGAGGTGCCCTGCACATGCTGGTGGATCGCGCCCGCCTCGCGCAGGACACGGAAGTGGTGTGTCGATGTTGACTTGGTGACACCCAGCTGGAAGCTCCCGCAAGCGCGCGGGGTGGGGTCGAGGTCGAGCTCGCGCACGATGTGCATCCGCACGGGGTCGCTCAGGGCATGAAGGACCGCGGTCAGCTCCAGATCCTCGGTTGCTGGGTGGTGCAGGGTCATATCTCCCATTGTACGACGATCATCGAACCTTTGCTACGATGGTCGTCGTACTTACGAACGAGAAGGATAGCGCCATGGCCACGACTGTGATTGGAAACACCTCGAGCGCTCAGCAGCGCCCGAGCGCCGAGCGGCGAACGCCGGCCCTCGAGCAGCAGGACTCGTCGTCCAAGCGGCGCTCGACAGCGTTGCTGGTGCTCGTGTGCGCGGCCCAGCTGATGGTGATCCTGGACGTGTCGATCGTGAACGTTGCGCTGCCGTCGATTCGCGGCGGGCTGCACTTCTCCACGACCGGGCTGCAGTGGGTGGTGAACGCTTACACGCTGACGTTCGCCGGCTTTCTGATGCTCGGCGGGCGCGCGTCGGACCTGCTGGGACGTCGGCGGGTATTCGTCGCCGGAACAGCCCTATTCGTGCTGTCGTCACTGGCGTGCGCGCTGGCTGACTCGCGCTCGCTGCTGATCGGCGCCCGCGCTCTGCAGGGCATCGGTGGCGCTGTGATCTCGCCGGCGAGCCTCGCGATCATCGCGACTTCGTTCAAGGAGGGACGCGAGCGCAGTCGCGCACTGGGCGTGTGGGCGGCGATGGGTGGCGTTGGTGGCTCGCTGGGCGTGCTGCTGGGCGGGATCCTCACACAGGCGTTCAGCTGGCCGGCGATCTTCCTCGTAAACGTGCCGATTGGCGCCGCCGTCATTCTGATCACTCCTCGGCTCGTTCCCGAAGGGCGCACGCTGGTGGCAGAGCGACACTTTGACGTTGCGGGTGCGCTTACGATCACGGCTGGGCTGACAGCGCTGGTGTTCGCGATCGTACGCACTGACACGCTCGGCTGGGGTGCCCCGGGGGTGCTCGTGCCGCTGGCGATCGGGGTGGCGCTGCTGGGCGCGTTTGCGTTTGTGGAGGGCAAGGTGGCGCGAGCCCCGCTGATGCCGCTGCGGGTGTTCGGGATGGCGCGGCTACGGGCGGCCAACCTGATCGTGTTCCTGCTGTACGCGGCGGTGTTCGCGATCTGGTTCTTCCTATCCCTGTACCTACAGGAGGTTCTCCACTACGACCCATTGCAGACGGGGCTGCGGTTCCTGCCGATGACACTTGCGATCGTCGCCACCAGCTCGCTCGCACCGCGGCTGGTGGCCGCGGTGGGCGAGCGGCGGATGCTGACGTTCGGGATGTTGTGCGCGGCGGTCGGGCTGTTCCTGTTGACGGGCGTGCGCAGCGGTGGCAGCTACACCGCGGATGTGCTCCCGGGCGGAGTTCTGGCGGCGATGGGTCTTGGCCTGTCGCTCGTGCCTGCAACGATCGCAGCCGTCTCAGGTGTGCCCTCCAAGGAGAGTGGTCTCGCGTCGGGAATGCTCAACACCTCACGGCTGATCGGCGGTGCGCTGGGGCTCGCGGTATTGAGCACGATCGCCGCGTCGCGTACACGCGCGGATCTGTTGGTGGGCGCTTCCGGCACCTCTGCCCTCAGCGGTGGCTTTCGGCTGGCGTTTGCTGTTGCTGCTGGCTTCAGCGTGTTGGGTGCGCTTGCGGCGGTGGTGCTGTTGCGCGGGTCGCGCAGGGCGCCGATCGCATCAGAGCCGGTGTCGCCCGTTGCCGACGAGCGCAGCACCGCTGGCGATGCGCCGTATGAAGGCTCCCGCGCGGCGGCCTGAGACACCTGAGGGTGGGAAGCTGTACGGCATGAGCGCCAGCTACCGCTATGTCCTGTTGGATGTGTTCACGGACACAGCGCTCGAGGGCAACCAGCTGGCGGTGTTCCCCGAGGCCCCGGAGCTGCCCGCGGGTGAGATGCAGCGGCTGGCGCGTGAGCTGAACCTGTCAGAGACGGTGTTCGTGCGGCCGGCGCAGCTTGGTGGTGACGCGCACGTGCGCATCTTCACCCCCACCGCGGAGCTGCCGTTCGCCGGCCACCCGGTGCTCGGCAGCGCGATCGTGGTGGGCAGCGAGCGGGGGCTCGAGCAGGTGACGCTGGAGACCGGCTCGGGGCCTGTGCCGGTGGCTCTGCAGGCGGTGTCTGAGCTGGTAAGCGGTGGCTGGATGCGACAGCCAATCCCCACCTGGGGCCCATACGAGCGCGAGGCTGAGCTGTTGGCGGCGCTCGGCGTGGAGCGCTCGGGTTTGCCAGTAGAGGCATATGTCAACGGGCCCACGCATCTGTCGGTGGAGCTCGCGGACGAGGATGCGGTGGTGGCGCTCGAGCCCGACATGCGGGCCCTGAACGCGCTTGGTGAGATTGGTGTGAGCTGCTTTGCCGGCTCGGGCGGGCGGTGGAAGACGCGGGTGTTCGCCCCCGGCCTGGGGGTGGCCGAGGACCCAGCCACGGGATCGGCGGCCGGTCCACTGGCCGTGCACCTGGCGCGCCATGGGCGGATCGCGTTTGGAGAGGAGATCGAGATTCGTCAGGGCGCGGAGGTGGGGCGCCCGTCGCTTTTGCTCGCACGCGTGGTTGGCGGCGAGGATGCGATCGAGTGCGTGGAAGTGGGCGGCTCTGCGGTGATCGTGGCGCGAGGGGAGTTCCTGCTGGACTGAGGGGCGGGTTTGCTCAGCGAACGGTGCGCTTGGCGAGCTTCCATGACATCCTGCCCGGATGCCTCAGATCACCACGCCGCAAGGCATAGCGCTCGAGTACGAGACTTTCGGCTCGTCTGAGGACCCGCCACTGCTGTTGGTGATGGGCTACGGCTCGCAGCTGATCACCTGGCCGCGCGGGTTCTGTGAGCGACTGGCGGCGGGTGGGCGCTTTGTGATCGCCTTCGACAACCGCGACTGTGGGCTCTCTTCGAAGCTCGACGGTCAGGGTGCGGAGGTGTCGTTGGTAATCGCGGCGGTGTCAGCTGGCGACTTCGAGGGGGCCAGAGAGCTGGCCGCTTACACGCTGAGCGACATGTCCGACGATGGCTTTGCGCTGCTGAGCGGGCTTGGGATCGAGCGGGCGCATGTGGTGGGTGTGTCGATGGGCGGCATGATCGCGCAGACGATGGCGATCGAGCATCCGGAGAGGTTGCTGACGCTCGTCTCGATCATGTCCACCACCGGCGAGTCCCAGTTCGGCCGCTCCACGCCGGAGGCCCAGCAGGCGCTGCTCACCCCACCGCCGTCCGACCGGGCCGGTTACGTGGATGCGGCGGCGCGCATGCTGATCTGGCGATCGAAGAAGTACCCGGAACTCGACAGTGCTCGCCAGTTGGCCGGCGAAAGCTATGACCGCTGCTACTACCCCGAGGGGGCATCGCGTCAGCTCGCGGCGATGGTCTCGAGCGGCTCGCGTGCCGAGGGGCTGCGGCAACTGGACGTTCCCACGCTGGTGATCCACGGCCTCGACGACACGCTGATTGCGCCGAGCGGCGGCGAGCGTACCGCCGAGCTCGTCCCGGGCGCCAGTCTGCTGCTCGTGGAGGACATGGGCCACGATCGTCCCGAGCCGCTGTGGCCGCAGCTCAGTGGCGCGATCCTCGAGCACACGGCCGGGCGCACGGCAGGCTGACCTGAGATTGGGCAAGCCGACGGTCAGCTTGCGTTGCATGAGCGCTCGATCAACTCGCCCAGCAACTGCTCTTGACGATCCTGCGCGTCGAAGCTCTCAGGCGCCAGCCATGCCTCGAAGCCGGCGCGTATCGCGGGCCATTGATCGTCGGTAATCGCATACCAGGCGGTGTCGCGACTACGGCCCTTGACGATCTGGTGCTTATGGAAGACACCCTCGAACGTGAAGCCAAAGCGCTCGGCCGCCTTGCGTGAGGCTGCGTTGAGGGCGTTGCACTTCCACTCCACGCGACGGTAGCCGAGCTCGTCAAATGCATTTCGCACCAGCAGGTAGATCGCCTCGGTAGCGGCGGTGGTGCGCTTGAGCCCGGCGCCGAACCATACGTGGCCGATCTCGACCACACCGGACTCTGGGGTGATGTTCAGATATGCCGCCATTCCCAGTGGGCGCTCCTCGGGCAGAGGTACGAGGGCGAAGTACACGGCGTCCTGCCATGCCGCAGCCCACTCGAGTGTGCTCCGCAGCTGCTCGACGCTCTCATAGGGCCCGTCGGGCAGGTAGGTCCAGGTCGCGAGGTCGCCCTCCGGAGGATGGGATGCGTCGTACAGAGGCTGGGCGTCGGCGTCGGGCAGGAACGGGCGGGCCAGCACGTATGAGCCGCGCAGCGGGCCACGAACAGGTTGCTGTGCCGGGGTCCAGTCCACCTCCTCGCCCAGCGGAAGCGGCTGCGATGCGTCGGCTGTCAAAGCTGCTCCGTCCGCGTGGGCACGCCCAACAGCACGCGACCCGTGAGCTCCCAGATGGCGGGGTTCACCTGGAAGTGCGCGGTCGCGGCATGCGCGTCGCGGAAGCGCCGCTGTAGCGGCGAGTCCTCGTAGATGGCGGTGCCGCCGCCGAGGTCATACATCGAGCGAGCCACATCGGCGGAGCTGCGGACGGCGTGGGTGGCGGCCAGGCGCAAACCGAGGCGCAGCGACTCCGAGACGGGAGCCTGCTGCTGCGATGCAGCCCACGCTGCTTCGATCGCGTCGTAGTAGAGGGAGCGTGCGGCGCGCAGTGCTGCCTCGGCCTCGCCGACCGCTGCCTGGGTGGCAGGCCGCTCGGCGAGCGTGCGGCTGGATCCCGTTGCGGTCTTCGCCACCGCCAGCTGGATGAGATCCTCGATGGCGCCGCGAGCGTTTCCCAGTGCGGCGGCGGCGATTGACAGGGCGAAGAAGCCAAACACGGGGAATCGATACAGCGGTGTGTCCACGCGTGGGCCCGAGTCGACCAGGGAGAGGATGTGGTGATCGGGCACGAACAGGTCGTTGGCGAGCGCATCGTGACTACCGGTGCCTCGCAGGCCGCTCGTGTGCCAGGTGTCGAGGATCTCGAGCTCCGCCGTAGGCAGCGCCACAACGCGCAGAAGCGGACCTTTGGCGCCAGCCTGCTGGTCATCGAGCACGCATCCCGCGAACAGCCACTGCGCATGGGAGATCCCGCTGCAGAACGACCAGCGCCCGGAGACTCGCACGCCGCCATCGACGGGCACGGCCTTGCCGCGGGGAGCCCACACCCCGGCGGCCACCATCTGCGGATCGGTGAAGATCTCGGCGGCGCCCTCCTCGGGTAGATAGGCGGACAGCAGGCTGCTGGTGGCAGCGATCGACACGCACCAGCCCGCCGATGCGTCGCCCTGCGCGATCCTCTCGGCGCCGCGCAGCGTGGTCGCGGGCGGGGCTTCCAGTGCGCCCAGTGCCGCGGGCACGCCGGCGCGCATCAGCCCCGTCGCGCAGAGCGCCTCGAGTAGTTCCTGCGGCAGCGCGCGCTCACGCTCGGTCGTGGCGGCGAGCTCGCGTGCGAGCGTCGCGGCGCGCTCGGTCAGTGCATTGAGCTCCGTGTCAGTTGGCTGGCTGGAGGCGGAAGCGGCAGACGACGGCATCAGGACCCCTTGACTTGGTTTCAGCACTGTATCTGCATGGGCATGTGTCTACGTGGTTGTTGCCATGGAGCCGTATTCAGGCTTTTCGCGCAGGAACATGTAGTTGCCGCGTGTGACGATATCGCCGATCGCCGCGATGACGGTGAATGCGAATGTCGCTGCGTACACGCGTCGTACGGCACCGGGGCGCGGATACTGTTGACAACCGAGTACCAGGAAGCATGCGGCCGCGATCGCGCCTATGTGATAGATGAAATAGGTGAAGTAGTAGACGCTCGGAAAGCTGTGTGACAGGTCTGGGGTGATTGTGCCTGCAGGGAGAGCGGCCAGTCTATGAGTCGACGAGCGCACGAACACGGGTTGTCATACGAGCGTAATTCTCAAGTAGATTGAGTATGTCTGCCGATGCCGTTGTATGGAACAAGCCTGCCACCGGCTACGCCGTCCCGGCGCTGTGATCATTGCAACGTTGGCCGCGTTTGACGTCGCGTATCACTTGCTGCTGCGCGAGTCGGTACGTCGCATGCTGGGAATACGACACGAAGTGTAGGCTTCGCCGATCTCCGTCGCTCGCAGGCCCGCGTTCATATATAGGGTCTGCGGGACCAGTGTCCTTGCCCACGTCCGACCCCACCGCCGAGCCCGAGCTCATCGACTTGCTGCACCTGGGCCGAGCAAAAGTGATCGGCGCATGGCGCGTGGGCGATGTGATCGTCGATCCCGGCCCCAGCAGCTGTCTGGAGCAGTTGCTCCCGGTGCTCGAGCGTCACCCGCCGCGGGTGCTGGCGCTGACGCACATCCACCTCGACCACGCCGGCGCGACGGGCTCGCTGATGCAGCGCTTTCCGGACGCAGAGGTGTGGGTGCACGAGCGCGGCGCCCGGCATCTGGCCGATCCCTCGAAGCTACTCGCAAGTGCGACGCGTTTGTATGGCGAGCACATGGAGCGCCTTTGGGGCGAGGTGTTGCCGGTGCCGGCCGAGCGCATTCGTGTGCTGCACGGGGGAGAGGCGGTGGGAGCGTTCCAGGTGGCCTACACGCCCGGCCATGCCTCCCATCACGTCTCCTATCTGCACGAGCCCAGCGGATGCGCGTTCACTGGCGATGTCGCTGGGGTACGCATCGAGAGCGGAAGCGTGCTTGCTCCCACACCTCCGCCGGACATCGACCTGCAAGCGTGGCGCGCATCGCTGGAGCTGGTCGAAGCCTGGCAGCCGCGCAGCCTCGCGGTCACCCACTTCGGCGCGTATGAGGATGTGGGGGACCAGCTGGGCGCGCTGCGTGAGCAGCTCGACCAGGCGGAGGCTCTCGCCCGCCAGCTCGACGAGGCTGGCTTCGTGTCAGCGATCCGGGCGATGGTGGCCAGCTCGAGCACGTCACAGACGGCGGCGGTGTACGAGCAGGCGATGCCGCCCGAGCAGTGCTTTGCAGGTCTCGCGCGCTACCTACAGCACGGCTGAGAACCCGTTTCTAGGAGCGCTCGGCGCGAACCTCGAAATCTGTGAGGGTCAGTGGCCCGAATGAGGTGATCAGCGCGACGTCGATCGCGTCTCGACCGCGGCCCACGACCACACGCCCGATGCGGGGGCGGTTGTTGCGCGCATCGAACGTGTACCAGCGGCCATCCAAATAAGCCTCGAACCATGCCGCGAAGTCCATCTTCTCGTGCGGCTCAGGGACGCCGATCTCGGGGATGTAGCCGAACACATAGCGAGCTGGGATGTTCAGAGCACGACAGAACGTGATCGCCAGGTGCGCGAAATCACGGCATACGCCCTGGCCGGCCCGGTAGGCGTCGGCGGCTGTCGTCCACGGGTTGGACGCGCCGGGGACGAACTCCAGATAGTTGTGGACGTAGTCGACGATCGTCTGCACGCGTCCCCACCCGGGTGGCAGATCGCCGAAACGCTGCCAGGCCTCGTGGCCAAGCTCGTCGGGCAGACAGAAGCGGCTGGGCATGACGAAGCTGAGGACATCGTCCGGTAGCGAGGACACGGGCGTCTCCGGCGTGTCTGGCTTGATTGTGTCGGCCGCGTGTGTCAACACCACCTGCGCTTCGTAGATGACGTGCGAGCCGCCACTGTCGAGCTCGAAGCGCTCACAGCAATTGTCGTAGCTGTCCACATAGCCGTGGTGGCTGGCGCTCGTGTACCAGTGCTCGCCGTTGATGGCAACGCCTGGCTGGGGGCGGGGGGCAACCTGCATGATCGCGACGGCAGGCTGCGAGGAGAGCAAACCGAACTGGCAGCCGACGGTCAGCGCGAGTGGTTGCTCGTCTACGGAGCGGTAATCGCCCGTAGGCTCGAGATCAACCATTGCTCGTGAGGATGGCAGGAAACGGGACGTCAACCCGCGAGAGCCGCTTGCGGGAGGCACAGCACCGCTGTACCCTTGCGCACTCGTGCAGTTCAGGATCACTCCTCATTCGGCGCTTGCGCCCCCACCGAACGCGCTCGATCTGCTCTGGGAGCAGCTTGGCGGCTACCACGAGGACGTCTCGTTTGCGAAGGTCGGCCCTGAGATCATGGCCACGACCGGAGAGGACGCGCCGGTGTCGATGACGGTCGACGAACGCGTGGAGATCGGTCGTCGCGCGGTGCTGGACATCGTGGGCGAGGTCTGTGAAGGGGCGCCAGAGCTCAGGTCGGATTGGTTCGCGGTCCGCTCCGAGCTGTAGTCGCGACGCTGGCTCTTGCGCTTGCGCCCGCTGCGGTCGCCCGCGCGGCTGTGCGCCATCGCGCGATCCCGGTGGCGGTGTCGTTCGACGCGAGCGAACCAGGGGCGCCGGTTCCGCGCAACTTCCTGGGCCTGTCATTTGAGGTGGGGAGCCTGCCCCAGATCGCCAGTTATTCCGGAGAGGGCGATCTGGTGAGCATGCTGCGCTCGCTCGGCGTGGGTGTGCTTCGCTTCGGCGGCATTACGGCGGACGAGCAGACCGCGTGGGTCGACGGAGCGACGCCGCGGCCGGCCTGGGCGCTGGGTGTGCTCGAAGCGGGTGATCTCCACGGGCTCGGGAGCCTGGCTGCCGCGAGTGGCTGGCACGTCCTGCTGACGCTCGGCTTCGCTCACTTCGAACCCGAAGCGGCAGCCCGCGAGGCTGCCGCCGCCAAGGCGGCGCTCGGGGAATACCTGGAAGCGATCGAGATCGGCAACGAGCCCGACTCCTACGCCCGCCACGGTTTCCGCCCGCAGCCGTGGACGCCCGTGCAGTACCAGGAACAAATAAATGCCTACCGCATCGCGATCGAAGCGGTGGCCCCCGGCATCCCGCTCGCCGGGCCGGACTCGTCGGGCTCGAGCGCGTATGAAAAATGGGGGTTGAGCGAGGCGATCTACCAGCGTCCCGCGGTGCTCACCGGCCACCACTACCCGCTCGGCTGCGCAGAACAGCCGCCGCCAACGATCGCCCGCCTGTTGAGCCCGCAGATCCGCGAGCTCGAGGAACGCTCGCTGCGTCGCTACCAGTTCATCGCGCAGGAGACCGAAGTTCCGTTCCGCATGGACGAGACGAACACAGTCTCATGCGGTGGGGTCGCTGGCATCAGCAACACGTTCGCGTCGGCTTTGTGGGCGGTCAACTTCCTGACCAGGGCGATGGACATGGGCGTGTCGGGGATCAACCTCGAGGGCAATCCAGCCAACTGCGAAGGCTATACGCCGGTATGCGCGCCGAGCGCGGAAGATCTGGTTACGGGCACGCTGCGCGCGCAGCCGGAGTGGTATGCGCTGCTACTTGCCAAGGCACTGGTCGGGGAGCGTCCGTTGCCAACGACCGTCAAGCCGAAGCCGGCTGACCGCCCCAACGTGGAAGCCACCACGTTCCTTGCCACCGACGGCACGCTCCAGTTCGTGCTCGTCGACGACGATCCCCCGGGATCGGATCGCGTGGCCGTGCATCTACACGTCGGCAGTGGCTTTCATGGTGCGAGCGTCCTGTCGTTGACCGCACCGTCACCGTCTGCGCTGTCGGGTGTGAGGCTGGGGGGCCAGGAAGTCCAGCCCGATGGCTTGTGGAATGAGCCGGCGACGCTGCCGCACGTGGCGAACAACCACGGCGTGATCACTGTGAAGCTCGCACCCAGCAGTGCTGCGCTTGTGACCGTCGCGCCGGTGGGGTAGCTGGATGGACTCCATGCCGGTCACTCATTGAGAAGCGAGGGCCGAATCGGCTAGTGGGTCGTCCATGAACGTTGTGCTCGTAACTTCCTGGTTCAGGCGGCGATGAGTAGGCGGCGCTCGGCTTGGATCAGTCGGCGGTCGCGGTGGGGGCCGTTGCGGTAGCGGATGTGCTCGGCCATCGCTTTGGCGAGGGTGTCCCAGTTGGGGTAGTCGGCGTTCTTGACGACGAACTCGCCGATCGCCCAGAAGTGGCACTCGATGCGGTTCAGGAAGCTCGCGTAGGTGGGGGTGAACACCAGCTCCACGTTGGCTTTCTCGGCCCATTCGTGGATCGCGTCGGTCTTGTGGGTGGAGAGGTTGTCCATCACGAGGTAGATCCGCAGCTTCGGGGGGTAGCGCATCCTGATCTGCTTGAAGAACGCGAGGACCTCTCCGGCGTTCTTGTGCTCACGCAGACGGCCGTGCAGCCGGTCTGAGTGCACGTCGTAGGCCGCGAACAGGTAGCGCACGCCGTGTGGGCGCTTATAGGTCGCCCGCAGCCGGCCAGCTCGCTTCCGCACCGCCCAGCCAGAGCCGTGGTGGGGGATCAGCTGGATCGGCCCCATCTCGTCGAAACACACGACGACGCCGTCCTCGGGTTTGGCTCTGTAGAGCCCAAGGACACGCTCAGCCTTCTCCTTGAAGTCCGGGTCCGGGCTCCACTTCCACGAGCGGGTCCGCTGATGAGACAGGCCCGCATCGATCAGCAGCAGCCGCAGCGCCTCTCTGCTCAACAGCATGCCCATCCCAGCCAGGTGCGGCGCGAGCTTCGACAGCGACCAGCGTGTCAGCGGGACGCCCTGCGTGTCGGGGCGGGCGCGCGCGACCGCGATGATCCGGTCGCGCTCACGGGGCGTCGTCTTCTTGGGGCGCCCGCCCCGATAGTCAGGGTCCAGCGAGCTGAACCCCTCCTCGTTGAAGGCATGGATCACCTTGCGCACATGCGACTCATCGGTGCGCATCAACCTTGCGATCTCCGGCGCGCTCATCATGGTCGCCGAGGCCAGCACGATCATCGCCCTTTGACGCTTGGCCTGATACTTCGCGCGCTTGGAAACCTGCTTCAGCCGCGCACCCTCCTCGGGGGAAAGCTCACGCACGAACACCTCCGGCGGACGCATCACCACCTCCTGGCTCGGGAACATAGATCCCTGTTCGCCAACAGCAGCGAGTTTCCGGTCAAACAATCATGGACGACCCACTAGGCGCGAGCCGTGACTTGGCGTGCTGGCGCGCTGGCGTTGGCTTTCGTCGGCAGGCATGCCCGCAGGAGGGTGCCGTGCTCGTTGGCGCTGATGCCCAGGGTGCCGCCTGCCAAGCCCACCCGCTCGCGCATGCCCTCCAGCCCGAAGCCTGGCCTGGTGGTCTCGGGGTCAAAGCCGCGGCCGTCGTCTTGGACCTCGATCTGAAGCTGCCCGTCGGATTGGCCGACCTCCACGCGCACGGTGCTCGCGCCAGCATGCTTGACGACGTTCGTCAGCGCCTCCTGCACCAGTCGATAGACGGTGCTCTCGAGATCCTGGTCGAGGCGTGGCCGGCCCTTCCCGTGGTCGGGCAGCGCGAGCTCGCTGCTGATCTCCAGGCCGCTTTGCTCGCGGTGACGATCGAGCAGCGTCTCGAGCGCAATCTTCAATCCCAGCTCATCGAGGGCGGCTGGACGCAGCTCGGTGATGATCGCCCTGAGGTTCTCGATCTCTCGCTCGATGTGCTCGATCACCGTGCGCATCGTCTGCTCGTGTTGCTCGGGGTCGCCGTGGCGTAGTGCCGCGGCGACCAGCATCCGTAGTGCGGCCAGTCCCTGCAGTGTCTCGTCGTGCAGCTCGCGCGCCCACCGGCGGCGCTCGTCTTCCGCGGAGGCAAGGGAGCTTCGTAGCCGGTCGGCCGCCACGCTCTGAGCGAGCGCTACCGCCGTTGCCGCGCTCGCCGCAAAAGTGCGCAGCATCTGCTCGTCATCGTCGTCGAACGCCTCGCTACCCGTGCCGCGATCAAAGGCAGCCAGCACTCCGACGGGCTTGCCGCGATAGGCCATCGGAACGAGCAGAGATGTGTGCGGGTCGCTTACCC
Source organism: uncultured Solirubrobacteraceae bacterium (assembly GCA_963752865.1). Taxonomy (GTDB): domain Bacteria; phylum Actinomycetota; class Thermoleophilia; order Solirubrobacterales; family Solirubrobacteraceae; genus Palsa-744. Next base: position 999,210 of record CAVVZU010000002.1, read on the forward strand.
CGAACTCGCCCGGTGTGATCCGCAGCCGCGACGCGACGTTGGTGATCCGCTCGGAGCGCTGCTGTGCGAGCACCTGTTCGAAGGTGGAGTCCGCGATCGGTAGACGCGTGCCGCGCACGTCCTGGGCGTGGCCGGCGCTTGCGTGGACCACGAGCTCCTCGGCCTCGCAGAGCATGATCACGAGGCTGCGCGCGCCGACGAGCGCACGTCCACGCTTGGCGATCAGCTCGAGCACGTGCTCCAGAGAGATCTCGCCGCCGATCGCGACCGCCACGTCGCGGGTCGCCTCGAGGCCATGTGCGGCCTTCTCGGCCTGCACGCGGCGTCGCTCGCTCGTCTCATAAAGGCGGGCGTTCTCGATGGCGATGGCTGTCCACTGCGAGAGGGTTACAACGGCCGCCTCGTCAGCCGCTGTGAACTCACCCCCATCCTTCTCTGTGAGGTACAGATTGCCCCATACCTCGCCGTGAATCACAACCGGTACCCCAAGGAAGCTGTGCATCGTCGGATGCCCCAGCGGGAAGCCGTAGCTGGAGGGGTGCTGGCCGACGTCGCTGAGCCGCAGTGGCTGAGGGCGGTCGATCAGTGCGCCGAGCACTCCGCGCCCGCGTGGGAGCTCGCCGATGGCCCGATGTGTTTGCTCGTCGATTCCGGATGTCAGAAACTGCACCAGCTCGGTCTTTCGCTCGTTCAAGATCCCGACGGCCGCGTAGCGTGCGCCGGTGACCTCGCGCGCTGTCTCGAGCACCCGGTCGAGCACCTTGCGCTGGTCCAGCTCCGTCGTCAGCGCACGACCGACGTCTAACAGCCGATGAACACTGTCGAGGCTCTCGCGCGTTGGGGCGTCTACCGGTCCGGTTGAGCGATCGATGTTCAAGGTGTCCGCGCCGTTGCTGTCGTAGTCATCCTGGCCTCGAAGCCGCGGCAGCGAGCGCAACCTGAACCACAGGGTCCTCGATGAGAGGCTCGAGGATGAAGACCTCCACGGCGATGTCTGGATCGATGTGGTTGTCGCTCATGAAGCCCACCACCTTGCGACCGGTCAACTCCTCGATAGCGCTACTACAGCTATCCCGCATGACGCTCTGCCACAGCCTTCGCAGACGGAGCACAGCCTCGCTCTCGCCTGCCTCGACGAGGTTCAGCTCGCCCCGCGTGAGGGTGTCCTGCAACACCACGAACACCGCGTTCTCGCCCAAGGTCGTCTTTGCTCTCGTGGGACCACGTCCGGTGGTGCTGGCGAGCTCGCGAACGACCACAGTCGAGATTGCGGCCGCGAGCTCGCCGTCACGCAGGCGGTTCTCCGCGCTCGCTGGCTCGGCACCATGCTGCTCCGGCGATCGCCCGAAAACGAGGCCTGTCGGCCTGCTGTTGCGATGCTGGGATTTGTCTGGCCGCACGGACGGCCTGGCCTTTCCCGTAATGCCCCACGGCGAACGCATCAACCCACCGAACGTGTTTTGAGGGCGCCCCTTGCCAAAAAGCTTAGTACTCGGGAGCCGCCCGCGCAAGCGATGGAGTTTTGACTATATGGATCGTTCAGAAATAGGCGACCGCGATGCGCTCGCCCCATGGCCCGGGCGGCTACGCTGTTTCGACCATCCTCGCCAGATACTGAAGGCTGTCTCTTGCCACGCGCGCTGAGCATGCCCGGCCGGCTGCTTCTTCGCTGCAAGCGCAAACCCCAAGCGCGGGTTCGTGGCGTCAAGGCTTGTCCTGTGGTGGTGGCCTGTCGATGGGTCATGAGTCCTCGGTGTCCGCCTCTAACTCATCCGGTCGCGTAGCTGCACAGCAGGTGGATGGTGCGGTGGATGCTGGTCGGCGGGATATCGACCGGTTCTTCGATCTGTCGCTTGACCTAATGGGAATCGCAAACGCCGAGGGGCGGTTTATCCAGATCAACCCGGCGTTTACCGACACCCTCGGGTACTCACTTGCGGAGTTCTCAGCACAGCCGTTCATGGAGTTCGTGCACCCGGACGACCGCGAGGCGACCGGGGCGAAGTTCGCAGCACTCGAGGCCGGCCGGGACGTCGTTGGCTTCGAGAACCGCTATCGCTGCAAGGACGGGTCCTACCGGTGGTTGTTGTGGACCGCGAGCGCGATGCGTGACGGGCTGACCTATGCCGCCGCGCGTGATATCACCGAGCGCAAGCGGGTTGAGCAGTCGTTGCGTGAGAGCGAGGAGCGCTTCCGGCTGCTGGCCGACGACTCGACCGACGTGATCACGCGTGTCTCAACTCAATCGATCATGCGCTACGTCTCGCCGGCCAGCCGTGAGCTGTATGGCTATGACCCCGAGGAGATGGTCGGCCACAGCGCTTGGGATTACATTCATCCCGAGGATCACGCCATGGTGCGGCAGACTGGCGCAGCGGTCCGCGTCCCCGGCAGCCACGACCACGCGGTCGAATATCGTGCTCGGCGCAAGGATGGAAGCTACGTCTGGGTGGAGTCGAAGGTCCGCACACTGTGGGACCAAGTGACCGGGCAGGCCGCTGAGTTTCACAACACGACGCGTGACATCAGCGCGCGCAAGCTGGCCGAGGCCGAGATCCTCCACGCGAAGGAAGAAGCGGAGCAGGCTAACCGCGCCAAGACCGATTTCCTCGCAGGCACGAGCCATGAGCTGCGCACGCCGCTGAACGCGATCCTCGGCTTCACCGGCACGCTGTTGATGGGCCTGCAAGGACCGTTGAACGACAAGCAAACAAGGCAGCTGCGCACGGTGCAGCGGAGCGGGAGGCATTTGCTGTCCCTGATCGACGACCTGCTCGATCTCGCGCGGATCGAGTCAGGCAAGGTCGAGCTGCATCCCGAGGCGTTCGATTGTCATGCACTGTTGGACGAGGTTGCCGTCGGGTTGCGGCCGCTCGCGGAGGAGAAGGGCCTCAACCTCGAGGTGGCGCCCATCCTGGCGGCGATCGAGTTGCTCTGCGACCGCCGTGCCGTGAGCCAGATCTTGATCAACCTCACCAACAACGCGATCAAGTTCACCGATCAGGGCAGCGTGCGACTCGAGTTGTCCCAGCGCATCGATCGAGAGCGGTCGCTGACTCGATTTGCCGTTATCGATACCGGACCCGGCATCGCGCTCGAGGATCAAGCGCGACTGTTCACGGCGTTCGAGCGGATCGCCAGTGCAGACGCACGTCAGATCGAAGGCGCCGGTCTCGGGCTGCATATCTCACGGGCGCTCGCCGATGTGATCGGCGGCTCGATTACGTTGGAGAGCGCGACCGGAGAAGGCAGCACATTCACGCTCGAAGTCACCGTACCGACAAGCTGAAGACCCCCGGCGGGGAGACCGAGATCCCCAGGAACGACCCGGGCACTTATGGTCATTTGGAGCGCCGATGATATTTGCGATCGACGGCGACCGCGATAGGATTCGGGCTTCGCGCCGACGTAGCTCAGCTGGTAGAGCACCTCCATGGTAAGGAGGGGGTCAGGGGTTCGAGTCCCCTCGTCGGCTTGGCCAAAAACCGCATAGGCAAGCGGTTTTCTTGCTGCCCTGGAGACTCGTGGTGCTCTGGTTATCGGGGCAAGTCAGAGACAGCGCGGGAAGGGTGTTACGCGCACGCCCATACAGAGTTCCAGGCACCCCGGTGGCCAACGCGGCATATGCGCGGCTCAGCGCGTGCTATCGTTGGTACCGAAGTACCGAGATATCCCTATGTCGCGAGCGCAATCCCCGATCAAGGTCCATGAGGCCACCAAGGAGAAGGTTCGCTACGCCGCGCTGATGTCGGGCCTGAAGCAGGCGGAGCTGGTCGAGCGCGCGGTCGACGAGTACGTGGACCGCCACCGCGACCAGTTCGCACAGCGCATGGAGCGTGCGCAGCAGGCGCTGCTGGGCGGCAAGGCCTCGGCCCTTGCGTACTCTCTGGGAGTCGAGGAGGTCGACGTTCAGCGTGTTGGCGGTGTGTCCTCGGCTCAGCTCGGTGACTCGCGCAAGCCGAGGCGCGCGACCTCGAACCAGGCGAGCTCGCCCGACGGCCAGTCCGCGCGAGGCTCCCACAGGGCGGCCTCCGCCGCAGTCAAGACCAAGCCGAACAGCACGTCGCGCAGGCGCTCCTCGACGAAACGCCCGTCGGTCGCCTGAGTCGCGATCGCGACCCACACCTCCTCATCCGACGCTTCAACGTGAAGCCGCGCGTCGACCAAGCCGGCAAATGAGACTGCTATGTCGTGGCCTCGACGGTCGAAGGCTTCAGGGAGCGCCGCGTCGATCGAGTCTCTGGCCGCGTCGATGATGCGCGCGTTGCGCTCGAGCGCATCGCGGAGCCGGTCGTCCGCATCGGGCAACAGCCGCTGGGCTCGATGCAGAGCGGCGAACTGTTCGTAGGCGTCCTCGCCCGAGCCCTCCTCGCGCTGCGCGCCGGCGCACAACCAGAACCGAGCCGCCTCGGACTCCAGCCACGTCGCGCCACGCCACCGCCCGTGGCGCACGCGATAAACGAGGGGATGCTCGATCGAGAGGATTCGCTTCTGCCCACGCGGCGCCGTCGGCGCGAGACGCCGCGCCTCACCGACGAGCACGTGGTCGAGCCCACCGAGATCGACCTCAACGGGCGGAAGCTCGAGTTTCAAATCGTCTCGCAGGCAACGAAGCGTCACCCGCGTTCGTCGCGCTGGCTCAGGCGTCATCTCGCACGGACGCTACCTAGCGATTGGGACCCTTCCGAACTTTCGCCGGATGCACGGCGAGGTCTCGCCAATGGCGCCCCCGGCAGCAAGTGCGTGTCGAGCTCGGCGGCTACCGACGGCACATCCCTCCATATCAGGGGTTCTCAAGCGCTATTTGCTCTTCTCGGGTGAGCATGAGCTCATGCCAGCTCTTCTTCGGCCTGACCACAAAGCCGTAGGCCCGGAGGCGTCGCTCTAGCGGTGTGTGCTCGACGATCACAAGCACTGGGTTCTCGGTCGCGTAGTTCCTGCGGCGGGCTATTCGCCAGAGGGACCGTCGGTCAGTGCGGCTAGTAGGGGGTGCGTCGAGCGCTGGATGAACATGGTAAGGAGGGGGTCTCGGGTTCGAGTCCCGACGTCGGCTTTGGCGATGTGGCGGGTCGGTAGTTCGCACTGACCACTTTGCGAAGGGGCGGTCGATAGGACGCCGACGGGCCTGATTTATTGACATGTGCGTGACGGCGCGCATATGACACGCTTGTTCGTGTCGGCCTTGCGCGGGTCCTATGGCGAACAGGGAGTTGGTTGACATGGCTACACCGTTGTCGTCGAACGCGAGCGTCGTCGAGGAGGAAGCGGCGGCGAGCAGCCTTCGGGCCGATGAGAGATCTCCGCGGGTGGGGGAGAGGGTGCGGCATGCGGCGCATGCACCTGCCCTCGACGTAATCGACGGCCTGCCGCCGGGGCTGCGCTGGCCGGCTGCGCTTCAGTGGCTGGCAATGGTATGTCGCTTCGATGCGCTGGACGCACGCCTGCGACGCTTTGGCTCGTTGGTGACGCTGCGCTTTCCCGGGCTTGGCAGCATCGTGATGCCCTCTGATCCGCGGATGATCAAGGAGGTGTTCACGGCAGAACGCGACGTGATGCGCGCGGGTGAGGCGAATGCGCCACTGGCGGCAGTGCTGGGACGAAACTCAGTGCTGCTGCTCGACGGTGAGCGCCATCTGCAGCGTCGACGCATGTTGCTGGCGCCATTTCATGGCGAGGCGGTACGCAAGTACGCGCAGGTCGTGGCGCAGGTCACAGAAGAGGAGGTCAGGCGCTGGCCCCGCGGTGAGGAGCTCGCGACGTGGCCGCGCATGCAGGCGATCACCCTTGAGGTGATCATGCGGGCGGTCATGGGGGTGCAAGACACGGGACGGCTCGAGCGCCTGCGCCCGCTGCTGCTGCGCGTGCAGCGCAACAGCATCTACGGCGTGCTTGCAGAGGGTGCGCGGCCTGGTATCTCGGAGAGCTGGCTCGGGCGGCGCATGCCGTGGGTACGCGCGCGGATGCAGGCAGAACGTGTGCTGGAGGAGGAGATCGCGGCGCATCGCGAGCGTCCAGAAGGTCGTGATGACATCCTCGCGCTGCTGATTGCCACGCGCGGTGAGGACGGTCGGCCGCTGAGCGATGAGGAGCTGCGAGGCGAGCTTTTGACGCTCCTGATCGCCGGCTATGAGACGACCTCAACGGTGCTCGCATGGTGCTTTGAGCGGCTGGTGCGCCACCCACAGGTGCTCTCTCGCCTGCAAAGCGAGCTTTTGGGCGAGGACGAGCGCTACCTGAGCGCGGTGGTGGATGAGACGCTGCGCTCGCGCCCGGTTGTGGACTCCGTGCAGCGCAAGCTTGCGTCGCAGTTCGAGCTCGGCGGCTACCGCATTCCCGCCGGCGCCACGGTGGGGCCGTCGATCGTTGGCGTGCAGTCATCGCCAGAGGTGTTCGAGGACCCCGCGGCGTTTCGCCCGGAGCGCTTCCTCGATGGCCCACCGGCGCCATACACGCTGATTCCCTTTGGCGGCGGCGTGCGTCGCTGCATCGGCGCGAGCTTTGCGGTGATGGAGATAAAGACCGTCCTGCGCACCGTGCTGAGCGCCGTTGAGCTCCAACCGACGGCAGCGGCGGCAGAGAAGCCCACGCGAGGCCGGCGCATCGCCACCTACCCATCGCGTGGCGGGCGGATCGTGGTTCGCGACAAGTAGACCTTGACAGGTGACCCGATGGGGCGATTATCCCCTAGACGTAGGTAGACCTAATACACTTGACCTATGTACAAGGCCAACCGCAACGAGCCGAAACGGTCGAAGGCATCCGAGTCGGAATACTCGCTGATGGAGTTCGCGCGGGAGTTCCCGGACGACGCCGCGTGTCTTGAGCACCTGTGGCGCTCGCGGTTCTCCGAGGACGGCAACCACGCTCACTGCCCGAAGTGCGACCGCGAGCGGAAGCTCCACCGCGTCGCCTCGCGCCCCTCCTGGTCGTGCGACTCGTGCGGGCACCACATCCACCCCACGGCCGGGACGATCTTCCACAAGTCCGCCACGTCTCTGCAGCTCTGGTTCTACGTCATGTACGTGATGACTAGTACTCGCTGCGGAGTGTCCGCCAAGTCGATCGAGCGCGAGATTGGCGTCGGATACAAGACCGCGTGGCGGATGTGCAACCTGATCCGCACCCACCTCATGGAGCAAGACGACTCGTACAAGCTCAAAGGAGCGGTAGAGGCTGACGAGACGGCCTACGGCGGCAAACCGAAGGTGTCGGCCACGCGCGGGATGTCGCCGTCGGAGGTCCAGAAATTCGCGAAGGCCCGCAAGACCGGGATCGTCGCGATGGTTGAGCGCGGCGGCGACGTTCGCGCGTACGTAACGCCGCGCGAGGGCGCGCTAGAGACGGTAAGTCTGCACGTGGACCCCAAGGCCACCGTCTACACGGACGAGTGGGCCGGGTACCGCAAGCTGCACACCACGCACCCAACACACCACACGATCAAACACACGGATCGCGTGTACGCGAGTGGCCATGTCCACACGCAGACCATCGAGGGCTTCTTTGGGAACGTCAAGAACGGAATCGCCGGGAACTACCACGGTGTTTCTGTCAAGTGGCTGCAGTCCTACGTCAACGAGTACGCATGGCGCTACAACCACCGCGGCAACGGGCGGACGATGTTCACTGAACTACTCCACCGGGCCGCTGTCGTCGAGCTGCGATAAGGCCGACGGACCGTCGTTGATAGCTTGTCCAAAAGCGCACAAGTTCCTGTCAAGGGGGTTTACGCCGCCGCCGATGACGGTTATGATGCTCATATTGGTCGGTTGGCCCCCGGTAAAGGGATCGCGAACGGACCGCCGCTAAGCCCGTCAACCCGACGGGCTTAGTGCTTTCTGGGAGGGGCTACCCGTGCCGGGCCTTCGGGACGAGGACTACATTGCTTTCTTAGACGAGTCGGGGGAACAGTCGTCCCAGGGGCGCCCTACTCTCTGGGTCGTCTCGGGCTTGTTTCTACCCGTGCGCCTCGTGAGGGGAGCAGAGCGCCGATGGCGCGACTTCATACGAGACCACCTCGGTAGCCGTTCTGGCCGTCGCGAGGTCAAGAGCAAGGATCTGACCAAAGGCCGCGGCGCCGCTTTGCACGCCCAGAAGGTACTCAAGGAAGAGGGCTGGCCGCCAATGAGTGCCGCGCCCGCCGGACACCACTTCTACGGCGAAGCACTTGAGCACATCGGCACCATCACGGAGCTGCGCATCTTGACCGTAGCCTTGCCAACAAAATCGGTCGTTGACGTTTATCGCCTCTGGTTCTGGCTTTCTAATGCCCTGCTAGTCGGGAAGCCGTCGGCCCCCCGTCCCCGACTCGCGATGACCGTCTTGGACGGGCGGGACACCAAGTTGCGCAACGCCCAAGACATTGTCGCCTACAGGTTTTATCGGTCCTTTCCTCGCTGCCAACCCTATGTCGGCGGCGGAAAACGCTGGTTTGTAGGCGGATCCACGCTAGTGGACGGAGAGATCCACCCCCTGCTGCAAATGGCTGACCTCGTTGCTGGGGCCGCGCGACTCGCCATCGTAGGCGCCGGGCCGGAAGCGCTTTGGTATCGGGAGAAGCTGATCCGCCCGGCGCACGACAGGCACCGGCGTATCGAGGTGTCATCCCATGCCCGATCCCAACTGCGAGAACGGTCGCGCGAAGACGCCTGCGGAAGCGGCTGGAAAGACGCGATCCTGGTCCCCTAGAGCCTACGTTGCCTCCGTCCCGGGGGCTGTGGGAGCGACCTTCTCTAGGTTCCGCAGGAAGTCCTCACGTGTGGGTATCGGGATCTCCAGGCCCGCTTCCGTCACCTGTGTAGGCCCTTGAAGCGCGTGGGCGCGATCCCATGCGGTGCGGGCAGCGTCCCGCTCTAGATCGGCCTCGCGGCGCTCTACAGCGGCCTGCTCGTGCTCGCCGCGCTCATCGAGAAACTGTGCTGATTCTTCGCGCAGCGCGACACGGCGTTCATGCGCTTCGGCTGCTGCTATGAGCCGCTTCGCCTCGCTCAAGGCGTCACTCGGCTCCATGGACTTCGGGGTCTCGGCCATTGTTCATTCAAAGGTTAGAGCGTGACGTGTTAGGGGTCGGACGTAGGCAGCTCGGCTGCTAGGTCCACACCCTCCACAAGCCCGAACAATCTGCGGACAAGGCGGAGCCCGTCAACCGCCTGCGCGGACGTTGCTGGCCGCTCGTTGTGTAGCCACGCGTTGCGTGCTTTTCGTATGGGTCCGATCGCTTCGTAGAGCTCGTCTGGCAGCTCCCCCGCCAGCGACAGGAACTCCGTCATGTGCCAGGAGGTGACTTTCTCGCCTTCGATCTCCTGCCGACGATCTGAGGTCATAGCTTTCTTTTGCTGCCCTCGCGGCCCACGGCCGAGATCTTCGCTCTGCCGTCGTTTCAAGTACCTGGACCACAGATCCCCCAACAAGCCCTCGATTGCTGTCCAGGCATAGACGAGCGCGCCGCTGTGATCGCGTTCGAAGCGGGTTGATTCTGCCCTCCACAAGAGGTCGGCTCTCGCTATTGCGCGTTCCCATCCTGAGAGTTCAAGGAGCTTTGCGAGAAGCGTGTAGGACTTCTCTAGGGACTCCTGGCTGATCGTGGCGCTCATGCGAGAGAACCGCCAATCCGCAAGGTTCGGGGGACGCTCCACGCGTGCGGATTCAAGCGAGTGCAGCATGGGCCCGAGCCCCCCCAAAAAGCCACGCATTGTCCCGGCGGCCACTGTTTGGGAGGCCTCGAGCGCTTCCGCGTCAAATGCCATAGTGGCGGTCGTCTCAAGCGTTGCGATGAGCGCCGGCATATAGCGGTCCGTTGTGCCCGCGAGGCAGGCCAGGTGCGCATTGATGACTCCCAGCTGCCGGTCGATGATCTCGAAGTTGACCGCCCCTCCCTCAAGGGCCGCCCACGGCGCAAAGTCATAGGCGAGCATCCCGTCGCGATATGCACGACTCCGTAGTCCCTGCGGAAGGTCTACCTCGACAATGACCTCCTTCAGCGCGGATAGGTCGATCGATAGCGGGTCCGTGGATGACAACTCGCCAAACGGCACCAGCTCAGCACCGAGCCAGCGAGGCGGCAAAAAGTAGTAGCCGAGCGCACAACCTGGCGCGACAAAAACCACGGCATGAGGCTATCCGAGCGTTGCCCCTAACGGCACCACGCTCACGAGATCGATGATCCGCGCTGTCGGCCCCAGTCGGCGCTTACCCTCATCCCAGATTCGCCGGTCCGGGTCATCGCAGGCCCACCCGCGCGTCGTGAGCGCCTTGGCAGCAGACTCTAGGTCTGCGAACGGGCCAACCACCGCGATCGTCTCAAACGCTGGGGGCTCTCCCGGATGGCCCGGTTCGTAAATGTGGATAGCCACCGAGGTCATCTATCAGCGCCCTTCCATGACCGCAGTAGGCTCCTGCTGCATGGGAGTTCACGCTCCTTTGCCAGGCCGGGGGGCAGTCACCGCTGTCGCCACGGCCACTTGGTTGGGGCCGGGAAGGTAGTCCGCGCGGCGGATGCCAAGTCTACCTACCATTAGGGGATAAGCGCCCCCGATGGTCACCTATAGTGCCCGGCATGGATGCAGTGTTCAAGGCGCTCGCCGATCCCACCCGCCGCAGCCTGTTGGACGAGCTGTATGGGCGCGACGGGCAAACGTTGAGCGCCCTGGAGGAGCGCCTGCCGATGAGCCGGTTTGGCGTGATGAAGCATCTGAAGGTGCTGGAAGAGGCGGGGCTGGTGGTCAGTAGGAAGCGCGGCCGCGAGAAGCTCCACTTCCTGAATCCTGTGCCCATCAGGCTCGTCCACGACCGGTGGGTGAGCAAGTACGCGGAGCCCTGGGCGTCAACGCTGAGCGGGCTGAAGACACAACTAGAGGAGCACACGATGGACTCGCAGAGCAGTGGCAAGCGCCCGTGGACGGCTGGGCCGACGGAGAAGGTGTTCGAGATCTACATCAAGACCACACCAGAGCGCCTGTGGGAGGCGATCACAGACGGGCAGATGCGCGCGAAGTATCAGTTCGGCCTGGAGGTGTCATCTGACTGGCAGCCGGGCTCCCGCTACGAAATGTCGCACCCACGTGGCGGCCCGATGGGGGAGGGTGAGAACCTGGAGGTCGACCCGCCGCGCCGGCTGGTGCAGAGCTTCACTGCTCTGTGGAGCGATGACGTGAAGAACGAGGGCGCATCGAGGGTCACGTGGGAGATCGAGCCGGTGGCCGACTCATGCCGGCTGACGCTCACCCACGACCAGTTGCGGGAGGACGTCAACAGCGAAATCTACGGCGGCTGGCCAATGATCCTGTCTGGCCTGAAGACGCTGCTCGAGACGGGCGAGCTACTGACCACGCCAGGCTCGCTGATGTATGCGAATGCTCCGGAGGCAGTTGCCTGAACAGTGCTGTGATCGAGGTGCCGCTGAGCTTGTGCGGCGCCTCGATCCGGCTAGTGGATGGTCATGCGGGTGACGTGCAGCGACTGTAGGAAGGCCAGGCGCTGCTGAAGGCTGTTGCCTTCGCGTACGAGCAGCCACGCGGGTCCGGCGCGACGAGCGACTGTGCCGGGCGCGAATACCTGCCAGATGTTCCTGCGCTCGCTTTCGCGCAGAACCTGCTCCGCTCGCTCGCGTCCCGCTCGCTTGGTGTCCACGGCGAGGATCCGCTTGGCCGCTGCGGCGCTCAGCGGCGGCAGGTGGATCTCGCGCTCGACGGGTGGTATCTCCATGATCCCGGGATGCCCCGGCACGGGCACCGCGCCCCACAACGGCGCTGGCGCGCTGCCGGGCGATTTGGCATTGAGCAGCAGTGCCGCCTCCAGGCTCGCGCCAGGGACGGTGAACCACACGTGCACACACGTCAGCCACGCGGGCACGGTGATGTAGCCATTGGGGACGATTGCACGGGTGACCTGACCCCAGGCGGTCCTTGCTCCGGGGAAGGATGAGCTGATCGCACATCGCCCCTTGGCGGGCGGTGGCTGTGTGCCCTGCCAGTAGCTATTGGGGAGCGTGAAGATTTCGGGAATGCCGCTGACGGGGATCGCGCGAGCGGAGGAATCGAGCAGCGTCTCGGTCAACGCTGGGCCCTTCCGCGCCGCCTCAGAGCTCTGCAGGACGCTCGGGTTGAGCCCAGGAGGAAGCACCGTTCCGCGCGAGCCGGGCGAGCGGTAGAAGATGACCTCCCTCGCGCCAGGTGGCAGGCCCGGGTAGTGCCTTGCTTTGAACGTGCCGAGGTGTGCGACATGCACCGCGGCGACACGCTGGCCGACGAACAACGTGTCGATCTCACCTTCCGGTCCGACCTTTTCCTCGGGGCTGTATCCCTGCAGACCGCCGTAAATGGGGGTTGCCCTGGTGGGGGGTGCGCCGTTACAGCTGCCTCCACCCATGGCCATGATGCAAACGCCCACATTGCCCGCCTGTAGCGATGGCGAGATGCCAACCAGCTGGGGTCGACCATCTATATGGGGGTAGCCATGGAGGAACGTCAGCTTCAGAGGCCGCCGCGCTGACAGAGATGTGTCGCTGGTGGGGGAGTTGCCGTTGCCGCCAGTGCCGAGCAGCAAAGCCATGCCCGCCACGACTGCCGCTGTCATCAGTGCGTACGCGCCCGCCCGACGGCGCTGCTGGCGGCGACGAGCTTCTTCGATCACGCCCGCGTCCGGGGCTGCGACGGGCTGTGGCTCGGCTGGCTCCCCTTGGGTCGAGCGTGGCTCGGAAGGCGGCTGTTGGGTCGACGACGGGTCCGACAACTCGACGGTCAGCGGCATTGGTAGTGCGTCCCAATAGAGATCATTGGTGCTACTATAACTAGCACGATGCTGGAGGGCAAGGTTGATCGCCAGGACCCGACGCTGTTGCACGACCAGGTGGCTGCGCAGATCCGCAGGGCGATCGCAGAAGGCGAGGCGAAGCCAGGGGAGCGGCTGCCGCCGGCACGCGATCTGGCGGCAGTGACGGGGGTAAACACGAACACGGTTCTGCGCGCGATGCGGATGCTGCGCGATGAAGGACTACTCGAGTTTCGCCGTGGCCTGGGTGTGCGTGTGAGCGGCACGCCGCAGCGCGGCGCAGTCATCTCGCGCGCCCGCGAGCTGGTTGGCTTTGCGCGCCAGCAGGGCTATCAGCCGGACGAGTTGATCGCGATCATCCAGAGCATCCGCTGAGCGATGCCAGCGCTGCTCGACCGGGCCGACGGGGAGTCCGTCCCCGCGCCATCGGGACCACCGGCGGTCCCGCCCGCTGGGTCAGCGCAGCGGGTACTGGCTGGGTTAACGCAGCGGCTACTGGCTAGGCCAGCGTATGGGCCTGACCAGGGCGTGATCGAAGAGGCCAGGCGCCGGCAGCGCGTGCGACGTGTGCGACTGGCAATCGGCGGCTTGCTCGTGATGGTTGGACTGGGGATCCTGCTGTGGGGGCTCGGCGGATCGGGTCCTTCCGCGCACCCGGCGCACGCACGCGGACCGGGAGGCGTGGGTGGCGCCATCAAGGGTGCGCTGGGCCCAGCAGGATTCGGTGTACATCTGTCGCCGGCACTGGACGGCGGCCAGTACGGGTGGTGCGTGGGCGTTGAGGAACGCCCCCGTTTGATCGCGTACGGGAGTTGCGGGACGACGCCTCAGGCATCCATGCCGCTTGCCGCGGAGTTGACTGGCGCGAGTGCGGATGCAAAGGAGGAGGGGATCGTGTTGCTCACCACGCCGCAGGTGCGCACCATCCTTGTGAACGGTCGCAGGCGGGTTCCTACGCTCACGCTGCCCGGGTTGCCCTACGGGCTGCGCGCGGCGCGCGTGCTGACCAGGCTGCGGATCAAGACCTATCCGGACGGCAGGCGAGGCATTGCATCGCTGCCAGAACCGAAGATCGAAGCGCTCGACGCACGTGGGCGTGTGATCCCCAACAGCATCCTGCATGAAGTGCCAACGTTCAGTCGTTCAGCCCCGCGGGGCGTGTCGGCATCCGGTCCGTGCAGGTTGCGGGCCGTGGGGCTGGCAGGCCTGGCGGCCCAGTGGAGCCACGTGGCCGCTGCCATTCGGCCGTTCCCTGGAGAGCTCGTTGGCCGCGGCTTCTTCTCGTGTATCGACACCGAGTACTACCTGCACCACTGGCCGCTGGACGCTGCGATCCTGCTCGACGCAGCGCACCCGGGCACACCGCCGGCTGCAATCCCGGGCCTCACGCCGGTGCGTGGCGAGCATGGCTACTTCAACGGCCCGGGCGACTTCAAAGGTGAGCTGACAGCCACCCGCGTTGGCGATGCGTGGCTGGTGGTGGCCGGCGGTAGTGGCCTTGGCCAGCGTATGCAGGTCCTACGCCATTTGACCGCCACGGTGAAGCTGTAGGCCGCCTGGCGGTCACAAATCTGGGCGTAAAGACAAGTGCAGTCGGATGGGTGCAGCAGATCAAAGCCTTGATATCGAGTTGCTCACGGGCGACGCGGAGGCATTTGGGCGCTTCTACGCGCGCCATGAGGACTTCGTGCTGTCGGTGTTCATGCGGCGGTGTGCGAGCGTGGAGCTCGCCGCGGACCTGACGTGTGGATGAGAAACCCGCGGGGACCCGTCCCGGCGCTCGGCCCACCGATGCTGGCGGCTGGCGGGCTGCGCGCTGGTGAGCTGCCGGGGACGGGCCCTCGGGATCTCGCCAGGGGTGATAGCTGAGATCCGCGTTTCACTCTAGTCGCGGATTCGCGTGATGGGAAGAGAGACGAACATGCTCGTAACAATGTCAACGCCACGCGTGAATACCTTCCACAGCGCAGTGGTGCTCCTCTTCAACCGCTGCCGCCCAACGGCAGGATGCCGTGCCTAAGACAGAGGTTTGGAGCCCGGCATAGCCCGGGCTCCGGGCGTTCTGGGCACATCGTGAGCAAAAGATCGCCCCGTGGCGGCGAAGCGGCCGGGGGCTACAGGCCCGGCACGATCAAGCGAGCGCTGAATACGCTGCCCACGGTTACAGCACGGGACGGATCAGGCGCACGCCAACGCGGTCGCCAACACGGGTCATCAGCCCGAGCGGCTGTGTGAGCGCCGAGATCACATGCCCGCGGGCAGCGCTCTTGCGTCGGCCCAGTCCGCTGCCGATCACGCGCATCGCCGCCGCCGTCGCCGGCAGCGGCCTGAAGAACACTGTGATCTCTGTGATCTTGCCGTTCTCATCGAGGCGAATGTGGTCCACCAGGTCGATCTCGCTACCGCCAACGTGTGCGCTCGCGACGAGCACCGCGCTGTCTGGGCCGTGAATCTCGTCCGTGTAATGCAGATCCTCGAATACCTCGAGGATGACCTCCATGATCGTGCGGATCTGCTCGCGCCCTTCGAACGCCAATGCGCTGGTCAGTGGCGAGCGCACCACCGCATCAGGCGCAAACGCGTCCATCACCGCAGATAGATCTCGCGCTTCCATGGCCGTACGGAGCGGGAGCTTGGTGGGGCTGTCTGCAAGCGCGGACACGGAGTCTCCTATCTGCTAGCGGATATGTCAGGCAAACAGGTTATCATGGAACATATGCCGCTTACGCCCGCGATTCGAGAGATTGATACAAAGCCGCGGCTGGGGCCGCCGGCATACGTGGTGCTGGGCATGATTGGCCTGGGCGCTCGCTCGGGCTATGAGATCAAGCAAATGGTCGAGCTGTCCATCAGGTTCTTCTGGACGATCTCCCAGGCGCAGATCTACCCTAGCCTCGACACGCTCGAGCAGGCAGGGCTAATCGAAGGCCGAGCTGAGCCGCGGGGCAAGCGCCCGCGTCGTGTGTACGAGCTCACGCCTGAGGGCAAAGCGGAGCTCGAGCGGTGGTTGAGCGAGGACGAGCCAATACCGTTTGAGCTGCGCGACATCGCCATGGTGAAGCTGTTCTTCGCCGAGGCGATGGATCGCGAGCAGGCGTTGGCGCTGCTGGTGCGCGTGAAGGACAGAAGCGAGCAGCAGATCGCCACGCTTCGTCACATCGAACCAGCGGCAGAGCTGGTCGACGAGCAGGGCAGCCCAAGCCCGCTGCTCACGCTGCGCATGGGAGTCGCCTTCCACCAGGCGATGATCGACGTGTGCAACGAGTTCGAGCCGAAGTTCAAGGCGCGGCAGTAGCGTGAGCGACGCCCCACTGCCCGGGTCGCCCCCGAGATCAGGGCCGTGCAAAGCTCACTGTGCGCTGTCGGGCGGACCACTCGCCCAGGACTGCTGCAGCAGCTTCAGCCGTTGGGTTTGCGCCGACGGCGAACGTCCACGCGCACACAGTCGCCCCCGCAGCCCGCATTTCCCCGACCAGCGCCGCCGAGAACTGTGGTTCGGGAGTAGCGCCTTAGAAGATTCCCTTCAGCAGCTCGCCCGGCGACGACAGCTCCAACCCACGAGAGAGGATCACGATCGTCTCCAATCGTGGCGAGCGCTTGCAGCGCTCCAGCAGGCTGATCTCCGTACGGTGTAGATCGCAAATGTCTGCCAGTGCCTCCTGCGACAGGCCCGCCCGATCGCGGTGCTGACGGAGATTGGCGGCGAATTGCTTACGGACAGTTTCCACAGTTCCAACTCTCGCTGTACGCAGACGAAAGTTCCACAGACAACTGTCTTAGACAGCTAGCTGTCATTGAGGGTTGTGTACGGAGATAGAAACGCTATCCCATTGTGCTGACAACTGTCTTGTTGGCGCCCAGGCGAACGAGGAGGGCGTATCTTCAGCGAGCGATATGCGCCTCAATCTCAGCGACGACTACATCGAAATACGGCTCGCCCTTTGGCAGAAGCTGCTCGGCCTGATGCGCAACACACGCGTCGCCCGTACAGACATCAGCGACGTGCAGGTTGTCGCCAACCCCGTCCACGAGGCCATGCACAGCGGCATCAAAGTCGGCCTGCGCCTACCGTGGCTTTGCTACGTCGCGCGCACCATCCGCCTCGACGAAGTGTTCGTCGTGCGCCGCGGTGTGCCTGGTCTGTCCTTCGCCGTGAACAACGCGACGTCGTTGCGCAGAGTGCTCATCAGCACCCACCAGGCTGACGAGCTCGCACGTCAGCTGCAGCAAAGCTGACGCCAGCACCGAGCCCGTCAGCTCCGCCACTGCGTCAAGCGACGCCAGGGCGCTTCCCGCGGGTCCGAGATCAACCCGCGGCCAGCATCCAGGAACGCTGTCGCCGGGTTGATGCTCGCGACCGGGTGAATCCATCCCTTCAACAGGCTCAGCGACACATACACCGGCGCCAGTTCGTGCTCATATCGCTCCCTCTGTCGCCGGTTTCGCACTCGCCGGGTGGGGCGAGGGTGAGGGCTCCACCCGTAGTAGCCGCGCGGGCATCTGCGGTAGCCACCAGTTCCAGCTGCCAAACAGCGATACCACCGCCGGTACCAACAGCGCCCTGATTACCGTAGCGTCCAACAGGATGCCCGCCGCCAGGCCCGTCGCCAGCACTTTGATTTCCGTCTCCGGCCCCGACGCCAGCGACACAAACGCCAGGAACAGGATCAGTGCCGCGCTCGTCACCAGCCGGCCCGTGCGCCCGATGCCGCGAATCACCGCCGTGTCCGTTTCGCCCGTCGCGTCGTACTCCTCGCGCATGCGCGCCAGGATGAACACCTCGTAGTCCATCGACAGGCCGAACAAAAACGCAAACACCATCAGCGGGATCCACGACGTGATCGATCCCGTCGCAGCAATTCCCCAGATGAGATTTGAGCCGTGGCCGTTCTGCCACACCAGCTCAAGCACGCCCCACGCCGCACCCACGCTCACCACGTTCAAGATCACCGCCTTCAACGGCAACAGCAGCGAGCGGAACGCCCGCGCCAACAGCACAAACGTGATCAACGCGATCAGCGCAATCATCAGTGGGAAGTTGCCGTACACAGCTTCAATGAAGTTCCTGTTCTGTGCCGGAAGCCCGCCCACCTGCACGCTCGGGCTCACCGCATGCGCCGCCGCAACCACGCGATCCAACGTGCTTCGCGCCGCCGACGTCGACGCGTCTGCGCTCGTGAACGCGTCCACCACTGCAACCCCCGCGCGGCGCCACTGCGGCGAGTCCGGCGCTACCGCGCCGTGCACTCCCTGCACCGCCGCCAGCGCCTGGGCCACACGGTCAGGCGATGTCGATCCGCGCACCAGTATCTCGTTGGGCAACAGCACGCCCGCGCCGATCCCCGATTGCTCAAGGGCCACCAAGCCGCGCTTGGCTTCGCCCTGCTTGGCGATCGTGTTCACGTTCGAGATCCCCAGCTGCAGGCTCGATGCCGCCACCACCAGTGCCGCCAATATCAGTGCTGCCCCGAGCGCTGCCACCCAGCGTCTGCGCACCACCAGCTTCGCCCAGCCCGTCCACGCGCGGCTCGCCTTGTCGTCGTTACGCACATGCGGCCAATCCAGCCGCGGCCCCAGCTTCGCCAACACCACCGGCAAAAGCGTCATCGCCACGATTACGCTGATCAGCGGGATCAGCATCCCGCCATAGCCCACCGAGCGCAGGAACGGTAGCGGCAGCGCCACTAGCGCCAACAGGCCGATCGCCACTGTCGTGCCGCTGAACACCACCGCCCGGCCCGCCGTCTGCATCGCCCGTTCGATCGCCGCCTCGCCCGTCAGCCCATGCGCGCGCTCCTCGCGCCAGCGCACCACCACCAGCAGCGAGTAGTCGATCGATACGCCCAGGCCGATCAGCGCGATCAGGAACTGCACGATGGGCGAGACCGGCGTGATCGCCGTCAGTCCCCATACCACCAGGAACGTTGTCATGATCGACGCCACCGCCATCATGATCGGCACCAGCGCAAGGAACGAGCCGAACACGAACGCCAGTACCAGCAGCGCCCCCAGGCCGCCCAGCAGCGCCTCCACCAGCACGCCCGGGCCGTTGCCGCCGCCGCTCTGCGCCGACAGCGCATCAAAGCCCGTCAGGTGCACCGGCGCACCCGCCACCGTCGTGCCCGCCAGCGCCGCACTCGCGGCTTTTGCCGCTTCCGGGTTGTCTTCAAACGCCTGCTTCGGGTCCGGCAGGGGGTAGGCGATCACAAACGTCGTGTGACCATCAGCCGATATGAACGCGTTGCTGTGCGTGCTCGCATAGCTCGCCATCCGTGCGCCCGGCAGCGTGTGCTCCAGGCGTGCTTCCATCGCCCGCAGTTCCGTCTGTACCGAGCTCGAGCTCACCGCGCTGCCCGCCGGCAGCGTCACCACCGCCAGCAGCGGCGCCCCGTTGCCACCGGTGCCGTGGAAGTCCTTCGCGATCTGCTGGTTGGCAACCCAGCCTTCCTTGCCAGGCACCGTGAACTTCTGTTTCAGCGCTTTCGTCGCCGAGCTCGCCGACGCCATCCCAACGATCGTCAACACCACCCAGAACGCCACCACAATGCGCTTGTGAGCCAGTACCCAGCGAGTCACCTGTGCCATCTCAACTTCCTTTCCCACGCCACTACATAGGCGCACCATCGATGCCAGTCGACGCTAAGACCTGGCATCCGCCTCGAACTCATCGCTGCCGATGATCGCCCGATCACCCACATGAGGGAGGATCGTTCCGAACAGAATGATCTATACCATAAATCTTTCTGCTGGGGTATGATCGTAGTGTGAAAATGGGGAGTGGGACACGGTGAGCGCCGACAGCGTCGCCGACGCGACCGAGCCAACGCCTGGCGAGGGCGCCGATGGGCCGCCGTCGCCAGGTCCCATGCCAGCCTCGCTGCTCGCGCACGCACAGCCCTTTGCGCCGCAGGTTGGCACGCCTTTTCGCAGCGTCGGATTCCTCGCCTCCTCGATCGGCTACGCAGTGTCTCGGCGCTTCCGCCAAACGCTCGCCCCGCTCGAGCTCGAGCCGCGCGAGTTCGCCCTCCTGCGGGCGGTCAGCGTCGCCGAAGGACAATCCCAGCAGGCCATCGGCGAGCGTCTACAGATACCCCCCAGCCGCATGGTCGCCTTCGTCGACGCGCTCGAGGGACGATCTCTGCTCGAGCGCCGGCACAACCCCCTCGATCGGCGCACCCGCGAGCTGCACCTGACGCCTGCCGGTCGTGAGCTGCTTCAACGGGCGTTCCAGCTTGCCGCCGGGCTCGAGAACGACCTGTGCGCCGATCTCAGTGCTCCCGAGCGCGAGCAGCTGATTGGCCTGCTGCAGCGTGTCGGCCTGCAGCTCGGGCTCCCGCCCGGTGCTCACAGTGCGCACGCCCACCCCGCGATGGTGGACGGCGGCGATTGCGGGCCTTGAGCTGGCTCACAAAAATGGCCGCACCGGTCTCCAGGATCGCGGCCCATGGCCGAGCTTCCCGAACTCAAGGAAACGAAGCAGCCCACCCCATCGATACGATGGAAGGTAAGAAAGTGGGGAATTAGATGCCACCTGAGGACCTCGAGAGACTAAAGAGCGATCGGCAGAAGATTGGTCGCACGCTCGAACAGAACCGCGCCGTGTTGGATATCGCGCGGTCGAAGTCGGCGAAATACAGCCGTACGCTGAGCAACTCTGGTGCGCAGGCACGAAGTGCGCGCAGCGACCTACAGCGCGCCGGCTACCTCAAGAAGTAGCACGGACCAATTCGGCCGCCGGGGCGTGTCTTTGGGGGAGGTGTGGCACGCTTCGCCACCGAGACAGGTCGAAAGAACGCCCGCGAATTCAAGTAGGGAGCTTGGCCGCGTCGAAGCTGACGTGGATGCCCCTGCCCTTGCTACAGCCAGCAGTCCCGATCGAGACCGACGAGCACATCATGCGTGCGCGTCAGACCGCTGCCAAGACCAGGATCGCGATGGGGGTCAGCGGCATCGCCTTGATTCTCGTCTGGCCGAAGCTGCTGCCCTATCCGCTTCTCGGGGTACTCGGCTTCGTCACGATCCTGGGGACCGCAATCGTGCAATTGGTGACGTTGCGGCCGGCATGGCTGAAAGTCGAGGAGTCGCTCGCTGGGCTGGCCGCGATCCTGATCGTCGGCATGGGCAATCAGCACGTAACCGTGCTGAACGTCCTGTGGCTGGTAGCCATCGCCAGCGGCGTGATGGCCCGCGGCGGGCGCGTCCACTGGATGGGCAGCCTGATCGTGCTCGGTGCGCTCGTGCTGCCGGTGATTCGCGAGCAGCACCTCGGCGGCGACTACGCCGCCATGTGCGTTGCTGTCCTCGGCCTGCTGCTCACCTGCGGCCGGCTCACCCGCGAGCTAAACCACCTGCTCGCGCAGGCGCGCCGTCAAGCTGAGAACGCCGAGACGCTGCTGCTAGCCGGCGACATCGCCGCGCGCATGTCCGACCGTGTGGTGGCGCCCGCTCACGAGCCCATCGTGGCGCACGCCGCGCCCTCGCGCTTGAGCGCCGAGGAGACCGCCAGTGCACGCGACGCGCTCGCGCGGCTGATAAACGGGGAAGGCCTGAAAATGGTCGTCCAGCCGATCGTCGACATACTCACTGGTAAGGCCCACGCATACGAGGCGCTCGCGCGCTTCGGCCAGCGGCGAGAGGATGTCAGCAGCCCGCTGCATTGGTTCGCGCTCGCCGAGGAGCTGGGCGAACGCGCTGAGCTCGAGCGCGCGTGTGTAAGCCAAGGGCTCGCGCTGCTCGCTCGTCGACCCGCCGGCACGAGTGTGTCGCTGAACCTGTCCGCCCGGGTACTGCTCGAAGCGCCCACCATGGCGATGCTGCACGCCGCCGGCGACAGCCTGCCTGACGAGCTCGCCGGGCTGATCATCGAGATCACCGAGGAGACACTCGTCCACAGCGACATGCAGCTGCTCCACGCGATCGAGCCGCTGCGTGCCCGGGGCGCGCGCCTGGCGGTCGACGACATGGGCGCCGGCTACTCCGGGCTGCGCCAGATCACCACCGTGCTGCCCAGCTACCTCAAGCTCGACCGCTCGCTTATCGCCGGCATCGACAGCGACAGCGATCGTGCTGCTCTGGTAGGAGCGCTCGTGGGCTACTCCAAGCAGGTGGGCTGCCTGCTCGTCGCAGAGGGCGTCGAGACCGAAGCCGAGCTGCAGGCCGTTCGCCGTCTCGGCGTGTCGCTGGTCCAGGGCTTCTACCTCAGCCGGCCGGGAGAGCCCTGGCCGGAGATCAGTCAAGTCGGTTTCATCCCGGAGGTCGAGCCGGTGGCGGCTGCGCGCGTTGCTGAATTGGAGTCCGTGGGAGTTCTGCAGCCAGTGGCGTGAGCGCCGGATTCGGCTTCGCTCAGGCACTGGGGGTGGTCGCGGGGGGAGGATCCTCGGGCGTTTGCGCTGCAGGTGCCGGCAGGTAGACGGCGATCGCCGGGCATGGGCTGATCGATCATCGATAGAGCGCACGGAGGGCGGCACCGAAGGCGATGGCCCCGGAGCCTGAGAGGACGAGACCGCCCTTGACTGTTTGGTCACTTTCCCCTCTTACCCGCCGCTCCATCAGGGTGCAGGTCACATCAAATGTGTTGATCAACATGCACAGTGTGGCCACAGAGCGGGCCCGTCGTGGGGAGCGCACGGCAGTGAGGGTCAGACAGCCTGATACCAGCAGGTGACCGCCGAACGCACGCAGGAGCAGCCTCGGGTCCGCCAGGCCGTGTGTGTCAGGCGCGTAGCGCGCGGAGACCATTCTCTCGGGCATGAGCAGCGACCCAAGGCCGTAGGCGATGTGTACAGCGCCGCCTGCCAATAGCAGCGCCTGCGCCTGCGCCGGTATCTCCGTTCGTGGCTGAACCGTCGACTTTCGCTTGCTCATGTCGCTTGTGCTGTCTGCTGTTCTCCTGTATGACATCGCCTATGTATCCGAGCAGACATGTCACCGTCTCGCAAGAGGTTTCGCGGAACCGGTCCCCGCGGTCCGATCCTTCACGACCCGATCCGCAGGGGCGATGAAGCTCACGCCCTCCGCCTTCCTGATGTTGGGCATGGTCCGCCTCGGCGTGCGGTCTGGATATGGGATCAAGAAGGTCTCCGACGTCTCCACCCGCTTTTTCTGGCCGACGTCGCTGGCGCAGGTTTATCCGGAGTTGGCGCGGCTCGTGCAGGCTGGATTGCTGACACGACATGAGGACCCTCACGGTGCTCGCGAGCGGTTCGCATACGAGCTCACCGGGCGCGGCGAGGAGGCGATGGGCACGTGGCTGCGTGCCTCGCGCGAAGCGCCCACCCAGTTTCGCGACGAAGGCATATTGCGGCTGTTCTTCGCCGATGCGCTCGCCGAGGAGGACCAGTTGGCGTTGGTGCGCCGCCTACGTGAGCGCGTCCGTGACGTCGCTACCCATACCCGCGAGGAGATCGTGCCGCTCGCCGAAGCGCTCGAGTCGAGCGGGACCCGTTTCCCGGCGCTGGTCGCGCGGCTGCGCGCCGACACATACGCCTACGTCGAGCAGTGGCTCGAGCAGGCGGAGGCTGAGCTGGAGCAGTGAGGCCGCAGGCTTCATCGCTAGTGGTGCCGATGACGTCGCGGCGACGGACATGGCACGCTCGTGTGAGTGCCGGGGTGAGAGCCATCCAGAAACGAGAAGCTTGCCGCGAACTGGAAGCCGCCGCGCGGGCAGCTCGTGGGCAGCAGGATGCCCTTGGGCGTATACGCGAGCGTGTTGCCTTCTGCCTGTTCGTAGTAGGTGAGACCTTGCGGTCCGAGCGTCACATGGAGCGACACGATCGCGACATCGGGCGCTCCAGGGACGCTGGCGATGACAGGCAACTGCATGTTGAGGCGGCCACCGAATGGAGGAGCCGCCGGCAGCAGTTGTGCGGGTGACAGGATCTGCGTGTCGACGGGTGTGGGGCCGGATAGGTAGAGCAGTAGCGCTATGTGGCCTTCCTGGTCGGGTGCGCGGGCGATCGAGATCGATGCGCTCTCGGTGACGAGCTGCGCGCCGAAGCGAAGCTCCGCCAGCGCGTTACCCCGGCCCATGAGCGAGTTGGCTGGGCATCCGCTCGTGCCGGTCGCTTCCAGTATCGAGGCTGAGCAGACGTCCAAGCCGAGCCCGCTCAGCGCAAAGCCGAGGTTTTGGGGGTAGCGAACTTCGACTTCGGTCAATGCGGACGGAATCTGACCGTCGGGTGCTTCTATTCGGAAGCTGAGGTTGATCGTCGTGCGCCCGCCGAGGTGATAGGGCGTGAACGAGGCGCCCAGGCTGGCGGATTGCGTGGCACGCGCAGCACTGACCAGGTACAGACACAGGAAGGCCGTCGCCAGTGTGCCAAATATGAGACGGGTGGGTCGCCAGTGCGTCAAATATGAGACGGCTGGATCGAGTTGCACCATGCACGCACGGCGTCAATAGGTGAGGCTGCCGGTTGTCTTGATGACGAGGGCATAGTTTTCGCGGTCGAACGTCCCGTACAAGCCTCCGCGCCCGTGCGCGTGCACGTAACGGCCGGTGCCCCCGGTCACCGTCAGGGTACCGGAGAAGCTTTCGTATGTGCCGGACCCATGCGGAGTGGCGCTGCCATGGCCCTCGATCGACCCGCCGCTCGCGTAGATGGTGAAGCTGCCGGTGAACGTCGTCCCGAGGTTCAGGTGAACGCGCATGCTGCCCGGCAGCGTGCCGGTTGCCTTGCCTTCATCGAACAGCAGCGATCCCGACGCCGATATGTAATGCAGGTGCGCGGTATCGGTTGCCTTCAGGACATGCGCAGCATGTGCCCGCACCGGGGGCGCGAGCGGGTAGGCACGTGCGCGCACGCTCTGCACGGCGATAACGAGGCAGATCGTCGCGGCGAACGCGGCGCACAGCCCCAGTTTGGTCCCACGGCCAATGTGATCCCGACGGCCAATGCGGTCCCCGCGGCCGATGTGATGGCTCATCCGATGCTCCGATCGTCGACTGCTGTTGTAACGCGCCGCAGCACGAGTTGATGCGCTGCACCGGCGGTCACGCTCGGCAGCTCAGCGGCAGCCCTGCCGCCGAAGCGTCTCGAGCGGGTGGCGAAGTACGAGAGCGCGTCCTCGAACGCGGCTCGGGAGAAGTCGGGCCACATCTCCTCGCGGAACACGAGCTCCGAGTAGGCCGCCTGCCAGAGCAGGTAGTTCGACAGGCGCTGCTCACCGCCCGTGCGGATGATCACGTCTGGGTCGTGCAGGTCGGGCGCGTAGAAGCAGCGACGGAAGTCCTCCTCGGTGCCTCCCTGAAAGCGTCTCGCCGCATCGAGGATCTCCGCGCGTCCGCCGTAGTTGAACGCCACGCACAAAGTGATGCGACGGTTGCCCTGCGTCAGCGACTCCGCCCACTCCATCTGGACGCGCAGCGCCTCTGAGAGGTCGTCGCGCCTGCCGATGAAGCGCATCCGAACCCCTTCCGTGTGCAGCTCGGGGGTCTCCCTCTCGATCCGTGCTGCCATCACTGCGATCAGCTCACGGACCTCCTCGGCGGGGCGCGACCAGTTCTCGGTCGAGAACGAGTACACCGTCAGCTCCTCCACGCCCAGCTCCACCGCGTCCCGCAGCCGGGCCTTGAGCGTGTCCGAGCCAGCCTCATAGCCCGCCGGCACCGGCAGTTGACGCGCGTGCGCCCACCTGCGATTGCCGTCGGCGATGATCGCAACATGACGCGCGCCGGACAGTCGTGGGCTCCGAGGTAGTGAATGCGTTGGCATCATCTACCGCCGTGCGCTCGTAGTCGCTTCGCGAGACGCCAGTTACGCATGACCGCAAGCGTTGGCGTGATCAGTGGCTGTAGCTCGCTCTCGATCCGGCTCGTTACCGGCCAGGCGAGCTCACTGGTGGCGCTCGGTGCAGAGGTGTAGTACGCAACCACTCCCGCCAGAGTCATCAGGTGATGGACACTTCTCGGTGCGTCGTGTGCCCGCCGGGCCGCTGCCCGGGCGATGTCGACCATGCGATCTCCAAATATCCCTATGTCGTTGTAATGGCGGATGTAGGCGAGCGTTCCGTTCTCCGCGTCCTCCTCGTAATCGACGACGCTGTCGAGCATCGTGCTGAGAGCTCCCAACGCTAGATAAATAGCGTCGATCGGCGCGGCATCCTCGACGGTCGTGCGCTCGTCGCCCGCAAGCGCTATCAGCGCGTGAACAGCAAGCACCGAAGACAGGGCGCCTGCCAGATACTCGCGCCACTCGAGGCCCGAGCCGTTGGCTGTGTCCCTCGCCCACCGCTCCACCTGTGAGGTGCTCGTAAAGGCCGCAGCGTGTGTCAGCACCTCCGCTTCCGCGCAGCGCGACGCTGCTTGGAGCATCGCCGGTGCGAGCGCCTTGGTCGCCGGAAGGCATGCGAGCGCGTCCTTGACGGTCGCCGCGAGCTCGCGCAAGTAGCCGCCGTCGGCTGGCCATGGACAATGGCGGTAGTAGTCGTCTTCGAGATCCGCGCTCGGGTCGAGCGCGTCGGTGAAAGCTTTGAACAGCAACCGGCCGTTGGCAATGGGGTCGGGCGCGGGCCGCTCCGTGAGCCCGTCCAGGTAGTCGTACATCACCTCCAGCGCCACCACGGCCCGGACCACCGTCGCGCGATGCCGACGGGGGGTGAGGGTGGCAAGCGTCGCCGCAACCTCCGACGCGAAACCCTCGCCCTGCAGGGTGTCCAGCGCGAGCGTGCGGAGCGCGGGGTCCTCGATCTTCATCGCGCGCGCTCGCCAGCGCGAAAGCTCCGCGCGTACCTTCGGCGCGACCGTCGTCCAGTAGCGCGCGTTCGCGAGCACGAGCGCCAGGCCCGCTCGTGCGAGGAGCCGGCGGTCGGTGAAGATCGTCGATCGCTCGCGAGAGACGTGGGCGCAGGATTGCTCGCGAGCTGTGTGGGCTGCGTGCGTGCTCATATGGTCACTACTCCTCCCCGAAGGCGAGCGTGGGACGTACGCGCGAGGCGGCCCAGCCCGGAATCGCCGCCAGCGCCAGCACGACGATCACCACCAGCACGAAGATCTCGACCGGGCGTCCCGCGGTCACAAGGCTCGCGACCGGGAAGCCGGTGACGTGTTTGAGGTAGCCGTCGATGATCAGCTGCCCGTAGACGCCGGCGAGCGCTCC
Source organism: uncultured Solirubrobacteraceae bacterium (assembly GCA_963752865.1). Taxonomy (GTDB): domain Bacteria; phylum Actinomycetota; class Thermoleophilia; order Solirubrobacterales; family Solirubrobacteraceae; genus Palsa-744. Next base: position 1,026,071 of record CAVVZU010000002.1, read on the forward strand.
AGTGAGGCAGCCCGCGCCGAGCATCACGAGTGCTTCGGTCAGCAGCAGGCGCCGCAGCTGGGCCGGCCGAGTGCCTTCGAGGCGTAGTGAGGCGAGCGAGATGCGCTGCTGCCAGATGCTCGAACCCAGTGCTGCGACCATCGCCACGATCGTCGCCGCCAACAGCAGGGTCGCTATCTCCCCAAGCTGGCCGAGTCCTTCGCCGCCGGAAGCTTCGATTCTCGCTGCCCGCGTGCTCGGGGTGATCACTTCAAGCCCGTTGTTTGGCCCCAGCTGGCGTTCGATCGCTGCTTTCGCTGAACCGATGCTCGTGCCCGGCCTCAAATCGACGCCCAGGGCGGTGAGCGCTTGAGTACCAAACGCTCGCGTGTAGTCGCTGGTGCTCATGAGGATCACGCCGGTGGGCCAGCCGAAGTTGGTGTTCGTGGCCGCGAGGCGAAACTTGACGAGGCCCGTAGGGGTGGGGAGGCGCACGATGCCCCCGACCACGAGGTGATGTTCGGTTGCGATCTGCTTTGACAGCACGATCCAGCCACCTTCGCGCAGGCGCCTGGTGGCCGTCACGCTCTGGCCCTGGAGTATCTGGCCTTCGAGTACCGATGCCGTGGCGTCGGCAGGGCGCGCGATGATCCAAGGACGCCTGTCGCCCCAGTCGAAGAAGCTCCCCTGGTATGCGCTGACGCCCGATACGGCCGGGAGCGCCGCGATGCGTGCGGCGTAGTCACGCGGAAGAAACGAGACGGTCGCCTGGTTGTCCAGTGGGCTGATCACCCACAGCTGGGCGTTGTCGGAGAAGCGGTGGGCGACCTGCCCGATCCCGCGCAGGAGATCGCCGCGGGCGCCGCCGAGCGCCATGCTCCCGAACAGCGCAACAGCGCCGGTCGCAGCGAGCGCCATCGAGCGCAGCGTCGTCGCGCGCAGCCCCGTCAGCGCCACCGGCAGGATCGTCAGCTGCTGGTAGCGCTCGGCGAGCAGGCCGGCGGCATGCATGACGCCGGTGAGGGCCATGGGGACCGCGAGCATCGTTGCGAGCGCGAGCAGCACACACGCGGGCAAAGCGGCCGATGGCACGAGCACGAACAGCGCGCTCGCCAGCAGCAGTAGAACGATGGCGGCCAAGGTGAGCCTGTTGCGGGTATCGGCCCCGAGCTGGTTGCCGGGGGCTGCGTCGTCGGCGTATGCGGCATCGCTCGCGCGCCCCGGTCGGAGGTCCAGCAGCGGTGTGGAGGCGCCGAGGCATGTCGCGAGCAGTCCACACGCCAGGGCGATCAGCATCGGGCTTGCGCCGACGACCGTGGCGGAGCCGAGCGTGAACGCTTGCGAGAGGTAGCCGGTCGACTGGTGGAAGAGGCCCACGGCGAGGGCGTATCCCGCGAGCAGCCCGACCGCGGACGCTGCAAGTCCCAGGCACAGCGCCTGGAAGATGACCATCTGGGCGATCGCCCCGCGCCTGGTCCCGTCGACCCGCAGGTCGGAGACCGTCTGGCGACGCTCCGGCGCGGTCAACAGCATCGCGTTGAAGGCGAACAGGAACCCGAGTAGCGCGCTGATGGCAGCGAACAGCCCACTCGCCTGATCGCTCGGCCCGAGCGCCTGGTGTAGCAGCGCGAGGTCCTGGTCGGAGCGCGCGACGGTGAGGCGCCCACCGGCGAGCGCGACGAGGGCTTTGCGGACCGACGCTTCGGCGCCCGGCTTCGTCCTGATCAGGATCCGAGAGATGAGGCCTCGCTGGCTCGCGAGAGTCTGCAGTTCGGCGAGCGGCATGACGGCGATGCGTGCGCCGGCGAGTGCCCCGGCCGATTCCTCGCCGAGTACCGCCGAGATCTTTCGTTGATAGGAGTGGCCGCGGAGCAAAAGTGGCAATGGTGGGCCGCTTTCGCTGTGGCCGGCCGTGGGTGGCAGCTGCAGTGCCTTGGCGGTGGCGACGCTGAGGCTGATGCCATTGCCGGAGAGCGATTGACGGGGGATGGTGTGGGCGAGGCCGTCGAGCGTGGCGAGGCCGAGGTCCGCTCCGGCCAGATACACGCTCACGGTCCGGCCGCTGGGGGCGCGGAGGGTCGCGGTCTCTTCCAGCAGAGGCGCCGCCTGACGGACGCCGGGCAGGTGTTCGACCCGCGGGAGCAGTGATTCGCTGAAGCCTTCGGGGCCGCGAGCGCGCAGCTGCAAGTTGGCCGGGCCGATGACCGTGTGCACCACTTCGCCGGCGGAGCCGGCGATGCTCCCGTTGGCGATAAGCGTCGCGGAGATGAGCGCCACGGCAACAGCGACGCCCAGGCCCGCGAGCAGCTCCTGTGCGGCGTGGACCCGCAGACGGTTGCGATACAGGTACGCCAGCGCATATGGGCCCATGAGACGGTGGGACCTGAGGTCGGGTCTTTCGCTCGCCGGCAAGTCAGTCACCGATCAGCCTGCCGTCGCGCAACGCGTAGCTGCGATCGGCGATCTCCAGAGCGGCAAGATCGTGCGTGACGAGCAACACCGCGGCGCTGCGCTCCCGTGCGATCGAGCTGAGTAGCTGCACGATCTCACGGCCGCGTGCGCTGTCGAGGTTTCCGGTCGGCTCGTCGGCGAGGATCAGTCGTGGCTCGCATGCGAGCACGCGCGCGATCGCCACCCGCTGGCACTCCCCGCCGGACATCTCCGACGGCACGTGGCCGAGCCGATCGCCAAGCCCGACTCGATCCAGCCACGGCTTCGCGCGTTCGCGCGCATCGCGCATCCGCACGCCGCCAATCAGCAGCTTCCGCGCCGCGTTATCGAGTGCGGAGACCCCCGGCATGAGCCGAAACCGCTGGTAGATGAAGCCCACATCGCGCAGCTGGTAGTCGCTGATCTGCCGCTCGGACAGTGACGCGAGGTCGCTCCCGTCGTAGCGGATAGTGCCGCTGTCGGGCTGCATGAGCGCCGCGATCATCAGGAGCAACGTCGTCTTGCCGGAGCCGCTGGGCCCATGGACGGCGACCATCTCGCCCGGCTGTACTCGCAGCGTCAGGCCGTCCACGGCGCGAACCTCTTCGCTTGCGCCGCGGTAGTGCTTGACGACGTCCCCGAGCTCCAGCACGGGTACGGCTACCGGCTTGCTGCGTCGCGTAGGTGAACGACGGGAGCCAGCTCCGGGGATTGCAGCTCGCCGTGCAGCTCGCCGTTGGCGATGGACAGCGCGCGGTCGGCGCCGGCGAGGCAGGTCGTCTCGCCGACGCTCATCAGCACCGAGATGCCATCGTCGGCGAGGCTGCGAAGCAGTGAGAGGATGCGGTCGCGCTCGAACACGTCCACTCCGAGCGTGGGCTCGTCGATAACCAGCAACTGTGGCTGGTGCACGAGCGAGCGGGCGATCCCGACGAGGACCGTCTCGGTGATGTCGAGCTCGCTCGGTTTGAGCGTTGCGCAGTGCGACGCGCTGGCGCGCGCGAGCGCCTCGTGGGCGCGGTCGCGTGCCGAAGGGCCGCGGATGCCGCGGGTCAACTGGGCGGTGATCAGCCGGTCGATCACGAGCTGCCCTTCGGTCGGGCGGTACGTCTTACGGCAATAGCGGATCTGCTCGCGCAGATCCTCGCCGCCGCGAGCGTGCAGGTCGCGCCCGCATAGGGCGACGACGCCCTCGTCGGGCGACTCCAGGCCCGCCGCGATGCGCAGCAGCGTCGAGCGGCCAGAGTTGCGCCGGCCCCAGACGGCGAGTAGTTCTCCAGCGCTCAACTCGAAGGAGACCTCGCGCAGCGCGACGCGTTCGAGCGGCCCGCGCCCGTAGCGCTTGCCGACGCCGGCGAGCTCAAGCAGGGCCATGCTGGCGGCCCCGATCTGCCAGCGCGCGCAGTTCTCTGCGGGCGTACTCGATCCACGGCAGTTTGGCTTCCATGGTCAGCCGCTCCTCCTCGGCAGCCAGGCGGTCGGCCAGCGTTGTAGAGGCGTCGGGCGCTGCCGGTTCTGCATCCCGCGGCCGTACCTTGGTTGCTTGCGCGAGGCACACATGCTCGTATTGATCGAGCACAGCAAGCGCGGCCGCGGGTGCAAGTGCCGCGAGTTCGCGCGCGAACAAGCTGGAGCGCCGGCGATCTTCTTCGGCCTGGTCCACCAGGTGCTCCTCGTAGCTCCGGATCCCCTCCTCGGTGGCCTGGTAGTGCAGCTTGGGCTGACGCGAGGCGACACCAGGGAACGGTTCGCTGGTGGCCTCGATCATCCCCCGATTCCTGAGGCTGTCCAGCGCCGCGTAGATCTGCGACGGACTACTGAGTTTCAACAGCCCGCCGTAGTTGCGCTCGAAGCGCTGCAGGATCTCGTATCCGTAGCTGGGCCGCTCGATCGTGAGGCCGAGCACGGCCCAGTTCACCGGGGAGCGCATCACCCCAGCACCGACGTCTCTGATCGCCCTCCCAAGCATTGACAGGGAAACCATACACTGAGAACTGGTAGGTTTATAGGGGTCAACCTTATATTCACAAAGTAGAACCTTCTATTTTTGAAACAGTCGGTGCGATCGCCTACCGGACAAAAGCGCTTGCCCCGGGTGGGGCATGCGCGCATGACCTTTAACGCCACTCAGACGGCGGGCACAGGTGGGCGATACTAGCCAATCCCCACGCCGCTATTGCGGCAGAGGACTCACAAAGTAGAACCTTCTAGCCCAAGGCTTGCGGTCTCGCCGCCTCACCGCAAGGATGCAGTGCGGGAAGAGGAGACAAAGTGAAAGTGCGCATGAAACCGGCCAGTGGGAGAACCCCGTCCCGGTGTGCTGGGTGCACGTCCTCGCAAGTCTCTCGATCCATCACGCAATCAAGGAGAGACATGAACCGACTGAAACTGTTGGGTCTGGTAATAGTGGCGGTGCTCGCGTTGAGCGCCGCGGTGGCTTCCTCGGCTTCGGCCGTGGAACAGCCTGAATTCGAAAAAATCACCGAAGCCTACGGATCCGGAGGCGAAGCCACCTTCAACGGTGAAGGCGGCAACCACTACGCTTTCAAATCTACGCATTTCGAAAGCAAAACCGGCAGCAAAACTGGTCTCAGCGGTGTGACTCTCAAGTTCCTGGGAATACCCAAAGAAGAGGGCTGCATCAACCTCACAAAAGAAGAACTCGGACTCGAATTCTCCGGCCTGAGCGCGAAGCTCGGCTGGATCAACAAAGCCAAAGACCAGGTCGGCCTGATGTTCGAGTCTCCCACACAGCCACTCGCGTCGTGCAAAAACTACACCCACCTCGGTGCCGGCGAAACTCGCTACTTCCTGGGGGAGTTCATCGGGGAAATAACCCCCGTGGGCGTAACGACGAGCAAATACACGATCACATTCAAGACCGCGAACAGCGACGAAAGCTGGGAACAGCTCCCGGTGTATTTCGAAGGGGAAAAAGCCGAAAAGGGGGACCGGAACTGGAAGTCCCGCTGAAACTCGGCGAATGTAGCACATGCCGCAGCAAAACAAACTGGAGGACAGGGATCGTGGGCAAAATCGAAATAAGCTTTGACAATACGACCAAGATCGTTTAGGGGCTGAGACCGTGAGCACGGCCGGGCATGGGCAGCGGTTGCGGGCCTGTCCCGGCGTGCTCGGCCGTCCCCTTCGATCCAGCAGTGGCTGCGCCGTCGACAACGACAAGAAGACCAACGACAAGTCGAGGAGAAGCTCGTGAGCATCGTTCCTGCCCGTCATGCGCAGATGTCGGTCCTCCGGCATTCGAGCGTCATCGTCGTCGCGATCATGCTCGGGGCGCTGTCGCTGGGCGTTGTCCCGGCCCTGGCGCATCGCAATCACGTGCTCGGAAAGGCGTTCGGTGCTGCGGGCTCGGGCGCGGGTCAGATGGAGCTCGTTGCCCCGAAACTAATATTCGAGGAAGACGGGGAATATGAAGGCGAGACGACAGGGGGTAGTGAGGTCGCGGTGGACGACGCCACCCACGACGTATATGTGGCGGATACCGGCAATCATCGCGTCGATGAGTTCTCCGCGTCGGGCGCTTTCGTGCTCGCGTTCGGGCGGGAAGTCGATGCGACGACGAAAGGAGACGTCTGCACCGCTGCCTCCAAAGACGTGTGTCAGGCGGGCGTGCCCGGCTCGGACGTGGGCGAGCTCGAAACCCCCACGTTCATCGCGGTCGACAACGCCCCGGGTGGCGAAGGCGACGTGTATGTAGGCGACACCGGTGACGATCTCATCTCCAAGTTCACGAGCGAAGGCAAACCGGTCGCGCTATGGGGCGACGGCGGCCAACTCTCCGGGCCTCCCGGCGAGGACTTCGACGGCCTAGACGGCATCGCCGTCGGACCATCGGGCAACCTCTGGGTGGTGGGCTACCTCTCCGGTGAACCAGCAGCGAAAGTTATGCAGTTCGGCCAGGCGGGGGCGTTCAGCTTGAGCTGGGGAATCATCAACTCGCCAGAGCCGTCCGGGTTGGCGGTCAACGGGGCGGAAGAACTGTACTTTGCGGGCGGCGGTGCTAACACGAACGTGTATAAGTACACAGCGAACGGCGTGCCCCTTGGTATTACGTTCAACGACGACGGCCAACTATTCGGGGAACCGTTCGAAGCCTCGAACAACGCCACAGGGCTGGCCGTGAACCCCGTAACGCAGCAGCTGTACCTGGATCGTGCAAGAGAGGTTTCGGTCGTCACAGGCTCATGTCCCGAACCGGACGGACCGAACGAACGATGTGTGGTCGCCGAAAGCTTCGGCGAGCCTGCTTTGCAGGATGGCGCTGGGATGGCGATCGATCCGGAAGGCACGGTGGTCTACGCGACGGACGCGACCGCCGACCAAATCGACGCGTTCGAAGAAGAACAGGCGGGCGCCCCGTCGGTGCTCAACGACGCCGTCGAGGAAGTCAACACGACCGGCGCGCTGCTGAACGGTGAAGTGAAGCTACGATCGTTGAGTGGCGAAGGAGATACGAAATATTATTTCGAGTACGGCGTGTGCGCAGCGCCGAGCGAATGCCCGAGCGGCTATGAAGCCGACACACCCGTCGGCGAGCTGACGCCGAGCTTCGAAGAAGAAGCGATAGCCGTGCGGGTAGGCGGTTTGCGCCAGGACACCACCTACCATTACCGGCTGATCGCCGAAGACGAACTCAGCGAAAAGGCGAAAACCCCCGGCGTTGGGGAAGAACACGTGTTCACGACCCAGTCAGCCGGTGGGTTTACGCTCCCGGACGACCGCCAGTGGGAAATGGTCTCCCCGGTACAGAAGCTCGGCGCACTGATCGAACCGATCAGGAGCGAAGGCGGGATCCAAGCCTCGGCGAACGGCGATGCGATCACCTACCACGCCAACGCGCCGGTGGAACCAGAACCGCAGGGAGCGATGGAGCAGGTGCAGATCCTCTCTACCCGTGGCCCCGAGGGCTGGTCCACACGCGACATCGAACCGCCGCACGGCCTCAGTGACAAGCCCGAAAACGGGGGTGAGCCTTACCGGTTCTTCTCTGAAGACCTTTCGCTCGCGCTCCTTCAGCCCGCCGGCGCGTTCGAACCCGCGCTCTCCGCGGAAGCGTCAGAAACCAGTCCGATGCTGCGCACCGATTACCTCAACGGTGAAGTTGCCGAACCGTGTTTGCCGAAGGCGGGGATGCGCTGCTACCGGCCGCTGGTCACCGGCAAGGAAGGCTACGCCAACGTCCCGCCCGGCACTCGTTTCGGCGAAGAATATAACGGCGCCCACGGCTTCACGGACTGCCCGCAGGCAGCCCCGTTCTGCGGTCCGAAGATCGAAGGCGCAAGCCCTAACGGTGAACACGTAGTGATCACGTCGTACACGAAGCTCACCGAAGCCTCGGTGCCGGCCGGGATCCCAACTGTGCTCTACGAGTGGAATGCGGGCCAGCTCACGCTCGTGAGCGAACTGCCACCGCCCGGCGGGGCCGTCTCGGGCGGGCTCGGCGATGGGGGAAAGAGCACACGTCACGCGATCTCCCCCGACGGCTCGCGCGTGGTGTGGACTTACGAAAATCCGAATAATAGCAGTCATGAAATCTTCCTGCGGGACACCAACCCCCTTTCCAGCGGGGACCCGAACGCCCAGACCACCACGCTGATCGGCAGCGGTGAATTTCAGACGGCGAACGGGGAAGTGACGGACATCTTCTTCACGAGTGGCGGAGAACTCTTCGAGTACAAGGTCGGTGCGGTCGATCCGCTCGCTCCGATGGCAGCGGGTGCTGAACTCGTCGGACCCGTGATCGGCGCGAGTGAAGACGGCTCCTATGTCTATTTTGCCGGTAACGGGCAGCTAGGCCTGGGAAGCCAGGGAGCTGTGAAGGGCGACTGCACCGGGACGTCACCGAATGGGCTGTGCAATCTCTACGTGTTTCACGACGGGGTTACGAAGCTCGTCGCGGTCCTCTCGGGCGCAGACCAGCAAGACTGGGCCAGGAGCCCACAGGGCGGACTTTTTACTCTCACCGCGCGCGTATCTCCGAACGGTAGATTCCTCGCATTCATGTCCGACCGCGATCTCACCGGCTACGACAATCGTGACACGAGAACCGGTGAGGCGGACGAGGAGGTGTACCTGTACGACGCCGAAACGGGCCGGTTGGCGTGTGCGTCCTGTGAACCGACCGGTGCGAGGCCACGCGGCGAAAAGATGGGAGCCGACCCTGAACAGCTGGTCGGTGGTGCGGGAGTGTGGACTGGGTTCCTTGGCTCGAAACGCGTGGGGCTCGCTGCGGACGTGCCGGGGTGGACCCCCTTTGGCGCGTCGGGGCGGCGTCGCGAAATGGCGTACCAGTCGCGGTACCTGTCGGATGGAGGCCGCCTGTTCTTCAACAGCGACGACGGTCTGGTGCCGCGGGATGGGAATGGGACCTGGGATGTGTATGAGTACGAGCCTGAAGGGGTCGGTCCGCAGGGGGCACGGTGCGCTCCCGCGGCGGCGAGTGGCAGCGACGTGTTCAAGCCCGCACGCGATGCCGACGTCGAAGGCAGGACGGTGGATGAAGGCGCCGGGTGCGTGGCGTTGATCAGCGCGGGTACCTCGAATGAAGAATCCGTGTTCCTCGACGCCTCGGAAGGCGGCGGTGACGTGTTCTTCTTGACCACGGCGAAGCTCGCCCCGCAAGACAGCGACACCGCCTTCGACGTCTATGACGCGCACGAATGCACGGCCTCGTCGCCCTGCACCCCGGCGTCCGTGGCGCAGCTGCAAGCATGCGAAACGGAATCCGCATGCAAAGCGGCTCCTTCGCCGCAGCCGGCGATCTTCGGGGCGCCGTCTAGCGCAACGTTCTTCGGCGAAGGCGATCTGCTAGTCACGCCGCCGCCCGCAGCAAGGTCGAAACCACCCCTCACCAGGGCGCAGAAGCTCGAGGCGGCCCTGAAGACATGCCGCCAGGACAAGCACCGCACCCGGCGTGTGGCCTGCGAAAAGCTCGCCCGCCGGCGCTACGCCGCGAAGGCGACAGCGAGGAAAGCAAACCACCACCGGAGGGCAGGCTCGTGAGTGATCGTCGAACATGGGCGTCGCCCATTGCCCTTCTCTGTCTCGTGGCCGCGGTCGTTGCCGTCGCGCTCGCCGCTCCCGCGGCGTCCGTGGCCAGCGAATGCGAAGGCTGCGTGCCGTGGTGGCATCTGACTTCCGGTGCGCGCCCGGCAATCCTGCCGGTCGGCGAAAACGTCGAGGAGGAACAGGAAATCCTCACGACGCCCGGTGAATACGAAGGACAGGTCTTCACCGACCTGCGGCTGCGCGTCGACCTTGCGCCGTTCGCGCGCTTGGATGTCTCAAACGGCGAATTCGCCACCGAACCGTACGCCGCCAAGGCGGGCGCCACCTTGTTGACCGCGGAAAACCTCCAGAAGGGCCTGGAAGAAGCAGAGGAGTACGGGCCGGGGAACGTGGCCGTCGAAGAAAACAACGCAGGGCTCACGGAAGCGGGTGCTAAACGCTTTGTGATTAGGAGCAGTGGGGAAAGGCCCATCGAAGTGTTCGAAGAAGTGGGGACACGCAGCGTCAAGCTGGTGACTCAGGGCAAGAGATCGGGCACGATCTATCTCGACGCCACGAACCTCGGCGATGCGCCTGTGGGCGAAAGCTCTCATGTGACCATCAAGGACACTCTCCCCGAAGGCCTGAGGGCGGTGGAATACGAAGCGACCTCCGGCCAGGCAGGTCAGATCGACCCGGCAGTCGAATGCGAGTTGACGACGCCTGGGGAACCCCACACGGTCACCTGTGTGTACACGGGCGTCCTGGCGTCATACGGCCAGATCGAAATTCGCGTCGGGGTCGACACCACCAGCCAGGCCCACAGCGGCGAGATGAACAGCACCAGCGTCGCCGGTGGCGGTGCGCGCTTGGTCGCGATCGAACGTCCGCTCACGGTCGCGAGGACGCCTGGTGAAAAGACGCCGTTCGGAATCGAAGACTATGAAGTGACCCCAGAAACCGAAACGGGCGCGCCGGACACGCTCGCGGGATCGCACCCATTCCAGACGACGTTCACCCTCCAGCTCAACCAGGGAGAAGGCGTCTTCCAGGACCTCCTCGGCGAACCCGCTACCGAACCTGCCGGCGGCCTGATCAAGGACTTCCGTGCCAAGCTCCCCCCGGGGCTGACCGGTAACCCCACGCCGTTCCAGCGGTGCACGCTCCCTGAGTTCGAGGCGGAAACCTGCCCAATCGCGTCTGTCATCGGCCGGGCGAGTGTCGTCATCAACGAACCGCTCAATACCGGCTTGAAGACCATCCCCACGCCTGTCTTCAACCTCGAACCGTCGGTCGGCGAGCCCGCGCGCTTCGGCTTCTTGGCAGGCGGCCACGAATTCCCAGTGTTCATCGACAGCTCCGTGCGCAGCGGCGAAGACTACGGAATCAACGGGGAAACCAACAACATCGTCGAGGTTGCCGGCACCCTGCGCGCTCAGGTCACGCTGTGGGGCGTCCCGGGCGATCCGCGCCACGACGGCGCCCGCGGCGGGGCCGTCATAGACAACGACCCGCCACCACTGCTGGCGCTGCCGACCTCGTGCACGGGCCACCCGCTGGAAAGCGTCGCCGAAGCGGACCCTTGGGCCGAACCGGGCCACTTCGCCAGAGCCTCGACGAGCAGCTTCAACGTGATGCCGACCCTTCAGGGCTGCAACCGCCTGCCGTTCGAACCGTCGATCAAGGTCACCCCAGACGTATCGGAAGGCAGTACCGCGACCGGCCTGAGCGTCGACGTGCACGTGCCCCAGGAAGCGGAGTTGAACGCGACCAGCCTCGCGCAGTCCTCGGTCAAGGACATCACTGTCACGCTGCCCGAAGGCGTCGCGATCAACCCTGCCTCCGGCGACGGGCTGCAGGCGTGCTCCGAGGAGCTTGCCGGCTTCCTCGGGCTGCGCGAATTCGACGCGGGCACCGAACCAGGCGTGCACAGCCAGGCGTTCACGCCGGCACTGCCCGACCCGCTTGAACCTGGGTCGAACTTCTGCCCTGACGCATCGAAAATCGGGACCGCGGAAATCGTCACGCCGCTGCTGCCAGCCGACCAGCACCTGAAAGGCTCGGTGTATCTGGCCAGCCAGAACGAAAACCCGTTCGGGAGCCTCGTCGCGATGTACATCGTCGTCGAAGACCCGATCTCCGGCGTTGTCGTGAAGCTCGCCGGTCAGGTGCACCTGAGCGAAACCGGCCAGATCGTCACGACGTTCACGGACAGTCCGCAGGCGCCCTTCGAAGACGCGATCCTGCACTTCTTCGGTGGTGAGCGTGCGCCGCTGGCGACGCCCGCGCGCTGTGGCGCCTACACCACGACCGCGTCGTTCGTGCCGTGGTCGGCAGAACCGGGCCAAGAAGAAGCGCTGACAGTGCACGCCTCCTCGACGTTCGACATCACCTCCGGGCCAGGTGGCAGCCCGTGCCCCGGCTCGAGCCTGCCGTTCTCGCCGTCGCTGACGTCGGGGACGACCAACATCAACGCCGGCGGCTTCAGCGCGCTGACGACGACGATCAACCGCGAAGACGGCCAGCAAAACCTGCAGAGCGTCACGCTGCACTACCCGCCGGGAGTGTCGGGGATTCTCAAGGGGGTCGCGCTATGTCCTGAAGCGCAGGCCAACGAAGGCACCTGCGGCGCCGAATCGCTGATCGGCGAAACGATCGTCTCCGCGGGCGTTGGCCCCGACCCGGTCGCTGTCAAGGGCGGCAAGGTCTACCTCACTGAAAAATACGCTGGCGCTCCGTTTGGGCTGTCGATCGTCAACCCCGTCAAGGCGGGCCCGTTCGACCTCGAGCACGACACCTCGAACCCCGCGCAAGACCCCTCCTGTGACTGCATAGTCGTCAGGGCGAAGGTCGAAGTCAACCCGCTGACCGCGGCGCTGACGGTCACCACCGACTCGTCCGGGCCGCACGCGATCCCACATTTGATCGACGGCATCCCCGTGCAGATCAAGGCGGTCAACGTGCTCGTCAACCGCCCGGGCTTCACGTTCAACCCGACGAACTGCGACCCGACGGCGGTGACCGGCTCGGTCACCAGCGACGAAGGCGTCACTCAGCTCGTCCAGGAACACTTCCAAGTGACCAACTGCGCCGCATTGAAATTCGCACCAAACATCTCCTTTTCAACGAATGGGAAGACGTCCAAACAAGATGGCGCGGACTTGATTACCAAGCTGACCTATCCCAGTGCTCTCCAAGGCACCCTCGCGAACATCGGCTACGTGAAAGTGGAATTGCCGAAGGCCCTTCCCAGCCGCTTGACAACTTTGCAAAAGGCGTGTACAGATGCCCAGTTCGAAGCGAACCCCGCAGGGTGTCCGCCCGAATCAAAGGTAGGCTACGCCACGGTCCATACGCCGTTGTTGCCCGTCCCGCTGACTGGTCCAGCCATCTTCGTTTCGCACGGCGGCGAAGCCTTCCCGAGTCTGACAATGGTGCTGCAGGGTTATGGCGTGACGGTTGATCTCGTCGGTACGACGTTCATCAGCAAAGACGAGTGTCACCTCGACGACGTTCAAGACGGTCCCCGACGTTCCCTTCAGCACGTTCGAACTGGTCCTCCCCCAAGGTCCATCCAGTGCGCTCGCAACGAACCTCCCGCACGAATCCCATGACTTGTGTGGCCAGAAACTCGTCATACCGAACGAATTCATCTCCCAAGCTGGTGGCGCCCCCCTGAAGCAACACTCAACCATCGCCGTGACCGGCTGCGCCCCCGCGATCACGGTCGTCAGCCACAGGGTCAAGGGCAAGACCGCGACGGTCGTCGTGAGCGTACCCGAGGCGGGCAAGCTCGTCGCGACGGGCAAGGGGTTCTCGAAAGCGAGCAAAACCGCCAAGGGCGCGACCACGCTGACGGTCAAGCTCGCCCTCACGAACGCCGAGGCGGCCTTCCTCGGGAAGCACAGGACCCGCAAGCTGAAGGCCAAGATCAACCTTCAGTTCACTCCGAAAAAGGGCGGGAAGCTGAAAGCCACGACGACGGTCCTGATCGGCTGAGCCCAGCGGAGAGGAGTGTGGGATGAACACGACACATGGGTTGGATCGCACGGTCGCGCAGCCACGACCCGGGGTTGGACTGCTTCTCGGCGTGCTGCTCTTGGCTGCTGTGGTTGCTGTCGTGCTCCTCTGCGTGGCGTTCGGCGCTCCGGCCTCTCGTGCCGCTACGGCGCGTGCGGCGGGCACACTCTCGCTGACAGATACGGGGCATCTGCACCGCACGAGTCATCATGGCTTCACGCTAAATGAGGAAGGGTCTACTTCGGGCACGATCTCGGGCACGATTTATATTCATCTGAACATCGTGTCCACGAACCGGGTCACTGCGGAAGTGAACATCTATCCGAGTGGATCTTCGATCACGGGTGACGCGACTGCGAGCTATCGTCCCTCCGGGGCTGTGGCGTCGTTCAGCGGCACGATGACGATCGAGCGAGGAACTGGCCGCTACAAGGGGGCTCGTGGGTCTGGCTTGAGTTTTACCGGCACGGTTCAGCGTTCCAACGACGCTGTCACGGTGCACGTCAGCGGCCGGATGTCCACTTGACGCATACGAGGCACTGAGCCATGACGGCATCTCGCCGCCTGGTGCTTGCGACGTTTGCTGTGGCGCTTCTATGCGCGCTGGCGCCGGCGGGCGCGCTGGCGGTCTCTGAGGATGCGACGCTTGATGCGTCTTTCAGCCCTGACCGGCTGGGCACGCCCACCACGATCACGTTCGGCTTTCACCTCGCCACGAGCGAAGGCGTCGCGCCGCCGCCGTTGACGAGCCTGGATCTGAAGATGCCCGCCGGCATGAACTACACGACGACCACACTTGGGCTGGCGATCTGCCAGCCCGCGGCGCTGTTGGCGCGCGGTTTGGCTGGCTGCCCGCCCAACTCGCGTTTGGGGTTTGGCTCTGCTGTTGTGGAAGTCCCGTTCGGCACTGGTGCTGGCCACGAGATCCCGGAAATCCAGGCTGTGGCAGGGCCGTCCCCGAATGGCAACCTGGTGGTCCTGTTCTACGCCAATGGCCTGAATCCGGTGTCGGCGCAGCTGACGTTCGCCGGCGAAGTGCTCCCGGCGAGTGGTCGTTTCGGTTCGCAGTTGGCGACGAGCGTGCCGCTGGTGACGAGTGTCCCTGGTGGCCCGGATGTCTCGATTGTGAGCGTCACCGCGACGATCGGCCCGAGCCATCTGACCTACTACAGGCACATGCACGGCCAGCTCGTGCCGTTTCACCCGCAGGGCGTGTCCGTCCCGGAACGCTGCCCGCCCGGCGGCTTCCCGTTCGCTGCCGAGTTCGGCTTCCAGGATGGCAGCAGCACGAGCGCCTCGACCACCGTCCCCTGTCCTGCGCGTCATCGGCGTTAGGCGCCAGATGGGATCGGCATGAGCGCCGCGACACACACCAGCAGCGGGCGGGCTTCGACGGACATCCCCGCGAGGGGCCTCGAGCTTCCCTACGCGTTCGCGCGTACCGTGGTGCGCTATCTGCTGTTGGTCTTGCCGGCGGTGCGCCGCGAGCTCGCGCATTGGCGGACGCGCGCGGCCGAGATCCCCAACGCCAACCTACGCCGCACCGCATCGCGCGCACTCGAAAAGCGCGGCAACATCGAGGGCGCCGCGCTGTTCGCCACGCTCGCCCCTGCCGGCTACCGCGCGAGGACCGTCCGTGCCCTGGTCGCGTTCCAGACGGCCTACAACTATCTGGACACGCTGTCCGAGCTCCCGAGCGAGGACCCCGTCGCGAACGGGTACCAGCTGCACCAGGCGCTGCTCATCGCTCTGCAGCCTGGCGCGGCGCACCCCGACTACTACGCGCACAATCCCGACGGCGGCGACGGCGGGTACCTGGCGGCGATCGTCGATGCTTGTAGGGAAGCCATCGCGGGCCTGCCGTCCTATCCGCTGCTCGGTCAGACCGCGCGGGAGGCGGCGGCGCGGATCCTGGACTTCCAAGCGTTGAACCTCAGCGAGGATCAGGGTGGCCGCGATGGGTTCGAGCGCTGGGCGAGGGAAGCCACGCCCGTCGCGGGTGGCCTTGCGTGGTGGGAGACCGCCGCTGGGGCAGGCAGCTCGCTCGCGGTGTATGCGCTGATTGCCGCGGCCGCTGATCCGTGTCTCGATGGGTGGGATGCCCGCGAGATCGACCGCGCGTATTTCCCTTGGATCGGGGCGCTGCATTCCTTGCTGGATAGCCTCGTAGATGCCGCCGAGGACGAGCGCAGCGGCCAGCGCAACCTGCTGAGCTACTACGCCTCTGCCGGGCAGGCGGCGTTGGCGATGACGAGTCTCGCCGAGCGCGCCACCGCGGCGTTCGGGAGCCTCCCGGACGCTCCCCGCCATCGGGTGATCCTGATCGCGATGGCCGCGTACTACCTGTCGAGCCCCGGCGCCCGCACTGCGGATGCCCACCCCATCGCTTGCGACGTCGCGGGCGCCATCGGCCCGCTAATGACCCCGGCGCTCGTGCTGTTTAGAGCCAGGCGTCTCGTTGCCCACTTCACGCGTGGTGGATATTGCTAGCCCGAACCGTGTGCTGCCGGTGCTCGGAGTAGGTGAAGATGCTCCAGCTGCGCGATCTCGTCAAGGACTACCCTGCCGTTGGGGGCGAGACAATGCGCGCCGTCGACGGCGTCTCGCTGCACGTGCGCCCGGGCGAAATGGTCGCCCTTATACGGTCCGAGTGGCTCGGGTAAGACGACGCTGCTGTTGATGATCGCAACGTTGCTCGAGCCGACCAGCGGCACCGTGACGATCGACGATCAGGATGTCTCCTCGCTTTCAGAGCGCGAGGCGTCGCATTTCCGTCTGGCGGAGCTGGGGTTCATTCGCCAGAACTTCGATTTGCTGCCTGGGGTCAGCGCGGTCGACAATGCTGTGTTGAAGCTCCTGAAGACGGTGCCCTGGCGTGAGGCGCACCGTCAGATCACGCCGTTGCTGGAGCGCCTGGGCCTTGGTGAGCGTTTGGCGCACCGCGCGGAGACGCTGTCGATGGGAGAGCGCCAACGGGTGATGATCGCGCGGGCCCTCTCGACAGAACCGAGCCTGTTGCTGGCGGACGAGCCGACCGGCAGTCTCGATTCGCAGCGCAAGCCGCGAAGTGCTGGAGCTGTTGCGGGAGCTGTGCCGCGAACGCAATGTCGCGATCGTGCTCGTCAGCCACGACCCGTTGGCCGCCGGCTATGCCGATCGTGTGTTCGCGCTGCGCGACGGCAAGCTAGCCGACTACGTAGCGTGAAGCCTGGCAATCTCCTACATCTGTACCGGGTGCGTGTGCGTGCGCGTCTGGTGCAGGAGTGTTTCGCCGTCGTTGGGATCGCGGCGGGGGTGGCTTTGTTGTTTGCCTCGCAGGTAGCGAGTGAGAGCCTGTCGAGCTCGGTCGCGCAGCTCTCGAAGGGGATCGTCGGCAACGCGACGCTGCAGCTTTTGGCGCGTGACCTGCAAGGGATGCCCGAAGGCTTGCTCGCGCGGGTTCGGCGGATTGATGGTGTGCATGTCGCCGCGCCGTTGTTGGAAGCGAGCGCGCAGGCGAGTGGGCCGGGGGGCAGCGAATCGGTCGAGCTGGTGGGCGCGGATTCGAGCCTGCGCGCGTTGGGTGGGGCGCTCGTGCGTCGCACCGAACTGGAACCGTTCGCAGGTATCGGCGCGGTGCTGTTGCCCGCGCCGCTGGCGAAACATCTCGGAGTCACCCGGTTCGGTAAGGAAATCACACTGCGGCTTTATGGCAGGGTCGAACACGCGCCGTTGTATGAGCAGCTGCACGAAAAGCAGATTGGGGGCCTAGCGGCCAGTCCGATCGTCGTTGCGCCGTTGTTCTTCGCGCAGGAAATGACCGGGCTGGAGGGCCGTGTCTCGCGCATCTTGATCGAGCCTGCCGCTGGCATGGAACGCCGGGTGCGTCAGGCGCTCGTGCGTCTGGCCGCGGGGCGTCTGAACGTCGAGTCCACGAGCTATGACGAACGTTTGTTCGCGAAGGCTGCGTCGGCGAGCAACCAGTCGACCGCGCTGTTCGCGGTGATCAGCGCGCTCGTGGGGTTCCTGTTCGCGTTCAACGCCATGCTCTTGACCGTGCCCCAGCGCCGGCGCCTGATCGCCGATCTGCGCCGTGACGGCTACCCGCCCGCGACCGTCGTGGGTGTACTACTCCTCGACGCGATCGTTCTCGGTCTTGCTGCATGTGTGCTCGGGCTCGTGATCGGGGAGGAGCTCTCCATTCATCTCTTCCATTCAAACCCTGGGTATCTCGGCTCCGCGTTCTCCGTCGGCAGCCAGCGCGTGGTCGGCTGGCAGAGCATCGCCACCGCCGCCGGGGGCGGGATGCTGGCTGCGGTGGTGGCAGTTCTCAGCCCGCTGCGCGACATCGTCGCCCGCGACCCGCTCGCAGCGATCACCGTCAAGGAGGGCTCAGGGACGGGTCGCGCGAACATCGCCACTAGGCTCGGCGGCGTGTTGTGCCTGGCGGCAGCCACCGCGATCCTGCTCGCAGCGCCCAAGCTTGCGGTTGTCGGCATGGTCCTGCTGATCGCCGCGCTGCTGCTGGTGCTGCCGCTGGCGCTCGACGCGGCACTCACGCTGCTGGGCCGCCTCGCGCGCACGATGACCGGCGCCGTGGCGCACGTCGCGGCGATGGAGCTCAGCGCCGCCCGCTCCAGGGCGATCGGCGTCGCCGCGACCGGAGCGATCGCTGTGTTCGGCGCCGTCGCGATCCAGGGCGCCCACGCGGACCTGCTCAAGGGCCTGGAGAACGCCGCGCACGACGAGAATGCGTTCACCGACGCCTGGGTCTCGCCCCCCGGCGCCTACAACCTGCTCAGAACCGCGCCGTTCGCGTCGATCCAGCAGGCCAAGCTCGAAGCTCTCCCCGGCGTACGTGCGGTACGCGTCTACCGCGGCGGCCTGCTCGACTGGGGGGAACGCAAGGTGTGGGCGATCGCCCCGCCCAGCGAGGCGGTGCCGCTGCTGGCGCCTTCGCAGATCCTCGAAGGCTCGATCGCGCAGGCCACGGCGCGGGTGCGTGCCGGCGGCTGGCTGGTGCTCTCGCAGGCGATCGCCTCCGAACACCACCTGCGCATCGGCTCGCGTGTGACGCTGCCAACGCCCATCCCCACGAGCTTCCGGGTGGCGGCTCTCTCCACCAACATCGGCTGGGCGCCCGGCGCGATCATCATGAGCGCCGCCGACTACGCCCAAGCCTGGGGCAGCATCGACGCGAGCGCCTACAGCATCCTGCTCGACCACCACACCAGCACCGTCGCGGTAGCTGGAGAGATTAAGCGCGCGCTCGGGCCCCGCTCGGGGCTGGTCGTGCAGAGCGCCCAAGCGCACGCCGACGAACAGAACGCGCTCAGCCGCCAGGGCCTGCAGCGCCTCACCCAGATCGCCACAATGATCCTCCTCGTCGCCGTGCTCGCAATGGCAGCCGCCATCGGCAACATGGTCTGGCAGCGCCGCCCACGCCTGGCCAAGCTCAAGCTCGAGGGCTTCCCCCGCGCAGAGCTGTGGCGCACAATCCTGCTCGAGAGCCTGCTCCTGCTCGCCGTCGGCTGCCTCACCGGCGCCATCTTCGGCCTCTACGGACAACAACTCCTCGACCGCGCCCTCGCGAATGTCATCAACTTCCCCGTCGTGTACTCAGTCGCCGTGCTCTCCGCTGTCCTCAGCCTCGCGATCGTCACCGCTGCAGCGCTGGTCATCATCGCCATCCCCGGTTACCTCGCAGCCGGTGTGCCATCCGCGGTCGCGCTACAGGACTGAACTCGTCGCAGCGTCGATCTTCGCGATGAAGGCTCTGACCTCCGCGGCTGCTTCGTGGACGTCAGCAGGGGTGAACTTCAGCTTCTCGGCCTCGATCATGTATGGCTCCTCCCAGGAACTGGGGACGAGAAGGTCGGGAGGCCAGGGGTGTGTTTCGCGGTTGTCGAACACCTCAATACACGCTTCTCGCACAGTTGCGAGATCCTCGACGAGATCGCGCAGGAGCAGCAGATCGATCAGGTCCCAGTAACGGGCGTTCTCACGATCTGGTGGCTGCTCGGTGACGGCATGCAGCTTCTGGGCAATCTGGTAGCGCACGGTCATGACCGCGATACGCCCAGGGCTCTCCAGGCCGAACTGACTGACGCTGATGGCCGCGAGCACCACCTCAGGGTCTCCTCCACGTGTGCCCTCCGGCCTGGCGACCTCTACGGTCAGAGTTTGCCATCCGCGACCGTGGAAGGAGATCTTGATGTGCTGCCGTTGTGTGGACGTCTCCCCGATATATGTCGGCTCGCCTGATCGTCTGAACTGGAATCCTGCGTAAGGCTCGGCGAACGCCTCGTCCAATGACTCGAGCAGTCCTGCCATCGGGCCACGAAACACCACGTCGAAGTCGTTAGTGGCTCTGGCTCCCATGCCGAGTCGAAGTTCCATCGCAACGCCGCCCTTGATCAAGAAGCGTGGGCCGTCCTGCGGGTCCTGCACACGCTGCAGCGCGCCGATGAGCGCGAGTGAGGAAATGCGATGGCGCAGGCGGGCCTGCGGAATATCGGTGTCGCGGGCATAGGCGTTTAGGAGGCGTTCCAGATGTGAGTGCCGTGTCGGTGGACGCTTCGGCTCTTTGAACGGAGGAAGCGGGCTCAACGGCGCATCCCCACACCCGCGGTGACTCCTATCTCCTGTCGCAGCGCGTCTGCCTGTGCCTTTGTAAGGAGACCTTGGCGCTCGCCGTCGTCGATGGCCTGGGCAATCAACGCTTGACCCAGGTGTCCGGCATGGGCCTCGCGGATCGCCCGCTCTGGGGTGACGATCGGGATTCCCTCATGGCCAGTCATGTCGGCGTCAGTGAGGTCGGCGTTATGGAACACGAACACATCCGGCACGTCCTTGCGCCGCATCCTGTGCTCGCGCGGGATTGTCACGTGCACCTTGACGGGATTCACGTCGCTCAGCTCGTACACGGCGAGGGCGGTCTCGTGCGAGATGACCCCTCGCCCACCCGGCAATAGCGTCGCCTCCATGTACTGATCCAGAGCAGAGATCGGAACGACCTCGGGCGGGAAGCGATAGAGACCGCGAGCAACCCTTGCGAGCGAACCCCGTTCTGCCAACAGCTTCAACCTGCGCGGCGAGACTCCCAGCTCGCGGGCGTCATCGGTCGACACGTACCCGTACTGGTCCGTGGCGAACTCGAGAAGGGGACTGTAAACACGACCAGGCATGACACAATGGCCTCAAACTGAGGCCCTATTGCCCCAAGCGTAGCGCGCATCTACGGTTCTTGGGCCACAAAGGCCTCAAAATGAGGCCAAGCTGACCCAAGGAGCTCACGGCCGCCTGAGTTGATGTGCCGCCGGCTCGGGCCGAATGGAGATATGTGGAGTATTTTGACTCCACAAAACGGAGACGGTCACTAAGTCACAAATTAGAACCTTCTAAGCCAAGTCTTGCGGAGCGCAGGCGCAATGAGTGACCATTGCGCTCGAAGATGCCCAGGCGAGACGATCACACCAAGCTCCAGCGCCTGGACGAGGACGGAGGCTCTGAGCGGACGAAGCGCGTGTCGTGGGGTAGACGTGATGTCTCGCTCATAGACAGGGGTGTGTGCCCGGGCTGGTGCGAGCTCCTGTCTCGGGGGCCGCGGGCGTTCATATCTCGACACGAGCTTCGGACGAGCGGCATCGCAACATGGGTGTTTAGACAGCCGAGGCGCGATCACGCGGGTTGCGATGCGACGTGTGATGACACGTGCAGCCGGTATCGGCGGCAGCCCCAACGGTGAGCGCAAACATGCAGTCGGTGCGGTCTCCGTTGGCCTCGGGGCAGAGCGGGCCTCCGCGCCGTGAAGTGATGGACATCCAACGGGCTCGGATAGTCGCGGCGGCGATCGATACGGTCGAGGATCATGGCTACGCGGGCATGACCGTGGGTGCGGTTATCCAGCGCGCGCGGGTCTCGCGCAAGACGTTTTACGACGTCTTCCCCAACCGTCATGAGTGCTTCATGGCGGTCATCGAGGAGATCTTCGCGAGAGCGCATTCGGTTGCGAGCGCCGCGTACGCGGCCGAGAGCGGTTGGCTCGCGGCGACCCGCTCGGCTCTCGCCAGCCTGCTGTGTCTGATCGATGCGGAGCCGGGCCTGGCGAGGGTTTGGTTTGTCGAGACGCTGGCCGGGCCGGATGCGGTTCTCGATTACCGGGCACGAGCGATGTCGATGATGGCCCAAGCGATCGACCTCGGGCGTGGCCTCGCTGGCGAGAGAAGACAGCCGCCCGAGCTGGCCGCCGAGGCTGCCGTGGGCGGGATATCGCACATCATCTGCTCGCGGCTCAAGGATGAAAACGGCGAGCCGCTCGCCGCGCTGCTGGGACCCTTCATGTATCTGATCGTATTGCCGTATTTGGGGGCTCCGCGGGCCCACGCCGAGCTACAGCGACGGTCGGTTCAAAAGTCGCTGCCGCAGCCAGTCGCCAGACGACGGCGCGAGGAGCCGCTGCGCGGCATGAACATCCGGCTTACCTATCGCACGATCACAGCCCTGGGCGCGATCTCCGAGTATCCCGGCGCGAGCAACCGCATCGTCGCCGACGAGTGCGGCATCAAGGACCAGGGTCAGATCTCCAAGCTGCTGTCGCGCCTAAAGCGTCTGGCGCTAATCGAAAACCGAGGTATCGGCCAGGATCGTGGTGGTCCGAAGGCATGGCACATCACCGAGCGCGGCTCGGAGATCGTGCTGGCAACCAACGTCCACCAGCTTCCAGTCTCGTATGGCGGGGGAAGGATTCGAACCTTCGAAGGCAGAGCCAACGCGTTTACAGCGCGTCCCCTTTGACCGCTCGGGAACCCCGCCAGGGGCTCGTCAGTTTAGGGAAGAGGGCCGGTGCAGGGCGGTTGCCCATCCACCGGTACGCCGCGCGTGTGTCCCCTCAGGCACGCGCGCGGCGTCAGTACCGGCTGAGCTCAGGAAGCCTCGCGCAGCTGCTGAGCTTCGGGCAGCGTTTGCAGCTTTTTCAGCGTCCTGTTCTCGATCTGGCGGACACGCTCGCGGGTGATGTTGAACGCGCGGCCCACCTCCTCGAGCGTGCGGGCGCGGCCACCGACGATGCCATAGCGCATCTCGATCACCTCGCGCTCACGCCTGGGTAGGCACGCGAGCACACGCACCACGTTCTCGCGGCGCAGCGCCTCCGACGCGATCTCAAACGGCGACTCCGCTGAGACGTCCTCGACGAAATCCGCCAGCGCGGAGTCGTCCTCCTCGCCCACCGGCTTCTCCAGCGAGATCGGCTGCTGGGTGATGCGCATGATGTCGCGCACCTCCCGCACCGTGCATTCGAGCTCCCCCGCGAGCTCGGCGGGGGTGGGCTCGCGCCCGAGCTGCTGGATCATCCGCCGTTCTGCATGGATGAGCTTGTTCAGCCGCTCGACCATGTGAACAGGGATGCGAATCGTGCGTCCCTTGTCGGCGAGCGAGCGCGTGACCGCCTGGCGAATCCACCACGTGGCGTACGTGGAGAACTTGTAGCCACGGCGGTAGTCGAACTTCTCCACCGCTCGGATCAGCCCCAGCGATCCCTCCTGGATCAGATCAAGCAGCGTCAACCCGCGGCCCACGTAGCCCTTGGCGATGGATACCACCAGGCGCAGGTTGGCCTCGACCATGTGCTGCTTGGCAGCGACGTCCCCGCGCTCGATGCGCTTCGCCAACGCCACCTCCTCTTCGGCGCTCAACAGTGGCACGCGACCGATCGAGCGCAGGTAAAGCCGCAGCGAGTCCAGGCTCGGCTCGACCGTTAGATCGACCTCCGGTCGCTTGAGCTCCTCGAGATGCGTGTGCAGCTCGTGGACGTGCTCGCTGCCACTGTCGTCTTCATCGCTCGCGCCGACGAGCGCCTCAGGACCATCCGCCATCGGAGACGCTCCCGCGTCGTCGTGCGAAGCCGCGTTGGTCACGTGCGCCTGCAGCTCCGCTGCCGCGGGCTCGCCCGAGGAGACGACCTCCACCCCGTGCTCCTCCAGATAGCTGAGCAGGTCCTGTGTCTGCTGGCCGGACAGCTCGGTCTCCTCGAGTGCTGCCGACAATGCCTGAACGGTCACGAATCCACGTTCGTGGGACTCCGCGATGACTCCCTGCAAATCCTCCAACTCGACCACGGCGGTGTCCGTCGCGATCATCAGACCCACAAGCTTCTCGCTCAACTGGCCTCCCAACTACGGTCTGACTCCCCATCGGAGCGGTTTCCCGCGCCGACCTCCCCAGCCTTTCCCTAAGCCCTCCTGTAGCTCGCCATGAGTTGAGTGCCGATTGATACCAGAATCCACGGCCGATGGTGTTCGGTTGCGCTGATGTCGTAACCCCAATCGGAACCGCCGCGTACACAGAGCGCTACGCTGGGGCCCTGGTGCAGGCGGGCGAATCGACCTCCACGCTGTCTCCCACCCGGGGCGCGGGTGATGATGTCCAGGCGCGCGAGCCGGGAATCGCCGTGGGATTGACACGCGTTGGCGTGACCGGCGTGGAGAAGGTCGTGCGCATCCGCGACGAGCTGTTCCTGGCGCGTCTGGACTGCTTCGTCGACCTCAGCCGCAACCAGAAGGGCGCGCACATGTCGCGTTTCGACGAGGTCGTCAACGATGCCATCGGCGAGGTCGTGCTCAGCGAGTCGCCGTTCAAGGCGGAGACGCTCGCGCGGCATATCGCCGAGCTCGTGCGCGAGCGCCAGGGGGCAGAGCGCGCGGAGGTGACGATCGCGGCGCGCTACCCAGAGCACAAGCCCGCGCCGGTGTCAGGGATCCAAACGCAGGAGATCTACACGCTGCTTGGGCGTGCGGTGGCGTTCGAGCACGGCACTCGCCGCACGGTGGGGGTGTCCGCGACGGGCATGACAGCCTGTCCGTGTGCGCAGGAGCTCGTCGCCGCGCGGGCGCGCGAGCGTTTGCTCGGGCAAGGCTTCTCTGAGGAGGAGATCGACCGCATCCTCGACAGCGTGCCCGTCGCGACCCACAACCAGCGAGGGCTTGCGACGCTGCAGATCGGCTGTACCGAGGAGTGCACCGCCGAGATCGACGCCGCCACGCTGCTGCGGATCGCAGAGGCCAGCATGTCCTCGGAGATCTACGAGTTGATGAAGCGCTCAGACGAGGTGGAGGTCGTGGAAAAGGCCCACCGCAGGCCGCGCTTCGTCGAGGACTGCGTGCGCGAGATGATCGGCGGCGTGGTCAGCGCGTTTCCCGCCCTCGACGGTGCCAGCTTCGTGTCCGCCCGCCAGGAGAACCTCGAGACGATCCACCAGCACAACGTCGTCGCGGAACGCCACGGGCTGCTCGCGGAGCTGCGCGCCGAGATCGGGTCTGGTGCTCCCAGCAAGCATCAGACGAGCCTCGAGGAGTGGCTGGGCGCCTAGGCTTCCGCCTGCTGCATGCGCTTGCGCAGTCCGAAGAAGTAGTCCAGCCCTGACAGCACCGTGACGACCACCGTCGCGTACAGCATCGCGGTCACCCAAGCGGGGTGGCCGTGGACGGCGATGATCGCGAGGATGGTCACGATCTGCAGGCACGTCTTGACCTTGCCGAACATGCTTGCCGCCATCACCACGCCAGCCTGGGTGGCGGCCAGGCGCAGGACCGTGACGGCGAGCTCGCGGGTGATGATCACCATCGCCACCCACGCCGCCAGGCGGTGCAGCGACACCAAGGAGATCAGCGCCGCGACGATCAGCAGCTTGTCCGCGAGCGGGTCCATGAGCTTGCCGAACGTGGTTATGGAGTCGCGTGCGCGGGCAAGGTAGCCGTCGATGAAGTCAGTCAGCGAGGCCAGTGCGAATACCACCGCTGCGAGCACATCGCCGCCGGGCGTATTGCCGAGCAGCGCCACCACCAGCGCCGGCACGAGCATGATCCGCAGCACCGTCAACAGGTTGGGCAGGTTCAGCGGGAACATGTCGGTTGCCATTATGTCTGGAACGGAATATTCCTCCCACGCGACAGGAGACACACGATGAACACGCGTACGCTCGGGCCAGATGGACCGGAGGTCTCAGCGATCGGTCTCGGTTGCATGGGCATGTCTGCTTTCTACGGCGCCACCGACGAGCAGGAGGCGCTCCAGACAATCCATCGTTCGCTCGATCTCGGCTGCAACTTCCTGGACACGTCAGACATGTATGGGCCGCACACCAACGAGCGTCTGGTGGGACAAGCGATCAAAGAGCGCCGCGACGAGGTGTTTCTGGCGACCAAGTTCGGCATCAAGCTCGAGCAGGGGCAGGACGGCACGCCGGCGCGCTCGATCGATGGCAGCCCCGACTACGTGCGCAGCGCCTGCGACGGGTCACTGGAGCGCCTGGGGGTCGAGCACATCGACCTGTACTACCAGCACCGCGTCGACCCGAGCACACCGATCGAGGACACCGTCGGGGCGATGGCCGAGCTCGTGGCCGCCGGCAAGGTGCGCCACCTCGGCCTGTCGGAGGCGAGCGCCGAGACGATCCGCCGGGCGCACGCCGTGCACCCGATCACAGCGGTGCAGACGGAGTACTCGCTATGGACCAGGGACGTGGAGGCGGAGATTCTGCCAACGCTCGAAGAGCTGGGGATCGCGCTCGTCGCATACTCGCCGCTCGGACGAGGCTTTCTCTCCGGTCGCTTCAGCTCGCCCGATGAGCTCGACGAGGGCGACTTCCGCCGCTATGGGCCACGCTTCACCGGCGAGAACCTCAAGCACAACACCGACCTCGTCCAGCGGGTGCGCGAGCTGGCGCAGGAGAAAGGGATCACGCCCGGCCAGTTGGCGCTCGCATGGGTGCTGCACCGCGGCGAGCACATCGTTCCCATCCCCGGCACCAAGCGCGTGTCATATCTGGAAGAGAACCTCGCCGCGGCTGATGTGCAGTTGAGTGACGAGGACGTGCAGCGGATCGCCGAAGTGGTGCCCACCGCCGCCGGCGAGCGCTACGACCCGCAGGGAATGCGCTCCGTCAACCTCTAGCAGCAGCACGGTGGTGCGCGTGCTCGACCCGGTTCACGCGCGCGGCGATGAGGCTGGCCAGCTTCGGCAGCCGTGCGCTGGCCTGCGCGTGGGTGATGGCGCCCGCCTGCACCTCCTTGGCGAGGCGGGCCTGCCTGACGGCGAGGAGCGCTTCGATCAGGCCGGCTTCGGACTTGCCGGCCGTGGCCTTGGCGATCTCCGCAAGCGTCTTGCCCGAGCGCAGCTCAGTGCGTAGCTGGGAGACGCTCAGGCCCAGGTAGCTGCTGGCCGCGCGCACTGCTGCGCCGCCACCGCCGATACCGCCACCCGGACGGTCGACCTTCGCTGTGATGTGTGCCTGCAGACTCGCAGCCGCCGACGCCAGCTTCTGCTTGTCGACTGCCTCGAGCGCTTGAATCAGGCCCTGAGAGGACTTGCCGCTGGTGGCGTCCGCGATTTGCGCAAGGGACTTTCCTGAGCCGAGCTCGCTCTTCAGCTGCGCCGGGGTGGAGCCCAGGTAGCTGGCCGCAGCCGCCAGCAGGCTGCCCTGACGGCGATGGGAGCCCTTGTGGTGGTGGCGGGCGTGAGGGTGGGAGGCCGGCTGCGCGGCCATCACCGCTGCAGCGGTCACCCCCGCAAGCACAGCCACCACAGCAACGATCATCCAAAGCTTGTTCTTCATGAACAGATTGTGCACGACCGTCATAAAGGCCACGCGCATACCGTCTAAGCAGGCGTTAAACATCCGTGGGTGGCGCTGCCCGCGGGTAGGGGACCGCTAGCGCTAGGGTGGGCTCATGCCTCTGATCCCGATGGTCATCGAGCGGACGGCTCGCGGCGAACGCGAGTTCGACATCTACTCGCGGCTGCTCAACGAGCGCATCATCTTCCTCGGCACGCCCATCGATGACCAGGTGGCCAACCTGGTGGTGGCGCAACTGCTGCACCTGGAGAGCGAGGACCCAGACAAGGACATCTCGATCTACATCAACTCTCCGGGCGGATCGATCTACTCGGGCTTGGCCATCTACGACACGATGAACTTCGTCAAGCCGGACATCGCCACGATGTGCGTGGGTGTTGCCATGTCGATGGGCTCGCTGCTGCTGGCGGCCGGCACCAAAGGCAAGCGCGCGGTGCTGCCCAACTCGCGCATCCTCATCCACCAGCCCTCAGCGGGATTCGAAGGCCAGTCCACGGACATCGAGATCCACGCACGGGAGATCCTCAAAGTGCGCGAGTCGATCGACGAGATCTACGCCCAGCACACCGGCCTCTCGCAGGAGCAGGTGCGCAAAGACATGGAGCGCGACCGCTTCTTCACCGCCGAGCAGGCCGTCGAGTACGGCTTGGTCGACCGCGTGCTCCAGAGTCACTGAGCGCGGCGCTCAGGCAATCGCGTGCTCGATTGCTCCAAGGCGCTCGATCTCGATACGCACGACGTCGTCTGTGGTAAGGAACCTGGGCGGGTCCTGGCCCACGCCAACCCCTGACGGTGTGCCCGTGAGGATCACATCGCCCGGCGCCAGCTTGCAAGTCTCGGAGATGAACTCGATCAGCTCGGGCACCGTGAAGATGAGGTTGCTCGTGTTGGAGTCCTGGCGCAGCTCGCCATTGACCCATGTCCTCAATGCGAGGGTGTGCGGGTCTGGGATCTCATCGGCGGTGGTGATCCACGGGCCGAACGGGCAGAAGCCGTCAGCGCCCTTCGCACGCGTCCACTGCGGCTCGCGGCCCTGCAGGTCACGGCCGGTGACGTCGTCCGCCACCGCATAGCCCGCCACAGATCGTCCCGGGCCCATGATCACCGCAAGCTCACCCTCGTAGTCCAGGCGGCGGACCACCCGCGGGCAGTGCACGGGAGCGTTCGGCGGCGCCGCGGACGACGGCAGCTTCATGAACACCAGCGGCTGCTTGGGCGTCTCGGCGCCCGTCTCCCGAATGTGGTCCGCATAGTTCAAGCCAATGCCAAAGATCGCCCGCGGCTGCGGCACCGGTGCCAAAAGGCTCACCTCCGTGAGCGCCCACGACTCTCCCTCCACCGGCGTCGCCGCCGGGTCCTCCAGGCGGTCGAGCACCGTCAGCTCCTCCAGCGCATGCCCGTAAACGCGCTCCTCGCCGGGCTCTCCCCGCACCTCTCCCGCACGGGGAGTGGCCGAGCCGGGGGGTAGGAACGTGGCCAGGCGCATCTGGACGGAAGGCTATCGTCGCTTGCTCGCATGGCCGGCATGACCCCCCTCGAGCGCAGCGCCCTACTGGCCATCGCTCTGCTCACCGCCCTCGCCGGCGTCGCCAACTACAGCGCCTGGTCGGCCGTGCCCCGCTTTGCCATCGCCACGCTCGCGCTCGCGGGGCTCGCGTGGGTGGTGTCGTTTGCCACCGAGCAGCTAGGCGAGCGCTTCGGCCCGGGGGTGACCGGCATGATGCAGTCAACGCTCGGCAACCTGCCCGAGCTGTTCGTCGTCATCTTCGCCCTGCAGAAGGGCGAGCTGGTGGTCGCGCAGACCGCCATCATCGGCTCCATCCTCGCCAACGCGCTGCTCGTGCTCGGCCTCGTCATCGTCGTCGGCGCCAGGCGCTCGCCCGACCGCCTCATGCACTTCTCAAAGCGGCTGCCCAGAGACACCGCCACCCTGCTGCAAGTCACCGTGTTCATCATCGTGCTGCTCGGCCTGTCGCTCGCCACCCACGACCCCGCCAGCCACCACGTCAAGGCCATCTCCATCGTCGGCGCCATCTGCCTGCTCGTCGTGTACATGACCTGGGTCGTGCCCTACCTGCGCTCCGATCAGGCGCCGGGGGAGGGGCAGGCCGATGCGACGGCGGCAACCACGGCGGACGGTGCATCCGGAGCTGCAGCCGCGGCGGGGGAGACCTCTGGGGCGAGGACGCAACCCGAGCGCAGCGGACCGCGTATTGCGCTTTGGCTGACCATCACGCTGCTGATCGCCGGCGGCGTTGCCTCAGCGTTCGTGTCCGAATGGTTCGTCAACGGCCTCGAGCCAGCCATCTCCATCCTGCACATCTCCCAGGCATTCGCCGGTCTCGTCATCGTCGCCATCGCAGGCAACGCCGTCGAGAACACAGCCGGCCTCGTGCTCGCCTTCAAGCGCCGCTCCGACCTCGCCATCTCCGTCGTCAAAAACTCCGTCGCCCAGATCGCCGCGTTCCTGTTCCCAGTGCTCGTGCTCGTGTCCTTCGCGCTCAACACCACCCTCACGTTCGCCCTCGCCCCCGTATACATCGGCGCGCTCGCGCTCACAGCGCTCGGCCTGTGGCAGGTAACCGGCGACGGCGAGGCCGCCGAATTCGAGGGCTGGGCGCTCGTCGCCCTCTACGTGATCCTCGCCACGCTCACGCTGTACGAGTAGTCGAAGCCACGCCAACCCATCCAGGCCGGCCCTGCCGGCCCTCATAAAAACCCAATCCTGCGCGCACGCAGCCGCCGCGCGCGCAGGACGTCCACCGCGCCCGCCTAGCGCCTCAGCCTTTGATCAGGCCGCTGATCAACGCGCCTGCCACACCACCCGCAGTCGCAGCCTGCGCATCCCCGCTCACCGCTTCGCCCTCCATCGGTGCGATGAACATCGTCTGGATCGCCAGCCGGCCAGGGCCCGTAAAGCGGTTCCACGTGAGCTTGCCGCCGCCGCCCATGATCCCCGTCTTCAACCCCATCGTCACCGCCTCCAGGCTCACCGTCGGGTCCTTATAAAGCCACGCCCCCGCCTCCACATCCAGCTGCTCGCCCTGGCCAAGCTCCACCAGGAACACGTTCCCGTGCCCATGCAGCCACACCAGCGCATCCCCATTCGTCGCCCGGAACTTGTCCATGAAGAAGCCCGAGCCGCCCAGCACCATGTTCTGCACGCCCTTGATCCGTTCAAACGTGTAGTCCAGGTTGTCCGTCGCCGCCAGGAACTGGTGCTCGCGCACATCCAGCCCTTCGCCCTGGCTCAAGTGCATCGGCACGCACTGGCCCGGTGAGTCGCGCGAGAACGCAATCCGCCCCGAGCCCGACGTACGCGTCACAAAGAACTCCAAGCCAGCGATCTTGCGCTTGATCGCCCCCGGCAGCTTCTTCAGCTCCACGTTCAGCTGCGTCTCCTTCCACAGCAGTGTGTGGTGCTCGAACATCACCTGCTGCCCACTGATGTCGATCTGCAGCTCCGGCACCAGTTCGCCACGTATGTGGTAGGTCACCCCCGCAAACGACTCGTCGTGGGCGCTCACAGGGATCGGCTCAGGCAACGGCATCGCGCGTGTCTCCTTCTTTAGGTGGGCTGGTGGTCGGCTCGTCGCGGCAGCAAGTGGGTAGGTCGTTCGCCTGCAAGTCGGGAACACAGCGGCAAATACGCCCGTCGAGCTTCTCGCTTCTCCTCGCTTCCGTCAATACCCCCGCCAACGTTTATGCCGCTCGCGCATGCTCGCGTGTTCCCCGGACGCAAAGCGCGCTAGACTGCTCTCCACCTCGCGCCCGGGCGGGGTTTTTCTTCGCCCGGAGCCGCTTTCAACTTACGACGCAGGGATTTCACACCATGGCCCGCGGAGACGTGCGAATCGCTATCACCCTCGCCTGCGAGGAGTGCAAGCACCGCAACTACCAAACGAATAAGAGCAAGCGCAACAACCCAGACCGGATCAGCTTGCGTAAGTACTGCCGCTGGTGTCGCAAGCACACCAGCCACCGGGAGACCCGTTAGCGCGGGAGCGCTGTCGTGGCTCGTGACCGCAAACGTGCAAAGCAGCGCCGCCAGCGCGGCGTCGCCGCTGGTCGCCGCGCGCCCAGTGCCGACCCCACGGTCAACGGCGCCCACGCGGGCGCCGATGCCGTCGAGCCCGCATCCACCCACGCGGACGCGCACGGCACGATCGAGCGGGCCGACCTGCCGGGCTCACTCGACCACGCAGGCGCCGAGGTCGACGAGTTCGATGCGGCGCTCATACGCGGCGCCGGCGGCGTGCCCGTCACCGACGACCAGCTCACCGAAGTCGAAGCCGAGGCCGAGGAGGAAGCCGAGGATGCGCTGCAGGAGCCATCCGGTCCATCAGGCCCTGGAGGCGGCGGCGCTGGCGGTGCAGGCGGAGGGCGTGGCGGTGGCGGCGAGGTCGCACGGCCGTCCGGTGCGCCCCTGCGCGGCGGTAACCGCGCCATCGGCTTCCTACGCGCCAGCTGGGCTGAGCTCCAACGCGTCCAATGGCCCGATCGTCGTCAGGTCTTTCAAGCCACAGCCGTCGTACTCGGCTTCGTCGCTGTCGCAGGTCTCTACCTTGGCGGCGCCGACTATGTCGCAAAGGAATTCGTCGAACTCATCCTCTGACGCCCGATGACCTGCGCATATCTGCGTCCCCATCCTTCCGCCCCGCTCTCCAGGAGTTTCTGAATGTTTCGCTGGTACGTCGTCAACACATACTCTGGCCACGAGAACAAGGTCAAGCACAACCTCGAGCACCGCGTCATCTCGCTCGGACAGCAGCGCGCCGTGCGCAGCGTCGTCGTGCCCACCGAAGCCGTGTCCGAGATGAAGGACAACCAGAAGGTCACCGTCGAGAAGCGCACCATGCCCGGCTACGTGCTCGTCAACATGGAGCTCAACGAGGACTCATGGGGCGTCGTCAAGGGCACCCCCGGCGTCACCGGCTTCGTCGGCGCCTCCCAAGAGCCCGTGCCGCTCACCCAGGTTGAGGTCGACCGCCTACTCCACAAGGAGGTCGCCACCGCCACCCGCACCCGCGCCCAGTTCTCCATCGGCGAGTCCGTCAAGGTCGTCTCCGGACCCCTCTCCGACTTCTCCGGCGAGATCTCCGAGATCAACGAGGACGCCGCCCGACTCAAGGTGCTGGTATCTATCTTCGGGCGCGAGACTCCGGTCGAGGTGCAGTTTGATCAGGTAAAGAAGCTCTAGGGATTACGAGGACGAGCGATGGCTAAGAAGGTTTTGACGACTATCAAGCTGCAGGCCAATGCTGGGCAGGCGAGTCCCGCCCCGCCGGTCGGTCCTGCGCTGGGTCAGCACGGGATCAACATCATGGAGTTCTGCAAGGCGTTCAACGCCCAGACGCAGAGCGAAACGGGAACCGTCATCCCCGTGGTGATCACCGTCTACGAGGACCGCTCGTTCACGTTCGTCACCAAGACCCCTCCCGCCGCCGTGCTCATCCGCCAGGCGATCAAAATCAACAAGGGATCGGGCGAGCCCAACCGCGTGAAGGTCGGCACCATCACCCAGAGCCAGCTGCGCGAGATCGCCGAGCGCAAGCTCGACGACCTCAACGCCCACGACGTCGACCAAGCCGCCAAGATCATCGCCGGCACCGCAAGGTCCATGGGCGTCGAGGTGGCGTCATGAGCTCCCACGGAAAGCGCTACTCCGAGCTGCTCGCCAAGGTCGACCGCGAGCACGAGTACCAGCCCGCCGAGGCCATTGCGCTCGTGCGCAGCCTCGGCAGCGCCAAGTTCGACGAGTCCGTCGAGGTCCACGTCCGCACAGGTCTCAACGTACGCCACGCCGACGAGCAGCTGCGCGGAACCATCGCCCTGCCAAACGGTCTCGGCAAGGACGTCAAGGTCGCCGTTTTCGCTCAAGGCGACAAGGTCAAAGAGGCCGAAGACGCCGGCGCCGATGTCGTTGGCGCGCAGGATCTCGCCAAACGCATCCAGGAGGGCTTTGACGACTTCGACGTCGCCATCGCCACCCCCGACCTGATGTCCGTCGTCGGTCAGCTCGGGCGCATCCTCGGACCTTCAGGCAAGATGCCAAACCCCAAAGTCGGCACCGTCACCATGGACGTCGGCAAAGCCGTCGAAGAGTCCAAGTCCGGCAAGGTCGAGTACCGCACCGACCGCAACGCCATCGTGCACCTCATCATCGGCAAGGTCAGCTTCGACGAGCGCAAGCTGCTGGAGAACTACGCAGCCGTCATCGAAGAGCTCACCCGCGCCAAACCATCAGCTGCCAAAGGGCGCTACCTGCGCTCCATCACGCTCGCCTCCACCATGGGCCCGGGCATCAAGGTGGACTCGTCAAAGACACGTGAAATCACCGAGGAGGCGCCCGCGGCTACCATCGCCGCCTAGCGTCACTCCCACAGGCCACCAGAGACCCCCGGCGGTCAGCGCTCAAGCGCAACAGAAGACCGGGACAGGAGCCCCATGAACCGAGATCAAAAGGCAGCGGCGATCGCTGAGATCGCCACCAAAATCGACGAGTCCGACGCCGTCTTCGCCGTCGACTACCGCGGCATCACCGTCGCTCAGGTAGCCGAGCTGCGCGCCACCCTGCGCCAGTCAGACGCCACCTTCAAGGTCGTCAAGAACTCGCTCACCGAGCGAGCCGCCGACCAGGTCGGTGCAGGGGCGATCAAGGACTTCCTTGCCGGGCCAACCGCGCTCACCTTCGTCCGCGGTGATGTCGCCACCGCCGCCAAGGCCGTCGCCGACTACGCCCGCACCACCCAGCTGCTGCCCTTCAAGGGCGGGCTCATGGACGGCGCCACCCTCGACGTCGACCAGATCCGCACCCTCTCGCGCCTGCCCTCCCGCGAAGTCCTCTACGGACAGCTCGTCGGTGTGGTCGCATCGCCCATCGGCGGACTCGTGCGCTCCCTGAGCGCGCTCATCAGCGGTCTCGCCGTTGCCCTCGGACAGGTCAACGCCAAGAAGGAGTCCGGCGAGATTCCCGCCGGCGATGCGCCCGCCGTAGCGGCTGCTGCAGAGCCCGAGCCCGCTGCTGAGGCTGAGCCCGAGGCCCCTGCCACGGAGGAGCCCGCCGCTGAGGCTGAGCCCGCCGCGGAGGAGGAGGCAGTGCCGGATGAGGTAGCGCGAGCGCAGGACACCGCGGAGGCGCCACCCGAGGACACAACTGAGCCGGAGCAACAGCCCTCCGTAACGGAGGACAAGCATGACGAGCCGGCACAAGCAGACGACAACCAAGCGGACGTCTCGGCTGAGAGCCAGCCCGAGGACGCCGAGACGACCAAGGAGGACTGACACATGGCAACCAGCACACAGGATTGGATCGAGGAGCTCAAGGGCATTTCCGTGCTCGAGCTCGCCGAGCGCATCAAGGCGCTCGAGGAGGAGTTCGGCGTGTCCGCAGCCGCCATGGCTGCCCCCGCCGCAGCGCCCGCCGCAGGCGGCGGCGACGCAGGTGCCGAGGAAGAAGCCAGCACCACCGTCGACGTCATCCTCTCCGGCGCAGGCGACAAGAAGATCCAGGTCATCAAGGTCGTGCGCGCCGCCACCGGCCTTGGCCTCAAAGAGGCCAAGGCACTCGTCGACGAGGCCCCCAAGCCCGTCAAGGAGGGCATCGAGCGCGAGGAGGCCGACAAGCTCAAGCAGGAACTCGAGGAGGCAGGGGCTTCCGTAGAGCTCAAGTAGGCGCGGCGCTACGCCGTCCCTCTTTCGGCCGCGACTTTCGCGGCGGCCGAAAGAGGGACGGCTTCGCTTGGCGGGGGTTGCTTCGGACCCACGCTCTGCTTGGTTGGGAGAAGGGGGAGGGATACGGCGGCGAGTGGCCGCCCACTGCGAGTTTGTGTGCCGGCGCGCTCAGGGCTGCTCTGCGGCGCCTTGCTCGGCCTGTAGGCGCTGGTCTGCCAGGCGTTGCTGGCGCTCTCGGATTGCTGTGTGGCGCTCTCCCATCTCGCGGCGGAACCGCTCGTAGGCGCTGCGCTCGTGCTCCGTGCGCGAGCTTGCTATCTGATCGAAGGCCGCGCGCTTTACTTCTTCTCCCAGCCGCACCGCGTGAGCCTTGGCCGTGCGCTTGGCCTCTTCACGGATAGCCGCCGCTTGCGCCTTCGCCGCGCGCTTGGCCTCCTCGCGCGTTGCCGCCACTTGCGTCTTAACGGCACGCTTGGTGTCCTCCCGCTGTTGGCGCGCGTGCTCTTGTGCTCGTCCGCGTAGCTCGTTCCACGTGCTGCGCGCCTGCTCGAGCGCATCCATCACCTGCTTGCGCGCATCTTCGGTCGCGAGCGCCGCGTCACGCAGTTGCGAGCGCGTGCGTGTGCCCTGCGTGAGCAGGCTGAACGACCACAGGCCGGTGTCGAGCAGACGCGCTGAGCGCTCGAGGTCGGCCGTCACCGCCTTGCTCAGCGCTCGGCCGCGCAGGCCGTCTTCGATGTGGCGCACATGCGAGCGCATCACCACATCCGTCAGGCCAACGATCGCGCGTGCCGCAATCGCCGGCTCCGGTTCCCGCGGGTCGAGCTCCGCGTGACGCGCCAGCTCGACGGTCGCCACCTCCACGAGGCGGTCCTGCAGCTCCAGCCACGCCGCGCGTAGCGCAGGTGTTGTCTCGATCATCTCCAAGAACAGCGGCAGGAGCATGTGCGACTCGTCCGGCAGCTCCTCCAGGCGTTTTGCATCCTGCTCGAGTGCACGCAGCATCGCGCGAGTCGGCGACTCGCTCGGCTCACGCTCACGCAATGCACGTGCCAGGCGCGCCTGACCCTCGTCGGCCTCGTCGAAGACGAGCGACTCCTTGGTGGGAAAGTAGTTGTAGACCGTCTTCTCCGAGACGCCCACGATCTCAGCGATCTGCGCGACCGTCACGTGCTCAAAGCCCCGCACCAGGAACAGCGTCGTCGCGACGTCCGAGATCTGCTGCCGCGTCAGACGCTTCTTACGCTCACGCAGCCCCTCCTCGGGATGCAGCTCGCGAGCCCAGCGCTCCTGCAGCTCTCTCGTGCGCGCATACGCGCCTGCCATCTCCCTGCCCATCTCCGCCATCAGCAGGCGCGCGATGCGGTCGCTGCCCTGCAGCCCCTGCAGCTCCTCAGGGGCCGGCGCTGGAGCAGCGCTGTCCAGGTCGAGGTCAGCCATGGCCCAAGGCTAACAAGATTGCTACAGTTGCAGAAATTTTTCAGTTAGTGTAAGTTCTTGCCATGACCGACTCCGCTCCCGCCATCGAAGCCCACGCCCTGACCAAGCGCTTCGGCGACTTCACCGCCGTCGACGCACTGGACCTTCACGTCGCCACCGGCACAGTCGTTTCGCTGCTTGGACCGAACGGCGCCGGCAAGACAACCATGGTCAGGATGCTGGCCACGCTGCTGCGTCCCGACGCCGGCAGCGCGCGCGTCGCCGGGCACGACGTCGTCAGCGAAGCCGACCGCGTCCGTAGAGTGATCTCGTTGACCGGCCAGTTCGCCGCGCTCGACAAGAACCTCACAGCAGTCGAGAACCTGCAGCTGATGGCGCGCCTACGGGGGCATCGGCGCGCCAGTGCACGCGCCATCGTCGAGGAGCTGGTCGAGCGCTTCGACATCGCCGAGTTCCGCGACCGGCTCATCAAGAACCTCTCCGGCGGCCAGCGCCGCCGCGTCGATCTGGCGGCCGGGCTGATCGACAGGCCGCAGCTGCTGGTGCTCGACGAGCCCACCACCGGCCTCGACCCTCGCAGTCGCCAGGTCGTGTGGTCGACCATACGCCAGCTGGTCGCCGAAGGCGTGACGCTGCTGCTCACCACCCAGTACCTGGACGAGGCCGATGCGCTTGCCGATCGCGTCGTGCTGATCGACCACGGCCGTGAGATCGCCGGGGGCACCCCAGCGCAGCTGAAGGCCAAGGTGGGCGAGCAGCGCATCGACGTGGTCGCCGCCGACACCGCCGCGCTCGATCTGCTCGTCGACCTGTTGGGTGAGCAGTTCCAGGCGAGCGTCGCGCGCGAGCAGCGCACCGTGTCCATCCCCGCGCCCGATGATGCCGCCGACCTCGCCCGCGTCGCCGCCGCCGTGCGCGACAGCGGCATCGCGGTGGATGAGCTGGCGTTGCGCCGGCCCACACTCGATGACGCCTTCCTGGCACTCACCGGCCACCCCGCCGGCGAGCAGTCCGAGACCGCAGACACCCAGCCGACCGTCGAGGAGGTCGCCATATGAGCACCAGTGCGCCAGCGATCCGAGCAGAGCGTCCCGGCTTCTTCCTCGGGCGTTACCTGCGCGACACGATGCTGCTGACCGTGCGCAGCCTGCGCGCGATCCCGCGTGTGCCCGAGCGTTTGCTCGACGTGACGATTCAGCCGATCGTCTTCATCCTGCTGTTCCTATACGTGTTCGGCTCCGCCATCCACGTCACCGGCATCAGCTACAAGGACTACCTGTTCCCCGGCATCATCGGCCAGTCGCTCGCCTTCGGCATCATCGGTGCCGGCGTAGCCACCGCCAACGACATGAGCGAAGGCGTGATCGATCGCTTCCGCTCGATGCCAATCAGCCGCTTGTCGATCATCACCGGACAGGTCATGGGGCAGTTCTGCGAGGCGCTCCTCGGGATGACCATCGTCGTTGGCTTCGGGCTCGCGCTCGGGTGGAGCCCCCACCTCACCGCCTTGCACCTACTCGAGCTGATCGGGCTGATGGCCTTGGCCATGTTCGCCTTCACCTGGGCGGGCGTCCTGTTCGGAATGCTCGTCCGCTCCCCCGACGCCATGCAGGGGATCGGCTTCATCGTCATCTTTCCCCTCAGCTTCATGGCCGGCACATTCGTGCCAATCGCCGGCATGGACGCCGTGCCTCGCGCGATTGCCGAGTGGGACCCCATCTCCGCTCTCGTCGCCAGCGTCCGCGGGCTCACCCAGGGGACCAGCAGCAGCGGCTCATGGCAGCTCGCGCACCCGGAGCTCGCAATGGCGTTGTGGTGCCTCGTGATCCTCGCCGTCGCCATGCCGCTCGCGCTGCGCCGTTTCAACCGCACGCTCGCCGCATAAAGACATGTCTTTAGGTTTCGCTCACAAACGCGCGTTTTCCGGTAAAGTGCCCTCCGCTAGCCGATAGTCGCAGCCGCCCTAAGCACCGAGGTCGCGCCACATACGCGATTTTTCGAAGGGCGGGGTCCGTGAGCGCTGGTGGCCCTTCGGGGTACGGATAGCCTGTGCTATCTTTCTTAGTCGCGCTTCGGCGCCCTCCTCTGCCCGTGTATCGCCCTCCGAAGGAGTCATTTCTTGGCTGCTGTAGACGCTCTCCGGACGCGCAGGACCTTTGCGCGCCTGAATAAGACAGTTGACGTCCCAAACCTGATTGACATTCAGCGCCGCTCGTTCGCGTGGCTGACAGACCCCGCCACCGGCGGTCTGCGCGAGACGATCGACGACATCTCCCCGATCGAGGACTACACGGGGAACCTCGCAGTCCAGTTCGGCGAGTTCACCTTCGATGAGCCCGTCGCCTCGCTCGACCAATGTCGCGAGAAGGACCTCACCTACGCCCGCCCGCTGACCGTCACCGTCGCGTTCATCAACCGCGAGACCGGAGAGATCCGTGAGCAGTCCGTGTTCATGGGCGACTTCCCCTGGATGACCGAGCGCGGCACGTTCGTCATCAACGGCACCGAGCGCGTCGTCGTCACCCAGCTGGTGCGCTCCCCCGGCGCCTACCTGATGGAGCCCAAGGACCGCGAGAAGCAGGTGTTCATCGCCAACCTCATGCCCGCCCGTGGATCCTGGCTGGAGCTCGAGATCGACAAGAAGGGCAAGGTCTTCGTACGCATCGACCGTAAGCGCAAGCTGCCCGTCACCGTCCTGCTGCGCGCAATGGGCTACGCCGCTGACGAGGAGATCCTGCGCCTGTTCGAGAACTCGCTCTACATCCGCAACACGATCGAGGCGGACACAGAGATCACCCGCACCGAAGAGGGCGCGTTGATCGAGCTGTTCAAGAAGCAGCGTCCGGGCGAGCCGCCCAGCGTCGACAACGCAAAGGCGTTGCTCAACCAGCTGTTCTTCGACCCCAAGCGCTACGACCTCACCCGCGTTGGGCGTTACAAGCTCAACTCGCGTCTGAAGCAGGCCACCGACCTGGATGTGCGGACGCTGACCAAGGACGACATCGTTGCCCTGATCAACGAGCTCGTGCGCCTGCCCAAGATCCTCGGCATCCCCGAGGACGGCGACGTGGAGATCAAAGACTATGCCGCCGAGGCGATGAGCATGCCGCGGGAGCCCGTCGCTGAGCACCTCGATGAGTACGAGCACTTCGGCAACCGCCGTCTGCGCACCGTCGGCGAGCTGATCCAGGAGGCCTTCCGCATCGGCCTCTACCGCATGGAGCGCGTCGTGCGCGAGCGCCTCACCACCGAGGACGCCGACACGATCACGCCGCAGACGATCATCAACATCCGTCCCGTGGTGGCGGCGCTGAAGGAGTTCTTCGGCTCCTCCCAGCTGTCCCAGTTCATGGATCAGACCAACTCGCTCGCCGGGCTCACCCACCGCCGGCGCCTGTCCGCACTGGGCGCGGGAGGACTGACGCGTGAGCGTGCGCCCATCGAGGTGCGCGACGTGCACCCCACCCACTACGGGCGCATGTGCCCCATCGAGACCCCCGAGGGTCCGAACATCGGCCTGATCGGCTCGCTCTCCTCGTTCGCTGAGGTCTCCGAGTACGGGTTCGTCACCACGCCCTACCGCGTGGTCACGGACGGCGTGGTCACCGAGGAGGTTCGCCGCCTCGACGCCACCCAGGAAGAGGAGCTGCTGATCGCCCAGGCGAACACGCCCGTGGACGAGAAGACCGGCAAGCTCAAGGGCACCGAAATCCTCTGCCGCACGCAGGCCGGCCAGTACGTGACCGTTGGGCCCAAAGACGTCGACCTGGTGGACGTCTCGCCCGAGCAGATCTGGTCAGTGGCCACCGCCATGATCCCGTTCCTCGAGCACGACGACGCCAACCGTGCGCTGATGGGGTCGAACATGCAGCGCCAGGCCGTGCCGCTGCTGAAGTCCGACGCGCCGCTGGTCGGCACCGGCATGGAGCGTCGCGCCGCGCTTGACACCGGCGACGTGTTGCTGACCAAGAACGCCGGCACCGTCGAGTACATCGACGCCAACCAGATCGTCATCCAGACCAAGGACGGCAAGAAGGACGAGTACGAGCTGCAGAAGTACATGCGCTCCAACCAGGGCACTCTGATCCATCAGAAGCCCCTCGTCGCCACCGGCCAGGTTCTCACGGAGGGCGACGTGCTAGCCGACGGGTCCTCCACCGACAAGGGCGAAATGGCGCTCGGCAAGAACCTGATGGTCGCGTTCATGTCCTGGGAGGGCTACAACTTCGAGGACGCCATCATCCTGTCCAAGCGCCTCGTGCAGGACGACGAGCTCACCTCCATTCACATCGAGGAGTACGAGATCGACGCCCGCACGACCAAGCTCGGCGAGGAGGAGATCACCCGCGACATCCCCAACCGCTCGGAGGAGTCGCTGCGCAACCTCGACGACCGCGGCATCGTGCGCGTCGGCGCGGAGGTCATCTCCGGTGACCTGCTCGTCGGCAAGGTCACGCCCAAGGGCGAGACCGAGCTCACCGCCGAGGAGAAGCTGATCCGCGCGATCTTCAAGGAGAAGGCGCGTGAGGTGCGTGACACCTCGCTGAAGGTCCCGCACGGCGAGGGTGGCGTGGTGATCGACGTCAAGACATTCAGCCGCGACGCCGGCGACGATCTGCCGCCCGGGGTCAACGACCTCGTACGCGTGTTCGTTGCCAAGAAGCGCAAGATCTCCGAGGGCGACAAGCTCGCGGGCCGTCACGGCAACAAGGGTGTCATCTCCAAGATCGTCGACCAGCAGGACATGCCGTTCCTCGAGGACGGCACGCCCGTCGACGTGATCCTCAACCCACTGGGTGTGCCCTCGCGTATGAACGTCGGCCAGATCCTCGAGACGCACCTCGGCTGGGCCGCCGCACAGGGCTGGTACGACGACGGCACCGAGGCCTACAAGGAAGCTGACGCCAACGGCGGCAAGCGCCGCGTGTACATCTCCACGCCCGTGTTCGACGGTGCCACCGTCGCGGACGTCGACAATGCGCTCGTCAAGTGGCAGGACGCACACGAGGGTCGTATCCGCATGGACGTCGACAAGTCCAGGCGTGTCGGTGAGCAGGCGTCAGGAAAGATGACCCTGTTCAACGGCCGCACCGGTGAGCCGTTCGCCGAACAGGTGACCGTTGGATACATGTACATCCTGAAGCTCCTGCACCTCGTCGACGACAAGATCCACGCGCGCTCAACCGGTCCGTACTCGCTCGTCACCCAGCAGCCGCTGGGAGGCAAGGCGCAGTTCGGCGGTCAGCGCTTCGGTGAGATGGAGGTGTGGGCGCTGGAGGCATTCGGCGCTGCCTACACGCTGCAGGAGATGCTCACGATCAAGTCCGACGACACTGTCGGACGGGTCAAGGCCTATGAGGCCATCGTCAAGGGCGAGAACATCGCCGAGCCGTCGATCCCCGAGTCGTTCAAGGTTCTGCTCAAGGAGATGCAGTCGCTGGCGCTCGACGTCAACGTGGTCTCCGAGGAGGGTCAGCGCGCAGAGATGCGCGACGAGGACGACGATCTGCTGCGCGCAGCCGAGGAGCTCGGCATCGACCTCTCAGGGGTAAGGGCCCTGGCGGGCGATGGCAGCGAGGAGGAGCCCGTGGCAGAGGCCGCCGGCGAGGCAAGTGATGAGACACAGGCCACCGTCGAGGATGACGATGGCGCTGAGGACGTTGACGACACAGATGACGTGATCGGCGTGGAGGACCTACTGGACGTCGACGCGACGGAGGACATCGACCTGGAGAGCCTGGCCAGTGAGGAGTCCCCCGAGGAGTTGCCCGATTCACCCGCGAGCGAAAGCACAACCAGATGATCGACATCAATAACTTCGACGCCATCGAGATCAGCCTTGCCTCGTCAAAGCAGATTCGCGGCTGGAGCTCCGGCGAGGTAACCAAGCCGGAGACGATCAACTACCGCACGCTCAAGCCCGAGAAGGACGGCTTGTTCTGTGAGCGCATCTTCGGCCCCACCAAGGACTGGGAGTGCTACTGCGGCAAGTACAAGCGCGTCCGCTACAAGGGCATCGTGTGCGAGCGCTGCGGCGTGGAGGTCACGCGCTCGAAGGTTCGTCGTGAGCGCATGGGCCACGTCGACCTCGCCGCGCCCGTCAGCCACATCTGGTTCTTCAAGGGTGTGCCCAGCCGCATCGGCTACCTGCTGGACATGGCGCCCAAGGAACTGGAGAAGGTCCTGTACTTCGCCGCTTCCATCATCACCTGGGTGGATGACGAGGCTCGCACCAAGGACCTCGACACGCTGGAGAAGGAAGTCAACAAAGTCCTCGACGGCTACGCCGCCGAGCGCGAGGAGCGCGTGCTCGAGCTGCGCGAGTCGCTTGCCCGCCGCGAGAAGTATCTGCAGAACGGCAAACAGACCAACTTCAACGACGAAGACCACCTGTGGGCGGACTCGCTGGACATCAACCTGTCCAAACTCGCAGACGATGAGCGCGACAAGCAGATCAAGGAGCTGACCAAGGCCTTTGAGGCTGACATCGCCGACACCGAGGCATACATCGAGGACGCAGCCGAGCGCATGCGCAGCGTGTGGGAGCTGTTC
This sequence comes from uncultured Solirubrobacteraceae bacterium, assembly GCA_963752865.1. Classification (GTDB taxonomy): domain Bacteria; phylum Actinomycetota; class Thermoleophilia; order Solirubrobacterales; family Solirubrobacteraceae; genus Palsa-744. The sequence goes on from CAVVZU010000002.1 coordinate 1,068,786, forward strand.
AAGACGATGGAGCCCAAGCAGATCGAGCACGACGAGACCACCTTCCGCGAGCTCAAGGAGCGCTTCGGCTCGCCCTACGGCTTCGGCGAGTACTTCCGTGGCGGCATGGGTGCAGAAGCGATCCGCGACCTGCTCCAGCAGGTCGACCTCGAGGCCGAAAGGGTTGACCTCGAGGACCAGGTCAAGAACGGCAAAGGCCAGAAGCAGGCCCGCGCGGTCAAGCGCCTGAAGGTCGTCTCCGCGTTCATCCAGTCGGGCAACAAGCCCGAGATGATGGTGCTCGACGCGGTGCCAGTGATCCCGCCGGAGCTGCGTCCGATGGTGCAGCTCGACGGTGGCCGCTTCGCCACGTCTGACCTCAACGACCTCTACCGCCGCGTCATCAACCGCAACAACCGCCTCAAGCGGTTGCTCGACCTGGGCGCGCCGGAGATCATCGTCAACAACGAGAAGCGCATGCTCCAGGAGGCCGTCGACGCACTGTTCGACAACGGCCGCCGTGGGCGTCCGGTCACCGGTCCCGGCAACCGTCCGCTCAAGAGCCTGTCCGACATGCTCAAGGGCAAGCAGGGACGCTTCCGCCAGAACCTGCTGGGCAAGCGCGTCGACTACTCAGGGCGCTCGGTGATCGTTGCCGGCCCGTACCTGAAGCTGCACCAGTGCGGCCTGCCCAAGATCATGGCGCTCGAGCTGTTCAAGCCGTTCATCATGGCCCGCCTCGTCGAGCGCAAGTCCGCGCAGAACATCAAGGCCGCCAAGAAGATGGTCGACTCGATGATCGCCGAGGTATGGGACGTGCTCGAGGAGGTCATCCACGAGCACCCCGTGCTGCTAAACCGCGCACCCACGCTCCACCGTCTGGGTATCCAGGCGTTCGAGCCGCTGCTAGTAGAGGGCAAGGCCATCCAGGTTCACCCGCTCGTCTGTCACGCGTTCAACGCCGACTTCGACGGCGACCAGATGGCCGTCCACCTGCCGCTCTCTGCAGAGGCACAGGCGGAGGCGCGCATCCTGATGCTCTCCTCCAACAACATCCTGTCCCCCGCACACGGCGCGCCGCTGGCGACGCCAACGCAGGACATGATCCTCGGCGCCTACTACCTGACCTACGGTCCGGAAGCTGAGGAGCTGGCGAAGATCGATCGCGCCACCTACGAGCCAAGGCCGCACGTGTTCCGCACCGCGCAGGAGGCGGAGCTCTCCTACGAGGGCAACGTCGTGAAGCTGCACGACATCGCCGAGTTCCGCCCCTATGGGCGCGAGGGCGGGCACGTGCTCACGACGATCGGGCGGATCATCTACAACGACCGCATCGAGCGGGCGCTCTCAGAGGCGCTCGGCGATGAGTTCGACGCGTCCAAATACGTGTTCGTCAACCAGTCGATGAAGAAGCGTGACACCACGCGACTGATCGACATGCTCGTGCAGTCATACGGTGCAACCACCATCTCGCTGGTTCTCGACGCGTTCAAGGACCTCGGCTTCAAGTACGCAACGCAGGCCGGTATCACGATCTCCAAGAACGACGTCGTCGTGCCGCCGCAAAAGCAGGAAATCCTCGACAAGTTCGACAAGCTCGTCGGCGACATCACCGAGCAGTACGACGACGGCCTGATCACCCAGGAGGAGCGTCACGAGGCGGTTGTCGAGCAGTGGAACGCCGCCACCGACGAGGTCGCAGAGGCGATGGTCCAGAACCTCGACGTCCTGAACCCCATCTTCATGATGGCCAACTCCGGTGCTCGTGGCTCCTTCAAGCAGATTCGCCAGCTGGCGGGGATGCGCGGCCTGATGGCCAACCCGAAGGGTGAAATCATCGAGCGTCCGATCAAGGCCAACTTCATGGAGGGCCTGTCGGTGCTGGAGTACTTCATCTCCACGCACGGCGCGCGAAAGGGGCTGGCCGACACCGCCCTGCGTACCGCCGACTCGGGCTACCTGACGCGGCGTCTGGTCGACGTCGCCCAGGACGTCATCATCCGCGAGGCTGACTGCGGCACGCAGGAGTACATAGAAATGGCCGTTTTCAAGGATGGCGGGGACCCCAACGACGTGCTCGTCGGGCGTATTGCCGCACTCGACATCACCACCAAGCGCGGCCGTATGCTCACCGAGCAGGGGCAGGAAATCGGCCGTGCCGAGATGGCTGAGATCATCAGCGCGTTCACCGAGGATCACGACAAGGGCACCAACGTCACCGTGCCCGTGCGCTCCGTGCTCAAGTGCGAGGCGCCCAGCGGTGTATGCCAGGCTTGCTATGGCCGCGCCATGGCTACCGGTGCTCTCGCCCAGATCGGAGATGCCGTTGGGATCGTCGCCGCGCAGTCGATCGGCGAGCCCGGCACGCAGCTGACCATGCGTACCTTCCACACCGGTGGAGTTGCCGGCGCGGACATCACCCACGGTCTGCCCCGCGTCGTCGAGCTCTTCGAGGCGCGTCGCCCCAAGGGTCTCGCCAAAATCGCCGAGCAGGACGGCGTCGTCTCGATCGAGGAGACCGACAAAGCCCTCACCGTCGTCATCACCGACGAGTCAGGTGAGGAGCACCGTCACGCGTTCCCACGGCGCACGCGGCTGTACGTCGGCACCGGCGAGAAGATCCCCGCCGGCAAGCAGCTCAACGAGGGCTCTGTCTACCCGCACGAGCTGCTCGCCATCCGCGGACGCACCGAGACCGAGCAGTACCTCGTCAAGGAGGTGCAGGAGGTCTACAAGTCACAGGGCGTGGACATCAACGACAAGCACATCGAGCTGATCGTTCGCCAGATGCTCAAGAAGGTGCGCGTCGACCAGAAGGGCGACACCGACTACCTACCCGGGCAGTTCGTCGACCGCTTCGAATTCGCCAAAGCCAACGAGGCCGTCTCGCAGGCCGGTGGTGAGACCGCGCAGTTCGAGGACATCATCCTCGGTATCACCAAGGCGTCGCTCAACACCGACTCCTTCCTATCGGCCGCCTCCTTCCAGGAGACGACCAAGGTGCTCACCGATGCCGCCCTCGAAGGCAAGATCGACCGGCTCAACGGGCTCAAGGAGAACGTCATCATCGGCAAGCTCATCCCTGCCGCCACCGGCCTCAAGCGCTACCGGCGGATCGAGATCGAGCCCTCCGAACCGCTGCCCCGCGCGATCGACGACGTCGGTCTGCTCGACCAGGACGAGATCGCCGCGGAGCTTGGTCTCGCAGGCGACGGCTTCAGCGGTGGCTACGGCCAGGAGTTCGACGCCGATCTCGCGTCGCTCGAGAAGATCGGCGCCGGCGGCACGGACCCCGGCTTTGCCGAGGAGCTCGCCGAGCTCGAGCTCCCCGACGAGAACCTCGCAGTCGACGACAACTAGTCTCAGTCAGATACGCATGCGCTGAGCGGCCGGGGTGGACCCGGTCGCTCGGTTGCGGGCTGTTCAAGGCGCGGCTGGGCGCTGCTTCCGTAGAGTCTCGGCCCACGCCACCAGCTGCTGCGCCTCCAACGACGTGAGGCCATCCTCGGGCGCGGTCTGGACAAGCAGCGTGGGCGCGCCGCGGGCCTCAGCCCACTCATGGCAGGCGGGATTGAACGCATCGTCGATCCACGCCAGTGGCCGCTGCCCGGCATAGGCATCGATCGCGTCAAGCTTCCAGTGGGCGTTGGAGCGTCCTACGGCGCGTGCGAAACGCAGGAACGGCAGCGCCGGCGGCAGTCCGAGCAGGTGGGGGAGATGTTCGTTCGCCCGCTCTTCCCAGCCACTCGCCCACACCAGCTCGAATAAGTCCGACAGTGCAAGCAGGTGAGTTGCCGCGGTGGACGAAAGGAAGTGGGGTGTTCCATCGATCGAGTGAAAGGAGCCGTGGCGCGTCCGATCATCGGTGTGACCGTTCTGGACACTCGGGCTGGCCCGCTCCCAGCCGCCGAACAGCGAGATGACGCCGTCGATATCGACCATCAGCAAAGGCCCACACGACTCTTTTGTCCCGCCCACGGGCTCTTTAGCTTGCATAGAGGTTGGGATGGGTAGTCTGCCGGAACGGCTGATGTGCTGAGGCCGCCAGCTCGGAGTAAAGCAGCGACCACCCCCAGTCGATGACCACAGCGTCTCACCCCCTCACCATGACCATGGATCTAGGCATACTCCTCGCGCTCTTGTGCGCCTTCGTGGCGAACCTGGGCTTCTTCTACAAGTATCGAGGAGCCAACTCCGTACCCAAGGTGCAGGTGTTGCACCCGCTGCGCTCCGCCAAGGAGCTGTACTCCTCCAAGTGGTTCGCGCTGGGCATGCTCATAGCCACCGCCAGCTGGGGACTGCATGTCGCTGCACTGGCGCTCGCGCCGATGTCCGTGATCCAGGTGTCCCTCGCTGCAGGCGTGGTGTTCATAGCGGTGATGGCCGAGCGGATGTTCGGCTTCAAGGTTGGGCGTCGCCAGTGGATAGGGCTGTCGCTGACGGCCGCCGGACTGGTTTTGCTGGGTCTCACCCTGCCAGCCATGCACGGTGCGCACTCGCACTTCTCCGTGGTCGCCATGATCTCCTTCGAGGCTGGCCTGTTCGGGCTCGGTGGCCTGTTGCTGATGGGGCCACGCATGGGCGGACCGGTCGAGCATCACGGCATGATGCTCGGTGCCGCCTCGGGGGTGCTGTTCGGGGTGTCAGACACATCCATCAAGGCGCTCACGGGCATCGTCGGCGCCCACGGGTTCCTCGGCCTGCTCCTCAGCCCCTGGCTGGCCGTCGCGATAGCCGCATCGATAGTCGCCTTCTATGCCTCAGCCCGCGGTCTACAGGAGGGCGAGGCCGTTCCCGTAATAGCCGTTACCGGCACTGCTGCCAACATCGCAGGCATCGCCGGCGGGATCATCGTCTTCGGTGACCCAATGTCGGCGAGCCCGTTCGGAGTGGTGCTCCAGGCGCTCGCATTTGTGCTCGTGATCGTCGCCGCCGCGATGATGCCGGCGCCCGTGCGAGCAGTCGGCGCCCCGCAGGCCGCCTAGCGCTGCTAGCATCCCCGCGAATGCCAACCACCTCGCAACTAGTGCGCAAGGGACGCGTCGTCCCCAAGAAGAAGGTCGCCACGCCAGGACTCAAGTCCGGCAAGGGGCGCAAGAAGAAGACTGCTGCGCCACAGCGCCGTGGGGTATGCACCCGTGTGTACACGACGACCCCGAAGAAGCCTAACTCCGCCCTGCGCAAGGTCGCGCGTGTGCGCATCTCCGGGTCGATCGAGGTAACCGCCTACATTCCCGGAGAGGGACACAATCTTCAAGAGCACTCCGTGGTGCTCGTACGCGGCGGCCGCGTCAAGGATCTGCCTGGCGTTCGCTACAAGGTCGTCCGCGGCACGCTCGACGCCGCCGGCGTGAGCGATCGCAAAAAGGCGCGCTCGCAGTACGGCGTGAAGAAAAAATAGCCGCAGCCCACCGCTTCCAGGAACGAGACACCGATGCCCCGCCGTGCCGCAGCCCAGATCCGTCCCGTCGAGGCGGACCCCATTCATCGCTCCAAGCTGGTTCAGCAGGTCATCAACAAGGTGATGCTGGACGGCAAGAAGTCCACCGCCGAGCGGATCGTCTACGACGCGCTCGCGCTGCTGGGCGAGCGCAGCGACAAAGATCCCGTGGAGACGCTCGAGGCTTCCATCAAAGCGCTCACGCCAACGCTCGAGGTCAAATCGCGCCGCGTCGGTGGTGCCACCTACCAGGTGCCAGTCGAGGTTGCCTCCAGGCGCGCACGCACGCTTGCCGTCCGCTGGCTCGTCGAGTTCGCCCGTCAGCGTCGCGAGAAGACCATGGCTCAGCGCCTCGCCAACGAGCTCATGGACGCGCAGTCCCAGCAGGGTGGCGCTTACAAGCGCAAGGACGACATTTACCGCATGGCGCAGGCAAACAAGGCCTTCGCCCACTACCGCTGGTAGCGGCCCGAGGACCGGCGCGATACTGCGTCCTCGATCGCTCGTGTGCGGAGCACACTTCGCTCACTGCGTCCTTGTCTCGCTTGGTCCTCGGGCCGCTACACGCTTGGACGTCTAGCTGGGCGGGCTTGAGTGGTTTTTATGGACACCCTCCCGGGTGTCGGATGGGTTGCTGACTGTCTGCCCGTATGCGAGCTCAGGTTATGGGGCTTGTTGAGAGCTCCCGGGGAGACGAGCTGCTGGCTGTTGGTCGAGCGAGGCTCGACCGGCCGCGCGTCGCTCAGGGGTCAACCTGGCCCTCCTTGCCCGCTTCTTGGCTGAGGCGGGCCAGTTCGTCTTCGTCAAAGCCGCCTTCGTCTTCCTTGAGTACCGCTCGGGCGCGCTCCAGATCCTTGGCGTTGACGTACACGTCACGCGTCTGAGGCATGCCCCGACCGTAACCACCCAGGCCGGCGCTTTGCATACAACGGATGCCAGCATCAGTCAGGCGTCCGATGATGATGTCCGCCTCCATGGAGTTGGCGCTCGCCACGATCTTCAGGTCGTCATCATCCTCCGACATCGTGCGAAGCGTACCGGTGAAGCCGCGCGTCGCAACTGAGTACGGTGGATTGCGGTGCCCGATGCCACGCTTCTTGTCGATGTGACGTCTGTGCGATTGGACACAGAGGGGTTGAAGGCGAAAGGTTAGGTTCCTAAGCTTTCGGTACCGAATGTCTTCTGCGACGACAACTCAGGCTGGGTTCAACCCGGAGGCGGGCGACCGCATCGAGCCGTACGTGTGGAAGGTCGCCGGCGTGGTGATCCTGGGGATGATCATGTCGATCCTCGACACCACGATCGTCAACGTGGCGCTGCGCACGCTCAGCCACGATCTGCACAGCACCATCTCGCAGATCCAGTGGGTGGTCACGGGCTATCTCCTGTCGCTGGCGGCCGTCATCCCGCTGACCGGCTGGGCTTCCAGGCGCTATGGGGCAAAGCGCGTGTACCTGGTGTCGCTGGTCCTGTTCACCGCCGGCTCTGCGCTTTGCGCGGTCGCCGCTTCAACTACCACGCTCGTCATCTTCCGGGTACTGCAGGGCTTCGGCGGGGGCATGATCATGCCCGTAGGCCAGCTGATCATGGCTCAGGTCGCCGGGCCCAAGCGCATGGGCCGTGTGATGGGCATCGTGGCCATGCCGGCCATGATGGGGCCGATCCTCGGCCCGGTAATCGGCGGCACGATCCTCGAGTACTTCCACTGGTCTTGGATCTTCCTCGTCAACGTCCCCATCGGAGTGGCCGCGTTCGCGCTGGCCTGGCGGATGCTGCCCCACACCGACTCCGGCCATGCCGGGCGTCTGGACGCACTCGGCCTGGTGCTGATGTCGGGCGCCTCCAGCGCGCTTGTGTACGGCCTCAGCGAGCTCGGCACCGCGGGCACCAGTCTCGGCGCACCGCAGGTCGTCGGGCCGATCGTCGCCGGCATCGTGCTGGCGGTCGTCTTCTGCCTGCACGCTCTGCGCGTGGAGCGGCCCCTGCTCGACGTCCGGCTGTACGCCAATCGCGTCTTCGCTGCCGCCTCTCTGACCACCTTCGGCCTCGGTGCGGCGCTCTTCGGGGCGATGATCCTGGTGCCTTACTACTACCAGCAGGTTCGCCATGAGAGCGTGATCGTGACAGGGCTTCTCACCGGTCCGCAGGGGCTCGGGATGCTGCTCGTGATGCCGCTCGCCGGTCGTTTCAGCGACCGCTTCGGCGGCGGACGCGTGGCGCTGGCGGGCGTATCTCTCCTGTCGCTATCTACGATCCCGCTCGCGTTCATCGGCGCGCACACCTCGATCGTCTACCTCTCCTTCGTGCTCGTGCTGCGGGGTGTCGGCATCGGCTTCTCGTTCATGCCGGCCATGACCGCCGCGTTCGCCTCGTTGCGCTCCGATCAGCTCTCCGATGCCACGCCGCAGCTGAACGTCGTGCAACGGATCGGCGGGGCGATTGGCGTGGCGGTGCTCGCCGTGGTGCTGCAGCGCGCAACCGCGCACGCACACACCGTCGCCGGGCTGGCAGGGGCATATGGCACAGCGTTCTGGTGGTCGGTGGGCATGTGCGTTGCCTCCTTGATCCCCTGTCTGGTTCTGCTGCGGGCCGAGAATCCGCGCGCGAGGCTGGACCGCGCGGCGGCCAACGCGGAGGCGGCTGCCGAGCCGCTCGGCGTCTAGCGAGCTCGAGACCATGGCCAGCGCCCCCGCAGACACGCCGAAGGTCGAGCCGAGCCCCGAGCTGACGGAGTTGGGGGTTGCATTCCGCCGTGTCTTCAGAAGCTTCAACCGCCTGCGCGGGCGCGACACGCACCTGGGCGCCAACGAGCTGAGCCACGCCCAGTTCGAGTTGCTGATCGAGCTTTCCGAGCGCGGCGAGCTGCCTGCGGGCGAGCTCGCGACAGCCGCCCGGCTGACCCCTGCGACCGTCACGCAGATGCTCGATCATCTGGCCGAGCAGGGCCATGTCGAGCGGGTCCGCTCGGAGACCGACCGTCGCGTCGTCGTCTCGCGGCTCACTCCACAGGGCAAAAGCAAGATCGACGCCAAGCGCACGGCCTGGCAGAGCCGCTGGGAAAAGGCGCTCGAGGGCGTGGATACCGCGGAGCTGCGCGCGGCAACTCGGGTGCTGGAACGCCTCGCCGCGATGGTCGAGGACGCGCCGACAGGTCCCGTCTGCGAGGACCCCGAGACAGGGCCGCGGTAGCCGCAAATACGCTCCCCAGTGAAGCTCAGGAGCAGGAATCGCTCTGCTATAGTCGAAAACGCGTGGAGTGGACGCAGACTATGCATCTGCGATTCGCGCACGCGGCAATCAAGATGGTGACCTCGAGCAGATAACGAACGCGAACCGGTCCAGATAAGACCAGTAGCGTGCGTGGGCCCGAGGGGCCTATTTTTTTGCCCGCAGCGATCCTCGGCAACTACCAGAAACCATCACACATGCCACGTAAGTTCTCCCTCCAAAACACCCGCAACATCGGGATCATGGCGCACATCGACGCCGGTAAGACGACGACGACTGAGCGCATCCTCTACTACACGGGGCGCACGTACAAGATCGGCGAGGTGCACGAGGGCGCCGCGGTGATGGACTGGATGGAGCAGGAGCAGGAGCGCGGCATCACCATCACCTCCGCTGCCACCACCGCGCAGTGGAAGGACCACCGCATCAACATCATTGACACGCCCGGCCACGTCGACTTCACCGTCGAGGTCGAGCGCTCACTGCGTGTGCTCGACGGCGCCATCGCCCTGTTCGACTCGGTAGCCGGTGTGGAGCCCCAGTCAGAGACGGTCTGGCGCCAGGCCGACAAGTACCACGTGCCGCGGATCGCCTACATCAACAAGATGGACCGTATCGGCGCCGACTTCGACAAAGGCGTACAGACGATGATCGACCGCTTGGGCGCGCACCCTGTGCCGATCCAGCTGCCGATCGGAGCCGAGGGCGACTTCCTCGGTGTCATCGACCTGGTGGCGATGAAAGCGATCGTCTACAAAGACGATCTCGGTAAGGAACAGGACGAAATCCAGATTCCCGAGAACCTCGCAGAAGCGGCTCAGGCCGCGCGCGAACACCTGCTCGAGGAGGTCTCCCACTACGACGACGCGCTGCTCGAGCTGCTGCTCGAGGAGGCCGACGTGCCCGAGGACGTCCTCAAGAACGCAATCCGCAAGGCCACGCTGTCGACGAAGCTGACGCCGGTGCTATGCGGCTCTTCGTTCAAGAACAAGGGCGTGCAGCCTCTTCTGGACGCGGTCATCGACTACCTCCCTTCGCCGCTCGATGTGCCACCGGTGGTCGGCACCGAACTGATCAGAGGCGAGGAGGAGGAGCGCCAGGTCATCCGCCACGCCGACGACTCCGAGCCGTTCGCGGCGCTCGCCTTCAAGATCGCCGCCGACCCGTACGTCGGCAAGCTCACCTACTTCCGCGTCTACTCCGGTCACCTCGAGGCAGGCGCGAAGATCCTGAACGTGGGCAGCGGGCGCACCGAGCGGATCGGGCGCATCCTGATGATGCACGCCAACGAGCGCGAGGAGGTCACCGAGGTCTTCGCGGGTGACATCGCCGCCGCTGTAGGCATCAAGCAGGTCATCACCGGCGACACACTGGCGATTCCCGACCACCCAATCCACCTCGAGAACATCGTCTTCCCCGAGCCCGTAATCAAGGTTGCGGTCGAGCCAAAGACGAAGGTCGACCAGGAGAAGATGTCGGTCGCGCTCGGGCGTCTGGCCGAAGAGGACCCGACCTTCCAGGTGCGCACCAACGAGGAGACCGGCCAGACCGAGATCTCGGGCATGGGCGAGTTGCACCTCGAGGTGCTCGTCGACCGTATGAAGCGAGAGTTCGGCGTCGAGGCGAATGTTGGACGGCCGCAGGTGTCCTATCGCGAGACGGTCCGAGGCAGTGTCGAGAAGATCGAAGGCAAGTTCGTCCGCCAGACCGGCGGCTCGGGCCAGTTCGGTGTCGTCTTCATCAACCTCGAGCCCGCCCCAGGCGTGGGATTTGAGTTCATCAACAAGATCAAGGGTGGGAACATCCCCTCCGAATACATCCCCGCCGTCAAGAAGGGGATCGAAGAGGCGCTCGACAACGGCGTCAAGGCCGGTTACCCGATGGTGGACATGCGTGTAACGCTCGTGGACGGCAAGTACCACGACGTCGACTCTTCCGAAATCGCCTTCAAAGTCGCCGGCTCGCTCGCCTTCAAAGAGGCAGCCAAGCGGGCCAAGCCCGTGCTGCTCGAGCCGATCTTCGCCGTCGAGGTCGTTACCCCCGAGGACTTCCTTGGCGATGTCATCGGCGACCTGTCTCGCCGGCGCGGTCGTGTGGAAGGTCAGGAGCGTCGCGGCAACGCACTCGCGGTGACCGCAAAGGTCCCGCTAAGCGAGATGTTCGGCTATGCGACCGATCTGCGTTCCAACACACAGGGGCGCGCCAACTACACGATGCAATTCGAGAACTACGAAGAGGTTCCGCCGAACATCGCCGAGAAGATCGTCGAAGCGCGGACTGGCGAACCGGTTCCGGCCTGAGATGCCCGTGAGCGCTTCGCCATACTGCGTCCTCGGTCGCTCGCGTGCAAAGCACGCCACGCTTCCTGCGTCCTTGTCTGGCTCGACTCACGGGCATCTCATCTCGCAAGGCGCATAGGAGCAAATCGCAGTCAGCAGTCAAGAAAGTCCGCAGTTAGATAGATTTCTGAGGTTCGCCTCCACAGGGGCGGGCATACAAGTCGATACAGGAGCGAATTCAAAGTGGCGAAGGAGAAGTTCGAGCGCGACAAGCCGCACGTCAATGTCGGGACCATCGGTCACATCGACCATGGCAAGACGACGCTGACGGCTGCCATAACGACGGTGCTGGCCGAGCACGGAGGCGCGGAAGCTCGTACCTTCGCGGAGATCGACAACGCGCCCGAGGAGAAGGAACGCGGGATCACGATCGCCACCTCCCACGTCGAGTACCAGACGGAGAACCGTCACTACGCGCACGTGGACTGCCCTGGTCACGCCGACTACGTCAAGAACATGATCACCGGTGCCGCCCAGATGGACGGTGCGATCCTGGTTGTGTCCGCAGCCGACGGTCCCATGCCCCAGACCCGCGAGCACATCCTGCTCGCCCGCCAGGTCGGCGTGCCCTACATCGTCGTGTTCCTCAACAAGGCCGACATGGTCGATGACGAGGAGCTGCTGGAACTGGTCGAGGTCGAGGTTCGCGAGCTGCTCTCCGAGTACGACTTCCCCGGCGATGACATCCCGTTCATCATCGGCTCCGCACTCAAGGCGCTCGAAGGCGAGGAGCCGTACAAGGAGAAGATCCTCGAGCTCGCCGCGGCGCTGGACTCCTACATCCCCGAACCGGTGCGCGAGCTCGACAAGCCGTTCCTGATGCCGGTCGAGGACGTGTTCTCGATCACCGGGCGTGGCACAGTGGCCACGGGCCGCGTCGAGCAGGGCATCGTCAAAACTGGTGAGACAGTGGAAATCGTCGGGGTGCATGACTCGACCTCGACGGTGGTCACAGGCGTAGAGATGTTCCGCAAGATCCTCGATGAGGGTCGCGCAGGTGACAACGTGGGGTGCCTTCTGCGTGGAACCAAGCGTGAGGAGATCGAGCGCGGCCAGGTGTTGTGCAAGCCCGGATCGATCACCCCGCACACCAAGTACAAGGCAGAGGTGTACGTGCTCAAGAAGGAGGAGGGTGGTCGTCACACTCCGTTCTTCACGGGCTACCGGCCTCAGTTCTACTTCCGCACGACCGACGTCACCGGTGTGGCAAAGCTGCCCGACGGCGTCGAGATGGTCATGCCTGGAGACAACGTCCAGATGGAGATCGAGCTGATCCAGCCGATCGCCATGGACCAGGGCCTGCGTTTCGCCATCCGAGAGGGTGGTCGCACGGTCGGTTCGGGCGTGGTCAGCGAGATCATCGAGTAGCACACGCGCGCCATTCGAACACGTCGGATGGCGACGCGCACATTGGTAGTCCGATACGACTAATTCAGCCCCACCTCGAGGGTGTGGCGGCGACGGGGCGGGAGAACAGGCCCGCCCTGCGTTGCCGTCCAGGAGGGGTTTCGGCGGGAGTCATTCCCACCGGAGATGTGCCGCAGCGAACGCAGACAGAGACACCCAAGACCACAGACACGCGATCAGAGCACTAAGAGAGACACCATGGCAGCGGCCAATCAGAACAAGATCCGAATCCGACTGAAGGCATATGACACCTCGGCCATCGAGTCGGCGGCGAAGGAGATCGTTGAGACAGCAACTCGCACCGGTGCGAGCGTCTCCGGTCCCGTGCCCCTGCCCACCGAGAAGAACGTGTACTGCGTGATCCGCTCACCGTTCAAGGACAAGGACTCGCGTGAGCACTTCGAGATCCGCACGCACAAGCGCCTGATCGACATCCACCAGCCAACGCCAAAGACCGTCGACTCGCTACAGCGACTCGACCACCTGCCGGCGGGCGTTGACATCGAGATCCGTCTCGCCACCTGAACACCGACGGCCTCGACCACTACACAGAAACAGCACCACTTTTCACATGTCCGCCATTCTCGCCAAGAAGCTAGGTATGACCCAGGTCTTCCAGGAAGACGGAAGCGTCGCGCGCGTAACGGTTTTGGAGGCCGGTCCGTGTCCCGTGACAGCTATCCGCACGCCTGAGCGCGACGGCTATGAGGCAGTGCAGCTGGCGTTCGGCCAGACCAAGGAGAAGCATCTGTCCAAGCCCGAGCTTGGTCACCTGAAGAAGGTCGACGCGCCGCCAATGCGCACGCTGGTTGAGTTCCGCGACGAGGCCGGCGAGCTGACGCTCGGCGAGACAGTCACCGTGGACGCCTTCGAGGTGGGCGCGCGGGTAAAGATCTCCGGGACATCCAAGGGCAAGGGCTTCCAGGGGACGGTCAAGCGGCACAACTTCGCCAGCGGCCCCAAGTCTCACGGCTCCCACAACGTTCGTGCCCCGGGCTCGATCGGTGCATCCGCCACCCCTTCGCGAGTGTTCAAAGGCATTCGTGGACCGGGGCAGATGGGCAACAAGCGCACCACCCAGAAGGGCCTCGAGATCATCCGCGTGGACCCAAAAGAGAACCTACTGCTCGTTCGCGGCTCCGTACCTGGCCCTCCCGGCGGCATTGTGGAGGTGCGCACCGATGCCTGACGCTCCCGTCCTCAGCTCCGGTGGCGGAGCTTCGAAAAAAGTGAAACTCGACGAGGCCGCCTTCGGTGCGCGTTTCTCAGGCCCGCTGGTCCATCAAAGCGTGCGCGCCGAGCAGGCAGCTCGCAGGCGCGGCACCGCCGCAACGAAAACCCGAGGCAAGGTCTCCGGCGGTGGCGCCAAGCCGTGGCGTCAGAAGGGCACCGGGCGCGCCCGCGCCGGCTCCAGCCGCTCGCCTGTGTGGACAGGTGGTGGCACGGTCTTCGGGCCGAAACCGCGCTCGTACACGTTCAAGGTCAACCGCAAGGAGCAGCGCGCCGCGCTGCGCAGCGCGCTGTCGCTGCACGCCGGGCGCGGCTCGATCGCGGTGCTCGACGCGACCGGCTTCAAAGCGCCCAAGACCAGCGACGCCCTTGACCTGCTCGAGGATTGGGGGCAGCCGCTGCCCACGCTCGTGGTGCTCTCCCCCGAGGAGTCATCCGCGGCGCTGTCGTTCCGCAACCTGGCACGGGTCGCAGTCCTGGCCGCCGAGAACGTCGGGGTGGCTGACCTGCTGGGCGCCGCCTCGCTGGTGATCTCCGAGACGGCCCTCGATGCACTCACCGCTCGTACCGGCAAGCCACGCTCAGCTGGGGAGGAGAAGGCCTGATGGAGCACACGCAGGTGATCATCCGACCGGTCGTCTCTGAGAAGAGCTACGTGCTCTCCGCCGCCGACCGCTACACCTTCCGCGTTCACACCGACGCCCACAAGACCCAGATCCGCCAGGCGGTCGAGGCACTGTTCGACGTCCACGTGGTGGAGGTCAGGACGCTCAGCGTCAAGACCAAGCCCAAGCGGCGTGGCAACAGTGCCCGTGGCCGCACGCGTGCCTGGAAGAAGGCCATCGTGCAGGTACGCGCCGGCGAGAGCATCCCCATATTCCAAGGCCTCGCAGCACTGGACTCATAGGACTGACTGATGCCGATACGCAAGCCAAGACCAACCAGCCCCGGGATGCGATTTGTCTCCTACCCGGACTTCGCTGAGATCACCAAGTCAAAGCCCGAGAAGTCGCTCGTCGAAGGGCTCAAGAAGAGCGGCGGTCGCAACTCGCTCGGACGCAAGACGGCCCGCCATCGTGGCGGCGGCGCCAAGCGCGCCTATCGTCGTGTGGACTTCAAGCGCCGCAAGGATGGCGTCAACGCCAGAGTCGCTGCCATCGAGTACGACCCCAACCGCTCCGCGTATATCGCGCTGCTGCATTACGTGGACGGCGAGAAGCGCTACATCCTCGCGCCCCAGCGTCTGACCGTCGGCATGACCGTCGCCTCCGGCGAGAACGCGGACATCGCTGTGGGCAACTGCATGGAGCTCGCCCGCATGCCCGTTGGCACCGTCGTGCACAACGTCGAGCTACAGCCCGGACGCGGCGGCCAGATGGCTCGCTCCGCCGGCGCCTCCGCACAGCTGATGGCCAAGGACGGTGACATGGCCACCCTGCGCCTGCCTTCCGGCGAGATGCGGATGGTCCGCGCCGAGTGCAGAGCGACCGTCGGCACGATCGGCAACGCCGAGCACCAGAACGTCAAGGTGGGCAAGGCCGGGCGCAAGCGCCACATGGGTGTGCGCCCACAGACGCGAGGTGTTGCAATGAACCCCGTCGATCACCCGCACGGCGGCGGCGAGGGCTCGACCACCGCCGGCCGTCATCCAGTTACGCCGTGGGGCGTGCCCACGCTCGGGTACCGCACCCGCAAGCAGAACAAGACTTCCAACCGCTACATCGTGCGCGGACGTAGGCGCGGGAAGGGCAAGCAACGATGAGTCGCTCCAGCAAGAAGGGCCCGTGGGTGGAAGAGCGCTTGATGTCTCGCATCGAGGCGCTCAACGCCGCCAACAACAAAAAAATGCTCAGGACATGGTCCCGTGCATCGACGATCTTCCCGGAGATGGTCGGCCACACGATTGCGGTGCACGACGGCAAGAAACACGTGCCCGTGTACATCAGCGAGTCGATGGTCGGTCACAAGCTCGGCGAGTTCGCCCCCACACGCGTGTTCCGTGGTCACGCCGGTTCGGGCAAGGTCAGGTAGATGAGCGCCGACGCACCCACCGATCCGCCTGAGGGCGTGGAGGCTGACGAGCAGGCGCCTGTCGCCGACGCCAAAGCCAGCAAAGCCGCGAAACCCGCGGCAAAAGCCAAAGACGCCAAAGCCAGCGAGTCGAAAGCTGAGCCCAAAGCCAAAGCGGCGAAAGCGAAAGAGCCCAAAGCCAAGGATGAGAGCGCCGAGGGCGATGCGGACGATGGCGAGAAGGCACCCGCCAAAAAAGCACCCGCCAAAAAACCGGCTGGCGAGAAAAAAGCGCCAGCTGAGAAAGCGCCCGCTGAGACAGCCGCTGACAAAGAGTCCAAGCCGGCATCCGCGCCGCGTGCAGCCAAAGGCAAAGGCGCCGCCAAAGCCCCCCGTCGTCGCGTGGTCAGCGCTCATGCGCGCTACGTGCGGACGTCCGCACGCAAGGCCCGCATGGTGTGCGGGCACATCCGCGGCAAGTCAATTCAGGAGGCACGCGCTATCCTCGCGTTCACCCCTCGTGAGGTGGCACGCGATTGGAGCAAGCTGCTCGAGTCCGCTGTGGCCAACGCCGAGAGCAACCACGAATTGCTCGAGGACGATCTGATCGTGCGGGAGGCATACGCCGACGAAGGGCCGACGATCAAGCGCTTTCGCCCGCGCGCCATGGGACGGGCTACACCGATCCGTAAGCGCACGAGCCACCTGACGATCACGCTGATCCCGCGCCCTGAGCCGGGAACAAACAAAAGACACGGCTGAGAGACTGAGAAATGGGACAGAAGGTTCATCCAGAGGCTATGCGCGTGGGTTACATCCACGACTGGAAGTCAAACTGGTTCAACGAGAAGCACTTCGCCGAGTACCTCGCGGAGGATGTGCGTGTGCGCGAGCACATCATCGGCAAGCTCGCCCATGCAGGCCTGTCTGACATCACCATTCGCAAGGACGCCAACGAGCTCGAGGTGAACATCCACACCGCACGGCCGGGAATCGTGATCGGCAAGTCGGGCACCGAAGTCGATGCGCTGCGACGCGATCTGCACCGCATGACCAAAAAGCAGATCAAGGTCAACATCCTGGAGATCAAGCGTCCCGAGCTCGACGCCAAGCTCGTCGCGCAGTCAATCGCCGAGCAGCTGCAAAACCGCGTTGCCTTCCGTCGCGCGATGAAGCGTGCTCTCACCAGCGCCATGCGCTCCGGCGCCAAGGGCGTCAAGGTGCAGGTAGCAGGTCGCCTCGGCGGCGCGGAGATGGCCCGCACCGAAAGCTACTCGGACGGTCGCGTGCCGCTGCACACGATGCGCGCGGACATCGACTACGGCTTCTACGAGGCGCGCACCACCTTCGGGCGCATCGGCGTCAAGTGCTGGGTGAACAAGGGCGAGATCATGCCCGAGGGCTACACCGGCGCTGACCTGACCGACATGACCGCACCAGCTCCGCCCAGCAACGACCGCGAGGGCCGCGGCGGCCGCGACGGTCGCGAAGGGCGTGGCGGTGGACGCAACCGGCCAGGTGGCGGCGGTGGCGGTGGACGCGGTCCTGGTGGGGCGGGTGGGTCCGGTTCCGGTGGACGCGGCGGTGGTGGCCGTGGACCTGGTGGTCCCGGCGGTGGTGGTGGACGTGGTCCCGGCGGCGGCGGTCGCGGTCCTGGTGGTGGCGGTGGACGCGGTCCAGGCGGTCCCGGTGGCGGTGGCGGTGGCGGTGGACGCGGTCCACGGCCAGGTGGCGGCGGACCCAGCGGTGGAGGTGGGCGCTGATGCTCTCACCCAAGCGCGTCAAGCATCGCAAGCAACACCGCGGTCGTCGCCGCGGCAACTCGCGTGGGCAGCTGCACGTCCAGTTCGGCGACTACGGCCTGAAGGCACTCGAGTGCGGCTGGTTGACCAACCGCCAGATCGAGGCAGCTCGTATCGCCATGACCCGCAAGATCAAGCGTGGCGGCAAGGTGTGGATCAACGTGTTCCCCGACAAGCCCATCACCAAGAAGCCCGCCGAGACCCGCATGGGCTCCGGCAAGGGCTCGCCCGAAGGCTGGGTGGCGGTGGTCAAGCCCGGGCGCGTCATGTTCGAGCTCGCAGGCGTGTCTGAGCCGCTCGCGCGGGAAGCCATCCGCCTGGCCGCACACAAGCTGCCCGTCAAATCCAAGTTCGTGCTGCGTGAGGACTGACGATGAAGGCCAGCGATATACGTGACCTGGATGGCCAGGAACTGAGCAAACGATTGGCTGAGCTGCGCAAAGAGGTGTTCGGGCTGCGTTTCTCCAACGCCACCGGAGAACTCGACGACACCGCCGGATTGGGGCGCGCCAAGCGCGACCTCGCACGGGCGCTGACAGTCGTACGCGAGCGTGAGCTCGCTGCCGGACACGACCAGAACAACTGAGAATCACAGACAGGATGAACGCACCAAATGGCTGACCAAACAGACGACGAGACACCCGAGACCGCTGAGCAGACGCCTGCGCCCGAGGCTGCAGGCAGCGAGCCCGTGCAGGACGATGCCACTGTTGACGCCGGCGCAAGCGATGCCGACCAGGCGCCCGAGGCCGAGGCTGAGGAGAGCGCCGCGCCTGAAGCGGCGGCGCCGCCAGCTGAGCCCGTGGTGCAGCTTCCGCCCAAGGAGCGCCGTCGCAACGCTCGCTCCAAACACTCAGGTGAGGCGCGCCCAAGCCGCACACCCGAGGAGCGCCATGCCGCGCGGTTGGTCGAGCGCAAAACCAAGGCGGTGCGGCGCCGTGCCCGACGCCTGCAGGAACGGGCCAAGGCTGCTGAGCGTCGTGCCACTGCACCCGCCCCCGAGCCACTCGCGCCCGTGCACGCGCCTGTCGAGGGGACCCGCCGGGTGCGTCAGGGCATCGTCGTCTCCGACAAGGCTGCCAAGACGATCACCGTTCGCATCGACGTCGCACGCCGGCACCGCCGCTACGAGAAGATCGTGCGCAGCTCGAGCACCGTGCACGCACATGACGAGAACAACGACGCCCACGAGGGCGACGTCGTCAGGGTGATCGAGTCCAGGCCGCTTTCGCGCACCAAGCGCTGGGCGCTCGTCGACGTCTTGGAGAGGGCACGATGATCCAGAACGAGACCCGTTTGCGTGTGGCCGATAACTCTGGCGCCCGCGAGATCCTGTGCATCCGCGTCAAGGGTGGCTCGCGTCGCCGCTACGCGTTCGTCGGCGACATCATCACCGCCACCGTCAAGCAGGCCAACCCCCAGGGCACCGTCAAAAAGGGTGAGGTCGTGACCGCTGTCGTTGTGCGCACCAAGAAGCCCATCGGCCGCGACGATGGCACCTACATCGCGTTTGACGAGAACGCCGCTGTGATCATCGACGACCAGAACAACCCCCGCGGCACCCGTGTGTTCGGGCCGGTCGCGCGCGAACTGCGCGAGCGCAACTTCATGAAGATCGTCTCGCTCGCGCCCGAGGTCCTGTAATGGCCAACCGTAGATCTGGCACCGCGCGCCCCAAGCGCCGCTCCCTGAAGATTCGCTCCGGCGATCGCGTGCAGGTCATGTCCGGCAAGGACCGCGGCAAGACCGGCCGCGTTCTACGCGTCGAACCGACCAAGGAACGCGTGTACGTCGAGCATCTCAACATGATCAAGCGCCACACCCGCCCGCAGCAGGTCGCCGGCGCCCAAAGCGAACAGCAGCTCGGCGGTGTGATCGAGCGCGAGGGTCCCATCCACGTTTCCAACGTGATGCTGCTCGACGCCAAAGGCGCCCCCACCCGGGTAGGCATCGACCGCACCGGTGGCACGCGCGTTCGCGTCGCCAAGAGCTCAGGCGCAAAGCTGGACTGACCACATGGCTACCGCAACCGATATCGCCCCCACAGCTCGTCTGAAGACCCGTTATCTCGAGGAGATCCGCCCAGCGCTCATCGAGCGCTTCGGCTACACCTCGGTGATGCAGGCGCCAAAGCTCCAGAAGATCACCGTCAACATGGGGGTCGGGCTCGCCAAGCAGGACTCCAAAGTGCTCAAAGCCGCCACCGAGCAGCTCGCCGCCATCGCCGGGCAGCAGCCGAGCGTACGCCGCGCGCGCAAGTCGATCGCCGCGTTCAAACTCCGTGAGGGCATGCCCGTCGGTCTCGCCGTCACGCTGCGAGGCGAGCGTGGCTACGAGTTCCTCGACCGGCTCATCTCCGTCGCCATCCCCCGTATCCGCGACTTCCGTGGCTTGAACGCGCGTTCCTTCGACGGCCGCGGCAACTACTCGATGGGCGTCAAAGAGCAGATCATCTTCCCCGAGATCGACTACGACGCGATCGACTCCGTGCGGGGTCTCGACATCACCATCACCACCTCCGCGGCCACCGACCTCGAGGCATACGCGCTACTCGCTGCCTTCGGCATGCCGTTCTCCCCTGACAGGCGGCCAAAGGGCTATGACCCAGAGGCAGACGCCGCCGCCGAACGCGCTCACGAGCAGGCCGAGGTCGAGCGCGTGGCAGCAGCAGCCACCGCAGAGGCCGACGCCATCAAGGCAGCCGAGGCGAAAGCCGCTGCCGCCGAGGCCAAGGCCGCCAAGCTAGCCGCCGGCAAACCGGAGAAGAGCCGACCCAAAGCCGCCAAGCCTGAGGCCGCTGCTGAGCCCGAGGCGGAGGATCTCGTCGAGGCCGAGGAGGCAGTGGCTGACGAGGCGGTAGCCGAAGCGGAGATAGTGGGGGAGGCCGCTGCGCAGCTCGAGGCCGATGTCGTTGCCGAGGAGATCGTGGTGGAGGCCGTCGCTGAGGCCGAGGCCGAGGAGATCGTTGCCGAGGCCGTCGCCGATGAGATTGCAGATGAGCCGAGCGACGCCCCCGAGGTCGGCGATACGGAGACCACTGAGAAAGAGAGCACCGACTGATGGCCAAGACTTCACAGCGCGTCAAGCAGGCGCGGACTCCCAAGTTCAAGACACGTGCATATACTCGCTGCACCCGTTGCGGTCGGCCGCGTGCCGTCTACAAGAAGTTTGGGGTGTGTCGCATCTGCCTTCGCGACCTCGCCCACAACGGGCAGATCCCCGGGATGACCAAGTCCTCCTGGTAGATCTCTCCCCGAAGAAGCCTGTACGGCCCTCGCCATACAGAGCATGCAAGCAAGACAAGCTCCACCAGCTACGCCGCCCACACAAGCCGAAACAGCCAAGCCAAACCTCACCCACACAGAAACGACCGAGAACCGAGCACAAAGATGTCGATGACAGATCCCATAGCCGACTTCCTCACGCGCGTGCGTAACGCCATCCACGCCGCCCATGAGACCGTCGACGTACCCGCGTCCAAGCTCAAGGGCGAGCTCGCA
Source organism: uncultured Solirubrobacteraceae bacterium (assembly GCA_963752865.1). Classification (GTDB taxonomy): domain Bacteria; phylum Actinomycetota; class Thermoleophilia; order Solirubrobacterales; family Solirubrobacteraceae; genus Palsa-744. The sequence goes on from CAVVZU010000002.1 coordinate 1,089,721, forward strand.
CGGATTCTCGACGAGCAGGGCTACATCGACTCCTGGTCGGTCGTACCCGCACCCGACGGCGGTGCCGGACAGCTGATCCAGATCCGGCTCAAGTACACCGAGGACAGGCGTTCAGCGATCTCCGGGCTCAAGCGCGTGTCGCGTCCCGGACGGCGCACATATGTCGACGCCAAGCACATCCCCAAGGTGCTCGGTGGGATGGGGACCTCGATCGTGTCCACTTCGCGTGGCGTCATGACCGGCCACGACGCCCGCGCCGCTGGCATCGGCGGCGAGGTCCTGGCACAGGTCTGGTGAGCGATGTCCCGAATCGGTAGACAGCCCATCCCCGTGCCCTCCGGCGTGACCGTCTCGATCGAGCCCGAGTCCGTACGTGTGAACGGCCCCAAAGGCGAACTCTCAGAGCGCATCCACAGGGACATCGAAGTGACCCAGGACGGCGAGCAGCTCGTCGTCACCAGGCCCACCGATCGCGGCGAACATCGTGCGCTACACGGGCTCACCCGCACGCTCGTCGCCAACATGGTCGAGGGCGTCACCAGCGGCTACGAGAAGCGCCTGGAGATCCAAGGCGTGGGATATCGCGCGCAGCTGAAGGGCAAGAACCTCGAGCTGGCCGTCGGCTATTCCCACCCGGTGCCAATCCCCGCACCGGAAGGGATCGAATTCGAAGTGCCCCAGCCGACGCGCGTGGTCGTCAAGGGCATCTCCAAGCAGCTCGTCGGCGAGACCGCCGCCATCATCCGCAAGCAGCGCCCGCCCGAGCCATACAAGGGCAAGGGCATCCGCTACGAGGGCGAGCACGTTCAGCGCAAGGTGGGCAAGAGGGCATGACCGTCATCACCAAAGAGCGCCGCCGGCTCAAACGTCGCCGCCGGGTGCGCGCGAAGATCTCCGGTACCGCCGCCCGTCCGCGCATCTCCGTGTTCCGCTCCAACCGTGGGCTGTCGGCGCAGCTCGTCGACGACATCTCTGCGCGCACGCTCGCAGCCGTCAACTGGTTCGAGCCCGAGCTTCAATCACTTGGCAAAGCCGAGCGCACCAAACGTGCCGGTGAGCTGCTCGCCGAGCGCAGTAAAGCCGCAGGTATCTCCGAGGCGGTATTCGACCGCGGCGGCTACCAGTACCACGGCCACGTACGCGCGTTCGCCGAAGCCATCCGCGAGGCTGGAATTACCGTCTAAGTCGTCGAACCCGACGCGCTACCGCTACCCTCACTCCTGCTCATGTCCATATCGATAGATCGCTCAGTCAACCCAGCCGGCCTGGACCTCCAGGAGCGCGTGGTCGAGATCAACCGCGTCGCCAAGGTCGTCAAGGGTGGACGGCGCTTCTCATTCACGGCGCTCGTCGTCGTCGGCGACGAACGCGATGTCGTCGGTGTCGGCTACGGCAAGGCCAACGAGGTGCCGCTCGCGATCCAGAAGGGTGTCGAGCGGGCCAAGAAGGATCTCTTCCGTGTGCCCAAGCACGGCAGCACCATCACCCACCAGACCACTGGCATCTTCGGTTCCGGTCGCGTTCTGCTCAAGCCAGCCTCTCCCGGTACCGGTGTGATCGCCGGCGGTGGCGTGCGCGCGGTGCTGGAGCTCGCGGGCATCCACGACATCCTCTCCAAGAGCCTCGGCACGCAGAACCCCATCAACCTCGTCAAGGCGACCGTCGCCGGGCTGCGCGGTCTGCGCACCCCCGAGGAGGTCGGCAAGCTGCGCGGGCTGAGCATCAATCAGGTGCTCGGTCTCGGCGGGGCGCCCACCAACGGCGCCGCCCAGGCAGCTGACGCCAAGACAGAGACAACGCCGGGCGCAGAGACGGCCGTCGCTGCCGCGTCCGATGAGCCCGCAGCCGCGCCAGACGCAGCCGCCGTCGCCGACGGAGCCTCTGCCTGATGTCCGCGCTCAGCGTCACCCAGCGCCGCTCCAAAAACGGCGCCAACAGCAAACAGCGCGACACGCTCCGTTCGCTCGGTCTGCGTCGCATCGGCCACACCGTCGAGGTCAAGGACTGTGAGCAGGCTCGCGGCATGCTGCACGCCGTCCGCCACCTCGTCGAGGTCAAGGAGAGCAAGTGAGCCCAGCCAAAGACAAGGACGAGGGCGAGCCGCGTATCGGCCTGCACAACCTCGCCCCCGCGCCCGGTAGCCGCCGGCCGCGCAAGCGCATCGGGCGCGGTGAAGGCTCAGGTACCGGCAAGACCTCTGGGCGTGGCCAGAAGGGCGCCGGCTCCCGCTCTGGCTCAAAGCGCAGAGCAGCATTCGAGGGTGGTCAGATGCCGATTCACATGCGCATGCGAAAGCTGCGCGGTCCGCACATGAAGAAGTCGATGCCCTTCGAGCCCTTCCGCACACACACCCAGCCCGTCAACATCTCCTCGCTCGAGGAGCGCTTCGACGCAGGCACCGAAGTGACCGTCGAGCTTATGAAGGCCCACGGCCTGGGGACCCGCAAGGACATCCCCATCAAGGTGCTCGCCAAGGGCGAGATCACCAAGGCGCTCACCGTCCACGCCCATGCCTTCAGCGCCAGCGCGCGCGAGCGCATCGAGGCCGCCGGCGGCACCTGCACCACCGTCCAGGGCTAGCGGCCGGCACCTGATGTGAGCTGCGGGTATGGCGTCCCACCCACCCGCATCCACTAGAATCCGCCGTCCCGGGGACGAGCTCGCGATGGGCTTGCACGCGGCCGACTGAAGCCCATGCTCTCGACCATTCTCAACGCCTTCCAGGTTGCGGACATCCGCAAGAAGATCGCCTTCACGGGGCTGATGCTGCTGATCTACCGGCTCGGCTCGCACGTTCCCGTCCCCGGCGTCAACCTCACCGCCGTCAACAACATCCAGAAGTCCTTCGGCGGCGGTGGCATCCTCGCCTACCTCAACCTGTTCTCCGGAGGTGGCCTTTCCAAACTCGCCATCTTCGCGCTGGGCATCATGCCCTACATCACCTCCTCCATCATCCTGCAGCTGCTGCAGGTTGCAGTGCCCTCGCTCGAGAAGCTCTCCAAGGAAGGCGAAGTGGGACAGGCGCGCATCACCCAGTACACGCGCTACCTCACCGTCGGGCTCGCCTTTGCCCAGTCCATTGGCTACGTCTTCCTGTTCCACACGCTGCAGGCCAAAGCGGGCGAAAACGTCATCAAGCACTTCGATCTGCCGCACATCTTCCTGATCGTCGTCTGCCTCACAGCCGGCTGTGTGCTGCTGATGTGGGTCGGTGAGCTCATCACCCAGCACGGCATCGGCAACGGCATCTCGCTGCTGATCTTCGCCTCCATCGTCTCGCGTCTGCCGTCCGGCATCCAGGCCTGGTGGACGACCCAGAACCAGGTCTTCAAGGTGATGATGCCGTTCCTCGTGCTCGCCGTCGTTGCTGGCATCGTGTTCGTCCAAGAAGGCCAGCGGCGAATCCCAGTGCAGTACGCCAAGCGGGTCATCGGCCGGCGCATGTCAGAGGGTGGGCAAACCTATCTGCCGCTGCGCGTGAACATGGCCGGCGTCATCCCCGTGATCTTCGCCGCCAGCATCATGGCCTTCCCGCCCACCGTCGGGTCGCTCGTCAAAACACACTGGGGCAAATCGCTGTCTGACTTCTTCACCCCCAACGGCTGGCACTACGTCGTCGGCGAGTCGCTGTTCATCATCGTCTTCACCTACTTCTACACCGCCGTCACCTTCAACCCAGTCGACCAGGCCGACAACCTCAAGAAGTACGGTGGCTTCATCCCCGGCGTGCGTCCCGGCCGTCCCACCGCTGAATTCCTTGATCGCATCCTCGCTCGCCTGACGTTTCCCGGCGCGCTGTTCCTCGCCGCCGTCGCCGCCCTGCCCGCGATCCTCATCGCCCGCACCCACCAGAACTTCCAGTTTGGCGGCACCTCCATCCTGATCGTCATCGGCGTCGCGCTGGAAACGATGAAGCAGCTCGAGGCGCAGCTGATGATGCGAAGTTACGAGGGGTTCCTCAAGTAGCGCTACGCGGTTCTCGTGGCGGCCGCGACTTCGCGGCGACCGCCACGAGAACCGCTTCGCTTGGCGTGCTTGGCGCCTGGTTGCACGTGGTTTGCGGTGTTCCATGGTGGCAAACCAACGGGCTTTGCGGATAGGCTGCCTTGGTCTTGTCCGAGTTGAACCTCATTTTGCTTGGCCCGCCTGGGGCTGGTAAGGGAACGCAGGCCGAGCGTCTGCACGACGATTTCTCGCTGCCGCACATCTCCACCGGCGACATCCTGCGCGCGCAGGTCGCCGACGGGACCGACCTGGGCAATGAGGCCAAGCGCTTCATGGATGCCGGCGAGCTCGTGCCCGACGAGGTGATCGTCGGCATGATCACCTACCGTATCGCCGACGGCGACGCGCGCGACGGCTTCCTGCTCGATGGCTTTCCACGTAATACCGTCCAGGCCGACGAGCTCGCCAAGGCACTGCGGGGGCTCGAGCGCAAGCTCACCGGTGCCCTGCTGATCGAGGTTCCCGACGACGATCTCGTGCGCCGCCTCGCCGGACGCAGGGTCTGCGTGAAGAACCCCAGCCACATCTACCACGTCGACTTCGACCCGCCCAAGCACGAAGACGTGTGCGATCAGGACGGCGCCCGGTTGATCCAGCGTGACGACGATCGCGAGGAGGTGATCCGCAGGCGCCTGGAGGTGTACCACTCCCAGACCGAGCCGCTGATCGCCTACTACGACGAGGCAGGGCTACTGCGACGCTTCGACGGGCGACGCAGCGCCGATGAGGTGCACGCGCACATCAGGGCCACCGTCGCCACGTTGCGCTTGGAGGAGGGCATGTAGCGACGCCGCTCGCCGGCCGCCGCAGCTCCCGAGCTAAGCTCCTTGGGTGATCATCAAGAAGTCCCCGCAGGAGATCGACAAGATGGCGCAGTCCGGCCTGATCCTGGCCGCCACGCTTGATGAGATGGAGCGCCAAGTCCGTCCCGGCATCACCACCGGCGAGCTCGACAAGCTCGCCGAGCGCGTCATCCGCTCCCGTGGGGCGATCCCCACCTTCAAGGGCTACAGGGGCTTTCCCGGCTCGATCTGCGCCTCGCCCAACGCGATGGTCGTGCACGGGATCCCCGGTGCATACAAGCTAAAGCCTGGCGACAGCATCTCCATCGACGTTGGTGTCACGCTCGACGGCTGGGTTGCCGACGCCGCGCGAACGTTTGCGGTGGGGGACGTCGAGCCGGGCGTGCAGCAGCTGCTCGCGACCACTGAGGAGTCGCTGCACGCCGGCGTCGCGCAGTGCAAGCTCGGCAATCGCATCGGAGACGTCTCCAATGCAATCCAGCGTGTCGTGGAGAAGGCGGGCTTCTCCGTCGTGCGCTCCCTCGTCGGGCATGGTGTCGGGCGCAGCATGCACGAGGATCCGCAGGTGCCCAACTACGGCAAGCCGGGCAAGGGGCCGGTGCTGCAGGAGGGCATGGTGCTCGCCATCGAGCCCATGACCACCGTCGGTCGCGCAGGCGTGCGCGTCGGTGGCGATGGCTGGGCGATCTACTCCCAGGATGGCTCCGCCGCCGCACACTTCGAGTTCACCGTCGCCGTCACTGCCGCCGGACCGTTGATTCTCACGCCGTGGCATCTTCTCGCCGACTCGCGTGCGCACCAGCCTGCAGCGGGAGAACAAGCAGCAGGAGAGCCCGTAGCAGAGGGGATAGCGAGCGCCAGCTGAGGTTGCTACTATCTGGAGTCCTGCCCATGTGCCAGGCCCGTTGGCCTGTGCCGGGGCATGTCCTCGATTCGGTAGCGGCGGCCGCAACGGCAGCCAGAGCCGGATCGCCGGAACCCAGCCGCCGAAAGGGATCATGAAGGTAAGACCGTCGGTCAAGCCGATGTGCGAGAAATGCAAGATCATCCGCCGCCATGGGGTGGTGCTGGTGATCTGCCAGAACAAGCGTCACAAGCAGCGTCAGGGCTAATGGCACGCATCGCCGGAGTCAACCTACCGTTGAACAAGCGCTCGGAGATCGGGCTGACCTACATCTACGGGATCGGACGCTCCACGTCCAACAAGGTTCTCGCCCAGGTCGGCGTCAGCCCCGACACCTACATTCGTGACCTCACCGAGGACGAGGTCACCAAGCTACGCGACGTCATCGACGAGGGTCTCACCGTCGAGGGCGACCTGCGCCGCGAGCGCGTCAACGACATCAAGCGCCTGCAGGAGATCGGCTCTTACCGTGGCCTGCGCCACCGTCGTGGGCTGCCCGTGCGCGGACAGAAGACCAAGACCAACGCCCGCACCCGCAAGGGCCCCAAGCGCATGCAGGTAGCCGGCAAGAAGAGAGCAGGTAAGAAGTAATGCCCCCAGCCCCAAAACGCGCCCGCGGCCGTCGCAAGCCCAAAAAGAACATCCCCGTCGGCCAGGCGCACATCAAGACCTCTTTCAACAACACCATCGTCTCACTCACCGACACCGCTGGCAACGTCATCGCCTGGGAGTCGGCCGGCGGTGCTGGTTTCAAGGGCTCGCGCAAGTCCACGCCGTTCGCTGCCCAGGTGACGGCCGACGCTGCCGCCCGCAAGGGTCTCGAACAGGGACTGCAGAAGGTGGAGGTCTACGTCAAGGGCCCCGGCTCCGGGCGCGAGACCGCGATCCGCTCGCTGCAAGCCGCGGGCCTCGAGGTCAGCGGCGTCAAGGACGTCACCCCGCAGGCCCACAACGGGTGCCGCCCCCGTAAGCGGAGGCGCGTCTAATGGCTAGAGACACCAGCCCACAGTGCAAGCAGTGCCGCCGTGAGGGGCAGAAGCTGTTCCTCAAGGGCGAGCGCTGCCTCACCGACAAGTGCGGCGTCGAGCGTCGCTCCTACCCACCGGGAGAGCACGGCCGCGGGCGCATGAAACAGAGCGAGTACCGCCTGCAGCTGCGTGAGAAGCAGAAGGCCAAGCGCTACTACGGGGTGCTGGAGAAGCAGTTCGCCGGCTACTACGAGAAGGCCTCGCGCCAGAGCGGCATCACCGGCGAGAACCTCCTCGCGCTGCTGGAGTGCCGCCTCGACAACGTGCTCGTGCGGCTCGGCTTCGGCGCCTCGCGTCGGCAGGCGCGCCAGCTCATTCGTCACGGCCATTGGACGGTCAACGGCCGGCGCGTGAATATCCCCAGCTATCAGGTGCGGCCCGGCGATGTCATCACGATCAAGGCGGACACACCCGCCACGCAGGTGGTCAGAGACGCAACCGAGCTGACCGGACAGATTCCCGCGTGGCTACAGGCCGATCACGAGTCGCTCACGGCCAAGGTGCTGCGCAGGCCGGAGCGGCGCGAGGTCGCCGCGCCGGTGCAGGAGCAGCTCATCGTCGAGCTGTACTCGAAGTAGAAGCAATTTTTGCCCGCGTCGCGGCCCATCCGGGCGGTGACGCTCCCAGCCGGCGTCCTCGACGCCGGTGCGAGACCAAAACGACGTTAGGACTTTCATGCTCGACTTCCAAATCCCCCGGATCACAAGCGAGTCCGTGGAGCAGAATCGTGGAACGTTCACGATCGAGCCGCTCGACCGCGGCTTTGGCTACACGTTCGGCAACTCGCTGCGGCGCGTACTGCTCTCCTCCCTCGCCGGCGCAGCCGTCACCAGCGTCCGCATCGAGGGCGTAGCGCACGAGTTCTCAACCATCCAGGGCGTCAAGGAGGACGTGACCGACATCGTGCTCAACCTCAAGGGCGTCGTCTGCCGGATGCACTCCGATGCCAGCGAGGTCGAGGCGCCGCTCGTGGTCACGGGTCCGGGCGAGATCACCGCCAAGGACATCGACCTGCCCGCCGGAGTCGAGATCCTCAACCCCGATCTTCACATCGCCACGCTCGAGAAGAAAACCAAGCTCGAGCTGTACATGACCATCGGGCGCGGGCGTGGCTACAGGCCCGCCGAGGAGAACAAGTCAGCCGATCAGCCGATTGGCGTGATCCCGATCGACTCGATCTTCTCGCCCGTGCGGCGTGTCGCCTACGCAGTCGAGCAGGCGCGTGTCGGACAGAAGACAGACTTCGACAAGCTCACCCTCGACATCGAGACCGATGGCTCCATCGACCCGCAGGCAGCACTTCGCGAGGCTGCCGAGCTGCTCATCTCCCAGCTTGCCATCTTCACCGACGCCGACCGCATCCAGGAGCTGCGCGCCGCACCCGGCGGACAGCTCGACGGACACGGTCTCGCCGTCGGTGGTGGCACGCAGGCCGCGCTGCAAGGCGAGGAGTGGGGCATTCTCATCGAGGAGCTCGAGCTGGGTGTGCGCTCATACAACTGCCTCAAGCGCGCCGGTATCCAGACCGTCGGCGATCTCATCTCCAAGTCCGAGGCGGAGCTCAACGCGATCCCCAACTTCGGCAAAAAGTCAATCGACGAGGTCATCGAAACCTTGCACGCTCGCGGTCTGAACCTCCGCGCTGATTGACAAGTGCCTACACTGCACTAGCCCATGCGCCATCAGAAGACACGCAACAAGCTCAGCCGCGACTCCGCGCACCGCAAGGCGCTGCTCATGAACCTGAGCAAGGAGATCATCGAGCACGAGCGGATCGAAACGACTCAGGCCAAGGCCAAGGCGGTCAAGCCCGAGATCGAGAAGCTGATCACGCTCGCCAAGCGTGGCGACCTGCATGCTCGCCGTCAGGCGCTCTCCACGCTCTCCCAGGACAAGTTCGCCGTGCACAAGCTGTTCACCGACGTTGCCCCGCGCTATGCGGAGCGTCCCGGCGGGTACACGCGGATCCTCAAGCTGGGACCGCGCCGCAGCGACGCAACGGAGATGGTCTTCATCGAGCTCGTCTGAGGTCGCGTACCTCAGTGCCGTCCTAGCGGCTTAGTGACCTGATTGGCAGCAGCGCCCGATGATGGTCACAAAGCTCACCATCGAGTACGACGGCACTGACTTCGCCGGCTGGGCGCGCCAGCCGGACAAGCGCACCGTGCAAGAGGTGCTCGAGCGCGCGCTACGCACGATCCTCGGCGATCACGGTCACGATGGACGGCCGCTCACGCTCACCGTCGCCGGGCGCACCGACGCGGGCGTGCATGCCTGGGGGCAGGTCGCCAGCTATGCCCACGAGGCCGTCGATCCGCTCAGGCTCAACGGGCTGCTCGACGCCGACGTCGCCGTGCTAACCGCCGAGCCAGCGCCCGAGGACTTCAACGCGCGCCGCCACGCCACGAGCAGGACCTACTGCTATCGCGTGCTCGCCCGTCGTACCCGCTCTGTGTTCGAGCGTAAGCGCGCCTACTGGTGGACGACAGCCATCGACAGGCAGATGCTCGAGCGGTGCGCGCAGGCGCTGCTCGGCAAGCACGATTTCACCGCCTTCACACCCAGCGAGACCGAGCACAGCTACTTCACCTGCAATGTCATGTCAGCCCAGTGGCGCGGAGATGGCGAGCTGCTCGAGCTCTGGATCGAGGCCGACATGTTCCTCCGCCACATGAACCGTGTGCTCGTGGGCACCATGCTCGACGTCGCCTCAGGCCTGCGCACGTTCGATGAATTCGCCGAGCTGCTCCAGGGTCGGCCTCGCGCCGAGGCCGGTAGGACCGCGCCTGCACATGGGCTGGCGCTGGTGCGGGTGAGCTACGACGCCGGTTCCGCGTAGCCTTCGCAGAACTGCGCCACTTCCGTCGCCTGCACCTGCAGGCTTTCGGTGTAGACAGGCGAGCCGTTCGCGCCAACGATCGTCAGTTCGGAGGGAAGCGCGCTGAAAACTCCGTAGACAAGCGGCCCCTTGGCGTGCACGCGCGGTTCGATTGGAATCACGTTCAGCGCAACGGTCCCTTCGGGGGTTCGTGCCGTTACCGACTTGCCTGGCGACGCCAGGATGCCGTAGAGGATCGCGTAGGGGTGCGGCGCGCAGCCGATCGACAGCGACCACGGGAACGCTTTGGGTGGTTGAGGTCCGAGCGTTGGTTCATTGATGTCCGGGTCGACTCCCGCATCGACGCTGAGGGAGGGCTGCCCGTTGAACGTACCGAACGTGCTGATCGTGAATGGTTCCCCTTCCGGGGTTTGTCCGGCGGCGAGCTTTGCGCTTGCCGGGAATTCCGGTTCCTTGGGCTTGACGCAGTGGTATCGCGCCAGCTTCAACGTGAGCACGACTTCGTCGCCGTCGTCCAGCTCGACGAGCGACACTGCGTGACTGGAGCTACCAAGGATCTCCTGAGCGTAGATGCCCGCAGGACCGCCGTCTCGACGCGGAACGCGGACCACATGGGATTCGATCGTGCGTCCGTCGGCGAGCATCAGTCGGACGGAGCGCACCGAAGCCGGTACGGCGGTCTGGATCGTCTCGATGCCTTCTTCGCAGAAGAGCTCGGGGTGTCGCACTTGGGGCGGGGAGAGGCAGATGGGATTGTTCGGTCCGCCCTGGACCAGTTCTTCGGGCGAGCTTCCCGGTCGGCTGTAGAACACCGATACCGACCGATGACAAGAGCCCAGGGAGCCCAGGAGGCCGCCGGACGCTCCGGAGCTCATCTCGAAGCGAGTGCCAGCGGCCGTGCGCCCGTGGCCGAGCACGACCGGTTTCTTGGTGTCTTCGCCCGCTGTATGCGGGAACCCGACGATCCGCCTAACGTGCGAGTCGGTCTGAATGGTCGCGAGGGCGTTCGCGAGTAGCTCGAGCGAGACAGTGTCGGTCTTGCGGCTCAGCGCTCGATCCGCGGCGCTCTCGAAGGGCTTCAGCCGCGTGTCCAGAGCAGGCTCTTCGCGTGGGGTGGAGCCGTTTCGTGCCGTCAGGGACGCTTCGAATGCCCGGCTGGCCACCGACAGGGCACGATAGCCGCTCTGGGCCCATGCCCTCGCGTCGGCGCAGAACGGCGGGGCGGGGGTGGAGACGCCTTCGAGCTCGGCCGCGGTTTCGGCCTGGAGTTGCGTCGCTAGCGTCGGGTCGCCCCACGACAGCTGGCGTACTTCGGCGGCGTACGCTTCCTCAGCTGGGCGATACAGGCTGTCGCCGGGGGTCTCGATCGCCCCGTCGAGCTCAGTTCCGATGGTCTGTTCCTGCTGTTTGAAGCGGGCGTCTTCGCCCCTGGCACGTAGTGTGGGCGCCGTGAACTGGTTCAGAGACGACCGTGGCATTCCTGACAACACCCCGCGGCATTCGTGAGCGATCTGCGTCGCCGCGGCGGCTTCCGAGCGCCGCACCGCGGCGGCTTGGTGCAGCAACGCCCTGACGAGCTTGTACTTGGCAATCAGATAGGCGTGCGTGGCCACGGCGTTCTCGGAACTAGCAGACGCGCTCGCATCGCCAGGCGCCATCGCAAACGCCAGGGCCAACACAACGACTAGGGCTGCGGTGAGATGTCTGGCTCGCGTAATCATGCTGTCGTCAACGTTCCTGGAAGCCTTCGCAGAATTCCCTTTCTTCCGCGCCCTTGGCGACGAGGCTTTCCGTGTACAGGGTGGAGCCGTTGCTGCCGAGGACGACCAGTTCGGACGGCGGCGTCGAGAACACGCCGTACACGAGTGGCCCTCCAGAGTGCAGGTCCGGCGCGATCGCCACTGTGCTCAGCGGCACGAGGCCCGCGGCTGTGCGCGCGAGCACCGAGGCTCCTGGCGCCGCGAGGATGCCGTAGATGATCGTGGTTTCGTGGGGTTGGCATTCCATCCCAAGCTGCCACGAGAACGCCTTCGGCTCGCTTTCGCTTGTCGACGATCCTTCGCTGTGGCCATTTGGAGCCGTCGCCAGGCTCAGCGAAAGGCCAAAGCTCGTTTCGTCTTTGCCGAAGTGGACGACCGTCGCTTCGATCGTGAACGGGTCGCCGCTCGGGGTGGTGCCGTGGGCGAGGTCCACGAACGTGGGGCCGCTGGTGGTTGTTTCGTTGTGGCAGCGGAACGGCACCTTCACTACTGCGATGGTGTGGCCGTCGCGGTCGAGCTCGGTCAACGACACCGGGTATGACGAGTAGCCTCGCACCGCCTGCACGTAGACCCCGCCGGGGCCGCCGTCGCGCGGTGAGATGCGAACCACGCCAGAGGTGATCGTGTGTCCGTTGCTGAGGCGCATCTGTACGGTGCGCACCGAAGCCGCCACCGCGGCGGTGATTGTCTCGGTTGTGCTTCCGCATTGGCCGGAAGGCTGATCGCCGGCACGCCTGGATAGGCAGAGCGAGCTCTCCGAGCCTTCCGAGAAGTCCCCTGTGGAGCTCCGCGATCTTTCCTCGAGTTCCACCGAGACCGAACGCGGGCACGCGGACTGGCCCGGTCCTCGGTGCTTCTCGCGACGCACGACGAACGTGCTGCCGGCGCTGGTTGTGCCGCGACCCAGTACGGGTTCCTGTTCGCGCGCTTCAAATCCTCTCTGGGGTATGCCCAATGCACGTTGCAGGCGCGAGCTCTCGCTCGAAAGGGTCCCCAGTGCCGTGGAGAGCTTCGCCTGCAGTGCTTTGGTCTGCCGGATCAGCGCTCGCTCGGGGGCTCCCTCGGAGGGCTTCAACAGTGATGTGAGGGAGCCTTCTGGACTTCTTTTCGTCAACGCCAGCTGCGTCGCTTCGAATTCACGGCTGGCTGCTGACAGGATGTGGTAGCCGCTCTGGGCCCAGCTCTTCATATCAGCACAGACGTCGACGGCTGGGGGCGTGAAAAACCGCTCCAGGTTTTCAGCATCAAAACGGGCGAGTGGGGCGATCCTTGGGTCGCTCCAGCTCAGGGGCGTGACCTGCGCCACATAGGCTTCGGCCGCGCCCAGCTCCGGCTGGTAGAACGCTGCCTCGCTCGTGAGCGAGAGCTCCTGTCCGATCGTCTGCATCTGGGCCTCGCTGCGCTGACGTTCGCCTTCCTGTCTGCGAGTCGAGCGACTTTGCGACGGCGGGCCCGCTGCTTCATTCGGCGCTCCCGCCAACACCCCGTGGCATTCCTCGCCCACTCGTTCGACGAAGCCCGCGAGGGAAGACCGCGAAGCCGCGGCGCTGCGCACCATTGCCAGGTCGAGCAGGTAGTACGCCTCGAGCAACGTGTGGGTGGCGGCCGTATCGGCGGGCGTCGCGGCGATGCTCGCCGGTGCCCGCAGCAATGAGACAGCGAGCAGCACCAGGCCAACCGAGCAAAGACCGCGCCAAATGCTCAGGTGCCCGTGACCGCGGTTCACTGGCCCCCCCAATAGCTCCCCCGCCTCCATCACCAAGCGAGCATATACGGGCGCCCGGTTCCGCCAGTTGACATCACCGCTTCGTGACCGGTAGGGACCGAACCGGCCCCTATGCTGGACAAACATGCTCAACGTGCTGCTCACCAACGACGACGGGATCGAGGCCGACGGCCTGCAGGCGATGCGCCGTGCGCTGCTGGAGCTCGACGGTGTGCGCCTGGCGGTGATCGCCCCCGACGGCAACCGCTCGGCGATGGCCCGCTCGATCACCACTCGCAGGCCGCTGTGGGTGGAAGAGGTGCCGTTCGCCGACGACACGCTGGGCTACGCCACCGATGGCACCCCCGTGGACTGTGTGCGCCTGGCGAGCCTCGGCATCGTCGAGGACTTCTCCGCTGATCTGGTGGTGGCGGGCATCAACCACGGCGCCAACCTGGGCGATGACATCACCTACTCGGGCACCGTCGCGGCGGCGCTGGAGGGCGTGGTGCTGGGGCTGCCCGCGATCGCCGTCTCCCAGCAGTCTGGCGCGCGGTCGCTCGACTATCGCTTCGACGGCGGCTTTGGCTTCGATGTCGCCGCCGCGTTCGTTGCGCGTATGGTCGAGCGGATCGACGATGTGCCTCTCCCCGCGAGGACGCTGCTCAACATCAACGTGCCCGCGGGGGAGCCCAGTGGCGTTGAGGTGACGAGCCTCGGTAAGCGCATCTACAAGGACGAGCTGAAACTCGAGCGCGAGGAGGAGCATCGCCGCCGCTACTGGATCTACGGCTCCGACCCCGGCTTCCACGACGAGCCCGGGACTGATCTCGCGGCCCTGGCAGCGGGCCGCATCGCGGTCACGCCGATCCACTTCGACCTCACCGACCGGCCGAGCCTGGAGGCGCTGCGGCGCTTTGATCTGCAGGAGCTGCTCGAGCCACCCATCGCAGATCGCCCGGCACACCCAGCGCAGTCGTGAGCGCAGCCGACCCGGCAGCGCGGGCCGAGCAGCTCCGTAAGGAGCTGGAGCACCACGCCCACCGCTACTACGTCCTCGACGATCCTGAGATCGGCGACGGTGCCTATGACCGACTGCTCGACGAGCTGCGGGCGATCGAGCGCGACCATCCCGAGCTGGCCACCCCCGACTCGCCCACACGAAGGGTTGGCGGCGAACCGGTGGGGAGGCTGGAAAAGGTCCGCCACCTCGAGCCGATGCTGTCGCTGGATAACGTGCGCTCCGAGCAGGAGCTGCGCGCATGGGTGGAGCGGATGCGCAACCACCTCGCCCGCGAGGGCATCTCCGACCCGAGCTTCACGTTCGTTGTCGAGCCCAAGATCGACGGCCTGGCGATCAGCCTCGTGTATCGCGATGGCGTGTTCGAGCGCGGCGCCACGCGTGGTAACGGCGAGGTGGGCGAGGACGTCACACACAACCTGCGCACGATCGGCGCGCTGCCGCTACACGTGGACGATGCGCCACCGCTGGTGGAGGTGCGTGGCGAGGTTTACATGTCGCTCGCGGACTTCACCGCGCTAAACGAGCGCCGCGCGGAAGCGGGGGAGTCGACGTTCATGAACCCCCGTAACTCCGCCGCCGGCACCATTCGCCAGCTCGACCCCGCCGATGCCGCCAAGCGGCCGCTGTCGATCTGGTGCTACCAGGTGGGGGTCACCGAGGGGCTGTCGTTCGAGCGCCACTCGCAGGCGCTCGAGTGGCTGCGGGAGCACGGCTTTCGTGTCAACTCTGGCATCCGCATTCTCGCCACTGAGGACGAGGTGATCGCGCAGTGCCTGGAGTGGGAGCGGCGTAGAGGCGAGCTCGAGTTCGAGATCGACGGTGTTGTCATCAAGGTGGACGAGATCGAGCTGCAGCGCCGGCTGGGGTCGGTGGGGCGCGACCCACGCTGGGCGGTCGCATGGAAGTTCCCTCCCACCACCGCGCTGACCAAACTCGAGCAGGTGATGTGGAACGTGGGCAAGTTCGGCGATCTGCGCCCCTACGCGGTGCTTGAGCCCGTCGAGGTGGGCGGTGTGACGATCAAGCTCGCCACTTTGCACAACGAGGAGGACATCGCACGCAAGGACCTTCGCCCCGGCGAGGAGGTGATCGTGGTGCGCGCCGGCGATGTGATCCCACAGGTGATCTCGCCTGCGCCGCACGTTGTAGAGCGCAAGGATCGCCCGCCCGCGCCGCATCCACCCGCGCACTGCCCGTTCTGTGGTACAGCCACGATCAAGCCCGCCGAGGGCGTGTTCACGAAGTGTCCCAACCGCGACTGCCCCGGACGTGCGCGGCAGCTGCTCAAGCATTTCGTCTCGCGCGGTGCCATGGACATCGATGGTCTGGGCGAGAAGCAGGTGGCGCTGCTATTGGAGCACGGCCTGGTGAGCACAGCGGCGGACTTCTACCGCTTGCGCGAGGAGCAGCTGCTCGAGCTCGAGCGTTTTGGTGAGCTGTCCGTCAAGAACCTGCTCGCGGCGATCGAGCGCTCCAAGGAGCGCCCTTTTGCGCGTGTGTTGTTCGCGCTGGGGATCGAGGAGGTGGGGGAGGTGACGGGACGCAACCTCGCACAGCGCTTCCGTGACGTCGACAGCCTTCTGAATGCAACCGCTGAGGAGATCGCTGAAACGCCGGGCGTGGGGGAGAAGATGGCTCACTCGATCACCGCCCAACTGCACGACGGGCGCATGCAGGCGCTGATCACTGCGCTGCGCGAGCTGGGCCTGTGCTTCGAAGAAGAGGGACCCCCTCCCTCGCAAGGCCCGCTCGCGGGAAAGACGCTCGTGCTCACCGGCACGTTGCCTGAGCTCTCCCGGGAGCTGGCCACTGAGAGGATTGTCGCGGCCGGCGGGCGGGTAACCAGCTCGGTATCGAAGAAGACCGATTTTGTAGTTGCCGGAGAGAGCGCCGGCTCCAAGCTGGAGAAGGCTCAGCGCCTGGAAGTGCGGATACTCGACGAAGCTGGCCTGCTGGCTGAGCTAACGGGGCAGGCTAATTAATCACCATTACGGGTAAAGTTGGCCAATGCGCTCCCTGCTGGTCACGCCTGTGGCACTGCTCGCGTTCGTCGCGGTGCCCGCTCAGATCTATCCCATAACCGCCCCTGAAGCGGAGTCGGCGATAACCACGCGGATCCACCATCAGGTGCACTTGAGGCTACATGCGGGCTTCAGCGGTGAAACCCACTGCACGGGGATCAACTACGTGCAACAGGAAGTCACCGCGACGACTCAGCTCGCGCAGTGGCGCTGCAAGCTCGAATTGCGCGGTGTGCATTTCCCGAAGCCGTGCAGGGCGGAAGCGAACGTGTTCGCCACCGGTCAGCCCAACGATCCGCGTGTGCAGTGGCTGCACGAGAGTGAGTTCTGTCACGAAGGGAACGCTCAGTGGCGGGACGGTAGGCGGGTCAGTAGTCGGCGATAGTGATCGCCATGTTGTCCTGGAAGGTGTGAGCTGTTTCGGTGGCAATGCCGTCGGTGAAGATGGCAAATGCGAGGGTGTGGCCGTCGGCCGCCTGGCAGTAGCCGACGAGGTTGGACACGCCCGTGAGAGTGCCTGTCTTTCCCTGGCAGTTCCCCGCCGCGCGCGTGCCCCGCATGCGCAGTTCCAGCGTGCCCGTGTGTCCCGCGACCGCGAGGCTGTCCCGCAGCACGCTGCCGATTGGCGTGGAGGCGAGATCCACCAGCAGGTCGGCCACCTGGTAGGGCGAGGTTTTGTCAACTTCGGAGAGGCCCGAGCCGTCGACGACATGCGGGTGGATGTCCAGCTGTGTGGCGATCGTCTTCATCACCACCGCGGCTCCCGCCGCGGTGGTGCCCGCGCCCCCGTATTGAGCGCCTAGATCCTTGACGAGCGTCTCTGCGAAGAAGTTGTCAGACGGCGGCAGCATCAGGCCCAGCAGCTGGGTGATGGTAGGTGACTGCACCTGTGCGAGCTGTGTGGCGCCGGTGGGGGTTTTCGCCGCGCCGCTGCCACCGCCGATGGTGACACCTGCCGCCTTCAACAGGCCCCACAGCGCACGCGCGGCGAACGCGGCCGGTGCGTGTGGGCCATGCAACATTCCCGTTTCGCCACGGTTGAACGCCAGCGCGCTGAGCGTCCCTTCCAGGAACGGGTCCCACGCGTAGTCGCTGGATGGCTCGCCGCGGAGCGAGTCGAAGTAAGACTCATCGCCCTCGATCGAGCCGGTGATGCGATGGATGTGGTCGGTGCGTACCAGTTGCGAGACGAGCGTTGAGACGCTCGCACCGACGCCGCCGTAGTGGCTGTCGATGAAGGACGTGGTGCCGAACGTGGGGTCGCCGCCACCGCGCAGGTAGAGGCTCCCTTCCCACACCCCGCCCGGTGCCATGTGGCCGACCCCGAAGACCGTCGTCGCGAGGCGGGCTGTCGGCCCCATCAGATCGAGTGCGGTGGTGGCGGTGTAGAGCTTCTCGACCGACGCGGGCGGGCGCATTGCGGAGGCTCGCTCGGAGAACAGCGCCTGTTTGCTCGTGAGGTCATACACGTAGGCGCCGTCCGCCGGGCCGGCGAGTGCCAGCTGGTGGGTTATGTCGCTCTGCAGTTCGGCGAGGTCGCCGGCGGCCCCAGCTGTAGGTGCCAGCAGGGCGGTGGCTACCAACAGTCCGCAGAGCAGAATCAGGAGCTTTGCAGTCCGGTAGGGGGGCACGCACCGTAGAATGTCACTGCCATGGGCAAGGTTGTCAAGCTGGAACCGACCGCCAAGGCCGCGTCCAGCACCAGCGCACGCAAACGACGCGTCGCTGCCCGTGGCGTGGGGCAGGTTGGGTCGGTGGACCGCCGCAGGCGCCCCAGACGGGACAAGACGGCGCTGGTGCTCGGTGGCGGTGGCTTTACGGGGGGCGTGTATGAGATCGGTGCGCTGCGTGCGCTCGATCTGCTGGCGGTCAACAGCACGGTCAACAACTTCGACGTGTATGTGGGCACCTCCGCGGGCTCGTTCATTGCCGCGCTGTGCGCCAACGGGGTTACCCCGGAGGAGATGATGCGGGTGGTCACCGGGCAGGGCAAAGCCACGTTCAAAGACATCGACATCGGCGATCTTCTGCGCCCGAACTTCCTCGAGTTCGCGCGCAAGGGCGCGATGATGCCTCTGCGCGCGCTGGCGCTCGCGCGTGACCTGATCTCCCAGCCGGGCGGCGTATCCCTGATGGATGTGGTGATGGGCCTCGCCGACGGGCTCCCCTCGGGGCTTTACACGGGGGAGGGGATCGAGCGCTACCTGCAACAGGTGCTCAGCGAGCCCGGTCGCACTGACAACTTCGGCGAGCTCGATTGCGAGCTGTACCTGACGGCCACCGACCTCGATAGCTGCGAGCGGGTGGTGCTGGGGGTGGACGGTGCGGAAGACGTGCCCATCTCGACCGCCGTGCGCGCGTCGGGGGCGCTACCGATGGTGTATGCGCCGGTGAACGTCCACGGGCGTGACCTGATCGACGGTGGCATCGTCTCGACGACGAACCTGGATCTGGCGATCCAGGCTGGCGCGAAGCTGGTGGTGGTGATCAACCCGATCGTGCCGTTCGTGAACGACTTCTCCCACACGGTCACCACGCTGCGTGGCCGCCGCCCGCAGCGGGTCTCGGACATGGGCTTCGCGCAGATCGGCTACCAGGTGTTCAAGCTCGTCGCCCACCAGCGCCTGCACGAACTGGCGAAGGGCTGGGAGGAGCGCTACCCGGGCGTGGACATCGTGTTGATCGAGCCCGAGCCGAGCGATGAGCTGATGTTCCAGACCTCGATGATGAGCTTCACCTCACGGGTGGAGATCGCTCGCCATGGGTTCGAGTCGGTGACCAAGAAGCTCGCGGGCGAATATGACCGCTATCACGACGTGGCCGAGCGCCATGGCCTTGAGATCTCAGCGAAGCGCGTGCGCAAAGTTGTCGCTCACTTCGACGACGAGCCAGAAGAGGTGAGCGCGTGGCGGAAGATCCTCGAGGGCACCACCGGCGCGCTGCTGCGCCAATCCGGCGCTGCTGGGTAGTTTTAGGAGGAGTACGCGGGGCATCCCCGCGGCTGCGGCGTCGGCCTCGCTTGGTGGTGGGCTAGAGCGCGTTGTCGAGTGCGTTCAGCAGCCGGTCGGTGGCGGCGGCGGAGCGGATGGCGATGCGTGTGTGGCGGGGCGCACCGAGGGCGTCGCCGGCGGCCACGAGGATGCCGGCGCGCTCCAGTCGCGTTGCCAGCTCCCCGCCGGCTACGGACGGGTGAGCGACCCACACGAAGTTCGCCTGGCTGTCGGACACCTCGAAGCTGCGCTCCCGCAGTGCGGCGATCAGCCGTGGGCGCTCCTCGCGGATGACCTGAACGCGCTGATCGGTGATCTCAGAGCAGCTGTGCAGCGCTTCATACGCACCCGCCTGGGAGATCTCAGAGACCCCCAGGTCGGGCTCGAGCTCCGCCAGCACCGCGCCCGAGTCGGGGGAGCCGATGGCGTAGCCGATGCGCAGGCCGGCAAGGCCCCACGCCTTGGAGAAGCTGCGGAACACGAGTAGCCGTGGGTGATGCTCGAGCAGGGCCAGCGAGGAGCTGGTCGGCTGTGCGTTTGAGAACTCCACCAGCGCCTCGTCCAGCAGTACCGCCACGCCCTCCGGCAATTGCTCGAGGAGGCGCTGCAGCTCAGCTGCGGGCATCAGCTCCCCGGTGGGGTCGTTGGGGCTGGCCAGCGCCACCACACGGACGTCCGGCTCGCGGGCGGCTGCCTCGAGCAGCGCATCCACGTTGCCTGTTGGGCCTGTGGCGTCGACGCGTATCGCCTGCCCGTGGGCGCGGCGGGCCATGATCGGATACAGCGGATACGACGGCCACAGCGTGAGCAGCTGCTGGCCGGGCTCGATCAACGCGCGTGTGGCGGCGCTGAGCAGCTCCGCGGCGCCGTTACCGAGGATCAGCCGCTCGGGGTCCACGCCGTGGCGCTCGGCGAGCGTCCCGCGCAGGTCCGCGCCGGCGAGGTGTGGATAGTGGTGCAGGCCGCGGCGGGCCTGGAAGGTGATCGCGTTGACGATTCGCTGGTGGGGCAGCTCCGGCCAGGTGGTGAGCGACAGGTCGAGTGTCTCTATACGCGTGAGCGCTTTGCGCCTGCGCTCGGCAGCCTGCTCGCGCAGGCCCTGGTTGACCTCCTCCTCGGACATCGCCTCGAACTGCTTGTAGTAGTCGAGCAGGCCCATGTGGCCTCGTTCTAGCAGCGACCGTAGCGCTGGGTGCGAGCGTCCGTCAAACCGGGCGCTGGTGCCGCGGTGGTGCTCACCCTTCCCCGCCGCCGGAGGTCACGAGGCTGGAGCCGGGCCCGTGGAGGACGAGGAACCACAGCATGAATGCGACCGCACAGACGACGGCGGTGATCGCGAAGATCCGTCCGAGCACACCCGTGCGCTGGTCATAGCCGGCGGCACGCCGCACGAGGATCCACATGCTGTCGGCCCGTTTCATCAGCGATAGCGCGCCGAACAGCAACGCGAACAGTGCTGCGAAGGAGACGAGGATGCCGAGGCTGACGCTGCCCGAGAGGTAGTTGGCCTGCGAGCCCAGCCACAGGCACGCGAGCGGGATCGGCCCCCAGCACAACAGGCACAGCAGCGTGATGGCAGCGAGCATGAGGCTAGCCAGCGAGCCGTCGATGCGTTGGCGCATCGCGCCGCCGCGCTCTGGCGCGGCGCGGAAGTGCACGGGTCCTGTGCCGGGACGACGGCCGACGAACAGCCCGCCGTTCTCTGATGGGTCGCTGCGCATCGCGCCTATATGTTCGCAGCTACCAGGCCCGGTGCCGGTCAGCTGCTGTACAGCCCGTCGAACAGGTCAGCGTATTTCTCGTTGACAACCGCCCGCTTGACCTTGAGCGTGGGCGTCAGCTCGCCGGTGGGCTGGGAGAGGTCGTGGTCGAGGACCGCGAACTTCTTCACCTGCTCCACCTGCGCGTATTTGGTATTGGCGCGGTCGATCTCCCGCTGGATCATCGCGTGTACTGCTGGCTCGCGCGAGAGCGAGGGGATGTCCTCCGGCAGATCGTTCTCCCGGGCGAAGATGGGTATCTCTTCCTCGTCCAACGTGATCAGCACGACCGGGTAGGGGCGCTGGTCGCCGTGCATGACAGCCTGGGAGATCCAGCGGCACTGCTTGAGGTCGTTCTCGATGTTCGCGGGCGTGATGTTCTTGCCGCCGGCGGTGATGATGATGTCCTTCTTGCGCCCGGTGATCGACAGGAAGCCGTCCTCGTCGATCGAGCCGAGGTCGCCCGTGTGCAGCCAGCCGTCGACGACCGCACCGAAGCTCGTGGACGCCTGGTTGTGGTAGCCGTCGAAGATGTTGGGGCCTTTGACGAGGATCTCCCCGTCCTCGGCAATCTTCAGCTCCACGCCCGGGAGCGCGCGTCCGACGGTGCCGAAGCGGTGGTTCTCGACGGTGGACACGGTGGCGGCGGTGGCCGTCTCGGTCATGCCGTAGCCCTCCAGCACGGGCACGCCGCACGCCCAGAAGAACTCGAGGATCTCTTTGGCGATCGGCGCGGCGCCGCTGGTGGCATGGCGGACCTTCCCGCCGAAGATCGCGCGGACGTTTTTGAAGAGCTTCTCGTCGGCCTCCTCGAACGGCGTCTGCAGCTCCTCGGGAACGTCTTCGCCGCGATTGATCATGTCGCGCACCTTCACGCCCAGGGCGATTGCTGCCTTCGCGCGCTCCTGCTCCTCCGGCGGCTGTGCCTCGATGGCGCCGTGCGCGAGCGTGTAGATCTTCTCGAACACGCGTGGCACCGACGGCAGGTAGGTGGGCTGAACCTCCAAGAGCTCGGGAACGATCTGCTTGGTGTCGCCGCTGAAGTACGCGAGCGTGCCGCCCAGGTCGAACACCGCCAGCTGGATCAGCAGCGCGAACGAGTGCGCGAGCGGGAGATACAGATAGATGACCTCATCGCCCTGGATCTCGCCGGCCTCGCCGACCATGTCGATGATCGCGCGGTAGTTGCCGTGGGTGAGCACGCAGCCCTTGGGCGGGCCGGTGGTGCCGGAGGTGTAGATGAACGTGAACGGGTCCTCCGGGTGCACCGCGGCGCGACGCGCGTCGAGCTCCTCGGGGTTGCGCTCGCGTCCGCGCTCGCGCACCTGCTCCAAGGTGATTGGGTTCTGTGCCGATGTGCCCAGCGCGGAGTCCTCGCCTGCGTTGCCTGCCGCGGGGGGGTCGATGACGATCACCGTGCGCAGGTTCGGCAACTGGTCCTGAATGGCGATGATCTTGGCGAGCTGCTCGTCGTTCTCGCACACGATTGCGCACGCGCCCGAGTCCGAGATCACCCACAGGCACTCCTCAGGGGAGTTGGTCTGGTAGATGGGCACGACCACAGCGCCTGCGGAGGTGGCGCCCATGTCGGCGTAGGACCACTCGGGGCGGGTGTTGGCGAGGATGCATACGCGCTCGCCTGCTTCGATGCCGAGGTCGATCAGCCCGAGGCCGATCTCCTGCACGATGTCGGCCAGCTCGCTGTAGCTGACGTCCTGCCAGGCGCCGTCGCGCTTGTAGCGCACCGCGACGTCATCGGCGTGCTCGGCAGCCGAGCGCGAGATCAGATCGGCGATCGTCTTCGACCCCGTCGTCGACGCCGTGGCCTCCATGGGACTCCCTCCGTGTAGTGAAGCGAATGTGCCCGTGATGTTAGACGTTCACGTCTCGTTTGAACAGGCAAACTGAACGTCGTTTGGGGCGTTGACTCAGACGGGATTGGGCACGTCGAGGAACACGTGGCGCAGCTGGAAGCGCTCGGCGAGGAGCTCGCCGAGACGTCGCACGCCGAATGTCTCCGTCGCGTAGTGCCCGCCGGAGATCAGGTGCACACCGGCTTCCCGCGCCTGTGCCATGGAGCGCTCGGCAAGCTCCCCCGTGAGCAGCGCGTCGACGCCGGCGGCCGCGGCGTCGGCGATGTAGTCGGCGCCAGCGCCGGTGACAATCGCCAGGCGCCGCACCCGCGGTGGGCCGGCGTCGAACACCAGCGGCTCGCGGGCGGTGACCTGCTCGACGCGCGCGAACAGCTCATCTGCCGCGACGCCCGGGGCGACGCCGTCGGTTGATAGCTCCGCGATGCAGCCGATCGGCTGACCGTGGTGCAGGGCGAACGGGGTGAGCTGCTCTGCGCCTAGGGCGCGGGCGAGCAGCGCGTTGTTGCCGAGCTCCGGGTGGGCGTCCAGCGGCAGGTGGTAGGCGGCCAGGGCGATGTTCGCGTCGAACAGAATCTGCAGACGGCGCTTGAGCGTCGCATCGAGCTGCTTCACGCCAGGGCCCCAGAACAGGCCGTGGTGAACCAGCAGTAGCTCAGCGTGCTCCCGGGCGGCCAGCTCGAACAGCTCCGCGTGAGCGGACACGCCGGTGGCGATCGTCTGCACCTGTGCCGGGCCGGGCACCTGCAGGCCGTTTACGCAGTAGTCATCGAACCGGTTCGGGTCGAGAATGCGGTCAAGCTCGCTGAGGATGTCGGCTGTGGGGGTAGGCATCTCGGCGCGACCATAGCGGGAGTGGAAGGGGCGGTGGTGGGGGCCGAGCAGGTGAGAGCCGGGCGGCACGCCGGCTTGTGGGATACTGCAGGGGCGTCGGGGCGTGGCGCAGCCTGGTAGCGCGCACCGTTCGGGTCGGTGAGGTCCCGAGTTCGAATCTCGGCGCCCCGATTGGTTAGAGAACCACGAACAGCCGCGAACACGGGCGAATATCCCCGAAAACGCTGGACATCGGGGGAGCTTGTTCGCTCGTGTTCGCGGCTGTTCGTGGGTCTGGAGACCGCAAACGGACCGCAGCGGGCGCCAAAAGGGACCGCAAAAAGACCGCAGCCTCCCGCGTGGGTGAATGCGCGAGAATCACTGCTATGGGCGGGAGTCCCCAGGCTGAGCTTTGCGCAGCGACGCCGACGCTCGTACTCCAGGCACGAGAGCGCTTGCCCCGACGCCGACTTATGCCTCGCCAAGGGCTTGCACTCAAAGGCAGCATAGGTCAGGTCGTTCGCGGTTCCGATCCTGGTCATTCCGCGAGCGGCGGGAATCCCGTGTTAGTCGTTGGTGTCCAGGCGTGCGTGGTAGGCGCGCAGAATGCGTCGGTGTGTGAGCCAGCCGATCACGTTCTCGCCGTCCGAATCGAGGACCGGCAAGCCGTCTTGGTCGGTGGTTGCCAGTGCTCTAACGGCGTCCTCGAGGGATTGGTCGGCGCGTAGCTCGGGGACCTCGCGCGCGAGACTTCTTGCGCTGAGGCCGTCGCGGGGGTTGGTGATGGCTTGCTCGATGTCGGTGGCTGTGATGACGCCGAGCAGCACGCCGTCAGCGTCGATCACAGGTAGCGCATCGGCGCGCTCGTTGGTGAAGCGGTCAAGGACATCATGCAGCGGCTGCTCCGGCGCGAGTGGCCCGGGGAGCTTGCCCATCGCGTCAGCGATGTTGATCTGTGCCATCGGGGTTCGCTGCGGTGCGTCGATGTCAATCCCGCGACGGCGCAGCTTGAGGGTGTAGATCGTGTCGTTGGTCAGGTGATTTGCGAGGGTGGTCGCGACGATGATCGCGATCATCAGCGGCAGGATGATCCTGTAGTCGCCGGTCAGCTCGAAGATGATCAGCACGGCGGTGATCGGCGCGCGCGCGGACGCGGCGAACACGGCGCCCATCCCGACAAGGCCGTATGCGCCA
The DNA here is from genome assembly GCA_963752865.1 of uncultured Solirubrobacteraceae bacterium. Taxonomy (GTDB): domain Bacteria; phylum Actinomycetota; class Thermoleophilia; order Solirubrobacterales; family Solirubrobacteraceae; genus Palsa-744. The sequence goes on from CAVVZU010000002.1 coordinate 1,114,438, forward strand.
GCGGCTGCCGCGAGGTCGGGCAGTAGATCGTGTGCGACGGCACCGTAGGCTGAGCCGAGCATCGCGCCCATGAACAGCGATGGCGCGAACACCCCGCCTGAGCCGCCGATCCACATCGTCAGGCTCGTCGCGAGGATCTTCGCCGCGAGCAAGCCGAGCAGGGCGAGGATCACGTAGTGCCCGGCGACCGCGAGCTGGAGCACTGGGTAGCCGACGCCGTACATCTCAGGGACCGCCAGCAGCAGCAGCCCCAGCAGGATGCCGCCAAGTGCTGGCCGCAGCCAGTCTGGGCGACCGTTCCACAGTCGGTCAGCCAGATCCTCGCCTGCGTAGAGGATGCGCACGAAGCCGAGCCCCACACCGGTAGCGAGCACGCCGAGGCCGGCGTAGAGCAGCAACTCAAGCGGTGAGCTGAACGTGAAGCCGGGCAGCGACAGAAACGGGTGGCTGCCGAACGCCGCCCGGCCGATCGCATCGGCAGTGACCGAGCTGAGCACGACCAGCCCGAACGATCGCGTCTCGAAGTTGCGCAGGATCAGCTCCAGCGCGAAGAACACCCCCGCGATCGGCGCGTTGAACGTCGCAGCGATCCCGCCGGCCGCGCCACACGCCACGAGCAGGCGAAGCTGAGACTCGGGCAGGCGCAGTACCTGCCCGGTCACCGAGCCGAGCGCCGAGCCAATCTGCACGATCGGACCCTCCCGTCCGACCGAGCCACCCGAGCCGATGCAAACCGCCGACGCGAGCGACTTCACGATCGGCACCTGCGGGCGCATCCGGCCGCCCAGCCTATTCACGGCATACATCACCTCCGGCACGCCGTGCCCACGCGCCTCGGGCGCGAAACGGCTAACCAACGGCCCGTAGATCAGCCCGCCGATAACAGGCGCAAGCACAACGAACCAAATCCCCAAGCCCGGCACCAAGGGGTTACTCGCGTGCCCGACAGCGCTGTAGTCCTTGTGCCCGCTGAACACGTAGGTGAAGCCGAGGATCATGTAGCGAAACGCGATCGCTCCCAGCCCGGCGCCGGCGCCGACGAGCAGCGCGAGAGCCATCAGTCCACGCTGTCCCGTAGCCACCGAATGCAGCAGTCGCTCGCGCCAGTCCAGGCGCGGCACCTGCACGGCATACTCAGGGCCGGTTAGGTCGGCTGCGGACGCGGAGTTGTGCCGGGCGTCGGAGCCGCCGGCCTCAGTTCGGTCCTGCTCGGCCGGCGATTCCGATGTGTCAGCCATGTGCTTTTGAGCGTATGCGACGCTCCCGCCAGCGCACAGTGCCAAGCACAGACAGACCGCTTCACCGGTCAGTCTTCTGACAGGTCTTGCTCCCGTTGCCCAACTTGACCCCTGGGGGGGCTGGAGTTGTCACGCCGATCCGCGCTTGGCCTCTGGCAGACTTGTGGCGGTGACCGGCGTCCAACCTGCCTCTGGAGGCGTGTGTCATGTGCTTAGTGAGGATCACGCGCTGGCCGACGCGGTTCCGCAGGCTCATCGCCAGCAGGCGATCGAGGAGTGCGTCACCCGAGCGGTAAGCATTGCTCCGGGACCTTGGAGCGGCCAGGGAACCTCCGTCATTCAGGACGGGATTGGTCTCCTGGTTCTGCAAGGGCTGCTGATCCGTCGGGTGGGGATCGATGGGCGCTTTGGTGCTGAGCTCCTCGGCGAGGGCGACCTACTGCGGCCTTGGCAGGGTCAGGAGGTCTCGCCAGCGCTACCGCGAACGACTGGCTGGCGGGTGCTGCAACGGACTCGTTTGGCGGTTCTCGACATGCGAGCCGCGCAGCGTCTCGCGCGCTATCCCGAGCTGATTGGGGGTCTTGTCGGTCGCACGCTTGAGCGCTCACGGAACCTCGCCGTGAACATGGCGATAGTCCACCAGCCGCGCGTCGATGTCCGCCTGCACATGCTCTTCTGGCAGCTCGCCGATCGCTGGGGCCGCGTGCGCAGCGACGGCATCAGCGTGCCGCTGCACCTGACGCATACGGTCCTCGCCGAACTCGTCGCAGCGCGCCGGCCAACCGTGACCAGCGCGCTCTCCGAGCTTTCAGACCAGGGACTCCTACGCGCCGTCGATGGCGCCTGGCTGCTCTCAGGAGAGCCGCCCGGAGAGCTACTGGAGTTGCGGGGAGTCGTAGCGCAACCCGAACGTGCGGAGGGCGATGCGTGACACCCAAAGCCGGGGCAACGCCTCGCCGGCACGTCGTCATAATTCTGACCGCTCGCGTTGGTGGTGCCCAATTTGCGGTGCGATCCTGGGCAGCGAAGGTCAACGCGCGCGGAGAGGCGGGCGTGTACGACGAGCGTAGTCCACGCCCCCAAACGCGGGGGCGTGGACTTGCTCGCGCGTCGGCTGCTCCCTCCCTCGCAAGATACGCGCCGTGAGGAATGCCGGCTGCCCATGCCTTGCCCGGCGTCCGTCAGCACCAGCCGGAGTGCGAGCAAGATCTTCAAGGGTCTGCGCGTGGTGGCCGATACCGTCCCATGTCCAGTGACGAGCAGGCGATGAGAGGCTTGGCAGGCATTGTTCTTGGCGTGCTCTCTTTCGCCATCGCTGTGGCTAGCAGCCCGCAGCCATCCCAGATTGGATGAGCGACAGTTCACGGCTGGCGCGGCCTGCTGAGCGGGGCGATTCTGGAGGCAGCGCCTGGTGCTCACCGAACAGCTCAACCAACAGTACGCGATTTGCAACCACTGCGGGTGTCGTAGTGGTCAGGCCATGCTTGCTCCCGTCGCTTCGACTGGAGCACTACGTGCGTCGGCAGGCGCGGGTTCTGCGGCGCGAGCGTACTGTGCGATCGGGAGTAGCGCACAGGCGAGCAGCACGAACAGTGGACCTGCGTTGAAGTCGGTCGCGCCTTCGCTCCAGAATGGTCCGCCGAGGTCCTGCCCATACAGCCAGTAGGCGAGCGAGAGGACGATCCCGACCGCGAGCGCGGGCCAGCGCAGCGGCGTCCACACCCCGATGGCGACCGCGAGCGAGAGGACCGCGAGGACGATCGCGATCGTGCTGCCGTGTCCGACGGTGTGCTTCGCCAGCGAGTCTTGGATTTTGGCGAGCCAGTGTGGTGATGCTTCGGCCATTTCGGTGATCATTCCGTGCGTTGCTTCCTTCGCGCGGTTGACGTTGGCGAGCCACAGGCCAGCCGAGATCACCCACAGCCCCGACCAGAAGTACAGTCCGCCGCGGTCGCCGAGCGGCCCGAGGCTCGTCGGTGAGCGGCCCTCCTGCTTCTCTGTGGGCCACACGAGCAGGCCGATGATCGCGTAGAGGATCACTGCTCCGGGGGCGCCCATCAGCGGCGCGGGGAGCGTGTTCGAGGTCAAGCCACCGAAGCCCTCGCCGAACCACCAGACGAAGATCGCCCATCCGAAGGAGACAGTGAGCGCTGGCTTGACGAGTCGCTTGCTGGAGAGCAGCGCGAGCCCGATCGCGATCTGGATCTCCCCGGACAGCGAGTTCCACAGGGTCAGGTCCCGGCCGTAGAAGTCATCGAACGTTCGCATCGGGTCGCCGATGAACGACGGCTGGCCGTGCATCGCTGGTTCAAAGACTTCCGTGACGATGCTGTGGGTGAACATGAAGCTCTTGAACTGGAACAGCCCGTCGAGCAGCCACACCAGCCCGAGCGCAATCTGGATACCACGCGTGGTCACGAACGGACGGCCACCGAGCCGGGCGCTACGAGCCGGGGCACTCATGACATCACCAGCTGCATCGCGGCGAACATGTAGGCCATGCCGAGGGTCATCGCGGCCATCGAGAACCGCAGGTCTTTGAAGCAGATCAACGGCTCAGCGACACTCGCTGCCAGCGCGCCCTCTGGGGTCACCGAGACGGCGCCGCCAAGGATTGTCCGTTCATCCAAGTCGCGCATCCGATTCGTGCCCCACAGCACGGCCTGTACCGCGAAGTAGGCGACCAGCAGCCATGTGATCGGTGCCTGGAAGCCGGCCGGTGACCACATGTATGCCATCGCGCCGAGGTCGAACGCGATCAGCAGCCACAGCAGGTTCGTGCCGCGTCCCGCGAAGGTCTGCACCAGCATCCACAGCACGATCGCGATCGCGCCGTTAGCGAACGCCAGCGACCAGAACCCCGTTGGGACGTTGAAGTAGTCGATCGACGCTGGCGCGAACATAAACGCCATCCCGATCGCCATCGCCACATGGCCGGAGTGCCACCAGCGACGCTGCCCCTCGCTTTGCAGGACGTGCCGCGCGTGGGTGGCGACGATCACGAAGAACACGAGAGTCCAGAGCACCGCGAGCCAGTTGGGAAGGATGTTCGTCGCGTGGCTACCCATGCTCATCGAGACGCCTCCCATCGCCATCGAGTGCATCCCGCCCGCGTGCGACGCGGCCGTGGACCCCATGTGCGCCATGCTCGGCGTACTCGAACTCGACGATGAGCTACCGCCCATCGCCATCGAACTTGATCCTTCCGCTACGGCGACATTGGCGAACCGCAGCGAGGCGGCGAGCAGCCCGACCGCCAGTGCAAGCGTTCGCTTGCCGCACCTATTGACTGTTGCAACCATCTTGTGTCCTCCTTGGCTGTTCACATCCGCGCGGGGCATTCCGCGCGAACATGGGGGAGCGCCCCTGACGGGCGCGGGCCTTGTCTGGCGGCCTCGGTGAGCTTTCGCGGGCGCCGAGACGCCACCCCGATCCTCAAGCCATTGCCGGCCGGCGCATAGCCGACCGGAGACTGTTTAGATCAGGGCGCCGACAGGAGGAGCACGGCCCGCGCCGGGGACCGCGAGCGCTGCAACACGAGCACCCAGCGAACGCGGCGCACGAGGAATACAAACCCGCCGAACGACGCGCACACTCGCGGCCCGGCGGGCCAGCCGACGGATGGCACGCTCACCCGGATAGCGCCCGAACAGCAGCGCCAACGCCAGCAGCCCAGCCGGCGCGAGCTCAAGCGCCACGCTCGCGCCAGCGATAACAACCACCGCTACCGCCAGGACCGCGATCGCAAGCAGCCTCAGCGCGAGGTTTGCACGCCCACGACGAGGAGCCATGACGCCAACATACAGGCGGTCACGCCACAAGTCCAGACCCGACGCCGACAGGCCGCCAGAAGCGCCTACTTGTCGAATGGGGCGGTGATAGAAGCGCGTCCGCGCCTGCCGTTTCGGCGTGATGTTGAGCGCGGCCGAAGTCGGGGCGCCCGTAAAGGCCGGTCGAGGGCGCGCGCCCCGAACCAAGCCTCCGCTCTGCCGACACGGCTGCCTTCGGTGTGCCTCGGGACCTTGCCAAAGCACCAGACCTAAAGGGGCCGTCGGCGATGATAGATTCCCGAGCGATGGTGCCTCTTGCTTGCCTGATGCACTGGTACATCTCCATGATGTACGTTGTCCCGGTCTTGGCCGTCGGCGGCTGGGGCTGGCTCAGCACCAAGCGCATGGCACGCCGCAAGGCGCAAGGCCGCTCCACCGCGAGGCACCCCGCCTGAGCGGCCCGACTTGTGTAGTCGCGTGCATAGATCAGCAGCGGAGAGACGGAGTCTCCCGGTTTATCAACTAGAACGCACACTTGTTCGCTATGGCATACGTCGGGCCTCGACGGGCGCGAAGCCCGGCATGGGCGCGGTATGGGGACCGCAGATGGGACCGCAGCCCGCCCGAAAACCGCATAGGAAAGCCAACTCTAACCGTTCGCCCCGATTGCCTTAGAGAACCGCGAACAGCAGCGAACACGGGCGAATATCCCCGAAAGCGCTGGACATCGGGGGAGCGTGTTCGCTCGTGTTCGCTGCTGTTCGGTGGTCTGGAGACCGCAAACGGACCGCTGCGAGAGTAAAAAGGGACCGCAAAAGGACCGCAGGCGCTCCCGCCGAAGCGGCCGAGTGCGGCGGTACGCTGAGCCGTCATGGTCAGCGTGAAGCCCATTGATGCCCCGGCAAGCGTGACGCTGCCTGACGAGTTGCCTGCCGTTGACCTTCTAATCCTGCCGAGGGAGGTCAGCGACGGACGCGGCCTCTATGACGACTCCGTGGTGACGCTGGCGAAGCAGGTTCGCGCTGTCGAGCTGACTGTCGACTACCAGCACGACGCCAGCTCGCGCACGTGGATCGGTGAGAAGCACCTAGACCCGCTCGTGCTCGACATCATCGCGGGGTTCATCACAAATGCCGGATGGGCCGGGGTGGCGACAGTGATCTCGAAGCGGAAATCGAAGCGGGTGCTCGTGAGGTTCGGCCGGCGCAAGGACTCCTCTGGGAGTCTTGAGGAATGGTTCGAGGTAGGGGCTCCGGCGCCGAGGTCGCCGAGGCGCTGAGGGAGCTTCAACACGGCGACTCGGCGGACGAGGACGATGGCGACGGAGAGTAGGAGTCAGAAGCGGCGAGCAGCCTAGGCCAAGGCTGAACAAGACGGCGTGCCGATCAACTCACCCGGTGCCCCGGCGGAGGGCTCGGAGGCCGGCGACGCCGGTGACGTGGACCACCAGCACATGGTCGAGAACGTCAAGCGTCGCAGAGCAGCGGCCGTCCGTCACTTTAAAGCCGCGCAACGGCTCGCCGACCAAGACTCGGCTGCTGCCGAGCAGGAGGCCCGTAGTGCGTTCGTGGAGATTGTTCATGCGTTCTGGTGGGCCGAGGACTCCGAGGGTCGCCAGGCTCGTTAGCAAGACATACGCGTGTTGGTCATGGCATATGCGCGGCTTGGGCCGGCGCAAAGCCCGGCACGGAGCCGGTTTGGCCGTTGCAAATCCGTAAACCACGGCCCGAAACCGCATCAGAAAGCCAACTCTAACCGTTCGCCTCGATTAAGTTCAGGTTGCGAAGGTCAGCGAATATCGGCGAGAACCCTCGAAAAGCTGGGCTTCGTGGGACGTCGTTTGGTTGCACGCGCGGCCGTTCGATGGGCTCGGTGACGCAAAGTGGCCGCAGAGGGCACGTTGCGGTCGGTCTTGCCGACTGCAAGGCGCGGCCGCTACTGCGAGACGGCGGAGCGTCGACAGATCACCCGGGCGTCGCATGGCGGCCACCGCGGTACCGGCGATGTCTGGCATGCGAGCGAGGTCGATGCAGCCCCATCGTCTGAGACGACCGGCTGGATCGATTTCCGGTCCGCCAGTGGGAATCGGACGATTCATGTGACCAACGTGTAGCTTCCATGTAATGCCACGACGCGTTGAGCTGTGGGCGAGCTCGGCGCCAAGCACGTGGATGCGTTATGTGCTGAGCTCACCTGTGTCATGGATCTGGCTTCGAGCACCGAGATCGAACTCGACCTCGGTGAACTCGAGGGGCTGAGCGCTTCGGCGCTCGCAGTGCTCGTGGCGACGCTGCGCAAGGTTCATGCTCAGGGCTTCTGCAACCCGATCGACCACTTCACCCCGCCCAAGGCGCGGGATCTTTGCGAATGCCTGAGCACGAGAGGTTGCGAGCGTTGCTCAACGGCGATCGGTTGAGCGTATATCACTCGAATGCGGCCGCGAAGGTGGACATCTGCGCATGCGAGGCATTCAGCGACTCCGAGGACGTCGCGCATGCCGTAAACGACATCCTCGAACATCTGGTGGACCGGCACCGCCTCGGGGAACGCACGTTGCATGCAGTGAACTGCCTGCTTTCGGACGCTACGCAGAACGTGCTGCAGCACGCTGATAGCGGCGGGGGTGCGATCGCCGTGAAGATGTACCGCGACCGCGGCGTCCTGGAACTCGCCGTGGCCGACCGGGGCATCGGCATACGTCGCAGCCTCACGAAGAACAAGGCTTTCGAGGCGCTGAGCGACGACGCGGACGCCTTGAGGAAAGCCCTCGCCCCGAGCTGCACCAGCACCCCAGGCAAAGGCAGAGGCATGGGGCTCTACCAGAGCAAGCTGATATTCGCCGGCAACGGCGGCACGTTGACGGTGCGATCGGGAAGCGCACAGCTTGCCACTCCCCAGGAGGCACGCGATGTGGGTGCGCTACCGAGCTTCGCCGGCACGCTCGTCGTCGCCACAGCCGATACCGACAGGGCGTTCGACCTCAGCGTCCTCACGAAACTGCCCGAGCGCTTCGGCGGACTGCCGCCGCTCGAGCGAGTCGCCGATCCACGGCTCGATCGAGCAAGCTAGACAGGCCCCGACGCGTGCGCGAGGATTGAGCCCTGCGAGACGCCCAGGCGCTGACGGTATATCTCGGTTGCGCTCATCTCGGTCATGCTCGCGATTAGATCGATGATCGCCCGCTCGCGCGGGGCTCCCTTCTTCGCCTTCTTGACCTGCTCGGCCGCCGCCGGCGGGAAGACGCCCATCCGCGGTTCTTCGGCTGCGTCGTGGTACAGCTTGTGCAGCGATTCGATGATGTGTTCGTGGCCGCGCTGTATGACCGCAAGCGAGGGTCGTTCGATGATGTAGAACCACATCAGGGACTTCAGGACATCGACCTCGTCTTTGGACGCCTGGTTGATCTCCAGCACTGCGGCCTGTCCGTCTGAGTCGTCCTTCAGCGAGATCGCGCGCACGTAGCGGGTGATCAGCGACGATCCGAGCATCCGGAGGTTCATACGCTCCGACGTGCGGCCTGTGAAGCGCGTGTTGATCGGCGTGAAGACCCCATCGAGGAAGAAGCGATCCGCTGCTTCGGCCAGTCGCTTGCCGTCCTCTCCGTCGTGACGCTCCACGAGATCAATCTTGAAGGCCTTCCGCTCCTCGGGGTCGTTGATCAAGCGGTCCAACGGGACGAGGCCGGCTCGATAGAAGTCGTCCATGTCGTGGACGGCGTAGGTGACGTCATCGGCCCAGTCCATCAGGTGTGCCTCGAGCGTGCGCGTCATCCCCTGCATTCCCTCCCTGACCCACTCGAAGTACTCGCTGTCCCCGTCGTAGGCTCCCCACTTTTCGGAGTGCTCAGGCGGCTCATCGGAGTACTTCCAGGGGTACTTGAGCATGCCATTGAGAGTCCTGCGCGTGAGGTTCAGGCCGGGAATGTCGGCCGTACGCAGCGCGAGCCGGGTGACGATGCGAAACGACTGCGGGTTCCCCTCGAAGAGCGCCCTTCCCTTTGCCTGCAGAACCTTCTCCGCGAGATGTCCGAAGGGAGGGTGGCCGAGGTCGTGAGCGAGCGCGGCCGCCTCGGTGGCGTCCTCGTCAAGCGCATCCACGAGCTGCCCGGCGACCGGTCCCAGATCATTCTGGCTGCGCTGGATCTTGAATCTCCTCGCCAGCACTTTCGCAACCTGCGCAACCTTGAGCGAGTGGGTCAGCCGGCTGTGGAACATGTGGCCCACCTCGGGCGCCGCAACTTGGGTCACGTGTCCCAGACGCAGGAACGCGGAGCTGTAGAGAATCCTGTCCCGATCGCGTTGACCATCGGTTCGAACCGGGGAAGCCTCTTCGGGATATCGACGCTCGTCGAGTGTCGCGCGAACCTCGTCGCTCGGCGGCGTTAGCCGATCTTGCACGGCAACGACGCTCTACTCCGGAACTGAACTAAGCAGCCCTGGCTCGAAGGTAAGGGTCGAGAACTATCTCGCCGGCGTCACTGAGTCGCATGAACGCGATCGAGATGACCGTGGATGCAAGATCCTCTCGCTTCTGAACCTCGACCATGATTTCTTTCATGGACCAAGTCGTGTCGTTGTCCTCCGCCAATATCTGCAAGATCAGCGCTTCGGCCCTCTTGACATCCTCGGCTACCTCTTTGAACGCGCCCTCGGCTCCATCCTCTGCGAGTATCTCATCGGTGATGGTCGGCATCGAGGGCATTAAGATCCTATTTCGAAGATGCGAGTCGCTCATCATTCTGCCGTCCCATCCGGACGGTACTCACGCTCGCGCTGGCTGATCGAAGCGCCCAGCCTACAGTACGAAGCACCGCGACGCATGACCAAACCGCGCAACGAGCGGCCGCAGCGGTGACACGTGCTGCCGGGGCCGCCCATCGAGCGGTGGTGCATCTCCACGATGTGCCCCGGGCACGCATGCCCGACTGCCCTTCGAGACAGTCCGCGCTTCCGCCTGGCCGATGTTTCGGCCAGGTGTGGTGCACTCGCTGTTGCACCTCGAAAACGAGCTATCTCGGGCAAGCGTCACCCTCCGATACCATCGTGAATAGAGACGAACGACACTACTGAGACTAGCACCGACCGGCACGCGGCAGAACGGTTCGTCGGTCTCACGACACAAGCTTTCGACGTCGAGCGCGATCAACCTGCAGCCGACGAGCGATCCGCGAGCGAGACCGGCAAGGATACCGGTTTGTCTCTCGATCAGGGGTTCACCTGCACGAGTGATGCGTACGCGGGTCAAGGCCGCGGCGTCGCCAGGAAACACAGCCATCCGGCGAATCGAGACTGGAAGGAGTCGAAGTACGCGGCAGACACGCGCCGATTTCCGGCCTCCTGCCTATCGGCGCGGCGACTGCGCGGCCCGGGCGTGACGCACGAACGCCGGTGTCGCCTCCCGGTTGCGACAGGCGCCGAGATGGTCGCGCAACGACACCCAAGCGTCGTCTATCTAGACGAGATGGCCTCGGGGTTGCGAATCTCAGCGATGACATCGTGCTCGGTGATTGGCCAAGGCTAAGCACGACTTGGGACGAACTTCTCGCGAAGATGCCACGTAGCACCCCGCAGGGCGCCTACGGCATCCGCATGGCTCTGCCGCAGCGTCGCACGATCGCCGGAGCAGCATACATTTGTGCGGGATGGCATACACCTGGCATCGGGTCGTGCAAGCGCCGGCATGGAGGCGGCCTGAAGGACCGCAAATTGACCGCAGAGGGCTCGAAAACCGCATCAGAAAGCCAACTCTAACCGTTCGCCCCGATTGTCTTAGGGAACCGCGAACAGCAGCGAACACGGGCGAATATCCCCGAAAACGCTGGACATCGGGGGAGCGTGTTCGCTCGTGTTCGCTGCTGTTCGGTGGTCTGGAGACCGCAACGGGACCGCAGGGGGCGCGAAAGGGATCGCAAAGGACCGCAGCCTCCCGCGAGCGGATGAGTCAGCGGGAGCGTTCGGCGTCATGTAGGATCGCCGCGCGCTGGGTGTTCTGGCGTGTCGTTGAGTGCAGCGAAGTCCGGTTAGATTCCGGCGCTGTCCCGCAACGGTAGAGCCCCCTGATTCTTGGGGGCGAGCCCGGTCGCCTACCTCAACGTCTCAAATCCGGTCCTCGGTTGAAGGGCGGTTTGTGCGTGAATGCTGCAAGGTTTCTGTGTCCTCCCGATAGTGCGGGTGGATGAGCATGGCGAGCACGGGGGAGCGTGTGGGCTCGGCATGGCGATCGTTGACGGGCGCTGCACGCCCTGGCACGGGCGCGCTCACGGCGGCCGGGCGCTGGCGGCTGCTTGGCAGGCCGTCGTCTGTGCTGGTCGTGTGCGTGGTGCTGTTGGCCGTGGCGATGACGGCGGGGGTGGCTGTGGGGTCGGTGGGGCTCGCGCCGCTGACGGTGTGGCGGGTCGTGTTCGACCACTTGGCAGGGCACCCACAGTCCTCGACGGCTGATGCGATCGTGTGGGAAATCAGGTTGCCAAGGGTGCTACTCGCGGCGATCGTCGGGGCGGCGCTGACGACCGCCGGGACGGTCGTGCAGGTGCTCGTGCGCAACGCGCTCGCGGACCCGTTCCTGCTCGGTATCTCATCGGGTGCGAGCGTCGGCGCGACATCTGTGTTGCTGTTCGGCGCGTTCGCGTCGCTGGGGTTGTGGGCGCTGTCGTTCGGGAGCATCCTGGGCGCGCTCGCCGCGATGGTCCTGGTGTTCGTCGTCTCACGTCAGGGCGGGCGGCTCGCGCCCTTGCAGCTCACCCTCTGCGGGGTCGTGATGGCGGGCTTGTTCGAGTCGATCACGAGCTTTCTGATCTTTCGTGGCAACCCGCAGGCAACGCAGTCGGTGTTGTTCTGGCTGCTCGGGTCCTTCGGTAACGCGAGCTGGTCGCAGCTCCCCGGCCCGGCTCTCGGGCTGGCGGCCGCGATGGTCTATCTGTTTTCTCAGGCGCGATCGTTGAATGCGCTGGCGATGGGCTCGGATGCCGCGACCTCGCTCGGCGTCGATGTGCCACGGCTGCGCCGCAACCTGTTCGTCGTCACGTCGCTGATCGCAGGCTTGGCGGTCGCGGTCAGTGGCGTGATCGGGTTCGTGGGGCTGGTCGTACCGCACATCGTCCGTCTGACGGTCGGCTCCGATCACCGCCGCACGCTGCCTGTCGGCGTGCTAGTGGGTGCGGCGTTCATGGTGTTCGCCGATCTGCTCGCAAGGACGATCGTCGCGCCGCAAGAGATGCCGATTGGTGTCATCACCGCGATTCTCGGCGCGCCCACCCTGATCTTCCTGATTCGGCGACGTGCCTATCTCTACGGCGGCACCGGGTGAGCCTGCAACTGGAGGGCGTGTGTGTGGATATCGCCGGGCGGCGGATCGTCTCGGACATCGACCTATGCGTGAAGGATGGCTGTTTCGCCGGGTTGCTCGGCCCGAACGGGAGCGGCAAGTCAACGATCCTCAAGGCGATCTACCGCGTCCACCAGCCAACTGAGGGGCGGGTGCTGCTCGACGGGCAAGACTTGCCGAGCCTCCCCGCACGCCGCGTGGCGCGTCGACTCGCGGTCGTCACCCAGGAGAGCACCGTCGAGTTCGCGGTCACGGTCTCAGAGATGGTGATGCTCGGCCGTATCCCTCACAAGCGGGCGTTTGAGGCCGACAGCGACGAGGACCGCGAGATTGCTGTTGCTGCCTTGGAGCGCGTCGGCTGCGCACCGTTGGCCGGGCGCAGCTTCCACACGCTCTCAGGTGGTGAGAAGCAGCGGGTGTTGATCGCCAGGGCGCTCGCGCAGGGCGCCGATCACCTGATCCTCGATGAGCCGACCAACCATCTCGACATTCGCTACCAGGTCGAGGTTCTGGAGCTTGTCGCCGGCCTCGGCGTGACGGTGCTCGCCGCGATCCACGACCTCGGGCTCGCCGCGCTCTACTGCGACAGCGTCTACCTGCTGCACGACGGGCGCCTTGTCGCGGACGGCCCGCCCGTCGAGGTCATCACTCGTGAGGCGATCCAGGCCGTCTACGACACCGACGTTGCAGTCATCGCACACCCCGACACAGGCGCACCACAGCTACTCCCGCGCCGCCGACCCCAACCCTGACCGAAAGGACACTCAGCACATGACCGCTTACCCCTGTCTGCGCCCGATGGCGCTTGCTCTGCTCGCCGGCCTCGCGCTCGCGGGCTGCGCCAGTTCCACGAGCAACACGACCGCCACCACGGCCAGCACAGGCGGGGGGAAGCACTATCCCGTGACGATCAACAACTGCGGCACGCCGATCACGTTCGACCGTGCACCGACCCGCGCCGTCTCAAACGACATCAACACGACCGAGGATATGCTCGCGCTCGGCCTCGGGCACTCGATGGTCGGCACGTTCGGGGTCACCGGGGACGGCCCTGTCGCAGAACCCGTGCCCAAGCAGTACGTCGCCGCGTTCCACGCGGTGCGTGACGTTTCCCCCGAATACTTCACGCTCGAACCGCTCGTCGGCCTACGCCCAGATTTTCTGTTCGCTGGCTGGAACTATGGGCTACAGCAAGGCACCAGCCTGACGCCGCAGGGGCTCGCCAAGTACGGGATCAAGACGCTCGCGCTCACCGAGTCCTGCGCTCATGTCCAGCCTGGCAAGAAGCAGGTCAGCATCGAAAACACCTATCAAGACCTCACCAACCTCGGCGCGATCTTCAATGTGCCCGCCCGCGCGAGGGCACTCGTCGGCCAGATGGAGGCCCAGATCGCCGCTATCCGGGCGAAGGTCTCAAACCTGCCGCGCGTGTCGGTGTTCGACTACGACAGCGGCACGTCCGCGCCGTTCACGGCGCCGGGGCTCGCCACGCCCACGGCCTTGATCGAACTTGCCGGGGGCAGCAACATCTTTGCCTCGCTCAAGCAGAGCTGGACATCGGTCTCGTGGGAGCAGGTCATCGCCCGCAAGCCGCAGTGCATCATCATCAACGACTACGGCACCCCGACCTGGCAGCAAAAGGAGCAGTTCCTAAAGACCGATCCGGCGTCGCGCAACCTCCCGGCCGTCCGCAACGGCTGCATCGTCCACCTTGCCTACGATCAGGTCACGCCGAGCCCCCGCAACGCCGAAGCCGTCCTAGCCATAGCGCGGCTACTGCATCCGGCAGCGTTCGGGCTGCCGAGCGTTCGATCGATGCAATGAGAGGCGGTGGCCCGGTGACGTACACGCGGCGGCCAAACCGCGCGAATGCGGGCGCCGCCGCACGCATCGAGTCGCGCACACGGGGGAAGGGCAAGCATACGTGTGTGCGGGATGGCATACGCCCGGCCTCGACGGCCGCGAAGCCCGGTATGGGCCGCGTATGAGGACCGCAGATGGGACCGCAGACGCCCCGAAAACCGCATAGGAAAGCCAACTCTAACCGTTCGCCCCGATTGGTTGAGAGAACCGCGAAGGCCAGCGAATATGGGCGAACATCCCCGAAAACGCTGGGCCTCGCGGGACTGTGTTCGCTCGTGTTCGCGGCTGCTCGTCGGATTCCGGACCGCATACGGACCGCACTAGCCGCCGAAACGGACCGCAGATAGACCGCAGCCTGGCAGGCGACTTGGGCACACCTCCCCAACAGGTCTCGTTGCCGCGAGTGTCCCACCGTGCATGAGACAAAGGTGAGGAAAGCGGCCCTCTGGTTGGTGGCGTCTCTGGAAGCGGTGCCGGGAACGCGAGATGAGCGCAGAAGTAATGTGCGTTGACGCTACGGCTCCTGTGTGTCGCCTGGCGGCGAGAAAATGCGCACTTCTCGCTGAAGTCCTTTGGGTATCCGCAGCGGGGGGGGTGAGGCAGCTTGCCATTCGGCATGCGCGCGAGTGGAGGCAGGCGCCAGATTAACTAGGGGAGGGAGATAGTCGCTATCGGGGCTCAGCAGGCGCCCCAGAAGGCTAGGCTTCAGTGCCACGAGAGAAGGCACGGATGCGGTCAATCTCGATCCCGTCCCGCACGTGCAGACTCGGAGTCGCCAAGGGCTCGTACGCATTCAGGATGCCCTCAATGACTGCTAGATTTCCCCGAGCGTCCGAGGTCGTTACGCTGGTGCGCAGCACGTCGATGGCTGACAACATCGCCGCAGGATCGAGCGGGACTTGACAGCGTGAGTGATTCCGACGAGAAGGCGGCGGAGGTCTATCAGGGCGTGACAAAGGGCGTTTGTGATGCGAGAGTCCATCTCGCTCATGCTTTCGAAGACACTAGCTTCACCCGATATTTTAATGCCGAGCTCTGTGATAACCGGGAGTAGAACGGCAAACGCCCTTTCATAAGCCTCGGAATTTGTGTCGACCTTCACGATCCGCGATCGCAGCGCATGTGGGAGAAAGGAAAAGTCGTCATAAAATGATGACGCTGGGCAAACGGCGAGTCTCACCGCACTCTGCGCGATGAGCGCCTCGACGACAAACTCCAGATACGAGAGATCTCTGACCATCCCTCGGCGGCCGTCCTCTGTCTCAAATGGCCGCATTGGAACGCTTTCTGGCAGGAGTATCGTGGTCAGCTGGGGGAGACCGGTAAGGCGGGTCATCCGCGGGAGCCAGTTTTGTGACTCAGCTGGACGAGGCCGACGCGCGATGATTTAGACACGGGGCGGCTTGCGGCCATTGCCGGGCTCAGGCGGCGGCGAGGGCGGCTGCGAGATCGTCGGCGTTCGTCTCGATCAAGTTGGGCACTGTGATCGCGATCTTGCCGTTGTGCTCGACGAGCCATTTCGCGTTGACGATCGTGATGCCGATGATGTTGCCGTTGCCGTCCAGCCTCACGGCGTGGCCCTCCGGGGTGCCGAACGTGTCGGCTGCGGCCTGTTGCTTGCCTCGGCGTAGGTAGAGGACGTCGCCGTCGCTGTCGTAGGAGACGTGATCGAACTCGTATGGACCGACGTGGACCGTCATCGTCGCCAGCCTCCCGTTCGCGGATCGTTGGACTGCGGAAACGCTGTCACGACCCGATCGAAGTCGCCGCTGAACTCGGTGACCACACGGATCCAGCGCAGCGGGTCTCCTGCGCGGAAGTACCGTTCCCGTCCGGCTTGGAGGTCGGGTTCGCGGTGATCGGGCATCTCGATCGCTGTCATCGTCTCTTCAAGGTACTTGCTCATCTCGACATGCTGCTCGAGGACATGATTCCACGCCGCGTCGTCCATCTGGACGAGATGGCCCTCGGGGTTGCGAATCTCAGCGATGACATTGTGCTCGGTGATCGGGCAAGGCTAAGCACGACTTGGGACGAAATTCTGCGCGAGATGCCACGTAGCACCCTGCAGGGCGCTCACGGCATCCACACAGGCCTCCGCAGCAGCGCCGCACGACCACCGGATCAGCATACACGCGTGCAGGATGGCATACACCTGGCGTCGGGTCGTGCGCGCACTGGTATGGGGGCGGTCTGGAGGACCGCAAATGGACCGCAGAGGGCTCGAAATCCGTATCAGAAGGCCAACTCTAACCGTTCGCCCCGATATTTTTCGATGGGTCTCTCGACCTAGAAAGGTCGTCTCGGGGGCCGCTACGGGACAAATACGTTGCGTCGAGTTGCGCTGAGGCGAACAGGGGCGAATCGGCACGAAACCAGCAACGCCCTCGGTCAGCGATTGTCTGGCGGAGGTGCCTCTGAGGGTGAGCCGTAGCGCTCGCGCAGCCAAGCCTCGACCTCTGAGATGCGATAGCGGTTCATGCCGCCGGTGGACAGATGCGGAAGGCCGAGCGGTTGCTGGAGCTCGATCCAGCGTGGCGTCACGCTCAGGTGGTCGGCAAGCTGTCGCTTGGTCACCCAGGGCTCGGGCGGCCGGTGCTCGTGCTCGGCATCGTGCTTCATGGGCTGCGCGATGAGATCAGATCACCGCTGGGGTCTCAAGTCCTGCCCGCGAGAGGGCGCAGCTGGGGCCGGGTTCAGCTTCAGCGCCTGGTGGTTGTTCTTGGAGGCGCTGGTAGGCGATCTGATAGACGGCTGGCACTGTGAGCCTCGATGATGATGGCGCATGCAGAAGGCGAGGAACGTCAGCACGAGTCGGACGTGATGCTCTGAAACTAGAGCGGCTCATCCGTAGGCCCCGAGGGCATCGCCCGCAGTGCCGGGGCAGCCCTGGCATCTACGCTTGCCATAGGGGCGCCATCGGGCTAGCGCTTGTCGTTGCGGGCCGCTTGCCACACGTCCTCATGGCACGCCCAACCGACGGGATATGCCTCCCATCGACGACGCCAGTTGGCGCGACCTTTCTAGTGTTCGACGCCCCGATATGCGGTGACCCATGATTGAGGCTCCACGACAGATGGTTTGGCTGTGCATTTCGCGAGTGCCGTAGTCCATTTCATCTGCTAGTGCCCGGCACAAGCAAGCCAAGGAGCGACTATGGCCATGGAGACAGCGGATACCTCCGAGAAGCAGACCGACACGCCGGCCTACGTATCGTGGGCCACGTTGACGAACACGACTGAGAAGATGGCGCGAGAGGGCGGTGTTCCCTCCCAAGTAGATCGGAGCTACCTCAGCAACCTGCCAGGGAGCACCCAGTCCCAGCTCATTGCCTCGATGAAGTGGCTGAGCCTCATCAATGGGCAGATGAAGCCGACGCCAACACTTGAGCGCATCGTCGAGGCCGAGGCGGCGGATCGCAAACTCGCGGTTAAAACGACGCTGGAAGCGAAGTATCCAGGACCGATGGCGCTCGAGGCGCTGGCTACGCAGCAACAGCTTGAGAACGCTTTCCGCCAAATGGGGGTCCAAGGCAGCACCATGCGCAAGGCGATCGCGTTCTACTTGGGCGCCGCCAAATACGCAGATATCCCGGTCAGCCAGCACTTTAAGACGCCCAAAACGCCATCCACCAACGGCGCTGAGGCCAAACCGCGACCTAAGAAGCAGGCCAAAACGACAGCCGCTGTGCACAGCGTCGCTGGTGTCGGGCGAGAACACGGCGGCCACCTGCACCCACTGATCCAAGGGCTCATCCAGGAGCTTCCCTCGCCGAATGGCGCGTTCCCCAAGTCCAAGCAGGAAGACTGGCTTGAGCTTGCGCGCGTGACGTTCCGGCTCATCTACAAGACGGAGGACGGCTCCGTTGCTGCCTCCGCAGGGGAGGATGCTGGGGGTGAGGACGATTAGGAGGGCGTAAGCGGAGCCCGAGCAAGCACCCCGATCAGGACTACTGGCGGGCTCCGCTCTCCAACCCCGCGGGGTGGCGCTTGGTCCACGCTGCCCCGCTATTTCGTCGGCGAGGGAAGCGCCAACGTGGCGCGCCCAGCCGTTCCTACAATCGTATCGGTCGAACGAATACCCCTCGCGCAAGAGACCTCCCAAAGGAAAATGCCCACGCCGCTGAGTGTGAGGCGCGGAAGTTACAAGCCCCGGTTGGCGCCTTCTGCGCGACCAAGGCCGAGTGACTACGAATCGCTCGAACGAGAAGCTTGCCGCGGCTGCGGCGTCGAGCGATTCGGCAAGGTGCGGGTTCTTCGGTCCGTTCGAGAACGGTGTTCGGGGCCGGCGAGACTCACCTCGCGTCCCTCAGTACGGTCGCTTTTTGCGACAGGACGCGAGACGCGATCGGTCGGTGTAGACAGTGAGCACTGAAGCGGGCAGGAGCGCGAAGCCGGTATCGAGCGTGACGATCGCCTCGGCGTCCGCGGCGATGGCGCTGGCTGCGTGGGCCGCGTCGTAGGACGCGATCCCGTAGCTGGTCATGAAGTTTCTCGCGACGCTTGCTGTGTCGGCGAGGGGCACAGGGAAGTGATCGATCGACAAGAGCAGTGTCTCGTAGCGGGAGATCGTGTCGTTCAGCAGATGTGTGGCGGGGCGGCGGGCGCGTCCGTCGGTGCGGTGTCCGCGCCAGTGTCTGCCCCAGCGTTCCTTCAAGGCGATCGCAAATGCCGTCTCGGCAAGCTCGACGGCAAGGAGGTCGCTGGTGACGACGGTGATGCCACTGTCGCCGATGCGTGTGAGGAAGTCGTCACATACGGCGTGGAGCGGCTGCGTGGAGAGCAGAGCCTCGACGACGAAGCTGGTGTCCAAGGCGATCGGGTCGGGAAGGACAAGCGCCTGATCCTCGATCGCGAACACACCGCGCGTGGCGGTCCGACGCCAGCCTGTCGGACTCATCGCGGTCTACCGAGGGCGGTACATATCGCGCGTGACGCGGACCTTGACCCGAAGACCCTCAGTGGCTCGCTTCAGGGCCGCCCGCTTCTCCTCAGGGGTCCTGTAGACGGCCCGAACCCTGAGTTCGGCCAGCCTCTCGGGGCTGAGCGGTTTGGGCCTTCCGTTGGTCTGTACTTTCGTCATGGCATTCGTGATGGTAGCTCTCCCTTCGGTCGTCATCGGCCGCCGGGAGTCCGCTGCCGCCATCATGCGCCATCCGCTTCATCGAGGCCACGAGACCACCGAGCGTGGCTTACAAACGTTAGGCATGGCATACGCACGGACTGGACAGGAACGAAGCCCGGCATGAGGCCGGTATGGCCGTTGCAAATCCGTAGACCACGGCCCGAAAACCGCATAGGAAAGCCAACTCTAACCGTTCGCCCCGATTGGCTTAGAGAACCGCGAAGGCCAGCGAACACGGGCGAACACCCCCGAAAGCGCTGGGCCTCGCGGGACTGCGTTCGCTCGTGTTCGCGGCTGTTCGTGGGATTCGGGACCGCATACGGACCGCACCGGCCGCCAAAAGGGACCCAAAAGGACCGCAGCCGTCCGCGCGTGGATGCGCGAGATTCATGGCTATGGGCGAGAGTCCCGAGATTGAGCTGGTGCGCCGGGCGTGGGATGCCTTGATCGCGGGTGGCCCGGAGGAAGTGCTGGCGCCCGATGCGCAGTGGTATGGCGTGGAGTACGGGCAGCTCTGCGATGGCCGCAAGGCCATCATCAACGTGATGAGTCGCAACCTCGCTGGCCGCCTGCGAGGCACGGTCGAGGTCAGCCGTGTATTCGTTGATGCGCGATCTGATACACGCTGAGCGCTCCGAGCGTCCGTCCGGTGCCCGACGCGGTGTGCTCGAGATCCTCGGCGAACGCGGCGTCGTCGAACTCGACGCGGAAGTGCGCGTCGGGCCGGGATGCGCCGGGCATCTACCCCTCGCCGTCAGCCGGCAGGAACGGGCCTTACTCTGCCTCGAAGGCGGCAAACTCCTCTGCCGTCGCGGGGCGTCCATCGTACTTGGGCATGACCGCCGGATAGGTGTCGGGCACTAGGGTCAGCTCGCCATTGGGCCGCCGGTCCTTGACGATGTCCCTGACAGGGTCACGTGGGGTTCAGATGCCATGTCACCATGATCGCAGGTGATCAGGCTCATCCGCAAGGCCAGAGGCGATGCGCCTTGCACGTCTGACAGGCGTTCACGGGCAGATCGTGCGACCTCTTCTAGCTCGCTCAAATCCGTCGCGAGTTTGTCCAACTTCATGGAATCAAATTGCCCGGCTCAGGCGGCGGCGAGGGCGGCTGCGAGATCGTCGGCGTTCGTCTCGATCAAGTTGGGCACTGTGATCGTGATCTTGCCGTTGTGTTCGACGAGCCATTTCGCGTTGACGATCGTGATGCCGATGATGTTGCCGTCGTCGTCCAGCCTCACGGCGTGGCCCTCCGGGGTGCCGAACGTGTCAGCTGCGGCCTGTTGCTTGCTTCGGCGTAGGTAGAGGACATCGCCGTCGCTGTCGTAGGAGACGTGATCGAACTCGTATGGACCGACGTGGACCGTCATCGTCGCCAGCCTCCCGTTCGCGGACATTGGACTGCGGGAACGCGGTCACCACGCGATCGAAGTCGCCGCTGAACTCCGCGACCACCGGATCAGCATACGCGTGTGCGGGATGACATACCTGGCCTCGGATCGTGACCCGACGGCTCGCCGCGCGTGGCTACGGGCCTGGAGATCGAAGCGAGCTGAGCGACGGCCGGCCGCCTGGTCGGGGCCCTGCCGGCTACCACGGCTTTGCGATTCTCAGCGCGCTGAGAATCGCGCGCGTGGCGGGGGAGCGGTTGAGCGTGATGAAGTGGATGCCGGGCACACCCTCGCGCAGCAGCTCCGCGCACTGCAGCGTGGCGTAGGCGACGCCGAAGTCGAGCACCGCCTCGGGGCTCTCGCCGCGCGCGTGCAGCTCGCGACGCAGGCCGTCGGGAATGGAGGCCCCGCAGAGCTTGGCCATGCGCTCGACCTGCCCCACCTGCGTGATGGGCATGATGCCGGGGATGATCGGCACGTTCACGCCCGCCGCGCGGGCGCGTTGGACGAAGTCGAAGTAGAGGGCGTTGTCGAAGAACAGTTGCGTGATCAGGAACTGCACGCCCGCGGCCACCTTCTCCGCGAGATGTTCCAGGTCCTCCTCGGGGCTAACTGCGTGGATGTGCGTCTCGGGGAAGCAGGCGCCGCCGATCGCAAAGGGGTAGTCGGCGGCGATCAGTTCCACCAGTTCGCGCGAGTACTCCAAGCCGCCCTCCGTTTTGCGCCACTGCTCCTGGCCCGCGGGCGGGTCGCCGCGCAGCGCCAGCACGTTGTCGATGCCCGCGCTCTGCATCTCGTCGAGCGTGGCGCGCAGTTCCGCCACGGTGGCGCCCACGCAGGTGAAGTGCGCCATCGCCTCCAGCCCGTACTGCTCGCGGATCTGCTTGACGATCTCGATCGTTTTGCCCCTGGTGGAGCCGCCGGCGCCGTACGTGACGGACACGAACGACGGGTCCAGGCCGCGCAGCTCGGCGAGCGCCGTGCGCAGGTTCTCCTCCCCTGCCTCCGTCTTGGGCGGGAAGAACTCGAAGGAGAACGTCGGCCCGGAAGAGGCCAGGCGGTCGATGCGCATCCGGAGATTATGCAGCCGAGCGCTCGGGCTCTCCGGGTGGCGCGACGGGTAGGTGCACCGTGACGCCAAGCCCGCCGGCGGCGCGGGGAGTGAAGGTGACGGTCCCGTCGTGTGCGTGGGCAATGCTCTTGACGATTGCCAGGCCGAGGCCGACACCTGCGTGGTCGGTGCGTATGCGTTCGCTGCCGCGAAGAAATGGCTCGACAAGCGTGGAAACCAGCTGTGGGGTGAGGTGCGCGCCGCTGTTCTCGACCGTGAGAACGGCACTCTTGGCGTGACCGCTGGTCGTGACCCGCACGGTGCCCTGTTCAGGCAGATTGTGGACGATCGCGTTGTGCACGAGGTTTGTACTCATCTGCAGCAGCAGCGCGTGTGAGCCCATCGTGGGGGTCACGGCACCGGAGGTCTCGATGGTAACGCCGCGTTTTTCTGCAAACGGGAGGAGCGTCTCAGTGGCTTCCTGCGCTATGAGTGACAGGTCGACCTGTTCTCGGGTGAAGGACCCCTGGTCGGCGCGGGTGAGCACGAGCAATGCCTCGGTGAGGTCGATCGCTCGGGTGTTGACGGCGTGGAGGCGCTCGACGAGCTCGCCGTTGTCGCGGTTCGGATCGTTGCGAGCCACGTCGAGGAGAGTCTGCGTGATCGCCAGTGGGGTGCGCAGCTCGTGGGATGCGTTGGCTGCGAATCGCTGCTGCTCGGCGACGTGTGCTTCCAGGCGCGCGAGCATGGCATCGAAGGCGTCGGCGAGCTCACGGAACTCGTCTCTGCGGCCGGGGAGCCGGATTCGGTGGGCGAGCGATCCGGCCGCGGCCCTGCGTGTGGCGTCCGTGATGCGGGCCAGCGGG
Organism: uncultured Solirubrobacteraceae bacterium; assembly: GCA_963752865.1. GTDB lineage: Bacteria > Actinomycetota > Thermoleophilia > Solirubrobacterales > Solirubrobacteraceae > Palsa-744. The sequence goes on from CAVVZU010000002.1 coordinate 1,137,064, forward strand.
GCGAGCATCCGGCCGGCGAGAAACCACCCTCCCACGAGACCGAACACCAGCAGGAACGCCAACACCGCGGCTGCCCTCGGAGCGAAAACGTGCAGGAGGTTGGATCGGACGGGAAAAACGCCTTGAATGCTGGTGCTTCCGGTGCTTCCGGGGACGATGAACGCGCGTTGGGGGACGTAACGCAGGAGGAACACCCACACGGCGGCGAGCAGCAAGGCGCCTGCGAGCATGAGGAAGGCGGCGTAACTGAGGGTGAGCTTGAGGCGCGCACTCAAACCAGGGGCTCTATCCACGCTCTCCTCCCTCACGCCCGGGGTCTGGCTGAGTGTCGATGCGATATCCGACGCCGGTCACTGTGGCGATGAGCCAGGGCTCGCCGAGGCGTTTGCGCAGTGCCGAGACGGTGATGCGCACGGCGTTGGTGAAAGGGTCAGCGTTCTCATCCCACGCCCGTTCCAGTAGCTCCTCGGCGCTGACGACACCGCCTTCGGCGGCGACGAGGACTTCGAGCACCGCGAACTGCTTGCGGGTGAGCGCGACGTAGCGGCCGTCGCGGTAGACCTCGCGGCGAAACGGATCCAGACGCAGGCTTGCGATCTCTCGCACGGGTGGCCTGTTATGGGCACGCCTGCGGTCGAGCGCTCTGAGACGGAGCACGAGCTCTTGGAGCTCGAACGGCTTGGTGAGGTAGTCGTCGGCGCCGAGTTCGAACCCGGAGGCCTTGTCGTCGAGACGGTCGGCAGCGGTGAGCATGAGGATCGGCATGCCGCTGCCGGAGGCCACGATGCGTTTGGCGATCTCGTCGCCAGAGGGCCCGGGGATATCCCGGTCGAGGATGGCGATGTCGTAGGCGTTGACATTCAGCAGCTCCAGGGCGGTGTCACCGTCACCGGCGATGTCTGTCGCGATCGCCTCCAGACGTAGGCCATCGCGGATGGCCTCTGCCAGATAGGGCTCGTCCTCGACGATCAACACACGCATGCTCCGATGCTCCCAGTCGGAACATATCGTCCGCATCTCGAAAACCACATACGCGCTGGCAACGCCACGCTGCCTTGACTGGGGGCATGACCTGCAGCGAACCCAGCACGAACATGAATAGGAGCCGATGGCCGCTGGCCGCTCTGGCCCTGATCGCGATGGTCGTATTGATCTGCGCGTGCGGTTCAAGCGCACCTGCCGGCACCAGCGGCGCCAACAACACCGCCGCCAATGCTCAGAAGGCGGTGAAGTTCGCCGAGTGCATGCGCAGCAACGGGGTCAGCGAGTTCCCGGATCCGGGCGCATCGGGCAGCCTCACCATCGATGGGATAGTGAACGGCTCGTCCCTGGACCCGAACACCCCGGCGTTCAAGCAGGCACTCAGCGCGTGCAGGGACTTGGAGCCAGCGGGGTTCATGGGCAGCAAGCGGAGCGCCCAGCAGCAGGATGCAGCCCTCAAGTTCGCCCAGTGCATCCGCGAGAACGGTGTGACCGACTTCCCGGACCCCATCCCAAATGGGCCCCTCGTCGACACAAATCGAATCCCATCCGCCGCAGAGCCCGGGGGGATGAGCGTTCTCCACGCCGCGATGCAGAAGTGCCGCGATGTGGCAGCCGCAGCGGGAGTCACGAGGTGAGGTCGAAGAAGTGGGTGCTGGCCGCAGCGGCCGTCCTAATTGCCCTGGCCGCCGGCGGCGTGATTGTCATGTCCGGTTCGAGGCAACAGGCCCTGGCCGCGCAGCAGGCGCAGGTGGGCACCGCCCAGGTGGAGAGGATGACGCTCTCGGCGATGATCTCCCAGACGGGGACCCTGACCTATTGGGCGCGATCGGACGGCTCGCCGTACTCCGTGATCAACCAGGCCCGCGGGACGTACACCAAGCTGCCCGCGGCCGGGCAGGTGATCTCGCAGGGTCACGTGCTCTACCGGGTGAACGATCGCCCGGTGGTGTTGCTCTATGGCTCGACACCCGCCTATCGGACCCTCTCGGCCGGGGCGAACGGCCCCGACGTGGACGAGCTAAACGCGGATCTGGTCGCGCTCGGCTATGCCACCCGAGCTCAGCTCAGCCCAAAGTCCGCCTCCTTTGGGCCGGCCACCACCGCGGCCGTCATGAAGCTGCAGGCCGCCCTGGGGGTGATCCAGACCGGGACGCTGACCCTTGGCCAGGTGGTGTTCCAACCCTCCGCGGTGCGGGTGACGAGCGTGTCAGCGCAGCTGGGGGGCAGTACCGAGGCCGGCGAGACGGTGATGCAGGGCACCTCGACCATTCGCCAGGTGCAGGTGGCGTTGAGCGCCTCGGAACAGACCAGCATGGCGGTCGGGGACAAGGTGAGCATCACCCTGCCGAACAACCGGACCACACCAGGTGTCGTCTCCTCGGTGGGAGCGGTCGCCACCTGTCCGTCGAGCTCGGGGCCGGGCGAGTCGGGGTCCAGCTCCGCCGCGCCCGGAACGGACACCTGCCCATCGGGCAGCTCGGGAAGCAGCACCCCGACCATCACCGTGGGCGTGACCCCTTCTGACCCGGCCGCCACGGGCACCTGGGATCAGGCCCCGGTGCAGGTCGGCATTACCACCGCCAGCGTGCCCAACGCACTCGTGGTGCCGGTGACCGCGCTGCTGGCCCAGTCCGGCGGGGGCTACGCGGTTGAAGTCGTCGCCGCAGGCGGGCGCAACCATCTCGTGCCAGTCTCGCTCGGTCTGTTCGACGATGCCGATGGGCTGGTGGAGGTCACCGGCTCGGCGCTGGCCGCCGGCCAAGAGGTGGTGGTCGCGTCAACATGACCCACACCCCGCCACCCACACCAGACAGCAACGCGGTCGCCGCCGGTAACAGCTTCGCTATCGGCGGTGCAGGGGTGCCTGTGCTCGATGTGGATGATGTGACCAAGAGCTATCCCGGCGAGCCGCCCGTCCAGGCCCTGCGCGAGGTGAGCCTAACCATCGGCCAGGGGCAGCTGGTCGGGATCGTCGGCCCCTCGGGGTCGGGCAAGACCACCCTGCTGCAGCTAATGGGGACCCTCGACCGGCCCACCAGCGGCCGGGTGCGGATCACCGGCCTCGACGTGGCAACGATGGCCGACGAGGACGTGGCCTACCTGCGGGCCACCCGGATCGGGTTCATCTTCCAGCAGTTCTTCCTGGCCGAGCACGCCACCGTGTTGGACAACGTGGCCGACGGGCTCCTATACGCCGGCATCCCCCTCAACCAGCGCCGCCGGCGGGCACTCGACGCCCTCGAGTTGGTCGGCGTGGCCGAGCGTCCCAATGCCCGTCCCACCCAGCTCTCCGGCGGGCAACGCCAGCGGGTCGCCATCGCCAGAGCCATGGTCGGCCAGCCCGCCATCATGCTCGCTGACGAGCCGACCGGGAACCTCGACCAGGCGACCGGGCAGTCCATCCTGGCCCTGATCGACCAGCTACACCAGGCCGGCTCGACCATCGTGGTCATCACCCACGACCACGCCATCGCCGAGCGGATGTGCCGCAAGGTCGAGATCCTCGACGGCCAGATCGTCGCCGACACCGGTTCGCCCGTCAGCGAGGAGCCGTCGTGACCGCCACCGCGAGCCTGACCCGGAGACGCCTACCGCTCGCCGACCTGACCCGGCTCTCCACCGTCGGGATGCGCACCCGGAAGCTGCGGGCCGGGCTGTCAGCGCTCGGTATCGCAATCGGTGTGGCCGCCATCGTCGCCGTGCTGGGCCTGTCGGCCTCTTCCCAGGCCGGCCTGCTCAACGAGATCAACCAACTCGGTACCAACCTGCTCACCGTCAGCAACGGGCAGAGCCTCACCGGCGGCACCGCCGAGCTGCCGACCACGGCGCCGGGCATGATCGGCCGTATCAACGGCGTGCAGCAGGTGCAGAGCACCGGGGCGGTCAGCGGCGCCAACGCCTTCCGAAGTTCCTACATCCCCTCGGTCGATACCAACGGCCTCACCGTCCAAGCCGCATCGCTCGACCTCCTCCCGGTCCTCGCCTCCACCGTCGCCCAAGGCCGCTACCTCAACGCCGCCACTGCCCAAGAGCCCGTCGCCGTCCTCGGAGCCGCCACCGCCCAGCTGCTCGGCATCGACCGCATCTACCCCACCGAGCGGATCTGGGTCGGCGGTCAATGGTTCTACGTGGCCGGCATCCTCAAACCGGCCGTGCTCGCCTCCACCATCGACACCTCCGTCCTGGTCGGCTATCCCGCGGCAGAGAAGTACCTGGGCTTCGACGGGCATCCCTCCACCATCTACCTCCGCACCGAAACCGACCGAGTCAACGCGGTCGACAACCTTCTCGCCGCCACCGCCAACCCAGAGAGCCCCAGCGAAGTCAACGTCAGCCAGCCATCTGACGCCCTCGTTGCCCAAGCGGACGCCAAGAGTGCCCTCAACGGCCTGTTCCTCGGTCTCGGCGCCGTCGCCCTCCTGGTAGGCGCGGTCGGGGTCGCGAACATCATGATCATCAGCGTCTTGGAGCGCCGCTCCGAGATCGGCCTCAGGCGAGCGCTCGGCGCGACCCGCGGACAAATCCGCGGACAATTCCTTTCAGAGGCGATCCTGCTCGGTCTGCTCGGCGGAGCCGTCGGGGTCGTCCTCGGCGCCGCGTCCACCGCCGTCTACGCCTACACCAAACACTGGGCCACCGTCATCCCCACCGAAGCCTGGGTCGGCGGCATCGCCGCCTCCCTCGTCATCGGCGCCGTCGCCGGGCTCATCCCCGCCCTACGTGCCGCACGCCTCTCACCCACCCAAGCCCTGTGGTCCGTCTAGCTCACCGACCGTCGCTCGTCGGCGACTCGTCGGCGCCGTTGCCCGCAGAGCATCCGCAGCCGTCACCGTGGCTGGGGCCGCAGCACTCGCCCTTGGCGCTCGGCTCACAGCAGGTTGCCTGCGCCTCGGGCGCACAACAGGAGCTCGTGGTCGTATCGGCGGGGGTGGTCAGCTCAGCCATGCGGATAGCTCCTCGAGTGCGTTGGGGATGACGTAGTAGTAGGCCCATAGGCCCCTGCGCTCGGAGTCCACGATCCCGGCGGCGCGGAGCTTGCCGAGATGATGGGAGAGCGTGGGCTGGGATATGTCGAACAGCGGCACCAGCTCGCAGACGCAGACCTTGCCGGCGTGCTTGCGCAGCACGTCCACGAGCTGCAGGCGGATCGGGTCGCCGAGGGCCTTGGCGACCTCCGCCATGCGCAGGGCCTGCTCGCGCTGTACGTCGGGGTAGACCACGGGCTCGCAACAGGGGGCGCCGTTGGCTCGCTTCTGCTTGGGGGCCAGCTCCAAATCGATAGGCATCGATCTACTTATATCAATAACACTCATGTTTGTCGATGTAATACGATCCGCGCTGTGAACGCGCCTCTGCTTGCCCGACGCCTGCTCGCCGAGCTGTTGGGCTCGGCGTTCCTCGCCGCGCTCGTGATCGGCTCAGGCATTGCCGCGCAGACGCTCTCCCCGAACGACGTTGGCCTAGAGCTGTTCGAGAACGCCGCCGCTACGGCGGCAGGGCTCTACACGATCATCCTCATGTTCGGCCCCGTGTCCGGCGGGCATTTCAACCCGGTCGTCTCGCTCGCCGACGCGAGCTTCGGCGGCATCCGCTGGCGCGACGCACTCGCCTACATTCCCGCCCAGGTGGGCGGCTGCGTGCTCGGCGCCGTGGCTGCCAATGGCATGTTCTCGCTCGCCGCCGTCAGCATCTCCACTCATCACCGCGCCTCGACCGCACGCCTGTTCTCCGAGGTGATCGCCACCGCCGGGTTGCTGATCGTGATCTTCTCGCTGGCGCGGACCAAACGCGCAAACGCCGCGCCCGCTGCCGTCGGCGCGTACATCGGCGCCGCGTACTTCTTCACGAGCTCGGCCAGCTTCGCCAATCCCGCGATCAGCGTCGGGCGCATGTTCTCCAACACGTTCGCCGGCATCGCTCCCGCGTCTGTACCCGGCTATGTCGCGGCGCAGCTCATCGGGGGTGTTTGCGCGATCCTCGTCGTGAGGACGCTCTACCCGGACGTGACGCCGGCCGAGGCAGCAGAGGTCGTCATGCCCCACTACCGAGAGCAGCCGAGCGCCGATGGCTCGATCAGTCAGCCAGTCCGAGGCTAGACGCGCGCTCAGCGCTGGCAAGGAGACTTCGCGCGATGGCGTGCGTTCTGTTCGTCTGTCTGCATAACGCCGGCCGCTCGCAAATGAGCCAAGCGCTATTCGAGCGGGCCGCTGCTGGACACCACACCGCTCTGTCGGCCGGCACTACCCCGGGCGAGCACGTCCACCCCGAGGTCATCGAGGTCATGCGCGAGCTTGGAATCGACCTGTCCCGGCGCAAGCCCCAACTTCTCACCCGCGAGCTGGCCGAGCAAGCCGACCTACTCGTGACTATGGGCTGCGGGGACCAATGCCCCTATATACCTGGCAAGCGATACCTCGATTGGGAGCTCCCCGATCCGAAGGGCCGCCCACTCGCGGAGGTCCGCGCCACGCGCGATGAGATAGCGCGCCGCGTCAATCTGCTCGTTGACGAACTCAATACGCGGAGCTCGTCTGGCACGGGCTACGCTCCGCGAGTGATGTGATCAAGACGGTGGACGCCAACCTCTGGCCAGAGTCGTTTGACCCACCTCGATGATGTAGCCGTCTGGATCGCGGATGTAGCAGCGGATCTCGGTCTCGTGCTGCTTCGGTGGCGTTATGAATTCGGCGCCTCGCGCGCTCCACTCGTCGTACACAGCTTGGATGTCCGCAACCCGGATGTTGAGGAAGCTGCTCACGCGATCTGGGTCGGGTTGCGTCTCGAGCGTGACGGTCGGCTTGTCGTCGGTTGGGCCTCCTCCGACGTTGATGATCACCCAGCTGTTGGCCAGCGCCACGTACGTCACCTCGTCGCCCGCCTCGCCTCCGATGACGGTCTTGCCTCCGAGTACGTCGGTGTAGAAGCGACGGGAGCGCTCGACATCATCTGAAACGATGAAATGGGCCACCACCATCTCCTGGTCAATGGTGCTCATGCTGACCTCCTTGGTTGGAATTTCAGCTCATAGTCGCGCCTTACACCGCACGTCGCACCTGTATGTGTCCCTGGTCCGCTGCCCGGGCGCGGCCGCGTTCATGGTCTACTCCCTGGGAGGCGGAGCGCCGCACGCCAACCCACCCGCGCTCCACCGTGCAGCAGCGCGCGCGCGTAGATACGCGACGCGATCCTCGCGACGAGGATGATCGAGGCGAGCATCAGCAGCCCATCCAGCGGTAGTTCCCACCATGCGATGTGGCCGAGGGCGATCCTCGCCGGCATCAGCGTCGCGCTCAACGGCGGCAGTAGCGATGCGATCCGCAGCCAGGTGGCGTTCGGCGAGCCGACCGCCGCGAACACGAGCAGGTAGCCGAGGACGAGCGGCATCGCCACTGGAAGCAGCACCGATTGCACTTCCTCCGGGCGGGAGACGAGCGCGCCGGCGGCGGCGAGCACGAACGCGTAGAGCACGAAGCCGGCGAGAAAGAACGCGAGGAAGGACGGCAGCAGCGCCCACACACTTGCCGGGATCTTCGCGCTCTGGAGGATCGCGTTGGCGATCAGGCCGGCGCCCGCGGCGATCGCCAGCTGGCCGAGTCCCGTCAGCCCGATCCCCGCCACCTTGCCGGCGAGCAGCTGCCCCGGGCGCACCGTCGCGAGCAGCACCTCCGCAGTCCGCGATGTCTTCTCCTGGGCGACACCCGTGGCCACCGCGGTGCCATAGAGCATCAGGCTCAGATACATCAACAAGCCTGCCGCGATTGCGGCGACGATGCGCGCGTCTTCGTCCGGTGCGCTCGGCTTCAGGATCGTCACTGCGATTGGCGCGGCGGCGAGCGCCGACAGCACCTTCGAAGCCGGCACGCCGGCTTCGGCGAGCACCGCGTCAAGGCGCGCTTGCTCCAAGGTCGCAGAGATCAGCGCCCCGATCGTCGGCGAGAGTGTCTGCTCGACCTCCACCTTGGCTGTGTGCGAGGGCGCAGCGAGGTTGACCAGAGCGTCGAGCTCGCCCTTGTGAAGCTCCGCGCGACCCTCGGCTTGGTCGCTCGGCTCGCTGAGCGAGATATCCACCTTCGCTGCCCTTGCGCCCCGCTCGAGTGTCGGCGCGAGCGCTCCGGCTGTGGGGCCGAGTAGGCCGATCCGCGTCGGCTTGCTCGATTCCTTGATCAGCCCCGGGACCGTGATCGCGCCGACAACGAGCAGCGCCGTCAGCACTGTGACGATCCGCGTCGTGCGGCCTCGCAGACGCTCGGTGATCTCGCGCGCCGCGACCAGGCGGACGATCCGGGTGCGGTTCATTGGGAGATCATCTGACGGTAGAGGTCGATCAAGCCCGCGGACTCGAACGCAAAGCGCTCCACCGGTCCCGCCTGCTGCGCGGCCCGCAGGATCGCCTGCGAGTCCACGCCAGGGTCGACAAGCAGCAGGACGCCGTCCTCGTCGCTGCTCAGGACCCTCACTCCGTCGAGCGTCGATGCCCAGTCGGTTGAGCTGCCGACCCTCACGCGCAACTGCGCTGGAAAGCGCTCGCGCAGCTCCGCGAGCGTGCCCGCCGCGATCACCCGACCGGCGTCGAGCACAACCACTCGCCGGCAGATTCGCTCGACGAGCTCGAGCTGATGGCTCGAGAACAGGATCGAGCGCCCTTCGGCGCCCTGTTCGCGAAGAACCGCCGAGAGCGAGTCCACGGCCTCGGGGTCCAGTCCCGCAAAGGGCTCGTCGAGCACAAGCAGCTGCGGATCGTGCGCAAGCGCGACAGCGAGCTGCACCCGCTGCTGGTTCCCATGGGAGAGCGTCACCAGCAGGTCCTGTGCTCTTCCGGCCAGTCCCAGTCGCGTTAGCCAGCGGGTCGCGGCTCGCGCGGCAGCGTGCCTCTCCAACCCGTGCAGGCGCGCGAAGTACGTCACCTGGTCGCCGATCCGCATCTGCGCGTAGAGCCCCCGCTCCTCTGGCATGTACCCAAAGCGCAGCCGCGCATCGTCACCAACAGGGTGCCCCTGCCAGCGCACCTCCCCGGCATCGGGTCGCAGGATGCCCATGACCGCCCGCATCGCCGTCGTCTTGCCCGCGCCGTTGCGTCCTACGAGCCCAACCAGCTCGCCCTCGCCAACCGCCAACGTCACTCCATCGAGCGCGACCACATCACCGAAGCGCTGATGTAGATCCAGGACCTCCAGCACCGGAGCTCACCCGTGCCGGCTTCGACTTAGTCGCACTCCACCTCGGTCAGCGAGTGGCTATCGACGTCGTAGAGGAAGCCGCGAACGCGATCGCGGTGTGGCACGAACATTGAATGGCGAATGCGTGCGACCGACTGCCGTATGTCGGCCTCGACGTCAGTGAAAGTCTCGATTGCGAATGCCGGCGCTACCCCGGTGTCCGCCTGAAGCTCCGCGCGAAAGCCGTCGTCGGTGATCTTTTCCATCCCACAGTCGGTGTGGTGAATGACCATCACGCCCTTCGTCCCAAGTAGCCGCTGTGAGATCGCCAGAGATCGGATGACGTCGTCCGTGATCACGCCGCCGGCGTTTCGCAGGATGTGAGCCTGTCCATCCGCGAGCCCCAGTGCCGCGAACACGTCCAGCCGCGAATCCATACATGTCACGATCGCCAACTGGAGCGACGGATGGATATCGACATGGTGTGGAACGTCGCTCGTCTGACTGTTCGCGAGGAGCTCATCGATCACGTCCATATGCGCGGCAGTCTATATACGCGTCAGCTCGTTTCGGAGAGCGGGCTCAGCCCCGAACTATCCGGCACCGGAAACCCTTGCGAGCCGATCACCGACAGCAGCTCGAGCCGATCAGCATCCTCGGATCCAGCGCTCGCGGTGAACACCACGAGTCTCGTGGCGCTCCCACAGCGCCGCCGCAGCGCGCGCGCCAGCGCGGCCGTCGTCTGCTCCGATGGCCGCGAGCCGCGCCGCTGCTCGAGACGCGCATAGAAGTCCGTCGACATGTGCGCCAGGCTCGCCACCTCCTCGCGGCGCAGGCCGCCGGTTCGGCGTCGTGCTCCCGCGTGCAGACCCACGTCGTCGGGCTGCAACGCCGCACGCCGGCGCCTGAGGAAGTCCGCAAGCCCGTCCCGATCCATTGCCCCAGTATGCAACGCGCACGCATTCCTATCCAGGGACAGCGCGTCCCCGGAAACACCGACCCCTTGTCGCGCACGCCCGCCTGATACATCGTGTGCTCACCACAGGAGCGGCCGGTCGGGCTCAATGACCGGGGCGCCTGCGGACTTGCGACGACGACGAGAGGAATTTTCTCATGGCAGCTACGACACTTCCCGGCGGAACGTTCACCATGGCCGAGGATCTGACGGTCACCCGCATCGGCTACGGCGCCATGCAGCTCGCCGGCCCCGGCGTCTTCGGGCCGCCGAAGGACCGCGACGCTGCCGTGGCCGTGCTGCGCGAGGCACTGGAGCTGGGCATCAACCACATCGACACCAGCGACTACTACGGCCCGTACGTCACCAACGAGATCATCAAGGAAGCCCTGCACCCCTACCCGGACGAGCTGCGGATCGTGACCAAGGTGGGGGCGCTACGAGACGCCGAGGGGGGCTGGCCCCACGCGCGATCCCCCGAGCAGCTGCGCCAGGCCGTGCACGACAACCTGAACCGTCTCGGCCTCGATGTGCTCGACGTCGTCAACCTGCGCCTCGGCGGGTTCGACAGCCCCGAGCCGGGCTCGCTCGCCGAGCCGTTCACCGCACTCGCGCAGATGCAGCAGGAGGGGCTGATCAAGCATCTCGGTGTCAGCACCGTCTCCGCCGAGCAGGTCGCGGAAGCGCAGTCGATCGCGCCGATCGTGTGTGTGCAGAACTTCTACAACATCGCCAACCGCGCCGACGATGCTCTGATCGACTCGCTCGCCGCCCAGGGCATCGCCTACGTGCCCTACTTCCCTCTCGGCGGCTTCACGCCGCTGCAGTCCGGCACGCTGGACGCGGTCGCCTCCCGTCTCGACGCCACACCGATGGACGTCGCGCTCGCGTGGCTGCTACGGCGATCCCCCAACATCCTGCTGATCCCCGGCACCTCATCCGTCGCACATTTGCGCGAGAACGTCGCCGGTGCCGGGCTGAGCCTGTCCGAGGACGATCTGGCGGAGTTGAACGCGATCGCGTGATCCGCCCCGAAACGGCCCAGGAAGGCCCCACGCCGCCGGCGTCGGCTATGACACCGGTGCGGCGTTGTATTCCTCGTCGGTGACATGCTCGCCCCACGTCGCGGGGTTGCCCTCGTCGTCCACCTCGAGCATCGCCATGTGGGTCATGAAGCGGTTGGCGGCGGCGCCGTGCCAGTGATCCTCATCGGGCTCGAAGAACACACGGTCGCCGGGGCGGATGACCTCGATCGGGCCGCCGCGGCGCTGACATAGGCCGATACCCTCGGTCACATAGATGGTCTGGCCGTGGGGGTGGGTGTGCCACGCCGTGCGGGCGCCCGGGGTGAAGTGGACGCTGCTGGCCGAGATGCGCGACTGCTCGGAGGGCGCGGCGGCGGTGTCGATGTAGACGGCGCCGGTGAACCAGTCGCTCGGTCCGGCTGCAGTGTCGATGGAGCTCTCAGTGATCTGCATTTCTGCCTCCGTGGGTTGCGTTGTGGGAGCGTTCGCTCCGGCGCGATCATCGGATGAGGCGCCCACGAACGATCAACTTGCTGGGGGTACGCGTGATGCCCATCGGGCTCCAGGTCATTCCCAGCAGGCGGTGATCGACGTGAGCTTCGGCCTCGACCTGGAGCTCGTCATCGACCGCGCGAAGCGTGCCATCCAGCTCGAGCGCAACCGATTTGCCGGCTGCCTGCAGCTTGCCGGTGACCTTCAGCTGGTTGCCGGTCAGGGTTGCGCTGTCGGAGATGAAGCGCACCTGTGGGTGCTGATCCACGTCGAAGAAGTCCGCTGAGCGCAGGTGCTTGTCGCGTTTGCCGTTTTTGGTGTCGAGGCTCGCAGCCTCGATCGTCAGTTGCACCGCTGGGTCCTCGCGCAGGTCGAGCGTTCCGTCGTAGTCGCCGAAGCGGCCCTTCACAGTCATCAGCCCATAGAAGTGGGGTACCTCGAACTCGACGCTGGAGCGGGCGGTATCGAGACGCCACGTGCTCGTTGTGAGGTCAGGTGGGAGGGTGGTGGACAGGTCGGAAGTGCTGGGCATGGGGTCTCCTTCGCAGATGGGCCGGCTCGCCGGCTCGGGGCAACTCGCTGATTGACGATAGATGCTCTCTTCGCCGATCTAGACGTCAGCCCGGCTGGACGCCCGGCACGCCGGTCGACCGAGTGCCGGCGAGTCGCGCTCAGCGCCCAAGCCTTTGGCGCGACGCGTAACCTCGATTGGGCACTCGCTATAGACGCCCATGTTTACGGGGGCAGGCGACTATCGAACGACGCTCGGGGCCGCCGCGCGGTCCGCTAGCCCGCGTTACACATCCCGCGATCGCTGCTTGGAGTCCAGCCTTCCCAGGCTGACTTCGAGGGCCTCGGCGATCGATTTGACCGTCGTCCACTTGGGGTCGGCCATGCCTCGCTCGATGCGCGCGTAAGCCGCGATCGTCAGTCCTGCGCGACGGGCTACCTCTTCCTGTGTTTCACCACGCTTGATACGAGCGCGTCGCAATGTAAGCCCAAGTGTTTGGTCCATGGAGTTCGTGGAGGTTCGATGCTCGTGTGCGCGGCGCATGTTGCGGCTGTACCCGGTTTCGCGCGTAGTATGCCCCTTCTACCAGTCAGAAACAAGATATTTCCATCTCGAGGGTTTTTATCGAGGGCAGGGGGGTGGCGTTTTCCCCGAGATTTAGAGCCTTGACAAATCTTAGAGGCAGCTCTAACTTTGTCGTGGATGCCGGCTCCCGCACCAACTTCAGGCCCGGCACGGGTGTCGACCGCGGGCGATGCTCGGGCCCCGGCGCCAGCCCCGCAAGGCGGTCTGCGTGAGCGCCAAAAGCACGAGCGTCGCGCGCGTATCCTCGAGGCGCTCCGCAAGCTGATGCGCGAGCATCCGGACGAGACGCCCACCGTCGAGCGCATCGCCGAGCTGGCCGAGCTTTCGCCCGCGAGTGTCTTCAACCTCGTCGGCCGGCGCGAGCAGCAGTGGTCTGCTCTATGCGATGCGCTGCTGGGCGAGCTCGACGCCTGCCTGGCGTTCGCGGCCGAGGAGGATCCACGCGAGCAGGCACGCAGGATCGTGGGCGAGACGGTTGAGCTGTTCATCGCCGAAGCAGCCGTCTTCAAGCAGCTCGTCAACAGCTGGGAGGGCAGCGGACCGCGTCTGCAGGAGAACCCGATACCGCTGCTACGCGACGCGTTGCGCCGCGGGCAGGCGGGCGGCATGCTCAGGCTCGACCTGCACGTTGAGGCGCTGGTCGGGCACATCGCCACAGCTGCCGGCGGCGCTCTGCGGCACTGGGCCGCCGGTCAGATCTCCGATGCGGCGTTTCGCATGCGAGTGTGCTTCGCGGTCGACGTGGTGTTCGCCGCGGGCGCGAGTGAGGGCTGGGCCGCGAAGCTGCAGGTGCCGCTGCAGCGCAAGAAGCGCACCCGCGTGTAGATGCCGACGCCGACCGCTCTCCAGCTCGACGGTGCCGCCGGGGTTCGGCTCGCGGCCGACAGCTTTGGCGATCCGCACTCGCCGGTGGTGTTGATGCTCCACGGCGGCGGCCAGACCAGGCACGCGTGGCACGCCACCGCCACGAGCCTCGCACGCGCCGGTTGGCGTGCAGTCACAGTCGATCTTCGCGGCCACGGCGAAAGCACTCATCCACGACCACCCGCTTACTCGCTCGAGGACTTCGCCGCTGACGTGCGGGCACTGATCGCCACTGCTGAGAGCCCGATCGTGATCGGAGCCTCGCTGGGTGGCATCGCCGCGCTGCTGGCGCTCACCGAGGAGCCCGTTGCGCCCGCCACGGGACTCATCCTCGTCGACGTCGCGCACCGCTTCCAGCCGCGCGGCGGCGGGCGGGTGGTGAGCTTCATGGAGCAGCACCCCACGGGCTTTGCCAGCCTCGCTGAGGCTGCCGACGCAGTAGCCGCCTACCTCCCCAACCGTCCGCGTCCGCGCGACACGAGCGGGCTGCGTCACAACCTTCGTCGCGAGAACGGGCGCTGGATGTGGCATTGGGATCCGCAGGCACTGATGCAGGCCCGCTCACTGATGGCGGACCCGAGCGAGCTCTCGCTGCGGCTCACCGGCGCCGTCAAGCGCCTGCGTCAACCCTGTCTGCTTGTTCGAGGCGCCGAAAGCGATGTGCTCAGCGCGGACATCGCACGCGAGTTCGCTGAGCTTGCGCCGTCTGCCACTCTGGCGGAGGTTCCACGTGCCGGTCACATGGTCGCGGGTGACAACAACGATGCTTTCACCGCGGCGATCGACGCGTGGCTTGCCGCTTACGCTCGTGTGAGCCGCTCGAGCGCGAGCACGAACGACGCGTAACGCGCCCCCGTCACCTGCTGCAGCGCGATCTCGCAAGTGCGGTTGCTGCACACGTGAGCGTCGATTTGGTCTCCATCGGCCTGGCGCTGGGCCAGCTCTGCGGCGGTGTCGCGCAGCGCGGAGGCGGGTAGCTCCGGGTGTAGCAGCCCGCGGTCACCCGCCATGCCGCAGCAGCTGCTGGCGGCGGGGATCAACACGTCATCGGCGAGTGCGCTTGCGATCGCCTCGAGCTTGCCGGCCAGGCCCAGTTGACCGGTGGCGCACGTGGGGTGGACGGCGATGCGCTTCAGCTTGTTTGGCACATGCAGCCGCGCCAGCAGCCGGTCGTGAACCCACTCGATCGAGTCGAGGATCTCGATCTGCTGGAAGCGCTCGCGCTCGGCGTCGGACAGACACGGCGAGATCTCCTCACGCAGGCCCAGCGCGCAAGAGCTCGCGTCGATCACCACCGGCAGCCGGCCACCGTCGCTCCAGCGCCACAGCGCCGCGGCGGTCTTCGCCGCCATGTGATCGTGCCCGGCGCCATAGCCCTTGGAAGACCACGGTGTTGCGCAGCAGTGCCCGGAGACGTCGCTTGGGATCCACAGCGGCAGGCCCGCGCGGGCGGACACTTCGACGAGCGCCTGCGGTAGCGATGGTGCCTCGCCACTCGGCGATGTCGCTCCGTCATCGCGTGGGTTGCCGAAGATGCGGTTCAGGCACGCGGGCATGTACACCGCCGCCGCCCCCGAGCGCTGAGTGACAGGCGGGTGGGCAGGTGCAGCAGGAGGCACGTTGTCGGGGAGTGTCGGCATGAGCTCGCTACTCACACGTCGTCGCAGCGCTGCCGGCACACTCGCGATCGCCCGCTGGCCGAGCACATCAGCTGCTGCGCCCGCGGCTACCAGACCGGCCCGCGTGGCGCGCTCGACCGCGCCATAGCGTTTGGCAATCGCCAGGGCGACAGTTTCCTCACGCTCGGAGCGCTCGCGTGCACGGAGCTCCTTGACGAGCTTGCCCGTGTCGATCGCCACAGGACACACGCTCTGGCAGCTGCTGTCGGCGGCGCATGTTTGTAGCGCGTCGTACTCGTAGTCGGCGAGTAGCGACTCATACACAGGGGAGCCCTCCACCTGGCGGGCCATCTCCCGGCGCACCACGATCCGCTGACGCGGGGTGGTGGTGGCATTGCGGCTGGGACACACCGGCTCGCAGAAGCCGCACTCCACACACGTCGCTGCCGTCTCCTCGATCAGCGGCTGGCTCTTCAGATTTTTTAGATGGATACGGGGATCGCGATTCAACACAACGCCTGGATTCAGCAGACCGTGCGGATCGGCCAGCTGCTTAATCCGCCACATCATCGACGTGGCCTTCTCGCCCCACTCGCGTTCGACGTAAGGGGCCATGTTCACGCCGGTGCCGTGCTCGGCCTTCAGCGAGCCGTCGTAGGAGCCCACGATCAGCTCCACCAGCTCATCCATGAACGCCTCGTAGCGCTCCAGGTCCTCCGGCTTGGTGAAGTCAGGCGTCAGCTGGAAGTGCAGGTTGCCGGCCGAGGCGTGCCCGGCGACACCAACGAGGAACTGGTGCTTGCCGAGCAGCGTCTGTAGATCGCGCGCACACTCGGCGATCCGCTCCGGGCGCACGCACACGTCCTCCACGATCAGCGCCGTGCCCGGTAGGCGCAGGCGCCCGACGAGCCCGAACAGCCCCTCGCGCACCATCCACGCCATCTCGATCTCCTCGTGATCGCGCGAGAAGCGGTGTGGTTGGATCAGCTCGTGGCCGGCGAGGATCTCACTGACCGCGGCCTCGCCCGCGTCGAGCTCCGCTTCATCCGCACCGCCCAGCTCGACGATCAACGCCGCCGAGGTTGGCGGCAGCTCGCGCCACTCTTGGGGCGTGCCCGGCAGGTTCCACGCGGCAGCGATCAGCGCCGGTGCGACCATCAGCTCGGTCGCCCGCGCGCCCGCTGCAACGAGCGCGGGGACCACCGCGGCAGCAGCGTCGATGTCCGCGAAGTGCACCCACGCGAGCGTCGTGCGCTTTGGCTCGGGGCGCGTGCGCATGACCGCCTCGGCGATGAACGCGAGCGTGCCCTCCGAGCCCACCACCAGGCGGCGGAAGATCTCAAGCGGTGTATCCGCGTCGAGTAGTGCGCACAGGCGGTAGCCGGTGACGTTCTTGATCTCGTACTTGCGTTTCACTCGCTGGGCCAGCTCGTCGTCGGCGAGCAGCTCCGCGCGTAGCTCGAGTAGGCCCTGTGCGAGCTCGGGCTCGGCCGCCGCGAACTGGGCCTCCGCGTCGGGTGCGCCGGTGTCGATGACCGTGCCCGAGGCGAGCACTAGCGTCATCGATTCCACCGTCGAGTATGGATCCCAGGTGATGCCGCAGCGCATGCCGCCGGAGTTGTTGGCGATCACGCCGCCGAGCGTGGCGATGTCTTTGCTTGCGGGGTCGGGTCCGAGCTTGTAGCCGTGGCGGGCGAGCAGCGCGGTTGGCAAGACCCAACAGCGTTCCTGCCCTGATGCGCGCGCGGGCGCCGCCGTGTTCGATGCGAACGCCCGAGAACCAGCGGCGCACGTCGATCATGATCCCGTCCGTTCCACCCTGTCCGCTGAGGCTCGTGCCACCGCCGCGGAAGTTCACCGCGATGCCCGTCTTGCGGGCGTAGGCGAGCACCTTGCCCACGTCATCGGCGTTGTGGGCCATCACCACCACCGCCGGCAGGCGCCGGTAGGGGCTCGCATCGGACGCGTATGCGATGAGGTCGATGGCGCGGGCGAGCACGCGCTCTGCGCCGAGCAGCGCGATCAAGTCGCCGCGCAGCGGCTCTGGGGTGCCGGTCGCGACGCTGTCCGGCGCGGCGTCGGCGTGCGGCGGCCCAGGCGGGCGCCCGATGCGGCGTGTGTGGGGGGCGAGCAGCGCTGTCAAGCGAGCGCCATCCCGGGGGCGACGTCCACCTGCACGAGCCGTGGGCCGTCCCGGGCGAACGCGTCGGCGAGGCTCGCGCGCAGCTCATCGCGCTCGGTGACGGTGCTGGAGGGCACGCCGTAGCTTTCAGCGGTGGCGGCGACGTCGAGCTTGGGCAGATCGAGGCCCGGCGCGCCCTCGACGCTCTCGAGCATCGCGAACCACTTGAGGATCGAGTACTCGTTGTTGCGCAGCACGAGGAACTTCACCGGGATCGAGTACGCCGCCGCGGTCCAGAAGGCGGTTATCGCGTACTGCGCGGAGCCCTCGCCGAGCACACACACAACCTGGCGCTCGGGCTGCGCGAGCTGCACGCCGAGCGATGCTGCAAGGCCGAAGCCAAGCCCACCGCCTGCGCTGAAGTAGTAGGAGCCGGGGCTGGTTAGGCGCAGGTTGTTGCGCAGCGCGGCGGTGCTCGACGGCGACTCCAGCACGACGATCCCGTCCTTGGGGAACACCTGGGCGAGGATCGTGTGCACCTCGCCGCCCGAGAGCCGCTCGCCCGGCGGCGGCGCGTCGAGCTCAAAGCGCGCGGGCGGCGCCTCGCGGTCGGCGGGCTCGTGCTCGCCAGGGTCGCTGTCTGCTCGAGCGCCGCCGGCACGTGCTGCCAGCTCGGCGACGAGCGCGCGTAGCGTCAGCGCCACGTCAGCGACGATCGCATCGCCCATCGGCGCGCGCGCCGCCTCGTCGGGGTCGCTTGTGATCGCCACCAGCTCGGCGCCCTCCGGCAGGAAGTCGCCGGGGAGGTTGGGGTAGTAGGGGAACACCGAGGAGCCCGCCACGAGCACCAGGTCATAGCCGGCCAATGCCTGCGCCAGCGGCGCCACCGCGGGTGGCAGCACGCCCTGGAAGGCGGGGTGATCCTCGGGGAAGCCGATGCGCCCGCCGCCGGTGGCGGGTGAGGCCCATACGGGCAGGCGCTGGGACTCGGCCAGCTCGACCGCCGCGTCCCAGCCGCCGCTCGCGTCGATCTCTGGCCCGGCCACGAACACGGGGCGCTTGGCCATGCGCAGCCGCTTGGCCAGCGCCGCCACCAGCGCGGGGTCGGCCTGTGCGCGGCCGTCGACAGCGCGTGCGATCTGCGTGGCGTAGTCCACGGGCGCGATCTCGCTCGCCCAGTCGTCCATCGGGATCGACACGAACGCCGGTCCCCGCGGTGGCAGCGACGCGTGGTGGATTGCCTGCGCGAGCGCGAACGGCACGTCCGCCGCGCGCGGCGGCTCGACGCTGAGCTTCACATACGGCTTGGGCACCTCGACGGCGTCGCGGTTGGTCAAGTTCGCCTGCAGCGTCATCAGCGAGCGCACCTGCTGGCCGGCGGTCACGAGCAGCGGCGCCTTGTTTGCGCGCGCGTTGAAAATCGCGCCCACACCGTTTCCCAGTCCCGGTGCGGTGTGCAGGTTCACGTGCGCGACGTTGCCGCTCGCCTGCGCGAAGCCGTCGGCCATACCCACAGCAACCGCCTCCTGCAGGCCGAGCACGAAACGGAAGTCATCGGGGAAGGGGCCGAGCATCGGCAGCTCGGTCGAGCCGGGGTTACCGAAGATCGTCGTCATCCCGCGCTCCCGAAACAGCTCGAACGCGGCTTCGCGGACGGTGGTCATGCTGCGTCTCGCTCCTGTGGTCGGGTGGGCGCGCAGTCTATAGCCGAGCGCTGAGCGCAGGGCAGCGCCGATGTCGACTTGCCGTGACATCAGCCAGCATGGATGCCCATGCCGTCCATGCTCCCCTCGGATATCGCCCGGCTGCTGCGGCGGCCCGGCTACCTGCGCTACGCCGTGGTGGTTGCCACGGCCCGCGCCACCGGCACGATGTTCAACGTCGCCGGCGTGCTGCTGGTCCTGCAACGGACGGGCAGCGTCGTGCTCGCAGGAGTCACCGTCGCCGCGGCGACGCTGCCCGGTGCGATCACCGGCCCGTTCCTCGGGGCTTGGCTGGATGTCGCCAAGAGCCGGCGGCGGCTGTTGGCTCTCGACCGGCTGGTGACGCTGGCGGCGCTGGGCACGCTGCTGTTGGTCGCAGGCCACGCGCCCAACTGGCTGATACCGCTCGTCGCTGTGGCCTACGGGACGACCTCGCCGCTCTCCGCCGGGGCCTTCTCGAGCCTCTTGCCCGAGATCGCCGGGCCGGAGCTGCTCGACGTCGCCAACACATTCGAGGCGTCGAGCATCAACGCGGCATTCATCGTTGGGCCCGCGCTCGCCGGTCTGATCTCCGGGCTCGCCAGCCCGGCAGCGGCGATCGAGGTGCAGATGGCGACAGGCGCGCTGTTGATCGCGCTGATCGCCGGGGACAAGATCTACGAGCTGCGCCCGCCGTCCACCGGTGAGGTCCCGCAGCGGTTCCTCGCGGCCGTATCTGACGGGATGCGCAGCATGTGGCGCATCGCCGCGCTGCGCTCACACGTGCTTGCGTCGGTTATATACGTCGCCGGCTGGGGCACGCTGGTGGTCGGCTTTCCCCTCTATGCCGAGAGCGTGCATGCCCGCGCCGCGGCCTCCGGCTATCTGTGGGCGGCCATCTCACTTGGCTCGCTGCTCAGCGCGTTCGTCTTTCGCAAGCGAGCGCTGAGACTCGATTCCAACCTGCTGATCGTGGGGTCGTTCGCGGCGATGGGCCTATCCGTGCTGCTGTGGCCGATGGCGGATACGCTCGCTGGTGCGCTTGCGCTGGTGGCGCTCACCGGCGCGCTCGAGGGACCGAGTCTCGTCGCGCTCGTGACGGTGCGCCAGCAGCTCGTGCCGGTGCACCTGCGCGGGCAGATATTCGCGACCGTCTTCAGCCTGGACATCGCCGCAAGCGCGGTCGCCTCGGCGCTCGCGGGGCCACTACACGCCATTGCGGGCACCACCGCGACGCTGTTCGCGTTCGGGGTCCTGATGCTCGTGGCCGGTGTCGTCAATCTCGCCACCGGCAACGCCGCGGTCATAGCCGATCGAGGTTGAGCTGTGGCTCCCGGCCCGGGCGCGAACGCCGCCACGGGCGGCGGGCGACTTTGGTTGGACCGTGACCAAAAGGGTAACGACCTATGGATTGGCGGTGTGTATGGTGTCGCCCGCCTGCATGAACGTAGTCAGATTATTCGAACTGGACGGGAGGTGAGGCATGAAATCGAAGCGGCTCGTGGCGCTGACGGCCATGCTCACGCTCGCGTTTGCCGCAAGCGCCGATGCGCAGACCTCGATCACCGATCGGCTGTCGGCTGATCATGCGGCCGTTGAAGTGACCTCAGAGCCAGCTGGAACCACCGAGATACACGTCGCTGTGATGTCGGATCTCGCCGGTGACGGCATCAGCTACCTCAACATTCCCGCCTCACAGGCGAGCTATGTGCCCGCGCCGGGCACTCCCGTCGTGGATCTGCAGGCGTTTGGCGTCGATGGGCCGATCGGCGGCTGGGCAGGGCGGCTGCAAGCCAGCGATGCAGCGGACGCAGAAGAAGCAACGCAGGAAGCGGCCAGCGAAGGCTCCTCGTCAGAAACGCCCCCAGGGTCTCTGCAAGCTCCTGAAAGCACCCAAACGCCCCTGACCGAAGAACTCGAAGAAGTGCTCGGTGCGAACAAAGCCAGCAAAGTCAACAAAAAAAAGAAACGCCGCGAAGAAGAAAAGAAGCGCCGCGAAGAAGAAGAAAAGAAACATCGCGAAGAAGAAAAAGAAGGGGAGCCGCCGGAACGGATGGTGGTCGGCGTCGACTCGGGAGGCTGGTCAGGCGCCTCCACGTTCACCGACCTCGCCAAAGGCGGCGTCACCTACATCCGCACGACGAACGCCTACGCCAGCCACATCGAGCCTGAAAGTCATGCCGCGGGCGTCCACATCGCCACCGTGGCGTTCGGCACGGAAGGATCGATCGCCGCGATCAACGCGAGCGGCTACGCCGCCGAAGTGAAGTCCTACTTCGCCAAGTACGGGCTGGGCGGTGCTCTCACCGTCGAAGTGCTGAACGAGCCCGGCAACAGCATTTTCTGGAGCGATCCAGCCGACTACACGGGATACGCCAAGCTCGCCAAGGCCGTCCATGAAGCACTTGCCACGCTGCCGGTCGCATCCCGTCCAGTCGAGCTGTGCTCCTGGGATGGCGGTGAGGCCAGCGCCAACCCTGGCAAACCATGGGGCGAGGGGATCAAGGCCGCGGGAGCGCTGCCCTATTGCGACGGCGTCACCGTGCACCCCTACGGTGGCAAGACGGGCGGCGATGGCGGAGCGCTCGGCGGGCGCAAGGATGTCGAACTCGCGCACAGCGAATCGGGCAAGCCCGTGTACGTGACAGAGATCGGCTGGCCGACCGCCGTTGGGCAGCCGCCAACCGGTGACAGTCAACAGTGGACTGAAGCGCAGCAGGCAGCCAACATCACCGGCTTCATGAAATGGGCTTCCAGCACGGGCTATGTGCCGATGGTCATCTACTTCAACTACGTCGACTACGGGACCAACGACTTCTACGGCATCGAGACCGAGGCACGCAAGCACAAGCTCGGCTTCGCGGCACTGGCGGAAGCCAGCGCACGCTGGTGAGCGTTCAGCTGCTCGCACAACGCCGCAACAGCCATCGGGTCGAATTGGGTGGCGCTGTGGCGCTGTAGCTCTGCGACGGCCGCCTCGTGACTCATCGCGTCACGATAGGGGCGCCCAGTGCTCATCGCATCGAAGGCGTCGCATACGGCGATGATCCGCGAGCCCAGGGGTATGGACTGCCCCCGCAGCCCGTCCGGATAGCCATGACCGTCGAGGCGCTCATGGCTCGAGCGGATCAGCGCGGCGATGTGCTCGAGCGATGGCGCCGCCAGCGCGATGCGCTCGCCGATCAGCGGATGGCGGCGAACGAACTCCCACTCCTGCTCATCCAGGGGGCCAGGCTTGGCGAGGATGCTCGCCGGAATAGCTGTCTTGCCGACGTCGTGCAGGGTCGCCGCCAAGCCGATCTGCCGGACCTCGTGCTGTGGGCATGCAAGTGCTTCAGCGACCGCTTCCGCCAGCCTGGAGACACGCGTGCTGTGACGGTCCAGATCGGCATCCTGCTCGGTGATGACCTGCAGCAGCACGTCCGTCGCCTGACGGCTGGCCGACGAACGGCTTGCCTTGTTGGCATACATGCGCTCGTCGGCGAGCTTCAAAGCGCGACTCTCGGTGGCGGCTTCCGAGGGCATCCAAACGGCTCCGTGCGAGCAGCTCACGTGCCAGCCCTCGCCGCCTTCTTCGAGGGCCGCCACGCTGTCGTCGAGCAACTGCTCGGCCATCTCAGGGGCGCATCTGGCGAGCATGCAGAACTCATCGCCGCCCATGCGATACGCGCTACCAAGCTGCGCCGATGCCTGCTCGAGCCGGCCGCCCAGGCGCTGCAGCAGCGCATCGCCGGCGGCATGGCCGAAGGAGTCGTTGTACTGCTTGAAGCCATCGAGGTCGAACATCGTCAGCAAAAGCTCCTGCTCGCCGCTGCGATCGCCGATCGAGCTCTCCAGATCGCTCGTCAGCGCTCGACGGTTGCCGAGACCGGTGAGCGCATCGGTGCGGGCCTCAACGCGAGTCACGCCGAGGAGGCTCTCGTTCTCGCGCGCCAGTCGCTCCACCGCCTCCCGGGCACCGGTTGCGCGGAAGTAGAAGTACGCGAACGCGAGCAGCAACAGCAGCATCGCCACGGCAGCTCCGAGCTTCGCCTGCAAACGGGTGCGCTCAGCGCTGGTCGCGTCCGCCCGTTCGATCCTCACAAGCAGGATCTGCAGACGCTGCGAGCGGACGGTGAGACGCTTCTGCAGTACCGCGGTGAGCGTGCCGTCGGCTGAAAGCCCGCCTCTGTGGACGGCCAGGCGGTAGATATCCGCGACCACCGGCTCGATTGCTGTCAGCTGTGCGCGTCCGCTGCGTAGCAGCCACGGTGTAACCCTGTCCTGTGCGCGCGGCGTGAGGCCGTTCGCGATGGAGCGCTCGTCGGCCCGAATCTCGGCCAGGCTGCGGGCGGGGTCGCCGCCGGCATTCGGTTCGGCGTTGAATGGCGCCGACTGCAGGTCGGACAGCGACAGCGTCATCACCGCCACTTTCAGCTGCTCGCTGCGACTCGTATCCGTGCGTTGGATCAGCGCCCACACCGCCGTGATCGCACCCACGGTCAGCAGCAGCACAAGCAACGGCGGGATCAGCTTTGGGCGGAGTGAGTGCACGAGAGACCGTAGTTCCTCTCGACTTTCGCGTCTCTCAGCTCGACACGCGTGGACCGTCGCTGGACGATCATCTGCCTGATATGCAGAACTGTTCAGTTAGACTGGCGGATGCCGCCTGCGCTCGCGGATCACTGCTCCGCTAAGCAGCGGGATGTCGCCTGCGCTCGCGGATCACGGCCTGGGCGGCTGCCACGCGCGCGATCGGCACGCGATACGGCGAGCAGGAGACGTAGTCGATGCCGGAGTTGTGCAGGAAGTCGATCGAGTCGGGGTCGCCGCCGTGCTCGCCGCAGACGCCCAGTTTCAAGTCGGGCTTGGTCTTGCGTCCCAGCCACGCGCCCATCCGCACCATCTGGCCCACGCCCGGCGTGTCGAGCGTCTCAAACGGCGAGCGGTCGAGGATCTTCACGTCGATGTAGCGGCCGAGCACACGCCCCTCGATGTCATCTCGGCTGAAGCCGAGAGCCGTCTGCGTGAGGTCATTGGTGCCGAACGAGAAGAAGTCCGCGTCGCGTGCGATCTGATCCGCTTGAAAGCACGCCCGCGGCAGCTCGATCATCGTGCCGATCAGATAGTCGCCGTGAGCGTGCTCCGCAGCCACCCGCTCGATCAGCTCGCGCATCAGCTCGAGCTCGCGCTCGTAGGCGACCAGCGGCACCATCACCTCGATCCGCGCGCGCGGCGTCCGCGCGGCGGCGGCGAACAGCGCGCGCACCTGCATCTCATACAGCTCCGGGAACAGCAGCCCCAGGCGCACGCCGCGCGTGCCGAGCATCGGGTTTGACTCCTGCAGCTGCTCCACGCGCTTACGCGCGGGCGAGCCCTCGGGCAGATCAGAGGGGTGGGGCAGGAACTCGTGCAGCGGCGGGTCGAGCAGGCGCACTGTCACCGGCCGGCCGTCCAGCGCCGCGAGGATCTGCTCGAAGTCCGCCTCCTGCAGTGGGCGCAACTGCTCGATCGCCGCTGCCCGCGTAGCCTCGTCGTCGGCCATGATCACCGCGGCCATCAACGGCTGGCGATCGCCCAGGAACATGTGCTCGGTGCGGCACAGCCCGATGCCTTCAGCGCCCAGCTCGATCGCCTTGACCGCATCGGTGGGGGTGTCGGCGTTGGCCCGCACTCCCAAGGTGCGCAGCTCATCGCACCACGACAGCACAGTCTGGAACTGCTCTGAGACCTGTGGCTCCACCAGCGGCACGTCCTCGAGCGTGATCTTGCCGAGGCTGCCGTCGATCGCGATGCGATCCCCCGCGTGCAGAACATGGCCGTTGACCCGCACTTCGCCGGCCTGCACGTCGACCTCGACATCGCCCGCACCGGTGACCGCCGGGCGCCCCATGCCGCGCGCGACGAGCGCCGCATGGCTGGCCTTGCCGCCCTCGCTCGTGAGGATCCCCTGGGCGGCGTGAAAGCCCGCCACGTCGTCCGCCTCGGTGAACGAGCGCACGAGGATCACATCGCGTCCCTCGGCAGCGGCGCTCACCGCGTCGGGGGCGCTCAGCACGATCTCGCCCTTGGCCGCCCCCGGGGAGGCGGCTACGCCGGTGGCGATCACCTGATAGTCGGCGCTTGGGTCGAACGTCGGGTGAAGCAGCGCGTCGAGTGTTGAAGGGTCGATCGTCGCGATCGCCTGCTCGCGGTCCAGCAGGCCCTCGGCCACAGCATCCACGGCAAAGCGCACAGCCGCCTGCGCCGGGCGCTTGGCGTTTCTCGTCTGCAGCATGTAGAGCCGCTCCTCCTGGACGGTGAACTCGGTGTCCTGCATGTCCCCGTAGTGGCGCTCCAGCGTTCTGAGGATCTCCATCAGTTGCGTGTGCACGTCCGGCAGCCACGAGCGCAGCTCGCGGATGTCGCGCGGCGTGCGCACCCCAGAGACGACGTCCTCGCCCTGAGCGTTCGCCAGGAAGTCACCCGAGGGCTCCGGTGCGCCAGTCACCTCATCGCGCGAGAAGGCGACGCCGCTACCGCTGCTCTCGCCGAGGTTGCCGAACACCATCTGCTGCACGTTCACCGCCGTGCCCCACTCGTCAGGGATGCGGTTGATGCGCCGGTACGCAACCGCCCGCTCGCCCAGCCAGGAGTCGAACACGGCGCGGATCGCGTGTGTGAGCTGCGCGCGCGGATCGGAGGGAAACTCATAGAAGCTCTGGAACTCGCGCGTCAGCGCGATGCAACGCGTCGACGTCGAGCTCCGTGTCGAGTGCCACTCCGCGCTCGGCCTTGCTCGCCGCGATCGCCTGCTCGAAGCGCTCGCCCGCAACGCCGATCACCACGTTGCCGTACATCTGCACGAAGCGCCTGTACGAGTCCCATGCGAAGCGCTCGTTGCCCGAGCGCTCAGCCAAGCCAACGACCGTCTCATCATTGAGCCCCAGGTTGAGCACCGTGTCGAGCATCCCCGGCATCGACTCGCGCGCGCCCGAACGCACCGATACGAGCAGCGGATCGGCGGCGTCCCCGAGGCGCTTGCCAGCCTGTGCCTCAAGCCGGTCAAGCGCGGCAGCGACCTGCTCGTCGAGCCCGTCCGGGAAAGCACCGTCGCCGCGCATGTATGCCACGCACGCCTCCGTTGTGATGGTGAACCCTCCAGGCACGCGACCGGCGCCGAGCACGCGTGTCATCTCCGCGACGTTCGCTCCCTTTCCGCCCAGCAAGTCGCGCATCTCCCGTGAGCCATCGGCGAAGTCGACCACCCAGGAGGTGGCGGAGGTAGGGGAGGGGGAGGTCAAATCTCTGGGTGCGGGGCGGGACGGACTTGTTCTCCGCGCCATTGTTCCTCAATCTGGCATGAGCTTGAGGTGACC
Organism: uncultured Solirubrobacteraceae bacterium; assembly: GCA_963752865.1. Taxonomy (GTDB): domain Bacteria; phylum Actinomycetota; class Thermoleophilia; order Solirubrobacterales; family Solirubrobacteraceae; genus Palsa-744. The sequence goes on from CAVVZU010000002.1 coordinate 1,163,396, forward strand.
CGGTGTTTACCCGGAGAACTCCTACTCAACCAATCCATCTACGATGCCGCGGATGGGCCCCGAGCTCGAGCGCCTCCTCGACCGTCTTTATGAGCAGGGACGCGAGCACGATGCGACTACGGCAGACCGCCGCGAGCGGATGCGCAATGTCGAGCCCGAGAGCGCACGCGTGCTGGCGGTGCTCGTCCGTGCGCTACGACCCCGGAACATGCTCGAGCTGGGTACCTCCAACGGCTACTCCACGATCTGGCTCGCCGACGCCGTCCGCGCGGTGGGTGGGCAGCTGACGAGCGTCGAGATTGATCCCAGCAGGAGCGCCCAGAGCGAGCAGAACCTCAAGCGTGCCGGTCTCAGCGAGCACGTGGAGCTGCGCTTGGAGGATGCCCAGGCGACCCTCGCAGATTCCTCTGACGAGGCTTGGGATGTGATCTTCCTCGATGCCGAACGGCCTGCCTACGTGAGCTACTGGCCAGAGTTGCTGCGCACGCTGAGCGCGAGCGGATTGCTGGTCGTGGACAACGTCATCTCACATGCGCACGAGTTGGTCGAGTTTCGCGCGCTGGTCGCGGGTGAGGATGGCGTGATGGAGGCGCTCGTGCCGATCGGCGCGGGGATGCTGATGGTGGTCAAGGGTGGGGCCGGCGATGATGGCTGATCGCGCGACGCTGATCAATCACGGTCATCGTCGAGTCGCTTGAGATCCTCGAGGTCCTGTGGGCGACTGGCGGCACGCTTCATCGCCCGCAGATGCTCGAGTCCGCACACGTGAACCTGGGCGTCTCGAAACGTGACTGAGATGGCTTGAGGCTGCAACTCGCTATAGGCCAAGCTGGTCTCGATTCCGGCTACCCACTGCATGATGTCGATTGGGCCAAGGCTGCTCTCCAAGCGGAAGTTGGCTCCTTCTGCGAGCTGTTCCGGGTCAGTCGGGTCATAGGGAAACTCCTCGGGCGAGAAATCTCCGAGACCGACGTGCTGAGCTTCGATCTCCGCCAGTACGCGGGCAAGTCGCGTCAGATTCTCCGGTGCGGGATCGGGAACGATGTCCAGGTCCTTGGTTGCACGGACGAACCCATGTACGCCCACCGCTACTCCTCCAATGACGATGAACTCGACCTGTGCATTCGTCAGCGCGAGCAGCAGCTCATCAGGCGCGAACATCGCTGGGCGTTCCGTGCGCAAGCTCGCTCATGAACCGGCTCAGGCGCAGAGTCTCCTCGAGACGCTCCCCTGGCGTCTTCTGGTGATCGTGTGCGTCTCTCGCGCGTGTTGCCCGTCCCTCACGAGCGATCTCCTCTGCTGTCCATGGCCCCTGAGGCTTGAGTTTTGACTCTGCCGCCATAAATGGATTCTAGATGGTCGGTCCACGGAGGCGATAGTCACCCGGCGTCCGCGCGCTCCAATAGCGCGGCCAGCCGCACGTACTGCTCGGAATCCTCGCCGAGGATCTCCCGCACCCAGCCGAGCACTTCACCCGCGTCGATGGTCGTGCCCCAGGCGATCATCTCTTCGACGTCCAGCCAGTCCTTGGGCCGGTCGAACACGACCTTGCAAACGATCAGATGCTCGGGGCTGAGGATCGGGATCCGTACCGGGCCGAAGCTGACCTCGCGCGAGCGCACGGCCATCTCGCGGTGAAGCTCGAACGTGGCGAAGAACAGATCGAGATATGAGCCACCCCAGTCAAGCCGCGCCTGACCATCGCGCTTGATCAGGGCTCGATCGGCGGGGGAGACGCTCACGCCCAGATGGGTGAGCGCGCCCAGCACGGGATCGGCGTCCTCGGGCGGGGCGGTTACGTTCAGATCGACATCTGTGGTTGCGCGCGGATTGCGATACCAGGCGAGCGCTATTGCACCACCGAACTGATGCGTCACGCCCATCGAGTTGAGCATCTCGTGCGCCGCCACGATCCGCCCGGCAAGAGCCCCCAGACTCCCGGTGGCGCTCATCCTCAGGCGGGGTGTGGCGAGCCGCGGCGGCCCTCGAAGAGCCGTGCCAGAACGGGGAACTCCAGCGGGGAAGGTGGCCGGGGAGGCTGGTTGCGAGTGACCGCATCCGCGAAGCCCAGGAGGTCGATCAATGCCGCCCCCGGATCGTCTGGCCTGAGGGTCGGCGGGCGCTGCAAGGCTTTCGCCATCCGGCGTGATGTCTCTACGAAGCGCCTGCGTGAATCGTCAGCCGCTTTGCCAGCGCCGACCGTCGTCGGTGCCCCCGCTCGGCGCCCCGACGCAAGTACCGCCCCCACGTCGAAGGGGCGTTGCGCCCGCCCGGCGGCCTTGGCGAGAACCGCGTCCGTCAGGACATCAAACCCGGCGAGACTGTGCGCCCGCGGACCCGCTGGCGTGTACAGCGACTCCCGGATCTCAAAGCGCCCCTTAGGACGTGCGACGACATAAGCCATTACCCACTACTTTACCACTAGGTCGTACCCACTAGTTTCGAGCGTCAGATGACAAAGATGAGGCATCCGTGATCGCCCCATGCGGCGGTGGCGCCGTGTGGATTGTTGGTCATGGGCACCGGCGCCTGATATCACTCGCGGGTGGAGATGACCAGAGCCGTCCATCTCACGAGAGGACCTCATCTGCAGCTGCCTACAGGCGAGCCACGATGAGTACCCCTCCGGGACGGGACACGGTCGCGTGGCCTGAGTTGAGCGCAGCAGAGCTAGCCGACATGGCGACGTTCGGCAGCGAGCGCCAGACCGAGGCGGGGCAGCTGCTGTTCCAGGCAGGCGAAGCGTCGTATGACCTGTTCGTGGTGCTCGAAGGCGAGGCGGAGGTGCTGCGCGAGAGCGGCGGCGAGGAGGCGATCGTCGCCACGTTCGGTCCCGGCGGCTTCATCGGCGAGATGACGCTTTTGACCGGCCAGCGGCGCTTCCTCACCGGCCGCGTCACCAAGGCAGGGCGTGTCCTGGTGATCGCTCAGGACGAGTTCCGGCGGCTAATGAGCCTGCGTCCAGCACTCGCGGAAACGATCTTCAGCGCGCTTGTCGCGCGGCGCGCGATCCTGCGCTCGGGGCAGGGCGCACAGGCGATCAAGATCATCGGCTCGCGCTACTCGCCCGAGGCGATGAGCCTGCGCTCGTTCGCCGAGCACTCGCGGATCGCGCACACGTGGATCGACCTCGAGCAGGCCGACGACGTCGACGCGCTGCTTTCGAGCATGGGCCTGAGCTCCCAGGACACACCCGTGGCGATCACCCCCAATGGCATGCTCCGCCACGCCACGCCCGCGACATTTGCGGAGAAGCTTGGGCTCACGTTCCAGCCCGTGCCCGGCTTCATCTTCGACCTGATCGTCGTCGGCAGCGGCCCCGCCGGCCTCGCCGCCGCCGTGTACGGGGCCTCCGAGGGCCTCAGCACCGTCTGCCTCGACGGCGTCACCGTCGGCGGCCAAGCCGGGTCGAGCTCGCGGATCGAGAACTACGCCGGCTTCCCCAACGGAATCTCCGGCGGAGACCTCACCGGGCGCGCAGCCGTCCAGGCGATGCGACTTGGCGCGCGGCTGAACTCACCGTGCGAGGTCGTCGGCCTGCGCACGGAGGGGAGCTTCCACGTGGTGGTGCTGCGCGACGGCAGCGAGATCCCCACGCGGGCGGTGATAGTTGCCTCGGGTGCCCGCTATCAGCGCCTGCCCGTCGATGACCTCGAGCGCTTCGAGGGCGCAGGCGTGTACTACGCCGCAACCGACCTCGAGGCACGAGTGTGCGGCGGCTCACCCGTGCTGGTAATCGGCGGCGGCAACTCCGCCGGGCAGGCTGCCATCTACCTCAGTCAGGGAAAGTGCGGTGTCACGCTCGCCATCCGTCGCGAGGATCTCACCCAAACGATGTCCCAGTATTTGATCGAGCGGATCGAAGCCGACCCGAACATCGAGTTGCGCACACGCGTGGAAGTCAAGGGCCTGGCAGGGAGCGACCGGCTCGAACAGGTCACGCTCGGACACCTCGACACGGGTGAGCATCAAGAAGTCCCATGCTCAGGCCTGTTCTGCTTCATCGGCGCACGGCCTGAAACCGCATGGCTCGGCGGCGGTGTGCGCTTGGATCCCGATGGCTTCGTCCTCACCGACCGCCAGCTCGCCGAGTCGCCCGATGCGGATGCGTCTGCGTCGATACCCCTGCCGTTCGAGACCTCTGTGCCCGGCGTGTTCGCCGCGGGCGATGTTCGTCATGGCTCGATGAAGCGGGTTGCCGCGGCCGTTGGCGAGGGGTCCAGTGCTGTGCGGTCAGTGCACGAGCGGTTGGCTACGCAGACATAGTTGCGCACACAACTAATAGCGGCTATGCTTGAAGCATGGAACTCGGGCTCGCCACATTCGCCGATCTGAGTAGCGGGGTCACACCCGAGCAGCGCATGCGCGATTTGATGGAGGAGGTCGAGCTTGCCGACGAACTCGGGCTCGACGTGTTTGCCATCGGCGAGCACCACCGCCCCGACTTCCTCATCTCCTCACCCGCCGTGGTGCTTGGCGCCGCCGCCGTCAAGACGGAGCGGATCCGGCTTTCCAGTGCCGTCACCGTGCTGAGCTCGGATGACCCCGTGCGCGTGTTTCAGCAGTTTGCCGAGGTTGACCTGCTCTCCGGTGGCCGTGCCGAGATCATGGCCGGCCGCGGGTCGTTCATCGAGTCCTTCCCCCTGTTCGGCTATGAACTCGACGACTACGACGACCTCTACGCCGAGAAGCTCGAGTTGCTGCTCGCCATCCGTGAGAACACCCACGTGACGTGGTCCGGGCGACACCGGTCCGCTCTTGTAGATGCCGGCGTGTGGCCCAGGCCCGTGCAGCAGCCGCTACCCGTGTGGGTGGCCGTCGGCGGCTCGCCCCAGTCGGTCATTCGCGCCGGCAAGCTCGGGCTACCGCTCACCATCGCCATCATCGGCGGTCAGCCCGCCCGCTTCGCCCCGCTCGTCGAGCTCTACCGCCAGGCCGCACAAGAGGCCGGTCATGACCCAGCCCAAACCCGGCTCGCGATCAACACACACGCGTTCGTCGCCGAGGACCGCGCCCAGGCTGACAGCGCGTTCTCCTCTTCATATCTTCAAATGATGAATCGCATCGGCCGCGAGCGCGGCTGGCCGCCGTCCGGCCGACGCGAGTATGAGGCCCTGCGCGCGCCCAACGGAGCGCTTGCCGTCGGCTCGCCCGAGCAGGTCGCCGAGAAGATCCTCTACGAGCACGAGCTGTTCGGCCACGATCGCTACATCGCGCAGATGAGCGTCGGCGCGGTTGCACACAGCGACGTGCTGCGCTCGATCGAGCTGTTCGCCACGCAGGTCGCGCCCGTTGTGCGGGCTGAGGTTGATCGGCGTGAGGCTCGCGTCGAGGGGTCGCCTGCGGTGGCAGCCCCCGAGGGCGCCAACGCCGCGATGTTCCACGGATAGGCGTCGGCATCCAGGCATCCGAGAGGCCAGGATGTTCACAGATGCAGGAACGTTGCGCGTGCCCGCGTGTTAGGCTCGCGCGCATGTTCAGGGGGTGGCGGTGCATCTTGATCGCTCTCGCTTCATTGATGATCGGCGTCGGCGCAGCGTCCGCACTGACGACGGTCACGGTCAAGCGCTGTGGCTACGCGGCCAAAGGCTTCTACGGGAAGGACGCGATCTATCCGTGGCACATGTCATGCGCGCGGGCCCGGACAATTCTTGTCGGCGCCATCAACCCACACGCCAAGCACATCGAACTGACCGCGGACGGGGCAGCCACCGGCGACGCCGGGCCGGTACTGATTGGCGGCCGCTGGTGGGTGTGTGGCGGTAAAATGGGGTTCTACTTCTGCGGCTATCCCTACCGCCCGGCCTACGTCTCAGGGACCGGCGGCGGAACCACTTGGAAGGGTCCCTTCACAGAAGAGTCCGACTACAACGCGTGCTCGGCCGGGGGCAGTTGCGGTGCCCAAGATGTTGTCTATCTGCCGCACTGAGCGGCATTGCGCTGGCGACAGGTCGCCGAACAGGAGCACGTTCGCGCCTGCATGCCACCTCAGCTGCGCGTGCGCGATTTACCCTGGGCTGCTTTCGCCATCTTGCGCAGCGGAGAACGCAGGCCTGACAGAGCGAGGAGCTGCGCGGGCCGCACCGGCTTCGCGCGCTGCGACTGCTCACGGCCGTACTTGCCTTACGGTGCACGCAGGCCATCCAGCAGGCGGGTGATCTCGGCCTCGATCCGTGCCAGCGCTTGTTCCGGATTGGGGTCGGTGGCGGCTAGCAATCCCGCCTCGATCAACGCGGACAGCAGAAGGTGGGTCGTGATCGTGACGTCGTCGCTGGCTAGCTCGCCGGCTTCGACAGCCGCCTGGACGCCGGCCCCCAGAGCCGCGATGCCCAGCGGCGCCGCAGCCTCACGCCAGCTCTCCCATCCGAGCACCGCACGGCTCTGCCGCAGCCCGATCCGCTGAAGCTCCCCCGGGCTCGCGCACTCGCGCACATAGGCGATGCACCCAGCCAGGAGCTGATCGAACGGACCAGCGCCGCTGGCTGCCTGCTGCTCGGCGACCACGCCCAGGCGGAACATCGCGTCCCGCTCGGAGGCCTCGTAGGCAGCCCTGAAGAGATCGACCTTGCTGGCGAAGTGGTGGTACATGCCGCCACGGCTGACGCCGGCGCGAGCGAGGATCTCCTCCGTCGCGATCTGGTCGAAGTCTCGTTCGAGGAGCAGATCACGCATCGCGCGGACCAGCCGCTCGCGAGCTCCGGCGGGCGGGCGACCACGCTTGGGGGCGGACGTTACTGCCGCCGCTTCGGATGGGGAATTGACACCGGACAATCTCTGCGCTACTTTACCGACCGACAATCGGTCGGAAAAGCTACAAGGTCGTCCGGACGCCAACCCGGAGACACCAACTAAAGGAGGGCACGATGGAGCTATACGCAATTCTCAGGCGCAACGGCTGGCGATCGGGTGCCGAGCTCGAGGAGGCCGCTACGCGGTCGACCAAGGTCGCAGACGAGCAGATGCCCGACGACGTGCGCTGGATCCGCAGCTATGTCCTGCAGGAGGACGGCGGGTCAGTCGGAACCGTGTGCATATACGAGGCGGCAAGCGTGGACGCGATCCGCAAGCACGCATCGCTCGCAGACCTCCCCATCGATGAGATCGTGCCGATCGCCGACACGGTGGTCGTGCGACCCGACCCAGCCCCCGCGGGCGTGTAGGTGGATACTGGCCGGGCCCCATAAGCGATGCGACACCCCGGGTTGAGATCGGAGATGAGTGATGAGGGCGGTCTGTTTTAAACAGTTCGGGGGCCCGGAGGTCCTTGAGATCGTGGAGCTCCCCGATCCGCATGCGGGTTCTGGCCAGGTCCGGATTGCGGTGCGCGCCGCTGGCGTCAACCCGAGCGATTGGAAGAAGCGCAAGGGCCTGATGGACGAGGATCTCCCGCAGACGATGGGCTACGAGGCGTCCGGCGTCGTCGACGAGCTCGGCGAGGGCGTTGTGGACGCCGCCGTCGGTGATCGCGTGTTCGGCATGTCAGCTGAGGGGGCGGCCCAGGCCGAGTTGGCGGTGCTGACCTACTACGCGCCGATCCCGCCGTCGCTTGACTTCCCCGGCGCTGCCGCGTTGCCGGCCGCCATCGAGACGGCCACCCGCGCGCTTGACCAGCTCGGTGTTGGGAGCGCCAGCACGCTGCTTATCAACGGCGCGTCGGGAAGCGTCGGTGGCGCCGCGGTTCAGCTCGCCGTGGTGCGCGGTGCGCGCGTGATCGGTACCGCCAGTCCCGCAAGCCATGAGTACCTTCGCTCGCTGGGGGCGGAGCCCGTCGCCTACGGTGAAGGCCTCCTCGAGCGGGTTCGCGCACTCGCGCCCGGCGGCGTCGACGTGGCGCTTGACGTCGCCGGCAGCGGCGTACTACCCGAGCTCATAGAGCTTGTGGGCGGCCCGGAGCATGTCGTGACGCTCGCAGATTTCGCTGGCGCGCAGGAGCACGGCGTGAGGTTCAGCAGCGGGGACGCTGGTCGCGCGGTCCATGCGCTCGCTGAGATCGGCGAGTTGATCGAGGCTGGGCGCTTCACGCTCCCGGTCGCCAAGACCTTTCCGTTGGGAGAGGTCGCCGAGGCGCATCGGGTGAGCGAGAGCGGTCACGTGCGCGGGAAGCTCGTGTTGCTGGTGGACTGAGCGCTCCACGCAGATGGCATACCGCCGACGGCCCTGCGTCTAATGGGCGTAGGTGGGTCGCCGCTGATGTGTGCGTGTAGAGTCGGCGACTAGGTACCTGACGGCGCGCTGACGAATATCACGTCGTCTGACGGAGAGATTGCCGCCCGGCGTCTGAGGCCTACGTGGCCGGCATCTTCGCCGAAGACATGACGTGGGAGATCGTCGGCCACTCTGCGGCATCCCGCAAATATGAGCATCTCCTTCAACGAGCTGTGGGACACGGTGCCACCTGACTCGCGGTGAGTGGCCCGAGGATCACAGTTCGGGCTATTCACTGGCGATTCACGCGCTAGCTTCATCTGAGAGGCTTGCGATGTGATCACGGAGCAGGCGATACTCGATGTGAGGCCGGGTCGGGAGAGCGAGTTCGAGCTGGCCTTCGTTGAGGCGAAGGCGATCATCGCCTCGATGCCTGGATTCGACTCGCTACAGCTACACCGGTGCGTAGAGCATTCCAGCCGCTACCTTCTTCTAGTCGGGTGGGAGCGGCTTGAGGACCACACGATGGGGTTCCGGGAGTCGGCCGGGTATGAGGAGTGGAGTCGCCTTCTCCATCACTTCTACGACCCGTTCCCAACGGTCGAGCATTTCAGGCTCGTCGCCCGGGCCTAAGTGGTTGGCACCGGCTGACTCTGGTCCGGGTGGACGACTTCGAGGCACCGAGGGCGTGGAGTGGCGCCTCTTTTCGCGCGAAAGCGCAAGCGACCTCCGCCGTCGACGCTGTGCAGCGTGGGCGCCATGGAGCCGGCCATCGCCGCTGACGTTCGCGGGTGAGAAACTCCCTCGATGCCCGCCCCGAACCTCGATCCTCGAGACGACGCGCGGAGCCCGATGAGATTTGGTCTGTTCTGCTCGGCGCAGGCCAGCTGCGATGATCTTCCTCCTGAGACGGGCCAAGGGTTCCGCGACTATCTCGACCTCAACGTCGAAGCGGAGGAGCTCGGCTTTCATTCAAGCTTTCTGGTCGAGCATCACTTCACCGGCTGGAACCAGGTCTCTGCCACGCTGATGCTGCTCACTTGCCTTGCCATGCGCACCACCACATTGCGGCTCGGCTCGGCGGTGATCGTGCTCCCGTGGCATAACCCGGTCCTCTTGGCGGAGGAGGCGGCGACGCTCGATCTAGTCTCCGGCGGGCGGCTCGACTTCGGAATCGGGAAGGGCTACCGGCACAGCGAGTTCACTGGCTTCCAGGTCTCGCCGGAGGAGGCAGATGCGCGGTTTGACGAGGCCGTTGAGGTCATCACACGATCCTGGCTCGAGCGTTCCCGGTTCTCGCACCGCGGCCGGTTCTGGCACTTCGAGGACATCGTGGTCGAGCCGCCGCCTGCGCAACGACCCCACCCGCCGTTCTGGATGGCAGCCGGGAGCTCGGCATCGATCCGCCGAGCGGCCGAGCGCGGCTTCAACCTCATGCTCGACCAGTACGCGTCTCCCGCGCAGATCGGCGAGCGTATTGCTCTGTACCGCGCCGAGCGTGAAGCGTCCGGGAGCCAGTTCGATCCGATGGGCGTCGCGGTGGCGCGCCAGCTGTATGTCGCGCGGGATCGGGCGGACGCCGAAGCCGCCCTGGCGCGTCTAGCTGCGTACACCCGGCGCACGGTGAGCGTTGCTCGCTCGCCCCGACACGCAGGCGGCTCCCATGTGCTCGCCTACGCCGACAAGAAGGGCGCCACCGAGGAGCACGCGCTCTGTGGAACGCCTGAGGAAATCCACTCCAAGCTGGCAGCATTGAGCGATGCTGGCGCAGAGTACGTCCTGCTAACAGTGCTTGGCGGCAAAGAGCAGCTGCAAAGGCTCGCGCAAGAAGTCATGCCAGCGTTCTCAGCTGCCCAAGACGGTTGACTCACCCCAAGACAATCGCGCACGCCCAGCACGCGACGCTCCAGCAGCGCTCTTGCAGGCGCTGCGTGGGTTGGGGCCGGCTAGATCCCCTATGCTCGGTTCACACAGCGAGCGAGGGGCCGCCAGGTGACGCAAACGGTCTACCGCCAGTGCACTCTCTGCGAGGCGCACTGCGGCATCCAAGTCGAGGTCGAGGACAACCGCGTGGTGCGGATCAGCGGTGATCCCGACGACGTGCTCTCGCACGGTTACATCTGTCCCAAGGCGGCCGCCCTCGCCGACGTGTACAGCGACCCAGATCGGCTGCGCCGTCCGGTGAAGAAGGTCGACGGCCGGTTCGTGCAGATCGGCTGGAGCGAGGCTCTCGATCTCGCCGCTGCCGGAATGCGCCGTGTTCAGGAGCGGTACGGCACGGATGCGCTGGCGATCTACATCGGCAATCCTCCCGCGCACTCGTCGGGCATTTTCGCGGCGGGGCTTCTGCGCAAGCTTCTCGGCACGAGCAACAACTACTCGGCGGCGTCCACCGACCAGCTCCCCCACTACATGAGCTCGTTCGAGATGTTCGGCCATTTCTTCATCCTTCCGGTGCCGGACATCGAGCGCACGCAGCACATGCTTTTGATCGGGGCGAACCCAGCAGTCTCAAACGGCTCTCTGATGACGGCCCCCGGCATCCGCGACCGGCTGAAGGCGATCCGCGAGCGAGGCGGCAAGGTAGTGGTCATCGACCCGCGGCGCACGGAGACGGCAAGGCACGCGTCCGAGCACGTCGCGGTTAGGCCCGGCGGCGATCCGTATCTGCTGCTCGCGATGCTCAGCACCATCTTCGCGGACGGCAGCGAGCATCTCGGCAGGCTGGAGGGCTCGTGCGACGGGATGGCCGAGCTGCGGGCGCTGGCCGCCGAATACCCGCCGGAGCGCGCGGCCCCGCTGGCGGGCGTTGACGCCGCTACGATAGAGCGCCTGGCCCGCGAGTTCGCCGCTTCGCCGAGCGCCGTCGCCTACGGCCGCGTAGGGGTCTGCCAGCAGCGGACGGGCTCACTGACGAGCTGGCTGATCAACGCGCTCAACCTCGTGACGGGCAATATGGACAGCCCCGGCGGCGCGATGTTCCCGAAGCCGGCGATCGATGTCCAGGCGCTCGTCGACCCGCTCGCCGGCAAGCCGGGCTGGGGACGGCTGCGCCAGCGTGTGAGCGGCCTGCCGGAGTTCGCCGATGAGTTCCCGGTCGCGGGCCTGGCAGCGGAGATGCTCACTCCCGGCGAGGGACAGGTTCGCGGCATGCTTGTCTACGGGGGCAATCCCGTCCTTTCGGCTCCTGGCGGCAACCGACTCGAGGAGGCGGTCGAGCAGCTCGAGTGGTGTGTCGCTGTCGACATGTATGTCACAGAGACGAGCCGGCACGCCGACGTGATCCTCCCGCCACTTGCCCACCTCGAGCGCTCTGACGTCGACTTCGTGTTCGGCTCGCTCTCCGTCCGCAACCAGATCCGCTACAACCCGGCCGCCGTCGCCGGTCCGAGCGACGGCAAGACGGACTGGGAGATCATGATGGCGCTCGCTGCCCGCGTGGGACGCGGCAGGCGCGGAGCGCTCGCCAACGGCGTCATGCGCGTTCTCGGCCCCCGTGTAACGCCGGAGCGCGTGGCCGACCTTGCTCTCCGGGTAGGCCCCTACGGCCGCCTTCGCTCATCCCGTGCGCTCAACCTGAGCAAGGTCAGGGGCTCCGTGCACGGCATCGACCTGGGGCCACTCGAGCCGAACCTCGCGAACGTGATCCGCACGCAAGACAAGCGCGTCAAGCTCGCACCGCCGGTCCTGCTGGCGGAGGCCCGGCGCCTCGAGGAGCTCGCCGCCGAGCGCGAACAGGCACACAAGGCCGGATACGACCTGAGCTTGGTCGGCCGGCGCTCACTGCGCTCGAACAACTCGTGGCTTCACAACAGCCGGCGCCTAATGAAGGGCTCGGACCGCTGCACGGCACTGCTTCACCCCGACGATGCCGCAACGCGCGGCCTCAGCCCGGGCCAGACCGTGCGGGTCTCATCGGCGACCGGCGCCATAGAGGTGCCGCTGGAGCTGAGCGACGAGATGCGTCCCGGCGTCGTGTCGGTGCCGCACGGATTCGGCCACGGCCATGCGGACGTGGGCTGGCGCACAGCGGCGTCGCACCCGGGCGCGAGTGTTAACGACATAACCGACCCCACAATCGTCGACCGGCTGAGCGGCAACGCGGCCTTCAACGACGTGCCGGTGCGCATCGACCCTGCCCTGCCCGCCGAGGGCATCGAGGCGGCTTCTCTCGACGCGATCCCCACCTGAGCGGCACCGGACCACCGGCGCGCGCGGCTCGCCAAGACGCAGGCGTCGCTGCGCCGGTCCACACGTACACAGCGCGTGTGTCGTGCGAGGAGCTCAGGAATCGGCGCGGAATATCGGCCATCCGATCTCGGTTTCCCATTGGTCCGGATCGTCCGTGTCGAGGAAGCCGACCAAGTAGTACTCGCGCCCGATCGTCGCCACGTTCGCCGACGACGCGCTCGTCAACGACGCCCACCCCCGGCGCCGCGTGCGACGCTGTTACGGCTCAATGCTTGGTGGGTAGCTACTGAAGAGCCACCGGCCGTTGACCCTGACGACGGTTGTCTGACCGGGGATTCCGCTGGGGCCGATCGCGGTGGCGTGTGCTCGGTGGATGCTGAGCTTCAGGTGGGCCATGACCTGAGCGACCTCCATACGCCATTCGCGGGCCGTGAAGCCGGACTCGTCGTCCGCGGGGGTCTTGTGCCGCAGCACGTTTTGCAGGTCATCGAATGCGTGTCTGCATGTGCCTTGGCCGCCCGCCGTGAACCACTTGACGCCGCTGGCGGTCAGGCGAGAGCAGACAGCGCTGGCCGGGCCGAAGTACTCGGCAGTCAGGACGCTGCGGTAGACGGCTCGGATCTGGGGGCTGGAGCCGCTGGCGGCACTCGCTGTGGCTGAGCCGGTCGGTCGTTTCGTGACCACGGTACGGACAGCTGTGAGTTTGCCGGTGCGGTAGGCCCGGGTGGTGGTCGCGCGCCCGGAGGCGCAGCAGGTCGAGTCGTTTGGTCCATACCAGGCTTCGGCGACGACGATCCGGCCGTTGACCCACTTGACCTTCCCCAGCAGCGGCACGTGCGACACATTCGCACGGTGGGGCTGTTGGGGCGTGATCAGACCAACCGCGCGCGCGTTCGTCGCCGAGCCGCTGAAGACGACCTCGGCAAAGCGGATCTGACCGTCCGCGGTCCCGCCGTTGTTGGAGCACACGACATCAACCGCGGCCGCGGGCCCAACGCCGCCGAGCTGACCATAGGTCACGTCGTACGCGGCCCCGACTTGAACGAGGTCGCGGTTTGAACCGATGCTGTTGACATCTCCGAAACCGGTATGGGAGATCTGCGCGACGTGGTTGTGCAAACGGATCGGACTGTTTGCCTCGCAAGCCGCCCCTGGCAGGGTCTCGTTCTGCCAACCGACCGCCCGGAGCGGCAGCGTGGTCTGCGCGGACGCGATCCCGGCGACGCCGACGACAGCAGCCAACGCTGCGGCAGTGGCCAGGCCACCGATCCAATTCTCATGTCTAGTGATAACTCGATTATGCACGGTTGATCCGGTGGCTAGATAACTGTCAACGCATGCAGTCGACCTCCACGGCCCGCGAGTACTCTGTTGTGGCGATGCTCGGATCGTGGACATGCCGGCACAGGACGGGGCTGGTCGCGTCGGTGGTTCTCGCGTTGGCGGTGACGCTCGCCGCACAGGCATCTGCACGGACGCCGGTGCCCTGTCGCCCGGGCCCGGGGACGACCACGATCGCCCACAACAGGCACGCTCGGCTATTCGAAGACGCGCACACGGACGCCTACTACGCATGCCTCTACAGCGACGGGCACGCCCGCGAACTGTCGGACAACGAGCACTACGAATACGCGCTGGTGCGATTCGCCGGACCATACGTCGCATTCGTGCAGAGCATCGAGAGTGCCGAGAGCGATGTCGGCGTCGTGAACCTGCGCACGGGCCACGCGCATTACTACGAAGAGCTCGTCGCCCCGATCGAAGCCAGCGTCTGCCCTGAAGTGGGCTCGCTGGTGCTGAGCCCGGACGGAGCGGTCGCGTGGATCGCAACGAACTTCCTCGGTGAAGTCTGCGGTCCCGAACATCCGCGCCCGACGATCGAAGTTCGCGTGGCGGACCGCTACGGGCTGCACGTGCTGGACAGCGGACCGGGGATCGTCCCGACGTCGTTGCGCCTGTCCGGCTCGACGATCGAGTGGGTCGACGCAGGACGCGCGCACTCGGTCGCGCTTCACTGAGCAGGCTCGCGTCGCCCGATGGGGTTGCCCGGCGTAGCAGTCCGTATCACGCAACTTCGACGGGCTGCCGATGTCTTGGCTGCGATGTGGCACGCTCCCAACGGCCCACCCAGACGCCGCATTGGCCCCTGTTCGGTCTGTTTGCGTGAGCGGCTTCGCACGCGCCGGCTGACCGCGCCCGCTGTCGGTGCTGCTCTTGTCGCGATGTCGCTAACGGCGGCCGGCTGGTGTGGCGATCCAACCGCCTCAGCGGAAGTACCGGCGCCGGCGCTCGTCCAGCTGAGCGGCTATTCAAAGGTTTACCGGTACGACAGCCGTCTGCTCGTCGACAAGCCGCCGGACTTTTCCGGTGAAGCCTCGACGCCCATCCCTGATGCCAGGGTGACCAACTATGCGTTCTTCACGAACTTCGGAAGCGTAGACCCGGGGCTTGTCAGCGAGCCAGCCGGCTGTGCGGGCAAGTACTACAGCGAATGGGAGGGAAAGTACCCCTGCGCAGAAGTCGGCTTCTTTGGCGGTGAACGGATTGATGGCCCGTTTCACAGCAACGACGCGGTAAGGGTCGAAGGCAGAGCGGAATTCGGGCAGGCAGGCGCGGACCCGCCCGACGTCGTTGAAATCTACGGCGGCACATACCCGGAAGACCGCGACGGGCAATGTACGGGGGCGCCGATCTTCAACACCGCCACGCACTGCTATGTCCAGGGCGAACGGATTGCCCTGCCCGAAGGGAGCACTGGCCTCGCCAAGCTCGTCGAAGGCGAAGATGCATTCTCGGGCGAGACGCGTCTAGAACTCGACGGGACCACGAACACGATCCGTGTAGTCAATTTCAACTCCAGCGGCGGGGAATACGCGAAGACGATCGCGTGGCCGAGAAACGGCCTCATCTATGTGCGCTCCGAATCTTGCGGCTGGCCCACCGTGACCTCGAGCGTGACGTTCCACGCCGACGGGCCCGACGAGGCTCGCAGCGAAAAGGGCTGCGGCAACGTCTACGTGCGTGGCACCTACAGCCAGCCGCTGACGATCGCCGCCCAGGAAGATCTGGTCATCGACGGCAGCATCTACCCCACCTCCGTGGCGGGAAGCCTCGGCAGCGAACCCACGGGGACGGCCATGCTCGGCCTGATCGCAGGCGACTATGTGCGCATTTACCACCCCGTCGGGACGAGCTACCAGGAGCTCGGGGACGGCCGCTGCAACGGATGGGATCTGCTCAACAAAGCGACGAAGCTGTGCGAATACACGAACAGCGCAGGGACGTGCGACGCCCCCAACCTGCTGGCCTCCGAAGACCCGAACGGCTTGGGGGCTCAGCCTGACATCTGGATCTATGCGGCGATCCTGGCCGCCGACCACTCGTTCGTTGTCGACAACTGGGCATGTGGCTCCCCCCTCGGCGACCTCAACGTCTACGGCTCGATCGCGGGGAACTACCGCGGAATCGTCGGCATCGCCGGCAGCGTTCGTGCTGCCGTGATCAGCGCGCCACCGACCACGCCGCCGAACATCGTGTGCGAGAGCCAGCGCCATTTTATTGTCCACGTCGTCCAGCTTCCGGGCCTCGTGTACCGGCGAGTCAACGTCGTGCTGAGCGGTCACCGTCTCGCGACGCGAATCACAAAGCGGGGGGTTACGGCCGCGGTCGACTTGCGGGGCCTGCCAAAAGGCACCTACGTCCTGCGCATCACCGTCGAAACGACCCACGGGCGGAAGATCACTGGAACCCGCACCTACCGCACCTGCGCAGCCATGCCGATCCACCCAAAGCGCCCTCCTGCGCTCTGACTCGAGGCCGCCGGGATGAACTGACAGCGGGCGACAGTTATTCACTCGGGCTCCCCGCTGGCTGTGCTCGACAGCCACTGAGGGGGGGTCCAGTCCCCCTCGGGGTCGGTGGTTTGTCCCACCTCGATCAGATGACCATCGGGATCGCGGATGTAGCAACGGATCTCGTACTGGTGCTGCTTCGGCGGCGTCAGGAATTGAGCACCACGGGCGCTCCACTCGGCATACACGGCCGCGATGTCCTTGACCCGGATATTGAGGAAGCTGCTGACCCGGTCGAGGTCGGGTGGCGTCTCCAGAGTGACCGCAGGCTTGTCGTCGGTCGGGCCTCCGCCCCCGTTGATGACGATCCAGCTGTTGGCGAGCGCGACGTTGGTCGGTTCTCCGGAGCGTTCCAACGTGCCGCCGAGCACGTCGGTGTAGAAGCGCCGAGAGCGCTCGACGTCGTCCGAGACGATGAAGTGGGTAAGCACGATTCCCTCTGCCGACGGGCTGAGCTCGGCCACCTGCCACCTCCACTGGTTGGGACTCATACCCCGCTTGCTGACGGGGTCTAGGTAGGTCAATAGAATGACACCGTGCCGGCGAGCGAGCAGCGCGGATCGAGAGCTGCCCGTGAAGGACCATTTTGGGACGTACTGGAAGGACGACGGGATCCCCCGCCGGCCGCGGCTCTTCTCGGATGGGAGTTGGTAAGCGTTGATCCGGACGCCGAAACGATCGAGGTGTCGTTCACGGCGACCGAGCAATTCCTCAATCCGGCGGGCGATGTCCAGGGCGGCTTCCTGGCCGCGATGCTTGACGACACCCTGGGTCCAGCCCTTGTCGCAACTCTCGGTGTCGGCCAGTGGGCGCCTACCATCGACCTTCAGGTTCAGTTTCTTAGACCAGCGAGGCCGGGCGAGCTTCATGGCGTGGGACGGGTGGTGCGGCGGGGGCGGGAGGTCGCGTTCTTGGCGGGCGAGCTGCGCAGCGCGGACGGTGCCGTCGTCGCGACGGCGACCGCCTCCGCCATCATTCGCTCGCAGTGAGAAGGCCACTGGCCTAGCTCTTCAGCGAGTCGTCTCGCTCCTGGGTCGACGCCTCGACGGCTTATGCATAGACTGTCTAGGTATGGCGCTTGGTGAGGTTCAAGGGCATGTCGATGGGATGCTGCTGGCTGTCTTGAGCGGTGGCCCGCTGCACGGCTATGGGGTGGCTGAAGAGCTGCGGCGTCGCAGCGGGGGCGAATTCGATTTGGCGGAGGGCACGATCTACCCGGCGTTGCATCGCCTGGAGGCCTCTGGCCTGTTGGTCAGCCGTTGGGAAGTGGTCAGCGGTCGGCGCCGGCGGGTGTACGCGCTCTCGAGCTCAGGCCAGCGCGCCGCTGTGGACCGCCGGGCCAGCTGGAGGGCGTTTAGATGTGCCGTGGACGCGGTGTTTGGCAGCGATGCGCTCGAGGTCGGCTGATGGACGCAGCAGATCCAATCGATGCGTATCTCGATGAGCTGAAGTCCCAGCTGCGTGTGTCGCGTCGGGCACGGCGGCGGATCTTGACCGAGGTTCACGCGCACCTGCTCGATGCTGCCGAAGCCGAGCAGCCATGGGCCGCTGAGGGAAGCAGCGGGGCGGAGCGCGCGGTTCTTCGCTTTGGCCTTGCCGCCGACACGGCGCGTCAGTTCAACCGTCATGCGGGTCGCAGCAGCGCGCTGTTGCGGCGAGCGCTGGTGCCCGCGATCGCAGCCTTTGCAGTGACCTCGATGGCAACGGCGACAGTGTGGGCGTTCAGTCCCGGTCGAGCCCCATCACGGTCACGACGGGCTCCCCATCATCTCGCTCAGCAGCACCGCTACGGTCATCGACCCGAACGAGGGCGGCTCGATGCGCCCTACCTTCCATAGCGGTCAGGCGCGGGCACATGGCCGGTAAGGACGCGGTCACCAAGCCCAGCGTGAAGCGATCGAAATCAGTCACGCGCTCGATCGCCGAGCTGGTCGCGATCGTCGTCGTAGCACTCGCACTCGCGCTCGGCATCGAGGCGTTCATCGTCAAGCCCTACCGCATTCCCACCGGCTCGATGGAGCCGACCTTGATCGAAGGGCAGCGCGTGCTGGTCAACCGCATCGCCATGAACTTCAGCGAACCACATGTCGGCGGGATATACGTGTTCCATCCTCCCGAAGGCGCTAAGCAGGAGGAGTGCGGGCCGACGCCCCACGTCGTCAAGCTCGGCGGTGCCGCGTGCTCGCAGCCCGTGCCCCGGAAGTCAAGCGAAAATTTCATCAAGCGGGCCGTCGCCGGCCCCGGAGACGAAATCTACGTCACCGGAGGGCACGTCTTCCGCAAGGCCGCCGGCACGAGTCGGTTCGTTGCGGAGAAGGACTCCTACATCAAAAACTGCGGCTCAAGCCCAGAGTGCAACTTCCCCACGCCGATCAGGATTCCAGTCGGCCACTGGTTCATGATGGGTGACAACCGCGGCAACTCCGACGACAGCAGATTCTGGGGGCCAGTCCCCACCAGCTGGATCATCGGGCAGGCCATCGCCACTTACTGGCCGCCCCACCGCATTGGCATCTTCTGAGCTGAGATCGCTGGCGCTCGAGTTGTCGCTGCCTGGCGGTCGTGCATAGGATGCCGAGTCTATGCTGCTGTAAGACAACTGCTTCTGAGGAGACTTCATGCCTGTACCGCGCGCTGTTCTGATCGCGCCGGAGCGCTGAGGAGGGTCAATGACCACACTGCAACGAGAGGCCACGATCAGATGGCTGGGCAATCCTCCGGATAACGCTCCGCGACTGGTTGTCGGAAGCCATTCGATGGCTCCGTTGTTGTCGCTCAACGTGGATCCTGAGGTGAAGGATCCGCTTGCGACATTGCCAGGCGAGCTGCTTGCCGGTGCGATCGGCAGTGTCTTTACTTGGCTTGTTGCCGAGCAGCTCGTCAAGGAGGGCACCCAGGCCCGCGAGCTTGTTAGCTCTGTGATGCTGACACTCTCAGGCGAGGCAGACGACGGCACGGATGCGGCGCTGAGCGGGATTACCTGCCGGATGTCGGGACGCGTCGCCGGTGTCGAGGAGACACATCTGGAGGAGTTGGCTCACGCGGCGATGACCCAGTGCATCCAGAGGCTGGGCATGCGCACGGAGGGCATCGCTGTCACGGTCGAGGTTTCGCTCGAGGGGAGTTAGTCAAAGGCCGGTCGAGCCGCTGTGCTGGGCGTGTGCTCGAGGATCTGTTTGAGCGTTGGCTACCCCTTCGCGATCGTGAAGTGCAGCGAGCTCGTCGTTGACTGCTTGCCTGATGCCGTAGCGGTGACCAGCAGCGTGTAGGTGCCGGGCTCGAGCTTCTTATGCGCCGAGACCAGACCGTCGAAGTGCACCTTGTTGACACCAGCGTGCGCGGAGAACGTCAGGGTGCCGGCGATCACCGTCCGTGTGCAGCGGTGCTTGTGCGCGTTCTTTTTGGTCTGCGCGACGCAGCTCTTGCCGACCTTGCGCCCGCTGAGCGACTCGGTGAACTCGAGCTCGACGCTCGCAGGCTCGTTGAGACTGAACGAGAAGGTCGTGCCGAGCGGCGGCGGCTGCTTGCGAGCGAACGTCGCCTGTGCGCTGCCCTCGCGCCAGGTTGTGTGGGTCTGTGAGACGCCGGTCAGCGTGGGCGCCCGGGTCGCCGCCGGCACTGGCGCTGGCGCCGTGGTCGTGCCTGGGGTTGTGGTGCTCACCGGTGCGTTGACGACGATCGGCTGGGTCGATTCGGTCCACGTCGCGTCGCTGTCCGCGCCGCTCGTCGTCAGCTGCGTCGCGTTCGCGATCGTGCAGTTTGGCTCTTCCGCTACCGTCGCTTCTTTGGCGCTCGGTCCCCAGCAGTTGGACGCGAGCGAGTAGATGTCGCCGCCGGAGCTGAAGATGATGTTGCCGGCGTTCGTTACCGACAGGCTGTAGCCGAGGCCGTTCGCGGACTGTTCCCCCTTCATCGCGTACCACGCCTGTCCGAGCTGGTCGGGACCGGGCTCTTTGGCGTTCTTGTAGACCCAGATGCCGGGTTCCGTGCCGCCCTCGATGTCGGCGATGTATTCGCCGTTGGGGCTCCACCTGTACCCGCTCTGCCCCGCGTCGTCATCGGAAACGATGTAGCTCTGCCCGGAGGAGTTATCGACCACGAGCGGGTGGCACTTGTCCGGTTCGCCGCAGTTGATGTCCTCGAGGCCGGCAAAGAGAATGAGTTCGGGGTTCGCGGGATCGGCCACGGGCGAAGCCGCGTACCCACCGTTAGAGGCGGGTTCTTCGGTGCTATTCGTCGGCCACGTCCACTGGCTGGGGATGCCGCCGAGAACCGGCTCGACAACGTAGGTGTTGCCCGACGCTGCGTAGATTCCGCAATAGAAGCCGCATTCGACACCCACCCCCGAGCCATTGTGCTCGTAGAGCACGCGCCCGTTGGCGGTGAGCGTGGGGCCGTTGTCGATGTCTGACAGGCCGCAGAACCCGTTGACGTAGTTGTGGCACGGGACCACCGGCGCCGAGACGCGGGTGATGACGCCGCCCACGAGCGTGTAGGCGCCCACGCAGTTCACGCCGCAGCCCCCGCCGGGGGCTTCGGTCGCTCCCTGGAAGGCGAGGTTGACGCCCGTCGGCAGGAGGTTGGGCTGGCCGACGCTGCTGACGCCGTCGCCGTTCTGATTCTGCGCGAGCAGCATGCGCTGATTGCTGCCGTCTTCGTTCATCACCCAGAGATTCGTTTCGCTGAAGACGGGGCCCGCCTGGCGCGTGAACACGATCTGCCCGGCCGACGCGACCGCCGGCACCAGCGCCGCCGCCCCGATCATCGCCAGCAACGATGCCCTGATCAAGCTACCTCTCATCTGGCCCCCCGGTCTTAGTCTCGGTATCCGGCGACGCACCCACTTCTGCCGGGCCGCGACTTTAGCGTTAAAGCCTGATGGCAAGATTCGGTCCACGTACTTCGCGGTTCACCCCGAGCCCTGGACGATCTTGCTCGACGGCCGCGCCACGAAGCCGCAGGAGCTATCAATGGTCGGGATGCGATCATCCCGTTGATGCGCCGCGCTCCTGCTCTTGCATCACTGGCCGTTGCGGTCTCGCTTGCCGCGTGGGGCGGGACGCTGGCATTGGCTCACGGCATGAAGATCGCGTCGAAGGCAGCTTCCCTGGCGCCAAGTGGGTTCGTCGTCCGGCCCGGGATCGCACGGCTCCCTAGATCAGACCTTCGTCGGCGATGTTCACATCGACGGCGAAGGCTTCACTCTGATCGGCACCGGGCAGAAACCGTGCTACGACGAACCTCCGGGCTCCACAGCGCGGGCCACGGGTCTCATCGCCCACTTCCGGGTGGACGGCACGCCCGCCGGTCCCACGGTTGGCTTCCCCTCTCAAATGTACGGGTCCCTGCAGGTGCTTCCCGGCCGCCACGACACCATCTTCGCCGCGACGCCGTACGCCGACCCAACCGAGATAACACTCACGGCGCTTCGTCCCAACGGCTCAACGGACCCCCGGTTCGGCAGCCGCGGCAGCGTACGGATCCGCACGCCCTGGCGCGGACCGAATGCGACACTCTCGACCACGGTCTCGATCGACGAAGCGAGTCCGACCGAGATCCTCATCATCGCGAGAGAATCCGAACGAAAGCAGATGCAGCTCATCCGCCTGCGCCTCTAACCAGTTCCTCCGCACCCAAATCTCGAGCTCTCAGACTTGACTTCCAGTCGGATCAGAGAGACAGTGTTCCGACCTGCGGGAGCGTCCTCGGTCGAAGCGTTTCCGGGGCGATCAGGAAAGGGCACGTGCCGAGATCCCTATGCAGCGTAGGCCCCGCCGCGTCGGCCTTTTGGCCGTCGCGGTCGCGCGTTGCGTGGATAGGTGACAACGCGGCGCCGGGCGCTGGCGCCGCCGACCGATGGAGGCGAGATGAGCGGTGTCGAGGTGGGCAGCGAAAGCGCGGCGGGCGCCGCACCGGTGAAGGCCGGGGAGTTCAAGCTCGAGGCCGTCGTCTTGGCGGTCTCGGACGTCGACCGAGCGAAGGAGTTCTATAACGGCCTCGGCTGGAGGCTCGACGCCGACGTTGCACACGGTGATGATTTCCGCATCGTCCAGCTCACGCCCCCGGGCTCTGGATGCTCGATCCAGTTCGGCACCAACCTCACGTCGGCTGTGCCCGGCTCAGCCGAGAGCTTGTACCTGATCGTCGCCGACATCGACGCTGCTCGTGACGAGCTGCTCGCCCATGGTGTGGAAGTGAGCGATGTGTTCCACGAGGGGGCGCCCGGTGCTCGCTTCCATGACTCTGGCCGTGCGCCGGGGCCGGCACCAGACCGCGGCACCTACGGCTCGTTTGCCACCTTCAGCGACCCTGATGGCAACGGCTGGCTACTTCAAGAGATCACCACGCGGCTGCCTGGTCGCTGAAAGGAGAGGCTGATGGCTACGACGTATGAGTCTGCACAAGACCTCGCGGACGCGCTCAGGCGGGCGGAGGATGCACACGGAAAGCACGAGGAGCGAACTGGCCAGTCGGACCCGAATTGGCCCGACTGGTACGCGCTCTACATGGTGCGCGAGCGCGCCGGCGAGGAGCTGCCCAAATGAGCAGCGAATATGACGTGATCGTGCTCGGCGGTGGCTCGCCTGGCGAGCACTGTGCAGGCGCACTCGCGGAGGCCGGGCTGCGCGTCGCCGTCGTTGAGCGCGAGCTCGTGGGAGGCGAGTGCTCCTATTGGGCTTGTATCCCGTCGAAGACGCTATTGCGGCCAGGCGAGGCCGTCCATGGCGCGCAGGAGGCTGCCGCGAGTGCCGAGGTCGATGTCGAGGCGGCGCTTGCCTGGCGTGACTTCATGGTTTCTGATTACTCCGACGCGGGACAGGAGCGCTGGCTGGCCGATCGGGGCATCGACCTGCTGCGCGGCAGCGGGCGGCTCGCCGGCCCGGGCGTCGTCGAGGTCGACGGCGCGCGGCACACCGCAGACCACGTGGTCCTCGCGAACGGCGCCGATCCGGTCGTGCCGCCGGTACCGGGTCTGCGCGAGCTCGACGGCGTTTGGAGCAACCGCGAGGCGACCTCGATGAAGGCCGTTCCGCGACGTCTGCTGATCCTCGGCGCCGGGCCAGTCGGCGTGGAGATGGCGCAGGCGGTACGTCGCCTCGGCGGCGAGGTGGCGGTCACAGACATGGCCGAGCACGTGCTCGCACGTGAGCCGGCGCCGCTGGGTGAGGCGCTCGGCGAGGTTCTGGGCCGCGAAGGCATCGAGCTCGTCCTATCCGCGAGCACGACCGCCGCACGACGCGAGGGCGAGGACTACGTCCTCGAGCTCGCCGACGGTCGCGAACTGCGTGGCGACCGGCTGCTGGTCGCCACCGGCCGTCGCCCGCGGGTGCTCGAGCTCGGCCTCGAGACCGTCGGCGTGGAGGCGGCCGCGCACGGAGTCCCGGTCGACGAGCACCTGCGTGCGGCAGAGCATCTGTGGGCGATCGGCGACGTCAACGGCCTCTGGCCGCTGACCCACGTCGGCAAGTACCAGGGCGAGGTGGTCGCCGCGAACATCCTCGGCGAGCCTCGAAAGGCCAACTACGAGGCCGTACCCAGGGTCGTCTACACCGATCCGCAGGCCGCCGCGGTTGGAGCCTCCGCCGGTGACTTCAGCGTCATGGTCCCGCTGTCGGGGGTGGCCAAGACCGCCACCTACACGCGCGCGTCCGCCGACAGCAACGGCTTCCTTACGCTTCTCAGCGATGGCGAGCGGCTCACGGGCGCCTACGGGCTCGGTCCCGAGGCAGGCGAGTGGATGCAGCAGGCCACGCTCGCGATCCGCGCCCACGTTCCCCTCGACGTTCTGACCGACACGATCCAGCCGTTCCCGACGTTCTCGGAGATCTACGTTGCCGCGCTGAAGGGGCTCCGCGGCGAGATCTCGGCAGCATCAAAGACAGGAGCACATCGTGCGCGCTGACATCACACCTGGCGGGACGTTTCCCGACTACGAGCTCACCGACCACACCAAGACCCGGCGCAAGCTGAGCGAGCTACAGGGGAACGACCCGCTGGTCCTCGTGCTCTCCCGTGGGCACTACTGCCCCAAGGACCATCAGCAGCACCTCGAGCTGGCGGCCGCCTATCCGAAATTCGCCGTCGCGTACACCCAGATCGTCACCATCTCCACCGACAGCATCGTCGAGTCTCGCGAGTTCCGGGCATCGGTCGGCGCCCAGTGGACCTTCCTCTCTGACGCCGGGCGCCATGTGCAGAAGGATCTCGACATCCAGGAGTACACAGACCCCCACCACAACCCCATGATTCCGCATACCCTCGTGCTCAAGCCGGGACTTGTGATCCACAGCGTCTACAACGGCTACTGGTTCTGGGGTAGGCCGTCGCTCGAGGATCTTCGTCACGACCTACGCGAGGCGACACGCGAGATCCGCTCCGACTGGGACCTCGGCACACCAGGCCTGCGCGCGGCCTGGGAGGCTGGCGAGCACTCTGCGTTCTTCCACGATGAGGCTCTGGAGCCGCCTCCAAGGGCTACGTAGGCTTGTCGGATGCCGGGGATCCCCGAGCCATCAGGCGCTGGATCTTCGTGTGTCAGCCTGCGTAGGGCGGCAGTTCGGCCCTATCAGTCCTCGGGGAGAGCGGCAAAATCACGCTTTGCCTTCCGGTACCACCCCATTCCTGAGATGGGATGCTTCCACCTACCCTTCATCTCCTTCAGAGCACTTTCGTGCGTTGAGTCGCCTTGTGCAACCACATCGTTTAGGTGTTTGTCCTGTGCCTTGATGACCTCATCCGCGGTGTTTCCATGATGCTCGAAATCACATGGCCCACCCAGTTGCTTACATGTCATAGTCTTCATGAGGCTTGCCCTCCAGTGATGTTCATGACGATCACTCTAGGTGGCGAGGGTAACTGGCGCTTCTCGATTCCTGCCCGATTTGGTCGCTTGCGCCGGGTCAGGAGCCCACTGGGTTGACCGCTCCTCCGATTTCAAGAGCGAATGTGCTGCCCTCGCCGGTCGCACTCCCGACCGTAATCTCGCCGCCTATCAGCCCGGCGAGTGTTCGTGAGATGTGAAGCCCGAGACCAGTGCCATCGATTGGACGCGCATCTACACTGGCGATCTGCTCGAACGCCGTGAACAGCTGCGCTTGGTCCTTGGGCGCGATCCCGGGTCCGGTGTCGATAACGGCAAATCGAGTCAGCGACCGCTCTCGATCGGTGCGCTGGGACAGCTCGAGTCGCACGCTCCCGTGGTCTGTGAACTTGATCGCATTATTGGCCAGGTTGATCAGTATCTGGCTGACGGCACGACGGTCGCAGTACACCTCGATCGGTCGCTGAATCGGCGCTACCTCGAGTATGAGTCCCTTCTGGTCGGCGATCGGCCGCAGCCCGATTGCGATCTCCTCCAGCAGCGCATGACAATCGAGTGTCTCGGGATGGATGTCCATCTTGCCCGATTCGACCCGCGCCAGGTCCAGCAGGTCGTTGATTAGCGACAGCAGATGCTTGCTGCTGCGCTGCACAGTGCGCAGCGGCGTCGTTTGCTCATCGGTCACCGGTCC
Organism: uncultured Solirubrobacteraceae bacterium; assembly: GCA_963752865.1. Taxonomy (GTDB): domain Bacteria; phylum Actinomycetota; class Thermoleophilia; order Solirubrobacterales; family Solirubrobacteraceae; genus Palsa-744. The sequence continues at coordinate 1,189,095 of CAVVZU010000002.1, forward strand.
ATGCAGTCCCATCAGCAAGGTTCCGGTGAAGCCGAGAATCGCATTCAACGGGGTGCGCAGCTCGTGGCTCATAGTCGCGAGGAACTGATCCTTCGCGAGGTTGGCCTGCTCGAGCTTGATGTTCGCCCCCACAAGCTCCTGCTCGAAGCGCTTACGTTCAGTGATGTCACGGGCCGTCTCCTGAAAGCCGACAGCCGTTCCGTCCTCATTGCGCAACGTTCGAATGCTCGCCTCGAGCCATACGTAGCCGCTGTCCTTGCGGCGGCTACGGTAGACCACCATGACCGCGTCCTCGCGGCCGAGGGCCGCCTGCCGGCGCTCGTCGAGACTCGCTTGCTCGTCAGGATGCTGAAACTCACTCGAGTGGTGCCCGACGAGATCCTCCGGGGCATAGCCCAGCACTGCCGCGCACGACGGTGAGACGTATCGGATCGTTCGGTCCGCGTCGTAAAGGCGGATCACGTCGAGCGAGTTCTCCGCCAGCAGCCGATAGCGCTCCTCGGCAGCGCGCATAGCCTGCTCGGCCTGCTTTCGCTCGGTGACATCGAGCCAGATCCCGCCGACAGCCACTATCTGACCCTCGCCGTCGGTGACCGGAAACTTGGTGGCGAGATACTCGTGCCTACGCGCAGAGCTGTCATCGGCGCTCACCTCGATCGTGCTCGTGCCCTCGCCGGCGCGAACGCGGCGCTCTTGCTCGTCGAGGTAGTTCGCGATGTGCACGGGGTAAGGCGCCAGCGGGTCGCGGCACAGCGCTTCCTCGACCGTGCTGCCGATCAGCTCGGCGCAGGAGCGATTGATCACGAGATAGCGCCCCGCGAGGTCGCGCATGCGCATCGGCGTCGGCGCGTGGTCGAGCAACGCCTGTAGGCGCTCCTGGCTCTCTCTCGCGATCCGCTCAGCTTGCACGAGCGCCGTGTCCGAGACGATCGCGGCCAGACGTGCGCGGTCGGCCTCCACGGCGCGCCGGTCGGTCACGTCGCGGACCACCGCCATCGCTGACTCCACCTCGCCATCCTCGCCGCGGACAGGCACGGCGGTCACCTCGTAGGTCAGCCCGTCGCTTGTGAACTCGAACCCGCGACGCTCGCCGGCGAGGGCCCCTTGATAACACTCCAGCGACAGTGCCAGAACCTCGCTGGGGAGCTCGTCCTGAAGCTCGCGAACCCTCCGGCCGCGGAACATCTCCTCATCAATCCACGGCAGCCGCCGCACACCCTCGCCCTCAGCGATCAGGATGCGCAGATCCCGATCGAGGAGAAACACCGACGTGTCGGGTAGATTCGCAGTCAGAGTCCGGTGCAGCAACTCCGATCGACGCAGCCGCTCCCACACCTCCACAGAGGCCCCGGGACCACTACTCACCTCCCACGCAGCTCACCCCTCGGCATCGACCACCGGCAGGACGAGCATGAGCCGCGCATAGTTGGCAGCGCGGTGGAGATGCAGGTACGCTCGCGTCGTGCGTAAACGGTCAGTTCGCCCATCCGGGATCCTGTTGTCGCTGGTGCTCGTACTCGCTGTAGCCGCGATCAGCCTTTCGCGGGCACCCGTGGTGTCCGCGGACGTTTGCACTGGCGGCGCTCCATACCAGGGCTCTGGCTCGGCGCCGTCCTCGCTGCTCGCGGCCGTGCCCTTCTTGACGGACACGCGATGGTCGAAGGAGTCCCTGCCTCAGTGGTATGACACAGAAACCACCGAGCAGTGGGCCAACCAGCTCGCCTATGCCTGGTATCAGAACAGCGCCCTGTGGGCTGCGACCAGCACCGCCTCTTGGTGGGTCATCCCCGGACAGTCGTGTGGCCTCGCGCCAGATGGCCAGATCTATGACCCGCAGGATTGCGTAATGGTGGCCGCGCAGCTCGCACTGGTGAGCTTCGACTGCCTCGACACGCAAGCGCTGGCCGGTACGAGCCTACCGATGACGGTCACACACGGAGGTCAGCTGCTCGTGTCCGGCTTCACCCCACCGGGCACCGGGTCGGTCGAAGTCAGCTTCCAGAACGGCAATGCCACCTTCCCAGCTGTAGGTGGCGTCTACGGCGGCAGCGTCAGCGCGAGCTTGGGAACTGTCCTCGAGGCCACCAACCTGCCAACGGTGGCGACGCGCCCGCTCGCGGCCGTCGTGCTCGTCGATCAGACCGGCCTGTTCTCCTCCAGCGAAGGGCCGCTTGCGAGCACGCGGCGCTTGAAGAGCGTCGCAGCCACGTTGGATGCGCACCTGCAGTCGGTCAGCGCGACGATCCTGGGTACCGCGGTCACCGGCCACCGAGCACACGACGAGGTGCTCTACGGTCCCGGCGCACGCGCATCGGCGGTACGCGTGGCGGGGGTGCTACACGCATCTGCGCCGAGCGCGCTCAGCGGCGGCGCGCTTTCGATGTTCGGGTCCGTCGCCGATGTGGTGGTGCTCGTCGGGCGCAGCAACTGAGACGGTCGCAGGATGCTCGAACGCCTACCGACGCCCTGTAGGTGCCACTGATGGGGGCCTACGAGGCGACGCGCTCGCGTCACATTGAACATCTTCTGCCTCAGATCGGCGAGCACTTCGAGCGGGTGGCGTGGAGTGCTGAGCGGCTACACGTCGAGCGAACGGCGCAATTGCGTGAGCTCATCGAGATCGCGGTGAAGCGATCTCCATGGCATCGCGATCGGCTCGGCGACGTCGACCTGACAGCACTCGATGCCGCTGACCTACGGCATCTGCCGGTGATGACAAAGGACGATCTGATGGCCAACTTCGATGCGATCGTGACCGATCCCGGAGTTCGCCTCCTCGACGTGAACGCTCATATTGCGAAGCTCGACGGTGACGCGTATTTCCGTGACGAGCTTCATGCCGTCGCGTCGGGTGGGTCGAGCGGTATGCGGGGAGTGTTCGTGTGGGGCTGGGATGCCTGGGCGACAGTGCAGCTGACGGCGATTCGTCGCTCGTTGCTTGACCGCATCGGCGACCCCGAGCTCGCGTCGCTCCCACCCGTGGTGATGATCGTCGCGGCCGAAAACGCGACGCATTTCACGAGCGCATCCTCTGAGACGTTCGCTACAGGTGCGATCGAGACGCACAGGTTCAGGGTCGGGCTTCCACTGGACGAGGTCGTCGCAGGACTGAACTCGGTCGGGGGAAACGCCCTCGCTACATATCCGTCGATGCTCACTCGCTTGGTCGGCGAGGCACGCGCGGGACGGCTTGAAATTCAGCCGCGGCGGATATTGACGATGGCTGAGCCGCTGCTGCCCGAGACGCGTAAGGCCGCGGAAGAGACTTGGCAGGCGCCGGTCGCAAACATGTGGGGAACCTCAGAGGCGGGCGTCACGGCCATCGGCTGCTTCAAGGGCACCGGCATGCATCTCACCGACGATCTGCTGATCGTCGAGGCCGTCGATGCGGATGGACACCCGGTCCCGGCGGGAGTGCGTTCGCACAAGGTGTACGTGACGAACCTGTTCAACCCTGTGATGCCGCTGATCCGTTACGAGATCAGCGATGAGGTCACGCTCCTGGATGAGCCGTGTGCGTGTGGGTCCGTGCACCAGCGCATCGCCGACATCGAGGGACGCAACGACGACACCTTCGTCTACGAGGACGGGGTTAGCGTGCACCCGCATCTCTTCCGCTCGATACTGGGACGCGAGCCAGTGATCTCCGAGTATCAGGTGCGCCAGACCCGCACCGGAGCCGAGATCGTCGTGTGCGCAGCGGGAGCGTTCGATGTCGAGAGTCTCGATCGCAAGCTCGGAGAGGCGCTTGCACGCTCGGGATGCCCGGAGCCGGCTGTCACCGTCACCGTGGTTGGGAGTATTCCGCGTCTGGCCACCGGCAAGCTCAAGCGCTTCCTCGCGCTGTAGCCGGCCTCACCCTGCTCCCGGTCTCATTCCTCCTCGGCCATCGCCAGCAGCTCCTCGGGGGTGATCACCGCCGCGATCGCGGGATGGCTCGCCTGCATGTGCTCGCGTCCCAGCTCCACGACCTGCTCGTCGTCCTTGCCGCGGACGATGTAACCGCACTCACACACAATTCGCTTCGCCGTGTGGATATTGTCGCCGATGTGGTCGTGCAGCTGTGTGGGCGTCTCGTCGTGAGATCCGAAGGAACGGAGTTGGCTGGTCAGCTGCCTGGTGCGCAAGGCCGAATCGTCTTCGCGTGGCTTGTCTGCAACCGGCATCGCGCCGCGCCGCGGGAGGAGCTCGCGACGGCGATCTGGGGGGAGGAGCTTCCTGCAGCATCGGGCCAGGCAATGCGCGCTCTGCTCTCAAAGCTCCGCTCCGTGATCGGACGTGACTCGCTGCCGGCGGATGGGCCGTTGCATGTCACGCTCGGTGACGATGCGAAGGTAGATGTGGAGATCGCCGCACGGGCCATCCACGACGCTGAGTCGGGGGTCGCACGGCACGAATGGGAGCGGGCCTGGATCACCTCCCAAATCGCTATGAACGTCACGCGCCGTAGCTTCCTGGCTGGGCACGATGGCATATGGGTCGAGGAGCGCCGAAGGGAGTTGGGCGCCGTCCACATACGCGCCCTGGCGACGCTCGCCGCGGCAGCGCTCGAGCTAGGCGAAACCGAGCTGCTGACCGCCACGAGGGCGGCGAGCGAGTTGGTCGCCGCCGAGCCACTGAGCGAGGGCGCGACCGCGTTGTTGATGCGAGCCCTCGACGCGCGTGGCGAGCGGCCGGCCGCGCTCCTCGCCTACGACGAGTTTCGCCTGCGCCTACGCGAAGCGCTCGGAATCGCGCCAGGACCGCGGCTGCTGGCGTTGCACTCTGAGATCGTCATGCGCTGACGAGACGCCAACGGCACGCCAACGGTCTGGCGAGATGATCCGTTCCATGACCACGACGGACGAGCCAGCCGGCCACATTCAGTACACGACCGCAGCCGTTAACGGGATTGAGCTGCACTACGCCCACGCAGGCACAGGACCGCTGGTCGTATTCCTCCACGGCTTCCCCCAGTTCCACTATGCCTTCCGCAGCCAGCTTCTGGAGTTCGGCGCCGACCACCTCGCCGTGGCTCCCGACCAGCGAGGCTACAACCTCTCGTCCAAGCCGGAGGGCGTTCACAGCTACGGGATCTGGCCCGCGGTAGAGGATCTACGCGCCCTCGTTGAGCACCTCGGGTACGACCGCTTCGTGCTTGTCGGCCACGACTGGGGCAGCCTCGTAGCGTGGGGATTTGCGCTCCATCATCCGGAGATGCTGCGGGCGCTGATCAGCCTCGGTGGCGCCCATCCCGGTGTCCTTGATCGCGCGCAACGCGAGGACGATGAGCAGATCCAGGCCAGCCAGTATCTCCTCGGTCTTCGTCGCCCGGATGCAATCAAGGCGATCGCCGCCAACGACTTCGCCGCACTCGAGCAAGCGCTCGATCACCCCTTCTTCACCGAGGAAGACCGCGAAGCGTATCGGCGCTCATGGCGCGTTCCGCGCGCAATCGAGTCCGCGCTTCACTGGTACGAGGTCGAGGGGATCGCACCGCCAGACCGGAACGGCACCCCCGGCCGTGGCAACTACACCCCAGACGTGGCGCCGCTGTACGTCGATGTCCCGACGATGGTCATCTACCCGGAGGCAGACCCATACGTAAGGCCCGCCTCCCATGCAGGCCTCGAGCACTTCGTTCGCAATCTGACATTCCGCGCAGTGAAGGACGGGACGCATTGGATCGCCGAGCAGCACCCCGAGCTCGTCAACCGCTACATCCGCGAGTTCCTGGCCGACCAAGGTCTGCCCCTTGTCAACGCGAGGGCGTAGTTAATGAGAACGATGAAGGAAATTACGCAAAAAGCGCTGCAACAGCTGATAAAGAACGAAAAGAATGACAACGGCCGCCACTACCCAGCCGATCTCATCCGAGAATTCAGTTGTGATGTGCGAGCCGAGAAAATAAGCGCCCAGGCCAAGCGGCAGCGCCCAGAGAAGAGCAGACAAGGCGTTGAGCGGGAGGTACGGACGCCAGTGCACCTTCTCGACCCCAGCCGCCCACGAGGGTGTCAGCAGGATCGCGAGGGATGGACGTAGGTAGTAGACCGCCTCGCTGTGTTTGAGCATCTTGGTGCGAAAACGCAGAAGTGGGCCAGGTGCGGTTAGGAGACGACGTCCCGCCTGCCAGCCGATCGCCCAACCGATAATGCCGCCCAGCATCGCTCCCAGCCAGGCGACCAGGAGCACGGGTTCGATCGGCAGCTTGTGGTTAGTGACATACACACCGGCGCTGAGGAGTGCCACCTCGCCAAAACCGTTGATTCCGGCGCCGCTGAGCATCGCAAAGAGAAAAAGCGCGACGTAGTCGAGCGCCGGACCCTGCGGGCGAAGATGGGGATGAATACGGATCCCCAGGATGCGAAAATAATGGTGGTGGTGAAAATTAGTGAGGTGGGGGTGGTGATGCAGGTAAGCGTGGACCGTCGAGATATGGTGATGCGGCCTGGCATGGATAGCACCGACGGCGCCTATCAGAAGATGGTCCATGTGAAAGTCATCGTACCGACGTCGTTGCCCGCGGCTGACAGGCTGTTTGTGTAGGGCCAATGCTATGACCGCATTCGATGCTCAGGTCGACCCCACGATCACCTCCTGCAGCCGTCGCGCTGCTTCCAAGTGGTCGCCCGTCCAGATCATCCGCACAGCTGTCGCGTTGAGCTGGCCGTCCTCGCCGTGCAGGTCGTGGCGCACCGTCTCCACCAGTCGCTCGTCCGCGGCTGTGTCGTGGGGGAGGGGCGCCGGTGGCGGCATCTCCTCGAGCAGGCTGTCGGCGAGATCGTCATACCAGCGCTTCACCGCCTCGCTCATGTGCGACAGCTCCTCGCGGGCACCGGCGCGATCGCCGGTGTCGGTGCCGTCGTCTCGCTGCCACAGGTCCAGTACAGCGTCAGCCGCCAGTCGCAGGCCGCTCACTCCGGTGATGAAGTTGGTTACCCGCGCCAACGACAGCGGCTTTGCTCCCCGCTCGCTCAGATAGTTGCGATAGGCGTCATCCAGCCGTCTCGATGCCGCCGCCGCTCTGTAGGAGTCGTCGAGTGGTGCCGCCGCGGACGTGGCGCTCCGATCGCAGCGCAACATGCCGAACTCCACCGCGCTGGCGAGGTAGCCGGCGCTCTCTGAGTAAGCGCTCGCGAGCGCCCGGCGCAACGAGGCACCGGCGCCACGCGGCCAGAACAGCAGGCCCACGAACAGGCTCACCGAGCATCCCAACGCGATGTCCTCCACTCGTAGCAGGCCCACCCGCCAGCCCGCCGGTTGGATGATGTTGAACAGGAACACCAGCGTCAGCGTGAAACCCGCTTGGCCGGCGGCAAACGAGATCGCCGCGGGGGCAACTCCCGCAAACAGAATTACCACCGGCAACAGGAACCACAGGAGCGTCGCGTTCGTCCCGATTACCGCGAGCAGCCCTGCGCCGACCACGAATCCGGCCACCGTGCCAGACAGGCCGCTCACCACCGTCTGTCCCGTGCTCAGCGCGTTCGAGCGCAGCACCGACAGCGTGCCCAACACCACCCAGAAGGAGTGCTGAACGCCCGACTCACTGGCCACGAATACGGCCAGTGCCAAGCCGACAGCCCCACGCACGCTGTTGTGCAGCCACACCGAGTCGCGGTCCACATGTGCCGCCGCTCGCTCCTGTGCCGCAGCGAACCGCCCCGCCAAGCCCTCAGGCTGGCGCCCCAGCATCCGCGCCAGCCAGCTGCGCCGCTCGGCCGCCGCTGTCAGGTCGATGTTGTGGGCAATCGTCGTCACTGCAAAACCGAGCTCCTGTGCACGGAAGCTCGGGTCAAGTGAGGTGATCAGCTCGCCGGCACCGGCCCCAGTGCCGGCGGTCGCAATATCGCCGGTGGACTGGGGTGTGAGATCGGCGATTCTCAGCTCGCTCGTGGCGCTGCTCTCCAAAGCGCTCGTAGCGTCGGTCAGCTCCGTCATCGCCGCGTGCAGCTCGCCGCAATCCCCGCCCGTCTGCTCGAGCAGCTCGGCGCTTCGTTCGAGCACCGCCGCCGCGGCTACCTTCACCGCGCACGCGCTGCGGTCGACGGGCCCGCGCGCAACTGGGGCAGCCGACTGAACGACGATCTCGCTCAGCCAGCCCAGCTCATCCACCAGGCGCACGATCGTTCTCGCCGAGGTGCTCAGGCTGGTGGGACGGTAGGGCGTTGCGAGGAAGCCCTTGCGCAGAGCGCCAACAGCCTCGTTGGCTTGCGCCACAGCGTGGTCACGGTCGCGCGCGAACACTTCGTCCCGGCCGCTCAACGTGTAAGCGACTTCTGCGCGCAGCCTTCCCGCCAGGGTCCTGCACGCGCTTACCGCCGCCGAGCGCAGCACGCTACGCGTCGGTGCCGGCCACAAAAGCCCAACCGCGAACAACGCCCCCGCGGAGGCCATCGCCCAGCCCGCGAGGCGATCCGGGACTGAGGAGGGCGGCCCCGCGAGCGTGACCGGCAGCACGAACGCGAGCAGCAGCGACGTCGTCGCTCCGGCCAGCACGGAGCTAACCACGCCGGAGAAGATCACCGCGAAGCCAACCACCGCTGTTGCCGCCGCTGCCACCCACACGCTCTGCGAGGCGAGCGTTCCCAAGCAGACCAACACCAAGCCCGCGAGCGCAAGAGTTGCCTGGGCCTGCAGACGCTCTCGCAACGGCCCCCCGAGATCGACCAGCAGCAGCATCGCAAACGACCCGAACGCCGCGAATGTCGCCAGCACCGGATTGCCGATCAACTCCTCGCCGATAGCGAACATCGCGGGCATCGCGATCGCCGTCCGACCCGCTCTGCGCAGCGCCGCGAAGTCAGGATCGTGCTGCGCGAGCCACTGGCGTGCACGCGCCGGCGACACGACGCTCACGCTGCCGTCAGCCGTGCCCGCCGGCGCGCGGCTGTCACCGCCGCGCTGAGCGTGTCGATGTCATACGTGCCGTAGTGACGGCGCCCGTTGATGAAGAACGTCGGTGTGCCAGACACCCCGCTTTCGTCTGCGCTCGTCACGTCCTCGCTAACCCGTGAGGCGTACTCGCGACGGTGAAGCGCGGACAGCAGCCGCTGCGAGTCGAGCCCGATTTCCTGTGCGTAAGTTGCGATGTGAGAAGGGCGCAGATCCCCCTGGTGTTGCAGCAGCGTGTCATGCATCTCCCAGAAGTGCCCCTGCGCGGCCGCCGCCTCCGAGGCCTCCGCCGCGAGTTGCGCGTTGGGGTGGACGTCGTTGAGCGGGAGGTGACGCCAAACGTAGCGAACGTCATCGTCGAAGGAAGACAGCAGCTCGCGGATGACGGGCTCCGCTCGCCCGCAGTAGGGGCACTCGAAGTCGCCGTACTCGACCAGCGTGACCGGCGCATCCTCGCTACCGCGGATGTGGTCGCGCTCCGGCTCCACGTCCCGGGAGAGATCGAGGATGTCCTCCGCCGTGCCGGCGAGCTGACGAGCACGCACGTTTGCCGGCAGGCGTTTGACGATCTGCAGGACTGTCCACGCGAGCGCCGGTGCGAGCACCACTGACCCCAACGCCCCCAGCTTCGCCTCGTCCAGCTGGCGTCCACTGAAGGCAAGGCTCGAGATCAACAGCGACACGGTGAAGCCAATCCCCGCGAACGCCCCTGCCGCGGCCAGCAGCGGTGGGCTCAGCGGCGAGCGCGGGCCGCGCATCGCCGGTCGCGACGCAAGCCACGACGCGCCTGTGATGCCGATCGGCTTGCCCACCACATAGCCCACGAAGATGCCCAGCGTGATCGGCGAGCTGACGGCGGCTTCAAGCAGGCTGCCGGTGACGTGCACGCCGGCGTTGGCGAGCGCGAACAACGGCACGATCACGTAGCCAGTCCACGGATGCAGGCCATATTGGAGGCGCTCGTTGGGCGAGATCGCTGAGGCCACTCCCTGTTGGGCCGAGCGCGCCAGCTCGGGCGTTGGCTGCTCGCGGAACGAGCGCGCCAGGTCGGTCGCCCGCTCGAGATCCTCGCGCGACGGTGGGTACGCGCTCGTCGCCAGGCCGATCGCCAGGCCCGAGATCACCGGGTCGACGCCCGACTTGAGCATCGCGATCCACACGCCCACCGCAATCGCCACCGACAGTGGTCCCCGCGCCAGCGGCACGTAACGCAGTGCCAGTAGCGCGGCGAACAGGGCCACCGCTATCGCCAGCGCCATTACCGACACGTGCGCCGTGTACACGGTCGCGATCACGAGCAGCGCACCGAGATCGTCCACCACCGCCAGTGTCAGCAGGAACACGCGCAGGCGCGTCGCCGCGCGCGGTGTCAGGATCGCCGCCGCACCCAACGCGAAGGCGGTATCGGTGGACATCGCCGCACCCCAGTCGTGCGCGCCCGGGCCGCCCGCATTGAACGCCAAGTAGATCGCCACCGGCACGCTCATGCCGCCCACCGCCGCCGCCGCCGGGATCGTCAGGCGGCTTCGCTCGCGCAGCTCGCCCAGGTCGAGCTCGCGCTTGGCCTCCAGTCCCACCACCAGGAAGAACAGCGTCATCAGACCCTCGTTCACCCAGTGGCGGAGATCCAGCGCGATGCCGTTGCCGCCGATCCGGACAACCAGTTTTGTGCTCCACAGCGACTCGTAAGAGTGCGACAACGGTGAGTTCGCCCAGACCAGCGCGATCACCGTGCCCGCCAACAGCACACTTGCACCCCCCGTCTCCGTGCCCAGGAAGTCGCGCACCGGAGCCGCCAGGCTGCGCGCCCAGGCCGTCCGCCCCGCGTACGTCGAAGTGCCTCCAGGATCAGTGCTCAAGCGGCTTAGGTTACGTCGCGGCGAGTGACCAGTGGCAGGCCGATCACGGCGAGCACCACCACCCACGCCACCAGCGTCAGACCGCCGGCGACGGGGGAGAGGAGATGTTCGGTCGTCCGGCCGATCAACCCGTCCTGGGCAAGGGTCGGCATGAAGCGTCCCACCGAGGGGACAAGGCCGAACAGCAGGTTGTCGACGATGAAACCCCACGCCAACAGCGTGATCACCGCGCCGACCTGGTTGCGTAGGATCGCGCCGAGACCTACACCCATGGCGCCCCAAAGCGCGGTCCCCGCGAACGTTCCCAGAAGGAGCAGCGTGACATCACCGCCGCCGAGCGAGAACGAGATCCCGCGTGCGTCGAGGATCACATAGCCGAGCAGGAAGCCCAGCCCCTCGCCGATCACACCGAACACGATGCCCGCGAGCAGGCCGGCTATGAGCTTGGCCACGAGCACCTCCGGGCGGTGAGGCGTGAACAGGAACGTCGGGCGGATCGTCCCGTAGCGGTACTCGCTCGTCACCAACAGCACCCCTGCCAGCGCCGAGAACAGCCCAGAGAGGTCGCCGATGCTGAGCAGCTGCCGCTGGTCTTCGGTGCTCGAAATGGAGCCCGGGTGGCTCAGTAGTGCTGTCAACAGCGAGAACAGGAGGATCAGCGCCACCATCCCCAGCAGCAGGCCGAGTGTCGTGCGCGTCGAGCGCACCTTCAGCAGCTCTGCTCTGACTTGCGCGATCACGACGGTGCCTCAGTGGTCAGCTCCAGGAAGATCTCCTCGAGCGAGGTTCCCTCCGTGGAGAGCTCGTGTAGCGGCACGCCGGCGGCGAAGGCGACGTCGCCGACGTGCTCGCTGGTCGTGCCATGGACAAGCAGGACGTGGTCGTTGCTCGAACTGGTTTGGAGCTGCTCGGAAGCCAATGCCTGCTGCAACTGCGTGACGTTCGGCGTGCGCACGCGAACCGAGCCGCCCACACGAGCTGTCAGTTGCTCCAGCGAGGACTCCACGACAAGCCGTCCGTGGCTGATGATCAGCACCTGATCCACCGTCTGGGCCACCTCCGCGAGCACGTGGCTGGAGATCAGCACCGTGCGTCCCTCCGAGGCAAACGCTCGCAGGAAATCGCGCAGCCAGCGCACCCCCTCGGGGTCGAGACCGTTGGCCGGCTCGTCGAGGATCAGCAGTTCCGGGTCGCCGAGCAGCGCTGCCGCCAAGCCCAGGCGCTGGCGCATGCCCAGCGAGTAACCCTTGACCCGGCGCTTCGCTGCACCGGTCAGCTCGACCAATGCCAGCACCTCATCGGCGCGCGAGTCCGGCACCTCGGCGGCGCGTCCCAGCGTGCGCAGATGATCACGGCCGTTACGACCGGGGTGGAAGTCGGTGGCCTCCAGCACCGCTCCGATTCGCAGCGCCGGGTTTGCCAGCTCTGCGTAGCTTGAGTCGAACACCAGCGCACGCCCGCTTGTCGGCGCCGCCAGGCCCAGCAGCATTCGCAATGTCGTCGTCTTGCCCGCGCCGTTGGGGCCGAGAAAGCCCGTGATTGTGCCCGCCTCCAACGCGAACGACAGATCCTCGACCGCGTGGACTTCGCCGAAACGCTTGGACAGCGACTCGGCACGGACGACCGTCGTCATGCGCTCACCGCTGCGCCCGACCGCAAAAATCGTTCACGCAGACAGGGTAGTTCACGATTCGGCACCATCATCATGCGTTGCCAGACGTTCTCTGACCACACCTGGTTGCACACCCAGCTTGGCGAGCAGCTCGGCTGCCGGGTCTGGCTCACGCAGCTCGAGAAGTCCCTCGAGCACGTGCTGGGGGCCGGGGTGGGAGTGGCCGCGACGCATGCCTCGGGAGGACTCGCTGAGCACCCGCTTTGCACAAGGCGTTAGCCGCAGGTGTTTGTGCAACACCATTTTGATCGTCGGCCGGGTCGGCACCGACTGCGGGTCTGCGGCCGGCAGTGGTGGCACCTCGGGCGGCGGGTCCATGCCGATCGCGACCAGGGCCTCGTTGTCCAGCTCGTCGAGCACCGCGCGCGCGTGCGTGGCATCTGTACCGACGGCGCTTGCCACCGCGGGATCGGTGAGCAGCGCCACCAGAACAAGCTCGGTGCCGATCGTGCGATCGCCGCGGCGGCGCGCTTCTTCACGCGCCTTGACGTAAGTCGACCACGGGTGGTACTCGTCCTCGCGCCGTCGTGTCTTTGGCTGTCTGCCCATCAGAGCTCCTTTCCGTGCTTGGCGTGCACTGACTGGCGCGTGACGCCCAGTGCGTCGCCGATCTGCTGCCAGGACCAGCCCTTGCGTCGGGCGACAGCTACCTGGTTTGCCTCCACACGCTCCGCAAGTCGCCTCAGTGCGAGTGCTGCGCGCAGGCCGACTACAGGATCATCGGAAGTCGTGGCGGTCGCCAGCTCGTCAATATTCATGCTGTCAGTTTAGGCTGACATAGGCGTCTTGTCAAGATAGATTGACAGTTATTGACGGTGCTGCTTCACAGCAGTCTTGGACCCAGGCGCGAGGGTGCGTTTCAGTCGCGGCTTGGTAGCAGCGCTGACGATTGCCGCTGTGGGGTGCTGTGCTCGGACGTCTGTGAGCGCGCGGTTTGCAGCGCTCGCGGGCAGGTATTCGTAGGCGAGGAACCGGTACATGTCGCGCCCGTACACGATTTCGATTGGACGGAAGGTTTCCGGTTCGACGTACGCATACGCTTCGCGGTGGAACACCGGCGCGTCGGCGGGCAGGGGCGGGGCGCCAGCCGGTAGCTGTTTGGAGAGGTCGAGGTCGATTCGCAGCAGGTTGAGGCCCTCGCGGTCGGTGACGCCCGCTTCGTGTGCCCGGCCTTCGGCGATCGCGGTGCGAAGCACGCTCACAGGATCGGGGTCCGTTTCGATGATCTGATCGTGTGGGCCCGGCAGCGATGCGCCCAGCGCCACCTGCAGTCGCGCTCGGAAAAGCCCGTTCGGGGGCACGAACGTGAGCGTCGGCGAAACGATGTCCGGGTGTGCCTTGTTCGTTGGCGCTTCCAGCTCGCCGCCCAGTTCGAGCGGTCTACCGGCCAGCTCCCTCGGCAGACGATTGAGCCAGCTGGTCGTATATCCGCTGTATGCGACGTCGACCCCGTAGATGAACGCCAGGTCGGTGCGTTCGGGGGAGTCGTACCTCACGTTGTCGTTGGGCTCGAGGACGGCCCTATAGCGGCGCGGGGAGGCGCCTTCGACCCAAAGCTGCTCGGGGCCGAACATCGCTCCGTCCCCGTAGACCGGGTTTCCGCGTTCGGAGACGATGTGCTCCCAGCGCTCGTACAAGACGCTCCCCGGGCCCGGCGGCGTCAGCGCGGCCGCGGCTCGGGCGAGGAAGTCCGACGAGCCGCTCCAGGGCGCTAGAGCGATCAACACGACGCCTGCAACGGCCACGCAGAGAGCTATGCCGCCGAGCACGGTGCGGCCAACCGCGCGACCACGATCGATCACGAGCGGCTCCCGCGAACTGCTCGCGACGTGCTCGGTAACCCGCTCCCAGTCGGGCTCAACCGCTACCGGCACAGGGTTCGCGACACGTACCCGCTCGAATGGGTCCTGTTGAGGAGTCATCGGGAGACCTCCGGAACTGAGTTGTTGGGACAGACCGCATCCGCGTCGGGATCGACCTCCGCGCCCGGCGCGCCCAGGACGCGTGCGAGGCGTTTGCGAGCACGGTGCAAACGCACGGCAAAGGTCGTGGGAGTGCAGCCCACGACCTTTGCCGCCTCTCGGGTCGAGAGGCCCTCCCAGGCGCTCAGCAACAGCGCCTCGCGGTCGCTCTCACGCAGACTCGCCAGCGCCTGCAAGACCTCATGGTCGCTATCGCCGGTGGCATCTGGTGAAGCCGGCTCGGCAGCGATGCGTGCAGCCAGGGAGAGCCTTCGATTGCTCGTGCGCCGTTCGTTCGCCAATACGCCCCGCGCGATTCCATAAAGCCACGGCAGCGGATCGGGCGGCATCTCTGCGCGCCGCCGCCAGGCGATCAAGAAGGTCTCCGCGGTTACGTCTTGGGCCGCCTCCGGATCGGCCCTACGCAGCGCAAACGCGTGCACCCGCCCCGCATAGCCGCGGAAGTGCTTCTCGAAGAGCCTCTCCTCGTCGATCTGCACAGTCGTATATGTCCGGCAGGCCCCAGTTCCTTACACGGTCGCTGTCCCGCGGCTATCGCTCAGCACGACCGGCACGACCGCGATTGCCGCGACGATCAGCGCTGCCGCGATCCAGAAGGCGAGGTGGTAGCCGCTCGTGAGCGCGGCGGCGGTGGAGTGGCCCTGTGCGATCAGGTGCGTGCTGCGCGAGGTCGAGAGGGTGGCGAGCACCGCCAGCCCGAGCGCGCCGCCGATCTGCGCGGTCGTGTTCACGAGCCCCGACGCGAGCCCAGCGTCCTGCGGGCTCGTTCCCGACATCGCCACATTCATCAGCGCCGGGAAGCACACGCCCGCACCGATCCCCAGGAGCAGCATCGACGGGAACACGTGCGCGAGGTAGCTGCCGTGCACCGGCGCAAGCGCGAGCAGCACCAGCGCGAGGCCGATCAGCACGAGGCCAGGCACGAGCATGTTGCGTGCGCCAAAGCGCGTGACCAGTCGCTCGGAGTAGCGGATCGACAGCGTGCCCATCGTCACCGACACCGGCAGGAACGCAAGCCCGATCTGCAGAGCGTCGTAGCCGAGCACCCTGCGTAGGTAAAGCGCGCCGAGGAAGAACACGCCGAACATGCCCGCCACCGACAGCACCTGGATGAGGTTCGCCGAGGCGACGTTGCGCGAGCGGAAGATCCGCAGTGGTACGAGCGGTTTGCTCGCGGTTGCCTCCCGCGCGAGAAAGCCCAGCAACAGCACCAGCGAGATGGCGCCCAGGGTGAGTGTGCGCGTTGCCCCCCAGCCGTCCTGTGCCGCGGGCTTAACGATCGTGTACACGCCCAGCATCAGCGCCGAGGTGATCAGCACCGCGCCCGGCACGTCCGCGCCCTCGCCGAGGCCAATCCCCGGATCGTGCTCCAGCAGTCGCCTCGCATAGAACGCGGTGGCGAGCCCGATCGGGATGTTCACGAAGAAGATCCAGTGCCAGTCGATCGACTGTGTGATTACCCCACCCGCCAAAAGGCCCACCGAGCCGCCCGCCGAGGCCACGAACGCGTACACGCCAATCGCCTTCGCCTGCTCCCGCGGCTCCGGGAACATCGTCACGATCATCCCCAGGATCACCGCCGAGGTCATCGCCCCGCCGATCCCCTGCACGAAGCGCGCCGCGATCAACAGCGACTGGCTGTCCGCCAGGCCGCACCCGAGCGACGCGGTCGTGAACAGGCCCACGCCTGCCAGGAAGATCCGCCTGCGCCCGATCAGATCGCCGAAGCGTCCCGCCAGTAGCAAGAGCCCGCCGAACGCGATCAGGTACGCGTTCACCACCCACGCGAGGCTCGCCGTGGAAAAGTGCAGGTCGTCCTGGATCGACGGCAGCGCCACGTTCACGATCGTCACGTCCAGCACGATCATCAGCATCCCCACACACAGCACGTACAGCGCGATCCAGCGCTGCTCGCGCGGGGCAGCCGCGCCGGTCGGGTTGGTCGAGCCAGTCGTGTCAAGGGCGCCCGGCGGGGGCTTCCCGGCCGGGTCCTGCATGTGGGGACGCCCGTCGCTGGTGGTCGTGCTCATAGGCTCGCCTCCTCGCCATCTACGTATCTGCCGAGCGCTTCAATCATCACATTCGTGCCGTGCTCGCGTGCCTCACCGGTGTCCTGTCCGTCGAGGTACACGCCGTACTCGGTCAGCGTCAGCCGCGTGCCGGTGCCGTGTGCCTCGAGCTCGATCGTCGCAACTGAGACGGAGATACGGGTGTCGTCGCGCAACATGTCGTAACAGTGCACGATCCGCAGTCCCGGGACGATGTCCATGAAGCGCGCGTCGAGCGTGTAGCGTGCTCCGTCCGGCCCGCCAGCGGTGAAATGCTCGATGCCGCCCACACGGAAGTCGAGCACGTAGTCGTTCTTCTGCGGTGGCCCGAACCATGCTGACTTGGCGGCCGGATCCGCCCACGCGTCGAACACCTTCTGTGGTGGCGCAGCGTAGTTCCGCTCGATCACGAACGTGGAATGTGTGGTCGACCGCTCCACCGCGGCCTGCTCTGTCTCGCTCATTGCTCGCTCCCTTTCTGTGGGTCTTGATCTTCCGCCAGGTACTCACCAAGGCGGTCGAGGCTTTCCTCCCAGACTGTCCTGCGCTCCGAAATCCATCGCTCCGCCGCTCGCAACGCCGTCGGCTCGACCGTGCACGTGCGCACGCGCCCGAGCTTCTGCGAGCGGACGAGGCCGCTCGACTCGAGCACGTGCAGGTGCTGCACCACCGCCGGAAGCGACATCTCAAGCGGTTGCGCCAGCTCGCTCACCGACGCCGGTCCGCGGGTCAGGCGATCTACCATCGCCCGGCGGCTCGGGTCGGCCAGGGCCTGGAACAGCAGGTCGATGTCCTGCCCTGCGGGTTCGTAAAACTTAAGCACTCACTTAAGTATTGCACATGTGGGTCTTTCACGCGGTGGGGCGATGGCGCTTACGGCGCAAATCAAGAATGGCGCGACGGAAGCGCTCGAAGGCGAGGGCGGTGGCGGCGTGCGGCCGACCAATATGACGGAAGCCGGGATGACGAACCAACGAGAAGTAGGAAACGATTCGCCGCCTCCGCTTGCCTAGCACCGCTCCGCTTGATATGACCTGTAGCGTAGTCCCAGTAGTCAGCGTATCTCGATTGAAATCCACTGCCGATTCCAGCCAGTGCTCAGCCAGGGGGTTTGGGAGTTGCCACTACTACCGGCTCACTGCGAGCATAGGCGCACCGCAGATTTAAAACCACGAAGCACTAACCTCGGATTCAGGGAGATAGCCATGGTAAAGGTAGCTCGATTAGTCGTTCTAAGCGCCTTTATGGTGCTGCTTGCGGCCAGTCTTATTCCCGTAAAGATGGCGTTTGCGCTGCCGGCGTTCAACCCGGCGACTACACAAAAACTGACCGCTGTTAGCAAAGACACGACATTGTATGATGCGGGCAGTACGGAATTGATTGTGTGCGAGACCGGCTCGATTGATGGCGAAATTACTTCGGCCATGTTGGTGGGTAACATCGTAATGCACTACTCAGGCTGCAATTCAATTGGCCCGTTCGGTCCCCGTGACATCACCTGTGAGGCTAACAGTGTTGGCGCGCCAAGCGAATTAATTTTAACCAATACCCTTCATGGTGTTCTGGGATTAATCTTACCGAGCAAGTCGCCAGGTCTGCTGCTTTTACCAATTTCAGGCAAAACCGTCGTAACTCTCGAACACGACGGCTGCTTGGGGGAAGCGGCGATGACCGGTAATATAGCTGCCTTAATTACGCCGATTGCTACCAAGGCAACCAAAGGCATTTTGAATTTCGCGATATCGAGCGACAAACCGGAGATTGCCGATATCGAGACATTAGTTGGGTTAATCACACCCAAACTCACGATCCGTGGCGAAGCTGCGCTGGAGCAGGAAGACGAAGTCACGTTTGAAAAAGAAGTTGAAGTGAGTTGACCCGTGGTCGTCACACGGTCCGCAGCGCATCCGCGGGGGAGAGGCGGGCCGCGCGGATCGCCGGCAACAGGCCCGCGATCGCGCCGATCAACAGCGCCGCGCCAAAGCCGCCCGCCCACGCCGAGGAGGGGATCACGATCGCCCACCCCTTGCTCGTCGCATACACCGCCGTCGCAAGCGCACCCAGCGCCACCCCCATCGCCCCGCCGCCGAGCGCAAGCAGGATCGCCTCCGAGAGGAACTGAGTACGGATCTGGCCCCTCGTCGCTCCCAGCGCACGACGCAAGCCGATCTCTGAGCGCCGTTCCAGTACGGAGATGACCATGATGTTTGCCACCCCCACCGCGCCCACCAGCAACGCCACCGCGCCGAGCCCTAGGAACAGCCCATTCAGCGCGCTCTTCGCATCAGCTCTGGCCACCAGCGTGGCCGACGGTTGACTCACGTTCACTTCGTTGGGCCCCTCCGGTTTGGCCGTCCGCGCGAGCACCGACTGCACCGCCGCCACCTGTTCGTTTTCCGCCCGCACATACACCGTGTTCGCATGACCGTCGGAAGCTAGGTACTTCCTCGCCGCCGCAAAGCCCACCAACACCGAGCTTTCCACTTCCGGCGTGAGCACCGCCGGGCCGAGTATCCCCACGAGGTAGAACCACTGATCGTTTACCCAGATCCGCTCGCCCGGGTAGAGGCGGTCGACCCCCAGACGCTGCGCCGCCACGGCGCCCAGCACCGCCACCGGCTCGGTGGCGGTCGCTGCGTTCAGGTAACTGCCCTGCGCCACCTTCACGCCGAGTGTTCCCAGCAGATCGGTGCTCGCAGCCTGCACGCTCAGAGCATTCGTTTCGATCGTCGGGATCACCGGCGTGCGGTACACGGTCGCCGTCACCTTCGCCGTCTCAGCCACACTCGTCACCGGCGCGATGCGCGCGATCATCGCCGGGGCCGTCAGCGGCAGCTCCGCCGTCTTGCCCGTGAGGCCCTGGCCGTTGGTCACCGTCAGCAGGTTCGTCCCCAGTGCTTCGATCTGGCTGAGCAGGCCCGCCTGGCTCGAGGAGGACAGGCCCAGCACCGCCACGATCGCCGCCACCCCGATCGCTATCCCTAGCGCAGACAGGCCCGCCCGCAGCCTCCGCGTGCGCAAGCCCACGCTCGCCACCCGCGCCAGGTCGGCCGGTGCCAGCCTGCTCGGGGCCAGGCTCACGCTGCGCGCGGGCACCGTCAACGGCCTTCGTTGACCAGTGCGAAAGCCGCCTTCATGCGTTCCACGCTTGCCACCACCACGTAGCCGCCCACGCGGCGATTCGCTGTGAACGTTGGTGCGAGCGCCACACCGCAGGCGTCTGTCTCGACCTGGACGCGGCGTGGGTGCGAAGCCCGCGCGACTCTGCCCGAGTGTGGCCGACGTGACGTCGCCGGTTGGGCGCCGCCCGAGCGGACCGTGAAGTATCCGCTCGGGCCGCGATCGGGCGCCGCGAACGTCACCAACAACCCCGGCACAGGGCTCTTCTCAGCATCGGTGACCGTCACGGCAAGGTGGATTGGGAAGTGTGATCCCGTGGGTGTGGACTGGCTGGCGCCGACCCCCGCCGTGAGCTTGGTTGGCTTGCCCGCGAGGCCCGCCGGTGTGTCGCCAGTCGGCGTTCGTGCACTCGACGCGGCGCCGCAGGCATTCGCAGCGCTGCCTTCAACGTTCGTCAGCGAGAACAACACCGAGCCATACGCCGAGCTTGCGGTCAGCGTGTAGCCGCCCGCCAGGTAATTGGCGGTGAACGTCGGCGCGCTCGCCATGCCCGACGCGTCGCTCCCGACCGTGGCTGTGTTCGATCCGCTTGCTGAGAACAGGCCGCTCGCGCCTGTGGATGGCGCGCTGAAGGTGACCGGCGTCCCCGCCACCGCCGTTGTCACCGGGCAGCCGTTGCTGTTCGTGAACGCCACCTGCAGATTGGTGGTGAAGGGGGTACCGAGTGTGGCGCTCTGCGGTGTGCCTACCGCCAAAGTCAACTCGCTTGGTGGATTGTGTGACGGGCAAGTGGCTTCACCCGAGCTGCTCGGTGGCCCGGTTTCACCCGCGGCCGGGATCGTCCAGACCACGAGCGTCACAACGGCCACTCCCACGCCTGCGACCACCGCCAACCATCGTCGTGCCCGAGTCGCAACGCTTGCCAACAACGCACTCCAACTAATCATCATCCGACCCCCGAGTGTCCGCAACGATTCGACCGTCGAGCACCTGCACCCGGCGTGGCAGGCTCGCCGCCAGCTCACGATCGTGCGTGATCACCACGATCGTCGCCCCCTCCGCGTTCAGCTCTTCCAGCAGCTCCACGATCGCCGCACCCGCGGCGCTGTCGAGATTGCCCGTCGGCTCATCCGCCAGCACGATCGCCGGGCGGCCCACCAGCGCACGGGCGATCGCCACCCGCTGGCGCTCGCCGCCCGAGAGCTTGCTCGGGCGAAAGCCAACACGGTCGCTGAGCCCAACCTCAGCCAGCGCCTGCCTGGCCCGCTCGCGTCGCTCGCCCGCGCCGACCCCCGCATACAGCAGACCGTCCGCCACGTTCTCCAGGGCCGTCGAGTGCTCCGCCAGGAAGAACTGCTGAAAAACGAAGCCGATGCTCCGCGCACGCAGGCTCGCAAGCTCACGGTCCGACAGCTCCGCCGCGTCCAACCCGGTGATCAACACAGCGCCCGAGCTGGGGCGCTCGAGCGTCCCGATCACGTGAAGCAGCGTCGTCTTGCCCGACCCCGACGGACCCACGATCGCCACCAGCTCACCCTCGTTCACCGTGAAGCTCACATCTCGCAGCGCAAGCACCGGTGGGTCAGCGCCGTAGGCCTTGCTCACCTCCCGCAGCTCCAATACGCCCGTCGCGCTCATGTCGAAGGCACCACCACGCGCTGGCCTGCCGACACGCCCTTGCCACTGACCTGAACGAGACCTTCAGCGTCGTCGAACAGTCCCAGCGTCACCGCCTCCAGGTGGTGCACCGTGCCTTCCGCCACCTCCAGCGCATAGCCGCCGCCCGCCAGCGCCAACAGCGCATCGACCGGCACCGCCAGCGCATTCGGGAACACTCGACGTCGTGATCGACACCGACACCGGCGCCTCGTCCAGATGACCCAGCGCCCGCGGTTCGCTCGGCGTCACGTCCACTTCGATCGTCGGACCGCCTTCTTCACCCGGTTCGCCGCCGCCACCGCCGCCACCGCCACCTTTGCTCGCCGGCGATCTCGCAACCGTGCCCACCGAGCTGATCACCCCCGGTGTCGTCTGCTGGTTGGGTAGCGTGATCGAGACCCGATCGCCCACCTTCACACTCGACTGTTCCGAAGCGCTCAGCGCGATCGTCACCTGCGGACGCGTCGAGGTGACCGCCAATACCGGACCCGGCGTCACGCTCGCCCCCAGTTCCGGCGTCACGCTCGTCACCCGCACCGGGCCCTTCTCGAACACCACCGAACCAAGCGGGAACTCGCCCGTCACCTTCATCCCGCCTGCGCCCTGTGGGGTGTGGGCGGACTGAAATGCACGGATCGCCGCTTCTGTCGCCCCGCTGAAGGTTTCGCCGCTCAGCCCCGTCCCGTAGCCCAGCGCGTCCAGGTTCGCGTTCAGCGCTGCCACGTCTCCACCCGGCGACATCCCCGCCACGAACGCCCGCGACGGCACCACCGAGCCATACAGCAGCACCGCCGGATCGCCGCTCAGCGCGAATACGCTCTGTCCTCGCGCGAGCACCTGGCCGACCGCCGGCAGCATCGTGAACGTCGAGCTCTGGCCGTAGTCCGCAAGCGACGAACGTGTCGTCGATGAGGATGCCTCGGCGCTTGTCAATGCTGCCTGCGCCGAAGACAGCGAAGCGCGGTCGCTCTGCACCTTCATCGCTGCACTGCTCGAGCTCTGCCGATCGCTTGTCAGCGTCTGCACATCGCTCGCACACACGCTGGAGCTGCCGCCACTCGAGGGGGAGTCGTTGGACGCGGCTTCGCCGTTCGCCGAGGAGGAGCCGGGGGCCGCTTCCGCCGCGTTGTCACCCGCGCAGTCGACAGCCTCCCTGTCCCGCGCCGCCGACGCCGTCGCCTGTGCGTTCGCCAGCGTCGCGCGGTCCGCCGACAGCGATTCCTTCGCTCCCTGCAGCATCCGCTCGCTGCTGCTCACCGCTTGTTCAGCCTGCTGCAGCGCCGAGGGTGGCGTGCCCGTCGGCACGCGGATGTTCCCCGCTCCGGCATAGCCAAGCGTCGCGCTCACCTGTGTCTGCGCGGACAGCGACTGCTCGGTGACCGTCGCCAGTGATGTATGGCTCGCGTCCTCCGCGGCTCCGTTTGGCTTGCCCGAGCCGCTGAACGGATCGCTCACGATCAGCACGACGGCGACCGCCACCAGCACGAGCCCCACGCCCGCCAGCGCAGTTCGGCGCGGATGCTTGGTGCTCACTAGTGATTACCGTGCAGGCCGCCCGGGATCAGCGACTGGCACGCTTCCTCCGCCGCACGCGCCTGCGGCGAGTGCAGGTTGAGTCCCTTGTGCGAGACGTGCACGCCGCCGCCTTCGAACGTCGGGTCGGGGAAGTTGGGGATCCCGTGCGAGCGGATGCACGCCGCCGCCTTCAGGTACTCCGCCTGTTCCCGCGCGCTGATCGGATGGCTGCTTTCTCCCCCCGGGCCACCGTTCGGCAGCAGCTTGCGACATGCCTGCTGTGCGGAGTTGAAATGGGGGTTGCCGGTGATGCCCGGCGTGACCCTCTGTGCCACACTCACTTCGTTGCCGTGGACTGAGATTTGCGGGTCGGGGAAGCTCGGCACTCCGTGTGCGCGTATGCACGCGGAGTAGGCCACCGCTTCGCTGCCAGGCGAGGCCGAGCCGCTGTGGGAGCCGCCCGCGCTGGAGGAGGAGCTGGGCGAGGAGGAGCTCGAGGAGGTGCTCGACCCCAGGTGTGCAACGGTCGGTGTTTTCGTTCCGCCGCCACAACCCGCGACGAGCGTAGCGAGCGCCGCGAGCCCCACAATCAGTCGTATCGCCTTCATCTCGTCGTCTCCTCGCGCTGGCTTGATCCTGCGTACGGGGCTGTTCTACGGAATTGCCGGTTACACCACGGTGAGCGACGCTGTAACCGCGCTGTAACCACAGATGCGCCACGCTTGCTGGTCCAATGCGAGTACTGCTTGTCGAGGATCACGCCGAGCTGGCCGACACGGTCGCCACCGGTCTGCGTCGTGAGGGCATGGCCGTCGATGTCGCCCTCGACGGCAACGACGCGCTCGCTCGCCTCGCGCTCACCGACTACGACGTGCTCGTGCTCGACCGCGATCTCCCCGGCGTGCACGGCGATCAGATCTGCCGCTCGCTCGTCGCCGAAGGGTGCGAGAGCCGGATCCTGATGCTCACCGCCGCCGGCTCCATCGAAGACCGCGTCGACGGCCTCAGCCTCGGTGCTGATGACTACCTGCCCAAGCCATTCGCGTTCGCCGAGCTCGTCGCCCGCGTGCGCGCGCTCGCTCGGCGCTCCGGCGTCCAGCTGCCGCCCATGCTCGTGCACGGGGACCTGCGCGTCGACCCCGCCAATCGACTCGTTACTCGCGCCGGGCAGCGTCTTGCGCTCAGCCCCAAGGAGCTCGCCCTACTCGAGTACCTGCTCGGTGCCGACGGCCGCGTCGTCTCCGCCGAGGAGCTGCTCGAGCACGTGTGGGACGAGAACGCCGACCCGTTCACCACCACCGTCAAGGTCACCGTCAAGCGTTTGCGCGCAAAGCTCGGTGAGCCGCCACTGATCGAGACCGTGCCCCGCGGCGGCTACCGGATATGAGATCCAGGCTGCGCCTGCCGCGCTACACCATCCGCCTGCGCCTGGCCGTGCTCTACGGCGGCGTCTTCGCGATCTTGGGAACGCTGGTGCTCGTGCTCATCTTCCTGACGGTGCGCCACTCCTCACACAGCGCCATCGTCTCTGCCCAGGGCGCTGTGCAGAAGCTCGTGGAACGTCACGGCGTCCACGTGGCGCCGTCCGGAAACCACGCTGTCGGTGACGCCCGAACCCCTCACCGGCCAGCACGCACAAGCCCAGGCCCATCAGCTCACGAACATAGCGATCAACGTCAACAACAGCGACCTGCACCACCTGTTGATCTGGTCGCTCGTCGCCATCGTGATCATGGCGGTCGCGTCGATGACATTGGGCTGGGTGCTCGCCGGACGTGTGCTGCGCCCGCTGCAGGTGATCACCACCGCCGCACGCGAGCTGTCCGCCTCGAGCCTGCACGAGCGCCTCTCGCTCGGCGGCCCCAACGACGAGCTGCGCGAGCTGGGAGACACCTTCGACGAGCTGCTCGGGCGGCTGGAGGCTTCCTTTACCGCCCAGCGCCAGTTCGTCGCCAACGCCTCACACGAGCTGCGCACGCCGCTCACATTGGAGCGCGCAATCCTCGAGGTCACGCTCGCCGACCCAGCCGCCAGTGAGTCTTCCCTGCGTGCTGCCTGCGAGCGGGTGCTCGCCATCGGTGAACAGCAAGAGCGCATGATCGACGCCCTGCTGACGCTCGCGCGCAGCGACCGGGGTCTCGAGCGTCGCGAACCACTTGTGCTCGATACTCTCGTCGGCCGTGCGCTGGAGGAACGTCGTGGCGAGATCGACCGTCGCGGGCTACACCTCGACAGCAAACTCGAGCGCACGCCCACCACCGGCGACAGGCGGCTGATCGAGCGGCTCATCGCCAACCTGCTCGACAACGCCATTCACCACAACAGCCCTCGCGGCTCGCTCACGGTCCAGACCGGAGTCGACGCTGGGGCAGCCTTCCTCACGGTCTCCAACAGCGGACCGCTGATTGCGCCCGAGGAGATCCCGTCGCTGATCCGGCCCTTCCAGCGGCTCGGCGCCGATCGCATCGGGCACGGCGACGGTCACGGTTTGGGCCTGTCGATCGTCGATGCGATCGCGACCGCTCACGGGGCTGTCCTCAGCGTCCAGGCCCGGGCTGCCGGTGGCCTGCTGGTTGAGGTCAGGTTTCCGAGCTGAGTCGCCGCCGGGGTGAGCAAGTGGCCAGCCTGTGCTAACCTAATCTTATTAGGCAATCTCCTAGGAGGCATAGGCAATGCGCACGACTCAGATCACCGAGAACCTGTTCCAGATCAACCGGCTGCACTTCGTCAACGCCTACCTTGTGCGCGAGCCGGACGGCTTCACGCTCGTGGACACCACTGTCGGTGGCGCAGCCGATGGCCTGATTGCGGCCGCCCGCGACGCGGGTGGGGAGATCAGGCGGATCGCGCTCACACATGGCCACAGCGATCACGTCGGCTCGCTCGATGCGCTGCGCAAGCAGCTCGGCGACGAGGTCGAGGTGCTGATGGGCGAGCTCGACGCGCGCATCCACGCCGGCGAGTCGGTGGTGGATGGCAAGCCCAAGGGGTCATGGGCGAAGCTCGAGACCAAGCCCGACACCCGCCTAAACGGGGGCGAGCGGATCGGCAGCCTCGAAGTCGTCCCTTCGCCCGGCCACACCCCGGGGCACGTGGCGTTCCTCGACACGCGTGACCGAGCGCTGCTCGCGGGCGATACGTTCACGACGTACTGGCGGACAGAGGTCCCCAACCATTTCACGCAACGCTTTCCACTGTCAACGATGGGAACCCAGGATCGCCGGCAGGTGCTCGAGTCGGCACGGGCACTGCGGGCGTTGGAGCCAGAGGTGCTCGTGTGTGGCCACGGTCCGGCGGTGCGCACGCCCGTCGAGGCGATGGATGGCGCGATCGCGCGTGCCGGCGGACACTGATGGCACGCGCGCGACTCGACACGGCGGCGGTCGTAGATGCGGCCGCGAGGATCGCCGACGCCGAGGGCCTGGAGGCGCTCACGCTCGCGCGGCTCGCCGCTGAGCTCGGTGTCAGATCGCCATCGCTATACGCGCACGTCGACGGCCTCGAGGATCTGCGCAGGCGTCTGGGGGGGCGCGGTGCGCGTGAGCTTGCCACGCAGCTGAGTCGCGCGGCGGCGGGGCGCGCCGGCGGTGATGCGCTCGAGGCTGTCGCTCAGGCGTATCTCGCCTACGGGCGCGAGCACCCCGGTAGCTATGCGGCTGCGCAGCGCGCGCGCGATCTCCAAGGCGACGAGGACGCCATCGCCGCGGCCACCGAGCTGACCGACGTCGTGCTGGCTGTCCTGCGTGGCTATGACCTCCACGGCGATGACGCAGTTCACGCCGCGCGTGTGATTCGGGTGGCGCTGCACGGCTTCGTCTCACTCGAGGCCGACGGGGGGTTCGCGATCGAGCTTTCGCTCGACGAGACGTTCGCGCGGCTGGTGGCGACGCTGGACCGGGGCCTGCGCGCCCGCGGCTGACGAGCTCCCTCAGATCGCCGCTACCCGCGCCATCATCGCGCGAGCCGCCTCGATCGCGAGGTCGCGATCGTAGGTGACCGCGAAGTCAAAGCGCCGGCGCATGTCTGGTCCGGTATCTCCCAGGTCGCGCGCTGCGAAGGCCATCGCGAAGTGCGAGCCGATCACGGCCACGTCCCACTCGCCGCGCAGCGGGTCTGCCTGGTCGAGCGCGACGCCGCGCACGCCGGGGGCCGGATGCTCGGACAGCCCGCAGCCAAGTGCGCCGACCAGGGCGGCGCCCTGCGAGAGCGATGAGTAGCGCGCCCCACTGCAGGGGGTGAAGAATTGCGCCTCCTGAAACGTGCTGAGCAGTACGGCCGAGGACCCGAGGTTGCGTGTCTCTGCCTCGATCTGCTTGCTGAGCGCGAGTAGCAGGCGCTTGTCGCCTCGCTGCACCGGGCGCTCTCGGGCGACGACGCCGAACGGCGTGTCCGCGAAGGAGAGCGCTTCTCGGCACGGCCGTGGCATCGCGTCAGCGACCGCCGGCGCAGTCCGGTCGAGAGGCCCCGGATAGCCGAACAGCCATCCCTGGCCATAGCTTGCGCCCAGCGCGAGCGCGGTCTCGCGCTGTTCCTCGGTCTCGATGCCCTCCGCCAGGACCAGCGCACCGGTGCGCTCGGCCTCGGCGTTGACAGCGTGAACGACCTCGGCCAGCTGGCGAGAGGCGTTTCCTTGCAGCAGGCTGGGATCGAGCTTGATCACGTCCGGCGCCAGGAACGGCATCAGTGCGAGCGAGCGCGGGTCGGCGCCGACATCGTCAACGACGATGCCCGCGCCTATTTGGCGTAGTCGCTGGGCGATCGCCAGCAGCTCAGCGGGGCGGTCGGTCAGCGCTCGCTCGGTGAACTCCACGAAGACGGCGAAGTGCTCGAGCGCAGCGCGCAACAGCTCCGCGATGCGCTCCGGGAGCTCGCGTGCGAGAAACCGCGGCTCAAAGTTCACAAACAGCGACTGGCCAGGGGCCATGCCCACGCTCAGCGCGCCTTCCAGCGCCGCGCGCTGGCACTCCAGCTCGACCTCCGCCTCCATGTCCGCGGCGTGGGCAGCAGCAAACAGTTCGGCCGGGAGCTTCCAGGCGTGTGCCTACGGGGCCCCTTGCGAGCGCCTCATAGCCGACGATCTCATCCGAGTAGAGGTCCACCAGCGGCTGGTAGGCCGACACGATCAGCTCACTCTCGACCAGCTTGGCCACCGAGAGCCGGGCGGAAGTGGTGGAGCGGGGGCGGACGGCTGTGGAAGGGGTCATCACGCTATTGATCGACCCGTGCGCGCTGGGATCGCGCGAACCATCGTCCCCTGGACAATGGTTCGATGCGGCCCATTGGAAGATCGCCCTCTAGCCAGTGGTTCCTACGCGCAGCCCGTCCATCAACAGGCGCAGGATGCGCCTGGCCTGTGCCGCCCACTGCTCCCCCTCGGCGGGAATCGCCCACACGGCATTCATCGCGGCGAGCACGTCCTCGGGAGTGAAATCGGAGCGGATCCGCCCGGCGGCGATCCCCGCGTCGAGGAGCTCGCGGATCGCTGCGAGCTGGCGCTCGCGCGTCGTCGGGAAGAGCTCTGCTTGCGAGGCCGCGACAGACAAGAGCGCTCCGAGGAGGCCGCGCTTGGTGGTCGCGTACGCGACGAAGCGCTCCATCCACTCGGCCAGTGCCGCGTCAGCCGGTAGCTCCGCGAGCAGCTCGGCCGGGGAGGAGCAGAGCTGGTCGACCTCGTTGCGGTAGACCGCCTCGATCAGCGCCTCGCGGGTGGGGAAGTGTCGGTAGAGCGTGCCGATGCCCACGCCCGCCGCGCGTGCGATCGTCTCCAGCGGCACGTTCGCGCCCGCGGCTGCGAACTGCTCGTTCGCGGTACGCAGCAGCTTCTGGCGGTTCTCGCGTGCGTCGGCGCGCATCGCCTTCGCGGGCATTGGTGGATGTGTGGGCTCGGTCGTAGCCATCGATAGGACGCTTAAACGGAGGGTCCCTCCGGATGGTGTTAGACTCGGCCCCAGGAACGGAGGATGCCTCCGTTTGATTATAGGCGCGCGGCAGACGAGCGCCGCTCGAGAGGAGCACGCGAATGGCAAAGGTCTGGTTCATCACTGGGACGTCGAAGGGGTTCGGTCGCGTTTGGGCGGAGGCGGCGCTCGAGCGGGGCGATCGGGTCGTGGCCACGGCGCGCGACGCCAACACGCTGACGGCGCTCGCCGAGACGCACGGCGACGCGGTGCTGACGCTGCCGCTGGACGTCACCGACAAGCCCGCCGTGGACGCCGCGCTGACGGCTGCGCATGAGCGCTTCGGGCGGCTGGACGTGGTCGTCAACAACGCCGGCTACGGGCTCTTCGGCGCGATCGAGGAGGTCAGCGAGCAACAGGCGCGTGCGCAGATCGAGACGAACCTGTTCGGCGCGCTGTGGGTGACGAAAGCGGCGCTGCCGATCCTGCGTGAGCAGGGCTCGGGGCACATCATCCAGGTGTCCTCGATCGGCGGTGTGCAGGCGTTCCCCACGATCGGGCTCTACCACGCCTCGAAGTGGGGCCTGGAGGCATTCAGCCAGTCGCTCGCGGCCGAGGTCGCGGGCTTCGGCATCAACGTCACGATCGTCGAGCCGACGGGCTACAGCACCGACTGGAGCGGACCGTCCGCCGTACGCGCCGATCCGATCGATGCATATGAGCCGGTGCATGCGCAGGTCGGCGCGATGTTCGCCGCGCGGCGCCAGGGCCGTGGCGATCCGCAGGCGACCGGCCCCGCGATCCTCGAGATCGTCGACGCCGAGAAGCCGCCGCTGCGCGTGTTCTTCGGCGACGGGCCGCTGGAGATCATCCACGCGGAGTACGAGCGGCGACTGGCGCTGTGGGACGAGTGGGCCGAGCTGTCGGTCCGCGCTCACGGCAGCAAAGACTGAACGCGGGAGCGCTGTCCTCCGCCCGCGCCAAGGGGCACGGGCGGAGCGCGCTTGCTTTGCCGCTTGCCACTAGATCGCTGCCTCGACCAGCGAGGTGAACTCGGCCTGGCCAGAGACGTTCGGGTGGTAGCTTTCCGACAGCGGGTCGGATTGTCCGTTGAGCCATTCAGAGGACGAGCAGACCTCATGCGATTCGAACTCGCTCGTTGGGTTGACGAAGGTGAATTTCATCGCTTCGGCTCGCGCCTTGATCACGGCGTCGAGTTTTTCTGCTGATTCATTCATTTTCTTCTCATTGCCCGATGTCAGGAAGTTGATGTTGCAGGTAGCGCCTTCCTTGGTGAACAGCTTCGGGTAGCCGAGCACGATCACCTGGGCGGTGGTCGCCTTGGCGCGAATGTCTTTGTAGGTCGTTTCCAGCAGTCCTGGCAGTTTTTTGGCTATGAATTCGTTTGCTTCGCTGATGGCGCTGCCGCAGGTGAAGTAGTACAGCGCGCAGTTGATGATCACGTTGCTGAAGCCCGCGTCGTTGCCGCCAATGGTGATCGTCACCAGGCTCGTCGAGCTGCTCAGTTTGCTCAGCTGTTTTTCGTTCACTTCGGGCGTCTTCGCGCCGCTGCACGCTTCGAAGCTCAGCGTGTAGCCCTTGGCTGCCGCGATCTTCGGGCCATAGGCGTCGGGGCTGCGATCGCATTCGCCTGATTCTTCGTAGAAGACGCGTGTGCCCACGCCCGAGGAGTATGAGTCCCCAAGCGCTACGTACTGCGGTGCTGCCGATGCGGCTGCTGTTGGCACCAGCACGCCAGCGCATAGCGCAGCCAAGCCGATCACTCGGCGCAAATTCCCCATCCTCTTCCTCCCTCTAGTACGGATCCGCGCGGAGCAGCGCCGGCCCTCAACAGCCTTCCGGAGCCGCTCGCGCGCGCTGTGCGTTCAAACTATCCGCAGGCCACCGGCTGCGTCAATAGGTTGGAGACGTACGCGGCCTCATGCATCGATCGGGATGTGCGTGGGCTGCTCGGCGATGCGCGCAAGCCACGTGCGAATGTGTGGATAGCGCGATAGATCGAAGCCGCCCTCGTCTGCCACGTGCGTGTACGCATACAGCGCGATATCGGCGATCGTGTAGCCCTCGGCGACGAAGAGCCTGTGGCTTGAGAGGTGGCGCTCCATTGCATCGAGCGCCGCGTAGCCGCCCTCGAGCTTCGCCTCCACCTCGGTGTCCGTCGGCTTGACGCGCGCGAACTGCGACCAGAAGCGCAGCACCGCGATGTTGGGCTCGTGGCTGTACTGCTCGAAGAACATCCATTGCAGTACCTGCGCACGCTCGAACTCGTCTTCGGGCAGGTACGGGGTACCTTGCGAAAAGAGCCACATGATCGCGTTTGACTCAGCGAGCGAGCGCCCGTCATCGAGCACGAGCGTCGGCACGCGCAGACCCGGATTGAGCTCGCCGAGCAGCTCCAAGCGCCCGGCGCGCTCGACCACGTCGACCTCTTTGCGCTCATAGCCAAGGCCAAGGTGGGCGAACAGCAGCCGCACCTTGTAGCAATTGCCTGAGACACGGGAGTCATACAGCAGCACCCTGGCAATGTAGCTTCCCCTGTGGTGCTGCGGCTCGTCACGATCCCGATCAGCCACTACTGCGAGAAGGCGCGGTGGGCGCTCGATCGAGCGGGGATGCCCTATCGCGAGGAGCGCCACGTCCAGGGCATCCATCGCTTCGCCGCCAGGCGCGCGGGTGGGGGGGTGACCGTTCCCGTGCTGGTTACACCAAGGGGGGCGATCGGCGAGTCGCGGGAGATCCTCGAATGGGTCGACGCGCGCACTCCGCTCGAGCAAAGGCTGTTTCCGGCGGAGTCCGAGGCCAGAAGCGAGGTCGATCGCCTGTGCGCACGTTTCGATCTGGAGCTCGGACCAAAGGGGCGGCGGCTGATGTACGTGCACATATTCCCCCAGCGTGACCTTGCTCTGGGGTTCAACGACAACGGTGTGCCCGCGTGGGAGGACCGTTTGCTCCGGTTTGGGTGGCCGCTGTTCGAGCACATCATCAGGCGTGTGCTCGATATCAGCCCGGGCGTGGAGATCGACGACGAGGCGGCCGTTTGGCGCGAGTTGGACTATGTCGCGCAGCTGCTTGCGGACGGCCGCCCGTACCTGTGTGGAGAGCGCTTCACCGCGGCCGACCTGACGTTTGCGGCGTTGTCCGCGTCCGTCGTACTGCCGCCCACGTATGGGGTGCCACTGCCACAGCCAGAGGTGCTCGCAGCGCCGATGGCAAGCCTCGTGGAACGCATGCGCGAGCACCCGGCTGGGCGCTACGCGCTTGCGCTCTTTGCGAAGGAGAGGGGCGAGGTCGTCATCTGAGCCTGAAGCTCACGCTGCGTGCGGCGCCGCCACCGGGACGCCCTGCGAGCCCGGAGCCGCCCGCCTCGTTCGCGGCTCCTCCCCGAGATTCAGCCACCTGTGTAGCCGGCGCAGCGGCGCGGGTGACCACCAGTTCCAATCCTCGAGTAGCGCCATCAAGGCGGGTACCAGCAGCGCACGGATGACGAAAGCGTCGATCAACACGGCGGCAGCGGTGCCGACCCCGAGCTCCTTGATGAACACGACATGGGAGGTGGCGAACGCGCCGAGCGCGACGGCAACCATGATCGCTCCCGCGGTGACGACGCGTCCTGTGCGCTGCAGGCCGGCTGCGACGGCCTCGCGGTTGCCGAGCCCGCGGTCGCGAGCCTCCTTGATACGGGTGAGCAGGAATACCCCGTAGTCGGTCGACAGGCCGAAGACGATGGCGGCGAGCACGAGGAAGTCGGTCGACTCGATCCCGCCCTGGCTGGTGTAGGCAAGGGGTCCGGTCAGCCGTCCGTCCTGGAAGACGAGCACGAGCAGCCCGAGTGCGGCGCCGACGGTCAGCGCGTTCATGACCAGTGCCTTGATCGGCAGGATCACCGAGCCGGTCATCAGCCACAGGATGATCAGCGTGGACAGCGCGAGGATCGCGAGACCAAGTGGCAGTGAGGAGGCGATCGCTGCCTGTTGATCATGGAACTGTGTGGCCTGACGGATGACCAAGGCCGTGTTCTCGCTCGGGAATTCGCGGGAGATGGCCGCGGCGACGACGTGCGCGCTCTGGCTGCTCGGTAGTACCGAGGCGTCGACGCCGCTCCATTTCGTTTGCAGCGTCGGTACGGCGAGTGCCAGCAGCACCGCGATCGTGGCGGTGGCGATTATCCCCGGGCGGCGCATCACGACGCCGGCGAGGCGATACCAGACGCCACTTCCGGCGGGGGCGGGCTTGACGGCGCCAAGACGGGCGCCGAGCAGGACGAACAGCGCGGGTAGGAGCAGTAGTGAGGTGGCTGCAGCGGTCAACGCGACGACCGCGCCACCGATGCCGATCGACTGCAGGAAGCGCAGCGGGAAGACGATCAGCGACGCCATCGCCGCGGCGACCGTCAGCGAGCTGAAGATCACCGTGCGTCCGGCTGTGGCCATCGTCGTCGCGATCGCCGCAGTGTTCTCAGCGCCTTTCCCCAGCTCCTCGCGGAAGCGCGATACGAGGATCAGGCTGTAGTCGATCGACAGTCCGAGCCCGAGCCCGATGACGACGTTCAGCGCGAACGAGGAGAGCGGGAGCCCGGCGTTGATCAAGCGCAGCACGACCATCGAGCCGAGCACGCTGGAGACGCCGACACCCAAAGGCAGCAGGGCGGCCACCCCGCGGAAGATCAGCAGCGCGAGCAACGCCAGCAGCGGGAAGGCGAGCAGCTCGGCGAAGCTCAGATCCTTGGTGGCCTGCAGGTTGGTCTGGCGCATGGTGACGTCGGCGCCGCCGAGCTGCACGTCTTTGCTCGAGGCGAAGTCCTTTGTCAGGCGATCGACGGCGGCGTTCGGTTCGGCTCCGGAGTGGAGCGATGCTGCGAGCAGCGTCGAGCGGCCGTCGTTGGAGACGAGCGCTGGGTCACGCGTGTACGTGTAGCTCTCAACACGTGCCACAGCCGGGTCACGACGGAGCGTTTGCGCGGCGGCGGCGACGGCTGGGCTGGACGGGGCAGCGCGGACGAGCGCGATCACGCCGGCGCTTGACTCGATGCCGGTCGCGTGTTCGATCTGGGTACGCGCCCTTGCCGATTGCGAGGAGGGGTCTTCGAAGGCATTGCGGGCATTGAGCTTGCTCGCGACGGGACCGCCGATGACCGCTGCGGCCAGGACCAGCAGCAGGGCCAGCAGGGCAGTGCGGCGAGGGCTGTGGACTGCGAGGTTGGTAGTGCGAGCGAGCATGGCTTCTCCGATCGAATGGCTGGCGTGTCCGATCACTGTACAGCTGTACATGTACATCTGTCAAGGGAAGCGGTATATTCTTTTCATGGCGGTCTCATCGGGTCGCACCCGTAACCCACGCGGGCAGGGAGAGCGCCTGCGCGGCGCCCTGATGGATGCCGCCCGCGAGCTACTGATTGAGCTCGGCGACCAGGACAAGCTGTCCGTCCGCGGCGTCACCTCCCGCGCAGGGGTGAGCGCCAATGCCCTGTACCTGCACTTCGCCGACAAGGACGAGCTGTTGACCGCCGTGATGCTCGGCGGCTACAAAGAGCTGCGCGAGTTCCTGCACGCGGCAGTCACGCCGGGGACGGCGCCGATCGAGCAGCTGCGCGCGTTCGGCAACGCCTACATCGAGTTCGCCGCGCAGCAGCCGGGGATGTATCGCGTGCTGTTCATGACCAAGATCCGCGAGGGCGTGCCAATACCAGCGCCGGACACTGAGCCGGGACTCGACGAAGGCGTGGACATCTTCAACGACCTGCTGGCAATGGTCAGCGCCTGCCTCCCCGATGGGCCCGATCCGTTCACGCAGTCCGCCTACATTTGGGCGGGTCTACACGGCTTTGTCGCGCTGGGCCAGGTGATCCCCGCCTTTCCGTGGCCGTCGGGGCGCGACTACATCGAGCGGATGATCCACGTGCACGTAGAGGCGGTTGCCGCGGTCGCGCAGGACGTTGGCGAGCGCAAGCGCGCTGACGCCCGCGCCGCGTTCCTGGCGCACGCGGGCGAGATGCTCGACTCCTCGCTCGACTACCGCAGGACGCTCCAGAGCGTCGCCCGCCTGGTGGTGCCCGAGATCGCCGACTGGTGCTCCATCAGCATGCTGAACGCGCGTGGCGAGATGTACCGAGTGGCGGTGGCCCACTCCGACCCCGTGAAGGACAGCCTGGCACAGGAGCTGATCGAGCGTGAGGCGTTGCCGCTGAATGCCCCCGCAGGCGCGTCAACCGCCATCAGGTCAGCGAGGACGCAGATGATCGATGACTTCTCCGATGAGATGTTGGTCCAGTCCTTGCAGGACAAGCGGTCTCAGGAGATCGTGCGCCAACTGGGGATCGGATCGTCGATCAGCGTGCCGCTGGTCGCGCGCGGCCGCACGCTCGGCGCGATCAGCCTGATTGCCGAGCGGCCCGGGCGCTTCGATGCCGAGGACGTGCGGGTCGCCGAGGAGCTCGCTCGTCGCGCTGCCGTGAACATCGACAACGCGCGGCTCTACACCGAGCACACGCGCATCGCGCGAACGTTGCAGGCGGGCCTACTGCCGCGGGCCGTGCCCCGTATTCCTGGTCTCGAGCTCGCCGCTCGCTACCGCCCGGCCGGTGAGCTGATCGAGGTTGGCGGCGACTTCTATGACGTGTACCTGCGCTCCGCCGACGAATGGCTCGTCGTGATCGGGGATGTCACGGGTAAGGGGGCGGAGGCGGCGGCGACGACCGGGCTGATTCGCTACACGCTGCGCGCTGCCGCACAGCACCCGGGCACCCCAAGCCAGCTGTTGCGCGAGCTGAACGCGGCGATGCTCACCCAGCACTCCGACTACTGCACGATCGGGCTCGTGTCCGTCCGATCCTCAGGTGACGGCTCAACTGAGGCGACGATCTGCCTCGGCGGTCATCCCGCGCCGGTACTGCTTACGCCTGACGGCAAAGCTCGGGCAATTGGAGCGCCGGGCACGATGCTCGGTTTCTTCGAGGACGCCGAATTTGCGGAGACGCATCTCACCCTTCAGCAGGATGAGATCCTCCTGCTGTACACCGATGGACTGACCGAGGCGGCCGCTCCCCCCGGTTGGAGCGAGGAGCAACTCGAGCAGCGGCTGCTCGCTGCCGCGACCGACAATGACCTCGACGGCATGCTCGCGCGCCTGGAAGCCAGTGCGATCGACGATGCGCAGGGTCACCCGCGCGATGACATCGCTCTGCTCGCTCTGCGCCGTCGTGCGCCCGGGGGCTGATCCTCAGCTTGGAGCGACGGCAGCTGGCGGTACGATCGTGGTGTGGCAATAGGGAGCGTGACGGAGGCTATAAATGCAAGGAGCTAGCGGGAGTGCGTCGACCCCAGATCTCGCGGAGCGCATCGACGCGGTTGCCGGGCAGGCACCGCTCTACCTGAGCGAGAGCCGCGTGGCAGACGCGTCCTCTGTGGGTTGGGCAAGGAAAGCGGTTGCCGAGCTCGCGGTCGCGGCCGGGATGCGGGGAGAGCGCGTGGAGGACGTCCGGCTCGCGGTGTCCGAGGCCGTCACGAATAGCGTCGCCTACGCGTATGAGGGTGCTTCTGGCGAAGTTCACGTCATAGCGGCTGTGGTGTCGGGAGAGCTTTGGATCGTGGTCGCAGACGATGGCATGGGAATGCGCAGGCGACCCAGCGAGATTCGCGGCCTCGGCCTTGGGCTCGGTTTGATGGCGCGGGTAAGTGACGCCCTGACGATCCTCGCGCGCTCGAGTGGCGGCGTGGAGGTGCAGATGCGCTTCCAGCTGGGCGAGCACCCAGATGCCCCGGGCGCGGTCAGCTAGCCGCGAGGGTCGCTGGCTTCCGCTGCTGCTCCGGCCTCGGCTCGCTTCTCCACCACGACGTAGCGCTCATGGGTCTCCACGACGGTCTCTACCTCGGGGATCTCATGTCCAGAGACAACGAGGAACCGCCGCGCAGCAGCTCGAACGTGCTCGTATTCCCGGGGCGTGAGGTCCACCAGCTGGGCGCAATCGAGGCTCGCGCACTCGCAGCGAAACGCCACGAGCGAGTTTTCCTCACCCCGCCACAAGCCCCGCTCGATCGCCTCGTTGGCCTCGCGAAACGCGCTCTCGTTGGCTGACACGCGACGTTCAAGGCGCTCATCCATGGTCGCTGCGATCATCACAGATCGGTCGGCGCAGGACGCGTGGAGGTTCCCGCGACGAGCGCGCCAAGGCTGTTGACAGCATCCACCAGCTCGTCGAGCTCCCGCACCAGCAGTGGGTCGCTGTGCCCGAGCTCGGTGTCTTTCATCAGGCGCATGTAGCTGTCGCGTAGGTCCGGTAGTGCCAAGCTGAGTGTCGGTTGTGGGGACGAAGGCTGCTCGACGGGCACCGCCGCTTCGACCAGCTCCAGCGCCTGATCCAGCTCGCCGGCGAGCGTCGTGAGCGCTGGCAGTGGCTCGTGCCGGCGCTCTTCCTGCGCATCGGCTCTCAGCACGTGGATCACGCTGACGATCCGGCGTAGAGCGCCGAGGATGCCCTGACTCTGCTCGCGGTCGATCTGCCTGGTGCTGGGCTCAGCCAGCGAACGCGCGACCGTTTCCTGGGCGGCTGTGTAAGCGGTCCGCGCCCTACGTGCGAGGGGGCTCAGCTGCTGCTGGTCCGCTCGCTTGCCGGCGACGATCGCGTGCAGCACAGCTTCGGCATAGGCCCGTTGGGCGGCCACTACATCCGCGAAGGCCTGCCGGGCGGGCTTGTCTGACCAGGTCGGCCACAGCAGGTAGGCGAGCAGCCCGATGGCGCCGCCGATCAATGCGTCGAGCAGCCGGTCGCTCGCGATCGCGAGGGTGTCGGTGCTGACCGCGTCGAGCAGGAACACCACGAGCGCGGTCAGGAATGCGAAGCCCACTGCAAAGCTTGCGGGGAAGACCGAGTAGGCGAGCCAGCCGAGCGCGCCGATGATCGCCACCACCGCCCCCGGGCTGGGATGCAGGCCAGCCACGATCAAGCCGGCAAGTGCCACTCCCAGACACGTTCCGATGATGCGTTCCGCGCCCCGCGTGAAAGTCGCCGCGAACTCAGGTCTCAGAGCCGCTGCCGCGGCAACCACCATCCAGTAGCTGCGCTGCAGCGGAATGTGCCGCGCGATCACCTCGGTGACGAGAACGACCACAGCCAGGCGCAGCGCGTGTCGCCCCGCAGGCGACTGGAGCGTGGCATTCGCGCGTAGCTGAGCGAGATCAGCCTGTATTCCTCCAAGCAGGTGAGAGCTGCCGAGCACGGGTCTTCTGGCAGCGACATTGGCACGTGCTCCGGCCGCTTGTGCGTAGCGCGCGATCGCGCGTAGCTGGCCATCCAGCGCTGCCAAGCGGCGACTCAGCGCGGGATCGCCCGTCCCATCGACGGCGAGCGCTGGATTGCCGTCGGGCAACTGTGCGATGGCCGGTTGGAGCTCCCGGCGCGCGTGCGCATCGCCCTCGATCGCAGATGCCATCACTCCCAGCGCCTCGGCACAGCTCTGCAGCAACGCTCGTGCGCGGGCCAGCTCGGCGGGATCGCTCGCGAGACCGTGTGCGAGCAGCACGTGGATCGCGCGCAGCTCGATGCGCATGCGCGACGCCTCATCGATCAGGCCACGCAGGGCAAGTATCGCCGGATCCCCGAACAGCGCGGGTGAGGACAGCGCCGTCCTGGCCTCGTCGAGCCGTGCCGCTGCCGGCAGCGTGGAGGCGTCACTCGGCGCCAGCGCCAGCTCGGCGAGAGCCCGGTAGGCAGCGGCGACCGTGCGGCGCTGGAGCGCCAGCGGTGAGGGCCAGCGCACGATCGCCACGAACAGGGTCATCGCAAGACCACCCGCGAACACCAGGCCGGCAAGTCCGAGAGCTCCGGGAAGCGGTTCGCTGAAGCGGCCGAAGACAACGATCCCGATGACCGCCTGGGTGCCGACGACCGCGCCGCGGCGCCCCACCGCGACGAGCAATCCGGCAGCGAGCGACCACACGAACAGGACGATCAGATGCAGCCACGGTCGCGAGCCGGTGGCCGAGCCGAGGAACGTCGAAGTCGCCATCAGCAGCGCGTCGACGCTCAGCAAAGCCACCGGCGGACGCCCGCCACTGACACGCCAGGCCACCCCCACCAGCATCGCTCCGGCCCCCATCGTTGCCGCCGCCACAGGATCTCCTGCCGCGACGGCCACCCCGAAGCAGGCCGTGAGCGGGATCGCCGCGATCAGGCCGCCCGCAATGGAGACGGCCGAGCGATCGAAGCGCGTGGCTTCTCGCAGCGCCGAGCGGATCGCGCTGTGTCCGCGCGGCGCGCTTGTGGAAGGTGCGCTAGCTGTCAAGCCGCTGACTGGTCGCAGCGGGCGAGCAGCCTGCCGGGGTCATTCCGGCTGCTGGCGCTCCCCGCCGGGCCAGCGGCCGGTGAGTCGCGCGAACCCCTGTCGGGAGCCGTGGTCGATCAGTCCCTTGGCGAGACGGAACACGGCGCCCTCCAGGGCAAGTGCGAGGGCAAGCTTGCCGAGGCTCGTGCGCTCGTCTCGCGGGGTCGGTGGCTGACGGTCGTCGATCGCGCCCCATGTGAGCGCGAAGGTCTTCTTGCTGACGAGTCCGCCGAGGATGCCGGCGCCGATGCTGAATGGCAGGAACAGCAGCTTCGTGATCATCGCATTCTCACTGTACCGGCTCATACGTGAGGATCAGGACGCCGTCCGGGCCGATCGGCGTCGAGTCCAGGAGGCGCAGCGTGGTTGGCGAGGTACCGTCGCCGAACAGTCGCTTACCCGAGCCGAGCACAATCGGGAAGACCATCAGCCGGTACTCGTCGACGAGCTGGTGGGCGGCCAGGCTTTGCACGAGCTTGGCGCTGCCGGCAACGAGGATGTCTCCTGCCAGCTCTTGCTTGAGCTTCGTGACCTCGCTCGCAAGGTCCTGGCCGATCACGGTCGAGTTGTTCCAATCGGCCTGCTCAGCGGTGAGCGTCCGCGAGACGACGTACTTGGGCATGGCATTCATCTTCACGCCGAACTCGCCGGCCTCCATCGATGGCCATGCACGGGCGAAGCCCTCGTAGGTGACCCTTCCGAGAAGCTGTGCGCCGGCGGCCATCAGCTCGTCGAACTTGAACTTGTCGCCATTCTCGCCGCGGTTGAACCGAAACGACCAACCCTCGTGCTCGAAGCCCTCACCGCCGCCGGGTGCCTCGATCACGCCGTCCAGCGTCACGAACTCGCTGACGATGACTCTTCCCACTACAGGCTGCCGATACGGTCAGGCGGCCAATAGGTGGCGATCGCCTGCCCGATGACCCAGCCCGTCGGTACGGGTCCCCAGAAGCGACTGTCGTCGGAGTCGCCGCGATTGTCTCCCATCATGAACCAGTGGCCGGGCGGGATCTTGATCGGTGTGAGGAAGTTGCACTCGAGGCTCGAGCCGCAGGCTTTGATGTACGGATCCTTCTCGGCCACGAATTGGGTCTTGCCGGCCGCCTTGCGGTAGACGTGGCCTTCCTTGACATAGATTTCATCGCCGGGCCCAGCGACGACTCGCTTGATGAACGTGACGCTCGCAGGCTTGGGGAACGGCTGGGAACATGCCGCGCCACCGAATGTGACCGAGTGCGGAGCGATTCCACACTGCTGCTGTTCGGCGTCTGCGGGGGGATGGAACACAGCGATCTCGCCGACGTGTGGTTCACCGAAGTCCATCGAGATGCGATTTACCAATACGCGCTGCCCGATCTCGAGCGTCGGTTCCATCGAGCCGCTGGGTATGCGGTAAGGCTTGATCACGAACGCCTCGAGTGCGAGCGCGAGCCCAAGGGCGACGGCGATGATCACGACGAGCTCGACGAGCGAGCCCAGGCGGGAGCGTTGGCGCTTCATGGACGTGGCTCGACGTCGGTGGGCATCAGCTGAGTAGCGCCTCGGCGATCGCAATAGCCACCTCGGCGCGCTCATACATGGAGGGCCCATACACGAACTCCTCGGGTGCATGGGCGTGGCCACCTCGCGGGCCGAGGCCGTCGATCGTGAGTGGGATCGCGCCGGCGAAATGGCTGGCGTCGCTGGCCCCGCCTCTGCCTACGCCGACGATCTCCCGACCGAGGAGTGCTCCGGCCGCCTCGAGCAGGCCACGGGTGGCCTCCCGGGTGTCCATGCCGGGCCAGCTGCGGATCAGCTCGACCTCGACACGCGCCGCCGTTGCCGAGCTTGCGACCGTCTCGATCACCGCACCGAAGGCGTCCTCGCTCGCTGCCCGCATGTCGATCATCAGCTCGCCGTCGGCCGGCACCACGTTGACGGCATCTCCAGAGCGGATCCTCGTGGGGACGACGCTCAGTGCCTCAGTGCCCGCGGGCTCGTGCAGCCCAGCCGCTGCGCTTGCGGCTTCGGCCAGCGCGAGCAGCGCGTTTGCTCCCGCATCGGGACTGGAGCCGGCATGCGCGGCCTGTCCGTGGCCGGTAACGCGCAGCGTGCCCGCGGCCTTGCGTCGTACGACAACGCCCTCCTTGCCCGCGGAGGTGCGCTCGCCGGCCTCGAAGCACAGACACGCGTCGTAGCCGTCGAAACGACCCACGTGGGAGAAGCGCTCCGAGCGCCACTCCTCATCGACCACCAGCAGCACTCCGATCTCGGCGAAGGAATCCGGGCGCTCTGCCAGCCAGCGCGCCAAGCCGAGTGCCAGGGCCACGCCACCCTTCATGTCAACGGCGCCTGAGCCCGTCCAAGTGTCTCCATCACGATGCAGCGGGAGATGCTCGGCGTGCGCGATGACGGTGTCGACATGGCCCAGCAGCAGCACGCGGCCGGTGCCCGTGCCGGGCACGCGTGCCAGTAGGTCGGGAACGTGGCCGGGGGAGGAACACGGGGCTCGCTCGACCACAGCCGCCGTGGGGAGTCGCTCGATGCATAGCCCCAAGGCGGCCTCAGCCCCCTCGCCATCGCCGGAGGGGCTGGAGATCGCGACGAGCGCCTCGAGATCGGCCTCCGCCTCCGCGACCATCGCAGAGGTGGCCGGCAGGGTCGACGCGCTCATATGTCGAGACTATCTATTGCGCCGTTAGGAGCACGCCGGCTGTTAGGCGTAGGACCGCCGCGACAGGCACGCTGCGTGGAACATTGGGATTGTCGAGCCACCAGAGGGCAAGGCCTGTCAGTGAGCTGCGAATGACCTCGCCGAGTGGCTCGAGCTCATCCTCCGGCAGCTTCGGTGCGAACTCACGCAGCAGTGCCATATCGGCGGCTCGTTGACGTCGTCGTAGCTCGCGTTGAAGGGCCTGGATGTCGGGATCGCCGCTGGCGTCCTGGAACAGGATCCTGGATGTGTCCGGGTGTTCTTCGACGTGGGCAAACCACGCGTCGACCATCGCTGGAAGGCGTTTCTTTAGCTCCCCCTCGCCTTTGATGAAGCTGTCGAGCGGAGCCGCGGCGAGCTCGTCGCGCCGATGTTCGAGCAGCTTCATTTGGAGATCCTTCTTGGACTCGAAGTGGCGGTAGAGCATCGGCTTGCTCACCCCCGCCGCCACGACGATGTCCTCGACGGTGGTCGCGGCGTAGCCATGTTGCGCGAACAGGCGCGCGGCGGCGTCTTCGATCAGCTGGCGGCGCTCGGCTGCCGGCAGCCTGCGCCGGGGCTGTGTGGTTTGCTCGCGCGGCTCGCGCTCGGTTGAAGTTACCATTTAGTATACTGAATAGTAACATGACTGTCGCTCCAACAGGAAGGCCCGCGTGATCGTCTCCATCCACATCGCCGACGTGAGCAGGCCGGCGGCGCTGCGCTTCCTGCGCACGAAGCTCGGCCCAGACGAGGGCCGTGGCTTGCGCTACGCCCAGCCCGTGATCGCCGCACCTCTCAGCGGCCGTCTACTACCGCGGCCAGATCTCGGTCGTGTCGGGCTGATCGCCGCTTGGGCAGATGACGCCGCGCTCGGTGAGTTCCTCGTGCACGACCCGCTTGCGGCGTCCCTCGCGCATGGCTGGCGTGTGCGCTTGAGCCCGACGCGCGTGGTCGGATCCTGGTCGAAGCTCCCCGGGCTCCCGGCGGAGGAGCAGCCGATGGATGAGGCCGAGCCCGCCGCCGTCCTCACCATCGGCCGACTGCGGCCCACCCAGACGTTCCGCTTCCTGCGCGCGAGCGCAGTGGCGGAGGAGCTCGTGGTGCGTGACCCGGCGGTGCTTGCCTGCACCGGGCTGGCCCGACCGCCGGGGCTCGTGGCGACCTTCTCACTGTGGCGGAGCACCGGCGCGATGCGCGCTTACGCTCGCGGCGAGCACGAGCCTGGACACCGCGCGGCCGTTCATGCTCACGCTGCCCGCCCGTTTCACAGCGAGTCCGCGTTTGTGCGCTTCCGCCCCTATCGGGCCGAGGGCACATGGGACGGTCGCGATCCGCTGGCGGACCTCTAGCGACGCGGACATCAAGTCTGCGACGCATCAACGCTTGCACGCCATCCGAGGAGTCCTCTAGCGTCGCGAACAGATGTTCGATGCGCGCAATTCAGAGCGATGGCTGGAGGGGCTGAACGCAGATCAGCGTGCGGCTGCAACCTTCCCTGGTGATGGTCCGCTGTTGATCCTCGCGGGGGCGGGCACCGGCAAGACGACGACGCTATGTGCTCGCGTGGCGTGGCTGTTGGCGCAGGGCGTCCCCGCCGATCGGATCCTGCTGCTGACGTTCACCCGGCGGGCCGCACGCGAGATGCTCGAGCGCGCCCGCGGCCTGGCCGAGCACGTGGCGGCTGACGCCGGCCGCGTGATGGGCGGAACGTTCCACTCGCTCGCCCACAGGATGGTTCGCCTACACGCCTCCTCGCTGGGGCTGGCACCGGGCTTCGGGGTTCTCGACGCGGGCGACGCGGCTGACCTACTCGACTTCGTGCGCCAGGAGCA
The DNA here is from genome assembly GCA_963752865.1 of uncultured Solirubrobacteraceae bacterium. GTDB lineage: Bacteria > Actinomycetota > Thermoleophilia > Solirubrobacterales > Solirubrobacteraceae > Palsa-744. The sequence goes on from CAVVZU010000002.1 coordinate 1,232,564, forward strand.
CCGGCAGGCCAAGAGCACTCGCCGCTTCCCGCGGGCGCAGACGATGCTCGACATCTACTCGCGCACAGTCAACTCTCAGAGCCCGCTGCAGGATGTGCTGGCGGAGTCGTTTCCGTGGTGCGCCGAGCATCGCGACGCGCTGGCGGAGATCTTCCGTGCCTACGGTGCGCGTAAGCGCGATCTCGGCGTGATCGACCTCGACGACCTGCTGCTCTACTGGCGCGCGCTGGCCCTCGACGAGGTGATCGGGCCGAAGCTGGCCGACTCGTTCGACCACGTGCTCGTCGACGAGTACCAGGACGTCAACGCCCTGCAGGTGGATGTCGTGCGCGGCCTTCGACAGGGCCGTCCCGGCCTGACGGTCGTCGGCGATGACTTCCAGGCGATCTATGGCTTTCGTGCAGCGAGCGCCCGACACATCCTCGACTTCGCCGACGAGTTCCCCGGCACGCACACGGTGACGCTCGAGCGCAACTATCGCTCGACGACGCCAATTCTCGAGATCGCGAACGCCGTCTCCGCGCAGGATCGTCTCGGCTTCCCCAAGCAGCTGTGGACCGAGCGCGAGGGCGGCCAGATACCCGAGCTCGTGTTTCCCCGTGATGAAGCGCAACAGGCGGGGGAGGTGTGCGACCGGGTGCTGGCTGCGCGAGAGGAGGGGATGGAGCTGCGTAACCAGGCGGTGCTGGCTCGCACCGGCCACGATTCCGCCCTGCTCGAGCTCGAGCTGACCCGACGCGGGATACCGTTCGTGAAGTACGGGGGATTGCGCTACCTGGACGCGGCGCACGTCAAGGACTTCATCGCGCTGCTGCGCCTGACCGACAACCCGGCCGACGAGGTCAGCTGGTTTCGCCTGCTGCAGCTGCTGGACGGCGTCGGTCCGATCCGCGCGCGGCGCGTGCTCGACGCGCTGCGGGCACCCGACGGCGGTATCCCGGAGCTGCAGCGCTGGCCACTGGCCATCCAGCACGTTCCCGAGAGCTCGCTCGCGCACGCGACAGCGGTATTCGAGGCGCTGGCGCACACGGGTGCTGACGCGAGCGCCACGACCGGCGCTCAGGTCGAGCGGCTGTGCACGGCGCTCGCGCCGCTGATTCGCCTGCGCTATCCAGACGGGGCGATTCGCGTGGGAGACCTCGACCAGCTGGTCGAGGCTGCCCGGAGTGCCGAGGACGTTCGCCACTTCGTCTCCGAGCTGGTGCTCGATCCGCCCGCGTCAAGCTCGGATCTGGCGGGGCCGCCGCACCTCGACGAGGACTACCTGGTGCTCAGCACCGTGCACTCGGCCAAGGGCCTTGAATGGGATGCGGTCCACGTGATCGCTGTCTACGACGGCAACTTCCCGGCGGACATGAGCACCGCGACGGAGGAGGGCATCGCCGAGGAGCGCCGGCTCTTGTATGTCGCGCTCACGCGCGCGCGGCGGCGGTTGCATGTGTATGTGCCGTCGCGTTACTACCACCGCCCGCACGGTAATGACGACGCTCACGGCTACGGTCAGGCGTCCCGTTTCTTGACTGATGCCGTTCAGCGGTTGTTCAGTGTTACTCGCACCGTGGATGCGAGCGCGCCGCTGGGCGGGGAGGCCGTTCCTCAGAGGCGGATCGAGGTGTCTGTGGATGCTTTGTTTGCGTGAGGGTTGCGTGGCGAGCGGGAGCGACGGGGCCAGGTGCTCGACATGACGATCGGCAGCAACGAGTTCGCCAGATACCAGCGGGCGACGGACAAGGGCATCTACGAATTCGTCGAGACGTATCGCGTGCTGCTCACGGCCAGCCCAGCAGGCCAGCTGGTGAAGAAGCTCCGCCGCCAGGGGATGTCCTACGAGAAAGCGGTCGCCCAGGCGAAGCGGGAGGGCTTGAACGGCACCGAGGGCCTTTAGTCAGCGCCGCTGCCCACCTGGCTGTACCTCGCCCAAAGCCGGCGGGGTACAGCCAGGTGGAGCGACGGATCGCAACTATGCAGCAGCGGAGGGCTCGTTCTCGCCGTATAGCTCCTGGCTTTCGCGAGCATGCGCGACGAGCTCCTTGTGAGCGCAATCATCGGTCCCTGGCTTCCCTGGGGAGCACTTGAACCGGCCAGGAACGCACCGGTGGACATCCAGAAGTCGTTGTCCTCGGCGATCGGGATCATCCGCATCTTCGGCGCGAGGTTTGCGAAGAAGACCTCCAGCTCGGAGCGCTTGAGCGGCTTGGGTTCTCCCACGTTCGCTGGCTTCTCTGTCAGGTCGTGGCGGTCGGCGAGCAGCGGATGGCTCTTGATCAGCTCGACGGCGATACGGTTGATGACATCGCGCTGATCCAGAATCGTTGTGAAGTCGCGGTTTACGCCCTTCGCGTTGTTGGCGATATCTACGAACATCTGCTTCGCTTGCGTCGTTGAAACGAGGGCAATGTCTACTGCGATGTGCTCGTGGTTCAGCTTCTCGCGCGTGTCGAGGAGCTTCTTGAGTGCTGCCCCCATGCGGTGCCGTCCTCGAAGCTGTGGCTAACCTCGAACTCGACTTCGGCGGAGGGCGCCCGGACGATGATCGCTGGCGACACCCAGTCGTCCTTCTCCAGGACGTAGTGCCCGAAGTTCCTTGCTCTTTTCGGGTCTACGCGGCGGTTGCCTTCGATCGGCTCGCTGGGATCCGGGCGCTTCGGGACCAGCTGCGTGAGCTGCGCGAGGGTGGTCGTGAGATGGAACATCACGCGCCCGCCCTGGCGACTTGGGCAGGCACGTTCGCTAGCTGACAGGCCGCTGACAGTGCATTGACACAGGACGGCGAGTGAGCTGGCGGTGCCGCCGCGGTGCGACCGGCGAGGCTGGCAAGCTGGCGGGGTGGACGAGAACCCCGTAATCGCAAGCGCCGTCTCGCCGCAAGGCCGCAGCGTCGAGCTGACTGAGGAGCGCTGGCACTACATCCAGCGCCACGTCGAGATGCGTGAGCGGCAGGACAGGCTGCTTGAGGCGATCCGCCAGCCCGACTTGCAGGAGCCCGACCCGCACCCGGGCCGTGAACGCTACTGGCTGCGCGGCCGTGCGCCCTTCCCCTTTCGCTGGATGCGGGTAGTTGTAGAGTTTGCGGGAGACGCCGACCGCTTCGTCACCGCCTTTGGGCAGGACAACGACCCGGAAGGCCTACCGCGATGACGATCACGATCGGAACCCTCTCCTTCGACAACGTCGAGTACGACGCAGACGCAGACGTGCTCTATCTGAGCGTCGGCGAGCCCACGATGCCGGCCGAGTCATTCGGCACACCGGAGGGGCACAACATCCGCTACGACGAGACGGGCGCGGTCATCGCCATCACGATCGTCAACGCCAAATGGCTGCTTGACCGTGACGGCGAGATCAAGCTGACGATCCCGAGTCGTGTGCCGGCAGCCGACCTGGCGCTAGCGCTGGCTGGCTGACGGAGGTCTCAGCCGTCAGCGCGGTCAGCTCCCGTAGCAGCCCGTCCATCCCCGCGATCTCATATGCCGCCCGTTGGCGTCCGGCCCCTCCGCCGCGGGTAAGCATCGAGGGCAGGCCGGCCAGCTCGCTTACGCAACCGAGTTCCTGCGCGTGATCACCCGTGACGCTCAGCGCATCGTGGAGCAACTCGGCGACGGGCCGCAGTCGCCCCTCGGCATCGGGCAGCCGCGCGTGCACGCCATAACGGGCTGCGCGAAAGCCACCCTCCTCGAGTACCACCGCCGGTGGGTCCGGCTCGGGGTCTGCCTCAGCGGCGTGGCGGGCCAGGCAATGCGCGAGCGCCACGAGACCAGCGGTGTCCTCCAGCGTGCTCTGAACGTCCAGGGCGCGGATCTCGACCGTGCCCAAGCGTGGATGCGGGCGCAGCTTCCACCAGAACCATGTGTAGTCGGGAACGTCAGCCGCGCGCGCCAACAGCTGCGTCATCGCGCAGAAGTCCGCGTAGTCGCGCATCGCACGCGGGACTCCAGAGCGCGGCCAGCCCCGGATCGTTACCTCGCGCGCGGAGGCCAGCCCCGTGTCGCGCCCATGTCGGTATGGCGAATTGGCGCCGAGGGCCTGTAGCAGCGGCAGGTGTCGGCGCAGCCCGTTGAACGCGCGGATGGCTGTCTCTGCGTCGGGCATGCCGATATGGATGTGCAAGCCGCCGACGGGTGTTGCCACCGCGTCACCGAGCAGGTCGCGGATGTGCTCGTAGCGCTCCTTGTCGGTGATGTCTGCCTCGCCCTCGCCGGCCGATGGATGCGTGCCCGAGCCGAGCAGGCCGGCGCCCGTGGCGACGACCGCACGCCGCAAGCCGCCGAGCGTACGGGCTGCCTCGCCAGCGCTGTGGCAGACGTCCGTGATCAGCTCCACCTGGCAGGCATGCAGCTCACGCTCGACGGTTCCATCGACCGGGCCCAGCCGCTCTTGCACCGCTGCGGAGGCGTTCGTTTGGCGGCCCGTTACCGGGTCGACAAGGAACAGCTCCTCCTCCACGCCGACGGTGAATGGCTCTCCCGAGCCGAATGCGTTCTCGCCTTCGGCGTCAGGGTTCACCACTTTGATGTGCCCGTTGCTGCGCTTGGGGAAACTCAGCCTTGACTGGTCAACCGCGGACGCTGCTCTACGCGACCCGCTCCGCGCCGGTGTACAGGTTGACCCTGCCGCGTCGCGCGAAGCCGCAGAGCGTCATCTGGCGATCGGCGGCGAGCTCGACCGCGAGCGAGGTCGGTGCGCCGACGCCAACGAGGATCGGGCAGCCGGCTACGGCAGCCTTCTGCACCAGCTCAAACGACAGTCGCCCGCTCACGCACAGCAATGCGTCGTGCAACGGCATGCGATTACCCGCGAGGGCCCAGCCCACCACCTTGTCCATCGCGTTGTGGCGTCCCACGTCCTCGCGCACGCAAAGCAGCTCGCCGGTTGAGTCGAACAACCCGGTCGCGTGCAGCCCGCCCGTGCGCGCGAAGCCCGGCTGCACGAGCCTGTCAGGAAGCGATGCCAGCAGATCGCGCCCCACACGCGGGCCCGTCGGCAGCAGGGGGGAGTGCACGGCGACCTCCTCCAGCGCCCCCTTGCCGCATACGCCGCACGAGGAGGTCGTGTAGAAGCGCCGCGCGCCAGGCTCGTGCGTGAGCGGACCGGCCACTTCGATCGTGTTGGCGGCGAAGTCGTCTGTAAGGCCAACGCTCGGGGTATGCGCGAGCAGGCCCTCGCCGTAGAGGAAGCCGATGGCGAGCTCCTCGTCGTGACCGGGTGTGCGCATGGTGACAGCGATCGGCTCACCATCGACACGGATCTCGAGCGGCTCCTCGATCGCGACGAGGTCGCTTTCACCGTCACGGACCACGCGCTTGAGCGAGGTTGCACCCGCATCTGGCGTGGCCGTGTCAGGCACGCCGGGCACGCTCGAGGTCTTGCTCACCGCGCCTCGGCTTGCTCGCGTTCGCGCTGCGGCGTGACCGTGTACTTCGGGTCGCGGCTGGAGGCGACGCCCGCCTCGAAGATGCCGAAGCGAGCGCACGCGGAGGCGCCCAGCAGCGCCATCCCGGAGAGGGCTGCGCCGAAGCGGCTGCGGTGCCCGGTCTTGACCGCGCCTGCGAGGCCCACGAGCGTCAGCGCCTCGGCGGCGCGCATCAGCGTGCCGGCGCGACCGCGGTGATAGGTCTCAGCGACGATCCCCACGCGGCGCTCGAGCAGCCTCACCGCGGTGATCTCCGTCAGCGCGCCGATCACCGCGAGGCGGCGCGCAGGGCCGTTCTCTGCGAGCGGCGCGCCCAACAGCCCGAGCCCCGCGGCGGCGCTGGCGGCGGACCCGACGAACACGAACGGCATCTCGCGGTGGCCCTCGTGCCATGCGGGCGTGGCGGTGTTGGCGATGAGCACGCCCGTATAGGAGGCGACCGCGGGGCCGAGCAGCGCGGCGCCGGCGGTTCCCAGCTTGCCAAGCGGGCTCAGCCGCCCCAGCGGTACCAGCTCGGCGAGCGCCGCTGCGCCCGCGGCAGGCGCGTAGGCTGAGATGATCCACACGCCGACGCTCATCGGCGAGGTTGGCTTGAACACGCGCAGCATGTTCAGGAAGCGCGACGGACGGCCGAGGTCGTGAACGAGCGCCACGAGCGACAGCGAGATGGCGCCGATCGCACCCAGCTTGAGCGGACGTGCTAGCCCGGGCCGGCCGCTCAGCTGGGCGCCGGCGGCGAGCGTGGAGGAGGCGCCGGCGAGGCCGCCGAGGAACAGGTAGCCGGCGATGTCCAGCGCGCGCCCATGTCGGTTCCTTGACGATCGGCCGGCCGTAGTAGCTGGAGAACTCTGCCTCGGGGACCATCGAGCCATCGCGACGCCGACGCCGACGCTTCGGGACGGCTTCGTCGTCAGGAGGTACATTCGCCCGTCCGTTATGGGTGACATCCGGGCTGCTCACCTGCGCCCCGCGAAGCTCGCGCCGACCGCGCCGAGCAGCCCGGCCGCGGCGATCGCGGCGTTGCGCCACATGCGCGGCAGATCGCGCGTGGTGGCCACCGGATCGGGCGGCAGCCCATAGACCTCGGGCTCGTCGAGCAGCAGGAAGAACGCGCCGTCGCCGCCGACGCCATCGTCGGGATCGTGGCCATACAGCTGCACGTCGAGCACGCCCGCCTGCTGGAGTTGTTCGACGCGCCCGGCGGCGCGCACGCGCAGCTCGTCGAGCTCGCCGAACTGGATCGAGTTGGTGGGGCACGCCTTCGCGCACGCCGGTTCCATGCCCTCGCCGAGACGGTCGTAACAGAGCGTGCACTTCCACACGCGCCCGTCGTCCTCGCGTTTGCCGATCACCCCGTAGGGACACGCGGGCACGCAGTAGCCGCAGCCGTTGCAGACGTCCTCCTGGACGACCACCGTGCCGAACTCGGTACGGAACAGGGCGCCGGTGGGGCACACGTCCAGGCAGGCGGCGTCGGTGCAGTGCTTGCAGACGTCAGAGGACATCAGCCAGCGGAAGTCGCTGTCCGGCTCCTCGCCGGCGGGCTGCTCGATGAAGGCGACGTGGCGCCAGGTGTCGGCGCTTAGTCCTTCGCTGTTGTCGAACGACATGCCGGTGAAGTTCAGCCCGTCCTCGGGCACCTGGTTCCACTCCTTGCACGCGACCTCGCACGCCTTGCAGCCGATGCACAGCGACGTGTCGGTGAAGAAGCCCATCCGCGGCGGGTGCTCCTCGTAGACGTCGGCGGCGGGGTCGCCGTGCCCGCGAACCGAGCTCAGCAGGCTGATCTCGCTCACGGCTTACTCCGGGGGCGTGGGGCGCGGTAGACGTGGCTCATGGCTTTACGCCCGTACCGGCGGTAACACCGGCGCGCTGCTTGTACTCCTCGACGAGCCGCTGGCGTGCGGGGCCGCGGGGGCGACGGCCGGGCCTGATATCGGCGGTGAACGCCTTGTCCTCCTGGATGTGGGCGTTGGGCTCGAGCGACATCGGCGAGAGCTCGTTGGCGGAGTCGCCTTTGGCGTAGCCGTTGGGGCCCCAGTGGAAGGGCATGCCGATCTGGTGGACGGTGCGGTCGTGGACCTGGAGCGGGGTCATGCGCTCGGTGACGAGCACGCGCGCCTCGATCACGCCGCGGGCGGTGGCGATCGTCGCCCAGCCGCCGTGCTCGAGCTGGCGCTCGGCGGCGAGCTCGGGTGAGACCTCGCAGAAGAACTCGGGCTGTAGCTCTGCGAGGTAGGGCGACCAGCGGGTCATGCCGCCGGCGGTGAAGTGCTCGGTGAGGCGGTAGGTGGTGACGACATAGGGGAACACGTCCGCGCCCTTTTCGTCGCCGCTGGGGTGGTAGCGGTTGTTGGGGTGGGGGTAGGTCTTGCGCGCGGGGTTGGCGCGCTGGCTGTAGAGCGCGTTCTCGAACGGGGAGTCCTGGGGCTCGTAGTGCGTGGGCAGCGGCCCGTCGGCGAGGCCCGCGGGCGCATACAGCCAGCCGCGCCCGTCGCCCTGCATGATGAACGGCTCTGAGCCGCTGAGCGCCTCTGGCCCTTTGGCGTCCTTGGGCGGCACGTAGGTGGGGGCCTTGTCGGCCTTGAAGTCGGGGGTGTCGTGCCCCACCCACCTGCCCTGCTCGGAGTCCCACCAGACGAGTGCCTTGCGCTCGCTCCACGGCTTGCCGTCGGGGTCGGCGGAGGCACGGTTGTAGAGCACGCGGCGGTTGGCGGGCCACGCCCAGCCCCACTCGGCGCCGGTCCAGTTCTGCTGCTCGCGCGGGGTGCGCCTGGCGGACTGGTTGACGCCGTCGGCAAACACGCCGCAGTAGATCCAGCAGCCGCAGGTGGTGGAGCCGTCGTCGCGTAGCTGCTCGTAGCTGGACAGCGGCTGCGCCGTCGGGCCCGCGGCCATTGATCTCGCGCAGCACCGCCTCCGCGCTCGGCTCCTGCAGCGGGCCCCGCGGTGGGGTAATCCCAGGTGAGGTCGAGGACTGGGCGGTCGATCTCCTCGGTCGGAGCCTGAGAGCTTCTCGCGGATGAGCCTGCCGAGGTGGTACATGAACCACAGGTCCGAGCGCGCGTCGCCCTTGGGCTCCTGGGCCTTGTGATGCCACTGCAGCAGCCGCTGGGTGTTGGTGAACGTGCCGTCCTTCTCGATGTGGGCGGCGGCGGGGAAGAAGAAAACCTCGGTGGCGATGTCCTCGGTGCGCATCTCGCCGGTGTCGATCTCCGGTCCGTCCTTCCACCAGGTGGCGCTCTCGATCAGTGAGAAGTCGCGCACGACGAGCCACTCGAGGTTGGCCATGGCGGTTCGCTGCATGCGGTTGTTGGCGGAGCCGACGGCGGGGTTCTGGCCCATCAGGAAGTAGCCCTTGCACTTGCCCTCGAGCTGGGTCATGACGGTGTCGTAGGTGCCGTGCGAGCCGGTGATGCGCGGTATGTAGTCGAAGCACCAGTCGTTCTCGGCCGTGGCGGCCTCACCCCACCAGGCCTTCAGCAGGCTGACGACGTAGGTGCTCATGTTGCCCCAGTAGCCCTTCTCGGCGGAGTCGGACTCGATGTACTCCTTGAGGCTCTCGTACTCGTGGGCGTGCGGCATCGGCAGGTAGCCGGGCAGCAGGTCGAACAGGGTGGGGATGTCGCTCGAGCCCTGGATGCTCGCGTGGCCGCGCATCGCCATGATGCCGCCGCCGGGACGCCCGATGTTGCCGAGCAGTAGCTGCAGGATGCAAGCGGTGCGGATGTACTGCGAGCCGACGGTGTGCTGGGTCCAGCCGACGGCGTACACGAAGGCGGTGGTGCGCTCGCGCCCGGAGCTCTCACAAATCGTCTCGCACAGCCCCAGGAACACATCCTCGGGGACGCCGCACGTGTGGGCGACCATCTCGGGCGTGTAGCGCGAGTAGTGGCGTTTGAGGATCTGAAAGACGCAGTGGGGGTCCTGGAGCGTCTCGTCGCGGCGCGGCTCGCCCTTGACGCTTTGGCCGCCGGACCCGGCGGTCTCGCCGTGCGAGGACTCCCGCATTGCCTGGCCGTCTGCGTGAACTTCGCTGTAGCGGTCGCGGTTGCCGGAGGCGGCGGCGACGGGCGCTCCGTCGTACTGCCAGCTCTTGTAGTCGTACTGGCCGCTGATGGGGTCGAAGCCGGAGAAGACGCCGTCGAGGTCCTCGGTGTCGCGGAAGTCCTCGTCGATGATGGTGGAGGCGTTGGTGTAGGCGAGCACGTAGTCGCGGAACCAGCGTTCGTGCTCGAGCACGTAGTTGACGATCCCGCCGAGGAAGGCGATGTCGGTGCCGGTGCGCAGCGGTATGAACTCATCAGCTAGCGCGCTGGTGCGGCTGAAGTGGGGGTCGACGTGGATCACCTTCGCTCCGCGCGCCTTGGCTTCCGTCACCCACTGGAAGGCCACGGGGTGGGCCTCGGCCATGTTGGAGCCCTCGATGACGATGCAGTCGGAGTTCTGCAGATCGCCGGGGAAGGTGGTGGCGCCGCCGCGGCCGAACGAGGTGCCGAGCCCGACAACGGTGGAGCTGTGGCACACGCGCGCCTGGTTCTCGACCTGGATGACGCCGAGCGCTGTCCAGAGCTTCTTGATCAGGTAGTTCTCCTCGTTGTCGAGCGTCGCGCCGCCTAGGCTCGCGATGCCCAGGCTGCGACGTACGCGCGCGCCCTCGCTCTCCCATTCCCAGGTGTCGCGACGGGTCTGCACGACTTTCTCGGCGACCATGTCCATGGCGGTCTCAAGGTCGAGTTGCTCCCAGTCTTTGGCGTAGGGGCGGCGGTAGAGCACGGTGTGCTCACGGGCGTCGCCGGTCGTCAGTTGCAGCGTGGCGGAGCCCTTGGGGCACAGGCGCCCGCGGCTGACGGGGGAGTCGGGGTCGCCCTCGATCTGGACGACCTTGCCGTCCTTTACGTAGACGTTCTGAGCGCACCCGACCGCGCAGTAGGGGCAAACCGACTTGACCACCTCGTCGGCTTCGGCGGCGCGGTTACCGAGATTCTCGGTGCCGGCGGACTTCACGGCTGCTCCGCGCGCGAGCGAATCGCTGCTTTGCAGCTGGCGCAACAGCGGCCAATCGCGCAACGGATTTCTCATCGCTCCAGATGACCTTACCCCGTTGGTGGGGGCGCCAAAGGACAGCTGGCGCGCGAGCGGCTGCAGGGTCTGGAGGGGTGGAGGCTGCCGGCTATCGCCCACAGATATGCTGCATAGGCATTGCCCAAGCAAAAGCCTTCAGACCTCTCGCTCGGAGACGCGGCGACAGCAATCGGCGTAAGCGTTGACACGCTGCGTCGCTGGGATCGCTCGGGCAAGCTGCATACGCATCGCGACGAGCGCAACCGCCGTCGCGTATCGGCGGCCGAGGTGCAGCGATTGACGAGCCGTCCGCAACGACACCGCACGGGTACCCGCCACTCTGCCCGCAACCGCTTCACGGGCGTGGTGCGCTCAGTTGAGGTCGACGGCGTGATGGCGCTGGTGGAGCTCGAGGCGGGCCCGTTCCTGGTCACGGCGGCGATCACGCGCGACTCGGTCGAAGAGCTTGGCCTTGCTCCTGGCGTGGAGGCGACGGCGACGGTCAAGGCGACATCGGTAATGGTCGAACGAACTCCCTGATGAGGGGAGAGAAGGAGTACGCATGGCGAAAGTCGGGAGCAGGCACAAGCACTGGGGCAGGGCGACCGTCGCTGTAGTGGTTGGGGTCGCGAGTGTGGCCAGTCTGGTCGGTGTGACATCCAGTGCGTTGGCCTCATCCAGCGGCGCTACACCGGTGGCAAGCACGGCTGCTGCGCAGGGCAAGGTCTCGGCGATCTTCGCGGGCTCGCTGGTGGACATCATGGAAAAATCGTTTGGCCCGGCGTTTACGCAAACGACGGGATATCCGTTCGAAGGCTTCGGCGGCGGCTCCAACGAAGACGCGGCTGCGATCAAGGGCAAAGTGCGCACGGCGGATGTCTTTCTGAGCGCGTCTGAGTCGGCTGACAAAGAACTCGAAGGGGCGGCCAATGGCAACTGGGTGTCGTGGTACTCGACCTTCGCCTCCTCCGACCTCGTCCTGGGCTATGACCCAAAAACCAAGTTCGGCAAAGAGCTGGCGCACGGCAAGCCTTGGTACAAGGTGATCACCGAGCCGGGCATCCTCGTCGGGCGCACCGAACCGAAGGCGGACCCCAAGGGCAAGCTGACGGTGGAAGCGGTTGACGCGGCGGCGAAGAAGCTGCACGACCCGAAGCTGACGGAGGCACTGAAGAGCTTCCCGATCTTCGAAGAGACGGCGATGCTCGCGCGCCTGCAGGCTGGGCAGCTCGACGCGGGCTTCTTCTACGTGGTGGAAGCAAAGGAAGCACACGTGCCAACTGTTCCGCTGACGCCGGTGTACAAGTACGCCGACTACACGCTGACGATCCTCAACAACGCGGAAAACCCCGCCGGGGCGGAAGCACTGGTGTCGTTCCTGTTGAGCCCCAAGCGCAAGACGGTGGAGGGCGACTACGGGCTGGTGCCGCTGAAGCCGACGTTCACCGGCAGCGCCTCGGCGGTGCCGAAGGGCCTGCGCAGCATCGTGGGCGCGGGCTAGCGGATGCGCGCCCGGGTGAGCAGCCCGCTGCCCTGGCTGGGCGGGCTGCTCGCCCTCTACCTGCTGGTCCCGATCGTCGCGTTCGTGGTGCGCCTGTCGGGCGGTGCGCCGGCGTCGCCCGGACTCGTCTCCGCGCTTACGACGTCGCTGTTCACAGCGACGATTGCGACCGCGGTGATCGTGGTGCTGGGAACACCTCTGGCCTACCTGCTGGCGCGCAGGCGTGGCGTGATCGGCCGGGTGCTGTTGGCGCTGGTGGCTCTGCCGCTGGCGCTGCCGACGCTAATGAGCGGTATCCTGCTGCTGTATGTGGTCGGCCCGTTCACGATCCCCGGTGAACTGTTCGGCGGCAAACTGACGGACACGCGGGCGGGGATCGTGCTCGCCCAGATCTTCGTGGCGGCGCCGTTCTTGATCATCGCCGCACGCGCCTCCTTCGCAGCTGTCGACCCCGCCTTGGAGGAGGTGGCAGCCACGCTCGGGCACGGGCGTGTGGCGCGCTTCGCGCGGGTGGCAATCCCCGCTGCACTGCCGGGAATCGCGGCGGGGATCTTGTTGACGTGGCTACGAGCGTTCGCGGAGTTCGGGGCGACGGTGATCCTCGCCTACCATCCGTTCTCGCTGCCGGTGTTCACGTTCGTGCAGTTCGACGAGACGGGTCTGCCGGGGACGATGTGGCCGATCGCGGCTGCCCTGGCCGCAGCGCTGGTGGTGCTGCTGCTCGCACAGCTGCCGATTCCGAGGCGGCGCAGGGGGAGGGTCGCCGCTGCGCCGTCGGTGCCGGCGATCCCCGGTTCGCCATCCGAGCTGGACTTCGCGCTGAAGAAGCGCCTGGGCTCGTTCGCGCTGGAGATCGCTCATCGGGGCCACACTCCGAGGCTGGCGCTGCTGGGCCCCTCGGGAGCCGGCAAGACGCTGACCTTGCGTCTGCTCGCCGGGCTAACCACCGTCGAGGGCGGGCATGTCCGCGCTGGATCTCAAGCGCTCGATCAGCTCCCCACTGAGCGCCGCCGGATCGGCTACGTGCCCCAGCAGCCTGCGCTTCAGCCACGGCGAACGGTTTGGCAGCAGGTCATGTTCGGCGTGGGTGCGCGGCCCGGGTTGGCCGCGTGGTGGCTCGAGCGACTGGGCTTGGAGGGCCTGGAGGACCGCTATCCGCAGGAGCTCTCGGGCGGCCAGCAGCGGCGGGTGGCGCTGGCGCGTGCGTTGGCGGTGGAGCCGCAGGTGCTGCTGCTGGACGAGCCGTTCACCGGCCTGGACGCGCCGGTGGCGGACCGTCTGCGCAGGGAGTTGCGGCGGTTGCAGCGGGAGGCGGGTCTGTGCACGGTGATCGTCACGCACGATCCTGAGGAGGCGGCGCTGCTGGCGGATGAGATCATCGTGATCGATCACGGTCGCGTGCTGCAAGCGGGCACGCGAGGGGAGGTCTTTCGCACGCCAAGCTCACCGCAGGTGGCAGGGCTGCTCGGGATCGCCAACGCGCGCCGAGCGGTCGTTGCGGCGAGCGACGCGATCGACAGTGGCGGTGCTGAGATTCACATCGCCACCCACGAGCTTGCGGCTGGAAGCGAGGTCGTCTGGTGCGTGCGTCCGGAGCGCATCTCGCTGGATTCACTCGGGCGCTATGAGGCGATTCTGCTCGACGATGTCGATCTTGGATCGGTGCGCGAGTTGACCGTCGCCCTCGGGGACACGCTGGAGCTGACCGTGCGCACGAGTGAGACGCTCGCGCTGACGATCGGCTCGCCTGTGCCGATCGAAATCAAGCCTGAGGACGTGGCCGTGTGGCCGCTACAGAGCTCGCGGTATGAGGACGACGGCTCAGCCAGGGGCCTGTCGTTGCCTGGAACTGCGTAACACTGCGGGTTCATGTGCTTCTCGCCTGACGCCGACTTCACGGCTTCCGTCGTGGTCGGTGCGGTGGGCGTCGCGACGCTGCGCCGCGTTCGTGGCAGGCGCGAGCTGATCATCGGCGCGCTACCGTTGCTGTTCGCGCTGCACCAGTTCACCGAGGGGTTCGTGTGGCTGGGGCTCCGCGGAGAGGTCTCGAGCGGCCTGGGAGACGTGGCCAAGGAGATATACGTGATCTTCGCGTATGTGGCGCTGCCGATCATCGTTCCGCTGGGCCTATATCTGCTCGAGCCCAGCCGCAAACACCGTCGCTGGGTGCTGCCATTTGTGCTGTTGGGGGTAGCGGTGGGCGGATTCCTGTTGTGGCAGGTCACGCAGCACCCGCTGTACGCCCGGGAAGACGCGTCATGTATTGCGTACAACAGCAATGCCCCCCATATGGGACAGGCAGCAGTCGTATATGTGATCGCGACGTGCGTGCCGGCGCTGCTCTCAAGCCGCCGCTACCTGCAGTGGTTCGGGGTGGTGAACCTGGTGGGCGTGGCGATCGCGTACAGCGTGCGCGAAGCGGAGTTCACCTCAGTGTGGTGTGTATATGCGGCGCTCGTCAGCGTGCTCATACTCGAGCACTTCCGTCGCCAAAGGCAGCTCGAAAGGGGGATCTCCAGCTCTCAGCCGGCAGTGAGCTCGTGACTGTCCGAGCCAGGGGAAAACTGGCCTTCGCTCGCGCATTAAGATGACCAGTCTCTATTGGTTTTGCGGACGGCGGTCACGAAACCTAGACACATTCGCCGCACCGGAGCACTTGGGACAGGCGAGCGCGTCTTTGCGTCCGAAATATGGCTCTCCACACCGCTCGCAGACGGCAGCCGTTGTGCGTCGCCACCCTGTAATAATTTTCGTGTTATCCAGGAACCGGGGGACCATGATCTCTCAGGACCCTGGAAGCTCGGCGTTCTCGAATGTGAGGACTTTGGCGAGCTTGTCGAAGTGGGTGTCGCGGTGAAGTAGCGCGATGCCGCCGTGCTCGGCGGCGGCTGCGGCGATCAGCGCGTCGGTCAGCGGCACGCGGTGGTAGCCGTCACTGCGCTCGGCGAGCTCACCAACCGCACTCATCGCCGCGTCAGCGACGGCTCGATCGTTGCGCAGGATTCGGAACCCGTCGAGCTCTGTCTCGACTGCGGTGTACTCGGAGGTGCTGCGAGTGGAGTAGAGGATCTCCATCCGCACGATCGGCGTGATCCACAGCCGGTCATCTCCCATTGCTTGCTTGACGAGCTGGGCAAGCACACCGGGGAGGGAGGAGAACCGCCACCATGCCGATGTGTCGGCGATGAACGGCGCATCGCCTTCCAGCAGCTCGACGGCATCCACCGCAGGTCGCTACGACTCGTTGTCCGTCAGCTGCTCGATGTGCTTGAGCGTATCCCGATCAAGTCCGTTCGGGCTAAACACGCGCTCGGCCAGCCGCCGCCGACGCTCAGCGCGCTCGTCATCGCTCAACGCGGGCTTCTCAGCCGTCGGGGTGGTGCTCAAAACAGAACGCCTCACGACTTCAAGAATAGCGCCAGAACGCGACATAAACAGATCGGGTAGCGTTGTGCTTGCGCATACGCGCTCCTCGCTTTGCGGACTGACGCCATTAGGCTCTTGCCGACAGTTGGAACCATCCGCGATGTGCACAACGGCTCACGCCGACGATCGGCAGGATCGGAGAACTAGAGGTTTCGTGATTGGCCGGCGTTCGATAAAGCGTCCATACGAATAAACGATTATTCGTATGATCCTCTATACGCAATATCTTCTAATACGCAGCCTGGGCTGAGACGCCTTGGGGCCGAGGCCCAAGCAGCCTCGGCTCCCAATGCGATCTCAAATTTATTTGAGATAATTTAGTCCGAAGCGACTACGCCTCAGACGCCGCCACTACGAGATCCCTTTCGCCCGCATCGCCGCCTCGACCTCTGAGGCGTCGGCTTCCATGCCCCGTTCGTTGGGGTGCACGGAGAACGCGTCCGATTCGGGCAGCACCGGTTCCACATACCGCACGCTCAGTGACTTGCACGCGTCGTGGCCGATGCTCGGCGTGTACGTGTTGACGTATGTGGCGCCGTTGGCGGAGGCCTCGCTGCTGAGCATCGAGTTCAGTTCCTCCTCGACGCCGTTGAGGTAGGCCGTGTCACCGGTGGTCAGCGGCACCGTCGGCCAGCAGTTGCCGCTCTGGGGCAGGATGTCTGGGTAGCCCACCACGAACACCTTCGCGGACGGCGAGATCGTGTGCACCTGATGGAGCATCGCTCCGACCACCGGCTCGTCTTCAACGATTTTTTCGGCGAGTTTGTGGCCGTATGTGTCTTTGCACGGCGTTCCGAAGGGGAACACGAGGTCCTCCGCACCGCACGTGATCAGCGTGTTGAGGAACAGCCCTTTGTCGTTGCCGCCGATCCCCACCGACACCACCTGGGTGGAGGAGCTGAGGGCATCGATCTGTGGCGGCTGCGTTGAGTACTGGGCAGTGGTGGTGATGTTTTCCGTGGTGGCTCCCGAGCAGCTGACGTCCTTCAACGACAGGCCCAGTGCGGAGGCCGTCAGGTGTGAGTAGTTGCGAGCCGACTGCAGGCATTCGAGCGGCGCGCCGGATGCGAACGGCAGGATGAACGGGCCGGACGTGTATGAGTCACCGAGCGACACGTAGGGGGTGGTAGCGCCGGCGATCGATGGTGCCACGGCAAACGCCATCAGGGCTGTGACGGCGGCGGCGATGCAGAGCATTGGGCGCATCATCCTC
Organism: uncultured Solirubrobacteraceae bacterium; assembly: GCA_963752865.1. Taxonomy (GTDB): domain Bacteria; phylum Actinomycetota; class Thermoleophilia; order Solirubrobacterales; family Solirubrobacteraceae; genus Palsa-744. The sequence goes on from CAVVZU010000002.1 coordinate 1,249,178, forward strand.
GAGCCGGTGGTACGCCGGGCGAGCACGCGCCTGGGGGACAGGTAGCGATCAGACATAGCGATCCTTTCTCCTCGTATTGGGTCCCCACTCCCCGTGGGAACCGCGTTGTTTCCTCCTCACTGAGGAACCTAGCGCCGGTCATGGGCCGAGAAAAGCATTGTCTCCAGCCACTTTGCGCCACTTTGCGCGCTGTGGCTCAACCGCCGATGTCGCAGCGCCTAGCCGCCGATGTAGGACATCTCGACCTTGGCGCCCCCGTCGACTTCCTGTGCTCGAGCTGCTCGTTCCGCGGAGTAGCGGTCCGCGCGTGCGCTCCAGATCTCGCGGGTGCGAGCGGCGACCTCGAAGTCGTCGGTGCCGTCGCGCAGCAGCGCGCGCAGGTCATGTCCGCGGCGGGCGAACAGGCAGGTGAACAGCTTGCCGTCGGCCGACAGCCGGGCGCGCGTGCAGCTGGCGCAGAACGGCTGGCTGACGGAGTGGATCATGCCGATCTCACCGCCTCCGTCCAGGTACCGGTAACGCGTGGCGACCTCTCCCTCGTAGGTCGGTGCGATCGGCTCCAGCGGCCAGCTCGAGGAGATCGACGCGAGGATCTCCTCGGCGGGAACGACCTCCTCGCTGCGCCAGCCGTTGGTGGAGCCCACATCCATGTACTCGATGAAGCGCAGGATCTGGGGGCGGTGGCGGAAATGCTCGGCCATGGCGAGCACGCAGCTCTCGTTGAAGCCACGTCGTACGACCATGTTGATCTTGATTGGGGAGAGCCCGGCGGCAGCCGCCGCGTCGATTCCCGCGAGCACGCGTGTGGCGGAGATGGGCGCGTCGCCGATGGCGCGGAGCGTCTCGTCATCGAGGGCGTCCAGGCTGACGGTGACGCGGCTGAGGCCGGCATCGGCCAGCGAGCGGGCCTTCTCGGCGAGCAGCAGGCCGTTGGTGGTGAGCGCGATGTCCTCGATCCCGTCGATGGCGACGAGCATCGCGACCAAGCGCTCGAGCTCGCTGCGAAGCAGCGGCTCGCCTCCGGTCAGTCTGAGCTTGCTGACCCCCTGCGCTGCCAGCACCCGTGTCAGCCTGGCGATCTCCTCGAAGCTGAGCAGCTCGCTGCGCGGCAGGAAAACGTGACCTGACCCGTAGATCTCCTTGGGCATGCAGTAGCGGCAGCGCAGGTTGCAGCGGTCAGTGACCGAGATGCGCAGGTCGCGCAGAGGCCTGTCGAGCGTGTCGAGCATCTCCCTCGTTCTACCCCATCGGCGCCCGTGACTAAGCTGCGAGCCGTGACACGGGACGAATGGATCGCCGCTTTTGCTCAAGAGGCGGGCGTGCAAAGGCCTTCTCCCGAGGAGGTCCGGGAACTGCTCGAGCTCGCAGGCACCGCCGCTCATGCCTCCGAACGGACCGCTGCGCCGCTGGCGTGCTGGATCGCCGGTCGGGCCGGGTTGTCGCTGCAGGAGCTGCGGGCGATTGCCGAGCGCGTGGGCGGCTCGCCGGAGTAGAAGCGGGTGCGGACCGCGCTGATGCGTGCTCAGTTAGGGTCTGCCGAACGGGTTTTCGACCCGTATGCCCGCGTAGTCTTGGCTATCGCTGAGATCCTCGGAGAGTGCGACTTCGCAACCAAGCGTCCTGGCTGCCTCCAGGATTGCCGCATCCCAGTAGGAGATGCTGAATCGTTGCCCCGTAGACATCGCGGCGAGCATTATCCCGACGGTCGTCTCTTGCACGGGGAAGCGCCGGAATGAGTCGACTAGACCCTCGGCTTGCTCGTGGGTAATGCGATCTGCTCGGGTCTCCCGGGTCGCCTGGACGTAGAACTCTTGAAGTACTTGGACCGAGAGCGCAAGATCGCCAGCCGAGAGAATCTCGTTGGCTAGCGTTGCCTTCGTTCGCTCGTCTGGATCCTGCGAGATCGCGTAGAGCAGGATGTTCGTGTCAACGAACCGCACGCCGATGCAACTCTTCGCGGTCGAGACGCTCGCCAGCGCTGAACTGGCGGATCTGCTGCTGGATGCGCTGCTGCTGAGCCTCGAGTTTCGCGAACTCAGCCCCCCGCTCTGAGAGCGAGCTCAGGTATGCGGCCACCAGGGCGCTCACCGAGCTGCCCTGCTCGGCTGCGCGTATCCGCGCGGCGCGATACACGTCGTCGGGAACGGAAACGGTGATGTTCGGCACTGTGCACCACGGTAGCACAGTTTCACAGTACACCTGTTAGTGCCTGAATCCCGGATGAAAGGCATGGTGCCCGTGTGTCCGCAACACTAAAGCTGACCCACAAAACCATCGGAGTAGAGGTCCGCCGTGGCACATACGACGTCGTGCTCGACGGAAAGCCTGCCGGATCCCTGGAGCTGAACGAGACCATCGACATACTGGTCGAACCCGGACATCACACCCTGCAAGTCCGCAGCGGCTTGGCGATCTCGCTTCGTCGCGAGTAGCAGGCGAGGGATGAATGCGCGACGAGCCATCCTGTAGTATCAAAGCGGCCTGTTGCTGATCAAAGAGCGCCCGGGGGGGCGCTTGTAACGGATGCTCGGAGGGGGCTATGCGGCGGCCAGGTTGTTCTGTGGGGGTTGGTCTTGGGAGGGATCATTGGGGGTCGGTGTCCGTGCTCGCGGCTGCCGCGCTAGTGGCGCTGACGATGGCGCTGTCAGTGCCGCTGTCAGCGTCCGCTGACCCTGACGGCGTGATGGCCTGGGGCGTCAACAAGGAAGGGGAGCTCGGCAACGGAGAAATCAGCACTTACAGCAGCGTGCCGGTGCGAACCAGGGGGCTGAGCGAAGTCACGGCAGTCGCGGCCGGCAACTACAACAGCCTGGCCCGGCTGGCAGACGGCCACGTCATGGCCTGGGGCTGGAACCCATCCGGCCAGCTTGGCGACGGAAGCTACGCCGAGAGCGACATCCCGGTGGAAGTCAAAGGGTTGAGCGATGTGCTCGCGATCGCGGGCGGCTCCGAACACGGCTTGGCCCTGGTGAAATACAGCACCTTCAACTCAGGCTATGTCATGGCTTGGGGTGACAACGAAGATGGGCAGCTCGGCGACGGAACCTACATCTCGAGCAACGTGCCGGTGGAAGTCGCCGCGGACGGAAACATCTCCTTCACGGCAGTCGCGGCCGGCGGTACCCACAGCCTGGCCCTCGCATATGAACATGTCTTTGCCTGGGGCGAGAACGAAAATGGCCAGCTCGGCGACGGAACCTACAGGGACAGCGACGTGCCGGTAATAGTTGAGGGGGAACTGAACTACGTCACAGCGATCGCGGCCGGCGCAACAAACAGCTTGGCTTTGTTGAAAGACGGCCATGTCATGGCCTGGGGCGACAACGAAGATGGGCAGCTTGGCAACGGAACCTACACCGAGAGCGACGTGCCGGTGGAAGTCACAGGGTTGAGCGAAGTCACGGCGATCGCGGCTAACGGCTCCCACTGCTTGGCTTTGTTGAAAGACGGCCATGTCATGGCCTGGGGCGACAACGAAGATGGGCAGCTTGGCAACGGAACCTACACCGAGAGCGACGTGCCGGTGGAAGTCACGGGGTTGAGCGAAGTCACGGCGATCGCGGCCGGCAGTACCCACAGTCTGGCCCGACTGGCAAACGGCCATGTCATGACCTGGGGCGCCAACTACTATGGGCAGCTCGGCAACGAAAGCATCTACGACAGCGACGTGCCGGTGGAAGTCACGGGGTTGAGCGATGTCACGGCGATCGCTGGCGGACGCGCTCACAGCCTGGCAGTGAGCGCGCCTCCGCCAGCCGTAAGCGCCCTGTCGGTGAAGAGCGGGCCTACGACAGGGGGCACGCTGGTCACGATCACAGGCACCAACTTCACCGGCGCCGAAAAGGTCGAGTTCGGCCCCGGCTCGGGGACCATCACATCTGTCTCGGAAACCTCGATCACTGTTAAGTCGCCTGCTGGGACAGGGAAGGTGTACGTGACCGTGACGACCCCCGGCGGCACGAGTCCGTCCTTCGGCAAGCCGGCCAAGCACGCGAAGTTCACGTACAAGAAGGCCAAGACGTAGCTTCAATCTCCACAGAAGCTGGGCCCCTGGTCGACCCCTCTACAGCCACCCTGCGGCCACCTGCAGATCCGCGGGGCTGTTGATGTTGAAGCAGAGTCGCTCGGGATCTCCGAAGCGCGACAGCTCGCTCTCATCCACGATCCGAGGTGTGAGCTCGGCCAGGGCGCCATGCAGCGGGCGTTGTGCGTCCAGTGCGTTTCGCAGGGCAGGCAGTTGCTCCGGAAGGCAGCGCCCGAGCAACGGCTGCAGCCGCCCGCCAACCTCAGCCATCGTCGCGCCATCGAGGCCGGCAAGCCAGTCGAGCAGCGGGCTGGTGAGAAACGGCATGTCACACGCGAGCATCACCACCGCTGGCGCAGGCGAGCGCTCGGCTGCAAGCTCGAGCGCGGCGATCACCCCACACAGCGGGTGTCGGGGGTTTTCGGGCTCATAGTGCACCTGCGCGCGTAGCGGCGGCAGCGGAGTGCTGCGCTTGGCGACCACGATCGCCTCCAGGCCCGCGCCGCGCGCGGCTCCGAGCGGGTACTCGATCAGGGGGCGCCCACCAAGCGCTGCCATCGCCTTGCCGCCTCCCAGGCGCTCGCCGCGACCGCCGGCCAGCACGGCGACGATCGCTCGTGGCTCTGCCATCGCGTGAGTGTCGCACCAGATGCTGGATTCGACCATCTACAGTGGCCAGGCAAGATGGCTAGCGGGCTGATCGAGATCGAGGACGCGCAGCGCTTGGTGCTCGACGCCGTGAAGCCCCTGGCGTGCGAGCCAGTCGAGCTGCAGGCGGCGCTCGGGCGTGTGCTCGGAGAGGACGTGAGCGCGGCTGAGCCGGTGCCTGCTTTCGATAACTCCGCGATGGACGGCTTCGCGGTGCGAGCGCACGATGTGGCAGCGGCAGGTCAAGATAGCCCCGCGACTTTGCGAGTGGTTGACGAGTCGCGCGCGGGCTCTCCGGCCACCGCGACGCTCGGCGCCGGGGAGGCGATCGCGATCTCCACAGGGGCGGTGCTCCCGGCGGGCGCCGACGCGGTCGTGCGCGTCGAGGACACGCGCAGCGACGATGGCCGGGTGGAGGTGCTCGTGGCGGTGCCCGCGGGTACACAGATCAGACACGCGGGCGACGACGTGCGCGCCGGGCAGACGGTGCTCCACCGAGGCACGTTGCTCGGGCCGGCCGAGCTGGGGGTGCTGGCCTCGCTGGGCAGTCTCGCGGCGCATTGCGTGCGCCGCCCGCGGCTGTCGCTGCTGGTCAGCGGCGACGAGCTGCTGGCGCCCGGCGAGCCGTCTCGTCCAGGGGCGATTCGCGACTCCAACTCGCTGGCGATCGCGGCGCTGGCGCGCTGCGACGGCGCGGAGGTGGTGAGCGCCGCGACAGTGACCGATGACGCCGAAGCCACCACCGCGGCGATCGCTGAGGCGGTGCGGGACGTCGAGGTGGCGGTGATCTGCGGAGGCGTCTCTGTCGGTGTGCACGATTACGTCAAGGGGAGCCTCCAAGCGCTCGGCGCGCAAACGGGATTCTGGGGCCTATCGCTGAAGCCGGGTCGGCCAGCTTGGTTCGGGACGCTGGGCTCGACGCTGGTGTTCGGCCTCCCGGGCAACCCAGTGTCGGCGATGGTCACGTTCGTGCTGCTCGTCAGACCCGCCCTGCGCACGTTCCTCGGGCTGCCCCCCGCCCGCCACGCCTCTGGGCGGTTATGGACAGCGACTACAAGAAGCCGGGCGATCGCGCCCACGCGCTGCGCTGTCGCATCAGCGCGCGCGAGGATGGCTGGCACGCCCAGCCGACCGGTCCACAGGACTCACACGTGCTCACCTCGATGCTCGGGGCGGATGCGCTCGCGTTCCTACCCACGGACACCGTCGCGGTGCGCGCGGGCGAGCGCGTGGAGGTCGAGCCGCTGCACACGTGGATCGGGGCGCTCCCGTGAGCGCGATGGTCATCCATGTGCGGCTGTTCGCGATGCTGCGCGAACGCGCGGGCACGGACACGCTCGAGCTGGAGTTGCCCACTGGGGCGACCGTGGCGGAGGCGATCAGCGCGCTCTCACAGCGCGAGCCGCTCGGCGAGCTGCTCGCCAAGATGCCCGTGCGCATGGCCGTCAATCGCGACTACGCCGCCGCGGAGACCACCCTCGCGGCGGATGACGAGCTGGCGCTGATCCCTCCCGTAAGCGGCGGCGCCCCCGAGCTCGACGACGTGCGCACGCGTGTGCCCGTGCACGTGCGTGTGACCGTGGAGCCGCTCTCGCTGCAGGCGCTCGCCGCGATCGTGGGGGACCCGGGCGCGGGCGCGGTCGTGGTCTTCCAGGGCGTCACCCGCGAGGTCGAGCGCCTCGACTACGAGGCCTATCAGGAGATGGCGCACGAGCGCATCGCGGAGATCCTGCGCGATTGCATCGCCGCTCACGGTCTGCTCGCGGCCGCGGCCGAGCACCGCGTGGGCAGCGTCGCGCTGGGGGAGCCGAGCGTGATCGTGGCGGTCTCAGCGCCGCATCGCGAGGAAGCGTTCGCTGGTGCCCGCGACGCGATCGACCGCATCAAGGCCGAGGCTCCGATCTGGAAGCGCGAGCACCCGGCAGGGGAGCCGGGACACTGGGTTGCGGGCAGCGAGCCGCCGCTGTGAGCAAAGAGCGTCTGACACACCTGGATGAGGAGGGCCGCGCGCGGATGGTCGACGTGGGCGCCAAGGAGATCAGCGAGCGCGTGGCTCGAGCCCGCGCGCGCATCCGCATGTCGCCGGACACCGCGCGCGCTGTCCAGGCGGGCAACGGACCCAAGGGAGAGGTGCTGGGCGTGGCGCGCGTGGCAGGGGTGCAGGCCGCGAAGCAGACCGGCCAGCTGATTCCACTCGCTCATCCGCTGGCGCTCACGTTCGTGGATGTGGCAGGCACCATCGACGTCGAGCGGGGTGTCGTCGAGCTGATCAGCGAGGTACGCACGGTCGGGCGCACTGGCGTTGAGATGGAGGCCATGTGCGCGTGCGCGGTGGCGGCGCTTACGGTCTATGACATGGTCAAGGGGGTCGAGCGGGGCGTGGAGATCGAGCAGGTGGTGCTGCTTGAAAAGCGCGGGGGACGCAGCGACTACAGGCTCGCGGAGGACTGATCGGCTTGTCCCGCGCGGCGATCATCACGATCAGCACGTCCAAGGCGGCGGGGGAAGGGGAGGACGAGGGCGGACCCAGGCTGGCCGAGTTGGCCGAGCAGCTGGGAGCTCAGATCGCCGGACGCGATCTGATCCCAGATGATCAGGCGCAGATCGAAGAGCGCTTGCGCCACTGGGCTTTGGATGAGTGCTGCGAGCTGGTGCTCACCACCGGCGGCACCGGCCTCAGCCCCAACGACGTGACTCCCGAGGCCACGTTGGCGGTGATCGAGCGGGAGATCCCCGGCATCTCAGAGGCGATGCGCGCGGTCTCGCGCGAGCACACCCCCTACTGGATGCTCTCGCGCGCGGTGGCCGGCGTGTGCGGCACGAGCCTCGTGATCAACTTCCCCGGCAGCCCGCGCAGCATCGAGCAGACCGCCGAGGTGCTCCTACCGGTGCTGCCGCACGCCCTCGCGCTGATCGCGGGCGGGCAAGTCAGCCACCACCGTCCCCCATCAGAGCACGGGTCGAGAGCCGATTAATCGAGCTCGAGGTCCAGCACAGGCTTGACGTGAGGCTGCGGGGCGGCGGGTTGCGCGCCTTTTGCCACGTCGATCCGGCTCACCGCCAGGTAGGCGATGAAGCCGACCATCACCACCGCCAGCCCGATGGCGACCGGGCCGGTGCCGAGCGCGAGACCGCTCTTGTGCTTTGACGCGTCCATCCAGTCAGCGAACGACGCGCCGAGCGGCCTGGTCAGGATGTAGGAAACCCAGAACGCGAAGATCGAGTTCAGGCCAAACCAGCGATATCCCACAGCGGGCAGGGCGAACAGCGAGGTGAACATGATGCCCGAGGCGAGGTAGCCAATGTTCATGCTCGTGGCGGTCATGTCACCGACGGCGGTACCGAGCGCAAACGTGGCGAGCACCGTGGCCCAGTAGAACTGCTCGCGTCGGCGTGTGTAGATGCTGTGGATGGAGAGAGTTTTCTCGCTCCGATACCAGGCGACGAACACGGCTGTGAGGACGAGCAGATAGAACGTGCTGGAGACGGGGTAGGCGATGCCGAAGCCGACGTGCAGCGCGTCTGCGCAGGAGGTCCCGAACACCGCGACTGCGACAACCACCAGCCAGTAGTTCCAGGCGTTGTAGGCGGGCGATCTGAACTGTCTTTTGAGCGCGACCACCAGGACGATGAGCATCAACGGCACAGCAATCGCCGGTCCGAGCGCTTCGTTCATGAAGTCCGACGTCGCCTCGCCCATGGCGGTTGTCAGGATCTTTGTGATCCAGAAGAACGCCGTGATCTCTGGAACCTTCGTAAGCGCTCGCCCGGCGATACTCTGCTGATCCTCTGGCAACGTTGTTCCCTTTACGAATTTGTGTTATTTGCTACAGCCGAACGAGGAGCGGCGGCGGGGCGCCGCTGAGCGCTCCCCTTGAGTATTCGGCGTCCGTTCGTCTTCAACGGATGAAATACACACAATTCATTCGCGCTCGCTAAAGGCTAAGAAAACTCTCATGAGGCTAGCTCACCGAGACCGCCACCTCCGCATCTGTCCGCCGCTCCGCGATCGTCGGTCGTGTTGTGCGCAGCGCGACCGGTACCAGCGCTGCGGCCGTCGCTGCAATCACGACGAGAAGCAACCAAGTGTGCACCCCGCCCCATTCGCCCAGCAGCAGCAAAAAGCCAGGGATCGTGCAGGTGGTGAACGACAGGATCAGAGTGGCCCATCCGGCCAGCACTGTGAGGCGCTCGATGCCGAGCCCCAGGACGAGGAAGAACAGCCCCCACAGCAGCGACCACTGCAGCCACAGCAGGCCGATCGTGGGGTCGCTGAACTTGACGATGTTGGTCACGCCAAACGCGCACGCCATAATCGCCACCCACGCCGAGTACCAGCCCAGGCCCAGCGGCTGATAGCCGGCGAGGTTGGAGATGCCCACGTATAGGTAGGTGAAGCCGAACAGAAAGATCCCCGACGCCAGCAGGATTTCGTCGGTCGTCTTTGCGTGGGAGATGAGATAGAAGGGGATCGCAGTCTGCAGGCCGCCGACGAACAGGTTGAAGACGCCTGCGCTCTTGGCGTCCACCTTGCCGAGGAACAACAGCCCGTTTACGAACAGCACGGCACCTACGAACATGAGTCCTACGGACGACATTTTGGGTCTACCTCCTTTGTGATTAGTGGTGGTGCATCCGTTTGCTCAGTTGTAGGAGTCGATCGGCGGCAGCCTGTCGTTGAGCAGAAAATCTCCCGCGTGCATTGACTTGAAGTCGAGCGGGTTGTGCAGCGACAGGGTGCGCGCGTTACGCCAATGCCTGTCAAAGCCATAACGCTCGAGCACGCTGCCGGCGCCGCATACCTTGAAGAGCGTGGAGCCGGCCTCCAGCGCCGCCTCGGCACCCGCCCGCCGCGCCTCGCCGGTCACAACCGAGGCGAGACCCCGCCGCTCGAGGTTACCGGGGTGCGCGACCGCATCGTCGCACAGCTCGGCGGCACGCAGGGCGAGCAGCTCTGCCGCAAGTACCGCGGTCTTCATCTCGCCCACTCGGAGCTTCGTGTAGGGGTCCTCGCTGGCGATGGGCGCCTCGCTCTCATACCAAACACGGGCGCGTGTCCGGATGAAGTCAACGGCGTCGTCCAGTGCATTCTGGGCGATCCCCACGAACACTCCCGTGTGTACTGCCTGGTAGTTGAGCGAAGTGATCTGGCCACCGCCACCGCCCCCATCCTGGGCTGTTGACAGGCACAGCTCGTCTTCTATGAGCACGTCCTTGAAGTCGGTGGTACCGCTTGCGGTGGTGCGCTGGCCGAAGCCGCTCCAATCGTCGTGGATCGTCACCCCGTCCGCATCGGTTTTGGTGAAGAACACGCGTACCTCGTCGGAGTCGGCGACGCGGCAGGGGCCGAAGGTAATGTCTCCGGCGAGGCTGCCCGTGCAATAGAACTTGGTCCCGTTCAAGCGCCAGCCGCCGTCGACCTTGGTGACGGTGGTGTTGAAGTCGTTGACGCTCGGCGTGCCTACCTCCGAGTAGGCGTTCGTGATCCAAAGCTCGCCGCTGGCAAAGCGAGGCAGCCACTTCGCCTGCACCTCGGGCGAGGCGAACTCCTGCAGCAGCCTGATGCCACCGGTGTGCAGCTGGTACATCTGTCCGATGTTGGAGTCGCCGGCTGAGATCAGGATGACGACTCGCATCAGCTCACTGAATGTGCCGCCGTAGCCGCCGAGCTCACGAGGCACCATCAGTCCGAGCAGGCCAGATGCGCGGAACGCCGCGCACTGCTCGTATGGAAATTGCCGCTTGCGGTCACGCTCGGCGGCGCCGACGCGAAACTGGTCACGCAGCTCGGTGGCGATGGCGAGCGGATCGTCCAGGTCGATGCCGGCTGTTGGTCGTGTGGGTGCTTGCTGAATCGCGCTCATCTCTTTGTGGTCTCCTTTGTTGGCAATCGTGAAAAGCGACCCACACCGCTGATCGTGCTCTGGTGCGCAGGCCGGGCATGCCCTCGGTCGGACACATAGCTCATAGAGAAAGTTGACAACGTGGAGAATTGCGCGCCTGTGGGCGCTGTCAAATAGACATTCGCGACCCGGCGATAGGAACGCCCTAACAGCCCTCGCCCAAGCTGCTGCTCGCTCGCCTTACGACGGAGCCCAACCCTGAGATGATCGCGTAGATGGCCGAGCAAGCGAAGAGGGGGTCGGGGTGGGCAAGTACGTAGGAGCGATCGACCAGGGAACCACGAGCACCCGCTTCATCCTGTTCGACAGGGACGGCAGAATCGCCGCTGTCGATCAGCGCGAGCACGAGCAGATCAACCCCCGAGCGGGCTGGGTCGAGCACGACGCAAGCGAGATCTGGCGGCGCACGCGCGAGGTGATCGGCGGAGCGCTCGCGAAGTCCGACGCCGAGGCGGGCGACATTGCGGCGATCGGCATCACCAACCAGCGCGAGAGCACGGTGGTGTGGGAGCGGGAGACGGGCAAGCCGATTCACAACGCGATCGTGTGGCAGGACACGCGCACCGACCAGCTAGTGCGCGAGCTTGCGGTGCAGGAGGGACTCGATCGCCTACGCGAGCACGTCGGTCTGCCGCTGTCCACATACTTCTCAGGCCCGAAGGTGACGTGGCTGCTCGACAACGTCGACGGCGCGCGCGAGCGTGCGGAAAACGGCGAGTTGGCGTTCGGCACGATGGATACATGGGTGCTGTGGAATCTCACGGGGGGCGCCAAGGGTGGTGTGCACGTGACCGACGTGACCAATGCCAGCCGCACGATGCTGATGGATCTGGAGAGCCTCGACTGGCATGAGCCGAGCCTGGAGCTGATGGGGATTCCACGCTCGATGCTGCCGGAGATCCGCTCCTCCAGCGAGGTCTACGGCGAGGCGTCCGGCACTGCCGTGGGCGGTCGTCCGATCGCTGGCATCCTCGGTGATCAGCAGGCGGCGCTGTTTGGGCAGACGTGCTTTGAGAGGGGAGAGGCCAAGAACACCTATGGCACCGGCTCGTTCCTGCTGCTGAACACCGGCGAGGAGATCGCGCGCTCGCAGAAGCTCCTGACGACACTCGCCTACAAACTGGGCGAGGGCAAGCCGAAGTATGCGCTGGAGGGCTCAATCGCGGTGACCGGGGCGCTGGTCCAGTGGCTGCGCGATCGCCTGCAGCTGATCGACAGCGCCCCCGAGGTCGAGGATCTCGCGCGCACCGTCTCCGACAACGGGGGCGTGTATTTCGTACCTGCGTTCTCCGGCTTGTTCGCCCCTTACTGGCGTGATGACGCACGTGGTGTGATCGTCGGCTTGACCGCTTACGCCAGCCGCGGCCACATCGCGCGGGCGGCACTGGAGGCGACCGCCTGGCAGAGCCGCGAGGTGGTCGACGAGGCCAACGCTGTCGCCGATGCTCCGTTCAGAGAGCTGAAGGTCGACGGTGGCATGACCGCCAACGAGTTGCTGATGCAGTTCCAGGCGGATGTGCTTGGCGTGCCCGTGGTGCGCCCGGGGGTCACCGAGACGACAGCGCTCGGTGCGGCGTTCGCCGCTGGGCTCGCCGTCGGCTTCTGGTCAGACCAGGACGAGCTACGCGAGCGCTGGTCAGAGGACAAGCGCTGGGAGCCGGAGATGGACGAGCGCGAGCGCGAGCGCGAGTACGCCCAATGGAAGAAGGCCGTTACGCGCTCGTTCGACTGGGTGGAGCAGCCTTAGCTCACACGTCGACGGGATGACGATGACACGCACCCGAGTCATGCCAAGACCTCGAGCGTGTGGGCGTCACATGGCGTCGGTTGTGCTCGCGTAGCGCTCACTGCAGATCCTCGAGCAGATCGGCGACCGTCTCGACGATCCGCGCGGCGCGGTAGGGGTAGCGCTCGGCCTCCTCGCGGGTGGTCACGCCGGTCAAGACGAGGATCGTCTCCATGCCGGCCTCCAGGCCCGAGATGATGTCGGTGTCCATGCGATCGCCGATCATTGCGGTCGTCTCAGAGTGCGCATCGATCGCGTTCAGAGCGGAGCGCATCATCAGCGGGTTGGGCTTACCCACGAAGTAGGGCTCGACGCCGGTCGCGCGGCTGATCAAAGCGGCCACCGAGCCTGTGGCAGGGAGCGGGCCGTCCACTGTCGGGCCGGTCGCATCGGGGTTGGTGGCAATGAAGCGTGCGCCCGCGGCGATCAGCCGGATGGCGTGAGTGATTCGCTCAAAGGAGTACGTGCGCGTCTCTCCCAGCACCACGTAGTCCGGTGCTCGTTCGGTGAGCGTGTAGCCCGCGTCGTGTAGCGCCGTCGTCAGGCCGGCCTCGCCGATAACGAACGCCGAGCCTCCCGGTCGCTGGTCGCGCAGGAAACGGGCAGTGGCCAGCGCGGATGTCCAGATTGCCTCCTCGGGGACCTCCAAGCCGCTGGCTGCCAGGCGCGCGGCAAGATCACGAGGGGTGTAGATCGAGTTGTTCGTAAGCAGCAAGAACGGCGCGCCGACCTCGCGCAGCCGGGTGAGAAAGCGGTCAGCACCAGGGATCGGCTGCTCCTCGCGCACGAGCACGCCATCCATGTCCATCAGCCACGAGCGGATCTCACGCTGGGTCATCAGGCGGCAAGCTTGACAGGGATTGGCCCTCGGCCCAGCGCCTCGACCATGCCTCGATCGGGCCGAGCGCGTGCAGCAGGTCCCGGCCCTGCTCGGTGAGCCGGTAGCCCGCGCCGTGCGGCTCCTCGACGATGCCCGCGTCGCGAAGCTCTCGCAGTCGTTCGTTGAGCACGCTGGATGAGATGTGCCCGCAGCGGGCCTGCAACTCGCGGAAGGTGGGTACGTCCTGCGTGCGCAACTCCCAAAGCACTCGCAGCGCCCAGCGCCTACCCAGCAGGTCGAGCAGCGCCATGACCGGGCGGCCGGTCCGCGATCCGCGCGCCGGTCGACCGGGGAGGGGGGTCTCGTTTGCGTGCTTTGAAATTAGAAGCTACACTCAGCGCTTCGATTACCAAAGCGAAAGGCTAGACGATGCTCGAGACAGAGCGCCCACCGCGGATCGCGCCGCTGGATCCGCCGTACTCCCCGCAGATCGAGTCTGCGCTACGCAAGTGGATGCCCCCGGGCAGCCACGCTGAGCCCCTGAAGCTATTCCGAACGCTCAATGTCCACGAGCAGCTGGCCTCGCGGATGCGCCCGCTCGGCGCCGGCATCCTTGGTCACGGCCTGGTGGAGCCCCGAGATCGCGAGATCGTCATCCTCCGCACCTGCGCACGCGTCGGCGCGGAGTACGAGTGGGGCGTGCATGCGGTTGCCTTCGGTGGGCCGCTCGGCCTGAGCGATGCGCAGATCGCGGCGAGCGTGGAGGGTGACTCCAGCGATCCCGCCTGGGGAGAGCCCGACCGGGTGCTGGTCGCGTTGGCCGACGAGCTGCATGACACCGCAACAGTCTCGGACGCGCTGTGGGCCTCACTGGCGGCGCGCTTCACTGAGGAGCAGTTGATCGAGCTGATCGTCATCGGCGGCTGGTACAGGCTTATCGGCTGCCTGATCAACGCTGTGGGAGTCCAGCGCGAGCCGTGGGCCGCGAGCTTCCCCTGATTGCCTGCCCTGCGCGCCGGCTGAGCCGCGTTACCCTGCATGACGTGCCCTTCGCCGAGCTGCACAGTGCGTCTGCAACCGCGGGCCAAGCGCAACGCGATCCTGGAGGAGCGCGACGGTGTGCTGCGTGTGAGCGTCGCCGCGGCGCCGGTCGACGGCTTGGCGAACGCGGCGCTGTGCAAGCTCTTGGCCAAGCGCGCCGGCATCGCCCGGGGACGCGTCACCGTGATCCGCGGCGAGCGCTCACGCGAGAAGGTGGTGCGCTTCGAGGACCTATCGCCGGGTGATCTGCGCAGCGCGCTGGGTTTGGCTTCAGTGGCGCGGCCGCCCACCGACTGAGCTCAGGGGCAATGCGACTACGGGAATCGACACGGGCCGACTGGCCACGCCTGCTCGAGCTGAACGAGGCCTCGGTGAGCGAGCTGCAGCGAGCTCGATCAGGCACGCCTGGAGCTGGTCCTGTCGTTCGCGCACCGCAGCCTTGTGGTCGAGCACGATGACGAGGTCGTTGGCTTTGCGCTTGCGATGGCGCCGGGCGCTCCCTACGACAGCGACAACTACCGCTGGTTCAGCGAGAGCTTCGAGCGGTTCCTGTACCTCGACCGGGTGGCTGTGGCGGAGTCGATGCGACGCCGCGGCATCGGTGCCCAGCTCTACGACGCGATGGAGTCCGCAGCGCAGCCATTCGGGCGGATGGTGTGCGAGGTCAACGTCGTCCCACGCAACGAGACCTCATTGGCGTTCCATGCCTCCCGGGGGTACGGGGAGATCGGTCGTCTCGAGCACAGTCCGGAGAAGGTTGTGGCGCTGATGAGCAAGGAGCTTACGCGGTGAGGACCGTCTTGATCACACCACCGCGACAATGCTCTGCCAGCACCGCGGGTGCCTCGTCGATCGAGGCGATATGTGTGCTCACCTCGAGCGGGCGCAGCTGATCGCGCACGATCAGCTCGAGCACACGCGGGATCAACGCGCGAGCATGCGTGCGACCCAAGTGCAGGGTCACGTTGTGCCCGTACATCAGCAGGGTCGGGATCCGCGCGCTGCGATGCAGGCTCCCTGAGCTCGAGCAGATCCCGTCCGGCGCAGTGCACGCGAGCGCGCGGCCGAGTGCGTCGAAGCTCATGTCGATGACCAGCGGCGCAGGTGGGTATCGCTTGAGCTCGCGCGGCTCGAGCGTCTGCATCCCCAGGCGCTCGGCTTCCGCTCGTATGTGAGGGCGCGCATCGGCGAGCACCACGCGGCGAGCACCCAGTGCCCGTGCTACCAGACCCGTATACAGCTGCACGCTGCCGCTGAACATCGAGCCGCGATCGGAGACGGACACGATCAGCACCTCGGCGTCGGGGTCGCGCTCGAGCACGCTCGGCAGGTGCGGTCCGATATGGCGATAGGCGTCGCACAGATTGTCCGCGAGACCACTCGCCGCGGCCGGGTCGACCCCCTCCGGCAACGCTACGAGCATCGCGTCGGCGTAGGGGACCGCAAGCTGATCGGAGAACGCGCCGCCCCAATGGCCGCCGGCGAGCCCAAAGCCATACATGGAGATCGGAGGCACCGACGTGCAGTTGCCGGTGTGCCCGGCCATGCAAGCGGGGCACACGCCGCAGCTGGGCTGGAAGGGGACGATCACACGCTCGCCAGGTTTCACCGCGGTGACCCGCTCGCCGACCGCCATTACCTCGGCTACACATTCATGTCCGAGATGAAGCGGCAGTGGCAACGGCGTAGCGCCGAGTGCAAGCGCGCAGTCCAAGTCACATGTCGAAGCGGCGACCGGGTGCACGATCGCAGCGTCTGGCCCGGGCGCCGGCGGGGCCGGTACATCCTGCCAGCGCAGTCGTCCCCCGGGAGCGGCTAGCAGTGCTCGCATGCGCGTCGTGCCGGTCGCGCGGCGCCGCTCGCGGGTGGCGCTCACCAGGCGGCTCAGGCGCTGTTCGTTGTTGCGTTCGAAGGCCAGCGTCGCCGCGACTGAGCCGCTTGGCCCGAGGAGCTTGGCGTAGTGGCGGAGCCAGCCACGGGGGCGCCGGCCGTGGTGGGGGCCCGCCGTGGCTGTGGGTGAGGCCTTCTCGGATAGCCGTGCTCCAGGCATGGGATACGCCTCCCACTTGTCGAATAGATCGATCGCTCTAGTCGACTGAAGAGGCTATCACCGAAATCGAGATCGCGGCTTTTGCGAGCTGGCTTCGCTGCTCTGGAGCAAATCGCTCTCCTACGGGCGAACAGGCGGTTCTTCGTAGGGATCGCGTTCGATCACTCGGTCGCGCACGACCTGTCCGCGTCGCGGATTCCAAGCGAGCGTGTAGAACAGCGACAGCACCAGTCCGAGGATCCCGGCGATGATCAGGATCAGCCCCACGGTCTGAACCGAGATGCCGGAGACGCTTGCGGTTACCGCGTAGCGCAGAATCGCGCCCACTGCTATCAGGAATATTGAGCTTCCGGTTGTCATGCAAGGGGGATACCCGCGAACCGCGATCTCCAACCGCTCGGTGCGCCCCTGCGCCAATGTGCCACCCTCACAGCTGAGGCAAATGAGCGCGTCTGTTGTGGAGAAGTTGCGATGAAACCAAGCAGACTCGATGTTAGATATGGGGATCGATGGGGAAACCGTAGATCTGTCGACCGAGGACGAACTCGACGCAGGAAGCGTCCCGGTGCTTGTTCAACGCACCGACGCTGAGATCGGCGGCGACAACCAGAAAGGGTTGATCCTGGACTCGATAGATGTCAGTTGCATGGACTCATCCGGTCTGCCTGTGCTGATGGCGCTCAGCCAGCGAGCTGGGGAAAGGTGATCGCTATGTCCGGTGGCTCGCCACGCGTCGATCGACCGCTGGGACTGCGATTGAGCCTCGAGCGCGACCCTCAGGCGCCGTCGCTGGCGCGGCGTGCAGTCGCGGATCTCACCGAGCAGGGCGGGTTTCCGCCCGAGGAGATGGCGACGCTGACGTTGCTTGTCTCAGAGCTCGTGTCGAATGCGGTGCTTCACTCAGACGCCCCGTCGGCATGCGGCATCTTGCTTCAGGCGCAGTTCCTGGAGGAGGGTGCGGTGCGGGTCGAGGTGATCGATCGTGGCAGTGGATTCATTGTCACGCCGCGCGATCCGACACGGCCGATCGGAGGCTTCGGCCTTTATCTCGTGGACAAGCAGGCCACCCGCTGGGGAGTGGACCGCGAGGGGGGAACGCGTGTGTGGTTCGAGCTGGCAAAGTCCCCGCAGAGCTAAGAAGCCAACTCCATGAGTGAACAGACGCTGCCCACGCAGGACGTTGCCGTCGAGCTGCTCGTCGAGGCTGGAGCGGTATTGGCGTCCTCGCTCGACCTGGCCACGACGATGAGCCAGGTCGCCCGGCTGACCGTGCCGCGCATCGCCGATCTGTGTGTGATCGACCTGCGCGACGAGGACGGCTCGATCAGGGAGGTGGCTGTGGCCGCTTCCGATCCGCGGATCGCGGGGCCACTCGAGGCACTGCGCCGGGAGCACCCGCTCGATCCCGCCGGTGAGCACCCCGTCGCGCGTGTGATGCGCAGCGGTGAACCGGAGTTGCTGGCACAGATGAGCGGCTCGCTGATGCGCTCGTTCGCGCAGGGCTCCGAGCACGCGAGATTCATGATCGAGCATCGGTATCACTCGGCGGTGGTGGCGCCGCTGCTCGCACGCGGGCGCACACTTGGTGCTCTCTCGGTGTTGCGGCTGGGGGATGGCGAGCCCTACGAGCTGGGGGATCTGGAGCTTGCCTGCGAGTTGGCCAGACGCGCTGCGATGGCGATTGACAACGCGCGGCTGTTCTCGCAGCTGCGACGGGTCGAGCAGCGCTTGGAGGCGGTATTGACGAACGTGGCCGAGGCGATCACCCTGACCGACGATCGCGGCCACATGGTCTTCGCCAACCAGGCTGCCGCCGAGCTGCTCGGGTGCGAGCACGCCCGCGGAGCTGATGAGCGCCACCCCCGGAACGATCATGCCGCGTTTTCTCGTGCTCGACGAGCACGGTCACGAGCTCGACCTCGAGAGCATGCCTGGACGGCGCCTGTTCACGGGCGAGAGCGTGGAGCCGCTGCTGGTGAGGAACATCGTGCGCGCCACCGGCGAGGAGCGCTGGCTGATCGTCCGCTCCTCGCCCGTCGTCGATCCCGAGAGCGCGCGCATCCTGTATGCGGTCAACGTCTTCGAGAACATCACCGAGGTCAAGCGGGTGCAGCTGGCGGAGAGCTTCATGGCCGAGGCCAGTCGCGTGCTCGCCTCCTCGATGGACTACTCCGAGACGCTGCAACGGATCGCGCGACTCGCGGTACCGCAGATAGCCGACCTGTGCGCGGTGGACGTGCTGGGTGAAGGCGGTGAGATCGAACGCGTGGCCATCCATCACAGCGACCCGAGCCAGATCGAGTTGGCCGAACGGATCGACCGCGGCTATCACCTCGACCCGGACGAGCCTCTGGGTGTGCCTGAGGTGATTCGCAGCGGCCGGTCGCGCATCTACACGGACATCCCGCCGGACGCACTCGCCGCCTACGCGCGCGACGATGCCCATCTGGCGTTGCTGCAGGCGATCGGGGCGACGGCCGTGATCATCGTGCCGCTCGCCGCGCCGGCGCGCACGCTCGGCGCGATCACGCTCGTCTCCTCGGAGTCGTTGCGGCGTCTGTCGCGCGCTGATCTGGCGCTCGCCGAGCGGCTCGGCCGGCGGGCGGGCACCGCGGTGGAAAGCGCGCGCCTATATACCGAGCGCACCAAGATCGCGACGATGCTCGAGGCGGCGCTGCTCCCCGAGTCGCTGCCCGAGATCCCGGGGGTGGATCTCGCGTCGCTGTATCGCGCGGCCGGTGAGCTGAACGACGTTGGTGGCGACTTCTACGACGTGCTCGCCTATGGCGAGGATCGCTGGCTGCTGGTGATCGGCGACGTCTGCGGCAAGGGGCCGCGAGCTGCGGCCGTGACGGCGCTGGCGCGTCACACGCTGCGCACCGCGGCGATGCTCGGCCTGACGCCCACAGCGATGCTCGAGACGCTGCACGGCGCTCTACGCCAACAGCCCTCCGGCTCGGACCTCTGCACCGTCTGTCTGGCCACGCTCGAGCTTGGGGGCGAAGGCGCCCAGCTAACGGTGACGCTCGCTGGGCATCCGCCGCCGCTGATCGTCGACGCGGACGGCGAGCGCAGGCAGGTGGGCACTCCCGGCACGCTGCTCGGCGTGCTCGATCCGATCGAGATCAGCGAAGTCGCAGTCGAGCTCGAGTCCGGGCAGACACTGCTGCTGTACACGGACGGGCTACCGGAGGCCGACCGTGCGGGCGTGCAGCTGGGCGAGCAGCAGCTGTTCGAGCCGAACCTCGATCTGCCGGACCCGACGCTCGTGGGACTGCTCACGCAGATCGAGCGAGCGGCGCTGCGACGCGCCAACGGCAGGCTGCGCGACGACATCGCGCTGCTTGCGCTGCGCATGGACTGACGTCTTATAGGTAAAATCCACGACATGGGGGTACAGGAGC
Organism: uncultured Solirubrobacteraceae bacterium; assembly: GCA_963752865.1. Classification (GTDB taxonomy): domain Bacteria; phylum Actinomycetota; class Thermoleophilia; order Solirubrobacterales; family Solirubrobacteraceae; genus Palsa-744. The sequence continues at coordinate 1,268,854 of CAVVZU010000002.1, forward strand.
AACTACAGATCGTTGTGCGCCAGGAGGCCGACCGTGTGATTCTCGTGCTCGACGGCGAACTGGACATGGCCACCGCTGAGCAGTTGCAACACGCAACCGATGGTCTGGACGGACAGGCGATGGTGGTGCTCGATCTCGAGCAACTGCAGTTCATCGACTCAACCGGCCTGCGCAGTGTGCTCTCGGTGCTCGAGCGCTGTCGTGACCATGGACAGGAGTTCGCGGTGACCCGCGGCTCCCAGCAGGTTCAGCGTTTGCTCGGCGTCACTGGCGTCGGCAAGCACCTGCGCATCATCGACGCCGCCGACGAAGTCCTGGCGTAGGCTGAGGTCATGAGCGCAACTGAGATCTGCACGCACCTCGACCAGGTTCAGATCCGCGACGTGCCCACGCGCGCAGAGGTGCCGGGATGCGAGGAGTGCCTGAAGATCGGCGGCGAATGGCTGCACCTGCGGGTCTGTCGCACGTGCGGCAAGATCGGCTGCTGTGACTCCTCGCCCAACCGCCACGCCTCCCGCCACGCCGCTGAGGACTCGCACCCGATCTTCAGCTCGATCGAGCCCGGCGAGGACTGGTCCTGGTGTGCCGTGGATGAAGTCATGTTCGTGATCGACTAGCTGGCATCGATCATTCCTTCCGGTCGAGGTGGCGTTCGAGCGCGTCCAGGCCGCCCTGCCACAGCAGCACGTATGGGGTTAGCCAACGGGCGAGCTCCGCAAAGCCCTCGCCGCGCAGGCCATACAACCGCCGCTGTCCCACCGCACGTGACTCCACGAGGCCTGCTTCGCGCAGTACACGCAGGTGACGCGATGTGTTCGGCTGGCTCAGACCCGTCTCGGAGACCAGCTCGCCGACCGCGCGTGGCCCGCCGAGCAGAAGATCGAGGATCTCCCTGCGCGCCGGCTCAGCCACGACGTCAAACGCACTCATCATAAAAAGAATATATATGGATGATTATATGTATGTCAATGAATATAGGTCTGGGATGAGCTGCGCGCTTCGTCACACAGGCGACCATAATCCGGCAAAAGGAGGCAGCCATGCAGTACTTGCTCCAGGTGTACACAGGTGAATCGCTGGCAGCGTGGGAACAGCTATCCGAGGACGAGAAAAGCGCGGTCACGGCCGAGTACATCGCGATCATGCAGGCCCCCGGCGTTACCGGCGGAGCGCAGCTGCAGCCAGCGATGACGGCCACCACCGTGCGCGTGCGCGATGGCGCGACGCTCACCACCGACGGACCATTTCCAGAGACAAAGGAGGCGCTCGGCGGCTATTACCTGCTCGAGGCAGACGACCTCGACGCGGCGATCGAGCTCGCGGCGCGCGTCCCAACGGCGCGCATGGGCGGCGCGGTAGAGGTGCGCCCGTTGGTCCCGTCCCCGGTGGTGGCACGCTGATCGAGCGGGTCTTCCGCGAGCAGTGGGGCCGCGTGCTCGCTGCGCTGGTCGGCTACCTCGGCGACTTCGATCTCGCCGAGGACGCCGCCCAGGAGGCATTCGTGATCGCCGCCGAGAGATGGCCACTTGACGGCACCCCCGCGAACCCGGGGGCGTGGCTGATCACGACGGCGCGCAACCGCGCGATCGATCGCATCCGCCGCCAGCGCACGCTTGCCGCGAAGACAAAGCTGTTGGCGGATCGCCGGGCTGGAGATGCATCTGAGCCGATGGCACCTGACTCGATTGAGGACGAGATGCAGGAAACGAGCTTCCGCGACGAACGACTCGAGCTGATCTTCACCTGCTGTCATCCCGCGCTGGCCACCGACGCGCAGGTGGCGCTCACGCTGCGTGCGCTCGGCGGTCTTGGCACGGCAGAGATCGCGCATGCGTTCCTCGTCCCGGAGGCGACGATGGCACAGCGGCTGGTGCGCGCCAAGCGCAAGATCCGCGACGCGGGCATCCCCTTCCGGATTCCTCCCGCGCACCTATTGCCGGACAGGCTGGCAGCGGTGCTGGCGGTGATCTACCTGATCTTCAACGAGGGCTACGACGGTCGCGGCGAGACGATCGCCGCGGAAGCGATCCGGCTGGGCGTAGCGCTCGGTGAGCTGATGCCCGACGAGCCGGAGGTGTTTGGCCTGCTTGCGCTGATGCTGCTGCACGATTCGCGGCGCGCGGCGCGCGTGCGTGGCGGGGAGATCGTGCTGCTCGCCGAGCAGGACCGAACGCTGTGGGATACGGCCCAGATTGATGCCGGTCGTGTCGCCCTGGAGCGTGCCCGCGCTCTGGCTGGCGGTGGGGTGGAGGGGGTGTACTCACTACAGGCTGCAATCGCATCGCTGCACGCTGGCGAGCACAGCGACTGGCCTGCAATCCTCGTGCTGTACGGTCGGCTTGTGCGCTTGACCGGATCGCCGATCGTCGAGCTCAACCGTGCGGTGGCGCTCGCCGAGGTGGAGGGGTCCGAGGTGGGGCTGCGCGCGATCGACCGGCTGGATCTCCGCGATTACCAATACCTACACGCCGCCCGTGCTGAGCTATTGCGTCGGCTCGGCCGGCGCAGTGACGCTCGCGCGGCCTATCAGCGCGCGCTCGAGCTCGTGCGCTCGGAGCCCGAGCGCCGGTTTCTGACACGCCGGCTGGTTGGCCTGTAAACGCTCTTACCGGATGGCGTGGGCGCTAGACGAGTAGCTCGTCGGGTGTTGCGATCACGCGCAGATGCTCGCCGACGCCGCTGACCGACAGCAGTCGCTGCACCTGACTGGAGCCTGTGGTCAGCGCGAGTTCCTGGCCGCGGCCGTGCAGACGCTCGTGGGCCCACAGGATGATCCGCAGGCCGGTGGAGTCCATGAATCGCAGCTCACGTAGATCGAGCACCAGCACTGACGCTGCGTCCGTCTCAGCGTTCTCCAGGGCAGCCTGTAGCAGTGGTGCGCTGGCCATGTCCAGTTCACCATCGAGGCTGATGACGATCCGATCCTTCTCGGTGCGGGAGTCGACTCGAAGCTGCTCAGTCCCCATACGCCCGATTCTAGCCTTGCAGCGGACCTGCCACAGGTCTCGCTTCACAAACCCTTACGGCTGCGCTTTGGGCCTATGCACACCGGACACGACGCTGGCCGTACGGCGGAGGCCAGCGTCGTGTCTTCCCACCGGCGTCTACCAACGGCCGTACCAGCGTCGCCTGCCGCCGTCGACACCGCCCACGAAGAAGCCGATCAGCCACAGCAGCACGGCGAAGATGAGGATGTACCAGAGCAAATGTGCAGCGAACCCGAGACCTCCGAAGATCGCCAGGATGAGTACAAGAGCCAGCAGTGCAACCATTCTTCTCCACCTCGGTTTCCTTGGGCTGGTGCCCAATCGTGGCGCCATTCGGCGGCGCGCGGTTTGACGTTTTCCGTCTTTTCCGTTCTGGGCTTGGATTGCCCGGTCCTACGAGCGTCCAAACCTTCGGTGGTGTCTTCCACGGGCATCGTTTCCCTCCCTGGCCCACGGGTAGCCCAGGTGTGAAAACCAGCCACCATCGCTTGAGTTGATCGCTATGGAAAACGGCAAGGCCCGGGCCATGAATCCTTCTCAGTCGATAAGACCCTCGCTGGCGCTGGCGCGACTGCTTCCAGCCGCAGCTAACGCCGCCAGCTCACCAGCGCGGGAAACCAATGTCCGCAGGCAGGTTTAGACCGGCAAAGAGGGGGCATATGGATATGGCAGTGCTATTCCCGAGCGGGTAACAGCCGCATCCCCCGGCGGTTGTCATCCATCGATGGGAACGGCACGGCGGCATGCCGGCAACTGTTTCGCCTGCCGGCATGCCGCCCCCTTTCGAGCGGGCGCCGTGATTGGCGATCGGGGAGGTGGGTAGCTGAGAGGGACCGGGCGAATCGAGCGCGAGGACGCACGGATATCGATCTAGCGCGAGGAGGTGGGCAAGTGAGACTCAGAAAACGAACTGAACTTAATGGGGAAACGCCGCGCCGGGATCCTGTCGAAGGTCCTGTTGAAGCAGACGGTAGGCGCCAGGAAGGCGCCCCGGGACAGAGGCGCGAACGCGTGGAGCCCGCACCCGGGCGACGGGCATTCGCCTGGCGCACACGCAACGCGGGGGCCGCGGCGGTCGGCACCGCTGGCGCTGGGGTGGTCCTGCTCGCGCGCCTGGTGATGGCCGCGGCGAGTCTGGTCGCGCTGCTGATCGCACTGGCGATCGTGCTGCGCGACGTCGACGCCAACGGCGCGAACACGATCGTCAAAGGCATCCACGAAGGCGCGAACTTCTTCGCCGGCGCTTTCACCGGCCTGATCCGCTTCGGCGGTCACCCCAAGCGTGCGATCACCGTCGACTGGGGTATTGGTCTGCTCGTGTACCTGATCGTGGGGGCGATCGTGGCCAAAGTCGTTGCAGGGGTGGGGCGGGGTGGTCAGCTGTTCGAGCGCAGCCACCGGGTTGCTCCCACACCCTGACAGGCAGGGAGGATCGCTATGAGGAGTGGGATTCTGGAGATGTCCAGGTGTGGGCGTGTGGTCGGGCTTGGCCTGCCGGCGCTGATCGCAGCCGCGATCGGCTTCGCGGCGATGGCGGCCGGCGCACAGGCGCTCGCACTGGAAAAGTGGGAAGCCGGCACGTGCAAAACGTCGAACTGCACCGACGGCACGCCTTCGGCGTTCTATACGCAGGCGGCGGGGCACCCGAGCTACGGGATCACGGACTTCGCGTTTGTCTCCCACGAAGTGGCGCCGTTCGACGACGAACCCGACGGCAAAGTCAAGGACGTGCGCGTCGATCTTCCCCCGGGATTGGCCGTCGACCCGGAAGCGACCAGCACGTGTTCCAAGGCGCAGTTGGAAGAACTGAGCTGCCCCAAAGCCAGTGAAGTGGGCGAAGACGAAGCCACAGGCACGGCGGTGGGACTGACCTTCACGGAAAGATTCCACGTCTACAACATGGCCCGCGAATATGGCGAACCCGCCCGCTTCGCGGTTGAGCTCAAGAGCGTGGCGCTGGCGCTTGCGGGTCTACAGGGGCACATCTATCTCGACGGTGGCATCAGCTGGCACCACGAAGCTGAAACGAGCGAAAGCAGCGGTGTGGAAACCGGTGACTACCACGAGTACTTCAAGATCGAAAACATCGCGCCCCAGCCGGAAGTGATCGAGTCGCGGCTGATCTTCAAAGGGGTCGTCGAAGGGAATTCCTTCCTCACCCTGCCGAGTACATGCTCAACCAAGCCGATCACCACACTGCATTTCGACTCATACGAAGAACCGGGCAACTTCAAAAGCTCTAAGAGCCAAACTCCAGTAGTCGCGACAGGTTGCGAAGCGCTCGCCTTCCACCCCTCGCTGTCGATGACACCGGAAACCACCCAGTCCGATCAGCCCGACGGGGTCAGCGCCGACCTGCACATACCGCAGTTGACCGAAAAACCGTCCGAACCCAACTCGCCCGACGTGCAGAACGCGGAAGTGACGCTGCCGGAAGGCATGACGCTGAATCCGTCAGCTGCCAATGGCCTGGAAGCGTGTAGCAGCGCTCAATTCGCGGAAGGCGGGTGCCCGAGCGGATCGAATGTGGGCTCGTTCTCCGTCAACGCTCCCGGGATTCCCGACGGCGCGCTCGCCGGTGGGGTATACGTCGGAGCGCCTGAAGGCGGACCTGAACATGGCCCTGAATCAGGCGGCGAGTTTCGGATCTTCCTGCTTGGCGAAGCGCCAAAGTACGGAGTCGGTCTGCATTTGGAAGGCCGCGTGAAGGCCAACACGACCACAGGGCGCCTCACGGCTGTGTTCGCGAGCGCTCCGCAGGTCCCCGTCGAAGACCTCACGCTGCAGTTCAAGAGCGGTCCGCGTACACCGCTCGCCAATCCGCTGAGTTGTGGCGCGGCCGAGCCGTCGGCGGCGATAACGCCGTATGGTGGCGAGCAGCCTGCCGCTGCGGTCACCCATGGGTTTGTCGTCGACGGCAACGGCGCCGGCGGCGAATGCGCCTCGCCGCTACCGTTCACGCTCACACAGAGCCTCGCGCCACAGAGCCCCGCGAACGCCGGTGCGTATGACCCCGCCACGTTCAGCCTGTCGAGGAGCGACGGGCAGCAGTACCTGTCGAAGCTGACAACCACGCTGCCGGCCGGGCTGCTCGGGGCGATCCCCTCGGTGCCGTTGTGCGGCGAACCCGCGGCGAACGCCGGAAAGTGCCCGGAAACGAGTCAGATCGGCACGGTCACGGTCACCGCGGGCTCGGGCAGCGAACCGTACTCGTTCGCCGGTCGCGCCTACCTCACCGGTCCCTACGGCAGTGCCCCGTACGGACTATCGATTGTCGTGCCGGCAGTCGCCGGGCCGTACAACCTCGGTGAAGTGGTCACCCGCGCGGGCATCAGCGTCGGTCTCTACAGCGGTCGCGTGACCGTGACGAGCACGCTGCCGACGATCGTCAGCGGAGTGCCGCTGCGCCTGAAGAGCCTGAGCGTGGCGGTCAACCGCAAGGACTTCCTGTTCAATCCCACAAGCTGTGGGCCGCTTGCCACGGAATCGGTCCTGGGCGGCACACTTGAAGCGAGCCAGAGCCTCTCGAGCCCGTTCCAGGTGGGCAACTGCGCCGCGCTGCCGTTCAAGCCCAGCATCAGCGTCAGCACGGGCGGTAGGCCGACGAAAGCGGGCGGGGCGAGCCTCGACGTGAAGGTCACCCAAGCCGCCGGCGAGGCGAACATCCGCGAGATGCAGTTGCAGCTGCCAAAGCAGCTGCCCTCGCGCCTGACCACGTTGCAGAAAGCATGCGTGGCCGCGAGCTTCGAAGCGGCGCTCCCGCCCGGGAGCTGCTCGGACGTGGCACGCGTGGGCAGCGTCAGCGTCACCACGCCGGTACTCCCCGGTGTGCTCAAGGGCCCCGCCTATCTGATCTCACACGGCGGCGAATCGTTCCCTGACCTCGATCTCGTGCTCCAGGGGGATGGGGTGGAGGTGGTGCTCGTCGGGCACACCCACATCTCACGCACGGGCATCACCACATCTACGTTCGAAAGCCTCCCCGACGTGCCGATCTCGAGCGTCGAAGTCGACTTGCCCATAGGCCCGAACTCGGCACTCGCCACCGACGGCCGTCTGTGTCACGCGGGGCTCGTCGCCCCCACCACGATCATCGCCCAGAGCGGCGCGAAGGTCACACGGAACACGAAGATCGCCGTCAGCGGCTGTCCGATCGAGGTGATCTCGCACAAGCGCCGCGGGTCGCGGATGATCGTCAAGGTGTGGGTACCGGAAGCGGGACGGCTGACAGTAAGCGGTCGCGGTGCCAAGCGTGTCGTCATGAAGGTGAAGAAGGCCGGCGAAGTGAAGCTCAGCGTGCCGCTCGGCGCGAACGGGATCGCTCTGCTGCGCGGGCACGGCAAGAGGCTGAGACTGCGAGTGGGCTTCATGCCCAAAGCTGGGCACAACCGCTCCGCCGCCGCGCTTGCGCTGCGCTGAGCCGCCGGCTGCTTTGGAGCCGTCGCCGTGCTGGAGCCGTCGCTAGTGCTGTTGTTCGACGAGGCGTAGCTCCAGCGTCTCCGTCGAGTCCGCGTGCTCGACGCGGTGGTGCCCGTCTGTGAGTCGCTCGATCACGGGCGCCATGCCGTCTGCCGCTGCGCTCAGCAGGCTCTCGCCGTGGCCCGTCTGCAGCGGTCCCAGGCGCAGCTCCAGGCTGCGTGGCGCCACCGTTACGCCGACGTCGAGATGAATGGCGCTGAGCGAGTCCTGCGACTTCGCCGCGAGCACGTCGGCCACGATCTGCACGTCGGAGATGCGGTCGACGGAGAAGTACGCCCGCGCTGCCAGAGCGCTCAGCACGCGGGGAAGCACCGCGCGCACGAGGGCATTCGGCGCGAGCCTCAGGGAGACCGCGTTGGCGAGCTCGCTCTGTGGCTCGATACACGAAGCTGGCTCAGCGCCATTGCTGAGCTCGAGCGCCGCGGCATTCGCCGCCTCGAACTCCATGCGTACTTCCGTGCCGCCGCCATCGCGGTCTCTTAGCTCTACGTCGCGGGAGAGTGCCGCGATCACCGGCAGGCCCAGGCCGACATGTGCATCGTCGTTCCGCTCGTCCGGCATGGGCGGGTCGATGCCCCGCCCATGGTCGCGCACGACGACCGCGATCGCGCCGGGCAGTGCGTGAACGTCCACTTCCAGCGGTCCCTCGGCCCCGTCATAGGCGTGCAACACGACGTTGTTGCACGCCTCCGTCACAGCCGTCGTCAGATCATTGGTCTCGACTGCATCCAAGCCGAGACACTCGGCCACGCCGGTCAGCGCCTGGCGCACGACCAGGACGTTCTCTGGCCTGCTCGGAAGGCTCAGGCAGACGTTCGGAATCTCGGCCATCGAGCGGCGATCGACCCGACCTGGCAACACCGGTGTCGGCGCCTGCCCGAGGAGTCCCCACGACTGAGCATCGAGCTGATGCTGCTCTCTCAGCCAGCTGCTTGCGTGAGGGTCCGCAGCTGCTCCAGGGAGCGACGCAGCAGACGCGAGACCTGCATCTGAGAGATGCCGACGCGCTCGGCGATCTCAGTCTGGGTGAGATCCTCGACGAAGCGCATCTGCAGGATCAGCCGCTCGCGCGGGGGGATGTGCTTCAGCACCGCGGTGAGGGTCGCGTCCAGCTCGACCAGCTCGAAGCGCTCGTCCTCCGCACCCATCGCGTCCCCGTAGGACACGATGTCACCATCGGTTCCCGGTCGGGGGGCGTCCAGCGACAGCGTTTCGTAGGACTGCAGCGCTTGCAGAGCGTCGATCACTTCCTCGGTGTCGAGCTCGAGGTACTCGGCAAGCTGGTTGACCGTCGGCGCGCGACCGTGCTCGTTGGCCAGACGCTCCTGCGCATCGCGCACCTTCAAGGCACGCTCCTGGGCGCCCCGGGGGACGTGAACCGCCCAGCCGGAGTCGCGGAAGTAGCGACGCATCTCACCCAGGATCGTCGGCACCGCAAACGACGCAAAGGAATGGCCACGTTCGGTGTCGTAGCGGTCGAGGGCCTTCAACAGCCCCAGCGATGCCACCTGCAGCAGGTCCTCGAACGGCTCGGAGGAACGCCCATAGCGCCTTGCGAGGCTCCGCGCGAGCGGCATGAAGCGCCGTACGAGCATGTCGCGTGCATGTGCGTCGCCGTCACGCTGCCAGCGTAGGAACAGCTCACACGTGTCGTCCTGCGTGGCAGGAGCGGTGCGCTGTGCGGACTTGGGGGTGATGGTCATAGTGGACATATCGACTCCCTTCCCGATCTCGAGGACTTTCAAACATGACTTGCATGCCTCGGGCCGCCTTGCATTCTACCCCTCATCGCCCAACGTCATGCATAGGAGTCCACGTGACTGGACAAATGCGTGGACGCTCGTACTGGGCCAGGCCGGTTTGACGTGGGTCCGGCTGGCTTTTATGCGTGTTCGGCGAGCGGCATCGTGAGGTCGACGCCATGGCTTTCCTGTCCCGCCAGCGCCTCGCTGCCCGGATCGAGCGCGTCTGAGTCGGGAAGCGCGGGTGCAACCACGATCCGGTTGCGCCCTGCGCGCTTTGCCGCATACAGAGCGGTGTCAGCCGCCTTGAACAGCGTGTCGTAGTCGACCTGCTCACCGCGTCCAGCGCTCACGCCCAGTGAGATCGTGATCGTCACTCCTGCAGGCTGGGCCTGCTCGACGGCGGCTCGCAGCCGCTCCGCGATCTCCTGGCCGCCACCGATGTCCACACCCGGCAGCACCACCAGGAACTCCTCGCCGCCCAGCCGGTAGGCGAGCTCGAACGACCGCAGTTGCTTGCGCAGCGTGTACGCCACATCGCGCAGGGCGGCGTCGCCGCAGTCATGGCCATGCTCGTCGTTGATCTCCTTGAAGTTGTCGACGTCGCACAGGATCAAGCACACCGGTTGACGCGCCACGCGCGCCTGCACCGTGAGCTCCATGAAGCGAGGCGCCAGCGCGTGTCGATTCAACAAGCCGGTGAGCGGATCGAGGATCGCCTCGCCACGGTGGTGCAGCTCGGCTGCCTGCAGCGCCCACACGATCGACACCACGCCCGCGAGCAGCGCGAGGGTCGCGAACAACGGCACGGGATCGTCGGTCGTGGCGTCGAAGTCCACTCCGAGCGTGGCCGCGAGGATCACCACCGTCGTCACGCCAAGGCCCGCGATCACCACCTGCGGGCGAAAGCGTGCCGCCACCATCGCCGCCGGTAGCACCAGCCACGGCAGCGCCGGGCTCTTGGGGCCGCCGCTGAGGACCGCGCCGGTCGCGATCAAGAGCAACGTGATCATGATCGCGCATACGCTCACCCGCTCCGGATGGGCGCTGGTGCTCATGCGGCGATCGACGTTGACGAAGTTCAAAATCGAGACTGCCAGCAGGGCGAACGTCCACCACCCAAGCCACGGCGTGGAGATCAAGAGCGCCGTCCCGACCGCGGCCGTGCCGATCATTCTGATCGTGCGAACACGAGCGTTCGCGTCGATCACGCGACTGCGGTCCAGCTCAGTCGGACATAGCCAAGATCCTCCCTGCATATCGACGCTGTCGGCCGGTGTTTGGATCGCCTTGAGCAGTAGACCGTCCGTTCCAACAGATGCATAGTTAAGACAGTTGTCTGCGGAAATGCAGACTTCCATCTACATCCGGCTGCGACGAGCTATTCGCACGGTTGAGATCGCAGATGGTGTATTGACGAGCAAATGTGTGGGGAGGCCTTCTTGGCTGCCGACTTTGCGCTCATGCGGCATGGTCGCCACGGGGTGCGTGGCTGGGACAGCCGCGAGCTAGGCTCACACCATGACCGGCGAGATACCGCCCAGCGTGCAGGAGATCCTCGACAGCCGCACCGGCGAGGAGATGGCGCTGAACGATCGCTATCTGAACCCGCAGATGGGGCGCATACTGCGCACGCTGGGGTTCGACAAGACCTGGGTCGGAGGGGAGGGTGCGCACCTGATCGATGCTGACGGCGAGCGCTACCTGGACCTCTTCGGCGGCTACGGCGTGTTCGCGATCGGGCGCAGCCATCCGGAGGCGGTCGCGGCGATCGAGCAGGTGATGGCGGCGCATACCGGCAACATGCCGCAGCTGGGGGTGACGCTGCTCAGCGGCGTGCTCGCCGAGCAGTTGCTCGCGCGGGCCCCCGACAGCGTCGCCGCGATGGTCCCAGCGAACACGGGCACCGAGGCGGTCGAGGCGGCGATCAAGATCTCGCGCGCGGCCACCGGGCGTCCTCGCGTGCTGTACGCGGAGCACGCCTTTCACGGGCTCACGCTCGGCTCGCTGTCGCTCAACGGCGGCGTCGAGTTCCGTGAGGGCTTCGGGCCGCTGCTGCCGGGCTGTGACCCCGTCGGCTTCGGCGATCTCGATGCGCTGGCGCGCGAGCTCTCACGGGGAGATGTGGCGGCGTTCATCGTCGAGCCGATCCAGGGCAAGGGCGTCAACATCCCCGCGCCCGATTACCTGCCGGCGGCTCAGCGGCTGTGTCGGGAAGCCGGCACGCTGTTCGTGTGCGATGAGGTGCAGACGGGGATCGCCCGCACGGGGCGCTTTCTGGCACTCGAGCACTGGGATCTGGAGCCCGACCTGGTGTGCGTTGCCAAGGCGCTGTCGGGAGGCATCGTGCCGATCGGGGCCGTGCTCGTCTCCCGGGCGGCGTTCGACAGCGTGTTCGACGGTATGGAGCGGGCCGTGCGTCACGGCTCCACGTTCGGCGGCAACGACCTCGCCGCGGCAGCGGCGCTCGCGACCCTGCGGGTGATCGAGCAGGAGGCGCTCGTCGCCCGCGCCGAGCGTATGGGCGCGCTGCTGCTCGAGCTGACCACGCCGCTGGTCGAGCGTTTCGAGGTCGTCGCCGACGTGCGCGGGATGGGCTTGATGTGGGCGATCGAATTCGGGCCGCCCGCCGGTGCCAGTGCCCGTCGGCTGTGGGAGACGGTCGAGCGCCGCCAGCCGGGGCTGTTCTCGCAGCTTGTCACCGTGCCGCTGTTTCACGAGCACAGGATCCTCTGCCAGGTAGCCGGCCATCACATGAACGTGATCAAGGCGCTGCCCGCGCTAACCGTCGAGGAGTCGGAGATCAGGCGCTTCGCCGCGGCGCTCGAGCAGACGATCGCCGCCGCCGAGCACTATCCCGCCGCGCTCGCGCGCTTCGGTCTGCGCACCGGGCTGCGGGCCGTGCGCGTCGGTCGCTAGTCGTAGCTCTGGGCAGCGTGGCCGCGAGCCGCATTCCACCAGCTCGACAGGCCAGCGTGGAGCCGCTCGCAGGCACCCGCTCCGGCATGAGGCGCTCGCGCCGCTAGCCTGTCGGGCCGTGCTCGTAACTAGAGATGACATCCGCAACGTCGCGATCGTCGCGCACGTCGACCACGGCAAGACCACGCTCGTGGACGCCATGCTGTGGCAATCCGGCGCGTTTCGCGAGGGTCAGGACGTTAATACCCGGGTGCTCGACTCGATGGATCTCGAGCGCGAGAAGGGCATCACGATCCTCGCCAAGAACACCTCCCTTCGTTACAGGGACGTCAAGCTCAACATCATCGACACCCCCGGACACGCCGACTTCGGTGGCGAGGTCGAGCGCGGGCTGACGATGGTCGACGGCGTGCTGCTGCTGGTCGACGCCTCCGAGGGACCGCTGCCGCAGACGCGCTTCGTGCTGCGCAAGGCGCTCGAGGCGAAGCTGCCGGTGATCCTCGTGATCAACAAGGTCGACCGTCCCGACGCGCGCGTGGCGGAGGTCGTCGACGAGGTGTACGAGCTGTTCCTCGACCTCGACGCCGACGAGCACCAGATCGAGTTCCCGATCGTCTACTGCAACGCCAAGGCCGGCATCGCCTCGCTGCACTACGAGCCCGGCAAGCCGAAATCGAGGAGAAGAACCTCGCGCCACTGCTCGACCTGCTGCTCGAGCGCATACCCGCGCCCACCTACGACCCCGAACACCCGCTGCAGGCGCTCGTCACCAACCTCGACGCATCCCCCTACGTCGGGCGCCTGGCGATCTGCCGCGTGCGCCACGGCACGATCCGCAAGGGCCAGCAGATCGCGTGGTGCCGCGCCGACGGCACGATCCAGCGCGCAACCGGTCGCCGAGCTGTACGTGACCGACGCGCTGGAACGCGTCGACGCGCCGGAGGCCGGCCCTGGCGAGATCATCGCCGTCGCCGGCATCGCCGAGGTGACGATCGGCGAGACGCTCGCCGACCTCGGCGACCCGCGCCCGCTGCCCGTGATCACCGTCGATGAGCCCGCGATGTCGATCACGCTCGGCGTCAACACCTCGCCGCTGGCCGGCAAAGACGGCGACAAGATCACCGCCCGCCAGATCAAGGCGCGCCTCGACCAGGAGCTGGTCGGGAACGTGTCGCTGCGCGTGGAGGCCACCGTCCGGCCCGGACACCTACGAGGTGCAGGGTCGCGGCGAGCTGCAGCTGGCGGTGCTCGTCGAGATGATGCGCCGCGAGGGCTTCGAGCTGACCGTCGGGCCAGCCGCACGTGGTCGAGCGCGAGATCGACGGCAAGCGCAACGAGCCCGTCGAGCGGCTGTCCGTGGACGTTCCCGAGGAGCACGTCGGCACCGTCACCCAGCTGCTCGCCGCGCGCAAGGGCCGCATGGAGCACATGATCAACCACGGCACCGGCTGGGTGCGCATGGACTACCTGGTGCCGGCGCGCGGGCTGATCGGCTTTCGCACGGAGTTCCTGACCGAGACGCGCGGCACGGGGATCATGCACCACGTCTTCGACCGCTGGGAGCCGTGGGCCGGCGAGATCCTCACGCGCACCAGCGGCGTGCTCGTCGCCGACCGCCGCGGCGAGACGGTCACCTTCTCGCTGTTCACCCTGCAGGAGCGGGGCTCGCTGTTCGTCGGTCCCGGCGAGGAGGTCTACGAAGGGATGATCATCGGCGAGAACTCGCGCGCCGGAGGACCTCGACGTGAACCCCGTCAAGGAGAAGCACCTGACGAACATGCGCTCCTCCACCTCCGATGTGCTCGTGCGCCTGGACGCCCACCGCAAACTCACGCTCGACGAAGCGCTCGAGTTCGTGCGCGAGGACGAGGCCGTCGAGGTCGACGCCCGACTCCGTGCGCATGCGCAAGGTCGTGCTGTCGAAGGTCGAACGCCTGAAGGCCGCGAGGAACGCGCGCAAATGAGCGTAGCGCTCGCTCGATCGCGGGCAGGCTGGCGGCTTCGGGCGGGATCCAGCTCCGCGGTCTCGTCAAGTCCTTCCGCGGGCCGCAGGCGGCCCGATCCGCGGCGGTGCGCGGCGTCAACGTGCGGATCGCCGCCGGGGAGACCGTCGCGCTGCTCGGGCCCAACGGTGCCGGCAAGTCGACCACGATCGACATGCTGCTCGGGCTGCTCCCTCCGGACGCGGGCAGCGTGTCGGTGTTCGGGCGCTCGCCCGCCGAGGCTGTCGCCGACGGCGCGATCGGCGCGATGCTCCAGACCGGCGAGCTGATCCGGGACCTGACCGTTCGGCGAGCTGGTCGCGATGATGGCCTCGCTCTACCCCGTCCGCTCGACGTTGAGGAGGCGCTCGACCTGGCGGGCGTCGACGGAGATCTCGCCACCAGCGCACGCAGAAGCTCTCCGGCGGGCAGACCCAGCGCGTGCGCTTCGCCGTCGCGCTCGTCAGCAACCCGCGAGCTGCTCGTGCTCGACGAGCCGACCGTCGCGCTGGACGTCGAGGGGCGCCGCGCGTTCTGGACGACGATGCGTGCGTTTGCCGCCCGTGGCAAGACGATCCTGTTCGCCACGCACTACCTCGAGGAGGCCGACGCATACGCCGACCGCGCGGTGCTGATGGCCCACGGCACGGTCGTCGCCGACGGGCCCACGACCGAGATCAGGGCGATGGTCGGCATCGCGCACGATCCGCGCGACGCTGCCCGGCTGCAGGCGCGGAGCGCTCGGCGTCGCTACCGGGCGTCACCGGCGCCGAGCGCCGCGGCGAGGCGGTGATCCTGCACTGCGCGGACTCCGACGCGGCGATCAGCGCGCTGCTCGAGGCTCAGCCGGAGGCAGCGACATCGAGATCGCGGCCGCTGGGCTCGAGCAGGCGTTCCTCGCGCTCACCGGCGACGATCCAGCCGAGGACTCCGGCGGCCGCGAGCGCTCGCAGCCAGATGGGCAGCCGCCGACATGCAGGCGGGCGACTGATGACGCTCACCTACATTCGCTACGAGCTGCTGCGCACGTTCCGCAACCGGCGCTTCTTCCTGCTCTCGCTGGGGTTTCCGCTGATCTTGTACTTCGTGATCGCCTCGCCGAACCGCCACGTCGAGCAACTTCGACGGCTCCGGTATCTCATTCCCCCTCTACTACATGGTCGGCATGGCCGTCATTCGGGACGATGAGCGCGATGCTCTCGTGCGGGGGCGAATCGCCGCCGAGCGAGCCGTCGGCTGGAACCGGCAGCTGCGCATCACGCCGCTCTCGCCACGCTCGTACTTCCGCGTCAAGGTGATCACCGCCTACATGATGGCGCTGCTCACGATGCTCGCACTGTATCGTCCGGAGCCTCGCTCGGGGTCAGCCTCACCGAGTCGGAGTGGCTGAGGATGACCGGCCTGATCCTCATCGGCCTGGTGCCGTTCGCCGCGCTCGGGATCATGCTCGGGCACCTGCTGACCCCCGACTCGATCGGGCCCGGCATGGGTGGCGGTATCTCGTTGCTGGCGCTACTCGGGGGGATCTGGTTCCCGCTCGGCCGACCACGGCTTTCTCCCCGAGCTGGCGCAGTTCATTCCCTCCTACTGGCTTGCTCAGGCGAGCCACGTCGCCCTCGGCGGCCAGCCATGGAGCACCAAGGGCTGGATCGTGATGGTCGCGTGGACGATCGTGCTCAGCGCGCTCGCCGCGCGCGCGTACCGACGTGACACGGGACGCATCTAGCCGGTCGGGCGCTGGACGTCCTCGCGTGAGCGGGTTGCCGCTGGGTAACACCCCAGCTGTCAACTGACGATAAGGTACCGCCGGACATGAGAATCAAGAGAGCGTCCATCGCCGTCAGGCTCGCCATCCCGCTCGTGTGTCTGACGAGCATCGCGCTGACCCCCACCGCGTCAGCCGCGGGCTCCACGGCCAGCGCCAAATTCATCAACGAGAGCCTGACGGCCTATGAACAGCAGCTTGCCAGCGGCCAGATCGCGGTAGCGAGGTTCAACGAGAAGGCGCACGCGATGCACCTGACGCTCAAGGACGGGCGTCACATGCGCGTCGTCTACACGCCGGGTGCCGAGCCGACGCTGCGAGCCGCGCTGCAGGCCAAGGGCGTGTCGCTACCCGCGCCCAAGAAGCCGACTGTCCACCACACGCTTCGCTACGTCGCCGCGGGCATCGTCGTGGTCCTGATCCTGATCGCCATCGGGGTCCTGCTGGTGATCCGCAGGCGCAGACGCGAAGAGCAGTATTAGCGGCCGTCGCGGCTGTCGGTAGGAGCGCGGCCTATCGGCTGTGCACGATCAGCACAGAGAGCTTTGAGTGCGCGGCCACGGCCGCGGCGACGCTGCCGAGCAGACGTCCCGAGAGCCCGCTGCGACGGTGGGAGCCGAGGACGATCAGGCTCGCGTCGTGCTTCTCGGCGACCTCAACGATCCCCTTCCAGGTCGGCGCTGCCTCGATCGCCACGCTCTGCGGGCGGAATCCTGCCTTCTCTGCCAGCGATGCTCCGAATGCGGCCGTCTCCTCAGCCGCCTGCCGCACCTCGGTAGCCTCGGCAGCGTTGAAGTGCCGCTCGTCGATCGGCAGAAATCCAACATCGCCCGTCTGCCAAACACAGGCGACGAGCGCGTCGCGCCCGCCCGCGAGCTGCTGGCCGGCCTCTTCGATCGCGAGCTCTGCGAGCTCGGAGCCGTCGTAGGCGAACAGCACCGGTCCGGTGGGCGTGGCGGCTGTCACGGCGCTCGGATCGCTCGATGCCATGTCAGCTGGCGCTCTCGGTCGCGGGACGTGCGGTGGCCAGGCCCGGGCGGACTCGCGCGAGCAGCGGCGGCGAGTACCACGCGGGCGTCTCGCCCGCCACGAAGCCATCGATGTCAGGCGTCTGCGGGCGCGCGCCGCCAAGCGCGTAGATCGCGATGCCGAGAGCGGCGCCGCCGAGAGCGATCCCGAGGCCGATCCACAGGGCGATGCCCGTGCCGGCATCGACGTTGCCGCCGACCGTATCGGCGAGGTGGGCGAAGATCGGCGCGATCATGAACGCCGCCACCGCCCGCATCAGCTCCACGATCGCGAACACTCGCTGGAGGCTTGCCGAGGGCAGCGAGAAGCCGGCTACGAACAGCGCGGGCGCGACCGTCGCGCCGAGGCCGATGCCCGTAAGCCCCGAGCCGATCAGCGTCGCTGCTTCGCTCGACGGCACGTCGATACGGAAAACCGCGATCCCGGCCGCGAGGAACACCATGCCGGCCAACGGCAGATAGTGGATCGCACGCCTGGTGATGACCACCCCAAGCAGGATCGCGGTGATCACCGCGCCCGCGACCTCCGGCAGATACAGCAGGCCGATATGCAGCGGTCCGTAGCGTGTGGCCAGCACCCCCGCGGTCAGCGCCGTCGCCGACACCGAGGCTGCCGCCGCGAACAGCGCCACCACGATGCCCGCGACCGGCATTGTGCTGGACAGCATCGAGCGGATCGTCAACAGCGGCCGCTTGGCGCGATACTGGTAGACGATCAGGACCACGATCGTTGCCAGACCGCCGAGCAGCGGCGCAATCGTCTCGCCGTCGAGAAACGGGTGGGTCAGCAGCTCTGAGGCGCCGAAGAAAGCCGCCACGCAGCCCACCGCTGCCAGCGCGATCGCCGGTATATCGCGCGGCGAGTCGGGATTGGCAGGCGGCGCATCGTCGAACGTCAGCACCGACAGGACCAGCGCGCTGGCTGCGATCGCGGCGATGATCCAGAACAGTGGTCGCCAGGCGTGCGACTGGGCCTGCAGCCCGCCGATAGCCGGGCCAAGCGCCACCGCTCCGAAGATGCACAGGTTCATGATCATCGCCGTGGTGCGCAGCTTGCTCGCTGGATAGCCGATCGCCAGCGGCGGCACCGCCGAGATAAGCAGCAGGCTCGTGCAAAGGCCCTGAAGCACGTGGCCCGCGATGTACATCCCCGGATCCTGCGCCGCCGCCGCCAGCACCGACCCGA
This sequence comes from uncultured Solirubrobacteraceae bacterium, assembly GCA_963752865.1. Taxonomy (GTDB): domain Bacteria; phylum Actinomycetota; class Thermoleophilia; order Solirubrobacterales; family Solirubrobacteraceae; genus Palsa-744. Next base: position 1,286,942 of record CAVVZU010000002.1, read on the forward strand.
TCACGAGCAGCGTCGCGTACACGATCAGCATCCGTCGCTGCGGCAGGTGCTGGGCGAACTGGACCGCCAGCACCGTGCCGGCCGCGTAGGCGGCATTGGCGAGGCCGGAGCTCAGGCTCATCGTCTGCAGGCTCGTGTGCAGTTGCTTGGCGATGATCGGCGTCAGCGGCTGAAGCGCCGCGGACAGCGCCAGATAGGGAATCAGCGCGAACATCACCATCGTCGCGACCGCGGGATACCTGCCGGCGAGTGGGCCCTGGCGCATCAGCAACCACCATCCAGCGTTGCCAGATGGGCGAGCGAACTTATTGTCATGTCGGCGTTATGGGGTCTCGTCGTATGCGTCCTCGGCGTTTTAGCAGGCGACGCCGCATCGCCAGGAGGCGTGCGCAGGCTCCCGGCCCGCCCGTCAAGTCCGCCGCCGAACCTGCCGATAGATCGAAGGCAGGCGCCCACACCGTCCTTTCATGGCTTCCTCCCACGCGACTGACCTGGATCTCGCCGGGAGCGACGACGCCCGGCAGGCGCGGCTGCGACTCACCGCGGCGCGGGGCCTCTATTACGAGAATCCAGCCGGCGCCCTCGCGGACGCGATCCGATGCTGCGAGGTCGGTCGCTCGCTCGAGGACGAGGAATTGTGTACACGAGCGTTTGCTCTGCAGGGCATGGTCTCGCTGCACCGTGGCGATCTGCGCGGCGGTCTCGCGCTCGCAATGGAGGCGGAGCGGCACGCCCAGGCGAGTAACGATGCCGTGGCGCGCGCGGAGCTCGCCGCGCTGAAGGCGCAGATCAGCTTCTTCACCGGCTCGAACGCCGAGGCGCTTCGTCACGCCCAGCTCGCCGTCGACCACGCCGACGCCGCGCAGGACCTCGAGCTGCGGGTTTACGCCCGGCGCGCCACGTGCCCGATCTTCGGCAACATCGACGTTCCTGACTTGCGGGATCGGATCGAACAGCTGCTCGAGCTCACGATCGAGAGCGGGGACCCGTGGGAGGAGGCGATCTCCCGCAACGACCTCGCCTGCCATCTCCAGCAGCAGGGCGACCTCGGTGCGGCTGCGAGTGAGCTCGAGCGAGCGCTCGTTGCGGCGCGCCGAGTCGACGGCGCCAACAGCTTCGCGTTGGGGGTGATCCACTCGACGCGGGCCGACATTCGGCTGCTGCTGGGGAGGGCTGAGGACGCGCTCGCGGATGCGGAGCGCTCGATCGAGCTGCTGTCCATCGCCGATGACCCAAATCCGTACGTCCTCGGAGCGAGCGTGCGCGCCGACGTCGAGGCGCGGATGGCTCTCGGGCAGCTGGACGACGCCCTGAAGATGGGCGAGGGCGCTCTCAGCTGGCTCGGGGATCGCGTGCCGCAGACGCGCAGCCTGATCCTCTCCACCCTCGCATCGACGCTGCGTGCCGCGGGCAGGCTCGACGAGGCGTATGACGCGCTCGCGCGGAGCGCTGAGCTCGAACGCCAGGCGTTCCGAGAGCTATCCGAGCTACAACTGGGGCTCGAACGGGCGACACTCGAGGCGAGCGCCGCTCGCCAGACGAGCACCGCTCTGGCGGCGAAGAACCGGCAGCTCGCGGAGGCGCACGCCGAGCTCGCGCGTCGCGCCAAGAAGCTCGAAGGACTCCAAGAGCAGCTGCAGGAGCAGGCCGAGCGCGATTGGCTGACCGGCCTACACAACCGCCGCTACTTTGCCCGCGAGCTCGAGCGTCTACTGGCCGAGCAGCCCGGTGACTGGTTCAGTCTCGCCGTCGTCGACCTGGACCATTTCAAGGCGATCAACGACCGCTTCGGCCACGAGATCGGTGACAACGTGCTCGTACGAGTGGCCGCGCTCTTGTGCGATGTCCTCCGCCAGCCGGACATCGTTGTTCGCAGCGGGGGAGAGGAGTTCCTCGTCCTGATGCCGGCCACTGAGATGAATGCCGCCACTGCCTGTTGCGAGCGAATCCGTCAGAGGATCCGCGAGGAGCCATGGGAGCACATCGCCGCCGGGCTGATCGTCACCGCCAGCGTGGGCGTCGCCTCGACGAACGATCCCGACCAGCTCGCGGCGCTCGCGCGTTCGGCCGATGAGCGTCTCTACGACGCCAAGCGCTCGGGACGCGACCGCGTCGTCAGCGCCAGCCGCGACAGCAGCGGCTAGCAAACTGATGCGGGCGGGCGGGGCGGGGCTCGTTTGATAACGAGACTCAGTCTTATGATAGGTTTCTTCGCTCGGTAGACGAAGCTCCCGACCAACTGACGAGCGAGGCCCGCGCACCATGCAGCACGACCGTATGACCGGACACATCGGCGTCGTAGCTGTCCTCGTGGCTGCTTGTGTGCTCTTCGTCGGCTGTGGCAGAACGGCCACGGGTGCCACCACCGGTGGCGCGATCGTCGCCGTCGGCGCTGAGAACCAGTACGCCAACGTGATCGCCCAGGTGGGCGGGCGCTACGTGAAGGTGAGCGCGATCGAGAGCAACCCCAACACCGATCCGCACTCCTTCGAGGCCAGCCCCAGCGTCGCCGAGACCGTCGCCGCTGCCGGGCTGATAGTGCAGAACGGGCTCGGCTACGACACGTTCATGGAAAAGATCGAGTCCGCCTCGTCGAGCTCCAGGCGCAAGGTGATCGACGTGCAGAAGCTGCTCCGCCTGCCCGATTCGACCGCCAACCCACACCTCTGGTACAAGCCGCACACGATGCCCGCGGTGGCGAAAGCGGTGGCCGCCGACCTGTCCGCTTTGGCACCCGCGCACGCCGCCTACTTCCAGGCCAACGCGGCCCGCTTCGAGCAGTCGCTGACGCCATGGCACCAGGCGCTCGAACAGCTCGCCCGCGAATTTCCCCACACTCCCGTTGCCACCACCGAGCCAGTCGGCGACTACATGCTCGAAGCCGCCGGTACCGTCAACATGACCCCGTTCTCCCTGCAGGCGGACATCATGAACGGCCTCGACCCAGCGCCCCAGGACGTCACGCTACAGAACAACCTTTTCACCGCGCACCGGGTGAAGGTGTTCGTCTACAACCAACAGGTCACCGACTCGCTCACGCAGTCGTTCCTCGAAGAAGCCAAACGTAACGGCGTGCCAGTCGTGGGCGTGTACGAGACGATGCCCACACCCGGCTATGACTACCAGTCGTGGATGCTCGCTGAGGTCCATGCGCTGCATCGGGCGCTCGCTGAAAAAGTCTCCACCGAGAAGCTGTGATGGAGATCCTGTCCGTACAGGGCATCGACGTGCGCCTCGGCGGGCGGGAAATCCTGCGCGACGTCAGCTTCGCCATCCAGCCCGGTGAGCTCACCGGGCTGATCGGCTCCAACGGCGCCGGCAAGACCACCCTGTTTCGCGTGATCCTCGGCCTGCAACACCCAAGCGCCGGACAGGTGCTGCTCGACGGTCGCCCGCGCTCACGCCGCAACCCGCTGATCGGCTACGTCCCGCAGAAGTTCCTGCTCGACCCCGACATGCCGCTACGGGCACGCGACCTCGTTGGCCTTGGCCTCGACGCGCACAAGTGGGGCATCCCGCTCCCATCCCGCGCCCGCAGGGCGCTCATAAACGAGATCCTCGCTGCCGTCGGCGCCGAGCACTTCGCCGACGCGCGCGTCGGTCACCTCTCAGGTGGCGAGCAGCAGCGCGCGCTGATCGCCCACGCGCTGATCGCCCGGCCGAAGCTGCTGCTGCTCGACGAGCCGCTCGCCAACCTCGACCTGCGCGCCGGTCAGGAGGTCGTCGCGCTGCTTGCGCGGCTCGCCAAAGAGCTTCGTATCGCTGTGCTGATCAGCGCCCACGAGATGAACCCGCTGCTGCCCGTCATGGAGCGGATCGTCTACATCGCCAACGGCCGCGTCGCCAGCGGCACCACCGCCGAGGTCGTGCGCGCGGACGTACTCAGCGAGCTCTACGGCAGCCACGTCGACGTGCTCAACGTGCACGGACGCGTACTCGTCGTCGCCGGGGCGGCCGATGACTCAGACGGATCTGGGGCCCATCAGCACGGTCACGACGTAGTTGTGCCGGGGCTGGAGATCGTCTCTTGAGCGTGGGCGCTGGCCATCTGCTTGGTGCCGCGCTCGCGCCCGTCATCGAGCCCGGGTTCTTCTCAAGTGAAGCCGTGCATATATCGGTCGTCATCGGCGCTGCCGTGGCGATCGTGACGGGGACCGTGGGGATGTTCACCGTCATGCGTAGCCAATCCTTTGCTGGCGAGGCCCTTGGCGACATCGGCACCACCGGAGGCTCAGCAGCGTTCCTCGGCGGGGTCGGCCCGCTGTGGGGAATCGTCGCGATTGACATCCTCGCCGCCGCTGTGATGGAGCTGATCGGCATCCAGCGTCCGCGCGGGCGCGACCTCGCAACCGGCATCGTGCTCGGTGCGTTTCTCGGGCTGGCGGCGCTGTTGCTGTATCTGAACACCACCTTCCACAACACCACCGGCGCCGTCAACACGATCGTGTTCGGCTCAGTGTTCACCCTCGCCCGCTCGCAAATCCCCGCGATCGTGGCCCTCAGCGTGGCAGCGCTTGTGATCGTGGCGGCGCTCTACCGGCCGCTCCTGCTCAGCTCCATGAGCGCCGAGATCGCTGCCGCACGTGGCATCCCCGTGCGTCTGATCGGAGCCGCCTACCTGCTCGCAATGGCGCTCGCGGTGGCACTCGCGTCGATGACCATCGGCACGATCCTCGCAACCGCCCTGCTCGTCGGTCCCGCCGCCACCGCACTACGCCTGACCAGGCGCCCAGGAATGGCGATCGCGCTGTCAGCGATGCTCGGCGTGGGCGCCATGTGGCTGGGTGTACTGCTCGCCTACGACAGCTTCTACTGGCCGCCCAAGGGCAACATCTGGCCCGTGAGCTTCTTTGTCGTCATGCTGATCTTCCTTGCCTATCTGCTCTCAGGACTACCAGCGTGGCTCGGGGCACGCTCGCGCGGCAGGGGTACAGACGCGGGGGAGGCATAGGTGTTCTCCGGCTTCATGGTCAACGCCTGGATGGTTGCCAGCATCGTCGCCGTGGTCGCCGGCGTGGTCGGCTTCTTCGCCGTACTGCGAGGCTCTGCGTTCGTTGCTCACGCGGTGCCCAACGGCTCCTTCGCCGGCGCCGCTGGGGCGAGCCTCGTCGGAGTCAACACGCTCATCGGGCTGGGAGTTTTCTCGCTACTGGGGGCACTCGGCATCGGCATCCTGGGGAGAAGGGGACGCCACGACGTGGTGACCGCGCTCGCACTCGTGCTGATGCTCGGGCTCGGCTCGCTGTTCCTCAGCCTCAGCGGCGAATACGCGCCGCAGGTCTACTCGCTGCTGTTTGGCGAGGTGCTCGGTATCGCCAATAACCAGGTCGCGCCAACCGCTGTGCTCGCGCTCGTGTGCATCGTGGCGGTCGTCGCGCTGTATCGCCCGTTGATGCTGTCCTCGGTGCTCGGCGAGGTCGGCGAGGCGCGTGGGGTGAGCAGCTATCGCATGGAGCTGTCCTTCCTGGCGGTCGTCGCGCTGGTGGCCACCATGACCGTGCCAGTCGTCGGCACCACGCTGATCTTCAGCCTCATGATCGGCGCACCAGCGGCCGCGCGATCGTTCACTGGCCGCCCGCTGTTTGCCATGGCTTTGTCCGTCGCGATCGCGCTCGTCACCGTCTGGATCGCTATCGCGGCCTCATACGAGACCAACTACCCCGTCGGCTTCTTCGTCGGCGCCGCCAGCGCTGCCGCATACACCCTCGGGCGCGTATGGGCCGCCTGGCGCCAGCGCCGGCATGTAGATGCCCGCCCAGTGTTTGGCGCACCCACTGCAACGCGCCGCTCTACCATCGTGATATGAGCACTCACGCTAGTCACCAAGCTGATTCCGCCGCGGAGTGGGTACAGCGCGCAGAGGCAGCGCTCACCGCCGCTGGGCGTAAGCGCGGCGGTGCCAGACGCGCGGTGCTCGAGCTGCTCGGTCAACAGCAGTGCGCGCTGACCGCCCCCCAGATCGAGGATGCGCTACGAGCACAAGCTGAGCGCGCCGTCAGTCGCGCGAGTGTCTACCGCATCCTCGAGCAGCTCGAGGAGCTGGGGCTAGTGCAACGCGTTGAGACAGGGCAAGCGATGGTTCGCTACGAGCGCGTATGCGACCACGTCGAGCACCATCACCACCTCGTCTGCGATGAGTGCGGCGTCGTCATGCCCTTCTCCGACCCCGACCTCGAGCGCGCCATCTCGAGCCTCAGCAAACGGGTGCCGTTGGCTGTGTCCGAGCACGAGATCGTGCTACATGGGGCTTGTCGGGACTGTGCGGCGTAGGTGCTTTGCAGCGTCCCAGTGCACCGGTCGACTTGCAGACAATTGGCAGCGATTCGCCGCTAGAGGCGGTAGGATATGATTATGAAGTCCGTGCCGCAGACGCCGCTGCTCTCGGTTGGTCATGAGGCCGAGTGGGCTGAGATAAATCGGGAAGAGCTCGAGCATCATCGTCGGGCCAATATGGCTATGACGCCCGCGGAACGGCTAGATCTCGGGCAAAGACTCTCCCAGCAGGCGGTGTCGCTGCTCGCTGCCTCAATAAGGGCCGGTCATGCCCCAAGACGAGCTCTCTGGTCCTGATCTATCCGGCGTTGTCGCAAACGCCGACCTAGTTGGGCTTGATTACGTCGTAATTGGTGGATTTAGCGTGATCTACCACGGCTATGTGCGTGCCACCAAGGACAGTGACCTGCTCGTCCCGGACGGCCCCGAGGCTGACGCAGCGGTGTTGCGCTTTCTCGAGGTGGTCGATGCGAAGCGACTGCGGGACGGCAGGGTGCTGACATCTGACGATGTCGCCGGCACTCACCATCTGCGCGTCAACAGCCGTCACGGCATCATCGACATCATCCGCGGCGGCCTTCCACCATTGGACTACGACACCGTTGCCCGGCGCGCTGAGACGACGGAGTGGGATGGGCAGACGGTTCGCATCGCGGCGCTACCGAGCCTCGTTGGCTTCAAGCGTTTGGCTGGCCGACCTCAGGATCGGAATGATTTGGCTGAACTGGAAGGCCTCTACGACGAGCTCCCAATCGAGCCGATCCCTGGGCTCGATGACGCGTCGCCGCCGGCCGCCCCCACAAATAGCTGAGCACACAGCCCAGCGCGAACATGGCCACCACCAGCAGAACCGGGCCGGAGTCCTCGACGAGCGCTCCGATCACGCCCGCGGCCAGTCCGCCTGCCAGCGCCGCAAGCCAAGCTGAGTCGCCAGCCACTGGCGCGAGCACGCGATCGCGCCAGCGTAGCCCCAGCCCCACGTAGACCAGTGCCAAGCCGGTGGCAACGGGCATCGCACCTTCCCGCAGCTCCCGCCACGCGGCGCTGTAGCGGCGCACGATGATGTCGCGCAGATCGCCCGCCGAGCGGGCGTCAAGGACGCTGCCAGTGAAGTGGCCGCTGCCGTGCGCTGTCGCGAGGTCGATCACCGCCAGTGCCGCAAGTCCCACGATCGGGCTCGCGAGCACGACCAGCGCGCGCTTGCGGGTGAGCGCGCCGGACGCCAGCATCACCGCGGCGACAGCAGTGCCAAAGCTCACGAGGATCACGCCGCCCACGCCTGCGCCGATCCGCGCAGAGCCCTCCACCACTGCCAGGATGACGCCCGCGGCTGCCATCGTCAGCACGGCCCGAGCGCCGCGCACAGACGGGTACAGCGCCGCCGCGACCGCCGCCAGCACGAGCACCGCCAACCCCGACTTCAACTCGTTGCCAAAGCCGTAGAAACGTGCTCCAAGGATCGGATCCGGGCCGAGCAGCGAGCGCATCAGAAGCTGCGTGCCCGCCAATGCGTCAAGCGTGAGCGCGAGCACAGCCGCGATCGCTGGTGCAAGCACTGCGCGCGGCCAGGGGAGCAGTAGGTCGGCCGTGGCGCCAAGTCCCATGCAGAGGAGTGCGATCGTCGCGTACTCCACCGGCGCGCTCGGCTCGAGCGCCGCCGTGACCAGCACCGCAACCGGTGCCCACAGCACGCCGAGTGCCCCCGTGCGCACCGCCCACGCGCGGGCCCGTGGCCAGGGGCTGGCGAACGCGAGCAGCAACAGCCATGCCCCCAAGAGCAACCCCAGCGCCTTCAGCCGCCGTCCGGGGATCACTCGCAACCGCGCCATCAGTGCCCTCAGGCTCGACGAGCGCAGAGAACCGTCGGACACGATCGGCTTGCCGCGCATGTCCGAGGGGATGCTCACGCCGAGATGCCCGAGGATCGTGGGCGCGACATCGAAGGAAGCGATCAGCCCCTGCTCGTCGGTGCTCCGCGAGCGCAGCTCTTTGGCGACCCCTCCGGTCAGCCCTGCAGCTGCAGTCCATAGCAGTTCGCCTGCGGGCGCGGTCGAGGTGCGTTGCACCACGAGCAGCAGCTCTCCCGGCGAACGCCCTCTGCTCAGCGCGAGTAGGTCCGTGCGCCCTTCGCTACCGCTTGGCAGGTCGGCCACCACCAGTCGCCTGCTCGCGCGAACAGCGGACACCCTCGCGAGCAGCGTGGATGCCGGGCCGAGCGACATACGTGCGACACGACCGTCTCGGTTTGCCGCGAGCGCGCCATCGGTGCTCGCCAAGCCTATGACCCCCACATAGCCTGCTCCCCCCGCGACCTGGCTAGCCAGGAGCCCTGGGCGCAGCAGTTGGGGAGCGTGTTCGGCACGCTCGCGCGCAGCCTGCCAACCGACCACGATCGCTCCCCTGCCACCAGATGGGGTCAGCGACAGCTGAGGCGGTTGCGCGTGTGGATACGCGGCGCTCGCCACGCGCGCGCCCTGGCTCATGTCCAGCAGCAGCTGCGCCGGCGAGTACTCGCCTTGACTGGCCGACATGATCCCCACCGACAGGCCGCCGATGCTCGCGAGCTCACGCTCGCCGGCGGGCGCGAACACGACCAGTACTGAGCTCTGCGACGAAGCGCTCCGCGCCTGTGCGCCAGGCGCGCCCGCGCCAAACGTCCCTGCCCAGAGCAGAAGGGCGAGCGCCGCCCCCCGCCGCAGTTGGCTCAGCCCTCCGCTCCCTCAGTCGCCACGCCGGCCCGTGTGCGCGCGGGAGCCCCCGGGAGCCCCGCGCCAGCCGGGTGCCCGTCGAGGAGCTCCTCGTGCGGCAGCGTGCCCTCGACGCTCACGCGTGGCAGCAGGCGATCGAGCCAGCCCGGCAGGCTCCACGTGATCCTCCCGATTAGGTGCAACGTGGCCGGCAGCAGCATGCAGCGCACGACCAGCGCGTCCAGGAACACCGCGCTCGCGAGACTCAGCCCGAACTCCTTGATCACACGTTCTTCGCCGAGCACGAACGACAGGAACACGCACACCATGATGGCCGCCGCGGCCGTCACCACACGCCCCGTCAAAGACAGCCCTTCGGCGACCGCGCGTGGATTGTTGCGAGTGATCGTCCAGCGTTCGTGCATGCGCGAGACGAGGAATACCTCGTAGTCCATCGACAGCCCGAACACGATCGCGAAAAGCATCACCGGGATGAAAGACTCGATCGGCCCCTGCTGTGTGCCCATCAGCGAGCCGAACCAGCCCCATTGGAAGATCGCCACGATCACGCCCAGCGACGCACCGATGCTCAGGAGGTTCATCACCGCCGCCTGCAATGGGATCACCAGCGAGCGGAAGACGATCAGCAGCAAGAGCGCCGAAAGCAGCACAACGACGCCGATGAACAGTGGCAGCTTGTGCCCGAGCACGGCCGCGAAGTCGACCGCGCCCGCGGTCACGCCGCCGACGTAAACGGTCATTCCCGTGCGCTTGGCCACGGGTGGGATCACGTGGTCGCGCAGCTGCGCGACGAGTTGGCTGGTTGCGTATGCCTGGGGGGAGGAGTGGGGGTAGACCGTGATCGTCGCCACGTCGCCGGCAGGGTTGAGTTTCGCCGGCGCCACCGCCACCACTCCCGGCGTGGCGGCGATCGCCCCGCGCAGCAGCTGCACACGCGCGTTTTCCTTGCTTTCCACGCCCACCGTCAACACGCCGTTTTCAGCGGCTTCCCGTTTCGGGTTGGGCACCTTCGCCACAACCAGCAGCGGTCCGTTGAAGCCTTCCCCAAAGCCCTGGGCGAGCAGCTCGTATGCCTTGTGGGTCGTCTGGTTGGCGGGGTCGTTCGACGCGTCGCTCGATCCCAGCCGCAGCGCTGTTGCCGGTGCGGCTATCGCCAGCATCACCAGCGCTGCAATGCCCGCGATCGTCCACGGCCGGCGCTGCACGAACGCACTCCAGCGGATCCACACACCGCCGCCGGCCACCGCGCCATTGCTCTGCGGCTCCGTCGTGGCGCTCTCGCCGGCCTGCGCCGCGGCGCGTGCGCGTGCTCGTGCGCGGCGACCGCCCGCTGCCACGCGTCCGCCGGCGAGAGTCAACAGCGCCGGCAGCAGTGTCAGCGAGGCGAGCATCACCAGCAGCACGCCGATGGACGCTGAGATAGCGACCCCGTAGAGGAAGTCGACGCCGAGCAGCATCATCCCCAGCAGCGCGATCACGACCGTCGAGCCGGCAAACAGCACGGCTCGCCCGGCGGTGTCGATCGCCCGCACGACCGACTCACGCGAGTTCTGGAACGTCGGGCCGGGCGTCGCATATGCCTCGCGGAAGCGCGTGAGGATGAACAGCGCATAGTCGATCCCCACGCCCAGCCCGATCATCGCCGCGAGCTCGGAGGAGAAGTTGGGCGTGTCGACGACGTGCGTGAACAGCGCGATCACGCCGAGGCCCGTGCCGAGACCCGCCAGCGCCGTCACGATCGGAAGGCCCATCGCAATCACCGAGCCGAACGTGAGCAGCAGGATCACGATCGCCGCGAGCAGCCCCACGGCTGTGGAGATACCGAAGCCGGGTTTTTTGGTCGCCTCGATCGCCTGCCCGCCGAGCTCCACCTCCAGGCCCGGCTTGGCGGCCGCCTGCGCGACCGCGACGACGCGTTCCGGTGCGCTCGTCGGCAGCAGGTTGGCTTTCTCGTCGAACACCACCGTCGCGAACGCGATCTGGTGGTTGGCCGAGATCGACTTGCCCGCGGCGTCCGCATACGGGCTGATCACGCTCGTCACATGCGGCAGGCGCTTGACCTGGGAGAACATCGCTTCCATCCGCGAGCGCACCGCCGGTTCCAGGACGCTGCCCGAGCTGACCTTGTAGACGATCGTGTCGCGGTCGCCGGCTTGGGCGGGGAAGCTGCGCTGCAGCAAATCCGAGGCCCGCTGGGCGTCAGAGTTCGGCAACGTGAAGTTGTTCGAATATTCCGTACCGGCGGACTGGGCGATGGCGTTGACGGCTATCAGCAGCACCACCCATCCGATCGCGACGTACAGACGATGCGTTGTCGACCAGCGGGCGAGTTTCAGCAAGGCGGGGCTCCAGAGGGGTCGGCGGGGGCGGGGTTTCGCTGACGGGGGCTCAGGGCAAGGTTAGCCCGTGAGCGGATGTCTCCAGGAAAGCCTATCCGTCCACTCAGTTCACGCTGGGGTCCAGCGGCATGCGGGCAACCAGTGCGTAGCTGCCGCCCTTGCGCGTGAGCACCGCGCTCCACAACTCCTCGGGTGCCTCCGTGAACACGTCCCCGGGCTGGGCCGGATGCGCGATCCAGTCCTCGTTTGCGAGCTCCTCGTCGAGCTGCCCCCGACCCCAGCCGGCGTGTCCCGCGAACACCCGCCGGCGGGCAGTTGCCTCTGCCAGCTCCTCGACGCCGGCGTCCGGGGCCGGGAAGCCGATGCGCCCGAGCACCAACAATCCCGCCGGCGAGGGGTCGAGGAACTCGGCCAGGAACATCACCGAGCTCGACTGGACCGGCCCGCCCACATACACCGGCTCGAGCGCCCCCACGGCATCCTGCAGCTGTGGCACCGCCTCGCCCACGATCATGGTCGAGGGGCGGTTCAGAACTACACCCATCGCTCCGTCCTCGTTGTGCACGCCGATCAGCACGACAGTGCGCGCGAAGTTCGGGTCCAGCAGGGTGGGGGAGGCGAGCAGCAGCTGGCCCGCGAGCGATTCCGCCATCATCTGCCCGAGGCTATCGCCCAGGTCTCCGTGCGTCGAGCAGACAGCGTGCGTTGTCCCGGCAGAAGGACGAGGATTGATCGTGGCTGACGTACGGGAGTTCGACGTGGTGGTCGTGGGTGCCGGGCCCGCCGGGGAGGTGTCCGCGGGGCGTGTCGCCGAAGGTGGCCTGTCGGTGGCGCTGGTCGAGCGCGAGCTGATCGGAGGCGAATGCTCCTTCTATGCGTGCATGCCCTCCAAGGCGCTGCTGCGCCCCGCGCAGGCCCTCGCCGAGGCACGTCGCGTGGCAGGTGCCGCTGAGGCCGCCGGCGGTGAGCTGGACGTCGCGGCGGTGCTGCGCCGCCGCGACGAGGTCATCCATGATCTCGATGACTCGGCGCATTTGCCGTGGCTCGAGGAACGCTCGATCACACTCATACGCGGCCACGCCTCGCTGGTTGGGGAGCGCACGCTGAAGATCGGCGAGGAGCTGCTGAGCGCCAGGCGGGCCGTCGTGCTGGCGCCGGGCAGCGCTGCCGCGATCCCGCCGATCCCGGGCCTCGCGGAGGCCGACCCGTGGACAAATCGCGAGGTGACCACTGCCGCGGCGATCCCCTCCTCGCTGATCGTGCTCGGCGGTGGTGTGGTCGGCGTCGAGATGGCCCAGGCCTACGCTTCGCTGGGCGCACGCGTGACGATCGTCGAGGCGCTCGAGCGCTTGGTCGCGGGCGAGGAGGAGTTCGCCTCCGGGCAGGTACGCGAAGCGTTGCAGGAGCATGGGGTGGAGGTGGTGCTCGGAGTCAAGGCCACCGCGGTGCGGCGCGACCATGAGGGTGGCTCGCGTGGCCCCGTGACGGTCGAGCTCGAGGATGGGCGCTCGTTCACGGCCTCGGAGCTGCTCGCCGCCGTCGGGCGCCGCCCCAACACCGATGACCTCGGCCTCGAGTCGATCGGCTTGACGGCAGGCGAGCCGGTGGAGGTCGACGCGACCCTGCGCGTCCCCGGCCATGACTGGCTGTATGTCGTTGGCGACGCCAACGGCCGCGTGCTGCTCACGCACATGGGCAAGTACCAGGCACGGGTGGCCGCCGAGCACATCCTCGGGCGTGCCGGCGGGGATGCGATCCTGCACTCGGATGGCCATCTGTCGCCGCGGGTGATCTTCACCGAGCCGCAGATCGCCGCCGTCGGGCATACGCTCGCCAGCGCCACGCAGGCTGGGCTGAACGTGCGGGCGGTCGATCAGCCGGTAGGTGGCAACGCTGGCGGAAGCTTCGTCGGCCATGACGCGCCCGGCACCGTACGTCTGATCGTGGATGAGGATCGCCGCGTGCTCGTCGGTGCGACGTTCACAGGAGTCGAGGTCGCGGAGTCCTTGCACGCGGCCACGATCGCGGTGATCGGCGAAGTGCCGCTCGAGCGCCTGTGGCACGCGGTGCCATGCTTTCCCACCCGCAGCGAGGTCTGGCTCAGGCTGCTCGAAGCCTACGGCCTGTAGCCGGGCGAGATTCGCCCTGCGCGAGCATGGCTCAGCCGGCGGAGAAGATCTCGAGCGAGCCCGTCAGCTGGTGGTTGTTGGCGTTTCCCTCCGGCTCGACCACGTGCCCGTCGACGACGATCGGGCTGTTCCAGTGGCCCGATTCGCCCGCCAGCTTGGCGATCGGCCGTGGCGAGGATGGCCGATAGACGTAGATGCCGCCCGCGTCCGGTTCGTACACGTAGAGCAGCCCTCCCGCCAGCACAGGACTGGTGCCCGGAACGTCGCTCTGCCATACGCGATAAAGCTTTCCGCTGCGCAGCACGTACGCCGCGGTGTCGTGTTCGTCGGCGATGAACATCGTCGTGTGCCCGTCGCGCTGCCACACCGCGGGTGCGGTGAACAGCTGGCCGCCACCTGGGATGGCCAGGCGCTGGACTTCGCCACCAAGGGGATGCTGCCGTCCGTTTGAAGGTGAATGCCCGTCCAAGTGGGAGAGCGCCAGTACGCGCATGATCCCGTCCTTGCCTGCCAACACGACCCGATTCTCGCCGAGCAAGGCTGGGGCGCTCGAGCCAAGATCGAGGTCGCCGGTGTTGAGCTCTTCCTGGTCGGTTGGCGTGAAGGACTGGCGCAGGCTGAGGCTCGGGACGGTGAGCTCGATCACGCTGTCGCCGAAATCTGTCGTGCCGTTCCACGGGCCATTGCCCGTGTCCACGAGCAGGCGTGAGCCTCCAGGCTCGACCACCGCGCCGCCGCGGGAGAGGATCGCTGAGTCGCTGGCCTGGCACGTGCTCGGGATCTGCAGCTCACGGCGATTCGCGCACAGCGTGTTGAACACCCGCACCAGCAGCCCACTCGCGCGTTCGATCAGCACCACGTGCCCCTGGTATGGCGGGATGTCGCCGATATAGCCGCTGGTGGCCGCCACGATGTATGGGCCGTCGATGTTCAGCGCCGCGCCGAGCTTCTCGTGGATCGGTTCACGGGTGATCGAAACCGGCCAGCTCCCGCTCGTGTCCTCGCTGCCGTTCGTAAGCGACAGCTTGTGGACCAGGCCATTGGGGGAGGCGGCATATACGAACTGCCCATCTGGGTCAGCCAGCGGACTGACCACTGTTATCTGGGCGCTACCCGCCCAGCTGCTGTAGCCGGAAGGCGTGAACGTCCACAGGATCTTGCCGCTGTCCGCATCGATTGCGAGCGTCTTGCCATATGTGGTTGTGACCACGATCACGTTGTGCACGGCGCCATCGACGCTCGCGCCGTGCAGGTAGATGGGCGAGGAGTCGACGGTGCCCGGCAGCCTGACCGTGGTGTGGTGCAGATGCGCGACGTTCGCACTGGTGATGCCGGTGGCGCTTTCGCTCACATCGCTGCGCTGCGGGTCTAGCCCGAACTCGGGCCAATCCAGCAGCTGCGTGGCGGTAGTGCTTGCCGGCGATGCGATCGCGCTAGAACTGGCGGTCGGCGTGCTCAGGTGGATCGTCGCGGTGTTGCCGCAGGCGCCCAGCAACATGCAGGCACTCGTAGCGAGGCTCAAGGCGATGAGGGCGCGAATGCGCACTGGGCACGTTCTAGCGCATCCACGAACCTCCGGCGTATCCACGCCTGAGCGCATCCGCTAGGCTGGCTCAGTGGCCAAGACCCCGCAGGTTGGCGAGCAAGCACCCGACTTCGAGCTCCCGGCACGGACGGAACCTTTAAGCTCTCCGACCATCGTGGCGAGCGAGTGGTGCTGCTCTTTTACCCCGGGGACAACACGCCGGTTTGTAAAGCACAATTTTGTTCGTACCGAGATCGGCCCGATGAGTTCGCGGCGCTCGGCGCCACGGTCGTTGGCGTTTCAGCGCAGGGCGTGGAGTCACATCAGGGCTTCATTGAGAAGAACAGTCTCAATGTCCCGCTGCTGGCGGACCTAGATGGGGCGGTTGCCAAGCTCTACAGCGCTCATGGGCGAATGGGTACCAAGCGGGCCGTGATCGTGATCGACGAGGACGGGATCGTGCGGCATCGGCACGACCATCTGCTCGGGCTCGACTATCAGTCGGTGGACGATCTGAAAGCCGCATTGGGCGCGCTGCCTAACCCTGCCGCTCCCTGACGGCATAGAACCAGCCCGAAGCTAGATCCCTCTACGCCTAGGGGAGGTCGTTCAGCGCCTGCACACGGTAATTGCGTCCGCAAAGGCGCTTAGGTCATAGCGCTCCTCCGGTCCCCAGGAGTCAAACTGGCATTCGACTTGCAGACCACGCTCTCTGGCCAACCCTGCGAATAGGCCGCGTGACATAGGTGAACGCCAGCCGCGGCGGGATGGCAGTTGGCCCCGGTTGCGCCCGTCGGAGTGGTGCACGACTGCTACGCCACCAGGCGCGAGCACACGCGCTATCTCCCCCAGATAGCCCGCTTGATCGCAGGGAGCCAGGTGAACGAAAACATCGAATGACCACACGGCGTCGATCGAGCCGTCCTCTACGCCAGGCAGATCGCTTCCGGACGAGAGTATGTACTGGATGTGTGTGTCACCGTCGAAGCGCTCTCGACACATCTCGAGGGGTCGCTCGCTGACATCCACAAGCACGAGGCGGGAGGCGCGCGACAGGAGAGCCTGCGACCAACGCCCGGCCCCCGGCCCGATCTCAAGCGCGACCGCGCCCGCGGGAATCCAGCGAGCAAGCACGTCTTCGATCAACGCCTGCTTCCACTCGGGCGAAGCGTTCCACTCCTCCCCGCACGCGCTCCAGTCATAGCCTGACCAGCGTTGGCGGTGATCGACCGGAGAGTTTCCCGACCAACGCAAATGCGCCGGCCCGAGCACGCCGCGTCGCTGCTCTGCCGTTAGACGACGGTCTTGGACCATCCAGCGCGCCCGCCGCATTGCGTGGGCGGGCTGAGCCGCGAAGCGACGCGTCGCGAATGCGCAGTCGCGGAGAGAGTTCAGTATCGGCGTGCGGGTGCTGATGGTGAGATGCTACCTTGCTCGGCCGCGGCCAGCCGCTGGTAATCCGCAGGCGCTCCGACCTGATGAGCCGCTGTCGCTGGCCGTCGATGACGATAGGCGGGCGAGCGCCGTCGCGTTGCGCCGCGCTAGAGGCGCCCGCACCCTGATCCGTTTCGCGCGATCACGCGGCTCGCACGGGCGGCGCGCGGGTAGTGGTTCAGTTTGAGGATTCCTCGTCTCACGGCGCAGCTCTAGCTTCGACTGCGCTCCACAATGTCGATCGCGTCGCCTAGCTCGCCCCATGTGGTTCCGAGTGCTTCGACGATGGCGCGGATACTTGCCCATCTCGGCGTGGCTTGTGCCAGCTCGATACGCGCGACGGTGCCGAACGTGAGCCCGGCGGCGTGCGCCAATCCTTCTTGAGTGAGTCCGCGTTTTGACGCAGGGCGCGGATTGCTGCGCCTAGCGCGTAGTCGTGGTCTGTGGACATGCTTGCCAAGGCTCGCACGCCCTATGCCCTGGGTCTATGCGCTGTAACGCACCATGCTTTGGCGTACTGCGCTATGACGTAGTACGCTTTTCCGCAGTGCGGGACCCGACAAGTTAGGGGATGACAACAATGTACGATCCCGAAAGAGTAGTTGTCGAGGAAGTCCTGTGGCGCGCCAACGGACGACGACGCTCCGAGCTATACCTGTTCTCTAACGATGCTGAGCCGCGAGGAAGTCGATGACGCAATCGTGGCGCTAACCGGGCACGGACTTGTGCGAACCACGCCTACGCGGGTACTACCGACGGCAAGCCTGCGTCACATCGAGCACTTGAATCTCATCGCCGTTTAGCGCTTCTCGGCGGCGTCCATCGCCTGGCCGAACTCCGTCCAGCTAGCTCCCAGCGCCTCGACCACAGCCCGCACAGTCGGCCAGTTCGGGTCGCCCTGCGCCAACTCCATGCGAGTGATCGTCGCCAACGTCACATCAGCACTCCCGGCGAGGCGTTCCTGCGTCAGCTTACGGGCAGTCCGTAGCTGCCGGATGGCGTCTCCGAGCACACGATCGTGGTCGCCGGGCATCGGGGCGCGAGACTGCCAGAACCCCATGTCCCCGTCTACGGCGTCCTAGCATGCTACGTCAAGACGTAGTATCCTCAAGCGTTGTATGCCTGTCTCGAATCAATCGAGCTAATCACAGCGATGTTTCAGCTCGAAGTCAACATGACTCAGGACGAGATGCATGAGCGGCTACGCATCATCCGCGAACAAGGCGTGTCAGTCAGCGACCACCTACGCATGGCACTCGGCATGACGCCCCTTGGCGAGCCGCCGTTCTTCCCAAAGCTTGAGCCCGGCCGTCTGCGGTTGGTACACGACCGCACGCGATCGGAGCGCCGATGAATGCCAGCCTGATAGGCCAAAGCTTCCTGGCTGAAACCCGAAGCTTTGCGGCCGCGGACGCGTTCGACAAGCGCCTGGGAGGCCGGGGCAGTGGTTTGGTCATAGGCCCACCAACGACAAACGTCCCGACTGTTTATACTTCGCCCAGCGGTGGGTGATGCAGTTGGCTAAGGATGGCGAGGCGCCCGCGAGGCGCGGGCCGGCCTCGCGTGAGCAAGCTCGGGAGATGCAGCGCAAGCGCATTCTTGACGCGACGGTAGGGGAGGTGGGCGAGCGCGGATTGCGCGGCGCTACGGTGGCCGGGGTGAACGCCCGTGCGGGCGTTTCGCGCGCTACGTTCTACGAGCTTTTCGAGGATCTGGAGGCCTGCATCCTGGCGGTTCTGACCCAGGTCACGACCCGCTCGACAACGCTGATGTCCGAGGCATTTGAGCAGGAGGCCCACTGGCAGGATGGGGTGTTGGCGGCGCTCGCGGCCTTGCTGATGTCTCTGGATCGCGAGCCGCTTCTGGCACGCGTGTGCCTGCTTGAGACGCTGGCGGGCAGTCCTGTGGTGCTGAGGCATCGCGCCCGCGAGTTGGCGGCGCTGCATCCCTTGGTCGATAGGGGCCGCGAGCAGGCGCACGCAAGCGTGGAGCCGCCCGAGTTCACCGCGGAGGGTTCGGTTGCGTCGGTGGCTGGGATCCTCCATACCCGACTGGTCACCGGGGAGGCTCCGCCGTTCATCGGCATGCTCGGCCAGCTGGTGGGACTTGTAGTCGCACCTTATCTCGACCCACATGACGTTGTGCGTGAGATCGAGAGAGGAGAGGAGATGGCGCGTGTGATCGCACAAGAACGCTCCTTCAGCTCGTCATCGTCGTACGCCAGGGTGCGGATTCCCGCCGGGCTGCGGCATCCGGGCGCGTATCGTGCCCGCTCGTGCTTGATCTTCCTGGCTGCCAACCCGGGCGCGAGCAACAAGGCGGTTGCGGCCGGCGTCGGCATATCTCATCTTGGACAGGTATCTGAGCTCCTCAAGCGCTTGGCGGGCAATGGTCTACTCATCAAGCATTCGGGAGGCGCCGGACGCCCCAACGCCTGGTGGCTCACGCCTCACGGCGAGCAGGTTGCGCCGATGCTCGCAGAGAGGCGGTCGGACAGGCGGGCGATCATATCAATAGACGATCCCGGTCCTCGCTCTAGATCATTCACAAAAACAGATAATTCTTATCTATGACATCTTGATTAACTCCTGCGTGCGCCCCTAGGCTCACCCGCCAATAGCTAATGCGAACGGGGGAGGCAGGCATGTCAGGTCGGAAGCCAAGCGACACCGCAACGAGACGAAGCGGGATGCTGGTTGCGTTTCTCGCTGCGGTGTTTGCTGTTTTGGCTTTGGGCCAGGCTGCCGCGGCACGGGCCGAACCGCCCCCGGGGACCTGGACGCAGGTGTTGAATGAAGAATTCAACGCCAACGGTCTGAACACGGCCCTGTGGACCCCCGAATGGCAAGGAGCGATGAACGGGCAGTGCACATCGCCGAACCTTGTGTCCCAGCCGGGCAATGGGTACCTTTACCTGCGTATAAAAGCGGAAGCCAGCACGTGCAGCAGCAATGGCACCAAAGACTATGGCTCGCTGATTGAGTCGAATCCGGCCGACGGCAGGGCCGGACACACCGGCTTCCTTTACTCCTACGGTTACGTTGAATGGCGTGTATTTATAGTCGGCTCGGGTGAAATACCGGACTGGCCGGCGGTATGGAGCTTCCCCGAGAGCCAGGAAAACGAGATCGACACGATGGAGGGCCTGCACGGCAAGGCCTGCCACACCTGGCATCACCACGTTGCACCGATAGAAGAAACACAAGGCTGCCAAACTGGCAGCTACACAGGGTGGCACACATACGGCGTGGACTGGGAGCCAGGTGTACTCAAGTTCTACTACGATGGTGCCCAGGTCGGTGAAGTCAAAAGCGCCTACATCAATTCCACCCCACAGTACCTAATAGCGGACGAGGTACCCTCCGGCAGCTACGGCGGCAAACTTGCCGTCCCCGAGGAAATCGTCGTGGACTATGTGCGTGTCTGGCAGCACCCCGGTAGCGGTAGTCGCATCGGACTGATCAACAACGAAGGCAACTCGTACGTGAAGGAAGGCTCACTCGACGCGCCCTATGAATTCGAGGGCGCCGGAAAATCGATTGCTCTCTCCGGTAACCGCATCGGCCTGATTAACCTCGAAGGCAACTCGTTTGTGAAGGAAGGCGCACTAAACGCGCCCTATGTCTTCGAGGCCGCCGGAAAATCGATCGCTCTCGACGGCAACCGCATCGGGCTGATCAACCTTGAAAACGACTCGTTCGTGAAGGAAGGCGCACTAAACGCGCCCTATGAATTCGAGGCTGCCGGAACACAGATTGCTCTCTCTGGTAACCGCATCGGCCTGATTAACCTCGAAGGCGACTCGTTCGTGAAGGAAGGCGCACTAAACGCGCCCTATGAATTCGAGGCCGCCGCAAAATCGATCGTGCTCTCTGGCAACCGCATAGGGATTATCAACCTCGAAGGCTACTCGTACGTGAAGGAAGGCGCACTCAACGCGCCCTATGTATTCGAGGGCACCGCAAAATCGATCGCGCTCTCTGGTAACCGGATAGGGATCATCAACCTCGAAGGCGACTCGTACGTGAAGGAAGGCGCATTGAACGCGCCCTATGAATTCGAGGGCACCGCAAAATCGGTCGCGCTCTCTGGTAGCCGCATCGGGATTATCAACCTCGAAGGCTACTCGTACGTGAAGGAAGGCGCACTCAACGCGCCCTATGTATTCGAGGGCACCGGAAAATCGCTCGCTCTCGAAGAATGAGATTAACCCGAATCTAGTGGTTCGCAGGAGAGTGAAAGATATCGTGTAGCGCCCGCTGTTCGGGTCGGCGGCAAGGACTTGCTGGTAGGCGCCGCGCGGCGCCAAGCCAGAAGGACGATCAGATAGAGGATGATTCTCGCCGCCCGGTAGCAGGTAGCGGCCGTATCGGTGTGCCCGCTGCTCGTCGAGCCGGCGGTACAAGCCCTCACCGGGCCATGCGAGGCTCCGGGCGGATCAGTTGCACGAAGAACCGGACGGCGGCGCGGCGGTGCTCGAGGTCGCGGTGGGGCCAGCTCCGGTGGGCGGCGCTGGCTAGCGGCGATCGGTCCGGCATCCGTGGGTGAGAGGAACTACGGCGCCTCGGAGCGGCTCGTGTTTTGGAAGAGGCGATCAAGTAGCTCCCGGTCACGACTCGTCGCTCGCCGAGCCGGCATCCGCAACTGCGCAATTGCGTAATTGATTAGTTGTAGATATTTGGCTGCGGCTGTGAGTACATCTGCGGTGTGGCCATCGTCCGATCTCGTCTCCGCCTCGATTCGCTCGACCTGCTGGAGCACTGGCCGTCGTGGAATGGCCTCTCGCGACCGGGGTGTCTCGTGCCCTGGACATTGGCGTTCGTGTGGTGGAAAGGAGACCTCCGCAATGAAGCATCGTCCTGTTGTTGATCGTCGTTTTCGTGTGGTTGGTCGGTTCGTGCGCGAACCTGATCGGCGGCTGCGGGGTGTGGGCTCGTCGTTTGCTCATCATGGGCTGTCGCTGGTTGGGGTGCTGGCGCCGTTGTTTGTGTCGTTGGTGGTGGGGTTGGTGCTGGTCCTGGCGTGGCGGGTGTGGGGTCGGCATCGTCTGGCGGCGGCGGGTTGTTGGTTTGAGCTGCGTCTTGGTGAGCGGGTGTCGCGTCCGGCGGTTGAGTCGTTCGTGCGTACGCTGGCGGGTGCGCTGCCGCGGCCGCTGTTGGGCGCGGCGCCGTGGGTCGCGCTGTCTTTGTCGTCGTTTGAGGATCGCGCGTGCTGTGGTTTGTTCGTCTCGGGCGGTGTGGGTACGGCGCAGGTGCGCGCGTCGATCGAGCAGGCGTTTGGCGGTGTGACGGTCGAGACGACGCCAGCTATCGCGCTGGCTGAGGCGGGTGCGGGTGGGTGTTTGCGTGCGGTGGGTCTTGCGCCGGTTGGCTCGCGGTTTTTGCCGTTGCGGGTGGATCATCGTGTCGATCCGGCGGGGCAGTTGTTGGCGGCGTTGCGGGCGCAGCAGGCGGGTGAGGGCGGCGTGATCCAGCTCGTGCTGCAGGCGGCCCCGCGGTTTGCGTGTAGCCGCGCGCGCAGTCAGGCGCGCCGGCTGCGCGAGGGGCGGGGGCTAGGGCCGGCTCTCGGGCTGCGGGCGCTGGAGATGGTCGGTTCGTTGTTGGGTGGGTTGCTTGACGAGTTCACGCCGGGCTCGCCGCACCCGTTCAGCGAGAAGGGGCCACAGCGCTCGGCTGATTCGTTCTCGCTGGAGCGTGCGAAGGCGATCGAGGTGAAGGCCGGCCTGCCGCTGCTCGCTGGCGTGGTCAGGATTGGTGCGTGGGCTTCGACGCGGCGCGGCGCGGGCGGACGGGTCAGTGGCTTGGTCGCGGCGTTCGCGCAGTTTCGTGATCTTGGGGGGCTGCGTCGCGGTTTCGAGCCATTCTGTAGGCGGCGGCTGGTGCGCTGTCTGCCGCCGGTCAAATCGCGGCTGTTGTTGAGTAGCGCCGAGGCTGCGGCGTTGGTCGCTGTGCCCGAGGAGAGCGCGCTCGCGCCGTTGTCGTTCGCGGAGGCGCGGTCGCGGACGGCTGCGCCGGTCGCTGAGGCTCCCTCGCGCGGGCTGCTGCTTGGCCGTAGTGATCATTCGGGGTTTGATCGTGACGTGCGTGTCGAGCCTGTGGCGCTTTTGCAGCACGCGCATGTGCTCGGGCCGACCGGCAGGGGTAAGAGCACGTTGTTGTTGAACATGACGGTCGAGGCGATCCGCTCGGGGATCGGCGGGATGGTGCTCGACCCGACCGGGGAGCTGACCGAGAACATCCTCGCCCGCGTCCCCAGCGGGCGCGTAGAGGAGGTGGATGTGTTGGACCTCGGGGAAGCGAGTCGCCCGCCGGCCCTGAATCTGCTGGCGTGCTCGCCGGCGGATAGTGATGCGCAGGCGCAGGCGATCTGCGGCATCTTCGCGCGGCTATTCGCGAGGTTTTGGGGGCCGCGGACGGAGGACATTCTGCGCTCGGCGCTGACGACGTTGTTGTGTGGGCGTGACCCTGCCGGCCCGGCGCCGACGCTGGCGGACGTGTTGATGCTGCTCTCAGACCCCTCGGAGCGTGCCCGCTACAGCGCGAGTGACCCGATCGCGCTGGATGTGTTCTGGCGGCAGTGGCGGACCCTCAGCGAGCCCGCGAGGGTGCAGGCGCTCGCGCCTTTGTCGAACAAGCTGCGGGCGCTGCTCGGCAACCGCCAGCTTCGCAACATGCTCTGCCAGCCGGCAGCACCCGATTTCACCGGGCGGATCAACGATGGCCGCTGGCTACTCGTCTCGCTCCCGCAAACATTGGGCGAGGACGCGGCGGACCTGATCGGCTCAGTGCTATTGCATCGCGCGTGGCAGGCCGCGCAGCGGCTCGGGCCGCTCGCGCACAGCCGTCGCCCGCCGTTCTTGTGCCTGGTCGATGAGTGCCACCGTTTCTGCCATCTGCCGCAGGGCATGGCGAACGCGCTCGCCCAAGCCAGGGGTTATGGCGTCGGGCTGGTGCTCGCGCACCAGCACCTCGCGCAGCTCAAAGACCACGAGCTCGCCCAGGCCGTCGATGCGAACTGCCAAACCAAGCTGTGTTTCGGGCTCGGCGCAGCAGACGCGAAACGCATGGCCGTGCATTTTGAGCCACGCCTGGACGCCTATGATCTGCTGCACCTCTCCTCGCACACGATCGCGTGCCGTGTCCTTCACCAGGCGCACGAGCTACCCGCCGCGACCGCAACGACACTCCCGCCGCCAGCCCGCACCCCCGGCGACCCAGCCGCGACGATTCGTGGACGCGCACGCGCGAAAGCGAGCGAGCGCGAAACGATCGAGACGGCGATCCGCGAGCGCTACGGCAGGATCGAGCAGCCGCCGCCCGGTCACGCTCACGCCGATGAGCAACACGACCCTGACGGCGAAGTCCTCGATACAGGCGGTGTTAGTGGTCCGCCGTTCGATTCTCCCTACGACCCTCCGTTGGACCCGCCTTCTGAGGGAGGACCCCCGCCGCCCGCAACCTCGCACCACGACAGCGATCCGTGGCCCGATGAAAACCCCGACAATGAACGATCGTTCCCTGATCACGGGGGGCAGCTATGACAACGCCGACCCTCGCTGTCGTGACTGCTCGTGACCGGGAGATCCTTGACCGCCTCTCCCAACACGAGCCGCTGTCCACCAGCGAGCTTTGCCTGCTCTTTTTCACGGGCATCCGTGCTTGCCGCGAACGGCTCGTCAAGCTCGAAACGCAAGACCTCCTAACACGCGTCTACCCCGCGCGCGGCCACCGCGGCGGACGCACCGAGGCACTGTGGTTCCTCTCAGCGCACGGCCGCCGCATGATCGACGCTCCCACACGCCGCCCGCCGGGCCTATCGATCCCCGACCTCGAGCACCGCCGCGCCGTCGCCGCATTCTTCCTCGGGCTAATCCACCGGAGCCTCGCCCGGCCCGGGGAGGGGGTCTATCGCTGGCTCGGCGAGCAGCAGGCCCAGCAGGGCACAGGCACGACGGTACGCCCGGACGGGTACGGCCGCTACCTACTCGCGGACGGGGAGATCACGTTCTACCTCGAGATCGACCGCGCGACCGAGCCGAGCCGGCGAGTCAAAGCAAAGCTCGACGCCTACCACCAAGCACTCGCCGCCGACCCCCACTGCGACCGCGGGAACATCCTGCTCATCTGCGACAGCAAACGCCGGCTCGCGAACCTCGCGCGCTGCGCCCCGCCCGGCCCGCCCTGGGTATGAAGCACCGACCGCGAGCACTACCAGCTGCTACCCGCCCGCGACCAACAACGCAGCTTCACCGAGCTACCCGCCGCACCCCGACAGGCCAGCCATCGAATCGAGGACTGCCTCGCCCGACGCTGGCGCACCCGTCCAATCCCAGCAGCAACCAGGTAAGCCGCATGAGCGCCAAGCACCCCCGATCTACGGCGCGCACTTCAGCACCGAAAAGCGTGTACAGACTAGATGGCACCGCTGTGCGAGCGCTGTTCCTGCGCTGCGTCAGAGCCGTCTCCCGCGACAACTCGTTGGCCGGCTCGTAGGGGAAGGGTCAGCAACCCGTATGAGCGCCCAACTACCACCATACGTCCAAGCCGAGGTCCGCCGCATCCTCGACGCCGCCGCCCGCCGGCTACTCAACGACAGACTCAGCAGAGTGCCCGAACCCATCGAGCCCTGCCCGCGGGCGAGCAAGCGAGACGAAGCCCGAAGTAGCCGCCCGCCCACCCCGCGTGTACGCGCACGCCGGGGCGCGACCCGCAGCAGCCGAAAACGCCAGCGTGCCTAGAAAAGCGACCCGCTGATGCGGTGGCCAGGACTGGCCGGTGGATACTCGCTCAAGCCAGCCCTGTTCGCGTCGCTCGAAGTGCTCTTTGGTGATTGAGGCCAGCGAGAGGCGAGGCGCGAATCTGATCGCCGGCCTACGGGGGCCAACTGAGCCCAAAGCTCGCCTAGCCGACCAGCTCGACTAGTACCCGATCGGCTCCGCGGCCGGGACGGACCACGGCCCGCGCGACGATTGCACGGATCAGCGCGCGGCGCTCGGCAAGCGTCAGCTGATTCCAGTCCTCGGCCCCGTTGATCGTGACTGTCGGCCTTGGGCCACCAAGCTGATCCAGGTGCGCTTGTGCGGAGTCTCGCGCTTCCCGTAGCTCTAGGAGTCGTTGGCGGGCCGCTGGCTCATCGAAGCCATCGAAGGTGCGCAGAGTGGCGTCTAGCGCGCTCTGCGCGGCATGAAGCGCTTGCTCAGCTTGCCGAATGTTCGTCTCGGCAGATGCGTACCCCTGTGCGTCAGTGAGCGCAGCGCGGACATGCTCAGACACCACTCGCTCGGCGATATCGGCGGTGATCGCCATCCGTTCGGGACAGTCCGACATGGGGGAGCAGCGGTAGGTCGGATACTTCGTGTTGGAGTTCCCGATTGCCATTGGTCGCCCACAGGTCGAACAGCGCAGCACGCCCAGACGCGCGAGCAGCCGATCCGACTTCGCCTTGCGTCCACGTGTGACCTTCTGGCGCTGTACTCGTTGCCACGTCTCAACGTCAACGATCGCCGGATGGGCGCTCCGGTTCCTCAAAGCAACCTTGTCACCGACAAACGAGATTTCGCCAAGAACGATGCGCGATGCGAGCAGCGTCTGTACGCCGCGAAAGGTCCGCTCGATACCGTTCGCTTTCAAGTAGGCGCGAATGTCCTTGATCGTGGAGCCATCGGCGCGCATCCGAAACGCCTCGGCCACGACCGGCGCCTCGGTCGGATGCGTCGCGAGCGTTCCGTCCTCGTTGCGCGTGTAGCCGGGCGGCACGTTGGGGAACGGAGCTACGCCGCGTGCCACCGCGCGGCGCTGCGCGGATGCGGTCCGCTCACCGGCCAGGCGCGCGTAATACTCGGACACCATGCCATGCATCGTGCCGTTGAGCCACTCGCTGGCGGTGCCTTCTGTGACCTGCCCCACATCGACAGCGAGCACCTTCCCGCCTGCCCGCTCGACCCTTTGGACCAGCTCGGCTTGAACTTTGAGGCTGCGCACGAGCCGGTCGAAGTAGGCAGCGACGATCACGTCGGCTTCGCCGGCCTCGACGGCCTCGATTGCTTCGCGCAGCCCTTTGCGGTCCTCGAGACTCGTTTTCCCCGACACGTCTAGTTCGTCGGCAGTGCGCGTCAAGCGCAGACCGTCCCGCTCGCAGGCGGCTTCAATACGTTCCCGCTGCTCTGACGGCGACACGAACGATTCGCCCTCCCGGCCTTTGACCTGCGACACGCGGATGATCCCGATGGCGCGGCGTGGTTTCGACATGGCTCGGCTCCGTCCTCTCGCGTAGCGATCTGTGTAAATATATGCTAGCGACAACACGATGGTTTGCACCAAACAGTTCTGCTCATACCGTGATCGAGCTGAGGACTTCGCTGCGCTGGATGCCACCGTCGTGGGGATCTCATCTCAGGATCTGGGATCGCACGAGGCATTTGCCGCCAAGTACGCGCTCAACGTACCGCTGCTGGCGGATGTCGATAAGCACGTCGCACGCGCCTACGACGCCTTCTCGTCGCGTCTGGGTGTCAAGCGTGCTGTGATCGTGATCGACGAGCAGGGTGTTGTGCGGCACCGTCACGACCACATGCTTGGGCTCGACTACCAGTCGGTGGACGAGCTCAAAGCGGCGCTGGACGCGCTGCCCAGCGCTTCAGCGGCGTAAAGGCCGCGGCGCCCGCCCGTCGGGAGGCACGCAGCAATGATTCCTATGCGTCTGCCGGGAGCAGACGGAAATGCTTGCCGTCGCTGCGGAGGACGCGGAAGTGCCTTTCATCGAGCGTTAGGACATCCCGGATGCGGTGGTGCTGTGAGAGCACGACGATCGATGCGTCGGCGAGGCTGATCCCGAGGTCGGCGTAGCGGTCAATGATCTCGTGCGCGCTTGTGATGTCCCGTGCAGTCATCGGTTCGAGTGCGTAGGCGCCGCGCTCGACCTCCGCGAGCAGGCTTGCGCGGGCGGTGTAGCCGACGCGTGAGGCGATGAGGTAGTCGAGCTCTGCGAGCACGAATGGCGAGAGCAGCAGCGGTGGGCGTGCAGAGGACAGGCTCCTCGCCGCCTCGCTATGGTGGGTCTGGTTGCTGTCGATCGCCGCGAGCAGGCCGCTGGTGTCGAGCAGCATCACTCGCCGAAGCCGCTAGCCAGCTCCTCGTCCACCCGCTCCGCAAGCGTGGGGTCAGCGCTGCTGAAGAGAGGCAGGTGTGGTGTTGGATATATGTGATCAGCTGTCGCGGTGGCAAGCGCCGACCGGACAACCTCAGCCTCACTGCGTCCTTCGGCGGCAGCCGTCCGCTCGAGTGCCTCCTTCAGATCGTCAGGAAGGTAGATCGTCGTGCGTCTCATGCCATACATCATGCCACACGTAGTCTCTATCCCGGCGACAACACGACGGTCTGCGCCCAACAGGTGCTTCGGCTCCGCCTCACACGGGCTCCAGCCCAAGGTCGTTCTCGGCATCGCCGCGTAGCACCGCGACCAGGTGATCGAGGTCTTTGAAGGCTGCATCGCGCAACGCGGCGTTGACACGGTCGTCGGTGTCACGATCGGTCGATGTCCAGAACTTCCCCTTGCGGCTGCCGGCGCCATGGTGGTAGATCACATCGCCGTAGATGGCGCCCATCAGAAAGTGGACGTTCAGCGCGTTGCTGCGCTCCAGCGGTGCGATCGTGCGGCCCCGCCGGGTGAACTCATAGGTGATCTTCTGGCCGACATCCTGGTTGTGCTCGATCTCCGGCTGCGCGCCCTCGCCAAATGACACATTCAGGGCAAGCAGGTCCGCCGCGCGCACGCACAGGCCGCTCACGTGTATGAACGGTGCGATCGCAGGTGCCATCTCATTTCTGTACACGCCTGACACCGCGGCGCCGCGCTCGCATTCACCGACGAGCACGTCCAGCCAGTCGTCGCGCACGGGGAAGGAGTCATTGTCGAGGGTGACGATGTAGTCGAAGTCCTTCGCCACCCTGCGTGCGAGGTAATCGAGCGCGCTGGGGTGAGAGCGTTCGAAGAGGCGAGCGAGGTGGGGGAAGGGGAGATGGTTGGCGAGGCGCCCGAGGGCGGCGACCCAGGCGTCTGGCAGCACCCGCACCCAGGAGTGCTTGCGCATCAGCGCGCGATGGCTCTTCAGGTGTGAG
Organism: uncultured Solirubrobacteraceae bacterium; assembly: GCA_963752865.1. Classification (GTDB taxonomy): domain Bacteria; phylum Actinomycetota; class Thermoleophilia; order Solirubrobacterales; family Solirubrobacteraceae; genus Palsa-744. The sequence goes on from CAVVZU010000002.1 coordinate 1,315,466, forward strand.
TTGTCGAATACGAATACCTGGTAGTCCCAGCCTTGCGAGTGGCGAGCAACTTGCGTGAGACACATGTCAATCCAGGGGTATTTGAGGGCCTGATCGAGGTTGAATTGAGCCCAATGGCCGCGCCTGCGAAAGCCATTGACGACCAAGATCGCCACGCGCTGGTCTTTCACCTGTCGAGCTGGCTCAGTCGAGGCGGTCATAGCCCCAGAGCGTCACGAGGTCGCGATCGAGGTGCTCGCTCAGGGCTTGCACCTCGGGCTTGTAGCGTTGGCGCAGCTCGAGCATCAACGCGTCATCGGCTGAGCGCGGGCTACCCATCAGCAGTCGTTCACGGATTGCCACAGCCCGGCGCACGTTGCGCGGGCCGAGTGCCTTCACAATTGCATTTGCGGCCCGCGCCGCAGGGCTTTGTCCGAGCGAGACCGCCTGTGAGAGCTCGTGCAGCCGCGGCGAGCGCACGACGACCGTTGGGTTGGCGTCCTTGACACGCACCGGTGCGCTGTCGTCGAGCTCGAGGAAGCGCAGGATCTTGCGCACGGTCGCCTCGTTGTCCGCGCGGAAGTCGTCATAGATCAGCACCAGCAGCTGCCCGCGGGGAAACGCCTCCTCATAGCGGCGCAGCTGCTCGACGTAACGCACGTGCTCTGAATAGAGCAGCAGCTGTGGTCGGTGGGAGCGGCGCGGGATGCTCCTACCTTCGCGCCTGGCCGGCTCGAGTGCGAGGGCCTTGCGGAAGCTGCCCTGTGACTCGACGTGAATCTGCATGAACTGCAGGTGCAGCGATCGCAGGAAGCTCGCGGGCTCGCGCAGGACGGCGATGATGCGCGCTCCCGACTGCAGCTCGGCGATCGCGGCCGCGGCCGTGCGCGACCACAGGTAGGAGGAAGATGCCTCGCCCCAAAGCTGGTTTTGATCTGCGTCGGCGAATAGCGCCAGGTACGCGTCGAGCGTTTGTGGCACCTTTCCCGACCTCGGAGTTGCGAAGCGCAGACGCATGTCGCTGGAGAAGAACAGCGGCTCCTTGAGGCTGGGCATGAAGATTTGCGGGTGCTCGCGCAGCATGTTGTAAAGGGCGGTGGTTCCGCTCTTGGGGTGCCCGACGATGAAGAAGTCAGGGATGCGCCGCTGCGATGAGATCTCGGCGGCCGCCGGGTCAGCCGACGATGACACAGCCGACCTCCACGCTCAATGCCCAGCAGGGCCCAGCACGCTCGCCTCGCGCTCGCCCGAGGGCCGCTCGGCGGCGCCGCGCGCCGCGTAGATCTCGGCGAGCTCGAGCTGCAGGCTGCGGGGCTCCGGGTGGGTGGGGTCCGAATCCACCGAGCGCCGGTGCCAGATGCCCGTGCCGTCGAGGTCCCACGAGCTTCTGGTTATCGGCAAACGCGCGTTCCAGCGTGTCCAGCAGCTCGCCGCGCAACTCCTCTGACTCGATCGGAACCGCCAGCTCGACACGGTGGTCGAGGTTGCGGGGCATCAGGTCGGCGGAGGCGATGAAGATCGTGTGCTCGCCGTGGCGTTCGAACGCGTACACGCGGGAGTGCTCGAGCAGCCGCCCGACGATCGAGACCACCCTGATGTTCTCCGAGATACCGGGCAGCCCCGGGCGCAGGCAGCAGATGCCACGGACGTTCAGGTCCACATGCACGCCTGCCTGTGAGGCTTCATACAGGGCGCGGATGCAGCGGCCGTCCACGAGCGAGTTCATCTTCATCGCGATCCGCGCCGGGTGCTCCTCGGAGTGGGCATCGATCGTGCGCTCGATCTGCTCGAGGATGCCCTTGCGCAGGTGGGCGGGAGCGATCAGCACCTTGCGGTAGTGCAGCGGGCGTCCGTACCCAGTCAGGTAGTTGAACATGTCGGCCACGTCCGCGCCGATCTGCTCGTCGGTGGTGAACAGCCCGAAGTCCGTGTACAGGCGGGCTGTGGCCGAGTGGTAGTTACCGGTGCCGATGTGCACGTAGTTGCGCACGCCATCGCCCTCGCGGCGCACGACCAGCACGCACTTGGCATGCGTCTTGAAGCCGGGCTGGCCGTAGACGACGTGCACGCCCGCCTCCTCCAGAGCCTTTGCCCAGTGGATGTTCATGCGCTCGTCGAAGCGCGCCTGTAGCTCCACGAGCGCCACCGCCTGCTTGCCGCGCTCGGTGGCGTCGATCAGCGCCGGCACCAACGGTGAGTCGTCGCTCGTGCGATAGACGGTCTGCTTGATCGCGAGCACGTTCGGGTCGGCTACGGCCTGCTCGACGAAGCGCTCGACCGACGTCGAGAACGACTCGTAGGGATGGTGCACCAACAGGTCGCCTTCGCGCATCGCGCCCAACACGTCCGGTCGCTCGCCCTCGCCGCGCAGCAGTCGTGGGTGGGTGATGCCGGCAATCGGCTCCTCCCGCAGCTCGGCGTGGCCGGGGAGCTTCACGATCTGCCACAGCGCGCCCATGTCGAGCAGCCCATCGACCGGGTAGACCTCCTCGTCCTGAACGCCCAACAGGCCCGCCAGCGCGTCGCGCAGCTGATCGGAGCAGCCGGCGCCCACCTCGACCCGCACGACCTCGCCGAAGCGCCTGCGGCGCAGCTCGTCCTCGACCGCCTGCAGCAGGTCTGCCGCGTCGTCTGAGACCTCGAGGTCGGCGTCGCGGGTCACCCGGAAGACGTCGTAGTCGGCGATCTCCATGCCGGGGAACAGCGCGTCCAGGTGGTGGGCGATCACGTCCTCCAGCGGCACCAGCAGCGCCGGCTCCGGCGCCGGCTGTCTGAGGGTCACAAAGCGCGGCAGGATCTCCGTTGGGACCTTCACACGCGCGAACACGGTCTGTCCGCTGATCGGATCGCGTACGAGCACGGCGAGGCTGAGCGACAGGTTGGAGATGTAGGGGAAGGGGCGTCCGGGCGCGACCGCCAGCGGCGTCAGCGCCGGGAAGATCGCCTTCTGGAAGTGCCTTGCGAGCTCTGCTCGGCGCTCATCGTCGAGGTCGCGCACGCTCACCACACGGATGTCGTACTCGGCCAACGCGGGACGCAGATGCCCTTCGAAGCAGTCGGTCAGCCGGCGGCTCTGAGCGAGCACGCGCTCGCGGATCAGCGCGATCGTCTCGGAGGGAATCAGGCCGTCCTGGCTGGGATTCTCCACGCCCGCATCGATCTGGTCGCGCAGCCCCGCCACGCGCACCATGTAGTACTCGTCGAGGTTGGTCGTGTAGATCGCACAGAACTTCACGCGCTCCAACAGGGGCACATGCTCATCCTCGGCGAGCTGCAGCACGCGGTCGTTGAAGTCAAGCCAGGAGACCTCGCGGTTCAGGTACAGGGAGGGGTCCTGCAGCGAGGAGTCCGTCGAGCCGTCCGCGACGGCAGTCACAACCGTCGATCCGCTGTCCCCGTTTCGCTCGAGATCGCCGTTCATACGACTATCAAGCTACCGCACAGCTGCTGCCCTTCGAAGCCATCTCCAGCGGCGCAGGCTGTCGCATTGCCCTCCGCAACACCCTTCGCACTACCGCGGCGACCCGATAATGTTCACTGAATGAGTTGGCAATGGCCTGCTGGGGCTGCCTGCGGCTTTCTGATCGCGCTCGTCACAACGCCCGCGGGCGTCTCCGGCGCCGTCCTGCTGCTGCCCGTGCAGCTCAGTGTTTTGCGTGTTCCAAGCCCTGCCGTGACGCCCACCAACCTGATTTTCAACGTGGTCGCGGTGCCAGGTGGGCTGCTGCGCTTCTGGCACGAGCGCCGGTTGTTCAACTCACTGAGCGCACTGTTGATCGCTGGAACGCTCCCGGGCGTGATCGTCGGCGCGATCATCCGCGTCGACTATCTCTCCGGCGGGCAAGCGTTCATGTTCATCGCTGCCGGTGTGCTGATGCCACTCGGGTTGTGGCTGCTGCTCGGCTCGCAACGTGTGGCTCCGAGTCGTCCCGAGCCCGGTCGGCGCGGGCGCGGGCTGATCTCCTTGCTTGCCCTCGCGGTTGGCGTGGTCGGCGGCATCTACGGGATCGGTGGCGGCTCGCTGCTCGCTCCCGTTCTGATCGCCAGCGGGTTCTCCGCCTATGAGGTGGCGCCCGCGACGCTGCTCGCGACTTTCCTTACGTCCATTGCCGGGATCGCAACCTACGAGATCCTGCAGATCACGCACGGCGGGAGCGTCGCACCGGAGTGGGTACTCGGCATCTCTATGGGCCTGGGAGGCTTCGCGGGCAGCTACGCCGGTGCGCGACTGCAGAGTCGCCTGCCCGAGGCGTCGCTGCGACGCCTGCTCGGTCTGATCGCATGCGTCGTCGCGGCGCGCTACACCCAGACGGCCATCCAGCAGTCAGGCCGTCAACAGCCGGCTCACGCAGTCGGCAGATAGCGCAGCACGGCTCTGCGCATCTCCCCGGAGGTGACGCCGACCGAGCGGCGGAAGTCCTGCTGGCGCACGCCGATGGAGCTGCCCAACCGACTCCATGCTGACCCGCTAGGCTCCACCCCAGAGGAATGGCTCGTCAGCTATGGCTACTTCGTCACGCGGAGGCTGAGCCGCATGGCACGCGCACGGATGCCGCCCGCCGTTTGACGGAGCGTGGGCGCGCCCAGTCGCGTGCTGCCGGCGTCGCGATCGAGCGTCTGCACGGCGAGTTCGAGGCGGTGCTGTTCAGTCCCAAGGTGCGCGCTCGCGAGACGGCTGAGCTGGCCGCCGAGGGCTGGGAGCCCCAGCAGCGAGAGCTGCTGTCTGTCCACCAGCCGCTGGCCGGTGGCTTCGACGCTCCGCAGGCACTGGATGCGATGTCAGCGGTCAGCGCCGACGGACGGCTCCTGATGGTCGGGCATGAGCCCGACCTCTCCCACGTGGTCAGCCAGTTGACCGGCGGCCGCGTGGACCTGAAGAAGGGCGGTCTTGCGATCGTGCGGCTAGAGGGAGCGAGCGGTGAGCTCGTCGCCCTCATGCGGCCCCGCGAGCTCGCCCTGATCGCCGGTGGGGTGGGTGGGGATCCAATCCACGGGGAGTGACGAGGGCACGTCGTTCGGGTCGACGAGCTCGACCGATTCGGCCGCAAAGCGGTAGCCGATGCCGAAGTGCGTGTGGATGTAGCGCCAGTTGGGCGAGGCTTTCTCGAGCTTCTGGCGGAGCTTACGCACGAACACGTCCACCGAGCGGTCGCCGCGGACCATCGTGTAGCCCCACAGGCGCGAGTAGATCTCCTCACGCTCGAGAACGCGTCCCTCGGCGCAAGCGAGAAGCTCGATCAGCTCGAACTCGCGCCTGGTCAGGTCGATGCTGTGCTCGCCCACGAATGCCTGGAAACGGTCGGAGCGGATCTCCACCTCGCCGGCGGTGATCGGCTCGACCTCTGCTCGGCTCGTGCTGTGGCGGCGACGACGTACGACACTCTGCACGCGCGCGATCACTTCCTCCGGATGGCAGGGCTTGGTGATCCAGTCATCTGCTCCGAGGCGTAGCCCACGCACGCGCTGGGCCACAGTGGAAGGACCGGTGCAGACGACGATGCCGAGCTCTGGCAGCGCCTCGCATAGGCGCTCCAGCCAGGTCCACGCCTGTGGTCCCAATACCGCTAGATCGACGACAAGCGCGCTCAAACGCATCGACACGACCTCGTCGGCTGGTACAGGGCTTGCCAGTACCCGGTGCTCCCAAGCCAGACGGTCCAGACGCTTGCTCAGCACCTGGATGAAGCCACTGTCGCGGTCGAGGACGGCGATGCGAAGCGCCGCCGCCGAAGCCGATGTGCCGTCGGGGGAAACTTGCGCGCCCCCCAGTTCTCCGGCGCTCACGCTTGCGCTCATTGCGGTGGAGTGTAAGGGATCACAGTGATCGTTGAGTGTTTCTCAATGGGAGATAACACGATCTTCACAGGTCGCGCGCTATTTGCGGGGCCTTGGCTCAGTACGGACGTGGGCTGGGCGGGCGCGAGGAGTCCGAGAACTCGCGGAACAGGCCCGTGACCACAAACGCAACCTGCTCGCCGATGTCGACCGCGTTGTCGCCGATCCGCTCGAGCGCCCGGGCGACGAGCGTCATGTGCATCGCCCACTCGCGGGTATCGGGGTCGTCCCCGATTTCGATCGCCAGGCGGAAGATGTCGCGGTTGAGGCGGTTGATCTCGCGATCCTGGCGCACGAGGTCTTCTGCCAGACCGACATCGCGTGCGGCGAACGCGGCCTTCGACTGGATCACCTCCGAACGCGCGAACGCGCCCATCTTTGCGAGCGCGTCGAGCATTTCCCTGTGGACGGGGGGCTCGTGGCCCGAGAGCGGGATCAACTTGGCGATGTTCACGCACTGGTCGCCCATGCGCTCGATGTGCTTGATCATGTGCAGCAGTGCTGCCACCAGCCGCAAATCCCCGGCGACGGGCGCTTGCAGGGCCAGCAGCGAGAGGATCCCCTGGTGCACCTCCAGGTAGCGCCCATCGACGCGGTCATCGTCGGCGATCACCATCTGCGCGAGCTCAACATCCTGGTGGTACAGGGACTCGAGCACGCGGTCGAGCTGCTCGACGATCAGGTCCAATCCTCCAAGGGCGTTTTCCTCGAGCTCGCGCAACTGCGCCTGGAAATGTGCTCGGCCCTGCGCTGGCGGTCCGTCGCTCGTGCCGATGATCCCTGCACCTGCGGTCCGCGCTGGACCGGATGAGACCGCGGGTGGACGGTCGTTTTCAGCCGAACTTCCCGGTGACATATTCCTCGGTTCGCGAATCGTTGGGTTTGGTGAAGATCTCCTGTGTTGGGCCGATCTCCACGAGCTCGCCACCGAGCATGAACGCCGTGCGGTCGGCCACGCGCGCGGCCTGCTGCATGTTGTGTGTGACGATCACGATCGTGACACGCTGCTTGAGCTGATCGATCAGCTCCTCGATCTTCAGCGTTGCAATCGGGTCCAGCGCTGAGCACGGCTCGTCCATCAAGATCACCTCTGGGTCGACAGCGAGTGAGCGCGCTATGCACAGCCGCTGCTGCTGGCCGCCGGAGAGCCCCGCGCCTGGTGCATCGAGGCGGTCGGCGACCTCATCCCATAGGCCGGCACTGCGCAGCGCCGCCTCTACCTTCGTGCGCATGTCGCCGCCGCGCTTGGCGCTCAGCCGCAGGCCCGCGGCGACGTTGTCGAAGATCGACATCGTCGGGAATGGGTTGGGCTTTTGAAAGACCATGCCCACCGCGCGGCGCACCGCAACGACGTCGACTGACGGGTCGTAGATGTCGAGGTCAGCGAGCAGCACCCGGCCCTCGGCGCGGGCTCCGGGGATCTCCTCGTGCATACGGTTGATGCAGCGCACCATCGTCGACTTGCCGCAGCCGGACGGCCCAATGATGGCCGTCACCTCGTTGGCACGGAACTCGAGGTCGATGCCCTTGACCTGTTCGGCGCTGCCGTAGAACGCGCGCAACTGCTCGAGGCGGACGCTGAGCGCTGGTTTGGCCAATGGGTCCGTGCGGATGGGCGCAGACGGTGACACGGTGGCGGTGCCAGTGATCCGTCGTGCGCTCTGTGGGGACTCGCCCTCCGCGCCCTGCTGCTGACGTGCGAGCTCTGAGCTGCTCTCGGGGTCCAAGTCAGTCACCTCCTGGGTCCGTCCGTCGGGTGTCATGCAAGGCGACTCCTTCGCGCGATCAAGCGGGCAATAAGGTTGAGCAGCAGGATCATCACGACAAGGGTGAGCGCCGCTCCCCAAGCTCGGTTGACAACAGCTGTTGTAGGGGAGGTGACGTCCTTGTAGATTTGCACAGGCAGCGAGTTCATGAACCCACCCAGGTTGAAGTTGGTCTTCAACGTGGCGGCGGCGGTGAACAGCAGCGGTGCGGTCTCACCGGCGGCTCGGGCGACCGCGAGCAGCACGCCGGTGATCATTCCCGGTAGCGCGGTCGGCAGGACGATGCTGAAGATCACCCGCCAGCGGGGCGCGCCGAGCGCGAGCGCTGACTCGCGCAGCGCGGCTGGGACGAGCAGCAGGATGACCTCGGCCGAGCGGATCACGACGGGGAGCATCAGTAGTGAGAGCGCGATCGAGCCCTTGTAGCCGGCATAGGTGCTGCCCGTGCCGACCACGAGCACGATGTACACGAACAGGCCGAAGACGATCGACGGTACGCCGGTGAGCACGTCAACGAAGAACCGCACGGCTTGTGCGAACCAGCTGTTCTTTCCATACTCCACCAGCCACACTGCCACACCGATCCCAATCGGCACCGCAATCGCGGAGGCGAGTGCCACGATCTCAATCGTGCCGAGGATCGCGCTCTTGATGCCGCCGATATTGGAGCCTCCGAAGAAGGTGTTGCCGGTCGGATCGGTGGTGAAGAAACTCGTACTCCAGGCTCCGAGCCCCTTGCGCAGCAGGTAGTAGACGATCAGAACCAGTGGGATCAGCGCGATCACCGTGCCGGTGAGGACGGCTCCGCGAGCGACCCTGTCCTTACGTCTGCGCGCGGGGCTTACGGCGAAACGCGCCAGCTGGCCGAGCTCTGGTCCTCCGGCGGATGCGCTGTGCGTGCTCACGCGCCCACCGCTGCGTCGGCAAGGGAGTTCGCTGTGCTCTCGGCCCTCGCGTCGGCGCCGTTTCGAGCTCTTCGTGCGTGCTGCTCTGATGACCAACCCGCGCGCTACGCCGTTGACGAGCAGGGTGAGCACGAATAGCACCAGTCCCGCGGCGAACAGCGCTGAGCGGTGCACGCCCTGGGCTTCTCCGAACTCGTTAGCGATGACCGCCGCGAGGCTGTAGCCCTGGGCGAAAATGTGGCTGCCGAGCTTGGGGGCGTCGCCGATCAGGATCGTCACAGCGATTGTCTCGCCGATCGCGCGGCCGAGGCCGAGCATCGCGCCACCGACAATGCCCGAGCGGCAATAGGGGAGGACGGCTATGCGAATCATCTCCCAGCGCGTCGCTCCGAGCCCGAGCGCGGCCTCCTTGTGGTCGGCGGGCACGGTGCTCATCACCTCGCGGCTGATCGCGCTGACGATCGGCAGGATCATGATCGCGAGCACGAGCCCGGTGATGAAGTAGTTGGGGATCGTCACAAGCCCACCGCCGATGAAGGGGACGAAGGAGAGCCGGTCGGCGAACCATTGCTCGGCCCCCTGCAGCTTCGGTGCCAGGAAGAAGATGCCCCAAAGTCCGTAGACGACCGAGGGGACCGCCGCGAGTAGCTCGACCAGGAGCGTCAGCGGTGCGCGCAGGCGCAGCGGGCACAGCTCGGTGGCATAGACGGCGCTTGCCACCGCGACGGGAACCCCGATAAGCAGCGCGAGGCCGGAGGTGATGAGTGTCCCCACCAGCAGCGGCAGCGCGCCGAAGTGTTCGGCGCTGACATTCCAGTCGTTGCCGAACACGAATCCAACCACGCCTTCCTTGGCGAACGCGGGACGCGCCTGCCCGACGAGGCGGATGAAGAAGTAGACGATCAGCGCCAGGATCAGTGCGGCGAGCGCCGTCAGACCGAGCTTGAGCGCTCGATCGGGTAGACGCGCCAGCGGTGAGCGCTCGAGAATTGAGCGCCCACCGCCGGGGATTGATGCTGCCTCCACGGTCCGTTTCCTATCGGATCTGCGGCCGTGGTGTCATGCTCAGCCGCCTAGCGAGGTGCCGTTGCACTCCAGGCTTGCAACAGCTTCCTTGGACTTCGCAAGGATCGCCGCCGGCAGTGCTGCGTAGTCGGCCTTGGAGAGGATCGCCTGTCCTTCGCCGAGCCCGTAGTCGAGGAACTTGACGACGCCCTTGGCAGCTGCTTCGCCACCGGGGATGCCGGCCTTGCAGAGATCCTTGCTGACGACGATGAACGTCTGCGAGGTGATCGGGTAGGCGTTTGCCGCGCTCGGGTTGCTGATTTTGAAGCCGAGGTTGGCGGGCACCGTGATGCCTTCAGCCGCCGCGCTCGTCGAGGCAAGCGTCGGTTCGACGAAGCTGCCGGCCTTGTTCTTGACGGCGGCGTAGGTGAAGCCGTGCTCCAGCGCGTATGCCTGCTCGACATAGCCGATTGCGCCGGCAGTCTGCTGGACGCCGCCGGCGACACCGGCGTTGCCCTTCTCACCTGTTCCGGTCGGCCACTGCACGGTCTTGCCTTCGCCGACCTTGCTCTTCCATTCAGGATCGACGTCCGAGAGGAAGCCGGTGAAGCCGTCGGTCGTGCCGGAGGAGTCCGAACGATGGATCACCGTTATCGGCGTGCTGGGCAGCGTTACTCCGGGGTTCAACGCCTTGATCTCGGCGTCGTTCCAGCTCTTGATCTTGCCCATGTAGATGTCGGCGATCGTCTTGCCTTCGAGCTTCAGGCCAGCCTTGACGCCGGGGAGGTTGTAGGAGACGGTGATTGCGCCCAGGAACATCGGGATCTGCACCGCCGGGCTGCCGTTCTTGGCGATCGCTGCTTCGTCTTCGGCCTTCAGCGGCGGGTCGCTCGCACCGAAGTCAACGGTCTTTGCCTCCAGCGAGGTGATTCCAGCACCCGAGCCGACGGCCTGGTAGTTGACGGTCAGAGGCGACAGCGACGAAGCCCACTGTTCATACACGGGGGCGGCGAACGTGGAGCCCGCACCGGAGATCGTCGCTGAGGTGCTGCTCGAGGCGGTCGTGCCGCTGGTGCTCGTCGAGTTGCTGGAACCGGAGCTTCCGCATGCGGCAAGTCCCAACGCGAGTATCGCGCAACCTGCGAGCGCGCCCAACTTGTTCTGGATCACTACGTCTCCTCTGCTGGATTGTCATTTGACGTTGCAGATGGCGTGCGCCTTCCTGCGGTGGCGTGCCAGAGACAGTCTCTTCACCCCTCGGCAGCCTCAATGTGAACATTTCGTGAAGGCTGGGGTTGGAAGCGGTAGCCGAAGCCGGGATGCGTGTGGATGAAGCGGCGGTCGGGGAGTGCGGTCTCGAGCTTGCTGCGCAGCTTGCTCACATACACATCCACGGAGCGGTCTCCCGCTCGCAGCGTGCCGCCCCACACGGTCATATAGAGCTCCTCGCGGGTGATGATCGCGCCGATGCGCTTGGATAGTGCGGCGAGCAGTTCGAACTCGCGCACGGACAGCGTGAGCGCCTGCCCGGTCGCCAGCACGAGTCCTTCCTCCAGTCGGATCTCAAGCTCGCCGGCATAGACAACATCCACAGGGATGTCGGTGCTCTCAGGGTAGGCCGCCACGGCGCGTAGCGTTACAGCCGCCGCCTTCGAAGGCGTTGCAAACTCGTGATCTATTCGTGAAAAATCCGTGAAAGGAGTCGCCCGGCAGCCCGGCTCGACGCTCCGGTCAATATCCTCGCCCCGATGAGCTTTCTGAGCCCCGGCGTCGACAGCGCCCTGATGGATCTGGTCGAAGAGTCCGGGCGCAACCTGCAGCGCTGTGGCCTATTGCTGCACGATCTGCTCAGAGATTATCCCGAGCGCGCCACGCTGGCACAGGACCTGAAGGTATGCGAGCAGGAAGGCGATCGCATAACGCATGACATCATCCACCGGCTGGCTGGGCGTGGCCGCGTGCGCGCTCCGTTTGACGCGAGCGACGGCTACGCGCTCGCCACGGCGCTCGATGACGTCATCGATCATTCAGAGCAGGTGGCCGCGCAACTGGGGCTCTATGGCGTTGAGGCACCGATGGAGCAGGCCGTAGAATTCACCGAGGTGCTCGTGGGCGCGGGCGAGCAGATCGCGCAGGCGCTGCGAAGCCTGAGGACGAACACGGAGCTCGGCCCTCATCTGGTTGAGATCCATCGCTTGGAGAACGAGGGCGACCGTCTGCAGCGCGATGGTGTTGCCTCGCTGTTTGCCGGTGGCATCGATCCGATGGTCGTGATTCGCTGGAAGGACATCTTCGAGTCGCTCGAGGCGGCCGTCGATGCGTGCGAGACGGTTGCGCACGTACTTGAGGGCATCACGCTCAAGCAGCGCCGTCGACGCTGACTTCGGGGCGCGCTCTGCATCCTGCGTTTCGGCCCGGTTGGCGGGCCGTTTTTACATTCTCTTCACATTCCACATAATCTCGACTTGCAATGTGAAGAATTCCTGGTACAACCTCTCTCCGCAATTCTTTTGTTTGACGATCGGAGTAATGGGGTATGGCGATACATTCTCATCTGCACGTTCCGTCGGGCCGCGGTGCCGGCGCCGTCGCTCGGATCGGCCTGGCGGCGGACGCGCAGCACCCGGTATCCGTTCATCAGCCTTCAGGGGAGCAGGAGGAGCCGCGGACGCTCAGCGTCGCGATCCTCGACTGCGACTCGGGTTTTCTCGCTGTGCTCACCAACCGGATCGAGCGGCTCAGCTGGCGATATCGCGTCCTCTCCCCGAGAACGACACAGAAGACGCTTGCCTCAATGCAGGCAGATGCGCTGATCGTCGATCTCTCGATCCTGGGGGCACGTCGCTGGAAGTGGCTGGCGCGACTGTGCGAGCAGCGTCCAGACGTCAGGGTGATCGTGTGCGCGGGGGCCTCGACCGTTGCCGAACGCGTCTGTGCTCTGAGGCTGGGCGCAGACGATTGGCTGACCAAGCCGTGTCACCCGGAAGAGCTGATCGCGCGCGTGGAGGCAGTTACCTCCCAACGCCATCGTCCTGAGCCGCGCGACCTCTCTCCCGTGATCGTCGGCGAGGTTGAGATCAGGCCCGATCTGTACCAGGCCTTCGTGCACGGGCGCAACCTGCGTCTGACCCGTCGCGAGTACCAGTTGATCGAGCTGCTCTCGCGTGCCGGCGGCGAGGTCCAGCCGCGTGAGACCATTTACGAGTGTCTCTGGGGCTACACGATGGCTCGCAACGATCGCTCGGTCGATGTGTTCGTCCACAAGCTGCGGCGCAAGCTCGAGCGCGCATCGCCGGGCTGGCGCTATATCCACACGCATTTCGGGATCGGCTATCGATTGGGGGCTGAGCCAGTCGCGGGCGTAGCGGAGCTCGAGCAGGATCCAGCTGTCGTGCAGCTTGCGGCCTGAGACAGTGGCGTTCAGCCCGCTGTGGTGGCAGGCGCGCTGAATTCCAGCTGCGCACCACTGGGGTTGCCAACGAAGAAGATCTGAAACGGCGTCGAGCTGCCGGCGGCATCTTCAGCGATGACGGCACGGCCGGCGGCGACGATCCGCCCGGCGTGCCGCGCGACGGCGTCCACGACCAGTTCCTGCTGAGCGACGGGCGAGTGGTTGATGACATTGCCTTCGACCTGTCCTTCGGAGAGGTGAGCGCCGGCGAGCGTGAGCGTCGGTGCCGCGCCCGTGATCGGTGTTCCTTCTCCGACCTGCGCGCTGACGCTCGCCGGCGTGCCGCTGGCCTGAACCTGGTCGTCGATCCAAGTCACGGTCGCGTGTGCAGGTATCAGCGCCACGGCCAGGAGCGGCGCCGAGAGGCCGGCGATGTGGTTCCTGTAGACCGAGGCGCCGTGGGCGTCGCGGACGGTGATCTGGATGGGGACGTCGCGCAGTGACGTGTTCGAGATGTTGTGCAGGCTCACGATCGCGGCGGCACCTTCATGGCCACTCACGACGGCGGTGGCGGCTACCTTCACCCTGGCGCTCAGTCTTGTGATCGTCAGCGCTTGTTCGGCAAGCGCCCGTCGCCTTGCCGCTTCGCCTTTGTGCAGGTCGGCGGCCTTTTCCAGCTTGGCGCTGCGTTCTTGATTGGACTCGCACGCGGTCAGCGCCAACGCGACCAGCGCGAGCGCCGTCACCCTCACCCGAAGGCCCCGCTGATGTAGTCGCGCGTACGCTCCTTGACCGGGCGGTCGAACACCTGCTCGCTGGTGCCGTACTCGACCAGCTCGCCCAGGTGCATGAACGCGACGTGGTCGGCAACGCGAAATGCCTGTTGGAGGTTGTGCGTGACGATCACGATCGCGACGCTCTCCCGCAGCTCCACGATCAGCTCCTCGATCGTCTCAGTCGAGATCGGGTCGAGCGCCGAGCAGGGCTCGTCCAGCAGCAGCACCTCGGGCTCGGCGGCAAGCGCGCGTGCGATGCACAGGCGCTGCTGCTGGCCGCCGGAGAGCCGCAGGGCCGAGCGCTCGAGATCGCCTGAGACCTCGTCGTAGAGGCCCGCGCGGTGCAGCGCCTCCGTGACCGCCTGCTCGATTTGAGGGCTCCGCCGTCGGCGCCGCCCGCCACGGCCGGGGCGCTCGGCGAGCGCGTAGGCGACGTTGTCGAAGATGCTCATCGGAAACGGGTTGGGCTGCTGGAAGACCATCGTCACCCGCCGGCGCAGGTCGTTGACCTCGAGCTCGTGGATGTCCTGGCCATCGAGCGTGATATTGCCGCTGCGCGCAGCGCCGGCGGTGATCTCGGTGAGGCGGTTGAGCGAGCGCAGCAGCGTCGTCTTGCCCGAGCCCGAAGCGCCAATCATTGCCAGCACCTCCCCCTGGCGCACCGGCAGGCTGACGTCACGAACCACCCAGTTATCGCCGTAGGCCAGCCACACCGACTCCACGCTCATGCGCTCGCGTACATGTAGCGCTGCTGGCCTGGGTGGCCGCAGCCGTGTCGCTACCGTGGCTGCGGGCGCGCCATTGCCGTTGCCGATTGGTTGCGGCGGTGCGACGAACGGATCACGATCGACAGCGATCCGCCGCACGGGCGGTGGCATCAACGGGTCCATGGGATCCACTCGAATCGGAGCAGGCGGAAGGCGCGGCCCGGTTCGCCCGTCGAGCCGCCTCCATTGGTCAGCAGCGTCACGATCCCGTTGAGCGCGAGCACGATCAGCAGCAGCACGAACGCGGCGGCGTAGGCCTTCTGCGGCGCACTGCCTTCACCGGCGGGGGAGTTCGTGTAGATATAGCTGGTCAGAGTGGAGCCGGTTCCGCGCAAGGTACCGATGAGCGGGATGTGCCCAATTGGCTCGTTCTTCAGCGTCAGCCCAAGCCCGATGTTGACGATCGCCGTATCGCCGATGATCCTCCCCATGCCGAGCACGGTGCCGCTGGCGATCTCCGGACGCACGGCAGGAAGCAGGACCCGGCGGATCGTGGTGGCGCGGGTGCGCCCGAGCGCGTAGGAGGCCTCGCGCAGGCGGTCGGAGAGCTGGGCAAGGCCCTCTCGCGTGGAGCCCACGACCAGCGGCAACGCAAGCAGCGACATCATCGCGCCGGCCGCGAAGAACGACTTGCCCGAGACGGCGCCGCCTGCGTCGGTCTCGGACAGGAAGCCGAGCAGCGGTCGCGCGAAGATCAGCACGCCGAAGATCGCCAGCACCACGCTTGGCACCCCGGCGATCATCTCGATTGCCGACTCGACTGCGCGAGCGAGCCATGCCGGGCGCCTGTACTCGGAAAGCCACACCGCGGTCGCGACGCCCATGGGAGCAGCGATCGCGGTGCCGAGCACGGCGAGGATCAAGCTTCCTACGATCGGGTCCAGGAAACCGCCGCTTTGGCTTTCCTTGATCGACGGCGCGGGAGATTCCACAAGCATGCTCAGGCGCAGGGCAGATATGCCCTTGACGAGCATGAACAGCACGATCGCGAGTGCGATCAGGCACAGGCCGATGCCCACCGCCCAGCAGAGGCAGTAGGCGACGCGATCGATCAGCGGCCAGGAGCTCGTGCGCTCGCGCGGGGGACGGGCGATCGCGCTGCCACTCGGGGGTGCCGCCGATGCGAGTTCCAGTGTGGACATCAGCCGCGCAGCCCGTAGCGCTTGAACTGCTGCTTGGCGGCCCAGCCGGCGAGCGACAGCATCGCGGCGGACACCAACAACACTGCTCCGATTGCGTAGACCGTATGCTCGAGCGCTGGGATCGTGAGACCTTCTGCGTTCTGGAAGATCGTCGCCGCCAGTGGGCGCACCGGCTCGAGGAGCGCGGTCAGTCCGTCGAGTAGGTTCGGCGCGAAGCCACGGCCGCCGCCGAGCATCGCGAGCATCACTGCCTCGCCCAGCGCCCGTGCGGTCGCCAGCACGGTCGCGGCGACGATCGCGGGTCTTGCCGAGCGCAGCGACACCCGCCAGATCGTGCGCCAGCGATTGACCCCCAGGGCGAGTGAGCCTTCACGCCAGCTGGCCGGCACAGAGACCAGCGCAGCGGCGGTGATAGAGACCATGATCGGCAGGATCATCACCGTCAGCACCAGCGAAGAGGTCATGACGTTGGCGCCGCTCAGCTGTACGACGTAGGACACGGACTTCAGGCGGGCGGTGCTGATGAGGTGATTGTCGATGTAGGGCGCGATCACGAGGATTCCGATCAAGCCGTAGATCACCGACGGCACGCCGGCGAGCAGGCGGATAACTGGGTCGAGCACGCGCCTGACGGACATCGGAGCGAACTCAGTCAGGAAGATCGCCGCAAGTGTCGAGACGACGAGCGCGATCACGACCGCTGAGCCGGTCGTCAGGATCGTCCCCCAGATCAGCGTCCACCCATGGAAGTAGTAGATCGAGTGTCCTGGCAGCGCCTTGCCTACGCCCATCGCTCGCAGTTGCGCTTCGACGTCGCCACCTGGCCCAAACCAGCCGAGGCCGTTGTGTGAGAACGATGGC
Source organism: uncultured Solirubrobacteraceae bacterium (assembly GCA_963752865.1). Lineage (GTDB taxonomy): Bacteria > Actinomycetota > Thermoleophilia > Solirubrobacterales > Solirubrobacteraceae > Palsa-744. The sequence goes on from CAVVZU010000002.1 coordinate 1,331,893, forward strand.
CACGCTTTGATCAGGACGGTTACGAACATCGCCCCGATCAGCACCAGTGCCGCAACGCCCAGCGCGCCGAGCGTTAGCTCGACGCGCTGGTCGGTCCTTGCGGTTGCCCAGCGGCGCGCTCGGCCGCGGGGACGCTCAGCTATCAGTGGATGGCGATCCACTCGGAGCTGACGATCTTGCGTACGGTGAGGTTGCCAGGCTTCGTGATCCAGTCGATGAACTTGATCGCTTCCGGCGAGGTGCCGACCTTTTTGGTGACCATCCAGAAGTTACGAACGCCGCCGTATTGGCCGGACTTGGCGTTGGGCAGTGTGCACGGCACGCCCTCGTAATCGACGTTGTGCACGCCCCCGTAGATCGTGGCCGAGAAGGAGACGAACCCGATCGCGCTCTTCTGGGCTTTGACCGCGTTGACCTCCAGGCCCTCGGAGGCTCTCCTGTGTCGCGCTCGGGGAGATCTGCAGCGCTTCGCCGAGGAAGATGTGCTGGAAGGCATCCTGGGTACCAGAGACGGCTTCACGGTCGAACAGGTCGATTGGGCCCGAGATCGAAGCGCCCGGCACTTCGCTCCAGCTGCGGATGTTGCCTGTGAAGATCCCCTGGACCGTTTCCTGGTTGAGGTTGGGCAGTGGGTTGGCTTCGTTGGTAATCATGCAGATGCCGTCTCGCGCGACCTTGGTGAAGACCAGACCCGTCGGGTCGACGCCCGGGATCGGGTCGCGGGAAGCGTCACCGATGTCGACCTTGCCGGCGGCGACGTCGTCGATGCCGATGTCCGTCTGGCCGCCTTCTACTTTGGGCGCCGGGATCTTGCGGTACTCCTTGTGATAAGCGACTGCGAGTTTTTCTATGAGTGGCAGCATCGAGGTCGAGCCGGCGATGACAAGACGCTTGCTCGCCATTGCGCTTGCGGGGGCCAAGAGGGCCAGCGCGAGGATCGCCGAGGCGACGATGGTGCGGTGCGTGAGGGTGCGGTACGCGCGCACTGTTTTTGCTCCTTTGCGTTGTGGAGATGGAAACAACTGGGCGGGCGCCGAAGGGCGCCCAGGGGGCCGAAACAGGTCGAGGTGTTAATCGATGCGGTATTGCGCGATGGACGTCACCCCGCGGGAAGACTGTCGGGCGCCACTGTCATTGGTGTTTCGTTTTTGTGAACGTCGACAACGCGTTGATGTGAAGTTTTTGTAAACGCGAGTTGGTTGATGTGTCGTTTTTGTGAACGCCATTGCTTTTCCGCTCGTCGCATGTGACGCTGGCCGTGCTCCGCTGGGTGCTGCGCTCGGCGGCTGCTTTTGTGCGTCGCAGCAGCCCATCGCCGAAAACCGCATTCACCCGCTATGACAGACGACGACCCCACTCCCCCTCAGCCCGTAGCGACCAACGGCTCCGGCTCCGCACGCGCCGGGCAGGCCGTGGTGCGCTCGGGGCTCGCGCAGCGACGCAACCCAGTGCTGGTCAGGCTCGGGGAAGCTCGCCGCGGGTACCCGTCGTCTGATCTTGAAAGATCCGCTGTCGCTCTTCCTGCTCTTGGCGTCGATTGCCCTGGCGATCACGTTTGCAAGCTTGCTGGGTGGAATCAAGCCGAGCAGCTCGGGCATGCAGGTGCCGATCAGCACGGCGCAGGCTCTGGCCAAGCAGCACGACATCCAGACCGCTGTGCTGCTGGATCACGACAATCGCCTGGAGCTGACCACGGCCACGAAGGCGCCGAGTGTCTCGGCGAACGGAACGATCCCGGCCCCGGTCACGACCACCACGATCATCAAGGGCAAGCACGGCAAGCCGGCGCACACGGTAAGCACCGTCGTCGAACCGCCGAGCGCCGGCGTTGCGCAAAAGCTGTGGGCGGCCTACCCAGCCTCCGGCGCGCTGACGCAGCAGCTGCTGAAAGAACTCTCGAGCAGCGGCGGGTCAGTGTCGGTCGATCAGCAGTCGGGCAAGGAGACGAAGACGATCGTCGTCCAGTTCCTGGTCCCGATCCTGCTGCTCGTGTGCCTGTTCTCGCTGTTCATGCGTCAGGGCGGTGAGGGCGCGGCAGGTGGGATCGCGGGCTTCTCTCAGTTCACCGGCAAGGGCAAGAAGAAGGGCAAGGGCTCGCGCGACAAGATCACGTTCGCCGACGTGGCAGGTGCCGGCGAAGCGCTCGCGGAGCTCCGGGAGATCCGCGACTACCTGGCCGACCCGAGCAAGTACCTGGCCGTTGGCGCGGCAGCTCCCAAGGGCGTGCTGTTGGTGGGTCCTCCCGGTACCGGCAAGACGCTGCTCGCGAAGGCGGTGGCTGGCGAAGCCGACGCAGCCTTCTTCTCGCTGTCCGGCTCCGACTTTGTCGAGTCCCTGGTGGGAGTAGGGGCCGCTCGCGTGCGTGACCTCTTCCGTAAGGCACGCAAAGTCTCGCCCGCGATCATCTTCATCGACGAGCTCGATGCCGCCGGGCGCAAGCGTGGCGCCGGCATCGGCCAGGGCAACGACGAGCGCGAGCAGACGCTCAACCAGATCCTCGTCGAGATGGACGGCTTCGGTGGCGATGGCGGCCTCGTGGTCATGGGCGCCACCAACCGGCCCGACATCCTCGACCCCGCGTTGCTGCGCCCGGGGCGCTTCGATCGTCAGGTCGTGATCGACGTACCCGACGTGCACGGGCGCCTGGAGATCCTGCGTCTGCATGGGAGCAAGCGCCCGCTCGCCCCGGACGCCTCGCTGGAGGAGGTCGCGCGTCAGACGCCCGGGTTCAGCGGGGCGGAGCTCGCGAACGTGATCAACGAGGCGGCGCTCTTGAGCGTGCGCGACGGGCGTGGGCAGATCGACGCGGCGACGCTGGACGAGGCGATTGACCGTGTGGTCGCCGGCCCCGCCAAGCATCACATTCTCAGCGAACAGGAGCGTTGGCTGATCGCCATCCACGAGGCTTCCCATGCGGTGGTGACCGATGCACTCGGCCACACCACCTCGACACGCAAGCTCTCGATCGTCGCCCGCGGACGCCAGCTGGGCACCGCGGCGCACATGCTCTCCGACCGCGACCAGACGATCATGACCAAGCCCGATCTGCAGAGTCAGCTGATCGTGATCACAGCGGGCTTGGCTGGTGAGCGGATCGCATTCGGGCACACTTCCACGAGCGTCCACGACGATCTCCACGCAGCTACTGCGCTCGCGCGAAGCATGGTCACATCGTTTGGCATGTCCGAGGCACTCGGCCTCGTAACGATCGGGGAGAAGAGCGGCGAGGTGTTCCTCGGCGCCTCTCTGCAGGATCTCGGCTCGGTGGGCCCGGAGACGCTCAACCTGATCGACAACGAGGTTGAGCGGCTCGTAGGCGATGCCGAGGCACGGGCCGCGGTCGTCCTCGATCGCAACTGGAACACCGTCGAGGAGACGGCCACCGCGCTGCTGGAGCACGAGACGCTCTCGGGTGTGGCCCTCGATGCCGTGCTCTCAACAGTCAATGAGGTCTCGCTGGAGGAGCTCAGCCAGGTGCGACGCGCCTCGACTCCACGCTTCACCGCACGGGACCCCAAGCAAGCGCAATGAGACGGCGGCGGTTGCCTTCGCCGGCGATGGTCGTCGCGCTGATCGCACTGGTGTTCTCGACTACTGGCCTCGCGGATGCCGCCCGCCGGGCGGTGGTCAGCGCCTTCGAAGGCCATCTGATCAGCACCAAGCCGCACGCGGGTGGGGTACTGCTGCTTGGCAGCAACAGGAAGTTTCCCGCCTCCGCGATCCCAACAGTGAAGAACGCCACCCACATCGACGGGAAAACCGCTGAAGAGCTAGCCGGCACCTGCCCGGGCTCCAGCGTGGATATCGGCACGTGGTGCTTGGATTCCGCGCCTTATCCCCTGACCAAAGCGGAGACGGGAGAGAACAACTTCATCTGGGCGAGCAAAGCGTGTGAGGCGCAGGGCGGTTGGCTGCCGTCGGCTTCCGAACTGGTCGGAGCCGCCGAAAAGGTAAGGCTCGAGTCCACGATTCGAGGACCCAACGGCGCTGCCGAAAACCCCGACACGGCGACTGTCAACCAGGACCCCAGTCGCGGGCTCAAGGATGAACGTGAGATGTCTTCGACGCTCGTGACCACAGAAGCCGGATCGGCGGCTGCCGGGTTTGAGGGGGTGAGCGAAGGCGCAACCGGCGACCCGCGCCAGGGTCAAGCTAATCCGGTACCGCTCCCCGCGGATCCAATGCCCGAATCGCTTCAGTATGTAACCGTCTATGACAACGCCAACAAAGGCGGATTCGCCGGGTCCGAGCCGGTTGCCGATCCCGAGAACTTCCGCTGCGCCTTCAACCTGACGCCCGGCGCGCAGAGCAAGCCAGAAGAATGAGGACTCGGCAGGGAGGCGCACATCCATCCCGCGATCTCCTGGTCTTCGTACTCATCGCGGTCTTTGTTGCGTTTGGTGCGCAGCGCGCTGATGCCGTGATCCTCCCCGCCGTGACGATCGACGGTCCGAGCTCGGAAATCGTCGGTTTCGGTGGCGTGGCCATGGCCGAAGACGGAACCGGCGGGCTTGTCTATCTGAAGAAGGTCAACGGCATTGCGCACGTCTTCGTTTCGCGCTACTACGAAGGCAATTGGCAAGCGCCCATCAGGGTCGACACGGGTGACCAGTATGCGGCGAGCTCGCCACGCATCGGGGCGGCCGACGGTGGTCAGCTGGTGGTTGTTTGGTCCACGCCATTCGCGACAGTCAAAGAACACCCCGTCTCCGAGCTCCTGAGCGCAACCCTCGGGCCCGGCGCCTCGCAGTTCCAGGAACCGGTGATCGTCGATCCGAACATCGGCGAAGGCACCGATGTCAGCCCCGATCTCGCAATGAGTCCCTCCGCGCAGGCATACGTCGTCTACCGCGTCGTCGAACCATTCAGCCTGATCCCCAAGCTGCGCGCCGGTGACGTCGGCGAGCAGGTCCGGGTTGCGCATTACCGAGGACGTCGCTGGGCGCTGTTGGGGGCGATCAATCGCGACCCGGGGATCTCGATGCGCCCACCGGCGACCACCAACGCGCCACAGGTCGCGATCGCGAGAAATGGTGAGGGGATTGTCGTCTGGCAGGAGCCGGAAATCGATGGGGTGGCGCGCATCTGGGCCAGGCGCCTGTTCGGCAACAGCGTCGACTACGTGCTGCCGGTGACGGCGACGAGCATCAACGGCAAGCCGATCGACGAAGACGCAGACGCGCCCAGTGTCGCGATCTCGCTACTCGGGGGCGCTTATGTCGCCTACCGGCAGACGGCTGCGCCGAGCTCGCCGCTGGGTGGCGCGCGGATCTTCCTCAACAAGCTCCCAGACGGCGAATCTGAAAATGGCGCCGAGTTCAAGGGGGCGACCGTTGCGGACGCCAACGTGCCAGGCGGGATCAACGCCCAGATCGGGCCGCCGAGCGTCGACGTTGACGAACACCAGGAACTCCGTCTGCTCTACGACAGCGATGGCACGCCACAGGTTGTCGAAAGCAGCGGCTCCGGGGTGTTCACGACGCCTGCACTCGGACCGGCCTTCAGCGGTCCCGAACAGCCTTCAGTGAGCGTGATGAACCCGCAGGGGGGAGGCGTCTCGGCGTGGGTCAGCAGTACCCCGCTTGGGACACCGGCGGTTGCGGTGCGCGAGGACTTCCCCGAAGGCGCCGCGCAGACAGCGCTGGTGACAGGCGGTGCAGGCGGCCCGATCAGCGAACTGGCGGTGGGACGCTCGGGCCTAGGAGACGGTCTCATCGCCTTCCAGCAGGGGGCGACAGGCAACGCGGCGATCGTCGCATCGCAGGTGACGGCTCCGCCCGCGGAACTCGTCCTCAATGCGCCCCGAGGGTGGCTCAAGCCCACACAGGCAAGCATCAGCTGGCCGCCGGCGGTGAGCGCCGATGGGCCGATCACCTACGCGCTCATCCTCGACGGTCGCAAGATCCTCACCACGCAGGGGCTGCAGGCCACGGTAGAACCACAACGCCTCGGCAGTGGCATCCATCATTTGCAGCTGCTAGCCACCGACATTGACGGCCAGTCGACGCTCAGCGCCCCCTCGACGCTATCGATCGATCGCGCCCCACCGACCGTCAAGATCTCACATGCGCAGGCCGGCTCGATCGTCGTGCGTATCCTCGACTCGTACTCCGGTGTCGACGCGCAAGCAGTGAGTATCAGCTTCGGCGACGGGCATCACGCCAGCGGGCGCGCGCAGTTCAGGCACCACTACGCGCGCGGCGGGGTCTATCAAGTGGTGGCCCACGTTCGCAGCAAGGCCGGAAACGCAGGCGTCGTACGCGAGCTGGTGAGCGTGCCATGAGGCGGCTGTACCTGTCCATGGTGCTGTGCCTCACCTGCGTTGCTTCGCTCGCGCACGCGGGTCTCGCCGCCGCCGACGTCTTCGGTCCGATCCAGCTCTTGTCCTCGAGGTCCGTGCAGGCTGGTCCTAGCACCTTCCCCGAACAAGCTGAAATCGCCGGTGAATCGACGATCTCGGCCGATGGTCGCTACGTGGCGTTCGTCGGCTCCTTTGGCGGCATATCGGGCATATGGCGCCGCGACCTTGAAACCAGCGAAGTCGAACAGGTCGCGCCGGGTCTCGCGAGGCTGCCATCGATCAGCGAAAACGGACAATACGTGAGCTTCACCACACCAGAAGCCCTAGCGCCCGAAGAGGATCACAACAAAGCCCCAGACGTCTACGTGCGGGACATGGCAACTCCTTGCCGGACCGAAGGCGGCAGGTGCCTTCCCTGTGGCGAAGATCCGGAAGAGCTCGAACCGACAAGCTGTCCGTTCGTCCTCGTCTCGGTGGTCAACGGCACTCGCGAAGGGGCCACATACGTGTACCCCAAAAAGGGCACACCAAAGGAAGAAGAAAAAGAAGAAGAGAGCTACGGGGCGTTCGCGAGCGGACGGTCGGCGATGAGCGCCAATGGAATGTCCGTCGTCTTCGAGACAGCTGTCGAATCCAACCTGCTCGGCTATCCGACACCGGCCCGGGAGATCCTCCTGCGTAACCTCGAAAGCAACGAAACCACCCTGGTGAGCTCGGAATACGATCCGCAGACCGACACCGACACCGGGGTCCCAGTGCCGCTGACCGCGGAAAGCGAAGGCGGATCTGAGTTCGGGGCCGCCTTCCCCGTTACGAGCTTTGGGAATGCCGGCTTCGGAGGCGCCTCAATCAGCGCCGACGGCTCGACGGTTGCCTGGCTTGGACAGCAGATCGGACATCAGGCGAAGCTGCTGCCCGGCGAACAGGCCAATTACAAAGCGCAATACGACGAACCTCTATGGCGGCGCGTCAACGAAGGGCCGTCGGCTCCCACGCGGCGGGTGACTGGAGGCTCGGAACCGGAAAACCCTCTGTGTGTGGCAAGCGGCGAGACCGAGCTGCCCTCCACCGCCAGCCTGCTTGACCCCTGCCAGGGCCCTTTCGCGCTCCAGGGCCCCACTGAATTCTACCTATTGAACACCACCAACGGTAACTACGTGCCGCAGCTGAGCAGGAACGGAGACACGGTCGCCTTCCTTGCCAGCGCGCGCGAAGTGGCCGCTGGGCAGGAAATCCTCAACAGTGAAGCCGACGATGATCTCTATCTCTCCCAGATGGGGGACGGGTTGACCCGCGTGCGCGCGCTGCGGCGTCTGACCGAGATAGCCGGCGACATAACCAAGCCAGAACTCGCGGCGCCGATCGTCGACTTCGCGATCGCTCCCGAAGGCAATCAGGTCGCGTTCACCACCCAGCGGACACTGTTCCCACTTGGGGCGTTGAGTGACGTGAGCCCGGTCGCGGCCAAGGCGAACCTCAAGGAGCTGTTCGACGTCGACCTGGCCAACGAAACGCTCACCCGCGTGACACACGGCTACACAGGCGAAGCCGCACCGAGCGAATTTGCCGGGGAAGGTGGTGCGGCCAATGGCGCCACATCGCCCTCGTTCGACGAAAGCGGCAACACATTGAGCTTCTCGTCCAGTGCCGACAACCTCGTCTACGGAGACGGAAACGGAGTCTCCGATGCCTTCCTCGTCAACCGCACGTTGTTCACGGACAGTCAGCCACCGCAGTACATCTCGAGTCCGCCCCCGCCACCCACGGTGAGCGCGGAATGGCAGATCTTTGCGAGTGCCGTGCCCCAGGCGGACGGCGCCGTGGTGCTCGACGTGGATGTGCCAGGGGCGGGAGAGCTCGCGGCGTATGCCGGCGGAAATGTGCCGGTGCACGTTCGTGCTCGCCGCGGCGGTCGCGTGCTAACGGTGCTCTCCGCGCGCACCGTAGCTTCTGCCCGCACCGCCGTGGCATCCACCACCACTGGCTTGCAGAAGCTGACTCTGACGCTGGAGCACCCCTACGGCGCACTTGCGCAGCGCAGCGGCGGTCTGTACACGACGGTCAAGTTGGTGTTCACCGCACCTGGTCACCCCAGCCTGCGCACGAGCGTCGATGTCAGCTTCCGGCGCACGATCCGCGATCGTCGGCTCGGGTCGGCGCATGGCGCCAAACGATCAAAGCGGGGCAAGCGGTGAGGATCGCAATATCGGCATCTCGTCTTACGCTGCTACTCGCATGCGCCTTTGCCGTGCTGCTCTTTGGCGCCGACTCGGCGTACGCCGAATCGACCTGGCGCCTGGAACAGCCCAGCCCTCCCCCGGCCGAAGCGGGGGTTCCCGAAGCGCCCGGGCCCATTGGGCTCGGGAAAGTCGGAGATATCGAGTTCTTCTCCCCCAACCTTGGCGCGCTCATAACAGCCGGCGACCCACCGACGATTCCTTCCGGCGTCTGGCTTTACAACGGGCAGGGCTGGCGCGAGATCTCGAAGGTGTGCGGTGCCACAGACGGGCGCATCGCGTGGGTGAGTGCCAACGAATTCTGGACGGTCTCGGATGGCAGACCTGGCCAGGCGGAAGTTGATTTCAAACGCCCCCCGACCGCTGACAACACATTGTGTCGCTTCGCGGATGGCAAGGTGGTCGAATCCTTTGCTGCGCCGGCGTTCGAAGCCGACTCCTATATGGCGATGCATGCAGCTGCCTGCGTGAATGCCGAAGATTGTTGGTTCGGTGGTGACTCACTGCCGAGTGAAAGCTCCGAAACAGGTGCGTTCCAACTGCACTGGACCGGCGCCGGCCTGGTCTCCTCACCGTATCCCGAAGAAGGCCACGCGATTGAGGACATGCGGGAGTTCGACGGCAGGCTGTATGAGGGTGTGCGGGTGCTCGAAGGCGACCCCGGCAAGCAGGCGCCGGTGCCGCCTGCACTGCATGTGCTGGAACCAGAACTACCGGGTGGCTTCGAACCCGACCGTATTCCCCGCGAAACTCTGTATGGATCGTCAGAAGCTCCCGTCCTGGCTGGACTATCTGCACCTCTCCGCCGGTAGTTCCGGGCTATGGGCAGCCGCAGGAGAGCGTCCCGAAGCGCGAGATCAGACGGAAGTGGAAGAAGAAGAAAGAGGGGAAACAGAAAAACAGAAAGCCGAGGCGACCGTATTGCGCTTCGACCCCGAATCCGAACCGGAATGGCGCCAGGTACTTGGGCCCGATACGAGTCCGAGCGGCAAGCAGGATTTCCCTGGCGAGACAGTCGAGGCGGTCGCGGCTGAACCCGGTGGGGGTGAAGAAAGCGCCTGGATAGCGTTGCAGTCGCTGTCGGAAGGGCTTGAAAGCGAACGCGGCAAATCCAAGGCTTCGACGCCCGCCACCGTCGCTCGCATATCCGAAGATGGTGCCGTCCTGCAGCAAGAAATCCTGCCCGCGGCATCTGAAGGTGGCGTGTTGCCGAAGGGCCCAGCGGACAAGTTGGTATGTCCGGCCGTCGGCGACTGCTGGCTGGTGACGACCAAGGGTTGGCTGTTCCACCTCGCGCCGGAAGGTGAACGCACGCTTCCCGCCAATACCGAATCGAGCTTCACTAGCCTGATCACTGAACGTCCAGAAGATCAGGGGCTGCCCAAAACACCGCCGGACTCAGTGCCGGTCGACGACTCGGGGCTGCCCGGCGAAGAGCCGGTGCTGCAAACGATCCCCACCGTGTCCAAAACACAGGAAGAACTGTTCGTCCCGGTTGCGCTCGTCTCGGCGCTGCACTCACGTCTACATGGGACCACGTTGGAACTGCGGTTTCACCTGGCAGTGAAGGCACGTATCCAGTTGCTCGCAAAGCGCAAACACCGGGTTGTCGCGAAGACACCCATGTATACGCTCAAGGCGGGGGCGCACAAGCTGCTGCTAGGCCTGAATCGCGCGCAATGGCCGACGGAACTGCACCTCGTCGAACATGCCCTGGCGCCGCTGCCAAAGGTCTCCACACGGACGTCGGGCGCCGAAAGCGTAAGCACCTCTCTCGCCTTTCCGGAGCATCTCGGATCGGGCTGGTCGGGGCTACTGCCGTGACGGCTTCCAAACCACGCAGAACGGCCCGGTCGCGTCGGCGCCTGCTCGGCCTGTCCGCACTGGTGTGCGCGCTGATCGCGCTGACGCTCGCGAGCGGACTGCCCGGAGGTGGCGGCACCGGCAAGGCATCGGGGCAGGCGACGGCGGCGGCAGAGCATTTCTATACCGACGACGCGGTGCCGGCCAACGAGGTGATGATGTTCGGTGCCTCGCCAACGGAGACTCCGGGCGAGGCTTGGGGAATCGGGCGGGCCGGTCAGGGAGGCACTCCCAACTACGTGATCGTCCGCTACGCGCCAGGAGCCGGCTGGACCCGTGCCCCGGCGCTGCTGAACAGCGCTGGGCAGCAGCTGGAAGGCTTCACGCCCGCCAAAGGCGTTCTTGCCGGGCAAATGGCTCCGGATGGCTCGGGGGTCCTGGCCGGGACGGTCGAAAAAGCCGATGTGGTGCTGGTGCGCAATCCGGGTAAGGCCTTTCAGGAGACCTCAGTGGAGCCCGTAGCGGAAGCCGGCGAAGAAGCGCTCCTGCGCACCGGCGAACAATTGTTCTCCAGCCGTGCGCCTTTGGTCGCCGCGCTCGATGAAGGTGAAGGAGAAAGTGCTCGGGCGGGCGCGCTGGTCATACCAGGTGACGGCGCCAAAGCTGCCAGCCCAGAACCCGCCGTGCTGCATTGGGAAGGACAGTCCGAACACTGGACGCGCGAGCCGATCAAGCTCCCCGCCGGGGACTCGGCGGCTGAATTCGAGCCGGTCGCCATCGCGGCGAGCTCACCGGAAAACGCCTGGCTGCTGGCGCGCGTCTCTGAGAACTCGGAAGCCGTGTCGCTGTTCCGTCGCAAGCCGGCAGCTGAAGGCTCGCCGGCGAGCTGGGAAGCTGTCTCCCCCGGCGAAGGAGCCTCGAAGCCGGCTGCGGGTAGCCCGCTCACGGTCGCCGAACAGTCCGTGGCGGATGAATCGGAAACCGTTGGCCAGCCATTGACGGTGACCAGCAAGGGCGTGTGGGTAGACGGCAAGCTTGGCACGGCCAAGCGGGTCACGCTGTTCTTCGAACCCTCATCCACGGAACCTGACGAAGGCAGCATCAAGGCGAGCTGGTGCAACGCCGAAGGCTGCACGCATCCCCTGCCTGAACCCGAAGAACTGCCGCTCGGGGAATACCGCAGCTTCGCGTGGGCGGGATCGGGCGAATTCGGCGAACGTGTGATCACGGGTTTCCCCGACGGGGTGATCCTGCGGCTGCAGGGGGACGAATTCGCGACCGAAGCGACGGTCGGTGCCCCCGCGCCGCCAAACGACATCGGCGGTTCCAAGGGCGCTGCGTTCGCCAGTGCGACCGAGGGCTGGCTCGGGAATGCCGAACTCCCGGTCCACGCAACGACCGAAAGCGAAGAAGATCAGCTCGAATACTGGCCCGCTCCCTTCCACGAACCACTGCTCGCGATCGCAGCACAGCCCGGCACCCCTGTCGCCGGCATCGAAAGCGAAGCGCTGGCGGTCGGAGAAGGGGGGGAGGTGGCGCGCTTCGTCCCCCACGAGGGCTGGCAGCCGGAAAGCCTTTTCGAGGTATCGGGGCGGCGCGCTGAACCACAGCTACGCGGCGTAGCGTGGCCGACCCCAAACCGGGCATATGCGATCGGGGCGCGCAGCGAACAGTACGGTGTGATCGGGGAAATGTGGCTGTGGCGCGGCGAAACGAAACTGTGGGAACCAGATCCGGCGGCGCCGATCGACCTCCGCGCGAGCCTGCTGGGTATCGCCTTCGCACCAGGTGAACCAGCCCGCGGCTACGTCGTCGGCCAGGGTGGCACGCTGCTTCGCTACGGCAAGACCTGGACGCAGGAACCCACCTGTGGCGCAGGGGTCAACGAGCCGTGTATCCCCACAGAAGCAGCAGGCGCGAGCTTCACGGCGGTTGCGTTCGCGGGCTCGGAAGCGCTCGTCGCCTATCGCGTGCCGCACGTCACCGAAAGCTCCATCAGCTACACCGGGGGTGTGCTCGCGAACAACGGCTCGGGTTGGCGCATCGATACCGAAGCCACCAGCGCATTGCCCCCAGGCTATGTGCCCTGGACCGTCGCTGGTCTGCCGGACGGCGGCGCGGCGCTGTCGGCATCGGTGCCCGGCGGTAACCAGGAACCGGTTGTGCTCGAGCGCAACACCGCCAGCTCCTCGTGGGAAGCGACGGCGCAGCCCTACCCCGGCTACACGGCTCCGGCGTCGCTCGCGCTGTTCCGAGAAGGTGGGGCGCTACGGGTCGTCGGTAGCGGCGCGATCCCCGACACGATCGCCGCTGACTACCAAACACCGCCGCCCGCGGGGTTCCCGCCGGAGTTGACCGAACCTTATGGGCTCGGACTGGCCACGGGTGTCATCCGCCAAACAGCCACGGGCTGGAGCGATCAGGAACACGAGCGGGGGATCTTGCGCTCGCCGCTGGGGACCTATGTCCACTGGGACATGCCCTATAACCCCGACCCCACGGCTGCGATCCTGCTCAACGAATCGGGCTCCGAAGGCTGGGCGGTCGGCGGTCTGCACACAACCAGGGCAGACTCGGACGCCGCGGATCTGGCCCGCTACCCGGCCACCAAGACCGCTCCGCTCGGGTTCGGGACATCTGAAATCCCACTTCATGAACAAAACGAAGAAGAAGTGCCGCACGCCACGTTCGCCGCCGGCGGTGGCTCCGAGTGCGCGGCGCCCTGTGCTGAGATGGCGAATGCCAGGATTGGCCCCGATGTCTGGTTGAAAAAGGCGATCGAACGCGCGAAGACGGCCAATGGCGTCAGAGCCTTCATCTACACCGGGCCGCGGGTCACCACGGGAGCGGCAATTCATCCCACCCTCGCGATTCCCTATGAACTCGAGCTTGAACGGTTCCGCAACCTGCTCGTTGAAAGCGCCGGCCTGGAAGATCCACCGGTTTTCCTAGCGGCGTCGAGCACAGAACGCGAACTGGGCAGCGAGTGCTCGTTCGACGACGATCTGAAAGCCTTTGCTCCGACTGTCGGCATCGGCGAATGCGCGACAGGACAGAGCGCCTACTACTCGTTTGTAACGCGGGGCGGAGCAGGCGCGCCAGGGGAGCGGGTGATAGTGATCGATGACAGCGGCGGGGTCGTGGGAGCGACCCAGTTGACATGGCTGCGCGAGGAACTCGCGGTTGGGCAGAGCGAAGCACTTCCGCCCTTGGTCGTCGGCAGCGCCAATCTCGGCGAAGAGGCCGGAAAAGCAGAAGGCAACGCCGCTGAAGTCGTTGAAGCGCTGGGCGGTGGGGGCGCGGCCGCCTACCTCTACGACGCCCCGGAAATGAACGTCGCGACGATCTGGAAGGTCGGGGGCAAGTCCATCCATGCGTTCGGATCGGGCACTCTGGGGTACATCCAAGCCTCCAACGCCGAACAGAGCGATTTCATCGGCGCCAGCGGGTTCCTCATGGTCGAAGTAGAAAAGCCGGCGCAAAAGCCGGTGCAGGTCAAAGCCCGCCTGATCCCTAACATCGAAGAGCTGTCACTCGACGCTCACGGGGGCACGCTCCTGCATCGCAGCGAAGCGGCGCTGTTCTCGGCGCTCGCCCGCAGGCCCCGTGCCGGCGGTGTCGCCACAGGCGCGAGCAGCGAAAACGAATCGGCCAACTTCATCCCGATCCCTGCGAACTGCCAAGGGGTCGACTGTGCAGAGGGCATCCTTCCGGAATACCGCTTCTCCTCCTCACACTCGGATATCGGCACGTTTGTCAAGCCAAACCTCCGCTCGGCTGAAGTCAACGCCGTCGAACTGGAACACGAAGAACCGATCGCCGACTCGAAGTCGGGCCTGTTTTGCGCGTACAACCCTGGTACGACCACGGTGACGGTCGAAGCCGGCGGGCTATCGGCCTCGCTGCCGGTGACGGTCGAGGCGGGCAGCGTGCGGCGACCGTGCGGCACGACCAAGGACACGGAAGCCCCGGCAAAGGCCCAGGAACAGCCCGTACCGGCACCCGCGCCACCACCGACCGCAGCCCCCGCCGGCGCCGCTCCGGCCCCGCTCGTGCCGTTGCCGCCCGCACCTGCCGCCGTCACACCGCCGGCGCTTCCGCCCACGCCCGCGCGACCGCCGACGACGTTTCTGTTCGCGCCGTCGTCGGGCCTGCTGCCCACGGTGATCGTGCCGCCGCCCCTACCTCCCGCTGCCGAGCCCACGCCGCCGGGTGGGACCTCGGCGGTGACCTCTCCGGTCGAGGCCGCGCAGAAGGAAGAAGAGCATGAGGAAGCGACCGAGTCCGCCAGTGCGCAGGCGGTTGCCTATCGTCAAACCGAACACGAGCCGGCGCCCGGGTATCTGCTCGGTTTGATCGTGCTGGCCGCTTTCGGCGGAGCGACCATTCGGCGCCGCACACGTCGCGGCGAGCGCGAGTTGCGGGTCGTCCCAGCGACGATCTCGACGATGCGCTCGCAACAGCGGATGGCGCCCCGTCGTCGTCGCCCGTGGTAGCCGGTTCACCATTCGGCAACAAATCTTGAACGCGATGTGGGCATGCTTCTGCGTAGCGCCAGCCGCTACTTGGTGACCTCCACGCGCCATCCGCATTTTCCAACGCCATCCGCGCCGAGCCACCCACGAACGGAGTCATAATGAACCTGCACCGCACACCTCGGCACCTTCTCGCGACGCTCGGCGTCCTGATTGCAGTTGGTGCCGCCTGCTGTGCCAATGCCTCGGCGAGCACCTACGGAGAACTGACACGGTTCGGCGCCAGACAGGAACAGCTCCCGGACACGGGCACGCCGGTGTCGGGTGGCATCGCCGGCAAAGCGAAAGAAGGCCCGAGATTCGGGGAAGAAGAACTGCCGGGTCCGGAAATCAACTATGCGATCGGCGTCGACCCCAGCGAAGGAAACGCTGTCTTCGTGCTCGACGAACCGAAGGAACCGGAAGAAAAATACCTTAACGGCAAAGAAGAAGAAAACACGGTCACTCGCCATCTGCGCATCCAGAAGTTCAATCCGGCCACAAAGGCCGTGGAAGCCACGCGCGAATTCACAATCACCTCGCCTCCGAAGGACGAAGAAACCGTAGAAGAAGTCGAAGGCGAAGAGTTCTCGAACATCGCCATCGACGCTGAAACTGGCGTGCTGTACGTGCTCTCCGAGGAGCGGCGTGAATACAACTCCAACAAGGATCACGAAGCGCCGGTCGCGACAACGCTCTACGCATTCAACACCAAAGAACTCGGGTTCGCTCCGCACACCATCAACGGTGTGCTCGCCAATGCAGAAGCGCTGCACGCAGAATCCACCGTAGCCGGGGCGCCGCTGATCGAACCGCGTGGAATCGCGGTCGACCCGACGACCCACGAAGTGCTCATCGTCGCGCACGGAGACTTCAAACCCGAACGAGAAGATAATGTCGCCAAACCCTCAGATCACTTCGTGCTCCAGCGCGTCAGCGACGAAGGCAAGTTGGGTCAGCGCTACATCGATGAAACTAACTACTTCAAGACAGCGCGGGTGCCGGAAGAATACCCGAACTCGCCAGTTGTGACCAGCACAGGGCATGTGCTCGTGCGTTTCGGGACCGAAGGGATCACCGAAGTTCCCGCGGATTTCGAAGCTGCGACCAAGGCGAAAACCGCGCCGACCGCGCTGTACACCGAGCCGCAGAACGTCTCGTCCGTCGAGGAATCAGAATCGGAAAACGAAGCTGGTGGTGCGCTCACGCTTTCTCCGGAAGGCGACCTCTTCGAACCGTCGTCCGTTGTCAACGAAGCCGAAGTACTGAAAGCCAAGGACAACGGGCTCAACTGGGGAGTCGCGAAGCGTACGGCCGCAGGCTCGCTCTTGGGCTGGTCCGGCGGTCAGTCGGCACTGATCAGCGAAGAACTCGCGAAAGCCAATAAGACGTCAAACACTGACGAATGTGTGTTGCAGCCGGACACCAGCAAGGAACCGCTGATGGATGTGGCAGCTGGTTCTGGGGGAGACGTCTTCGTCCTGTCACCCGAGTTCCTCGAAGTAGAAGAAAACTTCGTCACCACCGCGGCCGTGATCGAGCTAGGCCCCGGAGGCAAAGGCTGCCCGACAGCAGCAGGCTCCAGCGTGACCCTCTCCGAGGATGGCATCGCGCTCGAGGCGGGAGAAACGATTGAAGCCGGAACCACTGTGCAGCTGTCCACCACGGTCGACCAGGCGGACGCGCTCGAAGCCGAATGGATCATCGAAAACACGGCCACGCACGAAATCACCAAAGAAACGCCCAAGCCGCTCGAATTTGTGACTGCGGAATCCGGTCTCAAATTCCTCCTACAGCAGCCGATCCTCAACTTCAAGTTCACGAACGCAGGCCAGTACGTGGTGACGGCAAAGGTCCACACCGACGATCTCGGTAGCGAACAGGTCGAAGCTAAATCCACCCCCATTACGGTGGAAGCAAAGGCCGGCACGCCCGCGGCGCCGAAAGTCACGCGGCAGCCCGAAAATGCCAGCGTCACCGAACCGGCGAAGGCGACGTTCTTGGCGGAAGCATCTGGCTCGCCAAAGCCGAAAGTGCAGTGGCAGGTGGCTACGGAAAAGGGCAAGTGGACAGATATCGCCGGTGCGACCAAAATTTCGCTGGTGATCGAAAACACCAAGGTCGCCGAAAGCGGGCACGAATACCGTGCGGTCTTCACTAACACGGTCGGCGAAGAAGCCAGCAAACCGGCGACGCTAACGGTCAAAGAAAAAGAATCGACGCCGCCACCACCGAAAGAAGAAACCCCGACGACGACCACCACGACGAGCACGACGCCGATCGTAAGCGTGCTGCCTAGCATCACGACCAAAGCTCCTGCGGTGCCAGATGCTGTTGTGGCCAGCACGACTGTCACTGTCAGCTCTTCGGGCGTTGTCGCCATCAAGGTGAGCTGCCCCTCTGGTGAGACGACCTGCCTCGGGAGCGTGACCCTGCGCACGCTCACTGCTGTTAGTGCCAGCGTTGAGAAGGCGGGCGCGGCGAAGGCCAAACGTGCGATCTTGACGCTCGCGAGCGGCTCATTCAGCGTTACGGGTGGGGGCACGCAGACGATCAAGCTGCACCTGTCGAGCACTGCTCGCAAGCTCCTCGCTCACTCTCATACGCTGCGAGTGCGTGCAACGCTTGTCGCGCATGATCCGGCCGGGGGAAAGCACACGGGAGTGCAGGTTCTCACGTTGCGTCTAGCCAAACGCTAGGCGCAACGCCTGCGGCCAAGCTGAAACGTTTCATCTGGCAAAATGCCAGGTGTGATGTGGCGATCCTTCGGGCGGTTGACAACAGTGCACGTTCACAGCTGTTAAACAAGGGCTGTCACATGCTGATAACCTCGGCGCGACCCTCCGCTGGCAGTCTAATCTGCGGGAGGGCATGGATCTCTCCTGGAGAGCAACGGAACAGCTAACTCATGGAGGTATCGCAAACATGACGGGATTTAGAACCCGTAGCCTCGTGTCCGCGTTCGCCGTCTCGGCGATCTCGGCCGTGGCGTTTGTCGCTCCGGGCGCCGCCAGCGCGGCGTGCACGGGCGCAAACCTCACGGCCAACGGCTCGAGCCTTCAGGCGAACGCCCAGAAAGAACTCTGGTCGAAACCGTTCAACGAAAAATGCAGCGGAACGGAACAGGTCACGTACAACTCGACCGGTAGTGGTCCAGGCCTGAAATCATGGTTCGTCGGTGAGAGCCCCACTGAATTCAAAGGCTTTGGCCCCGCAAACGCATTCGTCGGGACCGACCAGCCGCCGAACGAAACGCAGGAGAAAGAAATCCTGACGAAGGGCACGACGGGCGCGAAGGTGCTTTCGATTCCGATGCTGCAGGCTGCAGTGGCGCTACCGATCCACCTGCCCGCAGGCTGCACGGCCGAAGGCGGCAAGAAAGGCAAAGTCAAGCGCCTTGTCCTGAGCGACGCTACGCTGCAGGGGATCTTCGCCCACACGATCACCACGTGGGCCGGCGTACCAGGAGTGGTTGGAGCCAGCTGCAACAAGACGGCACCGATCGTTCGCGTGGTGCGTGCCGAAGGATCCGGTACGACAGCGATCCAGAAGAAGTTCCTGTTCGAGATCAACAAAGAAGCAGTCGACGGTACGGAAACCTGGAACGAACTGGCCGAAAAGAACGAAAACCTCAGCTGGCCAGCAGAAACCGAAGGTCTCGTAAGGGCCAAAAAAGGCTCAGGCATCGCGGAATACGTCGCTGCCAACGCGGGCACAATCGGCTACGCGAACCTGAACGAAGTGCGGAAAGTGGCAGCGTTCACGCCGGCCGGTGGCGGCGGGGAAGGCTCAGCCATCTTCTGGCCGGAGCTGCAGTCGAAGGGCTCGAAGTACCAGGACCCCTCGACTGACCTCGAGACGAACACAGCCGCCAACGCGAACTGCAAATCCGAGAGCTACATCTCGCTGAACGGCGTCGGCAAAGCGGGTAAATTCCCGCCGGCCAGCACCGAAGACGTGTGGAACGAAGTCACAGCGAACAAGGTGGAGAAGGCTTCCTACCCGCTGTGCGGCTTCACGTACGACCTCTCGCTGACGAAGTTCTCGGACTTCATCGGCAGTGACGAAGGCAACGAACCGTCTGCGTCTGAGGTTGAAACGATCAAGAACTACTTCACCTACATACTCAGCACCGGCCAGACAGCCCTGGAAGGCCAAGACTTCCTCGGTCTGCCTGTCGGCAAGAAGGGCGGCAACGTCCTGAAAATCGCTCAGGAAGGTGTCGCAAAAATCACCTTCTAGTGATGGTTGAGCTCGGCACCAGGGATGGTGGCGAGCGCGAGGTGAGAAGCACTTAGCAAGCCGACTGGGCCGCCCACATGGGCGGCCCAGTTTCGTTGTGGGCAAGCTGGGCTAACGCCGGTTTGTGGTGGGAGAGTTTCTGGTGCGGCGTGCCGAGCGACGACTTGGTGTCGCCGATTTGGCGTGAGCCCTACGACCGGAGAGACGCTGAGCGTCGCCGTCGACTCCTATCTAGGCTCTGGACTGTTTCTGGCGCCCGCAGTACAGCCGGTGCTGACGTTGATGAAACGCTTCGGGGTGGTCGGCGGGATGCGCCGGTTCGCGGCCGGGGCCGGAGACCTCTACCCGGTGCAGACCCCAGCGGGAACCTACATCTTGATCCGGAGGGAAACGGGCGCCAGCGACGCAGGAAACGCCTACACCCTCGTACCGCCGGTGGTTGCCCAGGCTTGGGCGACGTCGATCGCAGCGTCGCACGAGTTCTTGTGGCCCGTGCCGCGCCGGGAAAGTGATCGCACTGTCTACGACTTCGATAGCAGCACCGAGCCATCGAGTGTCAGCTACGTCTTCCCCTACAGCCCTTCCGCCGAGCCCGAACGTGAGCCAGAGCTAAGCGAAACGGAACTGGCGGCGGCCGCGAGCCTAGCGGGCTAGCGCAAGCGCCTCGCGGGACGTCTTGTGGTGCTGGATGGAGCTCGGACATCTTCAGTCGGGGGGCGTAGCGGCGCCCTCGAGCACCTGGATCGCTGATTTCAGGACGAGGTCGAGGAACTCGCGGTAGTCGAGCTACGCCGCCTCGGCACGGACGACGAGCTCGTCCGCCCGAGTTAGTGCTGGTGGTGGCCCGCTTAACGCAAAGCGGGCCGAGCCACCACATCTCGGGCGACCCGGCCCACTACTGCGTGGTGCCGCGAGGTGTCTGTCCTCGCGGCACCACCGATACCGCTCTCGCCTATCAGTAGGCGATTTTCGTGACGCCTTCCTGTGCGATTTTCAGAACGTTGCCACCCTTCTTGCCTGTGGGCAGGCTCAGGAAGTCGTGGTTGTTCAGAAGCGTCTGACCTTCGCCCAGCACGAAGCCGAGGTAGCTCTTGACTGTTTCCACCTCAGCCGCGGACGGTTCGTTTCCAGCCTCGCTGCCAAGGAAGTCCGAGAACTTCGTCAGCGAGAGATCGTAGGCAAAGCCGCACAGCGGGTAGGAAGCCTTCTCCACCTTGTTTGCGGTGACTTCGTTCCACGCGTCTTCCGTGCTTGCGGGCGGGAATTTGCCCTGTTTGCCAACCCCGTTCAGGGAGATGTAGTCCTCGCCGCTGCAGTTGGCGTTCGCAGCTGCGTTAGTCTCGAGGTCAGTCGACGGGTCCTGGTACTTCGAGCCCTTCGACTGCAGCTCCGGCCAGAAGATCGCGCTGCCTTCGCCACCACCGCCTGCGGGCGTGAAGGCTGTGTTAGCGCGCACTTCGTTGAGGTTGGCGTAACCAATGCTCCCCGCCGTGCTCGCCACCTTGGCTGCGATGCCAGAGCCTTTTTCGGCGCTGACGAGGTTTTCGGTTTCGTCGGGCCATTTGTTGTTTTCGACCTGTTCCGCGAGTTGCGTCCACGTTTCGCTGCCGTCGACTGCTTCTTTGTTGATCTCGTACAGGAACTTCTCGAGCACCGAGGTTGCGCCCGAGCCTTCTTTACGGACAACGCGCACGATCGGCGCCGTCTTGTTGCAGCTCGCTCCGGTCACGCCCGGTACCCCAGCCCACGTGGTGATCGTGTGGGCGAAGATCCCCTGCAGCGTCGCGTCGCTGAGGACGAGGCGCTTGACTTTGCCCTTCTTGCCACCTTCAGCTGTACACCCTTCCGGAAGGTGGACAGGTAGCGCCAGAGCTACTTGCAGCACTGGAATCGAGAGTACTTTGGCGCCGGGTCCCTTTTCGAGGATTTCGTCTGCCTGCGCCGGGTTCGGCGGGTCATCGACGCCGACGAAGGCGTTGCTGGCCCCAAAGCCTTTGTATTTTTCAGATAGATGCAGCACCCACCATGACTCGAGACCCTTGTTGCTGCTGGTCGAGTTGTATTTGACCTGTTCAGCCCCGGCACATTTTGCGTTGAACACGGGCGACCACACCACCTGCTGGGCCCCTGCCTCCATGCTTGCGCCGTTGGCTTCGATGTTCGCGCCCGTGCATGCCGCGCTGGCGGTGCCCGGGGCGACGAACGCCAAGGCTGAGACCGCCGTAGCGGCGATGGCCGAGGCGAGACTGCGAACTTTCAATCCCGTCATGTCTGAACTACCTCCGTTGGAGTTGGTTTTTGCTGTCCCTCATCGCTGGAATCGCTCCGTCGGCAGCCCC
Organism: uncultured Solirubrobacteraceae bacterium; assembly: GCA_963752865.1. Lineage (GTDB taxonomy): Bacteria > Actinomycetota > Thermoleophilia > Solirubrobacterales > Solirubrobacteraceae > Palsa-744. The sequence goes on from CAVVZU010000002.1 coordinate 1,353,329, forward strand.
CCGGAAATGCTGGTTCGGTGAACCGTGGCCCGATTTAACATGGAGTCCATCGGAATACTGAGGATTAGGGCCCTGGCGGGGTGTTAACTTTTGGTAACGTCTCAACGGCGGCACATGACTGGGCCGTGGCGCAGTCGCTCGGCGCGCTGAGTCTCAGTCGTGTGACGAGGCTTGGCGTGCGGCTCGACGAATGGACATCGCGAGCAACCCGATCATGGCGGGCGGCATGATCCACCAGGCCGCAATCGTGGTCGTGGCGATGAGCGCGGTCAGCGCGAGCGCCAGCACCACACCCAGTGCCGTGCGCCAGTCGTCACCGACGATGAACTCCCACACGCCTGCGGGGAAGGACTCCAGGCGGCTCATATGCTCACCCTGGCCTCGGCATTGGCTGTGGACGATGCCGCTGTCGCCTGCGCGACGGTCGTCGCGGCGATGGAGCGCTGTACCGTCCACACCATCGCGAGCGCCGCGAGCAGCACCCCCGGTATGATCGCCAGCAGTGCTGCGTCGCCTCCCGGCCAGCTCGCACCGGTGCCCTCGGTTCCCCAGAACATCCCGAACGAGCTGAGCATCACCCCGACGGCGAACTTCATCGTGTTCTCTGGCACCTTCGCCAACGGTGCTCGTGCTGCCACGCCCACAACGACCACCAAGAGCACCGCCACGCCTGCCGCTCCGGCTGCGAGGGGAATACGGTGCTGGTTGGCGCCGAAGGTGAGCACGATGAACGCAACCTCGAGTCCCTCCAAGAGCACGCCTTTGAAAGCGATCGTAAACGCGTAGCCGTCAAAGCCCGAAAGCCTTTCGCCGGCCGCTCTCGCGGCTTCGGCCTCTTCCTCAAAGATCTTCTGCTCGTCGTGCTTGGCCTTCAGCCCGGCCGCGCGCAGGATTGCCTTGCGCAACCACTGCAGTCCGAACACGAGCAGCAACCCGCCGATCAGCACCCGCAGCACGTCGATCGGAAGCCAGGTGAGCGCGGGCCCGAGTGCCGCCACGATGACGGCCAGCGCGACGACCCCCGCTCCCACGCCGCTCATCGCCGAGGACCAGCTGCGCGTGGTGCCCACCGCGAGCACGATCGTCAGTGCCTCCACCGCCTCGACCGCACAGGCGAGGAAGACGGAGATCGCGAGGCCAACCTCTGCGCCGCTCATGATGCTGCACACGATAGGGCGAGCTCCGCGTAAAGTGCGGGCAATGTCATCGCCAGCGCCACCGGCTACCCAAGACGGAACACAGGCGATTGTCCAGGCGCGCGATCTATACCGCCGCTACGGCGAGGGCGAAGCGGCCGTCGAGGCCCTGGCGGGCGTCACGGTGGACTTCCCCACAGGACGCTTCGCCGCGATCATGGGCCCGTCTGGCTCAGGCAAGTCGACGCTAATGCACCTGCTCGCCGGTCTTGATCGCCCGACCTCCGGCACGGTCAGAATCGCTGGCGTGGAGCTGACCGAGCTGGACGACCGCGCGCTCACACAGCTGCGTCGCGATCGCATCGGCTTCATCTTCCAGACGTTCAACCTCCTACCCGTGCTCAACGCCGAGGAGAACATCCTGCTGCCGCTGTCGATCGCGGGACGCGACGTCGATCGTGAGTGGTTCGATCAGCTGGTGGACACGGTCGGCATCCGCGATCGGCTCAGCCACCGCCCAGCGGAGCTCTCCGGTGGCCAGCAGCAGCGGGTGGCCGTCGCGCGGGCCCTGATCTCCCGCCCGGCGGTGGTGTTCGCGGACGAGCCATCCGGCAACCTCGACTCGAAATCGTCCAATGACGTTCTGCAGTTGCTGCGCCACGCCGTCGATGACTTCGACCAGACGGTCGTAATGGTCACCCACGATGCGCACGCGGCGTCGTTCGCGGACAGGCTGCTGCTGCTTGCCGACGGTCGGGTCGTGCACGACGGTGAGGCCGCCAGCGCCGAGCAGGCACTCGACCTGATGAAGGCAATCAGCTGATGGGCAAGCTGGTGCTGCGTGGCTTTGCCCAGCGCAAGGTCCGGGCGCTTTTGACGGGCATCGCGATCGTTCTCGGCGTGGCGCTGATGGCGGGTAGTTACATCCTCACGGACACGATCAACGCCGCTTTCGCGGAAATCTTCGGTGCCGCGTACAAAAACCGGGCGGTTGTCGTCACCGCAAAGGAAACACTCGGTAAGGGAAGCGAATCTCAGCCGTATCCAATCACCGAAGCTACGCTTGCACGTGTGCGTAGGGTGCCGGGGGTGGAGGCAGCCTCCGGCGGAGTTGTGACCGGGGCGACGCTGCTCACGACGAGCGGCAAGCGGATATCGAGCACGGGGCCGTCGCTGGTGGATGCGGTTCAGCCTGCCCACTTCGAGGCCTTCACAGCGGTGCAGGGCCATCTCCCCAGCGCCGCTGACGAGACGGCGATCGATCAGGCTACGGCCAAGCACCAGGACCTGCACGTCGGCCAGCGGCTCGTGATCGCGGGCGCGGCTCGCGCGCGTCGATACACGATCTCCGGCATCGTCAAGTTCGGGAGCAGCGAATCCCTCGGTGGTACGAGCATCGCGCTGCTGCTCCCCGCCCAGGCCCAATACGTCTGGGGCAAACCCGGCGAATACGACATCGTCAACGTCGCCGCGAGCTCAGGTGTCTTCCCCAGACAGCTGGCCTCCCGCATCCGCGCCGCCCTGCCGGCGACGCTCACCGTGCGCACCGGCGCTCAGGAAGCCGCCAACCAGACGGCCGAACTGGAAGAAAAGCTCGGCTTCTTGCGCACGTTCCTGCTCGTCTTCGCCTATGTAGCGTTGGTGGTCGGCGCGTTCATCATCTTCAACACCTTCTCCATCACCGTCGCCCAGCGTGTGCGTGAGTTTGGCCTACTGCGCACGCTCGGCGCCTCACGTGGGCAGATCATGCGCTCGGTAGTAGCGGAAGGACTGCTGCTCGGCATCGCCGGATCGGTGGTCGGGCTATTCGCCGGGGTCGGTCTCGCTCCGGCGCTCGATGGGCTGTTCAAGGCCTTCGGCGCGGATCTGCCTGACAACGGCACCGTCCTCGAGACCCGCACCGTGATCGTCTCGCTCGGCGTGGGCATCATCATCACGGTGCTCGCCGGCTTCTTCCCAGCCATGCGCGCGACGCGCGTGCCACCGATGGCGGCGATGCGTGAGGGTGTGCAGATCCCGGCGCGCGAGCTGACCGAGTCGGTCGTGTTTCGACGTTTGGCGCTGGTGGCAGTCGTGTTCGTGGTCGTCGGTCTGCTGCTTGGCAAGGGCGTGGCACCGATCCTGTTCGTGGTCTTCGCGATTTACGTGATGGTCTTGCTGGTAGGCCTGGCGCGCGGCAACAGGCCGCGCCAATACCGCGTGATCCCTGCGCTCGGCCGCACGATCGGCCTGCTCGTGAGCTGGCGCGGCATCACTGGCCATCTCGCTCGCGAGAACTCGATACGTCAGCCCGGCCGTACGCTCGTAACAGCGCTAGCGCTAACCGTGGGTCTCGGCCTGGTGGCCTTCATCTCGGTGCTCGCCGCGGGCACGAAGGCGACGGTCGACCAGGCGGTCAGCCGCTCGTTTGCCGGCAACCTGATCGTCCAGAACACCAGCGCCGGCCAAGCGGGCATCCCGGGTGCGATCGCGCCGGCACTGCGCTCTATCCATGGGGTGGGCGCGGTCACCGCGATCGCCTTCACAAAGGGCAGGGTGCGGGCCCTCGACCAGCCGGGTGCGCCGGTGATCGACGAAAACAGCCCCCTGACCGCAATCGAACCACAGTCGTTCACGAAGATGTACAAGGTTGAATGGGAACACGGCTCGGCGGCGACGCTCGCCTCCCTCGGCCAAACAGGCGCAGTCGTCTCGAAGAAATTCGCGAGCGCCCACCACCTGGGGGTAGGGGAACGCCTGGGGGTGGAGACCGCCTCGGGCCATCAAGTAACGCTGACCGTGCGCGGCATCGTCAAGGAAGAAGCAATCGGACTGTTCTCGAACCTGACGATCTCGCACGCGCTGGCGCGCACAGCGTTCGGGCAGCATGAAGACAGCGTGGATTTCGTCGCTTACGCCACGGGTGCGAACGCCGCCGAAGTTCGCAGCGGCATCGACGCGCTGCTTCGCAACAACTTCCCGCAGGCACACTCGCAGACGGCAGCCCAGTACACCCAGGAAGTGAGCAACAAAACCAACAAGCTGCTGTTGCTCGTGTACGTGCTGCTCGCGCTGTCGGTGTTGGTCTCTCTGTTCGGGATCGTGAACACACTGATCCTCTCGATCTACGAGCGCACGCACGAGCTTGGGATGATGCGCGCAGTCGGTGCCTCTCGTCGCCAGATCCGCCAGATGATCCGCTACGAGTCCCTGATCACCGGCCTGATCGGCGGCGTGCTCGGTCTCGTGGTCGGCGTCGTCGGCGCGGTGCTCGTGACCGAGTTCGAGCTGTCAGGGTCGGGCTACGTGCTCTCGATCCCCGTGGGCACGCTGTTCGTGCTGTTGATCGCCTCCGCGCTCGCGGGCTTGCTCGCCGCGCAACTGCCCGCACGCCGCGCCGCGCGGCTGGATGTCCTGGGCGCGCTCACCAGCGAATAGCGGACTAGCGCTCCGCCTCGATGATCTCCGGTAGCGCGGAGGGAGAAGGCGCTGGTTCCGAGGATGCCTCAGCCTTCTGCCACGGCCGGCTGATCGCCGCCCAAGAAAGTGCGCCCACGAGCAGCATCGCGCACAGGATCCAGCCCAGCGCTGTGGTGCCGACGCCCACGTACTTCAGACCGGAGGCCGCGACCACGAACGTGATCGCGGGGCGGATGTAGCGGTCGGGAGCGCTCGCGGAGAGCAGCGAGCCAACCAGCACGGCAGGCACGCTGCCGATGATCAGCGATGTCGTCACGCCGAAATCGACGTGACCGAACGCCAGCGCGCCGAGCGCCGCGGCGAGTGTCAGCGGCACCGCCTGGCTGAGGTCCGTGCCAACGAGCTGATTGGCGCCGATCATCGGGTAGAGGAACAGCAGCAGGATGATCATCAGCGAGCCGGAGCCGACCGAGGTCATGCCCACGATGATCCCGCCGATGACGCCGATTGCAACCGTGCGCAGCGGCTTGACCTCGATGTCGTGGACCGCCGCCGAGCGCGTCTGTCCGCCGCGGCGGTCGAGTACGTAGCGCAGCACCATTGCGGCTGCACCCACCAGCAGCGCCGCGCCGAGCACGATCTGGATGTTTTCCTGAGCCCCCTTGCTGCTTCCCATCAGATGCAGCAGATACGCCCCCAGGAAGGCACTCGGCACCGACCCCATGACCATGAAGCCGACCAGACGCAGGTTGAGGGTGCCTTTGCGCAGGTGCACGGCGGCGCCGAACGGGCGCATCACAACCGCTGCCACGAGGTCGCTCGAGATCGCCTTCGATGGCGTCACGCTGAACAGCAGGATCAGCATCGGCGTCATCAATGCGCCGCCGCCGGCGCCGGTCATGCCGACGAGAAAGCCGACCACAGCGCTGCCAAGGACGATGTATGGGTCTACGTGCATAGCTCTGGCCGCCTGCCGGACTTGGTGGCGGGGTCCCGCTCCCTGAACTCCCCTGAGAACAGCGTACGCCGAAGCAGGCGATCATAGACGGGCTCACCCTGTCGGCGGCGAGGATTCCGCCGAGGCGCCAGCGTACTTGCAGAGGGCTTGCTTTAGCGCCCCGTGATGTTTATGATGCCTGACCGTTAGCAGGGGTCGCGAAATCTCAACATCTGTTGGGGTGGGAAGCCTCAACATCTGTTGAGGCTGTGGGCTCCCCATGCGGGGTCCATCGTGGCAGGCAAGGAGGCGGGAGGCGCTATGAGTGTGGATACGGGGAGCAGTGTGGAGGCGGGTGTTACTTGGAGTCCCACGTCGTTGGCGGATTCGGGGTCTTTGCCTTCCTCGAAGTCTTTGCCTGGCTCGCGTGGGTTTTTGGGGTTGGGTTGGCGTCGCGGTGGTTTGGTGGGGGGAATCGCGGAGGTTCGTGGGCCGGCGGCCTGTATGCGTCGGGATGCGTTGTTTCGGCGGTTGTTGGTGGTAGCTGATGTTGTTGCGATGGTCGGCGCGTTTTTGGTGACTGTGGAGCTCTCACGTCGTTCGGTGCAGTTGACGTGGGTGGGCATTGCGGCTATTCCGATATTGGTGATTTGTGCGAAGTTGACGGGGCTGTATGACCGTGATGAGACGTTGTTGCGCAAGACCACGTTGGATGAGGCGCCGAAGCTATTTCAGCTGGCGACTTTGTGTGCATTGGTGGCGTGGTTGACGGGTGGGTTGTTGGTGCGCGGGGCGTTGGATCGGCACGAGGCGCTGTTCCTGTGGCTGGCGTTGGCGGCGGGGTTGATTTTGGCGCGCGCGGTATCACGGGCGGTGGCGTTGCGGATCGCGCCGGGGGAGCGGTGTTTGTTCATCGGGGATGAGGTTTCGGCTGAGACGATTCGCTCGAAGTTGACCGGGCATGGGGGGGTCAAGGCGGAGGTTGTCGCGCACCTGGATCTGGACAAGGTCGCGTCGTGGTCGACCGACAGCTTCTCTGAGGTTCGCCTGGCGGAGATCCGCGACTTGGCGCGGACGCTCGATGTGCACCGGGCGATCATCGCGCCGCGTAGTGTTGATGGGGGGGAGATGCTCAACCTGGTGCGCACGTTGAAGGCGGTCGGTGTGCGGGTGAGCGTCTTGCCGCGGTTGCTCGAGGTCGTCGGGTCCTCGGTTGAGTTCGACGATCTGCACGGGGTGACGGTGATGGGGGTCAGGCGGTTTGAATTGACGCGGTCCTCGGCGGCGTTCAAGCGTGCGTTTGACCTGTTGGGTGCGTCGTTGGGGTTGTTGGCGGTCTCGCCGCTTTTGATCGTGATCGCCATCGCCGTGAAGCTCGATAGTCGTGGTCCCGTGTTCTTTCGCCAGCAGCGCGTGGGCAGGCACGGACAGCGCTTTCGGATGCTGAAGTTCCGCACGATGGTCCCTGAGGCGGAGGCGATGAAGGAGTCGCTGCGGCATCGCAACGAGGCGAAGGAGGGGCTGTTCAAGATCGCCAAGGACCCGCGTGTGACTCGGGTCGGGCGGTTGCTGCGGGCGAGCGCGCTGGACGAGCTGCCGCAGCTTTGGAACATCGTGCGGGGCGAGATGAGCCTCGTGGGGCCGCGTCCGCTGGTGGTCGACGAGGATCAGCGGATCGAGGGCTGGCACCGCCGTAGGCTGGAGCTGATGCCCGGCATGACTGGCCCGTGGCAGATCCTCGGGCCGTCCCGCGTACCGCTCAAGGAGATGGTCGCGATCGACTACCTGTACGTCGCCAACTGGTCCCTGTGGACCGACATCAAGATCCTGCTACGCACCGTCCCCCACGTGCTCGGGCGTCGCGGGCTCTAGACGGTTGCGACAGGCGCATGTCGCGCAGCCGGGGGTTGTGCCCGGCATGCTGATCCTCGAATAGGGTCAGCGCACCGTGTCTGATCAAACGCGTGGTCGTTGCGCCGGTGCCCGCCGCTGTCATCGTCGCATCGGCTCGGGCGGCACCACGGCAGAGGACCACGACGAACGCGACGAGTGCGAGCCATAGCGTGGGGATGAGAATCAGGAGCATTCTGATGGCAGAGGTATCGAGGGTCCCAGCGCTCACATGGGAGCGCCGGGGTAGAGCTGTAATCGGATAATGCCCGCAAAGGCTTTAGCGTCAACCCTGGATTCGAACAGACGTCCAGACGGGTGCCGGTGAGCTCAGCCGACTGAGATGCCGGAGACGAGCTGCTCGAGCGCCACGGAGATCTGCTCGCACACCCGCTCGGTGGCGAACAGCCTGACGGCCTCGGCGCGCGCTGTCGCCTCGGTCTCGTGCGGATGTGCGCTGGTGCGCTCGAGCATCTCGGCGATCGCTGTCGCCATCGCGTCGGCATCGCCCGGCTCGACCTCGACCACCACGGAGCGGTCGACGCCCTCGATGGCACCCACCTCGCTGGTCGCCACGACCGGCACGCCGGCGGCCAATGCCTCGCCCACCGTCAGCCCGAACGGCTCGTACTTGCTCGCCTGCAGCAGAATGTCACTGCGCGCGAGCTCCACCGGGATCTCAGCCGCGGGGACGTGGCCGGCGTATTCGGAGTTCTCGCTCGGTAGGTCCTCCAGCAGCCTCGTGTAGTCAGACCACAGACTCGGGTTGCCCAACACGCGGATGCGAGCCTCGACGCCACGCTCGAGCAGCAGTTGCGCCGTGGCGACGACGTTCTCGACGCCCTTGCGTACGCAAATGCGACCCAGAACCAGCACCGTGGGGGGCGTCCGCAGCTGTCTGGGCTCGTCGGCGAAGCGGCTGATTCGCACGGGGTTCGGCACAACCACCGTCTTTGCCGGTGGGAAGCCGTAGTCGTGAACCAGGTGATCGCGAAACACGCTGCTGATACAGATCAGCAGGCTCGCCCGGCGAATCGCCAGTCGTTGCACGAGCACACGCACGAGCATGATCGCCGTGACCATCGCCAGCTTGTAGGCAGGCTGGCAGCGCAGGCCCAGGCGGCGCTCGGCGATCAGCCATCTGAGCTCGCCGGCGATATGTGTCTCGGGGTGGATCACGAGTGGGACCGAACGTCTCATGCTCGAGGGCATCGCAGGAGTCTCGATGCTGGAGAACTGGTAGACGAGGTCATACGGCTCCTGCCGGTGACGCTCGGCGATCTGCCGGCGCAGCCGCAGGGAGCCACGCCCGCGTGCATACAGGCCGCTGGCAAACGCGCCGATGCTGGTGCGGCTGTACCACTTATTCCACTTCCACGTACTCGTACCCCAGATGAAGGTGAGGTTCTCGTGTGCATCGAGCTCGGGGGGTATGGGATAGCCGGCGGAAGGGAAGTAGCAGTCGATGCGGTGACCGAGATCGGCCAACCCGTGCAACAGCTCCTCCGCGGCTCCCCGGGCGCTCGCAGTTCCGCCCGGCACCGGTCCGAGCCAGGCTATGCGCAGCGATCTGGCGGGCACGATCATGGGCTCGCCAGTGCTATCGAGCATGGCTCTCCACGACTCGCGTTATCTCTTCTGAAAGGCGCCGCTGGAATGTGGCCACCGAGAATCGCGCAGCGTTCTGGACCGCCTCGGCCGCCTTGAAGTCGAGCTTGTCGACGCATTCGATCGCGCGCTGGAACGAGTCGACGTCGTCCAGCTGCGCGAGCAGGCCGGTGTGGCCATCGATCACGGTTTCCAGAGCGCCGCCGGCGGCGGCCGCGATCACCGGTCGTCCGGCCGCCTGCGCCTCCACGGCTGTGATCCCGAACTCCTCCATGCTCGGGACGATCACAGCGCGAGCGCTTGCATATAGCGCGGCGAGGTCCTCGTCGCTGGCACGTCCGAGGAACTCGGCCTCGGGGTAGGCCTCGCTGAGGGCGGCATGCGCGGGGCCTGAGCCGACGATCCGAATCGGTGCGCGGGCCCGTCGCGCCGCCTCCAGCGCGACGCGTAGACGCTTGTGGCCGACGATCTCCGAGACCATCAGCAGCGAGTCGCCGGCTTCACCAGGGGTGAAGCGATGGGTCTCTACGGGGGGATGGATGATCGTGGCCTCGCGGCCGTAATAGCGCTTGATCCGGTCACGACTCAGCCGTGAGATCGCAAAGTACGCGTCGACCCTTTGGCTGGCGGCGAGGTCCCAGCGACGTATGCGCCGCAACTGCGAGCGCAGCAGCGGGCGCAGGAGCGGTCGCGTCTCGCCGAGCGCGCGCTCGTGCTCGTACCACACGTAGCGAAACGGCGTGTAGCAGTAGCACACGTGAATTGCACCCTCTGGCACCCCTACGCCATGGGCGAACGCACTGCTGCTGCTCAACACCAGCTCAGACGGCGGCAGTCTCAGTCTGCCCACGGCAGACGGGTACAGCGGCAGCAAACGTCTGAAGTTGGACTGGCGTGCGCCCAGGCGTTGTAGCGGCGATGTGATCACAGAGTGCCCGGCAAAGCGCTTGTTGGTGCCCTGCTCGTCGTAGAGCAAGGTGAAAATCGGCGCCTGCGAATACAGGTCGGCGATCGCGGCAAAGGTACGCTCCGCACCGCGCATCACGAGCAGGTAATCGTGTACGAGGCTAACTCGTTCACCCGCAGGGAGGGTACTCCGCGTGCTCGGCGTGGGAGTCATCGGACGCTCAGGTTCGGCGATCAGGGCCGAGGCTCTTTACGCGACGCTGGGTGAGGGACGCTTGACGGCGCACAGCGCGACGCTGAGGTCGGGATAGCGCAACAGCTTGCTCAGCGGCGCGTCGAACACGACCAGCACCCGCAGCGGCAGCACCAGGGCCCACGCTGGGAAGAGCCCGATACGAGAGGTCAGCCTCCTCATCAGGTCTGTCAGCTTCTGCGAGACGACGCCGCTGATGAACGCCTCGCCGGCAACCTCGAGGTCGGCAGCGTTGACGATCTGCCTGAGACGCTCTTGTGAATAACCGTAACGAACGTGGGATCCGTCCTCCACCGGGCTCGGCTCGCGCTCCTCGGTGTAAAGCGGGTGGTGAGCATCGAACGGCGTGCTCAGCAGCATCTGTCCGCCGGGATTGAGCATCGCAGCCAGCGATTTCACCAAACCCTCATCGTCACTGACATGCTCGATCGTCTCGAGGCAGATGATCTGGTCGAACCGACCGAGCTCGTCGCGGTGAGCCTCGATCTCGCGCAAGTCGATGATGCGAAAATCAATATCCGTTACGCCTAGCATGTCGGCCCGCCTGCGCGCGCTCTCCTGCTCACTTGACAAGAAAGAGGCTGCCACTACCTGGTTGCCGAGGTGGGCAGCGAAAATGCTGAACCCGCCGTTACCACAACCGGCATCGAACGTTCGCATGCTTCCACGTCGTAGTAGGCGACGCAACCACAGCCATCGGTCGAAAACACACGGGTCGCCGGTGATCAGTAGGAACCTCCACCCGAAAACCCGGAGTAGCACGTCAGGCATGCGCTCAGGATATCCGATGCCCCCAGCCGGCGCGACGCGCTGACCGGTACAATGGCCCGATTGTGGTCAAAGCGGCGCACGGAGGCGGGGATGACTGACATGATAGCTAGGGACACGCTGTGCGTATCCTCGTAACTGTGCCGTGGGGAGAGCCGCTGGGGGGCGCTGAGGCGATGTTGCAGGCGATACTCGACGGGGCGCGGGAGGAAGGACACGAGCTCGAACTGGTGTTCTTCAAGCCGGGCCCCTGGCCCGTGGCACTGAGCAAAGCGGGCTTTCATGTCGAGGTCGTGGCGGCTGGACGTTTGCGTGAAGCTCATCGGTGGGTGGCGACCGTGGTGCGGCTGGCGAGGATCATGCGTTCTCGTCGACCTGATCTGATGCTCAACTGGGCCGCCAAAACGCAGCTCTACGGTGCGCCCGCGGCGATGCTCGCCGGCATGGCCGATCGCGTGGTGTGGTGGCAGCAGGCGATCCCGCGGCGTAGCTGGCTGGATGGGTCCGCGACGATGCTTCCGGCTGCCGCGATCGGCTGCTATTCGACCGCCGCCGCGCAGGCGCAGGCGCGCTTGTTCCCGGCACGGCGCACGTTCACCGTTGCCGCTGGTGCGCCGGTGCCGCACACCAGCCCACAGCCCGCGCCTCTGGAGCTTCCATCGGAGGTTCCGGTAGTGGGCCTGGTAGGGCGCCTGCAGCCGTGGAAGGGCCAGGACCAGCTGCTCCGAGCGCAAGCGCTGCTGCATGGGCGCGGACACAAGATGCACACTGTGATCGTGGGAGGCGACGCTTATGGGCTATCGGCCGAGTACGCTGCGTCACTACCACCGCTGATCGAGGAACTGGGGCTCAGCGACGACGTCACGATGACCGGCCAGGTCCCGGACGCGGGCCCGTACATCGAACAGATGGACGTGCTCGTCAATGCATCTGATCCAGAGCCCTTCGGCATCGTGCTGCTGGAGGGCATGGCCCGTGGTGTCGCCGTCCTGGCGGTCAACTCCGGTGGCCCCGGTGAGTTCATCCACAATGGTCAAACCGGCGTGCTCGCCAGCTCCGGCCAGCCGAGCGCCCTGGCGGAAGCGCTGGAACCCCTGCTGATCTCTGCAGCCCTGCGCGATGAGATTGGTAAAGCCGGCCGTGAGAGCTTTATGAGTGAATTTACCGACGAGGCGATGCGCAAGCGGTTCTTTCACCAGATGCAGCAGGTCCTCGATGCCTCGAGCAAGGGGCCGGCCAGCCCAGTTGCTCCTGTGTAGGCAATGGAGCTCTGCGGCGGCAACGGCATCGCCGATGGGAGGGGAGCAGGAACCGCCGCACTCACTGCCTGAGGTGACAATCGTCGCGCACGACATCGGCGCGGTACGGGGAATGGAGCGCCAGCTCTCCTCGCTGATCGTGGGACTCGAGCGACTTGGCCACAAGATTACGGTAATCGCACGTGCATGTGAGCTACCGGCTGACACGCAGGTCGTCTTTCACAGGGTGAGGGGACCGAGCCGTCCGTTCGTGATCGCCTACCCATGGTTCATGCTGGCCGGCTCACTCACAGTGCGAAGGTGGCGTCGCGGCATCGTGCAGGCCACAGGGGCGATCGTGCTCAACCGCGTCGATGTGATCGCTGTTCACTACTGCCACCAGGTCGGGGCTCCCACACCAAGTCGGGCCACGCCGATGTTCCGTGCCCAGGTGAAGCTTGCGGGCGCGTTGAAGCGACTTGGTGAACGCTTGTGCTTTCGGATCAGTCGCGCCGCCACATTCGTGTGCGTGTCCGAGGGGCTCTCCGAGGAGATCAGCGAGCACTATCCGCCACTCGCCGATCGGGTTCTGACGATTCACAACGGCATCGACACGGCCGGTTTTGCGCCGGGTTTGCGTCGCGGAGAGGCCGAGGCGAGGCGCTCGGCGCTCGCGATCGGACAGGAGCGACTCGTGGCAGCGTTCGTCGCCAGCGAGTGGGAGCGTAAGGGTCTCGCGGCAGTCATCCGTGCGCTTGCCCTGGCACGGGACTGGGACCTGGTCGTTGCCGGAGGCGGTGACGAGCAGCATTACCGGGTGCTCGCCGATGGCCTCGGCGTGGGCAGCTCGATTCACTGGCTCGGGGTGACACGCGATATACAGCTGGTCTATGAGATGGCTGACGCGTTCGTCTTGCCCACGAGCTACGAGAGCTTCTCGCTGGTGAGCTTCGAGGCTGCCGCCAGTGGTCTTCCCGTTCTTGCCACACCCGTCAATGGCGTACGCGAGCTGATCGTGGATGGGGAGAACGGGTTCCTGATCACGCAGGAGCCAAGCCTGATCGCAGCGCGACTGGGAGAGCTGGCGGCCGACCCCGCGCTGAGGGAGCGTCTGGGGCATGCCGCCCGCCTCGCGGCGCTCGCGTTCGACACTGGCAAGATGGTGGTCGAGCACCACGAGCTGTATTTGCGGCTAGCGCGCTCGAGCCGGGACGACACGGTCCTCGCAGGTCGCTCAGCCCGGCCTGCGAGGTGACTCACAGGCACTGATCAGCATCCGTTCGAGGCGGTCGGTGGCGGCCGGCAGCGAGAACAGCCGCTCAACCGTCGCGCGGCCGGCTGTGGCCAGCTCACGGCGGAGCTCCGGGTGCCGGCGAAGCCGCTCGAGCGCATCCCCAAGCGCATCGCGATCACCCTCGGGAAACACGACCCCACCACCGGTCAGCTCGATCAGCCATGGGATCTCACCCGAGTCCGAGCCGACGACGGGGACGCCGCACCACAGGGCCTCCACGATCACGCGACCGAACTGCTCCTTCCACGTCGCCGTCGTGTGTGACGGCACGACGAGCACATCGAGCTGCGCGTACCCCGAGGCCATCTGATCGTGGGTCAAGCCGTCGAGCACACGCACCTGCGAGCCCGGAATCGGTTGACCCACGAGCTGATCTCTGATCTCGCCGTTGCCGATCAGAAGCAACTCCACGGGTGCATCGAGCCGGCGAACGGCTGCAAGTAGGTCGAACAGGCCCTTGCGCTCGATCAGACGACCTGCATATCCGACGGTGAACGGATGCGCTGGGACGCTCGGCACGCTCTCCCAGCTGGGAACCGCCGGGGGCGCGAATCCAACCTCTCCGCGGGCGCCCCACGCACGCGCGAGGCGCCCGGCGCTGTCAGAGCGGGCGGCTACGAAGGCAGCATCGCGTAGCACACGCGAGCGCAGCCAACGGACCGGTGCAGGCAGGGGCCTATCGATGTTCTCGTAGCACTGCACGCCGAACGGGATGTCCAGTCGTGCAAGCGCGTGACCCCACTGCGTGGCGGCAAGCGAATATGGCTCGGCCTCGACGAATGCCACATCTGGGTTGACCTCTGCACACAGCGAACGGCATCTCGTCAGGTAGACATGTCTTTGTACGCGCCCGGGGAACGCGACCCGCGTTGGCCGGAGCGCGGCCTCCATACCGGCCAGTGCTTGGGGGCGGACGGGCTTTTGCGAATACTCGTGGCGCCAGCGGCTGGGCACGACGATCGTCACCTCCCACCCGCGCCGCAGCAGCTCGCGATAGACCTCCTGGTTGACGTTTACAACCGAGGGGTGGCTGATCACCAGCAACCGTCGTTGCGCACCAGCGGCGCCGGCAGAGCCTTCCGAGGAACCCGCCGATGCGCCCACCCGGACATCGTTGCACGCGTGCACGCACGCTTGCTTGCCGGCGCCCACAGCACGCTAGTCTTTAGCGTCCACTTACGCGTCAACCTAAGCTTGACGGTGGCTGTAAACGGCCTTGAACGGACGGATCCGAACGCAGATGAACGAGACTACCGATGCCACTTCGATCTTCGCTCCCATCTGGAGGCGCAAGTGGCTGATTCTCATCGTTGGGATACTGGTCGCCGCGGGGAGCTACCTGTACTACAGGCGTGAGCCCTCGCTGTACACCTCCACCACGCAGGTCTATCTCGGCAACGGCGCCGAAGAACAGAACCAGATCAGCGCCAGCGGCAACGGTGGCATCAAGAAAGCCAGTGCTCCGAACCCGGCCACCCAGGCGGTGCTGATCAACTCGAGCATCATCAAAGAAGTGGTTCGCGAGCGGCTGCGCAAGGAACGCAAAACCGCCGCCGTGCGCGCCGCCCTGAGAGGGAAAGCAAAAGCGAAGTCCTCAGAAAAGAGCGAGTTCATCGGCATCACCGCGGAAGCCCGTAACGCTCGCGGGGTGGCGCTGCTCGCCAACACCACCGCGCAGGCATATGTCAAACGCCAGAATGCCCATTACCGCAGGGAGGTCGAAGCCGCGATCGCCCTGACACGCAGGCAGGTGCGCAGGATCGAAGC
Organism: uncultured Solirubrobacteraceae bacterium; assembly: GCA_963752865.1. Lineage (GTDB taxonomy): Bacteria > Actinomycetota > Thermoleophilia > Solirubrobacterales > Solirubrobacteraceae > Palsa-744. Next base: position 1,368,525 of record CAVVZU010000002.1, read on the forward strand.
GGGGCAAACCCCCCACACGAGCTCGAAGGGGAAGTCCTCCGGCAAGAGCTCGGCGAGCACCACCGCCACCCTTCAGGCCGCGACACTCAACAGCAAGATCAACCAGCTGGAAGCAAATCTGCCGGTCAAGCAGGTCACGCAGGTCGATCCGGCCACCCGTAGGCAGGCACAGCTGGTCTCCCCCCACCCGAAAAGCAACGCCATCTTTGGCTTCGCGATCGGGCTGCTGCTGGCCTCGATCGTCGCCTATGCCGTCAGTCGCTTCGACCGTCGTCTGCGCTCGCTGTCAGCGATCGAAGGGACCTACCAGACGCAGATCCTGACCGCGCTGCAGGCAGTCAGGCGGCCGGTCGTTCGCCGTGACGGGCAGCCGGCACCGGCGCCACCTCTGCGTGAGGGCCTGTGGCGATTGCAGACGACGCTGCAGGTCGGAAGCGCAGCGGACGCCACCAGCAATGGCAACGGGACCGCCGGACATGGCCCGCGGGTGATCCTGTGTGTCAGCGCCGATCCCGGCGATGGCAAGTCGACCGTTGTCGGGACCCTCGCGCTCGCTCAGGCGGAAGCCGGCGAGCGGGTGGCTGTCGTCGAGGCGGACTTTCGCAGGCCGGTGCAGAGCGGGCTGCTGGGTGTGGATGGCCCGCAGGGCCTCGCCGACGTGCTCGCGGGACGACTGACTGTCGAGGAAGCCATGCAGGAGGTCAGCCTCGTGCGCCCCGGGGCGGGTGTCGGCACGCCGCAAGGCCCCACCGCTGCCACCGCCACCGTGGTTGAGTCCACCGGGTCGGTATCCGTGCTCGTGGGGGCAACGATGGTCGCCAACCCACCGGCGCTGCTCGCGCGCCCGGCGATGAACGAGCTCACACGGACGCTCGCCGACAGCTTCGACTACGTGTTGATCGACGCGCCGCCCCCGCTGCAGGTGAGCGATGTGATGCCGCTGCTCGGGATGGCCGACGGGATCATGATCGTCGGGCGCCTCGGGCACACGCGCGAGACCTCGGCACAACGCCTCGTGCAGCTGTTGCAGCGGACGCCCAGCGCGCCGGTTCTCGGCGTCGTCGCCAACGCCGTCTCGCAGTCGGACATCGAGAAGTACGGGCTCTCCGGGCGCTACAAGCCCGGATGGCGCAAAAAACTGTCTGGCCGATGAGCACGCCGCCGTACCCGAGTCTGGCCAGTCGAGCCGGAGCGGGTCATCCGACGGTGCTCAACCGCCGTGCGCGCGAGCGTCTGCTCGTGTTCATCACCGCACTGATCCCCTTCGTACTGGCACTGGCGATCAGCGTCGAGACACCGCATCCGTCGGTGAAGGAAATCGTCGAGGTGGTCCTGCTGATCGTCGGGGCCGTCGGGGTAGTCGCGCTGATGGCAAGCGTCCGCTACACGATCACGCTCTCCCTGCTCGTGCTCTACCTGGGGTTGCTCGACGGGCCGGTCAAGCTGGAGGCCGCCAACAAACTCGCGTCGGGCTTTCGCGACATTCTCATCGTCGCGATCGCGCTGGGCATGCTCATGCGTGTCTCGGTGAGGAAAACGCGTGTGTCGATCCCTCCGCTGGCCGGTTGGGTGCTGGCGTTCATCGCCGTGGCGCTGGTCGAGGCGCTCAACCCGGATACCCACGGGGTCCTGAAGGCGATCGGCGGCTATCGCCAGCAGCTCGAGTTCGTGCCGTTCTTCTTCTTTGGGTACCTGATGATGCGCAGCAAGCAGCGCTTTCGCCAGCTATTCTTGATTCTCGGAGTGATCGCTCTGGCCAACGGGGTGGTCGGCGCATACCAATCCCGGCTCAGCCCCAGCCAGCTGTCCGGTTGGGGGCCGGGCTACGGCGAACGGGTGAGCGGCAAGGCTGGTCAGACTGGCCGCACATATGCCGTCGAAGGGGTGGCGCACCCCCGTCCCCCCGCCCTCGGCTCCGACAGCGGCTTCGGCGGCGGCATCGGCGTGGTCGCGCTGCCGGGCCTGCTGGCATTGCTCACCGGCGGTCGTCTACGACGAAGATGGCCGGTGCTGTTGTGCAGCATGGGGGCTATCGCCGGGATCGCCACGTCAGCCTCGCGATCGTCGATCGTGGTGGCGCTGGTGGTGGTGGCCAGCTACGCCGGGCTGTCGGTTCTCGCCCGGCTGCGTATAGGTCGTCCGCTCGCGGCGCTGTTGGCGCTCGCCCTGCTGGCGGGCGGGGTCGGGTGGGCGCTCGTGGCAGCCGACGGCAGTCAGATATTCCACCGCCAGGAAAGCGTCCTGAAGATCGCCGGCGTGGGTGAAAGCGGGGGTCGCGAAAGCGGCGGCGACGGCAAGGAAAAGCACCTCAACGAAATCCCCCGAGACCTCCTGGACGCGCCATTCGGCCTCGGCTTGGGCGTGATCGGCTCGGTCGCCGGCTTCGGCGGGCACGAAAAGGTGACAATCGAAAGTGAAAAGGTCAGCGGAGGGTCGGCGTACAATCTCTTGGCGGTCGAACTGGGGGCGCCCGGCCTGCTTCTGTGGGTCGGGCTCACGGTCGCTGCCCTGTCGCTCGCGCTGAAGGGCATCAGACGTGTGGCCGATCCCGAGCTGCGCATCTATGTGGTCGCTGTGGTGGCTGCCTACATCGGCTTCACGGTCCAGGGATTCGTTGGGCCGACGCTCGCGGTTACCCCCGCCGGCGTGTATGTGTGGTTCGCGCCGGGGGTGATCGCGTACTGGTTTGCCGGCGCCGGCCGGGTGGCGTTGCGCAAGCGACCGAGCGTTCCGGTTGCCGCGGCAGTTGGGGCAAGCGCATGATCGACCGTGGCGACGGTGTGGCGTTGCGTGCAGGCGCGCCCAAGGTCCGCGACCTCTCGCCGTCGGACGCGTCGATCCCGGCCCAGCTCAAAGCGCTGCTCGGCGATCGGCGGGGAGCGGTGCTGGTGCTCGCGATCACCACGATTCTCACGGGTTTGGCCGAATCCGCGCTGCTGATACTGCTCGCAGAGACCGCCGCCACACTCGCCAAAGACGGGAGACGCGCGGCTATTCACATCGGACCGCTGCATCTGCACCCGTCTGTCGGCACCTTGATATTGGCGGCTCTGGTGGTCGTGCTCGTGCGCCTCGCGCTGCAGGTTCCGCTCTCGATCCTGCCTCCGCGGATCGCGGCCCATATGCAGGCAAGACTGCGAACCGAGCTGTTTCACTCATTCTCGCGGGCTTCCTGGGACGTGCAGTCGCGCGACCGCGAGGGACAGCTGCAGGAAACGATGACCGGCCAGGTGGCGCAGGCTACGGCGGCGATGTTCAACGCGATGGGTCTGATCACCTCGACCCTGCTCCTGGCCGTCATGCTGGTCTCCGCGTTTGCGCTGAACATCCTCGCAGCAGCCTTCGTGGTGGTTCTCACCATTTCACTTTTCGGGCTGTTGCGTCCGTTGCGCAAAAGCGGGGTTCGCCGCGCCCGCGCGCTCTCGCAGGCGCAGGTTCAATACGCCCGAGGGATCGCCGAGTCGATCCGTGTCGCCGAGGAGACGCAGGTGTTCGGAGCGGGGGAGGCCCAGCGCAGGCGCATGGGCGGCTTCATCGGGACTGCCCGCAGGCATCTATTTGCCACGCAGGTACTGCTCAGGCTGGCATCGAACCTCTACGCCGCCGTCATCTCGCTGCTGTTCATCGGGGCGTTGTTCCTCCTGTATGAGCTCGGTAGAGGGCACGCGGCTTCGCTCGGTGCGATCGTGTTGATCCTCGTCCGTGCGAGCTCGAGCGGCCAGAACGTGCAATCCGCCTACCAGGGGCTGTTGCAGTCGATGCCGTTCGTGGAACGCACACAGGAGGCGGAGCGTCGCTATAGGGAGAGCATGCCTGTGCAGGGCACAAGGGCGCTACCACAGGTGCAGACGATGGGATTCGACCATGTCGGGTTCGCCTATACGCCGGGGCGCCCGGTGCTGTCGGACGTCTCCTTCGCGGTGGACAGGGGCGAGGTGATCGGCATCATTGGCCCGTCCGGCGCCGGGAAGTCCACGCTCGTGCAACTGCTGCTGCGACTGCGCACGCCCAGCGAAGGCGACTATCTGGTGAACGGGCTTTCGGCAGCCGAGTTCGCCGAGGACGACTGGCACACGCGCGTGGCGTATGTGCCGCAGGAGCCGCGGTTGTTGCATGCGTCGGTAGCGGAGAACATCCGTTTCTTTCGTGAGATCGATGATGAGGCGGTGCAGCGCGCGGCGCGCCTGGCGCGTATCCACGATGACATCGTCAGCTGGCCCGATGGGTATGACACGATCGTCGGGCCACGCGCGGATGCGGTATCCGGTGGCCAGCAGCAGCGGATCTGTCTCGCACGAGCGCTCGTAGCGCGCCCCGAGGTGCTCGTGCTGGACGAGCCCACGAGCGCGCTCGACCCGACATCCGAGTCGCTCATCCAGGAGTCGCTGATGGGACTCAAGCAGCAGCTGACGCTGTTCATCGTCGCGCACCGCATGTCCACGCTCGACATCTGCGACCGCGTGATGATCATCATCGACGGCAAGCTCGCCGCCTTCGACACAATCGAGCTACTCCAACGCGAAAACCCCTACTACCGCTCCGCCTCCGGGCTCGGCACGGCGCCACCCGCAGGGAACGATGCGGCGATGGCCGACAGCCCCGAGCCGCCGATGTCGACTCCGGTCGATGCGGGCTCGACCCAGGTCGTTGCGGGCGCAGACCGGATCGTCACAGGCCCATCGACGAGATCCAATGGCGTGCCGTCAACCCGCATGCGCGTGCCCGACTTCTTCATCGTTGGGCACCCCAAGTGTGGCACCACAGCTCTGTATGAGACGCTCAGACGTCATCCGCAGATCTACATGCCGGATGGCAAGGAGCCCTGGTTCTTCGCGCCGGAGCTGCACGTTCGCACGCCACCGCGACCGGAAGGCACGGCCACGACGCTCGAGCAGTACCTCTCGCTGTTCGCCACGGCGAGGCTCGATCAGCGTGTTGGCGAGGCGACGGCGCTGTACCTGTGGTCGCAGACGGCCGCATCCCGCATCGCCGAGGTGCAGCCGGATGCGCGGATCATCGCGATCCTGCGCGAGCCCGCGAGCTTCCTGCGCTCGCTGCACCTGCAGTTCGTGCAGAGCTACGTCGAGACCGAGGGCGATCTGCGCACGGCGCTGTCGCTCGAGGACGAGCGCCGGCAGGGGAGATCGATCCCACGGCACACCTATTGGCCCGACGCGCTCCTTTACTCAGAGCACGTGCGCTATGTGGAGCAGTTGCGTCGCTATCACGCGGTGTTCAGGCCGGAGAACGTGTTGGTGTTGATCTATGACGACTTCCGTGCAGATAACGAGGCGACCGTGCGCGAGGTGCTGCGCTTCCTCGATGTGGATGACTCAGCGCCGATCGATGTGCCACAGGCCAACCCCACGGTTCGCGCCCGCTCGCAGCAACTACACGAGCTCGTGCACGCGCTCTCGGTCGGCACGGGGCCGGTCTCGCGTGCCATCAAGGAGGCTGTCAAGGCCCTCACTCCCGAGAACCTGCGCCGTCAGGCGCTCCACACCACCCAGCGCCGTCTGATCTTCTCCGACCCTCGTCCGGCCGACGAGGAGCTGATGCACGAGCTGCGCCGGCGCTTCAGGACGGAGGTGGTGGCGCTCGGCGAGTACCTGGAACGCGACCTCGTCGACCTGTGGGGCTATGGCGATGTCGAGTAAGTCCTCCGAGCCGGCAGACGCCGGCCTCTCCCACGGTCGCGTGCCGGACTTCTTCATCGTCGGGCATCACAAGAGCGGCACCACCGCGATGTACGAGATGCTCCGCCGCCACCCCCAGATCTACATGCCGGAGATGAAGGAGCCCGAGTTCTTCGGCAGGGTTCACAGCGGCCGCCGCGAGGCCGTGCCCGGGTCAAAGCAGCACAGGCCGAGCTTCGGGGAAACGCGACCACAGACATACGCCGAGTACATATCGCTGTTCACGGCCGCCGCGCCCGATCAGCGCGTGGGTGAGGCATCGCCGTCGTATCTACGCTCGCTCACGGCGGCGAGCGAGATCGCGGCGGTGCAGCCGGATGCGCGGATCATCGCGATCCTGCGCGAGCCCGTCAGCTTCCTGTACTCGCTGCATCTGCAGATGGTGCGCAACCACGTGCAGCGGGAGCTGGACTTCGGCAAGGCGCTCGCCGGAGAGGGCGTCGTGCGTGAGGGTGAGCGGATGCACATGTACAGCGACCGTGTCCGCTATGTGGAGCAGCTGCACCGCTTTCACGACGTCTTCTCCTCAGACCAGATACTGGTGCTGATCTACGACGACTTCAGGGCCGATAACGAGACGGCGGTGCGCAACGTCCTGGGCTTGCTCGACGTCGAGGCCGATCGCCCGATCGAGCGGCTGGACGCGAATCCGACGGTGGCACCGCGATCGAAGCATCTCGATGCGTGGCTGTTTGCGCTGAGGTCGGGGCGGGGGCCGGTCTCGCGCGGTCTCAAGACGACGGTCAAAGCGCTGATGCCAAGGCGCACGCAGCGCAAGCTGGTGCGCACCGTTCAGCGCAACGTCGTCTACGCCGGTGCGCCGTCGCTCCCGCAAAGCCTCACGCTCGAGCTGCGCAGGCGCTTCAAGCCCGAGGTGGTGGCGCTGAGCGAGTACCTGGATCGTGACATGGTGAGCATGTGGGGCTATGACAATCTCAGCTGACACCGTTGCCGGCGTGCGCGCGGCTGGGGAACGACTACCGGACTTCTTCATCGCCGGTCAATCCAAGAGTGGGACGACGGCGCTTTACGAGATCCTGCGGGAGCACCCCCAGATTTATATGCCGATGGTCAAGGAGCCCGTGTTCATGGCCGGCGACCATCATGCGGGACTGTGGCGCACCGTGCCCACCCGACCGCGCACGCTCGGGGACTATCTCGCGCTGTTTGCCGATGCCCGACCGGATCAACTGGCAGGCGAGGCATCGTCCGTCTACCTGTGGTCGCGTGTCGCCGCGGCGAACATCGCAGCGCTGCGGCCGGATGCGCGGATCATCGCGATCTTGCGTGAGCCGGCGAGCTTTTTGCGGTCGTTGCATCTGCAGATGTTGCAGAATCATGTGGAGACGGAGAAGGATTTCGGTAGGGCGATCGGGCTCGAGTCGGCGCGGCGTGAGGGTAGGGGAGTGCCACGTGAATGTCCATGGCCAGAGGCGCTCTTGTACTCGGAGCGTGTGCGCTATGTGGAGCAGTTGCGTCGTTATCACGCGGTGTTCAGGCCGGAGAATGTGTTGGTGTTGATCTATGACGATTTTCGTGCTGATAACGAGGGGACCGTGCGTGAGGTGCTGAGGTTTCTGCAGGTTGACGACGCGGTGCCGGTGCAGGTGCGGGAGGCGAATCCGACGGTGCGGTTGCGTTCGAAGCAGTTGGACGATCTGATTCACAGGGCCTCGGTTGGGCGGGGGCCTGTGATGAAGGGTGTGAAGGTTGGTATCAAGGCGGTTACCTCGAGGCGTTTGCGTCACGGTGTGTTGGGGATGCGTAGGAGTATCGTCTATGGTGAGCCGCGGCCACCGGACGAGCAGCTGATGCTGGAATTGCGTCAGCGTTTCAAGGGCGAGGTCGAAGCGCTCGGCGAATACCTAGGGCGTGACCTTGTTAAGCTGTGGCGGTATGACGATGTCATCCCTGGTTGACAGCCATGTCTGCTGAGCCAGCCAGCGCACCGGTATCCGGCCCGCGAGCGCCTGATTTCTTCATCGTTGGTAACCCCAAGTGTGGGACCACGGCACTGTATGAGATGTTGCGTCGCCAGCCACGAATCTACATGCCCACACGGAAGTCACCGCACTTCTTTGCGAGCGAGAGCGGCGCCGCACCAGAGCACCTGCCCCAGACACTCGAGGATTACCTTGCGCTGTTTGACGATGCAAGATCGGACCAGCTGGTCGGTGAGGCCTCACCCTCCTATCTGCGCTCACACACAGCGGCAGCCCTGATCGCCGAGGTGCGGCCGGATGCGCGGATCATCGCGATCTTGCGTGAGCCGGCGAGCTTTTTGCGGTCGTTGCATCTGCAGATGTTGCAGAATCATGTGGAGACGGAGAAGGATTTCGGTAGGGCGATCGGGCTCGAGTCGGCGCGGCGTGAGGGTAGGGGAGTGCCACGTGAATGTCCATGGCCAGAGGCGCTCCTTTACTCGGAGCACGTGCGCTATGTGGAGCAGTTGCGTCGTTATCACGCGGTGTTCAGGCCGGAGAATGTGTTGGTGTTGATCTATGACGATTTTCGTGCTGATAACGAGGGGACCGTGCGTGAGGTGCTGAGGTTTCTGCAGGTTGACGACGCGGTGCCGGTGCAGGTGCGGGAGGCGAATCCGACGGTGCGGTTGCGTTCGAAGCAGTTGGACGATCTGATTCACAGGGCCTCGGTTGGGCGGGGGCCTGTGATGAAGGGTGTGAAGGTTGGTATCAAGGCGGTTACCTCGAGGCGTTTGCGTCACGGTGTGTTGGGGATGCGTAGGAGTATCGTCTATGGTGAGCCGCGGCCACCGGACGAGCAGCTGATGCTGGAATTGCGTCAGCGTTTCAAGGGCGAGGTCGAAGCGCTCGGCGAATACCTCAACCGTGACCTCGTGCGTCTATGGGGCTATGACAGTGTCGATTGACGCGTCGCCCGCGCAACGTGGGCAGCAGCAGCGGATGCCCGAATTCTTCGTCGTCGGCCATCACAAGTGTGGCACTTCGGCGCTGTATGAGATGTTGCGTCGCCACCCGCAGATATACATGCCAGAGGTGAAAGAGACGTGGTACTTCGCCTCGGAGCTGCGCTCGGCCGGCCAACGACGAAGGTTGGTGGAGCGCCCGGAAACACTGGAGGAATATCTCTCGCTGTTCGCTGGCGCCAAAGCCGAGCAGCGAATAGGCGAGAACTCGCCGGCTTATCTGATGTCCGACACGGCCGCGAGGCGCATCGCCGATGCGCAGCCAGACGCACGCATCATCGCGATCCTGCGCGAGCCAGCGAGCTTTCTGCAGTCGTTTCACCTGCAATGCCTGCGAAACCACATCGAGACGGAGAAGAGCTTCGCCAAGGCGATTGCCCTGGAGGCGGACAGGCGAGAAGGCAAGCACATTCCACGCCACTCCGGGCGCCCGCACGAGCTGCTGTACTCCAACCACGTCAGATACGTGGAGCAACTGCAGAGCTACCACGCGGTGTTCAAGCCCGAGCGTGTGCTCGTGCTGATCTACGAGGAGTTTCGCAGCGACAACGAGGCGACGATGCGCAAGGTGCTGGACTTCCTGGACGTGGATGACTCCGCGCCGATCGAAGTCCTCGAGGCAAACCCCTCCTATCGCGTGCGCTCGCCGCAGCTGCACGAGCTGGTGCGCTCCGTATACCTGGGCCGCGGGCCGGTGTCGCGCACGGTGAAGGCCGGCATGACGTCGCTGACCTCGCGCCAGCTGCGCCGCAAGCTACTGCGCCTGACGCTCCGGCAAGTCGTCTATGGGCAGCCACAGAGCGAGGACGAGCGGGTGCTGCGCGAGCTGCGTCGCCGTTTCAAAGGCGAGGTGGTGGCGATCAGCGAGTATCTCGGTCGCGATCTGGTCAGCCTGTGGGGCTATGACCAGCTCGACTGAGCCCGGGGCAGCGGAGGCACGGGCCGAAGGGCGGCTGGGGGCGGGCTGGCGGGCGGCGCGCGAAGCCGTCCAAGAGCAGGTGCTGCCATCCGGTGAGGTTGTCGTCTCATGCCCCGCGCCATTCGGTGCCGGCGGTCTCGGACGTCATCTGAAGGAGATCTCCGACGCGCTCGACCGGCGCGGAGGGGAGGCGATCTGCATGTGTGGGGTGGCGCTCGGTCACATGACGCCCTCGACGTCGCCCTTGCGTCAGGAACTGCGGGTGCCGGCCCTGCGCACGCCGCTACGGCGGTTGCTGCGCTTCGCGCCCGCCTTGGCGAGCCTACGTCGCAGCGTGGCGTTCGACCGCTGCGCCGCACGGCGACTGCCGCAGGCCGAGCATCTGATTGCCTTCAACGGCCAGGCGCTGGCGCAGCTAAGCGCCGCCAAGGAGGCGCACTACAGGTCGGTGTCGCTGCTCTCGGCCAACTCGCACCTGCGGAATGTCGTGCGCCAGCACGCCATGGCTCACCGTCAATATCCGCTCGAGCGCTCGTGGGCGACGCGGCTGGTCAGGCGCAACCTGCTGGAGTACGCGCAGGCTGATCGCATCTACGTCGCCTCCCGCTACACCTGGGAGTCGTTCGTGGAAGAAGGCTATCCCGAGGAGCGCCTGTCGCTGTTCCCGTTCGTGCCGGATCCGCGCTTCACGCCCGAGGAGACCGTTACGGAGCCGGACACGTTCGACGTGGTGTTCACCGGACGCCTCACCGTCGACAAGGGCATACCGCTGTTGGTCGACGCCGTTCGTCGTCTCGATCACTCCGACCTGCGTCTCGTGCTGGTGGGTGGGTGGAGCTCGCGGGGAATGCGCCGCTTTCTGCAGGACGCGGTCGCGCGCGACCCGCGCATCAGCATCGGCCCCGGCGATCCGCTGCCGCATCTACGTCGCGCGCGGCTATGCGCGCACCCCACCTACGAGGATGGCTTCGCGTATGCGCCCGTCGAGGCGATGGCATGCGGGGTGCCGGTGCTGGTCAGCGAGGACACGGGCATGAAGGACCTCGTCGAGCCTGGTGTCAACGGCATGATCCTGCCAACGGGCGATCTCGCTGCGCTCAGCGAGACGATCGACGCCGCCTACCGCGGCCAGATCTTCACCTAGCTCTGGTCGCCTACAGCAGCGTGCCTCTGGCGGCAAGCGCTGAGGCGGAGCGGTAGTAGGGGTTTTCGCGTTGGAGTAGCTCGATTGTGTCGAAGGCGGTGAGCTTGCCGTCGATGATGATCATCACGCGGTCGCAGATGTCGAGCGTGGACATGCGGTGCGCGACGATGAACAGCGTCAGCTGCTGCTTGAGTCCCATCAGCGACTCCTGGATGAGCGACTCGGATGTCGGGTCGAGCGCGCTCGTGGGCTCGTCCAGCACGAGCACCTCGGGGCGCGCTACGAGCGCTCGTGCGAGACAGATCCGCTGCTGCTGGCCACCGGATACCGCATCCGCGCGTGGCCCGACGATCGTGTCATACCCATCGGGCCAGCTGACGATGTCATCGTGGATACGCGCCAGGCGCGCCGCGCGCTGCACCGCCTCATCATCGATCTCACGAAAGAAACGAATGTTCTCCGCTACCGACGCATGCAACAACCGCGGCTCCTGCGGCACATAGGTGACGCGCTCGCGCCAATCCGCCGAAAAGATCTCCTGAACGGGTATTCCGTTCACCAGATAACGGCCTTCGCCGGGAGTGCGCAGTCGCAGCAGCAGTTGCACGAGCGTGGACTTCCCAGCGCCGGACGGGCCAATGATGCCCACCACCTCGCCCTCGCCGACCTCGAATGAGACGTCCGAGAGGACCGGGCGGCCAGGGCGGTACTCGTAGCCGACGCGATCGAAGGTGACGCTCCTGACCCGCGGCAGCGGTTGGGTGCCCTCGCGCGCGGCGCTATCGCGGTAGCGTCGCTCGGTTTCCTGCGTGAGCTCGATGAACGGCATCGCCTGAATCAGGCTCTGGTAGGCGCCCTGGATGCTCTGGCCGCTGGAGCTGGCACGCACGAGGATCAGCACGACTGCGCCGAGCGAGGCTTCGTGCTTGTCGCCCGTGGCATGGAGCAGGAACAGACCTGCAACGAGCAGTAGGTAAACGAAGGTTTCAGAGATATTGGAGCCGACGCGCGAAAGCAGTTGCGTCTGGAAGAGAAGCCGCTTGGAGGCCGCCACGCGCTGGTCGATGCGACGGCGCAGAGCGCCACCCACGCCGAACACGTGCGTCTCTTCGGCGATGCGGATCGACTCGGCGACACCGGCGGCGTAACTCACCTGAGCGCGCGAGAGGGCGCGCGCTCGGCGCCTACCCAGACCCCGCAGCGGTCGTAGCAACGCAATCATGCTGATGGCCAGCGCGAGGACGATCACGGCAGCGAACAGGTTGAGCACGAACGCCGATGCCAGCAGCACGAGGAATGTCAACGTCGAGTTTATGAGATTCAGCAAGCTCCCGAGGCCCTGCGTCGCCTGGCCGGCTTGATTGGTCATGATCTCCTGCAGCTTGCCCTCGCGCTCGCGTGACTGTACCTCCCAAGATGCGTTGCTGAACGCCTCGAACAAGTCCATCCGCAAGCGTGCCCAGACGTTGGCCATCACTCGCGCGGGCAGCAGCGTCTGCGGGACCTGCAACAGCAATAGGCGACCGACGGCGATGATGAAGGCGTAAAGGATCAGCGTCTTCGTCGGTGCGTGGATATGCAGCAGACTGACATGCACATGCGTGCCGTTGACCTTTACGAGCGTTGTCGCGATTTGAGCGATCAGCGCGAGCGTCACCGCTTCGGCCAGCGCCGAGAGGATCGCGAGCAGCCCGGTGGCGAGGATCAGCTTGCGCTGGTCGCCGATCAGCAGTCGCAACCTCGCCCGGGCCGATGGCTGCTGGTAGCTCGTCTCGTTCATCGGCTGTGCGGATCCGTCCAGGCCGTGTCCGGCATCGTGTCGTCCAAGCCTGCGTTGGCGTTATGAGTCAACCCTAAAGATAGCCTGTCGGGGGCGCTGCTGACAAGCAGCGCAGCGGCACTACCGGATGGGGCGGTGGAGGCGCTCGGGCGTCCGTGGGAGCCGCTGTGCGCTTCGCCCTTCGATCGTTGCCGGGATATGATCGGAGCGGCATGCTCTACGTCGCCACGGTCCACTACAAGTCGCCGCGCTGGATAGATATTCAAGCCAAATATCTCAAGCGGCACATTGCGGTTCCGTATCAGACGTGGTCGTCGATCGAGGGCATCGACCCGTCCTACGCCACATCATTCGACACGGTGTTCGAGCAACGCGGGCCGCATCCGTGCAAGCTCAATCACCTTGCGCTGGAGATCGGTCATGTGGCCGCGGAGGATGACCTGATCATGTTCCTGGACGGCGATGCGTTTCCCGTCGCAGACCCCATGCCGGTGATCGAGGAGGGGCTTCAGCGTGCACCATTGCTCGCCGTGAGACGGGCCGAGAACCTCGATGAGCCCCAGCCGCATCCCTGCTTCTGCGTGACCACGGTTGGCACCTGGCGGAGCCTGCCAGGTGATTGGTCGTTGGGGCCGACCTGGCCCGCCAGCAGGCGTGAGCTCGTCAGCGATGTGGGCGCCGTTCTACTGCGCACGCTGGAGTTGTCCGGAACACCGTGGTCGCAATTGCTGCGCACCAACGGGGCCAAGCTGCATCCACTGCTGTTCGCCGTCTACGGCGACGTCGTCTACCACCACGGAGCGGGCTTTCGCGAGAAGGCGCTACCGCGGATCGACCATGAGCGGCTGGTGGCGCAGCGGCCGCCGCGCCGCTTCTTCAGGGACGCGATCGACCGGGCGCGGGGTGGCATGGATGCCGGGGTGCGCGGCGGGAACGAGAGGATTGAGCAGAACAACCGCGACTCTCAGCGCGTGTTCGATGCGATTCAGCGCGATGACCCCAACTGGCTGGAGCTCATCACCGAGGACGTCGTGCCAGAGCCGAGCTCCTGAGCAGGTCCGGCCCACGTGGCCCGGGCAGCGGCGTAGGCGTCGAGGACGGCGCTGACATGGCGCTCCGCTGAGAAGCGGGAGTTCACCGCCTCCCTGCCGGCCAGCCCCATCGTGATCTGTCGCTCCGGGTCGGCGAGCAGCTCGTTGAGCGCTCTGGCCAGGTCGGCTACGTCGCCCGGCTTGACACACAGGCCGCTGACGCCGTCGTCGAGCCAATCCTCCACGCCGCCCGTCGCGCTTGCGATCACCGGTCGACCGGCGGCCAGGGCCTCGATCCCCACGAGCCCGAACGGCTCCGGCCAAAGAGAGGGGACAACGACGACCGATGCGTTGGCGAGCTCCTGCGCGAGCCCGTCTGCGTCGAGCCAGCCCCTGAACGACACCCGGCGCTCCACCCCTGTGCGATGCGCCAGTCGGCGCATTGCCTCGAGCTGACGGCCATCGCCACAGATGACGAATTCGCCGTCCACCTCGCGTGCCGCGCGAATCAGCACCGCGACTCCCTTTTGGCTGACGACCCGGCCCGCGAAAACGACCCGTCGGCGGGTTGCATGGCCGTCGTCCCCCGGCTTGGCTTCGATCGTGGCGGGGAACGGCAGGATTCGCCGTCGCCCCAGGCCGTTTGCGGCAAGGTGCCGGTCGACTGCTGTGGAGTAGGACACCACCAGATCGGCGCCCTCGAGCGCCTCGGCCCTCCGCGCCGCGTTCACATAGCGAGTCGGGAGCGATTTGATGTTACGAGTGTGTGCGCAGCCGCGCAAGACCATGTTGAACATGCACCCGGGCCCATGCGCGCGGGTGCATTCCTGTCCGGGGCGAAAGTAATAAAGGCCCGATGGGCACGCCGAATAGACGTGAGCGCTGATTACCACTGGTGCACTCGCACGCATGGCGTTGACAACGTCAGGTAGATCCACCTGATGAAGGTGAATGACATCGGGATCGAACGACAGTACCTCGCCGAGGCGCTCCGTCATTGGCACATCGGAGTGAAACAGGTCAGGACGGCGATATACGGTTACCCCCGGTATCTCCTCGCTGGTCTCGATGCGCGCGGTGAGCACGCGCACGTCGAGACCGTGCTCGGCGAGGACCGTTGCGCTGCTCTGGACGTGGGCGGAGATGCCACCATCCCTGGTCCAGCGTGGAACCCCCAATAGCACCGAGCCGATTGTAGGCGGCGCAGCTGGACGTGACGAGGTTAGGTCACTGTCAGTCATCTGGCGAGCAACGATAGCCGCTGATAGAGTCGCCCAACGATGGGGTTTGGCTTGATCGCTGGAGACGATGACGTAGGCGTCGTGTGACTGGCGAACGAGCGATTGTGCTCGGCGCGCCGCGCTCGGGTACGACATTCCTGATGAGCGCGTTGGGTGGCCTGCCCGCCGCCGAGTGTGTGAGCGGCAACCTGCTACCTGTCGGCATCGCCCATCTTGCTGCCCAGGATCTACCCGAGGAGGTGCGTGACGCGCTTGAGCGCAGCTTTCGCGTCGGGCTGGACGACTATCTCACGACCAGCCTCTATCACGCACGCGCGGCGGCGCTTCGCAAGTGGTGGGCGGCCAGTCGGCGGGTATCGACGTTGGCGCCGGCGATCGCGGGCAAGCGTGTGGAGCGGATGCTGATCTACAAGGAGCCGTTCTTGGCATTCGCGCCCGACTACGCCTACCAGGCGCTTCCCAATGCGCGGCTGTTGTACCTCTTTAGAGATGGTCGCGACGTCGCCGACTCGCTCGTTCGCACCTACAACGTGCTTACCGACGAGAAGCTTGCCACCCTCGAGTCAGACGAGGTTCACCTTGGGCGCAAGCTGGGGGATCGCTACCTGCCGTGGTGGGTGAGCGAGCACGATGGCGAGGCATTCCTGGCGGCGAGCCCATATCTGCGCGCGGTGTGGATGTGGCGGGAGATGGTCAGGCGCAGTGGCGAGTTCTTCGATCGTCCCGATGTGAAGGCATCTGGGCGGGTTCTGCGTGTGCGTTATGAGGACCTGATCAGAGATCCGCTTACGCAGGGGCAGGAGATTGTGGAGCATCTCGGCCTTCAGCTGACCCCAAGCATGCGCAAGCAGCTCGGCGGCGCGCACCCGCGCTCGATCGGCATCCACCGACGGCGAGAGCAGGCCGAGCTGGCGCAGGCGGAGCGGCTCGCGGGCGCGGAGCTCGCGGCCTTGGGTTACTCGCTGCTCACGCAGACCGGAATGCAAGCGAGCGAACCGGCTGCTCAGTAGGCCTGCATTGCCCTATTGCGCAGGCGTGACTTCGACCTTGAAGGTTTCGCTCGTGGCGCTCTGGATTTCGCCATCGCCGGGAACGTGAATCCGCAGAAGCGCGGTGCCCGGGCCGGCGAACGTGTGCGCGAGCGAGTACCCGGAGGTGGAGGAGACGGTGCCGCTGGCGATCAAGTGGTAGCCGATGCCGGAGGCGTTCTGGGCTTCGAGTTCGACGGCTTGGCCTTCGTGTGAAGGAGTAACGCTGCCCGTGAGGATCAACGGCTCGCCGGCCTGCACGGTCGAGGCCGAAGGCGTCGCGGTGAGCGCGAAGGCGACACCCTCGACGAGGATCGCGGAGTGGGCGGTGGCAGTGCTCACGCGATAGCGGGTGCTCTGCAGCGGCACCACGGAGAAGCTGTATTGGTCGCCGGTGCTCACAGCTTCTGCCACCTTCACAAAGGCGCCGTCGCCGGTTTGGGCGGAGAGCGTCACCGGCGTGTCGAGTGCTCCGGTGATGGTGCCGCCGATGGTCAGGGGCAGTCCGTAGGCGATCGGATCGGCCGACGCCTGGATCGTCAGGAGCCGGTTGCGCTTGCGCGATATCTGGTAGGTGACGGGTGCCGAGACGGCGGTCATGTCGAGCCCGTGGGAGTGCACGATGACGCGGATGCTCGCCCTGCCGGGACGGTAGAAGGTGTGAGCGATCGAGTACTGCCCTTCGGCGTTCACTTCACCGCTGCCGATGCGCGACCAGGCTCCGTCGCCGTCTTCGCGTTGCAGGGCAACTCTCGTGCCCGCGTTCGCCGGGATGACCGTCCCGGTGAATGTCACCGCGCTGGCATTCTCGACGCTTGCGTCAGCGCGAGTCGCGCGGCCGCTGCCGGCAAACAGCTGCGTGCCGGCGAGCGGCGTGGCGATCGTCACCTCGGGAGTGACCTTGACGCCCGTGCTTTCGCTCTGGGCGCCGTCGGCGCTCACGTAGAAGCTGCTGTTGACCGCCAGTTCGGTGGGAGCGAAGTGGAATGCGCCGTTCGCTTCGGTGGTGGTCGTGGCTGCGATGTAGAAGCCTCCCGAGCGTGCCAGCATCTGATACAGCGTGACCGCCTGTTCGGCTGCGCTCGCGGCTTCGGGACAGCTCAATGCGCCCGTCAGGCTCAGCGGGCCACCGGCAGTGACGATCGCCGGCGTTGCCTGAAGGGTGATACTGCAACCAGTTTCGGCCGAGACACCGCGGCTCGCGCGCCGTTCCCGGTGTTGGGCACGTCGTTCTTCGCGACTCTTGCGTCGTTCTTCGCGGCGGGTTTCAGGGCTCGCTTCGCCGGCAGGTGCTTCGGTGCTGGATTCCTGGATCGGTCCGGTAGCTGTTTCTTCGCCGACTGTGGCTTGCAGGCCGGGCCTGACGTGCGCTCCTGCGGGTGCAGTTGACAAGAGGAAGACGCTCGTGGCCAGAGCTGCAACGGCGAGCAGCGAGACCCGTCGCACACGCAGGCGAAGATGGTGGGGCATGTCGGTGATCGCTCCTTGTTCTCGGACCGCCTCCAGGCAGCGAGGCTCCAGCTGCGCACTGGATCGGCATCAGCCCCGAGATCCTTGAGCGACACTGCGTCTCTTCAGCCGTCCCGCCTCATCGAGCACGCGCTCATAGACCCGCTCGAGCTGCTGCGCGATTGCATCTGGATGGTAGTCCGCGACGGCACCCTGCGCGGCGGTTCCCAGCCGCTCGCGCTCGTGCGGGTCCTCGCGCAGCGCCCGCATCGCTGCGCAGAGCGAGTCCTGGTCGCGGCTGCGGAACAGGCGCCCGGTCTCCCCATCGGCGATCACGGTGGCCGGGCCGCCCTCGTCGGCCGCGATCACGGCGAGCCCCGCGGCCATCCCCTCGAGCACGACCGTGCCGAACGGCTCGGGAATCACCGATGCGTGCACGAGCACATCGAAGGAGGCGAGCTCGGGCCAAACGTCCTCGCGAAAGCCGCGGAACTCGACGCGCTCGGCGATACCGAGACTCGCGGCGAGCGCGTGAAGCTCCTGCTCATAGCTCTCCTCGCCGAACATCGCCGTGCCCACCAGCACCGCTCGCTCATCACCTGCGGGGAATGCCGCTGAGAACGCGCTCAGAAAAAGATCCTGGCCCTTCCACGGAGCGATGCGTCCGAGCATCCCAAAGGTGACTGGCCGCGGCTCGGACGTGCGGGGAAAGGGGGAGAGCCTCCACCGACGCCGGGATCACCCAGCTCAAATGCCCGCGATCGGCGAGGGGGATCGTCTCCAGGGTCGCGGCGGAGTTTGCGATGACACCATCGGCAAGGTGGTGGATGAGCGTGCGCACGAGTCGCACCGCCGCGCTGGGGATGTAGTCCTCGGCGATGCGGTCGCGCACGTGCCAGACGACCGGAATGCCTGCGGCCTTGGCTGCGATGCTGCCGTAGACGCCGGCCTTCAGCGAGTTGGTGTGCACAAGGTCGGGACGGAGCCCGCGCAGACGCAGCGCGAGCCTCGCGATGTAGGCGAGCGTGTGCAGCGCCGTCGTCGGCGAGGCGCCTGCGAGGCCCACCGTGTCACGGCGCACGTCACGCGCCGACGGCGCGATCGCGAGCACCTCCACAGAGACGCCGAGCTGCTGCAGCCTCTCGGCGAGCGGGCCATCCTCGCCGAGGATCACGTGGGGGTTTACGTGCTCGAAGTGGGTGAGCAGCCGCATCAGCGCGATCTCGCCGCCGGACAGACGCGCGACGTGGTCGAGATACACGACCCGCAGCCGCTCGTCGCGCTCGTGACCGAGCAGGCGGCGATACAGCCCCCGGTGGCGCTCGGCGAGCCGGGGCCAGGAGAAGCTCTCGGCGAAGCCGCGCGTCGCGGCTCGCGTCGGCAGAGCGCCGCCCGCGGCCGTCTCGATGCGCCGTGCGAGGGCCGCGGCGTCCGCGGCGGGAACGACCAGCGATGGGTCCAGTTGCCGCGCGACCTCCGGCAGGCCACCGACATCGCTGACGATGCTCGGCGTGCCGCAGGCGGCCGCCTCGGGCACGACCAGGCCGAACCCCTCGAGGCTGACGGTCGGCACGATCGCCACGTCGGCCGCGCGGTATGCCGCGACGAGATCCTCGTCTGTCAGTCGGCCCAGCACGCGCACGCGACCCGCCAGCGGTGGGCTCTGTGCGCGCTCGGCCAGGGAGTCGCGCAGCGGTCCGTCGCCGACGAGCAGCAGCACGGAGCCGTCCGGGAGCGAGTCGCCGAGCTGCCCCCAAGCGTCGAGCAGCCCGTCGATGCCCATCCGCGCCACCAGGCGCCGCACACACACGGCGACGAACGCGTCCCCGTCGAGTTGCAGCCGTTGGCGCGCGAGGGCCCTATCGCCGGGGGTGAACACATCGAGGGCCACGCCAGGCGCCCACACGTGCACGTCCCACGGACTCACTCGGTAGCGCTCGACGAGCACTCTGCGGAATGCCGATGACAGGACGACGTGGGCGTCGGCGCGCCGCATCACAGCGCGCTCGAGTAGGGCGCGCAGCGCGAAACGCAGTCGCGAGGAGTCACCCACGGCCACGCTCTCATCGGCCCACGGGCCGTGGAAGTGAAACACCAGCGCTCGCTTGCCGAGCGCACCCGTCAGCAGCGGCGCGGCGGCGTAGAGCGCGAAGTGCGCGTCCACCACCTCGGCGCCCACGGCGGCGCGGTGCGTGGCCCGCGAGAAGCTCAGCAAACGGGTCGGAAGTGCAGCGCCGTCGATGACGTTGATCGAAGATGGAGCGTCCTGAGACGGACCGACGACCACACCGCGAGCTTTCGGCAGCTGCTCGAACAGTGAGCGGTAATAACGGTTCAGGCCGCCCAGCGAGGCGGGGAACCAGCCCACTCCCAGCATCAGCACGCGCGGTTCCTCGCCTGTGGGGGTGGCCGACCGGGGAGAGGAGTCCTGTATCGGTGTGCTCACGGTCTTGGCGCGCCTCGCGGCCTGGCTGCGGCGCTGATCGTCCGCGAACAGTCGCACCGTATCAAGCCCCGCCCGCCGGCCCGCCGGCCCCAACGGCCGCCCCGCCCGTGGCGGTGGGCCGTCACGCGGGCTGCCCGGCCTTGAAATTCGGCTGCTCGCAACGTAATGTTCACTCGGCTCAAGCGCAACTGGTTCAGCGTTCGGGTTCGCCATCGAAGCCGAACGAGAGATGAGTCAGCACGGATGCCAGCCACCTATCACCTGACACACCTGCGCACACTCGAGGCCGAGGCGGTCCACGTGATGCGCGAGACGGTGGCGGAATTCGAGCGTCCGGTACTGCTGTTCAGCGGTGGCAAGGACTCGATCGTGCTGCTGCGCCTGGCGGAGAAGGCGTTTCGTCCGGCGGCGTTCCCGTTCCCGCTGCTGCACGTGGACACCGGTCACAATTTCCCCGAGGCGATCGAGTTCCGCGACCGCAGGACCCAGGAGTTGGGCGAGAGGCTGGTCGTGGCGTCGGTCGAGGACTCGATCCGTGAAGGGCGTGTCATCGAGGAGACGGGGCCGCGGGCTTCGCGTAACGCCCTGCAGACGATCACGCTGCTCGACGCAATCGCGGAGCATGGATTTGATGCGGCGTTCGGGGGAGCTCGTCGCGACGAGGAGCGCGCGCGTGCCAAGGAGCGGATTCTCTCCTTCCGTGACGAGTTCGGCCAGTGGGAGCCGCAAAAACAGCGGCCGGAGCTGTGGAGTCTCTACAATGGCCGCATTCGCAAGGGAGAGCATGCGCGGGTGTTTCCGATCTCCAACTGGACCGAGCTCGACGTGTGGCAGTACATAGCGGAGGAGCAGTTGGAGGTGCCGGCGATCTACTTCGCCCATGAGCGCGAGGTGTTCTCCCGTGACGGCATGCTGTACGCCGTCAGTCCGTTCGTGGATCTCGCCGCGGATGAGCAGCCGTTCACCGCAGAGGTGCGTTATCGCACAGTTGGCGACATGAGCTGCACCGGTGCCGTCGAGTCAAGTGCGAGTACGCTCGCACAGGTGGTCGCCGAGATCGCCGCGACGGAGGTGACCGAGCGTGGTCAGACCCGCGCTGATGACCGTGTCACGGAGGCAGCCATGGAGGATCGCAAGCGACAGGGGTACTTTTGATGTCAGGAACGGATGGGATCGACCCAGCGGGCGCCGCGCTGAACGGCAGCGGCCCCGGCGCGGCCGCCGTGGCCGGGGAGCCACAGCAGGCAGAGAGCGCCGCGGAGCTGTTCCGGCGCTTGAGCGAGCGCCCGGCGGATCTGCTGCGCTTTGCCACCGCCGGCTCGGTCGACGACGGCAAGAGCACCCTGATCGGCAGGCTGCTGTACGACTCCAAGCAGGTACTGGCAGACCAGCTGGCGCACGTCGAGCAGACCAGCCAGCGGATGGGTCATGAGTTCGTGGACCTGTCGCTGCTGACCGACGGCTTGCGCGCCGAGCGCGAGCAGGGCATCACGATCGATGTCGCCTATCGCTACTTCGCCACCGCGCAGCGCCGCTTCATCATCGCCGACACGCCCGGCCATGAGCAGTACACCCGCAACATGGTCACCGGTGCCTCCACCGCCGACCTGGCGATCGTGCTGGTCGACGCGCGCAAGGGGGTCGTGGCCCAGTCCAAGCGCCACGCTTTCATCAGCTCGCTGCTGGGGATCCCGCACGTGGTGGTGTGTGTCAACAAGATGGATCTGGTCGACTTCGACGAGGCCGTGTTCGACGCGATCGTGGAGGAGTTCGACACGTTCGCCGCGCGGCTGGAGTTGCCCGACGTGACGTTCATCCCGATCTCCGCACTGCTCGGCGACAACGTCGTCGATCGCTCCGAGGCGATGCCCTGGTACCAGGGCCCGCCGCGTGCTCTACCACCTCGAGCATGTGCACATCGCCTCCGACCGCAACCTGATCGATGTGCGCTTTCCCGTGCAGTGGGTGATCCGTCCACCGGCCACCAACGTTGCCGACTACCGCGCATACGCCGGTCAGCTCGCCGGTGGGATCATCCGCCAGGGGGACGACGTGGTCGTGCTTCCCGGCGGTCAGCGTACGAAGGTCGCGGGGATCGACACCTACGAGGGTCCGGTCAAGGAGGCGTTCCCGCCGATGTCGGTGGCGCTGCGACTGGCCGACGACATCGATGTCGAGTCGTGGCAGCACGATCGTGCGACCACAGAACCAGCCGACGGTCTCCCCGCGCTTCGAGTGCCTGATGTGCTGGATGTCGCGAGGAGCCGCTCAGCCCGAAGCGGCGGTATCTGGTCAAGCACACCACTCGCACGGCGATGGTCGGCAAGGTCGACGTCCGCTACCGGATCGACGTCGAGACGCTGCGCCGTGAGGAGAGCGTGAAGACGCTCGAGCTCAACGATCTTGCGCGCGTGCACATGGAGCTGAGCTCGCCGCTCGTGTTCGACTCCTACAGGCGCAACCGCATCACCGGCAGCCTGATCGTGATCGACGAGGCGACCAACGATACGGTCGCGGCAGGTGTGATCCTCGACACCGAGGTCGACATCGGCGAGTCCGAGCCCAAGAGCGAGCGCAGCCCGAACGTGCGCTGGCAGGGCACGCGGACGACGCGTGAGCGAGCGCTGGAAGTCGCTCGGGCACGGCGGGGCGACGCTGCTGGTTCACCGGCCTTCCCGGCGCCGGCAAGTCGACTGTGGCCGCCGCCGTCGAGGAGCGCCTGCTCGAGGCTCGGCCAGCCGGCGTTCCTGCTCGACGGCGACAACCTGCGGCACGGGCTCAACGGCGATCTCGGCTTCGACGAGACCGCGCGCAAGGAGAACGTGCGGCGCACGGCTCACGTGGCGAGGCTGCTCGCCGAGTCCGGCACGATCGCGCTGGTCAGCCTCGTCAGCCCCTATGCGGCCGACCGTGAGACGGCGGCAGCGCTGCACGCGGCCGATGAGCTGGCGTTCATGGAGATCTTCGTCGACGCTCCCTTGGAGCTGTGCGAGCAGCGCGACCCCAAGGGTCTCTACGCGCGTGCGCGTGCCGGTGAGCTCGCGGGCCTCACCGGCGTGGGCGCTCCCTACGAGGCACCCGCCGACCCCGCGCTCGTGCTCGGCTCCGACGGCGAAACAGTCGAGGAAGAGGTCGTTCGCGTCATGGAGCTACTCACCTCAGCGGGGCTGATCACCGGCGAGCGCTGAAAGGGCTGAGCGCCGGCGCGTCTCGACGGCGCCTATCTCTTCTTCTTTTTCTTCTTCTTGTCACTCGCGGGCGCATGCAGTAGGACGGTTGTGCTGCTGCCCGAGGCCAGCGGCCCGGGGCGGACCTCCACGACCGCTCGGTAGTGCCCGCTGTCCTGCACGCTGACCACCGCGCTGAAGCGCGAGATCGATTTGGTGGCGGGCTTCACGACGGAGACGAACTTCGTCGCGTACCGAGGCCCCTTTTCTTCGGATCGTTCGGAGGTGCCCTTCTTCGGCTTTTCCAGCCGGGTCGGCCTTTCGCCTTTGAGGCCTTCTTCCGTCTTGGGCGGCTTTTCGAGCTGGAAGAAGATCCGTGCTCCGACCTCGGCGGGCGTCACCGTCCCATACAGGCGTACGAGCCCGCTGTGGCCGCTCGAGCGCGCTTTGAGGGTGACGCGCACCGACACCTGCTGGGGCACGATCAGGCTGCGCACCGGCAACAGGCCGACGGTGGCCACACGGAACTTGGTGCTCTCCATCAGACGGGGCACGCTGAAGGTGAAACGGCCCGTGGGAGTGGTCAGGATCGGAGCGCCGACGTCGGTGTAGGCCGTCGTATAGGGATACGGGCTCTCCTGCAGCACGATCGCGCGGTTGCCATTGCCGGTCCCCGTCAGTGAGCCGCTGAGGATGAAGGTGCCTCCCAGCGGGACCGGTTTGAAGAGCTTGGGCAACACGAAAGCGGACTTCTTCTTCTTGGCTTTGACCGTGTAGATGTGGTCGTGGCCTTCCTTCGTGACACCGTCGGCGCTTGTCGCCACCAGCCGGTAGTGATAGCCCGGCAGCAGGCCGGTGACCGGCTGGCTGACTTTGACCTTGACGGTGCCGGCTGGGAGGCTCCCGGGGGTCGTCTGCGAGCCATAGGCGATCGTGGGGCCGTACTTGAAGTAGTAGGTGGTGGCGACGTTGCGAGGGTCTATGGTCCCCTCCAGCACGGCCGATGTGCCGACCACACGTGTGACGCCGCCGGTGCTGACGCTCGGGGCGCTGCTGGTGGGAGCCTTGCTGGCGGCGGCCTGTGAGGCGAGTGGCAGCACCAGGGCCGCGCTCAGCAGGGCAAGCACCGACAACAGCTTCGTGCGCTCGATCTTGGATCTCCTCATACCGGCGTCTCTCCCTGTGCTTGCATTTCCTTACGCGGTCAGGTCTTCCGTTTGGCCACGGCTCACAGACCGCGCGCCGGCGATCTCAGCCTTCCCAACCCCGCCGGCGTGCGTTCGATGCGGTCGTTTGCATTGTCGCGGGCCGAAGTCCTGAATGTGCGCCCACACGCGCGCGGTCGGGGCGCATGACAGCCAGATCGTAGCGGAGGGGTTGACCGTAGTCGCAGTTTGCGGGCGGCATTGACGGTGCAAGGGCTTGATGCCTATAAACCTGATATGGTTGGTGAGGAATTTGCCACCCGACGCGGAGCTGTCCAACATGATCATTCTGCTGCTCATCATCGCCGCCTGGATTGTCGTTTCGTCGCTGGTTGCGGGGCTGTGTGTGGCAGCGCGCGTGGGCGACGTGGAACTGCTCACGCGCGCATGCGCCCCCGCCGGAGCTGGGCAAGCGAAGCCGCTCGCGTGGGAGCCCGCGCAGCATGGGGATATATCCGTGCGCGCAACTGTGCGCGCTGGACGCTCGCCGGAGGCCGACGCGCCGCTGTTGCAGAGCGGTGGACTGGCCGCGTAGATCAGCCGGCGGCGTCCGTCTGCGCTCGCCACACCGCGCCTTGATGCGCACAGCCCTTCACAAAATCGTCACGTCGGAGCGGGCGTGTGCCTCGACCATGTGTGGGCAACGTGGAGCACGCGGCGGTGCTCGCCGTGGCCGCGCTCCCCTGTTGCTCCCAGCGCCAACACTGAGGTAGTCACCCTGTCTACGCAATCGAACAGCGCACAGTGCGCGAGCTGTGGTGCACCGCTGGCACCCGACCAGCGCTATTGCCTGCAGTGTGGAGAGCGATGCGCCCCGATGAGCAGCGTGCTGCTCGGTGGGCCACCGTCGCACGGGGAGTCTCCGGCCTCCGCGCCAGCCGCTCCGCCGGCGAGCCCGCCTGGTGCTCCATCTCCAAGTGGCGGCTCTCAGCGTGGCAGCACACCGACGGTGATCGCAGGCGTGGGCGTGCTGCTACTGGCGATGGGCGTAGGCGTTCTGATTGGGCGCTCCGGAGCCCCCAAGCAATCCGCGGCGGCGCCGCAGGTGATCACCGTGGCCTCCGCCGCGCCCGCGACCGGCGCTGACACCACGTCTCCCGCGGAAACCTCGTTCACAGGCGACTGGCCGTCAGGCAAGAGCGGCTACACGGTGCAGCTGCAGACACTGCCCCAGTCGGGCACGGCTGTGAGCGCCGTGGAAAGCGCCAAGTCCGCTGCCGGCGCCAAGGGGGCCAAGGCGGTCGGGGCGCTGAAGTCCGAAGAATTCAGCAGCCTGAGCTCCGGCAGCTACGTGATCTACTCGGGCATCTACAACAAGAAGCCCGAAGCGGAAAAAGCGCTTACAGGCCTGAAGAAGAGCTTCCCGGGCGCGAACGTCATTAGGGTCTCAAACAGCGGCGCGAGCTCGACGGCGGAACCCCCCACGTCTTCACCAGGCGGGGTTGGGGAAAGCGAGAGCCACCCGGCGCCGCCTTCGGTGCTGAAAAGCCTGAAGTCGGCCAAAGGCAAGAGCTACGAGGAAAAATCCAAGAACCTCCCCGACGTCGTCGAAGATTGAAAGCCGCTGAGATCATGACCATCCTTCGTGACCCATTCGACCAGGACACCCCGCAGGCCACCCCTGTGCCGCCAGCACCGGTGGTCGGCACAGCGCGCCCAGCGCCGGCGCTCGACTCGGTCGCGGCGCCGGCAGCGCAGGAAAACGCTCGCTCGGAGCTGCAGCGCAAGCGCGATGCGCTCGCCCAGCAGGTGACCGAGATGCACTGGGACCTGGGGGGGCTCACCTACGAGATGGCCATCCGCGACCACTTTCGCCTCGACGTCCTCGTGCGTCGTGCGGCGGCACTACAGGAACGCGACGCCGAGCTGGCCGAGGTGGAGCGTCTCCTGCGGATGGAGCACGATGGCGTCGCCGGCAGTTGTCCCAGCTGCGGTGCGCCCCACAGCCGTGGCGCCGTCTACTGCTGGCAGTGTGGGGGGACGCTGATGGAGCGCATCCCGAGCGATGTGGTGGCCCAGAGCGAGCAGACAACCTCGGTGATGGACGCGCTGCTCGCCCAGCAGGCCGGCCCGGGCGCCACCGAGCGTCCTGCGAGCGCGGACGAGTAGGAGGCGTCGGGTCATGGGCGTCGAGCGCCCCCAGCAGTGTCCGGAGTGCGGTGCCCCGCTCGCCCACGACCAGCGCTACTGCCTGGGGTGTGGCGCGCGTGTCTGTCCGCGCAGTCCGCTGCTCGAGCCGCTGCTTGAACGCGTCAGCGGGCGAGTCCCAACGCAGCGCGCCCAACCACAGAGCACCAATGCGCCCGTGGCGCCTGTCCCTGCGCAAAAGCGTGCGGGCTCGGGCCTGCGGCTGCCGCCGCTGCGGATCTCGCTACTGCTCGTGCTGGTCTTCCTTGGCTTCGGCGCCGTCCTCGGTGATGCCGCCAGCTCCAGAGTCAGCGACACGCTCGCGTCCGCGCGCTCACCCCTAAAGGTCGTGCTGCCCGCCACAGCGTCCTCGGGTACTACGGCGTCCACCGCGAGCAGCGAAGCGTCCTCCTCAGCGTCCGGCAACGAAACCTCATCACCAGAATCCGAACCCGAACCGACGCCTGCCCCTGTCGCCAAAGCACACACGACCCCGGCGAAAGCTCCGTCCAGCTCCAGCGGCTCCTCAGCTACAGAAGGCGGCTCGTCGGGGTCGGAAGCTGGCTCCTCGGGCTCAGGGGGTGGGTCCTCCAAATCCGAATCCGCGAGTGGCCCGGCGAAGAAGCTTCCGCCGATCAAGCACGTGTTCGTGGTGATGCTCTCCGATGAGCCCTATGCGTCGGTGTTCGGCCCGAGCTCAACCGCTCCCTACCTGTCCGGAACGCTGGAGCACAAGGGCGAGCTGCTCGTCCGCTACGACGCGGTGGGACACGAGGAGCTGGCGAACGAGCTGGCGCTAATCAGCGGGCAGGGAGCGACGGCGGAAACGGCGGCGAACTGTCCCAACTACACAGAAATAGCCGGCGCGAGCACGGGGCCCGAAGAACAGGTGCTCGGTAGCGGCTGCGTTTATCCCGCGGCCACGCAGACACTCGCCGGCGAGCTGACGGCCAAGCACCTCACGTGGCGTGCATATGTACAGGGCATCGACGAACCTGGCGAGCAGGCGCCCGCGTGTGCGCACCCGACGCTCGGGCAGTCGGACCCGACAGCCGCGCAGACCGCGAGCACAGGGGCTTACGCGACGTTCCGCAACCCGTTCGTGTACTTCGCCTCGATCGTCGACTCGGCAGCGTGTGTCGCCGACGACGTGGGGCTGGCAAGCCTGAAGGGCGACCTGGCGTCGGTCAGGACCACGCCGAGCTTCTCCTACATTGCTCCCGACCGCTGCCACGACGGAAACCCAACTCCGTGCACACCTGGCGCCCCGGCCGGAATGGCTCCCGCCGAAACGTTCTTGAAGCAGGTCGTGCCGGAGATCACCGGCTCCAAGGCCTACAGGGAAAGCGGTCTGCTCGTGATCACCGTGGACGAGGCCCCCTCGACCGGTGCGTTCGCCGACTCGAGCTCCTGCTGTGGGCAGCCACTGTTCCCGAACGACCCTGTGAAGACAGTGGTCGGTGCTCCGCAAGGCGGTGGGGCGGTCGGTGCGCTACTGCTCTCGCCATACGTCAAAGGCGCCACGACGAGCCAGGAACCGTATAACCACTTCTCGCTGTTGCGCACGATCGAGGACTTCTTCTCTCTGAAGCGCCTTGGCTACGCGGGCCTGTCCGCGGTCAAATCGCTCGAACCGGAACTGTTCACCGCGGGCAAGGGCTGAGCCAGCGCTTGTCGGGCCCCGAGCTGCTCCAGTGCTCCGCAGCCCCGAGGACGGGGAATGCGGTGCTCAGACGCCCGCGAGCTCGCGGTAGGTGATCGCGGTGCGGCGCGAGCCCGAGCGTGCGAGCACCCACTCGAGGGCCATCATGTGTCGCGGGTGCTGCAGGTCGGCCGGGTGCAGATCGACTCGCAGGGTGCCGGTGGGCAGCAGCGAGCTGGCGCGCACCAACGATGGCGAGAACGCACGGCTCAAGGGGCCCGTGCCGGTAAGGCTCCAGGCTGGGGATAGTTGGCACACCCGCGCTTGCTCGCTCGTGGTCGCCTGCAGCTGCGGCTGTGGCTGTGCGCGGTGCACTCGCAGCAGCCCCGCCCACCAGCGAAAGCGGAGGCTGAGCGTCTGGCGCAGCGCGGCAGTGTATGCGTAGGCGGGCGCGACGAAGCCGTCGGGCTCGATGCCCGCGAGCTTGAGTACGCGCCAGCCGGCGTGCACCGCCCTGCGGGTCTCCTCGCTGTCGAGGCCGACGAACTCGCCGATTCTCTGGGGATGGGCGCGCGCGAGCAGCCGCCGTGCGGAGCCGTCGCTGCGGGGGCGTACGTGCTGGAAGCCATGCTGGGCAATCGAGTCGCCCGCGCGGCGGCGCTCGCTCAGCCAGTCGACCATCTCCGGGCAGCGCTCGCCAACAGGATGCAGATCACGCGCGGGGATCACCAGGAGCGTGACGCGATCGACACCGTGATCGTCAAGCCAATCGCGGATCACAGCGCAGCGCTCGAACGTCGCCGGCTCGATCCCATGGAGGGCGACGGCGATCGTGTGTCGTTGATTGATGGCGGGCATGGCCGGCGCGGCCCCCCTGTGGCGCTCAAGCAGCACGATCGTCCGTTCTCAGGCTCTGACGCTCGTGGCCCGGGAGCGCCTGGTGGTAGCCGTCGGCGAGTCGCTCGAGCGTGCGCTCCCACGTGCGATTGCGCGCCGAGCGCAGCGCGCCGGCGGCGAGTTGCTCGCGCAACAACGGTGCACCGGCCAGCTCCAGCACCGCATCGGCGAGCCGCGCGGCATCCGCCTCGCACAGCAATCCATCGATACGGTCGTCGATCAGCGACAACGGACCGCCCTCCGCTACCGCCACGACGGGCAGGCCGCTGGCCTGTGCCTCGAGGATGACCTGGCCGAACGTGTCAGTTGAGCTCGGGAACAAAAAGATGTCCGCGCCTGCGTAAGCCGCTGCGAGGTCATCTCCCTCCAGCCAGCCGAGGAAGCTCGCGTGCCCGCCGAGGCGCTCGCGCAGGCGCTCCTGCTCGGGGCCACCGCCGGCCAGCTGCAGGCGCAGGCGCGGCTCACGGGCGTGCGCGCGCAGGAACGCGTCCGCGAGCAGGTCGACTCCCTTCTCGCGGGTGATGCGCCCCGAGTACATCACCGTGATCGTCTCGCGAGGGTTACCGGTGTCACGTGGCTGGGGGTGAAAGCGCTCGGTGTCCACCCCGCGGTCCCAGCGGAGCACCCGCTGGGGGGCCATGCCAATGGCGGCCAGCGCTTCGTCGGTAGCGCGGCTGGGGGAGAGGACCACGTCGCACGCGCCGTAGAAGGTGCTCACCGTCAGCGCCATCGCATCGGCGACACGTTGCTCCCCCGAGCGCAGTCCCGCGTAGGCGGTCAGCTCGGTGTGGTAGCTACCCACCAGCGGCAGGCCAAGCGCGCGTGCAAGCAATGCTCCCGCGATCCCAACGGGCCCCGGCGAGCAGACATGGATCACGTCATAGCCACCGTCGCCCGCCAGCATCTGCACGGCGGCGGGCAGGCTGGGCACGCCGATGCGCAGGTCCGGGTAGAAGGGCACATCGATGTCGGCGACCGACGACAGGCGGCGGTCGACCTCGGGGTCGGTGCCCACGACCTCGATCTCGAAGCCGGGCACGCCGCGCTGGCGAATCTCTTCGATCGTGCGCGTCACCCCGTGTGTGGAGCCGATACCGTCCGCCAGAATCGCCACGCGCGGGCGCTCGCCGTCCTGTTCCTCCATCGCCCGCTGGCCTGCTCCGCGCCGGCCCGCATGTGTACGCGATGAGTAGGGAATAGCCGCAAGCTTGGCCTGCTCGTTTGCCAGGAACGCGCTCGCCGGGGCGTAGGGGATCGCGGCTATACAAGCCTCGAACAGGCCTTCTGCTGCTACCTGCACTTCTGCCTTGCCCATAGCCGCGGCAATCGCCTCGCTGACCGCGCGGCGCAGCTTGCGCTCATGCAGGCGGCATGCGCGCCGGTAGAGGTCGGAGT
The DNA here is from genome assembly GCA_963752865.1 of uncultured Solirubrobacteraceae bacterium. GTDB lineage: Bacteria > Actinomycetota > Thermoleophilia > Solirubrobacterales > Solirubrobacteraceae > Palsa-744. Next base: position 1,398,639 of record CAVVZU010000002.1, read on the forward strand.
GGCTGAAGTCCTCCTGTTGCATGTAGGCGATCAGCCCGCGCTCATCGAGGTGGCCGAGCTCGACCGCGCTCATCCACGCGCGCAGCAGGCAGCGGGCATCGTCGGGATTCAGGTCGCTGCCGACCGCCCCGTGACGAATGTCCGCCTCGCTCAGCAGCCGGCGCATCATCGTCATCACTCGCATCGGGTCTGGCCGTTGGGCGCGGCCGTCTTCCTGGCCGGCGCCGAGTGCGCGAGCCGCGAGCGCGATCGCGGCGTGGGCCCACTTGGCGGCGCTGCCCTGCGCGCCGCGTGCGAGCGCGTTGCCGGCACGCACGTGCTCGAGGAACTCACGAGGGCTGCCAGCAAGCGGCGTTTCGGTGTAAGTGCGTCCGATGTCGACGCCCGCGTGGTCGTCGCTACCGCCGATGCCGATGCCGTCGCGCGTCGCCACATAGGTGGCGGCGGGTCGGTTCAGCTCACGGGCGCGTGCGCCGTTGCGAATCTCCCACACGTCGAACAGCTCCGCCAGTCGGCGACGGTGGCGAGCGCTGAGGGGGGCGGCGACCGTGTAGTAGGGGTGCGCGAGCGCACACACGATCTCCTGCTCGTACATGTACGTCGCGCATAGCTCCACGTCGGCGCTGTGCGCCTGCAGCCACTCGTGATCGTCGGGGGTGATGTCGTAGCAGAGCACGTGCACCGCCTGTGGCTCGCCGCGAAAGTGTGCGGTCAGCTCCTCTGAGACGAATACGTCAGGGCGGTCGGCGATCTGAAGGACGCCTGCGATCGTGTCGTGGTCGGTGATCGTCACGAGATCCATGCCGCGGCGCTTGGCCAGCTCGTAGACCTCCTGCGGAGGCGTGGCGCACTCGGGCAGCCCGACCGCGCGCTGGACACCGAGACGCGACTCCTGCGAGGCGGTGGAGTGACAGTGCATGTCGACTCGGCTGGACCGCTGCGCCCACTGAGTTGTCCTTGCCACGGGAGATGTCGTTTCGGGGCGATCCATATCAGACAGATTTCCCTGCAAAGCCCAGTCTTTTGTGACCAACCGGCAACGATCGTGTGAAGCGATGGTGAAGATCGTCCGCGCTGTCTCCGGAGTCTTGTGTACCGGTTGAGGCTGATATTTGGGAACTGCGCTGGTGTTTCAGTGCGGAGTGGGCGCTCCGAGGAGGGCGGCCGCGGCGCCCGCGCAGCCGGCGAGCAGCAGCGTCGGCACGATGCCGCGTTGCAGCACGAGCAGCGCGAGTGCCGCGCCGGCGAGGATCGCGTACTGCCAACTCTCGCCGAGGGCGCTCGCGAGCGGTACGGCGGCGCCGATGATCGCGCCGGCTGCGCTCGGCGCTGCTCCGGCGAGGAACGCGAGCACGCGCCGATCGACGAGCATCCGCTCGAAGCGCTGCGCTCCGAGCAGGATGAACGAGAACGACGGCGCGAAGGCGACCGCTCCGGCGAGCAGCGCCCCGGGTAGCCCATCGGCGGCGTAGCCGACCACCGCCACGGTCTGTACAAGCGGGCCAGGGGTGATCTGTCCGAGCGCGACGGCGTTTAGGAACTGGCCGTGGGACATCCAGTGATAGGTGCCGACGGCATCCGCTTGCATCAGCGGCACGATCACGAAGCCGCCGCCGAAGGCCAGCGCGCCGATCTTCAGTGCTGTCCACGCGAGCGCGAGCGTGCCACCGGGCTCGGCGACCGCGGCGATCAGCGGCCACGAGGGCAGCGCGTGGCGGCGGGGATGCGTGGCGGCGTGTGTCGCTCGCAGCGCCAACGTGACCAGCGAGACGTGTGTGCCCGTGTCGCGGCGGGCAATGCGCTGGCGTGCGAGCTCGATAAAGCCACAAGCGAGCAGCACGATCACCAGCTCAGCTCCGGCCAGTGCCGCGGCGACCCCGCCGAGGAGCCCGTATGCGAACACGCGGGCTTGGGCGGAGCGCTCATTTCCTGCTCGCGCCCAGATCGGAGCCGCGACGCCCGCTCCGGCGCGTACGGCCACCGCGGCGACAGCCGCGCCGGCGCCCATGCCCGCGCCCCGTAGCCATGTGGGTAGTGATGCCGACAGGAACAACGCGGCGAGGGCGATGATCGCTACGAGGCCCGGCAGGATGAAGCACAGCCCGCCGAGCAGCGCCCCGCGCCAGCCGCGCAGGCGCCAGGCGCAGTAGATCGCAAGCTGCGTGGAGGCGGGGCCGGGCAGCAGGTTGGTGGCGGCGATCGCGCGCTCGAACTGCTCGCTCGTCAGCCATCGGCGCCGCCGCACGCACAACTCGCGAAACAACGCGACGTGTGTTGGCGGACCACCGAAGCCGATACAGCCGATGCGGCCCCACTGGCGCACGATCTGCAGGAGCGATGGCTCGGGCGTAGGCTCCGGATGAGGACCCGCCGGTGGCATCAGCGGCAGGGTACGTGAGCGCTGGGCGCGGCGGGCCGGCGCCTCAACGCGCCTGAGCGCCTGAAGTCGCGGCCAGCCAATAAGCTCCCGCCGATGCTGGCCATCTTGGCGCCACCAATCGCTTCAGTCATCAGCTACTTCCAGGCGATCGTGTTGGGTGCGCTGCAGGGCATAACTGAGCTTTTCCCGGTCTCGAGCCTCGGGCATACGGTGCTGTTCCCGACGCTGTTCGGCTGGAACAAGCTCGTCGACGCCCAGTCCCAGAAAGAATCATTCTGGGTGGCGTTCGTGGTGACGCTGCACGTCGGCAGCGCGCTTGGCCTGCTGGCTTACTTCTGGCGTGACTGGGTGCAGATCGTGCGTGCGTTCTTTCGCACGCTCGCGACGCGCAGGATCGAGACCTCCAACGAGCGGCTGGCGTGGCTGATCATCGCCGCGAGCATCCCCGCGGGAGTGCTCGCGCTGGCGCTGCAGCATCCGCTGCAGACGCTCACCGCCAAGCCCAAGGTGGCCGCCGTGGTGCTGATGGTCAACGGCTTGATCCTGTTCGCGGCCGAGCGCTTCCGTCGCCGCGCGGAGGTGCGTGAGCTTGCGGCGCGCGAGGGGGCAAAGCCAGACGGTGCGCGAGAGCTGAACACGCTGGAGTACCGCGAGGCGGTGGTTGTTGGCGTGGCGCAGTCGACGGCGCTGATCGCCGGCATCAGCCGCGACGGCGTGACGATGGGCGCTGGGCTTGCGCGTGGCCTCGACCACAGCGACTCGGCGCGCTTTGCCTTCCTGCTCGCCACCCCGATCATCCTCGCGGCCGGTCTTGTCAAGCTGCCCGATCTACTCGGCCATCAGGGCGACGGCATCCGCGGCCAGGCGCTCGTCGCCTGTCTGGTTGCCGCCGTGACGGCCGTCTTTACGGTCGCGTTCCTAGTCCGCTACTTCAAGACCAGGACACTCGTCCCGTTCGCCGTCTACTGCCTGCTGTTCGGTCTGGGAATGGTCGTCTACACCCAGACATAGGGCGCCGATGCACCATCATGGGACGCGATGCCGATACCGCGAACCCCTCCGAAGATGTTCGAAACCCGCAGCCAGGCATGGCAGGAGGTTGGCCTGCTGCGCCAGATCAGCCCACGCGTGGTCAAGCGTGCTCGCCTGCAGGCGCTGGTGCTGCTGCCGCTGTTCGTAGCTGTGGTGGTGCTGTACGACAACCGCTTCAGCCTGCTGGGCTCTTCGCACGAACAGGCGGTGAAAGCGCTGGAAGAACCGCTGGAAGCCGTAGTACGTGTGCTGACGGTGCTCGCGTTGATGATCCTCGGCTGGGCGGTCGCGCGCGACATCGGCCGGGGGCTGGGTCCAGCGCTGTTCAGGCGCCTGGACCCTGCGACCGCGGGCACGGTTGGCTTCGTGATCCGCCTTACGACGGTGGTGCTGGCGCTATTCGTGTCGTTGCGGGTGGCTGGGATCGAAGCGAAAACGCTTGCTCTGGGAACGGCGTTCACCGCGGTGATCTTCGGTTTGGCCGCGCAGCAGACGCTCGGCAACCTGATCGCGGGCACCGTGCTGCTGAGTGCCCGCCCCTTCCGTGTGGGCGAACGTGTGCGCTTGCAGGGCGGTCCGCTGGCTGGCCAGCTCGAGGGCACGGTCAGCTCACTGGGGCTGCTGTACACGACGTTTGCCACAGGCGACGACTCGATCCTGGTACCCAACAGCGTGGTGCTGAATGTGGCGGTGCTGCCGCTGCGCGAGCCCGAGGCGGTCAACCTGCGTGCGCGTCTGCGCGCGGGGATGACCCCGGGGGATCTGCAGGAGATTCTCGAGAAGTCGCTGCAGACACCATTGCGAGACGCGCCGCGGATCACACTGGAGGAGCTCGACGGCGACGAGGTGGTGGTGCGAATCGCCGCCACGCCGCGGGAGGCATCCGAGGGTCGTCACCTGGCCAGCGAGCTGCTCGGCATCGTCTCGCGTGAGACGAGCCCTCACGCGCAGACGCCGTAGCGCAGAAACAGCTCGGAGCCGCTCTGCAGCACTGAGCGCAACTCGAGCGTCACCGGCGGCGTGAGCTCCTCGCCAGCGAGTATCCGCAGCGCCTCGCCGCCCGCGGGCTCGCCTCCGGCGAGCATCGGTGCGACGGAGAGGAACAGCTCGTCGATCAGCCCGGCGCCAAGCAGCTGTCGGGCAAGGTGCGGCCCGCCCTCGCACAGCACGCTCTGCACGCCGTAGCGCTCGTGTAGCTCAGCGATCGCCGCGGCCAAATCCAGCTGCCCGTCGCGCGCGGCGCGCACATACTCCACGTGTGCGGCCGTCGCGGGGAGGCTCGCCTGCGAGGCGGTGAGCACGACGACCCGCGCCGCTGGCTCGGCGAGCAGCGGGATGTCCCGCGAGATCGTCATGCGCCCGGAGACGATGCACGCGAGTGGCTCTTCGCTGAGCCCCCGCTGCGCTCGTCGCTGCCTCCGGGAGACGTCCGGGATGATCCTCCCGTAGCGCTCGGTGCGCAGGGTGGCGGCCCCCACGAGCACCGCGTCAACGGCCGAGCGCAGGCCGTGGAACAGGGCCCTGTCGGCGCGGTCGCTGAGTGGGCCCGAGCGACCACCCAGGCTCGCGCGACCGTCGACGGTGGCGATCATGTTGAGCATCACGTGTGGGCGCCCCTGCGGGGCGTCAGGACGCTCCCACAATCCCCACTCCTCGATGATTTCCTCGATGGAGCCTTCGTCGCCGGGCGGCAGCAGGCGGCTCAGTTGTAGCGGTTGCTCGCCGTCGGGGTCTGGTTTTTGGTTGACGGGCACGTTCATCTCCGAACCCTAGCTGTGGTCGCGGGCGCGAGCGCCTCGCGTGCTACTCGCGCGCTCGCAACAACTCGACAACACATGGTCGGTGCGACGTGCTACCGTCGTTCTTGTATGGCCGGCGCGTAAGACCGGCGAAAGTAGTGCAAGCGCTCGCAGGTCGAAGCTTTGAGAAGCATCCTCCGCGTGCAGCACGCACATACCGTGGAGGAAATTCACACCATGCCTACTGGCACAGTTAAGTGGTTCAGCGACGACAAGGGGTTCGGATTCATTACCCCGGATGACGGTGACAAGGACCTGTTCGTCCATCACACCGGCATCAACGGTGAGGGCTACCGCTCTCTTCAGGAGGGGGCGAAGGTCTCCTACGACCCGGAGCAGGGCGAGAAGGGTCCCAAGGCCGTAAACGTCCAGAGCATCTAGCCAGAGACAGAACCGCTGCTCGAGGGCCCGCTTCGGTGGGCCCTCTGCACGTGTGGGGTTGGCGGCCGGTTCTAAGTATCGTGCCGACGCTAGGCATGCAAAGCGACGCAAGCACCTTTCCCCCCGGTGGCGCCCCAGCCGGTGAGCGTACATCCCGTTTTTGGCGCTGGCGTGTGGCTGGTCCCGAGCGGGTGCGCGCGGGTGCGCAGGAGGGAGTGCTGCAGGGGACGCTGGCGCTGGCGAGCATCGTTGCGCTGAGCCTGTTCGTCGTGCTGATCGCGGCCAATCGCCCCAGCATCCTCACGCCGACCACGCATACCGGCTACTTCCCACGCTGGATGGCCGGCCCGCTGGGTGGTCTGTTGGCCGGCTTCACCGACAACGGCACGACGCTCAAGTACCTGTTCACGGGGGCGATCGTGGTGATGTACCTCGCCTACATGCTCGCGCTCAAGCGTGCTCCGGCGTTGCCCGCGCGCTGGGTGATCGGGACGATAGTGGCCGTTCACGCGATCTATCTGCTGGCCCCGCCGATGGCCTTGACGGACCTTTTCAACTACGTCAACTACGGGCGCATGGAGGTCGTCCACGGCCTCAACCCATACACCACGATCCCAGTGCTCGAGCCACATGACGACCCGAGCTACCTGCTCAGCAACTGGCACGAGCTGCTCAGCCCCTATGGCCCGCTGTTCACGCTGCTGACATTCGTCGTCGTGCCGCTGGGCGTAGCCGGCTCCTTCTGGGCACTCAAGGTAATCCTGATGGCCACCAGCCTGGCGACGATCCTGCTGGTGTGGAAGTGCGCTCGACTATTGGGCCGTGATCCGCGGGCAGCGATCGCGCTCGTGGGCCTGAACCCGATCGTGCTCGTGTGGGGGCTGGGCGGGGACCACAACGACTTCCTGATGGTCTTCTGGATCATGCTCGGCTTCTACCTGCTGCTACGAGCACGTACGGCGGGCGTCGGCGAGCAGGACAGCGCGGTGGGGGAGACCGGCACAGCAGGCGAGGCGTCCGCCGCGAGTGGGTCCAGCGATGCCTGGGTGGCTGGTGCGGCGCCTGGGACAGACGGTTCTGTGGCAGCTGGCGGTGCGGGCAGGGCGAGCGCTGCACGTGTCGCGGTGATCAGCTGGATCGCGGAGCTCAGGTCGAGCCCGCTGCGGGAATTGCTGTTGCCGCTGTCGGGCCTGGAGATGGGAGCCGGCGCGGCGCTGATGATCGCCGCGGCGATCAAGGCGTCAGCGGCGATTCTGTTCCCGGCGGTGCTGGTGATCCTGCTGCGCGCCCCGCGCACCCTCGTCCAGGTGCTGGTGGGAATGGTGCTCGCGGGGGTGGTGTTGGGCGCGGCCAGCCTGCTGGCATTTGGCCTGCACGTCCCCGACCTCAGCACCCAGAGCAGCCTGGTGACCAGCGAGAGCATCCCCAACCTGATCGGCCTGGCGGCTGGAGCCGGGGGTGAGAGTGCCGGTCTGCGTACCGCGCTCAGCGTGGTTCTGGTCGCGATCGTGTTTGTGTGCGCCTGGTTGGCGTGGCGTCGCCGGGACGCGATCACCGCATCCGGCTGGGCCGGCGTGGCCCTGCTCGTGACCCTCAGCTGGGTTCTGCCCTGGTATGTGCTGTGGGTGCTGCCCTTTGCCGCCCTGTCGCGCTCGCGCAGGCTGCGGGTGACGGTGCTCGTACTCGGTGTGTATCTGATCGTTGCGTGGGCTCCCGCGTCGGGGCTCTTGTGGAACGCGATCAACTTCCACCCGCAGACCACCTCGCTGGGACGGCTGCACCAGCGCTACGTCAAGGAGCTGTTGAACTAGCGACCGGTCGCGGCGTGTCCGCCTCGCCGGCTGTGCTCCAGCGGCTGTCAGCTGGCGTGAAGCCTGGCAGCTCGAGGGTGAAGCGCGCGCCACCCTCTGGTGATGATCCGGCGGTCACGGTACCCCCGTGGGCGTCGGCGATAGCGCTCACGATCGCAAGGCCCAGGCCGGTTCCGCCCGACGCTCTATCGCGCGCGGCGTCGGTGCGGTGAAAGCGGTGAAAGACACGCTCGCGCTGGTCAAGCGGGATCCCCGGACCGTCGTCTTCCACTAGAAAGCGAATACGTCGGCCGGGCAGACCCTGCACCCGCAGGCGCACCAGGCCGTGCTCGGCAGCGGTGTGGTCGATCGCGTTGCCGACCAGGTTGCGCAGCGCCTGCGCGAGGCGATCGGGGTCGGCGCGCAGCATGCCGGCAGGCACCGAGCCGAGCTCGAAGTGGCGCTTTGCCAACAGGCTCATCCCGTCCCACAGCTCGCCAACATACATCGGCAGATCGATCTGCTCGAGGCGCAGGAACTCGATCTGTTCGGTCTTCGCCAGCAGCAGCAGGTCATCGACGAGGCGGCTGATGCGTGCGATCTCCGCCTGCACGAGCCCCTCCACCCGGCGCACCTCATCGCCTGAGGGCTGCTGCTGGGAGGCGAGCACTTCGAGCTGGCCGCGAATCACGGTCAGCGGCGTGCGCAGCTCGTGTGACGCGTCAGCCACGAACGCGCGCTGGCCCGCAAACGCTTCCGTCAGCCGGTCGAGCATGTGGTTGAAGGCTTCGCCCAACACCGCCACCTCGTCGCTCTCGCCTCCCGGGTCGTGCATGCGCGGGTGCAGCTCGCCCTCGTTCACACGCTCAGCCACGGCGGCCATCCTGCGCAGCGGGCGTGACAGGCGCGAGCCGACGAGGAGCGCCGCCAGCAGTGCGCCCGCCAGCGCCAGCAGGCCCGCGAGGATAAACGCGCGCGCAACACCACGCTGGGCATGAGCGACGCTCGCCAGCGGCTCACCCACGCCGACGACGACACTCAAGCCGCTGCGCACGCGTATCCGTCGCTTGAGTACCCGCAGATCGCCAACGTCAGGCAGCGACAGTGTCCTGAAGCCGGTGGTAGCAGTCAGCAGTTGCGAGGAGAGGCGGTTCTCCTGTGCCTGCTGAGCGGCTGTCTCGCCGTTGTCGGGCCTTGGGTTGCCGAACAGCTCGGGTCGATTGGTGCTTGGCTCAGCGCCTGGTACGAGCACGAACAGCAGAGTCGAGCTGGCGCTGAACGGCTGATCGCCTATGTAGCGGGTGGCCGCGTTCGATATCTGGCGCGGCGTCTTCGCGTCTGCCGCCATCAGGTTGTGTGCGAGCTCGGCTGCGTCGCCTGCGATCTCGTGGTCGATCTGGGCGCGCAGCTGCGTGCCGGTGCCGCCGTAGACGGCGACGAACACGATTACCGTGCACAGCAGCGTGACGAACGCGAACCAGCCCGCCAGTCGCCAGCGCAGACCCCCGGGAACTAGGCGTCTGAATCGCGAGCGCATGACTTCAGCGCGAGCTGCCGAGGCGATAGCCCACGGCTCGCACGGTGAAGATCGGGGCCGCCTCACCGCCGCGGCTGAGCTTGCGCCGTAGATAGCCGACGTACACGTCCACCACGTTGGTTGCGGGGTCGTGCTCATAGCCCCAAACGGAACTGAGGATCTGCTCGCGGGAAACCACCTGGCCGTGGTGGCGCATCAGGTACACAAGCAGCTCGAACTCGGTCGTCGACAGCGTCACCGCCTGGCCGTCCCTGCGCACCTTGCGCGTCATCAGGTCGACCTCGATGCCCTCAGCGCGCAGGGTGCTGGACGATGCCTGTGCAATCACCCGCAGCTGCGCTCGCACGCGAGCCACGAGCTCAGCCATCGAGAACGGCTTGACCAGATAGTCCACGGCGCCGGCGTCGAGTCCTTCGACGCGATCCTCGATCTCACCCCGCGCGGTCAGCACGATCACCGGCACGTTTGGCATCGTGCGACGGACCGACCCGAGCACCTCCAAGCCACCACGGCGAGGCAGCATCAGGTCCAGCACGATCGCGTCGAAGCTGCCCCCCAGCGCCATGCGTTCGCCCTCGATCCCGTCCGTGGCCGCCTCAACGACGAAGCCCTCCGCTTCGAGGCCACGGCTGACGAAGTCGACGATTCCCGGCTCATCCTCGATCAGCAACAGCCGCGCCGCATCGGTCGTTCCCCTGTCTGGCCCGGCCTTGGCCAGGCCAGCAGACGGCCGCGGCGCGCGTTCCCGACGTGCGTCCGCGGCGGCTCCCATGCCCACAAGGATAGGCGTCGCCGCACGGCAGCGCTTTCCTTCCCGTGCCTTCCGATGAGCTTTCTCATCAAGCGGTTAAGCATTCCTTACCGTCGATTCACACACTAATCCCATGACCGTTACGGAGGGCAGGCATCTGGCCGCCGACGCGCACGTCTAGTCCATGCGAATCCACACGACCCACACACGCGACGCCGCGCTGCGCGAGCTGCACAGGATCAACCGCTGGATGATCGCCGGGAGCGTCGTGCTGACCGGCTTGCTCACGGACGTCGCCGCCAACGCATTCCCCGGCAGAACGGTCAAACACGTGGCCAAGACGAAAGCGACCAGCGGACATGCCGGCCACTCCTCAAGGGGAGCCTCCGGCACCTCATCAGCCGGAGCCGGGGCACTGAAGCCACCTTCACAGGCTCCGAGTGCCACCACTGAATCGTCGTCCTCGTCCCAGGAATCGGCCCCGGCTCAGGAATCGGCCCCGGCTCAGGAATCGGCCCCGGCTCAGGAATCGGCCCCGGCTCAGGAATCGTCCTCGTCCCAGGAATCGGCTCCGGCCCACGAATCGGCCCCCGCTCAGGAATCTGCGCCGGCACAGGAATCAGCTCCTGCGCCCGCCCGGGAATCAGCCCCGGTGCAGGAAGCCGCTTCGGAACCGGCCCAGGAATCGGCTCCGGTGGTGTCCGGTGGCTCCTGAGCCAAGTCTTCTTGCGGCACCCACGCTCGCGCGCGGCGGCCTCACCGAGGCGACGTGGGAGGCGCTTGGGACGAACGTCGTGCTGCGCCTTGCCCACACCGCTGACCTGCGGGCCGCACGTGCGGCTGTCGAGCTGGAGCTCGACGCGATCGATCGCGCTTGTAGCCGCTTTCGCTGCGACTCGGAGCTATCGCGCCTGAACGCCAGTGCGGGTCGCTCGACAGAAGTGAGCCCGCTGCTGATGGACGCGCTGGCATTGGCTCTGCGCGCCGCTGAGCTGACCGACGGCGACGTCGACCCCACGATCGGGCGGGCGCTCGAGCTGGCGGGCTACGACCGCGATTGGCGGCTGCTCGAGCAAGCGACGGCAGCTCCCATACCAGCGAGGGAGCAGAGCCCCCTGGTAGATCAGCGTGTGGCGGCGCTCACGATCAACGCGCGTGTACGCGCCGGCTGGCGGACGATCGCGCTGGACCGCGCGAACGGCACGGTGCGAGTGCCCATCGGCGTGAAGCTCGACCTGGGCGCCACCGCCAAAGCGTGGGCGGCCGACCGCGCCGCCGCCGCGGCCTCGAGCGTAAGCGGCTGTGGCGTGCTCGTCAGCATCGGCGGTGACATCGCCACCCGTGGCACCGCTCCACGCGCCGGCTGGAAGATCCACGTCACAGACGACCACCGCAGCGATTGCTCTGCTCCCGGGCAGACGATCACGGTCGACTCCGGTGGGCTTGCCACCTCCAGCACGACCGTCCGGCGCTGGCACAAGGACGGCCACAACATGCACCACATCATCGACCCGAGCACCGGTGCGCCCGTACATTCCAGCTGGCGGACCGTGAGCGTCGCCGCCGCAAGCTGCGCTGACGCGAACATCGCCGCTACAGCCGCGCTCGTGCGCGCTCACTCGGCCCCGCAGTGGCTCGCCGAGGCGGGCCTGCCAGCGCGCCTCGTAGACCTCGCCGGGAGCGTGACCACGGTCGCCGGCTGGCCGCAGGGAGAGGCGCAGCGATGATCCTCCCACTGGCAGCCGCTGGGCCAAGCACCTACTGGTATCTGACCCGCTCCACGGGAGCCGTCGCGCTGCTGTTGCTGTCCGTCGCGGTGGCGCTCGGCGTCCTCGACGTGCAGCGTTGGAGCACACCACGCTGGCCGCGCTTCATCGTGGACTCGATACACCGCAACGTCGCGCTGCTCGCGCTGGTGTTCCTCGTGCTGCACATCCTCACCTCCGTGCTCGACACCTTCGCCCCGATCGGGCTGATCGACGCCGTCGTCCCGTTCGTCGGTGCCTACCGGCCCTTCTGGCTGGGACTGGGCGCGGTCGCCTTCGATCTGATCGTGGCGGTGATCGTCACCAGCCTGTTGCGGGCGCGGATGGGCTATGCCAGCTGGCGTGCGATCCACTGGCTGACATACGCGAGCTGGCCGATCGCCCTGCTGCACGGCTTCGGCACCGGCAGCGACGCCAGCAAGGCGTGGCTGCAGATCTTGAGCGCCATCTGCCTGGTGATGGTGCTGGGCGCGGCGCTCGCGCGGGTCCTCAACGGCTGGCCCGCGAACATCCGTATCCGCGGTGCCGCACTGGGGGGGACGGGCGTGTTCTCGCTGTTCTTGCTGCTGTGGCTTCCCAGCGGTCCGCTGGGCTCAGAATGGGCACGGCGCTCGGGTACACCTGCATCTTTGCTGCCCCATTCTCACACCCACGCGGCCGGCGGCAAGCGATGAGCGGCATGCCCTCCACCATCACCGACGCACCCGTCGAGCGGGTCAGGCCGCACGAGCCACCCGTCCTACCCCGGCTACTCGCGGGCGTGCATCCACAGGGCGCGATGACGCTCGCCGAGCACCTATCGGTGCATGGCTCGCTGCCGCCTGTACGCGGCGGACGCCGGCGGCACGACCGCGAGCACGCGACCGCGCTGATCGACGAGATCGAGCGCTCCGGGTTGCTCGGCCGTGGCGGCGCGGCATTCCCTACCGCCACCAAGATGCGCGCCGTTGCCGGTGGGCGAGGACGCGCAATCGTGGTAGCCAATGGTGCGGAGGGCGAGCCCGCGAGCCTGAAGGACCGCACGCTGCTCGAGATGGCACCTCACCTGGTGCTCGACGGCGCCGTCGTCGCAGCCGAAGCGGTCGGTGCAGATGAGGCGATCGTGTGTATCTGCGAGACGGCCGGCGCCAGCGTTCACAGCCTCGGCCAGGCGATCGAGGAGCGCGCGGCTCAGCCGGACGCGGGACGCTCGCCAAAGCTGCATCTGCGGACGGTCCCCGGCCACTATGTCGCCGGCCAGGAGTCCGCGCTGGTGAACTACCTCGGTGGCGGCCCCGCCAAGCCGACGTTCACCCCGCCTTTGCCTTTCGAACAAGGCCTCAAGCGCCGCCCAACGCTGGTCGACAACGTCGAGACGCTCGCCCACGTGGCGCTGATCGCACGCCACGGCGCGCCCTGGTTCCGCCAGCTCGGCACACCCTCCCAGCCGGGCTCAGCGCTCGTCACGCTGTCGGGGCCGGTTGTCGATCCTGGCGTGTACGAGATCGAGCACGGCGCCTCGCTGGCGTCCTTGATCGACGCGGCCGGTGGCGCCACCGCGGGGCTACGCGGTGCGCTGATAGGCGGCTACGCGGGCGCGTGGGTCAGCCGCGAGTGGCTCGGTGGCGTGGCGCTCTCCAAGGAACACCTCGCCGCTCACGGCGCCACGCTCGGCGCCGGAGTGGTGCTGCTGCTCTCCGACCGGGCCTGCCCCGTCGCTGAAACCGCCCGGGTCGCCCGCTGGATGGCCGGCCAGAGCGTGCGTCAGTGCGGTCCCTGCATCAACGGCCTCGATACCCTCGCCGACACGCTCGAGCAGCTCGCTCTCGGCAGCGCCGACGCGACAGTCACGCGGCGGATCGAACGCCTCGCCGCGCTCACCGCCCGGCGCGGCGCTTGCGGGCATCCAGACGGGGCCGTCAACCTGATCCTCAGTGCGCTCGACGCATTCCAGGCGGACTTCGCCGAGCACGCCCGCCACGGGGCGTGCGATTGCTGTGCGCGTCCGCCAGAGCTGCCGCTGCCCGATCGCCATGTCAGCCATCGAACCTCTCGTGATGGCGCATGAGTCATCGCGTGCGCGTCAATCCGATCACGTGCGAGGCTCACGGAATGTGTGCTGAGCTCCTTCCCGAGAGGGTCACGCTTGACGAGTGGGGTTATCCGATCGTCGACGGCAGACCCGTGCACGGCTGGGAGCTGGAGCACGCCAGGCGTGCCGCCCGCGCCTGTCCCACGTTCGCGCTGCTCGTCGAGCGCGAGCGGGCCACGGCGGCGCGCTAGTCATCACCTGTCGGCGGGGGCCGGCGCTCCAGCTTGCGCTGTGCCGCTCTGCGCTTGTCTGCGAGTCGCCGGACGCGCGCCGCGTTGCTTGGGCGCGTCGCGCGGCGACCGCGGGGAACCACCAGTGCACGCGCAATGCGCTCTGCGAGCCGCTCGAGCGCCAGTTCGCGGTTACGCGTCTGCGAGCGCTCGTCCTGGGCAACTGCCACCACCCGTGGTCCCGCCTGTGCGAGCAAGCGGGCACGCTGAGCTTCACTCAGCGATGGGGAGCCCGGCACGTCGAAGATCGCTTCCACACGCGAAGCGGTCACGTTCGCGTGCTGTCCGCCCGGTCCCGACGAGCGGCTCGTACGCAGTGTGATCTCGCCCACCGGGATTGCAAGCTCATCGTTGACGCGCAACTCCCGCCGCCGGCCCCGCGGGGCATCCACACTGTCGGCGTCGCTCAACAGCAAGCAGCCGGGGAACAGCTCACTCCGACTGCCCTCCGGAAAGGTCGTGCACGGCCCTCACGCGCTGCTCCTCGCCCGGGCGCACACGACCGTCACGTCCGATGTAGCCGTCCTTGCCGCCCGCGCACAGGTACACAGCATCCCCATCGCCAACGTTTCGGATCTTGCGCACCGTCGCCGCGTCCACCCGCGCCATGCCGCCCTCGCCCAGCCGCTGTACCGAGCCATCGCCGAACTCCATCTCGATCGCGCCCCGGTGCACGAAGTACAGCTCCTCCTGCAGGTCGTGGTAGTGAAAGCCCGTCTCAATGCCGGGTGGCAGCACAATCGCATTTACCCCAAACGCCGTCACGCCAAGGCCCTTGCGCACCTTCCTGAACCCAGGCCCATCGCCGAGGTCCTCCAGATGAGCAACCGCATAGCCCTCACCGCTCGTCACTCCCGGATAGTCAGTCGAAGCCTCCATCTCATCTCCTCAGTCGTTCCTGTCAGTGCTTGGCGACCTCGCCGCCCTGCGGCGAAAGCGGTCGGCCCTCCCTGTCCCAGCGCACGAGCCCACCCACCATCGAGTACGCCTCAAAGCCAGCCGCGCGCAGTGCCTGCGCGGCCATCGTCGAGCGGGAGCCAGCACGGCAATAGAAGATCACCGGTCGCTCGTGCTCGATGCTGTCCGCCTCCGCCGTCAGACGCGCCAGCTCGATGTGCCGGCTGCCGGCGATGTATCCCGCATCACGCTCGTACTGCTCGCGCACGTCGATCACCTGCGCCGACGGGCTCTCCGTCATCCAGCTCGCCACCCTCTCGGGCTCAACATCGATGCCGGCTGCGCTGTCTTGGGCGCTCATTCACATGAGCCTACCGCTCGTACGCCACGCGAACGCGACCGCCGGCCACCACGGCCGTCGCACCAACCCGGCGAGCCCGCGTGCCGCACTGCGCGAAACAGCTCATCCATCACTAGGATCAGCGGCATGGAGCTAGTCAGCGACGTTTACACAATCCCCCAGGAGCACCTCGACTTCTGCGAGACCATCGGCCAGATCGCCCGCGAGAGGATCGCACCGCGCTCCGCCGAGATCGACGAGCAGGCCGAATACCCATGGGATGTCCGCAAAGTGCTCGCCGAGCAGGACATCCTCGGGCTGCCGTTTCCCACCGAGTACGGCGGCACCGGCACCGGCACGCTGATGCTCAACATGGCCGTCGAGGAGATCGCCAAGGTGGACGCATCCTGTGCGCTGATCCTGATGATCCAGGAGCTCGGCACGCTGCCCATCCAGCTGTTCGGCTCAGATGAGCTCAAGCAGCGCTTCCTGCCCAAGTGCGCCAGCGGCGAATGGTCGCCCGCGTTCGCGCTGTCCGAGCCAGAGGCCGGCTCCGACCCAGCCGGCATGAAAACCACAGCCGTCCAGGACGGCGATGAGTGGGTCATCAACGGCACCAAGAACTGGATCTCCAACCTCGGCGTCGCCGACTTCTACATCTGCTTCGCCGTCACCGACCGCGAGAGCCGGCGTATGACCGCGTTCGTCGTCGAGGCCGACCGTCCCGGCTTCAGTGTGGGCAAGCTCGAGCACAAGCTCGGCATCCGTGCCTCACCCACCGGCCAGCCGATCTTCGAGGACGTGCGCGTGCCAGCCGAGAACATCATCGGGCAAGTCGGCAAGGGTCTGTCCGTCGCGCTCGGCACGCTCGAGCGCACCCGCCTCGGCGCCGCCGCACAGGCTGTCGGCATCGCCCGGGGCGCCACCGACTACGCCGTCGCCTACGCCCGCGAGCGCCAGCAGTTCGGAAAGCCCATCAACGAGTTCCAGGGAATCCAGTTCAAGCTCGCCGATATGGAAACAAGTACGGCCGCTGCTCGCGAGCTGCTCTACAAGGCATGTGCAATGGCCGATCAGGGCCATCCTGCACGCGCCAAGTACTCATCCATGGCGAAGGTCTTCTGCTCTGACACCGCCATGGCCGTGACCGTCGAGGCCGTCCAGGTCCTCGGGGGGTACGGTTACGTCAAGGAGTACCCAGTGGAGCGCATGATGCGAGACGCCAAGATCACCCAGATATACGAGGGCACCAACGAGATCCAGCGTCTCGTCATCGCCCGCACGCTGAAATAAGAGCGGGGCTCGGGATCTCATGGCGATGCGCGAGCCCCAATCTCCCCGACAGTCTCAGTTCCGGCGCGTCGGCGTGGCAGCGCTCATCGCCATGTCAGTCGGCCTGGTCGTGCTCGTCGTCGGGCAGGGCTTCAGCTCGATCGGCGTCGTCAGGGCGCTCGAGGACGTAGCACTCGGCGTCATCGTCGCCGCCGCGCTGATGGGCAGTGTGGCGTTCGTCGCCGTACACATGGCCGGCTGGCATGACCCCGAGTCCGAGAGTGAGTTCGAAGAGATCGTCCGCCACTCCGAACACCTTGCTCGCGAAGGGCTCGTCGTCGACCCAGACGAAAACGACTTCATGGAGCTCGACCCGCTCAACGACAGCGACTTCGAGGAGCTCGTCCGCGACGCGCTCGACGATCTCCCCGACCTGCTGCGAAACGCCCTCGCCCACGTCGCCGTGGTGATCTCCGACGGCGGTCGCCGCCGCGGCGCCTACGGCCTCTACCAGGGCGACGGCGCCACCCGCGACAACACCCACGATCGCATCGTCATCTTCCGCGACACGCTGCGCCGCGACTTCGGCCACGACCCCGAGCTGCTGCGCGACCAGGTGACCCGCACGGTCCGCCACGAGCTCGCCCACCACGTCGGCTTCGACGAGCTCGGCGTTAGCCGCTTGGACTTGTAGCACCCGGTGTACCCTGTGGTCATGGCGATGTCGGCTCAGCGACCGATGTCCAGCGCAGGCAGGCCCAGTCGGAGCGGTGCTCCGCAGGGGCGGCTCCCCGACTTCTTCATCGTCGGCCACGGCAAGTGCGGCACCACCGCGCTGCACCAGATGCTCATTCGTCACCCGCAGATCCACATGCCGGTGAAGGAGCCGCGCTACTTCGCCCCCGACCGGCGTACCCGCTACTGGCGCCCCGCGTCGAGCATGCGCAAGCACCCGACCACGCTCGACGGCTATCTCGCGCTGTTCGCCGGCGCGCGTCCAAACCAGCGGATCGGCGAGGCCACGCCCACCTACCTGCGCTCCACGCTCGCCGCGAACAACATCGCATCGGTCGCAGCCGGATGCGCGGATCATCGCCATCCTGCGCGAGCCGGCAAGCCTCTTGCGCTCCGTGCACCTGCAAGCCGTGCGCAACTACGACGAGACCGAGAAGGACTTCCGCAAGGCGATCGCCCTCGAGACTCGAGGCGCGAAGGCAGGAGCATCCCGCGCCTGTCCCAATTCCCCCAGGTCGCTGATGTACTCCGAGCTGATCCGCTACGTCGAGCAGCTGCGCCGCTATCACGCTGTCTTCCCACCGGAGCAGGTGCTCGTGCTGATCTACGACGACTTCCGCGCCGACAACGAGGGCACCGTCCGTCGGGTGCTCCGCTTCCTCGACGTCGACGACACGCTGCCGGTCCCGCCCGTCGAGCTCGACACGCTGCGCACCCCGCGTTACGTGTGGCTGGATCAGGTGATGCGAGCGTCAGCGATGGTGCGCCGCACCCCACCTGGAGCGAAGCTCGCCAAATCCCTGGCTGCGCTCGCACCGCCCCCGCTGCGCGACAGCGCCACCCGCGCGGAGATCGCCAGGCGGATTCGCTACATCGACACGCCGCCGCCGGATCAGCAGCTGATGCTCGAGCTGCGTCGCCGCTTCAAGCCCGAAGTCAAGGCCACCAGTGAATATCTCGGGCGCGATTTGGTGGCTCTCTGGGGCTATGACAGCATATAGCCGGCATGGATGCACAAACACAACCCAACGGCTCCAAGCGCGTCCCCGACTTCTTCATCGTCGGTCATCCCAAGAGCGGAACAACCGCGCTGTGGGACATGCTCAAGGGGCACCCGCAGATCTACACGCCCGCCAACAAGG
Organism: uncultured Solirubrobacteraceae bacterium; assembly: GCA_963752865.1. Lineage (GTDB taxonomy): Bacteria > Actinomycetota > Thermoleophilia > Solirubrobacterales > Solirubrobacteraceae > Palsa-744. Next base: position 1,416,762 of record CAVVZU010000002.1, read on the forward strand.
AGCCCTACTTCTTCGCCGATGAGCTGCACCCGCCGGCCGCCACGCCACGCAGCTTCGGCTGGACACCCGACACGCTCGAGGAATACCTGACGCTGTTCGAGCCCGCACTGCCGGAGCAGCGCACAGGGGAGGCATCGGCGCCATACCTATGGTCACGCACCGCCGCCCAGCGCATCGCCGAAGTGCAACCCGAGGCCCGCATCATCGCCATCCTGCGGGAGCCGTCGAGCTTCTTGTACTCACTGCACCTGCAGTTCGTGCAGATCTACATCGAGCCCGAGACCGACATGCGCAAGGCACTCGCGCTCGAGGGTGCAAGACGCGAAGGCAGGAGTCTGCCCGAGCATCTGTTCTGGGGGCCACAGGGCACGCTCTACTCGGATTACGTCCGCTACGTCGAGCAACTGCTCCGCTACCAGGCGCTGTTCCCGCCGGAGCAGATGCTCGTGCTCGTATATGACGATTACCGCAAGGACAACGACGCGATCGTGCGCAGGGTGCAGCGGTTCCTCGGAGTCGACGACACCCATCCACTCAACGTCAGAGAGTCCAACCCCACCGTGCGTGTGCGCTCGCAGCGCCTGCACTCACTCATCCACGCTGTCGCTCAAGGGGAGGGTCCGCTGCCGCGGGCGGTGCAGAGCGCCGCCAAGACCGTGGGGCAGCGCGTGATCAGCCGTCAGCGGGCGATCGACATCAGAAACCGCTTCCTCTTCACTGCTCCCAGCGCCCCCGACCAGCAGCTGATGCTCGAGCTGCGCCGCCGCTTCAAGCCCGAGGTGGTCGCACTCAGTGAACATCTCGGGCGTGACCTCGTCACCCTCTGGGGCTATGACGATCTCAGCTGACCAGGTCTCGGTCGTCGTACCCACCTACAACGACCTCGGGCGCATCGGCGACGCGCTCACCTCGATCGTCGAGCAGACGTTGCCACCAGCCGAGATCGTCGTCTCCGACGATGCCTCCCCGGAAGATGTCGAGGGCCTCGTCCGCCGGTTCGCCGAGCGCTACTCGGGCAGCGTTCGGATTCGCTACGTCCGCCGGCCCTCCAACGGCGGAGACGCCGCCGCACGCAACGCCGGAATCGCCGCCGCCACAGGGGAGTGGATCGCCATCTGCGACTCCGACGACATCTGGGCTCCGACCAAGCTCGAGCGCCAAATCGGCTTCATCCGCGATTGGGGCGCGGACACCCGCATCTCCTTGCTCGGCACTCACGGCTACAACGTCAACGATGCCAAGAAGGTCATCTCGCCGGCCATCATGGGACCCTCGAGCCTGGAGGACTACAACGCCATCAGAGCACGCGGCGGCCTGTTCTTCCTGATCCACTCCTCGATCCTCTTCTCCCGCGCCGACTACGACGCCGTCGGCGGCTACACCACCGCCGAGTACGGCGCCGCCAACGAGTTCGACATGTTCTGCCGCATGGCCGAGCTGGGCGTCGTCATGAGCCTGCCCGAGCAGCTCGTCTACTACCGCAAGCGTGCCGGCTCGATGCAGCTCGACCTCTTCTGGGAGCGCCATCGCAACGTCACCCGCCTATGGGCCAACCAGCGCCGCCGCGCCCGGGGCCAAGCGCCGCTCAGCAGGGAGGAGTTCGCCGCCCAGGAGGCATCCGCCTCGGCGCGGATTCGTCTGATCCGTCGCAAGCGGGTGTGGGGGATGTACTACTACCGAGCAGGGGCAACCGACATGGTCAACGGCCATCGCCTGCGTGGCAGCCTCGAGCTGGCGCTCGCCTCCGTGCTCGACGGAACGCGCTTTCGCGGCGGTCTGCGCAACCTCCGCCGCAGACGCCTGTCACGCGACGCCCGCGCCCGCCGCGCGCACGTCGCCGATGCGGCTCCAGATCCCGGCCCGGGAGCCTGAGAGATACTAAGTGGCGGAGATCACATAGCTGGACGCGCCGATCACATACGATTGCCGTGCATCCTCATTTGCACGCGCCGCCTGCCAGCGATCCGTTGGCGCCCAACCCACCGGCGCTCAACCTACCAAGGAGAGAGTCACACATGCCCGAAGCAGTGATCGTCGACGCCGTCCGCACGCCCATCGGGCGCGCCGTGAAGGGATCGCTCAAATCGGTCCGCGCCGACGACCTCGCCGCGGTGCCGCTGCGCGCGATCGTCGAGCGTAACCCGCAGCTCGACGCGAAATCGATCGTCGACGTGATGATGGGCAACGCCGCCAACACCGGTGAGGCGGGCTACAACATCGGCCGCAACGCGGCATTGCTCGCGGGCCTCGACCACCACGTACCCGGCACGACCGTCAACCGCTTCTGCGCGTCGTCGCTGCAGACCGCGCGGATGGCCTTCCACGCGATCAAGGCGGGCGAGGGCGACACCTACATAGCCGCCGGCGTCGAGGCTGTCTCGCGCGGCGGTGAAGGCGCGCCGTTTGAGTTCAACAAGGCAGCTCGATGGCTCCGAGGGCTCGCTCTACAACGTCTACATCCCCATGGGTCTCACCGCCGAGAACGTTGCCGACCGCTGCAAAGTCTCACGCGAGGCGCAGGACGAGTGGGCTGTGATCTCACAGAACCGCGCCGTGCAGGCACAGGAGTCAGGCCACTTCGACAAAGAGATCGTGCCCGTCACCGCTCCCGCGCACACCGTCACCGACAAGGAAGGCAACGAGGTCCAGGTCCCAGAGCAGGTCGTGACCAAGGACGATGGCCCCCGCCCGGGTACGACGATCGAGAAGCTCGCCGCGCTGCCGCCTGCGTTCAAGCCCGACGGCAGCGTGACGGCCGGCAACGCCTGCCCGCTGAACGATGGCGCAGCAGCGCTTCTGATCATGGCCGACGAGCGTGCCCGCGAGCTCGGTATGAAGCCCAAAGCCCGCATCATCGCCTCCACCGTGGTGGCGATTCGTCCTGAGATCATGGGCTTGGGGCCGATCCCCGCGATCCAGCAGCTGCTGAAGAACACCGGCATGACGATCGACGACATCGACGTGGTCGAGATCAACGAGGCGTTCGCCGCGCAGATCGTGCCCTGTAAAGAGGACCTCGGAATCCCCGACGAGAAGCTCAACCCGTTCGGCGGCGCGATCGCGCTCGGTCACCCCTTCGGCATGACCGGCGCGCGCATCATGACCACGCTGCTCAACGACCTGGAGACACTCGACGGGACCTACGGCATCGAGTCCATGTGTGTCGCCGGCGGGATGGGTATGGCGATGCTCGTGGAGCGGTTGTAGCGATTGAGTGCCGGGGCGCGGCGAGCCGGCTCAGCCGAGCTTGTCGTAGCCCCACAGGCTCACCAGATCGCGATCGAGGTACTCGCCCAGCGCGATCACCTCTGGCTTGAAGCGCCGGCGCAGCTCCAGCATCAAGCTCTCATCGGGTGGCGGCGGCTCCGCCACCACCACACGCCGCTGAATCGTGCCGATCGCCCCGTGTCGCAGCCGACGCGTCGTCACCATCTTGACCGCCGCCTTCGCCGCGCTGGAGATCGGGCCGCGGCCGGTTGAGACGGTGTGCACCAGGTCTTTGACCTGGTAGGAGCGCACCGTGCTCGAGGTCACGTTCGCGCTTATCAGGTCGAGGGGCACGTCCTCCTCGACCTCCAGGAAGCGCAGTATGCGGCGCACCGTCGCCTCGTTGTCCGTGAGGAAGTCGTCGTACACCAGCACCAGCAGCCGCTGTGGTGGGAAGTTAGCCTCGTATCTGCGCAGTTGCTCCATGTAGCGCACGTGCTCTGAGTACTGCAGCAGCTGCGGTCGATGCGAGCTCTGTGGAATGTGCTTGCCCTCGCGCCTGGCGGGCTCGAGCGCCATCGCCTTGCGCAGATCTTTGACCGTCTCGTTGCGGCCCTTCACGAACGTCAGGTGCAGCGAGCGCAGAAAGCTCGCCGGCTCACGGAAGATCGCGATGATGCGCGCGTCGGGTGCCAGCGCCGCAATGCTGTCTGCCGCGGTGCTCGACCACAGATATGTGGTGGTCGCCTCGCCGACACGCTGCTCCGGCCCAGCGGCGTCGAACAGCGCGAGGTATTCCTCCAGCGTCTTCGGGTAGCCCACCTCCCGTGGCCCGTCCGCGAACTGCGCCCGGGGGCGCATGTCGCTTGCGAGAAAGCGCGGCTCCTTGAGCTCCGGCATGTAGATCCGCGGGTGTGATCTGAGCGTTTTGTGCAGCGACGTCGTCCCGCACTTGGGTGCGCCGACGATGAAGAAGTCCGGCACCCTGCCGCGCGGCCCGTCGGGCGCGGCTGATGGCGCGGGGACCATCGTGGGCTCAGCGGGGCGGCATCCGCAGCGCACCGTCGAGACGGATCGTCTCGCCGTTGAGCATGCGGTTCTCCACCAGCTGGCATGCAAGCTGCGCGTACTCCGCCGGCATGCCCAAACGCGCGGGAAACGGCACACCCGCGCCCAGTTTCTCTCGGGCCTCCTGCGGCAGCGCCGCCAAAAGTGGTGTGTCGAACAGGCCCGGGGCGATCGTGTTCACCCGGATCCCATACTGCGCGAGGTCGCGTGCCGCCGGCAGCGTCATCGCCACAACCCCACCCTTCGAGGCCGAATAAGCGATCTGCCCAACCTGGCCGTCGAACGCAGCAACCGAGGCTGTGTGCACGCACACGCCGCGTTCGCCGTCCTCCAGCGGCTCGTTGCCGATCATCGCATTCGACGCGAAGCGCAGCAGATTGAACGTGCCAATCAGGTTGATCGAGATGATGATCTCGAACGGCATCAAAGGGTGCGGGCCCTTCGAGCTCGCAACCTTCTGCGCCCAGCCCGTGCCTGCACACGACACGGCGATGCGCAGGCCGCCACCCGTCTTCGCGGCCTGCTCCACAGCCGCCTGCACCTGGTCCTCCTCGCGCACGTCGCAGCTGATGAACTCGAGACCCAGCTCGCTCGCCAGCGCCTCGCCCTTCTCCGCGTTCACGTCCGCGATCGTCACGATCGCACCGCGCGCGTGAAGCGCACGCACCGTCGCCTCGCCCAGACCCGACGCGCCACCCGATACCAGTGCTCCGCTGCCCTCGATGTTCATGGGTGGGAGGGTATTCGATGCGGGCGGTGCCAGGCGGCGCCGAGTCACGGCAGATGAAGCACCCGGTTGCGCAGCGCGTCGTCATCGGTGTGACGGACCAGCAGCTCGGCTAACGTCTCCACCCAGCTCGGAATCGTGCTCTTGGTGCGGGGCATGATCGCGTCCAGCGTGAAGAGCATCCCGGCATGCTCCTCGCCGGCGGCAAGTAGCTGGTCGTGAATCGTCTGGAAGTCGGCGATGTCGTTCGTGACGATCGCCCGGCGCTCCACCGCCATTGCGCGGACCAGGTCACGATCGCTGCGACTGACAAGATCGAGCCGGTCCTTCTTGACAGCCTGCACGTCGTACCCGCGATCTCGCAGCTCGCGTGCGATACGTGGGGAGATCATCTCGTCCAGAAGCAGATTCACGCGAGAGCTTGCCGACGAAGCTCCCAACGTGTGCGCTCGCGCGCCGCGAGCGCCTCAGAGCGCTCGATCCATGCGTCGATCTCCTCGCGGTAGTCGACGTAGTAACGCAGACATGCCTCCACATGCTCGATTGGGATCTCGAGATAGTCAGCTGCCTCATCCACTGAGTTGTCGTTCTGGTGGAGCGTCGTAACTACGTCCGCGACATCCAGGCGTGATCCCAGCAGCGCTGGTCTGCGGCCTGCAGTACCTTCGCGGAAGTAGATCAGTGGGTGCTCGTCCTGGCGCAAGCCCTCCTCGATATAGCGCTCGGCGAGCGCCGTCTGCGGGGTATGCGCCTCCACAGCCCGCAGCTTGAGACGCTCAACCATGGCGGGGCTGAAGCGAAACGCAATGCTTTGCTTACTCGTTGATGAGGACACAGCCTAAGTATAGCGCCGTATTGCTACGTATTGCAAATTAGGCTACGAGGCGAGACAAGCTCAGCGCGAACAGCCCATCAGGGTCGGTGAGCCACCGTACGAGCTTGAGACCTGCTGCGGCGAGGTCACCCTGCAGGCGTTCGGGGGTGAACTTGGCGCTGATCTCCGTGCGCAGCTCCTCACCGACGTCGAAGTGCACCGGCAGGTCGAGGTCGCGCACGAGCGTGGTGTGCTCGCGGCGCGCGCGCAGGCGCATCTCGATCCACTCGTTCTCGGTGTCGAACAGCGCCACGTGGTCGAAGTCATCGGGGTCGAAGTCAGCGCGCAGCTCGCGGTTGAGCACGCGCAGGACATTGCGGTTGAACTCCGCCGTGACGCCCTGCGCGTCGTCGTAAGCCGCCTCGAGCACGCTTGGATCCTTGACCAGATCGGTTCCCATCAGCAGGTAATCGGATGGCCCCAACAGCCTCGAGATCTGGCGCAGCACGCGGCGGCGGCTGCCCGGAGGGAAGTTGCCGATCGTGCCGCCGAGGAACGCCACTATGCGCGGGCCCTCGGCCGGCGGGATGTGGTCGAGGTGGCGCTCGAAGTCGCCGATCACGCCGTGCACCCGCAGCCCCGGGTACTCACTGGTGAGCGCATCCGCGCAGTCGCGCACCATGCTCTCCGTCACATCCACCGGGATGTAGCGCTCGAGCGTCCCGGCTGCCTGCAGCGCGTCGAGCAGCACGCGTGTCTTGGCGGCGGTGCCGGAGCCGAGCTCCACCAGCTCAACCGCGCCCGTCAACTGGGCGAGCTCATCTGAGCGTTCCTCCAGGATCGCGCGCTCGGTGCGCGTCGGGTAGTACTCGGGCAGGTCGCAGATCTGGTCGAACAGCTCCGCGCCGCGGGCGTCGTAGAAGTGCTTCGGTGGCAGCTCCTTGAACGGGCGGGTGAGCCCGTCGAGCACGTCATCCGCGAGTGAGCGTTCCTGCGAGCCATCCAGGTGCGAGTCGATGCGGATCGCCTCCACCAGCGGCTGCTGTGGCGTCGAGGGCTCCATCACACATCCCTCGCCAGGCGTACGCCCGCGAAGATCTGCCGTCGTATTGGCAGATCCCAGTTGCGAAACGTCGTGCTCGCCACGCGCGGGTGAGTCGCCCACGAGCTGCCGCGCAGCACGCGATAGCCCTCGCCGAAGAACACCTGCGAGTACTCGCGGTACGGGTAGGCGACGAACCCCGGATAGCCGCCGAAGTGCGAGCTTGTCCATTCCCACGCCCGACCAATGCCGGCGAGCGCTCCATCCGCCTGCTGGGTCCAGGTCACCGCCTTCTCCCACTCCGCCTCGGTGGGCAGGCGCGCATCGTGTGCACGCGCGAAGGCGTCGGCCTCGAACCAGGAGACGTGGCAAACCGGCGCCTCCGGGTGGCCTGTCGCTACCGAGCGATGATGCGCGATGTCGTACTCCTCCTTCCACGCCCAGCCCTCGCGCGACCACCACTCACGTCGCTCGTAGCCGCCGCCCTCGCTGAAGTGAAGCCAGCTCGCGTTGCTCACCGGGCGCTGTGCGATCGCAAACGCAGGTACGTCAACGGGATGGCGTGGACGCTCGTTGTCGTATGAGAAGCCGTCTGCCGGCGCGCCCATGGTGAACGTGCCGTCGGAGATCCGCAGCCACCTCTCCGCGATGGCGGCTGTCGCGATTGGAGCATCCATCTTCGCCTGCTCCTCCACGGGCAACAGCCCCGCTATATCCATCGTCTGGCGCATCGTCTCGGAGTGCTGGAGCTCGTGACGCAGCACCATCTCGCACAGCACGCCGTCGCCGACACCGCGCTCGGCGATCACCTCGGCGGTGCGGGCGCTCACAGCCGCCATGTAGGCCTTCGCCTCGGCCGGGCCGAGCGCCTCGATCTCGCCGCGCACAGACCGCGGTGTCTCGAACGCGTCATACAGGTCGGCAAGCTCCGGGCGCAGCAGCTCGAGGTTGCCGTAGCGCTGACCCAACCAGAGATCCTCATACGCGGCGATGTGGCCGAGATCCCACACGAGTGGGCTCATGATCGGCGAGTACACACGCTCGAGCTGCGCGTCGTCGAGCGTTGCCACCAGGGCCAGCGTGCGCTCGCGCGCTGCATCCATCGCCTGCAGCACCTGGCCGGCGTCGGGGGAGAGGGGAGTGGTCTTTGCCGCTGGGGTAGCCATGGCTGGTCGTGCTGCGTCAATCTAGAACGACCGTGCTGCGTCACTCTAGAACGAAAGTCCGCCGAGGGGGGTGCAGCGTTACAAGATCTTTGCTGGCATACCCGCTTTCAGCGCACGCCAGTCGCGCGCTCGCGCTGCCGGTTCTACTGACCCGTGTCGTTCCAGCGAGCGATTACCGCTGCCTCGCGCTCGTGGCCGAGCACACAGATGGCTCCGGTCGATAGACCCAGCCTGCCACCGCTCTCGGGGCCGAGCTCGATCCAGCGCGCGCCGAGCACGCGCAGCATATGTCCGTGCGAGAACACCGCAACGTTCCCACCACTGGCAGCGATCTCTGCGATCACGCGGTCAGCCCGCGCGGCCACGTCCGCCGGGCTCTCGCCCCCGGGGCAGCCGTCGCGCCACACCAGCCAGCCCGGCCGCTGCCCACGTATCTCCAGCGTCGTCAGCCCCTCGTACTCGCCGTAATGCCACTCGCATAAGTCCGGGCGCGTCTGTGCAGCTGAATCGAGCCCGCACAGCTCGCATGTTTCGCGTGCGCGCAGCAACGGGCTGACGAGCACGAGATCGAAGTGCCACATGCCGAGCCGCTCGCGAAGGGCGCTGGCCGCCTCGCGGCCGCGTTCGGTGAGCGGAATGTCAGTGAGCCCCGTGTGCCGGCCGTTCATGCTCCACTCCGTCTCGGCGTGGCGCACGATCACAGCCTCGCCTACGCTCGGGCCGCTCAGGCTCATCGTCCCGTGGGCGCCGCTGCGTCGTCGGCGATCACCGTTAGACGCTCGCGCCTGAGCAGGCTCGCGGGGACGTGGCGGGTCGGCTCTCCGAGCATTGCGCTCATCGCATCCGCCTTGCTCGGCCCCGTTGCCAGCAGCATGCACTCCCGCGCCGCGCGCAGCACTGCCAGACTCAATGTGATCCGCTCCGGTGGCGGCTTCGGCGAGTCGTGCACGCCCAGGCAGACCGCCTCTTGGCCCGCATCGAGGGTGGCGGCTCCCGGGAACAGCGACGCGACGTGCCCGTCCGGGCCAATCCCCAGCACGATCAAATCGAGCACCGGCGGTTGTCCCCGATCGGGCGCAGCGAGCGTCAGCTGGCGCGTCAGCTCCTCGGCATAGCCGCGGGCACCATCGTCGGGGCCGAGCTCACCCAGCATGCGGTGTACCCGCTCCGGTGCGATCTGTGCTCCCGAGAGCAGCGTCTGCGCTGCCAGCCGGTAGTTGCTTTCCTCGTCGTCCGGCCCTACGCAGCGCTCGTCGGCGAACCATACCTCCACGCCCGCCAGTTCTCCCGGCTTTGCCCCCAGCAGTTCATAGCAACGTCCTGGCGTAGTGCCGCCGCTGAGCGCGAGATGCGCCACGCCGCGCTCTTCACGCGCGTGACGAAGCTGACGCACGATGTGCGCGGCCGCACGCTCTGCGACCGTCTCCGCATCGGGGCATGTGGTCAGGCGCGTCACGACGGCGCCACCGGAGCGCTCACGCCAGCATCGTCCTCGCTGCCTGTAGCGCGGGCACATATGTGGGGTCGCGAAGCAGCGCCTGGCGGATGCCCTCGCCGAGCACACCCTGCTCGCCGCGCGAAGCGCCGAGAATCGTCCATTCCTGTTCCTCGCCGCGGCTGTCGCGCCGGTGCGCGCGCAGGCCGCCCTTGCCGCGGCCGAGCCGCAGTTGCATACCTGAGGCAGTCTGTAGCGTGAGGCTCGCAAGGCCCGGCACCTGCAGCTCCGGGGCGGCTTCCAGGCGTATGGCGACGTTTTGACCGCCCACGTGTGTCGAGCTGACGAGCGCATCGCCGTCGCCCACCAGCGGCTCTGTGTGCCAGCCCAGACGCGATGCCAGCCAACCGACCAGGAGCGTTGCGGCTGCCGTCGATTCGGGGTGGTGGCGCACAGTCACCCCGGAGATCGTGCCCAGTTCGCGGCGCAGCCACACCGGGTCGAAGCTCGCCGCCACCCGCTCGCGCCAGGGGGTCGATCGCAGCCACGCCAGATCCACCACGTAGGCCTGCTTGCTCAGCTCGCAAGCGCGATCCAATGCATCCCGGGCGACCGGCTCATCGACCGAATCGAGCAGCACCGCCTGTGAGAGCGCCAGCAGCTGGCTGACGATCTCGTGGTGGCCGTGCGGAGACCACAGCAGCGTCGGCAGATCGGTCACGACCAGGGGGTCGGCGATCGTCAAGAGGTCGTCCAGGTGGCGATCCCCGAGTTCCACCACCACCGTCTCGTGTAGCAGCGCCAGCTCACCCGGCCCGGATGCGGCCTCAGAGACGATCATCACGCGTCCGTCCAGGCGCTCGCGGTGCGGCTCGTAGGCGAGCACCACCAGCCGCGATGCGTGGTAGCGCCCAACGCCGCGCAGTCGGTTGGCGATCTCCCCGGTCCATTCGCGATCGACGAACGCGATCATGTTGAGCACCCGCGCAGGCAGAAAATCGTCGTTTTCCCCATGCACCTGCACCAACAACGCGCGCAGGGCCGCTTCGATCGCGTCGGGTGTGGTGCCCTGCTCGCTCCAGACCGCATCGCTGCGGCCGCTCAGCTCCGCGCCAGCCATCAGATCGCGCGCCAGCCATCGCCCTCGAACAACAGGCTGTCGGCCTCCTTCGGGCCCTGTGAGCCAGCTTCGTAGGTCTCGACCGGTGGGTTTGGTGGGCGCACGTCATTCGCCCAGGCTTTGACGATCGGATCGCAGATGCGCCACTGAGCCTCGACCTCGTCGTTACGCGTGAACAGCGTTGCGTCGCCACGCATCGCATCGGTGATCAAGCGCTCGTAGGCCTCCGGGGACTGCGACAGGAATGCTGTGCCGTACAGGAACTCCATGTTCACTGGGCGGATGCTCATCCGCGTGCCCGGGATCTTCGCGCCCAGACGCAACGACACGCCCTCGTTGGGCTGCAGGGTGAGCACGAGCTGGTTGGGCTGCACACCCAGCGAGCCGTCCTGGCTGAACGCGAGGTGGGGGACGGGCTTGAGCGTGACCGCGATCTCGGTGATCTTGCGCGCCAGGCGCTTGCCGGTACGTAGGTAGAACGGCACTCCCGCCCAACGCCAGTTGTCCACTTCCAGGCGCAGCGCCGCGTAGGTCTCCGTCACGGAGCCCTGCGGTACACCCTCCTCTTCCAGATAGCCGGGTACGTCGTCGCCGCCCGCATGACCCGCCGTGTACTGGGCGCGCAGCGACATCTGCGGGATCTCCTCGGCGGTTGGCTGCGGGATCGACTGCAGCACCTTGACCTTCTCGTTGCGGACCTCTTCCGCGGTGAAGCTCACCGGCGGCTCCATCGCCACATGGCACAGCAGCTGCAGCATGTGGTTCTGGATCAAATCGCGCAGCGCTCCTGCGCTGTCGTAGTAGTCCGCGCGCGAGCCGATGCCGAGATCCTCCGCGGCGGTGATCTGCACGTTGTCGATGTAGTTGCGATTCCACAGCGGCTCGAACATGCCGTTGGCGAAGCGAAACGCCAGCATGTTCTGGACTGTCTCCTTGCCCAGGTAGTGATCGATGCGGTAGACCTGCGCCTCGTCGAAGATGCTGAGCACGCGCCGGTTGAGCTCGCGCGCCTCGTCGAGCGTCGTGCCGAAAGGCTTCTCGATGATCAGCCGCACCTCACCATGCTCATGGTGGGCCAGCTTCGAGCTGCCAAGCCGCTCGACGATCACCGGGAAGAAGCTCGGGGCGGTCGAGAGGTAGAACGCGCGGTTCAGCGGCTCGCCCGCCTCCTGCTCGAACTCGTCGAGCACCTCGCTCAGCTCGCTGTACACCGACTCGTCATCGAATGTGCCAGGCACATAGCGGACGTTGTCGAGCAGGCTGGTCAGGACGGCCTCATCGGGCGTACGCCGCGAGAAGCGCCGGATCGCCTGCTCGCATTCGCCGCGGTAGTCGTCGTCCTCTTTTTCTTTGCGCGACACGCCCACCAGGTGAAAGCGCCCCGGCAGGGCGCCCTCATGAGCGAGGTTGTACAGCGCGGGCAACAGTTTGCGCCTGGCCAGGTCTCCAGTCGCCCCGAAGATCACGAGCGTCGTCGGCGCCACCGGCAGACGCTCGAGGCCCGCCGTGAGCGGGTTGTCAGGCTCGGGCTCGCCAGTTGGACGACCAGCCACGGCCGCCATGCTCAGCCTCCGCGCCGGGAGCCGGCTTTGCCCGCGCTCGCCCGCGGTTTACCAGTTGCCTTGCCCGGACTGGGCGTGCTCGCGGCGGCGGGCGCGCTCTTGACCGCGTGCCCGCCGAACTGGTTGCGTAGCGCCGCCAGCACGCGGTCGGCGAAGTCGCCGTTGCCGCGCGAGCGGAAGCGCTCGTACAGCGACGCGGTGATCACCGGGGTGGGCACATCGTGCGCGGTCGCGTCCTCGATCGTCCAGCGGCCCTCGCCGGAGTCCTCGGTGTAGCCCTCGATTGCCTCGAGCTTGTTGCCGTCGGCCTCGAACGCCCGTGCCGCCAGTTCGCACAGCCACGAGCGCACCACCGAGCCCTGGCCCCATAGGTGCGCGATCTTCGCGTTATCGAGCTCGTACTCGCACTTGTCGAACACGTCAAAGCCCTCCGCGTAAGCCTGCATCAGGCCGTACTCCACGCCGTTGTGGACCATCTTCACGTAGTGGCCGGCGCCCGATGGGCCGAAGTGCAGCCAGCCGTGCGGGCCGATCGCCGCGATGCTCTGCTCGTTGGTCTTCGGTGCCAGCACGTCGAGGATCGGCGCCAGGCGTTTGACGGCTTTGGCCGGGCCGCCGACCATCATGCAGTAGCCGACTTCCAGGCCCCACACGCCGCCGGAGGTGCCCACGTCGACGTATTCGATGCCGGCTTTTCTCAATTCGCCGGCGCGGCGCTTGTCATCGGTCCACTTCGAGTTGCCGCCGTCGATGATCGTGTCGCCCTTGTCGAGCAGCTTGGCCAGCTTCTCCACCGTTTCCTGGGTGGGTGTGCCCGCCGGCACCATGATCCACACCATCCGCGGAGCCTGTAGCTGCTTGACCAGGGACTTGAGCGAGTCGGCCCCCGAGGCCCCGTTCTTGACGGCCTGTTTGACCGCCTTCTCGTCGAAGTCGAACGCCACGACCTCATGCTCGGAGTCGCGGCGGATGCGGTGCACCATGTTGCCGCCCATCTTGCCCAGCCCGACGAAACCGATCTGACTCATGTGCTCGCTAGCTCCTTGATCTTCGCGGTCAGAGCGCGCCCGGCGCGGTCGCTCACGCCACGATCGTAGTGACCGGGGCCCTGGTATAGGTTTCCCATGCGCCGATGAGCTCTCAAGCCCCACAACAACTGCCCGATCGCAACCTTGCGTTGGAGCTCGTTCGCGTTACCGAGGCCGCTGCGCTGGCCGCCGCGCCACTGGTGGGACTGGGCGACAAGGAGGCTGCCGACCAGGCCGCCGTTGACGGTATGCACTACATGCTCCAGTCGGTGCAGATGGACGGCGTGGTGGTAATCGGCGAGGGCGAGAAGGATGAGGCGCCGATGCTTGCCAACGGGGAGCACATCGGCGATGGCTCGCCGCCGCAGGTCGACATCGCCGTCGATCCGCTCGAGGGCACCACGCTCGCCGCGCACGGGATGCCCAGCGCGCTCGCCGTGATCGCGCTGTCCGCCCGCGGCACAATGTTCGACCCGGGGCCCTGCGTCTACATGGAGAAGATGGCCGGTGCGCCCGAGATTGCCGATCTGCTCGATCTGGACCGCCCGCTGGGGGAGACCGTCAAGCTCGTCGCCGAGCGCAGGAACTGTCCCGTCGGTGACGTGATGGTCGTCGTGCTCGACCGTCCCCGTCACGAGGAGGGCATCGCCGCGATCCGCGCGGCCGGCGCCCGCGTGCGCCTGATCGCCCATGGCGACGTCTCCGCTGCGCTGCTCGCTGTTACCGAGCGCTCGCCCGTCGACCTGCTGTGGGGTATCGGCGGCACGCCCGAGGGCGTCATCTCCGCTGCTGCCGTCAAGTGCGTCGGCGGACAGCTGCTCGGACGGCTGTGGCCACGCGACGAGAGCGAGCGCACCGCCGCGCTGGAGGCCGGCTATGACCTCGAGCGCGTGCTCGATCGCGACGACCTCGTCGCCGGCGAGGACATCTTCTTCTCCGCCACCGGCATCACCGACGGCGACGTGCTGCAAGGCGTGCGCTACCCGAGCGCCGGTGGCGCCACCACCGAATCGCTGGTCACTCGTGCCCGTACTGGAACGATCAGGCGGATCCGCGCCACGCACGACCGCGCCAAGCTGCGCGCAGTCGGCGGCGAGCGCTACTGATTGAAGCGGCCCACGCGGGACTCAGCCAGGTCCAGGCGTGCCAGTGAGCGCAGGAACCCATAGGTGACGATCACGTGGATACGCGACTGCGTGATGTTGTAGAGCCGGCGGCTGAGCCTGGAGGCAATCGACGGATAGAAGTTCGCCACCTCCACCTCGACATGCAACCGAGCGTGAGCATCATCTTCGCCGGGGCTGCGGCGAACCTCGATCTGCAGATACCCACCGCCGCCACGGCCTCGTCGGGAAACCAGCAGCCCATGGGCGATGCGCCAGCGCACAAGCCCGCGCGTCGAGTCCATCTCGTATTCGGGAGCCTGGAAGGTCAGCAGCCTCAGGGGCCTGGCGATCAGCACGACCGAGCGCTCGGCGTCGCTGTAGCTGACGCGTATCAGCCCAAGCGTCACACGCGTGAGAAAGCGCCAGTAGGTCCGGGCGAGGCGCTCGAGGTGGACGGGCGTCCAGATCTCCCTGAGGGCCGCCTCGTCGATCACGAGGTCAGCGCGCTGTACCGAGCGCACCGCCCCGGTCTCGGAGTCGAGCGACGTCATGTCGCCCAAATCCACGACAACCGCCTTCGCGGCTTGGTCTCCGCGTGGCCGACCGCGGACCCGGCTCCTGACGAAGCTCGCAGCCAGTACGACCGCCGCCACAAGCGCGATCCACACCCCTGTCATTGTGCGTTTTGGTCACTCATCGTCCATCCAGGCTATCCCCGCTCACATACGCCGCCACGCGGGTTGAGCGAGAAGGCCCAGGCTGGTAGCTTGATCGCCATGCCCGCCGCCCCCTCATGTTGGCGGCGTAGTGCACGGGTGGTCCGTTGAAAGGCCGTAAAGTCCTGCAAACAGCGCTCCCCTGTCTCATCCTCATCGGCGCCCCCGGCGCGATCGCCGGCTGTGGGGGGACCACAGAACAGCACGCCCAAGCCCCAGAGCCAAGCGCGGCACAGATCGAAAAAAGCGAAGAAGCAGCCCAGAAGCAGCAGGAAGCGGCAGAACTCAACCAAGAGCGAGAACTGCTGTCGAGCATCGAAGCCAAGAAACAGGAAGAAGTCGCTGAAGCGAAAGCCAAGAAGATAGAAGCGGAAGCGACGAAGAAGGCCAAGAAAAAAGAAGCGGCCGCCACCAAGAAAGCCAAGCAGAAGGAAAAGGTGGCGGAAGCAAACGCCAAGAAGATCGAAGAAGCTGCGAAGGTCGAAGCGAAGAAGCTGAAAGAAGCCGCGACGAAAGCCAAGAGCACCGAAGAAACGCAGACCAAATCCGCGACCGGCAGCGGACAGCAGCCATTGAGCGAAGGGCAATAGACACCCGCGCACGCCGCGCGGGAGCTGAGCAAGGCGCTTGTCGAGACATGAACCAGCGTAAACAGCAACCAGGTGGCTCCAAGGACGGCCGAGCCGTTCGTCGGGCGCTGCTCCTATGTCTGGTGCTGACCGCGCTGGCCGTCTTGCTTGCCGGCTGTGGTGGCGGGGGCTCATCCGGTGGCGGCGGCGAAGCGAAGGGCCGGGAATCCAAGGCCGAAGCGGCAGAAACCGCCACAGGTGGCGAAGAAGAATCCGGCGAAGCAGAAGCCAAGAAGCGCGAAGCCGCAGCTGAAGCCGCATCGATCGCCGAAGCCAAGAAGGCCAGAGAAGCAGCCCAGAAGGCAGCGGAAGCGGCCGAACACGAACCGAAGAAGACCAAGAGAGGCTCCGGCAAAGGCAAGAAGGGCTCTCCGAAGA
This sequence comes from uncultured Solirubrobacteraceae bacterium, assembly GCA_963752865.1. GTDB lineage: Bacteria > Actinomycetota > Thermoleophilia > Solirubrobacterales > Solirubrobacteraceae > Palsa-744. The sequence continues at coordinate 1,432,760 of CAVVZU010000002.1, forward strand.
AGAAGGGGTCGACCACGACCAAAGCCAAGAAAGGGAAGTCGAAGAAGACAACCGCCGCCGCGGAAGCCAAAAGCGCCGCCGAAGAAGCCGCGCGCAAGCAGTTCGCCAAAGAAGAAGCCGAAGAAGCCAAGACGTTCAAGAAACTCGAACACAGCGAAACCAGGTAGCTGTCGTCTCCGGCTGCTGATATTCAACTCACGTGCGCGAAGATCCCCACATGCACGCAGGGCATCGTGCAAGGCCGGTTGCCGACCTTCCAGGCGAGGCGCTGATCGCCGGCGCCGATGAGTTGGCCAGGCGCTGGGCGATAGCGCTGATCCGCTCCCGCCCGCTGAATGACATCGGCGGGGTTCCGCTCGAGGAGCTCGCCCGCGAAGCGCCACCGCTGTGTGCGCAGCTGATCCGGGCCATGCAGTCCGATGCCGATCTGGGGCGTCTAACTGGGCAGGGCAGCGATGCTCGCGCGGGGGTGGCGCAAGCGCGCCGGCTGGCCGAGATCGCCGGTGCCAGCGACGCCGCTGCGGCGGTCGGGGCGGTCGAGGCGCTACGTGGCGTGCTGTGGGAGGCACTGCTCAACCAGATGAGCGAGCCGTCCGCGCGTCAAGTCGGAGATGTTGCCGATCGACTCGCATATGTCTGCGCCGAGGTGCTCGCCGTTGCACTGGAAGCGGAAATCGTGGCGGCGGATGATCCCTCCCGCGATGATGATCCGGCGGCTGAGGCTACTGCCCCCGACGCTGCCACGGTTGGGATGGCCGCCGCTGGCGCCTCACGGCGCGAGGCGATCATCGTCGATGAACGCCACTCCTCGGAGCGGCCGCTGTCATGGGACGAGTCGCCGCCGATCCCACCAGGCGCGCGAGCAGCCGAGATCGAGATTCGCGACGAGCGCCGCGAGGAGGGGCCGGCGGCGTGGATCAAGTCGATCGGCGGCCAACTGGAGCGATATGAGCGCGATCGGCTGCCGTTCGCGGTGCTACTCGTCGAGCTTCGCGACATCGAGCGCCTGCGTCGCGAGGACCTCTCCAGGGGACTGGCCGGAGTGCTCGCCCGTGTCGAGGGGGCGCTCGCGGCCGTGCTCGGCAAGCGAGCGGGCTCGCTCACACGCGAGCGGCCGGGTCGATATTGGCTGCTGATGCCAGAAACCGATCGCGTCGGTGCTCGTGATCTGGCCAAGAGCCTTGCGCAGGCGGTGGCGTCTTGTCGCGGCCAGGATGGCGCGCCACTCGAGGTTGCGATCGGCACAGCTGTGTGCCCCGACGATGGGCTCGAGGCCTCGGCGCTGGCGGCGCACGCGGATGTCGGGCTCTATGCGGACCGCTCCGCCGCCCGGGTCACAACCGGCCGCCGCGCCCCCATCGACGAGCCTGTCTGAGGAGTTGCGTCTCAGCCGGCCACGGCGCCGCCGGTGAGCGCAGCGCTCGGGGAGACCGGTGGCAGGCCCAGCAAGGGTGTGTTGGTCGTCTTGCCAACGATATGAGTGGCGATACGGACCGTCTCGGTGATGCCGAGGCTCTGCGCCGCTCCGGCCGTCAGATCCCACTGTGCGCCGTGACCGTAGGGCCCGCGATCGAGCACTGGCACGGTGAGGCTGTGCCCGTCGTATGTGACTGACACGAGCGTGCCGCAGGGAAGCGTTCGGTTTGCCACGCCCACCACCGCGGGGGTGAGCGTCTGCCCACACGCTGTCTGCTTGCCGTAGAAGCCCGGGCCGAACCATGTGGCGATGCCGCTCGGGCGGACTTTCGCCGGTGTCGAGCTGGGCGGTGTCGAGGGGGCAGCCACAGCACCGCCGGTATCGGCGAGCGCGCTTACCGCGCTGCCCGCGAACAGGGCCATCGCCGCGAATAGGGCGAGCAGAAGCGTAGGTGTCTTGAAGTTCACTGGCATCGTCATCCACGCCTACGGGGTGAGCTGACGGGCTCGCGCGGCACTGGTCCGGCGCTACGGCCCTGGTGGGCCGATTCGCCCCAGCGGATCGACCGATCCGCAATGGGTCCCCCGTCTGCCTCGATCAGAGTCGTGGCAGCTCGGCGTGCGAGGCAGTATACAGAGCACTCAGGAGAGCGGCAGGCGCGAGAGCACGTCCTTGAACAACCGCTCGCCCGTCGAGATGCCAGCCTTGGCCAGCTCTCCGATCAGCTCGGCCGCGCCCGCCACCAGCTCCGCGCCGCCCGGTGGCTGAATCGGTCCGTTGACGCGCTCGCCCTCGCACTCGAACCCCTGTCTGGGCGCCGGCTCGCTCGTTGCCCCGCCAGCGGTGCGCTTGGGTGCGCTACGCGCGCTCTTGGGGGCGGCCGAGGTGCGCGCTGCCGTTGCTTTTTGCGTGGTGCGCGTGCGGCTGTCCTTGGTGCCTGTGGGCGGTCGGCCGTTGGAGCCGGCCGACGAGCGACCGCTGGCCTTTGGCGTCGGCTCACCGGTTGCGCCAGCGCGCCCGGTCTCGGCGGTGCCCGCCGCGGCGGCCTTGCGCGCGGCCGCCCTGCGTGGGCTCGCGCGTTGTGGGCGCGTACGGGGAAGGTTCGAAAGGACCCCCTGCCCGTCCGCCGGCTCGCTCTTCTTGGGGGGGCTCATGTGCACATCATTGCTTAACGTGGCCCTATGAGCGGATCGGCAAACGCTCTAACATCAGCCTCGAGGCGTTAGCATGAGAGCCTGAACTACCGAGTGGATATGTAACGTCGGCGGGGCTACGGCTGTATGTCCGGCGGGTAGCTGTTCTCAGCGATAAAAACTGCGCGAGGCCACCTCGCCTTCGGGTTGTCGATCGACGGAAGAAATGGAAACACGAATGTCAGTAGTCGAGCTGCAGGAGCTGGATGAGGTCAAGGGCCTTGTTGCCAAGGGGCAGCAGGTGGGAGTCCTCTCCTATGCGGAGATAAGCAAGGCAGTGTCCGAGCTCGATCTGGACGAGTCGGACGTCGAGGAGCTGCACGGCTTCTTTGAGAAATCCGAGATCGAGCTCGTCGAGGAGATCGACCCCGCGATTGCTGCCGCCTCGCAGGTCGAGCGAGCGCCCGACAAGCGTGGCCGACGCAAAGCGAAAACCGCTCTAGACCTCAAGCCGGACATGACGACCGACTCGCTGCAGCTGTTCTTGAAGGACATCGGCAAGGTACGGCTGCTGACCGCCCAGGAGGAGGTCGACCTCGCCAAGCGCATCGAGCGCGGCGACCTCGACGCCAAGCAGAAGATGGTCGAGTCCAACCTGCGTCTGGTCGTCTCGATCGCCAAGAACTACCGCAACCAGGGGCTTCCCTTCCTCGACCTGATCCAGGAGGGCACGCTCGGCCTGGTTCGCGCCGCGGAGAAGTTCGACTACCGCAAGGGCTTCAAGTTCTCCACCTACGCCACGTGGTGGATCCGCCAGGCGATCGCACGTGCGCTGGCCGACAAGGCGCGCACGATCCGCATCCCCGTGCACGTCGTTGAGAAGCTCAACAAGATCGGCCGCGCCGAGCGCAAGCTCGTCACCGAGCTCGGCCGCGAGCCCACCGCCGACGAGATCGCCGAGGTCACCGGAATCGACCCCGAGGAGGTCGACTCGATCAAGCGCTCCGCCCAGGCTCCCGTATCGCTGGAGAAGCCAGTCGGCGACGAGGAGGAGTCCGAGTTCGGTCAGTTCATCGCCGACGAGCGCGCCGAGTCGCCGTACGAGCGTGCAGCCGAGATCCTCACCAAGGAGGCTCTGCGCGAGGCGCTGGAGAACCTCTCCTACCGTGAACGACGCGTGCTCGAGCTGCGCTACGGGCTCGGAGGCGAGCACCCCCGCACGCTCGACGAGGTCGGACGCACGTTCAACGTCACCCGCGAGCGGATTCGCCAGATCGAGAACCAGTCGCTGAAGAAGCTGCAGTCATTGGCGGAGGCGCAAAAGCTCCGCGACGTGGCGTAGCTTTCGTCCAGGCCGCACCGCGGCGCTCAAGGCGGTCGGGCGGATTGCCGATCAGAGGGCATGTTCGACGTCATGCCTGCGCTGCGTGAGCTTGTCGCGAAGGAGGGCTCCGATCTGCACCTGAAGGTCGGCTCGGCACCGCTTTACCGCGTGCATGGCGAGTTGATCAAGGACACGAGCACGCCGCCGCTGAGCGCCGATGACACCGATGGCGCGCTGAAAGCGCTGTTGGGTGATGAAGCCAAGCTGGCCGAGTTTGCCCGCGAGCACGAGGTCGACTTCTCCTTCGAAATGCAGGGTGTCGCCCGCTACAGGATCAACGCGTTCCTGCAGCGCGGGGTGATCTCGATGGCCTGCCGCGCGATCCCCCATCACATCTCAAGCATCGAGGAACTGTCGCTGCCGCCGGTGGTGAGCGAACTGGCCGAGGAGGAGCGCGGCATCGTGCTGTTGACCGGGACCACCGGCTCGGGAAAGTCCACAACGCTTGCGGCGATGATCGACCACATGAACCGCACGATGAACAAGCACATCGTCACGATTGAGGACCCAATCGAGTTCGTCCACGAGGACATCAACTCGGTCATCAACCAGCGCGAGGTCGGCATGGACACCGCCTCGTTCAAGCGCGCTCTGCGCAGGGTGCTGCGCCAGGACCCCGACGTGATCCTCGTCGGCGAGATGCGCGACGAGGAGACCGTGCAAACGGCGCTGTCGGCGGCTGAGACGGGGCACCTCGTGCTCTCCACCATCCACACGGTCGACGCCACCGAGTCGATCAACCGCATGCTCGACTTCTTCCCTCCCCACCAGCATGCCCAGGCGCGGAGCATGATCGCCGGCACGATCAAGGGCGTCATCTCTCAGCGACTGGTGCCCGGCGCCGACGGTGGGCGCGTGGCGGTGTGCGAGATCCTGCGCATGACCGGCCGGGTCCGCGACATGATCGTCGACCCCGCCCAGACGGGCAAGCTCGTGGAGGTCATCACCAGCGGTGGCTACTACGGCATGCAGACCTTCGACCAGGCTCTGTTCGGTCACGTCAAGGCCGGCCGAGTGACCTTCGAGGACGCGATGCGAGTGGCGTCCAGCCCGCACGACTTCAAGCTTTTGATGCAGTCCGACGGGCGCCGAGGCACCACCATGGAGGACGTTGCCGCCGCGGAAGCAAACCGCGACGCGGACTCCAACCCTTCGCTCAGCGCCGCCTGAGCCATCGAGCCGGCAGCCGGCTTTGCCACACTTCAGTTGGTAAAGTAAAGGTTGAAATGGCCATCGATGAAACCTGCCCCGTCTGTATGACGGCGGAAATTGTGTGCGGCAAGTGGACGCTGTTGCTGGTGCGCGATTTGGCAGAGGGGCACTCGCGCTTCTGTGAGCTTGAACGCTCGCTTGCCGGGATCAGCCCGCGAACACTGTCACTGCGGCTGCGGGCACTGGAGGAGCAGGGGATCGTCGAGCGCCACACGTTCCCCGAGGTGCCGCCCCGCGTCGAGTACGCGCTGACGGAGAAGGGGCGTGCGCTGCTGCCGATCATCAACGATATGCGCGCCTACGGAGAAGAGTGGCTGGGCGAGGAGTGCGCAGAGATCTCCGGTCAAGGGCCGATCGACCAGCAGACGCTCGCAGTCGTCTAACGCTTTCCCGCTCGAACACATGGATGCAACGCCGGCTCCAGACTCGACACTGCCCTACGGACGCCGGCTGCGTCGCACGGCCAGATTGCTGTTGCATCCGACGCGCATACCCAACAAGCGACGGTGGCGGCGTCGCAGGGCAGAGCGAGCCAAGCTGCTGAGCCTCCTGCCCAGGGAGGCCGTATGTGCCGAGGTCGGGACCTATCGCGGCGACTTTGCCGCCGCGATTCTCAGGTCCTTGAGCCCCAAGCAGCTATATCTCGTCGACTCCTGGGAGCACCGCTCGGAGGAGCAGTACGAGGGAGCCAGCTACGGCGGCCACGCACTCGCTGGGCAGCAGGGGATGGATGCCATGTACGAAGGTGTCGTGGCGCGCTTCCGCGCAGAGATTGACAGCGGCGTAATAGCGATCAAGCGCGCACGCTCACTCGAGGCGGCGGCTTCCTTCGCCGATGAGAGCTTGGACTGGGTTTACATCGACGCCGACCACTCCTACGAGGGCGTCAAGCGCGACCTCGACGCCTACTACAGCAAGGTCAAGCCCGGAGGGCTCATCGCCGGCGATGACTACGGCCAGGGCGACAAATGGTTCGGCCACGGCGTCACCCGCGCCGTCGACGAGTTTGCTGCCGGACCAGCGCAGCTGACGATTATCGGCGCGCAGTTTCTGCTCGAAAAGCCACGCTAGGCTCGCGTCGCGCGCAGCCTGCGTCGCGACCGCGCCCAGATCAGCTGGGTCGCACGACCGTGTTTGCGTCGATCGTCTCGGCGACTCGATAGCCGAGCGGTGCCAGGTGCTCTGCGACCCAGCTCTCCGCCGGCAGCGTCTCGAGCACTATCAACGGTCGGCAACGCTCGATCGTGCGCATCGCGCCAGCCAGCGCCTCCTGCTCGTGGCCCTCAACGTCCAGCTGGATAGCCGCCACACCGCGATCGCCTGGCACCACCTCATCTATCGCCACCAAGCTCACCGGTTCGTTACTCAAACCCTCAGCGTTGGCAGGATCGTCTATCAGTTGGCTACCACCACCCAGTGCCACGCCTTTGCGATCGCTTGTCGCCAGCAGCGCTGTGTCGTTTCGCCGGCTGAGCCCCGCATGGGTCAGCACGACGTTCTCGAGGCCATTGAGATCGATCGTGATGCTGGCGCAACGGTAATTCTCCAGGTTTGGCTCGAACGCCCATACAGTCGCTCCCGGGTCGCGCGAGCGTGCCAGGGCGGGAATGAAGTCCCCAAAAAATGTCCCCGCGTGCACAATGTCACCCCTTACATCCGCACTGCGCACGAGGTCGAGTGTCTTCGGCTCCCACACGCGAGCATCGAGAATCGTCCGCGCGACCGGCCTGTGCAGCGAGGACCGCGGAACACAGTAAGCCCCATGCTCATTGCTCGCCACAACCGCGGCGGGCGCGTCGGGCGGCAACCTGACAGCAGCGTCCCGGGGTGAGGGGGAGGGGCGAGCAGTGCGCGAGCCGGCCTGCTTTCCTTGCCGGAGCGAGCGCCTGACTCGTCGTCTAAGTTGGTGTACCCAGTCGACTAGCCGCATCTATCTGCGCCCTATTTTCCCATGGTATGATCGCGCCGTGAAGATCGTCGCGATGCTACAGACTTACAACGAGCAACGCTTCATCGGCGACTGTCTCGATCATCTCGCCGAGCAGGGGATATCGGCTTACCTCGTTGATAACGAATCGACCGACGACACCGTTGCGATAGCGGAGCGACGGCTAGGTAAAAACCTCATCGGCATCGAGACGCTCGCTCGCGACGGGCACTTCGCTCTGCACAGTCAGCTCGTACGCAAGGAGGAGCTCGCGCAGAGCTTGGACGCCGACTGGCTGATCCACCTCGACGCCGACGAATTTCGTGTTTCCCCCGAGCAGGGCCGCTCGCTGGCGCAGGCGATCGCCGAGGTGGACGAGGCAGGCTATAACGCGGTGAATTTCCTCGAGTTCACTTTTGTACCCACTCGCGAGTCGCCGGACCACGATCACGCCGATTACCTGCAGACGATGCGCTCTTACTATCCGATGCTGCCGCGATTCCCCAACCGTCTAAATGCGTGGAAGCGCCAGGACGGCCCCGTGGATCTCACACATTCCGGCGGTCACAAAGTCCGCTTTCCCGGTTTGCGTTTGGCGCCGGCCTCGATGTACTCACGTCATTACCTGTTTCTCAGTATCGCCTACGCATCTCGCAAGTTCGGCCCCGAGCGCTATGCGCCGGATGAGATCGCGCGTGGATGGCACAGCTGGCGATCACGTCAGACCCCCGCGACGATCGAGCTTCCATCCGAGCGCGATCTGCGTACGTATGTCGCCGATCACCTACTCGATCCATCTGACCCTTACAAGAGCACCGCCCAGGTTCTCGGCCAGGTCGACAAGTCCGCCCGGCGGCGGGCGCTCCGTAAAAGCTCGCCGCGATGGCTCAAACGAGCAAAGCGGCGCGCTCAGCGAACCTTGTCGTAGCCCCAGAGGCTCACGAGGTCGCGATCGAGATACTCGCTGAGGGCGACCACCTCGGGCTTGAAGCGCTCGCGCAACTCGCTCATGATGCCTTCATCGGGCGGTGGCACGTCGGCGCGCACGAAGCGGCGTTGGATTGTCAGCGCTGCCTTGCTTCGCAGTCGCTGTGTGGTGAGCGCATTGATTGCGATTTTCCCCGAACGGGCGACCGGCGAACGCCCTTTTTTCAGCGAGTTCAGCATGTATCTCGCGCGCTGTGAGCGCACCGTACGTGTTGTTACGTTCACACTCATCGCCTCGATCGGCGCCTGATCGTCAACTTCCAGGAACTGCAGCACCTTGCGCACCGTTGCCTCGTTGTCGCGGTGAAAATCATCGTAGATCAGCACCAGGATCTGATCAGCGGGGAAGCGTGCCCCGTAGCGCTGCAGTTGCTCGACATAGCGGACGTGATCTGAGTACCGAAGGAGCGATGGTCGATGTGAGAGCCGGGGAATGTGCTTGCCTTCGCGTCTGGTCGCCTCGAGGTAGATCGCCTTGCGCAGGTCTTTCTCGCTCTCCACACCCCAGCGCACGAACAGCAGATGTAGGGAGCGCAGAAAGCTCGCCGGCTCGCGCAGAATCGCGATGATGCGCGCGTTGGGTTGCAGATCGGCAATGCTCTCAGCGGCGGTGCGAGACCAGAGATAGAAGGCTGAAGCCTCACCCACGCGCTGCTCGGGCGTAGCCTCGCTGAACAGTGCCAGATACTCCTCCATCGTCTGTGGATAGCCGAGCTCTTGGGGGCCAAGCTCATGACCCCGACGGGGTTGCATGTCAGCCGCCAGGAAGCGCGGCTCCTTGAGCTGCGGCAGGTAGATCTGCGGACGCCCTCTGAGCATCTCATATAGCGCCGTCGTGCCAGTCTTGGGCGAGCCGACGATGAAGAAATCAGGCACTCTCAGATGAGGCAAATCGGCCGCGGTCGCCGAGGTGGCAGACATTTGCATACCAGGAGGCTACAGATGCCCATTGGTACCCGCAATCGCCTGTATGGTGGCCGCCGGCAACGCTCACATGCTTGCTGAGGGTCGGCGGAAACGCGGCCCGCGGAGTGACGGCGAGACTGCAAGACACGGTGCGCGTGGCAGGAGCGCCGGCACCGAGCGCGAAGTCAGTCGACCATGCGTTCACTCCAGTTGCAGACCGCCCTCAGCGAGTACGTCGAAGCGGCCGCTGCCGAGCTCCACGCCGAGATCACGAACGGCACGGAGGTGCCATTTGAGCTCGAGCAGCAGAGCGCGCGGCGCGGATCGCGCGGCCCGTCGCTGTACTGCTACCGCCCGCTCACCGCCCAGTTCATCGAGGAGCGAGTGTCGGCGCTCGAGCGTATGCCCGCCTACGCTGAGGCCGCCCGGCTGCTCACCGACTTCGATGGTCTGGATCGCTATCTCGTAAGCCGTGGCCTGGACGGCGGCGGACGGCCGTCCACACGCACGCGGGTGCGGGCAGCGCTGGGTGCGCTGCTCAGCGACGTCTTCGACGAGCAGACCGATTTCCAGATGCGCCCCGAGCGCCTGCAGGCGGCGCTCGCGCGGCTCGAGCAGGCCGCGCTGTCAGCCACCAGCGAGATGACGCTCGTCGCGGTGCTGCATGGTCTCACCATCACCTCACCAGAGCTTGCGCTGACCAAGGGCTTGACCATCGCTCAGCCGCATGCACTCGAGGGGCTGCCCATCGGTGCGGTTGCCCCTGCCGAAGGGGACGGCAAGCATCTGGTCGTCGTGCTCGCCACCGAATGGCGGGACAGCAGGGAGTCGGTGGCCCGTGGGTGCGAGATCCTGAAGGATCTACTGCGCGCGCTGAGGCTGTTTGGCGACGGTCGCGTCACGCTCGGCATGCTCGCCTGGTCGCGTGTCGGTGGCGGCGCATGGAACCCGCAGCCGCTGGGAGGCGGCGGTCGCCCGCACGGCATGCTGGTGGTGACCGCCGAGCAGGAGGACGAGCTGCGTGCCTTCTGCAGCCTCGTGTCGCGGCGCGCACCGCACAGCAACGAGCTCGCCTGGGCGCTGCGGCGCTTCGAGTTGGGCTGCGAGCGCGAGAGCCCATACGAGGCGCTGACCGACCATCTGCTGGCCCTGCGCGTGCTACTCGAGCCCGAGGGGCCATCGAGCGGCATGCTGAGCAGACGACTGGCCGCGCTCTGCGCCACCCCAGAGGGCCGGGCGGAGCTGATCGAGCGGGCCGGCCAGGCACTCGCCCTGGAGCGTTCCCACATTGCTGGGTCCGCTGTTGAGCACGCCGGGGCTCAGGCCCTCGCCGGCGATATCTCAGACCATCTACGCGCACTGCTGAGGGACGTCGTCTGCGGACATCTCAGCCACGACCTGGTGGCGTTGGCCGACGAGCTTCTGATTGAGCCAGTGCCCGAGCCGGTGGTTGCGCCCGAAGCCGAGGCGGCCGCGATTGCCCTCGAGCCGGCCATCGCCGACCAACTTGCCCTTGCCGAGCAGCTGGCGCCGGCCGAGGCCTCAGTTGAACAGATGCTCGGCGACCTTGGTCAGCCCGAGGAGATCCTGGACGTCTTCATCTAGGTGCGGGACGACGATCGGGCGGCGCTCGCCCACCGCCTGTGACAGTCGGGCCACCGTTTCCCGGTCGCGCCGCGCGAGGACGTCGAAGTCAGCCAGGTTGACCGCCACGCGCGCAGCCAGGCGCTCGCCCAGCTTCGGCGTCAGTAGCTCTGCCACCTCTCCTGGCGAGAACTCGTCAAGGCCGTAGGTGTGCGCACGGTTGACGATCAGCTCGCCCACAGGCATCCCCGCGGCGCGCAGCCTATCTGCCAGGAACTGCGCCTCGCGGGCCGGCTCCACCTCGGGCGAGGTCACGATCAGAAAAGTCGTGTGCGGTGCGCGCAGAAGGGCCGCCACGCTGCGCGTGCGCTCGCCGAAGCCATCGACCACCCCCGTCAGTGCCCGGAAGAAGCGCGATAGCTCGCCAAGCATGTCCACGCCGGTGACGCGCGCGAAGATCGCGAAGATCAGCGCCGTGCCGCGACCGAACAGCCGCGCGGTCAGCCCGCCCGGGGCGAGGAAGACCTGCAGCGCCCGCCCTTCCAGGAAGCCCAGCATGCGGTTGGGTGCGTCCAGGAAGTCCAGCGTGTTGCGTGACGGCGGCGTGTCGAGCACGATCGCATCGAAGTCGTGCTCCTCGTAGAGCTCGTAGAGCTTCGCGATTGCACTCAGCTCGTGCGAGCCGGAAACCGCGGTAGACAGCTCTCTGTACACCGGGTTCGCGAGGATCTCCGCACGCGCATGCTCGTCGGGTGCCAGCCGCGCGATCAGCTCATCAAACGTCCGCTTGGCGTCCAGCATCATCGCCCACAGCTCGCCCTCGATCGCAACGCCCTGCTCGGCAAACAGCTGCGGGTCGATCCGCTGTGGCTCCGAGGGCAACTCCGCCAGCCCCAACGCCGAGGCCAGCCGCTTGGCTGGGTCGATCGTCACCACCGCCACCTTGCGTCCGCGCAACGCCAGCCCGAGCGCCAGCGCTGCCGCGGTCGTCGTCTTACCCACACCGCCCGCGCCCACGCATACGAGAACCCGCTTGTCACGCAGACGTGCCTGCAGCGTGGACGCGTCCTTCGAGGAGCCAGTGGCCTTCATAGGGGAGGGCTCAGCATCGTCGTCATCTCCCGATCGTAGTTCCCATGCAGGAATCCCACCTCAGCATGCGAATACCCACCGGACGGCTTTCCAGCAATCGAGCATCGGAGCCACCGTGGAGGGCAAGGCAAAGGTCATCGCATTCGCCAACCAAAAGGGCGGCGTGGCCAAGACAACGACGACGCTGAACCTGGCCGCCGCATTCGCGGAGGAGGGCCACCGGGTGCTGTGCGTCGACATGGACCCACAGGGCAACCTCACGATGTCCCAGGGGATCGATCCCGACACCCTGGAGAAATCGATGTACGACGTGCTCGTGCACAAAGTCTCGATCCGTGAGGTCGTTCGCAAGCGCGAGATCGACGTCGCGTGTGCGTCCATCGACCTGGCCGGAGCGGAGATCGCGATGTCGACGATGATCGGACGCGAGCGCTCGCTGCAGAAGGCGTTCGAACCGATCCTCGAGGACTACGACTTCATTTGCATCGACACTCCGCCCAGCCTCGGGCTGCTGACGATCAACGCGCTGACCGCTGCCGACAAGGTGATCGTCCCCGTTCAGTGCGAGTATCTGTCGATGCGTGGCCTCATCCAGCTGCAGAACACGCTTGCGATGATCCGCGAGAACCTCAACCCGGGCGTTGATATCGAGGGTATCCTCCCGACGTTGGTGGACTCGCGCACGATCCACGCAAAGGAGGCGATCGAGATCCTCGAGGAAAACTTCGGCGACCGCGTTTTCGCCTCACGCATCCGCAAGACTGTTCGCTTCGCCGAGGCTCCTGTCAAGGGCATGTCGGTTCTCAAGTACGAGCCCGACGGCGTCGCCGCCCAGTCCTATAGACAACTCGCGCAGGAGGTACTGACCAATGGCGAACGCTAAACGCGCGAGCATGCGCGAAGGGCCGCTGGCAGCGCTCTTCCGCAAGACAGAAGACGGCGAGCTCCCCTACGAGGGCGAGCAGGCGCCCGCAACACCGCCGCCACAGGCCCAGCGCGAGCCAGAAGGCCCGCCCGCGCCCGCGCATCCCCGCGAGAGCGGGCTGCCGCACCCCGCGCTTGGAGCCTCTCCCCGCATCGAGGAGGACGACGCGTACGTGCCCTCACCGCGCGAGCGTCTACGCCACGCCTTCTCATCGGAGATTCCCGAGAACGTCATGGACCGCCCAGAAACGCGGCGTCCCCTGACCGACGACTACGCTCGCGACCGCGAGTATCACATGCCCATCAGCAGTCCTGCGACCGTGGCACAGCCCGTGATTCGCGTCGTCGGCGTCGGCGGTGCCGGTGTCAACGCCGTCAACCGCATGGTCGAGGCGGAAGTCGAGGGCATCGAGTTCGTCGCGGTCAACACAGACGTGCAGTCGCTGCAGCAGTCGACCGCCGACATCACACTGCACATTGGCGCCGAGCTGACGCGTGGCCTCGGCTCGGGCTCGGACGCAAACGTCGGTCGCAGCGCCGCCATGGAGGACTACGACCGCCTCAAGTCGCTGTTGAAGGGCTCGGACATGATCTTCATCACCGCCGGCGCCGGCGGTGGCACGGGCACAGGTGCAGCACCGGTCGTCGCGCGGATCTCACGCGAGATCGGCGCGCTGACCGTTGCCATCGTCACGAAGCCGTTCGGTTTCGAGGGCACGCGTCGCAGCGAGCAGGCAGAGCGCGGCGTTGCTGCGCTCGCCGAGGAGGTCGACACGCTGATCGTCGTGCCCAACAATCGACTGCTCAGCGTGCTCGACAAGCAGACAGCGATGGTCGAGGCCTTCCGTGTCGCCGACGATGTGCTGCGCCAGGGAGTGCAGGGCATCTCCGATCTGGTGACGCTGCCCGGCCTGATCAACCTCGATTTCGCTGACGTGCGCACGATCATGAGCGAGGCCGGTAACGCCCTGCTAGGGATCGGCATGGGCGTGGGGGAGAACCGCGCCACAGAGGCCGCACTGCAGGCCGTCTCCTCGCCGCTGCTCGAAACGTCGATGGAGGGCGCACGCTCGATCTTGCTGTCGATCACCGGCGGCGTCAACCTCTCCCTGTGGGAGGTCAACGAGGCGGCCAAGTCCGTTTCCGAGGCGGCGCACCCCGACGCCAACATCATCTTCGGCGCGATGGTCGATGAGAAGCTCGACGACCAGGTATGGGTCACCGTCGTTGCCACAGGCTATGGCGATGAGGGCCGGCGCAAAAGCGCAAACCGCTTCAAAGAGCCAGCGACCACCGGTGAGGTGAGGGCCCAGCGGGCCGCGCCCGCGCGTCCCAGCCGCGAGCCGCGGCGTGGCGGCCTTTCGGTCGATGAACTAGAGGTCCCAGAGTTCCTTCCGAACTTCTGATCTGAAGCGCGTCGCATTTCGCCATGCTGCGTCCATGAGCACAGCTGAGCGAGGGGTTGTTGCGGCAGGGCATCCGCTGACCGCGCAGGCGGGGGCGAGGGTTCTGCGCGAAGGTGGAAACGCCGTGGACGCGACCGTGGCGGCGATGCTCACGTCGTTCGTGAGCGAGTCGCTGCTCACCGGGCTTGGCGCCGGCGGCTACATGCTGGTGGCGGGCAATGGCATCGAGCCGACGCTGCTCGACTTCTTCGTCGAGGCACCCACACGGCTTGGCGACGGCTCGGAGGTCGAGCTGCGGGGGGTGGATGTCGACTTTGGCGACGCCGCACAGGTGTTTCACATCGGCCCCGCGTCCTGCGGCGTCTACGGCACACCAGCTGGCGTGTGCGAGGCGATGCGCAGGTGGGGCACGGTGCCTCTGCAGGAGCTCGCAGCTCCCGCGGCACGGCTCGCGCGCGACGGTGTGCTGCTCAACGCCGGTCAGGCGTATGTGGCGGAGATCCTCGCCGACCTGTTGACCTCAACGCCGGAGTGCGCTGCGCTGTGGGCACCCGGCGGTCAGCTGCTGCGCGAGGGGGGTGTGCTGCGCAACCCCGAGCTTGGAGAGTCGCTTCTGCGTCTCGCCCGCGATGGGGCAGAGCCCTTCTACCGGGGGGACATCGCTAAAGCCGTGTGCGACTGGCTGGGTGATCACGGCGGCTCGTTGCGTGAAGCCGATCTCAATGGATATGAAGCGATCGAGCGGGAGCCGATCAGGATCGCCTATCGCGACCGCGAGATCCTCACCAACCCGCCGCCGTCGGCCGGCGGGACGCTGCTGGCGTACGCGCTTGCGCTGCTCGATCGCGGCCCCGCGCCGCCACCGCTGCACGCGGTCGTAGCCGCGATGGAAGCCGCCCAGTCAGAGCGCACGCCGGCGTTCGTCGAAGGCCTCGACGAGGAGGGGTTCCTCGAGCGTTTCCTGGCCGCGCGCCTGGGCTCGACCACTCACATCTCGGTGATCGATTCCACCGGGTGCGCCTGCAGCGCCACGTGCACCAACGGCGAGGGATCAGGCGTCGTCGTCCCGGGCACCGGCATGCACCTAAACAACGTTATGGGCGAGGCCGATCTCAACCCGCTCGGCTTCCACCTGCACCCGGCAGGGCGACGGATGCCGAGCATGATGGCCCCTTCGGTGGTCATGCGTGAGGGAGAGGTCGAGCTGGTGCTGGGGAGCGCCGGCTCCAACCGCATCCGCTCGGCGATTCTGCAGACGATCATCGGTGTGGTCGACCGCGAGCTCGATGTGCGCCATGCGGTGGAGGCTCCACGGGTGCACTTCGAGGACGGCGTCGTGTTCGCCGAGCCCGGGATCGACCTCTCCGGCCTGGATAGCGGCGCCCAAGTGGTCCGCTTCGGCGCGCCCAACCTGTTCTTTGGCGGCGTCCAGGCTGCGCTCAGGCGTAGTTCGGGGATGACCGGCGCCGGCGATCCACGGCGTGGCGGCGTGGCGGTCAGCGAGTGAGAGGCGCCCTGATCATTGGAGCCGTTGGTGCGGCAATCGCCCTCAGCGGCTGTGGCGGCGTAGAGGCGTCCGACCTCTTCATCGTCTACCGCTCCGGCTCCACCCCGCAGGCAAAGCTGACGCTGCTCGTGGATGAAGAAGGGGGCGTTACCTGCAACGGGCGCGCTGCCGCGAGCAAATTGGACGACGCGCAGATCGTCAAGGCCAGGGAAATCCAGGAAGAGCTCGAGAAGCCATCGTCCAGCCACCTGTCGCTGGCGCCCAGGGCTGGCTCGGTGCTCAGCTACTACGTGCGCGACGAAAGCGGCAGCGTCCGCTTCAGCGACAACTCAGCCGCCCAGCCGGCTGTCTTTCACAAGCTGCAGCTGCTCGTGTTGCAGACCGCACAGCAGATCTGCGGTCTGGCGGGGTGAGCTTCCGCATCTCGAACCGCTGAGGCCTGCGCCGATCGCTACCCGAACCGGACCTTCCCATTCGACAGGGCACGCATCCGGGCTCGCTCGATTAGCTCCAGGCGCTCGATCGCCGTGCGGATGAGCAGTGCCAGCAGGCGCAGCCGTGCGTTCTCGGAGCGCAGCTCGAGCAGTTCCTGCTTCGCGTCGATGTCGAACTCCACCGTCGCTGCCATCCGGTAGGAGTCCAGCTCCTCCAGATCCCTCGCCTCGAGCTCGCGGTCAGTCGCCTGCATCACCAGATCCCGATAGAGCTCGTGTGCGGCCTCGGCGGCGCTTGCGTCGAGATCCTCATCGGCCTCGTCGAGGAACTCGACCACGCCCGCCGGATACGGCAGATCGTGCTGGCGCTCGAGCAAGCGGAACGGCCGCGTCCCACGGGCGAGGATGTTCGAGCGGCCGTCGTCCATACGCTCGAGCACCTGTTCGATCTCACAGGCGCAGCCGACCGGCTTGAGCTCCTCGTCAGAGAGCCACACGATCCCGAATTCAGCTGCCGGCGAGCCGCTCTCTGCCCGCAGGCAGTGGTCGATCATCCTGCGGTAGCGATCCTCGAAGATATGCAGCGGCACCGTTTCCGTGGGCAGTGCGACGATTCCCAGCGGGAACAACGGGAAGCTGCTGCAGGGTCGTCCGGGCATACGCCCGAGTTTAGGCAGACGGCTTGTGCGCGGCCAGCATCAGGTTGTAGAAGATCGCCGCCGGCAGCCTTGACTCGAGCAGCCGACGGTCGAGCTCCTGCAGCAGCAGATAGCCACGGTAGGCGTACATCCGCCACGCCCACGGCACATCTTCGGGCTCGGCGGTGGCCTCCAGCGTGCGGTTGGCCCACCCGAACCAGTTGGCCAGCAGCTCCTCGCCGGTAACACGCACGTCCTGAAACCCGGCTGCGCGAGCGACCCGCGAAAGCTCGACGGGGGCAAACGCGTGCACGTCGACGACGCCCTCGAGCGCTACGTCGGGCTCGCCGCCATCTCCCACCGGTGCGGGGGCGGCTCTGATCGCGCGTCGCCACGCCGGTGCCACGGTCGTGGCAAAGCGCTTGGGCACCGTCGCGAGGCGGTCGCCATAGCGGGACGGCTCGCCGGCGAAAAGCACCGTGCCGCCAGGTGCCAGTACGCGCTCGAACTCGGCGAATGCGCGCGGCAGATCCGGGATGTGGTGGAGCACCGCATGGCCCAACACCAGGTCGAAGCTCTCGTCTGCGAACGGCAGGTGCTCGGCGTCGGCGGGCTGAGTATGGACCTCCAGCCCCAAGCGTGAGGCATTGGCCTGCAACGTCTCGAGCATGCCAGGTGAGATATCGCTGCACGTGGCCGATCCGATCAAGCCCGCGCGGAGCAGGTTCAGGCTGAAGTAGCCGGTTCCAGAGCCGATCTCGAGTGACCTCGCATAGTGACCCGGCTCCCGGCCGAGCGCCTTGCGCACCTTGGCGCCGACCTGACTGAGCCCTAGCTCGCCGAAGTCGATTCCCCACTTGGAGTCGTAGTGATCGGCCGCGACATCGTGGTAGCGGGTGTTGGCGTCGCGGATCTCCTCCGCGCTCAAGACAGATGGCATGGGGCGGACCATATACTCGCGCGCCGTGGCCGCGTCTCCAACTACCGGCATGACTATTTCGATCACAGGCATCTCTTGACAACAACATCCAGCTCAGAGTCGGCTCCCGTCGTCTATCGGCAGCGCGATCAGCCGGATGGTGTGCCGCCGCTCGAGCTGACCGGTGAGCGCACGCTGCCGGACGTTCCCGAGGAGAACTACTGGTATCGCCGCCACCTCGTCGTGTACGAGTGGATCGCACAGCAGGTGCGGGGGCTGCGCGTGGTCGATATGGCCTGCGGCGAGGGCTACGGCTCCGATGTGCTCGCGCGGAGCGCCGCCGGCGTGGTTGGCGTCGACGCGAACCCCGAGGCTCACGAGCACGCCCGTCTGCGCTACGTACGCCCCAACCTGCGTTTCGAGCGAGCCCTCATCGACGGCTTCTCCGAGCAGGCCGATGCGGTGGTGTTCCTGCAGACGATCGAGCACGTCGAGGATCCCGGTGCGGTGCTCGATCACTTCCGCTCGCTGACCGGCAGCACGGGAGTGGTGTTCGTGTCGACCCCCAACGTGCTCACGCTGGCGCCCAAGGGCGCACCGCGCTCGGACAATCCCTGGCATGTTCACGAGTACCGCCGTAATGAATTCGAGCAGCTCTGCAGGGCGCACTTCTCGAGCGTGGAGCTGTATGGGCTCTTCCATGCGCGCAAGCTGCGTGCGCACGAGCTTGCGCTGCGCCTCGGCTGGGATCGCGTGCACGCTCGCCTTGGCCTGACGAGGCGCTTCTATGACTGGTTCACCCCAGCCATCGCCGTCTCTGACTTCGCGCTGACGCCCGCCGGCGAGGCCGACATGGATCGCTCGCTGGACTTCGTCGCGGTGTGCCGGCCGTGAGCTCTCCTCGCGAGCGCGGTGCGCTGGCGATCGTTCTGCACACGCACATGCCCTACGTGGAGGGCTTCGGTCGTTGGCCTTTCGGCGAGGAGTGGTTGTGGGAGGCGATGGTCGGCTGCTATCTGCCGCTGCTCGACGTGCTCGATGAAGGCGCGCCGCTGACGTTGTCGCTGACGCCCGTGCTCTGCGATCAGCTGGAAGCCCTCGGCGTGGGCGAGCGTTTCGTGGCCTTCGTGGAGGGGGTACGGCGTGCAACCCATGAGGAGGACGCGGCCGGGCTGCGCGCCGGTGGGCACGAGCGGCTGGCGCTCGAGCTCGAGCGCTCGTGGTGTGACTACGCAAGCGCGCTCGAGAGCCTGCGCAGGCGTGGGGGGGACCTGTTGGGGGCGCTTGCCCCCCACGCCCAGTGGACGTCCTCGGCCACCCACGCGATTCTGCCCCTGCTGGCCACGGACGCAGGGATACGCCTGCAGGTCAGCAGCGGCGTGCGGGCGCACCGCAGGCGCTTCGGCGACGATTGGCGTGGTGGCTTTTGGCTACCGGAGTGTGCCTACTCGCCATGGCTCGAGCGGGCACTCGAGGATGCCGGTGTGGGGGCTGTCTGCGTGGAGCTCAGCAACCGCTACGGCCTAGGCGCCCGCGAGCACCTGCGCCCGATTGCCACCGAGTCGGGGATCGCGCTCATACCGATCGACCGCGCCACGATCTCACTCGTGTGGAGCGACGCCGGCTATCCCGCCGCGGGTGCATACCGCGATTACCACCACCACACGATCCACCACCACAACCCCTGGAACAACGACGCTGACGCCTACGACCATCCCGCGGCACTGGCGTTGGCTCGCGAGCACGCCGCCGACTTCGTCACGCGGACGCTCGCTCGTCTGCGCCAGGCAAATGAGTCCGCCGCCGCCGGCGGCGCGCCGCTTCCCGGCGGGGGCCTGGTCGTCTGTGCGCTCGACACCGAGCTGCTCGGGCACTGGTGGTATGAGGGAGTCGACTGGTTGCGCGCCGTCGTCGATGAGTGCGCCCGGCAGGGCCTCCAGCTGGTGCGACTGGATGACGCGCTCGAGCGTGTCGAGCCGGTGAGCGCCGCAGAGGCGCAGTCAGAGGGCTGGCAGGCCATTACGTGGGGGAAAGACGGCGATCTTTCGACCTGGTCCGGTGCAGCGGTTGCCGATATGGCCTTCGCGGTGCGTGCCGCCGAGCTCGAGGTCGTTGCGGCGGGTGAGCGGGTTGGGGTGGGAGCGGTGCGCGAGCTGCTCGCGCTGCAGGCCAGCGACTGGCCTTTCATGGTCAACCGAGATATCGCGGCACCGTATGCGCACGAGCGCTTCGACGGTCACCGTCGTGCGCTCGCGCAAGCGCTGGCCTCTGGCCAGCAGGCCGATCTCGCCGCTCTGCGCAACCTCGCCGTCGACGCCGAGCGTGCCTGCCTGCTCGATCCGTCTTAGGGCTCGGCGATGATTGGCAAGTCCGCGTTGGGCACGTCATCGATCGACAGGGAGAGCTTGATGCACAAGCCGTTGCCGACCTCGAGCCGCTGCTTGCGCCCGCGGATGGCCCGCCTATGGGTGCTGGGCGTCGGGAGAGGCCACGGCGGCCGGTGTGCGCTCGCCGTGTCGCTCGGTTGCCTCGGGCTGCTCCTCATCGCTCCCACCGCCGGCGCGACCGGCTACGGCGCTGTTTCGGGGAAGGTGACCGGCGCCGCTTCCAAAACTGGGATCGAAGGCATCGAAGTTCGCATCTACAAAGGTGAAGACGAGTGGTATCCGGCAACGACGGCGAGCAACGGCAGCTATACGGCCGCGGGGCTGGAACCCGGCGAATACAAGGTCAAGTTCATCGGCACCGCAACGAAGTACGCCACCCAGTACTACAAAGAAAAGCTGAGCTTCGCGGCTGCCACCACGATCAGCGTCGAAGCGGGCAAGGAACTCAAGGAAATCAACGCCGCGCTCTCAGAAAACGCGTCGATCTCGGGGGCAGTGACCAGCGCCAGCAGCGAATTGGAACTCGGCAACATAGAAGTGACGGCCTACGAAACGAACGCGCCAAACGCTGCAGTGGCGTCAGTCGATACCAACCAGTTCGGTAAATACGAACTGAAGGATCTGTCCAAGGGCGCATATGTGATTGGCTTCAAAGCGGCCCTTGGATCCGGTCTCGACTACGCCCCCCAGTTCTTTCCCGAAAAGGCGAGGTTCAGCGAAGCTCCGGAGGTGCTCGTCGACGAAGACGTCTCCTCGAACGTCAACGCAAAGCTGCTGCAGGGCGCGTCGATCACCGGCGTTGTCACCGACGATGCAACACATCAAGCGCTGGGAAATGTGACCGTCGAGGCCCTTGCGGTGGGCGGCGCTGAAGCACCGGTGGCGCTCGCGTTGACCGCCGCCGATGGCAGCTACGAGCTCGTCGGCTTGGCCAGCGGTACTGTCGAGGTGGCGTTCGTCAAGGAGAAAAGAGAAGGCGAAACCGCATACGTCCCCTACATGCCTCAGCTTTACGACGACCGCGCGTTTCCCGAAGACCCCTTCAATCTGGCGGAAATACTTCTCTACGGCACCCACGTGGAAGTGACGGTCCCGCTCACGACCACGGGCATCAACGCCGCGATGGTGCGCGAGGAACCTGCAAACACGGCAGCGCCGACACTGTCTGGAACACCCAGCGTCGGGCAGACGCTCTCCTGCACAGATGGATCGTGGACGGGCAGCGAAGCTCTCACCTACACACAGGCGTGGTTGCGTGACGGTACGGCGATCGCCGGCGCAACCGGGAGCACGTACGTGGTCCAGCCGGTCGATGCAGGGCATGATCTGGCCTGCATGATCACCGCGACGAACAAGCTCGCGAGCGTCAGCGCCACCAGCAACGTCCTGGCTGTGCCTTCGACTGGTATCGCGCCGATCGGCGTCGCCCCGGTGGCTCCCGTCATCGCGCTGTCGGCTGCCAAGCTCTCCATATCCGGCGGCTCGACACGCGTTCCGATCGCCTGTGCCGACGCAAGCTGCTCGGGGACGATCGAGTTGACCGAGCAGATCGTCGTCAAGCACCGCAACGGCAAGAAGACGGTCGCAAAGAAAGAGACGGTCATCTTGGCCAGGGGCACCTACTCGCTGGCCGCGGGGCGTAGCGCCAAGATCATGCTGCACCTGACCGCGACCGCAAGGAGCGCACTCGCGAAGTCAAAGCAGCATCGACTGGCAGCCGAGGTCGTCGCCTCCGTGGCCGGCGGCAAGACGGTGAAACGGCCGGTAACGCTCAGCCAGGCCGTGATCAAGCACCAGCGGTAACGCTGCTCATTCCCAGCGCATCACCTGCGGGGTCTCGCGCATGCGGATCACACGCGCGGGAGTACCCGCGACCACCGCGTTCTCCGGCACCTGCTTGGTGACGACCGAGCTCGTGCCGATGACGCTGTTGTCGCCCACGCTCACACCCCGCAGGATGCACGCGCCGTAGCCGACCCACACGTTGTGACCCACACGCACGTCGCGCTTGTAGATGCCCTGCAGGCGGATTGGGCGCTCGACCTCTGTGACGCCGTGGTCGAAGTCGATCAGCATCACGCGGTCGGCGATGATGCACTCGCGTCCGATCGACACGTGCTGGTAGGCCGAGATCGTGCAGTCCTGGCCCATCACCGTCTTCGCGCCGATGCTCACCTCGCCCTCGTGCACGCGAATCTTGCTGCCGTGCCCGATCCACGACCAGCGGCCGATGCGCAGCGTTGCATGGCGGCCGATCTCCAGGGTCACGTGCGGGCAGATGAAGCAGATCCCGTCCGTCTGCAGGCGCTTGCCGAAGCGCAGCTTCAGCAGGGCATACCGAAGCAAGAGCCGCGCGTAGTGGCGGTTCAGCATCCGGTTGGCGCGCATGAAGCGCAGCAGCGTCAGCGGTCCGCCGTGAAGCGGCGCGGGCGCCACTCGCGCGGCGACGGCGGCCTGCTCGGCGCGGGCCCGCAAGTCGGCAGCGGCAGGGGCATCTCTTGCGGGGTCGGCCTCTTTGGTGGGATCTGCGGGGTTGGCAACCAGCTCCATCGCGCTCGAATCGTAAGGGACAGCCGGACGGGCCGGGCATGTCCGTGAGGCGGTGGCCGCTCGATGCGGGCGGGCCGAGGCCGCGGCCCCTGCGATGATTGCGCCCTCAATGGCCGAGCCAACGCTAGCTCAGCGCCTGCTCGACGGCGATCGCCGCGCGCTTGCCCGTGCGATCACGCTCGTGGAGGACAACCGCCCAGAGGGCTGGGAGCTCGTGCGCGAGGTCTATCCCCACACCGGCAAAGCCGACGTCGTCGGCTTCACGGGGCCTCCAGGAGTTGGCAAGTCGACGCTCATCGGCGCGCTCACCAAGGTGCGACGCGAGGCGGGCAGGAGCGTCGGGGTGCTGTCGATCGACCCATCCTCGCCGTTCACCCAGGGCGCGCTGCTCGGGGATCGCATCCGCCTCACCGAGCACTTCCTCGACCGGGGGGTGTTCATCCGCTCGATGGCCAACCGCGGCGCGCTGGGTGGCCTATCCGAGGCAGCGCTACAGGCGGCGCTGCTGCTCGACGCAGCCGGCCGCCAGGACGTGTTCGTGGAGACCGTTGGCGTGGGTCAGGCGGAGATCGACATCATCGACCACGCCGACACGATCGTGCTCGTGCTGATGCCAGGCTCCGGCGACTCGATTCAGGCGCTGAAGGCGGGCGTGATGGAGATCCCCGACGTGATCGTCGTCAACAAGGCCGACCACCCTCTGACCGACACGATGATCCGCGAGATCCGTGGTGTGCTCTCGCTCGCCAACCTCGATCGCACGCCCGAGGAAGTCCGCGGGCACTGGCGCGTGCCGATCCTCAAGACCGAGGCCGCGCGCGGTGAGGGCATCGCCGAGCTGGTGCAGAGCCTCGATGAGCACCGCGCCCACATCCTCGCTGCCGGCCAGCTCGACGAGCGCCGCGCGCGCAATCTGCGTAGCGAGGTGCTCGCGATCGCCACCGCGCGCATGCGTCGTCGCCTGGAAGAGGACCTGCAGGAGGACGCTGAGTTCCAGCGCCTGCTCGATGAGGTCGTGCAGCGGCGCATGGATCCGGCCAGCGCGGCCACCGCGCTGTTGGAGCGCCACACGCGTTAGCCGATCCCTTCGCGTTCTCCTTCGCGCTCGGTGGATTCGGGGTTGCCACCGTCAGCGCACGGACCCGAGTTGGGCCTGTGTTCGTCGGGGCCGTCTTCGGCTTGCAAGTGCCCGTTCTCGGCCTGCCACAGCGGTGAGCGTGGTCCGGCTACATACACGTAGCTCTCGAGTTCTCGCGCGATTGTGTGGACGATCGCATTGGTGCTCTGCGCGGCGGTCTGTACCAACCCGGGCGCCTGTGCCCCGAAATGGCCCTCCCAGCACGCCCAAGACGTGTGGGCGAGATCCACGAGCGGGGTGGTGGAAGCACGGAACGCGAACCTGCCCGGGCCGCACACCAGCCAGTCGGCGAGGCGACCGTCGATCGGTTTCAGATAGCGGGGACGTGCGCCGCAGCCGGCGGGATAGGTGGGGTGCCCGCCGTAGGCGGCCTGCACGACCGGGTGCCCGTCTTCAAAACCAAGCTGCGGGCTGTTCCAGGGGAAGAATCTCCCTCGTTGGCATGGCGGGCGGTGTAGAGCCAGCGTGGTTGGCCGCTGTGGCGTTCGACCAGCACCACGACGTGCTCCCAATCGCCCTGATGCAGGTCGGTGCTCACCACGTCCGCCGCGATCGGGGAGTCTTCCATCAGGTGAGAGTCAACGACGGTAGGGAAGTAGTTGTATGGATAGAGGAACCAGTACTCGAGCGCGACCAGGCTCTTTTCCGCGCCCGCCGGGTATGGCACGGGCCATTTGAGCTTGTTGGCCACGCCTGCGTAGTAGAAGTAGACCTGCGCGGTTGCCCACGGATCGAGCAGGCCGGGGTCGGTGAGTATTTCCCGCGGCGAGGGTACCGGGGTTTCGCGCCCGAGCTGGCCGCGGAGGAACACTTCGAGCTGCTTGGTGGGTTCGTGGGTGAGGGGAGGGGTGGCGGGGTATTCGAGGAAGTCAGCGGGGGAGCTCGTCAGCGGATCGAGGTCGGCCGGCGTGACACGGGCGCCGGCTTCGCAAGGCCGGCGGCTGCCATTTTGGTGAATGCACGTTCCTCGGCCTTTGGCTCCGATGCCTTCCATCAGCGCGCCAAGAGACGTCGGCCAGAAGGGATCGGTCACCGATGTAAGCACCGTTGGCTGCAGGCGCTTGGCGAGCGCGGCGATCCTTGGAGTGTTGCTGCTCGTCCTTTCGATTGGCTGTTCGCCGTCGCGCGCGACCCCACTTGGGGGCGCTGGGCCGCCGTACACGCCCGGCCCGAGCCCAGACGCCGCGAACCCCGTGCTCGGCTGTGGCGGCGGTGTGCCCCCACACGGTGAGCTCCTTTCCTTCAGTTCCGGCCTGATCCACGCGACGGTCTTGGTATCGATGCCGAAGGCCTGCAGCGCCAGCGTCGGCAGCGAGGGCCGGTAGCCGGTGTCCAATGTGAAGTCGACTCCGGTGACGGTGGCCGACCTGATCGCTTTGGTCGGGATCAGCTGCACGCGGTCCGCGGCGGACGTGGCGTTGGCGAGCGGTGTGCAGGCCGCGAGGTACACGCCCGCGCTGCTGCGCCCGATGTAGCCGCCGAGGCGCTCGCCACCAGTCGTATCCACCACTGCCTGCGAGAAGCTCACAGGCGGAATCGCTGAATAGCTGAGTGCCACGAGCGCATAGATCGTCAGCAGCGTCCACGGCAGTGGCGAGCGCATGAAAGCGAATGTCGAGGATGGCAGCGACCGCCTGCCATATCGGCGCCCGAATGTGCCAATTCCCACCCATGTGAGCACCAACACGCCGACAGGCGCCGAGGAGACCATCGCGACGCCTGCAACCACCAGCCAGAGCAACCCATGCGCCGCGCGTCCACCATTCAGCGGGTTCACGAGCGCAAGCAGCCTGGCGAGGATGATCGAGCACAGCGCCCACGGTGCAAACAACGCCCACCAGTGACCCGGCCACAACTCGTCAATGGGGGTCTTTACGAGTCTTGCCACCACCAGGCCCACCGCCACCGCGAGCACACCGACGTTGAAGCCGGCGATCACTCTCACCAAGGTCTCCCGGGTCCGGCTTTCGTAGCCTGAGTGCAGTGCCTTCGGCGGTTTCGGTTTGAGCGGCTTGCGCCTGAGGTGACGCTCCCGCGCACTCATGCGGTCGTGCTCGACGATCTCGCGCCAATCCTCCGCGTGCTGGTCCCAGCGCCCGAAATGGACCGCGTAGGCAAACGCGCACATGACCGCGAACACGATCGCCATCACCAGCACTGCCCGCGCGCCGGTGGCGAAGTTGTTGGCGCTACCGATGCTCGGTAGCGAGAAGCTGATTGGGAGGCGCACAGCCGCGAGCCGTACACAGGCGATCACCCAGCCAATGACGTACACGTAGCCCGCGAGCGCGAGCGACAGCACCACAACCAGCGCCACCTCGGGGAGCTCGGTGCGCCGTTCAGGCATCCAACTGGGTGCTGAGCCCCACGCGCTTGCTGAAAGGGCTGTCGAACACACCACTTGCGTTCAATGCTTCGTGTACGCGCTGCCAATCGGCATAGCGGGGGTACATCGCCTGCACGAGCCCGTTGCTGCCCGTCAGCCAGTTCACCTGTCCCCAGTGCGGACGTCCATAGAGCTGATGGAGGGCACGTTCGTGGGCGCTCAGCAGCTCCATGCCACCCACCGTGTGCTTGGACATGATCAACTCGATCATCACCGTGTCGCGTCCCTGCATCATCGATAGGCAGGAGCTGGTGGCTTTCACGAAGCGCAGCGAGATCGGCGAGCTGTGGTAGACGTGGCCAAGCTCTCGTCGCTGCGCAGCGACTTCGACGATCCGCTCAACAGCCTGCAGATGCAGCTGGCGCTCGTCAATTGGCACGCCGATCTCAGCCGAGTACGCCGGCAAGTAGTTCGCCGCTCCGATGTTGAACACGCGGTAGCTGATATTCACGTAGTCCTCGTTGACCAGCGCCTTGAGCGCCTGTGTGATCAAGAACGGGGAGATCTGTGGCCACAACCTCACGGCCCAGTCGATGAGCAGCGGTGTGAGTGGAAAGCGCGCTGCCAGTTCCATCAGCAGGCTGCGGCTGCGGCGGTGGTCATGGCGATATTCGGAAGGGCTCACCGGGTTGCGCGTCGTGACCAGGCATTCGACCGTGTCGAGATTCCCCTGCTCGCGGGGGTAGGGGCTGAATAGGACCTCGTAGTGCGCGTTCTCCATCAGCACAGTGCTCTCTGCTCCCTGCGCGAGCTCGGCGCGAACCTGCCCCCAGCTACTCAGCGTGCGCTTCTCGCGTAGGTAGAACAGAGGCCCCACCGCGAGGATCACCGAGTAGATCAAGCCCATGCATCCGATGCCAACGACCGTGGCGTCGAACCAGTCGTCGTCCTGTATGAGCTGGTGGTCGGGATATTTGGAGCGATATGCGGCAGCGTCGGTGGGCCCGTCGGCCGGCTCGATCCGGTGGACCGCGCCTCCTGCCGCCACGACGTCCAGAGAACGCACCAGGTCCGACAGCGGCCCGAAGGCGATGCCCGAGCCGTGGGTGGAGGTCGAGATCACGCCTGCGACGGTCTGACCGTCGAAGCCGCCCATGTTCGGGAGTGCCAGTTCTCGCGCCTGCAGGTAGGCATTGAGCTTGGCGATCTTCATACCCGCCTGCACCTGCACGAGGGTGCGGCCGGTTTGCTCGTCCGGGCCGACGGCCCCGGTGTGCATGAGCGCAGTGTCGATGTCCAACGGTTCGGTCAAACCCTCCGGGCGAACGAGGATGCCGTCCGTCAACGCGGCGTCCGACCACGAGTGCCCCGAGCCGACGGCACGAACCTGAATGCCTTCACGCTCCGCTTCGCGGACGATCTCGCACAAAGCCTCGATGCTCGTGGGGGTGAACTGGCGCAGCGGGTAGACGCGTTGGTTGCCGGTGTGGTTACGCCAGCGCTTTCGCTCGATCGGCTGTTCGCTCATGGCCACAGTCCGCCGGCGTGGTTGTCGATCATCTTCTCGACGCCGCGCTCGGCGAGCGCGGCGATCGTCTTCGACGGGTTCACCCCCAACGCGGTGGGGACGATCGACCCGTCGAGCACGTACAGCCCGTCGTAGCCATGGACCTTGCCGGCGTCATCGACCACCCCCCGCTGGGGGTCGTCTGCCATTGGACAGCCGCCCAGCGGGTGCACTGTGATGTAGCCGCTCAGCGGCCATGTGTCGAGGGCGAAGAACGGCTCCGCTCCCAACTGGCGCGCCAGTTCCTCGGACACTTCACGCATCGCTGTGAACAGACCTTCGCTTGGCTTCCTGCTCCAGCGGATGTCAAAGCATTTGAATAGCCGCGTGAGCCGCATCTGCCCGTCGGCGGCTTCTCGACCCAGCATCAAGAACACCAGCGAGTCGGCGATCGGCCGCGTCGGCGGTTGCGGGCGCAGGTGGCGATGGGTAATCGACCGATCGCTGAGCCCGAGTGCCGCGAGCAGGCGCTGGAAGCGCAGGAGCAGGCGCCGCCAGCCGTGGAGGCTGTCGATCATGCGCACGATCTCCAGCAGCCCGCCGAAGTTCGTCGGCAGCCCACCATCGGCGAGCATGAAGCCGTGCTCCTGTGAGTAGTCGAGCCTGCTCGTCATCGACGGCCCGTAGTCGGTGTGGGCGTCGCCGACGTCGCTGGCGCGCGGGTCGAATGCGGCGCCGAGTGCGTCGCCGTTGCCGGAGAAGCGACTGCCGAGCGCAGGCGACAGGCGCTTGAGGCGGCGGCGGTTCTTCAGCAGCAGCCGGCTCGAGCCCAGGCAGCCCGCCGCCAGCACGACGACCGGCGCCGAGAGCCCGCCTTCGCTGCCGTGCTCCAGGTCGCGGTAGCCGACATGCCACAGCCGCTCTCCGGTCGCGGGTGGATCGAGCGTGAGCGCCTCGTGATGTGTGCGCACCTCTGCGCCGAGCTGCTCTGCTCGCGCGATGTAGGTGATGTCGACGGTGTTCTTCGCATGGATCGGGCAGCCAAGGTCGCAGCGGCCGAGGTTCGCGCACCGCTTCTGCTCCACGCCACTGAACGGGTGCTTACGATCGCCTTCGAAATTAACCGCCAGCGGCAGGCGCTCGGCGGGCTTGTCGACCTTGCGCCCGGCGGCCGCGAAGGCCCGCATCTTCGGCAGATCTTCGATGACCTCCATCGGCATCAGCGCTTCCTCGGTGCGCTTGTAGTAGGGGTCGAGCTCGCCTCTGTCGATCGCCCGCGGCCAGCCACGGGAGAACACCTCGGCCGGCGCGGGCAACTGCACATTCGCGTACACGAGCGAGCCTCCGCCGACGCCCGCGGCGGTGATCACCGACAGGTCTTTCATCAGCCGCAGGTCGAACATTCCGTTGGGATTGAGCGTCGGATGCCAGAATGCCTCGGGCGCCTGCACCGGCTCGTCCGGGAAGTCCTCCTTTTTGAAGCGACGGCCGCGCTCCAGCACCACCACCCGTCGCCCGTCCCGGGCCAGTCGGCAGGCCGCGATACCGCCCCCAAAGCCGGATCCGATGACGATCGCATCGT
The DNA here is from genome assembly GCA_963752865.1 of uncultured Solirubrobacteraceae bacterium. Taxonomy (GTDB): domain Bacteria; phylum Actinomycetota; class Thermoleophilia; order Solirubrobacterales; family Solirubrobacteraceae; genus Palsa-744. The sequence continues at coordinate 1,461,720 of CAVVZU010000002.1, forward strand.
AGTCCCCCATCGGGCGCGACCCTACACCAAATCATGGAAGAAATCGAGCTGTTGGCCGGCTTCTGTCAGCGCGAACTACGCACCCGGGTCCCGGCCAGCTCGGACATCCCGCATCGATGCGAGCCGAGGGTGCCCCCAGCCGTGGCAGATTCGGCCCGGTATCGACGCTACGCAATGATGCGTTACGCAAGTTTGCGTAGCGCGCAGCCTACGCGTCGTTCTCGAGCACCCACTGGGCGAGGAACGGCTCGCTGATCCAGGCTTCGCCACGTTGACGGCCGACCAGCTCGGCTTTCTCCAGGGCACCCAGGGCTCGTTGGACGCTCGACCCTCCGGGTAGGGCGTGGCGGCGACGATAGTCGGCTGAGAGCGGGTGTCCGGGTTCTTCGGCGAGCGCTCTGAGTAGGAGCCGCTGATGTGCGGAGGCATCCTCCCAAACGAGGCTGAAGTGGGCGTGCTCCGAATTGAGCACGTTGGTCACGGCTTCAGCGACCTGTGTGTCGGTCGCGGTGGCGCCGGCGGGTGTGTCCTGCCAGAGGAAGTAGCAGAGCTCCTGGGTTGCGTACGGATGACCGTGCGTCGTCTCGAGGACGGCTTTGATCGCAGCCGATGTGATCTTCTTGCCCGTGCGCTCGAACTGCCGCTCGATGTACTCCCCGAACGGCTGCGGCTCGATCGCCCCCAGCTCGATCTCCTTCGCGCTGCGCCAGAAGGGCTCGTTCTCATTGCTGAAGATGTGCTCCATCATGTGTCGCTTGCTACCGAGGTAAAGGTGCGCGACCTCCGGCTGCTGCTGGAAGACGGAGCGCATCAGGCGCGGGAGGGTCGCATCGATATCGACGATCTCCTGAAACTCGTCCAGTATCAGTACGACAGGGCGCTTGCGCTCGCCGGCGAGCTGCCCTGGCAGCTCGAGCAGTCGCTCCAACGTCGCGTTGATGTCCTCTTTGCGCCTGCCCGCATCAAAGCCGAAGCTCAACGAGCCATCCTCTGGATCGACTGTGATGGTCGGGGTGATTCGTAGGCCCTGGAAGATGCGCAGTCGCTCTTTGGCGCGGAACAGCGGTGAGGCGATGTCCTCGTGGATGGTTCGCGCCAGCTTCTCGGCGAGCTGTGTGGTGGTGGGCGTTGTCATCAGGTTCACGTGCGCAACCAGCGCGCCCCGCGCAACCAGCTCCTGGGACACGCGCCATACGAGCGATGACTTGCCGTAGCGGCGGGGAGCAAAAAGAACGACATCCTGCCCGTTCAGGGCATCGGCCTTGAGCTCTGCGGTCTCTCGCTCTCGATCCGTGAACGCGTCATCCAGGGCGAGCGCACCGTAGCGAAATGGGTTGATGATCGAGGCGCCTGCCATTCCTCAATTATAACACAGTACTGCATAAAAACAACTACGCAATTATGCGTTACGCAGGTTTGCGTATTCAGGCGCCGAGCGCCCGCGCGATGACCATCTGCTGGACCTCGTCGGTGCCCTCGCCGATCGTGAGGATCTTGGCGTCGCGGTAGAAGCGGCACACGGGGTACTCCTCGATGAAGCCGTAACCGCCGTGAATCTGCACTGCCTCCTCGGCGCAGCGGACCGCGAGGCGGCCGGTCTTCAGCTTCGCCTGGGCCGCCGTCAACGTGAAGTTGCGTTTGGCGTCCTTCTCACGGGCGGCCTTGTACACCAGCAGCCGCGCGGCGGCGATCTCCGTGGACATGTCCGCGAGCTTGCCCTGGATCGCCTGGAACTTGGAGATGGGCTTACCGAACGCCTTGCGCTCTTTCGCGTACTTCAGCGCCTCATCGAGTGCTCCCTGAGCCAGCCCGACGCCCATCGCCGCCACACCGATGCGTCCGATGTCGAGGATGTGCAGGAACTGCTTGAAGCCGGCGCCGCGCGGCCCCAGCAGGCTCTCCTCCGGCACGTGGCAGTCGCTGAAGCTGAGGGGGCGTGTGTCTGAAGCGTTCCAACCCATCTTGCGGTACGGCTCGCCCTGCTCGTAGCCGGGCGTGTCGTTGGGGATTATTAGATTGGAGATCTCCTTGGAATCGTCGCCTTGGGCACCGGTGACGGCGGTGATGCAGACCACGCCGGAGATGTCGGTGCCGGCGTTGGTGATGAACTGCTTGGCGCCGTCGATCACCCATTCGCCATCCTGCAGGCGCGCCTTTGTGCGCGTGTTGCCAGCGTCCGAGCCGGCCTCCGGCTCGGTCAATCCAAACGCGCCGAGGCGTTCGCCCGAGCAGAGCTTCGGCATCCACTCGCGCTTTTGCTCCTCTGTGCCGAACACGTAGATCGGCTGCGTGCCCAGCGAGGTGTGTGCGCACAGCGTGATTGCCACGGAGGAGTCCACGCGCGTGAGCTCCTCCACCGCCAGCGCGTACGCCAGCGTGTCGCCGCCGCCGCCGCCGTACTCCTCGGGGAAGGGGATCCCCATCAGGTTCAGCTTGCCCAGTTGCGCCACGATCTCATACGGGAACGACTTCGTACGATCGAGCTCCTCGGCCACCGGCGCGACCTCGCCCTCGGCGAATTCCCTGACCGTGCGCCTGATCAGCTCATGGTCGGGGGAGAGGTCGAAGTCCACGACGCGCATTCTCCCAGACTCTCGCCGCGCGACCCGGCCGGTTCGCGCGTGTCATCGCGGAGGGCGCGGCTCGCGCTCACGAAGAGCTCACCTTGCGCTCCCGATCAGAAGACGATCGTGCGCCCCTCGTACACCAGCACGCGGTCGTCGAGCTCGCTGCGGACAGCGCGCGCGAGCACCATGCGCTCGAGATCGCGACCCACCCGCTCGAGGTCCGCGACCGTGTAGCGGTGGCCCACGCGCTGCACATCCTGCTCGATGATCGGGCCCTCGTCGAGCGCCTCGGTGACGTAGTGGGCCGTTGCGCCGATCAGCTTGACGCCGCGCTCGTACGCGTGCCGGTAGGGCTCCGCGCCGGCGAACGCGGGCAGGAACGAGTGGTGGATGTTGATCACCGGGCAGCCGACCCGCGCGAGGAAGTCGCCGGAGAGGATCTGCATGTAGCGCGCGAGCACGAGCAGCTCGGCGCGCCCGGTGAGCGCGTCGAGCGCCCGCTGCTCGGCCTCTGGCTTGGTCTCTTTGGTCACCGGGATGTGCAGGAAAGGGACGCCCAGCGCCTCGACCTCGCCGCGCAGCAGCTCGTGATTTGAGATCACACACGTGACCTCCATGTCCAGCTCGCCGCGGCGGTTGCGCCACAGCAGATCGAGTAGGCAGTGATCCTCACGCGAGGCCATCAGCGCGACAGGGCGGCGATCGCGCGCATAGGCGATCCGCCACTGCATCGCAAAGCGCTCCGCGAGCTCGCCGAACGCGGACTCGAACGCCGTGCGATCCTCGTCGATCGCCGGTAGGTAGAAGGCCGAGCGCATGAAGAACGTGCCCTGCTCGGGATGCGTCGAGTACTGGTCGGAGCTGACGATGTTCGCTCCCTGATCGAACAGGAAGCGCGACACCGCGGCCACGATCCCGGGCCCGTCGGGACAGGAGATCAAGAGGCGGGCGGTGTGATCGGCCCCGCCTCCAGTGTGCGATCCGAGGTAGGCCATCAGTGGCTGACCGCCGCGGCCGCGAGCTCTGAGACAAGCCGGTCTTCGTAGAAGCGCTCAAGCGCGAACGGCGCGATCAGCTCGGGCGTGCGACCGCTCTCGATCAGATCCGCGAGCGTCTTACCGACGATCGGCGCCGCCTTGAAGCCGTAGGTGCCCCAGCCGGCGCTCACGTGGAAGTTCTCCACCGCTGTGCGCCCGAGGATCGGGCTGTAGTCGGGCGAGAGGTCACACAACCCCGCCCAGCTGCGCAACAGGCGCGCGTGCTCGAGCTGCGGAAACAGCTCCAGCGTGTGCCTCGTCAAATCCTGCAGGAAGTTGAGTGTGCCCTGCATACGGTAAGTGGTCCACGGTTCGATCTCCGAGCCCATCACGAACTCGCCGCGATCGGACTGTGAGATGTACACGTGCATCTGCGAGGAGACGATCACAACGTCCAACAGCGGCTTCACCGGCTCGGTCACGCACGCCTGCAGGATGTGGGTGGTGATCGGTAGCTCCACTCCCGCAAGTGCGCACACGAGCGTGCTCCAGCCGGCCGTCGCGCTGAGCACCTGCCCGGCCTTGACCGTGCCGCGGCTTGTGCGCACGGCCGTGATGCGCCCGTCAGCTGCCTTGTCGAAGCCTTCGACCTTCGTGTAGGGATGTATCTCCACGCCCGCGCGATCGGCACCCCGTGCGTAGCCCCACACGACCGCATCGTGGCGGATGATCCCGCCGGGCGGGTGATACAGCGCCCCCACGATCGGATAGGTGACCTCCTCGGAGACGTTCAGCTGCGGGCACAGGCGCTTGACCTCGGCCGCGTCGACGAGCTGCGAGTCGATCCCGTGCAGGCGGTTGACCTCGGCGCGGTTTGCCATCACGAACATCGCCCGGTCCGAGTGTGCCAGCGTGAGGTGCCCACACTGCGAGAACAGCAGGTTGAAGTCGAGCTCCGCCGACAGGCCTTCGTAGAGCTTGATGCTCGCGTCATAGAAGCGCGCGCCCTCCGGCGTCTTGTAGTTCGAGCGCAGGATCGTCGTATTGCGTCCGGCCGCACCCGAGCCTATATATCCCTGCTCGAGCACCGCCACGTTTTTGACGCCAAGCTGGCCGAGGTAGTAGGCCGTTGCGAGGCCGTGTGCACCGCCGCCCACGATCACCACGTCGTAGGAGTCGCTCAGCTCGCGGGAACGCCGCCACATCCGGCCCGGACGGAAGATCTCACGCATCGTCTCGCTCCAGGTAGTGGGTGAGCGCTTCTGCCCCGACCGGACCGCCGCCCAGCTCGGTAGCTGCGTCTGCGACCACCTGCCACAGATACTCGCCGAGCGCCCAGCCGACGAGCACCAGCAGACGCTCCTGCGTCTCCACGAGCAGGTAGCCGGGTGTACGAGCGACGGAGCCAGGGCGAAAGGCGGTCGGTGGGGCGAGCGTGGGGCGCGCGTCGATTGCGCAGAAGCGCGCAAGCAGCTCGCGTGCGTCTGGGCCGATCAGCGACAGCGCGGCAAGGCCGCAGGTGACGTCGATCACGCTCACCGTCGAGCGCTCCTGTTCAACTGCCTGCATCACCGCCGCTCGTACGTCTGGCGCCGATGCAGGGTCGCTCAGCACGAGCACGCGGCTGGGGGTCACCGGACACCACCAGGTGCCCGTCGTTGCGTCTTGCGCCGAGCGGCTGGCACGCCCCGGCTCGAGCGCCAGCTCCTCGCCTGCTGCCTGCGAGCTCACCTGCGCCACGATCCGCGCAAGCACCGGCGGCTCGGCCTGGATCTCCAGCTTGGCGAGGCTCGAGCGGTCGACGAAGCCGACCGTCTTCGTCAGGCGTGTCCACTCGATGCTCGGCTCGCTGTATGCGTTCGGCACGTTCCAGCCCTCCACGCGCGCGATCCGTGCGCCGGCGGTTACTGCAAGGCGCTCCATCGGCGAACGCGCGTGCAGATCGCGCGAAGGCGTTGCGTCCGGGGTGAGGAACGCGAGGCTCACCTGGGTCGAGGCTCCCTCACGAGCGCAGCAGCTCGCCGGCCGGATCGTGGAAGGGCTCTGTCATCACCGAAGCAGCTATCTGTGTGCCCTTGTCGGAGATCGCGATGGTCTGACCGTCGTTTGCGAGCGCGCTCGGCACCCACGCCATCCCGATCACGCGTTCGAGCTGGCGCGAGTGGCGGGCGCTCGTCACCTGGCCCGCTGCGCCGCCGCGCGCGTCGAGCACCACAGCGCCCTCCGTCGGGACGTGGCCGTTTGCGACGGTGAAGCCGACCAGCGCGGTCTCCGCGGGTGCGGTCGCGGCGTGCGCGAGCGCCCAGCGGCCGATGAACTGCTCGTCCTTGTCGAGCTTGACAGCCCACGGCATCCCCGCGCCAAACGGCGTCGACTCCGAGTCGGTGTCCTGGCCGACGATGATGTGCTGCTTCTGCAGACGCAGGATGCGCTGTGGCTCAAGGCCAAACGGGCGGATGCCATCGGCCTCGCCGGCGAGCATGATCGCCTTCCACACGTCCTCGCCGTAGGCAGCGGGGAAGTGGATCTCATAGCCGAGCTCGCCGACGAAGCCGATCCGGATCAGCAGTGCCTGTACGCCTGCGACGCTCGCCTGGCGGGAGTCGAGATAGGCGAAAGCCTCCGGCGAAGAGTCCACATCACTCAGGCGCGTGAGGATCTCCCGTGCGCGTGGCCCCGCGAGATTGACCGCGCACAGCGCCTGTGTCACGTCGCTGAGCTGCACGTCCAGCCGCCAGTCGGCCAGCCACCACGAGAACCACTGCTCGACCGCACCGGCGCCACTGGAGGTGGTGGTCACGTAGAAGGTCTCCTCGTCGATTCGTGTGATCGTGCCGTCATCCATAATTCGGCCCGCGTCTGAGGTGAGCACGCCGTAGCGCACCCGCCCGGGCTTCAGGCTCGACAGTCGATTGGGGTAAAGGCGATCGAGGAACTCGCCCGCCTGCGGCCCGCGTACGAGCAGCTTGCCGAGCGTCGAGACGTCGATTAGCCCAGCTGCTGTGTGCACGTTCAGCGCCTCACCCTCAGGGTCGCCGTAGTCGTACGGGCGTCGCCAGTCGCCCGCCCATTTGATGGTTGCGCCGAGCTCGCGGTGCACACCATGGATCGCCGAGCGCTTGGCCGGCTCGATCGGCCGGCCGGCGAGCGCGCCGAGCGGCACTGTCGACCACGGCGGCCGCGCGGTCGTCGTGCCGATCTGCTCGAGCCCCTGACCGGTCTCGGCGGACATCAGCCGAATCGAGGACAGCTGGCACATGCGTCCCTGGCACGGTCCCATCGTCACCGTCGTGAAGCGCTTGCACAGCTCGATCGAGTCATAGCCCTCTTGAACGCCGCGATGGATGTCCTTGGCGGTCACGTCCTCGCAGAAGCACGTGAACGCCTTGCCCTTGTGCGAGGTGTCTGGAGCGAGCACCGGCGCGGGCACCTCCCAGCCCCGGCGCGAGTCGTGCAGCTGGGCCTCCAGCTCCGCGGCGCGTAGCTCCGAGCGCTCGTTGCCCAAACCGAGTGCATGGGCAGCAGCCAGCCCTGCCAGCTCCCCCGAGGCTTGCGCCAGCTGCTCGTCGCCGTCTCCCGAGAGATCGCCGGCTGCCCACACTCCGGGCGGCATCTCGGCGAGCCGGAAGTGGCCGCGCTCGGCGTCGTACTCGGTACGCCCGCCCGCCTGCGCGACGAGCGCGGTGGCGGGCGCCTCACCGCCGCAGACGAGCACCAGGTCGCAGCTCAGCTTGCGCTCTGCCGATTGCGGAGGGCTGGCGGCAGCGTCCCCGTCAGTCGCGGTGACGGGAACGAGCGTCACGCCACGCACCTCGCGCCGACCGCCGGCGGCGGCGATCGTCCAGCCCTGCAGTACCTCGACTCCCTGCTCCTGCAGCGCCACGGCGGCACGCGAGGCCGTGTGCCTGAGATCCGCCACCGCGAGCACCTCGATATCCAATCCTCTCAAAGCATTCGCCGCGAGCAGACCGCGATCCGAGGTAGTTGCAACCACCGCCTTGGTGCCCGGTCGCACTCCATACAACGACGCGAGTCGCCGCGCGCCACCCGAGAGCATCACGCCCGGCAGGTCGTTGCCGGGAAACACCAGCGGCTGCTCGATCGCTCCTGTGGCGTAGATGTGCTGGCTGGCGCGCACCTGATGCAGCGTGTCGCCCTGCCATACCGGCACGAGACCATCGAAATGGCCGAGTGCCGGGGCAGAGCAGAGGATCTCGACGCCGGCCTCGCGGGCACGCGTGCTCAGCGTCCTGGCCTGCGCATGGCCGCCCTCCCACAGCAGCCGTCCGCCCGGCTCCGGTCCCTCATCGGCGAGCACAACGTCCGCGCCCAGCTCTGCCGCCGCGATCGCCGCGCTCAAGCCCGCGTGTCCGGCGCCGACAACGAGCACGTCGGTGTGACGGCGGCGGTACTCCGTTCGCCAGCTGCGCTCGGCCTGTCGTTGGGGTAGTCGTCCGAGGCCGGCGGCATGACGCAGCACCCACTCATACACCGGCCACAACCGCCGTGGGCGGATGAACGTCTTGTAGTAGAAGCCCGGTGGCGTGAATGGGCCGCCGAGCACGTCCGTGACGGCCATCGCGTCGAGCTCCAGGCCGGGCGTCGCGTTGAGATGCTCCACCTGGATGCCCTCGCGCACGGGCTCTGTGCACGCGCGGATGCCCGGAGCGCCATCCACTGCCACGAGGCAATTCGGGCAGCTGCCCGCGCAGCACATGAGGCCACGGCGCCGGTGGTACTTGAAGCTGCGCGAGAACGTACGTTGCCCGGCAGCGAACAACGCCGAGCCGATGGTGTCGCCGCGCAACGCGGTAACGGGCTTGCCATCGAACGTGAAGCTGAGCGTCTCGTTGCGCTGAATGCGCTCGCCGGGTTGCGGCGGGAGCCGGCTCATAGCTCTCCCGGCAGCGCCACGCGCAGCACGCGATTGGTGCGCGTGTCGCGTTCGGCTTGAAACCACGTCCGGCAGCCGGAGCGGTGGTACCACCACTCGCGTTGCACTCCCGCGACGTTACGGCGGAAGTAGTTGTACTCGCACAGCTCTCGCAGCGACGGCGTCTCGCGGGGCCTGCTCGAGAGCTCGCCCCCGAACGCGAAGTCAGCGACCTCGCGGACACCGCAATGGGGGCACGTGAGCACGAACGACATCGACGGCATCCTAGACATGTGTTTCGCAAAGCGCAATACTGTTGCCGATGGCGCAACACAAGCTTCACGAGGCCGATGCGGCAGACCCGCCACGCGGTCCCAGTGACCTGCCGCCGGCGACTGGTGCCCGGGTGGGCGGCCGCCCCATCAATTCGGTCGCTCGTGCGCTTGCGCTACTGGAGGCGCTGCGTGAAAGCGAGCGGGATCTGGGCGTCAACGAGCTCGCCCGGCGGATCGGCGTCAGCCCCAGCACTGCCTCCCGGCTGCTCGCGACGCTGGAGAGCGCGGGCATGGTGCAGCGCGACGAACAGGGTCCGTTCCGGCTCGGCTTGGGGCTCGTGACGCTCGCCGACCGCGTGCTCGCACGCATGGATCTGCGTGCGCTCGCCCGCCCGGTGCTCGTGGAGTTGATGGAGCGCACCGGCGAGACCGCGACGCTGTCGGTGCCGGGGGAGAGGGAGGCGATCACCGTCGACTCGGTGCCCTCGCAGTCGAGCGTCGTCAGCATGGCGCGCCTGGGGCGCCCGAGCGTGGCGCACGCGACCGCGGTGGGCAAGGTGATGCTTGCCTTCGGCGGCGGGCCGCTACCGCGCGAGCGCGATCTCGAGGCGCTGACGGAGCGCACGATCACCGACCGCGCCCGTCTCGCCGCGGAGGTACGCGCCGTGCATCAGCGCGGATACGGGACGGTGTTCGGCGAGCGCGAGCCGGACGTCAACGCGATCGCCGCCCCCGTGTTCGACCGCACCGGCGCCCTCGCGGCGATCCTCGGGCTACAGGGCCCGGCCAACCGCCTCGAGGACCCGACGCTCCTGCTGGCCGATTTGCGCGAGGGAGCCGCCACGCTCACCCGCGCGCTCGGCGCAGGGCGCTGAGGCAGCGATGATGCGACTGCTCGCAGCCGTGCCACGCGCGCTCACGCCGCTGGCGCTGCTCGCCGCCGCCCTCGGCCTCGTGATCCCCTCATCCACGCTGGCCGCCCGCTCGGACCTGCTGCTGGCATTGCTCGTGCTCGCCACCGCGCTCGGGATCTCCTTCGCCGAGCTCGCACGCCTGCGCGAACACGTCCGCGCGGTTGTCGTCCTGTCCCTGGTGCCGCTACCCGTGCTGGTGGGCGCCGCGTGGCTGCTGGGCCGCCCGTTTGCGCCGCTCGTGCGCGACGGGCTGCTCGCGGTCGGGCTTTCCTCCGCGGAGGTCGCCTCCGTCGGACTGGTCGCGCTCGCCGGGGCCGACGCGACGATCGCGCTCGGCGTGGTCACGGGATCACTGGTGCTCGCTGCGCTGGTAGGGCCGGTGGCGATCGGATGGCTGTCTGCCAGCACCGTGCATGTCAGCTCGGGGCACCTGCTTGCTCGCTTCGCGCTCGTCGTGATCGTGCCGCTTGTGGTTGGTGTCGCCGCCCGCAGTCGGGGCGCGCTCGCGAAGCGTCTCGTGGAGGTCGACGCTGAGCGGGAGGGTGTGGCGGCATTGACGGTGGCGGTGCTCGTGTACGCCGCGCTCAGCGGTACCCATGGCGCTCACCACCTGGGTGCCGCGCTACTCGCCAGCGTCGCGTTCCTCATCATCTGTGCTTGTTTGGCTCAACTATGGCGTCAGGTGGACAGGCGTCGCACGAGCGCGATCGCCGGTGCGTTCACGATCGCCATGCGCGACTTCGCCGTCGCTGCGGCGCTTGCCACGCAGGCATTCGGCACAGCCGCGGGTGCCGTGCCGGGGGTGTACGGGGTGGTGATGCTGGTGGCCGCGGCGATTGCGGCTGGGCGCTTCTCAGGCTCGTAGCCGGTCTAAACCGATTACGCGGACGCAGCGCGTCTAGCGCGTCCGCTTGCGTCGGCTTTGGGTGCTCTTTTTGCCGGCCGCTGAGCCCTAGCTGGTGCGCTACCAGACTTGACCTCGACAACATGAACGGTTTCGCTATCGTCATCGTGGAGAATCTTGACAAGCAGGTCAGCCTGCTCGCTTATAAGACCCTCGAAGCCTTTACGAACCGTATCCGGGACCTCAGTCGTATCCCAGGCGACGACGAAGCCATCGTCGAGGGTCCGAATGATCTCAGGCTGCTTTGACGCCATACCATCACGATACCGGTCTGAGCGGATCGCTCGGTCACGGCTGTTCATGCTCATGTCGACGGCGCTCCAGGATCTGGCAGCTCTGGCGTCGCGTCGATGATCCTACGTATGACCGTAAGAAGGGCGTCATGAACGGCGGCTCTCCGGTCAGGCGGCATCATGGTCAGAATGCTCTCGTCGCCTGGCTTGCTCGAGGCAATAGTCAAGCAGCCGATCAGTAGACGCGACGGCTGGCGCACGAATAGGGGCAAGCCCCTAACAAAATGCCATCTCGACGCATAGTTATCTCGGTCTAGATCAACCCGTGCGCCGCGGCATATGGTCCGGACGGCTACCCAGTCGCTCGCGGACGCAATCTCTATCGGCGAGATCGTTGCTGGGTCCTGATGGGCTCTATCACTATGCGCCCAACCAGTGATATGCGTGCCATCTCGACTCATTAGCCAGAGAGCAAGGGCTAGCTTCTCGTCAGCCGGTGGCACATGACCAAGCGCGGATTCGATGACCGTGTAAAGCATATCCCGGAGCCACCCGCTCAACACGACCTGTCGAGCTGCGAAAGGCACCCGCCCTGCCTCGGTCAAAAGGAGTCTCTTCTCCACTAGATCAAGAAGACCATCCGCTCGACTTCCGACCAATTCATAGCTTTCGCTCGCTGCCCGCCGATACCCGATCTCATAAAGAAGCTGCGCGGCGTCTGAATAGTGGTCTACAAAGATCGCCTCAACCCCGCACCGCCCCCACCGCTTGGCCGTTGCCTCCTCACGCATCGCACGAACCTCTGGCGGACACGAAGGCTCACCTTGGCGCACAAATATCGCGGCATGCCGCTTGGCATCTGATTTCTCGTATCCATACAGGTAGCGGATGAGATTAGGGTCGGCGAGACTCATGCCCACGAAGAGGCAGACCGAGTTCTCGAGGCGCTCCGTGACGAGCGTCTCCTGCCACGAGCCGCCACGCTGCATGCGGTGGTAATGCTCCTCCGTGAGCACAATTTTCTTTGGCGCACTCGCCCTCCCAGCGAGGCCGTGAAGGTGAATAACAGCCGCGGTATCGGGGGCACGCTGTTCCGCTGTGCGGTTCACGACATACGAGCGAATCTTCCCGCGAGGCACGCCGCTAGCACTCAGCGCCTCCTCGATTAGATCGTCGTAGTTGGTGGTAAGAATCTCGAGCGTTGGGCCAAAGCACGATCTTAGGTAGGCAACCTGATGTGCTATCTCGCCGGGAGCGAACCCCAATGGGCCCTCTGCTCCGTACAGCTGTTCCGGAACTAGCTCGTCAAGAGACTTGGCGGCCATTACCTCAACGACTGCTCCGGCGCCGAGCAGATCATCTCGTTCGAGGGTTTGCTCCACCCAGGCTCGCTTTGTCTCGGGAGTGGCTAGCTCGTTGCGCGAATCTGCAACCGTCATAAGGAGTTTGCTGAGGAGATCGGGCCAGCTCGGGAGGTCTGCCTCCATCGATGCGCCTGCACCCACGAGGAGGGTGACCTGATCTGCGGTAGCAAACCGATCAACAAGCGGACCAACTGCCGGCTGGGCCAGTGATGCAAAACTCACATCCCGGACCGTACTCAAGAGTTGGGACGCCTCTGGGAGCGCGTCTACCAAGCGCTGGTGCTACCCGACGGCCGTCCGCCCCGGTATCCACCCGGTCCCAGCAAGCGGCACCCGCGCCATCGCCGCGGCCTCGATCGTCAGCGCGACGAGATCCTCCGGCTCGAGGTTGTGCAGGTGCGACTTGCCGCACGCACGCGCGAGCGTTTGTGCCTCGAGCACGAGGGTGCGCAGGTAGTTGGCCACACGCTGGCCTCCCTCCACAGGGTCCAGCCGCGCCGAGAGCTCGTCGTCCTGCGTGGAGATACCCGCCGGGTCGAGGCCTGCCTGGTAGTCGTCGTAATAGCCCGCGGCCGAGCCGATCTCGCGGTAGTCGTGGTCGTGCTCGGGAGCGTTGTCGCCGAGGGCGATCATCGCGGCGACCCCAATCGAGACGGCGTCCGCGCCGAGCGCGAGCGCCTTGGCGACATCCGCGCCGGTGCGGATGCCACCCGAGACGATCAGCTGCACCTCGCGGTGCATGCCGAGGTCCATCAGCGACTCGACCGCCTGGGGGATGGCCGCAAGGATCGGGATGCCGACGTGTTCGATGAAGACCTCCTGGGTGGCGGCGGTGCCGCCCTGCATGCCGTCGAGCACAATCGCGTCCGCGCCCGCCTTAACCGCGAGCGCGACGTCGTAGTAGGTACGCGTGGCGCCCACCTTGATGAAGATCGGCACCCGCCAGTCGGTGATCTCGCGCAGCTCCTCGATCTTGATCTCGAGGTCATCGGGCCCCGTCCAATCCGGGTGCCGGCAGGCGCTGCGCTGGTCGATCCCGGGTGGCAGGTCGCGCATCTGCGCGACGCGCTCGGAGATCTTGTGCCCGAGCAACATGCCGCCACCCCCGGGCTTTGCACCCTGACCGACGACCACCTCGATCGCGTCCGCGCGGCGCAGATCGTCGGGGTTCATCCCATAGCGGGAGGGCAGCAGCTGGTAGACGAGCGTGCGCGAGTGCTCGCGCTCCTCGGGGGTCATGCCGCCGTCTCCGGTCGTGGTGCTCGTGCCAAGGGCGCTTGCGCCGCGCCCGAGCGCCTCCTTCGCGGCCCCCGACAGCGCGCCGAAGCTCATGCCCGCGATCGTGATCGGGATGTCCAGGTGCAGCGGCTCGCGCGCGAAGCGCCCGCCGATCACCACGTCGGTGGCGCAGCGCTCGCGGTAGCCCTCCAGCGGGTAGCGCGAGACGCTCGCGCCGAGGAACAGCAGGTCGTCGAAATGGGGCACATGCCGCTTGGCGCCAAAGCCGCGAATGTCATAGGTGCCCTCGCGGGCGGCGCGCTGGATCTCCGCGATCGCGCCCCGGTCGAACGTCGCCGACTCGCGCAGGCCCGGGTGCCATCCGTCGCCGCGCGCACCGCCGTTGGTGCCCACTACGAACCCCTCATCATAAAAATCAATAGCTCCCGAGGTTGTCGACATGGAAGTGGTAGAGAGCGCGCGCCGAGCCGTAGCGACGGAAGTCGGCCACGTTGACGTCATCGACGTCCGCGCGCTCGAGCAGCTGCGAGAGCTGCCTCCACGTGCTCTGCGCGCATGTCCTTTTCGATGCAGTCCGCGCCCAGCCCGGCGACTGCTCCACGCACGTACAGATGAGCCTCATACAGCGAGTCGCCGAGGGCCTCGCCAGCGTCGCCGCACACCACGAGCGACCCCTTTTGCGCCATGAACGCGCTCATGTGGCCGACCGACCCACGCACGACAACGTCGCCACCCTTCAGTGAGATTGCGCACCTGGCGGACGCATCACCATGGACGACGAGCAAGCCGCCACGCGCACTCGCAGCGGCGGACTGACTGGCGCTGCCCTCGACGATCACGGCGCCCGACATCATGTTCTCGGCCACGCCGACACCGCAGTTCCCGTGCACTCGCACCGTCGCTAGCTTGTTCATGCCCGCGCAGTAGTAGCCCACGTGCCCGTCGATCTCGACCTCATGTGCCGCGTCGATGCCGACCGCGATCGAGTGCATGCCTGCCGGGTTGAGCACCCGCACGCGGTGCGGCTCAGTGGTGTCGTGGAGGCGCTGGTTGAGCTGCCTGACGCTTTCGCTCTTCAGGTCGGCGGACAGCAGGGCCTCCCGGATGACGTCCGGGGCCGGCATCAGGCCACCAGCGTCGTTCCCCAGCTATAGACACGGCCCGGCTCAGGCTCCCAACTGACGGCGTCCTCGGCGCCTGGCAGCACGGCGATCGCGCGGTACTCCGATGCCATCGCAACCCACTCGTCCGTCTCGGCCATCACCGCAGGCTTGCACGCGATCGGGTCGCGCAACACCGCAAAGCCCTCGCGGCCACCAACCGCGAAAGTGTAGAAGCCGTCGAGGTCCGTGAGGCAGCCTTCCAGTGCCTGCTCGAGGCTCGCGCCTTCTCGCATTCTCCAAGTCAAGTAACCGGCCGCGACCTCGCTGTCGTTATCCGTCTGGAACTGAATGCCCTCGCGCCGCAGCTTGCTCCGCAGGCGGTTGTGGTTGGAGAGCGAGCCGTTGTGCACGAGGCACAGGTCGAGGCCTGTGGAGAAAGGGTGCGAGTGCTCGGTGGTGACGCGGCTCTCCGTGGCCATGCGGGTGTGGCCGAGGGCGTGACTGCCATCGAGCTGATCGATCTGAAAGCGCCGCACGAAGTCGCTGGGGCGCCCAGCCTCCTTGTAGATCTCGATCGAGCCCCCCGCGCTCATCACCCGCAGCTCAGGGTGGTGCTCGGCGAGCCATGCCTGCACGTGCTCGGCCTCGGCTTCGACCACGAACACCGCGTGAGTTGCGCGCACCCGCGGCGCTGACACGCCGGCAAAGGCGCTCGCCAAGCTCGAGCCGAGGGCATCCCAGTCGGCCTCGTGATCGCTGCTGCGCAGCGAGATCTTGCACGAGCCGATCGGCGCCTGGTCGCGGTAGAAAGCCACGCCCGCGCTGTCCGGCCCACGGAAGGACAGCTGCTCGAGCATGCTCGCGAGATGCCTGCCGAGCTGTCCCTGTAGCGCCGGAGACTTCGTGTAAAGACCTGCGATTCCGCACACGTGAATCACTGTAGAGGGCTACGCCGGCCGCGCACATGGCCTCCGCGCGCACACTTTCCGAGAGGAATGTGGCGGCTGTTGCTACAGACCGGAGGGGACCCACACCCCCAGTCGCTTCTGCTCGCGCCTGACCGTGTGCAGGGCCTCGCGCAGCTCCACGCGGGCGATCGGCGCCAGCGCCTCGGGGTCGATCAGGTTATCCGGTGCGGTGCCCGCGGCGATCAGCTCCGCGTGGTGCTCGAAGCGCAGGCGGGTGATCACCCCAAACGCCTCGCGCAGCGCGTCAGCCGGCTCGCGCTCGATGCCGCCCGCGCTTGCCACCGCCTCGATCCGATCGAGCGTCGGTGAGATCGTCACGCCGCCGGCGAGCGCGTGAAAGCGGACCAGGTTGACCAGTGGGATGATCGCGCCGCGCTTGAGATCCAGGCGGCCTGCCGACTCGCCACGACGCTCGACCGCGAGGTTTCCACGGAAGCCGAGTGCCACCGGATAGCCGGTTGCGGTGCGCGCCGACAGCCGCATGAAGTCAGGGTGATCGCGGGCGGCGCGAATCCGCTCGCTGAGCGCCGCGGCGATCGCCAGGCCGCCGGCAGCGGCCCGGAAGTCAAAGGCGACCGATGCTCGAATCAGATGTGACTCGTCGGGAACACGCAGGCACTCGTCAAACGTCCGCAGCCAGTCCGGCTTGGACATACGCCAGAGGCGGTTGCCGGCGAGCACGTCGTTGTTGTCCACCCCGAATCCACACCGCGCGAGCCCCGCGTTGACCTCGCTCCCGAGCTGTGCGAAGTACGCGTCCACCGCATCCTCCGTGCCGGGCGCCGGCGTTTCATAAGCGAGCGCGTTGTCCTGGTCGGAGGCGAGTGTGAACTCGCGACGGGCGGCACTGCCGAGGTCGAGCCACGCCCACGCCGTCGGTGCGGGGCCGTTACGGGAGATCGAGAGATCGATCAGCCGCGCGGTGAGGGCGTCGTGCTGAAGGCTCAGCACGCGTCCGATGTCGCGCGGGGGGACACCGGCGCGCACGAGCAGCAGGAACAGCTGCGGCATGTGGCCCGCCGCACGCACAAGCACGCTTTCATCGGCCGCCCCAAGGATCGTGTGGCGCAGGGCGATCGGACTACGCGCGTCGAGGCCCAGGAGATCAGCCGCCGAGAGCATGCCGCACACGCGCTCCCCGTCGAGCACCGCAACGTGCTCCACACCCGCGGCGAGCATGTCGACGGTCGCCTCCACCGCCAGCTGCCCTACGGGCACCGTCGGCACAGGTGCCCGTGCAATCGTGCTCACCGGTGCACCGCTATCTGTGCGGCCGGCGGCAACCCACTCGCGTAGCTCGGCATCGCTCACGATCGCCAACTGCTCCGGCCCAAGTCGCACGAGCAGCGCCGCGCCGTTCTCACCCGCACCCAGCCGCTCGGCGGCCTTGCACAGCGGCTCGTCTGCCTCGCAGAACAGCGCCGGGCGCATGATTGCCGACACGGGCGTGGTACCGACGTCCAGGAGGCCATGCACGGTGTGGCCGCTGCGGGTGAGGCGCGTGCGCATCGTGCTCGCGACATAGCTGACACCGGCCTCGGTGGCGAGCACGCGACGAGCGGCCGGAGCGCTCAGGAACACGCAGACCGACGGCTCGCGGGCGCGAACGGTGAACGCGGGGGCCATGCCGCTCAAGAGCGAGGGGTGGCCGAAGCACTCACCGGGCTCGAGCACAACCACGGGCTCACCCTCGTGAACCAGCTCCATCGACCCGGCACGGACCACATACAGGCCGGTGGCCGGCGCTCCGTCCTCGACCAGCACGAGCTCACCCGGCTGCAGCGAGACTTCGCTCGCCTGTGCGGCCACAGCGCCGATCTCACTCGGGGCCAACCCGTCGAAAGGTGGCTGCAGAGAGAGGAATGTGTCCAGGTGCTCCATGTCGCTCCCAACAATTGTGTTCACATCTCGCCTGGGAGATCCCCCGGGCACCTGAGAACCTGCCTCGACACACCACAACGTGATCGGGAGAGCATATGGCGGATGACACAGGCTCCGGGACCTTCGATGAGCTCGACTACGAGGGTGGTGGTCTGCCGAAAACCATCAACTGGTGGGGTGCATTTGTAATCGGCCTCGCGGGGACGATCCTCGTCACGGGGATTGCGCCGACGATGGTCACATCGCTGGGCGCTGCCGCGGTGCCGCTGATCTTCGTGATCACCGTAAGCGGGTATCTGCTGTGCCTGTTCCTGGCGGAGCTTTCGGCGATGATGCCCGATCGCTCGGGCGGCTCGCCGTCCTACGCCTATCCCGCTTACAAGGATCGCTGGCCGCGTTTCGCGGAGCACGTCAACGGCTTCACCGCCTGGGCGTACTGGCTGGGGTGGTTTCCGGTCGCGCCGCTGAACATGATCCTTGCGTCCTTCTACATCGTCGAGCGCTTTGGACTCTCCGAAGCCGGCTTCACACCGATCGACACGCCGATCGCGTGGTGGACGCTCGGCATATCGGTCGTGGGGCTGGTACTGCTGTTCATCCCCTCATATCTCGGGCTGCGCTTCGGCACCTTCTTCGCCACCACGCTCGCGATGCTGTCGATGATCCCGTTGACGTTCCTGGCGATCTCGTGGATCTTCAACCCGGGCGTGGTGCACTTCGGTGAACTTTTCCACTTCCACCACATCGACGGCAGCGGCTTCTTCGCCAGCCAGTTCGGTCACGGCTGGTTCGTGATCGCGCTCGCCTTCTCTTTCCTGTTGACCTGGAACGTGATCGCGATGGAGGCGGCGGCGTGTTACATCGGTGAGACACGCGATCCCGACCGCGACGCGAAGATCGCGATGAACGCCGAGGGCGCATACGGAGTGTTCATCTACGTGATGATTCCCGTGGCGTTCGTGATCGTGCTCGGCACGAAAGCGCTCGGCAACACGGCGCTCGTCGATCCGAAGACGATCTTCGTCACCTTCGCGTCGAAGGTGTTCGGCACGGGCACCGGTGGTGAAGTGCTCAACTGGCTGATCGCGATCATGCTGATCCTCGCGCTCATACTCTCAGCGCTGAACGCGATCACTGGAACTGCACGCTCGCTTCACCAGATGTCCGTCGACGGGCAGTTCCCCCGTTTCTTCCAGGCCACCAACATTCACGGCGTGCCACACCGCTCGATGATCTTCAACGTCGTCTGCTCGATCGTCGTCGTGTTCTTCGGAGGCGCCGTGCAGATCTACACGTTCTCCAATGTCGGCTACCTGGCGTCGTTCATACCGGTGCTGATCGGCTACTACCTGCTGCGCAAGGAACGACCGAACCTGCGGCGCCCGTTCAAGCTGCCGGAGTGGATGAAGTACGTCGCGCTCGGGCTGGCGGGCGTGTATGGGCTGATCTATTTCTGGGGTGGTCCCGTGTATGCCGACTGCTCCTGCAACGCCGCCGGGCACAAGACGCTGATCTATTACTTCCTCGGCTTCGGTGTGCTCGCGTCCTATTACCCGCTGTATCTGTGGCGCAAGGCCGGCGATCGCAAGAAAGCAGCGCACATGGCCGCGGGAGCGGTGGCTGCTCCCGCGGAGGGCGCAAGCCCATGAGTGCCACCGCCGAGGCAGAGGTGGGGGAGGCCGGGGTGGCTGCGCCCACCGAGGGCGGAGCGGAGCCCGGCTACGCACGCATCCTGCTCGCATCCGAAGGGCGGGAGATCCCCGACGCGGCCATCGCTCGGGTAGCCGCGCTCGCGGATCGCTCTGGCCCAACCAACGCGAGCGTGCACGTGTTCTCGATCGCGCGCATCCACGGCGTTTCGTTCGGGTTCCCCAGCCCCGGCCTGATGCCCACCAAGCGCGAGTGGGCGGAGCAGCGCAAGATCGTCGACAGCGCCATCAAGCGGCTCAAGCGCAAGGGCCTCGACGCGGAGGGGCATGTTCTGGCAACGCGCAAACCCACCGCTCGTATCTGCGACGAGGCTGTAAGAGAGGAGTGCCAGGCGATCGTCATGGCCGCCGATCTCGATCGCAACCGCCTCGTGGGCGACATGCTCTGGACCCAGGAGCCCCAGCGGGTCAGGCGGCGCGCGAAGGTGCCGGTGTTTTTGGTTTCAGGCGGGGACTGAGCTCGGCGGCGGCGTTATTTGCTGGGCTGTTCGTCCATGGGTGCAGACACCAGCAGGCCAGCTTGACTTGCGGCGGTGGCCATACGCGTGTCGTACGCGTAAATGCACTCAAGGCGCTCTCCGAGATCGAGCGCGGTGGCGATGTGGATCGCATCGAGTGAGCGCAGCGTGGGCGGCTCGAGCTCGCAGGCGCGCTTGCGGATCTGATCTGTCAATGGCAGCAGGCGTACCCCCGCAAGCTGGGTGCGCGCGGCGGCGACGCCCTTCTTTCCTGTTGTTCTGCGTGTCGCGCGAAGTGCCTCGACCTCGAGGATCTCCGAGGCGACTAGCAGGGTCTCGGGGGTGAGCGCCGTGACCAGCGCAGCCGTCTCGGGCTCGGGGATCACCAGCTTCACAAACGCTGACGCGTCCAGGTAGACCAGCTTCTCGTCTGCCACGTCGCTCAGAATCTCTCGCTGCGCTGCTTCTCGAGCGCATGCGAGGTCGCATACGGTTTCGCGGGGTCGGGCGCGGCGAGTTTGGTCGCCGTTGCGAGTACCTGCTCTGTTGAGCGCTCGGCGGGTGTGGCATGTCGCTGATCGAGCCACCGGTCGAGCTCGGTGCCCTGGTTGGCGAGCAGCTCGTGCGCTCCGCGTAGGATCAGCTCGCGCGCAAGCGTTGCCGTAGGCATGCGTGCGCCGAGCAACGGCCTGGCACGCCGCAGCGCCTCGTCCAGCTCAGGGTCGCGCGTCAGCGCTATGCGGGGGTGCACGGTGGACACCAAGCAAGTGTAACACCACAGTTGCACCGTTGCCCCCGCTCTGTGAGCCGCTCGACAACTAGTAGTGCTCCGTTAGGTTGGTGGTGGGTGTAGGTGGTGGTCGGGCGGCAGTGCTCTGTGGCAGGTGGGGCATGTTCCGTGCCAGCAGGCCAGGAGCGCTTGTAGCTCCCGGACGATCGCGAAGAGGGTCAGGCTGCTGCCGCCTTGGCTGGAGGGCGCCGGGTTCGCTCCAGGGTGAGGAAAGCGTGCGCGACGGAGACGAGGGTGACGTGGTGGTGCCAGCCGCGGTAGGTGCGGCCCTCGAAGTGGTCGAGGCCGAGCGCGTCCTTGAGCTCGCGGTAGTCGTGCTCAATTCGCCAGCGCAGCTTCGCGAGTTTCACCAGCTTCTTTAGTGGCGTGTCGGGCGGGAGGTTTGAGAGCCAGTACTTGGTCGGCTCGTCCTTGCCGACGGGCCACTCACACAAAAGCCAGCAGACCGTGAGTTCCTCGCCGTTTCGGTTGGCGTTGTTGCGCAGGCGGACATTCGCTGGGCGGAGCCTCAGCGCCAAGAATCTCGAGGTCATGCTGCCGCGTGTGCCCTCCCGCCAAGTGACTGGCTGAGCGGCCTGTTTGCCGGCAGCGAGAGCCAGCGCCTTCAGCGAGGATGGCTCTTGGCGGTAGCGTGGCTTGGGTGGCCTGCCGGTCCCTTTCCACTCTGAGCGCTCGGGCTGTACTTCCTCGCTATAGGCCGACGTGACACTCTTGACGTCCAGCACATACCGCAGTTCGCGCTCCTCCAGGCCGCAGCGAAACTCGGTGATATCGCCGTATGCGCCATCGCCGAGGATCACCGGAGCCTCGATTCCCCAGCCGATCAGCTCATCGATCATCTCGAGCGCCTGTCGCCATTTCTCGACGTGGTGCTCATCCTCCGCCAGCTTGGCTTTCTCACGTCGATCCTGGTTGAACATGCTGTTCTCGTCCCACTCCTCAGGTATGAACAGCCGCCAGTCGAGCGGACACGACGCGTCCTCTGACGCGGCATTGATCGACACCCCGAGCTGACAGTTACCGACCTTCCCCAACGCGCCGGAATACTGGCGCGCGACCCCGACCGACATCTTCCCGAACTTCGGGAACCCAGTGTCATCAACGATCCACGCCTCGGGCTCGATCTCGCCGGTCATGCGTAGCGCCAACTCCCTGCGCACAGGCCGCCAATCCCACGGCGACTGATTCACAAACTGCTGCAAACACTGCTCGTCCCCGTCCTCCAGCCGTGCGGCCATCGGCTCGATCGACTTACGCTTGCCATCCAGCATCAGCCCACGCAAATACACCTCACCCCAACGCCGCTGGTCCTTCCGGCGTATCGAGTCGAACATCTCCCCGGCGAACTCCTCCAGCCGCCCCCGCACACGCACAAGCTCACCCGGCGAAAGACCAGCCACAGCCCCCATCTTGACCTCCCCGATCGACAGCAGCATCGACAAAGAGATTCAAGACCCCAACCCAAACCCCTTCAACCTAACGGAGCACTACTAGGAGGGTTTGGCAAAACGCTTGACGAAACGCCGAAGCCCTGTTGGTGCGAGATCGCTCGGATTCACTGCGTAGACGACGACCGACCGGAGCATTGGAATCCCGAGGCTGAAATACAGACGCACCCGAAGTTTAACCCAGCGCTGGCGGGTCCGCGAAGGGAGCAGCCAGTCCGGCGCCTCATCCGGCCCGAACAACCGCGTCCGATTCTCGGCTGGGTCATTGTGCATCCGTTAAACGGTATCGCCGGAACGCCTAACGCCGCTGATACAGCGACTGAGGATCGCAGCCTGTCATACGCGCTATCCTAAGCGGTATGACAATGCTCAGCTTTCGCGTGTCGGATGACGAGGCGGCGGAGATTCAGCGCTGGGCGGAGGCGCTTGGGATGGACCGTTCGGAGATTCTCCGCGACGCTCTCCATCGGCATCTAGCCGGCTTGAGCAGCGAGCACGATGCCGAGGCATGGGCACAAGCGCCCCTGACGGATTCCGAGCGATCGCTTGAGGGCATCGCAGACTGGGGGCCAGCCGAGGATTGGACGGAATGGGACAATGCAGCGAGGTGAGATTTGGTTTGCCGCGACGCCAGGCGGGGGCCGGCCGGTGCTGGTATTGACTCGTGATCCGGTGGCCGATCGCATCGGATCGGTTGTAGTGGCTGCGCTGACGAGAACACATCGCGGTTTGGTATCGGAGCTCGAGCTAACGCCGAGCGATGATGGCGTTCCCACGCCGTGCGTGGTCAACTTCGACAATCTCCACACCGTGCCCCGTGAATACTTTCGACGCCGTGTCACCTCGCTCTCCAGTCCCCGCATGGCGCAGGCCTGTCGGACGCTGAGAGACGCCGTCGGCTGCTGAACGTCAGGACTTGCGACTACCGGCTGCGGCGTGTCGAGGAGCTCACCCAACTTCGGCTTGCAGACCCCAGAGACATGACGATAATCGTGCTCGCCCTCAGTCACAGCGCGCTGCATCCGCAGGCGTTGTGATGCAATGCGCAGGTCTATGGCGAGCGTCTCTCAGAGCCCGGCGGCCGCAGCCGGAGTGCCGGCGGCTCAGCCCGTGCTCACCCCGCTGACGGCCAGCGCCATCATCCTCGTCCTTACGATCGACGACGGCGGTGAGTCGGTGGTCCACGATCTGCTCGCCGACCTGTCGGGCTTGGCCAGGACAGTTGGCTTCCGCTCTCCCCGGGGTGGGCTGGCCGTCGTCGCGGGTGTGGGATCGGCTGTCTGGGATCGACTCTTCGCCGGCCCTCGGCCGGCCGAGCTACACCCGTTCCAGGCCCTCGACGGCGGTCGGCATCGGGCTGTGGCCACCCCGGGAGATCTCCTCTTCCATATCCGTGCCGCAACGATGGATCTGTGCTGGGAGCTGTCATCGCTGATCGTCGGTCGGCTGGCCGGAGCCGCCAGGGTCATCGACGAGGTCCACGGATTCAAGTACTTCGACGAGCGGGACCTGCTCGGCTTCGTCGACGGGACCGAGAACCCCACCGGGCCGGCAGCCGAGGTGGCGGTGACCATCGGAGCCGAGGACCCGGCATTCACCGGTGGGAGCTACGTGATCGTCCAGAAGTACCTACACGACATGGCCGCCTGGGATGCCCTGACGGTCGGGGAGCAGGAGCGGGTGATCGGGCGGGCCAAGCTCTCAAACGTCGAGATGGACGATGACGTCAAGCCTGTCAACTCCCATGTGGCGCTGAACACGATCGTCGAACCGGATGGCACCCAGCGTCAGATTCTGCGTGAGAACATGCCCTTCGGGTCGCTGAGCGCCGGGGAGTCGGGCACTTACTTCATCGGGTATGCGGCAACCCCCTCAGTCACCGAGCTGATGCTTCGGCACATGTTCCTCGGGGACCCACCCGGCAACTACGACCGGATCTTGGACTTCTCCACGGCGGTCACCGGCACCCTGTTCTTCGTGCCCACAGCGGACTTCCTCGACGACCCTCCACCATTGCCGGGCGAGGCCGGTGGAGCAACGGCCGCCGAGGGTGGGGAAGGAGCTGGCTCTGACGAGATCACCTCGAGCGGCTCGGCTGCCAAAGACGATGGATCGCTCGGCATCGGCGGGCTCAGAGGCAAGCAGGCGTCGTAGGCACCGCGTGCATCGATGTCCTCGCGTCTGGCGTCGCCTGACGGCCCTCGCGCGAACGTCAGTCCTCGCCAGCCTCAATCGCCCCCGCCGCCTGTGGCGGGCCCGGCCGCCCGTGCAGTCGCGCGAGCTTGATCGCGAGCTCGAGTGACAGCAGATCATCGTGGTCGAGCTCCACGCCGGTCAGCTCCTCGATGCGTGCGAGGCGCTGGCGCAGGGTGTTGGGGTGGATGAACAGGGCGCGGGCGCTCTCGATCACACTGCGCCGCTCCGCGAGGTAGCGCTCGAGTGTGTCCAACAGCGAGGAGCGCCGCCGCTTGTCGTAGGCGATCAGCACGTCCACCGCCTCGCGCATCCGGTCCCGGGGGGCGGCCTCGGCGGCGATGTGAACGAGATAGCGATAGGCGCCAAGTTGTGAGTAGGCGATCGCGCCACCGTCGTGCAGGAGTGCCCGGCCGATCGTGGCCCCGTCGAGCGCCTCGCGGTAGGCGCGCGCAGCCTCCGCGCCCGAGCTGTGCAACTGGCTGAGGCCGATCGCTGCTCTCGTCTGCCTGCCGAGATCTTGGCACGCGCGCAGGATCTCCTCAACGCGCTCCAGCCTGCCCACGCCGAGCGGGAGCGCTGCCCTGACCGGACCGGGCCCCGCCTCGACCGCCGCGCGCGGCTGCAGCGCGCCGAGACCGCGGCCGAGCACCTCGGCGGCCTCGCGCCACTCCACAGACGCCGGCTCCAGCTGGCCCGCTGGTTCCGCGCAGACCATCAGGTAGGGGCTTGTCAGATCGCAGCGGACCTCTGCCGCCTTGGCCACCGCAAACGACGTCGCGCCCGCCGCCAGCGCCTCGAACAGGTCCTTCACGGTGTTCGCGTTCGTCAGGTGCTCGATCAGCTCCGCTCGCTTGATCGCGACCGCCGCAATATGCGCAATTGCACGCGCCAGCTCGGTGTCCTCGCCACTGAACGTGCGCCCCGGGGGCGATCCCGCACACAACAACCCCAGCCGCTCACCGCCGGCTGTCAGCGGTGTCAGCAGCAGATCGCCCAAGTCGAGCCCTGGCCACAGGCCGCGTGCGGCAGGTCCCGAGCCACGGCCGTCGAGTGCGTCGATCAGGAATCCCGCCGCCGACAGCTCCGCCGGTGAGGAAACCGTGGCGGGGTCCGAGCGCAACAGCTGCAGGCCGCTGTCCTCGGGGTCCAGGCGATAGACCTGGCAGAGCTCCGCCTCGAGCAGGCGTCTCGTGCCCCTTGCGACGATCAGCCCGAGGTCGTCAGCGTTGCTCGCGGACGCCACTTCGCCGCCGATCGCGGCCAGGCGCGTGAGCGTGTCCACACGGTGGCGCTCGCGCTGGTAGAGCTGGGCGTTCTCGATCGCACCCGACACCAGCGACGCGATGTGCACCAGCAGCTTCAGCGTGTCCTCCGTGAATTCGCGCGGAGCCTCGGTGTGCAGCACGATCACCCCGAGCGTGTCGCTCGAGCGCGACAGAATCGGGACGGCCACCATCGACTGGAAGCGCTCCTCCTGCAGCAGCGGGATGTACTTCATGCGCGGATCGTCCATCGCCCGCTCGCGGATGAACTCGGGTGTGCGGTGGCGGGCAACCCAGCCGGTGAGGCCCTCCTCGATCGCGAGCTGTACCCGACCGACCGCGTCAGCGAAAACCTGCGAGGCAGCGCGGATCGTCAGCTGGTCGTCTTCGAGGAGGTAGATGAAGCACGCGTGGCAGTCGGTTGCCTGCGTCGCCAGGTCGACGATTCCCTGCAGCATCGGCCCGAGCTCCACCGACGATGACACGAGCTTGATGACGCCGTAGAGGGTGCGGTTCTCGTCGCGCAGGCCTTGTTGCTCAGTGACAGTGGACATATGTGCGTAGTGAACATGCTACTCCCCGCTTTCGGGGCGTGGCAACCATTGCCCGCATCCGATCGCGACAGATATACCTTCCAGCGATGACCGTGCCGCCCCAGAACGCCGACGATGTGCGGCGGATCGTCAAGGACGAGGGCATCGAGTTCCTGTTCGCGCAGTTCGTGGACATGCACGGCAAGCCGAGCGCCAAGCTCGTGCCCGCACACCATCTCGACGATCTGCTCGAGGGCGGTGCCGGCTTCGCTGGTTTCGCTGCCGGCGATATCGGTCAGGGACCGGACGACCCCGACATCATCGCCATGCCCGACCCGAGCAGCTTCACGATCCTGCCGTGGCGCAAGAACGTGGCGTCGCTTCGCCTGTGATGTGACCGTCGAGGGTGAGCCGTGGCCGTACTGCCCGCGCACGATCCTGCGCTCGGCGCTCGAGCGCGCTGCCGGCGCTCGGCTATGAGCTGAAGATCGGCGCCGAGCTCGAGTACTTCCTGCTGCGACGCGGCGCCGATGGCAAGCTCGAGCTCGCCGACACGCTCGACACACTCGAGCAGCCCTGTTACGACATGCGTGCGCTGACCCGCAACCTCGACTTCGTCACGGAGGTCTCAAAAGCGGTAACTGGGCTTGGCTGGGACAACTACGCCACCGATCACGAGGACGCCAACGGGCAGTTCGAGCAGAACTTCGCGTTCGCGGACGCGCTCACCACCTGTGACCGCGCTGTGTTCTTCCGCTACATGGTCGAGTCGCTGGCGCAGGAGCGCGGCCTGACCGCCACGTTCATGCCCAAGCCGTTCGCCCATCTGACCGGCAACGGCTGTCATTTCCATGTGAGCCTGTGGAAAGACGGCGAGAACGTGTTCGAGTGCGACCCCGCAGAGGACCCGCGCGGTCTGGGGCTCTCCGAGCTTGCTTACGGCTTCCTCGGCGGCTTGAAGGAACACGCGAAGGCATACATCGCGCTCACCGCGCCGACCGTCAACTCCTACAAGCGGCTGTCCGTTGGGGCGCCTGAGAGCGGCGCAACGTGGGCTCCGGCATATGTGAGCTATGGCTATAACAACCGCACGCAGATGCTGCGCATTCCGGCGCCGGGACGAATCGAGGACCGCACGGTCGACGGCTCCTGCAACCCCTACCTCGGAGCCACAGCGATGATCGCCGCCGGCCTCGACGGGATCCAGCGAGGCCTCGACCCAGGCGAGCCGAACTCGGCCAATCTGTACACGCTGAGCGACGAGCAGCGCGCCGCCGCCGGGATCGACGTGCTGCCTGCCAACCTGCTCGACGCCACACGCGAGCTCGAGCGCTGCGACGTGCTGCGCACGGCGCTCGGAAAAACACGCGACGGCGACTACCTCGACTACTACGTAAAGGTCAAGCGCCGCGAAGTGCAGGCCGCCCACGAGCAGATCACACCGTGGGAGCTCGAGCGCTACCTGCAGCTGTTCTGAGCTTCGCCGGCGGGCTCCCCCCGCCTGGCCCGCCGGCGGAGCTCCATCGCCTCTAACGCGTCGGGTAAGCGAGCAGCGACTCCAGCAGCCGGCCCGCGGAGGTGAGGCGCCGCACGGTCTGTGCGCGACGGGTGTCGAGATGGGTGGCGAGCGCCACGAACACCTGCGCTGTCGTCAGCGCATCGCCGATCGCATCGTGTGGGTGGTGCGAGGGTAGGCCAAGCGCTTGTGTGAGCGCACCCAGCGACACGCGTCTCGGCCCGTTGCCGTCGCGTTCGTGCAGCCACACCAGTCCGAGCACGCTCGTGTCGATCATCGGTCTGCGCAGGCGCACTCCCTGTCGGCGCAGCGCCGGTCGCAGGAAGCCACGCTCGATCGCCGCCACGTGCACCACCGGGATCCTGCCCGCCATCACCGCCAGCAGCGGGTCGATCGCGACATCCAGCCCGGGCGCATCCGCGAGGTCGGCCGCACGCAGCCCGTGTACACGGATCGACGCGTCGCTGAGCGACCGCTGGGGACGCACGCGCCCATGCACGGCGGCGCCGACCTGCACGCGTCCCTGCTCGATCGGCACAGCGCCGAAGGAGATGATCTCGTGCTCACGGGGATCGAGGCCGCTGAGCTCCAGATCGACTGCGCAGTAGCTCGCCTCGCGCCACGGCGTGCGCCCCGCGGGCAGGCCCTTTTCTCTGTATGCGCTCGCGCCGGCGCCGCGAGCCGCGCGGCGGAGCCTCATCGCACGCCGAGGCTTAGTTCGGCGGCTATGCGCTTCTGTACCGATGCCACCGCGCGGAACGCCTCCTTGAGATAGCTGCGCGTCAGCGCGCTGAGCTCATCCGGGTTGACATGGTCGTCTGGCTCCAGGCCCGCGCGAAGCTGCTCCACCTGATGCTCCATGCGCAGCTCCGTGAACAGCTCGAACGCGTCTTCGAGCGTATGCACTTCCGCGGCCGGCAGCGTGCCCGCCTCACCGGCTGCGTGCAGGCGCTCGAGCGTCGAGGCGCTTGTCACGCCCGCCGCCATCCCGGCCCAGCGCGCGAGATCGACCACCGGCAGCAGGCCTCCGCGCTTGAGGTCGAGCCGCCCGCGGTGCTCGCCATCGTGCTCGACCACCAGCCCGCGCAAGAAGCCCGTCGGCGGCCGGTGGGTGAGCGCAAAGCGCGCCAGCAGATGCAGTAGCTCGGGCCGCGAGGTGGCCGCCCGAAACGTGTCCGATACCGGGGCGCCGCTGCGGATGCCCCAAACGGGGCGGCTATCCACGAGCACGGACACGAGGATCAGCGCCTGCTCGCGGGTCGGGCGTTCGATCCAGCTGAGCGCGACCTTTTGCCAGGACTCCAGCGAACGCACGAACAGCACATCGGCGGCGGTTGCGCCGTGGCTGTCGACGCGGATGCCACATGCGCCCAGTCCGGCGGTCACCTGAACCGCGAGCGCATGCAGATACGGCCGCACGGTCTCCTCAGGTGCGTCGCCGTACCAGACGATCGCGCTGTCGGCGTCCGACCCGGGCACCGCCTCGCGTCGGGATTGGCTGCCGAGCGCAAGCCAGGAGAACTCGGCCGGGGGCGTGGGTGGGTGGGGTGTGGTCGCAATTGCCAGCTCGATCAGCCGCCGGGTGAGCGCGTCGAGCACAACCGAGTAGATCGCTGCGACCCGCGAGGCCGCCACGCGCGCCTCGTGCAACGCGACCACGGCGGGCCGCAGTCCCTCCGTGGCGCGTACGAGATCCGCCACGCTCTCGGCGCGCGCGATCGCGCGGCGCAGGTAGAACGACGACAGCGCCTCGACGGCCAGCAGGTCCACCGCCTCGACGACACCAATCACCTCGCGCTCCGCTGAGACGACCGGGAAATGACGTACCCCACGGTCGAGCATCTCCAGCAGCACGTCCCCACCGAGCCTGTTCGGCGCGACCGTGTATGCGGGGGCGCTCATCACCGACGACACCGGCGCTTCGTAGGAGACGCCTGCAGCGATCACACGTGAGCGCAGATCGCGGTCGGTCACGATTCCCAGCGAGTCGTCGAGCTCACGAGGATCGACGTCGCCGGCGCGGCTGCCATCCTGGTCGCCGCCTCGCGGATGCTCGTATCAGGCGAGCACACCAGTGGCGGGTCGCGAATCAGCGCCGCCACCGGCTGGCTCGCACGGTCGGTGGCCGGCTGGCGTGGAGCCAGCGCCGCCGTGGCGTGTGCGCGTACCTCCAGCAGCGAGCGCGCGACGAAGCGCGACACTCTCCGGCCGTGCCAGCACCGCGCGAGCCGTCTCCTCTGGGATCCGGTAGCAGAGCGCGTCCTCCTGTGCGCGTGCCTCGAACCCGGGCGGTAGGCCCGACAGCATCGACGCGTGCCCGAACAGCTCGCCCGGCCCGAGCTCGTCGAGCACCACCTCGTCGAGCACGATCTCGACAGCGCCCGTACGCACGACCCGCAAATGCTCGACCGGCTGTGCGCTCTTGGCGAAGATGATCGTCCCTGCCAAGAAGAACTCGACCTCGGCACACGCCGCCACCCGCTCGACGTCGGCCACCTCGAGCGCGTCGAACGGCGGGTGCGCGCGCAGGAAGTCCACGACGTCACTCGGCGCGGTCGCGGGGCTCGACACCTGGGACGGTGGGTGTGGCTCGCTTGCCATCGGTTGAGCGTAACCGTCCGACAATCGAGCCAGCTCGGCTGCCCGGGCTCGACTGGAGGCTGCCCTTCTGCGCAGTGGCGCACAGTCCGTCGTTCGCAGCCGAGGTATGCGACACTCGAGGTGGATGAGCTCTGAGCAGGTGTCAACCCTGTCCACAGCTCGGCAGCCGAGGTCGATGGTCCCGTGGTGAGCGGGGAGGCCCAATCCCCCGGGCCTGGGCGCGTCCCGGACTTCTTCATCGTGGGGCACGCGAAGTGCGGCACCACGGCGCTCTACGCGATGCTGAGGCGTCACCCACATCTCTTCATGCCGGATCTCAAGGAGCCGCAGTTCTTCGCACCCGAGATGCGCGCAGATCCTTGGCGCAGCCGCGGGCTTCCGCAGACACTCGAGGACTACCTCGCCCTGTTTGCCCCGGCCACGCCGGACCAGCGGGCCGGTGAGGCCTCGCCGTCGTATCTGCGCTCACCCAGCGCTGCTGAGCGGATCGCCGCAAATGCACCCGATGCTCGAATCGTCGCCATCCTGCGGGAGCCATCGAGCTTTTTGCGGTCGTTGCATCTCCAGTTCGTGCAGACCATGATCGAGCCCGAGGTCGATCTGGGCAAGGCGCTGCTGCTCGAGGCGTCCCGTAGCGAGGGACGCAACCTTCCTCGTCACGGGTACTGGCAGCAGGCGCTGATGTACTCCCAGCACGTTCGATACGTGGAGCAGCTTCGTCGCTTTCATGCCGTGTTTCCCCCAGAGCAGGTGTTGACGCTGATCTACGATGACTTTCGAGCCGACAACGAGGGGACTGCTCGGCAGATAATGCGGTTCCTTGGCGTTGGGGACGCGGTGGTCATAAAAGCGGTCGAGGCCAACCCCACAGTTCGCGTGAGAGCCGAGCGCCTGCACGATGCCAAACGTGCCCTGCAATCTGCTCAAGGTCCGGCGTCGCGAATCGTGAAGAGCCGGGTCAGCGCGCTGATTCCGCGAGCGATGCGCCGAGCCGTGCTTCGCCCGGCCCGTCGTCACATGCGCAGGCGGATCCTCTACGGGGAGCCGGTGCCGCCAGACGAGAGCTTGATGCTCGAGCTGCGCCGCCGCTTCGCCGGCGAGGTGACGGCGCTGAGCGAGTACCTGGACCGCGACCTGGTGACGCTTTGGGGATATGACAAGCTCGGCTGAGAGACCTGCGTCCGTTCTGCGCTCGCGCCCAGTGCGAGATCCCATTGGGCGTCTGTCACGATTGCGCGCACGTGGCGCCAGCACGTCTGATCCTTGACTTTCTCAATCGCGGTCGCACCCACCGCTACGGTCGCGCTCGCTCCCAGCGCGCCGACCTGTATCTGCCGGTCGGTCCCGGGCCACATGCTGTGATCGTGCTCATCCACGGTGGATCGTGGATGAGTCGCTACGGGCGGATCGTCATGCGCGGACTCGCCGGCGACCTCGTCAGACGCGGCTGGGCCGTATGGAACATCGAGTACCGCCGCGTCGGCGACGCTGGCGGCTGGCCGGCGACCTTCGCCGACGTCGGCGCCGCGATCGATCATCTCGTCGATCTGCACGCCCCTCTGGATCTCGACCAGGGTGTGACCCTCATCGGCCACTCGGCCGGCGGACACCTGGCGCTCTGGGCGGCCGGTCGCGAGCGTCTTGCTCACGGTGCACCGGGGCACATCGATGGCGAGCCGCCGGTTCGCATCACGCGTGTGATCGCGCAGGCGGGCGTATGCGACCTCGCCGGCGCCTACCGTCGCTGGCGAGGGGGCGCCGTGCGGGCTTTGATGGGTGGTCCACCCGAGAGCTTCCCCGAGCGCTATGGCGCCGGCGATCCCATGCAGCTGCTGCCGCTGAAGATGCCCGCGCTACTCGTGCACGGCACGCTCGATGAAACCGTGTCCGTCGAGCTCGCCCGCAACTACGAGAGCGCCGCGCGCGCAGCTGGGGGAGAGGTCGAGCTCGTGGAGATCCCCGGTTATGCCGGCCGCCACCGCGCGCACATCGATCCCCGCGGTGAGGCCTGGGCAGCGGTCACAAGCAGGCTGGACACTGCTTTTGTGCCGACTGGCCAGCTGAGCTCTAAAGACCGAGCGTAACGCGCTCCGATATGGCGTGGCGTGAGCCGCGTACGGATCCACTGCTATGCGTGCAATTGCACTGTGCCCGTCGAGGAGGACGCGATGTCCTCCTGCCTGCAGGCGGCCGGTTGGGCACTCGATCACGGCCAGACCTTCTGCCCGAGCTGTGCGCGCTTGCGCGACCTCAGCGTGATCGCAGCGGAGCCTGCCGCGGCCGATACCCACACGGATGGCTCGCAAGCCGTTCCGGGACAGGGAGCCGTGCTCTCGCCTGGTGAGCCGTCCAGCCAGGTGCTCGAGGCATTTCCCGCCAACACGGCGCCCCGCGAACGGCGCGGTCCGCGTGCAACGCGGCTGCTCGCGGCAAGTTTCAGCGTTCTGCGAGAAGACCCACAGCTGCTCGTATTTCCCGCGGTGGCGATGGCGCTGACGCTCGTGCTTGGAGCGCTCTCGTTCGCGCTTTCCATCTCCAACGGCGGTGGGTCGAGCAACGCAAAGAACGTGATCTTCTTCGCGAGCCTCGTCTCCGCCTATCCGATCACGTTTGTCTCGTTGTATTGCGGGGTAGCGCTCGCAGCCGTGCTCGCCGGTCGCCTGGATGGCAAGACCATGACCGCACATGATGGGTGGATGGCGGCCAGAGAGCGCATCGGCATCATCGCCGCGTGGACCCTCGTGGTGTGCACGGTGGGGGCTGTGCTGCGTCTGATCGAGCGCTACGTGCCGCTCGGCGCCAAGATCGTGATCGCCGTCGTGGATCTGTCCTGGACGCTGGCCACGATGTTCGCCGTGCCGGTGCTCGCCTATGAGAGCCTGGGTCCGCTGGAGGTTCTGCGCCGCTCCTCGCACATCTTCAGACAGCGCTGGGGAACGCAGGTGGGTGGCATCGTCGCGATCAGCGTCGGCAGCGTCTTCATGTACATCCCGTTCATCGTGCTGCTGGTGGTGGGCATGGGAACCGCGGGGGCGACGGGCACGTTGCTGGTGATCCTTGGTGGCGGCGGTATGTTCGCTGCGATCACCGCGCAGGTGGCGATGGATCAGATCTTCAGGGTGTTCGTCTACCGCAGCGCCGTTGGTCTGGATACCAGCGGTGGGCCGTTCTCGCAGAGCGACCTGCAGGCACCGTTCATGCGTAAGCGGGGCCGCTGAGCGCAGGTCGCCGCGAGGGAGCGGCCGGTGGGCGTTGGCAAGTAAGAGCTACGCGCAGTAGGAGCGGGCGAGCTCGACCAACAGCCGCACCGCGTAGCCGGAGGCTCCCTTGCCGACGTACGGGCGGTCGAGATCCCACGCCGAGCCGGCGATGTCCAGATGTGCCCACGGCGTGTCGCCGATGAAGTTCGACAGAAACATGCCGCCCACAATCGTGCCCGCTTTACGCCCTTCCGGAGCGTTGTCCAAGTCGCCGTAGATGCCCTTGATCAGCTCTCCGTACTCCTCGTGCAGCGGCAGTCGCCAGACGATCTCACCGGTGCTCTCGCCGGCGGCGGTTATGCGCGCTGCGAACTCGTCGTCGTTGCTCATCAGGCCCGCGTAGGTCGAGCCCAGCGCGATGATCACCGCACCGGTCAGCGTTGCCAGATCGACGATCCGCTCCGCACCCTGCGCGACGGCGTGACATAGGCAGTCCGCCAGT
This sequence comes from uncultured Solirubrobacteraceae bacterium, assembly GCA_963752865.1. GTDB lineage: Bacteria > Actinomycetota > Thermoleophilia > Solirubrobacterales > Solirubrobacteraceae > Palsa-744. The sequence continues at coordinate 1,495,233 of CAVVZU010000002.1, forward strand.
ACCAGCCGGCCCTCGGCATCGGTGTTGTTGACCTCGATCGTTTTGCCGTTCGCCGCCGTCACGATGTCGCCCGGCTTGATCGAGCGGCCGCTGGGCAGGTTCTCCGTTGCCCCCACCACTGCCACCAGCTTCACCGGCAACTGCAGTCGCGCGATCGCCGATACCGCCTCGATTACAGCTGCGCCGCCCGACATGTCGAACTTCATCTCCGCCATCTTCGCCCCCGGCTTCAGCGAGATGCCGCCACTGTCGAAGGTCACCGCCTTACCTACGAATCCCAATATCGGTTCAGCCGGCGAGCTGCCAGACGGGCCGTCATATCTGATCGTGATCAGCGCTGGCTCCTCGTAGGAGCCTTGTGCCACAGATGCAAATGCGCCCATCCCGCGCGCGATGATCCCCTCGCGCCCCTCCACTTCCACCGTCAAACCCTGCACCTGCTGCTCGAGTGCCTTGGCGTAGTCCGCCAGCGCCGTCGGCGTTAGGTCATTGCCTGGCCGGTTCTGCAGATCGCGTGCACGGTTGACCGCTTCGCCCACTATCGCTGCCTCGGTGACTGTCTGCTCGAGCTCCGATGGCCCCGCGATGATCAGGCGCGCGAGGTGCTTCGGCGGTGAGCCCGCATCCTCATCCGGTGACGTCGACTTGAACTCATCGAAGCTGTAGTCGCTGAGGATCGTGCCCTCCACCAACGCGGTCGCGATCGCGGCACGTGTAGCCCCCGGTGCGTCCTCGGGGAGCTCCCAACAGAGCGTCCGTGTCGATAGCTCGTGCGCGCGCTCATTCACCGCTACTGCCGCCACCCGGGCGCGCTCGGGAGTGAGCTCGCCGCGATCTCCAAGCCCCACCAAAAGCCAGCGTTTACCCTCGTCGTGTGTCAGCGCCAGCGCCTTGAAGGAACCTCGAGCCTCGTCTGTGGAGAGCAGCTCGCCGAGCTGTGATGGAGACTCCGACGTCGGCGTCTCGCCGGCGAAGATACCGACCGCGATCGTGTCGGCGTCAATAGTTCTAGTGGGTTGGGCCGTAGCGGATATTTGCATGCGGGGGCACGATATCCAGCTTGTGAACGATTCGTCGGCGCGAGGTAATCACGGATGTGTGAGAGCCTCGCGAGCGCGGCTCCTGAGCCCATCCAAGCGGGGAATGGCGAAGCCGTCCACTACCATTCTCGCTCTCTCGTCCCTTCTTAACGACCTTTAGGAGAAGACCCGCTTCCATGCCCAAGACAGTGATTCTCGGCAGCGCGCGCACCCCCATCGGCAAGATGGGCGGCAGCCTGTCCACGCTGGATGCCACTGAGCTCGGCGGGCTGGCCATCACCGCCGCGCTGGAGCGCTCCGGCGTCGAGCCCGAGCAGGTCGAGCACGTCGTAATGGGTCAGGTATTGCAGGCCGGGCAGGGTCAGATCCCCTCGCGCCAGGCTCAGATCAAGTCGGGCATTCCCAAGGAGATCTCCTCGGAGACGATCAACAAGGTCTGCGCGTCCGGTCTGCGCGCCTCGGTGATAATCGACCAGGCAATCCGTGCTGGCGACATGAACGTCGGCGTCGGTGGCGGCATGGAGTCGATGTCCAAGGCCCCTTATCTGTTGCCGCAAGCTCGCTTCGGCTACCGCATGGGCGATGCCAAGATGCTCGACGCGATGGTTCACGATGGGCTCACAAACCCGTTTTCCGGCAAGCAGATGTTTGTCGAGGCCACCGAGATCGGCGACGAGCTGGAGATCACCCGCGCCGATCTCGACCGCTGGGCACTGCGCTCGCACGAGCTCGCGCTGAAGGCGACCGACGAGGGGCGCCTGTCCGATGAGATCGTCTCGGTGACGATCAAGGGACGCAAGGGCGACACCGTCGTGGAGATCGACGAGGGTCCACGCCGTGACACATCGCTCGAGAAGCTCGCCGCGCTGCCCGGGCTGGTCGGCAAGGAGGGCTCGCACACCGCCGGCAACTCTCCCGGTGTCAACGACGGCGGCGGTGCGCTCGTGCTTGCCTCGGAGGAGTGGGCGCAGGACAACGGCAAGGAGGCGCTCGCGGAGATCGTCGCCCACGCTCAGAGCGCCAACGACTTCGCCTACCTGGCCACAACGCCCGCCAGCGCCGCCAAGAAGGCGCTGGAGAAGGCGGGCCTGCAGCCCGGCGACATCGACCTGTGGGAGATCAACGAGGCGTTCGCGTCCGTCACCCTCAACTCCATCCGCATGCTCGGCATCGACGAGAACCGCGTCAACGTCAACGGCGGCGCCGTAGCGCTCGGCCATCCGATCGGAGCCTCCGGCGCTCGCATCCTCGGCGCTCTCGTTCACGAGCTGCGCCGGCGTGGCGGCGGCTACGGTTGTGCCGCCATCTGCTCGGGCGGGGGTCAGGGCGACGCGGTAATCCTCAAGGTTTGAGGCGGCCATGAGCGCCTCGCCAAACGGCGGATCGCCGCGCGGCGCCGCGTTCTTCGATCTCGACAAGACGCTGATGGCGGGCTCGTCGGGCATCTTCTTTGCCCGCGCGGCATATGAGACTGGGATGATCTCGCGTGGGCGCCTCGTGCGCGACGTGTACGAGAACGTGCGCTTCCGCCTGCGCGGGTCGACCGACGATCGCGCCGATGACGTGCGCAGGCGGGTGGGGGAGATGATTGCGGGCGTGCGAGTGCGCGATCTTGAGCGCCTGACGCCGCGTGTGCTGTCCGGGGTGCTGCCGCGGCTCTATCCGCAGATGCTCGAGCGCGCGTATGCCCACCAGGATGCGGGCGAACCCGTCTACATTCTCACCGCCGCATCGCAGGAGATGGCCGACGTGCTCGCGCGCGTGCTCTACTTCGATGGCGGGTTGGGGTCTCGCTCTGAGATCGTCGACGGCCGCTACACCGGTAGGCCCGCCGGCCCGTTCAACTACCGCGAGGGCAAGGTGCTCTCGATGCGCGAGGTCGCAGAGCGTGAGTCGATCGACCTGGCGGCCTCCCACGCCTACTCCGACTCGGAGTCCGACCTGCCGATGCTGCGCGCGGTGCGCCACGCGGTGGTCGTCAATCCCGACGCCGTGCTCAGGCGGATCGCGCTCGAGGAGGGTTGGGAGGTGATCGAGCTCGATCGCCTCGGCCGGCGCCTGAAGATGGTCGCGGGGCTGGGCGCAGCGGCCGCGATCGGGGGGCTCGGCACCGCCGCTTGGGAGCGCGTCGGAGCGCGAATCGCCTCGCGGGCATAATCTCCGCTGCGCATGTCCTCCCCACAACCCCAGAGCAAGATCCGCGTGGTCGTCGCCAAGCCAGGGCTCGATGGCCACGATCGCGGCGCCAAGATCATCGCGCGCGCGCTGCGTGACGCGGGCATGGAGGTGATCTACACCGGCCTTCACCAGACCCCCGAGCAGATCGTCGAGACGGTCATCCAGGAGGATGCCGACGCCGTCGGGCTGTCGATCCTCTCCGGCGCGCACATGACGCTCGTGCCACGCGTCGTCGAGCTGCTGCGCGAGCAGGGGGTCGATGATGTGGTGATCACCGTCGGTGGCACCATCCCCGCCGAAGATATCCCCGAGCTCAAGAGCCTCGGCGTGGCTGAGGTATTCACGCCCGGGGCACCCACGCAGGCGATCGTGGATTTCATCCGCGGCGCGGTCGTCGCGCGCCAGCCCAATTGATTGACTCGTCAGTCAACCGCCCGAATGGGTAGGATTTAGTCACTTAGACCCAAGGAGAAGCCGACCCAATGAAGATATGCGTCCTCGTTAAGGAGGTTCCGGACGCCGCCGTCGAGAAGAGGATCGACCCCTCGACGGGGCGTATGGACCGCAGCGGCGAGAAGAATCTCAACCCGTATGACACGCACGCCATCGAGGCTGCGATGCAGATCAAAGAGGGCGGCGCGGTTCCCGTTGAGGAGATCGTCGCCGTGACCATGGGGCCCGACAGCGCGGTGCGTGCACTGCACAAGGCCGTATCCCTCGGCGCCGACCGCTCGGTGCACCTCTCAGACCCTGTGGTTGCCGGCTCAGACGTAGCCGCAACCGGCTACGCGCTCGCCAAGACGTTGCAACGCGAGAGCCCCGACCTGGTGCTGCTCGGCCAGCAGTCCGACGACGGCGAGTGCTACACGATCGGCGCCGTCGTGGCCGAGCACCTGGGCATGCCCTCGCTCACGCAGGTGATCAAGATGGACATCGGCTCGGATGGCCTGCGCTGTGAGCGCCAGGCCGAGTACGGGTACGACACGGTGCAGATCAAGCTACCCGCGGTCATCTCGGTCGGCGACGCCATCAACGAGCCACGCTACCCGTCGCTGAAGGCGATCATGGGCGCCAAGAAGAAGCCGCTCGACACCGTCACCGCCGGTGATGTGCAGATCGACGCTTCGAAAGTTGGCGGCGATAACTCCGCCGCGCAGTGGACCGCCGCGAAGGCGCCGCCGGCGAAGTCCGCCGGACAGATCATCGAGGACGAGGACACCGGCGAGACAGTCGAAAAAATCGTGGCCTGGCTCGACGAGAGGAAGCTGATCTAGATGTCGAACATTCTCGTTTACGCGCTGCACTACGACGGCGCGATCAACAAGAACTCCCTCGGCGCCGTCTCAGAGGGCGCCAAGCTCGCCACCGAGCTTGGTGGCGAGGCGCACGCGATCCTGCTCGGCGAGAGCGTCCCGCGGGATCTGGCCGCATCGCTGGGCAAATACGGCGCCAAGAAGGTACTCGTGGCCGAGGGTCCCGAGGGGCTCGCGCAGCCGCTCGTCGACGCCATGGCTGCTGCCATCACTGGTGGCGGCTACAAGTACGCGCTGTTCGGCGGCGGTCTGCTCGGCTTTGAGATCGGTGCGGGTCTTGCCGCGCGGCTCGGTGCCGGCGTCGTCATGGAGGTCACCAACGTGCGCGCTGAGGGCGGCGAGCTGATCGCTGAGCGCCCGATCCTCGGCGACTCCTCGATCTCCGAGGTCAAATACCGCTCCGAGGTGGGCATCGTGATCGGGCGTCTGAACGCGTTCGAGATCAAGGACGTCGGTGGAGCCGATGCACCCGTGGAGGCGCTCAGCTTCGAGCTCTCGCCGCAGGCGCAGCAAGCGACGATGGTCACCCGCGGCGAACAGCGCGGCGCTGACGTCGACATCGAGGGCGCCGACATCCTCGTAGCCGGCGGCCGCGGTCTCGGCAAGGCCGAGGGCTTCCAGCTCGCGGAGGACCTCGCCAACGCATTCGGCGGCAACAGCGCCGTCGCCGCCACCCGCGCGGTCGTCGATGCCGGCTGGTACCCCTACGCGGCGCAGATCGGGCAGACGGGAAAGACCGTCGCACCCAAGCTGTACCTTGCCGCAGGCATCTCCGGCGCGATCCAGCACAAGGTCGGTATGCAGGGCTCGGAGAACATCGTTGCCATCAACAAGGACGCCAACGCGCCCATCTTCGAATTCTCCGACCTTGGCATCGTCGGTGATCTCAACAAGATCCTGCCGAAGCTCACAGAGGCAGTGAAGGCGAAGAAGGCAAGCTAGGAGATCTCATCATGTCCGGACACGGCTCCAGCAACGGCAAGGTCATACCGGCGGCTTATCCCCCGCCAGTCGATTCCCGCAAGGAATTCATCAAGCGGGGCCTCGACTCAGAGGACGAGCTGATCGAGGTCGGCGTGGTGATCGTCGGTGGCGGCACGGCAGGACTTGCCTGCGCCAACCGACTGCTACAGCTGCTGGGCGACGACCCCGAGATGATGGAGCGCCTCGGTGAAGTGCCCGTAGCAGTGGTGGAGAAGGCAAAGACGTGCGGCGGACACAACCTGTCCGGTGCCGTGATGCGCCCGGGTCCGCTGCAGGAGCTGTTTCCGGACATGACACGCGAGCAGTGGCGGGAAGAGGGCTTCGCGTTCGGTGAGGTGACGAAGGAGTCCGTGTACATGCTCACCGGGCCGAAATCAAAGATCCCGGTGCCGATTCCAGCGGTGCCGAACTTCAAGAACCACGGCAACGAGGTGGTCTCGGTCTCCGCGCTCGCTCGCTATCAGCAACGGCAGGCCGAGGACGCCGGGGCCTACATTCTCACCGAGACCTCTGCCACCCAGCTGATCGTCGAGGACGGTCGTGTGGTCGGTGTCCGCTCCGGCGACAAGGGTCGCGGCAAGGACGGCCAGCCGCTCGGTAATTTCGAGCCCGGGACCGACATCAAGGCGCACGCCACCGTGCTCGCCGAGGGCTGCTGGGGGCACCTGACAGGCGCCGCCATCCAGGAGTTCGACCTCGCCAAAGGGCGCGAGCCCCAGGTGTGGGAGCTCGGCGTCAAGGAGGTGTGGAAGGTCCCCAAGCCGCTCGACCGGGTGATCCACACGTTCGTGCAGCCGTGGCCGTTGAAGGTCGCGGCCAAGTATGGGCAGCTCGGCGGCACCTGGCTGTACCCGATGAAGGACGAGAAGACGGGCGAGGACCTCGTCTCGATCGGGTTCGTCGTCGACCTCAACTATCGCGACGCGACGACCTCGGCCCACGACCTGCTGCAGACGTTCAAGACGCACCCGCTCGTCAGGGGCATCCTCGAGGGCGGCGAGCGAGTCGCGTGGGGCGCCAAGGCGCTTCCAGGTGGCGGGTACTGGTCGATGCCGAAGCTGTCAATGCCCGGCGCGGTGCTCGTCGGCGACGGCGGCGGGATGGTGGACACGGCGGCGCTGAAGGGCATCCACCACTGCATCAAGTCGGGCATGCTCGCGGCCGAGTCGATTTACGCGGCGCTCAAGCGCGGTTCCGGCGACCTGTCCGATTACGAGGAGACGGTCGAGAAATCCACAATTGGAACCGAGCTCTACCAGGTGCGCAACACACGGCAGGCGTTCCAGAAAGGCTTCCTCGTCGGCAGCCTGCTCGCCGGTCCCTCGATCATGTCCAAGGGCAAGGTCCCCCCGGGCCGGCAGGAGTGGCACCGCGATGACGCCGAGCCGGTGTTCATCGGTGACACCAAGGACGCCTACCCGAAGCCCGACGGCAAATACACCTTCGACAAGCTCTCCTCGGTGTTCATCACCGGCAACGCCACCCGCGACGATGCCCCCAACCACATCCGCGTGCAGAAACACGTTCCGCGCGAGGTTGCCGAGACATGGCGCTGGATGTGTCCCGCCGGGGTGTATGAGATCCCCGAGGACGGGGAGGGTGGCGACGAATCCGGTGATGTGGACGTGATCGTCAACTACACCAACTGCGTGCAGTGTGGAGCGATCACCGCCAAGGGCGGACGCCTGACGACCCCCGAGGGGGGCGACGGACCGCTGTATCAGATCACCTGACAGCGCTACTCGAGCGACGATAGGCGCGCATGCCCTGGATCAGCCCCGCCTGCGCGCCGCGAAACTGCGACCAGCTGGTGCCACCGCGGCCGGGCAGTGAACGCAGCATCTGCACCACGCCCGGCATGGAGCTTGTTCCAATCGCAAACGCCCATGCGACGTAGCTGGCCCTTCTCCACGTTGGCAGGTACTCCAATAGCGCGAGCGTCTCGTTGAACGTCGAGTCGCGCAGTTCGCTCGCATCGAACCTGCGCGAGTCTTCGACGCGCTCCTGCAGGTGATGGTCGACGGCGATGCCAGGGTCATAGACGATGCGAAAGCCGCGGCTGGCGAGCGTCAGGCACAGCGCCACCTCCCAGTGGTGCTCGGTGCCCACGCCACGCAGCCGCTCGTCGATGCGGACCTCACGCAACAGGTCCCCTCTGACGCTGAGGTTTACACCCTTCAAGACCTCCACATCGCGTGGCGGTCCCACACCCAGATGGTGGTTGCCGGTGACGCGACCGAACCAGCTGACCTCGCCCACCGAGTGAGCGGAATCGTCGAGCAGCCGGCCCTGTTTGGTGTGCACCCAGTCACGACCGCCCACCGCTGCCACCCGCGCGCTCTCATCGCTCTCATACATCGCCGCCATGCGTGCCAGCCAATCCTCGTGGGGAACCGCGTCGTCGTCGGTCAGCGCCACCACATCGCCACTGGACGCGTCGATCCCCGCGTTCATCGCCGCCACCACGCCCGGGCGCTCCACCAGCACGAGCCGCACCGGCTGCGCTCGTGCGCGCACGACCTCCTGGCTGGCGGCGTCCTCGACGCGGGCGACCACGAGGATCTCCCGCGCGGGGTGAAGCTGGCGCTCGAGAGCGTCCAGGCAGCGCGCCAAGCTCTGCGGTCGCTTATACGTGGGGACCACCACAGATACGCGCATCGCGCCTATCCTTGCACGATGGCCCGCACTCGAGCTCTCGCTTGCGGGCGGACCTCCGTAGCGCAACATGTGCGCAAACAGCGTGTTATGCACATGTCATGAGAATTACGTCCATCCGCCTGACTTGGCGCCGGCTGATCGCCACCGCGTGCGGGCTCGCAACGCTTGCCGTCGTGCCCGTTTCCGGTGCAATCGGAGACACGCCCGCACAGGTTTCAGCGAGCGCGACCGTCGCCGGCGCCAGCGGCCCAGGACAAAGCTCCAACACTGGAAACAAGGCTGACGCGACCGCGACTGTCGAACAGTGTCTCGTCGCACCGCTGCAAAGCGAACGCTCAGCCACCTTCGTCGGCGAAATGAGCGCCATACCTGGCAGTGCGCGCATGGAGATCAGCATCGGGCTACTGGAGAGAGCCGCCGGTGAAGGGCCATATCGCCTCGTCAGCGCCCCCGGGCTGAGCGGCTGGCGCGGCTCTGCAGCAGGCGTCAAAATGTACACATACATCAAGCAGGTGACCGACCTGGCCGCGCCGGCCTTCTACCGCGGGGCGGTGCGGTTTCGCTGGCTGAGCGCGAGGGGACGCGTGCTCAAGGCCGAGGAAATGCGCACCCCTCGCTGCGAACAGCCCGCACCCGAATCCACCGGCACCGGCACGTCCACGGCCGGCCCCACGACCACCTCCACAGGCACCACCACCGGCACCTCCCCGACCGCCGGCTCCGACTAGCTGGTCCCGGACCGCTAGAATCGAGCGACGATGAAGACAGACATTCACCCCAAGTACGTTCGTGCGCATGTGCGCTGCACGTGTGGCAACGAGTTCATCACTCGTGCGACCAAGGACGAGCTGCACGTCGAGGTCTGCTCCAACTGCCACCCGTTCTACACGGGCAGGCAGAAGCTGATGGACACCGGTGGGCGTGTGGAGCGCTTCCAGCGCAGGGTGGCCAAAGGCCGCTTGCACTCGGCGCAGTCCCGAGCCGCTCAGTAGTCCGATGTCCGGGCGTTTGGCCGCCGAGCGATCGCAGATCGGCCGGCCCACCACTTCAGCGCTCCTGAACACGCCGTCGGCCGTCGCTGGTAACGGCGCGACTGCGCAGCTTGATCCGATCGCGGATGCCGACACCCTGGTAGAGCGCGACGGTGAGCTGAGCGCCCAGCGCGACGCGCCCGTTGGCGGACAGGCGGTGCTGGAGGGCGTGATGATGCGCGGCGTCTCCAACTGGGCCGTGGCCGTGCGCAAGCCGGCGCCTGAGCAGCTCGCCGCCGGTGAGCTCGACGGAGACGACCCAGTGGTGCCGTTGGGCGAGGTCGAGGTCACGACCTATCCGCTCGACTCGGCCATGAAGCGTCACCGTCTGCTGCGACTGCCGCTCGTGCGAGGGGTGGTTGCGCTCGGTGGCTCCATGGTCATCGGCTTTCGGGCGCTCGAGATCTCCGCCAACGCGCAGATGCCCCCCGATGAGGCCGAGGCTGAGGAGCCGCAGGAGATCCCACGCGCTGTGTGGTTTGGCACTGTCGTGGTCGCTGTCCTGCTTGCGGTCGTGCTGTTCTTCCTGATCCCCGTTGGGGTGACCAGCTTGATCAAGAACCAGCTGGGCTCCTCGGTGCTGTTCTGGGTGGTCGAGGGTGCGATCCGCACGACCCTGTTCCTCGGCTACATGGCGCTGCTATCGCGTGTTCGCGACCTGAGGCGCGTGTTCGAGTATCACGGCGCCGAGCACAAGACCATCTCCTGCTTCGAGGCGGGCCTGCCGCTGACGCCGGCCAACGCGCAACGCTTCTCGCGCCTGCACCCGCGTTGCGGCACCAGCTTCCTGCTCGTGGTGATGATCGTCGCGATCTTCGTGTTCGCGCCGATCGGTCTGCCCGCGTGGTACTGGCTAATGGCCACCCGCGTGCTCGGCGTGCCCGTCATCGCCGGGATCTCATTCGAGCTGATCAAGTTCGCCGGGCGCAACCGCAGCAGGGGCTGGGTGCGTGCCCTGATGTGGCCAGGACTCAAGCTGCAGCTGCTGACCACACGTGAGCCCGACCTCGACCAGCTCGAGGTGGCGATCGCCTCACTGCAGGCGGTGCTCGCGCTGGAGAAGCCCGGCGAGCTGACGGCCGCCGACTTGGTTGGTGTCGAGGTCGTGGCCTAGCCAGACGACGTGCCGTTGTAGGCTCGGGCGGTGATCGAAGATCTCGTCAAGCAGATAGAGACACGCTTCGCTGAGCTGGGCGAGCAGATGACCGACCCCGACGTCATCTCCGACCGCGAGCGCTACGCCGAGGCTGGTCGCGCCTACAGTCAGCTCGAGGCCGCGGCCAAGCTCGCCGCCCAGTGGCGCCACGCCCAGGACGACGCCGCCGGCGCCGAGGAGCTGCTCGCGGAGATGGGCGAGGACTCAGAGATGCGCGAGGAGCTCGCCGACGCGCGTCGTCGGATTGAGGAGCTCGAGGAGGAGATCCGCCTGGCGATGGTCGAGCGCGACCCCAACGACGACAAGAGCGTGATCGTCGAAATCCAAGGTGGCGCCGGCGGCGATGAGGCGGGGTTGTGGGCCGGCGATCTCTACCGCATGCTCGTGCGCTACGCCGAGCGGCTCGGCTTTGAGACCGAACCGCTGGGCATCGGTGACGGCAAGTTCACGTTTGAGATCAAGTCCCGCCCGCCCGACGGTGCCTACTCCGTGTTCAAGTACGAGGGCGGCACTCACCGCGTTCAGCGCGTGCCGCAGACCGAGTCGCAGGGGAGGATCCACACCTCGACTGCCACCGTCGCGGTCCTACCCGAGGCCGAAGACGTCGATGTGCAGATCGACCCCAACGACCTACAGATCGACGTGTACCGCTCCTCCGGGCCCGGCGGACAGTCCGTCAACACGACCGACTCCGCCGTGCGGGTCACACACAAGCCGTCGGGGATCGTCGTCTCCATGCAAGACGAGAAGTCCCAGCTGCAGAACCGTGAGAAGGCGCTGCGTGTGCTGCGCGCTCGCCTCTATGAGCGCGCGCTCGCCGAGCAGCAGGCGGAGCTCGCGGCCGACCGTCGCTCGCAGGTCGGCACGGGCGATCGCGCGGAGAAGATCCGCACCTACAACTACGGCGAGCGGCGCGTCACCGACCACCGCATCAAGCTCACCGTGCACAACCTCGACCAGGTGCTCGAAGGCGAGCTGGACGAGCTGACAGACGCACTGCAGTCCGATGAGAAGCGCCGGCGACTGCAGGCGCAGGCACTCGCGTGAGCGGACCCGCCGATCGCACGGCGCGACCACCTGGACTCGGCACGCCAGTGCGTGACGCACTCGAGGGAGCGATCACCGCCATCACCGCCGCCGGCTGCGAAACACCGCGGCTGGATGCCGAACTGCTGCTGGCCCATTCGCTAGGGGTCAGCCGCGAGCAGCTGATCACCGACCACGATCTCGTCGTGCAGGGCCCCGCGGTACGCGTGTTTCAGGACGCCGTGCGCCGTCGCTCCGTCGAGCGCGAGCCCGTCGCCTACATCACCGGCCGCCGCGGCTTTCGCCGCATCGAGCTGACCGTCGATCGCCGCGCACTGATCCCGCGCCCAGAGACGGAGCTGCTGGTGGAGGTCGGCCTCGGGCTGCCCGCCGGCGCACGGGTGCTCGACCTCGGCACCGGCTGCGGCGCGATCGCGCTCGCGCTCAAGAGCGAGCGCCCCGATCTCCACGTCAGCGGCAGCGATGTCAGCGAGGCCGCCCTCCAGCTGGCCGAGCTCAATTCGCGGGCGCTCGATCTGGATGTCACCTGGCTGCACGCCGACCTGCTCACGGATATCGGTGAGCTTCGATGCGATCCTCTCCAACCCGCCGTACATCGCCGAGTCCGAACGCGCCGCGCTCGCGCCTGAGATCACTCGCCACGAGCCCGCAGGCGCGCTATTCGGCGGGGCCGACGGGCTCGAGACGTTCCGTGCGCTATTCGACCAGCTGAGTGAGTTGCCCGACGTGCGCTTCGTCGCGCTGGAGGTCGGCGCCGGACAGGCCGCCGCCGTCGCCGCCCTCACACAGGCCGCCGGTTTCGACAGCTGTCGCTTCGAACGCGACCTGGCGCGGATCCAGCGGGTGGTGATCGCCGAGCGCCGCCAGCAATGACTGCCCAGATCAAGCCACAAGACGTCGTGCGGCTGGAACAGTGCGTGGCCGCCGGCGGCGTCGCTGTGTTCCCGTCAGACACCGTGTATGGCGTCTGCTGCGACCCCGAGAACGAGCAGGCGGCCCAGCGCCTGTATGAGCTCAAGGGGCGTCCCGCCGCGCGCCCAGCCGCAGTCATGTTCTTCGCGCTCGAGCCCGCGCTCGCGGCACTGCCCGAACTGCCGGACGCCGAGCGGCGAGCGCTACAGGCGCTGTTGCCCGGTCCGGTCACGCTGCTGCTCGCCAATCGTGCGCAGCGCTTCGCCCCCGCCTGTCGCACCGATCCCGCCACACTGGGGCTGAGGGTGCCGCGGCTGCCCCAGCCGCTGCATGCGCTCGGCTCCTTCGCCGGGGCGATCATGCAGTCGAGCGCCAACCTCTCTGGCCAAGGCGACGCGCGCTCGCTTGCGGAGGTGCCCGACAGCATCCTCGCCGGTGCCGAGCTGGTGCTCGACGGCGGCGAGCTGCCTGGCACGCCCTCCACGGTCATCGACCTACGCGACTACGCCGCCTCGCAGCGCTGGCATGTCCTGCGCGAAGGAGCGCTGTCCGGCGCTGAGATACAGCGCAGGCTCGCCGTGCTAGCCTCGTGACAGCTGCCGCGACTGGCGCCTGAGGTGGAACCGACCACCGGGGAGCGGTAGGCGTTTTTGCCGCGCGCCTGGGCACCACAGTCCTCACCGACAGTCCAAGGAGAGCGCCGTGTCCGAGCTTAGTCCCGACTATTTCAACAGTCCTCTCGCCGAGGTCGATCCCGAGATCGCGGAGGTGCTCAGAGGCGAGCTCGAGCGTGAGCAGTCGACGCTGGAGATGATCGCCGCGGAGAACTTCGTTCCCCGCGCCGTGCTCGAGTGCCAGGGCTCGGTACTCACGAACAAGTACGCCGAGGGCTATCCCGGCCGTCGCTACTACGGCGGCTGCGAGTGGGTGGACATCTCAGAGCAGCTCGCGATCGACCGTGCGAAGGCGCTGTTTGGCGCCGAGCACGCGAATGTCCAGCCGCATTCCGGTGCGCAGGCGAACACCGCCGTCTACCACGCGCTGCTGCAGCCAGGCGACACGATCATGGGGCTTTCCCTGGCCCACGGCGGGCACCTTACCCACGGTATGAAAATCAACGTTTCGGGGCGTTTGTACGACATTGCCGCATACGAGGTGGACCGCGACAGCAGCGTGATCGACATGGACGAGGTTGCGCGCATCGCCCGCGAGCATCGTCCGAAGCTGCTGCTCGCCGGCTGGTCGGCGTATCCCCGTCAGCTGGATTTCGCCCGCTTCCGTGAGATCGCCGACGAGGTCGGAGCGCTGTTGATGGTCGACATGGCTCATTTCGCGGGGCTTGTTGCCGCAGGGCTGCATCCAAACCCGCTCGAGTACGGCGCTGATGTCGTCACCACGACGACGCACAAGACACTTGGCGGCCCACGCGCGGGCGTGATCCTGTGCAAGCAGGAGTACGCCAAGAAGATCGACTCGGCGGTGTTCCCCGGGCAGCAGGGTGGGCCGCTCGAGCACATCATCGCGGCCAAGGCCGTCGCCTTCAAGATCGCCGCCAGCGAGCTGTTCGCCGAGCGTCAAAAGCGCACCATCGCCGGTGCGAAAGCGCTCGCCCAAAAGCTGCTCGGATCCGAGGCGGCAAGCCACGGGGTCAACGTGCTCACAGGTGGCACGGACGTGCACCTGATCCTCGTGGATCTGCGCGAGAGCCCCCTCAGCGGTAAGCAGGCCGAGGATCGTCTGCACGAGATCCAGATCACGGTCAACCGCAATGCCGTGCCGTTCGATCCCCGTCCGCCGATGGAGGCCTCCGGTCTGCGTATCGGCACCCCTGCGCTCGCCACGCGCGGCCTGCAGCTCCAGGATTTCGAGGAGATCGGCGAGATCCTCGCCGTCGCGCTCACCCCCGAATACGAGTCGCGCGCCAGCGAGCTCGCTGCCCGTGTAGGCGCGATCGTAGAGCGCTACCCGCTTTACGAGAGCCTGCCCGTCACCGCGCAGGTGTAGAGCACCCGCGGCGGCACCCGCGGCGCTCGCGACCTCCCGGCCTGCGATGCTTTACATGAGCCGATGGCGCATCCAAACGAGCTCGACGCGCTTTACGCCTTTTTGGCCGCCGCGGTCGTCACCGCGCTGCTGACACCTTTGACGATGCGTTTCGCGAGGGTGATCGGCGCGATCGACGAGCCGCGCGAGCGGGGGCTATCCGAGCGCCCGACGCCGCTGCTCGGTGGCCTTGCGATCTTCATCGGGGTCCTGCTCGCCGGCCTGATCTGGCTGCCGACCGGCTACGCCGCCGAACAGCAGCCACAACTCTGGCACGGCGTGCTGCTGGCGGCCGCGGTGATCACGCTCGTCGGCGCTCTCGACGATCGCTTCGATTTGCACCCCGCGGTCAAGCTGCTCGGGCAGGTGCTGGCGGCTGTGATCGTCGTGCACTTCGGGGTGGCCGTCAAGGCGATCACGCTGCCGTTCATCGGCGGACTCTCGTTCCCCAACACCGGTCCTGCGGACGCCGGCCCCGTGTTGACGGTGATCGGCCTCGTGCTGATGATGAACGTCGTCAACTTCTCCGACGGCGTCGACGGGCTCGCGGCGGGAGTGTGCGCGATCATCGCCGCCGCGATGGCGGTCATCGCGTTCGACCTGAATCGCCAGCAGCCGGGGGTGCTGGCCGCGCTGACCGCCGGTGCTGCGCTCGGGTACCTGCTCTACAACTTCCCGCCCGCGTCGAGTTTCATGGGCGATTGCGGCGCGCAGCTGCTCGGCCTGCTGATGGGAGTGATCACCGTCGAGGCTGCGGTCAAGACCGAGGCGGTGGTGTCGTTCGTGCTGCCGCTGATCCTGCTCGCCGTGCCGTTCCTGGACACGACCTTCGTGGTGCTCAAGCGCCTGAAGTACCGACAGCCCATCTATCGGCCCGACAGCGAGCACTTCCACCATCGCATGGCACGCATCGGCTTCTCCAGCAGGCGCACGATCGCCTATCTGTACGCGTGGACGCTGATGCTCGCCGGACTCGCGCTGGCGCTGCGGTTTGTTCCCTACAGCGACCACAAAGGGCATTACTACACGGGCTGGACGCTCGTGATGCTCGGAATCGGGCTGGTTGTGGCAGCCGCCAGCGTGTACCTCGTGTATGTGCTCGAGATCCTCAAGTTCAGGCGCCTGGATGCGATTCGCCTGCGGCGGCTGCGGCCGGACGTCTCACCAGCCGAGATCGACATGGATGTCGCGAAGCACCTGGAAACCGGCGAATTTGAGGCGGTGTCGCACGCCGGGGAGCGCGATGTGCACGTGCGCGAGGGCGTTGTGGACGTGGGGGTTGAGCAGCGCGTCGGCCAGCGTCAGGTGGATCAGAACGGCGTACGCGCAAGCGACGAGCGTGGCGGCTCGCAGGCGCCGATTGCCGCTGACAGCAGCTAGCGGCAGCGCCCAGATCGCATACCACGGCAGCACCCACGCCGTGGATGCCAGCAATGCAAGCGTGCTCCAGCCAGCCGCTACGCGCCAGTCCGCGCCACGCGCCGTGCGCCACAGCTCCACGGCCAGCACGACGAGGAAGCCGGCGACGAACAGATCGCGCCACCAGCCCGGCGTCCCGCTCAAACCCACCAGGCGAGCTGTCTCCGCGGGGATGCTGTGGGTGGAGACGAGCTGCTGCTGCTCGCCGATTGCGCCCAGAAAGCCGAGCGCGTGCACGCCAAAGCCGATGATGGCGATAACCGCGAGGGCCAGCAGTGCCGCGCCCGCGCCAAGTGCCACCCGCACACGTTCGCGTGTACCCGACGGAGCGAGAATCAGAAACGGCAGGGCCAGCCCTGCCGTCAGCTTGATGCCCACGCCGGCGACCAGTGCGCTGGCGCCCGCGCGCAGATGGGGGCCCGCCCGCCCCGCCCCCGCCGCCCTGGCGGTTCCTGCGGTCAGCAGCAGGGCTGCAGCGAGTGCCAGCACCAGCAGCGTGTCGTTGTGTGCGCCGCCCACGGCCAGCACCAGCATCACCGGGTTCAGCCCCACGAAAGCGGCGGCCCACCTCGCCGACTGGCCGAGTCTCTCGGCTGCCCGCGCGATCAGTGCCACCGCGCCGAGGCTCGAAGTGACGGCGATTGCCTTGAATGCCCACAGCCCGCCCGCGAGCCCGAGCGGCGTGATCGCATAGCTGACGAGCGTGAACAGCGGCCCGTACGGGGAGTTCTGAAACGGCCAGCCGATGAAACGGAACACCTGGTCGGTGGAAGCTTCGGCCGGCACATGCGTGTAGGGGTCCAGTCCGTGCAGCGCTCCCAGGCGCGCGAACGCCAGATAGCCGAACACGTCCTGAGAGATCAGCGGCGGCCCAAGCAGCAGGATCACATTCGCCGCCACGATCGTGCCCGCCAGCGCCTTCATCGGCAGCGCTCGCGCGCCAACGAGCACGAGCGCGTAGCTCGCGCACATGATCAGCATCAGCGTCTGGAAGCTGCCGCCGCTCAGCCCGAGGTCCAGCCCATGCAGCGGCCCCGACAGCCATGCCGGCCAGCCGCCGGTGCGAGCGGGGACGTACTCCGTGGGCGTGGACGCCGCGCCGGCGCCAACCAAGAAGAGCGTCGTGAGGATTCCGAGCAGCCCGAGTAACCCCAGGGCTCGGACGACGTATATAGGAGTGCGCGCGCCCGCCCCCGCAAGTGCGCTCTCCGGGAGCTTGCCGGCGATCCGCACGGTTGGTGTGGGGGCTGCTGCCGGTATGCAGCCCATTGTTGCGTCTCGGCGATCAGCGGGCGTCCAGCGCTGCCGATAACCTGAGAGCATACGTGTGCCTTCGGGGGGCGCCACCGAACGGGCGCACTCGTGCGCTGCTTCGGCCTACCGAGGGCATGGCAGCACATCCTTATGCGACGCAGCCAACGCAAACACACTTCGCGCCGGGACTCCGATCCCGCCGCCGCCAGCCCAGCTCGGCCGCGTCGCGTGCTGGTCCTGTCCGCTGATGTCGGGGAGGGTCACGCCGCGGCGGCGCGTGCCCTGGCTGAACAGGTGCAGGTATCCGAGGAGCAGGTCGAGGTCACCGTCATCGATGGGCTCGCCGCGATGGGCCCCCTGCTGCGCCCCGTCGTCGAGGACGGCTATCGCGTGCAGCTGCGCTTCGTGCCGTGGACCTACACGCTCGTTTATTGGATGCTCGAGCACATCCTGCCCGTGCGCATGGTTGCGCGCCGACTGCTTTGCATGCTTGGCGCGCGGCCGCTGGCGCGGGCGATCGCCGAGCACGACCCCGACGTCGTCGTCTCCACCTACCCAGCGGTGACCGTGGTGTTGGCGCGGCTGCGTCGCACGGGTGTGGTTCGGTGCCCCGCGGTAGCCACGATCACCGATCTGACCGGCCTGTTCTTCTGGGCTCAGCCTGGCATCGACATGCACCTGGTGATGTACGGCGAGTCGATGCCGTCCGTCGAGCGCATCGCGGGACGGGGCAGCGTGCGGCTTGTGCGCCCGCTGATCTCAGCCGAGTTCCTGCAGCCACGATGTCCCGTCGATTCGCGCCGCTCGCTCGGCCTGCCAGAGGAGGGCCGTACGGTGGTCGTCTCCGGTGGAGGCTGGGGGGTGGGCGATATCGCTGGCGCCGTGCGCGAGTTCACGCGGGTGCCGGAGGTGACGAGCATCGTCTGCCTGGCCGGACGCAACGAGCAGCTGGCCACGAAGCTGCGCACGACGTTTGCGCGCGAGCCGCGCGTGCGCATCTACGGCTTCACCGACAAGATGCCAGAGATACTCGCGGCCGCAGATGTGCTCGTGCACTCCACCGGCGGGGTCACCTGCCTGGAGGCGCGCGCAGCCGGTACCCCGGTCGTCTCCTACGGCCTGCCGATCGGTCACGCGCGCTTGAACACCCGCGCGATGGCGGCGCTGGACCTGCTGCGCCTGGCAAACGACAAGGACGAGCTACGCACGCACGTTCAGGCGAGCTTTGCCGCCGAGGAGGCCAGTCGCGTGGACGGTGGCGAGGCCGAGAGTGACATACGCGAGCTCTCCCACCTCGGCGACCACCCAGAAGCGGTGGACGTGGTGCTGCAGACGCCGCGGCGCGTGCATCCGATTCCCCGCTGGCGGCTACGTCTCACCGCCTCGGCAACCTGGCTTGCGTTGCTGTTCGGCTTGGGCTCGTGGATGATGTCCACCGACGAGGTGACCGCTGTGGCGGCCAAGTTCCTGCACGTCCACCCGCTCGTGCGCGTAACGACCACTCAGCCGGCTGTCGGTGTGATCGTGCACGCGCCCGCGGGCGCCATTGCCGGGGTGGCTTCGGAGTTGGCCGCGCGTGGCATACATGTCTCCTTCGCCGACGACGCGGGTGTGCCTGTCCACGGTCGGATCGCCGAGCTGAGGGCGTTGCGGGATGAGTTCCTACCCGAAGTGCCCAATTCCGCGCCGCTGCGCTGGGAGCGCACACGCGGGCTGCTGCACAAGCAGGCCCGTGCGCTTGGCCTGCATCACCGCTTCTACTACCTACAGCCGCATGGCGGCCTGTCGATGGGCCAGCTCGTGCTCGCGCGCACCGATGACGCGACCCCCGTGAAGGGCGCGCTGAGGATCAGCGCCACGAGCCCCCTTCCTCGTCGTCACCTGCGAGCCGGCGATGTGCTGGTGGTCGAACTGTCCGGCTCGTCCACCTCGGTACTCGGGCTGGAGCGCATCGTCGCGTGGCTTGGGTCCTCAGGGTTGAGCGCCGAGCCGCTGTCGTGGCTGACCCGCTCACCTTCCATCAACGCCAGGAGTAGCGGCGAGCGCGCGAGCGCGGCAGCGCCGGCGACAAGCACCAGCAACGACGCGATCAGCGGCACGCCGCCCAAGGGCGTATCGGTGAAGCGCTCGCCGAGCAAAAGCGGCGCGAGCACCACCGGGATCACAGTCTGAGTTACGAACACCACCGGCGCCACCTGGATCGCCGGTCGTGACTGCAGTGCGCTCGACTCGCTGAGCACCCCCACCGCGGATGCGGCGGCCGTGGACAGTCCCCACGCTGCTGCCGTCAGCAGGTGGTGCGACGCGAAATCATCAGATGCGAGCTTCGTCGCCACACCGCTCCAGCCGAAGGCCACACCGGCGCCGATCATCGTCACGACTGCACGCGGACGCCAAAACGCTCGCAGTATGTATGGCAGCATGCTCGCCACCCCCAGCGCGACCAGCACGATCGTGATCGTCAGCGCCTCGCGGCCGTGATGGATGTGGCGTGGCGGCGCCGTCAGCGCGGCACCCACGACCCCCACCACGATCGCCGACATGGCGATGTACTCGTAGCGCCCGGCGCGCTCTCCGAGCATGCGCTCGGCGATCAACAGCAGCACCAGTAGGCCGGCTGCCAGCGCCGGCTGCACGACCACCAGCGGAGCCAGCAGCAGTGCCACCACCTGCAGCGGCCAGCCCAGGATCGACAGGCCCGTGCCGAGCAGCCAGCGAGCGCGCTTGACGAGGCCCGCGACGAGCGCCAGGCGCAGGTGCTCGTCGTGTGGCGCCTCCCTGGCATCGAGCGCCTGCAGGGCGATCCCTAGGCTGTAGAGGGTCGAGGCCCCTACCGCCGCCCCGATTCCCAACACCAGATCGACCATGTCCACACACGATCATCGCACTCCCGGGGCCCGCATCCCTGTTGCGCTGGGCGGTGCCGCCTTGCTCGGCTACATGCTGCCGGGCCTGGCCGGCGCGTGGCCTGAGCTACGGGGACCGCTGGGCGTGGAGGATCACACGGCCAGCCGCCGGGGGTATGCGCTGACGTTCGACGACGGCCCGCACCCGCAGGGGACGCCGGCGGTACTCGAGATCCTCAGCCGCGAGCAGGTCCACGCGACCTTCTTCCTGGTCGGCGAGCAGGTGCGGCGCGACCCGGGGCTCGCTCGCGAGATCCTCGCCGCGGGTCATGCTGTGGGACTGCACTGCGACCGCCATCGCAACCTGCTGCGCCTTGCGCCCTGGCAGGTGCGGGATGACATCGACCGGGCTCTGGCGACGATCGAGGACGCCACGGGGACCTCCCCGCTGCTTTATCGCCCCCCATACGGTGTCCTCAACGCGGCTGCGCTGCGGCTCGCGCGTGCCCATCGCTGGCGCACCCTGCTGTGGAGCCACTGGGGCAGGGATTGGGAGGCTTGGGCGACGCCCGCCTCGATCACCGCGCGGGTGACCGACGGCGCGCGCGAGGGGGCGGTGCTGTTGCTACACGATGCCGACGACTACTCAGCGCCAGACTCGTGGCGGCGTACCGTCGGCGCGCTGCCACGCGTGCTCGAGGCTCTCGCCGGGCGGGGGCTCGAGCCCGTCGCGCCCTGACCTCTGAAACGGCGGATAACATCGGTGTCTTGTCCACCGCTGCGCCGATCCAGACGGGCGGCCCTGCTGTCGCTGTGCGCTCCGCGGCGGCGGTGCCGCATGTGTACACACGCACCCGCTGGTGGGTCGAGGCGCTCGCGATCGTCTGGCTGTGCTGGGTCTATGACGCGATCACCAACCTCGCGCCGCTACGGCTGCATGCCGCGCTTGCCCACGCCAGGGACGTCCTCAGCGCCGAGCAGACGCTGCACCTCGACCCAGAGCGCAGCCTCGACCACTGGCTCGCCGCTCACCACACGCTGGGAGTGGTGCTCTCCTACTACTACGACAACGCGCACTTCATCGTCACGTTGGGGCTGCTCGGCTACCTGTGGTGGCGGCGTGCCGACATCTATCGCCCCCTGCGCAACTCGCTGGTGCTCGCCAACGTGCTCGCGTTCATCGTCTTCTGGCGCTTCCCGGTGGCCCCGCCGCGCATGCTTCCGGGGTTCACAGATGTGGTCGCCGCCAGCCACACGGTCGGCTCGTGGCACACCGGCGCGCTGGCCTCGCAGGCCAACCAGCTGGCGGCCATGCCCTCGCTGCACATCGCCTGGGCGGCGTGGTGCACACTGGTGATCTGGGGGATCACCAAGCATCGCTGGCTGCGCGTGCTGGGCGTGATCTACCCGTTTGTGACCGGGTTCGCGGTGCTCTCCACCGGCAACCACTTCGTCTTCGACATATTCGGCGGGCTCGCCACGATCGCCGCGTCGGTGTTGATCGTGCGCCTGTTCGAGGGGCGGCTACGAGCGTTCCAGATCCGTGTATTTCACGGAGGTACGCCGCGTGCGACGACCGACGCGACCGTGTACGGCATGTCACAAACTTGTTACGAAGTACAAGATCAGCTAGACTGACGCCGCCGCCGCAGACTGTTGAGGGACACTTCGACGGCTTCGCCGCTGCAGAGCGCGAGGATTTTCTCGTCTGTAGGGTGGCCCTACTCAAATGTCAGACGACCACGCCACGGGGGATGTCACACGCCTGCCCGACACTGGGCCGGGAGACCGAACCGACCCCGTAAACGCTCACGGTCGCCGGGCACTTTCCGGAAGTGCTCGACGGTGATCCTCCGGGATCTCGAAATGGCCGCCCAGACCCCCTCTCACGGATCTTCCCCCGGGGCAGGCGCGGGTGCTGTCCTCCCCCGGCGTTCGACCGCGATCCTGCGCTACCTCGATGTAGTGCTTGTCATCCTCGTCGTGCCCGTTGCGCTGGCGCTGGGAGCCCCCGCCGTGGGTGTCGTGGTGAGCGCCGCCGCGTGGCTGATACAGCGGCTGCTCGCGCACGTCGGTCAACACTGGATCGCCGGTCGCGGGGCCGACGCTCGCTTTGGCCTCAATCTGGTTGATGGCTTCGGGCGCATCTGGCTGCTTGCCGCAGCCATCGTGCTCGCCGCCGTCATCGGTGGACGCCGCGACGGTCTGGCCGCGGCGCTTCTGATCTTCGGTGCCTACTCGATTGCATTTGCCATCCGGCTGATCAGCGGTCGACCGCAGGGAGAGCCACAGCGATGAGCGCCATGGCGGCAGCTCCACCCGCGGGAGCGTCCACTCCCAAGCAGGGCATGACCAAGGGGAAAAAGGTCTTCCTCTCGCTCGTGGGAGCGTGGCTCGGCGGGATCGTCGTATTCATCATCCTGTTCGGCTTCAAGTCGCACAAGGCCCCGGCCGTCGTCAGCGGCGTCTTCTCCCCGACCAACGAGTTCAAACTCGATACCTGGTTCAAGCTCGGCCCGATCGCCTTCAACAAGGGCGTTCTGTATCTGCTGATCACGGTCGCCATCACCATCGGGGTGATGACGTACGTCGCCAGGCGTTTGAAGCAGCGGCCCGGTCGTCTGCAGGTGGCGGTGGAGATGTTCTACGACTTCACCCGCGGCATGTCGAAGGAAAACCTCGACGACGACATGCAGCGCAAGTACTTCCCGCTGATCGCCACGATCTTCGTGTTCATCCTCGTCTCCAACCTGATCGGCTACATCCCGCTCCCGATCGACAGCGGCGAGTCGTTCAACCTGTTCGGCGCGAGCATCCCGTCTTTTCAGATCTACGCCGCCGACACGAACGTCGCCTTCCCACTGATCCTCGCGCTCGGCGTGTTCGTCCTGTTCACCTACGAGGGCGTTAGGCACCACGGCCCAATCGGATACCTGAAAAGCCTTATGCCGGGCGGCATCAAAGGCCCGATCGTGGGCCTGATCTTCCCGATCGAGATCCTCTCGAACTTCCTGCGCCTGATCTCACTGACCGTCAGGCTGTGGGCCAACCTGCTCGCCGGTCACATGCTGATCGCGTTCATGGGCGGCGAGCTGGGTGTGCTCGTCGGGGATCAGTGGGTCCAATGGTTTCTGCTGCCTGCAGGAATCGCGATCTACCTGTTCGAGGCCGTGCTGATCGCCGGCCTGCAGGCCTTCATCTTTGCCATCTTGACCGCCATCTACCTCGGCGGAGCGGTCGAAAGCCACTAACAAAACAAGGGAGCTATCGAGCAATGCAGTTTCTCCATCTTTTTAGTGTGATCCACCCGCTGCTGGGTGTCGCGGAACCGATCATCAAGCAGAGCCAGGATGCCGGTCGCGCGATCGCGCTGGGCGTCGGTGCCGGTGGCGGCGCCGCGGGCGCCGGGGCGGGCATCGGATCGGTGTTCAACGCCTCGATCCAGGCCAAGACCCGCCAGCCCGAGCTGCGCGCCGAGATCGAGCGCGACCAGTGGCTTGGCTTCGCGCTCACCGAGGCATGCTTCTTCTACGGTCTGGTTGGCGGCTTCATCGCCTTCTTCCTGTAGGCCAACATGCTCTCTGCGCCAAGCATCCCACTCGCCTCCAGCGGCTCGTTCCTGATCAGTCCCAACGTGGGGCTCATGGTCTGGACGATCGTCGTGTTCCTGATCTCGCTGTTCATCCTGCGCAAGTGGGTGTTCCCGCTGATCGGCGAAGCCCTGGACAAGCGGGCGAAGACGATCGAAGGCGACATCGACTCCGCCGCGGAGCTGCGCGTCCAAGCCGACAAGGTGCTCGAGGAATACCGCGAGCGTTTGAAGGAGGCGAGGGCCCAGTCCGAAGAGATCGTGGGGCGCGCGCGCCAGACGGCTGAGGCTCACGAGCAGGAGGCGCGTGAGCGCGGCCAGGAGATCCTCGCCGAGGCAGCCAAGCGCGCCGAGCGTGACATCGACGCGGCCACCAAACGGGCGCTCGACGACATCCGCCGTGAGGTTGCCGACCTCACGATCATGGCCACCGAGAAGGTCGTACGCAAGACGCTCAACGACGCCGACCAGCGCCGCCTGGTGGAGGATGCCCTGAGCGAAATGGACCTGTCCGGCCTCTCCTCGGGTAGCCAGAGCAACTGATGGAGGAGCTCGCCCGGGTATACGGTCGCTCGCTGTTCGAGGTAGCCCTCGAGCAGCACAAGCTCGACGAGCTGCACGAGCAGCTGGGGCAGTTCGCCGATGCCGTCAGCGGGAACCACGAGCTTGCCGTGTTCTTCTTCTCACCGTACTTCTCCAGCAAAGAGAAGCAAGAGGCGCTTGGGCGCATGCTCGACGGAGCCGATCCGATCTTGTTGAACTTCCTCAACCTGCTCATCGAAAACCACCGTATGCCGGTGATCTTCCGTATTCGCCAGGAGTACCAGCGACTGTGGGACGATGAGAACAAGACGCTGCCAGTCGAGATCACGAGCGCGATCGAGCTCGATCCCGCCACCGCCGAGAGCCTGGGCAAGAAAATCGGTGAGCGTGCAGGCCGCAAGGTCACACTAGCGGCCCACGTCGACCCGGACATTCTCGGCGGCATCATCATCAGGGTCGGAAACTCGATCCTCGACGCCTCTATTCGCAACCGACTGGAGCAGCTGCGCAGGCACGTTGCCCAAGGGGCGTCCTAGAGCCCCACCCGCCCGGCGAAGTCGGCTGAAAGCCGTCAGGTCGAGCCCCTCTTCAACCAGGAGATAACCATGCAGATCAACCCCGACGAGATCACAAACATCCTCAAGAGCCGCATCGAGGGACTCGACAGCGGCACAGCCGAGCTGACCGAGGTGGGCACCGTGCTGTCGGTTGCCGACGGCATCGCGCGCCTGCACGGCCTCGAGAACTGCATGTCCTTCGAGATGCTCGAGCTTCCGCACGGCGTCACCGGCCTCGCGTTGAACCTCGAGTCCGACAACGTCGGCGCGGTGCTGTTCGGCGAGTGGGAGCACATCTCCGAGGGCGACACCGTCAAGCGCACCGGCTCGCTCCTGGAGATCCCCGTCGGCGAGCAGCTGCTCGGGCGCATCGTCGATCCGCTCGGGCGTCCGCTCGACGGCAAGGGCGCGATCGAGACAACGGAGACGCGTCCGGCTGAGTTCAAGGCCCCCGGCGTTGTCCAGCGCCAGCCGGTCACCGAACCGATGCAGACGGGTTTGAAGGCGATCGACGCGATGATCCCGATCGGCCGTGGTCAGCGCGAGCTGATCATCGGCGACCGCCAGACAGGCAAGACGGCAATCGCGATCGACGCGATCATCAACAACAAGGACACCGGCGTGGTGTCGGTCTACGTGGCTATCGGGCAGCGCATGGCGACGGTCGTGGCGCTCGCGCAGACGCTCGAGGAATACGGCGCGATGGAGAACACGATCATCGTCGCCGCGCCCGCCGACGAGGCGGCGCCGATCAAGTTCATGGCCCCCTATGCCGGCTGCGCGATGGGCGAGCACTTCCTCTACAACGGCAAGCACGCCCTGTGCGTGTACGACGACCTCACCAAGCACGCCTACGCCTACCGTCAGATGTCGCTGTTGCTGCGCCGCCCGCCCGGCCGCGAGGCGTACCCGGGCGACGTGTTCTACCTGCATTCGCGCCTGCTCGAGCGTGCGGTCAAGCTCAACGACGACCTCGGCGGCGGCTCGCTGACCGCGCTGCCTGTGATCGAGACGCAGGCGGGCGACGTCTCCGCGTACATCCCAACGAACGTGATCTCGATCACCGACGGGCAGATCTTCCTCGAGTCGAAACTGTTCAACTCGGGCGTGCGCCCTGCGATCAACGTGGGCATCTCGGTCTCGCGCGTCGGTGGAAACGCGCAGATCGGCCCGATGAAGAAAGTGGCCGGGCGCATCAAGCTCGAGCTCTCCCAGTACCGCGACCTCGAGGCGTTCGCGCAATTCGGCTCCGACCTCGACGCCGACACCCAGCGCACGCTGGCTCGTGGCGAGCGCCTCGTGGCGACGCTCAACCAGCACGAGCGTGCGCCGCTTGCGGTCGAGGACCAGACGATCCAGATCTTCGCCGCCACCAACGGCTACCTGGACCGACTGAAGGTCGAGCGAGTTCCCGAGTTCCTGCGCGAGGCGACCGAACGCATGCACTCTCAGCACGGCGAGCTTCGCCAGCAGATCAACGGCGGTGACTGGTCGGATGACGTCCAGGGCAAGCTGCGCGAGATCCTCGACACGTTCGCCGGGGACTTCGGCTACGACCTCGACGAGGAGGGCCTGCCGTTGGACGACGATGTGGCCCCGAGCAGCACGTCCTCGGACGAGCAGGCCGCGGGCGAGCGCGAGAAGGAGGCGCAGCCGGCTTAGCGCCGGCTGCCGTAAACCGCCATGGCTTCCCAGCGCGACGTCAAGAACAAGATCGCCTCGGTCAAGAACATCCAGAAGATCACGCGCGCCATGGAGATGGTCGCGGGGGCTCGCCTCCGTCGCGCTGAGCAACGGATCGAGGCGCTGCGTCCTTACGCCGATGCACTCGCCCGGATGACCCGCCAGGCGGCTCAGGCGGCCGGCGCAGAGGCCGCTCGTGTCCCGCTGCTCAGCGAGCACGAGTCCGAGTCGACCGTCGGGCTGCTGTTGGTCACGGGCGACCGCGGGCTTGCGGGTGGCTTCAATTCGCAGATCATCCGCGCCGGAGTCCGTCTGTCGGCCGAGATGTCCGAGCAGGGCCTTCGCAGCAGCTGGTATGCGACCGGACGCCGCGGCGTCTCCTCGGTGTCGTTCCGCGGCTACGAGCTCCACGGCATCTACACGGGCTTCGCCGACCGGCCCGCATACGCGGACGCGCGCACGATCGCCGACGACTTGATCCAGGCGTATCTCGACGATCGCGTCGACCGCGTGGAGATGCTCTACAACTCCTACGTCTCACCGCTCACACAGACGGTCACGCGTCAGACACTGTTGCCGCTTTCCGGCGAGGCGCTTGGCGAAGGCGACAGGCCCTCGGACGGGGATGCCCCTCAGGCCGGCACGCCCACGTCCGTGGACTACGAGCCCGACCCCGAGACGATCCTCCGGCGCCTGGTTCCGGACTACATCGAGATCTCGATCTACCGGGCGCTCGTCGAGTCTGCCGCGGGGTTCTTCGGAGCGCAGATGACCGCCATGCGCAGCGCATCGGAGAACGCCGGCGAAATCATCACCGACTACACGCTGCAGATGAACCGCGCACGCCAGGCCGAGATCACGCAGGAGATTATGGAGGTAGTAGCCGGCGCCGAGGGTTTGGCATGACGCTGGGACGGCGCCATACTGCGTCCTCAGTCGGCTCGCCTGTGCCCTATGGGTGCGTGCCAAGCACGCCACGCTCCTTGCGTCCTTGTCTGGCTTGCCCATCGCCACGCCAAACCGGCGTTTATGTCCACACGAACTTCGAATAGATAGACAGGAGAGTTAGAGAACAATGGAGGCCAGCATCGCCACAGAGCCAACACCCAACGCCAACGACGCGGTCACCCGCAACGTCGGGCGTATCGAGGAGATCCAGGGCGTCGTGATCGAGGCCGTCTTCCCCGACCGCCTGCCTGAGATCAACCACGCGATCACGATCGTTCGCCCCGCCTCCAACCGCGAGGAGGAGGCCCCCGGCATCAGCGCCGGAGCGGAGGAGCAGCTGCTCGTGTGCGAGGTGCAGCAGCACCTCGGCGACGACCGCGTGCGGGCGGTGGCGATGGATACGACCGACGGCTTGGCTCGTGGTGTGGAGGTGCTCGACACTGGCGCGCCGATCACCGTCCCGGTGGGCGAGGCCACGCTTGGGCGCATCTTCAACCTGCTTGGCCAGCCGATCGACCTCGGCGAGCCGATGCCGGCGGACGTCGAGCGTCGCGGCATCCACCAGGAGGCTCCGCGCGCGGAGGACCTGACTCCGACCACCGAGATGTTCGAGACGGGGATCAAGGTCATCGATCTGCTCGCTCCCTACGCCAAGGGCGGCAAGGTCGGGCTGTTCGGAGGTGCGGGCGTCGGCAAGACCGTGCTGATCCAGGAGCTCATCCACAACCTCGCCAAGGAGCACGGCGGGCTGTCGGCCTTCTGCGGCGTGGGCGAGCGCTCGCGCGAGGGCAACGACCTGTGGCTGGAGATGAAGGAGTCGGGCGTGCTCGACAAGACGATGCTCGTCTTCGGGCAGATGAACGAGCCTCCCGGAGCCCGTATGAGGGTCGCGCTGTCGGGGCTGACGATGGCTGAATACTTCCGCGACCAGGGGCAGGACGTGCTGCTGTTCATCGACAACATCTTCCGCTTCGTCCAGGCCGGCTCCGAGGTCTCGGCGCTGCTCGGACGCATGCCTTCGCAGGTGGGCTACCAGCCGACGCTGGAGACCGAGATGGGCCAGCTGCAGGAGCGGATCACCTCGACCAAGCGTGGCTCGGTGACTTCGATCCAGGCGATTTACGTGCCCGCCGACGACTACACCGACCCGGCGCCTGCGTCGGTGTTCGCCCACCTCAACGCAACCACGGCGCTGTCGCGGTCGATCTCCGAAAAAGGCATCTACCCGGCGGTCGACCCGCTCGACTCGACCTCAACGATCCTCAAGGCGGACATCCTCGGCGATGACCACTTCCGGGTCGCGAACCGCGTCAAGGAGGTCCTGCAGCGCTACAAGGAGCTCCAGGACATCATCGCGATCCTCGGTATCGACGAGCTCTCCGACGAGGACAAGCTCACGGTGTCGCGTGCGCGACGCATCGAGCGCTTCCTCTCGCAGCCGTTCTTCGTAGCCGAGCAGTTCACCGGCACACCGGGGGCGTACGTGCCGATCGCGGAGACGATCAGGGGCTTCGAGGAGATCCTCGACGGCAAGCACGACGAGGTCCCGGAGAGCGCGTTCTTCCTGAAGGGCACGATCGACGAGGTAGTCGAGGCGGCCAAGAAATAATGGCCCACAGCAAGTTCCCAGCGGAAGTGCTGACGCCTGAGGGCGAGGTGTTCTCAGAGGAGGTGGAAATGCTCTCCACCTTCACCACGGTTGGGTCGATCGCGCTCCTCGCCAATCACGAGCCGATACTGGCGAGGCTCGAGCCAACCGAGCTGCGCCTGTATCGCTCGGAGACCGAGATCGTGCGCTTCGCGCAGGCCGAGGGCTACCTGCAGTTCGCCGAGAACAGGGCGCTGGTGCTGGTGGAGGAGGCGATTGCGCCCGATCAGATCGACCGGGCCACGTTCGAGACCAAGCTCTCGGAAGCACGTCAAGCAGCAGAGCAGGCGCCGCAGGACAGCGAGGAGCGCGCTCGCGGACTGCGCGACGCCAAGCGCTACGAGGCTTTCCTCGCCGTAGAGCACTAGTCCCGGGTGCCCCGGCCGCCGCAACGTCGGCTCACCAGCTAGCCTTCCCCGCTTCATGAGTGTCAACCCAGAGCCCATCGGAGTGATCGGCACCGGCTACGTCGGGCTGGTGACCGCCGCTGGCTTCGCCGAGCTGGGCAGCGACGTGTGGTGTGTCGACATCGATGCCGCGAAGATCGAGCGTCTGCGGCGCGGCGAGGTCCCAATCTATGAGCCCGGGCTGGAGGAGCTCTTGGCGCGCAATGCCGCGCGCATGCACTTCTCCACAGACATCGCCGATGCGCTCGAGCATTCGCGACTGCTGTTCGTCGCGGTCGGCACCCCGCCGACGTATTCCGGAGACGCCGACCTGTCGGCGGTGCACGCGGTCGTCAACGCCATTCCCGCCTCCAAAGACCACGCGCTGGTGATGAAGTCAACCGTACCGTGTGGCACCGGTGCCTCGCTGATGCGCATATTCGGCGAGCAGGGCAAGGAGGGGCTCGGCTACGTCTCCTGCCCGGAGTTCCTCAAGGAGGGCTCCGCCGTCGAGGACTTCCTGCGCCCCGATCGTGTTGTCGTCGGGTGTAACGGTGGCTGGGCTGGCGATGCGGTGGTCGAGCTATACGCGCCGCTGGACGCCCCGCTCGTGCGCACGGACATAGCCAGTGCGGAGATGGTCAAGCTGGCGTCAAACGCCTTCCTCGCGACCAAGATCTCGTTCATCAACGAGATCGCCAACGTCTGCGAGGAGACCGGCGCGGATGTGGTCGAGGTGGCGCGTGGCATGGGCCTCGACGATCGCATTGGCGCGAAGTTCCTGCAGGCGGGTATTGGCTTTGGGGGCTCTTGCTTTGCTCCCGGGGAGACTGCACTCGTGCGCTTGCACGGGCGTACGTCGCTACTTAGCTTCGAGCAGCTCTGGGATCGAGTCTCTGATGCGTCTGACGCCATCGACTCTCCCGAAGCACTCCGTGCCTATGGCGTCGGCTCAAGCTCCGAGGTTCTGGAGCCAGAGGGTCTCGAAGTGCTTTCGTGGGTTCGCGGCGAGGAGGAGCCCAGGTTCCAGCAAGTCATGGCTCTAACGAAGCGACCCTACAAAGGCGAGCTGATCGAGGTACGAACCAAGATGGGTCGCCGTGTGCGCAGCACCCCCGACCATCCCTGGCTCGTCGGTGACGGCCGCTGCGGGCGTACCGATGTAAAGCTCGCCTTTGAGCTGACCACTGAGGATTGGGTGCCCCTCGCTGGCGCGCGCGAGGCGCACGAGGAAAGCAACGACGTTTGCTATCCGCTCGACGCCGCAATCGAGGCGGCCGGCCTGACCAGCGGTGAGGTGATCCTGCGGCCGCCGCGCGAGTCGATTGAGGCACTGGTGGCCCGGCCAGTTGCGGAGCGCCGCTCGATCTTTGCCCATCGCCGTGGCGTTGGCGCCCGAACGGGGGATATCAAGCGCAGCGGAGCCATACGCATGGATGAGGCAATGCGAGCCGAACTGCCCTGGCGCGACGGAACTCTCGCCACGGCGAGCAACGGAGCGCAGATCCCGGCGGCAATAGCCACGAGCACTGTGTTCTGGCGTGTCGTCGGCTTGTATCTCGCCGAGGGGCACGTCTCCGTCGAAGCCAACGGCACCACGAAGATCTGCTGGTCGTTCCATCCCACTCGCGAGCAGCACCTAGTCGACGAGGTGTTGGCGTTCTGGGCGTCCCAAGGGGTACGCGCCAGATCGCAAAGGTCGGCGACCTCGCAGCAGGTGATCGTCCAATCCCGGCTCCTCGGAGGCTTCTGGACCGGCGTCTTAGGTCTAGCCAAGGGTAGCTACGCTCAGCGTCTGCCCGACTTCGCTTGGGATCTCTCAGCCGAGCGGAAGTGGGCGCTGCTATCAGGGCTTTGGGAGGGCGACGGCTCGTGGTCGCTGATCAACGGCGGTCCAAGTGTGATCCTCGAGCTGGGAACGGTCTCCGACGAGCTCGCCGATGGCGTCCTGCGTCTGCTCGGGGACCTCGGCATCGTCGCGTCGCGTCGCATCGGCCGGACGAGGCGATCGACCAAGGACACACACTGGATCCGGGTCGGCGGCGCGGCTCAGGTGGAGCGCGCGATTGCGCTCGTTCCCGAGCGTGACCGCGCGGGCGTGTTCGCCGCGATCGGCCGCCAAAGCAAGCGCATCGCCCCTACTGGTCATCGTCGTTTTGGCGCCGGTCCGACGTGGACGCGGATCTCGGATCTGACGCATGTCCCGCACGACGGCCACGTCTATTCGTTGGAGGTGCCCTACTCGCACACCGTTGTGACGAGCGGCGGCGTCACGACCTCCAACTGCTTTCCCAAGGATGTCGACGCGCTCAAGCAGCTGGCCGGCAACTCCGGCTACCACTTCCAGCTGCTGACGGCGGTGATCGAGGTCAACGAGCTGCAGAAGCGCCGCGTCATCGGCAAGCTGCACAAGCATCTTGGCGGGCTCGCGGGCAAGCGCGTAGCTCTGCTCGGGCTGGCGTTCAAGCCGAACACCGACGACATGCGAGAGGCCTCCTCGCTGGTGCTCTCCGCGCGACTGCACGCCGACGGCGCGCACGTTGTGGCATACGACCCCGTAGCGGAGGAGCAGGCGCGCTTGCTGGTATCGGAAATCGAGTTCGCCGACGCGCCGTTGGCCGCGATCGAGGGGGCGGACGCGGTCGTGCTGGTCACCGAGTGGCGCGAGTTCCTCGAGCTCGATTGGAGCGAGATCGCCAAAAGCATGAACGGCAACGTGGTTGTCGACGGGCGCAACGCCCTCGATCCGGAGGCTATCCGCGCCGCGGGCCTGATCTACGAGGGAATCGGACGGCGGTGAGCTCATCCAGGCCGTGATCCTCGTGGGAGGGCAGGGCACTCGCCTGCGCCCGCTCACCTCCACCGTGCCCAAGCCAGTCGTGCGGCTCGTGGACAGGCCGTTCATCGCGTTCATGCTCGAGTGGCTGCGGGGGCATGGCATCGACGACGTGATCATGTCGTGCGGCTTTCTCGCCGACAGCGTGCGCGAGGTGCTCGGCGATGGCTCGCAGCTCGGCATTCGCCTGCGCTTTGTCGAGGAGCCCGAGCCAAGGGGAACGGCCGGCGCGCTGAAGCTCGCGGAGCCGATGCTCGACGAGCGCTTCCTGATGCTCAACGGCGACGTGCTCACCGACATCGACCTAACCGCACAGATCGCCCAGCACGAGGCCAGTGGTGCGCGCGCGACGCTCGCGCTCGTGCCGGTCCCCGATCCGAGTGCCTACGGCGTTGTGATCCTGCGTGAGGACCGCTCGGTCAGCGAGTTCGTCGAGAAGCCCAGTCCGGACAGCGTCAAGAGCAATCTGATCAGCGCTGGCTCATATGTCCTCGAGCGTGAGATCCTCGATCTGATCGCGCCCGATCGCAATGTCTCGATTGAGCGTGAGGTCTGGCCCCGCTTGGTTGGCAACGGCCTCTACGGGTTCGTGTCTGACGGATACTGGCTGGACATCGGGACACCTGAGCGCTATCTGCAGGGCACGTTTGACATCCTCGAGGGCAACGTCCAGAGCGCCGTGCGCGCGCGCCTTGGAGGCGACTGGCTGCTTGTGGACGAGGACGCCAAGGTGCACGGACGCGCGGTCCCGCCGGCGGTACTCGAGCGCGGAGTGAGCGTGGCCGAGGGCGCGCACGTGGGCAGTCTGGTGGTCCTTGCACGGGACGTATCGGTGGGTGCCGGCGCGAGCGTCGAGCGCGCGGTCGTGCTCGAGGGGACACGAATAGGGGAGGGTTGCGAGTTGCGCGACTGCATCGTTGGCGCCCGCTGCGACATCGGCGCGGGCACCAAGATCAGCGGCGGAGCGGTGCTCGGCGACGGGGTCAAGGTGGGGGCGCACAACGTGATCGCCTGCGGGGCGCGTATCTTCCCTGGTGTCGAATTGCCCGATGGCGCGATCCGGTTCTAGGTGAGACTGTCTCATGGCACTCGGCAAAGACCTACAGCACGACGGTCGATGACCACAATCCCCCCAGTCCCACAGGAGGCGAACAGCAGATGAGCGACGGCGGCGCGACCGCGGCACCCACGGCAGAGGAGCTCTCGCGAGCGGCTATTGCCCGGGTCGATCCGTCCAATCAGCTGGGCGATGTGCTGGCGCTGCCAGAGCACCTGCGCGACGCTTTGTGGCGGGTGGAGTCGGCGATCATGCAGGACTGGGACACGACCGCTGGTCTCGTCGTAGCGGGCATGGGCGGATCGGCGATCGGTGGCGCCTTGGCGCGCGCCGCGATGGGCGATCACGCTTCGCGCCCGATTTTCGTCACGCGCGCGTACGGGCTGCCGCCATGGACGACGCCGGACACGATGGTGTTGTGCGCCAGCTACTCGGGGGAGACCGAGGAGACGCTCGCCTGCTATGAGTCTGCTGGGGCGCTCGGCGCCAAGCGCACGGTGGTCACCACCGGCGGGCGTCTTGCGGAGATGGCCCGCGCCGACGGTGTGCCTGTGATCCCACTGCCGGGTGGCTTCCAGCCGCGCGCGGCGGTCGCCTACATGATCGTCGCCGCGCTCGAGGTCGCCGCCCTGTGCGGTGCCGGTCCGCGGCTGACGTCGGAGATCGACGTGGCGGCCTCGCACATCGAGCAGCTGGTCGCCGAGTGGGGTCCGGATGCGCCGGAGGACTCGCTCGCCAAGGAGCTGGCGCGGGGGCTCAACGGCACCACACCGGTGGTCGCCGGTGCTGGGCTGACATCGCCGATCGCCTATCGCTGGAAGACGCAGATCAACGAGAACGCCAAGCAGCCGTGCTTCTGGAACGAGCTGCCGGAGCTCGATCACAACGAGATCTCAGGCTGGGAGGGAGCGGCGAGCGTCGGGCGCTTCTCGGCGGTGTTCCTCGACGACTCCGATGCCCACCCGCGGGTGAAGGAGCGCATGGATCTGACCGAGCGCCTGATCGCTGGCAACGCCGCGGCGAGCTATCGACTGGAGACACGCGGGCAGACCGCGATCGAGCGCGTGATCTCACTCGTGCTGCTGGGCGATTTGGTGTCGATCTACCTCGCGGCGCTGCGTGGTGTGGACCCGGGGCCGGTCCGCCTGATAGACGAGCTGAAGTCCGCTCTGGCCCAGCGTTAGCCGTCTGACCGTGTGCGGCTGTGTGATACCGTCCGGGACGGCCGAGGAGCGCTGCGACGGGCTGAATTCCGCCACGCTCGGCCTTCCTCCATGTAGCAAGGGCGCTCACCTGACCGGACAGGAGGCTTCGTCATGTCCGCAATGACCCCCACAGCTATCAACACCGATTTCAAGGTCGCCGACCTCTCTTTGGCGGAGTTTGGACGCAAGGAGATCACGCTGGCCGAGCATGAGATGCCCGGCCTGATGTCGATTCGAGCCGAGTACGCCGATGCTCAGCCGCTGAAAGGCGCTCGCATCACCGGCTCGCTGCACATGACGATCCAGACGGCCGTGCTGATCGAGACGCTGACCGCGCTCGGCGCTGAGGTTCGCTGGTGCAGCTGCAACATCTTCTCCACCCAGGATCACGCGGCGGCAGCCGTCGCCGTTGGTCCCGACGGTACTCCCGAGGACCCGCGTGGCGTGCCTGTCTACGCGTGGAAGGGCGAGACGCTCGAGGAGTACTGGTGGTGCACCGAGCAGGTGCTGCGCTGGCCTGAGGATCACGACGGCTCGATCGGCCCCAACATGATCCTCGACGATGGCGGCGACGCGACGCTGCTCGTGCACAAGGGCACCGAGTACGAGAAGGCCGGCGCGGTGCCGGAGCCGACGGACAGCGACTCCGAGGAGTACCAGGTGATCCTGTCGGTGCTCAAGCGCTCGCTCTCAGAGGAGCCACAGCACTGGACGCGGGTGGGCGAGGGCATCAAAGGCGTTACCGAGGAGACCACCACGGGTGTGCACCGCCTGTATGAGATGGTCGAGACCGGTGAGCTTCTGTTCCCGGCGATCAACGTCAACGACTCGGTCACCAAGTCCAAGTTCGACAACCTGTACGGCTGTCGCCACTCGCTGATCGACGGCATCAACCGCGCCACCGACGTGATGATCGGCGGCAAGGTCGCCGTCGTGTGCGGCTTCGGCGACGTCGGCAAGGGCTGCGCCGAATCGCTGCGCGGCCAGGGCGCCCGCGTGATCATCACAGAGATCGACCCCATCTGTGCGCTCCAGGCGGCGATGCAGGGATACGAGGTAAAGACGCTCGAGGACGTCATCGACACGGCTGACATCTTCGTCACGACCACCGGCAACAAGGACATCATCAAGGCCCAGGACATGGCGCGCATGAAGCACCAGGCGATCGTCGGCAACATCGGCCACTTCGACAACGAGATCGACATCGCGGGCCTGACCAAGGTCCCCGGGATCGAGCGGATCAACATCAAGCCGCAGGTCGACAAGTGGGTCTTCCCCGACGGTCACGCAATCCTGATGCTCTCCGAGGGGCGTCTTCTGAACCTCGGCAACGCCACCGGGCACCCGAGCTTCGTGATGAGCAACTCGTTCTCCAACCAGACGATCGCGCAGATCGAGCTGTTCACGAAGAACGACGAGTACGAGAAGAAGGTGTACGTGCTGCCCAAGCACCTCGACGAGAAGGTCGCCAGGCTGCACCTCGACGCACTCGGCGTCAAGCTCACCAAGCTCACACCCGAGCAGGCCGCCTACATCGGCGTGCCCGTAGAGGGGCCCTACAAGCCGGATCACTACAGGTACTAGTCGACGTATGAAGGCGATGGTTCTCGCAGCCGGGCTCGGAACCCGGCTGCGTCCGCTGACGTATGAGATCACCAAGCCGATGGTGCCGGTGCTCGACCGGCCGGTGATGGAGCACATCGTCGAGCTGCTCGACAAGCATGGCTTCGAGGAGGTGATCGCCAACCTGCATTACTTCCCGGACTCGATCCGCGAGTACTTCGGCGAGCGGCTCTCCTACCGCTTCGAGGAGGAGCTGCTGGGCACCGCCGGTGGGGTACGAGGCTGTGCGGACTTCTTCGGCGAGGAGCCGTTCCTGGTGATCTCCGGTGACGCGCTCACGGACATCGACCTACAGGCATTCGCTACCAGGCACAGGGAAACGGGCGGGGTGGCGACGTTGGCCGTCAAGCAGGTACCCGACACCCGCGAGTACGGCGTCGTGCTGCACGACCGCGAGGGCCGCATCACGGGCTTTCAGGAGAAGCCGCCGCCCGAGGAGGCGCTCTCGGATCTCGGCAACTGCGGCATCTACATGTTCGACCCGAAGATCTTCGACTACTTCCCCAGCCGGCCGTTCGTGGACTGGGCACAAGACGTGTTCCCGGTGCTGCTGGAGAACGACGTGCCGTTCCACATCCATGAGGTGGGGGAGTACTGGA
This sequence comes from uncultured Solirubrobacteraceae bacterium, assembly GCA_963752865.1. Classification (GTDB taxonomy): domain Bacteria; phylum Actinomycetota; class Thermoleophilia; order Solirubrobacterales; family Solirubrobacteraceae; genus Palsa-744. The sequence goes on from CAVVZU010000002.1 coordinate 1,531,788, forward strand.
ACGATGTTGGCTCGCTAGCCGAGCTCAGGCAGGGCACTTTCGATGCGCTACGAGGCGAGCTGCACCTCAACATCGAGGGCGAGGAGATCAGCCCCGGGGTGATCGTTGCCGGTGGGCGAGAGCTGCCGCGGGACGCTGAGATCGAAGGGCCCGTGTGGATCGGCACCGATGTGAGCATCGGCGGGGGTGCCCGCCTGATGGGTCCCGTGGTGCTCGGTGATGGCGCTGTCGTCGGCGACCGCGCGCAACTACGCGAGAGCATCGTCTTCCCCGGTACTGAGATCGCCGCCGAGTCGATCTTGATCGGCGCAATCGCCGGTCACGGCGGCATCCTGCAGAGCCTGCGCCGCCACGGCTGAGAGCGCCAGGGTCGGCGCATCTGTTGCCGCCACGCTGGGCGAGGCCGCAGAACAAGAAAGGGCCCGCCGAAGCGAGCCCTTTCCCGGAAAGTGAGACCATACTACTGACGACAGTTGTCATCATATCATGGCTTGCGGACGGCTTCCGCCGCGGTTACCTTGAAGTGTCTCCAGCTGTCCCACTGAGCTCGCACAGCTTTGTGTTGAGTGCTATTTACATCCGCCGCGCTCAGGCGTAGCATCGGTAACAACGCCATAACAATAGGCCGACCGAAGGAGCGTGTGATGCAGATCGACATCAAGGGTCGAAACGTCCCGGTCACCGACGAGCTCCGCGAGCATGTTGAGCGTCGTCTGACCAAGGTCGCGCGCCAGGTCTCAGACCTCGCCCGCCTGGAGATCGAGATCTTCAAGGAGCGCAATCCCCGCGTCGCCGACAGTCAGGTGGCTGAGTGCACGCTGTATCTGAAGGGCGTCACGCTGCGCGCGCACGACGCCTCGCCGGAGATGCTGCACTCGCTGAACCTGGTCGTCGACGAGCTCGCGCGCCAGGTCAAGCGCCACCGCGACAAACTGCGCCACCGGCGAGAGGCGCACGCCGCCGCCGCCCGCGTCGCACACGGCGCGGCCCAAGGAGCGACGCTACCGTCGTTCTGAGTCCGGGTCCCGCCCACCCCGGTCGGCGCCGAGCCCCGTGGAGGGGGCGGCCGCCGGCCGGACCAATGGGTGCCTGGCTGGCAGCTGTAGGCAGCCGACAGCTGCGGATGTTGCCGCCGTGATCATTGCGGCATAACGGGGGGCGCTGGGAGCTATCCTTGGGCGCATGCCATCCGTGCTCGATCGCGCCTTGAACGTTGGCGAGGCGAAGAAGTTCAAGGAATACCAGAAGCGTGTGACGCTGATCGGTGCCTTCGAGGCAGAGCTCGAGCACGACAGCGACGCGGAGCTTCGTGAGCGGATGGACGCGCTGCGCGCGCGAGCGGCGGAAGGCGAGGATCTCGACGCGCTGCTGGCGGAGTGCTTCGCGGTCGTGCGCGAGACGGGCAAGCGCAAGATGGGCATGCGTCACTTCGACGTGCAGCTGATCGGTGGCATGGCTCTACACGAGGGCCAGATCGCCGAGATGAAGACCGGCGAGGGCAAGACCTTGACGGCGACGCTCGCGGTGGTGCTGAACTCGCTGGCCGTGCGCGAGCCGAGCTCCGACGAGCCTGTTGCGGATGACTCTGGGGCCACGGCGCCAGAACGCAGGGGCGTGCACTTGGTCACCGTCAACGACTACCTGGCGCGACGCGACGCGGAATGGATGAGCCCAGTCTACGACGCGCTTGGTGTGAGCGTGGGGGTTTTGCAAAGCCAGCAGTCCTTCGAGGAGAAGCAGCGGGCGTACGCGTGCGACGTCGTCTACGGCACCAACTCCGAGTTCGGCTTCGACTACCTGCGCGACAACATGGCCAAGGACCTCGGCGAAAAGGTCCAGCGCGGGCACTACTTCGCGATCGTCGACGAGGTCGACAACATCCTGATCGACGAGGCTCGTACGCCACTGATCATCTCCGGTGCCCCCGAACAGGCCGCCGACCTGTACGCCAAGTTCGCCAAACTGGCCCCGCGGATGGTCTCCGGCAAGACGCCCGAAGGCATGGACCCTCGCACCAAGAAGCAGTTCATGGCGGACTTCGACTACGAGGTCGACGAGAAGCAGAAGACGGTGGCGATCTCAGAGCAGGGCGTGACCAAGGCCGAGCGCTTCCTCGGCATCGACCATCTCTACCGGGCAGAGAACGGGCACCTGGTCAACCACCTGATCCAGGCGCTGCGCGCCGAGGCGCTGTACAAGCGCGACGTCGACTACGCGGTTATCGACGGAGAAGTGAAGATCATCGATGAGTTCACCGGTCGCATTCTCGACGGGCGGCGCTGGTCGGAGGGCCTGCACCAGGCGGTTGAGGCGAAGGAGGGTGTGCGCGTCCAGGAGGAGAACCAGACGCTGGCGACGATCACCTACCAGAACTACTTCCGCCTGTACGAGAAGCTCGGCGGCATGACCGGCACGGCGCTGACAGAGGCGACCGAGTTCATGAAGATCTACGAGCTGCCCGTCGTGCAGATCCCCACGAACATGGACATGGTCCGCGCGGATCGCAACGATCAGGTGTACAAGACAAAGGAGGGCAAGTGGAACGCGGTCGTCAAAGAAATCGCCGCGCGCCACGAGGCCGGACAGCCGGTGCTGGTGGGGACGATCTCCGTGGAGGTCTCGGAGCTGTTGGGCGATCGGCTGACGAAGCGCGGGATCAAGCACACGGTGCTGAACGCCAAGCCCGAGCATGCGGCGCTCGAGGCCGAGACCGTCGCTGAGGCCGGTCAGCCCGGTGCGGTGACGATCGCCACGAACATGGCCGGGCGCGGCGTGGACATCAAGCTGGGTGGCAACCCCGAGCATCTGGCCGCCCAGCAGCTGGCCCGCGAAGGGGTCGATAGGGCGGACGCTGAGGCTTACGAGCGACGCATGCAGGAGATTCTGCCCGAGGTGGAACGCAAGCTGGCGGATAACCGCGAGATCGTGATGGCTGCCGGCGGTCTGTTCATCTGCGGCACCGAGCGCCACGAGTCACGGCGCATCGACAACCAGTTGCGTGGTCGCGCCGGACGCCAGGGCGACCCGGGGGAGTCGCGTTTCTTCCTTTCCGCGGAGGACGATCTCGTGCGGCTGTTCGCGGGCGATCGCATCTACAAGATCCTGGACAAATTGGGCGGGGTGGACGAGGAGGGCAACGAGGAGCCGATCGAGGCGAAGATGCTCTCCAAGCAGATCGAAAAGGCCCAGAAAAAGGTCGAGGAGCAGAACTTCCTGATCCGCAAACGCGTGCTCGAATACGACGACGTGATGAACGAGCAACGGCGCGTGATCTACAAATATCGCGACGAGGTGCTCGAAGGCAAGAGCATCGGCGCTGAGGCTCGTGAAGAAGTGGCCAAAGTGATCGAGCATACGATCGACCAGTACACGCCAGGCGACTTCGTCGAGGACTGGGACATGGATGGCCTATTCACGGCGCTTGGGCAGCTGTTCCCGCTGGATCTCGGCAGTGAGGATCTGGTCACGATCGAGCGCAACACGCTCAACGATCGCGTCGTGGAGCTCGGTATGGCGCGCTACAACGAGCGCGAGCAGTCACTCGGCGAGGAGCTGATGGGTGCGCTCGAGCGGTTCCTGTTGCTGCAGACGATCGACGAACGCTGGCGCGAGCACCTGTTCGACATGGAGTATCTGCGCGAGGGCATCCACCTGCGCGGCTTCGCCCAGCTCGACCCGCTGGTCGCATACAAGAACGAAGCGTTCAACTTGTTTGGCGACCTCATGAACGCCGTGTGGACGGAGTACGCGCGCATGATCTTCAACGTGCAGGTCAACGTGGAGGGCGAGAATGGCGGGGGCGGTGCGCCGATCGCTCCGTTCGCCGCCAGCGGCAACTCCACTCGTGCCGGCAAAGTCTCCTACTCTGGGGGACACAGCGCGGCGGGCGCCGGCGCGATGGCTGCCGCGGCGGCGAACGCCGGTCTCAGTACCGGCACCGCGCAAGCAGCTTTCGGCGAGAACGGCCAAGAAGGTGAAGCGCTTCCGGTCGTCGAGCAGCGTGTGCTCGACGACGAGCACCAGGTGGGGCGCAACGATCCCTGTTGGTGCGGCAGCGGTAAGAAGTTCAAGAAGTGCCACGGCTCCTAGACGGCCGTGGACACTGCGCGGGGCTGCGTCCTCGGCGGGGTGCGGCGCTTGGCGTGATATGGCGCGCGGCGCTGGCCACTCTGGCGGCGCTGGTGATCGCGCTCATCGCGGGTGTTGGCTCGAGCGGAGCTGAAGTCTCGTCCTCGACGTGTCCGCCACCTGCGACGCCGTCGGCCACAGCGGGCGCAGCTAGTTCTGCGCCCAGCATTGCGCCAGCTCCCGAAGAGGTTCTCGTGTGCGTTGGTGCGCAGGCGATAACGGGTGCCACCTACACGCATTGGATGTCGGTCGCGAGCAAGCCGTTCGGTACGACGCTAAAGAAGGGGGAACACGCCGGCATCGTGGCGCTACAGAACGAGGTCCTTGGCTTCCTGATCTCATCCGACTGGGTGAAGGGCGAAGCTGAGGCTCGAGGTATCAGCGTGTCCCCAGTCGAGGTGCGAAAGAGCTTCGACCGCATACGCCATCAGGAGTTCCACAGGCGCAGGGAATTTCAGAGATTCCTGCGCAAGTCGGGCCAGACCGTCGCGGATCTGATGTTCAGGGTTGAACTGAATCTCCTTTCAGTGCGGATCCAAAAGAGCGTCGTGGCTGGTCATCACGGCGCATCGAGCAAGCAACGCGCTCTCTCTCAGTTCGTCAAGGCGTTCAAAGTCAAGTGGCAGGCGCAGACCTATTGTGCCTCCGAGTATGCTGTTGCGGACTGTGGACACGTCCAAGCCGCGGTGTAGGCGGCGGTGTCGCACTAGGCCTAGCCCGGGAGTGGGTAAGACGGCCACCCCATGGGACGCGCGCACATACGACCGCTCCAGCCAGCCGCAGCAGGCATGGGCCACGGAGGTTCTCGCGCGGCTGCAAGGCATTGCCCCGGATGCGACGGTGTTGGACGTCGGCTGTGGCACGGGGCGGGTGACGGAGGCGCTAATCGAGCTGGTACCGCATGGTCGTGTGCTGGCGATGGATGCGTCGGCGGACATGGTCGAGCTTGCGCGTCAGCGATTGGGAGATCGCGCGGAGGTGTGGTGTCAGGATGCGCTCGAGCTCGATCTGAACGAGTCGGTCGACGCGATCGTCTCGACCGCGGCGCTGCATTGGGTGGGCGAGCACGATCGCTTGTGGCGGCAGCTGGCGCAAGCGCTTCGCCGTGGTGGCCGGCTGGAGATCCAGTGTGGGGGAGAGGGCAACATCGACGGGGTGCGCGAAGTGATCGGCGCTGTCGCCCGTGACATTGCCCCGGAGCTCGTTGGGTGGTCGCCGTGGGTCTTCGCGGGGGCTGAGGAGACCGAAAGGCGACTACGAGACGCTGGTTTTTTGGATGTCCGGTGTTGGCTGGAGGACCGGCCGACGTACCCGGAGGATGTTGGTGCGTTTGTGCGCACTTCGATCCTCGCGGCGCACCTGGAGCGGCTGCCGGAGGATCGTAGCGAGGCATTCGCGGCTGCTGTTGTCGCGGCAGTGCGATTGCCGCTGGACTATGTGCGACTCAATGCATCCGCAGTGCGCGGGTAGCGCTGATAGCGTGAGGGCATGGCCACAGCCGCCCCCAGCGAGTCCACGCCCCAGCGGTTGGCTGCAATCCGTGAGCAGATGACACTGCTCTCGGATTATCTTTGACCCGGCTGGGTTGGCCGATCGTGTCGCTGAGCTCGAGGGCGAGATGGGTGCCGCGGGCTTCTGGGATGACTCCGAACGTGCTGCGTTGGTATCGGCGGAGCACTCCCGCGCGTCCAAGCGCCTGGAGGCGTTTGAAGCGCTGAAGAGCGACGTCGAAGATCTTGACGGCCTGGCGGAGATGGCCGCTGAGGACTCCTCGCTTCAGGGTGAGGTGGACGAGCAGATCGCCTCAGTCGAGGAGCGCTTGGCGGCGCTGGAGGAGCAGCGGCTGTTCTCCGGGCGCTATGACGCGGGCGATGCGCTCGTGACGGTGAACGCGGGAGCGGGGGGACCGACGCGCAGGATTGGGCAGAGATGGTGCTGCGGATGCTGATGCGCTGGGCGGAACGCCGTGGCTTCCAAGTGGAGCTGTTGGAGGTGAGCGAGGGCGAGGAAGCGGGCATCAAGTCAGCCACGTTCCGTGCGTCTGGTGAGAACGCATACGGCTTGTTTGGCGCCGAGCGGGGCGTACACCGGCTAGTGCGTCTGTCGCCGTTCGATTCCGCACACCGCCGCCAGACGAGCTTCGCTGGGGTGGAGGTGGCGCCGGTTGTGAAAGACACTGGCGAGATCGTGATCAACGAGGACGACCTGCAGGTGGACACCTACCGGGCGTCGGGGGCGGGCGGTCAGCACGTCAACAAGACGGACTCGGCGGTGCGCATCACCCACCGCCCGACGGGGATCGTGGTGCAGTGCCAGAACGAGCGCTCGCAGTCATCCAACCGGGCGACGGCGATGGCGATGCTGAGCGCGAAGCTGCTGGAGCGCAAGGAGCGCGAACGCCAGGAAGAGATAGCGCGGGAGAAGGGGGAGGCGCAGGACGTGAACTTCGGCTCGCAGATCCGCTCATATGTGCTTCACCCATACACGATGGTCAAGGACCACCGCACCGATCACGAGATGGGCGACGCGCAGCGCGCCCTCGAAGGAGATCTGGATGGATTCGTGCGTGCGTACTTGTTGCAGAGCGCGTCCTCGCGCGGGCAGGGGTAGCTGAAGGGCTCAAGGAGGAGGCCAGGCGGGCGGTGCGTATGGGGCTCCGGCCGCGCCAAGGCGCGGCCGTGGTCCTTACAGCTCAGCGACTCGCCTTGATCTGCTCGCGCTCGGCCAGGCGGTTTGAGCGGCGAAGCTGTGCCTCGCTCTCGCGGCGACGCTCCTGCGGGCTTGTGGTCAGTAGCGGTGGCACCTCCACCGGGTTGCCCTGCTCGTCGACGGCGACCATCGTCATGTAGGCGCTGTTGCTGTGACGCCGCTCACCGGTGCGAGGGTTCTCGGTGTCGACCCGTACCCCAACCTCCATGGACGTATGCCACACGGCGTTGACGCTCGCTTGGAAGGTCACGAGTTCACCGACGTGAATGGGCACCCTGAAGGTCATCCGGTCCATGCCGGCGGTGACCACCCGCTGACGGCAGTGCTTGACGGCTGCGAGCCCGGCGGCCTCGTCGCACAGCTTCATGATGGTGCCACCGTGTACGAAGCCCGCGCCGTTGGCGTCCAGCGGCCCCATCCAGTGCGCCAGCGTTGCCTGCGAGTCTGCTGTGGAGCGCGCGTCCATCGCACTGATCCTATGCTGAAGTGCAATGAGTCCCCCCTTGGACGCCGTCACGGCTGAGTTGGTGCGTGCGGCACTGGCGGAGGACGTGGGCACAGGCGATGTCACGACCCTGGCGACGGTGGCCGCAGATGTGCGATCGGACGCGCTGATCACGCAGAAGGCGGCTGGAGTGATCTACGGCCTGGATGTGGCGGAAGCGGTGTTCGCGGCGCTCGACCCAGAGGTGTGCTGTGAGCGTCTGGCTCAGGAGGGTAAGTGGCGTGAGCAGGGCGGGCCGGTGCTGTCGATCTCGGGGCGGGCACGGGCGCTACTCACGGGCGAGCGCACGGCGCTTAACTTCCTCACGCACCTGTCGGGCGTGGCGACGATGGCGGCGCGCGCCGCTCGGGAGGTTGATGGTACGGGCGCGAAGGTGCTGGACACGCGCAAGACGATCCCCGGCCTGCGGATGTTGGAGAAGGCAGCGGTGGCGGCAGGCGGGGCGAGCAACCACCGCGTGGGGCTGTATGACGCGATCCTGATCAAGGAGAACCACATCGCCGCTGCCGGTGGCATCACGCAGGCGATCGAGCGTGCGCGTACGCTCGCGCCGGATCTGGCGGGCACGCTGGAGGTCGAGGTGCGCAGCCCCCAGGAGATCGACGAGGCGCTCGCCGCGGGGGCACCGCGCCTGTTGCTGGACAACATGGATGCGGCGCAGCTGCGCGCGGCGGTGGCGCAGGTGGCGGGCAGGGCGGAGCTCGAGGCCAGTGGTGGCGTCAGCCTACAGACGCTCCGGGCGCTGGCAGACACGGGGATAGAATGGGTGTCGATGGGCGCACTGACCCATTCCGCGCCCGCCCTGGACCTCTCCCTGATCATGGAGGCACAGCCATGAACCTGCCGATGGCGCCGAGCCAAGCCCCCCAAACTGCGCTCTCGCCACGAGAGATCGCGGAGATGAAGGCGGAAGTGCGCCAGCTGGCGGCTGAGCGAAACGCGGTGATCCTCGCGCACAACTACCAGGTGCCGGAGGTCCAGGACGTAGCGGACTACGTCGGCGACTCGCTTGGGCTTTCGCGCCAGGCGGCCACTGCGGGCGCCGAGACGATTGTGTTCTGCGGCGTGCACTTCATGGCTGAGACGGCCTCGATCCTGTGCCCTGAGAAGACGGTGCTGATCCCCGATCTCGATGCCGGCTGCTCGCTGGCGGATTCGATCGACTTCGACCAGCTGGCGGCGTGGAAGGCCGAGTACCCCAGTGGTGTGGTGGTGATGTACGTGAACACAACCGCTGAGGTGAAGGCGCTGACGGACTACTGCTGCACGTCAGCCAACGCAGTGGACGTGGTGCGCCACATCTACAACACGCACGGCCCCGACACGGAGATCCTGTTCGGTCCGGACATGTGGCTGGGCGCGTACGTTGAGAAGGAGCTCGGCAAGCGCATGCACGTATGGGACGGCGAGTGTCACGTGCACGCGGGCATCCGCCCAGCGGACATCGCCGCGACGCGCGCGGCGCACCCGGGCGCCGACTTCCTGATCCACCCCGAGTGTGGCTGCACCACCAGCATCATGGAGTACGTGGCCGCCGGCGACGTATCCGCAGAGGGTGTGCACATGCTGTCGACTGGGGGCATGCTGGAGTACGCGCAGAACGCCGAGCACGCCTCGCTGGAGCGGGCCGAACAGAACCGCGAGGGCAGGGGTGCAAACGAGGTGTCTGTACGCCGCGAGGCGGTGGTGGCGACGGAGATAGGAATGCTCTATCCGCTGCAGATGGCCGCGCCGGACGTCGAGTTCATTCCTGCAAACGCAGAGGCGTCGTGCAAGTACATGAAGATGATCACGCTGCCCAAGCTACGCGACGCGCTGCGCGACATGCAGTTCGAGGTACGGGTGCCCGAGGAGATCGCGGTCAAGGCCCGCGTGCCGATCGACCGCATGGTCGCCCTGGGCTGAGCGACCAGCTACCTTGTCACTTAGCGGATACGCTAAGATACGGGGAATGGACGAAGGCATCGATCAGGTAGCGGCGCGGTTGATCCACCAGATTCGCGAGGAGAGCGGTCTCAAACAGATCGAGCTCGCGCGGCGCAGTGGTATCCAGAGCTCGGTACTGAGCGCCTATGAGCACGGGGAGCGTCAGCCGTCGGTCGCTGCTCTCACACGCATTGCGGGGGCAGCAGGCCTCGAAGTTCGCGTGGGCCCGTCGCTGGACAAGATAGAGATGCTGCGGGCCGGAGACGTCCTCGTCAAAGTGATCGAGCTCGCCGAGCAGATGCCCTACAAGCCACGCAAAGACCTGGCATATCCTCCGTTGGCTCGCTTGGCCGGATGAGCTCCCTGGTCGAGCGCCTGATAGCGGTTCACGATGCGCTCGATAAGGCAAAGCTCCCGCACGCGATCGGCGGTGCGATCGCGCTTGGATATTGCATTCAGGAGCCGAGAGGCACGCGCGATCTGGACATCAACATCTTCGTCACGCGAGCACGCGCCGATGATGTGTTCGCAGCGCTGCCGGAGGGCATAACCGTCACGCTGGCGAACGTCGAACAGGTTCAACTAGACGGTCAAACACGACTGATGTGGGACGACATGCCGGTGGACATCTTTCTCAACGTGCTTCCGTTCCACGATGAGGTCGCGACCGGCGTCCGACCAGTCGTATTCGCCGGACGCAAAATCCCCGTCCTCGACTGCAGCGCTCTAACTGTTTTCAAGGCGATGTTCGACCGGGGCAAGGACTGGGTGGACATCGAGGCGATGGTCGAGTACGGGTCGATCGACGTGGAGAGAACCGCTGGACGGATCGCTGAGTTGGATGGTGCTGATTCCCTTCGCGCAAAGCGGCTCAGGGATCTCGCACCCGGCTAGGCACGTGGCAAGATGACACGCCGCGCTCTGATCACATCTCTCGCCCACTGGATCGTATGAGCGTTCTAGCCAGTCGACTGATCGACATCCACGACGCGCTCACCGCAGCTCAGCTGCCACACGCGTTTGGCGGTGCGATCGCGCTTGCGTATTGCACGGAAGCGCCCCGCGCCACGCGGGATCTGGATGTGAACGTGTTCGTCCAGCCGCAGCTCGCCAAAGATGTGTTCGCTGCCCTCCCAGACGGGGTAAGCAGGAGCGCAGCCGATCTTGAGCTGGCCCAAGACGAGGGGCAGCTGCGGCTGTGGTGGGATGACACGCCCATCGACATCTTCTTCGACGTGCACCCGTTCCACGAGGAGGTCGCCCGAGGTGTGCGCCAGGTGCCGTTCTCGGGTCGAGTCATCCCTGTGGTCGGCTGCACTGCGCTCGCGGTGTTCAAGTCGCTGATCAGCAGAGCCAAGGACTGGGCGGACATCGAGGAGATGGTTGCCATGGGGGAGATGAGCCTCGCCGACACGATCGCGTGGGTGACGCAGATCGCAGGCTCGGACAGTCCCGCGGTCACCCGCATGCGGGCGCTCGCGGCCTAAAGGGTCAGAGACAGACCTTCTCCCTCTGTCTATCCCTCGGCGTGGGCCTTTAGGGCCTGCTCCACTGCGTCACCGGGGCATGGACATCATCGGAAGACGCGAGTCATTGACACGCTGCGCGTAGCTGGGATAGGTTGGACAGGACGGGGAGTGTCAATGGGGAGGCTCGGGGACTGGCTCACATGGGTTGGTCCCGGGGTCAATAGACCGAGGGAAAGAGGAGTCATGCTGAAGATGAGAGCGCTATTTTTGGGGGCGTTTGTCGCCGCCGTGACCGTTGTTGGCGTCGTCGCACCCGCTGGTGCCAGCGCAAGCTTGTATGTGCCGTATGAAAGCTCAGCGCTCGTGGAAGGCGCGTGGAACGAGACGTGGGATCCGACCGCGCTCAGCGGCGGTAACAACGGCTGCAAACCGAGTGCCGCGCACCCATACCCGGTGGTGCTCGTGCACGCTACGTTCGCCGATGAGGGCTCCAACTGGGTCACGCTCGCGCCGTTGCTCGCCAACGCCGGCTACTGCGTGTACAGCTTCAACTACGGCGAGACGATCCTGTCAGGGCTTCTCGGAAGCGTCGATGGCCTCGGTCACATCACGCAGTCGGCCGAAGAACTGAACACGTTCGTCAACAAAGTGCTCTCACAGACGAAAGCCTCGCAGGTTGACCTCGTCGGTCACTCGCAGGGCGGGATGATGCCCAACTACTACCTCAAGTACCTGGGCGGCGCTTCCAAGGTAAACACGTTCATTGGGCTCGCACCCAGCAACCACGGCACCACGCTCGATGGCATCACGAAGCTGATCGAAAACTTCCCGTTCGCGACGCTTCTCGTGAACTCGTTCATCGAAGCCATCGGCGCACCGTCGCTGGCCGAACAAGAGGTTGGCTCGGCGTTCGAGAAGAAGACGTTCGAAGGCGGCGACACCGTCGCAGGGCCACGCTATGTGGTGATCGAGACGACCCACGACGAGGTCGTAACGCCGTACACCAACGCGTTCCTCAGCGGTTCGAACGTCACCAACATCACTATCCAGAACCAGTGCCCCAAAGATCCCGTAGCTCATATTGGGATGTTCGAGGACTCGCCGGTGCTGCAGAACGTGCTCAACCAGCTGAGCGCCAGCCCCAACCAGTCGTTCACTGCGACGTGCAGCAAATACGGCGCGGGCATCTAGCCCGAGACTAGAAGCGCCGCTCGAGCGGTGGGCAACCCTTCGCCTCGGCCCGCATATTCGCGGGTCGGGGCGGACGTGGTTTGGGCGCAGCGGATCGTCAGGCGTTACGGGGCGACGCTCGACAGCGGGTGCTGCCGGGCAGGTCTGACGCTCAGAATTCCTCGGCCGTGTGCGGGCCCACGCATGCCACCGCGAGGTTGTCCGCCACGCCTCTGGCGACGTCCATCACCTCGTCGTAGGTGACCGCGTCAAGCGCAGCGATAGCCGCGTCAGGGTCGATGTCCTCGCCGAACACGATCCGCTGGTTGGCCGCGTGGCGGGCCACCGCGTTGGTGTTCTCAAACGCCAGCACCAGTCGCCCGGCCGCGTACGCGCGGGCGCGGTGCACCTCCTCCTCGGTGGGGCCGTCCGCACGCAGCTCGTCCACGATCTCGCGCATGCGCGTGTAAGCCTCAACGCACTTCGCCGACTCGAGACCCGAGCCGAGCTGCAGGATCGGCACGTCCGCAAACGCATGGTTGAGCGCATACACCGAGTAGCACAGCCCGCGCTTCTCACGAATCTCCTCGAACAGTCGCGACCCCATCGAGCCGCCCAACAGCGTTGAGTAGATCGACAGCGCCGCGCGTTCGCGCGTGTCCGTGACCGCTATGTCCGGACGGTAGATCATGCGCAGGTGCGACTGGTTGGTGTCGCGCTGCTCCACGAGCGTTTGCGGTGAGAAGTCTGGCGCCGGCACATATGGATCTGGCTCCGCCAGCGCAGGGAAGCGGCCGAAGCACTCCTGTAGCTGATCCTCCGCGGGCAGGTGCTCGAGGTTGCCAGCAAGGAACGCGCCACCGTGCGCGCCCGACCAGCGGCGCTCGCGAAAAGCCACGATCCCCTCGCGCGTGAAGCTGCGCAGGTTCTCCTCCGGCCCCAGCACCGTGCGCCCCAGCGGATGATCGCCAAACGCAGCCTTGTCGATCAGGTACTCCGCCACCATCGACGGCTGGTCGAACGCGCGATTGATCTCCTGGATCACCACGCCCCGCTCGCGGTCGAGCTCCTCCGCGTCCAGGCGCGGGCGGCCAACGAAGTCGCTCAGCAGGTCGATCGCCTGCGGCGCGCTCTCCGCGCGGACCGTGATGTGGAACGCAACGAGGTCGTGGCTCGTGTATGCGTTCAGCACGCCACCCAGCCGCTCCGCCGTCTCGTTGACGTCCTTATAGGTCGGATAGCTCTCGCCGCCCTTGAACACGAGGTGCTCGAGGAAGTGCGCCATCCCGTTCTCCTGCGGGCTCTCGTTGCGCGCGCCCGCGTCAAACGCCACCAGCACCGTCAGCGCGCGCGTGCCCGGCAGCTCGATTCTGTTGATCGGCAGCCCATTGGCGGGAACCGTGGTTGTGGCGATGTGTGCCATGTCCCCACCCTAGAACGTTCTACTCTTGCGCCGAGTCAATGTCGTCCTCGCGCCAACAGCTGCTCAACCTCATCCTCATGGTGCTGCTGCCAATCCTGCTCGTGGTTGGCCTTTGGTGGGGTGGCCACCCCGAAGACCTGCCCAGCTTCCTGCGCAACGCGTTCGTGGCAAGCCCGCAGACACAGGTGGTGGACGAAGCCATCCAGCGGATCGCCGCCGACTACTACCGGCCGATCCCCACAAGCAAGCTCAACAGCGCGTCGATCGCCGGCGTCGTCGCGAGCCTCGGTGACCGCTTCTCGCACTACCTCGCCCCCGTCGAATACCGCGAATTCACCTCGCCCCCGCACTTCACCGGCATCGGCGTGTCCGTCGCCACACAGCTCGCCGCCAACCGCGGGCTGTTGATCGAGCGCGTGTTCAACTCCTCGCCCGCCGCCCGCGCTGGGCTGAGGGCCGGCGATGTGATCGTCGCGGTCAATGGACGCAAGCTCGCCAGCCTGTCCGCCGAAGCAGCCACGTCGCTGATCAGAGGGCTGCCCGGCACCGACGTGCAGCTCGGCATCCAGGCGCCCTCCAGCGGGCGCTCGCACGCAGCCGCGCTGCGCGACGTCAAGATCACGCGCGCGGTTGTCTCCGAGCCCGTCGTCGAATCGGCCACCAAGACCGTCCACGGCGACAAGCTCGGTGTCGTCGCGCTCGCGAGCTTCAGCCCCGGCTCGCACGTGGAAGTGCGCGAAGCCGTCGAACACGAGCTGCACGAACACGTCCGTGGGATCGTCTTCGACCTGCGCGGCAACGGCGGCGGCCTGGTCGAGGAAGCGCAGCTGATCGCCAGCATCTTCATCCCCAAGGGCCAGACCATCGTCACCACCCGCGGGCGTGCCGTACCCACGCAGGTGCTCGTCGCCACCGGCGATTCCATCCCCACCTCCATCCCCGTCGTCGTGCTCGTCGATGCCAACACCGCCTCCTCGTCTGAGATCGTCACAGCGGCGCTCCAGGACCACCACCGCGCGACCGTCGTCGGCACGCACACGTTCGGCAAGGGCGTCTTCCAGGAGGAGCAGCCGCTGTCCAACGGCGGCGCACTGGACATCACCGTCGGCGAGTACTTCACTCCCAATGGACGCAACCTCGGCGGCGGCGGCGTCAAACAGGGCGCCGGCGTCATCCCCGAAGTGAAGGTGCAAAAGGGCGAAGTCGATACCAACCGCGGCCTCGACGTCGCGCTCAACACGCTCGCAGCCAAAGTCAAGTGAGCCGACCAGCGCCGGCGATCGTCGCCGTGATCGAGCGCCGCGGACGCTTCCTCACCGCCGAGCCGCTGTTCCCGCCACGAATGAATGGCAGCAACCCCACTCCCGGGGGTGCTGCGCATCGCGGCGGCTCAGCGAGGCTGACGCTCGGACCCAATCGCTCCGGTCGTGGCGACAGGCAGCATGTATCCGCCGGTGACCTCGTGCTCGTCCAAAGCGTCGGCCGTGGCTCATCCGCAGGCGTTCGCGTCCTCCGCAAGCTCGGGCGCCCGGACATTGCCCGCGACGTGATCGAGGGACTGCTGCTCGACCGTGGTCTCGCACGCGGCTTCGATGAGGAGCTCGAGCGCGAAGCCCGCGCTGCCGGCGAGCGCGTCAAGCACGAGCGTGGCGAGCGGCGCGACCTGCGCGACTTGCCAACCTTCACGATCGACCCCTCAAGCGCCCGCGACTTCGACGACGCCATCTCCGCTGAGCCGATCGACGGCCACACGGACGGCCGCAGCGGCGACGGTGGGGGGAGCCCCGCGAGGGAGGGCGACGGGGCGGGGGAGGGCGGGACCAGAGTCTGGGTGCACATTGCCGACGTCACCGCACATGTGCCCGAGGGCTCGCCGCTTGACCGCGAGGCGCGCAGGCGCTCCACCAGCGTGTATGCGCCCGGTGCAGTTGAGCCGATGCTGCCGCACGCGCTCTCAAGCGATGCTTGCTCGCTGATGCCCGGTGTCGACCGCGCAGCGGTTACCGTCGAGATGGAGTTCCGTGGTGCGGTGATCGAGCGCGCAGCCTTCTACCGGTCGATCATCCGCTCCGACGCGCGCCTCAACTATGAGCAAGTCGATCGCATCTTCGCTGGCAGCGACTCTGCAGCTGAGCCGTGGGGCGCACCGCTGAGCGCCGCACGGGACGCTGCCGCCGCGCTACAGGACGCGCGCGAGCAGAGCGGCGCGCTAGTCGTCGACTCCGAGGAGCCAGAGTTCCAGTTCGATGAGCACGGCAACGTCGTAGGCATCCATGGGCGTGTGCAAACCGAGTCACACCGCCTGATCGAGCACCTGATGATCGCCGCCAACGAGGCCGTCGCCGAGCTGCTCGAGCGCCGTGGCGTGCCGTGCCTCTACCGAGTGCATGAGCGCCCCGACCCCGAGCGCGTCGAGCGACTGGCCGACCAGTTGGCAACGCTCGAGGTGCCAACGCCACCGATACCGGAGAACATGTCAGCCACCCAGGCAGCCGATCTGCTCGGCGACATGTCCCGCCGCGTCGAGCAACACGTGCACCGCACCGGCCACGGCCGTCAGGCGCTCAGCTCGCTCGTGCTGCGTTCGCTCAAGCAGGCGTACTACTCGCCCAAGAACATCGGCCACGCAGGCCTTCACTCCTCCGCCTACTGCCACTTCACCTCGCCCATCCGCCGCTACCCCGACATCGTCTGCCACCGCGCGCTGCTGTCTGCGGTCGGCGGCGGTGAGCCCGCACCGCGCGCCGGTGAGATGGTCGAGCTCGGTGTGTGGACATCAGAGCGCGAGCGCGAAGCGATGATCATCGAGCGCGACTCAGACGACGTCGCCCGCTGTTTCGCGCTCGAGCGCTTGCTCTACGAGCAGGGCCACGACCAGGTCTTCGCCGGCGAGATCACCGGTCTGATCTCAGCCGGTGCGTTCATCGCGTTCGGCCTGCAAGCCGATGCCAGCATGGGCGCGCGCAGGCAGGATGGGGGAGAGCTGGACGCGGCGTCGTTCGAGGGAATGCTCCCCGTCAGGCTGCTGCGTGTCCCAGCCCCCGCCGGGGCGAGCACCAGCACACGCTCATCCCGTGACGCGCGCCGTCGAACTCAGCAGGGCGGTCGCGGCCGGCGCGACGCGCCACGCCAGTCCGGTGGGCGCGATGGCGAGCGCGAGTGGTGGGAGCTCAACGAGCAGGGCACCATCCTCCAAGGCGAGCGCACCGGCGCGGCGTTGCGTCTCGGCGACGGCGTCGAGGTGCGCGTGGCGCGCGTCGACACGGTCCGCGGCCGCGTCGACCTGGTGCCCGCGCTGTAGCGGTCACTGCGAACCCATCAGCGGAGCCCGCCAGGGCGGAGCCCATAAAACCCGACCAGCTAGTCTCGGATCTCCATGGCAAAGGGCAAGGGCAAGCGCAAGGTCGGAGCGGGGGACGTCGCGTCCAACCGCTACGCCTCCTATCGCTATGAGCTGATCGAGCGGCTGGAGTGCGGCATCGTGCTCGAGGGCACCGAGGTGAAGGCGCTGCGCACCTCAGGAGCGCAGCTCAAGGATGGCTACGCCGCGATCCGTGACGGCGAGCTGTTCCTGCACTCGGTGCACATCCCCCCATACGCTCCAGCCTCACGCGAAAACCACGACCCCGAGCGCATCCGCAAGCTGCTGCTCCACCGCCGCGAACTCGACCGCATCGCCCAGCGCGCCGCCGAGCGCGGGCTCACGCTCGTGCCCACCCGCGTGTACTTCTCAGGCTCCCACGCCAAGGTCGAGATCGCGCTCGCCCGTGGCAAGGACCTCTACGACAAGCGCCAGTCCCTACGCGAGAAGGACAGCAAGCGGGACATGGAACGCGGGATTCGCGAAGCGCAGCGCTAGGCCCCCACGCGTGGGCCGGGCCCCGAAGCGCCGCTGCGAGGCCAGGGGTCCGGCGCTAGGCCCCGAGCGTGGGGATGCTCTGGGCGTTGTGGAAGAAGTTCCCCGGGTCGTACTTCGTCTTCACGTCCACCAGCCGGTTGAAGTTCTCCCCGTAGTACTCGCTCTGCCAGTCGCCAATCGCGAGGTTGGGGAAGTTCTGGTAGCTCTCGCCGCTCGTGTACGGGGCAATCGTTCTGATCACCGCCTCCGTCCACGCAACCATGTTCTCCCCGACGGACTGTGGCGCGTTGGCTTCCCATACGGACGTCGCCCGCAGCAGCGTCAGTGCGTCCCGGTGCACATACGCGGTCGCCCGACGGTCGACCTCGTTGGCCTTGCCGCCCACCCAGCCAAGCGACCAGAAGGAGCCGTTGTTGTGTTCGTCGCGACTGGGGCATTCCACCAGCAGCTCGACCACCTTCGCCATCACCTCCTCCGGCAGCGGTGCCCGCGAGTACAGCGAGTGGTCGCCCCAAGCGTGGGGCGCTGTCGCCTCGGTCAGGAACTGCTGCTGCATTTCCCAGTACGGCAGCGTCTTCAGCGACACTTCTCGCGGCTGTGCCGCGTGCAGCAAGGGTTTCACCAACTCCACCAACTCCTCCAGCGGGCCCAGGTACTGACCGCGGGAGAACGTCGCGATCGCCTCCCGCGGCCCGCCCGCGCCGACCTTCGTCGCCTGCGCCATCGCCACCGCGTTCAGCTCCCGTGGCGCGTTCTGCAGCATCGTGTCAAACGCCATCAGGACCTTCCCCGCAGCGTCCGCCCCGCGGTAATCGAACCGGTAGAACGCCACTTCCGGCCGCGGGATCTTCGCGAGCTGGAACGTCAACGACGTGTTGATCCCGAAGCTACCGCCCGCCCCTCCACGGCAGGCCCACAGCAGGTCGCTGTGGTTGGACCCGTCCACATGGAGCAGCTCACCCGACGCCGTCACCACGCGCGAGCCGAGCAGGTGGTCGCACGTAAGCCCCGCCCAGTGGGTGTTGTAGCCGATGCCACCGCCAAGAGTGAGCCCGCTCACGCCAACCGCCGGGCACGTGCCCCCCGGCAGGATGAACGGCCCGCCTTCCGTCCTCTGAAAGACGTCGTGGTTCACCGCGCCGCCGCCAATCTCCGCCCGCCCGTTCTTGTCCACCACCACCCCGTCAAGGGCGGCCATGTCGATCAACAGCCCCGTCGTCGTGGAGAAGCCCGCGTAGCTGTGACCGCCCGTGCGGGCGACCCCTTGGATGCCGTTTTCGCCACACCAGTTGACGCACGTCGCCACGTCGTGCTCGTCAATGCATGCCGCCACCGCCAGCGGGCGCACCGCATCGAAGCGCGTGTTCGCCGGTTGGCTGGCGTTTCCATAGCGGGGGTCCTGCCGGAGCAGCAATTCTCCCCTCAGCCGCCGCGCCAGCTCCTCGAGCGCGTTGTCTGCCACCCTCGCGTGCGGTGAGCCGTTGGCCCGCCGCGGGGGCTGTCCGCGATCCAGCAGCCGGATCGGCACGTACAGCCCAAGCGCCGTGCTCGCTCCCGCGCGGATCAGCTCACGTCGAGTCAGGCCACCCATGAAACAACGTTACAGGACAGCCGATCAGTTCCGGCCAATGGCACATGAGTGCGGCGACGGGCGGGACGAGCGCTACAGCGAGCCGAAGCTGTGGCCGCCGCTGTACAGGATGTGCGTCTCGCTCATCCCGAACACCAGCGCCACGATCAAGCCCACGTACACGCCGAACACCAGCAGCCGGTGAAGCGGCGCCACCCGGTAGTACGCCGTCTGTGCCAGCGAGCGGCTTTTGCGCTGCTGCCAGCGGTGGTAGGTCTGGAACGCCGCGAACAGCGTGATTATCAGGAGGATCGGGTTCCCGGGCTCAAGGAACACCAGCGCCACCAGCACCCCCAGGCCCGCAAACCACATCCACGGGCTCATCGCCGCCGCCGCCCGGCCGCCATCCAGCGGTACCACCGGCAGCAGGTTGAAAAGGTTGAGGAAGAAGCCGAAGTAGGCCAGCGCGGTCAGCAGGTCACTGCCAGTCAGCTGCCCCATGACCGCCACCACCGCTGCGCCGATGCTGCCGAGGATCGGGCCCGCGAGGCCCACACGGGCCTCCGCCAGCGCGTTGTCACCGAGCGACTTGGAGAAGATCGCAGCGCCCATGAACGGGATGAACATCGGCGCGCTCGCTTTGATCCCCTCGCGGCGTAGGGCAATCACGTGACCCATCTCGTGCACGAACATCAGCGCCACGAAGCCTGCCGCGAACCACCACCCGAAGAACAGGCTGTAAGCCGCCACCGACACCAGCGCCGTGCCCGCCGTCACCAACAGTTTCAGGTTCGGCAGCGCCACCAGCAACGCCTTGATCGCCACCCCGAACTTCGCAATCAGCGCGCCCAGCGCCGCAATCGCGCTGCCGATACGCCCGCGGATGCCGCGCCCCGGTGTCGCCCGACGCGGCTTCCCACCAAAGGGGTTCTCGCCCTGTTGCAACCCCGGCGTCGCGTGGCTCGGGTAGGCGCCCGGAGCCGTCGACGCCACAGGGATCACCGATGTTGGCTGCGGCAGTGAGATCTCCTGATTGTCCATGGTTCCATTGTGGCACCACTTCTAAGCGGTTCCTAACGTTTGTTGGGGTCGCCCTCGCGCTGTTGTCCGCGCGTTTTTTCTGGAACGTGCGGGATAGAACGTCCAGCGGGCTTGCAATCGGCCGGGGTCCGAGCTACGTTGAATCCAGACGCGGAACCGAGCCGCAAAGAGCGAGGCCACTGAGGTGTGAGGCCGCGCCACCCGCAAGGAAAGGCCCTAGGGCTGGACCCACCGGGTTCCTCAAAGTGGCTTGGGACCGCGTCTGTTTTTGTCTGCAGCCAGGTCTCACGAGATACACTGGAACTGCAATACACCCTTGGGGACGACAGGCTTCGACGTGGTCGGCTCGTAGGGGTGGTGGCGAGTCGAGGTCCCGGGCGGCCTCGTAAAACACCCGGGAAAAACATAAGTGCGGACTCTCACGAGTACGCCCTCGCCGCTTAGTCAATAGCTAAGCCGTGAGGTTTCGGGCCCTGCCTGCCTGCCGCGGGGGTCACCCGGAATCAGAATGCAGGCTCACCCGGTGCGGTCCGCCTCCGCCAATCCGGGAAAATCTTAGGAGGCTGGTCCCCAGCAACCCCGCCGGCAAGGCGAGCAGGGGATGAGATCAGAGTGCCGGCTACGCTCGTAGAAGCCACTCATACGCGATTACGGACGTGGGTTCGATTCCCACCGTCTCCATAACGACAGTTGACCCTTCAGCTTTCAATTGGGAGCTGGAGGGTCTTTCTCGTGGTGAGGAGGGCCTTCCGCGTGTGTTGGAGGTCGGGTTGTAGTGCCTGCGCCGCCATGTCCGACGCTCGCCGGCGTCAGTGGGCGCTGGTTCGATGGAGGCGCAGGGAGCCGCCCAGGGGCCATCCCCAGGGCGGCTCGCCTCTCGCCGTGATGCGGCCTACCCCTCGCCCGGCGGCGCGCCTCGGGTCCGGCGCGACGGCGGCGTGGCCTGGCCGAGGCCGAGCGCTGCGGCCTTCAGCCCGTAAGGCTGGCCGAGGCCTTTGCGCAGGCGCTTGTCAGCCAGCTTCGCCGCTATGCGCTCGCCGGCCTCCTTGAAGCCGCGCTCTCCTGGCTCCCGCTGCCCGCGCCGCGCTAGCCGAGCCGACCCCAGCCAGCCATGCTTGGCGCCGATGCGCAGCCACTCGATGAGGCAGGCCACGTTGGCGCGCAGCCGGTGCCAGTCGATGCTCACGACCTTGGGCCGGACGCCCAAGTCGTCGGCGGCGACCTTGTAGCGGTCCCGCCAATAGTCATGAACGCCCTCGTAGTTCTGATGCGACTCCTTCAGCTCGTGGTAGAGCGGCTGCAGGCGCGAGAGGGGCACAAGGGACTTCCAGTCTGTCGCGCAGGAGATGGTCTGCTCCTTTGCGCAGCCTGACGTGGCGCCCACCATGCAGCGGAACCACAGCCGGGGCCTGCCGCCGCCCGCCGAGAAGCGCGTCTGGCTCATCGGCCCGCCACAGTGCCGGCAGCGCATCACGCCGTGGCGGTCGTGGGTCTCCTTGTCGTGGCGCTTGAAGTCGCCGCCTGACGGCCTGAACGGGAACACGGGAGCCGTCCCGTTGCGGGTGGCGTGCTCGAAGCACTTGGCGATGGAGAAGCCCTTGTCGCCGACGATGGTCTGCGGCGCTTGCCCTGCCATCCCGCTCGCGCGGTCGTAGATGCCCTTGAACAGGTCGCATTCCTGCGTGCTCGCGTCATCGACGCTCGGCACGACCCCGCCGGTGAGATGGTCGATCGCCTTCCCAGCGTAGTAGCCGTGCCAGAAGCGCTTCGCCCCGCGCGGCCCGGTGTAGGCACGGATGCCTGCGCCCAGGTCGCGGGTGCGATACCAGCAGCCGCCCTGCCTTATGCGCTTGATGGCCTTGCCCCCGCGCACGACCGTCTCCGTGCGCTCGGGCGAGGCGGCGCGCTCGTCCTGCTCCGCCTCCTCAGGCGGCTCGGAGTTCCATTCCTGGCGCTGGCGGCGAGCGACGGCGGTCTTGACGCGCTCGGGACGACGGGCTCGTCCGGGGGCGGCGCGCCGGCGGCCCGTGCGCGTCGTCGCAGCGCGGAAGGCGCAGTCCTCGCCCTCCTGGCAGTCGTGGATGAGCGCCGCGTGCGTCTCGTCCTCCGTGCAGTCGATGTGGACGTGGGCCATGACCCGCTCGTCGTGCTCGCGGCAGCGCTGGATGACCTTCGCTGCAGCCGCCAAGAACGCCTCGCAGACGGACTCCAGCTCGCGCAGCCGGCGCCATGCGCGCATGTACGGAGGCTTGGCCTCGAAGCCGCACTCGCGCCACAGATCGTCTGTCGTCTCGTCCCACCAGGGCTGGATGTCCACGTGGCGGGAGGCGACGAAGGCGACGGCGGCCAGCTCCCAGTGGCCCGGCTCGCGCCGGCGGGCGTACCTCACTTCAAGCTCACAGGCCTCCCGCAGCTCGTCCCAGGCCCAGCGCTGGCTCTTGAGTAGGCGCACGGTGTTCAAGGAGCCGCGCAGATGGTCGTGCTTGGAGAACTCCGTCGCTCCGGGGATGCGGTCGGGGGGCTGGTAGCGGAGGCGGGGCATCGTCTGGAAGAAAGGGGCTCTGGGCTGTGCGACCGGGGGATGCCGGCGGCACAGCCCATCAATTCCTTTGCATCAGACATCGCCCGCGAAGCCACGCGACGAGACGTCAGGCGCCAGAACTCGTCTACCGGCCGAGTGCTGACCTGTGCGACTGGCCGCTGTGCCTGCTGCTCTGCGGCGGCCTCGTTCGGCACGGCGCCGAAGGACTAGAGCTGTTCGCGCTCCAGCCCTTCGGCGCGGATGACGAACGTCGAAGGGCGAATCCCAGTGACGCCGGCGGCTCGGGCCAGTGAGTCAGCGACGAGCACGAGGGAGTCCAGGTCGGGGTCAACCCTCCCAGCCTCAAGGTCTTGCAGGTAGGCGACGGCTCGCCCGCTCTCTGCTGCAAGCTCAGGGATGCCGACCCCGTGCTCCTCACGAGTGAGGCGAATGGCCCGCCCCAGGTTGCGAAGGGCCTCTGCGCTCACTAGACCACCCCCGGCGCCCAGTCGATCTCAGCGATGTAAGCGACAGGCCGCGTGAGCCAGTAGTAAGGCTCCTGGCAATGCACGAGGCGTTGCGCGGTCAGGTTCCTCAGCGCGTCCTGCACGTCATGCGCGGCAGTCCGCCTATCGACGACGATGCCTGTCAGCTCCTCCAGCGTCACGTGCGCTGGGTAGAGGTCCACAAGCTGATGCAGGATCACGTGTTCCGCGACCCGGATCGCATCCCAGCCACGGCTGTCAGGCTCATCCGTCATTTCCTTCGACCTCCTTGTGTGGGTGACAAGGAGGACGAATTTGGCTTCCACCACGGCCCCAGATGATCGAATCCTGGGATCCTGCTGATCTATTCCTGTGATCGAACGGCGAGGCGCCGCGCTGCCGCCCGGCTCGGACTAGCGCCCGTTTGCGCGCCGGCGCCAGAACGCCTCCGCCTTCGGTGGCGCTGCGGCGCGCGCGTCGAAGGTCAGCCACTCAAGCCACTCATCCTCCAGAAGCGCGTCCAGCTCGACTCCCAGCGCTATCGCACAGTTGACGAGCTGCCCGAGCTTGGGGTTGCGCACCCCGCGCTCCAGCCGGCGGTACGTGGGGACGGAGATCCCCACGGCACGGGCCAGCTCCTCCTGCGTCACGCCCCGGCTCATGCGCGCGTGCGCGAGCTTGGTCTCGGGGATGGTCCCTGGGTCGTGGCGCGCTGGCGACATGGCGGCAGGGTAGCGGCGCCTCACGATGCCGCTCGTCGGCATCGTCACCATGCGCAGGGAACACCAGGAGAAGAAGCCCCGGCCCTAGTCGTCTTGGGCGTCACCATCCGCCGCAGCGCCGCCCGCCTGGGCCGCCTCTCCATCCGTCGCCGCCGGCAGCTCCAGCGCTTCGTGCCTTATCCACCGAAGCGACCACGGCTCGTCTTGGAACGCCTGCTCCAGGAAGATGAGGGCCACCCAGCCCTCTTCCCCAGCGAAGTCCCAGTAGGGCACCCGCAGGGTCAAGTTCCACGGATAGTCAGCCATTTCCGTCGGGTTGATCGTCGGGGCATGGAGGATGCGCGTCGTCTCGTTGGGCGGCACGCGGGGGCGCTCGATCTTGGTCACGTATTCCCCGAGGCGCTGCGGGAGCATCCTCGGCCCGAGGAGCTGCACCTGCATGGGGTGGATGACAGCGAGGCCGTTGCCGACGTTGCGCAGCAGGACCGAGACGTTGATGCGTGGGCCGCTGAGTGCGACATAGACGGCCCGTGGCCAGACAACGCCTTCATGGCCGCCGGGAAAGTCCAGTGGCACCTTCCCGGCGTTTGGACCGCCTTCAAGCACCTCATCGTTTTCATCAATCGGGCCGTAGGCCGGAAGATCGATGAGCAGCGGGCGGTACGACGCTCGGAGCTGACGCTGCGCGGCCTCCTGGGCAGCCTTCGTCGCCTCGCGCGTGGCGTGCAGGTCTTCGGCGGATGTCTGGAGGTGGGCGTCGATGTCGCGCTTCGCGTACAGCGCGGCCAGCGCGGCAGCGAACACCAGCGCCGCTGTCGCGAGCGCTGTGACCTCACCCCAGTCGATGGCTGCGTGATGTGGCATGCCGGCTCATGGTGGGCCATCGCTCGGACGCCGGCACCGTGACAGTGGCGATAAGTGAGCGGCTGCGCTGTGCCTGCGCTGCAATGGCTGCCATGGGCGCGCCAGCGGACGGGCACGAGGACGATGACTACTGGGAGGACTACTGCATGTGGGACCACATGACCGAGGAGGAGGCCGCGCCCTTGCGGCGCCTCATAGGCGAATTCGCCGAGGCTGTGGAGATGTGTGCGCGTGCAGTCGAGGAGGAAGAGCGCCAGGAAGTAGGGCACCTTGAGGGCATCTGGCGCCTGCCAGCTAGCCCTTCTCGTTAACAGCGTCCTCCACGGCGCCTATGTACTCAGGTATCTGCTTGTGCAGCAGGTTCTCTGGCTTGTTGTCCGGTTCTCTCTTGGCCCATATGAGAGTGCCTTCCAGTCTTCCAGCCGCGTCCGCGAGCGCCTCCCAGTGGTTGTAGCCAGGGTTCTCCCACGCCGTCGTGGCGCTCTCCCACGCTGCTGCCCTTGCCTCGGCGCTCGTGCCGACTTCGCCCAACAGGTCGAGGAGTTCCTTCTTGCCACGATGTCCCGCTTCGAGCAGCTTGACGGTGCGCGCCGCTTTCTCCAGCAGCTCGCGCTTGTCAGGAAGCCCTTCACCCTCAGCCACGCGCGCAGTGTACGGGCGGGGGCGGCGGAAGATTCTGGAGAGAGGTCAAGTCGTGCTCCTCTGAATCAAGGCTTGGGCCGTGCGCACCAGCGGGTCAGCCCCATCCCTCCTTTGGCAGGTTCTCAGTCACCTGCACTGCGCGCATGAACTCGGCGACCTTGTTCGTGTCGAAGTACATGACGTCGCCTGGCTGGAACCAGCCTGTGAAGACCTCGCACCTGCCGGAGTTCTCAGCCGTGGCGATGCCCCTGTGATGAACGATGTCGTTTCGGAAGAGACGCAAGTCGCCGAACGGGGGGCGCTTCAGCGGCTCGGAGAGGCCCATCGCCTCGCTGATGCGCCCACGGTAGTGCTCCTCCCACTCCGCATAGACGGATATGACCCACTGCTGGCTGATCCGCGTTGCCACCGAGCCGCCTTCGCCAAGCAGCTCAGGAAGGTCGCCAAGGCGCCACTTCGAGTAGGCAACCGACTCCGGCGACGCGGGATGGCTGTCGCTGATGTAGACCGTCGAGTCGGGGGTGGACGGCGGCTCGGCTGCCGCGAGCCTGTCTTCCCAGTGCTTGCGCGCCTCGCGGACGCCCTGGAGGGCGAACGCATGCACGCCGGCCAGTTCGTTGAGCGCATCGACGCACTCCTGGAAGGCGGAGTCGAATGGCATCGGCGCATCTTCCCATGCGGGTGCCGGCGAGGCAGCGGCTGACGCCTCGGCTAGGGCAGGAGCTTGTGCAGGTAGGCGATGGACACTGCCGCCGAGGCCAGCACCGCCTCCGCCATCTCCTGCGGCACGTCGTGCGGCGCCTCGTCTGCGCCGTGTCCGCCTGCCTTGTTGCGCGGCGAGGCAGGGGCGAGCACGCAGGAGCGCACCGGCTCAGGGACGAGGCCGCCAGCGACGAGCGCGTCGAAGAGCTTGAAGGCGGCGTCCTTGTCGCCGTAGGCGACGGCGCGATGCCGGAGCACGGCCTTCATCGCGCTCTCGACCGCGCAGGCAGACTGGTGCACGGACTGCGGCAGGGAGGTCGGCGTGCCAAGGGCCAGCGCGGAGCGCGCGGAGTCGAAATGGCTCTTGGCGGCCACCAGGCGCGGGTCTGCGATCGCAGCCTGTGCCGGGCGCAGCGCCAGGGCCTCGACCTGCTCGTCGCCGGTCCACCGGAAGCCGTGCTGCACGCTGAACTCCCAGGGGATGCCGCGTCTCTTGCAGATGACGTTGATGCGCGCCGAGGGATCGGGGCCGTAGGCGCGCACAGCCAAGAGGACGGCGAGCCGGAAGTCTGGCTCGGGCATGTAGAGCAGCTTCGCCTCCTCGATGGCTTCTTCCTGGTGTGCCAGTTCTATCGAGGTCCAGGGCCTCTGCGCGGCGGCCTGCCTGACCGCCTCGTGCATGCGGTCGGCGCTCGCGTCGCCCCACACCTGGCGCACTGCCGAGGTGTAGTCCCCGAAGTCGGCGTACTGGCCGCCGAAGAAGACCTGCACCATGTCGGACATCGCCACTCCTCGGAGGGCGTCCAGGATGAGCCGGCGGGCGCCGCGATCCATGCCCGTCGCTGGGCGCTGGGAGGCGGTGTCGAGGAGGGCGTTCGCGGCCATCGCCTCACGGTAGCGCTCCGGCGCGACGCAGGGACGGGGCGGCTGACGGGCCTACGCGGCCCCCGAGTCGCCCTTCTCGCAGACCTCGCCCGCGAGGGACACACGCTCGCCTGGCTTGACCTGGAGCGCGAGAGAGGCGCAGGAGCGTCGCGTGCTCGAACGCAGGCTGCGTCGAGAACCCACCCTATAGTCGGCCTGTGACTCCAGAGGACAGAAGGCTCTACCGCTTCGCTCCCTTCGGCGATGGCGCACGAGAGAAGAAGGAGCGAAAGCTCGCATCCTTTCGCGAGACCTTCACAAAGCTCGATGGGAGCGCGTACATGCGCCATTTCAGAGAGCAGGGCAGCGTCAGCTTCAGCATCTCGGGCGGAGTGGGACAGGAGACACAGATGGAGACCAACTTCCCTGACGAGGAAGCCATCAGCTTCGCCGCCACCAAGATACGTGCTCTCTGCCTAGGGCACGAGAAGACCTACTACAAGAGTGGAAGCGCACGCTTCCTCAAGGATGTGTATGAGCTTCTGATTGAGTCTGCCGAGGACCCCGAACTCAAGGAAGAGCTCAGGCGGGCGTTCGACGCGGCCCAGCAGATGCTGGACGCCCCGATAATCGTCAAGATGGTGGTGAATGGTGAGGAGCGCACCATCAGCGCCAAGGAGAACCTGGAGGAGTACCTCTACTCATCCCATCTCCACACGGACCTCGACAGGCGGGACCGGCTGGAGAACATGGCCAAGCCCCTTCTGCTCTTCGAGGCCCACGGCGCCATGCAGAGCCTTTTCCGGGTGTGTGACTACTTCAACACCATCATCGCCATGCGTCACCTCGTCGTCACAGGCGCCCCCGAGAGCGAGATCGACCAGCTCATAGAGGCTGGCCACGCCTGAGAAGGCTGGGCCTTCTGGTCCGGGGTGGAAGTGTCGGCAGCGCTCACTTCGCCCCGTGCTCGTGTGCGCCTTTGACAATGAGCGATAGGAACTCGCAGTCGTCTCGGCCCGCCACCCACTCCGAGCGTCCGGTGACGAGAATGTTGACAACGCCAGCAAGGCCCTCAGCAGGCACCTGGGAGGTGATGAAAGCAGACTTGCCGCCGTCGTCAGTGTCAGCGTTGAACATCATCAGCACCGTATGAGGGTCGATGGCGATCCCCAGGCCGGCAAGCGTGCGCAGCCTAGCGTCGACTTGGTCGAGGAGAGTGTCCATCTCCTGCCACGACTGGATGGGGCTCTCACCAGTGGCGAACAGGAACTCGCCGGCTGAGCGCCCCTGCGAGACGTCGGCGTTCGGGAACATGACGACTGGCTCCCCAGAGGTGAGCAGCAGGGGCTCCGCGAACCGCCGGACGCCTACGAGCGTGTCGAGGTGCAGCCTGGTCGCGACCTTCCCAATGAGCGGCACCATGACATCGACGTGCCGGTTCTCGGGGCGCTTGAGCTGCACGCGGCCCGGTGTGTCGAAGGCGGTGGTGAGAGCCTTGTGGGTCTGAGGGTCCATCTCCCCTGCGGTGGATTGCTCATCCAGGCGCGCACGCATGTGGTCGATGAGCGTTGGCAGCGCGGACTCGTCGAAGCGCTCCCTGAAGCTCGGCGTGCGGACCATCATCGTGGCGATGAAGAGCTGGAGGTTCGCTCGATGCTCCAAGCTCATGTCCAGCAGGCGCAGGTGGGCCTCGGCGTCGGCATCGATGGCAAACTGGATCGCCTCGTCAAGCTCGGCGGCGCCAACGGCGTCCATGTTGGCGAGGATCTGCTCGCCCTCGTCGTCCCAAGTGCCGTCGGGGTTGCGACGGCTGTTGTGCCTCTTGACGTAGCCGACGCTCTCGGGGGCCTGGTTGCGCAGCACGACCCACGGGCGCCGTCGGACCACCGTCAGGCCGCCAGCATCGTTCTCGAACCGCGCAAGCAGATGACGCGGGTTGATGTGATGCCTCACGGATTGGCTTGCGGGCATTTCCGAAGAAGCTAGGCCACGGGGAGCGTCCCTCGCTCCTTCTCGCGCAGCTCGTCAGCGAGGGAGACCAGCTCGCCGGGCTTGATCTGGAGCGCGTGCGCGAGGCGCACGAGCGTCGCATAGGAGGGGTTGCGCACGCCGCGCTCCAGGCCGCCGATGTGCGTGATGTGGATGTCGGAGGCGGCGGACAGCTCCTCCTGCGAGAGGCCCAGCCGTTCGCGCGAGGTGCGGATGGCGTCGCCCAGGGCGCCGTGCTCGGGCGAGCGGGGCGTGCTCTTGCGCTTGGGAGGCACGCGGCAAGCCTCCACGAGGACGTCCGTCCATGTTAGATCATATAAGCTCTAACGTCGCTGGCGTGGGCCGATGGGGCCACAGACATGCCCCACGAGCGAAGGAGCGCAGGATGCGGATGCTGGCTTGCAGGTCTCTCGTCAGGAGGACGGGTGCCACCGCCGCCCTGTGCGCCGCGAGCGCGGCGCTCGCGCTGCTGGCGCCGGGCTCGGCGCAGGCCGCTCCCGTCTCCACCGCGCCGCCGGCCATCAGCGGCGCCCTCGAAGTCGGGCAGACGCTGACGGCCAGCACCGGCACGTGGACAGACACCTCGTCGCCTGTCACCTCCTACGCCTACCAGTGGCAGAGGTGCTTGCAGGAACTCTGCACGGACATCGATGGGGCCACCTCATCCACCTACACGCTCACCCAGTCCGACCTCGACGAGCAGGTGGACGTGGTGGTCACGGCCACTGACGCCGAAGGCGCGCTCGAAGACGCTGCCTCGGGGATGACCGACCTCATCGGCCCGGCCAGCGGCAGCGGCGGCGACCTCTACCCGCTCGGCGAGGCCGTCACCGGCCCTGGCTCTGTGAGCGGCGAGGCCGCCCCGCTCGGTGCCTCTGACCCTGATCTCGCCTGCCCTGGCTCCTGTGGCGCCGGCAGCGCCTATGCGCCCGGCACGACGGTCAGGCTCATCGCCCAGCCGGCGGCGGGCGCCGCCTTCGCTGGCTGGGAAGGCGCCTGCACCGGCACCTCGCCCATCTGCACCGTCACGCTCGGCGCAGCCGACCAGACCGTCACCGCCATCTTCGTCACGACGGGCGCCAGCCAGTCGTCATCTGGCGGCGAGGGGATGGGCGCACAGGCAGCCGCGACGGCAGGCGTCGTCCCGCCTCCAGCGATGAGCCCGCGCCTGCCGGCGCGCCTCCTGGGCCTGCGCGCCCACGGGCGGCGCTTGTGGGCCTTGGTCGCCTGTGAGCAGACGGCGAGCGCGTGCCGCCTGCGCCTCTCGTTGCTCGTCGGTGCAGCGGGCGCGCAGGGCGCACAGGCCATGCTCGCGGTGCGCTCGTTCACCGTGGCGCCGGGGCAGCGCGCCCGTGTGGCCCTGGCGCTCGGGCGGATGGGCGTGCGGCTGCTCGACCGCCGGCGGCGCCTGCGCCTCACGGTGCGCCTTGGGGCGGGCACAGGGGAGGGCGTGGCGACAGTGGCGCTGGACCGCCTGACGCTCTCGGCGTGAGCGCGCCACGGCGGCCCTACCGTCACCGGCGATGGAACAGCTCATGCTCCTGCAGGGCGTGCATGAGGTGAGCCTGCTCGCGGACCCGAGCGCTCCGACAGAGGTCTCGCAGCGCGCCTTCGACGCAGCCCGCGCGGGGAGCGCCTTCCCCGACCTGCCGCCGGCGCGCAACATCGCCCGCCTGCTCGGGGTGGGCTGGGGTGAGGTCTTGGGCCTTGCGCACGAGCCGGAGGAGGTGCGCGCCCACCGCCTGGGCCGCAAGCGGCCCAGCGCCGAGCTGGTCTGGCTCGATGACGGGTACGTCGCCTTCGCGCTGCGGGCCGTGGCGCTGCGCCTGGGCACGCGCTCGCTCTCGCTCGCCCAGTACGACGCCGAGCGCCAGCGGATGCTCGCCGCAGATCGCGTCCGCTGGCTGCATGGTCGCGCCCTGTCACTCCCCAATGGCGATCAGGTCATCACCCGCGTGGGCTCGTGGCCGAAGGCGCTGCGCCTGGCCGGGCTCGAAAGGTCGCCCGCTGGGAAGGGGCAGCAGGGGCCGCCCGTGCCCACGCTCGTGGACCTCTTGGAGCGCTTCCACGCGCACTACAAGGCGGAGCCGAGGAGAGCGGAGCTGCTGGCCTTCGCGGCCGGCAACGGCATCCAGCACCCGAGGGTGTCTCGGGCAGGCCACGCGGAGGGCTTGGCGGCGTGGCGAGCCAAGCGCGCAGCGGAAGGGCTGCCGGCGCCTGCGCCGCCAGCGCCGATGAGCGAGCGCCCCGACCACTCGCGCGACGTGGGCGCCGCGCGCCCTGGCGAGCTACGTCGCGCGAAGAGGCGCAGCGCCGAGGACTGCATCGCCTGGATGCGCCGCTACCTCGAAGGGCTGCCGGCAGGGGCGCGCTCGACGCAGCGCTCCTACCGGGAGTGGGCGAGGGCGTGCGCGGGGGCGCCGGCGCCGGGCACCTTCGAGCAGCACGGCGGCTTCAGCCGCGTCAGGAGCCTGGCCCAGGAGCGCATGCGCGCGGACGCGCGAGGCTGAGCGCCGCGCCAAGCAGGCGCCTGAGCCTCGGCGCTGGCGCGCCGCAACGGCATGGGCTGGGCGGGGCTTGCCCCGCAAGGCAGGCTCAGTGGCTGACAGCCGCTGCCGGTAGTTCCTCCGCCTGAGAGCGCTTATGCTGGCGATCAACCGCGCTCGACAACCCCGCTAGGCGCTCGTCGACCTCGCGGCTCAGCTCCTGCTGCTCGCTCGCGGAAAGCGGAGGCAGCCGACCCAGGACAGCCAAACCGTCCGGCGTAAGCTCGCACGCGGGGCCGCCGGCTTCCCGCTCGTCGGTGCAAAGCTGAGCCATGATCAGCGCGGTGCGGAGATGGAGGGGAGCGGTGCCCAGCGCCAGCCTGCGCACGCTTGGCGACGCCGTGCGGACCGTGCGCAGGAGCCTGATCGCCTGGGGGCAGACCTGCTCCAACTGTTCGAGCCGCTCAGCCAGCTCATGCAGCTCGCTGACCGCGGCAGCCGGCCGATCGTCGACGAACTCTAGGGATATGTTGGTGCTGGACATCGCTCGCTCTCCGCTCTGTATAGGTCTCTACCATGAATACGACGCGGCAACACCTTTTTTCAAGTCCTGACCATAAAATCGCTGCAAACGAGCGAAACTTTAGCCGCTGGCCGAGCGAGCCACGGTCACATAGCGCTCCCGGAAGCGCTCCAGAGCGTCTGCCACCGCCTGAGGGCTCACTCCGGCTACTGCGCCCACCTCAGCGAGTGTGGGTTCCCTGTGGCCTTCTGCAACGTGGATCCACTCCAGCACCACCTTGACAACGGTGGCATCGCGCCGACGGAAGGCTTCTTGCAGTGCCGCGTAGATCTCCTGCCGCGCCGCCTCGCTCTCGATCAGGCGGAAGATCGCATCGTCCCCAGAGGCGCTGTCGGCCTCTTGGAGCTCAACGGACGGGTGGCGAGTGTGGGCTCGCTGGCGGTCGATGCGGGCGTTCACGATGGACCGCGTGAGGTAGGCCCCGGCCAGGGATGGTTTGATCGCGCCCGCGCGAGCACGACGCATGAACCGATCGAGCACCGCGTCGACCAGTTCGTCGGCGTCGCTGCGGTCACGTTCGGCCCCCAGGAGCCGCAAGAGCGCCTCTCGAACGGCCAGGTACTCCTCGCCGGGAGGATCGAGACCGTCGGCTAGCGCCGCGCTGAGCGCCGCAGCGGCAGAAGCCAGCCGGTTATGTGCTGCCACGTTTGTCCGCCATGCGCTGGCGTATTGTCCCATACTTGCGAATTGCCCTGTTGGCCAGCGTAACGTACAGGCCGTTGCCTGATCCGGCCGGTGACCCCTTTCATTTCCCGTTGGCGCTTGAGGTCGGCATCGCGGCCGTCATCGTAGGGGGGCTCTGGCGCATCATCAACCACCAAGAGGCGCGATTCTGGGGATGGCGCTCGCGCGGCTGGGGATCAGCGTTGGGCATGGCGCTCAAGATCACTGGGCTGTACATATTCGCAGCAGTCTTGACGGCGATCCTGCCAGCGCTGACCCACGTGTTCGACGTGCGCGCGCAGACGATATTGGGGGCGGGGTTCCTTGTGGCCGAGGCGGCCGCTGCCGGACTAGCCACGCTCACGCTCGCTGGCCGCAAGGCAACCGCCCGACAGGAGGCGGTGGGACGCGGCGGGGAGAGCATTGCCGGCTGGGTTGAGAGGGCGTTGACCGCCTGCTTCATGTCGCTCGGCGAGGACGCGAGAGCCGGTGTGCGGGGGCGCCTGGCTGAAGCGCTCGCCTCAGATGAGCACCGCGTCAGGCTGCTCGGCGCG
Source organism: uncultured Solirubrobacteraceae bacterium (assembly GCA_963752865.1). Lineage (GTDB taxonomy): Bacteria > Actinomycetota > Thermoleophilia > Solirubrobacterales > Solirubrobacteraceae > Palsa-744. The sequence continues at coordinate 1,564,663 of CAVVZU010000002.1, forward strand.
CTTCGCGACTATGCCAAGGATGCTGGAGAGGGCGATGGATCGACGATCATGGCCGTCGTGCTCTTCATGAGCAATTGGCCGAGCCTCTCTCAGGACGATCGGGACACGACCACCGACACGGTCCGGGACTTCGTCGTCGAGCGCCGTATCGCCCGGCGGCGCCTGATCGCGAAGAACCCGAAGCGGCACTGACACCAGCTCTAGCAAGCCAAATTGTGAGATCACGTGGATTTGTACGCTACGCGTGCGGCGGCTGTAGAAACGATCCCGCAGGCGCCCCGGATCTGGCTCCAGGACGATATTGAAAACTGTCCCATTTTTTCGGACGTTGCGCAAACCCCTGGCGTGACGATGCGGTAGGTCGGCTGGATGTCGGTCTTGTTGTTGACGGGAAGCTCGGCGATGAGGATGCGCAGGAGTGCCTTAGTCTGCTCGGGCTCGCCTTGTGCGAGGACCTTCTCAAGCTGATCGGCGACGGCTGCAAGATCGGCCGCTGCGAGACAATCGGCCCCGACCGATTGTTTGTGACGGCGCCGCCCACGCCTCCCGGGCGCGGTAACGGGCGCTGCGAGCGCCGTGACCCCGACCTCCGCAACGCTCTCAGATGGAGAGGACGGACTCAGCGGACGAGCCCACGGGCAGGTCGATGGGAGCGGGCCGTGCGGTACGCTGACGGTGTGGCTACATCGCTCGACAGGAACAAGCTGCATGACGTGCTCGACCAGGCAGTGGTCGTCATTGACGAGCAGGATCTGGAGCGCTCCCGCCGCGATCCTCGCGTAGGCGCATTCCACGACAGCGCCGACAAGCTGTTGGCTGAGCTTGAAGCCGAAGGCGCCGACTACTGCTGAAGGCTGAGCCACTGGCGACGTAGCCGGCGGTTGCCGGGCACCGGCTGCTCGGAGTCCTGAAATCCGAAGCGCTCGCGCCACATCTCAGCGGTGGCCTGGTCGAATGGATCGACCACCAGCACTGTGGCGCCGACGTAGCGCAGCGCGCGACGTGCGCTGCTGTCAGCGTGCCGAAGCATCTCCTCGCCGATACCCGGCGTGTCGGTCGATCGCGCGAACTGCGCGAGTAGGATCGCCGGCTGCGTGCGGTAATGCACGCCGCCGAGCTGGGCGCGCTCCTCGCTGCTGAGTGCGATCTGTGCAGCACAGAGCGCGTAGACGCCTGTGACCTTGCCGTGGCTGAGGCGTAGACGCACGGTGGCCTCCTGCGGATGGCGCAGTGCTCGCTCGGTCAGCCATTCGGCGGCGCTTTCGCCTGCGGGGTTCGGAACAGGCTTGAACGCACGGATCGCCTCGCCGAGCTCTGGCAGCCCGACGAAGGTCTGCTGATCGACCCGTACGTACGCGCGCGCATGGCCGAGGATGTCGCGTGATAGGGGCTCCGGAGCGCTCATGGCGGCACGGAAGCGTACAGGCCGACCCCGTCACGATCGTCGCGCTACATGCTCAGCGGCTCCGCTCGTACGACCACGGGGTTTGCGCAACGTACGGCCCTCTCCACTGACAGTTGTCTGAAGTAATGCACGAGGCGCCGCTACCTGAAGAGAACCCGCGACCGGTAGCGATTGCTACGCGCGCACGAACAGTCTGCTGTGGCGTTGCTCGCCATTACTTCGTGCCAGACCTACGTTTCTAGATCCCTACTCGTAGCGCTGCAGGAGCTGCGTGTCGCTGATATTTGGATCAGCGCCGCGAGCGAGAGCGTCCTTCAAGGCATCTATCGAGCCATCCCCCTCGAGGACCGCGATAAACATGTCCACATCCGGGTCGTCAACACCTCGTGCCTTGATTTGTCTGAACTTCGCCAGTAGTGCCTCTTTCGAGGGCATATTGTCTCCCTTGATCGGTTCGTCGCCCCCGCCGTTCGTGTCGGGCGTGTCGCGATGTCGACGCAAGACGGTCTGCAACGTCACGCCGAGATCGGCGCCGGCTTTGACGGCGCTCTGTACTGCACCGGCATCGTCTCCGTCTAGAGCGATCCAGAGGTCGACATCGGGATCCACGATGCCTTTACGCTTGAAGTCCTGAAGCTCAGCGATGGCAGATCCGTGGTCGCCCTCGGCCTCATCCGCTCCCCCAAAGACCTTATACGCGATCTTCGCGAGCACAGTGTTTTCGCGGTGCATCGCGAATTGCTCGATTGCACGAGGAAGGTCAGCAACATCGGCAGACAGCGCTGCAATCTGGTCGCGACGTAGTCCCGTCAGGAGACGCTCGGCTCGGACTGCCCTGTTCGCAACAAGGCGGTATTGCTTGGGAACATCAGAACCGATGATTTCGAGGAGGTAGAGCGAGAAGACGCGCCACTCCTCAGGCTGCCGGCCTGCGGTCAAACTCGCGCGACCTTCGAGCGCGTAGAGTGCAGGCGCCGTCGTTGAGCTAAGAAAATCCTGAACGACTTGTCGCTCTCGATCGAAGAGCGATGCGTGTCGCGGTGCATCTTGGTCCGCCTGCTGAGTTAGCCATGCAGACTTCAAGTAGATGCCGCGCAAGCTGGCGAGGAGTCGAGCGATATCTTCCTTCACGCGTTCCTCGGCTCGAAAATCGCTGCTCTCGACGCGCACTGTGATTGCGAGGGCAAGCGCACTGAGTACGACCGCAAATCCGGATACGAGCGCCGCAGCAGCGGTCCCGCGACCCGCGAGGTTTGTACTCACCCCGAAGGGAGCGAAGAAGAACCCCAGACCAACGAGAAGAGCAACCCCCGCTCCTCCGAAACCTATATAGATCAGCCGGCTTGGACGCAACATAGCTCTGTTCGGAACATCGGAATTATTAGCACGGGCTATGGCCTTCGTCAAGCTATCGGGACCGCCCACTGCGCCACGTGAGCGTGCCCCACGGAAGCACGCACGCAATCACCATACGATCGCCTTGAGGCGAAACGCACCTGCGCCGTCCTTCGCTGTGGCTAAGTCGACCAGCCGGATCGCTGGTATCTCAAGGAGAATGTGGTTTGCGCACAGCCAAGTTTCGCCCACTGACAACTGTCGGCAACCGCGGCTTGCGGCTGCCGACTCGAGGCGGCCGTTTCGAGACTCTCGCCGCGTATGCCGACGGTGTACTGCCGCGAAGCGGGGTCCTGCCTCTGCTCCACCCGCGCTGGTACCGTTGTCGCGTGAGTGAGAGTCGAGGCGGCGAAACTCCGGTCCGGCGCGGGTCAGCAGATCGTCTCCTCGAGCGGCTCGCATGTCGTCGCGCTAGAAGTGAGAAGCGTTCGGGTGATTGGGTTGTCACGGCACTCGACGAGTATCGCTCGCTTAGAAGTGAGTCGCTCCAGGCCATAGACCGTCTGCTTCGAGTGCTTGGACTGGGGACTCAGCGCCGGGCGTTGTCCTAGGGCTCGGCGTCGAGGCGGGGATCGGATCCTCCACCGCTTCCTTGCTGCTTATTGTCCTTTCTCCTCTTCTCGCCCTCGTGCTATGCGTATTTGGGCTAGGTGAGATGGAGCGCATTGTGAGCGTCGCCGCGCACGTTGCAAGCCTTGAGAGGCGTATCTCGCAGCGGATAGACCCATCCGATCCGCCGCTGAGTTGGGAGAGCGACCTACGCGACAATCCGGTCAGCCGCAGACGGAGCTTTAACGTCTACCGGGCCAACTTCACGATCATCTTCCTGCTTGCAGCGATCGGATCCGTCATTGGGAACATTGGTCTGGCGCGACACACATCTCCCTACGTCGTCGGTGTCGCCACCGTCTTCGATGACTTGTGCTATTTACGCTTGTGCGTACCGTTCTATGCGCCGAGTTTCGGCTGCGGGGATTGGCGGGCCAAGCATGGACGCCGGACAACATCCCGTTTCTGGCAAAGCTCTTCCGGTATGAACGGCACCTATTGGAGATGTCTCAACTCGATGCGTAGGGGCGTTTCAGAACTTGTCGCGTGGTTCGGCTTCGGGGGCGCGCATTGAGGAGGCACCGGTCGCACACACGGATGGTCTGCGTGAGAGGCGGGCCGATGCTGGCGTCGCATCACGCGGCCGGGACCGTCGCTGCTGGTCGCTCCGCCGTACGGCCACTAAGCCAAAGACAGACCTGGAGCGCACAGAACCGCGGGGTTTGCGCAACGTACGGTCCTCTCCACTGACAGCTGTCTGCAAATGCCGCGCCCGCAGCTGCTCGCGACGGTCAGATCAGCGATGAACGAAGCGTGAGGCCGGCTTGAAGTCGCCGTGCAACACGAGGGGGTCGAGGTCCGCGCCGTTGGGCCATACGACGGTTCCCAGTTCGTCGTCTACGCGAACCTGCGAAAAGAAGTCGGCGTCGGCAAGTGGCTCGAATACGGGGCCGTGCAGCTCTCCTGTGAGATCGACATCACGTGAGCTGCCATCGCTGAAGCCGACCCTTAGCCGGTAGTGGCCAAGTATTTGTGCCGTGGTGACCCTTACGAAGTCCATCGCATCATTTTACGGCAGCGGGTCGATCGACTCAGGGGTGCCGCCATCCTTCGCGCGGACCCAGTCGGTTTCGAGCTCGCCGCGGTGCAGATCGGCCCACTCTGTTACGAGTTTGAGAGCGCGAGTCGGCAAAGCGCCGACCAGCACCTCTCCGCTGCCGATCGCGATCACCGCGTGGGGCTCGGCGTATTGGGCATGGAAATGAGGCGGTTCGTGATCGTAGAAGTACATCGTGATCGATTCCATAGAAGAAGCTGATCCTGGGCACCTCGCCATCATGACCGGCGCTTGGGATGGCCCAGTGGATCAGCCGAACCCAGCAGACACTCGCAGACAGATGTCTACTATCGTGGTCGTATGGCGAATCGCAAGCGAGGCCGACCCAAGCAGCGTCGCGCTGGCTGCCTGCTGTGCAAGCCGCACAAGCTGTCGTCGGCGAAGAAGGCTGAACGGAGACGCTTGGTTGACTGGCTGCGCTCGTGTCCGGAGGGCGGTTGGTTCGTAGAGATTGAGTCGGAGTCAACCGATTCGCTCGACCTCGGGCTCGTTGCGCATAAGCCACTCGACAACACTTTCGTCCGGGGCAGGCTTGGTCGCCTCCGAGAGGACGTTCGCGTCAACGAGAAAGCGCCGATCAAGGACAGCCTCGTTGCGGGAACCGCGCTGGCGCACGATCTGGCGGTTGTGACCCTTAACCGACGCGAGTTCGACGCGGCAGGCGTGGTTGTTGTCGATCCGGCGGCAGAGCCTGGCCGCCTTGCTTTGCCTGCTTGCTCAAACGGCTCAGACGTGCGTCGCGATGAGAATGATCCCGATGGCTATCAGCACCACCGAGCTCCCGACGATCCAAACCATGTTTGCGTTCTGGCCTGTCACGTACATTCCGCGCCTCTTGAGCGGCCCCGGCGCCGTTTCTTGCCTAGCAGTTTCGATCGCCGCCGATCTCCGCGCATAGAAGCCGCGGAAGGTCAAATGGAGCACACCAATGATGATCAGGACCAGGCCTGGTATCCAGCTATTTGAGTGAGTTGTCGCAAGTACGGTCATCGTGGGGGAGAGGTACCCGCACGTGCTGCCATGAAACGTTCCATCTCGCGAGCTGAGTTCGGCCCCTTCAGGGTCTGGGGTGGCCGCTTGACGATCGTCTTCAAGATTTACAACTGGTCGTCGCCGCCGGGGTCGTATGTGAGGTTGCGAACGGACGGGACCGCGAGCACGGCCACGGTGCCGAGGACGCCCAACGCGGCGGCCGCGTAGAGCGTCGTTGAGATGCCGAGCGCGATCCCGATGGGACCTGCTGCCGCCAGTCCGATTGGGGTGATCGCGTATGAGCCCAGTGAGTCCCACGAGCTCACGCGCGAGAGCTCCTCGGCCGGGATCCGTCGCTGCACGACGGCGAACCAAACGAGGTTGAAGAAGCTGATCGACATCCCGGAGAGGACAGCCGCGCCAAGCAGCGCGGGCAAGGGGGCCACGGCGGCAAGCAGGACGAGCAGCGGGGTGGTGCCGATCAGCGACGTTGCAAACATGGCGCGCAGCGGATACCGCGGGTTCCAGCGCAGGCCGACTGTGCCGCCGAGCACCGCCCCGATGCCGGATGCGGTGCTGATCGCCGCCCAGGCTCCCGCACCGCCGAGCGAGGCACGGGCTATCTCGGGGCCGAGCACCAGGTACGGGCTGAAGGCGAATGCGTTGGAGCCCATGAACTCCAGCGCGCTGACCCAAAGCCAGGTCCGCGACCGGAATGCTCGCCAGCCGGCGCGCAACTCGCTGAGGGTGCCCGTCCGGGCAGATGGAATGACGGCCTGGACGCGCATGAGGGAGAGGTACGCAGCGCTTGCAAGGAAACTTCCCGCGTCGATCGCAAGGCCCCAGCCGGCGCCAACTGTTGCCACGAGGACCCCCGCCAGCGCGGGACCGCCGATATTCGCGATGTTTGCGCTGACAGCGATCAACGCGTTTGCCTGCTGCAGATCAGCGGCGGCGACGGTCTCTGGCAGGAGGGCCTGTGCGGCCGGTTTGAAGAACGCCTCGGCGGCCCCGTAGACCGCCTGAAGGACAACGAGCTGCCAGACATGTGCGTTGCCGCTCACCAGTAGGAGCGCGCTCGCTCCTTGCGCACCGGCCCGAACCACGTCTGAGGTCAGCATGACGGCACGCCGGGGAAGCCGGTCCGACCAAACGCCTCCCATCAGAAGGAACAGCACCAGCGGCACGGACTGTGCTGCCAGCACCAGGCCGAGATCCTTCACCGACCCTGTGAGATCGAGAACCGCGAACGTGAGAGCGACGGAGACGACCCGGTCGCCTACAGCCGAGATCCCCTGGCCGAAGAAGAAGAGCCTGAACGAACGCTGTCCCCAGGCTCCAGTACGCATCTGGGCAGGCTACTTGCGCTGGGGGAGCTGCGTGGCACGTCTAGAGGCCGCCCGAGCGGGTAGACGAGTACGAGAGCAGATCCTCGGGCGGTGCCCAATCTGCCGGACAGAGTGCAATCGCCCGAAGGAGAGCGCCTTATGACTGACGAGACACGCCCTACCACGACCGACGCCGGTACCCCGGTTGCCAGCGACGAGTTCTCGCTGACCGTTGGTCCCGATGGCCCGATCCTGCTTCAGGACCAGTATCTGATCGAGCAGATGGCCAACTTCAACCGGGAGCGGATTCCCGAGCGTCAGCCGCACGCCAAGGGCTCGGGCGCATTTGGGGTTTTTGAGACGACCGAGGATGTCAGCGCCTACACGCGGGCCGCGCTGTTCCAGCAGGGAGTCAAGACCGAGATGCTGGCCCGTTTCTCGACGGTGGCGGGTGAGAGCGGCAGCCCCGACACCTGGCGGGATCCGCGCGGCTTCGCTCTGAAGTTCTACACCTCAGACGGCAACTACGACATGGTGGGCAACAACACGCCCATCTTCTTCGTTCGCGACCCGATGAAGTTTCAGCACTTCATTCGCAGTCAGAAGCGCCGGGCGGACAACGGTCTGCGCGATCACGACATGCAGTGGGACTTCTGGACACTGTCACCTGAGTCCGCTCACATGGTCACATGGCTGATGGGCGATCGCGGCATCCCCAAGACCTACCGTCATATGAACGGCTACTCGAGCCACACCTACATGTGGGTCAACGCCGCCGGCGAGAGGTTCTGGGTGAAGTACCACTTCAAGACCGATCAGGGGATCGAGTGCCTCACCCAAGGGGAGGCCGATCAGCTTGCCGGCGAGCAGCCGGACTACCACCGCAAGGACCTCTTCGAGGCGATCCGCGACGGCGACTTCCCCAGCTGGACGCTGTACATGCAGATTATGCCCTTCGACGAGGCGAGGACCTACCGCTTCAACCCGTTCGACCTGACGAAGGTGTGGCCGCACAGCGACTACCCGCTGATCAAGGTCGGCACGATGACCCTGAATCGCAACCTGACCGATTTTCACACCGAGATGGAGCAGGCCGCGTTCGAGCCCAACAACCTCGTGCCCGGGATCGGGCTGAGCCCGGACAAGATGCTGCTCGCCCGCGGGTTCTCCTATGCCGACGCGCACCGTGCCAGGCTCGGTGTCAACTACAAGCAGATCCCGGTCAACACCCCCAGGGTGCCCGTGCACAGCTACAGCAAGGATGGTGTGATGCGGACGGTCAACGTCACTGACCCCGTCTACGCACCCAACTCCTACGGAGGCCCGAAGGCCGATTCGTCACAGACGGACAACGCGGGGCTGTGGGCAGCCGACGGCGACATGATCCGCTCGGCCTATACGCCGCGAGCTGAGGACGATGACTACGGACAAGCTGCCGCGCAGGTGCGGCAGGTGCTCGATGACGACGCTCGCGAGCGTCTCGTCTCGAACGTGGCGGGCCATCTCTCCGAAGGCGTATCGGACAAAGTGCTCGCACGGGCGTTCGAGTACTGGAAGAACATCGATCAGGACCTCGGCGAGCAGATCGAGCAGGCTGTCGGTGCGACTGTCGGCGCCGGCTAACACCGTGGCCGCTGAGGGCGGTCCCTAACCAGCTACCTCGCCGTATTCGTCGTGGCGGCGCAACCAGAAGCCGTTCTCATTGCGCCCAAGCGGGGCGCGGTCGAGCCACGAGTACATGCCCCAGACACCGTCGACGCCTCGTCCGTAAGCCGAGTAGGTGTGGTACACGACGCCATCCTCGAGGGCGAATGCGCTCATGCCCGGCCCCTCTTTTCTGTAGGTCACCGCATCCGTGCCGGAGCCCGATGCGATCTCGATCAGGCCCGGGCTCTTCTCGGCTGGCCGGAAGTCGGCCGTGCGGAAGTTGTAGTCAACGGCGCCTGACTGCCATTCCTGATCGGTGTGTGATGTGTGAAAGTCGTAATTGAAGTCGCTGTTGAACGAGGACGCCCAGGGAAAGCTCCAGCCCATCCGTCGCTTGTAGTCCTGCAGCTTTGCCAGCGGCGCCCGCGACACAGCTGTGAACGCGACGTCATGGTTGACAAGATGCACCACCGAGCCGGAAAAACCGTCCGCGATCGCCGAGCAGGACGGACACCCTGCCTTGAAGTCGGGCCCGAACATGAAGTGGTAGACGAGCAGCTGCGAGCGCCCTTTGAAGAGGTCGGCGAGGGACGCGATTCCCTCATCCGTCTCGAAGCTGTACTTCTTATCGATTGGAACCCAGGGCAGCTCCTGTCGCAGTCGAGCGAGCTCATCGCCGCGCCGCGTCAGCTCCTTCTCGGCGTCGAGCAGCTCGAGTCGCGCCGAAAGCCACTCCTTACGAGTTCCGGTCCTGTGATCGGTCATTGCATTCTCCTTGTTGGTGTTAGAGGTCGATTCCCGCTTCAGCCTGTACGGCCTCGGCGAGCTGCTTGATTCGTGCCAGGCGCGTGTCCCAGTGCGCGGCCACGCGAGCCATCGCTTCGGCGGCGTCGTCCAGCCGCTTGGGTCGCACCACGTAGCGCACCTCCCGGCCGCGCCGCTCGCCTGCCACCAGGCCGACACGGCTCAGCACGACCAGGTGCTTCGCCACCGCCTGTCGGGTGACTGGGAGTCCTTCCGCAAGTGTCGTCGTGGTCGCCTCGCCCTGCTCGAGCAGCGCGTCGAGCACACGCAGGCGCGTGGGGTCTGCGACCGCCGCCCACAGGGCGTCTTCCTCCGCGACCGCGGCGACCATCAACGCGTCGCCCCGTGTGCCTCGGAGGCCACGTAATCGAGCATTTCGCCGAGATGCCTCTGCCAGCCATGTTCGTGCTCTTTGAGGTACCGGGCCTTGCTCTCCTCGTCAGTCGTAACGAGGTCGATGCCGCTCTCGAGGACCTTCAAAAGCGTCCCGCCGGCCTCCTCGACGAGGGTGAACTCCACCAGCGCGGAGTTGTTCTCGTCCGGCCCCATGCCCTGCGGATGGTTCCAGCGAAAGGAGAAACGGCGGAACGGCTCGGCGTCCACGACCCGAATCGGCACGATCATGTCGAGCTCTTTCTTTCCGCCACGGCCCCCGGGCCTCCACGTGAGCGTGCCGTCCGCGCCGGCGTGCCCTTCAATCTCCGCCTCGTCGCTGAACCAGCGGCTTATGTGCTCGGGCTCGGTGATCACGCTCCAGACAACCTCTGGGGTTGCCTCGATCAGGATCTCTCGTTCGACGCTGTCAGCGGTCACGCTGGCTCCTTCCCGTTGATATGCAACCGATGGTTGCGGGACGTGCTCGGCAAGTTAGCACAGCGGGTAAGGTTGTGCACGTCCTAACGAGCCAACTGGGGGAGTCCGGAAGATGGCACACGAATTCAGCGGATCGGCCGTGATCGAAAGACCCATCGACGAGGTTTTTGCCTTCCTGGTCGACGGAGCGAACGACCCGAAGTTCAGTCCGCGGGTCCAAGAGATACGCAAGACCACAGACGGTCCGATAGGGGTAGGCACTGTCTTTGAGAGCAAGGTCAAGGATGCCGGGATGACGACTCGCCGGCAGTTCGAGTTGACCGAGTTGCAGGCGCCCACGAAGATCCGCTGGTCCGAGCGGTCAAAGAACCTGGTCACCGTCCCCACCGGGGGCTACGACCTCGAGAGGGTGAGCGACACTCAGACGAGGGTCACGATTCACAACACCCTCGAAGGTCATGGCTTCGGCAAGCTAATAGCCGGCTTCGCCGTGAAGGCCGCCATCAAGGATGCGCCGGCGTTCGCTCAGCGCATCAAGTCCGCTGTCGAGACCTCCTGAGTCGTCCAGCCTTCGCTTCTCACGAACTGGCCCCCACCCCATGCAGACGATCAATCAGCGCGATCGCCGCGTCCCGGCTCATGCTTGGAGCGCGCGTCCCTCACGGTCGACAGCTCGCCGTAGGAGGTATGTCACGACCCGTCGATGGTGCGGCGCGATCACCGCCCATACGGCGCGTACTATGGGATTTTGCTGTTGCACGAACGTAGCGAATAGCAGTTTGTCCTGTTGTGGCTCGAAGAGCAACTCAGCCGGCAGCCCGAAGCGGGACCTACAGCCGAGGAGTGCGTAGTCCGGTGTATTGCGCACGATTTTCCAGCCGAGCACGAATTCGTCAGAGCTAGCTGAGCCGAGCTTCAGGCCGAGAGCGAGCCACCCCCGCCGGAGCTGTCTTTGCAGCACGATCGGAGCTCCCTCCAAGATCGCTCGTGCCCATTGCTCGCCCGTCTGGTCCCGAGACGGTCCGGTCTCGAGTAAAAAGGCGTCCTCATACTCGATATGGGAGAGCGTGCTGAGCGCGTGCGCGGGCGGCGGCACGGCGATCTGTTGCACGCTGCCCAGTGCTGACACCTGTGTATTGCTCGGATGCATTGCGAACCTCCCACTCACGATGGTCATCACGGTGGGGGAGAATGTAGCATACGTGCATGTATGTATGTTAGAAGCGGTTCGTAGCTAGAGGCGCGCAAGCGACCTTCTCCAGCGGTATCTCGCGCGCTCGCCGTAACCTACGTCCGTGCGTGCACGTATGTCTCCTGCGATGCCAACCGAACCCCACGTCTCTCACCGCTCGCAAGCCGAGCGCCGTGCGCAGACGCGCGCCGCGCTGCTGGATTCGGCCGCACGAGCGCTTTCTCGCGACGGCTACGGGAACCTGAAGCTGGCCGATGTCGCAGCGGAGGCCGGGTACACGCGTGGGGCCATCTACCACCTGTTCGAGGACAAGGAGGACCTGGCACTCGCGGTGGTCGCGTGGGTGGATGAGACCTGGCAGCAGCAGGTCGGGTCCATGGTCGATCCCCAGGGCGAGCCACTGCAGGTGCTTGTTGCCCTGGCGCGCGGGCACATCGCATACTGCCGTGACGGGCGCGCGCGCGTGATGATGACCCTGCGGGTGGAGTTCGCCGAGCGCGAGCACCCCGTGGGTGAGGCTGTCTGGGGCATCGCCGGGTCGCTGCGCAAGCGTGTGGAGCAGATCGTCGTTCGCGGCCGGCGCTCCGGGTCGATACCGCCAGGGCCGCCCGCTCGAATCATGGCGGCCGCGTACCTATCTGCGGTCGAGGGCCTCGCGATCGGGATCGCAGGACGCACACCTCACGACGAGCTCCTTGCCGAGCGGCTGGTCCTCGGGCTCTTTACGGCTGCTCCGACCTAGCGCACGCGCTCAGACACCGATTGCGGGACGCTCTCCGTGAGGCACCTAGTATGGCTGGCATGAGAGCGATCCAGTACGCGAGCTTCGGCGGCCCTGAGGTGCTCCCGTCGGTTGATGTCCCCGAGCCACACGCCGCGGACGGCCAGATCCGTGTGGCGGTCAAGGCAGTCGGCGTTAACCCCGTCGACTGGAAGGTGCGTCGGGGCATGATGGGCGGAGAGCTCCCGCATCGCACGGGCCTCGAGGTCGCGGGCATCGTCGATCAGCTCGGCGATGGCGTCGCCGACGTGAACATCGGCGATCGGGTCTTCGGCTCTGTGGCCGGCGGCAACGGTGCTGCCGATTTCGCGCTGCTCGAGCACTACGCGCGCATCCCATCATCGCTGGACTTCGCCGGCGCCGCCGCGCTGCCGGTGGCGATCGAGACGGCTACCCGCACGCTCGACCTCGTGGACGTGAGCGACGGTCAGACCGTGCTCGTCAACGGCGCCGCGGGAGCCGTGGGGATCAGCACCGTGCAGCTCGCGCGCGAGCGTGGAGCGAAAGTGATCGGCACAGCCAGCTCGGCCAACCACGACTACCTGCGCTCCTTCGGCGCCGAGGCCACCACTTACGGCGACGGGCTGGTGCAGCGAGTCCGCGAGATCGCGCCCGAGGGAGTGGATCGTGCGATCGACGACGCCGGCGGGGGAGCGCTACCCGCGCTCGTCGAGCTCGCGGGCGGCCCCGAGCACGTGGTGACGATCGCCGACTACCAGGGTGCGCAGGAGACCGGGGTAACGATGACCGGTGGCGTGCAGTCCAAACGCGCCTGGCATATCCTCGATCAGATCGGCGAGTTGATTGAGGCCGGACGGTTCTCGCTTCCGGTGGCGCAGGCCTTTCCGCTCGCGGAAATCGCCGAGGCTCATCGACTCAGCGAAACGGGCCACGTACGGGGCAAGATCGTGCTGCCAGTTGCGTGAGCATCGCGCCGTGTCAGCGCCGCAGTCGGAGTGGGCGCACGCTACATGACATGAAGGGCGATTCGAAACGTCCGCTCTTGCGATTGAGCGTGGGGCGCCGGCTTTCGGGATTCACATGGCTTGGAGCTCCGGGTATGCGCACCGAGAAGCTCGCGACCAGGACCCCGCGTTTTTCGTATTTGTACGCGTACACCACTTCGCTTCTATTCTTGAAGACTTCGTCGGGCTCGTAGAGGCTCACGGTGCCATGGATCACGCCGGGCGGTAGGGGGCAGGTGGTGGTGCTCACCCGCTGACCCGTGGCGATGTCCCATTCGGTCCTGTAGTCGCCTTCGTTTTCGTGCACTGCACCGGGTACCGACCAGATGAAGTCATAGCCCGTATTGGCGTTTGTGAGCGCGACGCGCGATTTGAACGCGAGCCCCAGCTCGTACTGGCCTGCACGCGTGCGAATCAGCTTCACCTCGAGGGGCGTCTGGATCTGCTGGTGGCTGTATGAGAGATCCTGCGGCGCCACATAACCCACTGGCACCTGCATGCTCGGGGTGCACGCGTAAGCGCCGCCGATCCAGCTGCGCCGAGTCAGGTGGCATGTCGCCCCATCGCGATAGTGGAGTTCGGTGATCGGCCCATCGACCGGCACGACGCCGCCTGTGCCCACGCCCCTGAGCAGCTGGTCGGGAGTTGAGCGCGTGACGATCAGATACGCGCCCTCGGGGCCGCTCGTGGCGAGCGTATGGCGCTTGCCGTTCAATACGTAGGTGACGCTCGCGGCGTCCGGGCCGAGGAGCCCGAAGTAGAGGTTGCGCTCGTCCTGGAGGGGGCACGCTGGTTCGCGGCGCTGGTGGCTGCCCGCGGGTGTGCCCGGCGGGTGGCAGCGGCTCTGCCAGGCGCTGGCCGGCTGCTCGCCCCACATATCGTTGATGTAGAGCCGGTTGTAGTGGTCGAGTGAGGCGCACCAGTCGCCAAAGCCAGCTCCTCCGCTGGAGACGCTCAGTTCGTGGTAGCTCCCGTCGTTGCCGAACGCCTCGTCCTGTCCGAGCGCGACGAGCTTGCCTGCTACGAGACGGGCGACCTCGATGCAGCCAAGGCCTCTGCTCGTGGAGAACTCCCGCATGCCCCACGGCGCTCCGCCCGCCGGATCGGGGGTGGAGACGGGCAGCATGCGCACGGTTCCCGGCTCGAGCGCGCCGTAGCCTGTGCGGGGCGCGGTGAAGAGCTGGATGCGTGCCTTTGGCGCGGGGGAGCCGAACTGGACCACGCCACTGGCGAATGCCGCGCCCGCCACGCCGAGCACGACCGCGAGCGAGATCAACGGCGTCCGGTGCCACCCGCGTCGCTGGCCGCCACGGCCGAAAGGCCTTGGGCGCGGGAGCCGATGGCTGGCCCGTCGGCCGGCGGCGTCGTACAGCTGGGCTCTGACCTGTGGCAGGAGAGTCATGGTTGCTCCTCGAGTGCGTTTCTGAGCTTCGCAAGGCCGCGGCTCACTCGCTGGCGGACGACCAGCTCCGATGTTTGTAGCTCTCCGGCGATCTCGGGGTAGGGGCGCTCATCGACGATCCGTGCGCGGATCGCTTCTCGCTGGAGCTCCGGCAGTCGCTCCAGCAGCTCGATCACCCAGCCGCTCTCACCGGCGGCGCTCTCAACCCGCTCGAGTTCCTCAGCGGCGAATTCGATTGGCTCGCGTATCCCGAGCCGCCGGCGCGCGTTTGCCTCGACACGTCCGCGACGGAGGCTGTTGATCAGCTTGTTGTGTGCGATCGCGAACAGCCATCCAGCTGCTGAGGGACCCTGTGGTCTGTACCGGTGTGAGGCGGCCAAGACCGCCGCAAACACCTCCGCCGTCAGATCGGCTGCGACTTCCGGGTTCCCCGTGCGGCGGACGAAGTAGCCGGCGACCGAGCCCTCATATCGGTCATAGAAGGCCGCGAACGCATCTGGCTCGGAGCGCGATGCTGCCAACAGCTCGCCGTCGCTGGCTGCCATGAAGTCCACACCACTGTTAACCCCAGCCGGCGGATTCTGTGACCAGTCATGTGGATCGTTCTGTCTGGCCGTCAGAGCAGGCCATCGAGCAGCCAGCGTAGAGTCCGGGCGCGCGCATGCCACCGTGCGGGCCGATACGCGCTCCCGGACATCTCCGCGACGGCGTGGTCGAGAGCGTCCTCGACCAGCGCGTCGTGTAGGGGCTGGAACAGCAGCGGCCACTGCCAGCGCATGCGGCCCTCGGTGTGACCGGTCAGCAGGTGGCGTAGGACGATGGTGCCGCTGCTGTCGCCGAGCTCCCAGCGATGCTCGCCGATCAATCCGGGTGGCGCGGTGAAGCGGAAGCGAGCGAGACGGCCGGGTTGATGCTCGATCACCTGATAGCGGATCGGTCCGTGGCCGCCTTTGTTGCCCTCCCGCAGCCCACCCTCGAAGCGCATCGCCGGCCAGCGGTCGTGAGGCCAGAGTCGATCGTCGTCCCCGGCCAGGCCGTCAATCAAAGCTCCGGGCGTGCCGCCGGACGGCAGGCCGCGTTCGTGGACGTTGTGGATTCTCATCTTGCTGCCTCATTGGTGGCAGGGACGGAGGGGTGATCGATCACGTAGAGCCATCCACCTCCTGGTTGGCGCCGTGCCACCTCGGTGCTCTGACCATCCACGCTCGGAGCGTCCTCGCCAAGGGCATCGAGCCTCATCGTCCAGCGGTTGGACATCAATGCGACGTCGCCTGCCACGACGATGTCACTGTCGGAATTGGTGATCCGCGGTGCCATCGCCAGTAGCTCGTCGAAGCGGACCCGGATCTCTTCCTTACCCGAGGCGCTGTTGCCGTCAGGGCCGACGAACGTGGCGGTCTGCTCGTAGAGCGCGAGCATCCCCTCCAGATCACCCCGGTTGGCTCGCTCTGCGAAAAGGGTCGCGAGCTGCTCCGGGCCATCGGGGGGTATCGATGTCGCTGCGCTCATCCTGTGCCTCCGTTGCCGCAGCAGTGTGACCCCGCTGCCGAGAAAGTATCGATTCGCTATCGGTAGCGTAACACTATCGATAGCGTCCCGCTACCATCAGCCCATGTCAACCGAGCCGGACTTCGAAGACTCCGTTGGGGCGGCCGCAGCCCTGCTGGGGGATCGCTGGACCGTTCTGATCCTTCGCGAGGCGTTCTTCGGGACGAGGCGCTTCAACGAGTTCGCCGAGAACCTCGGCCTCTCGCGCAACATCCTCAGCAACCGCCTGAAGCTGTTGGTCGCGCAGGGAATCTTCGAGGAGCATCCCTACGGGCCGAGCAAGGCGCGCATGGAATACCGACTGGCGCAGGCGGGACGGGACATCTTCCCGATCGTCTTGGCGCTGCTCCAGTGGGGCGACAAGCACCTGGTCGGCTCGCGTGGCCCATCGATTGTCCTGCGGCACACCCGCTGTGGCAACGACGCTGACCCACTGCTCGTCTGCCGCGCGTGTCGTGAGCCAATCGAGCTGAGCGAGATACTGCCGACCCCCGGTCCTGGCGCGAGCGAGTGGGTGCGCCAGCATCTCCCGCAGATCGCCGGCGGTGGCTTCGGGGAGCTTGATGAAGAGTCGGTCGCTCCCGCGAGGCGCTAGGGGTTAGGGGCTCGTGAAGGTGAACTCCGCCCTGCTCGGGGCGTCGCCACTACCGGTGAAGTAGCTCTCGAGCGTTGTCACGGTCACAGGCACTTCACTTCCCGGGTTACCTGTGGGTGAGATGGCGTCCACGGTCGTCGTGGAGCCGCATGCGAGCAGTGCTTCCACAGGGGTGAACGACTCCGCCTTGGTCTCCCCGAACGCGACTTCGAGCGGACAGCCGAGGTTCTGACCGTGCACGACGACGTTTGTGCCCCCGGCCGAGCTACCGGTGTGCGGTGTCAGCGATTCGACCGCCGGCTGCCCCGGAGGATAGAGGTAGAGCAGGTCCCCGTCGGACGTGGCGCTACAGCCGGTCACCGTGCACACCTGCACGTTTGCAAGCGCCGGGTTCTGTGAGACCGTCTGCGTGCTCAGCTTCTTGTCGCTGGTGGCGGTGAACGCGTAGTTGGTGCCCTGCGACGGTGCTCCCTCGCTGTCGTTGAATCGCACCACCGTCACCTGCCTCTCCATCCCCTTGCCCGAGATCGCGATCGGTGTGCCGCCCGTGTCCGGTGCGCCGCTCGTTCCTCCGAGTGTGATCTTGCTCGTCGTGTTGTCAACCGCGGACACATGCGGAACGCCGGCGTATTCGATCGGCGTTTGGGCCGAGTAGCCGGCGAGCGTGCGCACGGAGAATGGCAGGCTGGTCGGCTCGACTGTGGCGGTTGCCACGGACGATGCGATCGCCGGGGCGGCGATCTGTAGCTCTGTGCCGCTCGCGAAAGCGATGCCGTAGTCG
The DNA here is from genome assembly GCA_963752865.1 of uncultured Solirubrobacteraceae bacterium. Taxonomy (GTDB): domain Bacteria; phylum Actinomycetota; class Thermoleophilia; order Solirubrobacterales; family Solirubrobacteraceae; genus Palsa-744. Next base: position 1,581,957 of record CAVVZU010000002.1, read on the forward strand.
ACCGATGATTCCTGCCCGGGTTCGCCGAAGAACGCGTACTCGAACGTGAAGCGGCTCAGGCCCCGCCCGTGGATTGTCACAAGCGTTTCGCCCGTCTCGCTCGCGAGGCTCCCGGCGCCCGCTGAGGTTGACACGGAGGTGATTTCAGGGGAGGGGGCGTAATCGAACTCCGTCGGTGCGGGGTACACCTCGCAGCCGCAGCCTGGTGGTGCGACCAGCGCCCCGTCCTGTTCGGCCGTCGGAGATCCCTCGAACGGAGCGAGGATCTTGCCGCCGGCGCTCGTTCCAGATGGGGTGTGGACGATCACCTGCACCTGGCAGATGTCGTTGCTCGGGGTCTCGTCCGCATACACCCCGGCGGCCGGGAGCGGCGCGCACGCGGTGTGGGAGGAGTAGGGCGGAGGCGTCGCGAGGATCTGCGAGTCGCTGAGGACCTTGAACGTGGTTGCGCTGATGCCGCCGAAGCTCACGCTTGTCGCGCCCGTAAAGCCGGAGCCGAGGATCGTGACGGGGGTGGGGGTGCTCTCCTGGCCACCCGATGGGCTGAGGCCGGTGACGCTCGGCAGCGCACCGGAGTGCTTGCTATCCACGTACTGGAACGTCGAGCTGGGCCCCGGCGCGCTGGACTGCCCGTCGCTGCTCGTCACGATCACCTGCACGGCCCCCGCTCCGTCCTGTGGCGCGGGTGCGCCGGCTGGCAGGGTGTCGCGTGCGGGCGGGAGCGTCACCGTGAGCGAGGTGTTGCTGATCACGTGCACGGCGCCGGCTGACGCGTGCCATGTGCCAACCTGCACTCCCGCCACATCTGCGATGCCGGCGCTCTGGAAGCCGCTGCCGCTGACCTTGACGCTCTCGCCGCCCGCAGTCGAGCCCGAGTTGGGGGAGAGCCCGGTTACCGTCGGCCTGCTCGCCCGGGCCGCATAGCTGCACAGGTAGTACGCGAGACCCGCCGATCCGCCGGGGCCGCTCACGCGCGGTGAGCCGAGTCCCGAGGCCATGTCGTAGCCGGTGGTTGCGGGGAACACCTTGCCGCCGTCAAGTCCGTAAACGTCGTTGTTGCCTTCGGTGATGTCGTTGAATGACGCTGTATACGCGCTCGGATCCGAGGCGATCGCATACAGCAGCGGGCTCACGAAGCCGATGCCCGAGGAGGTGGCCGCGTTCGCCCTACACGTCGGCGAGGCGTCCACGAGGGCGAGCATCGCCGCCCAGATGGGGCTGGCCGAGGAGGTTCCGCCGGTGGTCACCCAGCCATCGGGCGAGTCGTATTCGGCCGTGCCCTTGAACGCCTCGCTGTAGACGGTCGGCGCACCTGTGTACTCGTCGGCCTGCGCGGAGACGTCGGGCACGAGCCTGCACGGCGTCGTCGCTTCGGCGCCGGGGAGCGTCGCGTCGCAGAAGCCGCTTGGGTAGCCGAAGCGCTGCTCGACGCTCGCGGCGTTGGTGTAGTCGGCACTCCCCGGCAGGGCAATGCCGGGCACGGTCGAGTCTCGCTGCCAGCTGGGCATTGCCCATGACTGTGAGATCCCGCCTCCGCCTCCGCCTCCTTCGGGACCGTCGTTCCAGACGTGCTCCTGCGCCGGGGTGGTGGCGGCGTCGGTAATCGTCGTCCCGCCCACGCCGAGCACGTATGGCTGGCTGGCGAGTTCGGTCGTTGAGACCGGAGCCTGTCCGGGCTGCACGTTGACTTCGCGGTGCACTTCTTCGCAGGCGTCGCTGCCGGTATCACCGGCGGCGTTCATGAACGTCTGTCCCTGCGCGGCCGCCTGCTGGAAGAGATAGCTCTCGGCCTGCTGAACGCCCGGCTCGCCGGCCTCTGCCTCCTGCTCGCACGGCTCCCCCCAGCTCGAGGTGATGATCTGGTCGCGGTCTTCGTCGACCATCGCCGTGATCTCCGAGAGTTCGCCCACGAGCGATTCGGGGGCGTCGTAGACGTCGATGCTCGCCCCCGGCGCCATCGCCGAGACGTCCTCCACGTCGAGCGATGCCTCGCCCTCGCCGGGGCCCCGGGTGGAGCCTCCTTCGACGGGAATGACGTTGAGCCGCCCGATCATGCTCGTGGCAGCGCCCGCGCCGAAGTAGCAGCTGTCGAAGTGCTCGATGTCGGAGGTGAGGAACGGTTCCTGCTCGTAGATGCCGATGTGCACACCGGCGCCAGTATCTCCCAGCGCGTAGAGGCCGAACGCCCCGTACGCGTTGGCGATCTGGTCGTCCGTCAGTCCTCCGGCGTTGCGCGCGTCGACGGCCGCTGCGTGACAGGGCTGCGGCGAGCCGGGCGGGTGCTTGAAGGTACCCATGGCCGCCGCCGCGTGAAGAGGGACTTGCGAGGACTTGGCCCGTAGCAGCAGGCGACGTGCAGGCGTGAGCTCATCGAGTCCGACCACGCTCGCCACGGAGCTTGCGATCGACGCTGGCAGTGACGGTGCGGAGGTGGTGGCGCGGATGACCCTGCCATCCGCCAGTCGATAGCGCTCGAGACCTGTGGCGAACGCGCTCGCCACGTGCGCGGAGGAGCCGGAGAAGCGCACCAGCAGACCGCCGTCTGTTGTCCCGTTGACATGCAGCCCGTCGCTCGAGAGCTGGGTGCTCACGCTCGCCACGGCTGTCGCGGTCGGCCCAAAGCGCGTTGCGAACTGGCCCTTCGAGAGGTAATGACCGAATAGCGAGGAGCTCTTGCTGGTGGCCTCGTCGATGAGGCCTTCCAGCGCCTGCTCGTCGCGAGGGCGCAGGATGACAGCGCCGGAAATGGTTGCGGCAGCCGGCGCGGGCCCGAGCTTGACCGCGTTTGACGGGAGTTGAGGGGCGGCGCCGACCGCCACGGGGGAGGGTTGCCCCACGGCCGCGGAAGCAGCGAGTGCCACGAGCGTGACCAGCGCGAAGAGCAACAGTGTCGCGCCCGCGAGCCGGCGACGCTCAGGACGCCGAGGCTCGCATGCTCGGTGTTCGCGCAGCCGCGCTCCCCATCTCCTTCGTTGCCCCTCGCGCCTATCCATGACGATCTCCCTGCCGTCGGCTGCTGCTTGTCAACGAGATACAGCTCCCGGTACACATACCAGACAGTCGAGTCGGCTCGCTCGGGTTAGACAACGGCGCTGGTTTATGCGAACATATGTTCGTATGGATGCGGGCAGATCGACACTACTCCGGGACGGGGATCTGCTCACGGCCAGGCCTGTAGACAACCGTCAGTCACTCGGCTGTGTGGCATACGGGCATCGGCCACTCCCGCGAGTGGCAGACGCGCATCGGTCGCATTCCCCTCTGTCGACAGGAAGAGTGGGGCCATGAGCACAATGGAGTCCTACAAGGCGGAGCTAGCCGCATTCTTGGACGGTTTCGGAGCGAACGTTCGTCGTGTGCGCGTCGCAAAGCGACCGCGCTACTCACAGGAACGCCTGGCCGAGAACACGCGGCTGCATCGCACTGAGATCGGCAAAATCGAGCAGGGCGTGGTCGAGCCACGGCTCACCACCATGTACATCCTCGCCGACGGACTCGGCGTGACGATCGACGACCTGCTCGCTGGCCTGTGGGTGCCAACCGAGCGCAGGCCCTCGATGCACGCCGAGCCGTGGTCCTAGTCGATTTCGCCAACAATCAGTCATATCCATGAAGATCATGTCTAGAAATGGTAAGCTATGTAGATGAGTCAAGTGCAGACAGCTCGCTGGGCTTGATGGTCGGTCTTCGCCAGTTGGAGGAGATGAAGGCTGAAGCCCGCTATCACCGCGAGCGGTACGACCTGTACAAGGCGAAGGCCTACGGTCCGCGTCTGACGAGCGAGACCCGGATGAGGGAACTCGAGCGTAGGCACAGGGGCGCCGAATCGCGCCTGCGTGCGGCAGAGCGCGAGAACGCGATGCCAGTGACGACGGGGATCGACTGACTCCTTAGCTCAAAGGAGGCCGAGCAAGCCCTCACGGCTCGAAGGGCTCAGAGCAAGTGGCGCAGGCGCCAGCCCAGGGAGGGCCCGCCGACCGAACGAGTAGCGACGGCACTGGTCGCGACGTTTTGCGTCCCTGTCACCGCCACTGTTGCCGCACGTTCGCCCGTGTGGAGGTGGGTCGCCGAGGAGCGCGGCAGCACCTCGATGGGGAACGTCAGGCCAGGCCAGCCGATCTGCTGCAGCGGCGCCGTGCTCACTGCTGTTGTACGTGCTCCGTTGACGTTGCTTGCACTGAGGACCTCGGTGTGGGCGGGCACGATCGTCTCCACTCGCAGCGAGGCCGCGGCGGAGTCGCCCAGCTGCTGGGCGCTGGAGAGGGCCGCTTCGACGAGAGGTCCCTGACGCTGCCCGAGCACGACCCCGAGCACCGTCAGCTTCCGCCCGGCGATCGTGACTCGCTTGGCGAACACGAGGCAACCGCCAGCGGCGCTGTCAGAGCCGGTCTTCACGCCCACGTATCCGTCGGTGCCGACGAGGCCATTGAAGTTGGTGACACGACCCGTCACGGGCAGTACGGCGGAGCGCTCGTCGACGATCGATGCGAATGCCGGCAAGCGCATGGCGACCCGGGCCAGCTTCAATTGGTCGGCTGCGGTCGACACGGTGCCAGCGTTGAATCCGCTCGGGTCCGTGTACGTGGTGGATGTCATGCCGAGCTTGCTCGCGGTGGCGTTCATGCGCGCCACGAACGCCGCCAGGCTTCCACCCTCGTGGACGGCGAGCACAGCGGCGATGTTGTTCGCCGATGGCAGGAGCAGTGCCTGTAGCGCTTGGCGCTCGGTGATCCGCTCGCCGACGTGAACGGGCACGTTGGACTCGCCCAGCTCCGCTCGCTCGCCCTGTTCTTCCACGTCCGCCAACGTGATCGTCATCACGAAGCCCTGTGCGCCCGGCGAGAGCGGGTGCTCGAGCAGCGTGAGGTAGGCGGTCATCACCTTCGCCACGCTGGCGATCGGTACCGGCTGAGAGCTCCCTCTGCTGCCGAAGCCGCCAACACCGGGGACTTCGACCGCGGCCTGGCCTTCGCGCGGCCAGGTGAGCGCCGGTGTGGTGCCGGGCACGCGGACGTATGCCGCGAGCGTGCGGTGCATGACGAGCGCGGGTGTGGTCTGCGTGGCGATGCGTCGCGTCAGTGCCACCGCCACGAGCACCAGAACGAGCACGCCGACCGTTGCCCATCGCGTGCCCTCACGGGATCGGTGCCTGACATCTAGCCGTCCGGTCCTCGCCACAGGGCCCGAGACGCTAGCGCAGCGCCCGGCGCACGGGGGCCGGTAGCGATGGGGGCGTCAATCCCCTTCCGCGCGCCAGCGCCGGTAGATAGCCGTGAACTCGTCGCGCATCTCAGGAGTTAGGTCCTCGGCTTGCAGGCGGCCGGTGAGCCGGATGGTCTCGTGCATCTGCTCCAGGTACTCACTGCAGTGCTCGCATCCGGCGAGGTGCGACTCGAAGCGGCGCTGCTGAGAGCGAGACAAAGCACCCTCGAGGTAGTCGGTGACCAGCTCCACCACTTCCTGGCAGACGAGCTCCTTGTTGCGGGCGAAGATCCTCATGCGCCACCCATCTCCGTTTCGAGCGCCTGGCGTAGATGGCTGCGCCCACGGTGCAGAAGCACTCGCTGGTTGGCGTCAGTGATCGCGAGCACCTCGCATACCTCATCGCTGGTCAGTCCATCGACGTCGCGCAGCACGAGCACCTCGCGCTGGCGCTCAGGGAGCTCGCCGAGCGTCTTCTGGATGTGTCCGGCCAGTGCCTGTGCATGCATGCGATTCTCGCTGTCCTCGATCCAATGCTGGGGCGGCGACATCCACGCCCCGGACGCATCGAAGCGAGCCCGGTCGACGACCGGCCCGACGTCGCCGACGGCAACGCTGCGACGCTCACGCACGCCGGTGCTCCTGGCCCGGTTGACGAGGATCGTCCACAGCCACGTCCTGAACGAGGAGCGCCCGGCGAAGTCGTCGATGCCACGCAGTACCCCCAGCCACGTGTCCTGGACGACCTCCTCCGCGACGGCGGGACTCGACACGAAAGAGTTGGCCAGGCGCTGCATCGCGGCGTGATGACGTGAGACGAGCTGTACAAAAGCCTGCTCGTCGCCTGCCCGCAGGCGCGCGACCAGCTCGCTGTCGTGGTCGACTGGCGGTGGGCCAGGGCGCCCGCGGCGGGGTACCGCGATGGCGAAGATCAACCCCACGCGCATGTCGGGAGCTTAGGTGAAAGGCTGGAATCACAGTGCATGCCGTTCATTGCTCGTCGTGCAGGCTGCGGCGCCCGGGTGGACGCCGCAGCCTGTATGACTTGGCTTGCTCTACTGAGCGACGATCCCCTCGCCGCCGACCGCGCCGGGGACGGTGACCGAGCCGATCTCAGTCAGGCCGTGCGGGCTGACCGCGAACTCGTCGACGATTCCGGCCGCGCCGGTCTGCACGTACAGGAAGCGCCCGTCATCGGACACCGCGGCGTCGACCGTCCCGGCGTCGGTGGACTGGTCGCCGAGCAATGTCAAGGTGCCGCCGGGACCAGATTGGAACCCGGTGAGTGACGCGCTACCGGCGTTGGATGTGAGGAAGTAGCTGCCATCGGCAACCACCCAGCAGGTGGCCGTCTGTTCGGTCGCCACGGAGTCCAACTGTGTGACGGTTCCGTTGCCGTTCAGCGAGAAGCTCGCGAGAAAGCCGGCGGCCTCGGCGATTACCAGGTGGCCTTCCCGATCGAAGCTGATAGCGAATGGCACTGTTTCGCCCTCTGAGTTGACGACGGGTGTAGCCGACAGCTGACCGAACGGGCCAACGTGGAACACGTCGATGTCGCTGCCGTTGGCCTTCGTCGTCACGATCAGCTGCTGACCGTTGGGTGAGAAGGCGACCTGGCCGGGCGTGTTGACGAACTGCGGCGTCGCCGACGGGTTCAGCCCGAGCGCGCGGTTGGAGCCGGGGATCGCCACCAGGTGGCCGAAGATGGTCGCGAAGCCCTGCACCGATCCGCCTTCCTCGGCGTTCAGCACATACACGAGCCCACGGGAGACGGTGATGCTGACGGGGAACGATCCGCCGGAGCTGAGCACCTGGCGCAGCACGAGGTGGTCGCCGTATACGGAGAACACCGAGATCGTGTTGCTGCCCGCGTTCACCGCGTACAGCGTGTCGTTGTCCTGGTCGAACGCAAGCGAGCCCTGCGAGGCGAGATGGTCGACTTCCGACCCACTGAGCTGGCCGCCAAGGCCACCGGTGTTGTAGCTGCCAGCCTGGGTCAGGGTGCCGTTGAAGCCACGGTCATACGCGACCACCTGGTTGCCTGAGAGATTGTCGGTCTGAACGAACACGACACGCTGCTGACCGGGAAATGGTCCGGGACCGTGGGATGGGCTGATGCCGAACGCGCTTGCCGATCCGGCGGTGCCGGCAAGCACTGCCGCGAGCGCGAGCAGCGCGGTGCTGAGGCGAATCATGCTTCTCATAGCGATTTCTCCTGAGGTTGAGGACGGACGTGCAACGTTCAGTCCGCCCAGCGCTCGCTGCGTTACACGTGTCGTGTCCTCGAGTGGTTCGGCGCCGCTAGCTGGGTGAAAGGCGTCTGTCGCCGGCAGCCGCGCGAGCCTGCGTGCGGATCACCGCGGCGACGGCCGCGGGATCGTCATAGAGGGGCACGTGCCCTGCGCCCAGCGTTACGTGCGTCGCCCACGGCAGCAGCTTGCGCGCACGCGGCGCCTGCAGGCGATAGGGGAGCAGATAGTCGCGCTTGCCCCAGGCGATCGTGGTCGGCGTGTTGCGCAACTGCTGTGGTGAGCCGAAGCGATAGTGAGCGGAAGGCATCAAGTGCGGGGCCAAATGCGGGTGCGGCCCAGGCGTCGCGAAGCGTGGCCACCGCCTCCTCCGCGGGCAGGCGCGCTGGGATAGCCGAACGTCTGCGAGAACAGCGCGATGCGCCCCCGGCGGGTGCGGGCGAGAGCCTCCACCGCCGGGCGCAGGGCGCCGGGCACCTCTGCGGATAGGCGCAGCGAGAGCTGGCAGAAGCGTAGTTCGGCTGGTGTCCAGAAGCCTGCTGGGGAGAACGCGGTGACCGAGCTGAATCGAGCGTCCGCGCGCGAGCTCCAGCGCGATCGCGCCGCCCATCGAGTTGCCGGCCACGTGCGGGCGCTCGAGGCCGAGCTCCGCGAAGAACCACTCGAACGCGTCGACGTACGCGAGGATCGTCGGCTCGATCCGACGCGGGTAGCGCGCGCCGAGCGCCCGAACCCCGGGGAGTCGCAGGCGATCACGTCGAACTCGTCGACGAGGAGCTCGATCACCGGCTCCCACGCCTGCCAGTGATGCCCGATGCCGTGAAGCAGCACCAGCGGCGGGCCTTCGCCCTCGCGGTGGTAGTTGATCGACACGCTCACGCGAGGCTCCCCACGGGTCGGCGATGATGGTGGGTGGGTGGGCTAATCAGGTCGGCGCCGCGCTCGGCGATCATGATCGTCGGTGCGTTGGTGTTGCCGCCGGTGATCGTCGGCATGATCGAGGCGTCGATCACCCGCAGGCCCTCAGGCCGTGCACGCGCAGCTGCGAGTCGACGACCGCCTCTCGTGGGTGTCGCTCATGCGGGCGGTGCCGACCGGGTGGTAGATCAGCATCAGCCGCCGGCGCAGGTCGGCGTCGAGCTCCGCTTCGTCGACGCGTCGCCGGGCCGGGCTTCAGCTCCTTGACGATGATCTCGCGCAGCGGGCTCTGCGCGGCGATCTCGCGCGCCAGGCGCATGCCGGCGATCAGCGAGCGAGGTCGTCGGGCTCGGACAGGGTGTTGGTGATGATCCGCGGCTTGGCGGTCGGGTCCGCGGAGCGCAGCCACACCTGCCCGCGGGCCTGCGGCGAGACGAGCACCGGGGCGATCACCATGCAGTGCCCGTCGTAGGTCTCGGCGCCGTGGTCTTCGAAGTAGGCGGCGCCCATGTGGAACTGGATGTCGGCCGCGGGCAGCCCGCCGCGCGTGCGGGTGAAGGCGACGACCTCCGCGACGGTGGAGCTGAGCTTGCCCGAGCGGCGCAGCAGCCACTCCGCCAGCGGCTTGGGCTTGTCGGCGCCGTACAGCGTGTCGCTGGTCCGAGACCTCCCAAAGCATCGTCACGAACGGGTGGTCCTGGAGGTTGCGCCCGACGCCCGGCAGCTCGTGGCGGACCTCCACGCCAGCCGCCCTCAGCTCCTCGGGCGCGCCGATCCCGGACAGCAGCAGCAGCTGCGGCGAGCCGATCGCGCCGGCAGCACAGGAGCACCTCGCGCTCGGCGCGCACGAGCTCCTCGCCGCCGCGGCCCTTGCGCAGGCGCACGCCGACGGCGCGCTCGCCGTCTCGAGCTCGACGCCCAGCACCGTCGACGCTCGGTGCGCACCTCGAGGTTGGGCCGTGTGCAGCGCCGGGCGCAGGTAGGCGTCGGCGGCGCTGAAGCGGCGGCCGTTCTTCTGCGTCACCTGGAACATCGACGCGCCGTCCTGCTCGGGGCCGTTGTAGTCGGCGATGCGCGGGATGCCCGGCGGCCTCGCTGGCGGCGAGCAGGCGCCGGCTCAGCGGTCGCGGCGAGCGCTGCTCGCTGACCCGCAGCGGGCCGCCCGCGCCGTGGTACTCGCGATGGGCCGCGGACGTTGTCCTCGGCCTTGATGAAGTACGGGAGCACGTCCGCGTAGCCCCAGCCGGGCGCGCCCTGGGCCTCCCAGCCGTCGTAGTCGAGCGGCCGCCCGCGGACGTAGAGCATCGCGTTCATCGAGCTCGAGCCGCCGAGCGCCTTGCCGCGGGGGATGTACAGCGCGCGACCGTCGACGTGGGGCTCGGGCTCGGTGGCGAAGTCCCAGTCGAGCTTGGTGTGGAACTGTTCGGGGAAGGCCGCGGGGATCTTGATCTTCAGCGAGCGGTCCTTGCCGCCGGCCTCGAGCAGCAGCACACGCACGGTCGGGTCCTCGGAGAGGCGGTTGGCGAGCACGCAGCCGGCGGAGCCGGCTCCGACGATCACGTAGTCGTGCATCGAGCTCGTCGTCCCTCCGGGCACCCTATGCGCTCGCGGCGGCGGCTGGCTTTGGCAGTGCGACGAAGCTGAACTCGCTCACGTCGAGCTCGCGGGTCTGCTGCAGGTACTCGCGCATGTATCCCGGCCAGTTGGCACGATCCGCCCGTTCTCGTCGCGGTACCAGGAGTCGCATCGAGTCCACGCGGTGCCCGCGAAGCGCGCCTGCACCGCGCGGTCGCTGGCGGCCTCGACCTCCGCGCGCACCTCGATCGCCCGGCGCCCGCGTGCGCGCGCAGCTGCTGCAGCGCCTGGCGCATGTAGCGCGGCCTGCGCCTCGAGGTAGACGATGATCGAGCCGCCCGAGGTGTTCGTGTTGGGCCCGTACATGACGAACATGTTGGGGAAGCCGGGCACGCTCATGCCGAGGTGGGCGTGGGCGCCGCCGGCCCAGTACTCGCGCAGGCTCGCGCACCGCCGAGCCGGTGATCTCGCATCGGGAACATGAAGTCGTTGGTCTTGAAGCCGGTTGCCCAGATCAGGCAGTCGAGCTCGTGCAGCGCGTGCCGTCGGCGGTCGACGAGCCCGTGCGGCGTGACGCGCGCGATCGCGTCGGTCACGAGCTCGACGTTGGGGCGCTGCAGCGCGGGCAGGAAGTCGGAGCTGAAGAGGATGCGCTTGCAGCCGAAGGTGTAGTCCGGCCACGCCTTGCGCGCGCACCGCCGGGTCGTTCAGCTGCGAGCGCATGAAGCCGGCCGAGCGCGCCCGTCAGGCGCCCGAAGGTGCGCGGGTGGCGGATCGACAGCGTCAGCGACTCCGTGTACTCGAAGACGAATCGTCCGCCGCAGCGCCTGCAGGCCGGGGACACGTTCGAAGGCGGCCTTGATCCAGCTCGTGGTAGACGGCGGTTCTTGCGCGGCAGGAACCAGTTGCCGGTGCGCTGGAACACGCTCAGGCGCTTGACCACGGGGGCGATCTCGGGGACGAACTGCACGGCGCTCGCGCCGGTGCCGATGACCGCCACGCGCTTGCCGGCGAGGTCGATAGGCGTGGTCCCATTCGGCCGAGTGGAAGGCTGTGGCCGGCGAACGTCCTCGGCGCCCGCGATCGGCGGGCGCGACGGCTGGTCGAGCTGGCCGGTGGCGAGGACAGCGCGTCGGCCTCGTGACGGTGCCGCCCTCGGCTGTCTAGACGCGTCCAGCGGCAGCGCTGCGTCGTCCCACGAGCAAGCGGTGACGGTCGTGTTCGTCCTGATCAGGCGATCGATGCCGTGCGTCGCGGGCGACGTCGTGCAGGTAGGCGTGGATCTCCGCCTGGGGGGAGCACAGCCGCGACCAGTCGCGCCGCTGCGCGAAGGAGAACGAGTACAGGTGGCTCGGCACGTCGCACGCGGCCCCCGGGATAGCTGTTGTAGAACCACGTGCCACCGAGGTCGGCGGCCTTCTCGAGGATCGTGACGTCGCGTGATCCCGTGGCGGCGCAGCTCGATCGCGGCCGCGATCCCGCCGAAGCCCGGCGCCGACGATCAGGACCTCGACGCTCCCGACTCGTGGACGGCTCTCGGCTCACCCGCTGCGGCGGACATGCGACTCCTCCTCCTAAGCCTGTGCTGGCTGCTCCAGTCGAACCTTATGCCCTCAGGGAGGATGCTGCCGAGTTTCGTTGCTCAGGCCGAGCCGGTCTCCGTGTGTTGCTCGAGCTGTCGCTCAGCCAGTGCCGGCCGCCGGGATCTCCCTGGGGTCGATGTGGTGCCCGGCCTCCGAACTCGTGGTACTCGACCGGCAGGCCCGCCTCGTGCAGCCGCTCGCGCGGCGGCGCGCGCGAAGTCCACGCAGATCACCTGGTCGCGGGTGCCGTGCGCGATGAACACGCGCAGGCCTCGCGCTGCGCGAGGTCCGGCTGCCAGCCCTCGACCGACGGGCGATGAAGCCCGGAGAACGCGAGCACCCCGGCGGGTGCGGGCCGCTCGGCGCCGAAGCCGAGCGCGTAGCTCATCACGGCGCCCATCGAGAAGCCACCCAGGACGGTCCGCTCGGCGTCGAGCCCGGTTCGCTGCCACAGCTCGTCGTGGAGCTCGCCGAGCTGGCGGCGAGGCCGCGTCGAAGCTGGCGGGATCGGGATAGCCGACGCGCGGGACCAGATACCAGTGGTAGCCGGGGGACCCGGCCAGCTGCGAGCGGCGCGCGCGGCGTGACGACGTGCAGGCGGCGCACCGGGTCGAGAACGTCGGCGAGCGCCAGCAGGTCGTGCTCGTCTGAGCCGCGCCCATGGTGGAGGACAGCAGGCCCTCGGGCTCGCCATCGGCGGGGCGCTCGCGATAGGTGGAGCGGCGCTCAACTGGCAGGCCGGCGCCGCGGCGGGCTCCTCGCGGGGGATGTAGGGCGCCGAGCTCGCGCCGCGCGATCGAGAGCTTGTGCACCTCGTCGGGGCCGTCGGCCAGACGCAGCGTGCGCAGGTGCGCATACGCGGTCGCGAGCCCGAAGTCGTCGGAGACACCGCCGCCGCCGTGTACCTGGATCGCCCGGTCGAGCACCTTCAGAGCCACGTTCGGGGCGGCGACCTTGATCGCCGCGATCTCCGTGCGCGCATGACGGTTGCCGACCGTGTCCATCATCCACGCCGCCTTCAGCGTCAGCAGCCGCGCCATCTCGATCTCGATGCGCGACTCGGCGATCCAGTCGAGGACGTTGCCGCGGGTCGCGAGCGGCTTGCCGAAGGTGACGCGCGAGACCGCGCGCTTGCACATCGCCTCGAGCGCCCGCTCTGCGGCGCCGATCGCGCGCATGCAGTGGTGGATGCGCCCCGGGCCGAGTCGCGCCTGGGCGATCATGAAGCCGTCGCCCTCCTTGGAGATCACGTTCGTGGCCGGCACGCGCACGTCCTCGAACTCGATTTCCCCGTGGCCCTCCTGGTCGTCGTAGCCGAACACGGGCAGGTTGCGCACGACGCGTCACGCCCGGTGTGTCCAGCGGCACGAGGACCTGGCTCTGCTGCGTATATGTACGGACGCGTCGGGCTTGGTCTTGCCCATCACGATCATGATCCTGCAGTGCGGGTGGTAGACGTTCGTGATCCACCACTTGCGGCCGTTGAGCACGTACTCGTCGCCGTCGCGCTCGATCCGCAGCTCGATGTTGGTCGCGTCGGAGCTGGCCACGTCGGGCTCGGTCATCGCGAACGCCGAGCGGATCTCCCCGTCGAGCAGCGGCATCAGCCAGCGCTCCTTCTGCTCGTCTGTGCCGAACTGGTGCAGCACCTCCATGTTGCCGGTGTCGGGAGCCGAGCAGTTGCACGCCTCGGAGGCGATGCGCGAGCGCCCGAGGATCTCCGCCAGCGGCGCGTAGTCGCTGTTGGACAGCCCCGCGCCGTGCTCCTCGTCGGGCAGGAACATGTTCCACAGCCCCGCGTCGCGTGCGCGCGGCCTTCAGCTCCTCCATGATCTGCGGCTGGTGGTGGGGGTCGCCGGACTCGCGCAGCTGGCGCTCGTAGACCTCCTCGGCGGGGTAGATGTGCTCGTCCATGAACGCCGTCAGGCGCTCCTTGAACTCAGAACAGCGCTGGCTCGGCTCGAAGTCCATCGGTCCCTCTCCCTCGGTGAAAGGCGGTGGTGTGGGTAGTCGCCTAGGATCATCGCCGATGAGCTCAGAGGGTGCCAGCTACCGTGCCGCGGGCGTCGACTACGACGCGCTCGACGCGGGCAAGCGACTGGCGATGGCCAAGGCGCTGTCCGACCTCGTCGCTGCTTGCCGCACGTGGTGGCCGTGCGCTCGATGCCTCGCGGGGCGAGCCGGCGTTCGTGTTCGAGCTCGGTGAGCAGTACGTTCGCGTTTGTGGTCGAGGGTCTCGGGACGAAGTCGATCATCGCCCGCGCACGTGCTCGAAGCAGCAGGGGATCGACCGCTTCGCCGCCGTCGCCTACGACACGGTCGCCGCGATCCTCAACGACCTCTGCTGCGTTGGGCGCGCTGCCGCTGGTGGTCAACGCGTACTTCGCCACCGGCGCTTCGGAGTGGTACCTCCAGCAGGAGCGCTCCGCGTCGCTGCTGGAGGGCTGGCGCCAGGCATGCGTGGACGCCGGCTGCGTGTGGGGTGGAGGGGAGTCGCCGTCGCTACCGGGGATGCTTGCCGAGCAGGACATCGAGTTCGCCGGCGCCGCCGTCGGGGCCGTGCCTGAGGGACGCGCGGCGATCCTCGGCGAGGGCCTCAGGCCAGGCGATGAGATCGTGCTGGTGGCCTCCAGCGGCCTGCACGCCAACGGCGCCTCGCTTGCGCGGCTGATCGCCGGGCGGCTGCCCGGCGGCTACGCGACGCAGCTCGGCGACGGCCACTTTCGGCGAGGCGCTGCTCGAGCCGTCGCGTGATGTACGTGGCGCTGGTGGCGGCGCTGCTCGAGGAGGATGTCGCGCTCACGCTACCTCAGCCACGTGACCGGCCACGGCCTGTTGAAGCTGATGCGCCCGCCAGGCAGCTCACCTATCGCATCGAGTGCCTGCCCGAGGTGCCGCCGGTGCTCGAGCTTCCTCGTCGAGCAGGCCGGGCATGGACACGCCGAGGCGGCTACTCGACATTCAACATGGGCTCGGGCTATGCGCTCTACTGCGCTTCGGGCGGCGGTGGGCGATCGTGCGCATCGCGGCGGGGCTGGGGCTCGAGGCGATGCTCGCCGGACGCGTCGAGGAGGGGCCCCGGCAGGTGATCCTGGAGCCGGTGGGCGTGCAGCTTCGACCGGGGACCGGCTCGAGCTGTCCGTGGGCTAACACTAAGCCTAAAGTTCAGGCTATGTGTTCTGAATAGGGCTGAAATCCCGCTTGGGAATTGGGAAAATCGCCCCTGCCGGTTCGGGTGCAGCGTTCCTTGCAACTTGAAGGTGTCGAGTTAGACGGATAAGGTTTGGGCGAGACTCCGCCACTGTTCCTCGCGAGGGAGCTGGGGATCTCGATGTCGCCGGACCGGCATGGCTCCGGAGCTACCCGGATCGAGGCGGACCTGTCCATCAAATGAGGAGAGAAAACTGATGCGCAGAGCATCCACCTGTCTTGCCGTCCTGGGTCTTGCGCTGCTGGCGCTGCCAGGCATCGCGTCGGCGCTGCCGACGGTCAAGTTCAAGGCTGAGGCCGTGCCGATCCCGGGCTTTCCGGGCACCGGGAACATCCTCGGCGCAGGCGCTGCCGTGCAGGCCGAATACACGATCGCGGGCACCGAATACGGGGCTCCCCGCCGCCGATGATCGGCGTCAACTTCTTCCTGCCGAGCGGCACGAAGCTGCACACGACTGGCTTCCCGACGTGCGCGAAGCCGACGCTCGAACAGTTCGGTCCCGTCGAAGTGCTCCAAGGGCTCGGCGGCCGGCCCGGTCGGCTACGGCCGACGGGTTCGTGACCTTCGGCGGCGAACGTGTCGAAGAGAGCCTCGAAGTCTCGTCGTTCTACGCGCCTGGAGGTGGCATCGAGTTCTTCACCGATGGCCACTCGCCGGTGTCGCTGGAAATCCTCTCCAGCGGCCACTACACGAGCCTCGGCGGTGCCGGTGGCTATGGCCCCGAGCTTCTCACGGAAGTCCCGCTCGTGCCGAGCGTCCCGGGGCGCCTTACGCCTCGGTGAAGTCGATCAAGGTCAAGGCCGGCTCGGCGTACAAGTCGCACGGCAAGACCATCTACTACGGTCGCGTGCCCACGAGATGCCCGAAAGGCGGCTTCCCGATCAAGACCGAAGTGATCTTCGCCGAAAACGGCGAAATCGGAAAACCGGAGACGGTGGACGCAACCTACAAGTCGCCCTGCCCCAGGAAGTAGGGCAAAGGGGAGGGTTTACGCCCCCGAGGGCGTAAGCTCGACCAGGTGTAAAGCCGTGTGGGCGGCCCCATCGAGGATGGTGGGGTCGCCCGCTCGCTGTAAACGCAAGGAAGGATTGGGGTGAGGACGGAGATCGCGGGGTGGAGGAGATGGGCGGCCGGCATCGCCGGTGCCGCCTGCGCTGCCGCGGTCGTGGTCGTGGTGCTGCTGGCGATCGCGGCCGGCGGCTCCAACGGTAGCTACACCGTGCGGGCGATCTTCGATGACGCCGGTAACCTGATCTCCGGTGAGAACGTCAAGATCGACGGTGTCAAGGTGGGCACCGTCAGCTCGGTCACGCCCACGCCCCAGGCCAAGGCCGCGGTTGTGCTCAACATCTCCAACCCCGGCTTTCAGAATTTCCGCAGCGATGCCAGCTGCACGATCCGCCCGCAGGCGCTGATCGGCGAGAAGTACGTCGACTGCCTGCCCACGCAGCCGCGCGTCGAAGGCGCGCCGCTGCCGCCGCCTCTGAAAAAGGTCCCCAAAGGCCAGGAAGGGGCAGGGGACTACCTGCTGCCGGTGCAGAATACCTCGAGCCCTGTGGATGTTGACTTGCTCGGCGACATCCAGCGCCTGCCCGAACGTCAGCGGTTCACGCTGATCCTCAACGAACTGGGTGCCGGTCTGGCCGGACGTGGCAGCGATCTCAGCGAAGTGATCAAGCGTGCCAACCCTGCCCTGCGAGAACTCGACAGGGTGCTCGCGATCCTGGCGGGAGAGAACCACGTGCTCGCAAAACTGGCCGTCGACTCCGACAAGGCGCTGGCGCCGTTTGCGAAAGTCCGCGAACGCGTCGCGGACTTCATCGTGCAGGCGAACAAGGTCTCGCAGGCAGGCGCCGCCACCCGCGGCGCTCTCGCCCAGAACCTCAAAGACTTTCCCGCCCTTCCTCAAGCAACTCGGGCCGGCGATGGAACGCATCCAGAAGTTCGCCGAACAAACCACGCCCACCTTCACCAACCTCGAGGCGGCCGCACCCGCGATCGACAAGATCTTCACGAACCTGCCGGGGTTCTCCAAGAGCTCGGAAAAGTTCTTCGAGAGCACAGGAGCGACCGCCAAGCTGACCGGCCCCGCGCTGAACGCCACGAAGCCGCTGCTCAAACACCTGCAGACACTCGGCACCGCCGCCGAGCCGTTCTCGGGAAGCCTCGCCGAACTACTCGAGAGCCTGCGCGACAGCGGCGGCCTCGAGCGCTTGATGGACTTCATCTTCACCGGTACTGGCGCTGCCAATGGCTACGACGCGCTCGGGCATTTCCTCAGGGCTGAAGCCGTCGGCAATGGCTGTATCACGTACACCACCGCGCCTTCATCCGACACCGGCTGTCGCCGCAAGTTCTTCAGCAACAGTGCCACCGCCTCAGCGGCGAGCACGGGAGCCAAAGTCGAACCGACCATGGGCCTCGTGATGGCACGCACGCTGGCCGTCATGAAAGGCGCCACACCGGCGCAAGCGCTGGCGAAATACCCTGGCTCCGCTCCGACCGCCAGCGAATTTTCCGCCCTCGGGCAGACGGGCAGCACGAGTGCTGCGCCAGTCGGAGGATCGACTTCAGGCACGACGTACTACACGCCCTCGAGCTCCTCCAGTGAAGCTGGCGGCATGCTCCTCAACTACCTACTCGGTAACGAATGACGCGATGACCAGACGATCGCTACTTCTCGCCATCCTGCTCCCCGTGCTGGGGGCGCTGACGCTGGGCGCTCCGGGGAACAGCTTCGCCGCTGAACCGGCAAGTTCTGAACCCACCACCCCGGTGGCCGAAGGGACCGTGACCACGGCGCAGCCAGAAGCTCCGATCGCGCCGTCCGGCACCAGCGGCGAAGCAGCGCCCACCAGCACGGCCCCGGTCGTCGAACCTCAGGCCCCGCAGGTCCAGGCGGAGCATGCGCAGGGGGCGACCCCCAGCGGCTCCGCTGCGCATCGAGCACACGCCAAATCCAATGGGTCCGCCGGCGGTGAAGCGACCGCGAGCGAAGGCTCCGGTGCGGGCGCGTTGCGCGCAAAGCACAAGGCGCCATCGCCGGCGACGCTAACACCGTCACTGCCCCTTGACCTGCGCTCACCGATCTCCGGTGTGCCCGACTTCTTCATCGAAAGCTTCCAGATCCCGCCGTTCCTGCTGCCGATCTTCCAGGCCGCCGGCACTGCCTATGGAATCCCGTGGCAAGTGCTCGCGGCGATCAACGAGGTCGAGACCGACTACGGGCGCGACCTCAGCGTCTCCAGCGCCGGCGCCGAGGGCTGGATGCAGTTCCTGCCGTCCGAGTGGGCCCAGTACGGCGTCGACGCCAACGGCGACGGCTACAAGGACCCGTACAACCCGGCCGACGCGATCTTCGCCGCCGCCAGGTACCTGAGTGCGGCCGGCGGTGATACGAATATCAAGGCAGCCGTCTACTCCTACAACCACTCTCAGGAGTATGTGGAATCGGTGATGTTGCGTGCCCAGCTTTTGGGTGGTACGCCCTCAGAACTGCTCGGTGCGATTACTGGCCTGACCGAGGCTCGCTTCCCCGTATATGCAGCCTCTCACTACAGTGACGGCTTCCCGACGGTCTCCACCAGTGGCGGCGCATCGAAGACACTCGTCGGGACGACGATCTACTCGCAGGCCGGTGCTCCGGTGATCGCGGTTCAGGACGGCGAAATCGTGCAGGTTGGAGAATCACCGACGCTCGGGCATTTCGTCTCTTTGCGCGATGCCTACGGCAACACCTACACATACGCCGAGCTCGGCGACGTGGCGTCGGTCTACCCGGTGCTCGAGCCACGCGTGCACACCGCGGTCAGCTCTCGCATCGCACACGCTGGTGGCAAGGCCGAACCGGCTCCCAGCGGTCCGGCGACCGCGGGCGCGCAGCCACGCTCGCCGCTTTCGGAGGGCGCGGCGATCTCCGGTCTCGCGCTCGGGGCGGCAGCCGGTCTGGAATCGGCCTCCATCCTCCCGGCGCTACCGACGACCAAAATCGTGACAAGGACGCATCCGCGGCCCAAGCGAGCCACGAGCGTACGCGCCTTCAGCGAAGGCTCCAACGAGGTCTACCTCCACACCCTGGCGCCCGGCGTACAGGTGATCGCGGGCACCGTGCTCGGTCATGTCGGCCCTGAAACGAGTGGCGGTACGACGGCCGCGGCGCCGGCGCACATCGTCTTCCAGATCCGCCCAGCGGGGCTGGATGCGCCGCTGATCGATCCGAAGCCGATCCTCGATGGCTGGGTGGCGCTGGAAGGCACAGCGATCTTCAGAGCCAAGGGGGAGAACCCGTTCCTGGCGACATCGCCGACGGTTGGCCAGGTGCTGCTCGAGTCAAAGCAGCAGCTTCAGCCGCTGGTACTGCACGGCGGTGGCGTGAAGCTGGGGACATGTGCGCGTCAGGACGTGCAGGAGGGGCGGGTCGAGGAGCGCGTGCTGGCGATGCTCGAGTATCTGGCGGTCTCCGGCCTGAAGCCGACGGTGTCAGGACTGCCGTGCGCGCCACCGACTCCGGCAGCGCTCGCTTCCAACGCCCCAGCCGGCGCGAGTAGCGAGGCGGTCGCAATCACAGCCGTCAACGGCATCCCGATCGCCGGTCACCAGGGCCAGGGCACGATCGCCGATGAGACCGTGCGCAAGCTGCTGATGCTGCAGGGGCTCGCTAGGCCGCGGCAGATCGTGAGCCTGATGAGCTACCCGGGCTCCGCTCGCGCGATCACCAGCCCGAGCGCCGCCGACGCCATTCACGTGTCATTCGCCGCACCCAACGCACAGACGGGGCACACGGCGAGCCTGTTCGACTCAGGGCTCACGCCGAGCGAGTGGATCTCGCTGGTCGACCGGCTCGGCGAGATCCCCGACCCCACGGTTGGCGGCGGGCACTCCAGCGCGGCGATCCCCGACAGTGCCGGCGAAGCGGGCGCGAACGCGGAAGGGAGCAGCGGTGGCAACAACTAGCCCTCCAAGCTCACCTGCCTCTCCGCCGCCACCGGGCTCGCCGCCGTCGGCACCGCGCGTGCGCTCGGCCCCGTCCGGTCCGATTCGCTTCCTCGTCGCGGGAGCACTCGGACTCGTCGTGTTGATCGTCGCCTACCTGCTGTTCGCCGGCTCCGGAGGGGCGACCTACAAGCTCGAATTCGCCGAAGCCGACCAGCTCGTCCGGGGCGACCAGGTTCAGGTCGGCGGTACGCCGGTGGGCAGTGTCACCAACATCGAACTGACCAAGAGCTTCAAAGCTCTGATCACGATCCAGATCGACTCCTCGCTCGTGCCGCTGCACGAAGGCACGGTCGCCCAGGTGCGGGTGCCGTCGCTGACGACCGTGGCCAACCGTTACATCGCCCTCAGCCCGGGGCCCAACAGCAGCCCGGCGCTCTCATCCGGCGCGAAGCTGCCGGCAAGCGCGACCCGCGAAGTCACCGACCTCGACGCCCTCTTCAACACCCTAAACCCGAAGACGCGCAAAGGCCTGCAGGGCTTCATCCAGGGAACGGCCGAACAGTTCGACGGCCAGAGCAAGAACTTCGGCGAATCGGTCGAACTGTTCCCCGCCTTCCTGACGTCCACCAGCCACTTCTTCTCTGAGCTCTCGAGCGAACAATCGGTGTTCACGAGCTTCCTCGTGGAAACGGCCAAGGCGGTGGACACGATCGCGGCGCGCAAGGAACAGCTGGCTGATCTGATCGAAAATCAGAATACGGCGTTTGGTGCGATCGGCTCCGTGCAGAAACAGCTTGCCAGTGGCCTCAAACAGCTGCCGGTGACGCTCCATCAGGGCAACCGCACATTCGCCGAACTCCCTTCCCCACTCGCCGCGCTCACGAAGTTCGTGGAAGCGTCGAGGCCGACGACCAAGTCGTTGACAAAGCTGCTTGAACGACTACGTGGGCTGGTCACAACGGGCACGCCGGCGGTGCACGACTTCAGCCTCGCGTTCAGTCGCCCGGGTGCGAACAACGACCTCACCGACCTCGTCCGCGCGCTTCCGGCGCTGGCCAGCCAGCTGAAGAGCACCTCTCCGGCAAGCGTCACCGCGCTCCAGGAATCGGTGCCGATCACCGCCTTCTTTGGCCCATACGCTCCCGATCTGGCGGGCACCCTGCGCACGTTCGGGCAGACCACCGCCTACTACGACGCCGACGGCCACTATTTCCGTGCGTCACCGCTCCTGCCCGACTTCAAGCTCGGTGAAAACAACACCCTCACTCCGGCCTCCACTCCCCAGGCGGCCTTGGAAGGCCTGAAGTCCGGCCAGCTGCGGCGCTGTCCGGGTGCCGCGACCGATCCTGCCAGCGACGGCTCTTCCCCGTTCGTCGACGGCGAACTCCTCAGCTGCGACCCGTCGGAGGTCCCATGAGCCGCCGGCGCAGCTCCATAGCGGCGAGCCCGCTGCTGGTCGGCGCGATCACGACGCTGATCGTGGTGGTCGCCGTGTTCCTGTCATACAACGCCAACAACGGCCTGCCGTTCGTGCCGACGTACAACATCAAAGTCGTGCTGCCGAACGCCACCGGCTTGCAGCCATCGAACCAGGTGCGTATCGCGGGGACACGGGTGGGGCTGGTGGGCTCGCTGTCGCCGCACGAGAACCCCCGCACCGGGCGCATAACCGTGATCGCGAACCTCAAGCTCGAAAAGAGCATCGAGCCGCTGCCGGCCGACACGAAGGCGGTCGTCCAGTCGGTCTCGGCAATCGGCTTGAAGTACCTCGAACTGGAAAAGGGCAGCTCGCATCAGACGCTGAAGGCGGGCGGCACGATCCCGATCAGCCAGACACGCGAACCGGTCGATATCGAGGAACTCTTCAATATGTTCGACGCGAAAACGCGACAGGCGATCAAGGTGAACACGAACAACTTCGGCGATGGGCTCGCCGGTCGCGGGCTCGGCCTCAACAAAGCGATCGCGGAACTGCGTCCGCTCGTAACAAACGCGGTGCCTGTGCTGCACAACCTCGCCTCCCCCTCGACGGGCCTGCACGAGCTGTTCGTTGCGCTCGACCGTGTGGCCTCGCAGTCGGCACCGGTGGCACAGACACAGGCCGAACTCTTCAGCAACCTCGATACCTTCTTTGCCGCCTGGGCCAGTGTTGCGCCATCCGTGGAAGCAGCCGACAGGGAAGGCCCAGCATCACTACGGCAGGGGACGTACTCGCTGCCACACGAGGCGCCGTTCTACGAAGACGCCGCCGAATTCATGCACCTGCTGCGTCCCAGCGCGAGCTCGCTGCGTACCGTGGCAC
Organism: uncultured Solirubrobacteraceae bacterium; assembly: GCA_963752865.1. Lineage (GTDB taxonomy): Bacteria > Actinomycetota > Thermoleophilia > Solirubrobacterales > Solirubrobacteraceae > Palsa-744. The sequence goes on from CAVVZU010000002.1 coordinate 1,603,932, forward strand.
CGCAGCTCGGACATGCCATCGCTGTGGGGGCCGTCAATTTCGCCGCGGCCACCAAATTGAACGCGCGCCTGGCCGAAACCTCGCAAGCGCTTCAGGAATTCGCCGAGAACCCCGTGGTCCCGCTCTCGCTCCAAGACTTCCAGGAAACCCTCGAAATCGGCAATCCGCTGGTGGCTGGGATCGCGCCCGAGCAGGCCAACTGCAACTACCTGACGCTGGCCCTGCGTAACGTGGCGAGCATCGAGTCCGAGAACATCGGCGTGGGCACGCTCGCCCGGGCCAGCGTGGTGCTTGCTCCCACCGGCGCCAACAACGAGGGCTATCCGTCCTCGGCGCCTGCAAACGGGCCCTCCGAAGAACCCATCGTCGGCACAAATCCACTGCAACACCACGACGCCAAGAACAATCATCTGCACACCAATCCCTACCCGAACGTGACCGGTCCGGGCCAGCGAGACGTATGCGAAACGGGTAACGAGACCTACGTGCCCGAACACCTGGAGATCGGCAACCTCCCGACGAGCGACGTTACGGACAATCGCGAACTCACCGGCCGCGAAGATGACCTGTTCGGCAACAAGTACTCGCCCACCACGCTCAAGGCACTCGGAATCGCGACGGCGAAGCCGAAAGCGAAGACGAAGAGCAAAGCCAAGAGCAAGGCGAAGGGGAAGGGCAAATGAACCTCCGCTTTTGGGGTCGCCAGAGTCGCGTGCCCGTCTCCGAGCTGCAGCAGCGCGCGAATCCGGTGCGGGCGGGCATCGTGCTGATCGTGATCATCCTGATCGCGGTGTACTTCAGCTTCACCAAGAGCATCCCGTTCAAACACGGCTTCCGGCTGAAGGCCGAGTTCGCGACGGCCGTCGACATCCAGCCGAAGTCGCCCGTGCGCATCGCCGGCGTCAACGTCGGCCAGGTGACATCGATTCAGCGCGACGGCAAGACGGGCCTCGTGAACATGGAAATCGAATCCAAGGGCCTGCCGATCCACGCCGACGCCACGCTCAAGATCCGGCCGCGGCTGTTTCTGGAAGGCAACTGGTTCATCGAAATGCAGCCCGGCAGCCCGTCCGCGAAGACCGTCTCCTCCGGCTACACGATCCCAGTCACCCAGACTGCGGATCCGGTCCAGCTGGACCAGCTGCTGGACGCGCTGAACACGGACACGCGCGCCAACCTGCAGAGCTTCCTGATCAACGCCGGGGAAGCGTTGACGCGCAAGCCCGAAGCGCCCGAAAACGCCGAACAGGACCCGGAAGTGCATGGGTTGAATGCGGCGCAGGCGCTCAACAAGACCTACACGCACAGCTCCCCGGCGCTGCGCGGAGGCGCTGTCATCAACCAGGCGATCACCGGCACAGAACCTCACGATCTGTCCAAACTGATCGCGAGCATCGGCAAGATCACGGCAGCATTGAACGTCCACGAGCAGGATCTGAGCGAACTGATCCCCAACTTCAACACGTTCGTCGCGGCACTCGCGCAACAGTCCACGAGCCTCACCACTCTGGTCGCCGAGCTGCCCACCTCACTGGCCAGCCTCGACCGGGGCCTCGCCGGTCTCGACGCCACGTTCCCGCCAACGCGTGCGTTTGCCCACGAGATCCTCCCGGGTCTCAAAAACACCAACTCGACGGTTACCGCCGCGCTGCCGTGGATCGAACAGGTGCAGGCATCACTGCAGCCGAGCGAGCTGGGAGGCGTGGGCAAAGGACTCGAGACCTCGATCCCGTCTCTTGCGAAGCTGACCAGCGAACAAACTCCGCTCTACAAGGAAACGGGCGAATTCAACAAATGCCTGACCAAGGTGATCTACCCGGCGGGTAACACCAAGCTCCAGGACGGGTCGAGCACTTCCGGCGTCGAAGTGTACAAGGAGCTGTGGTACAGCTTCGTGGGGCTGGACAGCATCGGGCAGGACTTCGACGGCAATGGTCCGCTGGCCAAATTCTTGATCGGCAACAGCGGGCAGACGCTGCTCTCGCAGCCGACGTCAGTGCTGGGCACTGATCTCAAAGGAGAAAAACTGCTGGCGCACTCGCCGCTCACGCCGCTTGGCACACGGCCGGCCTACCCCGCGGAAGAGCCGCCTTACGAGCCGCACGTTGCCTGCGACACCCAGACGTTGCCAAACTTCAACGGGCCGCTGTCGGAAGGCCCAGCCGACGGGAGCGGTGGATGACACCGGCCGAGGGTCACGAAGGCGGGCTGAGCGTCCGCGATCAGATCGAGCGCTACCGCTCGGCGTTCGTTGCCGTGGTCACGATGGTTGTGATCGCGGCTGCCGTCGGCGGCTACATCCTCGCGCACGAGAACCTCAAGCTTCCAGGCTGGGTACCGGTCCTCGGTCGCAGCTACTACTCGCTGAAGGCCGAATTCCAGACGGCTCAGGCCGTCACTCCCGGTCAGGGTCAAGCGGTGACGATCGCCGGCGCGAAGGTCGGGGAAATCGCGACCGTCGATCTGCACAACGGAGTGGCGATCGTGTCGATGAACGTGACCCCCAAGTACGCCAAGTACATCTACCGCAACGCGACATTGCTGCTGCGGCCGAAGACCCAGCTGCAGGACATCACCGTGGAGGTCAGTCCCGGCACGCCATCGGCGGGCAAACTGCGCAGCGGCGAAGTCCTGCCTCTGTCGCAGACGGCCGCGAACGTGGACTTCGACGAATTCCTCGCCGGGTTCGATGCCGAAACCCGCTCCTACGTGCAGGAGCTGCTGGCCGGCCTTGGCATCGGCCTGAAGGAAAACGGCAAGGCGCTCTCCGCGGCGCTGAAGCGCTTCGACCCCACAGCGCGGCTGGGTGAGGAAATACAGCGGGAACTGAGCCTGCGCCACGCGAACATCGCGCGCTCGATCCACAACTTCCGACTGCTGACCGAAGCTGTTGGCGGTAAGGACCAGCAGCTCTCCGAGCTGGTGGACGCCTCCAACGCGGTATTCGGGACGTTTGCCAAGGAGGACGCGGCCTTCCAGGAAACCCTGAAGCTGCTGCCCGGGGCGATCAAGAAGACCGGAACGGCCACCGGCAAGCTCGCGGCGGCCACGAAAGTGCTCGGGCCGACGCTGAGCGAGCTCGAGCCATTTGCCCGTGCGCTTGGGCCCGCCAATGAAGCCACCCGTCGCCTGGCACTGAAGACGACGCCGATCATCAAGAACGAGATCCGCCCGTTCGCGCGCGAAATCCTGCCGGTCGTCAACGAACTGGGGCCAGCCACACAGAAGCTCGGCGAAGCATTCCCCAAGCTTTCGGTGAGCTTCTCGGTACTGAACGAATTCTTCAACGAGCTCGCCTACAACCCGGGAGCGAGCAAGGGCGGGTTCCTGTTCTTTGCCGACTGGGGTGCCCACGACCTCAACAGCGTGGTGAGCACTTCCGACGCCGAAGGGGCGGTCGCGCGCACGCTCGTCTACTTCAACTGCAAAATCCTGAAAATCCTGGACAGCGTGGCGGAAATCAACCCGACGGTGAACCTCCTCGTCAACCTGCTGAAGCCTCCCAGCAAGCAGGAATGCATCAACGAGAAAATCCTCTCAAGCACCGGGGCCGAAATCGCCAGCAGCGAGCGGGGACGGACGCAGAAGCCGTCCGGAGGACCGTTCGCGAGCCTCGGACAGCAGTCGTTCGGGGGCAAGGGCTGAGATGCAAAAGCGCGCCCCAACACTCGGCAACCTGCTCGTGATCATCCTGTTCGTGCTCAGCTGCTTTGGGCTGCTCATGTTCCTGTGGGAGTCATTCGGCGGCCCGCTGCCGCTGAAACCGAAGGGCTATCGCTTTGCCGTGGCCTTCCCGCGCGCCTTTGCGCTCGCCGAACAATCCGATGTGCGCATCAGCGGCGTCGAAGTCGGTCACGTGGTCTCCGTGAAGCTGAACCACGAAGGTCGCACGCAGGCGACCGTGGAAGTCGCCGCCAAATACGCGCCGATCCGCGCGAACATGCACGCGATCCTGCGCACGAAGACGCTGCTGGGGGAGACCTACGTGCAGCTGATCCCCGAGGGTCAGGGCGCTCCCTTCCTGCGCGACGGTGGCCAGCTTCCCAACAGCCAGGTCGAACCCTCGGTCACGCTCGACGACATCCTCTCGGCATTCAACGCCAAGACCAGGCGTGACTTCCAGATCTGGCAGGAAGCGGTCGAGCCGGCGCTGAACGGGCGAGGAGAAGCAATCAATGCCGGCTTCGCACAGCTCGAACCATTTGTCGAAAGCGCCAATCGACTGATCACGATCCTGGATTCCCAGGAAGGCGCCGTCAAAGCGGTCGTGCACAACACCGGCGTGGTCTTCAACGCCCTCGCCAGCCGCGACCACCAGCTCGAAGGCTCGATCGTCAACGGCGAGCGCACGTTCCATGCGGCGGCTGAAGCCAGCCAGGCCTTCGCCCAAGCGTTCCGCGAACTGCCTGCATTCGAGCGCAGATCGAGCTCTGCTTTCAGGGAAGTGGACCGCTTCGCGGCGATCGCCGATCCATACTTCAAGGAATTCCGGCCGACCGAGCGCCAGCTCGCCCTGCTGCTCGAGGCGGCCAAGCCGTTCGCGCCGGAACTCAACAAGTTCCTCACGTCGCTCGGGCCGCTCACGAAGGCGGGCGAGACCGGTCTTCCGGACTTGAAGCAATCACTGAAGCTGACCGTCCCTATGCTTGAAAATCTCAGGCCCGTGCTGCACAACCTCGACCCGTTCCTGAAATACACGGGCGAATATGTCCCCGAGGTGCAGGCGTTCTTCGCGAACATCGCTGCTGCCTCGGAGGCGAGCGAAGAAAACGCCAACGTCCCCGTCCATACGGGGCCCAAGCAGCATCTGCTGACCACGATGAACGTGCTCAGCCCGGCGAGTCTCGCGATCTACCCGAGCCCGATCGGCACCACCCGCGCCAACGCCTACCCGCACTCGGGCTCCTACGGCTCGGTTGGCACTGGGCTGTCGGTGTTCGAATCGAAGACCTGCGCCAGCTCCGCTCCGACGGTCAACGGCCCCGGCAACGGGATCGTCAAAGGCAGCATCATCCTGAGCCTCGTCAGGTTCGGTGTGGCGAACCTGCCCGAAGCCTTCACCGAAGTGAAGACCGTCAGGGAAGAAAAGGAAGCCAAAGGCGAACCACTGACGCAGCCCGGGGAAAACCCGGAACAGAAGATCTCAAGGGAACGCGTGGAAAAAGAAGAATCCGAAACGAAGACGGCGCTCGAAAAAGAAGCAACAGAACAGCACGGCGCCGGGGCCAACCGTGTCGCCGCCCCCGCCTGTGTCCAGCAGGCCCCCTTCACCTACAACGGCGAAACGAGCCAGTTCCCACACGTCGTATACAAGGAAAAATGATGCCTGAGGACCGCCACCAGTATCACGTGACCGACGTCGACTTCGCGGGCGACCCCGATGACGAGAGATGGTCGATCCGCTGCCTGGACGTGCACAAGCGCCTGGGTGGTGTACCGGTGCTCGACGGGCTGAATGTGGCCTTTCCCGACGACAAGATCACCGTTGTGCTCGGTCCGTCCGGTACCGGCAAGAGCGTGCTGATCAAGCACATCATCGGGCTGATGTTCGCCGACTCGGGTGACATCGTGGTGAAAGGGAAAGTGGTCAAAGAGCTGACCATGCCAGAGCTTTTGGAGATGCGCCGCAAGATCGGCGTGCTCTTCCAGGACGGCGCCCTGTTCGGGTCGATGACGGTGTTCGACAACGTCGCCTTCCCATTGCGCCAGCACACCGACTACTCCGAGACGATGATCGCCGAGCGTGTGCGCGAGCGTCTCGGCGACGTCGGTCTCGCGGACGCGATGGACGACGCGCCCTCCCAGCTCTCCGGCGGTATGCGCAAGCGCGCGGGGTTCGCGCGGGCGCTCGTGATGGAACCCGACATCGTGATCTTCGACGAGCCCGACTCGGGGTTGGACCCGGTGCGCACGGCGTTGCTGTGCGACCTGATTCAGGAGATGCACAAGATTCACAAAGGCACCTACATCGTCGTCACCCACAACATCGCCTCCGCTCGCCAGATCGGCGAATACATCGCGGTGCTGTGGCGAGGGCGGATCGTGGAAGCGGGCGACGCCGCCCAGATGTTCTCCTCGGAGAACCCGTTCGTGCGCCAGTTCCTCAGCGGATCCGCCGAGGGTCCGCTGACGATGGATTGACACGCTCGCCCGCGCGATCATCTTCGCTGTGCTGCTGGGCTAGCCAGTACTCGCCGCGGGCACTTTTGTAGACGCCCATCTGGTAGACGCCCATCTGTTGTGGGTCGGCCTCGCCCATGCGAACGTGTGTTCGTATGGTCATCTGCATCTACATCCCGCGCTTCGAGCTGGCCGTGGCGGCCGGCGAGAGCTCGCAGGTTGCCCGCCAGACGCTGGCGGGCCGGGCGCTGGCGGTGGCGCCGCTGGTGGGTGGCGAACAGCGCGTGGGGGAGGTCTCGGGGACCGCCGAGGCATGTGGCGTGGCCCGCGGCATGGTCATCGGCGAGGCGCTCGCGCGCTGCCCCGACCTGGTGCTCGTGCCGGGGGATCCTGTGCTCGTGGCGGCAGCTTGGGAGCGGGCAATACAAGCTCTGGAATCGATCGGTGCAGCCGTCGAGCCGGCTCGACCGGGGCTCGCCTACTTCGAGAGCGACGGGTTGCGCGGCATCCACGGCTCGGTGGGCGCGACGATCGCCGCTGTCGCGCGTGTGCTCGAGCATCCTGTGCGGATCGGCGCCGGCCCGACGCGCTTCTGTGCGCTGGCGGCTGCCATGGCGGTGCGATCGCGCCGCCCGCTGGTGCTGGATGATGGCGAGGCCAAGCGCTGGCTCGCCGGGCGCCCGGTCGAGCTGCTCGGCTTTCGCGAGGACACTGCCGCCCTGATCGAGCCGCTTTCGCGCCTGGGGGTACGCACGCTGGGAGAGCTCGAGAGGCTCGGGCGCCCGGCGCTGGCGGATCGGTTCGGGCCGATGGGCGCCCTCGCTCACCGGCTGGTCTGCGGTGATGACACCCCGCTGCGCACGCGCCGTGTGGAGGAAGGCTTTGAGGAGTCGATGGAGGTCGGTGACGCGAGCTCTGGAGAGGCGCTGAAGCGGGTGCTGGGTGTGCTGGTGGACCGTTTGCTGGCACGTTCCGAGCGTCGTGGGCGCACATTGCGCGCCGCCACGCTCTCCGCGCGTCTGGTCGCGGGCGGCGGTTGGCGTGAGCGTGTGGTCTTCCGCCAGGCGATATGCGATCCAGAGCGCATCTGGCTGGCGCTGTCGGTGCGCCTGTTGTCACTGCCCGCCCCAGCCGCCATCCTGGGGCTGACCGTCGAGCGCTTCGGACCTCCAGCCAGCGAGCAGGAAGCGCTGTTCGAAGAGGCACCTGGCACCACCATCGCCTGCGCTGTGCGCCCGAGCGCCCGCGCGGCGCGCCTGCGCGAGGCGGTCGCCCAGATGCGTGCGGTGGCAGGGCAGGATGCGGCGCTGCGGGCCGTGTGCGTGGATCCTGACTCGCGCGTGCCCGAGCGGCGTGTGGTGCTGGCACCGATCCCAGAGTGATTGCTGCATGGCGCTCGTCCTCAACAAGCCCCAGCCTGCGCGTGTGCGATTGGACCCCGCCCGCCCCGAAGGCATGCCGGCCACGGTGAACGGCGAGGCGGTCGAGTCGCTGCGCGAGTCGTGGCTGGTGGAGGATCGCTGGTGGACACCCGAGCCGCTGCGACGCCGCTACTGGGAGCTGGTGAGCAAACAGGGGCGCAACATGGTCGTCTTCCATGATCTGTGCTCGGGCCGCTGGTTCCTTCAGTGAGTGCTTCGCCATACGCCGAGCTGCACTGTCACTCGGCGTACTCGTTCCTGGACGGTGTCTCACTGCCGCGGGAGCTCGCGCAGCGTGCCGGCGAGCTGGGCTACACGGCGCTTGCGCTAACCGATCACAACTCCGTCTCCGGCTCGATGGAGCTGGCCCAGGCGGCACCGGACTATGGGGTGCGGGCGATCCACGGCGCCGAGATCGACGTGATGCTCGAGCCCGGCAGCCGCGGCGATGGCGCTGGGGGAGAGCCGAACACTCATCACCTCACGCTGTTGGTGCGCGACGGGAGCGGCTGGAGCAACCTCTGCCGGATCCTCACGCTGGCGCACGCGCACACCCGCGAGGGCTCCTCCCGGCGCGAGCGCACGGAGCCGTGGGTGGACGTGCAGGGCGTGATCGACCATGCCGAGGGGCTCGTCTGCCTGACCGGCTGCGCTGAGCGGTCCGTGATCGGAAGCGATGTGAAGGACGATCGCGCGGCGCGGCGGCTGCTCGACGCGTTCGGGCCGGAGGGCATGTATGCGGAGCTGCAGCGCCCATATGCCCGTCACGATCGCGCCCGCAACCGTGCGCTGGTCGCACGCGCCCGGCGGCTGGGAATCAGATGCGTGGCCACCGGCAACGTGCACGCGCATGCACGCACCAGGGCAGAGCTGCAGGACGCGTTCGTGGCATTGAGAAACCACGCCGCACTCGATGCCTGCGAGCCGCTGCGGCGCGGCAATCACAGCCACGTGATGAGTGTCCCCGAGGCGATGGCAAGCCGCTTCGCAGACCATCCCGATGCGGTTCGCGAGACCATCGAGCTGTCCGAGCAACTGAGGTTCGACCTGACCAAAGACCTCGGCTATCGCTACCCGGGGGCGGAGGACGAGGGCTCATCGCGCCGCCTGGCCGAGCTGTGTCGGGCGCGGTTGGACGAGCGCTACGGAGCGGACGCGGTCGACCCGCGGGGCTCGTCGCGTGGCGCGCGGGCGGAGGCTGCGGCACGCCTGGAGGAGGAGCTGCGCGTGATCGAGCGGCTCGGGCTGGCGGGCTTCTTCCTGCTGCACCACGACATGCTCGAGCTTGCGCGTGAAGTGGCGCTCGAGGTTCGCGGGCCGGACTCGGTGCGCGCGCTGCTCGCGCCCGGGCGCGGGCGTGGGTCGTCGGTGTCCTCGATCGTTTGCTACCTGACGGGGCTCTCGCACATCGATCCGATCGCGGGCAAGCTCGCGCTGGGGCGCTTCCTGCACGAGGACCTCACCGGGCTGCCGGACATCGACCTGGACTTCCCGCGCGACATCCGCGAGCGGCTGATCCCGCGCGTTCACGATCGCTACGGCCACGATCGCGCGGCGCTGGTGGCGGCCTTCCCGACCTTCCGTGCACGCGGGGCAATCCGCGAGCTGGGCAAGGTGCTCGGCCTGCCCGCGGGCGAGATCGAGCGCGCGGCCCGTGGGGCGGATCCGTGGGGCTCAGATGCACAGAGCATCGCCCCCAAGGGAGCCCGCTCGACTCGCTGGCGCTGGCTCGAGCGGTTGGTCGAGCAGGCCCATGGGCTACCCCGACATCTCTCCCAGCACCCGGGTGGGATGGTGATCGCCACCCGGCCATTGATCGACTGCTGCCCGGTGGTGCCCGCGGCGATGGAGGGCCGGCAGATGGTGCATTGGGACAAGGACTCGTGCGCGGATGCGGGCTTTCTGAAGATCGACCTGTTGGGGCTGGGGATGCTCTCGGCGGTTGAGCGCTGTGTGGATGAGATCGCGCGCGTGCACAAACAGCGAGTGGACCTGTCGCGCATCCCGTTTGACGATCCACAGACGTTCAAGGCGATCCGCGCGGCAGACACGGTCGGTGTCTTTCAGATCGAGAGCCGCGCGCAGATGCAGTCGATCCGCCGTACACAGCCGGAAAATCTGGATGACCTCGTCGTGCAGGTGGCAATCGTGCGGCCCGGGCCGATCCAGGGCGGGGCGATCAACCCCTACATCGAGCGGCGCCGGCGCCTGCGCGAAGACCCTGACTTCGAGATCCCCTACGAGCATCCAACGCTCGAGCCGGTCCTACGCGAGACGCTGGGGACGATCATCTTCCAGGACCAGGTGATGCAGGTCGCCGAAGCGTTCGCCGGCTTCAGCCCCGGCGAAGCGGACGGGCTACGCCGGGCGATGAGCCGCAAGCGCTCACACGAGTTGCTCCAACACCAGCGCGAGCGCTTTATCGAGGGAGCGCTGCGACACGCGAATACAAGTGAGTCGCCGCTCGATCGGGCAACGGCTGAGCGCGTATGGGAGAAGGTGGAAGGCTTTGCCGGCTTCGGCTTTCCCAAGTCTCACAGCGCCGCCTTCGGGCTGCTCGCCTACCAGTCGACGTGGTTGCGGGTCCACCACGGAGCGGAGTTCCTGTGTGCGCTGTTGAACGAGCAGCCGATGGGCTTCTACGCGCCCGACAGCCTCGTTCACGAGGCCGAGAATCGTGGCATCGTCGTCCACAAGCTCGACGTCAACGCCTCGCAGGTGCAGTGCACGGTCGAGGATGGAGGCGTACGCCTGGGGCTCGGCTACATCAAGGGCATTCACGCCACGGAGGCGCAGGCGCTGGTGGGCGAGCGTGAGCGGAGCGGGTCCTTCAAGAGTCTCTCCGAGCTGGCGGGGCGGGCAGGGGTGAGGCGGGAGACGCTTGAGCAGCTGGCCTGGTCGGGTGCCTGCGACAGCCTCACGAGCGGACCGCTTGGAGTACAGGAAAGGCGTTTGGCGCTATGGCAGCTGGGGATGGCCGCACGGGCGGAGAGCATCGGTGAGGGCGCGCGGCCCAGCAGCGACGGCAGCGTCCAGCTGGCACTGCCGCTGGAGCTTCCACAGGCTCCCAGGCTGCGCAAGCTCGGCCGCTGGCAGAAGCTGATCGCCGACTACTCCACCAGCGGCGTGACGATCGGCGACCACGCGATGGCGATCCTGCGCCCCCGCTTGACGGTGCCAAAGCTCGTCACCAGCGCCCAGTTGCCAGAGATGCAGAGCGGCTCTCAGGTGGCGGTGGCGGGGCTGGTAATCGCCAGGCAGCGGCCGGGAACGGCCAAGGGGACGATGTTCCTGCTGTTCGAGGACGAGATGGGCACAATCAACCTGATCGTCGCCAAGGCCGTGTATGAGCGCCACCGCCACCTGGCGCGAGCGGAGCCGCTGCTGCTGGCCAAAGGCGTGCTCGAGTGCTCGCAAGGTGTGGTCAACGTGATCGTGCGCGAGCTGGCGGCGCTCGAGAGCTTCCTGCCCGGAGGTGTCGAGGGAGAGAGCCAGGCCACGGGCGCCGGCGTTCGTCATCTGCGGGGGAATCAGCGTAGGCAGCCGCCAGCCGAGGAGGAGCAGGCGCAGGGCACGGAGGTGGGATCGGGCATGCGCGCGGTCGCTCCGCCGGTTCAGAGCTTTGCGATGGGGCGGCGGCGGTAGCAATCGACTCTGGTTGTTCACAAGGGCGGAAGCGAGCATGTAATCTACGCGATCAAAAGTTCATCAACAGGGGGCAAACCGATGTTTGGAATTCATTCGAAAGCCATACTGCTGACTGGGGCGCTCATACTGGGGCTCGTTGCAGGACCAGGAAGCACTGCTCTCGCGACTGCTCACTCGATCACGCTCGATGGCGGCCTCGATACCGGCGAGACCCCCGATAGCGAGGGGTTTTCGGTGATTTCTGTTGATGCGACGCTGGCGAACGGGCTGGCGACCGGCACCTTGACCACAGACGGCCGTACCGGCGGCCCCGGAAACGTCTCCCACAATGAATTCACGGGAGATGTCAACTGCATACTGGTTAAGGGCAAGCGGATCATCATCGGTGCCTTCGGCAAAGCGACCCGTCATGAAGAAGAAGCCGTCTTTCCCTTCAAAGAAACGATCACTCCCTTCCCTGGGACCTACATGCAGGTGGCGGTGATCGAATCGACGGACTACAAGATCGGGACACCCGACGGCGAAGTCACGGTCCGGCACAACTACCAATCGCTCGGGGAACACCACGAAGGAATCCAGAGCAGCACCCCGCCAGACTGCAGAAACTGGCGTTCGCTTGAAGCGACTACCCCCGCGGACCTCGGCGATTCGCTCTTGCAGCCACCAACGATCACACATCCGGTGAATGGCACGACGACACCCTCGGGCAAAGTAAAGTTCACCGGCACGGGCGAAGCAAAATCGTCGATCGAGCTCTACGAAGTCGGTCACGAAAGCGAAGCCCATGAAGTTGCCGTGAACGCTCACGGGGAGTGGAAGACGACGATCAGCGGTCTTTCCGTGGGAAGCCATGAATTCACCGCGATTACCGTGGAAGGCTCGACCGTGCATGCCAAAGCAGTCCAGTTCACCGTCGGGTGAGGCGTCCGAGTAGCTGGCATCACCACCGGAGCAGGGGCTCGCTACCCTGACCGCATCGCCCGCCTGGCTGACACCGACCTGGACGTTTTCCCGTTGTGCCTGGGCGGGAACGTGTTCGGCTGGACGATCGACGAGGAGCGCTCGTTCGAGGTGCTTGACGCGTACTTCCAGGCGGGCGGCAACTTCATCGACACCGCCGACAGCTACGGTCGCCGCGGTCCCAGTGGGCCGGGCGAGTCGGAGCGGATCATCGGCCGCTGGATCGCATCGCGGGGCAATCGCGACGAGCTGGTGATTGCCACGAAGGTGGGCATGGCGCCGGATCTGCAAGGGCTCTCCAAGTCGACGATCAGGCGCGGCATCGAGGGCTCGCTGCAGCGATTGGGCGTCGACTGCGTAGATCTCTACTACGCCCACCGTGATGACCCCGACACACCGCTGCAGGAAACGCTGGGGGAGTTCGGTGAGCTAATCGGCGAGGGCAAGATCCGCCACGCGGGAGCCTCCAACTACAGCGCGGCCCGCTTGCGGGAGGCTCTGGGCGTCGGCGCTGAGCCAGGGATGGCCACATATGTGGCGCTGCAGCCGCACTACAACCTGCTGGAGCGCGGCGAATACGAGGGTGAGCTCGCTGAGGTGTGTGGGCGCAATGGGCTCGCGTGTGTCCCGTACTTCGGCCTGGCCAGGGGCTTTCTCACGGGGAAGTACCGGCGCGGGGGGGAAGAGGTCGACAGCCCGCGCGCGGCGGGAGTGCGTGAGAGCTATTTCAACGAGCGTGGCTTCGCGGTCCTGAAGGCACTCGACGAGATCGCCGCCGCACATGACACCACCGTCGCGGCTGTATCGCTCGCTTGGCTTACCGCCCAGACCACCGTGCTTGCGCCGATCGCAAGCGCCACTTCCACCGAGCAGTTGAACGAGCTGCTGCCTTCCGCGGAGCTCGAGCTGGCCGCTGAGGAGCTGGCGCGCCTGGGCTCGGTGAGCGCCTGAGCAGCGCAAGGCAACGAGCCTAAAGCAGAACCCACAGTGCATTCTCACTACGGGCGAGAACGGACTCGACGGTCTCGATGTCGTGGTCGAAGGATGCGCCGTCGAGGTCGGCGATGCAGCGGAGCTCGACCAGGTTGCCAACACCTACGAGTCGAAGTACGGGGCGCACTTCACAGCACCCGAGGGCACATGGTTTGGTCTCAGCGACGCGATCCGCGCGGGTAAGGTGCTTGTCTATCGGGTCACGCCCAGGACCATTCTTGGCTTTGCCAAGGGCGAGCAGTTCAGCCAGACGCGATGGCGCTTTGCTTGATCTAGGCCTGTGTGGCGACGAAGCTAAGCAGCTGCCCATCGGGGTCACGCACGGACAGCTCCCCGTCGGAGCCACGCTCGGCTGACGGGCGCGACTGCGGATCAGGCGCGTCCGCGAGCGTGCGCTCGAGCGCATCCAACGCATCGACGTCGCTGAGCGCGAACTCCACGCGACGTAGACCCGGCGCGCTGTCGGGGGCGGGGCTTGCGCCGCGGCTCTGCCACGAGTTGGCGCCGATGTGGTGGTGGTAGCCGCCGGCGGCGAGGAACGCCGCGGAGGGGAGTTGCGCCTGCTCCTCCATGCCCAAAGCGTCCCTGTAGAAAGCCGCGGCACGGGGTACGTCTGCGACCTTCAGGTGAACGTGCCCGATCCCCGTCTCTGGCGTCACCGCGGGCGCCGGCTCGTCGGTGCTCTGGGCGAGCAGATCGTCGAGGTCGAGCGGCAGCGTGACCATCTTCACCCCATGGCCGTCGGGCGGCCGCTCCCACTGCTCGCGTGGGCGGTCGACGTAGATCTCGATGCCCAACCCGTCAGGATCGCTCAAATACAGCGCCTCGGAGACGCCGTGATCGGAGGCGCCCTCGAACGGCCAGCGGGCTCCGGCGACGCGCCGGACGGTTTCGGCGAGGGCCGCGCGGGTGGGGTGGAGCCAGGCGACGTGGTAGAGCCCGGTGGCTCCAGGTGGCAGCAATGTCGCCGCGGGGATGTCGCGGAGCACGAGCGCTGGGTGCAGCGGATCGGGACCCAGCTTTGCCTGGTGCTCGTCGCGGGAGATCAGCGGCAGCCCGAGCGCCTGCTCGTAGAAGTCGATGCTGCGTGGCAGATCGCTGACGTCGAGCTGGACGGAGCTGATGCGCAGATTGGGGTCGATCGTGGCCATCGGTTCAGACGCTAGTGTTGCTGTTCAGTATGAACTTCCGCAAGCTCGGTAGCAGCGACATCGAGGTCTCTGAGATCAGCCTCGGCTCGTGGCTGACCTACTCGGGCGGCGTAGAGCAGGAACAGGCGAAGGCGTGCGTGGACGCGGCATTCGACGCGGGCATCAACTTCATTGACACAGCCAACGTGTATGGGCGTGGCGCGGCGGAGACGCTGCTCGGCGAGGTGCTGTCAGGTCGCGAGCGCTCCTCGTATGTGCTGGCGACGAAGGTGTACTTCCCGATGTCGGATACCGACCGAGGCCTGTCGAAAGCGCAGATCCACAAGCAGATCGACGCGTCGCTGAAGCGCTTGCAGACGGATTATGTGGACCTTTACCAGTGCCACCGCTACGACCAGCAGACGCCGCTTCAGGAGACGATGAGCGCGCTGAGCGAGGTGGTGCGCGCGGGCAAGGCGCGCCACATCGGCTTCAGCGAGTGGCCGGCTAAGAGGATCGAGCAGTCGCTGGCGCTATCGGGCGTCGAGCGCTGGGTCTCGAGCCAGCCTCAGTACTCGATGCTGTGGCGTGCCCCTGAGGCGGAGGTGATCCCGGTATGCGAGCGCGAGGGGATCTCCCAGATCGTGTGGTCGCCGCTTGCGCAGGGGGTGCTCACAGGCAAGTACCTGCCGGGCGAGCCGCCACCGGCCGATTCCAGGGCGGCGAGCGACAGCATGGGCGGCTTCATCGACCGGCTGATCGAGCCGCGCGTGCTCGAGGCGGTACAGCGACTGCGTGCGGTCGCCGAGCAGGCGGGTCTGACGATGGCTCAGCTGGCGCTCGCTTGGGTGCTGCGCGAGCCGAACGTGGCCTCGGCCATCGTCGGCGCGAGCCGCCCCGAGCAGGTGCACGCGAATGCCTCCGCGTCGGGCGTGGTGCTCAGCGCGGACACGCTCGACGCGATCGACGAGGCGCTCGGCGACGTGATCGTGCGCTGAGCGTCACCCGGGCGCTTTCGATTTTTATGGGCCGCCTTGCGGCGGCCGGGTGGGTCGCGCCGTGGTGAGCAGCGCGACCCTTGACGGCGTTGGCCGTGTCGTTCAGCTGGCCTTGACGGCTGAGATGTCGAGCAGGATCTTGACCTTGTCGCCGACGGCGACGTTGCCTGAGCCGAGCGCCATGTTGAACTTGATGTCGTGGTCGCCGCGGCTGATCTGGGCGGTTGCTGAGACGCCGACGCGCTCGTTGCCCTGAGGGTCGGTCTCGGTGCCCTCGAGTGTCGCGATCAGCTTGAGCGGGCGTGTGATGCCGTGGAGGGTGAAGTCGCCCTCGATCTCGAAGTCCTCGTCGTCGATCGCTTTCACAGATGTCGACTGGAACGTGATTTTGGGGTTGTTCTCAGCGTCGAAGAAGTCGGGCGAGCGCAGGTGATCGTCGCGCTGGGGCTCGCGCGTGTCGACGCTTGCCGTCTCGGCCGAGCCGTACGCGTTGATGCCCTCGGGCGTTACCTCGAGCGTGCCCTCGAACTCACCGAAGTGGCCCTTGACCGTGGCGATGCCGAGGTGTTTGACCTGGAATTCGACGCTCGAGTGCGCCGGGTCGACGTTCCACGTCCCGGTGGGGAGTGGGGTCTGCGTAGTTGCTGCCTCTGGTGTTGACATCGGATCTCCTTCGTTGAATGCGGTTGCCGCCATGTGGAAGGCGGATCGCGCTCCACACTAGCAAAAGTAATTGCATCTACAACAATTGTGTTTTAGAAGTGGTTCTCATCGAGGCTGCACGACCAGCGTCTGAAAGGCGCGGCCGACGGGCCCGTACACATCGTGTAGCACGCTTTCGGCCAAGCCACTGCCGCCGCTGGGGAGCAGCGTGCGGGCGTGCAGCCCAATCCACTCGCCCTGGGGTTGGCGCTGGAGGTGGATCGTCAGGTCGGCGTTGATGAACAGGAAGTGCTCAAACGGCAGCGCCGCGCCGACCCCGTTGCCGAAGTCCGCGGTGCCAGCGAGTCGCGCCAGCGACGTGAGCGGCTCGTCGGGAAGCAGTGGGTGACGCAGCCGCATCCACACCCTCGATGGGCCGAGCGCCCAGGGGTCATCGAGCCAGCGCATCTCCATGGCGGTCGCGGCGAAGCCGGATTCGCTGGAGCCGTTGAGTGAGAAGCGCACAGGCTTGCCTGTCTCGGGCGCTGCCAGCGGCTGCTCGTCCGCGGCGTCCTCGGGCTCGGGTACCTCCTCGGGAATCGCCTGCACGCGCAGGGCGCTTGCCCGGCACACGAGATCGCCACCCGCGCCGTCGTCGCTGGCTGCGGTGGTCAGCTCCGCGGCCAGCTCCTGCACGCGCCGGCCTGGCCGGACGATGCGCGTGGACAGCTGTAGCGGCGCGAGCGGGATCGGGCGCAGGAACTCGAAGCCCAGCCGTGCGATGCGCAGCTCGGCGCCCGGTTGCACGCGCTCGAAGGCGGCGGTGATCAGCGCCGCCGGCGCGCCGCCGTGCAACGCCCGCGGGTCCCACGGTCCCCTTGCCTGCTCCGTTGGCTGCACGACCATGGCAGGAGAGCCGTCGTCAGCGGGCACATGGCCCTCTTGTGGTCGCTCGCCGTAGGGGATGAAGATGCTCTCGCTCATCGGCTACTCAGTCCGGCAGTCGTGCGGCGAAGTCGGCGAGCTTGCCCGGGTCGTGTAGCGGCGCCCCGTGCCCGAAACAGGTCAGGCGCGGCCTCAGCGCTGCCAGCCTGCGAATGGAGACGCGGTTGCGGGCGGGGTCAGGGGTGAACACGGTCGGCGGCTCGTGCAGACCTGGGACGCCTGTTTTGACGTTGACGTTGTTGAGCACGTCTCCGAGGATCAGCACGCGGTCTGACTCGCGCCAGTACGCGAGGTGACCACGTGAGTGCCCGGGTACCTCGAGCACGGTGAAGCTGGCGACCTCGTCCCCCTCGATCAGTGCCCGCGCTACAGGGTGCGGCGGCCCGGTCCAGAATCGCTGCTGCAGGTAGTTGACGAGTCCCGGTGCTTGAGAGTTGGAGATCCCGCCGGGGGTCTCCATTGCGGGGACGTCGCCCTGGCCGCACCACAGCGGGATCTGCAGCCGTTCGCAGATGGCGTGGCTTGAGCCCTGGTGGTCGGGGTGGGCGTGGGTGAGGGCGTGTGTGCTCAGCTTGCGCCCGGCGAGCTCCCGCATGATCCGCTTCTCCGCCTGACGGGTGGCGGCGTCGAGCAGGACGTCGCCGATCAGGTACACGTTGATCGCGTTGGGCGGCCATCCCTTGAGCAGATAGACGTCCTCGGCGAGCTGCTTCATGTGCTCGCGCTGCTCGTCGTGGCGCTCATGCGCGTGAGCCCTCCCAGGAGAAGCCTTTCACAGCGAGATACAGGCCGAACACGCCCCAGATGGCGATCACGGCGAGCGAGTCGAGGTGGCTGCCGAGCCCGGAGCCGGTGACCATGGCGCCAGAAAGCCCGTCGATCAGCGGCTTCAACGGCAGCGCTTCGGCGATCGTGCGCACGAAGCCGGGAGCGCCGTGCTTGTCGTCGAACACGAAGAACGACACGAACACCACGGGCAGGAACACCGCGTTGACGTACGCGGCGGTCGACTCGAAATTGGGAATCAGGTGCGCGAAAGCCACGCCCAGCGCGGCGAGGCTGACGACGCCGACGATCACGAACACGAACAGCTCGCCCCAGTGCAGGGGCCAGCCGATGTTGAAGAACACGCGCCCCGCGAGCACGATAATGGCGATCTGTAGCGCTGTATTGGTGACAGCGTTGGCGGCCACCCCGCCGAGATAGGAGATCGTGGGCAGAGGCGTGCCGCGGATGCGCTTGAGCACACCGCGCTCGCGCAGGAACACGATGTTGTAGGCGAGCGCGGTGAACGTAGTGGACATCACGCTCATGCCGGCGATCGAAGGCACGAGCTTGTTGAGGTCGCTCTGATCGCCGCTCAGGATCGCCCCGCCGGCCGCCAGGAACAGCAGCGGCAGCACGAAGTTGAAGAACGCGGCGCTGGGGTTGCGCCAGAACATCCTGCGCTCCAGTCGATACTGGCGCCAGCTGAGCGCGAGCGCGTCAGGCACGGCTGGCCTCGCGGCGAGACCTGCGGCTGCGGGAGACGGTGGGTGTCGCGGCCGCAGCGTCGCTGTCGGCGTCGGCTGTCAGTTCCAGGTATACGTCCTCGAGCGTGGGACGTCCCACGGACAGCTCCTCCAGGCGTTCTCCGCGGGCTAGCGCCTCTGCGGTGAGCTCGTGTAGCAGCGCGGTTGGGTTGTCGGTCTCGCGCTCGATCAGCTCCCCCGAGGCGTCGCGGTAGGCGACGCGATAGTGAGCTGCGCCCCCGGGTGGGTGGGCCATCAATTCCCGTGGTGGGCCGATCGCGAGCACGCGTCCGTCCTTGACGATCGCCACGCGGTCGGCGAGCGCTTGCGCCTCCTCGAGGTAATGCGTGGTCAGCAGGATCGTCTTGCCCAGCTCGCGCAGCGAGCGCATCGTCTCCCACGCGGCGCGGCGTGCCTCGGGGTCGAACCCGGTGGTGGGCTCATCGAGGAAAATCAACTCCGGGTCGCCGACCAGCGCAAGGGCGAAGTCCAGGCGTCGCAACTGCCCGCCGGAGAGCTTGCGCGAGCGCACGTCTGCCTTCTCCTGTAGCCCAGCGAGCTCCAGCACCTCCTCGACGTCGCGTGGGTGCGGATAGAAGCGGGCCCAGTGCGTGAGCGCCTCGCGTGGCGTGATGTGGCTGTAGATGCCGCCCGACTGCAGCACGATCCCGATCCGCCGGCGCAGCTCGATCGCGCGGTGCGCGGGGTCGTGGCCGAGCACCGATACCTCGCCGCTCGTGCGGGTCCGGTACCCCTCGAGGATCTCGACGGTGGTCGTCTTGCCCGCTCCGTTGGGTCCGAGCAGGCCGAAAACCTCGCCGCGCTGCACGGTTATGTCGATGCCGCGCACAGCCTCGTAGTCGCCGTAGCGCTTGCACAGGGCGTGTACCTCGATCGCATGGGCGTCGTCGCTCACGCCTGCGATCTTCTCAGGATCTACCACCTGGAGGCGTATACGAAGTCCGCCGCCGGGCGTTCCAGCCAGCGCGTGATGCGCATCGCAAGTCGCATGCTCATGCCAAACCGCGCTGTGCGGATGCCGGTGAGCTGACTCGATGTGCAGTTCAGCTCGTCCGCAAGCTGCTTCCACGTGAGATCGCGCTCGCGTCGCTGTGCGTCGAGCGCGCTGTGTAGCTTCTTCAGATTCCAGCGCAGTCGGCGATCAGCCCCCACGGCCGGCAGCGGTCGCTCGTACGCTGTGGTCCCGGTGCCCGGCATGAAGCTTTCAGGTCTCTCACCCAGCCATCGCAGGAAGAACAGCGCGTGCTGGCAGGTGGTGTCGCCGCGCTTGGCCATGCCGTCACGGTCGCAGGGCTAATGGGGTGGTCTTCCCGCTGCCCATTCAGCTCGGAGGAAAGCTCCCATATCTCCCGCGCCACGCCGCTCCAGCTAAGCCCGCGGGCCTGGCGCTGGGCATCCATTGCCTCAAATAGAGCGGCGATGTCGAAGTCGAGATCACGCATGCCCGATCGGCAACGTGCGGCACTGCCCGGCTACCAGTGCACCCCACGAGTAAGCGTCGCCATCGCGATCTGCTCGAAGGACACATGCTCCTCGATCTCGGCGTGGCCCTTGGAGGCGGCGGAGTCGGGAAACACGCGGTAGGCGAGGTGCAGCAGCCGATCGACAGTGCTCGGAGACAGCGTGTAGGCGACCTCACCGAACTTGCCCATCCACGTGCCCATCTCCTTGGGGCGCGCGCGTAGTGCCTCGCAAATCATGTCGGCGGCCTCCTCCGGGCTGATCGCGGGGAAGGCGTCGTACATCTTCGTGGGCGCGATCATCGGCGTGCGCACGAGCGGCATGTGGATGGTGGTGAACGTGACTCCATCTCCGATCACCTCGGAGGCGACCACACGTGAGAACGCGTCCAAGGCGGCCTTTGAGGCGACATATGCGGAGAAGCGCGGCGGGTTGGTCTGCACGCCGATCGAGGAGACGTTGACGATGTGCCCAGAGCCGCGCTCGCGCATGTGCGGCAAGAGGCCGATGATCAGCTTGACGGCGCCGAAGTAGTTGAGCTGGATCGTTCGTTCGAAGTCGTGGAAGCGGTCGTAGCTGAGCGCGATCGAGCGCCGGATAGAGCGCCCCGCGTTGTTGACGAGCATGTCGACATTGCGATGGTCGGCGAGCACTCGCTCGAGCAGTCGTTCGATCGACTCGATGTCGGAGATGTCAGCGGCGTAAACGTACGCGGTGCCGCCGCCGGCGACGATCTCCGCGCGCACCTCCTCGAGCTTGTCCACGTTGCGCGCCACCAGCAGCGGCACGCCGCCGGCCTCCGCCACCTTCAACGCGGTCGAGCGGCCGATCCCGGAGGATGCGCCGGTGATCAGCACGTGCTTGCCGTCGAGCGCCTGCTTGAGCGTGGCGCCCCGACGCAACTGGTTGTCCATCTCGCGCTCCCAGTAGTCCCAGAGACGTGGCAGGTAGTCGCGCATCAGCGGCGGTTGCTCCAGCGGGGTACCGGCGAGCGCGTGTGCTGCTTCGCGGGTGTCGAAGCGCGGCACCAGCTCCATGTGTGCGAGTACCTCCGAGGGAATACCCAAGTCACGCAGCGCGAGACTGCGCGCTTGGCGTAGCGGCGGCAGCGCAAACGCCAGCTTGAGCGGCCACTTCGGCAGCGGGTCGGTTAGCCGTTTGTCGATGTTCACGGCGAAGCGCGGCGCGTGCGCGACGACGGCGAGCTCGTTGATCAAATCCTCCACCCGCTGCGGGCGCGGGTCGGTGAGGCTGAATGCTCTGCTGTCGAGCTTTGGCTCGTGGGCGATGTGCTCGAGGGCGCTGGCGACCCAGTCGACGGGCACGATGTTCGTGTAGCCGAGGTCCAGGCCAACCAGTGGAACCCACTCGGGCAGGATCTGGCGCATCCGCTGGATCGCCTTGAAGAAGTAGTACGGACCGTCGATCTTGTCCATCTCGCCGGTGATCGAGTCGCCGACGACGATCCCCGGGCGATACACCCGCCACGGCACGTACGGCTGCTCGCGCACGATCCGCTCGGACTCGAACTTGGTGCGGTGATACGGCGAGGGCAGCCGCTGCCCCTCGTCGAACATGTCCTCGCCGAAGACTCCCTTGTAGGTGCCGGCGACTGCGATCGAGGAGACGTGGTGTAGGCACTTGGCATCGACCGCGCGCGCCAGTTCCACCGCGTGGGTGGTGCCACCGACGTTCACCGCCGTATTGCGCTCGGCGGGGGCGGTCATGTCGTACACGGCCGCGAGATGGAAGAAGTGGTCGATCTTGCCCCGCAGCTCCTCGACCTGTTCGTTCTCGATGCCCAGCAGCGGCCTGCGCAGGTCGCCGATCACCGGCTTTACGCGCTCGGCGGCAGAGGCACCCGCTGTCATGCTCCAGCGCTCGATCAGGTCATCCAGCCGACCGGTTGAGCTATCTCGTACGAGCACGTACACATCGCCCTGGCGGTTTGCCAGCAGCTGCTCCACCAGCCGGCGTCCGATGAAGCCGGTCGCTCCTGTCACGAAGTAGGCCATCGCTTATGCGAGCATAACGGCAGCGATGATCAAACGAACGGCGATCAGCCTTCCTTGGCGATCACGCTCCGGCGCCGGCCCCGCCGCGTCCCTCACCAGCAGCAAACCGCGCAGCCCCACGCGCGCCATCTTCGAACACTTCCGGCCCATGCTTGGCCTCGAGTGCCAGTGCGTCGTTGAGGGGCATTCCGAAGCCCTCGATCGCGGCGAGGCGGTCGGCAAGCATCGTACGCTGCGGGAAGCCGGCGAGCCCCTCGGCGAGTGCGAGCGCGCGCTCCAAGTGTTTCCCAGGTGCCACCACCTCGGTGAGCAACCCCATCGACAGCGCCTCCTGCGCGTCGATTATGCGCCCGGTGAGGATCAGATCCAGCGCACGGCCGAGGCCGACGATGCGCGGCAGGCGCTGGGTGCCGCCGTCGATCAACGGCACGCCCCAGCGGCGCTCGGGGTAGCCGAGACGCGAGTCCTCAGTGGCGATGCGCAGGTCGCACCACAGCGCAATCTCCAGGCCGCCCGCCAGGCAGAAGCCGGAGATGGCAGCGATCGTGGGCTTGGAGGACGTTAAACGCGTGAAGCCCATCGGCCCCTCTGCGCTCATAAGTCGATCAACCATCGTGTCCGTTGCCTTCAGGTCGGCGCCCGCACAGAACGACACCCCGCCAGCACCCGTCATGACCATCACACGTGCGTCCTCGTCATCCTCAAAGCGCAGGTAAGCCTCATGCAAAGACGCCGCAGTAATGCCATCGACGGCATTGCGCCGGTGCTGGCGGTCGATCGTGACGATCGCAGCTGCGCCACGGCGCTCATAGCCGACGGCATCCGGCGCACCGCTCATCGCCTCACCGTGGGCAATTCAGGGGCGGTCAGCGGTTCGAGGGTCAAGCTGGACGCGGACGCAGTGAGGGAGGCGTGCTCGGCACGCGACCGATCGAGGACAAAGTCCAGCGCCGGCCATCGGACCGCTGATTACCAGCCGCCGCGCCAGCGTGCGTTGCTCAGGAGCGCCTTTTTTGCGGCCTTGCGTGCGTCCTTGCGCTTATCCAAGTGGCCTTGGAGCATGCTCATGAGGAACACGAACGTCGGGAAGAAGATGATCAGGATGAAGCCCGTGTCGACGATGGCTTTGTCTGTCGTGGCCCCGTAGAAGCCACGGCCGTCGTTGAACGCGCTCGCGGCAGGGGCAAGCACCAACAACGCGAGCAGCGTGAGCGGGACGAGTGTTGCGAGCAAGCGTTTGCGCATCGGTCGCGGCGATCCTATCGAAGCCAACGGAGGGTCGTATGTGTGCCAGGCGCCTACCATCAGCAACCGATGGCTCTACTTATCGCATCGGACCTGCACAAGGACATGGCCGGCAAGCCGCTGCTGCGTGGCGTGTCGTTCAAGCTCGAGCGCCGCGAACGGATGACGATCGCGGGGCGCAACGGCGCGGGCAAGACGACGCTGCTGCGGATGCTCGCCCGTGAGACGTCAATTGACCGCGGCGAGCTGAGCGTCGCCAAGGGCGTGCGCATCGCGCTGCACGACCAGCGCCCTCCGCGCGAGCGGGGGATGGCGCTGCGTGACTACCTGTTGTCGGGCTGCGCCGAAGAGCTGCAGATCGAGGCTGACCTCGGCAAGCTCGAGCAGAAGATGGCCGCCGGCGCGAGCGACGAGGCCACATATGCCCGCTATGCGGACGCGCAAGCGCGGCTTGAGTCCCGTGGCGGCTACCTGTGGCGCAATCGCGCGACCGCGATGGCCCACGGCCTGGGGTTCCGCGAGGCTGACCTGGATCGCCCGCTGGACACCTTCTCCGGTGGGCAGCTGACGCGTGCTTCGCTCGCTCGCGCGCTTGCCACGGGCGCGGACGTGCTGCTGCTGGACGAGCCCACCAACCACCTGGATATCGAGTCGCTGGAGTGGCTGGAGCAGACGCTCGTGGATCTCGATGCGGCTGTGGTGCTGGTGGCACACGATCGCTGGTTCCTGGAGGCGGTGGGCACCGCGGTGCTCGAGCTCGAGGCCACACGCTCGCGCTTCTTTGCCGGCACCTGGCACCAGTGGCGCCGCGAACAGGCTGCTCGGGAGATGGCGCTGGGCAAGTCGATCGACAAGCAGCAGGCGGAGATCGAGCGCATGGAGCGCTTCATCGAGCGCTTCCGCTACAAGGCCACCAAGGCCAAACAGGCGCAGTCGCGCGTGAAGAAGCTGAACAAGATCGAGCGCATCGAGCGTGACCCGCGCGATGGCAAGGGCTTGGAGTTCGAGTTCTCCGCGCCGGAACGCTCGGGACGGGTGATCTTCGAGCTGCTGGACGGCCGCGTCGAGATCGGCGACGAGCATCTGGTGCTGCTCGACCACGCGGAGCTGTGGCTGGAACGCGGCGAGCACGTCTCGCTGGTGGGACCGAACGGCACCGGCAAGACCACCCTGATCGAGACGCTCGCGGGCCGCAGGCCGCTGGCGGCGGGCAAGCTCAGCACGGGACACAACGTCAAGGTCGGCTATCTCTCCCAGCATGCCGACGAGCTCGGCGCCGGCGGCCCCGCCGAGCAGAGCGTCGTGGAGGCGACGCAGCGCGCCACCAATCTCAGCCCCGGCAAGGCGCGGGCGCTGCTGGGGCGCTTCCTGTTCTCGGGGGAGGACGCGGACAAGCCGCTGAGCGGGCTTTCCGGTGGCGAGCGCCGGCGCCTGTCGCTGGCGGTCCTCGTCCACTCCGGCGCCAACGTGCTGATCCTGGACGAGCCCACCAACCATCTCGACATCGAGAGTCGCGAGGCGCTCGAGGACGCGCTGCGCTCGTTCACGGGCGCGATCCTGCTCGTCTCCCACGACCGCGCGCTGCTGGACGCGGTGGGCACGCGCACGGTCGCCGTCGAGGAGCACTCGCTGCACAGCTACGAAGGCGGCTGGCCCGAGTACGTGCGTGTGCGCGATGAGCGCCGTGCCGGAGCGTCGGGGCGTGGGGGAAAGCTGGATGCGACGCAGGCCCTCTCGTCCGCGCCCGTCGCTGGAGCTGGTGCGGGTAACGGCTCCGCACACACTGTCAACGGGCGTGCGACCGGCGCGCAGGCACCAGCACCGACAGGCAACGGGGCAGCCAAGAAGAAGTCCAAGTCCAATGACGGGGGGCCGTCGAAGAATCGGCTGAGCGCGCAGCAGAAGGCCGAGCGCGCGGTCGAAGAGGCGGAGGCGGCGCTCAGCGCGCTCGAAGCCGAGCTGGCGGATCCGGCGGCGTGGGCGACGCGCTATGAGGCGGCCAAGTCGGAAGCCCGCCACACGGCCGCCACACGCGCTGTGGAGGAGGCGTACGCGTCGCTCGAGGTGCTGGTCGACTGACGTGCGCGCGGCTACTCTTTGGGTGTGAGCGAACAGCTCAAAAACGTGCGCAACGTGGCGATCCTGCTGGTGATCGCCGCTGCCGTGTTCTTCATCCCGGGGGGTGGACGCGCGGCGAGCACGTTCGCAACGGTGCTGTGGGTCGCGTTCGCGCTCGGCATCGGCTATCTCGGCTTGCGTTTCTACCGCGAACGCCGCATCTCGCTGCACAGTCTCGGCGACTACCACCGGGCGCTGCTGTATGGGGCAATTGCGCTGGCGGTGTTCGAGTGGGTGGGGCGTGAACGCATGTGGCTGACCAGCCTGGGGGAGCTTGCATGGTTCGTGCTGGCGGGGATCGTCGTGTACTCGCTGCTGGTGGTGTATCGCCAGTGGCGCTCCTACAACGCGTATTGAAAGCGCCGAGCGCCGTCACCGCGGCATGCCGGCCGGCAGTGCGTGCCCGCGCTGGGCCTATCCTCGAAGTGATGGCGAGCACCGGCGAGCTGACCGACATACAAGACGAGCGCGAGAGCCTCGCGGCGCAACGGCGCGCGCTGCCCGACCAGCCCGGCGTTTATCTGTTCAGGGACGCGAACGGGCGCGTGATCTATGTGGGCAAGGCCAAGTCGGTGCGTAAGCGGGTGGCTTCGCATTTCGCCAAAGCTCAGGTGCCGAGCAGTCCCGGGCACGCGGAGATGGTCGCCCTGGTCGAGCACATCGAGTGCGTGGTGGTGGCCTCCGAGGCGGACGCGCTGCTGGCGGAGCAGAGTTTCATCAAGCAGTACAGACCGCGCTTCAACATCCGCCTGCGCGACGACAAGTCCTATCCGTTCATCGCCATCTCCATGGATGAGGACTACCCGCGTGTGTACTTCACGCGTGAGCGCCACCGGACCGGTCGCGCTTACTTCGGGCCTTACTCCAACGCCAAGCGCGTGCGTGCGACGCTGGAGGTGCTGGCGAAGGTGTTCATGTTTCGCTCGTGCACCGGGCCGGAGCCGGGTCGGCGCAGCGGCAGCCCGTGCCTGGACTACTACATAAAGCGGTGCGGCGCTCCCTGTGTGGGCTACATCTCCAAGGAGGAGTACCGCGAGAGCATCGACGGCGTGATCGACTTTCTCAGCGGGCGCTTTGCCGCGATCGAGCGCGACCTGGAGGAGCGCATGCGTGCGGCGGCCGCGGAGGAGGAGTTCGAGCAGGCGACGCTCGAGCGCAACCGCCTGCAGGCGGTGCGCTCGCTGTTGGAGCGTCGGCGCGTGACGAGCGAGTCGGTGGGAACGTTCGACGCGGTCGCTGTGGCGCTCGATGGACGGGAGGCCAACGCGCAGGTGTTTCAGGTGCGCGACGGCGTGCTCTCCGACCGTCAGTCGTTCTACCTGGCGAATGAGGCCGAGCGGGAGCTGCCGGAGGTGGTGGAGGAGTTCATGCTCCAGTACTACGGTGGCGCGATGTCAATCCCGGCGCTACTGGTCGTGCAGCCGGAGATGGCGGCCCAGTCACCCGAAGCACACACCGCAACCAGCCCTCGGCCGGCGCTGGCGGATGCGCTTGCGAGCAGGCGTGGCGGGCCGGTGGAGCTGCGTGCGGCCGAGCGGGGGGAGAAGCGCCGCATCCTCGAGCTGGCACAGCGCAACGCGCTGCTCGCGCTCGACCAGGAGCGGCTGCGCTCCGAGCGCCGCCGCCAGAGTCGCGTGGAGGCGCTGGAGGGTCTGCAACAGGCGCTCGGCCTGGACGTGCCGCCGGTGCGCATCGAGTGCTTCGACATCTCCAACCTCGGCGGCACGCACACGGTCGCCTCGATGGTTGTGTTCGAGGGCGGCGCGCCGAAGAAGTCCGACTACCGGCGCTTCAAGATCCACGCCACCGAGGGTGCCCCGGATGACTTCGCGTCGATGGCTGAGGTGCTCGGCCGTCGCTATGCGCAGTGGGAGCGCCAGGCGGACATCTCGCCGCACGACCCCGCCTATGACCAGAGCTTTGCGTCGCTGCCCAATGTGGTGGTGATCGACGGTGGCAAGGGCCAGTTGGCGGCGGGGTTGGGTCCGCTGCAGGGCTTTCGCGAACGCGGCGTGGCGGTTATCTCGCTGGCGAAGCGGATCGAGGAGGTGTTCCAGCCGGGGCGCCGCGCGCCGCTGGTTCTCGATCACTCGACGCCCGAGCTGCAGCTGTTGCAGCGCGTGCGCGACGAGGCCCATCGCTTCGCCATCACCCACCATCGCGGTCGCCGCGACAAGGCGATGACGACCTCTCTGCTGGATGGGCTGCCGGGCATCGGCGCGGCACGCAAGCGAGCGCTGCTCACGCACTTCGGCTCGCCCGAGGCGATCGTGGCGGCCTCCAGCGAGGAACTGCAGGCGGTGCCGGGGCTGCCGTCGAAGGTGGGCAGAGACATACACGCTTATCTCCACCGCGCGGGCTGAGCCGGCCGACGGCCTTCGCGATACGGCGTCCTCGATCCCTCGTGTGCACAAGCACACTTCGCTCTCTGCGTCCTTGTCTCGCTCGACCCTCGGCCGGCTCAGGGGCATACGGCGATGGACTCGGTAAGTCGTTTGCAGCAAATTGACACGCGTGTCCGTGGTTAGCGGCACAATGCAGACGATGGCCGTGATCAGGCCCCTGCGACCGCTGCGTGCCGCCAGTGGCAAATCCGGCAAGCCGGTGATCGAGTCACGCCTGCAGGACTTCGTTGTGATCACGGGTTTCTCCGGTGCGGGCAAGTCGACCGCGATGAACGTGTTCGAGGACGCGGGCTACTTCTGTGTGGACAACCTGCCGCCGGAGATGATCCGCTCGCTGGTGGAGCTGTTCGTGCACAAGGGCTCCAAGGTCGAGCGCGCGGCGGTCGTGTCAGACGTTCGCGGCGGCGTGTACTTCGAGGCGCTGCAGGCGGTCGTGGACGACCTGGACGCGCTCGGTCTCAGCCATCACGTGCTGTTCCTGGAGGCTTCTGAGCAGACGCTGGTGACGCGCTACAAGGAGACCCGCCGTCGGCACCCACTGGCGCCCGAGGGCAGCATCGCGGCTGGCGTGGCTTCCGAGCGGGCGCTGCTCGAGCCGCTGCGCAGCCGTGCGGATTTGGTGATCGACACGACCTCCATGTCGGCGGCGACGCTGCGGGAGAAGATCGCCGAGGAGCTCCTGCCGCGCCAGGCGGTGGGACGCCTGGCGGTGACGTTCATGAGCTTCGGCTTCAAGCACGGTCCGCCGCGCGAGGAGGATCTTGCGTTTGACGTGCGCTTTCTGGCGAACCCGCACTACGAGCCGGACCTTCGCCAGCTCACCGGGCTGGATCAGGCGGTGGTCGAGTACATCGACCGCGACGGGCGTCTGCGGCAGCTGTACGACAGGTTGCACCCGCTGCTGGACTTCCTGCTGCCGCAGTACGTCGCGGAGGGCAAGGCGCACCTGGTGATCGCGATCGGCTGCACCGGCGGACGTCATCGCTCGGTGGCTATCGCCGAGCACCTGGCGGCGCGCTATCGCGACAACGACGACCTCGACGTGGCGGTCGCTCACCGCGATATCGGCAAGTCGCCCGGAAGCTCCTGAGCGCGCGGTCGAGCGACGCGCACGCGGCTCGCCTCGATGCCGGCCGTGGCGGCGGTCGCTTGGACGAGCTGGCGTGAGCTCAGTAGTTTGGCGCGTGGTCGGGCACACCACACGCTGATAGCCTCCCCTGGCACGCCGGGCGAAGGGGCTGGACTCCTGAGGCCCGGCATCGTTCATTTTCGCTTCAGGAGGCAGTGAATGGCGGTACGCGTGGGCATCAACGGGTTCGGCCGGATCGGACGAAATGTGTTCCGCGCCGCGAAGGCTCGAGGCCCAGAGCTGGACGGCGAG
Source organism: uncultured Solirubrobacteraceae bacterium (assembly GCA_963752865.1). Lineage (GTDB taxonomy): Bacteria > Actinomycetota > Thermoleophilia > Solirubrobacterales > Solirubrobacteraceae > Palsa-744. The sequence continues at coordinate 1,632,946 of CAVVZU010000002.1, forward strand.
ATCGAGTGGGTTGCGGTCAACGACCTGACCGACTCGAGGACGCTGGCGCACCTGCTCAAGTACGACTCGATCCTGGGGCCCTACCCGGGCACGGTCGAGGATCGGGGTGGCTCGCTGATCGTGGACGGCAAGGAGTTGCAGGTGTTGGCCGAGCGCGATCCCGCGGCGCTGCCGTGGGGCGAGCTGGGGGTCGACGTGGTGATCGAGTCGACGGGGCTGTTCACCGACCGCGAGAGTGCGGCCAAGCACCTGTCGCAGGGCGCGAAGAAGGTGATCATCTCGGCACCGGCGACGAACCCGGATGCGACGGTGGTGCTGGGCGTGAACTTCGACGAGGTGTATGACCGCGACAAGCACGACGTGATCTCAAACGCGTCGTGCACGACCAACTGCCTGGCGCCGGTGGCGAAGGTGGTCAACGACACGGTTGGCATCAAGCACGGCCTGATGACGACGATCCACGCATACACGGCCGACCAGCGGCTGCAGGATCTCCCGCACAAAGACCTGCGCCGTGCGCGGGCGGCGGCGATCAACCTGATCCCCGCATCGACGGGCGCCGCGAAGGCGATCGGCCTGGTGATCCCCGAGCTGCAGGGCAAGCTGCACGGCTTCGCCATAAGGGCCCCGGTGCCGGTCGGCTCGGTGGTGGATCTGACGGTCGAGTGCCCGCGCGAGACGAGCGTGGAGGAGATCAACGCCGCGCTGAAAGCGGCTGCGGAGAGTGGCCCGCTGGAGGGGATCATGCAGTACACGGAGGACCCGATCGTCTCCAGCGACATCGTGCAGTCTCCGTTCTCCTCGATCGTGGACTCGCAACTGACGGCGGTGGTCGACGGCACGATGTTGAAGGTGGTCGCCTGGTACGACAACGAGTGGGGCTACTCAAACCGTGTGGTTGACCTGACGCAGAGGGTGCTGTGAGTCGACGATGGCTTTACGCCGGCCTGCTTTTGCCGGGCCTGCACGGCGGTTCGGAGAATCTGCCGGGGGGTATCGTGAAGGAGCACGAACAGATCGGAGATAGTCGATGAGGAGCATTGACGACCTCGACGTGCACGGCAAGAGGGTGCTCGTGCGCGTCGATTTCAACGTTCCGTTGGATACGGATGCTGACGGTGAAGCGGCGGGTGGCGTTCCGCTGGTGAGCGACGACACGCGCATCGCCGCGGCGCTCGCGACGATCGAAGAGCTGCGCACGGGAGGGGCACGGCTCGTGCTGGTCTCGCACCTGGGTAGGCCCAAGGGCAAACGCGTGCCAGAGCTGTCGATGGCACCCGTCGCCGATCGCCTGCGTGAGCTGACGGGAGCGAAGGTCACGCTGGCACCCGCGGTGATTGGCGATGAGGTGACGGCGCTGGCGGACGAACTTCGCGACGGGGAGATATTGGTGCTGGAGAACGTGCGCTTCGAGCCGGGGGAGGAGGCCAACGATCCGGAGCTCGCCAAGGAGCTGGCGGCCCTGGCCGATCTGTATGTGGACGACGCGTTCGGTGTGGCGCACCGCGCGCACGCGAGCAACGAGGGCGTCACGCACCTCTTGCCGAGCGCCGCGGGACGACTGCTGGAACGGGAGGTGAAGACGCTCACGGGCATCCTCGAGAACCCCGACCATCCGCTGGTGGCGATCGTCGGAGGCGCGAAGGTGGCAGACAAGATCAGGGTGATCGAGCGCTTCCTGGCGGTGGCCGACGTGGTGATGATCGGCGGCGCGATGTGCTTTCCGTTCCTGTGCGCGCAGGGGCACACGGTGGGAACGTCGTTGTGCGACGACGAGGATGTGGAGCACGCGCGCAGCGCGCTCGAGCGTGCGAGCGACACGCACGATCCACAGCCGGGACGAGCGCGCCTGCTGGTGCCGCACGATTTGGTGATCGGCAAGAGCCTGTCGGCGGATGCGGAGCACCGCGTGCTCGACGGGGTGGAGGTGCCGGCCGGCTGGATGGGCCTTGACATCGGCCCCAAGACGGCGGAGCGCTATGCGGGCGTGATCGCGAGCGCGGGCACGGTCTTCTGGAACGGCCCGATGGGCGCGTTCGAGCTGGAGCCGTACGCGGCGGGCACGCGCGCGGTGGCAGAAGCGGTGGCGAGCGCACCGGGTATGACGGTGGTCGGTGGCGGAGACTCGGCGGCGGCGCTGGCGCAGTTCGGGCTGGAGCACGCGGTCGACCACCTGTCGACTGGCGGTGGCGCGACGCTGGAGTTGGTCGAGGGCGCGACGCTCCCGGGCGTGCAGGCGCTGGAAGGCGTGGGAGTGGTCGGTAGATGAGCCGCACGCCGCTGATAGCGGGCAACTGGAAGATGTACAAGACCCAGGAGCAGGCGGAGGGCTACATCCAGGCGCTGCTACCGCGAGTCTCGGCGGTGGATGGGGTGGACGTGGCGATCTGCGTGCCGTTCACAGACCTGAGCGCGATGGTCGACAGCGCGCGTGGCTCGCGGGTGGAGGTGTATGCGCAGAACATGCATCAGGACGCAGAGGGCGCTTACACGGGCGAGATCTCCGCGGCGATGCTTTCCGAGCTCGACGTGCGTGGGGTGGTGCTGGGGCACTCCGAGCGCAGGGCGTTCTTCGGTGAGACCGACAAGGCACTGGCGTTGAAGGTGCCGGCGGCGCTGAACGCGGGCCTCGTGCCGATCCTGTGCGTGGGTGAGACCGAGGCGGAGCGCGACAACGACGACACCGATCGCAAGCTGCGCCAGCAGGTGCGCGACGACCTGGCGGGCGTGCCGGTGGAGCGGCTGGCGGAGGTGGTGATCGCGTACGAGCCGGTGTGGGCGATCGGCACGGGCAAAGTGGCAACCCCCGAACAGGCCCAGGAGGCGATTGCGTTCATTCGCGCGCTGGTCGGCGATCGCGACAAGCAGGCGGCGGAGTCCGTGAGGATCCTTTACGGCGGCTCTGTCAAGCCGGAGAACGCGGTGGAGCTGCTGGGGCTGGCGGACGTGGACGGGGCGCTTGTGGGCGGCGCATCGCTGGAGGCGGAGACATTCGCCCAGATCGTGACCGCGGCCGCGGGATGAGCGACCCGGCGGAGGTGGACGGCGGGCCGCGAGGACTGCCTGTCGGCTGCGCCTGTCTGATCGTGCTCGATGGCTGGGGTCTCGCCGAGCCAGGCCCGGGGAACGCCGTGTCGCTGGCGAACACACCGATATTCGACGAGCTTTGGCGTGTCTACCCGCACACGACGCTGACGGCGTGTGGGCGCGCGGTGGGCTTGCCGGAGGGACAGATGGGAAACAGCGAGGTGGGGCACCTGAACCTGGGCGCGGGGTCGGTCGTGCGCCAGGATCTGGTGCGCATCGACGACGTGGTGGCGGACGGAACGCTTGCGCAAAACGAGCTGCTGCGGGCGGCGTTCGCGGACGCCGAGCGGGTGCACCTGATCGGCCTCGTGTCGGACGGCGGCGTGCATTCGTCGATCGATCACCTGCGCGCATTGATTGCGCTGGGTCATCGATTGAGTTCCCACCCACCCACGGACCTGGTGGTGCACGCGTTCACCGACGGTCGCGATACGCTGCCGCACGCGGGCGTGAGCTACCTGCGCGAGCTCGACGGCACGCAGGGCGTGCGTGTTGGCTCGGTTGTGGGGCGCTACTGGGCGATGGACCGCGACAAGCGCTGGGAGCGAGTCCAGCGCGCGTACGACATGCTCGTGCACTCGAGCGCGCCTTACCACGCCGATAGCGGCGAGCAGGCTGTTGAGGATGCTTACCGCAGGGGCGAGACGGACGAGTTCATCGAGCCGACGCTAGTGGGCGCGGAGGCGTCGATCCGTCCGGGCGACAGCGTGATCGCGTTCAACTTCAGGCCCGACCGCATGCGCGAGATCACCCGCGCGCTGGCGGAGCCCGGCTTTGGTGAATCCAGCGAGGATCTGCCTGGCTGGACGGGCCGCGGCGGCACGCCGGCGATTGGCCGCTACACGACGCTGACGAGCTACGAGGAGGACTGGTCCTACCCGGTGCTGTTCTCGCCTGAGCACCCGGCGACGACCCTGTCGGTGGTGCTCGAGCAGGCGGGCGCTTCCCAGCTGCACGTGGCGGAGACGGAGAAGTACCCGCACGTGACGTACTTCTTCAACGGCGGCGACGAGGCGCAGCTGCGCGGGGAGCGTCGTGAGCTGGTGCCCTCGCCGCGGGACGTTCCCACGTATGACCACAAGCCGCAGATGAGCGCGCGGGAGGCGGCGGGCGCATTCGTGGGGGCGTGGCGTGAGGACGGGCCGCGCTTTGGGATCATCAACTTCGCCAACGCGGACATGGTCGGACACACGGGAGTGATCCCCGCGGCGGTGAAGGCGATCGAGACGGTGGACGCGTGCCTGGGGGAGGTGGTGGCGGCGGTGCACGAGCGCGGTGGCGTGTGCGTGGTGACGGCCGACCACGGCAACGCCGACCACATGCTCGAGCCGGACGGCAGCCCCAACACCCAGCACTCATTGAACCCGGTGCCGCTGATTGTGACGAGCGCGGGGCTGTCGCTGCGCCAGGAGGGCGGCATCCTCGCGGATGTGGCGCCGACGATGCTCGAGGTGCTGGGAATCGAGCAGCCGCGGCAGATGACTGGGCACTCGTTGATCGAGGGTCGCTAGATTTTTATGGGACGGCCTACCGGCCGTCGGGTGAGTGCGTGAAGGCTTTAGGAGGGCAAGTGGATTCAGAAGAGCAGGACACAGGCAAAGGTCTCTCGTGGCGTCTGCTGGCGAACGTGTTTATCGGCGCCGGCGTCAACCACTTCCTGATGCCGCGGACGTACGAGAAGATCGTGCCGCCGTCGCTGCGCGATCACGCCAAGGCGGTCGTGCAGATCAGCGGTGTGGCGGAGATCGCAGGCGGTGTGGGGGTGCTTGTGCCCTCGACCAGGCGCCTGTCGGGACTGGGCCTGATTGCGCTTTTGGCGGCGGTGTTCCCAGCGAACCTGTACATGGCGCGCCAGCCCGACCAGTTCCGCAAGATTCCGCGCTGGGCGCTGTATGCACGGCTGCCGCTGCAGCCGCTGATGATGCTGTGGGCGTGGCGAGCGACACGCCGATGACCGCGATCTTTCGAGCGAAGCTCCTCAGCGCTGCTACGCTCGATTGAGTAAGGACGCTTGATCGGACCGCCATGTCGACTGTCACTGCCGTCAAGATCGCCAACTCCGAGCAGGAGACGCTCACGTTGGGTGAGCTGCGCGCTTGGCGTGGCCTGCTGAGGGCACACGCTTGTCTGGCGAAGGGCCTTGACTCGGAGCTTGAGCACGCACACGGCCTACCGATGACCTCATACGAGGTTCTCCACCATCTGGAGGAGATCAGCGGCGGTCGCATGCGCATGTGCGAACTCGCAGAACAGGCGCAGCTGTCACGCAGCGGCCTGACGCGCCTGGTGGACCGCATGGAGCGCGACGGCTTGATCGAGCGCTGCTCGTGCGACCACGACGCGCGCGGCTCCTACGCCTGCATTACGCCAGCCGGGCGCGAGCGCCTGCAGGAAGCCCGCGGCACCCATCTGGCGGTCATCAGGGACCAGTTCTTCTCCCACTTCTCAGAGCAGGAGCTGAGCACGCTCGCTGACATGTGGGAGCGCATCGCCCCCTGCAACGGCTGCTAGCGCAGTAACTGCTTCGCGGCTGGGCCACATCGCTCTCTGATGCGGCTGTTGGCGCGTGCTAGATACGTCCGAACGGGTCCCGGTAGCTCGCGCGACCACGCTTTCGCAAGATGAGCCAGTTGACTCCACTGGCTGTCAGCGACACAAGCAGTAGCACCGAGTACAGCGGGGGCAACCACGGGCTGCGGACTTCACCGAAGGTGTCGACAGCTGCAAGGAGCCAGGACAGCAACAGCAATGGATTCGCTGCCCAGCGAAGCGCAGGGTTGGCGTACATGCGCCGGCCGAAGAACCACTCGCTCACGCCTCGTCGTCCTGCCGGCCTGCTCGGTAGCTCGCGAGCGGGATCCGAGAGGTCTTTCCACATGCCCACACCGACAACGCTAGCGACCCGACGTTCCAGGCGCAATGTGCTCTGGCCAACTATGTCGTGTAGGCCATCAAGATATCCACTAAATAAACTTGACAGCAATCGACTTAGATTTTATAATGGGACTTGTAACGCAACGAGACCTTTGGAGGAAATTCAAATGGCATTGATTAGATGGGAGCCCGCTCGCGAGCTGCAGACCGTGCAGCAGGAGATGAACCGGCTGTTTGGGACGTTCTTCGACAGTCAGGCGGGCGGCAATGGCGCATCGCCGCGTCGCTGGATTCCCGCGATGGACCTGGTTGAGGAGGCGGATCAGTACGTGCTGCGAGCTGACCTGCCGGGCATCAGCGAGGATCAGGTGAGCATCGAGCTCGAGGAGAACGTCCTTACGATCTCCGGCGAGCGCAAGACCGAGCACGAGCAGCGCTCAAACGGCTATGTCCGTGTCGAGCGCGCCAGCGGCAGCTTCACGCGATCGCTGGTACTGCCCGAGGGTGTCGACCCCGACGCTGTCAAGGCACAATTCGACAATGGTGTGCTCGAGGTGCGGATCCCCAAGCCCGAGCAGCCCAAGCCGCGTCGTGTGGCGATCAGCGTCGGTGATAAGGCCGGCGTAATCGACGCCTCAGAGACCGACACAAGCGCCTGACGCAGTGGCGCCCAGCGCGCCTACTCGTTTGGCGTATCGCCGCGATCCCGTGGATGGCGCGCCCCGGCGCTGCCATCCACGGGCTCGCTGCTCCCTGTGCGTGAGCCATGGCTGACGTGGCGACGATGCAGGATCAGCCCGCCGACGATGGCCACGACCACAGCCACCAGCCCGTAGATCCCGAACGTTTCGATCGCGTTACTGGCTGATTGGCCGAGGAGGTACGCGATCAGACCAACTACCGTCGCCCAGGAGATCCCGCCGAGCGCGTTCCACAGGGCGAACTCTCGCCAGCGCATGCGCGTTGCGCCTGCCAGCCACGACGCCCACACACGTAGCCCCAAAAGGAAACGTCCGAAGAACACCGCCTTGGGTCCGTGTGCCGCGAAGAACGGCTCGCCAACGCGCAGCACCTCCGCGCGTTGGCGCTGAAAGGCGCCCGGTCGCTCGAGCAGCCAGCGCCCGCCCTTGCGACCGATCATGTAGCCGATGTTGTCGCCCACGATCGCCCCCGCGATCGCAATCAGGATCACGAGCTCGATGTTGAGCTTGCCCTTGCTCGCCAGCACAGCCGCCGTGATCAGTGCCGTCTCGCCGGGGATCGGAACGCCGCCCGCCTCGCTCATCACCAGCACGAACAGCAGCGGATAGCCAGCGTCCTTGACCAGCTGGTTGACGTCGATGATTGACGCGAGCATGACGGGCCGGGAACGCAGCCCGGTGAGCTCCCTCTATTGGGTGTTTTCCGAGACGAGCTGCTTCAGCGCGGATGACGCCTGTTTCACGTCGGAGTACACGACGTTGCGCAGCACAACTTTGGTTGCTGATGGGGCAGTGAGCACCACGACAGCAACGATTGCTAGCGCCAGTGCAAGCAGCGCGAGCATCAGCATCAGCAGGCGGCTGGAGCGCCGCCGCCCCGAAGCACTCGATGGTCGCGCCTGCTGCACCGGCGCCTGTGCCCTCGCGGGTCCCTGGCGGGGGCGTCTGGTGGCGACAGTGGGCGCTGCTGAGCCGGAGCGCCGTCCCGCCGGGAGCACGGTCGTGGCCTGGCTGGTTGGTGATGCGCCCCGTCCCGCGTGCCGTCCACGCTGGCCTTCGGGGGAAACGCCCCTGGCGCCGTTCGTCAGCGCGTGCCCCATCTCAAGCGCCGTCTTGTAGCGGTCGCGCGGATCCAGTGCGAGCGCCATCGCCACCGCTTCGGCAAGCTCCGGCGTTACCGCTGCGACCAGCGTGTCGAGCATCGGTGGGCTCTCCTGCTGCTGCTTGAGCGCCAGCTCCGTCAGCGACGTCGCCTCATACGGCAGGCGCCCAGAGATCAGCTGGTAGGTGACTACCCCCAGCGCATACAGGTCCGCGCTCGGTCCCGCCTCCTCGCCACGCGCCTGCTCAGGCGCCAGATACGCGGCCGTGCCCAGCACCGAGCCGACCTGCGTGATGCTCGACTGCTCGGTTGCCTTCGCGATCCCGAAGTCCGCCAGCTTGACCTCGCCTTCCCGTGCCCGCAGTAGGTTGCCGGGCTTTACGTCGCGGTGCACGACGCCATGACGGTGGGCGTAGTGAAGGCCCTCACATGCCTGGCCGATGATTGACAGCGCCTCGTCCACCTCCACCCAGCCGTCATCGCGCAGAATCTCCGCGCACGAGGAGCCTTCGATGTACTCCATCACGATGAAGTACTGGCCCGTGCGCTCGTCACGACCGGAGTCAAACACCTGCACGATGTTCGGGTGCACCAGCCGCGCCGCCGCCTGCGCCTCACGCTGGAAGCGCGACACGAACGTCGGGTCATCGGCAAGGTGCTCCGCCAACAGCTTCACTGCCACCTGGCGCTCCAGGCGCAGGTCGATAGCGAGATGCACCGTCGACATGCCGCCGAAGCCAAGGCGGCTCTCCAGCCGGTAGCGGCCGGCTATCTCAGTGGCGCTCACTTGCCTGGTTCCTGTGTGCCCGGGCTGGCCGGGGCTTCCGCGCCCGCTCCGGGAGTCCCGTTGCCGGCGCCTTCGCCGACGCCCGTGCCGCCCCCAGGTGCAGGCGTTTCTTCGCTGACACCTGGTGCCGGCGTACCACCCCCCGAGCCTGGTGTGGTCGTCGTTGGTGTCGTAGTCGGAGGTGTCGTGGCCGTCTGCGTTTGCGTCGTCGCGGTTGTCGTGGTGGTGTTCGTGTTCGTGCTCGTGGTATTGGCGGGCGTCGTCTTGGCTGTGGTGCTCGTGACGGTGGCCTGTGCCAGGGGTTGCGCGCACAGCGCAAGCGCGTGCGAGCGCAGGTTGTCGATGCCCTGGCGCAGCGTCTGGCGCAGCCCCGAGTCGACGGTGGTGGGCAGTTCGTTGAAGTTCTGTTCGGTCGTGGTGATCGCCGCTTCGGTTGCTGAGCAGTTGCCGTTACCCGTTTCCGCTGCCTGTGCCACAGCTTCGAAGTCGCTCTGCAAAGGCCCCGCGTCGGCGAGCGGGATCAGCTTGCCGCTGGAGCTGCCGCAGGCGGCGATCGCCAGCGCTGCAGCCACGCCGAGCACGCCGGCGAGAAGCCCCCTCGATCTGACGTGCAGCCTCACTGGCCGTACTCCAGACGCTCCGCCAGCGAGTCCGGCAGACGCGCCGCACGGATCGCGCCCGCCGCACCCGCGACGTCGTAGTCAGCCCGCTGAAACGAAGCAGCCATGCTGTCGAGGTCTAGCAGCAGCCACGACGCGCGCGGGTCGCCGTCGCGCGGCTGCCCGACGCTGCCCGGGTTCAGCAGCCATTCGCCGTCGGCTACGTCGAGCTGTGTGCCCTCGCGGCGCGGCTCGCCCGTCGCAAGCTCACCCTCGCGCCGTACGAACGACAGAGCCACATGCGAGTGGCCGATCAGGCAGATGCGCCGGCCCTGCGCATCCAGACACAGCTCCGCGAGTAGTGCCGAGAGCACGTACTCCCACACCGGGTCGCGCGGGCTTGCGTGGTAGAGGCCGACCGCTTCCTCATCGCCCCGCGGGCTGAGGCCCCTGAGGAACTCCAGGTTCTCCGGTGCGATCACCTCGCGTGTCCACTGCGCCGCCATGCTCGCTCCACGCGAGAACTCATCGAGGGAGATCTCCCCGGTGACCGCGAGGTCGTGGTTGCCCGCCAGGCACACCGCCGCATGCTCCCGGGCAAGCTCCACACACGCGTCCGGCTCGGCGCCATAGCCAACGAGGTCGCCCAGGCACCACAGCTCGGCGGCATCGCTCGCGGCGATCGCCTCCAGCGTCGCTTCGAAGGCGTGCCTATTGGCGTGGATGTCGGAGATGACCGCGACCTTCATGCTTGCAGGGTAGGAACACCGCCACCGCCCGTGCGTTCCACGGTCGCTGCTGCTGCAAGAGTCCAGCCAGCTCGGAGTGCGGTGGCGGTGCGCACCGCGTGGTCCTAGACGGCTTCGGACCCCGGCTCGCTTCCGCCGTACTCGGGCAGGTTCTTGATGCCCTCGCGTGCACTCCACTTCGAGTAGTTGTCCTCCATCGCATCGATCAGCTCGCGCATGAAGCGCGCGGACAGGTTGACGCGAGAGACGACAACGCCGGGAACCTCGTCGGACTCGACCTCGTGGTCGACACGGGCAAAGGTGACGGTGAACTCGTAGTCGGAATGGCTGACGTTGGCAAAGTTGGCGTATACGCCCCCCATGATCTCGGGGGACAGATGAATGTTTATGTGGCGCTCGGCGCCTGAGTCTTGGTCGTTCACGCAGCTAGTATCGCAATCGCCGCACACCGACCCATGACCGAGCCCAAGCCCGCCGACGATCAAGCCTGCACCCAGCCGCCCGTAAATGCCGGTGCGGCGCCGCTCGAGCGTCTGCGCGCGGCCGTGGTCGCCGCCGCCGAGGAGCTCGCCGGGGAGGGTGCCGGTCGCGGGCAGATAACGCTCGAGCGTCCGCGCAGGGCGCAGTTCGGGGACTACTCCGCCAACGCCGCGCTGTTGCTCGCGCCGGGCCTTGGTAGCGCGCCACGCGAGGTCGCAGAGCAGCTCGGGCAGGCGCTGCAGAAGCGGCTGGGGGAGAGCCTCGAGCGCTACGAGGTTGCAGGCCCCGGGTTCCTGAACCTGTTCCTGTCGGACTCCTGGCTGACTGGCGCGCTCGCGCAGGCGCTGGCGGCGGGCGAGCAGTTCGGCGTGGGCACCGTCGGGGAGCCGCAACGGGTGCTCGTCGAATTCGTCTCCGCCAACCCCACCGGGCCGATGCACGTGGGCCACGCCCGCAACGCCGCATATGGCGACGCGCTTGCGCGCATGCTTGCGCTGCAGGGGCATCGCGTGGAGCGCGAGTTCTACGTCAACGACGCCGGCTCGCAGATCCGCAAGCTCGGCGAGTCAATCCAAGCCTTGGCGCGCGGGCAAGAGGTACCGGAGGACGGTTACAAGGGTGAGTACGTGGTCGAGCTCGCTGCACAGATCCCGGAGGCTGCGAGCATGGAGGCCGGCGCGCTTGGGCACGCGGCGGTGGCGATCATGATCGAGAGCATCAAGGCGTCGCTGGCGGGCTTCGGCGTCGGAGCGTTCGACGTGTGGAGCTATGAGAGCGCGCTGCACCAGGGTGACCCAAGTCCCGTGACACACACGCTGGCGCTACTGGAGCAGCAAGGGCACACGTACACGAGCGAGGGCGCGCTGTGGCTGCGCACCACAGACTTCGGCGACGACAAGGACCGTGTGCTCGTGCGCTCAAACGGCGAGCACACGTACTTCGCGTCGGACATCGCCTACCACCAGGACAAGCGTGAGCGGGGCTTCCAGCGCCAGATCGACGTGTGGGGTGCCGATCACCACGGATACGTGCTGCGGATGAAGGCCGCATACGAGGCCCTCGGTGGCAACCCTGACGAGCTCGAGCTTCTAATCATGCAGCTCGTGCACCTGATGAGCTCCGGTGAGCGTGCACAGATGTCAAAGCGCGCGGGCGAGTTCGTCAGCCTTGATGACCTCGTAGCGGAGATTGGCGTTGACGCCGCGCGTTGGTATCTATTGGCGCGCTCGCACGACACCACTGTCGACCTCGACCTCGACCTGGCACGCCAACAGTCGAGCGAGAACCCTGTGTATTACGTGCAGTACGCGCACGCGCGGATCGCGTCGATGCTCGCCAAGGCAGGGTCCGAGCGTGTGGCCGCGGCTATCGCCTTTGTGACAGACGCAGCGCTCGGAGATGCGGCGCTCGGCGACACGGCGCTGGAGGGCGTGCAGCGCGAGCCGTTGCACGCCACTGAGCGGGCGCTCGTGGAGCAGCTGCTGGCGTTTCCCGCCGAACTCGCTGAGGCTGCTGAGCGACGCGCGCCGCATCGCATCGCCGCCTACGCCCTGGAGCTGGCCCAGACGTTCACCGCCTTCTACCGCGACTGCCATGTGGTGGGCGCGGAGCCAGAGTCCGTGGAGTCCTTTCGGATCGCCCTGTGTGTGGCAAGCGCCAGCACGATCGCCCGTTGTCTGGGGCTGCTGGGCGTGAGCGCACCCACGTCGATGTAGCTCAGTCGAAGCGCGCGAGGTCAGACTCGAGCCTGGCTGCGTCCGCCGAGTTCAGCGTCGCCGCGGCAGGGGCTGCGATCGCTGCCCGGGAACGGGCGTGGCGGCGCCAGCGCGGCAACAGCACCGCGAGCGTGGCAAGCAGAGCAAGCACCACCGCGAGCGGAACGAGATATGCGGTGAGGTCAAACCCATGGGTGCTCGGCAACCCGAGCACCGTGGGGCCATACTGGGCGACGAGCGAGCGCTTGACTTCCGCTTCGTCCCGTCCTTCGTTGATCAGGCCCTGGATGTATTCCCGCTCGAGTTTCGCCTGTGGCGACTCCGCCACCATCAGCGGGATTTTGCACGTCACGCACATCACCTGACGCTCGATGATCGGCAGCGTCGTCCGCGGCCTGACCTGCGCGGCATGGGTGATCCCCGCGGCGTGCGCCGGCGAAGCGCCAACCGTCCCGCCTATCGCCAGCGCGCCGCACAAGAGCGCCGCGGTGAGCACTGTGAGGGGCTTGCGGGCGAGGCTCATGAGCTTTCAGCCAATACCACAGCGTGGTTGAGGAACGCCTGGCCGATCTCCCCGCGCGAGATCGCCACGATCTTGCCCCGGCGGTTGATGACGAAGCTCTCCGGCAGCTGGTCGGTGCCGTAGGAGTGCGCGAACGCGCCTGTGTTGTCGCGTAGGTTGGTGTACGTGAGGTGGTAGCGGCGCACGAACCTTTCGGAGTCGGGCGACGCGTCCAGGTAGGTCACACCGAGCACCGTCCCGTTGTGCGCTTCCAGGCGCCGCTGGGCGCTCTCGAGCAGCGGCGCCTCCAGCTGGCACGGTTCGCACCACGAAGCCCAGAAGTTCAGGATCACGACCTTGCCCTTGAGCGCTGCCAGCGAGCTGCGGCCCTTGCCGCCGAGCACCGGCAGCGAGTGCGTTGCATTGGGCGCCAGCGGGTATTTACGTTGCGCGACCAGCTCGTCAAGCGTGCGGCTGGCGGACTGCGCTGAGACGCCATAGATCAGCAGCGCGATCAAGCAGGCGCCCGCCAGCGTGGCAAAGATCGGCACGATGCGGCGTCTCACGGCCCCCAAGGTTAGAGGCCAGGACATGGCGTCTGCTGCAGCTCGGTTGCCCTAGCGCGACGTCGTGTGAATGATGCGGTAGTTGTTGATGCCTTTGCGCCGCCGCCACGCGGGTATGCGCAGCACTTCGACCGAGTGCTCGGCTTCCCACCTGACGAGCCAGCGATGGAGGCCCATGCAATAGGCGCCACCGCCCAGCGCGATGCCTGCGACGATCGGCGACCCTGGGCTAAGGAGGGCCACAATCGTCAACACCGTGACAACCCAGACCATCGTCAGTGCGAAGACTCGGGCAGCTGTACGACCGTCACGGATCTCGGGATCGACAACCGCCGGGGCAGCTTCTACTTCTCGCTGCAGGCGCCCGCCGCCAAACCACCACATAAACCCGCCATAGAAAACCGCCTCGAATGCAAGTCCCGCCGCGGCGACGGATGCGCGATGAGCAGATGTAAGCACGATGGCGCCAAACACAATTGCCAGGACAATCTGAGAGAAGCTCGCCCAGAGCAAGTCCCTTGCCGGACGGACGAGAGGCTTTTGTACGCCCGGTCTCGTCGGCAATTCGGCTGACATGAGGCGAGCTTATCTTGACGAGTAAGGCAGGATCGATGGTGCTATACGGCTGCCTCGGAAGGGGGTGGGTGATCGCGGGCACGAAGAGCCAGGGGCTGACCACCTCGCGGTGCCGAGTCCATTGCGTACATCCGCGCACACGCCGACGCGGCCCGAAAGCCCGTAGAATCGGCGCATTGCGGCGGTAGCTCAGTTGGTAGAGCGCAAGCTTCCCAAGCTTGAGGTCGCGGGTTCGACCCCCGTCCGCCGCTTAGGCGCACGCCGCATGCGAGAGGTTGAAGCCTTGGCCGCTCCCATTGGAGAAGTGCCTGCAAAGTGGACGCCTGTCGGCTGGGTTCGCTAGCGTGATCGGCATGGATGTGGATATCGAGCGTGCCGCGCGCACACTGGCCGAGACGGCCGGTTCGCCGGTGCGGGTCATCTTGTTTCGACGCAACGCGCCCATAGGGCAGCATTTGAAATGGCAGCCCTGCCACTATCGGCCGTAATCGCCCGTAATCGGCTGCTATTCGGATCGGAGGCGCTGTGACAGTCAGGGGAAGAATCCCCACTATCCATAGGGATCGGCCATCCCCAGTTGTCCTGGCCGATGGCGCTTCCCAAGCTTAAGGTCACTGCTGAAGCCGCTCCAAGGCCGGCCAAGCGCATCAGCCTGACTCTGTTCCCGCTGGCACGTCTTCACTCGGCGCCGCGACCCGGCGTAGATAGAGCCCGGATACCCCCAGCCCGATTGCAAAGATTGCCAGGCGAGCTAGTCGCGAGGCTCCGAGGAATGCAGTGGTCGAGACGCTGAGCGCTAGCGCGACCTGGGCTGTTGCATCGGCCAGCAGGGTGACCCCGACGATTGCCGTGAGCATGATCGTCTGCCGGCGGGAGGCGCGGCTACCGAGGGCGAGGGTGATGCGCTCAGCTCGAGGCCAGGCGCGCGCGAGCCGGTCCGCCACGGCCGGTAGTAGCGGTCGTCGCACCAACACTGAGCCTACGCAGGCGAGCCCCAGCGAGCCTGTGATCACGGCGCGGCGAAGCTTAAGCGGCAGGGTGCTCCCTCCCGAGACGATCGACACCAGGACGGCTGCTGCCAGGACGACTGCCACCGCCAGCGCGATCGGGTCTACGCTGCCCCTACGTAGGCTTGTCGCCAGCACCCACGCGACGGGGATTGCCTCGGTGATCGCGAGTGCCGCAAGGTCGCTGTGGAGCGTTGCAGACAGGACCACGTACGCCACAACTGGGATCAAGATAGCTGCGATCAGGCGCAGCTTCGCCCCAGCGGTTTCGATGCGTCGCGCCCGACGACGCGGAGCTTCGCCTCTAGCCACCGGCATAAGCTATCGCGATACCAGTCCGATCGCGCGAGCAAACTGCCTGAACCGTCTTCAGTTGAGCGTGATCATGAGCGACTCATAGTCGTCGTGGTAGTCGGTCTCGATGCCAGCCACAAAGCGCTTGGGATTGGTTGGGTCGAACGCGAGAGCTGAGGCCAGCGAGGGGTGTCCGAGGTATTGGTCCGACCACGGCACGCTCAGCCATGTGAGCTGCCGCGGATCGCTGCCATCGGAGTTCATCGTCCAGTACTCCAGTGATTCGTAGTACGCGCCCACACTGCGCGCGAAGATGATTCGTTCGCTGTCGGGCATGGGGAATGCGAACTCGTTGTAGTTAGTGAACCACCCGCTGTCCGAGGCATCTTCTGGCGAGAGGCGAGTCGCGGTACCGGTCAGTTCGGCGGACATCGTCATGATCTGCAGGTCATCCCAGGATGTGCCGGCAAGGGCGTCTGCGGCGAACAACACGTGCGAGCCGTCTGGGGTGAATCCATACGGCTCGAGTAGGCCGGTGGATCGCAGCGTCTTCTCGCTAGTGAGCGACGGAACCCCACCGGACCATGTGATCTGCGCAACGTGGAGCTCCCAGCCTCCAAATGGAGCTTCCCCACTGCCACTGTTCGCTCCAGATCACTCGAGTCCCGCTGGAGTCGAACCGTGCCCATATCAACGCGGTGGTCCCGCTCGTCTGCTCGTTTGTCAGCTGCCACGCATGAGATCCATTCGAGGTCTGCAGCCAGAGGTCGTTGAAAGCCCCCTTGCCCGGTGCAGAGGCTTCCCCGCCCACAGCAAGTGGGGGATGGCTGGCCCGCTCGATCGTCGTCAAGAGGTACTGTCCGTCCGGCGACGCGTCCGAGATGCCGTGTTGGGTGCCGCTCGGATAAAGACCGCTGCAAGTCACACAGATGGCACCACTGCCATCTGGGTTGGCGGACCAGCCATCGAACAGGCCCGATGTGCTGCGCTGGTTGTAGTAGATGCGCCCTCCGGCCCAGGCCACCGGCGCTGCCTGTGCCTTCCACGCAGTGATGCTCGCGACCGTGGGCTCCGTTGCGGTGGTGCCTGGTGGTTCTGTGGTAGTGGGGGCGACGGAGCCTTGCGGGTTAGCGATGGGCGTTTGGGTTGGCACACGTGCGTTGGTTGATGCTGGGTTCCTCCGTACCCTCGTGATATGCGGTCTGGTGCAGGACCGCGGTCGGCGATATGGCTGCTTATTGCGCTGCCGACAACTCGGCTTGCGCTTGCTCGCATGCAGGGCGCGTTTGCTTGTCTGCCTTGCGGCACGGACAGCGTCCCGGGACATGATGCCCGGGTTGGCGTGAGCGAGCTGGTCTCCAACGGCGCCGTTCAGTCCAGCCAAAACGGCGAGCGACACCAGAGAGGCTGGGAGGAGCTGGCGCAACATCTACTGGGGACTCCTGTAGTCGGGGCGGCTAGAACAGCCCTCGTGGGCGATCGCCGTTGTATTCGGCGGATCGACCCGGCGCCTCGATCAAACGTCCACGGTGTGGACGCATGGAGATGTTGAGTGGGTGGGGAGGCCGGGCCTCGCAGCATGTGTGGCGGCGTCACCAAGCGACCGAGCTTGGGCGCGGGCGGGTGCTTTGTCGTCCTTGACACCTGCGCCCCGGCCTGATATCAACTAGTGAAACATAAGAGTTCCCGAAGAAGCTAGTTGCCTACCTTCATAGATTAAGGAAGATCGCTCGTTGTCTGTTATGTGCGCACGAATCGCGACGAAGGATCGGACAGCACCGTGAGAATGGACGGCAAGGTGGCTACCCCGGCAAATCGAGCACGTTCGGACTGCTAGGGTCGGCTGATGCGGCCGGGGGGCGCACACAGAAGTTTGTCACGCGACACACAAGGGCATGCACGTCGCCCTGTGCTCGTCGTTAAGGTCGGCGGGGCGACTCCCGACGCGGCAGGTGAGCCTACGCACATTTGTGATGTGCGCCTGGTGCGTTCCATGCCCGACCAGCCCGACGACCAGGCGTTGAGCTCTGACGGGTTGAGCTACGACGGCGGTGAGGTGACGGCCGTTGTGATTCTGCGGGATGCCACGCCCTCACGCGTTGTCTCGTGCGTTCGGGCCGCGACTCGCGGCGGCGGTGTGATCTCCCCGGAGCTCTTGGGTAAGCTGCTTCCAGCGGCGGGGGGCCGCCTCGACCAGGATCCGAGTGAGCCCGAACTGAGCGACCGTGAATATGCCGTGTTGCAGATGCTCGCCGATGGTGAGAGCACGCGCGGGATCGCTGAGCGGCTGAGCTACTCAGAGCGAACCGTCAAGAACATCGTGCGCGATCTGCTCGTCACGCTGAACTGCAAGACACGGGCCCACGCAGTTGCGCTCGCCGCGCGGCACGGGGTGATCTGAATCGGGCCGGGAAGCCTCTGGTGAGCCGCCGAGTCGCAGTCATCGGGCTCGACTGTGCCGAGCCTCGGTTGGTGTTCGATCGCTGGCGAGAGCAACTGCCGAACCTGGGTCGGTTGATGGGCTCCGGGACCTGGGGTCCACTACGCAGCGTGGATCCCGCCGATCACGGTACCGGCTTGGAGCTGCATGCTGACGGGCCGCGACCCGGGTGAGCTTGGCATCTACGGATTTCGTAACCGCAGCGAGTACGACTATCGCTCGATGGTGGTTGCGGACTCGAGCACTGTAGGTGTGGATCGTGTCTGGGATCACCTCTCCCGTGCCGGCAAGCACGTGATCGTCGTTGGCGTGCCGCAGACCTCGCCGCCGGTGCCAGTCAACGGCGAGCTGGTGTCATGCTTTTTGACGGGCGACCCCCGAAAGGACCCATACACCTATCCAGCTGGCCTACGCGCCGAGATCGAGTCGCTCGTCGGCTCCTACCGGGTGGACGTACGGAATTTCCGCAGCGATGACCGAGACAGGATCCTCGCCGAGATCTATGAGATGACCGAGCAGCGCTTCGCGGTCTGTCGGCACCTGCTCGACAGCCGGCCATGGGACTTCTTCATGATGGTCGAGATCGGGCTCGACCGCATGCACCACGCGTTCTGGCGCTTCCTCGATGCCGAGCATCCGCGCCATGAGCCCGACCATCGCTACCGCGACGCAATCCGCAACTACTACATCTATCTGGACGAAGAGATCGGCGATCTACTCGAGCGCTTCGATGAGCAGACAACCGTGCTTGTCGTCTCCGACCACGGCGCGCGTCCGATGCAGGGCGCGATCTGCATCAACGAATGGCTGGTCCAGGAGGGCTACCTCGTGCTCGAGGACCAGCCGCCTCGCGAGCTGACCCCCTTCAGCGACGTACGCGTCGATTGGAGCAGGACCCGCGCGTGGGGTGAGGGTGGCTACTACTGCAGGCTGTGCCTCAACGTCGCTGGGCGCGAGCCACAGGGCATCGTCGCCCCCAACGATTGTGAGGAGCTTCTCGACGAGCTAGCGGGCCGCCTCGAGCGGCTGCCCGGCCCCGACGGCGAAGCAATCGGTACGCGTGTCTTTCGGCCGCAGGAGCTGTGGCGCGAGCAGCGAGGGATTCCGCCTGACCTGGTCGTCTATTTTGGTGACCTAGCTTGGCGCAGCAACGGCAGTCTTGGCCACGGACGGCACTGGACCTACGACAACGACAGCGGTCCTGACGACGCCAACCACGACCGCAACGGGTTGTGCATCATCTCCGGCTCCGGGGTAATCCCCGAGCAGCGCGATGATCTGGTCATCTACGACATTGCGCCGACGATCCTCTCCCAAGCCGGTCTTGCCTTGGATGACAGCATGCGCGGACGGTGCCTGGCCGAGGTGGAGAGTTCCTCCCGGGCTTAGGTCCCTACGTCACAGCATGCTGACGCGGTGCTTCCGGGATTCGTGAGCGCCGGCTATGGCTTTTCGAGGACGAAGCGCAGATAGGTCAGCTGGCGCTCGGCGAAGGCCTTGTAGACGGGGCTGCCTTCGACGGCGGCGAAGCCGAGCACATGGCGACGCAGGAGCTTGGGGGCACGCTGTTCGATTCGGGCCCGCCTGACCGGTGTGTCCAGCTCCAGCGCGCGAACGACATTGGCGGTGATGTCCTCTTCCGCGAGCGTGCGAAAGCCGGAGTCGGCCAGCTGCGCGCGGAGTTGCCCAACGTCTTCCCGGGCGAATATCCCGTCCTCGGTCGGCTCGGTGGAGCGTAGATCCGCCAGTAGGAGCAGGCCACCCGGGCGTAGCACCCGGATGCTCTCACGCAGGAAGTTGGAGGGGTTGGCGTAGCAGTGTGTCGACTCCACGCTGAGCACGGCATCAAATTCGCTGTTGGGAAAGGGAAGGTGCTCGGCGTTGCCAGCGACGAACTCCAGGCCAGGCCGCGCATAGCGAGCTCGGCAGCGCTCGATCGCTTGACGGGCGAGATCCAGGCCGGTCATCGAGCGGGGCGTGAACCGCTCGAACACGAACGAGGCGCCACCGCCCCGACCGCAGCCCACCTCGAGCACGTCTCTGCCAGACAGCTCGGCAGCGCCCGCCACCTCGGCGTAGAGCTGCAGGCCAAAGCGATCATCCGTTCCCGGTTGCCCGTCTGTGGACGGCTCCACGGATGGGTCCAACGATGCGAAGCCGTAGTTCATCAGCGTCGTTCCGAGATCGCGCTTACCGAGGCTCATGATCTCATAGACCGAGCGCCACAGCAGCTGCTTGGCCGGCGGTGCAAGCTGTGGCACGGCGCGCCGCGTCGCACGCGCCACAGCTTGCATGGGTCGCAACTCGCTCACATCACGCTCACAACTGTCCCGAGGCCGCTGGCATCGGTGATCTGCAGACGAGCCACAAGTGTCCCGGCGTCTTGGTGGGCGTTGGTCGCACGCCCCGTCTCCTCCACCAGCAGGGGGCCGTGAGCTGTGAGCGACACGCTTGCGGTGGGGTTCGCGAACGTGATCACTAGCTTGCCGTTGTGGATGTGGGCACGGGCTACGCGGGCGCCGGACAGTGCCAGGCCCTCGATCGAGACCCCCGTCCAGCACCTCGTTTCATTGCAGACGCGGTGGTTGACGAGCGCGGTGCGCTGGAAGCTGAGGTTCGCCGGCAGCCCGATCGAGAGCGTTCTGATGTCGGGGGCGTTGCTGCCATGAGTGGCGTGCAGATGCAGCCTTGGCTCCCCGCTGGCGAGGCCCATGAGCGACCCCGATGCTTTGGGTTTGCCAACCGGCTTGGGTGGCGGACAGTTGATGTTGGTGATCGCCCCGCTCAGCTTGCTCGCGGGATTCCCGTCCTCGGGAGTCAACTTCGCCGCGATCGTGCCGGGGCTGCAAGACGTCGCGAACGCAGGGCCAGTGGGCGGTCCTGTGAACGTGAGGCTCAGGGCGCTCAGCGGAATATCTGGCACCCCAGAGAACGTGATCGTGCGTTCGGTGAAGTCGACCGGTGCGGCGAGCGAGAATGCGTACGGTGCCGGGAAGGTCATCGTCAGCACCACCCCGTTGACGGGCGCATTGAGCTGGCTCAATTCACCGGACGCCGCCACGCCGAGCGTGTCACCGAGCGTCAACGTGCCTTTGCTGAGTGCCGGAGATGGCAGTAGTGGCGATTCTGCGGACGCGGTGCCCACGACACAGGGCTTTTCCTCGAAACATGGCTGCAGCACCCTGTTGATCTTCAGCCCGGTTGGAATCGCGAACTCGATCGTGCTGGTGGCAGATTGGCCTGCGGGCTGCGTGAACGTGGTGGTGAGGAACGCGCCTGAGTTTTCATGTTGCTTGGTGACGGTCGCCGCGACGGTCGGTGTGTAGGGCAGCGCGGTGCAGCCGGTCACCGTTAGCGGCGCGGTTGCGACCCCGGAGGAGCCCTGCCAGGAGCTCGCTCCGACGGTGATGTTCTCAGCCGGGCTGGGACAGCTCGTCGGTAGCCGCGGGCTGTTCAAGGTGAACTGGAACTCGGTGATACCCGGTGCGAGGTTGCTGTAGGAGAGGTTGAATCCGACTTCCGGGGCGCTCCCCAGCGTGAGCTCGCCGATCAGCGGGGCGCCACCTTCGACGGTGGTCTCCACGCCGGCGATGTCGGAGGGCTTGGGCGCCGCGATGAGGTACATGTTCACTGCAGGCCCGCCGGGTCCGTCAAGCACGCCGCTACCGATTTGACAGCTGGGGCTCGGCGTACTCGCCACGACGCACGCGCCGCCATCGATCCCGAGGTTGATCATGAACCCGTTCGGGAAAGCGATCGTCATGTTCTTGACCGAGTCACCGCCGGCTTCGCCCAGGAGGTCGCCTGCGACGCCGCTTAGTGGTGTGAAATTAATGTCAAACGCGGTGGCTGGGCTGGACCCCGCCGCTGTGCCCGCGCTCTGGTTGAGCACCAGCCTTGGTGCGATTGTCGCCGCTGACATGGCTGGGAAGATCGCCGCGACGGCCACTACGAGCAGCGCGGCCAGGGCAATTCTGATCGACATTGCAGGTGCCTCCTTCATAGCCGTTTGGCGGTTCTCGAGGGTGTTGTGGCTCGGCGAGGTCATGGTCACTGCCCACCCGCCACGTTTGTGTACTTGAGTGCTCGTTCGAGACGCTCGGCGAGCATGGACTTTTCGCTGCCTTCTCCGGCGGCGGCCTGCAGGTGCTCCAAGCTGAGTAGCGCTGCCGGATGATCACCCCGATTCCATGCCGACTGGGCCGCATCGAGCAGCTGCTGCAGCCGTGACCCGGACCCTGCGCGCGCGGTAGTAGCTCCGGGTCCGCCGAGTGCCTGCGCAAGCGCGCTGAAAGTCGCCGGAGGCTCCGGGGTGGGCACGACCTGGATGTTCGAGGGTGTGGAGGCGACGCCTGCCGCGTTCTCCGCCACTACTTGGTAGACGTAGTGACCAGGCGCTCGCAGGAGGTAAGGTTCGGTAGTTGTCGCGACCTGTTCAAAGGCGCCCGGTAGGCTGAGCGTGACTGGCACGCTGCCTGGAGCTTCGGGTTCGGTCACGGTTGGCAGTGCGCCTTCGAATTGGAAGCCGTTGGCGTTGGTTGGCGGCGCCTGCAGATAGACCGTCGCTGTGACTTCTGGTGCCGCCAGGACGTCGTAGCGGACAGCCGACGGGGAAGGCTTCCAGGACAGCAGGGTTCCCTTGTGCACAGTGTCCGCGATTAGCGCACTCGGAGGTGCGACTGTGGCTCCGCGGTTGATCAGCGACGAGCAAATAGGTTCTTTGTCATCGATGATGGTGGTGCCTTGCGATTGGTTGGCGCTGCCGATGTACAGATCTTCCCCTTGGGGTCCGCTCGGCTGGAGCGTTCGCGCTCCAAAGTCGTATTCGCTGTGGCCGAATGCGTTGCGGGTTATGGCAAACCAGTCGTCACCGTCGCAAGTACCCCACAGCTGGTATCCAGCCGCGCCCGCGACGAGATCCCCCAGCCATGCGTCGCCTTTATTCGATTTCAGAAGATAGCTCCAGCTGTTAGTTCCGACGTAAAGGCCGCCGCCAGCCGCGTTCATGCGCCAGAAATGAGCATTGAACAAGCTGCCGAATCCGTCTTCGAGCCCGCTTACTGGGTAGGCCATCTCGCCGTCTTCGAGTCGGCGGGGGTTTCCGACCACAACGTTCCATACGCCGTTTCGATAGATCCGGATGAGCTCCGAGCGCGGGTTCGTGTTCTTGTTGTACCAGCCACTCGCGCCCACATACAACGCGTCGCGATAGACGTGCATCGAGACCACAGAGGTCATGGCCGCACCGCGTCCGGCGCCCCCGGTCACTATCGGTGTGAAGACAAATGGGTAGGGGGCATACAGACCGTCGACTTCAACTCCCTTGCCGCTGGTCTCCCACACCGAGTAGCCCGTCTTAGCGTTTCCACACCCGACGTATAGATTGCCGTCGAACGTGGCAACATCAAAGATGTCCAGGTTGGGCGGGCTGACCTGCACCATGCCGGGATGTGGCGACCACGGGTGCGTGATTTCGAACAAAGCCCCATCGCCCGTCAGGTCTGGTGTTGCCGTCACAAGCAGGCGTCCGTTCCACTCGACCAGTGAGCGAAAGCCCATCGGCCGCAGGGTTCCATAGGGGAAGTGGACGATCACGCTCGGTAGTTTCAGCGCTTCCCAATGCACACCGTCGTAGCTGCGCAGGATTCGCGGCGGGTGACTCTTCAGCAGCGGCGGCAGGTACTCATCGGCGGTCAGGCCAGCTGCGTAGAGAGCCTGTCTGCCCTTGGGGTCGGTGTAGACGACCATGCCGCGATAGCCGATGTCGCTTGCGACACGCCTGCCCGGTTCATTGGGGTTGCGCTCGGTGGCGGGGGACCGGTACACCATCTTCCACGCATTGGAACCCGGCGTGTACTGCCAGATCTCCGCCCGCAGATCCATGGCGTAGGGGTTTGCGGGGCAGTGCACGTTTGCTTGCGGGGTGGGTACGTAGTAGTTCAGGTTCGGGTCGTAGAACTGGGTCGTCTGGTCTTCGACGCAGAGCACATCGCGGCCGGTTCCGACGTACAGCTTGTCTTTGAACCAGCCCATCGACCACGCGTATGAGTTGTCGTGTTCGCCGAAGCCGTTCTGGGCGATCGGTACGATCCCGTGTTCACCGGCAGAGCCCGCCGCGGTTGTGCTGCAAGCGGGCACGAGCAGGAAGCCAAGCGCCAACAGTGCGGGGAGCAAACGCTTCGCTGTGTGAGAAGGGTTCACCTGACGGTCCTTTCGATGTCTTGCTGACCCGCCGCTTGCTGGTTCCCGTTAGCTTGTGGGGGAGCTAGCGCTTCGATCAGCTCGGCCGCTCCGGAGGGTCCGGGCGCTTGTGCCAGCAGCGCTGCGCAACGCTGCGCGGCTTCGCGATAGCGCGGCTGCATGAGCACAGTTTCGACGGCATTGCGCAGGCTCCTCGGTGTGCAACGCCGCGCGGGCAGGATTAAACCTGCACCGGCCGCCACCACGCGCTGGGCGTTGTCTGGCTTATCCCATGTGGTCGGCACGATTACCAGCGGCACTCCTGCCTGCAATCCGGCCATCACCGTGCCCGCTCCTCCGGTCGTTACAAGTACCTGGCAGCGCGGCAACAGGGCATCGTGGCTGAGCCACGGTGCCAGGTGCACGTTCGCTGCCGTGGTGTCGAGACCTAGCTCCTCTGGCCGGCGATCGCGCCCGTGCGTGATGATCGCCTCGAGCGGTGCATCAGCCAGCCCGTCTACAGCGGCACGGAGGACGAAGGGGTCCTGGTAGTGGGAGGTTCCCTCGGTGACATGCACCCACGGTTGGGTCCTCGGTAGCTGATCGAGCCATTCGCTCGTCCCCACCGGCTCCGGCGGATGCCATGTGCAAGCGCCCACGTAGTGCACACTCTTTGGTAGATCGCGCCGATTGAAGTCGAGCTCGCCGACGCTCAGCACCATGTAGAGCGGCAGCTGTCCGCAGCGCTCGTTGACGCCGCAGCCCATCGCTGGAAGTCCAAACTGGGCGCGCAGCTGATCCAGCCGTCGCCGCAGGCCACGCCCCAGCAGCCGCGTCGCGTGAGTGATCGCCCACGCACGTGCTCGCTCGCGGGCATTTTGCGCTGGTGGGAGCCCAGATCCCGGTGGCGGCGCATCCGGGCCGGGAATAACCGCCGTGATCACCGGCGAGGCAAGCGCGACTGGGATTGGCAGCGCCTCGTTCAACACCAGGCTCGGCCCCCACATCGAAGCGTCGGTGACGAGCACGTCGGCTTGCCAGTCGCCGATGATCGCCCGCAGATCTTCGACCTGGCTCGGAATCGTCTCCACCAGCCACGCGCGAAACGCCTGGTGCTGGACCCGTAGTGACTGGCGGCGGCCTCCGACCTCTCGCTCGCGCTCCTGCACACCCAGCCAAGCGGGCTCGATCTGTGCAAACGGAAAGACCTGCACGCCCTCTTGCTCGATCGTCTCGCGGAGCCGCCCACCCGTGTAGAACGCGACCTCGTTACCTCGCTCACGGAGTGCCAGGGCCATGCTCAACTGCGGGAACACATGCCCCTCGAATGGCCAACAGCAGAACAGGACACGAGCGCTCACAGCTCGCCGTCCCGCTTGTTGCTGCGCGCACGTACCGCGAGGTGGTATCCGAATCTACCTGTCGGGATGCTGTCGTCGAGGATGTAGACGAGCAGGTGAAGCGGCATCAGCAGCCTGGCTGCACGTGGCGCGCGGAGCGGCACTTGAACCATCAGGATCGCGAGGTTCACGAGCTCCTGCAGGCCGAATCCGGTGCGCGCGACCTGGTCAACTGCGAACGATGGCTCGAGCCGCGCGCAGATCTCGGCGACGGTGAAGTGGTGATGCTGTCCGTCCTCGGTGGAGACCATGCCGTCCAGCGTCGGCCAGGACGGACGGCGCCGTCGCATCGCGGCGTAGAGGTTCACCGAGTCGAGCCAGCTGGTGGCTCCTCGGTGAGGCACGCTGAGGATGAGCGTCCCGCCCGGGCGCAGTACACGGTGGGCCTCAGCGAGTGCACGCTCGGGTGCGGCGATGTGCTCGATCACATCCAGCAACAGCACCACGTCCGCGCAGCTGTCCGCGACGGGTAGCTCACCGACGTCACCGTCGACCATCGGCAGCCAGGAGAACTGGCGGTGCGCCTGAGCCAGAAGCTGAGGGTCGCGCTCCACGCCAACGATCACACGACCTTCGGGCCCCCGTGCGACTACTGCAGCCGAGCCGTAGCCGAAGGCACAGCCGACATCAAGCAGGCGCATGGCGTCGGCCGGGAGCCATCGCCGCGCACGCCCCCAACGCCCGACGTATGAGAGCAGCCGTGGGCGGCGTGGAATCGCGGCTGACGACGCGGCCACAAACGGATCGGTACGGGCACCGACGTGCTCGGCAGCCTCGAGCGTGCTCATGTCGATGCTCGATCGAGGAGCGCTGGCTCGTTGCCGGGATGGCCAACAGGCACAAGCTGCTCGAGCAGCTCAGCTGCGCGCGGTGGCCCCGGGGCGCTAGCCAGCTGGGTGGCCAAGCGCTTTGCCGCTTCGCGGTAGGAGGTCTGGTCGAGTACCTCCAGCACCGTGGCCCGCAACCCCTCAGCGCTCAAACGGCGCGGCGAGAGTCGGATGCCTGCACCGGCCTCGGTGACCCGGCGGGCGTTGTCCGGCTTGTCCCAGGTCGTCGGCACCACCACCATCGGCACGCCGGCCTCGGCTGCGGCGAGGACAGTCGCCTTTCCGCCGACGGTCACCAGGGCAGAGCAACGCGGCAGTAGCTCGCCGTGGCTGAGCCACGGGGCCACATGCACATTCGACGCGGACACGCGCGGGCCGAGCGCCATCGTCTCGCGCTGATCGCCGGTTGTGATGATCAGCTCCACGGGCTGATCGGCGAGCGCCTCGACTGCCGTGCGCAGCAGAAACGGCTCGCCGTATGCGAGCGTGCTCTCGGTCACGTGCACCCACGGACGCTCGGTGGGGATTTTCTCCAGCCACTGCGGAGTATCGGCTGGGTCGGGATAGGAGATGCAGTTGCCGACGTAATGCACGCTCGCGGGCAGATCCTGGCGGTTGTAGTCGAGCGCGGGGAGATTGCCGACGATGTACAGCGGTAGGCGCGCGGTGTACCTGTTGACCGATTCGCCCAGCGGCGCCAGCCCATACTGCACGCGTAGCTCGTCCACCCGCCTGCGCATCCCGCTCGCGCCCAGCTCGGTCAAGCGCGTCAGCGCAGCCGCGCCCAGCCGGCTCCACGGGGCGTGGGGAGGACGCAGCCCGAAGCCGAACGCGGGTGCATCCGGGCCCGGGATCAGCGGTCCCATGAAGGTCGAGGACAGCGCCACGGGGATCCGCTCCGACTCCCACAGGACGAGGATCGGCCCCCACAGCGACAGGTCCGTGGCGATCACGTCTGCGTGCCAGTGCCCGAGCACATCGCGCAGATCCGCAACTTGGTCGGGGATCGTCTCCACCAGCCAGTCCCGCAGGAGCGGCAGCAGCCGGCCTTTGCCGGGGCGGGCTCGGCGGTCGCCCGTATCGACCGCGCGCATGCTCGCAAAGGCGCGCTCTTGGTCGAGACGTTGGAATGGGAACAGCTCAAAGCCCTCCCGCTCGATTGGGTCGCGGACGGCCTCGCCGCTGTAGAACGCGACCTCATGACCGCGTTCGCGCAGCGCCATCGCGATGCTCAGCTGAGGCAGCAGGTGGCCGGTGAACGGCCACAGCGTGATCAAAAAGCGGCGGCTGTTCATCCGCTCGATTCCATGCTCGGTGCTGCATCGCCGCTTTTGGCGCGGCGTTCGACTCGGCGAATGTGCCCGCCGAAGTACAACCGCTCGAACAGGCTCTGCGGCATGTAACGTCGCAGGGCGATCACCAGCGATGCGCCGCGACCCACCACGTAACGCATCCGCGGCTGCTTGGCGCGCAGGGCCTCTCCGATCGCGCTCGCCACATGCTCGGGGCGCGTCGGCGAGCGCTCGACGAGCTTGTCCGCGATCGCCTCACTCGCCCAGAACAGCTCGTGATAGGGGCTGCTCGGGTCGTTCGCCTGTGCCGCCGTGCCGCGATGGCGCGACCAGCGCGTCGTCTTGATGATGCCCGGCTCGACGATCACCGACTGGATCCCGTGCGGGGCAAGCTCTTGCGCGAGCCCCTCGCCGAATCCCTCTTGGGCGAACTTACTCGCGCAGTACATGGTCACGCCGAAGCCGGGTACGCGTCCGCCCACCGAGGACACCGTGACAATCCGCCCGCAGCCCGCTTTGCGCATGTGCGGGATCACCGCCTGTGTGACCGCGATCGTGCCGAGCACGTTGGTCTCGAACAGCAGGCGGATCTCCTCCTCTGAGCAGTCCTCGGTGCATCCGCGTAGGCCGACGCCTCCGTTGTTGATCAGCCCAAAGATGCCCCCCGTGTCACTCACGACGGTGGCGATCGCCGCGGCGATGCTCGTGCGGTCGGTGAGATCCAGCGTCAGTATCTCGAGCTCCACGCCACGCTCGGAGGCTGTGGCCAGTAGCCCTGTGCGCTGATCTGGATTGCGCACGGTCGCGTACACACGAAAGCCCACCGCGGCGAGATGCAGCGAAGTCTCCAAGCCGATGCCCGTGCCGCTGCCGGTGACAATCACGGCATCGCCTGCTCGACCTGGTCTGCCCTTGTTGATCCCGTGCATCAGTCCCTCACGATCTCGATCGGCTCAGCTCCCGGCAGTCGCTCGGCGATGTGCCGTACGACCAGCTCGGGTTGCTCCATTGGGCCGAAGTGGCCCCATTCGCTGTTCGGCAGCAGTACGCCGTGCGCGTTGGGCAGATGCTCTTTGAGGAACTCGAAGGTGTCGATGAAGGCCGACTTCTCCTGTGTACATCAGCACAACCGGCGTTTGGATCGAGCCGATGCGCTCGAGCGTCAGCGTCGCCGACGTCACGGTAGTCCTCCGCGAGCGTCGTCTCGTCGAGGAGGCGCAGCAGGGGCTTGGGGTTGCGCGGCAGGCCCTTCAGCGGCCCCCACTGCTTGGGGAGGTCGATCGTCGCCCTGATCATGTAGCGCATGTCCGAGCGCTTGTCCGGCTGGAACGGGATGGCCGGCTTCCTCGAGCGCCCGCGCCCAATAGGACCAGCCGACCCAGCCGTCGTGACGCCGACTCGCCTCGAGCGCCGGCAGCGCTGCCTCGATCGCGATCACCTCGATGACGCGGTCGGGGTGCAGCAGCGCGTGATAGAGAGCGATGTCGGCGCCGATAGCTGTGTCCGGCGATCAGCGGCCGCTCGATCTCGAGCGCGTCGAGCAGCGCCAGCAGGTCGTCGGCCATCGCGTCCGAGCGTGTAGCCGGTCGGCGGCGTGTCACTGTGGCCGTGGCCGCGGAGGTCGTAGGTGAGGACGCGGAAGTGCTCGGACAGCTCGGGCACGATCCGCAGGTGCCAGACCGCCAGGTTGCCGGTCAGCCCATGGACCATCACCAGGTCGGGGCCCTCGCCGACCTGCTGGTAGTGAATCCGCACGCCGCTGGGCAGCGTTGACCTTCGGCATCAGCTGCCTACCTCGCTGCTCACTCGACGTACCCCAGTGCGCGCAGCCGCTCCATCACGGCGGTCTGCTCCTCGGGCTCGAGCTCGACCTTGGCGGCTGGACTCGCATGCGAGCGCCGGCGCTGGCGCGGCAGCGCGCCGTGGACGGGCGGCGCTCGAGCTCACCAGGCTCGAAGATGGCCTCTGGCACGCTGCCCGCCATGTCCTCGGGTGCCGGCAGGCCCGAGCTGATGCAGCAGCAGCGGCGCCACGTCGACGATCGACAGTTCCTCCACCGATGCGCCCGGCGCGGATGCCGGGGCCGGCCGCCAGGAAGATGCCCTCCCAGCGGTGATGGCCGCGGGCCTCGGGTCGGCGAGCGACGATCGTCTCGGAGGGCAGGATCGACAATCGTGCCGCCGTCGGCGAGCACCAGCGAGAGGTCGGGACCGAGATCCTCGAACGGTCCGGCAGAATGCCTGCTCGCGCGTCCAGACCTCCTCGACCAGGAGACGCGCCGTCATGGGGCCGGCGGACGTCGCGCAGGCTTGGCGGCGATCTCCTCGGCGAGCTGTGCGCGCGGCACGTCCTCGGGCATCGGCTCCTCGCTGCCCGGGACGCGGTCGACGATGTTGATCCCCTGGCTCGATGGCGTCGCCGCGTAGGCGACGGTCCGGGACCAGTCGAGCGCGTGCACGTGGCGGGTCATCTCCGCGAACCCGACCTCGGTGTCGCCGCGACCGTCCCCGGCTTGTCCTCGTCAGCCCACGTCAGGTAGCCGCTGCTGCTCCAGCCACGAGTTGACGTGGAAGACGTCCCGGGTCGGGCCGAAGCCGTGGTCGGATGCGAGCACGACGGTTGCCTCGGGGCCCGCGGCCTCGACGATCCCGGCGATCAGCCCGTCGAGCGAGCGGAAGTAGCGCTCGCAGCAGCGTCGATCATCTCGCTGCTCCCACGCGCTTGGGTGCTCGGGGCGGCAGGCGGGATCGATGAACCGCCAGCACAGGTGCTGGAGCTTGTCGACGCCGTCGAACATCACCGCCATCAGGTCGGCCTGGTCGGATTTCATCAGGTGTGGCAGAACCTCCGCCCAGCGCTGCTCGCGGCGGATGTGGAGCTCGACGAACTCCGCGTGCTCGTCCTCCGGGCACCCGTCGATCGCCTTGATCTCGAGCTCCATGTCGAGCATCTCGCGCGGGTTGAAGCCCGGGAGCTCCTTGAGTCGGTCGAACAGACCCGGCGGGTGGCAGCCGAGGCGCAGCTGGCGCCACGGCATCATCCCGCCGGGCACGACCGCGCCCTCGACCGGGCGGTGGCGGGAACATCAGCGGGAAGTTCAGCGAGATGATCCGTCGCTCCTGTTCGCTGGCGAGCGTCCAGATCGTCGCGGATCTGACCTCCTGGGAGGTGGCGAAGGAGAAGTACACGCTGCCCGGCTCTTCCTTCTGGAAGAAGTCGAAGATGCCGTGCTGGCCGGGGTGCTTGCCGGTCACCAGCGAGGTCCATGCCGGCGGCGTCAGCGGCGGCATGATCGAGCGCAGCACCGCGCGCGTGCCGCGCTGCGAGAGCTCGGCCAGGAATGGCATCACGCCCGCGCTCCATGTAGGGGTCGAGCACCGTGAACGTCGCTCCGTCCAAGCCGATCAGCAGCGTTGGGTCCCATCGTCACACCTCCAGGTGGTTCGGTTGACGGTGCTCGCACACGAACATGGCGAGCTCCGCGACGGTCAGGTCGCGCTGCTCCACCGGGCGCTGCCCGATCTCGTCGAAGAACTGGGGGAACGGCAGTTGCCCGTACTGCTGTTGGACCATCGTCGAGAGCACCACGATCTCCAGCGACTCGAGGCCGAGATCGGCGACGAAGCGCGTGTCCGGCACCGATCTCGTCCGTCGTACTCCCAGTCGCCCTGCGCCTCGTCGCAGCAGCTCGAGGATCCCCTGCAGCACCTGTGGGTCGAGTGTCGTCATCGCGCTGCCTCCCGCAGCTGGTGCCTGCGCCGGGCCCGGGTCGAGCACGGCGGTCGCGACCAGGTCGAGCTCGTCGCCGTCGCAGTGGCGTCCAGAGCGACGACGTCTGACGGGTCTCCGACGTCGACCAGCACGTGTCTCGCGCTCGGCGTCGATCGCGGACACACGCGGTGCAGCCGGTGCCGCCGCCGAGGCCGATGCCGAGCGCCTTGCCCGGCCGCCTCTCGTGCGCACCAGATGCGCAGCAGCCACTCCTCGGTGGCGCTTCTGAGAACTGCTCGAGCAGCTGCTGCTCGGTGGCGGTAAAGCGCCGCCTGCGCGAAGCCCTGCGGGCGCGGGACTGCAGCGCTCGATGTCGATGCCGACGCGCACCGCCCGGGCGGCGCGAAAGCGGCAAGCGCAGCCGCCTGGCCGTGCGTGTGCGTGAGCGAGACGACCGGTGCTTCGGCCGAGACCGTCCAACGCGGGGCAGAAGCACGACCGGTGCGCCCTGCTCGTCGGGCAGGATCTCGATCTCGGCAGGCAGCAGCTCGAGCCCGTGCGTGGCACGCAGCAGCTCGGCGACGCACTCCTTGGCCGGCCGTGCGAGCCGCCAGCCACTCGAGCTGGCTGCGCTCGGGCAGTTCAAGGGCCACGAACAGCTCGCGCTCGCGGCGCCCAGCACCCGGCTGGCCCACACCGGCTTCCACAGGGCCGCGATCGACGGGAAGCCGTGCGTCCATGCATCGGCACGCGACGCGCTTGCTCGCGGTAGGGCGCCAGCGGCGTTTCCCACCGGCTCGACAGCGGCGCTAGCTGCGCGGGCCGGGCCAGCGGCGCAGAAGCGCTCGGGGACGGCGAAGCGCTTGTCCTCCCAGCCGGTCAGCCGCATCCAGCAGCGGCCGCTCGCAGTCCAGCACGTCGATGTCGGAGCGACACGAGCTGCTCGCCCTCGAGCCGATATCGCCGCCACGCAGGTGAGCGGCTCGCCCGTTACGGCGGGCGGCTCCGTACACGTCGAGCGCGGCGAGCCGGAACGGGAACACGACCTGTGCCCCGCTCGAGCATGTCGGCGGCCCAGAAGCCGACACCTGGCCGGCGGCGTCGAGCGCCACCGGGTCGAGCACGAAGTTCGGCTCGGGACTGTCGCGCAGCAGGCCCGCCCGCGGGAGCACCTCGAGCTGCGCCGTGCGCGCCGGGCGCCACCAAGCGGTCGACGCTGCGGACACCCTGCCAGAGCGGCTGGTGGAACATCGCCTCGCTCGTAGAGCTGCTCCAGGCTGCCAGCGCGACGGCCTACCATCGTGCAGTGCAACTCGGCCGGCGTCGGCGCTGGCGGGAACGCGTCCGCCAGCAGCACCGGTCGCCTCGACGAAGGGCTCGCCTGGCACCTCGTCCTCGACGGTGCGCAGCTCGACGCGCACGTGCTCGCAGCCGTCCTTGCCGGCCAGCCGGCGGAGCACTGACCTCGAGCGTCTGCGGGGCATCGTCGAAGGCAAGCCAGCGGTGCGCGCGCAGATCGCGCATTCCCGTGACGGATGAGCTGGGGCAGCAGGCACGATGCGGCCTCGGCGAGGATCTCGATGCTCATCGCCAGCGGCATCAGGGCGAGTGCATGTAGTCCGGATCGGTGCGCGAGACATCTCGGCCGAGCGTGTGGTCGAGCAGGTAGCGGTCCTCGAGTGGGTTCGACTGCTCGCAGTGCCACCAGCTCCAGTCTCAGGCTCCCAGGCGACGATCGTCCCGACGAGAGGCTAGTCGCGTCGTTGGCTGGGCGGGCGCCGTGCTGCCGCTTGAGATACGTGCTCATGACCTCCTCGTTGGCGATCAGGAAGTGCTCCATGGTGCTCCAGGAACCCCTCGACGACGGCAGCCGCCTGGTCGTCGAGTGGCGCGACCGTCGGCACTCAGCTGCGACGCAGCAGCGTACAGGCCGCTCGTCGCGGTGCTCGTGCCGTTCGTCGCGCCGCCCGCGTGCGTCGCCGGCCGCGCGGATGCGTGAGTCACGACGTGGCTGTTGTTCGCGGAGCCGTTGTCGTTCGTGGCAGTCAGCGCCGACACGGGGGCTGGTGGCGAGACCAGCACTGTCGTGGTGTCAGCGCCGGCGACGGCCCGCATCGGGCGCACTCGCTCGAGAGCCTCGTCGGAGAGCCGCAGCATCGGCCACGTCGTCGACAGCGGAACGGTAAGGCGTGTGGTGTTCGCGTCCGGCTCGAGGCCCGCCGCCAGTCGATCGGCTTGGCGCGGCGTCTGGCGAACAGATAGTCGAAGTCGAGCTCGACGTCGTGGACGGCGAGCATGCCCACGAGATGGTTGAGCTGCGCGGTGCCCGAGCGGCGGGGGAGATCGGCTGCCACAGCGCAGGCGGGGCGCCCGCGCAGGATGTCCTCCATGAAGGAGGTCATGTTTCCGCGTGGGCCTGACCTCGACGAACACTCGCGCGCCGTCCTCGTGAGCGCCTCGATCGTCTCGCGGAAGCGCACCGGCCGGGTCCAGTGCTCGACCAGCAGCTCCCGGATCTCCTCGGGATCGTCAGGGTAGGGAGCCGCGGTGGTGCACGACCACAGCGGCGTCGTCGCGGTGCGGACTGGCAGTCCCGCGAAGGTCGCACGTAGATCCTCGGCGAAGGGCTCGAACAGTGGCGTGTGCACGGCGCGGTCGTATGGCAGCTCCTCGCACATCAGCCCCGCGCCAGCCGCGATCTCGTTGCGCGCGCGCCGCCGCTTCCGCCTCGCCGACGAGCACAGCCTGGTGAGGGCAATTGTCCATCGCCAGGTACAGCTCACCGCCCGCCTCCTCGGCGATCCGACGGGCGTCCTCGGCATCGGCGCCGATCGCCAGCAGCACTGCCGCTGGCACCTCGTGGCGCTCGGCGGCATCGGCGTAGGAGGCATACAGGCCGTGACAGAAAGCGGCCAGCCGCTCGTCGGTCTCGACGTCGAGGGCACCCGCGGCCATCGCTGCGGAGTGCTCGCCCGTACTGTGACCAAGTATCGCGTCGCAGCGGGGCACGAGCCGGCTGATGACCCCGTGGACGGCTGCATTGCCCGTAAGCACGGCCTCGACGGCGATGTCGAGCTCCATCAAGCCGGGCTTCGGTGCGCCGCCGCTCGGCATCGGAGAAAGCCGGCGCTGGAAAGACCCAGTCGCTCAGCAGATGGCCGCGCGGATGCTCGGCGTAGAGCCGATCGACGCGGTCAAAGGCGGCGCGGGCCTCCGTGAACTGCAGGCACAGGTCGGCGAGCATATTCGGGTACTGCGCGCCCTCTCCGGGGAACACGAACACGAGCTTGCCTTCGCGGCCAAGTGGCTCGGCCTCGTAGTAGATGCCGGATGTGGTCTTGATGCGCTTGCAATCCGGGTCGCTTCAGTCGCTCTATCGCCTGTCCCAGCTTCTGGTGCAGATCCTCGGTCGAGGAGGCCACGATCGCCAGACGCTGCGGGTCCTCGATGCTGCCCAGCTCGTGGGCCAGCGTCAGCGCGAGATCCGCCAGCGCGGGCTTGGAGCCGCCCTCCAGTCGCCGCTGCCAGCTCAGAGGCGGCCTCGGCGAGCCTCGCGTGAAGAGCCGGCCTCGAGGATGCAGACCTCGCTGTCCCACGGTGGACGATGGCGCTCCGTTGGCTCCTCGTCCCAAGCCTCGAGCACCGCATGGGCGTTGATGCCACCGAAGCCGAACGCGTTGATGCCGGCACGCCGCGGCTCGGCGCCGCCGTGGATCCACGGTCGCGTCTCGGTGTTGATGTAGAAAGGTGTGCGCTCGAGCCCGAGCTCCGGGTTGGGTTGCTCGCAGTTGAGCGTCGGCGGTAGCACCTGGTGATGCAGCGCGAGCGCCGTCTTGATCAGGCCGGCGACACCGGCCGCTGGGATCGTGTGGCCGATCATCGACTTGACCGTCCCCAGCGCACAGCGCGCCAGCTCGCCGTCACGCTCTCCGAACACCTTCGTCAGCGCGCCTATCTCGACCGCATCGCCGACGGGTGTCCCCGTGCCGTGGGCCTCCACCAGGCCAACGCTCGTCGGGGCCACGCCGGCCGCCGCATAGGCCCTGCGCAGCGCCAGCTCCTCGCCCTCCACTCGCGGTGCCATCACGCTCATCCCACGCCCGTCGCTGGCGACGCCCACACCGCGGATCACCGCGTAGATGCGGTCGCCATCGCGCACGGCATCATCGGCGCGCTTGAGCACGACGGTGCCGATGCCCTCGCCCAGCAGCGTACCGTCGGCGTCCTTGTCGAAGGCTCGCAGCTGCTGGCGGCGCGAAAGGGCGCCGAGCCGGCAGAAGAGATTCAGCGTTGCTACCGGCATCCACACCTGGGAGCCGCCGGCCAGCGCGAGATCGCAGTCGCCCGCCAGCAGATCGCGCACCGCATGCTGGATCGCCACGAGAGAAGAGGCGCAAGCGGCATCCACGGTGTAGGCCGAACCCATGAGGTCGAGCCGGTTGGCGATCCGCCCGACAATGATGTTCGGAATCAGCCCGGGCACGGTTTCCGGTCCGAGCGGCGGGAGCACGCCCTGCAGCTCCTCGCGCAGTTGCTCCAATTGCTCCGCTGGTCGATCCGGTTCAAGCTGGCGGAGCAGGTCGATCGTTTGGCCGACGACGAGGCCGCGCTGAACGGCCACCGCATTGCCGCCATTGAGGTAGGTCCCCTTACCGAGCACGATCGTTGTGCGCTCACGCACCTCCTGCGGCAGCTCGCTCATCCCGGCGTCCGCAAGTGCGTCCGTTGCTACCTGCAAAGCCAGCCACTGGTCGGGCTCGCCACCCACGGCAACGGGCGGGATGCCGTGCGCCAGCGGGTCAAAGCGGGCGAGCGAGCCGAGGTATCCGCCTCGTTTGCAGTACGTACGGTCGGTGTCGGTGAACTCGGGGTCGTAGTAGACGTCTGCGTCCCAGGCCTCCGGTGGCGGGTCTGTGGTCGAGTCGACCTTGCCGAGGATGTTCTGCCAGTAGGCGTCGAGGTCGGGCGCGCCGGGGAACATGCACGCCATGCCGACGATCGCGACTCCCTGCCTGGCTGGATTGCTGGGAGCCGTCAAGGCTTGGCTCCAGCGAGCCGGTTGAGCGTCTGCGTTCCGACGCCGACGACATCCTGCAGCAGGGCCAGTAGACGCCCGTCGGCGCCAAAGAACCAGTGGTCGGCATGGCACAGCGGGGGTGGTGCTGGCAGGGCGGATGCGCAACTCGTGCCGCACGCGGCTCTCCCTCGCCCGCCTCGTCGATTCGTTCATAGCAGCCGATCTCGGCCGGCAGGAGCGTCACGTCCCACTGCATTCGCGCCCACACAACCTGGATCTGCAAAGCGGTATCGAGTAGCACGGGATCGAGCAGCCACTGTCTTCCGTCAGCGCCCGCCACGCACTGTCCGGGCTGAGAGGGGCGCAGCAGTGCGCTCGCTCCCCGCTCATCCATGCCGTCGATCGCCACGATGCCCTGGAACAGCGGGCCATGGAACAGCAGATCCCGGTAGGCGTCCTCGACACGCATCGGGAATGCTGTCAGGTCCGCGAGCACGGCCGGAAGCGACGGTGCCGCGATTTCGGCCTGTCCACCGGCGAAGCGTGGCACATAATCGCCAGCCAACTCGACAGGCTCGGTGGGATCGCGCAGCTGTGCTCGCGCCCGATAGTGGGCGCGCCCGCGCTTCACAGGGTTGATCGTGAGCTCCACCTCCGCGGAGTCTGTCCGCGGCTCGGCGTCGATGCGGACGCTCACCGGCTGGTCGTCCTCGAGGGCGACGCCGTCGAGCAGGCGGATGTTGCGCAGTCCAGCGATCTCGCCTCCGGGCACAGCGGCGACGGCAACCTCCGCCATCAGCTCCATTGCCGCCGCGAACGGCAGCACCGCGCGCCCGTCGATGCGGTGATCGTCGAGGTAGCGGTCGCGTTGCACGTCGAGCGTATAGAGAGCGCGTGCTATCCCGCCGGCCGGGGCCTGAACGATCTCGCTGAGGCCGGCGACGAGGGGCATCGTGGCTGGGGCGTTGGCGTTGGCGGCCAGCGGCTTGGCGCGATCGGCCCCAGCCAACCCAGAGGCCGCTCCGATGACGATCTCGCTCTCTCCCTTGCGGCCGCTCGACGAGCTCCCGCTCGAGGAACCGACAGCCCTGATCGAGTCCGATCAGAGCGACGCCGCGACGAGCAAACTCCTGCTCGAGCAGTGGGGAGACCATGCCGCCTGCCCACGGGCCCCAGTCGATCGACACGACTCGAGCCGGCCAGCGGCTGTCCAGCTCGTGGGCGAGCTTGCCGAGGACCTCGCTCGCCGCCGCGTAGTCCGCCTGGCCGCGATTGCCGAACCGGCCGGACACGGAGCTGAACAAGACGAGGAAGCGCAGGCCGTCGGGGCGCAGATGCTCAGCGAGGGTCACGGCTGCACCTGCCTTGGTCGACATCACCCGCTCGAGCGAGTCGGACTGCTTGTCGCGGATGAGCTT
This sequence comes from uncultured Solirubrobacteraceae bacterium, assembly GCA_963752865.1. Lineage (GTDB taxonomy): Bacteria > Actinomycetota > Thermoleophilia > Solirubrobacterales > Solirubrobacteraceae > Palsa-744. The sequence goes on from CAVVZU010000002.1 coordinate 1,670,270, forward strand.
GTCCTCGATCACCCCGGCACCGTGCACCACACCGTCGATGCGGCCGTGCTGCTCGTAGACGGAGTCGATCAGGCTGGTGAAGGCCCCTTGATCGGAGACATCGCAGACGCGGTAGTGGACCCGGGCACCGGTCGCGCGTAGACGCTCGAGGTTCTCGCGTACCTCGCGAGCACGCAGAATGCGCTGGCAGTCCCGCTCGACCAGTGCGGGAGTTAGCGGCAGATCCCCTGCTCGGCGCTCGGCGATCAGCGCCTGGCGAAGCTCGGCCCCATCGGCGAGGGCTGCGGTAAGCGGGCTCTCATCCTCGATGGCCGTGCGACCGACGAGCACGAGCGTGGGGCGGTAGCGCTCGGCGAGCGTCAACGCGGTCTGCGCGGTGATCCCGCGCGCGCCACCCGTCACGAGCAGCACGCAGTCGCCGTCGAGTGGCTCGCCGTCGTGCACCTCGGCGGTGGGGCGCTCCGCGAGCGGCGTCGGCGCCAAGGTCAGCTGCTTTCTCTCCTGCCCGTGGTAACCCACCTCGACGAGTCCGTCCGCCGCGGAGAGCTCCGCGAGCAGTCGTGCGGCCGTCTGCTCGGGAGGGAACTCGGCAAGGTCGACTGACTTCACTCGCACGGACGGGGACTCTTGGGCAAGGGTCTTGAGGAAGCCATGTAGGGCTCCATCCGTCGCTCTGCCGGGGCGTGAGCTGCCAACAAGACCGAAAGTGCCGCCCAGCCGTGTGGCGCCCAGGACCACCGCGCCGCCAGCGGTGGCGGCTGCCTCGAGATCCTCCCGCAGCGCCTGCGCGAGCACGAACAGTGTCCGCAGACCACCGTATTCGGGGGCAGAATCGCTGAGCGCGGCGAGATGGACGAGCGCCTTCGCCCCGCCGTGCCGACGTAGGTCAGCCGCGACCTGCGCGACCTGCGATGCGTCCTGGGGCTGGGTCTCGCTCGCCAGCGTGACCACGTGATGTCCCTGGCCGGCAAGCGCATTGGCGAGCTCGGTACGCCACCCCGCATCCATCGTCGACGATGACGATGGCGCCTGTGGCGGCAAGCCCGGCGGTTGCCGTGATCGCGGGAGCGCTCGCTGCGTGCACGACGAACCGGCCGATGCGCTCCTCCTCGGCCGGTCCTTGATCAAAAGGGAGCGGACGCTCCTGTACGGCGCTGTCATCGCCGGGGGGTGCACCGCCCGCGCTCGTCGCGGGAGTCTGCAACGAGGCCACGAGCGTGTCTATCACCGCCCGCAACGTCCGGCTTTCGGTGAGCTGTTCGATGTCGATGGCCTCGCGATCGGCCTCGGGGAGGCTCTGCCTGAACGTGCCTGCGATCTCCACTCGCTTGATCGAGTCGATCCCGAGATCGCCCTCGAGATCGGCGTCGAGGCCGAGCATGTCGGCCGGATAGCCCGTGCGGTCGCTGACGAGCGCCAAGATCCGCGTCTCGATCTCCGCGGCGCTCAACGACGTGCTTCCGTTGGAAGGCTCGGCGGACTCCGTGACTGGCTCTGCCATTGCCGGCGCGGTGGCCGCGGACTCGGGCTGGAAGGGTGCCGGTGCTATCTGGGCGGGCGCCGTGACGATGCTTTGTGGCGTAGCTGGTGCACCTGCTGTCCGCGCGGGCTGAGCGGGGCGCACGGGCGCCGGAAGCCTCGGCGCCACAACGGTCGGTCGTAGCGCCGGTGAGGCACCCTGTGCCGCACCTAGATAGCTGAGCATCACGGTCCGCTGCGTCTCGAGGAACTGCTGCATTACCTGCTGATGGCGCAGGATCACATCCGCGACCCTGTCACCTGCGAGCGGCTGTGCCGCGAGCTCGCCAGGGCCGAGCTGTGGGGCTGTGGACTCGACGCCGTTTGTAGCGAACTGCTCGGCGTGCAGGTCGTTCAGCCGCAGTCGCTGTGCTTGGGTGGCGGTGGGGGAGTGTGTCCCGTCTCCATTGGTGCTCGTCGGCGTCACAACTGTCTCCTTCTGATCGATTCCCGGGATCGGCACCGCGGGCCCACGCTGCTCCCCTACGGGCCAGGCACGGCCGCCATCTACCAGCCACTCCGTGCGTGGCTCCTCTGCGTCGCGACTCTGCTCTTGTGTATGGAGGCTCCCCGTGTGACGGCCACGGTGCAGCCGCACGAGGTCGACCGGCACGCCCTCGACGGCGAGGGCAGCCAGACAGTGGAGCAGCGAAAGCAGACCGGAGCGGCCCGAGCGGTCAGTGGAGACGGCGACGTGCTCGCGGTCCCCGAGGATCTGCGGAACGAGCCCGGTGAGCGCCGAGCGAGGGCCGACCTCGACGAACACGCGGGCGCCGTCGCGGTGCATCGCCTCGATCTCGCGCACGAAGTCGACGGGACGGATCAGATGCTCGGACAGTAGCGCCGCGATCGCATCTGGCTGTGGGACGTGAGCTTCCCCGGTGGTGTTGGAGTAGACGGGAATGCGGGGGACAGCGAGCGTCGTCTCGTGCAGCAGTTGTGCGAGCTTCTGTTGGGCGCTTGCCACATGGGGGGAGTGGAACGCGCACGCGACGGGGAGCATCCGCGCACCGATGTCGCGCTCACGACACCAATCGACCGCCGCCTCGACGTGCTCGCGCGGACCGGAGAGAACGGTCTGACGCGGGGAGTTGAGGTTCGCGGCGACGACGCCGCCACCCTCGAGTAGCTGCGTAAGCGCCTCAGGCGGCGCCTGCACGGCGACCATCGCCCCGGCCTCGGCCGCGGCCGCCTCCTTCATGAAACGGCCCCGGGCCTCCGAGATCCGCAGCATCTGCTCGGCGTCGATCCCACCGGCGATAGCCAGCGCCGCGAACTCGCCATAGCTGTGACCGGCGGTCCGGTTGGGCTCGACCCCCAGCGTCTCGAGGACACGCACGTATGCCAGCTCGGTCGCACCGATCGCGGCTTGCGCCACGTGGGTGTCGGTCAGCTCAGCCTGACGGTGGCTGCGCTCCTCGTCTGTGAATGAAGGCGGCGGGAACAGGTAGCTGCTCAGCGGGCGCTCGTAGAGCTCGGCAAGTGTCCGGTCTGCGAGCTCGAACTGCTCGAGTGCCTCGGGGAAGGCGATCGCGAGCTCGCGTCCCATGTCGATGACCTGCGAGCCCTGCCCCGGGAACAGGAACGCCACCTTGCCGTCGGTGCTCAGCGGCTGTGTCGACCAGTAGATCCCGTCCTGCTGGTGGCGGCGAAGCTCGCCGGCGAGGATGATCTCCCGTGCCCGCACGAGCTTTGCGCGCAGATCCTCGAGCGACTCGACGACGAGCGCGAGCGTCGGCTCTCCGGGCTGGCGCTCGCGCAAGGCTAGGGCCGACGCGTGGGCGAGATCTGCGAGGTCCAGCTGATCCTCCGTCGCCACCCTTGCGGTGAGCTGATCGAGGGCGGCGATCACCTCTGCGCTTGAGCCGCGCCATAGCAGCAGCTCCCCCGGCCAGTGGGAGACCGCGGGGTCGGGCTCTGTGAGATAAGCACCCTGGTACTCCTCGAGCACGATGTGGAAGTCGGTCCCGCCGAAGCCAAACGCGCTCACGCCGGCCCGCCGCGGATGCTCCGCGCCGCCGGTCAGCCACGGACGCGCCTCCGTGTTCACATAGAAGGGGCTATCGGGGAAGGCGGCCTTCGGGTTCGGCTCGCTCACGCCGATCGTGGGCGGCAGAACGCGATGGTGAAGCGCCAGCGCCGCCTTGACTATGCCGGCCACCCCGGCCGTCGCCTTGGTATGCCCGATCATCGACTTGATCGATCCAATCGCACACCACTGCTGCTCCTCGGAGTGCTCGGCGAACACGGTGGTCAGGGCCTTCACCTCCGCACCATCACCGGCGACCGTGCCGGTCCCGTGCGCCTCCACGAGCCCAACCGTTGCGGGTGAGAAGCGGGCCTGTGCGTATGCGCGCCGCAGGGCGCGCATCTGGCCCTCTGGGCGCGGTGCCGTGAGGCTACGGTCACGTCCGTCGCTGGCCGCGCCGACGCCGCGTATCACCGCATAGATACGGTCGCCGTCGCGCTCGGCATCCGCCAAGCGCTTCAGCACGACCGTCGCAAAACCCTCGCTGATCGCAATGCCATCCGCGTTCGCGTCGAAGGGGCGGCAGCGGCCGGTCGGCGACAGCGCCTGCGTCTTTGAGAAGCACAGGTACGCGAACGGGTTCTGGATCGCGTCCACGCCGCCTGCCAGCACCATGTCGCTGGTCCCGACCTGAAGCTCGCGCGCGGCGAGCCCGATCGCGCTGAGCGACGAGGCACAGGCTGCGTCGACGGTGTAGTTCGTGCCGCCAAAGTCCAGCCGGTTGGCGATTCGTCCGGCGGCTACATTCATGAGCAGGCCGGCGAAGCTGTCCTCGGTCCACTCGGGGAGTCGCTCGAACAGTCGCTCTTGCAGTTCCGGGAGGGCGTCGCCCAGCAGCGAGGGCAGCGCCGAGCGGACGGTGTAGCCGACCGACGTATCGGCGCCTCCGCCGCCCGCGCCGAGGATCACCGACGTCCGCTCCCGGTCGAAGGGCCGTGTCTCATAGCCGGCGTCTTTCAGCGCCGCCTGCGCACACAGCAGGGCGAGCAGCTGGAACGGCTCGATCGATGCCAGCGACTTGGGTGGCAAACCGAGCGCCATCGGATCCAGGGGCACGGGATCGATGAACCCACCCCATCGTGAGTACACCTTGTCGCGTGTGTTCCTGTCGGGGTCATACATCTGACGCCAGTCCCAGCGCTCCGCCGGCACCTCGCTGATCGCGTCAACCTTCTCGAGGATGTTCGTCCACAGGCTCGCCACGTCGGGCGCGCCCGGCAGGATGCAACCGAGCCCCACAATCGCCACATCGGCGGGCGGCGGTGGTGGCGGTTCTGGGGCAGGAGCGGGCACGGCGAGCTCGCTCAGCAAGCTGGTGCTCGCGTGTGAGACGTCGCTATGGATCTCGGCCACCGTCGTCACGCTGTCGCGCAGCGCCGTGATCTGGCCGATCATGTACATCCCCTGCTGCCATTGCTGAGAAGCGTCGATCGCGATGAGCTCGTCTCTGATCGGCTGCCCGGTCGACCCCCTTCGCCGCAATTCGCAGGCGTCCGATGCTCAATTGCTCGAGCCGACCGCGGAGCTCCTCTGCGTCAATTTCCGCGGCCTGCAGGCTGCGTCGCTCGGCCTCGAACTGCTCTATGAACGGTGATGGAAGACAGCGCGTGGCATGGCCCGGTCCGCTCTCGAGCAGCGCGGTGTCGAGTGCCGCGACGGCTGCATCTTGAAATAGGGACGTGATCGCCTCGGACTCGGTCGCCTCGCGAGTGAACAGGTAGGCGGTTCCCATCAACGCACCAATCCGGACTCCGCGCTCGCTCGCGGCAGCCGCCGTCGCTGCGGCCATTGCGCCCGACCTGGCGTCATGGATCCCGCCGGCCAGGAGCACGTGGCAGTCGGAGGCGTCCTCGGGTAGCTCATCCAGCAGGACGCTGAGCATCGAGTCCCACAGAACGAAGCTGGTGCGTGGTCCGACGTGCCCGCCGCACTCGCGCCCCTCGAACACGAACCGGCGAGCGCCGTCCTTCAAGTAGAGCCTCAGTAGCTGTGGCGAGGGCACGTGTAGATACGTCGCGATCCCATCGGCTTCGAGTTCGCGCGCCTGGTCGGGGCGCCCACCGGCGATCAACGCAAACGGCGGCTTGTGCCTGCGCACGACCTCAAGCTGCTCGGCGCGCAGCTCCGCAGGGACGAAGCCGAGTACGCCCACGCCCCATGAGCGCTCACCAAGCAGCTCGGCGGTGCGTGCCAACAGCCCATCGGCGTTGGGTCCGCGCATCAACGCGAGCGCAAGGAACGGAAGCGCACCACCCTCCGCGACCGCGGCCGCGAACTCCGCGCGGTCGCTCACTCGTGTCATCGGGCCCTGCACCAGCGGGTAGCGGGTGCGGTGCGACCCGGCGACCCCGGCTCCCTCTGCCAACGGGTTGGCTCGCTGGACCGTCTGGCAGGCATCTGCGATCGCCGACCGCAGGCCGTCGATGATCCCGGCCACATTGCCGAACCGCCGCGCTAGATCGCCAGCGAACGCGGCGTCCTGTCCGAGCGGGAGGACCGAGGTGTCGGTAGCGCTACTGGCTACCAGTGCCTTCACCGTCGTACGCCACGTATTTAGCGCGCCTGCGCTCGGCTCGAGCTCCCGCTCGGTGCTACTCAACAGCTCGAGGCTGCGCAGCCCCGGCCGGCTATACGCGCGAAAGGGCGCGCCCAGCGTTGTGCCGAATGTCGCGGTCTCACTTCCATCGATCCCCGCAAGGGTCTTACGAAGAGCTGCGGGCAGGGGGGACTCACGAGCAAGCAACAACTGGGCGTCGAGTACGGCGCCGGCGGCACCGGCTACATAGGCGGCGGCGACCGTGTGCAGGCCGATGCCGCCGTGGACGAATACGGGGATCTCGAGCTTCGCCAGCAGGCGCTGCGACAGCACGAACGAGCCTTCCTCGCCGATCCACCCGCCGGTCTCGTGGCCCTTTGCGATCACCCCGTCGGCACCGGCGGCCTGGGCGGCAAGGGCCTCGTGGAGCCGCGTCGCCACTACACATGCGCGCAGGCCCGCCCCGTGGACACGTTGTACCAGCCGGCTCAACTCGTCGACCGGCGCGTTGGCAAGCACGATGGTGTCAAGGCCCTCGATCGAAGCGTCGATCACGACCTCGAGCGTGTCCTGGCTGTCGAGGAGCACACCGCAGCGTCCGTGCCCCAGTGCGCCCAGCCTTCGCAGCTGAGCGAGGCCGGCGTCGAGGTCAACGACGAACTCGAGGTTGACGACGCCAAGGGCGCCGGCGCGGCTGCCCGCGATCGGAACCGCGGCGTCTGGCGAGCCGGTGGGGCACATCACGATGAATTCGAACAAGCCGAGGTCCCCCGATTGACTCCTCCGTTCTGCTGGAGAAGCATCAACTGCGGATTTTGCGGTCAACTAGCGATCCGCGACTGCGGACTTTGCGGCGGACATTGGCCCACGCGGAGAGGTCGGTCAAGCAAGCGAAGTGAATGTTGCCCAAAGGTGCAAATCGCATTGACCGGACGCCGTGACCGACCCTAACCTGAGCCCGGCTACCTCGGATCAGGATGCCGGGTGCTGCCTTCGCTGTTGGTCAGGCATCTGAAGCCGGGCGGCAACGTACGCCATTTCTCTCCGCCACGGGGGCGCTCTTTCCTTTGTCGTCGTCTTTGCAAGTGGACCGCCCCTCGCCTCACGAACGGCTCGAGTTGCTGTGTGACCCGAGGAGCCTGCATCCGCTCGAGCCGGCTTCGCTGTCCGCCGGTCCTGATGTCGGTGTTCACGCCGCGTGGGGCCGGGTGGGGGGACGGACGATCGTCTGCTACGCCCAGGATTCATCCGTCGCCGCGGGCTCGGTGGGCGTAGCCGAGGCTGCGGTGATCGTTCGCGCGCTGCGGCACAGCCGCCGAGCGCGGGTTCCCCTTGTCGGTTTCCTCGAGTCGGCTGGAGCGCGTCTGCAGGAAGGCGCCGCCGCACTGGGAGGCTTCGGGCGAATCTTCTACGAGAACGTGGCGCTGTCGGGTCGCTCGCCCCAGATATCGGTGATCACCGGCATCTCGGCCGGCGGTGCCTGCTACTCGCCGGCGCTGACCGATTTCGTGGTGATGACCGAGAAGTCCTCGATGTTCTTGACCGGCCCGCGGATCGTCAAGCGCGCGCTCGGTGAGGAGGTGACGGCATCTGCTCTTGGTGGCACGCGGGTGCATGCCCGCAACGGCGTCTGCGATTTCGTCGCCACGGACGATCGCCAGGCGATGCGGCTGCTGCGCGAGCTACTCGGCTATCTGCCACAGAACGTATCCGCATCCGCGCCGGTTGCGCTACCTCAGGCGCCCACCGAGGGTGATCCGGCAGGCGTCCTACCGGCGAGCAGTCGCAGCTACTACGACATTCGTGAGCTGATTGGGAGGCTGGTCGACGCCGGTCACTTCCGTGAGGTCTCAGAGCACTGGGCTCGCAACATGGTTGTGGGCTTTGCTCGTCTGGAGGGACATCCGATCGCCGTGATTGCCAACCAGCCTCGACATCGCGGCGGGATCATCGACGTCGAGGCGTCTCAGAAGGGCAGGAAGTTCATATGCACGTGCGACGCCTTTCGCATTCCGATGCTCGTGCTGGTCGACACGCCGGGTTTCATGCCCGGCAGCCGCCAGGAGAAGGCTGGCGTGATCAGCCACGGGGCGGGCCTGCTGAGGGCATTCGCCGCCGCACGCTCGCCGCGGGTCACGGTAGTCGTACGCAAGGCGTTCGGCGGCGCGTTCATCACCATGAACTCGAAGGACCTCGGCGCCGACGCGTCGTTCTCATGGCCACGCGCCGAGATTGGCATCATGAGCCCGCATGCCGCCGTCGAGATCATTCATGGTCGGCGGCTGCTGGGTGCACGCAGCACACATCTTCGTGACCGCCTCGCTCGCAGCTACGCAGAGGAGAGCCTCTCGCCCGATGCTGCGCTCGCGTCGGGCACGATCGATGCGGTGATCGAGCCAGCCGAAACACGCGAGCGTGTGGTGCGCGCGCTGCGACTTGATGATGCAAACGCTTCAAACCTCGGCAGGGCGAGCACCACAGCCACTGTCGAGGATGCCGAGCGGGATTTCCTAGCCACCGGGAGGGCTCCGTGGCAAGCGAACGTACCGACGAGAAGCTATCGTCCAATCACCACCTCGGAGGGAGGCCAGCCATGAAGTACGTCCGCCGCGCCGCGGCGATAGCATTGATCGTCTTCGCAACTCCAGCCGCGCTTGCCACGGCTTCGACAACGTTGTCGGGCACGTACGTGACCACGGTGAACACGGCTGGGAGCCTGGATGGCACCTACCACATCAGCTTCAGCCCAGGTCACTTTGTGCTCCATGCGCCCTACGGGCTCATCGGCCACGGCACCTACGCGATCTCGGGCTCGAAGATCACGTTGCACGGCCCAGGAAGCTGCGCGTCGGCCGGCGTATACGAATTTAAGACGACGGCGACCTCCTTGACATTCAAGAAGATCAAAGATGTCTGCTCACGGGTTACGGTTCTCACGGCACACCCGTTGAAAAAGGTTTGACCCCACAGGCGGGCCGCCGAAGCGACCGCTACCGCCGCGGGGTGCGATTGCTACCGTGCGCAGGCCCAGCCCGCGGCGGTTTTGCCGCTCAGCAGGCATCGCTGCACTGTCGGCGGCTGCCAAGCCTCTTCGCCGCCTTCGAGGATGCCCGGAATGCTTTTTTCGCTGAGCCCGTATAGGCGCATTACTAGTTGGAAGCTGCCGATTGGGGCTGGCAGCCAGTTTTCGTCCTGTGTTTCACTGCTAGGTTGCGCGGCCTGGAGATAGATGTCGAGTGAGCCGTCGGGATTAAAGTGGAGGTTGGACCGGTCGCCGAGCGCAAAGCGGTTTAGCCCGTTCTCCACAAAGCGGCCGTTCGCTTTGTACATCGTGATCGACCAGGCGCCCTGCACGGGCATCGGGAAGTCACTCGCGGGGAAGTGCGCGACATAGCGGCTCCCGCCGCCCGTGAGCTCCGCGCCGGTGCGATCTGTGAACGCGGCCATGTAAAGCGAGACGTTGGGTGTGAGAGCGCCGACACCGAGCCGGTCTGTGATGACGCGCAACTCGTAGTTAGTCGAGTAGTTGCCTAGGTCGCCGACCAGCCATCCGTTGTGGGCGATGAATCCTTCGTTAAGTTGGGCTTCGATATCCCCAGTGACCTGGCTTGGGCCGAGGTTGACAGCTTCAATCAGGCCGGCGAGGGTGCCTTCGCTGCTGTTTGCCGTCGTCGGACTCAGTCCGGGTCCGATGTTGAGCTTGGCGAGCTGTTCGAGCAGCGGTTTGTCGGCGACTGGGGGTGGGAACTGCTTGAGCGCGCGGCCGAGTGCTGCCCAATAGCTCAGCGGGAACAGCCCAGCAGCGCCTGGAATCGTGTAGGGCCACGGCGAGGTGATGAGCGTCGTCGGCTGGGGTGGCATGTACCCAAGCCCTTCTGAGCTCCACTTGTTCATGGGCACAAGCTTGGTCGATTCCTGCAGGGCGAGCGCGTTGGTGAGATCTTCGTGGCTCATGGCAAGCGTGCGCGCGATGATCCACACTCGTGCATAAGGAGAATGGATGACCTTCAGCCCCGAGCTCGTTTCCCGACCGACGAGCTGGGTGGGGCCGGCGATCACGTAGTCACCGGGCGGCAGGAGGTCGGCGGCGCCGCTGCCGATGTTGCTGAAATCCTCCGTATAGGGGGACAGCAACTCCACGACGTTGAAACGGCCGCCTTCGGGTACATGCAGGACGATCGGTTGGGCGGTCAGGTCGAGCCAGGCGGTCGAGTACAGCGTGTCGACGTTGGGGGCGACGACGCCGTGTCGTTCGGTCGCCAGTTCAAGAAAGTGTGAAAACCGGTTGACCGGTGCGTCCCCGAGGTGATCGGGGACGGTGACGCTTGTGGCGGTCCTGTAGATGCGTTCGCTGTCGAGCAGCGGCTGCCCGTATTCATAGGCTTTCAGGCCGAGCGCCAACGCATGCTGACGTTCCTGTTCGAATTCTTCGGCGTGCGCCGGGGGCGCGCCGAGCGCGGCGACGAGGGCGATCAGAGCTAGCCCGCCCGAGACCCGGGCGCCAACCCGGATCGTGCAGTAAAGACCGCGCCGATCCGGGTTCCAACGACCCACGCTCCTAGCGCTTGCGTTGGGTGACGTGCACGCGCAGGTCGTGTTTGTCACTCAGCGTGGCCGCATAGGCGCCAGCTTCATGCCACAGCGAGCCGATCTCAGAAGCGCTCTGGTTGACCGAGCTCTCGTCGCTCGCGAGCGTTTGCTGCGGCACCACCACCGCCGCCATACCGACGTGCGAGAGCAGTTCGAGTTCGTATTCGGCGTTGTAGCAGTGGCCTTTGTTGACTGCGGTTTTGTTCGATTCGGCGCAGCCCGTGCCTTCGACGGTCTTCGGCCCGCTCGGGTGCAGGTATTCGCTCGGCGTCGTTACGAACGTGGTGAACCCGGGCAACCCGAAGTTGACGATGTCACCGAAAATGTTCTTGTCGAGCGTGAGCGCGACCGAGGCCGCGATGGCGGGCCCGCCTTCTTCGGTCGTGACGTTCAGGTGGAGGTTCGCCGGAAGCACCGGCGAGGGATAGTTTTCGATTTCGTTTTCTTCGTACTGTTCACCGGTTTCGTCGCAGCCGATGTTTTCCAGCGTCTTGTCGAAGATCTTTTTGCCGGCGTCTTCGAATTCGAACGTGCACGTATAGCCCTTCGATTTGGCGAGCTCGATCACTTTCCATTCTTCATACCCGCCCGGGGTCACCAACGCCTGAAAGTTGTTCAGCTTGACGTTCAGGCTCGCCGATGTGGCTTCGACGTTGATGGGTTCTGACTCTTCGTCCGGGGTGGTGGTCTTGTCGACCTGGTTGAACGGGTCGATCACGGCTGTGGCGGTGTAGGACCCGGCTTTCGCGTATTCGACAGGGAAGGTGAGTGTGATCTGTTCGCCTGCCTTGAGGCCACCCGAGACGACCTTGGTCTGCTTGAGGCCTTTTGCTTTGGGTTCGAGCTGGACTGAGAAGGGTCCATTGGTGCCGCCGGGCCCGAAGTCTTGGACCGTAACGCTCTCGGTGCCGGCTTCTTTGGAGAAGATCGGGTTGGGGTTCACGCTGATCCCTCCGACGAACCCGAGGTCGACCGCTGCGACGTTGATGGTTTCGCTCTCTTCATCGGGTTGGATGGTCTTGACGACCTGGTCGGTCGGATCGATCACCGCGGTCGCCGTGTAGGACCCGGCTTTGCCGTAGGTGACCGGGAAGCTGAGCGTCGTTTCTTCGCCGACGTTCAGGCCGGGGACGATCTTCGTCTGCTTGATGCCTTTTTCCTGGGGTTCGAGCTGGACCGCGAACGCGCCGGTCGCGATCGGCCCGTAGTTGATCACTTTGACCGTCTCGGTGCCGGCTTCCTTGTAGTTCAGCGGGTTCGGCGAGGGGGTGATCGGGCCATTGAAGTACAGCTCGATTTCCGCCGGTTCCACCGTCACGTTGAGGATCTTCTCGTTGTTCGATTCGTTGGTTTCTTTGACGGTTTTGAAGGCGTTGACCTCGGCGATGCTGCGGAAGTTCCCGGGCTTGGGGTACGTGAAGTGGTATTCCAGTTCACGTTCTTCGCCTGGGCCGAGCGGTCCGGACTCCTGCGTCAGCGTCTGGTTGCCGGGGACGATGATGCTGTTCGCGCTCGGGTTCCAGCTCGTCACGAAGCTGGGCGACGGGCTGTTGCCGAGGTTCTTGACGTCGACGGTGATCCTGTTCGGCACCGCTTGGACGATCGTCGAGGACGAGTAGGCCGGCTTGACGCCCGGCTTATCGCTGACGCAGTTGTTGCAATCGCAGCCGCAACGTTCGTGTTCGGGTTCGATCGTCAGGCCCGTGATCGTGAGATCGACCGTCGCAGCCGGGATCACGAAGAGCGTGCTCGCCGTCTGTTCGTTCGGGTTGACCTCTTTGATCACGTGAGTGCTGTCGAGCGTCACGGTTCCGCTATAGGTGCCAGCGGTTTTGAAGTCCTCCGTGAAGAAGACGATCGTGCGTTCGCCCTCACCGAGACCGTTGACCTGCTGGGACTGCTGGGCCACCAGCAGCCCCGGTTTCCAGGTCACGACGAAGTCGCCGGCCGCGCTGTTGCCGTCGTTTTCGATTTCGACTTCCTGCTCGGATTCGCTGCCGGCGGGTGCCGGGGAGTCGCTCACCCTCGCCACCCTCAGGTTCGGGAGCGGCGGCTGTACGACCGTTTTCAGCGTCTTCGAGTTATCGGCCTCGTCGGTCTCTTTGATGACGTGCGTCGAGTCCGCCAGCGCGGTCCCCGTGACAGTCGTCGCCGTCGGGAACGTGTATTCCATTGTCACGGTCGTGCTTTCGCCGGGCCCGAGGCCGCTCACGGTCTTCGTCAACGGTTTACCGAAGACGTACGGCGTCCACGAGACGATGAACGTCCCCGCCGGCACGTTGCCGGTGTTGGTGACCTTGATCGTGGCGATCGCTGGGCGGCCCTGCACGACCGATTCGGTCGGATCGGATACCACCGGTTTGACCGTGAATTCTTCGAGGACCAGGTTGATGCCGGGCGGCAGAACCGTGATCGACAGGATTTCAAGATTGTTTTTTTCGTTCGTTTCCGAGACGGATTTGCCGGTGTCGGTTTCGACCACCGCCTCGTAGTTGCCCGCGGCCGTGAAGACGAACGGCAGTTCCAGAGTCTTGGATTCGCCGGCGCCGAGGCTATTGATCGATTCCGAAGGGCCGGTCTGCGATTTGAGCGATGTCCTGAACTGCGTTACGAAGCCCCCGGCCGCGCACGTGCCACCGTTGTGCACGGTGAGGGTGATGGTCGCCGGCATCCCCACGACGGGGTTCGTCGGCGACACGGACACGTTTTCGAGGTACAGGTCGGCGCATGGCGGCGCCGCGGCTGACGCCTGTCCCGCAAGCAATCCACACGAGAGATAGATGGCCGCGCACGCGAGCAGCAGCCGAATCAACAAGTAACGGCGATGTGAAGGCACTTTTCCCCCTGGAAGAAGTATTTCGTGCGACTGGGTATCCAGTCGCACAGCATCAAGCGTGCGAGCCAACGTCCGACGCACGGCAAGCAGCCCTCTCAGGGTCAGCCTCACGACGGACGACAGTCCTTGAGAGCGACCGTAAAAAGTGGAGCTTTGGCGGTCAAGGGTGCTTGCACCAAAGGGCAGACGAAAATTCGCAAATTGCGGGAACTATCCGAGTCTGCGGCATTGCCTGGGACGCAGGACCATGATGTCGGGAGCGACTCGTTATGCGGAGACAGCCGCGCCCTCTCCGGACCCGGTTGACGGATGGCGGTGGACGACGATGCAGGCGATGACGCTGGCCACCACCACGATCGTCAGCGCGATGTACGGGAACTCGCTATACGGCGCTGGCTGCCCCGGTTTGCAGAGCTCGACGAACGGGACAACGAGCGTCAGGGCACCGAGCACAGGGACAGCCAAGTGGCGAAACGCCGAGAACGCCTGGCGGTGGCGGCGCCACATGAACACTGGGAGCGAGAGCGTCGTGAGGAGATAGACAAACAGGATCACGATCGTGCCCATCGTCGAGTACTCCGCGTAGAGGCCGACCGGGTCCGTGGAGCCATTGTCGATGCCGAGCAGATGCGAGGCCCACCAGACCGCGATCAGCCCGAGCCCGATCGTGGCCATTGTCGCCAGCGCATTCACAGGAGCGTTCGCCGGAGGGCGCACGTGGCCGAGACGTGCCGGCAGCAGTCCAGATCGCCCGCCGTCGAAGAGCATCCGCGCCTGAGAGTTCACCCCCGCGACCAGCGTCGCGAGCACGGAGATGATTCCAGCTCCCCATGCCAGGAAGGCGGCGCCGCCGAGGTACTGGTCGGAGATACGCAGGAACGGGACCGATGAGCGACCGATGGACGCGACATCGTAGTGGAAGCCCGAGATGGTGGCGTACGCGAAGAACACGAACAGGGCGGTTCCGGTCGCGATCGAGATGTACAGGGCTCTCGGAATGGTGCGCCTCGGATCGCGGGCCTCCTCGGCCAGTGCCGGGCCGTTTTCCCAGCCGATGAGCATGTACAGCGCAAGCGGGAAGCCCGCAGACAATCCCGTCAGCCCGCCACTGAGATGCGCCCACGAGAACGGTGTCGCCGAGAGGTGGGCGCGCTGGTCGACGAGCACGATCACGCAGACGAGCACCATGATCGCCACCTGCAACAGCACAGCCAGCCCCACAGCTGTGGTGGACAGCCTGACGCCGCGTGCGGTTAGCCAGATGGCGCCGACGGTCAGCACCAGCGTCAACGGCTCCCACGGCGGCTGCCACGAGGTGTAGTGGGCAAGCGTCAGCGAGACCATGCCCCCAGACATCGTGAACACGCCCGCGATCGCGACGGTGTACCCGGCCGCCACGAGCACCGCCGTGACGACGCCTGCTCTCGCTCCCAGCGATGTCTCCACGTACGTGATGAAGCTTCCCGCCGAAGGCTCCGCCCTCGTGAACTCAGCCACCGTGAACGCCAGCAGCACGACGGCGACGCCCGCGGCGAGGATCGTCAACGGCGCGGCGATGCCGGCGGTGACGGCGATCACTCCGAACGCGAAGTAGAAGTCGATCCCCGGCCCGATGTTGGCCACGGTCGACGCCGTCACGTCCATCGTGCCCAACTGGCCGGCCTTCAGCTGGTCCGTGATGCTGCTCACCGTGCGCCGAAGACTAGCTGCCGTACCCGGATGATGGACGATCGCCCGGCTGGGACGACCGCCTGGCTAGAGCTGGATCATGGATCGCGAGAAGTGCCTGCACTATCCCTATTTCTAGGATCCCCCGGGCGATCAAGTTCAGATAGATCGACTTTGTTTAGTATGTTGCCGCCTCCGTCTGTGACACGATGCGCTGCTTCGTAGGCAAGGACGCCGCGAGCCAACCAACAACACTACGGAGGGATCAATGTCCAAACTCAACGGCCGGCGCATGCCGGCTGGACTTGTGGCGGTGACGGCGCTGCTCATAGTGGCTTTTGCCGCGACGTCGCAAGCCAATGCAGCAACCATGTACACCTGCCACCAGAAGACAGGCAAGCTGCGTGTCGTCGCGGCAACCGCCAAGTGCAAGCAGGGTGAAGGCAAGTTTGCGTGGAGCACGACGCGGCGTGTCGTGCGCCGCGTAGCTCATGGAGCCGACGCGACTCCATCGACGATCGTCACGTGCACCGGCAAAGATGGTGCGCTACGCCTGATCCGGGCCGCGGAACACTGCAAGAGCGGTGAGAAGCGACTCGTGTGGAACGCCCAAGGACCCGCTGGACCAGAAGGCCCTGCCGGCCCGACGGGTGCGACCGGTCCGACGGGCGCCACCGGCAGCACTGGCGCGACGGGTAGCGTTGGTGGCACGGGTAGCGTTGGCGCCACCGGAATCGCGGGGGGCGCCGGTAAAGAAGGCACCGCTGGTAAAGAAGGCACCGCTGGTAAAGAAGGCACCGAAGGCACCGAAGGCAAAGAAGGTAGCGCCGGCAAAGAAGGGAAAGTCGGAGAATCGTACCGGCTGTTCGCGGCCAGAGCCGCAAAGGTAAAAGCTGAAGGTGAAGTCACAGCCGGCAAAGCCGCGCTCGCCACGGCAGAAGGCACAGCAGCCACGGACAAAACCCAGGTCACGTCCGACAAAGCGGGGCTCGTGGTAGCTGAAACCACGGCCGCCACCGATAAAACCGCGGCCACAGCCGCAAAAACGGCATTGACCGCGGCTGAAGCTACGGCTGCCACCGATAAAACCGCGGCCACAGCCGCCAAAACGACGTTGACCGCGGCTGAAGCTACGGCTGCCACCGACAAAACCGCGGCCACAACGGCCAAAACGAAACTCACGACGGCAGAAACAACGGCCGCCACTGACAAAACCACGGTCACGACCGACAAAGGTAAAGTCACGGCAGCGGAAGTCGCCAAGGCGAAAGCAGAAACGGAATCCATTGAATACGGCACCAAAGCGCTCGAAGCCAAAGAAAAAGGCGAAGGCGCGCTGGAAAAAACAGAACTGGGGAAGCAGGAAACGGCTATCAAAGCGGTAGGGACTGACAAAACGCTGATAACGACCGAAAAAGCGACGCTGAAAACCGCGGAAGAAGCCGAAACAACGGCCAACACCGCCGTGACGACCGAAAAAGCGACGCTGAAAACCGCGGAAGAAGCCGAAACAGCGGCCAACACCGCGGTGACGACCGACAAAGCGACAGTCAAAGTGGCAGAAGAAGCGGAAGTCACGGCCAACACCGCGGTGACGACCGGCAAAGCGACAGTCAAAGCGGCAGAAGAAGCGGAAGTCACGGCCAACACCGCGGTGACGACCCACAAAGCGACAGTCAAAACAGCAGAAGAAGCGGAAGTCACAGCCAACACCGCGGTGACGACCGGCAAAGCAACAGTCAAAGCGGCAGAACTAGCGGAAGCGAAAGCGACCCTGGAAGTCAAAGAAGCCGAAGAAGCGATGGAAAAAGAAGGCTGAGCCAAGCACCAGCAAGCGGGGAGGAGGGGTTCCATGAGGCGCCTTCTCCCCGCTGCGGTCGGGTCACCAACAGCTGGCTCCCTCGACGATCCCATCGTCTCTGGCGAGATGACCGGCGTCGGCAACCCATCTGGCGCCGCTCAGGTTTTGCGGCGAATCTGCCGAGGGGAGCTTGAACCTCACACGAAAGGACTCGAGCTTCGATGGCAACCCGCACCACCGAGAAGTGCCGCCTTGTTACCCGCAGCGACTTCGACGGGCTGGTGTGCGCCGCCTTGCTCAAGGAGCTGGACATCCTCGAGGAGATCTGCTTCGTCCACCCCAAGGACATGCAGGACGGGCTGTGCGAGATCACCGATCGCGACATCACCACCAATCTTCCCTATGTGCCCGGAGTGCGCCTGGCCTTCGACCATCACGAGAGCGAGACGCTGCGTCTGGAGAACACGCCCGAGAACCACGTGATCATCCCCGGCGCCCTGTCGGCGGCTCGCGTCGTGTACGAGTACTTCGGCGGTGCCGAGCGCTTCACGCAGGTGTCGGAGTCGCTGATGGAGGCTGTCGACAAAGCCGACAGCGCTCTGTTCTCGCTCGATGAGATCAGGACGCCGGCAGGCTGGATTCTGCTCAGCTTCCTGATGGATCCCCGCACCGGCCTCGGTCGCTTCCGCGATTTCCGGATCTCCAACTACCAGCTGATGATGGATCTCGTCGACGCTTGCCTCGAGCGCAGCGTGGAGGAGATCCTGGAGATGCCCGACGTCGTCGAGCGCGTGACGCTCTATCGCGAGCACGCCGTCGCGGCACAGGCGCAACTGCTGGAGAGCTCGACCGTCCACGGCAACCTCGTTGTGCTCGACCTACGCGAGCAGGAGGTGATCCACCCGACCAACCGCTTCATGATCTACGCGCTGCACCCCAAATGCAACATGTCGATCCATGTGATCTGGGGGCTGAAGCAGCAGAACACCGTCTTCGCGATGGGCAAGTCGATCATCGATCGATCGAGCAAGACCGACGTCGGCGCGCTGATGCTCTCCTACGGCGGCGGCGGACACGAGGCAGCGGGAACCTGTCAGGTCGCCAACGAGGACGCCGAGCGGGTGCTGGCCGAGCTGGTCGATCGCGTCAACGCCGACGGCTGAGATCACTAGCCTGTAGCTGCCCGGCGGCTGCTGCGTGTGAGCTCCCGGACGAGTGCTGCAACCGAGCGCTCCAGCTGCTGGATGCTTGCCGTATCGACGCGCTCGACCCCAACCGCACGGTTGATCCAGGCGTTGATCTCGCGGTGACTGCGACCGTCGCGTCGGTGCAGTTCGCCCACCAGGCGGCTGCGCTCTTGGCGCAGCGACGCACGACGTTCGAAGGCCGCCACCGGGGCCGCTTCGGGCTCAGGCTGTGACTCCCGACTCACGGTCGAGGCGGGGGCGCGCTGGGGTGGGCCGAAGAGCGTCATCTGATCTGCGAATTCGGCGCTCAGGGGCACAAACTCCGCAGACGGGGATGGCTCGGTCGCACGCCGCTCCGGCGGCTCTTCCCACTCGCTCTCCGGCTCCTCGCGACGAAGAACGTGACGCAGCTCCGTTTCAACCTGAGAGGCGTGGGTGCGCAGCGTCTGCTCAGCCGGCAGGTACAACCAGCTCGCCTCTGGCGCCCGGTTGGGCAGAGTGCGCACGAAGCGCCCGACGATCTGGCGGAAGATCA
Source organism: uncultured Solirubrobacteraceae bacterium (assembly GCA_963752865.1). Taxonomy (GTDB): domain Bacteria; phylum Actinomycetota; class Thermoleophilia; order Solirubrobacterales; family Solirubrobacteraceae; genus Palsa-744. Next base: position 1,688,970 of record CAVVZU010000002.1, read on the forward strand.
GCGGCGTCTTTGCGGCCGTCGCATACACGCCCACCCGCAGCCTGGGGATGTCGACCCCCTCGGAGACCATGTTCACAGCCACGATCCACGGCTCGCGCGAGCTACGGAAGCTCTGCAGCTTGCGGGCGGCGTTCGCCTCGGTGTGGAGCACCACCAGGGGCGCGTGCCCGGTCACCTCGCCGAGCAGCTTGGCGATCTGGCGGGCATGGGTGGAGTCGGCCGCCACCGCGAGGCCGCCGGCATCGCCATGCCCTTCTGTGCGCAGCATTCGCAGCTTTGCGTCCGCCTCACGCAGGATCCGCGGCAGGCCGTCCGGCAGCTCGGTGGAGATCGCCGTGCGGTAGCGGCGGCTGGCCTCGCGCGCGGTCAGGACCGTCTCGAAGGTGGACTCGATCACATCGTCGCCGCTGCGCCACGACAGCGTCCCATCGAACGTCACGAACGCCACCGGGCGACAGACACCGTCGGCGACTGCTTCGGCGTAGGTGTAGGAGACATCCGGAACCGCCATGCCGTCGCCGTCGTAGTGCACGCCCGGAATCGGCGTCGCATCCGAGCGAAACGGGGTGCCCGACAGCAACAGCCACCGCGGCGCCGCGGCGAACGCCTGGCGAAAGCTCGTGCCCCAGGCGAGATCCTCGCCGAGGTGGTGGGCCTCATCGACCACCACAAGCGTGTCCGGGGAGACCTTCTTCGCCCAGCCGGCGGGGTCGCTGGCGACGCGGGCATAGGTGACGGCCACGCCATGGAAGTCACGCGGGGGATTTGGTCCCTTGGCATCGGGCTGCAGCTGCACGCCGAGGATCGCAGCAGCCGCTGCCCACTGGCGCGTGAGCGGCGTGGTGGGGCAGAGCACCGCCACGCGCCGCACAACGCCTCTGGAGAGCAGGTCGCGGGCCAGCTCGAGCGCAGGGCGCGTCTTGCCGGCTCCCGGCGCGGCCGAGATCAAGAACGGACCCCCGTTCCAGCCGCCAAGCTGGTCGAGCGCGTGGGTTTGCCACGCGCGCAGAGATGTCGAGGGGCTGCGCGTCAAAGAGCCCGGCATCCTGCGGCACGGTACGGACGGAACCACTCAAGCCCGCATGTACACACGAACGACCCGCGTGATCTCGCTCGCGAGCGCCTCCATCGACACACCCCGCGGCGGGCGCAGCACGAGCCGATGGGTCAGCGCCTCGATCGTCGTGATCACAACACGGGCCCTCAGGTGAGGATCGCCTGCATGCGGGTCCGGGTCGGCGGTGAGCGTCGAGGCTGTGAGCTCGACGAGCTGGTCTTCCAATGCCTCGAGCTCAGCGCGAAGCGAACGTGGCAGCTGTGTCTCCTCGAAGAGCACGCGGTGAAGCGCCGGAGCAGTGCTGTGCAACGAGACCATTGCCTGCACGATCCCCGGGAGCACGTCCTCGACGCGTGCGCCTTCCCGCAAGGACAGAAGATGCGGCTGCAGTGCGGCGATGCCCTCCGCGAGGTGCTCGCGCACGAGCGCCACGAGGATCGCGTCCTTGTTCGGGAAGTACTGATACAGCGTGCCAATCGAGACGCCGGCGCGTGCTGCGATCCGGTTGGTCGTGCCCGCCGCATAGCCATGGCGCTCGAAGACCTGAGCAGCCGCCTGCAGGATCGCCTCGACGCTGTCCCGCGAACGCGACTGCTTGGGCAGCTTTCGCGGTGTTAGGCGCTGGTCCTGAATGCGAGTGGACGGCATGCGAGTAATTGCTCAGTATATGGTCCATGCCGGCTCTGGCGCTCGCCTTGCTCTCCCTCTACGGGCTCCTCGCCTTTGGCGTGCGCATGGCCGTTCAGCTACGCCGGACGGGCTCGAGCGGCTTCAGCGCGTTGCGTGGTCTGTCGGGATCCCTCGAGCGGGCTTGTGGGCTCTTGCTTGCGCTGGCGGCCATGCTGTGCCTGGCCGGACCCGTGCTTCAGCTGACGGGAACGCTGCACTCCCTGCGCGGGCTCGACGGCTGGCTTGCCGATGTGCTCGGCGCGACGCTCGCGTCACTGGGCATCGTGCTCACGGTGCTCGCCCAGTTTGCGATGGGCGACGCATGGCGGATCGGCGTCGACCCAAGCGAGCGCACCGCGCTGGTCGCACACGGCCCGTTCTCGCTGGTGCGCAACCCGATCTACGCGGCGATGGTGCCCGCATTCGCGGGGATCTCGTTGCTAGCGGCGAATATCGTCACGGTTGTCGGTGCGATCCTGCTGCTGGTAGGCCTCGAGTTGCACACGCGACTGATCGAGGAGCCCCATCTGCTCAGAGTCCACGGCGAGCGCTACGCGAGCTACAGCGCCCGGGTCGGTCGCTTTCTGCCTGGGGTCGGTCGCCTGCGCCGTGGTCAGGGCTAGCGTGTCCCGCTCTCCGCTCTCGCTACCCAGCTGCGTCGGCAGGCGCACACTCAAACAGCGCGCGTCTGATCGGGTCATCGCCCGGCGCTCCCGCGATCCGCCGACAGTGGCCGGTAATCCACAGGATGCGTGGGTCGGTGTTCGTGGGGGAGAGCGGGATCAAGAACGTACGGATGCGATCGGCGGCGACATCCGCCCGTAGCTGGACGAGCGTGGGGTAGGGCACACCGCCTTGGAAGCCGCCGATCGAGAGGATCTCCTGGCCGCTCGCCAGCGCATATGGTCCGGCGAGAAGCGAGCTGTAGGTGCCGAGTGCGAACTCAGCTGGGTACCCGCGGGACAGCTTGTTTAGGAAGGCCCGCTCTCGCTTGAAAGTGCGCTGTGGTGATGGTTTGGCGGGCGATTGGTAAGGTGCGTTGAAGGGCCCCAGCTGTCGCGCCACCACATACGCTGAGGCAACGGTTGGCAGCAACAGGGCGCACGCGACCATCGCGGGCAGCGTCGAAATGGTGCGCCGGCGTGCGACCGGGGCTCTTTGGCGGACGGCAAGCGCTGACCCGACAAGCGCAACACAAGCTGCCAGTGGGGTTAGCCAGCCCGGTGCACCGCGGGTGCTAACCAGCAGGTAGATGCCGTAGACGATTGAGCTGAGCACCGAAGTGGCGACCCAGGCTCGGGTCCGTGGCTCGCGCCACCGCTTGGCCGCAAACGCGACACCGCAGCCACAGATGGCGGCAATCGCTGGTGCCAGCGCGGCGACGTAGTACGAGTTCAGATAGGCCCCCTCAGCGAACAGCACGAACAGCACCCCCAGCCACAGGCCCCACAGTACGAAGCAAGCGCGCTCAGGAGTGCGACGGTCAGTCCCTCGGTAGGCGATCAGCAGTCCAACCACGCAGATGAGGGTTGCTGGATACAGCCAGCCCACGTCGAGTGCGAACAGGCCGTGCAACATCCGGTGCAAGCCCGGGCCAATCTCCGCCGTATCGGAATTGAGTGTCCTGTCTTCCTGGACGAGCTTGCCGACAAATGCAGCAGCATGGACCGGTGAGCCGAGCTTGATCGGCCCCAGGCGCGTGATGCCGTTGTATTCGAAGACCTGGCTGAACAGCGAGTCGTTGCGTGAACCATCGACATAGGGACGGCTGTGCTCTGGAACGAGCGACACGGCCGACATCCAGCTCAGCGACACCACCAGCGTGAGCGCCCCCGCGAGCGCAACATGTGTGAGACGCCGGCGCAGTCGCCCCTCGCCGGCAAGCACGTATGCGACCGCCAGCGCCGGCAGGATCAGCCACGCCTGCAGCATCTTCGCTTGGAACGCGAGCCCCACCCAAAAGCCGGCGAGCAGCAGCGAGCGAAGACGACCGTTTAGCAGCGCCTTCGACGTCGCGTCAGCCGCAAGCACGGTGAGCATGATCAGCAGCGAGTCCGAGACGTTGCCGCGACCCAACGCGACGGTGATCGGGCTGAGCGCCAGCAGCAGGGCCGCCGTGATGCCCGCCACCGGGCCCGCCAGGCGACGTACCGCGCGATACAGCACGAGGATCGTGATCACGCCCTCGATCACCTGTGGCAAGACGATCGCCCACACGTGAAAGCCGAACACCCGCAGCGACAGCGCCTGCAGCCAAAGCGCCCCGGGAAGCTTGTCAACGGTGATCGTGCCGGCGGGATCGAAGGCGCCGAAGAGGAAGTCGTGCCAGCTCGTGGACATGCTCCGTGCCGCCGCCCCGTAGAAGGGCTCGAGGCTCGCGCTGTTGAACTGCCACGCGTATGCCAACGCCGCCACGAGCGCCACCAGCAAAAGCGCCGGTCGTGCCCATCGCGGCTGATCGCCCGGAGATCGCCACACACGCGCCCGGCGCCCACCAGGGCCCGCCGCGCTCGGCTCCGGGACCTGCTCCCCCATAGATTGTTGAGTGGTGGTGGCCATTTGCGATCTGCTCGGATCTTGGCTGCGGGTGCAGTCTCGCAGGGGGCGCTTCACCGGTCATCGTCGCTGCCCTCGCGAATCTTGAGCGCTCTAGCTGGCTGCGAGGGCCTTGGTGCGCGACCACTCCCCAAGGAAGCTCGCGGCATCGGCTACCTCGAGCGGTCGCGCGAACAGGAAGCCCTGGCCGCTGTCGCAGCGCTCGCCCTGCAACAGGCTCAGCTCGTGGGCCTGCTCGATGCCCTCCGCGAGCGTCTCGATCGAGAGTGCCTTGCCCAGCTGCACGAGCGTGCGGAGGATCGTCTCGCCCTCCTGGTTGTGCGTCATCTGCGTGATGAACGAGCGATCGATCTTGAGCGCGTCCACGGAGAAGCGCTGGAGATGGGCCATCGAGGAGTAGCCGGTCCCGAAATCGTCGATTGCGATACGCACGCCCAGCTCCTTGACCGTCATCAGGCGCGCGGCCGTCTGCTCGATGTCGCGCATCAGCGCGGTCTCTGTGATCTCAATCGTCAGCAGGTCAGCTTCCAGGCCCGTGTCCTGAAGTATTTGCCGCACGTCGCCCACGAACTCATCGCTGTCCAGCTGTCGCGCCGAGACGTTCACCGCGACGCCAACCGGGTGTCCGGCCTCACGCCAGCGAACAGCCTGAAGACAGGCCTCGCGCAGGACCCACCTGCCGATGTCGACGATCAAACCCGTCTCCTCGAGCAGCGGGATGAAGTCGTTCGGTTGCACTACATCCCGCGTCGGGCTCCGCCAGCGCAGCAGCGCCTCCATGCCCGTGGGACTCATGTCCGTGAGGTTGAAGGTGGGTTGGTAGACCAGGAAGAACTCCTCTCGCTCCAGTGCAACCCGCAGATCCATCTCCAGTTCCATCCGCGTCTGAACAGCCGTCTGCATCCCCGATTCGAACAGCACGTAGCGGTGACGTCCGTCCCACTTGGCTTGATACATCGCGATATCAGCATCGCGCAGCAGCTCATCCGCAGACGCGCGATCTCCCGCGGCGACGCCGATGCTCGCCGTGACCTTCAGCGTGGCGTCACCGGTTCCCTCGAGCTTGAACGGTTGATCGAGAGCTTCGAGCAGCCGTTCCGCGATCAGCTCCGGACCGGACTCGAAAGTGATCCCGCTTGCGATCACCACGAACTCGTCGCCGCCCAGCCGTCCAACCGCGTCGCTTTCGCGCACGACCGCCGTCAGTCGCGATGCGACCGCGCGCAAGAGCTCGTCACCCGCGGCATGCCCAAGCGTGTCGTTGATCGTCTTGAAGTTGTCCAGATCGATGAAAAGCGCAGCGATGGGGGTCTGCTCGCGGCGCGCTCGCAAAAGCAGTTGCGCTACACGGTCCAGGATCAGCGTTCGGTTTGGCAGCCCCGTCAGCTCATCATGGGTGGCGAGAAAGGCAAGCTCGCGTTGGCGACGAGTGAGCTCGTCGTCAGCGGTTTTCCGCGCCGCCTCGAAGGACTCGCACATTCGCACCAGCGTGACGTTGAGGCTGCGCTGCAGCATCGCCAGGCCCTCGGCCAGAACCTCTGGCGGGAGCTGCAGCTCCCCCGCGCACTCAAGTACCACCTCGCGGGCGGCATCAGCCCAGCGCAGGCAGCGCTTGGTGACCTCGTTCAACGGGGCCGCGCGTTGGGAGGCGAGCTGGCCGAAGATCTGCCATGCCTCCTTGCCAACCTCGCGCGCTACGTCCGCGCCGTCGCCAGACATCCAACGTGCGACCGCGACCGTGGAGACGGCACCGACGCGGGCGAAGCGCTCCTCCACCGCCGCCTCAAGCTGGCAGTCGGAGCTCCTCGTGCGCGCGAGCATCGCCTCGACGACGTCGTTCGTGCGCGCGTTCAGCGCCTGCCCGAGGCGGCGAAGGTCGTCTGTCGCGGGAGATGGGTGAGCGTCCGGCATCAATTCAGCCAATCGGCATCCATCCATGAGCACTTAACCCCTTGTCGGAGTCACCCAATGGCGTTTGCAATGGCCAAGGCTCTCGCTCAGAGACGCGTGCACACCGACTTCAGTCTCGGGGCGCTTTCTTCGATCAGCTTTTTGGCGACTTCACGCAGGTGGGCGATGTTCTCAGGGCTCGTGTCGTCGAGGCTGTCGCTGGCGCCGTCGAGCAGGGCTTGAAAGCGGAAGTGGTCTTTGTCGTACCCCAGCAGTTCGTCCAGCTGATAGTCAATCGCCGTGCTCGAGCCGTCCATCATCACACCCAGCAGCGGTCGCGCCCATTGCACCAGACCCCAGTGCTTGGATTGCTTGAAGGAGATCGACTCCGTGAGGCGCCCGGTGCCCAGCGAGACGATCAGCACTTCTGCTTCTGGGTAGTTGCGCCGTGCCTCCGCGTATGCGCACATGGCGGGATTGTTGGCGAACGTGCCGCCGTCCACGAGCACATAGTCCCGCGGCGTTGTTCCCGGCGGCGTCGCCGTGACGTCCTCTGGTTTGAAGTACGTCGGCGCGGCCGATGTCGCACGTCCAACCACTCGCATCAGATAGTCAGCGAACGGCAGCTGGGGGGTGGCTGAGCTCGTCTGCTCGGGCACGGCGTCGCGGAGGTTTGGTGCGGCGCGAGGGCTGGGCTGGAAGCTCTTGAAGAAGAACGGCTCGTGCTGCTGAATGTCATAGGAGGTGATCAGCACTTTGGTCAGTGCCTGCGAGAGCATCGCGTCACCGAGGTACTGCTTAAGGACTTCTTCAAGGCCGTCGGTCTTGTACTTCTCCCTCACCAGTCCGTCGAGTGTCTCGATCGTGCGCAGCAGCGAATGCTTGAATATCTCCGGTCCGTCGTTGGCATAGATGTCGACGAGCTGTTCCGCGCTCCAGCGTGGGCGCCGTTTGCCGTCCGGCTGCTGTTCACCGGGCGCGGTGACGCCTAGTGTGATGATGCCTCCGGTCGAGGTCCCCGCGATCAGGTCGAACAGCTCGCATGCCGGACGCCCGGTCTGACGCTCGATCTCCGCGAGCACCATCGCGGGAATGATGCCGCGGATGCCCCCGCCGTCGATTGAGAGAATCCTGATCAGCTGCGACGTTGGCACTGCAGAGACCATACGGTGCGCTCAGCTTGCGCACAAGGTAGGCCTATTCGGTTAACGAGCGTATCCAGTTATCGAACTGCCACGAGGTGGCTGCATTTGCGGCAAGCGCCGGATCAGTCAAAGTCCGAGCCGCCGCGGCAATTCCCCGAGCGAGTGGACGATCTCAGCGCCGGCATCTCGCAACGCGGTCTCATCGCTGTCCGCGGCGTAACCGAAGACGCGCATGCCGGCAGAGACCGCTGCGCTAACCCCGGAAGGCGTGTCCTCGACGACCACACAAGCAGTGGGATCGACTCCCATAACGCTCGCGGCGTGCAGGAAGAGGTCCGGGTGTGGCTTGCCGCGAGGGACGGAGTGTGCCGAGAACAGGGCGGTATCCGGGAAGAGCGCTCGAAGACCGGTCAGATCCAGCGACAGCCGCGTCTTCTCGAGCTTGCCCTGGGAGGCAACACATACCTTCAGGCCAGCGTTGGTGACTCGCGCGATCACCTCGCTTGCGCCTGGCACAGAGCGCAGCTCGCGGCTGAAGACCTCGCCGCGGTCGCGCTCGTAGCGAGCGACCCATCCGTCCGGCAGCGGACGGCCAATCCTCGCCTCGGCGTCGTCCACGATCTCACCCAGCAGCAGCCCCTGGTAGTCCCGCCGGGCTTGCTCGAGCGTCATCGGCAGTCCCTGCTCGCGCAGCATGCGTGCGAGCACGTCGTTTGAGATCCTCTCGCTGTCGACGAGCACGCCATCGCAGTCGAAGATGACCATGCGTAGATCGTCCACGGGTAGGCCGCGAGCCTAGCTTGTGTCAAGGCTCGGTGAGCACCGGAGACAGCGCGCCGCTGCGTGCTGTGGCGCCAGCCTCGTGCGGGGCGCGACAGACCACTGTGCTCAGTGCGTCCACCACCCGCGGATCGAACTGGGCTCCCGCGTGCTTGGTCAGCTCCGTGAGCGCCGCCGCTATGGGCATCGCCCTGCGATAGGGCCGCGTGGTCGTCATCGCGTTGAACGCATCACAGCAGCAGATGATCCGTGCCTCGAGCGCGATGTCCTCGCCGCGTAGGCCGTCGGGATAGCCGCCGCCGTCCCATCGCTCGTGATGGGAACGGACGATCTGGCCGACCTTGCCCATGAAGCCGCCCACGCGCTCGAGCATCCGCTGGCCCTCGACGGTGTGGGTCTTGATGATCTCCCACTCGTGCGGATCGAGCTTGCCCGGCTTGTTGACGATCGCCTTCGGCACGGCGATCTTGCCGATGTCGTGCAGCAGCGCCCCAAACTCGACCGTGCGCTGTTCCTCTGCCCCCAGCCCAAGCTCGCGAGCGACGTCCAGTGCCAGGTGCACCACGTCCTTGCAATGCTCGCCTGTGTAGGTGTCATCGGCCTCCACCACATCACCCAGCAATAGAGCCGTGCCGCGATAGGCGTCGTTGAGCTCGATCAGCTGGTCGAGCCGGGCCCGGCGCTCTTTGGAGAACCACCGCAGCACACCAAACAGCGGCGCGATCAGCACCACAGCCCACGGGTGTCTGATCGCGGCGATCGCCACGACCAGGCCCAGTGGCGCGAGCGTCAGATCGATCAGATAAACCTGACGCAGCTCCGCGGCGAGCTCACCAAACGTCAAGCCACCACGCAGTCGTTCCCACGCGGCGCTCGAGCCGATGTCACATGCGCCCTGGGCCAGCAACGCGATGATCAGCACCCCCCAACGCCCATCCGGGCCGCGGTCATGCGCGAGCACCAGCACCAGCGACGGTCCCAGCGCGAACCAGCTGTTGCCGGGTACGGTCAGCAGGCGACTGATGGCCACGTGGCCGCGGAGGATCGACGGGACGAGCGCGAGCGCGAGCCCACAGGCCACGAGCAAAGGCACGATCGGGGCCGGGAGCGCAAACAGCATCGGCACGAACACAGCCTGTGTCGGCACGGTGAAACCTGCGCCGATCTCGAAGCGGACCTCGCTGGCGGCGGCGATGCCAACCACATACAACCCAGCGACGGGCAGCGAGAGCTTGTGCTGTTGGACGCCGAGCAGCGCCAGTGCGAGCGCAGCCACAAGGAAGCTGCCGCCGACGATCAGCGCCGCGCGACGCTCCGAGTCGAGCATCCGCTGCACGCGCCCGGCAAAGGAAGCGCGCAGCAGCTCGGATTCGGTGAAGGAATGAGCGGACATGATCTCTAGCTGCGCGTATCGTCACAACTCGCCCCGGGGGCAAACGGAATCGACAAATAACCCTCTCGATCGGGCCCAAATCCCGATCATTGGGACTAAATGTGTTTATTGGTGGCTCTAACTAGAACAAGCGTCCGCACGTGTTTGCAAATCCGGCGCGATGCTGCATGCTGCGTTCCCGCTCGAATAACCACAGACTGAAAAGGGCAAACCCGCCGCGAGGTGGGGACGCAAAGCCAGAGGTCTCGTCCACGAGACGGCTCAGCCACCAGCCTATGCAAGGAGGCTCGTGTTGCCATGCCGTCACTGTGTCGTCTTCCCCCCACGCGCAGCACAGGACCTATTCGATCGGTCTCACCGGCGTGCTCGCGAGCATCGTTGTAGCTCTCTTTTCGTCTGCGCCCGCGCAGGCAGCGCTCGTGAGCACCAGCGCCTGCAATGAATCCGCGCTTTCGCAGCCGTTTCTCAGGTGGGGGACTCCAGCAGTTATGAGCTCGTCCCCGGCGGCGATTTCGAGGGCTCGCTCGAAGGCTGGAGCCTGAGCGCGGGCGCGCAGCGTGCCGCGGGCAGCGAGCCCTACGGCGCCACTGGCTCAGTCGGCGCTTACTCGCTGAGCCTCCCCGATGGTTCCTCTGCGCAGTCGCCGTTCACCTGCGTCGATGCTGCCTACCCGACCTTCCGCTTCTTCGCACACAACGACACGCTCCTGGCGAGCGTCGTTGTCCAGGTTGTCTACCAAACACCGCTCGGAACGGTCGCGCTGCCGCTCGGCGCGGTCGCCCTGAGTGGTAAATGGCAGCCCACGCTGCCGATGCTCACCGGCTCAGTCGCCACGGGCCTGCTATCCGGCGGCACGGCAGAGGTCGCACTCCGTTTCACCGCGCTCGCGGGTGACTCGCAGATCGACGATGTATTCATTGATCCGCACATGCACTAGGTAGCTAGCGGGCACCAAAGCGACGCTGGCGCGCTCCAAACTCGGCAAGCGCCGCTTCCAGATGCTCGCGTCTGAAGTCAGGCCACAGCTCATCGCTGAACACCAGCTCAGAGTACGCCGATTGCCACAGCAGAAAATTCGATAGCCGTCGCTCGCCGCCGGTGCGGATGATCAGGTCCGGGTCGTGCATGTCCGGTGCGTACAGGCGGCCGCGGAACTCCTGCTCGGTGTCTCCGCGAAACCCCTTGGCGGCATCCAGGATCTCGGCGCGCCCGCCGTAGTTGAAGGCGATGAACAGCGTGATCAGATGGTTGTCCGCGGTCAGCGATTCGGCTCTGTCCATCGCTTCCACCAGGCTCGGCTCGATGCCGTCGCGCCTGCCGATGAAACGCATCCGGACCCTGTGCCTATGTAGCTCTGGGGCCTCGCTGGTGATGCGCCGGGCGAGCATCGTCACCAGGTCGTAGACCTCCTCGAGGGGGCGCCCCCAGTTCTCTGTCGAGAACGCGAACACCGTCAGCTGCTCGATCCCGAGCTCAACAGCATCGCGTAGGCGAGCCTTCAGGGTGTCCGCACCCGCGTGGTGGCCGTCGCTGATCGGCAGCTCGTGCGAGCGCGCCCAGCGCCCGTTGCCGTCGGTGATGATCGCAACGTATCTCGCCGAGCCGGCCGTCAGACGATCTCGCCCCGCGGAGATGGCCATCAGGTCGTTGTGCTCTTCGCACCGGCTCGTTGGCCGTGACGCGACAGGCTCAGATGCTTCCCCACACGCCAGGCCCGCATCACGGCAAGCGTGGGCGTGATCAGCGGTCTCAGCTGACGGGTCATCCTGTCTGTCACAGGCCGCGCGACGTCGCTCGTCGCGGTCGAGGCGGATGCGTAGTAGGCAACCACGCCCACGAGCGTCATCACGTGGTGAGGGCCATTGGGCGCTGTACGCGCTTGCCCGACGGCGTTGCGGATCACACTCGCCAGACGGCCCGTGAGCACACGCGGGTTCTCGTAGAGACGGAGGTAGCCCGCCTGGCCTGTGCTCGTGTCGTGCTCATAGTCGACGAGGCTGTCGAGGATCGTTGGCAGCACGGCGATGGACAGGTAGATGGTGTCGAGTTTGAGTCCATGCTCGTGGGTCGTTCGATGGTCGGCCGCCGCGGCGATCAGCGCGTGCGCAACGAGCACCGAGGAGGCAGCGCCGGCGAGGAACTCCCGCCATTGCAAGGAGGTGCCAGCCGCGTGGCGCTTGGCCCAAGCTGAGAGCTGTCCGTCGCCTAAGAGCGAGGCTCCATGGATGTAGAGCTGGGCTGATGCGGCGCGCTGTGCGCTGCGTCGCATCAGCTCGGCGAGGGCGGCTGCCGCCGGTAGCTCCTCCACCGCGTGCCGTACGGTGGTGATGAGGTCTTCGAGATAGCCGTTGTCTGCCCGACTCGAGTGTTCCTCGTAGTAGTCGCGTCGCTGCTCGAGTTTGGGTGAGACCGCATCGGTCAGTGCGGTAAACAGCCGGGCACCATCGCCAGGCGCCTCATTGGAGGGCGACTCGGTCAGTCCGTCGAGAAAGTCGTAGAGGATCTCCAGGGCGACGATTGCCTCGACCACGCGAGCGCGGTGCACGCGGGGAGCCAGCGTCGCGAGGGTTGCAGCGACCTCGGCGTTGAAGCCCTCCTCGTCGAGCTTTTTCAGTGCGAGCATCCGCAAGGCGGGATCCTCGATCGCCTGCGCACGACCTTGCCAGTGAGTCAGCTCACGACGTACGAGCGGCGCTACGCGTGACCAGTAGCGTGCGTTGGCCAACACCAGTGCGACGCCCGCTCGAGCGGCGAGGCGATGTTCGATCAGGCGCGGCACCGCGCCGGACGGTTGTGTTTGTCGGGTCGAAGTCGCTCTGCGCCGCCGTTTGGGCGACGAGCCGGGGCTCGTTGAGCTAATGGTCATTGAGGGCAAGCGCGGGAGGAACACGTGAAGCCGACCACGTGGGCACGGCGGCGATCACCAGAACGATCGCGATCACGAGCGCAAGGATCGCGAGCGGGCGGCCACTCGCCGCCAGGCTCGCGACGGGAAAGCCCGTCACGTGCATCAGATACCGGTCGATTACTGCCTGGCCGTACGTCCCAGCCACGGCGCCTGTCACACAGCCCGCGCTCAGCATCAACAGCGATTCTGCCAGGAGGATGCGTCGGAGCCGCGGTCCGCTCACACCCGCCAGGCGCATCGCCGCCAGTGTCGGGCGGCGCTGCCAGACGCTCGATCCCAGCGCCGCGGCCATCGCGAGGATCGCCGCGATCACGAGCAGCGTGGATATCTCCCCGAGTCGGCTGAGCCCTTCTCGCGTGAGGCTGTCGATGCGGGCTTGGCGCGTGGGCGCGGTCGAGACTTCCACGCCGGGCCCGAGCGCGCGCGCGATCGCCGCGCGTGCCCGCTTCACGCCGGTTCCCGGCACCAGCCGCACGCCGATCGCCGTCGGCGTTGTGGTTTTCCAAAAGCGGCTGTAATCGGCGCCACCGATGAAGATCACGCCGGGGCTCCATGCGAGGTTGGTGGTTGTCGCGGCGACCCGGAACGGGATCTCGCCGCTGGGTGTCGGCAGCGTGAGCGGATCGCCGATGCCCACGTGGTATTCCTCGGCGATCTGCTTGGAAAGCGCAATCCAGCCGCCTGTGCCGAGGTGTCTGAGCGCCACGTTGGCGTTGCCTTCGACGAGCTCACTACGCAACACGTGCTGGTCGGCGCTTGGCGGTCGTGCGATCACCCAAACACGCCGTCTCCCGAGTTCCAGAAAGCCCCCCTGGAAGCGGCTTACGCTCGCAACCCCCGGCAGGTGTGCGATCCGTGTCAGCGTCACCCCGGCGCCAGGCGTGAGCTCGACGGTCGCCTGGTTGTCACCGGGGTTGGCGATCAGCAGTTCCGCGTCGGCCGCATAGCTGTGAGCGAAGCCGCCGATGCCTCGCAGGAGATCATCGCGCGAGCCGCCCAGCGCGATACCGCCGAAGATCGCGACAGCGCCGGTCGCCGCGAGCGCGAGCGAGCGCACGGGCGTGGCTCTCAGCGACGTGAGAGCCACCTGGAGCGCGGTCAGCCTTTCATAGCGTCTCGCCACGGCCGCGCCCGCGCGCAACACGCCCGCAAATACCAGGGGGACCGCGAGCACCGTTGCCAGCGCAAGCAGGCCCGTCGCGACGAGCGCGAGAGCGGGCCGCAGCTCGAACAGGAGAGTCGTGAGCACGAATAGGCAGCCGGCGGCGAGCGCAAGCCTCACCTGGGTTCGCTGGCCGAGCGCGTTTCCCGGCGATGCCGCCTCGTAGTACACCGCGTCCAGTGCCCGCTCGCGGCGGAGATCGAGCAGCGGAACGGCGGAGGCCAAGAGGGTTGCGAGGACCCCGCCCGTCAGTCCGACAACCAACGGCTGTATGCCAACCACCGTGCTCGTGCCAAGCGTGAAGGCCTCAGCCAGATAGCCGGAGGACTGATGGAAGAAGCCCAGTGCAAGGCCGTAGCCAGCGAGCAAGCCAATCAAGGAGGCGACGATCCCCAGGCACAGCGATTGGAAGACGACCATCTGCACGATCACCGCGCGCTTGGCGCCGATCAGACGCAGGTCGGCGATGGCCTGTCTACGCTCCGGCACAGTAAGCAGCATTGCGTTGAACGCGAACAGCAGTCCCAGCAGTCCGCTGATCGCGGCAAAGAAGCCGCTCGCCTGATCGCTTGGCTTCAACGCTTGGCGAAGCAGCGTTATGTCGATGTCCGCGGGTGCAATCGTAAGGCGCCCGCCGGTGAGTCTCCGCAGTGCGGCGCTCACCGTCGCCTGCTGCCCGCGCCGTGTCTCGATCAGGATGCGTGTCAGCCGGCCTTTCAACCCGGCGAGGCTCTGCAGAGTGGCCAGGGGCAGAACCGCGACACGTGACTGCGAAAGCGCACCGGCCGCTTCGTCTCCGAGAATCGCCGCCACCTTCAGCGGGTAGATAACCCCGCGGACATCCACCGACACCCGGGTTGTCGTGGCGTTTGCGCCCGTGACGCCGAGCTTTTCGGCGGATGTCTGGGTGAGCCCGATTCCCCCATATGAGAAGGCCGCGGCCGGAAGCGTGCGGGCCAAGCCGTTGAACTGCCCGAGGCGCACGTCGGCGCCGGCAATATCGACGGTGACGCGTCCAGTCGGTCCGAAGATCGTTGCCGTCTGCTCCAGCAGCGGAACGGCCTGAACAACTCCCGGCATGTGCTGGATCTGTCCCAGCAGGCGTTCGCTCAGGCCGTTGACTTCGCGCGCCCGCAGCTCGAGATTGGCGGGTCCCACCACCGTGTGAACGACCTGTGCCGCCGATCCCTCGATGCTGTCGTTGGCGATCATCGCAGCGGATACGAGCGCGACCGCGATCGCGACGCCGATACCGGCCAAGAGCTCCTGAACCCTGTGAATGCGCAGGCGCCGGCCGTACAGGTATGCCAGTGCATAAGGCCGCAGCAGGATCCGTGCCTCGAGCGGCTCGGAGTACTCCCGAGCGCTCACGCCGGGGCAATCGGGGTGCGTGGCAGGGGCTTTGGAGGAACGCCGATGCTGCTGTGGTCTTGCAGCTTTCCGTCTCGCAAGGTGCAGCGGCGATCTGCCAGTACGGCGCTCTCCGAGTCATGCGTCACGAGCACCACCGTCGCGGCGCGCTCATGCGCGATCGAGCGCAGCAGGGCGACGATCTCGCCGCTTCTTGCGCTGTCCAGGTTGCCCGTCGGCTCGTCCGCCAGGATCAGCTTTGGCTCGCCGGCGAGCGCGCGGGCAATCGCGACGCGCTGGCGCTCACCCCCGGAGAGCTCGTCCGGAGTGTTCTGCAGGCGGTCGCCGAGGCCAACACGCTCGAGCCATGGGATCGCGCGCGCCTGTGCTCTACGCAGCGGGACTCCGCCGAGCAGGAGCTTGATCGACGCGTTCTCGAGAGCTGAGACGCGTGGCATCAGGTGGTAGTTCTGGTAGATGAAGCCGACATCCCTGAGCAGAAAGTCCGACACCTGGCTCTCGGACAGGGATGAGAGATCGCGGCCGTCGAATTGGATCGTGCCTCGCTCGGGCTGCAGCAAGGCGGCGATTAGCAAGAGCAGCGTTGTCTTGCCGGAGCCACTTGGCCCGAGCAGTGCGAGCATTTCACCAGGCGAGACGGTCAGGCTCACCCCGTCCACGGCGCGCACCTCCTCGCCGGCCCCTCGATAGTGCTTGACGACGCTGTCGAGCTCGAGCACCGGTCCTCTACTCGGTACTCGCGGGAAGTCGGAGGCAGTACCCGCGTCCGCTGGGCATCATGCGCGACGGCGTAGCGGAACGACCGTACCGAGCTCTTGAGCCACCTGTCCGTGTAGCTCACCTTCGCTTAGCGTCAGTGCGCGTGCTCCGGAGAGATCTGTGGACTCGCCGGTGCTTGTGAGTATCGCCAGGCCCTCCTGTGCCAGCGATTGCAGCAAGAGGAGGATGCCATCGCGTGCGAGCAGATCCACGCCGATCGTCGGCTCGTCGATGAGCAGCAACCGCGGCGAGAAGGCGAGCGCTCTTGCGATTGCCGCACGTACCGCTTCCGCGCAATCCAGCTCGTTCGGCCGGAGCGTGGCACAGTGGCTGATCTCGGTCCGCTCGAGCGCCGCGCGGGCTCTGCTCGCCGCCAGCGACAGCGGCACACCGCGTGCGATCAGTCCGATCACCAGATGGTCGATGACGAGCTGGCCTTCGCTTGGCGAGAACCCCCTGCGGACATAGCCGATTCCATCGCCGAGAGGCCCGCCTGGACAATCGCCGAGCGCGTGCCCATCGAAGCGCACGATGCCCGAGTCTGGCTGCTCGATGCCAGCGGCGATGCGCAGCATGGTCGAGCGACCGGAGCGGCGCATGCCCCACACGACCACCATTTCGCCAGCCTCCACACGGAGCGATACGTCGCGCAGCGCCACCTGTTCGCTGAGCCGGCCGTAGCACTTGCTGACGTGCTCCAGCTCGAGCATGCTCATCGCGGCTGGATCCTGCCTGCGGCCAGGGCCTTGAACTCGCGTCGCGCATAGTCGATCCACGGCAATCGCGCTCCCATCGCCAGCCTGCGCTCCTCGGACACCAATCGTGCCGCAAGCCCCGACACCGGATCCACGGACGCTCCTCCAGGGGCAATCACCGGGGTATCGCCTGCCTCTTCCAAGCACGCCTGTCCGTAACGCTCAATCACGTCCAGCGCCATCTCGGGCTCCTGTGCGAACACCGCCAGCTGTCGCGCAAACAGCCGCGAGCGACGGAAGTCCTCGCGCATTTGTGTGATCAGGCGCTCCTGGTAGCTGCGCACGCCCTCGGCTGTCGCCCGGTAGCGCGGCTTGGGCTGGCGTCCGGTGCGAGTACCGGAGATCTCTTCGATCATGCCCCTGCACTGGAGCGTGTCCAGCGCTGTATACACATAGGAGAAACCGCTCAGCTGCAGCATGCCCTCGTATGCTTGCTCGAATCTGTGTGCCAGCTCATACCCGTAGCTCGGGCGCTCGATCACGAGGCCCAGCAGGGCCCAGTGGACGGCCGACTGCATCGTGCCCGCGCCTTTCCTGGCGCGCTTTTCTACCGCTGGCCTTGCGCTCATATACCGGAGTAGCGTATGGCCGCGTCGTTATGAATAAAAGCGACGTTTCTAACTTTTATCGAACAGTCACGATCTAGAACATTCAACAGCCTGACTTGTAAGCGCAATTCAACGGCTGCATTATGTCGTTGACGTGAGAATTGACGCCGACAGTGAGCCACGGCTATCGCGTGGTGCCAATGGGCACCGTGCGGGGAGCTTTGATCGGGGGGCGATGAGGGACACCGAGCTACCGCCGCCGATGCGAGACGTCTGGAGAGGGCGCACGCAGGCACCCGCTGCCGTCGCCAGCGATGATGAGCCAATACCACACAAGCAGCCGGAACGGGAGAAGGTCGTGGTCGAGCTCTCTCCCGCGCAGGTCGATCGAGTGATCCGCAGCGCGGCCGACGGTGGCAGCATGTCGCTGCTGCTATCTGGCCTGCGGGATATTCGCGAGGTGCTCGCCCGCGAGCCAAGCCAGCTGGAGGACAATCGGCTGTCGCGATCACTGCTCGCCGGCCTGTTGATGCTCGCATCGTTTCCAACCGACGGCAGCTATTTGGGCAACGCCGAAATCGCGCGCCTGCTGGACATGAATCCGAGCACCACCCACCGCTATGTCTCCACGCTCGTGGCCGTGGGCCTGCTCGAGCGTGACCCCGCGACACGGCGATACAGGCTCGTGTGAGCAGGCCGAAGGCAGAATCGAAGATGGCGCTCACGATCGATCAGCAGCTCCTACGCGAAGCGCTCGAGGTGTGCGATTCGGATTGCATCGAGGTCGAGACGATGCAGGGGCTGCGTGGTCTGTGCGCGGAGATCTTCAGCCGTCGCGATCGTCCCCTGGTTGGGCTCACGCTTGGAGAGGACGGGACCCGACCGGTGCTCGCATGCCGCGACGTGCGCGCGCTCGTCGGGCCCGGAGCTCCCATCTATCTGATCCGCAGTGACGAGTTGCTTCACGCGATGCGGGAGCTGATTGGTGGCAGGCTCGCGGTCGACCGCGGGGCGGTACGGATCTGGTGGCCCGGCGCGAACGCAGGCTGCGATCCAGGCGATCACCCGGCGGTGCTGGCGCTCGAGGGCGAGCCGCCGCGGATCACGCTCGAGGAGCTGGCCCAGCAGTTCGAGCTGACCCGTCCGCGCGTGCGCGGACACATCAGGCTGATAGAAGACGCACGGGCGTTCCTCGAGCACGAGCTCACGCGTGCGCAGGAGCAGAGCCGTCGCGTCCACGAGCGCCTGCGCGATACGCAGATCGAGTGCCACAGGCTGCGCACCCGCGCCGAAGCCGCCGAGGCGCGCCTGGCTGCGGTCGAGCATCCCACGGACCTCGATCGTTCCTAGTGGGTCGTCCATGATTGTTTGACCGGAAACTCGCTGCTGTTGGCGAACAGGGATCTATGTTCCCGAGCCAGGAGGTGGTGATGCGTCCGCCGGAGGTGTTCGTGCGTGAGCTTTCCCCCGAGGAGGGTGCGCGGCTGAAGCAGGTTTCCAAGCGCGCGAAGTATCAGGCCAAGCGTCAAAGGGCGATGATCGTGCTGGCCTCGGCGACCATGATGAGCGCGCCGGAGATCGCAAGGTTGATGCGCACCGATGAGTCGCATGTGCGCAAGGTGATCCATGCCTTCAACGAGGAGGGGTTCAGCTCGCTGGACCCTGACTATCGGGGCGGGCGCCCCAAGAAGACGACGCCCCGTGAGCGCGACCGGATCATCGCGGTCGCGCGCGCCCGCCCCGACACGCAGGGCGTCCCGCTGACACGCTGGTCGCTGTCGAAGCTCGCGCCGCACCTGGCTGGGATGGGCATGCTGTTGAGCAGAGAGGCGCTGCGGCTGCTGCTGATCGATGCGGGCCTGTCTCATCAGCGGACCCGCTCGTGGAAGTGGAGCCCGGACCCGGACTTCAAGGAGAAGGCTGAGCGTGTCCTTGGGCTCTACAGAGCCAAACCCGAGGACGGCGTCGTCGTGTGTTTCGACGAGATGGGGCCGATCCAGCTGATCCCCCACCACGGCTCTGGCTGGGCGGTGCGGAAGCGAGCTGGCCGGCTGCGGGCGACCTATAAGCGCCCACACGGCGTGCGCTACCTGTTCGCGGCCTACGACGTGCACTCAGACCGGCTGCACGGCCGTCTGCGTGAGCACAAGAACGCCGGAGAGGTCCTCGCGTTCTTCAAGCAGATCAGGATGCGCTACCCCCCGAAGCTGCGGATCTACCTCGTGATGGACAACCTCTCCACCCACAAGACCGACGCGATCCACGAATGGGCCGAGAAAGCCAACGTGGAGCTCGTGTTCACCCCCACCTACGCGAGCTTCCTGAACCGCATCGAGTGCCACTTCTGGGCGATCGGCGAGTTCGTCGTCAAGAACGCCGACTACCCCAACTGGGACACCCTCGCCAAAGCGATGGCCGAGCACATCCGCTACCGCAACGGCCCCCACCGCGACCGCCGACTGATCCAAGCCGAGCGCCGCCTACTCATCGCCGCCTGAACCAGGAAGTTACGAGCACAACGTTCATGGACGACCCACTAGCTCCTTCGGGGGCCCAGGGCCGGTGAGGATTCCAGGGCCGGTGAGGCGTTGAGAAGGCCCGTCAGGGTGTCGTGAAGGACGCTGGCGCGGGCGGCTCGTCGCGGGCGCCGGACAACAGCGCCAGCAGCTGCTGGCCGGTGGTCCCGCCGAGGACACGCAGGCGATGCAACCGATATGGATCTTCGCTCGGGTGCGCCCAGCCGGGCACGACCGTCGTCGAGCCCGTGTAGCCAGCTGCCTTGACCGCGGCCACGACGGTGGCGTCGTATAGGCCCGACGGATAGCAGAACCAGTTGACGGGGATGTGATAGCGCCGCTGCAGGATCTGGCGTGCGTCGACGATCTGGTAGCGGAGCTGTTCGGCATTGAGGCTGATCAGGCTGGCATGGCTCATGCCCTGTGTGTCGAGCTCCCAGCCCGCGGTGAGCAGGCCGCGGATCTCTTCCGGCCCAAGACCTCCCTGCGAGGGCGGCAGGCCGCTCAACTGGATGTTCTCAACGCCCACCCAGCCAAGCCGACGCAGGACCGGCAGGGCCTGGGTGTATTGCGATTGGTAGCCGTTGTCGAAGCTGAGCACGATCGGCTTCCCTGCTCCGAGTGGCACGCCATGGCGCCAGTAGGCCTCGGCCTGATCCAATGTCACCGCGTGCCACCCGCCGCTCTCGAGGGCCTGCATCTGTTCAGCGAACTCGGTGGGTTCCACGTACAGGCCTGGAAAAGGAGCGCCCGGGGGAGGGGCCGCGATCACGTGGTACATCAGGATTGGGATCGGCCTGGTTCCCGGCGGTCCTGTGTGGACGGTGCTGGTGGTCGGTCGCGACGCCGTCTCGTGTCCGCTGGTCCGCGTGCTGGCTGGCGTGGAGCGCGTCGCCGCCTGTGTTGCTCGCGAGCCCTTGTCCGAGCCTTGCGTTAGCGCAATGGCTACGACGACGGCCACAGCCACAACCACCGCGAGCAGGCAGACGGCTGTCACCCGCCGGCGCCGGATTTCGCGGCGGCGCTCCTCGCGGCGAAGTTGCAGTGCGTCGAGATCCATCAGTCTCCTCTGAGGTTTGCGGGTAGCGGGCGTCCGGCCGGCGGTGGATCGTCTCTGAGCAGTTCCGGCACCGTCACCAGGTGGTATCCCCGTGCGCGCAGCTCGCGAATGATCGTGGGCAGTGCTTCGATCGTCTGCGTGCGTGTACCACCGGCATCGTGCATGAGAATGATCGCGCCGGGATGCGCTCCCGCGAGCGCGTGTTCGACGATCGCCGGGACGCCCGGCTGCAAATAGTCTTCCGTGTCGGCCGACCACAGGACCATCAGCAGGTGCAGGGCGTGCAGCTCGCGCATCGTGGTGGCGTTATAGGAGCCGTAGGGGGGTCGGAACAGCACCGGCCTTGGGCCGCCGAGCAGTTCGATGCGCGCGATTTGTTCGAATAGCTCTTCGTGCTGATCGCGGGCGGACAGGGTCGCCATTTCCGGGTGCGTCTCGGTGTGGTCGCCAATCACATCGCCGTCGCGGAGCTCGCGTTCCGCGGAGACGCTGAAGTAGCGCAGCATCTCGCCGATCACGAAGAAGGTCGCGTGCACGTGGAAGCGCTCGAGCACGCTGAGCACGCCCGGCGTATAGGGCCCGGGGCCGTCGTCGAAGGTCAATGCGATGTCGCGCCCGCGATCCCCGCCTTCTTTGACGAACGGCGTGTATGCCAACACCGCTCTGACCGCCGCGTCGGGGCTCTCGAGTGGCTTTTTTTGTGCTCGGACCTGCGCTGGATGCCGATCGACGCCCACGGCGAGCGTTGAGGCCGCCGGTGCGTGGTGCGATCCCGGCAGAGCGACCACGACGACGATCAGCGCGAGCAAGGCGAGGAGCACAACCGCCGCGACTCCCCGGCGGCGGCGGATGCTGATGCGGCGTGCGCGCGCGCCGGCACGTGGGGGCTTCGGGCGCAACGCTCCCGCAGCCGCGCGCTGATCCTCGAAATCCCAGTTCCAGCGGCGAGGCATGCGCAGATGCTAGAGATGCCATCCGCCGGGATACCCGGGCAGGGCGCCCGGGCCCGGGCGCGTCGCTCATTCCGGTTCGGGCCCGACCTGCTCGATGAACGCCGCCAGGGCGGCTACCTGCTGGGGTTGGCGATTCAGGTGCAGGCGGGCCAGCGCGGCGAGCATCGGCCCGGGGTCATAGCCCTTGATCAGGAAGTTGCGCGGGTGCAGCAGGCCCTCGCGCAGGAAGTGTTCATCGACAAGCACCGTACGTCCGCTGCTCAAGGTGACGCGGTGGCCGGCGAAACTGGAGAAGCTGGGGGCGATCCCCGGCTTGCCCAGCGTCAGGTGGCAGGCCGAGCAGCCGTCGGCGACGACCAGGCGCGCGCCTTTCTCGATCAGCTGCTGCTCGGGCGTGAACGGTTCGGTCACATAAGACGGCACGCTCGCGTGAGTCGTGCCCCCGGAGCTGGTCGTGGCACTCGCGCCGCAGCCCGCCAGCAGGAGTGCAAGCACGACGAGCGGCAGCGTTCTCCTCGTGGTCATCGCTACGGCAGGCTATGCCATGCCGTGCTGGGTGCAGCACCCTGGCGCCGCTATCCTGAGCTGGAGCTTTCAAGCAATGAGCACGAGCCAGATCGCAGAGCCGACTGTCGCCGCCGAGCCGTCCAACGGACGTCATGAGGTGATGGAACTCGACGTCTCGGGGATGACCTGTGGGTCGTGTGCGGCGCGGGTGCAGCGGGCGCTCTCGCGCCAGCCCGGAGTGAGCGAGGCGCTCGTCAACTACGCCACCGGGCGCGCTACCGTCGAGCTCCAGCCCGGCATCGCGGATATCGACGGGCTGACAGCCGCTGTGCAGCGCATCGGCTACGGCGCGGCGCCGGTGGCTGTCAGTGCAACAGAGCAGGCGCACAGCTTCGAGGAGCTCGAACAGCGCGAGGCGCGCGAGCAGGCCGGCCTCGTGCGACGAATCGCGCTCGCGGTGCCGTTGGCGGTTGCGATCGCGGTGCTCACGTACACGCAGCCCCACGATTTGACCGCGCGCTGGGTGGTGGCGGCGCTGGCCGTGCCGGTGCAGTTCTGGTGCGGGCTGCCGTTCCTGCGCTCGGCGTGGATCCGGGCGCGCGCTCGCGCCACCAACATGGACACGCTGATCGCGATCTCGACGCTCGCGGCGTTCGTGTACTCGACGGTGATGCTGCTCACCGCCGACAAGGTTTACGAGCACGGCGTTCCCGTGGGGAAGTTCGACATGCCGCTCTGTTACGACATGGGCGCGACGATCATCGCGGCGCTGTTGATCGCGCGCTGGTGCGAGGCGAAGGCCCGTAGCAGCTCCGGACGCGCTGTGCGCGAGCTGGCACAGCTTGGAGCCACCCAGGCACGACTGCTCGATCCCGACGATCCAAGCGCACCCGAGCGTCTTGTCGGCGTCGAGCAACTGCGGCGTGGGGACGTGTTCCGGGTGCGCCCCGGCGACAGCGTGCCGGTCGACGGGATCGTGATCTCAGGGGCCTCGGCGGTCGACGAGTCGATGCTCACCGGCGAGTCGCTGCCGGTGGAGAAGGACGTCGGTGCGTTGCTGACCGGCGCCACGCTCAACGTCGACGGGGTTCTGGAGGCCCGTGCCACGGCCGTAGGCGCCGAAACGGCGCTCTCACAGCTGGTCGCGCTGGTCGAGCGCGCGCAGGCGACCAAGCCGCAGATCCAGCGGCTGGCGGACCGGATCGCAAGCGTGTTCGTGCCGGTTGTGCTCGTTCTGGCGGCGCTCACCGCGCTCGTGTGGGTGCTCACGGGCGACGGGCTACAGGGCATGTTCGCCTCGATGCACCTGCAGCGCGGGATCGATGCCACGATCGCGGTGCTGATCGTCGCCTGCCCGTGCGCGCTGGGCCTGGCAACACCGGTGGCGATCCTCGTCGGCACCGGTCGCGGCGCGCGCTTGGGGCTGCTGATCCGCAGCGCCGAGATCCTCGAGCGAAGCCAGCGCCTCGACACGATTGTGCTCGACAAGACGGGCACGGTGACCACCGGCGAGCTTTCGCTGGCAGGCATCTGGAGCGCCGCCGGCGATGACCCCGATCGCGTGCTGGCGCTCGCCGCCTCCGCCGAGGCGGGCTCCGAGCACCCCGTCGCGCTCGCGATCGTCTCAGCCGCGCGTGAGCGAGGCCTCGAGCTGATGCCAGCGAGCGAGTTCCGCTCGACGCCGGGTAGAGGGGTGCGCGCGCTGCTGGATGGGGCCGGCGTTTGGGTCGGGCGCCCGACTACGCTCGACGGACGACCCGAGCTGATCTCCGTGCTCGAGCAGTGGGAGAGCGCCGGGCGTACAGCGGTCGTGATCGAGCGGGGCCAGGAGATTCTCGGTGCGGTGGCGCTTGCCGACACGATCAAGCCCGAGGCACGGGAGGCGGTCGCGGGGCTGCGCCGGATGGGCATCGAGGTGGAGCTGCTGACGGGCGATAATCCACGCGCCGCCCACGCCGTCGCCGCGGCCGTCGGCATCGAGCACGTGCTCGCCGGCGTCAGCCCCAGCGGCAAGCTCGAGGAGATCGCAAAGCTGCAGGGCGAGGGCCGCCGGGTGGGGATGGTCGGCGACGGTGTCAACGACGCTGCCGCGCTCGCACAGGCTGATCTCGGCATCGCGATGGGCACGGGCGTCGGTGCTGCGATCGAGGCAGCCGACATCAGCGTGCTGTCCGGCGATCTGCGCGGTGTCGCCCGCGCGCTGAGACTCGCTCGCGAGACCTACACGATCGTCCTTCAGAACCTCGGCTGGGCCTTTGGCTACAACCTGATCGCGCTGCCGCTGGCGATGACAGGCCTGCTCAGCCCATCGCTTGCCGCGGTGGCGATGGGCCTATCGAGCATCACCGTCGTCACCAACAGCCTGCGCCTGCGCCGCTTTGGCCGGCCGGGACACGCGACGCCCGTGCGCGGCAACCGCCAGCGGCTCGCCAGCATCGCCACCGCTGCCGCGATACCAGCGCTACTGCTCGGCGGGCTGGTGCTTGCCGCCCCCAATTCCTTCGCCGTGCCGCGCACCGCCTCGATCACCTTGCGCGAGCCCGCCGGCGAGACGCTCGAGGTCTACGCCGAACCGCTGCGACCGGGCAACGTCAACCTGCACCTGTATCTGGAGAGCACGACGAGCGCCCATGTTGGGTACCGATCGATCGCGATGACGGCCACCTCGGCCACCGGCGAGCACGCCCGTGTCGGCTTCTACCAGGCTGGCCTTGGCCATGAGATTGCCGAAGTCCACCTCACGCGTGGGGTCTGGGACTTCCACGTGAGGGGCGTGGACGGAGCCGGGCGGCCGCTGAGCGGCTCCTTCGCGGTGCCGATCAACTGAGCTGAGACCGAAGACCGAGACAACGGGCCTATGCGGCGAGGCTGTATCCAGCCTCTTCGACGGCAGCCCGGACAGCCTCGCCATCGATATCGCTGCCGCGCACGAGGACCGCGCCGGTGTCGAGGTCCACCTCGACACCGCTCACTCCCCGTAGCACGCCGACCTCCGCGGTGACGGCGGCGACGCAGTGCTCGCAGGACATGCCCTCGACTGTGTAGGTCTGCTCGGTGTCGCTCATATGGAGACGATTTTACTCAGGTTGGAGACGTCTGGCAGCGGTTCGCCGCCGAATGCGTGAGAATCAGGGGCATGCACGTCACTGCGAAGGCTGACTACGCCGTACGGGCGGTCGTTGAGCTCGCCGACAGCGCCCAGGACTCTCCACGCAAGGTGGACGAAGTCGCGCGCGCTCAGAGCATCCCCGTGTCCTTCCTGGAGAACATCCTCACGCAACTGCGCTCATCGGGCATCGTCCGCTCTCAGCGCGGCCCCGAGGGCGGCTACTGGTTGGCCCGTCCGGCCGATGAGGTCAACCTCGCCGACATCATCCGCGCGGTCGAGGGCCCACTGGTCGGAGTTCGTGGGCAGCGACCGGAGGAGGTCGAGTACGCCGGGTCGGCAGAGAGCCTTCAGCAGGTGTGGATCGCGCTGCGCGCGAACCTCCGCAACGTGCTCGAGAACGTGACCGTCGCCGACGTGGCGGAGGGCAAGCTGCCGAAAGAGGTCCTCGCGCTCACCCGCGCCGAGGAAGCCTGGCAGACACGCTGAATCGGCAGAAGCGCCGATTCACACAAACGCCGCTCACCTCACACAACGTTAATTACATGAAAAGCCGCATGGGGAGTGGCATTTGCGGGTATTGGCGGCTCGCACATAAAGGCCCGTCTGGGGTACCCTGTCAAGGGTTGCTGTAACCCAGTGTCATGGGTTCGCTCAGTGCCAGCGCTCGTTTCCCGGCGCCACCAGTCCCCCCAAAGGAGGTCCCGCCCCCGATGTCAGCCCCGCCCACAGCCGTCTCGCCCACCGCCGATGCCGCCGACGCGGCCGTCGCAGCGATCACAGGTGCAGCCAACCAGGACGTGACGTTCTCGCTGGCGCTGACACAGGACCAGAAGGACATCCGCGACTGGGTGCATGGCTTTGCTGCCGACGTGGTGCGTCCCGCCGCCCACGAGTGGGACGAGAAGGAGAAGACGCCGTGGCCGATCATCCAGGAGGCTGCCAAGATCGGGCTGTACGGGTTTGAAGGCCTCGCGCAGTTCTTCGCCGACCCGACCGGGCTAACGCTGCCGATCGTCAACGAGGAGCTGTTCTGGGGCGACGCTGGGATCGGCATGTCGATCATGGGTACCGCGTTGGCGGTCGCCGCGATCTTCGGTCAGGGCTCCGGCGAGCAGATCGGTGAATGGATTCCGCGTTGCTTTGGCACCGTCGACGACGTCAAGGTGGCAGCGTTCTGCGCATCCGAGCCGAACGCGGGCTCGGACGTCTCGGGTGTGCGCACACGCGCCAAGTACGACGAGGCGACGAACGAGTGGATCATCAACGGCCAGAAGGCGTGGGCGACCAACGGCGGCATCTCGGATGTACACGTCGTGATCGCCACAGTCGACCCCGAGCTCGGCTCCAAAGGTCACGCCGCGTTTGTCGTGCCGATGAGCGAAGCGCAGGGCATCTCGCAGGGCACCAAGGTCTCAAAGCACGGCCTGCGCGCCTCGCACACCGCCGACGTCTTCCTCGATGACTGTCGCATTCCGGCGGCCTACGTGCTCGGTGGCAAGGAGAAGCTCGACGAACGGCTGGCGCGCGTGCGCGAGGGCAAGAAGAGCAACTCCCAAGCGGCGATGCAGACGTTCGAGTCCTCCCGGCCAACCGTCGGTGCCCAGGCACTCGGCATCGCCCGGGCCGCGTATGAGTACTCGCTCGAGTACGCGAAGGAGCGCGAGCAGTTCGGGCGCAAGATCATCGAGAACCAGTCCATCGCGTTCACCTTGGCGCGGATGAAGCTCGAGATCGACGCTGCGCGCCTGCTCGTGTGGCGCGCGTCGTGGATGGGTCGTAACAGCGTGAAATTCGAGAACGCAGAGGGCTCGATGAGCAAGCTCAAGGCGGGCGAGGTGGCCGTGTGGGCGACGGAGCGTGCGATCCAGATCCTCGGGGGCAACGGCTACACGCGCGAGTTCCCGGTCGAGCGCTGGCACCGCGACGCGAAGATCTACGACATCTTCGAGGGCACCGCCGAGATCCAGCAGCTGGTGATCGCACGCGCGATCTCCGGCATGTACATCAAGTAGTCTCGGCCGACACCCGGCGCCCCTCCGGGGGTTGACAGGAGCGAACCTTTCGAGTACCGTCGCGTTGCGGACGAGGGACTGCGGAGGGGTGCTGTGCGACGGCTCAAATGCCGTTACGGGCGGACCTGCACGGATGCGCTTCACCTGTCGAAGTTGTCTCGTTCTGAGAAGCTCCTTGGAGGGGGCAGGATGCTCGACGGCCGTTAGGCCCGGGCACTTCACTACGAATGGAGACAGACATGACTGGAAGGATTCCTGGGAGAGCCGCGCACCTGGTTGCGGCAATCCTTGTGGCGATTGCGCTCTCGGCGATCTCCGCTGGGGCGGCGAGTGCCAAGGTGCTTTACGACAACATTCCAAAGACCCTGCCCGCCAACTTCGCATCGATCGGCTTCGAGGCGACCTCCACCTCGGAGCTCGGCGGCGAGGTGGAGCTCACGAAGGCCTCTGCCAAGCATGCTGAGAACTTGACCGTGAGCGCCGTGATGAGCAGCTGGGCATGTCAGAGTGGCAGCTGGAACGCGGACAACTGCGTTACGAGTCCCGGCGCGACGTTCTCACAGCCGCTCACCCTCAAGCTCTACACCGTCGGCACGCAGGGTGAACCCGTCGGTCCGATCGCACAGGCAACGCAGACATTTGAAATTCCTTACCGTCCCTCGGCCAGCCCGGAGTGCAGGGGCGAACTCGCGGGCACGTGGTGGTCGACGCAGGGCAAAGGCAAGCACGTCACGCACGCCTGCTCCAACGGCATCGCCTCGAGGATCACGTTCGCGCCGGTGAGTGTCGCGGCGCCGGTGCCCAAGCAGCTGATCGTCAGCATCGCGTACAACACCGGTAACTATGGCCCCGAACCGACGGGCAAAGAAGGACCGGTTAATTCGCTGAACGTGGCACTCAGCGAATCTTGGGAAGGCACCCTCTCCAAGGGCTCAGACCCCTCGGAAGGACTGTATGCCAACTCGAGCTCGAGCGGGATGTACTGCGGCAGCTCATCGTCGCTTGACACTTTCTCCTTCACCGGAACCTGCTGGGGTCCAGAAGGTGGCTACCAGCCGGTGATCGAGGTCCAGGGCTAGGCCGGGGGACGCCGGGGGACCGGTAAGCACAGCGGCCGTTGCAGGCCTCGGGAGTCGGGGCCTGCAACGTTGTCTGCGGTGCTTACCGGTGTGCGTGGATTGCTATTGGAGGCTCCACCAGGGTCAAGTGGCCCCGGGATCGAGGACTGAGAGAGGGGAGAGGGCATGACCAGAGGGATCGCAGTGAGGGTCAGCAAGCTCGCAGTAGCTGTCGTCATCGCGGTAAGCGCATCGGCGCTTGCAGCCGGGGCGGCAAGCGCCGGCGAAGTGATTTACAACAACATCCCGAGCCCGCTGCCAGGTAACTTCGCATCGATTGGCAACGAGGCCTATTCGATGTCTGAGCTCGGCGGCGAGGTCGAATTCGCGGGGACGGCCCGCAACAACCTGGCCGTAAAGGTGGTGATGAGCAGCTGGGCGTGTCAGCGCGGAGGGGTGTCCGCCGAAACCTGCGAATCCGGTCTACCCAGAATGAAAAGCTACTTCAAGGTGCCGGTCACCTTCCGGCTGTACGCGGTCGGCGCCGGCAACACCGTCGGTGCGCAGCTGTGGGAACGCACGAAGTCGTTCAAGATGGAGTACCGGCCATCCGTGAGCCCGAAATGCACCGGTGGCAGATGGTATGACGAAGAAACCGCCACGTGCTATCACGGCAAGGCGTTCGTGATCTCCCTCACAGGGATGAAAGTTCGTCACCTCCCCTCGAAGGCGATCATCACCGTCTCCTACAACACCACCGATCACGGTCCGCACCCGATCGGCGAAGCCGCGTGCAGCAAAACGAGCGCGGGCTGCCCATACGACTCGTTGAACGTGGCGCTCGGCGAACCCAGCGAAAAAACACTCTCGCTTGGCTCAGACCCGACGGAAGAACTGTTCGTCAACTCGACCTACCCGGAAATGTTCTGCGCTGGCGGAACAGCAGGGACGTTCGGCCCGTCCAGCTGCCCCGCGTTCTGGGAAGGCGACCAGCCGATGTTCGAGGTCACCGCCAACTAGCTACGACGGCGAGGGAGCATTGGGGAGGGCTTCGCTGAAGCGGAGCCCTCCTGCCTCGCTACCAGGCCTGATCTGCGCCGCAATGCGGGCAGATGACGCTCGTCGAGACGCTCGCGCTGAACAGATAGCCGCAGCCGCACGTGTAGGAGGCGTGATCGATCGGGCCTCCGGCGTCACGCACGCGCTCGACGGCGGGATCGCAGGCCCCCAGCACCGCCTCGACCGCAGGCTGCATGACGGGCTGGGCCGCCGCGACGACACGTGCGCGGCCTTCTCGTCCCGGACGGACACGTCGCGGTTGGCGCAGGGGGTGCAGCAGGCTGGATCTCATGGTCATCTAAGACCTACAACGTCATCCACGCTGGAAGGTTTCGCTTTGCACCCAGGATTTCCTCGTATGTCCGGTTGCGGGCGCAGGCTATGGCCGTAACCGGACACCAGCGCGGGCGCCAACTGGGTTTGCGATACTTGGCGACGATGAACCCCGCGCGCAAGCGAACGGTGCGTTTGGTCGTGGCGTTGAGTGCAGCCGTATTGCTGGCCAGCGCCCTGATCTACACGAGCTTCAGTGCCGCCAGTCCAGCGCTGACGCCCAGTCAGCTGGTCCGCGAGGCCCAGCCCGGGCGCAGCTACGAGCTGACCGGCACCGTCGCCAAGGGCTCCGTACACCGCGAAGGCAACGTCCTGCACTTCGCCGTCGAGGACCGCGCGGGCGGCACGGCGATACCGCTGGCCTATACCGGCGTGGTCCCCGACCCCTTCCGGGAAGGCCGCGAGGTGATCGTGAACGTCGAGAAGCAGGGCGGCCGCTACATCGGCGAAAACAACTCGCTGATCACGAAGTGCCCCTCCAAGTACAAGACCGCTCCTCCGAGCGAGAACCAGAACTCCTGAGTGTCCAGGCGGATGGCGGACACGACCGGCGCAGAGCGTAGGCGTTAGATGGCCGATCTCGGCTTCGCCTGTCTGGTGCTGGCGCTCGTCGTTTGCGCGTACGGCATCGGCGCCTCCCTCTACGGCGTGCGCACCGGAAGGGTGGAGTTCTCCGAGTCCGGCCGGCGCTCGGTGTACGCGCTGGCGGGGGTCCTGACCGTCGCGATGGCCGTGCTGGAGGTGGCCTTCTTGGGCAACGACTTCGCCTTCAACACCGTCGCTGACACCTCCAGCCGCACCACGCCCGCGCTCTACCGCGCCGCCGCCGTATGGTCCTCCCAAGAAGGGTCGTTGCTGCTGTGGGCGTGGCTGATGTCGCTGTGGTCGAGCCTCGCGCTGTTCCTCACGCGCAAGCGCCTGCGCGACGTTGCCGCGTATGCGACCGCGATCATGCTCGGCTTCGGCGGGTTCTTCGTCGCGCTGATGGTCTTCTACGCCAACCCGTTCGCGACCACGAGCCCGGCGCCACCGGAAGGCGTGGGCCTCGACCCGCTGCTGCGCTTCCCCACGATGATGATCCACCCGCCGATGCTGTATTCCGGCTACACGCTGTGCACGATTCCGTTCGCGTTCGGGATGGGGGCGCTGTTGGCGCGCAGGGTGGACGCCGACTGGATCAAAGCGATCCGCCGCTTCGCTTTTGCCGCGTGGCTGTTCCTGGGGGTGGGCATCTTGTTGGGTGCGCTTTGGTCTTACTCGGAGCTCGGCTGGGGCGGCTACTGGGGCTGGGACGCCGTCGAGAACGCGTCGCTGATGCCCTGGTTGACCGGCACGGCTTTCCTACACTCGTTGATGATCCAGGAGAAGCGGGGCATGCTGAAGGTGTGGAACGTCTCGCTCGTGCTTGCCACCGGAACGCTCGCGATCATGGGCACGTTCCTCGTTCGCAGCGGCATCCTCGACTCGATCCACGCCTTCGGCGGCCATACGCTCGGTGTCCCGTTTGTGTGTCTGATCGCCTTGATGATCGCCGGCTCGATCTACCTGGTCGTCTCGCGGCGCGAGATGCTGCGCTCGGAGCATCGCCTGGACTCGCTGCTCTCGCGCGAGTCGATCTTCCTCGCCAACAACCTCGTGCTCGTCGGGCTGTGCTTCGTGATCCTGTGGGGTACCTACTTCCCGCTGATCTCCGAGGCTTTGACCGGCCAGGAAGCCTCCGTCGGGCCGCCGTGGTTCGACCGCTACACCGTGCCCTTGGCGCTGATCCTGGTCTTGCTCAGCGGGATCGGGCCGGTGATCGCCTGGCGACGGGCAACCCTTGCCAACGCGCGGCGCAACTTCGTCGTACCGATCGCGTGCGGCTTGCTAATGCTGCTCGTGCTGGAGATCGTAGGGGTTACACAGAAGCCGCTTGCGCTCGTGATGTTCTGCTGCGCGGCATTCGTGTTCGGCAGCATCGGCCAGGAGTTCTTCCGCGGCACCAGAGCACGAAGGGCGATGGCCGGCGAGCCCGCGCCGCTGGCCCTGCTGGGGCTCGTCAGACGTAACCGCCGCCGTTACGGCGGCTACATCGTGCACATCGGCATCACCGTGCTGTTCGTTGGCGTTGCCGCCTCCTCGTCCTTCCAGCACGCCTCTCAGCTCGGTCTGCGACCCGGGCAGTCGACCCGTGTCGGCTCCTACGAGATTCGCTACGTGCGACCGACGGCCACGATCACGCCGAAGTACGACGAGGCCCACACGGGCTCGACGCTCAGCCTGGGGGCGATCCTCGACGTGACGAAGAGCGGCCACCACGTGGCAACGCTGAACCCCAGCGAGGGCTTCTATGCCTCCGAGGAAGCCAGCCAGGGCACGGTCGGCAGTCTGATCGGCGGCCAGCCTGTCAGCCATGTGGCGATGGACGCAAGCCTCACGCGCAACGTGTGGACGGCGATCGAACCAGACATCGAAACACCGAGCTTGAAGCGGATCGTCAGCGCCGGCAACAGCACCCTGCCGCCAAGCGAGGCGCTCGTCGCGGTCGCCTACCTGGCACGCGCCTACCTCCAACACCCGCCCCCTACGCAATTCAACTTCCTCGTCTCGCCGCTGGTGTTCTGGATCTGGATCGGCGGGCTGATCGCGGCCGGCGGCGGTCTGATCGCACTGTGGCCCGCGCCGAGCGTGGTTCGGCGACGCGTGGCCGCGCGTTCACGGGCGCGAGCCCTGCGGGGCCTGGCGCGCGCCTGACGCCGGCGCGTCGGGTGAGCGTAACGTCTCTATGGCCTTCCTGATTGTGCTGCTGACGCTCGCGCTGATCGCCGTCGTGGTGCTGATCGTCGGTGCGCCGCTGCGCCGCGCAGGCCGTCTTGGTCAATCCGGGCGTGGAGCGGCCTCGGCATCCGATGTCGCGTCGAGGAGTGCCACGGACACGAGCGAGGCGGAGGATCTGGACGCCGCGCGCGAGGCCAAGTACCGCGAGATTCGAGACGCTGAGCTGGACTTCCGCACGGGCAAGCTCTCCCGCGAGGACTACGACGCGATCGACGCCGACCTACGGGCGGAGGCGCTGGACATCCTCAACCGGCTCGAATCCTCAGGTCAACCTTCTGGCGCGGCCACGTCCGGTGGGGCCGAAGGCGATTAGCCCGGTGCGGATCTCCAGACCGACGTGTGACTCAGGCCCAGGGGGCCTTCAACAGCAGGAACGCGTTCAGGAAGAAGATCACGGCAAAGAAGATCGTCCAGCGGTTGAGGTTGCGCTCGACCAGCGATCCGCCGCCGAGTGGCCCCGTGCCGCTGCCCACCCCGAACGCGCCGGACAGGCCGGAGTCCTTGCCCGAGTGCATGAGCACCAGGAAGATCAGGATCACCGCAAACAGGACCTCGAGGACAGAGAAGATCGTTTCCACAGCGCCAGAATATCGCTTCTAGACGTCGTTGGGCAGCCCAATGTGCGGGCAGGAGTGCGGTCTTGCGTCCAGAACACGCAGCGGAGAATGTCGTGCAGCTGTGGCGTTCCGCCTTCGCGTTGGTTACGGTGCCGCAGCGCGCGCGTGCTGAATACCATGCAATCAGAGCTCTTGAAGAATTGTCGGCGCGATTACGAATCCTTTACGGATTCGTGGTTGGCTGCCGATAAGAATCCCGGTGGGCGTACCCGCGACTGTGGGCGAGCTGCGCCGACCACGAACATGGGATGCCCCCCGAGATGATCGACTACCGCGTATGCAGCCTTTGAACCGCGCCCGCCGGCGGGCTGTGCGTGCTGTCCTATCCGCCCTCGCCGGAGGGGGTTTGACCGCGGCTGGCTTCGCAGGTCCACTGGCCAGTGGGGCGCTCGCGTCCACGGGGAGCGGTACGCCGGTCTCCCCGGAAGGCTCCTCGCCGGCCGCCGAATCGGGCAGCGCGGGCCAGGAAGTCGAAATCGGCGGTTCCTCGACGACGAGCACGACCACGACTTCCCCGACCACCACGACCACGGAAACCTCGACCGCCCCGACGTCCACCACGCCGACCACGGGCACTTCCACGACGCCAGCCCCGACGTCGACTGCCGCGCAGCCCGACACCGCGGCGCCGGCCGCCGCGGAAGCCCCTGCCGTCGTGCTGCAGCGCAAACAGAAAGTCAGCCCGAGCACGCCAGCGAGCCCGGCTCAGACGACGACGACCGAACAGACGAGCAAGAAGGAAAAATCGTCCAAGGACGCGAAGTCGACCAACAAGAAGGCCTCCGGACCCAACAACGTCGCGCTCTCGCCGCAGCTGGTCGCAGCTGAGGCCGGCCAGCTAGTGGCGATGCTCGCTTCCGCCGAAGCCTCCGATCAGGCGCTCGGTTTCTACCGCATCCCACTGTTCCTGCTGCCCATCTACAAGGCCGCCGCCGTTCAGTACGGCGTGCCATGGCAGATCCTCGCCGCGATCAACGAAATCGAGACCGACTACGGCAGCGATCTGTCGGTTTCCACCGCCGGGGCCGTTGGCTGGATGCAGTTCATGCCCAGCACGTGGCTGCAGTACGGCGTGGACGCGCTGAACGCGGGCTACGCGGATCCATACAACCCCGTGGATGCGATCTTCGCCGCGGCGCGCTACCTGCGGGCGGCGGGAGCCGCGACCAACCTGCGAGCCGCGATCCTCGCCTACAACCACTCCGAAGAATATGTCGAATCGGTGCTTTTGCGAGCGAAGCTGATCTCGACCTATCCCAAGGGCGTGATCGCCACGCTCACCGGCCTGATCGACGGTCGTCTACCGGTGAGCGGCAAGCACGTCGCATGGAACCCGCTGCCCGCGGCCCCATCGCCGTCGAGCGCCACGGCCAACGCCACGAAAGTCCCCAGTCAGCCCTCCAGCGCATCTGCGGGAGTGGCTGCGCCCACCGGCGTTGCAAGCACTCCGGGCTCATCTGCGGCGCTCTCGCCGGCGGCCGCTGCCGCGGCAGCTACCAATCACGCCGCCTCGTCCCAGTCGCTGCAGCTGATCGAATTGATGAGCTCCCCCAACGCGTCGGTGATCGCCGTGCAGGACGGGCGCATCCTGCAGATCGGTCACTCCCGCAAGCTGGGCAAGTTCGTGGTGCTGCGCGATGTCTACGGCGATGTGTTCACCTACGCTGGTCTCGGCAGCATCGCACCGACGTATGTCCTGCCGAAGGAGTCCAGAGCACGCGTCAAGTCACGCGCGGTCGAAGCCGCCAGCACGCACGGCCCGGCGCCCTCGCAAGCCGCCAGCGCGGGCGTCCAGTCGCCTTTCACACTGCAGGTCGCAAAGCCGGTGGTGACACGGTCCCGGAGCGCCGTCTCGGTGCCGAGCAGCGAGCAGGAATCCACGCCAGCAGGCATGGAAAAGGTCCGCCTGTTCGCCCACCCGGGAAACCCTGACGCGCGCGCGGCGGCCGTCGCGAGTGCTGCCAGGAAGGCCCGACACAGCCGCGCCGGCCGGCCCCTGCCGCTGCGGGCGGGATCGGTGGTCGCCTCGGGCACCGTGCTCGGTCGCGTGGGCGTGCCACCCGGAGCAAAAGACGGTCATCTGCGCTTCGCCATCCGCCCATCAGGCGATACCGAAACGATCAACCCCTCGCCGATCCTGGCCAACTGGGCACAGCTGCAGACCGCACTGCACCCACAGGGTGCAAAGGCAACCAATGCCCTCCTGGGAGCGACCGCGAGCGACGCCTTCCTGCTGTCCAAGCCCCAGCTCGAGCGGGCGGTGCTCTCCGATCCAGGGATCACGCTCGACGCCTGCGGTCGCCACGAAATCGCCGCCGGCAAGGTCGACAGGCGTGTGTTGGCGGTGCTCGCGTTCCTGTCTCGCAGCGGGTTGGAGCCGACTGTCAGCGCTCTTCGCTGCACATCACCGCAGTTCTCCGGCTCGCCATCTGCCGGCTACAGCGCCGATGAGGTTGATATTTCCGCGATCAACGGCACCACGATCGCTGGCCACCAAGGCCCGGAAACGATCACCGATCTCACGATCCGCACGCTGCTGACACTGCCCAGCGAATTCGTCCCGCACGAGATCGTCAGCCTGATGCGCTACCCGGGCTCACCGCGCACGCACGCCTCCGCCGCCGACGCGAACCACATCCATCTCGTGTTCCGCCCGGCGACCACCACCACGACGCTCAACCCAGCTGCTGCCGCGAGAGCGGCACACTCGGCGAGCTCCGGTCGGACCGCTCCCTCTCCGCTCGTGACCACGAGCATCCTCAGCGCCGCTCAGTGGAACCAGCTGATGGAGCGCGTGGGAACGTTGCCAATGCCGAAAATCTCCACCAAGCCGAGCTCCTCGGCCGTTCCGGACCCCAAGTCCCACTAGCGGCTAGTCGCCAAGCGAAGCGACGGCCCGGTACCCCCGGGACCGCGCCACTGGTGCGCGATCCCGCAGGCTCCGTGCCGCTGATCGACGGCTTGCCGCTAGCCGGCCGTGGGGGGTGAGCCAGGTCCCGCGTGGGCGCCCGGTGCTCCGCGAAGCGCGCCGCTCAGATCCGGTCGGCACTTGGCCTCCGCGGCCTTGAACTTGGCGCTGCTCGTGTCCAGGCCCTTGCTGTTGAACACCGGACCCGTCCCCGAGGTGTTGGCCTTGGGTACATCCACGCCGTTTTCATGCATGCACGTGGCGAACTTCGCCAGCGCCTGTTTGAACGCCGGTGTGTCGAAGTGGTTTTTGCCGCCGCCAAAGAAGGCGGGGCCGCCGCACTTCTTGATGGCTGCTTCGTACTGAGCTTTGGTTACCCCCTTGGGCAGGAAGGAGCGGCGGGTCCCCGGCGAGGTCCGCTGACCGGGCGTGAATTTGGGCAGCGTGATGCCGTTCTTCTGCAGGCATTCGCGCAGCGCCGCGAACCGGCCGCCAACAGCGCCCGGCGCTTTGCCGGTCGTTGACGGTGTTGTCGTAGCGCTCGCGCTGGTGGTCGCGGTCGTGGAGGAGGAGCTCGTCGAGGAGCCTCCGCACGCCGCCAACACAAGGCTGGCGAGCACAACGAGAATGACGGCCACGGCCGTGGGGAAACGTCTACGTTTGCTGCTGATGGTGTGAGGCATTGAGCTCCTTGTCGATGATCGTGCTCCCGGACACGCAGCGGTAGCGGAGGCTGCTTGCGCGGACGGTACGCGTAGATGGTGCGCTTTCCTGCTAAGTCCCGCCTAAGCCATGTCAGCCGCCGCTACCGAATAGGGACGGTTCGCTACTCCCAGAGCTGCCGGTGCTCGCTTTGGAGCCGGCGAACAATGCTGCGAGCCCGCCACCGCTGGAGCCAACGCTGATCGATTCCGCGCTGAGCGCTCCGTTCGAGCCGCTGGTGCCGGTGACGGTGACGGTTTCGCCGGGATGGATGCCCGCGACACTCGACTTGACGGTCTTGGTCACGCTCGTGCCGGGAGAGGTCGTGACCTTGACGGTGTTGCCTTCTGGGTTGGTCACATACAGCGTGCTCCCAGCCAGGTAGGCGACGGTACCGGCAGTTGGTCGCGCAGCGCCACTGGCAGCACCACCGAAGCCACCGAAGCCACCGGCCGCGGCGCCCGACGAGCGCGCGCCGGTGCTGGACGTGCCGCCGCGCAGTGCCGCAAAGCGCGAGGCCAGGCTCGAGGCAGAGCCGGCAGCGGAGCTCGAAGGGGTTTCGCCCTTCTCCACGAGCACGCCGCCGATGAAGCCGCAGGCGATCAGGAGCACACCAAGCAGCGCGAGAAAGACTGGGTTGCCGCCCGTCCCGAGCAGGCGCCGGCGTGGGCGCCGCGGCAGTTCCTCGGGTTCCTCCAGCCATTCGTCCCGGTCTTCGACCGGCTCGTATGCCGAGCGCTCGTATGCCGGCACCGGCGCCTGGACGGCCGTGTCCTGGGCCGGGTGCTGCTCAGCAGCGGCTTGCTCGTGAGGGATGGTGGGCTCGTGCTCGGACATTGCGGGCTCCTGGTGGGGTGGAGTTGGGTCACTCAAAGCGCAGCGCTTCGATCGGTCGCAGGTGGGCGGCACGCGCCGCGGGATAGGTGCCGAAGAACAGGCCGGAGGCCAATGCGGCGCCGAAGGCGAGGAAGATCGAATAGGTGGCGATCTCGGGATGCACTCCCGCGATTTCGAACTGACTGCCGATCACGCCGACGGCGACTCCGCAGAGGCCGCCGAACAGTGACACGAGCATTGCCTCGGTCAGGAACTGGGTGAGGATGTCCGAGCGGCGGGCGCCGACCGCCTTGCGGATGCCGATCTCGC
Organism: uncultured Solirubrobacteraceae bacterium; assembly: GCA_963752865.1. GTDB lineage: Bacteria > Actinomycetota > Thermoleophilia > Solirubrobacterales > Solirubrobacteraceae > Palsa-744. Next base: position 1,726,760 of record CAVVZU010000002.1, read on the forward strand.
GCGTGCGCTCGGTGACGCTCACGAGCATGATGTTCATCACGCCGATCCCGCCGACGAGCAGCGAGATCGCGGCGACCTCTCCCAGCAGCGTGGTGAATACGCTGCTGGTGGAGCTGGAGGTTTCCAGCAGCGAGCCCTGGTTGAGCACGCTGAATCCCGGTTCGGAGGTGTCTTTGACTTTGTGGCGTTCCTCGAGGATCGTCGTGACCTCCGCTTCCGCGGCATTGAGCGAGGATTCGGACTGCGCCTGCACTGTGATCGAGTCGATCGCCCCGACGCCGGTGAGCGAGTCCTGCACGGTCGTGATCGGCGCCATCACCACGTCATCCTCGTTGGTGGTGCCGTTGGTGCCCTTTTTCGCCAGCACGCCGACCACTTCGTAGTTACTGCCGTTGACCTTCATGTTCTGTCCGACGGCGCTCGCGCCGGCGAATAGTTCCTGCACGACTTCTTGACCGATTACCGCGACGCGCCTGTGCTTGGCTACGTCTTCAGCGGTGAACGCGGCGCCTTCGGCGATCTTGTAGGTGTGGGCCGTCAGGTAGGAGGGCGTGGTGCCGACGAACGAGGATGGTTCGAAGCTCGTGCCGTCGTACACGAGTGAGACGCTGCTCGCGTCCACCACCGGCGAGGCGCTCTTGACGTCGGGCGCGAGGCTTGGGCTCTGGAGCGCTTCGGCGTCGGCCTTGGTCAACGACACTGTCGCAGCCGTGCTCGCCCGCGCGCCGAACCGAAACCCGCCGCTTGCCTGCACCACGAGCACGTTCGTGCCAAGACTCTGAATCGTCGATTGGATGGCCTTCGATGAGCCGTTGCCGACGGCGATCAGCACGATCACCGAGGCGACGCCGATCGTCATGCCAAGGATCGTCAAGCCCGAGCGCAGCTTGTTCGCGGTGATCCCGCCCCAGGCGATGCGCAGCATCTCCGGGCCGATCATCTGTGCACCTCCGCAGCAGCGGCATTGAGCGGGGGGTGGGCTGACTTCAACGCGTGTGGTGCGGGCGGATGGTCGTGCACGCCGGCCATACGCCTGTCCTCGACGATCTCGCCGTCGCTGAGCCGGATGATCCGCTTGGTCTGTTCGGCGACGTCGGGCTCGTGGGTGATCAGGACGACCGTTCGTCCTTCTTCGTTCAAGCGCGCGAAGATCCGCAGGACGTCCTCGGTGGCGTGCGAGTCGAGATTGCCGGTCGGCTCGTCGGCGAGGATCAGCGACGGGTTGGTCACGATCGCGCGGGCGACGGCCACACGCTGCTGCTGGCCTCCCGATAGCTCTGAGGGCTGGTGGTGCATGCGGTTGGCCATCCCCACCGAGCGCAGCGCCCGCTCAGCGCGTTTTCTGCGCTCGGCGCCCCGCAGGCCGGCATAGGCGAGCGGCATCTCGACGTTGGCCAGCGCGCTGGTGCGCGCGACGAGATTGAAGCTCTGAAAGACAAAGCCGATCTTGCGGTTGCGCAGGTCGGAGAGGTCGTCCTCGTCCATCTGGCTGACGTCCACACCGTCGATCAGATAGCGACCACTCGTCGGGATATCGAGACAGCCGAGGATGTTCATCAGCGTGCTCTTGCCGCTGCCTGAGCTACCCATGATCGCGACCAGATCGCCGGTATCGATCCGCAGCGAGACGCTGCGCAGCGCACGCACCCGGATCTGTCCCAGGTCATAGGTCTTCGTGACCTCGTGCACCTGAATCACCGGACGTCGAGCAGCAGATGCCTCGCGCCCGGTGGCAGTACCGACGGGCACTGTGCGTCTCACCAGTGGCTTGCTGCGAGGGACACGTGAGCCGGCTGTCACGCGTGAGCGCAGGGTCCGGCGCATCAGCCGCCGCCCCTGAAGAATGCGCCGCCGCCTGCGCCCAGGCCACCACCTGCCGCGCCGGCCAAGCCGCCGGCGGCGCCCAGACCACCAGCTTTGCCGGCGAACCTCGAGGTGAGGCTGGTACTCGAGCTGGTGGTGCTGGCCGCCGGTAGGACGACCGTTTCTCCGGCTTTCAGGCCGCTGAGGACAATCGTCGAGGTGTTGCCGGCGAGCCCCGTGACCACCCGCTGGCGGACCTGCTTGCCGCCTCGCTCAACGGTGACCTCGTCGGCGGAGATCGCACTGGTGGGGACGTTGACCCCTTCGGCCTGCTTGACGACGACTTCGGCCGTTGCGCTCATCCCGATCTTCAATCCCGCGGCCAGCTGATCGAGCTGGAAGGTGACGTCGTAGCTGACGGCACCGCTGCTGCTCGTGGACAGCAGCGCCACTTCCCTCACATGCGCCGCCAGTTTGCTTCCGTCGAGGGCTTCGACGGTGACGGTCGCGATCTGGCCGTCTTTGACACTGCCGATTTCCGATTCGCTCAACGCCACCACCAGCTGCATCGAGCTGAGGTCACTCAGAACGGCAAACGAGGAGCTGGAGGAGTCGCCAGAGCTGCTCGCAGTGCTCGAGCCGGTTGCCGAACGGCCGGTGGTCGCGCCCGCGGCGCCGGTCGAGCTTGCTGAGGAGCTGGAGGAGCTGGCAGTGCTCGAGGCCCTGGTGGTGCCGCTGCCGGATACCACTTCGCCTTCCTGGCCAGACAGCGAGACGATCGTGCCGCTCTCTGGGGCATATAGCCGCGTGTCCTGGACCGCCTGTTCGTCGCTTTGCACGGTCAGCGTGTCGCTCCTGACCGCAGCTTTGGCTGAGGCGAGGTTCGCTTCGCGCGTGGCTGTGCTGATCGTCGATTTGGATGAGCTACCGCCAGAGCTCGATTCCTTGCCTTCGCTTTCGCGGGTCGTCGAGGTGCCCTTGCCCGTGGAATTGGTCGTCGTCGTGGTCGAGCTCGTGTGCTTGCTCGGTGTGGTCGTTGCCGCCGGTGTGCTCGCGGCCGGTGTCGTGGCGGCAGGCGTGGTGCGTGCGGGCGTGGTGGCGGCCGGTGTCGTGCTCGTCGGGGTGGTCGTGGCAGGGACGGTTGTGGCAGGGCTCGTCGTGCCCGTGGGAGTTGTTTGCGTTGGAGCGTAAGCCGCGGTTGAGGCATGCGCCGCGCTCGTGTAGCTCACCGAGGCGGTGGATGCCGTGGCGGCGTTGCCGGCGCCCGATCCACTCGAGCCGGCTGCGGTTGAGCCTTCGCCGTCGGTTTCTTCCTCCTTGGCGAGGTTCGCTTCGGCGGATTGCAGCGATGCCTTGGCCTGTTCCAGCGTGACTTCCGCGCTCTGAGGGTCGAGCGTGGCGAGCAGCTGGCCCTGCGTGACCTGCTCGCCCTGGGTGACGTAGATATGGGTGACCGTTCCGCTCGTCTTGAAGCCGAGGTTCAACTGACTGGCGGCTTGCAGGTTGCCGCTACCCGACACCGTCGACTGAACGACCCCCCGGGCGACTTTGGCGGTGCGGGTGATGGTGGCCGTGCTGCTGGAGGCTGGTCCTACCAGCAATACGGCGGCCACGATCGCCCCGGCGCAGAGAGCCCCAAGTACGTAAACGATCCAGGATGCTCCGGTGCGCTCGGTCATCTCGCTGAGGCCTATAGTCGGGCCGACCCGTAAGAGGGGCTGAAGAAAGCCCGCAAGCAGGGATAAATTCGTCTAAACGTGGCTGTCGTCCTGCTTTTGGGAGGAGCTGGCCTCACTCGCTAAGTCTGCGATTATCAGCGTGGATGTCCTTGTATGGAGGGATCGATCTTGGCGGCACCAAGATCCAGGCGGCGGTCGTCGACGATGAGCACAGCGTGCTCGGCTCAGCGCGCCGGCCGACGCCCACCGAAGGTGGCCCCAGCGACGTCGCGGCGGAGATGGAGACCGCTCTGCGCGATGCCGCCAAGGCGGCTGAGGTCGAGCCGGCGGCGCTCGCGGGGGTGGGAGTGGGCTCACCGGGAACGATCGACGCGGGCAACGTGAGCAGTGCTCGCAACCTGCCTGGCTGGGAAGGGTCCTTCCCGCTTGCAAGCACACTCGAAGACGGGCTCGGGTGCAGGGTGGTGGTCGGCAACGATGTTCAGGTCGCGACCGACGCCGAGTTCAAACTTGGCGCCGGGCGGCTCTACAGCTCGCTTTTGGGGGTGTTCTGGGGGACAGGAGTCGGCGGCGGACTGATCCTCGACGGCAAGCCCTGGACGGGGCGTGGCGGCGCTGGGGAGATCGGTCACGTGGTGGTGGAGATTGACGGCGCGCGCTGCACATGCGGGCGACGCGGCTGCATGGAGGCATATGCCGGCCGGGCGGCGATGGAAGGATACGTACGCGAGCTACACGAGGAGAAGGGTCGCAAGACCGACCTGTTCAAGCTGATGAAGGAGCACGACCACACGCGGCTGACCAGTGGCATCTGGGCGCGGGCGCTTGCGCGCGGCGACAAGCTCGCGATCCAGACGCTCGATCGTGCTGTTGGGGCGCTCGGCGCTGGGATCGCCTCCGTCGTCAATGTGCTCGACGTCGAGGGTGTGATCATCGGCGGCGGGCTTGGCATCAGGCTCGGCCATCCCTATGCCGAGCGGATCACAGAGGCGATGCAGCCCCATCTCTTCGCCGACTACCGGCCGCCGCACGTGCACGTGGCCGCGCTCGGCGATCTTGGTGGGGCGATCGGTGCGGCGCTTCTCCTCGAGTAGGCGGTGTCCCCCGGCTTTGGCCGCGGACGCCCGAGGATGGCGGTTAGACGCTGGCTTAGATGCCAACGATGGTGATGACGACGAGCGCGATCGAGAGCGTTGACGTCACTGCCACCGTCACCGCGGCTGCGCCGTCGAGGACGCCACGGCTGCGTCGCTCGCCCATGATGCTCGCGGAGCGCGACAGTCGCCAGATGAAAAACAGGTTGATCGGGAGCAGGAAGCCGTTGACCACCTGTACGGCGACCAGCAGCGAGATCACCGGCACGCCTGGCACGATCGCAACGAACGCGCTGATCATGATCATCGCGGTGATGATGTTCACGAATACGGGGGCCTCCTCGCGTCGTCTGCCGATGCCCTTCTCATAACCGAGCGACTCGGAGACGACGTAGGAGGTCGCGATCGGCAGGATCGCCGCGGCCAGCAGGCTGGCGCCGAGCAGGCCGATCCCGAATAGCACCTCCGCGTAGCGCCCCGCGAACGGGTTCAGCGCCCGTGCGGCGTCGGCGGCCGAGGAGATGTTGTGAATCCCATGTGTGAACAGCGTCGCGCCGGTGGCGATGATGATGAACGACGCGACGACGTTGGCAAATACGGCGCCCGCCACCGCCTCGCGTTCCTCATGGGGCAACTCGTCCTCGCGTACCCCGCGCTCGACCACCGCGGACTGCAGATACAGCTGCATGTATGGGGTGATGGTGGTCCCGGTTGTGGCGATCAGCAGCACCAGGAAGGCTGAGTTCGTGTGCAGCTGGGGTACCACGAGCGACTTACCGACCGCTCCCCAGTGTGGATGGGCGAGCACCGCGGCGATCGGGTAGGCGAAGAACGGGATGGTGAACCAGATGAAGATGCGCTCCGCCGAGCGGTAGGAGCCCCGCACGATGATCAACCAGATGCCGATTGCCGCCAGCGGCACGGACACCTGCGCGGGCACCCCGGCGAGTCCAAGCGCGGCACCGATGCCGACGAAATCCGAGATGCAGATGCCGGTGTTCGCAATTAGCACGGCGCTCGTTGCGAACACCGACCAGCGGATGCCGTACTCCTCGCGCACGAGCTCGGCCAGGCCCTTGCCGGTGACGACGCCCATGCGTGCGGCGAGCATTTGCACGAGCGCCAGCGAGATGGTGATCAGCACCATCGTCCACAGGAGCTCATAGCCGTACTTGGCGCCGACCGAGGAATAGGTGGCAATCCCGCCAGCGTCGTTGCCGGCGTTGGCGGCGATCAGGCCCGGGCCGAGCAGGCCAAGGAACGCGACGATTCGGGTGCGACGAGGGTTAAGCCGGGCAGGCAGACGCGGTCGGCCACGGGTGGCCGACCTGATACGACGCATGACGGGCGGTACTCGGACCGCCATCAAACTGTCCGCTGGGAGCCTTCATCGAGCCGCAGTCTATTCAGTGGGCGCTCGAGGGGCCGGGCGCCTACTGTCAATCCTCACCGAGCAGGCCGAAACGCCGACGCCAGCCACGTGGCAGCATCGCCTCGAGCACATCATCGACGGTGACCACGCCGAGCATCTGGGAGTGCTCGTCGCATACGGGGATCGCCGTGAGGTTGTAGTCGGCCATCAGGCGAGCAACCTCCTCGAAGGACGCGTCGGGTGCGAGACAGGGAGTCTCATGCTTGACAACTTCGGCCAGCTTGGCCGATGCGTTGACGCGCAGCAGCGCGGTCACGGGAACGCTTCCCTCCAGTGGGCCCTCGGCAGATCTGACAAACACCGAGCTCAACAGCTCGGGTGCGATCTTGCTGGCGCGAACTGCCTCGAGCGCGTCGCCGGCGGATGAGCTTCCGCGCAGCAGGATGAAGTCAGGGCTCATCAACCCCCCGGCCTCGGCGGGGTCATACCCGAGCAGTGCCCGCACCTTGATGCGATGGCTGACGGGCAGCAGCGCCAAGACTGGCTCACGGCGGTGCTCGTCGAGCTCGCCGACGATGTCGGCGGCATCGTCGGGTGCCATTCGCGTGAGGATCTCCGCAACCTGGGCGTCAGGGCGATCCTCGAGGAACTCGCGTTGATGCTGATCGTCGAGCTCCTCGAAGACATCAGCCTCGAGCTCGCGGTCGTCGTCGCCGACCGCCTGGATGATCTCCTCGCCCTCGTGGCGAGAGGCCGCCTCGACCAGGTCGGCGATCTGCGCGGGGTGAAGCTTGGCGAGCTTGGGGTGGGGGACACGCAGGCGTACCGTTGGCACGTGGCCGACGAACGGCTCGACGCCAGCCCAGTCGAGGAACTCGCCGGTGGCGATGTGTGAGCCGAGGGTCTTCGGTAGCAGACGGCGCAGGCCGCCGCGTGGGCCGGTGTCGACGCCAACCACGCGCCAAGAGCCCGCCACGAGCGCCAGCTCGATCTCGTTGGCGCGGACCAGGCGTGCCCCCTGAACGTTGATCAGCTGCCGATCGAGCAGGTCGCGCCCCAGCAGCACCTCCTCGGCACGGCGTTCGAACGGGCGCAGGTCGAGCTTTGCCTTGCGCATGACGACCCCGTTCGTGCCGATCTCAGAGACGCGGTCGGCGCCCAGGAACGATGGGCGCCCCGCGACGTTCACGAGAAACCCGGTGATTGGGGGATAGCCGACGCCGCCGAGCCTCACGATCAGATCCTCGACCTTGCCAAGGCGCGCGCCGTCCGCGTCGCGCAGGGGACTGCCGACCACCGAGGAGAGGTGGAGGATCGGGGGTGTCTGGGTCGTGGATGCGCTCACGGGTGTCATCGTACGCCGGGTGCTCCCGTTCTGGATATCGATCGCGCTGCTCTCGCTCGCGCAGGGCATCCTCGTGGCGCTGCCGGGGACCCTTGCCGCGCCGTGGCTGGCGTCGCTGCGCGCTCGCCGTTGGGCGGTGATCCCGCCGCTATCGGTGATCGCCTTCGTGTTCATCGCACGCGAGGCAGAAAATGCCAGCGCACAGGGGCTTACCTACCTGGCGCTGGCGGCGGTGCCGATCCTCGCGGCGCTCGCGCTCGGCTGGCTTGTGTGGGCTGCGCAGCCGTCGAGGCCGCGGTGGGCGCTGCTCGTAGCGCCGTTGTTCGCACTGGCGTGGGCGGACCGCACCGGTCTGGCGGGGGAGGGGGCGGCGCTCGTGCTCTCAGCGCTCAGCTGCGCAGCGCTTGGAGTGCTGATCGCAACGGTCACGCCGCCGCGCTGGCTCGCCGCCGGAATCCTGGCGATGGCTGTTGCCGACACGTGGCTCGTGGTCTCCGATTTGCTGCAGCGGCCCAACAACGCGCTGAACGCCGCGCACCCAGCGGCCGGCCTGCCGCAGCTGCAAAACGCGATATTCGGCTCGGCGGTGATGGGCTACGGCGATCTGTTCATCGCCGGCGCGCTCGGAGGATTGCTCGCGGCGAGCAGCGGGCGCCACCTGCAGCTGCGCGCCGCTGTGCTGACCGCGATCCTGGCGCTGGCGTTCGACCTCCTGTTCTTCCTCGTGGATGAGCTTCCAGCGACCGTGCCGGTAGCCCTTGCGATGGTGCTGACGATCCTCCTGCGGCAACGGCGACGGGCTGCGACTACGGTGATCTCAGCGCTGGAAACTGAGGGGACGCCTAATCGCACGGCAGCTCGGTCATTGCTGAGATTCCCGAAATGGCGTCCACTTTGACGCTGCATCTCAGAGAGAAAAAAGGTAAAGCGATCAAGGAGGCGTGTCCCTCAGGCGCGGTTTGAGATCCGCCGCCGGGCGGGGAGATCCGACGGCGTGTCCGCCGCGATCAGCAAGGTCTCCTCGCTCTCGAGCTCTGGCCGCGCGGTGATTGCCCGGGCTGTGATCTCCACGGCATCCGGCGCGAGCACCTTGCGTTCGGATGCCGCGCCGGCCTGCTCGATCTTGCGCACCTGCGGAATCACGCGGTGGTCGAAGGAGCCGACCGCCTCGTTGTAGGCGCCTACGGCGGAGTCGAGCTGGCGCCCGACCTTGGCGAACGGTTCGACGAAGCGACCGAGGCGGCTGTGCAGCTCGCGCGCGGACTCCGCGATCTCACGTGCGGACTCCGCGATCAGCTCCTGGCGCCAGCCGTAGTGCACCGCCCAGAGCAGGCCGATCAGCGTGGTCGGGGTCGCCATCAGTACCTGCTGCTGGACGCCGTACTCGATCAGCGCCGGGTCTTGAGCAAGGGCTGCTTGGTAGATGCCGTCGGAGGGGACGAACATGACGACGAACTCGGGCGTCGAGTCGAACTGCCGGTGGTAGCCCTTGGAGGCCAGCTTGGCGATGTGCTCGCGCGTCTGCCTGGCGTGACGTGCCGTATGCAGCTCGCGGTCGTCCTCGTCTGTCGACTCGAGCGCCGAGAGGTATGCGTCGAGCGGGACCTTGGAGTCGACCACCACCAGCTTGCCGCCGGGCAGTCGTACGAGCATGTCCGGGCGCAGCGTCCCTTCGCCTGTCTGGATGGTGCTCTGCTCGACAAAGTCGCAGTGGGCGACCATCCCCGCCATCTCGACCACGTTGCGCAGCTGGATCTCGCCCCACGAGCCGCGCGTGGTGGGACGCTTGAGCGCCGATACGAGGTTGCCCGTCTCCTGGCGCAGCGTGCCGACACCCTCACCCAGTTGGCGGATCATCTGCGCGAGCTCGCCCTGGGCCTGCCTGCGCTCGCGCTCCAACCGTCCGATCTCATCCTCCATCCTGCCGAGCTTCTCGCGCACGGGAGTAACGATCCCCTTGATCTCCTCGGTCCGCCGAGACATCTCGCCGGTCGCCCGCTCCTCCTCGGCCATGCGCGCCTCGGCGACTCGCTGGGCCAGCGACTCGCCGGTCTGGGCGAGCACGTCGACCGAGATCGCCTTGAACTCTTCGCGCATACGCTCGCCGTTGCGTCGTGTCAGCACGACCGCGCAGGCCGCACCCACCACCACGCCGAGGATCAAAAGCACCACGCTCATGATCCAGACGATGACATCCGTCTCGGACGCGAACGGGCGTTCGTGCTGATGGGGCCGGGTGGGTTGGCTTCAGTAGCCGTGCGGGGGCCCGATGGGTTGGCTTCAGTAGCCGTGCGCCGAGTCTCGCGTCCGCTCCAGGCTTGACATCTGGACTCGCCGCGGTTACCTTGAGACGAGACTGCTCCAACGGGGAGGACCTTGGGGCGCTCCAGAGTGAGGGAAATGTCAAGAGATGGGGCTGCGAGAGACGGGGCCTGCGTTGCAGGTTGTTGCGCTCATCACGGGTGCGCTCTCTGCTACCGGTCCCGCCGCTAACTAGGAGGATGAGAATGCAAGCCATGAATGGCTACAGTGCGTTGAGTATCCGACGCCTATGTCGTCTGGTCGGATGCGTAGCAGCACTGGTAGCGCTCTCGGCGATGGCAGTGCCGTCGATCGCCGCCGCGAAGAAGCCCAAAAAAGTCGATGCGACGTATCTGGCTCTGGGTGATTCGCTGGCGTTCGGCTACTCCGAGCAGCTGCTTAACGAAAACCAGTCAAAAGGTGACCCCGCGTCGGCGTTCGAACACGGGTACGCCAACGACTACCTGAATTTGGTTAACGCAAAGAAACAGATCCAGCTGGTCAACGATGGCTGCCCTGGTGAGACGTCGGCGTCGCTGATCGGTAACGGTCCGCTGCTGGCAGCGATTCAGGCAACTGACCCGGCGGTCACCGGCGAAGCGCCGTGTGCCTACCACAACACCGACGGCCTGCCGTTGCACAATGAATACGGCGCCGGCGAATCGCAGCTGGAAAGCGCCGTCGCATCGGTGGTGACGGAGGCCGCGAAAGGCACGCCCGTGAAGGCGATCACGCTCGACATCGGAGCCAACGACCAGCTCCACCTGATCGCGAAAATCGAAGCCGAAGTCAAAGCGCGTCAAACGAAAAAGGTCATCGGCATCGCTACCGTCGAAGCTGAACAGGCCGTCGCCAAACACGTTGAAACGATCGCTCTGAAAGAGATCGAAGAATTCGTGATCGGTAAGGCCGAGGAACAGGCGTATGGCGAAACCGGTGGTCCCGAAGTGGTCGGTCTGGAAGCGTTCGAGGCAGCGGTCGGTAAAGACGCCGCCGAATACGAGGCGACGCACGCGGCGGAACTCGCCGGCATGCTGATCCCCGACGAGGAGACCTACGCCGCTACACACGGTGCGGAACTCGCGGCGGAAGGCAAAGCAGACGGTGAATACTTCGCCTACGTATACGAGACGACTCACGCAGCCGAACTCACAGCAGAAGGCAACGAAGTCGCCAAAGCGGAGATCGAAGCTGACGCTCCGGCAGTCTTCGCGCAGATCGTCACCAACGCGGGCGCGACCATCGAGACGCTCAAGCAGGCTGGGTTCAAAGGGAAGTTCATCTTCGTAGGCACGTACAACAGCTACGGCAACGATTACGGAACCGGCGAACTGCTAGCCGGCTCGAACGCGTTGCTTGCGGCTCTGAGCGCTGCCGAGAAGAAGGCCTTCAAGAAGGGTCCGGCAAAGGCCTGCGTGGTGGATGAGCAGACCCTGTTCAACACCGAAACCGAGCCGTCGGAAACCGAACACATGGAGGAGTGGACCAACATGGCCAACTTCACCACGTTCGAAGGTAAATCCAACGGCCCGGACATCCACGCAACCCCGCTGGGTTACGAAAAGATGGCCGAATACATCAAGTCGAACTGCAAGTTCTAGGCACAAGCCTGGTTCTCGCTGACGCGAGGATGTGACAAAGCTTGGGGCGTCCCGCCGAGAGGCGAGGCGCCCCAAGTGCTTTAAGCCGTTGGTGTGGCGCGATCGACTGCGGCGAGTGCCAAACGCGCGTGCCAAGCGTGTGTGCGTCAGGCGCCGGGCGGTGCGTATGACGCACGGCCGGCATCCTCCGCGTCGCCGGTGCCGGTTGGGCGCCGACGGGCAGCTCCTTCGAGGATGCCCAGCATCGCCGGAGCGGCCGGCACCAGCCGCGCGCCCGCCGGTGTGGCGGCGAGGACCTGGCGGATGGGAGGGGCGGGGGAGAGCGAGCGGATGACGATGTCCTCCCGCACCACGGAGAGGGCCAGCTCGGGAATCAGTGCGACGCCGACGCCCGCCGCTACCAGTCCCTGCACGGTCTGGTAGTCATCGCTCTCAAATGCCACGTTGGGCTCGAAGCCGGCGGCATGACAACTGCGTACGACGTGCAGGGCGCAGGGGCTCGAGTGGGAGGTCTGCACCCAGGCTTCGTCGGCCAGGTCCCACAGGCGCAGCTTGTCCTTCTTCGCGAGCGCGTGCGCGCGAGGCAAAGCCAGGTACATCGGATCGTCGAGTAGCTCGGTGCGTGTCATGCCGTCGAGCTCCAGCGTCTCGCCGTCGAACTCGAACAGCAACGCCAGGTCGAGCTCGCCCGCGCGCAGGCGTGGCACAACCTGCTCGGGCTCGCCCTCCGCCAGCGTCAGCTCCACATCCGGGTAGGAGCCGCGGAACGTCGCGATCGCCAGCGGCATCAGCGCTGCTCCGGCGGTGGGAAAGGAGGCCACGCGCAGCCGCCCACCACGCAGGCCGGCAATCGCCTCGAGCGATGACTCGGCGGCCTCCAGGCGCGCGAGGATGCCCTCGGCGTGGCCGACGAGCGTCTGCCCGGCCGCGGTCAGCGTGACGCCGCGTGGATGGCGCTCCAGCAGCGCCATCCCGGCCTCGGCCTCGAGCGTCGCGATCTGCTGGCTGATCGCCGATTGCGTGTAGGACAGGGCCTCGGCCGCCGCCGAGAAAGACCCGCGATAGGCGACCTCCTTCAAGACGCGCAGGCGACCAACGTTAAGCATAAGCTATACTTATATCAGAGTCCAAGAGAATCATTGGAGCTGATGGCAGGAGGGTGCCACCATGTTGGAGAACGGAACTCAGACAAGTCCATCCCGGCCGTAGCACGGCTGACACATACGAAGGAGAAGGCTCAAATGTCCACCAAGATCATCGTCTCTTATGACGGCACGGCCAACGAGGAGGACGCCATCGTGCTGGGCCGGCTTCTGGCCGGCGCGGGCGGCGAGGTATCGCTGGCTTACGTCCGTCACAACCCCGAGACCGACAGCGTCCGTGAGGAGATCGCTCAGGCCGAGGCCGAGAGCATCCTCGACCGTGGCGTTGAGCTGCTCGGTATCTCATCCGCCAAGCGCCACGTGGTCACCGACCGCTCGACGCCCCAGGGTCTGGCCGCACTCGCCGAGCGCGAGGGCGCGTCGTTGATCGTCTTCTGCTCTGACTCACACACGGCCAAAGGCCACGTTGCCGTCGGCAACTCCGCCCAGCGCCTGCTCGAGGGTGGCCGCACGGCAGTCGCCGTGGCATCGGTCGACCTGGGCCAGCAGCTCGAGGGCAAGGGCATCCGGCAGATCGTCGCCGTCGGTGACGCCGATGGCGGCGCACGCGACAGCGCCGAGGCCCTTGCGGGCGCGCTCGGAGCAACGGTCTCGCCGGTCGCCAACGACCAGACGGACCTGCTCATCGTCGACTCCCGGCCTGACGCCGAGCCCGGGCGGATCTCGCTCAGCTCCTCGGCATCTCACCTGATCGAGGGCGCCACCTGCCCGGTGATCGTGGTGCCGCGAGGCGTCAAGCTCGCGTTCGCCGGCTCCACGGCCGGAGTTGCCGCCGCATAGCAGCACAGCGTCCTGAAGCAGCCGCTCGACGCGCGGCCGGAGATCAGCGAGGGGTCCGGCCGCGCGCTCGTGCGTACTGGTAGCGCGTGAGCGCCACAAGCACGTCGACCGAGCCGCCGAGGAGGTGTCCGACAGGACCGGTCCACAGCCACGCCTCCAGGCGCCGATGCAGCGGAGCTACCCGCCGTGAGTTAGAAGGGGGCGTCATCGAGCGGCACGGTATCGTGGCGGGAGTGCCAGCCGCTCTGAAGACCACCCTCACCGAGCTTGGGGACTCACGTGTACGCCTGCAGGTCGAGGTGCCACCCGGCGAGGTGCAGGGTCGACTCGAGCGCAAGGCCCAGCAGCTCGGGCGCGAGCTGAAGCTTCCAGGGTTCCGTCGCGGCAAGGTGCCCGCGCCGCTGGTCATCCAGCGGATCGGCCGCGAGGTCATCCTCGAGGAAGCCGTCAGGGACACGCTATCCAGCTGGTATTCCGACGCGATCGAGAGCGCCGGCATCGTGCCGATCGGCGACCCACAGCTGGATCTCGGCGAGCTACCCGGGCAGGGGCAGGCACTCGAGTTCTCGATCGAGATCGGTGTGCTGCCGACGGCCACGCTCGGTGATTACAAGGGCCTCGAGGTCGGCCGCCGCGAGCCAGAGATCGCAGACGAGCAGATCCAGCAGGAGATCGACGCCATGCGCGAGCGCCTGGCACGCCTGCAGACCGCCGATCGCCCAGCCGCCGCCGGCGACTTCGTCGTGGTCGACTACATCGGCACGCGCGCCCCCGACTCCGTCGAGGGCGCGTCTGATGCGGATGCAAGCGAGCCGTGGGAGCCATTCGACGGCGGCGAGGGACGCGACCAACTCGTGGAGCTCGGCTCCGGCAACCTCATCCCAGGCTTCGAAGAGGGCCTCCTGGGTGCCGCTGCCGGTGAGACTCGTAACGTGCCACTCACCTTTCCCGACGACTATGACAACAAGGATCTTGCCGGGCACGAGGCGTCGTTTGAGATCACCGTCAAGGAGGTCAAGCTCAAGGAGCTCCCGGAGGTCGACGAGGACTTCGCGACTGACGCCGGCTTCGACGATCTAAAGGAGCTGCGCGATGACATTCGTGGCCGCTTGACGGAGGTGGAGCAGGAGCGGATCGAGGCCGAGTTCCGTCAGGCGGCGCTCGACGCGGCGGTTGCCGGCGCCGAGGTGCAGTTGACGCCTGAGCTGATCAAGGCACGGGCGCGGGAGATGTGGGAGCGGATGCTGCACTCGCTGTCCCATCGCGGGATCTCACGCGAGGCATATCTGCAGATCGTCAGCAGAGACGAGGCGGACATCCTCACCGAGATGGAGCCGGAAGCCGAGATGGCGCTGCGCCGCGAGGCGGTCATCACCGCGATCGTGGCTGCCGAGAGCATCGATCCGTCCGAGGAGGAGTTGCTGGCGGCGCTCGCCCCCACGGCCGAGCGCGAGGGGCTCGAGCCGCAGAAGCTGCTGGGCGAGCTGCGTAGCGCTGGACGCATGGATGAGGTGCGCGAGGATCTCGCAGCCCGCCAGGCGATCGACCTGGTCGCCGCCGCCGCCAAGCCGATCCCGCTTGCGCAGGCGCAGGCGCGCGAGCAGCTGTGGACGCCCGGGAAGGCACAGCAGGCAGCCGCTGTCGCCACTGCGCCGGACGATTCCGGCGATGCACCTGCCCGGTTGTGGACACCAGATCGCTAGCCTTCTAGAGGAATCCGGTCGGCGAGGCGAAACAAAGGCGAGGACCATGAGACAAAGACGAGGAATATGAGCCCACTAGTCCCAATGGTTGTCGAGCAGACCTCGCGCGGGGAGCGGGCGTTCGACATCTACAGCCGGCTGCTCAACGAGCGGATCATCTTTCTCGGCACGCCCGTCGACGATCAGATCGCGAACCTGATCGTCGCGCAGCTGCTGCACCTGGAGTCAGAGGACCCCGAAAAGGATGTCTCGCTGTACATCAACTCACCCGGCGGCTCCGTCTACGCGGGCCTCGCGATCTACGACACGATGCAGTTCATCAAGCCCAACGTGCAGACGATCTGCGTTGGCATCGCGATGTCGATGGGCGCGCTGCTGCTCGCCGGAGGAGCAGAGGGCAAGCGCATGGCGCTGCCCAACGCCAAGATCCTCATCCACCAGGTCTCCTCGAGCTTCCAGGGCCAGGCGACCGACATCGAGATCCACGCCAAGGAGATCATCGACGTCCGCCATCGCCTGGACGAGATCATCGCCAAGCACACCGGCAAGTCGCTCGAGGACGTCAGCAAAGACACCGAGCGCGACTACTTCATGAGCTCCGAGGAGGCCAAGGAGTACGGAATTATCGATCGTGTGATCTCCGAGCACTAAAAGGCGCCCGCCGAGCGGCGCGAGGCTTGTCCTCGGTCGCTCGCGTGCAAAGCACGCCACGCTCTCTGCGTCCGTGCCTCGCTTGCCCAGCGGCCGCCTTTGCGGTGTTAGACATGAGACAGCACTAAGCCTATGGCGAGACCAACAGATTCCAACGAGCAGCTCCTCTGCAGCTTCTGCGGCAAGTCCCAGCGGCAGGTGAAGAAGCTGATCGCCGGTCCCGGCGTGTACATCTGCGACGAGTGCATCGACCTCTGCAACGAGATCATCGATGAGGAGCTCTCGGCGCCGCCGGCGTTCGACATCGAGAACCTGCCCAAGCCGCGCGAGATATACGACGTCCTGGACGAGTACGTCGTCGGGCAGGACCCCTCCAAGCGCACCCTGTCGGTTGCCGTCTACAACCACTACAAGCGCGTGCAGATGATGATGTCCGGCGACTCGGACATCGAGTTGCAGAAGTCCAACATCCTGCTGCTGGGTCCCACCGGCTGTGGCAAGACGCTGCTCGCACAGACGCTCGCGCGGATCCTCAACGTGCCGTTCGCGATCGCCGATGCGACCGCGCTGACAGAGGCCGGATATGTCGGCGAGGACGTCGAGAACATCCTCTTGAAGCTGATCCAAGCCGCCGACTACGACGTCAAGAAGGCCGAAACAGGGATCATCTACATCGACGAGGTCGACAAGATCGCGCGTAAGGCGGATAACCCATCGATCACGCGCGACGTCTCCGGCGAGGGCGTGCAGCAGGCGCTGTTGAAGATCCTCGAGGGCACGCAGGCGTCGGTTCCGCCCCAGGGCGGACGCAAGCACCCCCACCAGGAGTTCCTGACGATCGACACGACCAATGTGCTGTTCGTGTGCGGTGGCGCATTCGCCAATCTCGACAAGGTGATCGAGCGGCGCATCGGCCACAAAGGCGTGGGCTTCGCGGCGGCAATCGAAGCCAAGGCCGAGCGCGACACCGGTGAAGTGTTCGAGAAGTGCCTGCCCGAGGACCTGATCGAGTATGGGCTGATCCCCGAGTTCATCGGCCGCCTGCCGGTGATGTCCGCCGTGCACCAGCTCACGCGCGAGGACCTCGTCTCGATCCTCGTCGAGCCGCGCAACGCCCTCGTCAAGCAGTTCCAGCGCTTCTTTGCCTTCGATGGGATCGAGCTGGTGTTCTCCGAGGACTCGCTCACGGCGGTCGCCGAGAAGGGCCTCGAACGCGAAACTGGAGCGCGTGGCCTGCGCTCGATCATCGAGGAAATCCTGTTGGAGGTGCAGTTCGAGCTGCCCTCGCGCCGCGACGTCAAGAAGTGCGTCGTCACCAAGGAGACCGTCGAAAAGGGCCTAACGCCGACACTCGTCACCGAAGCGGCGCCTGAGGAGGCCGACGACGCAACGCTCCGCGAGGAGTCCGCTTAACAGCGGCTGGACGTCCGCGCCCGCGCCCGAGCGCTACCATCGCCGTTGTGTTTCGTTCGAGCAGCTCTCCCAAGTCGAAGTCAAAGCGCGAGCGCGCCAAGGCGCTGCCATGGGCAGCTTTGCTGCAATCCATCGTGGTCATCCGCAGGCACTGGCAATCGCTCTCGGAGAAGGACCGTGCGAGGCTGACGTCGCTTGCCCGCGACTCGCGCGGGCGTTGGGGCAACCTCAACGCGAAGGAGCGCGCAGAGCTGCGCAAGCTGGCGGGCAAGCTCGACCTCAAGGGCGTCGCTCGCGACGTGGCAGGACTGGCGCGCGGCGGACGGGCTCGGCGCAAGTGTCGCCGTGGCGCGCACGCGTGAACGGCCAACAGGAAGACAGCTGACAGCGGCATGGACGGAGCTCTCGAGGATCTCTCCACGCAGGAGCTGCATGATCGCGCCATCACACGCGCTGAGAAGCACCTGGACGTCAAGTTCTTCTGGACGCTGCTCAAGCTGATCCCCGCGGCGGAGGCACTCGCCGGCGATGAGGGGGAGGCGGAGTACGACATCCAATTCTCCAAAGGCAAGATCCTCGACGCGCTGCACAGCGGCGATGGGGAGCTGGGCGAGGCGCTGCGACCGGTGTTCATCGACTACTTGCGCAAGCACCCTGACGCCTAGCCCGCGCTACGGCTCGCGCCTCGGGGGAGGGCACTGAACATGTATCCGTCGAAGGACACGATCTGGACCGAGGCTCAGGCCGAGTGTCAGCTGCGCTCGCTGGAGCTGTTCGGCATGCGCTTCGGCTTGGACCGGATGCGGCGGATGATGACCGTTCTCGGCTCGCCCGAGCGGCGCTTCGACGCAGTCCATGTGCTCGGCACCAACGGCAAGTCATCGACCACGCGCATGGCCGCGGCGATCCTCGAGCGCCATGGCCTGCGCACGGCGGCATACCTCTCGCCCCATCTCGTGTCCTACCGCGAGCGCGTGCTGATCGACGGGCAAGAGCTCGACACATACGTGTTCGCTGCCGCCATCGCCCGCGCTTCCCGGGCTGCCGAGCGCGTAAATCGCACGCTCGCCGAGGACGATCACGTAACCCAATTTGAACTGCTCACCGCCGCTGCGCTATGGGAGATGGCTCGTCAGGAGGTGGATGTGGCGGTCGTGGAGGCCGGACTGGGAGGTCGCTACGACGCGACGAGCGTGATCGATGCGCCCGTCACCGTTCTCACGAACGTTGGGCTCGAGCACACCCGCTGGCTCGGGCCGACCGTCAGAGACATCGCCGAGGAGAAGCTTGCGGCGCTACAGCCAGGCGCTGTGCTGGTCCTGGGGGATGATCTGGCGCCAGCTGCGCTCGAGGTGGCCGAGCGCGTTGCGCGCGAGCGCGAGGCGCAAATCGTGCGCCCTGAGAGCGCCGCCGTCGTGCCAGATCTGCTGGCCCGCGGCGCGTTTCAGCGACGCAACTTCGCCCTCGCTCGCTGTGCGGCTGAGGCCTACCTGCGGCATGCGGGCGTAGCGCTGAACGAGCAGGCCGTCGTGCAGGCCGCCGCCTCGACAGATGTTCCCGGGCGTTTGCAGCTCATCGCGCGCGAGCCGCTGACGATCTTCGACGGCGCCCACAACCCCGACGCCGTCACCGTGCTCGTGCAGTCCCTGCCCGAGGTGGTTCCCGCCGGTCCGCTCGCGCTGGTGCTCGGGGTGCTCGACGACAAGGACGCTACGAGCATGCTCGCAGCGCTGCTACCGGTTACCGAGCGGGCGTGGTTCACCGCGCCCCCCAGCAACCGCGCGCTCTCACCGGCGGTGCTGCAGTCGCTCGCGCGCCAGCTCGGCTTCGATGCGAGCGTGACCGAGGCGCGACCATCGCGCGCGCTCGAGCAGGCACAGGCTTGGGCTTCTGCGCATGGCGGCTCAGTGCTGGCCACCGGGTCGGTCTATCTCGTCGGCGATCTGCTCGGCGGACTCACTCGCTCCGGTACCCTGCCGGCGCTGCGCGCAGGTCACGAGAGCTCCGCACGATGAACGAGGACGGCCCTTCGGTGCTCACCATGATCGGCGCAGTCGCGCTGATTGTCGCCCTGGTCATTCTCGTGTTCTTTGCTGCTGGCTATGGTTTTGGCCGCCTGTTTCTCTAAACTCAGCCGGCCGATGCTTCCCCTAGCCTATTTCGGAATCGAAAGCAGCGGCCTGAACTTGGCGATCGACCTGCTGGTCGTCTTTCTCATCGTCGTCTACTGCTCGCTGATCTACTGGACGTATGCGGACGCACGCCGCCGGATCGAAGATCCATTTCTCGTTCTCGTCAGCACCGCCGCGTCGCTGTTTCCGTTCGTGGGCACGATCGTCTACATGATCCTGCGGCCACCCGAGTTCTTGGAGGATGTGCGCGAGCGCGAGTTGGAGACGCAGGCGGCGGAGGCGCGCCTGCGTCAGCTCGACCAGGCGCTGTGCCCGTATTGCTCCTACAAGGTGGAGAACGACTTCATCCGCTGTCCCAGCTGCCTGCGCAAGCTCAAGGAGCGCTGCGTCAGCTGCTCGCGTCCGCTCGACCAGGCGTGGACGATCTGCCCTTACTGCGAGGCCGATGTGCCCGGCCTGTCAGCGCCGCGCTCGCGTCGCCGCCGCGCCAGTACCACTGAGCTCGATACCGAGGTCGAGGTGGCGACGCCCAGCGAGGGTGCAAAAGACGATGCCGCCGAGCCGGCGCTGGCGTCCGAGCCGGCAGCCGCGCCGAGCGAGCGCAGATCGGCCAGCCCCGCACGCGCGGGGCGCCGCGGCAGTCGCCCGCGCCCGAGCTCCTGAGCCATCTCTCAAACCAGACAAAGGAACCCATGGACCGAACACTGATCCTCGTAAAGCCCGACGCCTTCGCCAGGGGGCTGAGCGGCGAGATCATCGCCCGCTTCGAGCGCAAGGGACTGCGAATCGTCGCGATGCGACACATGACCGTCGATCGCGAGCTGGCCGAGCGCCACTACGCGGAGCACGCCGAGCGGCCGTTCTTCGGCGAGCTGGTCGATTTCATCACCTCCGGCCCGATCGTGGCGATGGTGCTGGAGGGGATCGATGCGGTCAAGGCCGCACGCCAGCTGATCGGTGCGACCAACCCGCTGGAGGCCGCCACCGGCTCGATTCGCGGCGACTACGCCATCGAGATGGGCGCCAACATGGTCCACGGCTCCGATTCGCCGGAGTCGGCCGCGCGCGAGTCGGCGCTGTTCTTCGGAGAGCTGCAGTAGCAGCAGACGTGCCACCGCCACTGGTCCTCGCCTCTGGCTCGCCCCAGCGGCGGGTGCTGCTCGAGCGCCTGGGTGTGCCGTTCACCGTCAGGGTCTCCGACGCGAGTGAGCTCGAGCAGGGTGAGGACCCGGCGCAGGTGGCGGTCGAGAACGCCTTGCGCAAGGCGCGCGCGGTGCGCCGTCCGGGGCTCGCCGAGGCGGTGCTCGGCTGCGACACGATCGTGGTGCTCGACGGCGTGATCTACGGAAAGCCCGCCGACGCGCAGGCGGCCCGAGCCACGTTGGCCGCGCTCAGCGGACGCACCCACGAAGTGATCAGCGGTGTCGCGCTGCTGTTGGCGGGCGACAGCTCCGAGGCGACCGAGAGAACGGCAGTGGCGCGCACCCTCGTTACCTTCCGGCCGATCGACGGCGAGCTGCTCGATTGGTACGTCGCCACGGAGGAGTGGCGTGGGCGCTCCGGCGGCTATGCGATCCAGGGAGCGGGCGCAAAGCTCGCGGTGGCACTCGACGGAGAAGAGGAGAACGTCGTCGGGCTGCCGCTCTCGACGCTCATGGAGATCTACCCAGAGATGGGCAGGTAGCTACCAAAGCGATACGGCGAGCGACGCGGAGAAGGCCGTTTGACCGCTCGCTCCCACGACTGCGCCTCGATCTGCAAATCCGGTGGCAAATGTGGAGTGCGGGGAAGGGAGTCCGCTAGACTGCGCCTCGGGTACGCCCCGATGAATGCTGGTGTTGGAGCGCGTCGCGAAGCGGCGAAGCCGGACCGGATCTGAACGTGCCCCCTCTCGTTCTACATGGGCATCTTCAGCTATCTGACAGGATTCGGCGGCCGCGACATGGCGGTCGACCTTGGGACGGCCAACACGCTCGTGTATGTCCGCGGGCGGGGGATCGTCCTATCTGAGCCGAGCGTGGTGGCGATCGACTCGCGCACCGGCGAAGTGCACGCCGTTGGCATCGAGGCAAAGCGCATGCTGGGGCGCACGCCGGGCACGATCCAGGCGATCCGTCCGCTGAAGGACGGCGTGATCGCCGACTTCGACGTCACCGAGCAGATGCTCAGGCACTTCATCCAGAAGGTCCACCAGAACCGCTGGGCGCACCCGCGCGTGGTTGTGTGTGTGCCATCTGGGGTGACCGGCGTGGAGAAGCGCGCCGTCGAGGAGGCGTGCCTGTCAGCAGGGGCGCGCACCGCGTATCTAATCGAGGAGCCGATGGCGGCGGCGATTGGCGCAGGCCTACCCGTGGGCGAGCCGACCGGCTCGATGGTCGTCGACATCGGCGGCGGTACCTCTGAGGTCGCGGTGATCTCACTCGGCGGCATCGTCGTCTCACAGTCGATCCGCGTCGGCGGCGATGAGATGGACGAGGCGATCATCAACTACGCCAAGAAGGAGTACAAGCTCCTGATCGGCCAGCAGACCGCTGAGGAGCTGAAGCTCGAGATCGGCTCCGCTTGCCCAATGGCAGAGGAGCTGCAGGCGGAGATCCGCGGGCGCGACATGGTCGCGGGCCTGCCAAAGACGGTGGTGCTGACAAGCGAGGAGATCCGCCAGGCGCTCGCGGAGCCGCTGACGCAGATCATCGACGCCGTCAAGGAGACGCTCGACCGCACGCCCCCGGAGCTTGCCTCGGACATCATGGACCGCGGCATCATGCTCGCCGGTGGCGGCT
This sequence comes from uncultured Solirubrobacteraceae bacterium, assembly GCA_963752865.1. Taxonomy (GTDB): domain Bacteria; phylum Actinomycetota; class Thermoleophilia; order Solirubrobacterales; family Solirubrobacteraceae; genus Palsa-744. Next base: position 1,748,577 of record CAVVZU010000002.1, read on the forward strand.
CGCTGCTACAGGGCCTGGATGAGCGGTTGCGCGAGGAGACGCAGATGCCCGCGCACCTGGCTGAGTCGCCGCTAACGTGTGTCGCCGTCGGCTCAGGTCGGTCGCTCGAGGAGTTCGAGGCGATCCACCGCTCCAACCGGACATCACGCAACAGACGCCGGCGGTGAAGCTCGGGTACCCACCAGCGTGCTACTCGGCCCGCCCCGCGCCTGGGTACTCTGTCGGATGAACGCTTCGGAAGGTAATCATCGGTGCATGACAAGACGGTCCGGCGTCGACGAGCTGTCCTCGTGCTGCTCGTTGTGCTCTCACTGCTGCTGCTGACCGCCTATTTCGGCGAGTCTTCCAATGGACGCCTGCACAGCGTGCAGCGGGACTTCCTGACGATCGTCTCGCCGATCCAGGACGGCGCCAACAAGGCGCTGAAGCCCGTTCGCGACCTGTTCAGCTGGTTTGGCAACACCCTGCACGCGAAAAGCCAGCTGGCCCAGTCGCTCAAGCAGACCAACAAACTGCGCCGCGAACTGGTTGACGATCAGGCCGAAAAACGCGCATACCACGAGCTGCTCGCGCTCACTCATCTCGACCAGTTGGGTGTCAACGACTACCACCCTGTGACCGCCACGGTGGTCGGCAAAACGCCGAACCTGTGGTATTCGACGGTCAACATCGACAAGGGCGAATCATCGGGCATCCAGGTCAACGACCCCGTGATCAACGAAGAAGGGCTCGTCGGCAAGGTCGCGGCGGTGGTGTCCGACGGCGCCCAGCTCGATCTGATCACCAACAGCTCGATGGGGGTCTCGGCGAGGATCGGCACCAGCACCGCCACCGGTCTCGTGCAGCCCAAGGTCGGTGACCCCAACGACCTGCTGCTCGGATACCTGCCTGCCAATGCCCAGGCCAACGCCGGCGAATACGTCGTCACCTCCGGCACGGTCGCCGGCGGCGAATCGCTCTACCCGTCCGGGCTGATGATCGGTCAGGTCACCTCCGTCAACGAAGAAAGCGCCTACAAGTCCGTCAACGTCCACCCGGCGGCAAACCTCCACAACCTGGACATCGTCCAGGTGCTGACGGCTGGGGCGGGGACCCGCGCGTCGACTCTCAGCCAGTTGTCCACCAGCCTGCCATCGGGACAGAGCAGCAACACCGGTGAACAGCTCGCCTCAACCCAGGTCGGAGGATGAGCGCTAGCGTCAACGGCTCACTCGGAGTGCGTCTGGCCGCGTTTGCGCTCGTCGTCGGCTTCTTCCAGATCGGCGTCGTCTCCGAGGTCCCCGTGTTCGGTGTCAACGCGGACCTCACCTCGCTGCTCGTCGCCTTCGTTGGGCTTTTGTGCGGCTCCACCGTCGGTGCGGCGTGCGGCTTCGCCGTCGGCTTGTTCGTCGACCTGGCGCTGCTGCAGACGCTCGGGCTGACCTCGCTCGTGTTCACATTGATCGGCTACTGGTGTGGACGGCTGCGCGAGCTGCGCGACCCCCGGGGGCCGTTCACGCCGCTCCTCGTCGGCGCCGGTGCCTCAGCGGTGGCGCTAGTGGGCTATTCGCTGATGGAGTTCATGCTGGGTGTGGATGCCCCAGTCAGCTTCGAACTGCTGCGCGAGATCGTGCTGGGAGTCGTGGTCAACACGATCGTCGCCCTGCCGATGTGGGCGCTCACCCGCCGCGCGCTGGAAGGCGCGCTACCGGAGGACCCACGCCGCCGGCGCCGGCGGCGGGCTTACACGACCGGCGGTCTGAGCCCCCTAAGTAAGCCATGAGCGCGATCGAGCCCGCCCGCAAACGCGACCCGCGTGTCCCGGTCTCGCCGCAGCTGGCGCTGCGCGTTGCGATTATCAGCGGCGTGGCGATGGTGATGTTCGGCGTGATCTTCTTTCGCCTTTGGTACCTGCAGGTGCTCTCGAGCGAACAGTACGTGGCGCAGGCGAACGCCAACCAGGAACGCGAAATACCGATCGCGGCGCCGCGCGGAGCGATCCTCGATCGCGAAGGACAGCCAATCGTGGGCAGCACGGTCACCAACGCTGTGCTGATCGCTCCTGAGGAGCTGCCCGCAGGTATCTCCTCGCAGGTAACCGAGTACCAAGAACGCCTCAATGTCGCGGAAGTCGCGCGCCGTGAAGCGGTCACGCGCCTCTCGGGTTATGAGGCGGCTCTGAGCGGGGTGCGGCACCTGACGCATGCTCAGCATCATGAGCGCGAGCGCCTCGAACAGGCCACCGGACCACCACATGTTGCGGTGCCGGCGCTGCCGCGCTCCGCTGTCAAGCTCAAACAGCTGTTCGACCGTCTCAGCGGCGTGATCAAAGTCAGCCCACGCAAGATCGACGAACGCGTTGTCGAGGGCATAACCGCGACCCCGTATGCACAGGTGACGATCAAGACCGCTGCCGGGCGCGGGGCACTGACCATCCTTGGCGAGCGCGCCAATGAATTCCCGGGCGTGGTGCAGGAACCCGTCTCGATCCGCGAATACCCCGAGCACGAGATGGCGGCGCAGATCTTCGGCTACGTCGGGCAGGTGAGCGAACCGGAGCTCAAGATGCGCGCCTTCCGCGGCGTCGCGCCCAGCACGATCGTCGGCCAGGCGGGCCTCGAGTACTACTACGATCACTACCTGCGCGGCGTGCCGGGCGCGAAGCACATCGCGGTCAACGCCGAAGGTCAGCCCGTCGCCAGCAAACTCGCGCCCACCGCGCCCAAAGCCGGCCACACGCTGCAGACCACGCTCGACCTGGGCTTGCAGCGAGCGAGCGAAAAGGCGCTACAGGAAGGCATGGAACACGCGCGAGCGGGCGGCAAACCGGCGATCGCCGGCGCGTTCGTGGCGCTCGACCCGCTCAACGGCGAAGTGCTCGCGATGGGCTCCTCCCCGAGCTTCGATCCGAACAGGTTCGCCAAACCGCTCACCAACGCCGAATACAACGAACTCACCGGTAGCGACGGCGAAGTACCGGGCCGCCTCACCGACCTGGCCGACGAAGGCGCGTTCCCCACCGGCTCCACGTTCAAGCCGATCACCGCCATGGCGGCGCTTGAAGCCGGCGTGATCACCCCCGGCGAGGGTCTCGGCGCCGGCCAGTGCATCTATGTCTCGAGTGAGCCGTTCTGCAACGCCGGGCACGCCGATTACGGGAACGCGACGCTCGTGGAAGCGCTGAAGGAGTCATCTGATACCTACTTCTTCACCGTCGGCAAGCTCGCCAACGAACACGGTGGCGAGATCATCCAGAAGAAGGCCAAAGAACTGGGGGTGGGTGAGCCGACTGGGATCGACCTGCCGAGCGAGTTCCCCGGCGTCATCCCCGACCCGAAGTGGCTGGCCGAACAGAACGCACTCGAAGCCCAGTGCACCAAAGCGCACCACGGCCACCCGTGCTACATCGTCGCCGAACCGGGGGCGCCGTGGACCGTGGGCTACAACATGGACCTGGCCGTCGGGCAGGGCGAGCTGTTGACCGACCCGCTGCAGATGGCGGTCGCCTACTCGACGCTTGCCACCGCCTATCGCAGCGGTGGCAACGGCACCGTCGTCACCCCGCACCTGGGCAAGCAGATCGACGAAGCCAACGGCAGCCTCGTGCAGACGCTGAAATTCCCCAGCCGCCACGTGCACCTCAACTACGAAGACCTCAGCCTCGTGATGGAAGGCATCCACGAGGCCGCCACTGCCCAGGGCGGAACCTCGACGCAGGTTTGGACGGGCTGGAACCAGCAAGAAGATCCGGTGTATGGGAAGACTGGCACCGCCGAACGTGCTGGGCACGTGGAACAGTCCTGGTACATGTGCTACCTCGGCAACGCCCAGCGCCCGATCGTAATCGCGGTAACCGTCGAGGAAGGCGGCTTCGGCGCTGAAACAGCCGCCCCAATCGCGCGCCTGATCGCCTCCCAGTGGTACGGCAAGCCGAAAAAGTTCGTCGCCGGTAGCTCCAAGACATTTTGAGCCCGCTCAGCCCGATCCAGCCCCCGGACGAGACCCCCGCGGCGCCGCCGCGCACGCTGCGCCTGCCGCTGGACCCGGTGCTGGCGTTGGCGGTCATCGGGCTCGGCGTCTGCTCGATCGTCACGCTGCGCGCGGCCACCCGCAATCTCATCCCCGGCGATCCGCGCTACTACGTCAATCGCCAGATCGTCTATCTCGTGATCGGCTTTTTGATGATGCTCGGCCTGTCGCGGTTGGACTACTCCCGCCTGCGTGAGTACAAAAACGTGATCTACGGGTTCCTGCTGTTCAGCATCCTCGCGGTGCTCGGCCTCGGTCACTCCGCCCAAGGAGCCCAGCGCGCGATCAACTTCCCGCTGTTCTCCTTCCAGGCCTCCGAGCTCGGCAAGATCCTCTTGATCGTCTCGCTGTCGGCGTTCATCGTCGAGCGCGCACGGGCGCTGCGCGATCGCGACACGACCGTGCGCGTGCTGATCGCCGCGCTGATCCCCACGATGTTCGTGATCGCCCAACCGGACCTCGGCTCCGGCCTGGTCTACATGACGATCGCCTGCATGCTGCTGTTCATCGCAGGCACCTCCTGGCGGCATCTGGCGGCGCTCGCGGTGCTCGTGTGCGTCTCGATCGCGTTCGTGCTCGTGGCTGCCCCAGCCGTGGGCGTTCACGTGCTCAAGCCCTACCAGGTGGAACGCCTGACAGCCTTCATCCACCCCAACGCCGCCAAGGCGCAAAAGGAAGGGACCGAAGAAAACGATCCCTCCTATCAGCAGGAACAGTCGAAGATCGCGATCGGCTCAGGCGGTAAGACCGGCCGCAGGGCGAGCACCAGCCAGGTCTCCAACGGCTACGTGCCCGAGAGCGACACCGACTTCGTGTTCGCGGCCGTCGGCGAACGGTACGGCTTCCTCGGCGCTGGCATCGTATTGCTGCTGTATGCACTGCTTCTATCGAGGGCGCTGCGCGTGCTGGTGATGGCCAAGGACCTATTCGGCTCGCTGATCGCCGCCGGTGTAGCGGCTATGCTCATGTTTCAGGTCTTTGTCAACGTAGGGATGACTATTGGGATTATGCCCATTACCGGCGTCACGCTTCCGCTCATGAGCTACGGCGGATCGTCGGTCATCGCGACTTTGTTGGGAATAGGCCTGCTGCAATCGATCTACGTCCAGGCGCGCGCCTCTCAAGCCCTGAAGGACCGCGTACTGCGCTACTAGAGCTAAATGTCCGCCGAGCGTCCCTCACCACACCGACAGCCCCGCTGGGTTCTACGCCCAGTCGCGCTGGGTGCGCCCGATCGGGTGCCCCGCGTGCACGCGGGCTCGCCGACCCGGCGCCAAACCGCCCGACGCCCGGCCCGTTTCCATACCGAAAGACTGGATCAAATTGAAAAAGCAAGTGCTTGTCAGCGTCGACCGCGCGGAGACGCGCGTGGCGCTTCTGGAGGCGAGCGGAACGCCCGCCGCCTCGCGTTCCTCCTCGAGCCGTGGTCGCAAGCGCGGCAGCAAGGGCCCGGAGGCCGGATACCGCGTCGCTGAGCTCTACATAGAGCGCCGCGGCGGGCGCTCGATCGTCGGCAACATCTACAAGGGCAAGGTCGACAACGTCCTGCCAGGCTTGGAGGCCGCGTTCGTCGACATCGGCCTCGAGAAGAACGGCTTCCTGCACGTCGACGAGATAGTGCTCCCGGGCATTGAGACTCCCCGGCGTGGTCGTGGTGGCGGCAGCGGTCGCAAGATCGCCGACCTGCTCAAACCGGGCCAGGAGATCGTCGTGCAGGTCGTCAAGGACCCGCTGAAGACCAAGGGTGCGCGGCTGTCGATGGAGCTCACGATCGCCGGCCGCTACATGGTCTATGCGCCCACCGGCGAGGGTGTCGGCGTCTCGCGGCGTCTGGAGGACAAGGAGCGCGAGCGCCTGCGCCGCCAAACCGCCAATCTCAGCCTCGACGGCGGCGGGGTGATCGTCCGCACGGCCGCACATGGGGCCAAGCGCGAGGACTTCGAGCGTGAGCTCAAGTACCTGCACAAGCTCCACGAGGTGCTCGTCAAACGCGTCGAGGATACCGTCGCCCCGGATCTCGTCTTCCAAGAGGCCGACCTGTCGGTGCGCGTCGTGCGCGACATCTTCTCCGCGCACTTCGAGCGCGCGATCGTCGACGACGAGCAGCAGTACCACCGCCTCGTCTCGTTCTTCACACGCACCGCTCCAGAGCTGGTCGAGCGCGTCGAGCTGTGGCAGCAGGAGGAGCCCCTGTTCGAGTCATACGGCGTCGACAAGGCGATCGAGGGCGTGCTCTCGCGGCGTGTGGACCTACCAAGCGGCGGCTACCTGATCATCGACTACGCCGAGGCGCTGACGGTAATCGACGTCAACTCCGGCAGCTTCATCGGCCGCGGCAAGGGCGCTGCACTCGAGGACACGATCACCAAGACCAACCTCGAGGCCGCAGAGGAGGTCGTCAACCAGCTGCGCCTGCGCGACATCGGCGGCATCATCGTCATCGACTTCATCGACATGGCGCGCGCGCGCAACCGCGACGCGGTCATGAAGACGCTGCGAAAGACACTCGACGAGGACCGTACGAAGACGTTCACCGCGGAGATCTCAAAGCTCGGGCTCGTGGAGATGACCCGCCAGAACGTCACCGAGGGCGTGCGCGAGATCATGAGCCGCCCGTGTCCCACATGCGAGGGCGAGGGCGTGATCCGCTCCGAGGAGACGATCGCGATCGAATTCGAGCGCCGGCTGCGTGACGTCGCTGTCGAGCACCCCGAGGCCGAGGCGTTCCTGATCCAGGCCAACCCCAGGGTCAGCACCCAGTTCACCGGCCACGGCTCACGTGTGCTGCATGCACTGGAGGCCGAGACGGGCAAGTCATTCCTGTTCGAGGGCTCCGAAGGGCTCACCCTCGATCACTTCGCGATCACCTTCATGGGTACCCGCGCCGAGGTCGAGGAGCGCGCGCTGCCCTTCCGCCAGGGCGATGAGGTGCTCGTGGAGATCGTCGAGCCGCACATGTATGACGTGGATGACGCCGTCGCCAAAATCGACGGCTACATCATCTCGATCGCCGGTGCCTCCCCCTTCGTGGGCGAGAAGCGGATGGTGCGTATCGATCAGGTCGGGCGCACCGCCGCTACGGCGCTGCTGCTGGACGAGAGCGGCGAGGTGATCGCCGCGCCCGCCCGTCCTGCCGCCCGCGCCAACGGACGCAGCCGCCGCCGTCCCGCGAGCCCTGCCCCCGCCGCGGCAGTTTCGCCATCCGAGGACGCTGCATCCGAGGATGCTGTATCTGAGACGCCAGCGCCGCGCAGCCGCAGGCGGCGTGCCGCGGTCGACAGCGAGGACGCCGAGGCCCGTCGCGAAGCCGGTTTGAGCGACACGCCCACCGCCGTCGACTCCGAGCCCGAGGAACAGGCTGCTGTTAGTGCGCTTGCAGATGTTGACGGCGCACAGGACGAGACAGGCGAGGATGGCCTACAATCCAAACCTCGGCGTCGTGGCCGCAGGGGCGGACGACGCCGTTCGGCTGCCAAGGCCAAGGCAACCCCCGAATAGCCGACAGCTGATCCGGCGCAAGCCGGCAAGCGCGGCCCTGACAAGCCAGAGGAATCGAGACACACAGATATGTACGCGATCGTGAAGACCGGCGGCAAGCAGTACCGCGTCGAGCGCGGTCAGAAGCTCATCGTGGAGCGCCTGGCCGCTGCCGAGGGCGCGACGGTGCAGCTCGAGCCGCTGATGTACCGCTCCGACGACGCCGTGTTCGACAAGGACGGCCTCAAAGACGTGAAGGTGACGGCCACGATCGTGGCGCACGTTCGCGGTGAGAAGCTACGCGTGTTCAAGTTCAAGCCCAAGCGCGGCTACAAACGCCGCACCGGCCACCGCCAGGACCTGACCCAGATCGAGGTCACCGAGATCACCTCCGGGAGCACGAAAGCGGCGGCCAAAGCGAGCAAAGCCAAAGCGGCTGATACTTCCGGCGAGACGCCCAAGGCGAGCAAGGAGACGAGCGCAGATGGCTCATAAGAAGGGGCTCGGCTCGAGCCGCAACGGCCGCGACTCAAACGCCCAGCGCCTGGGCGTAAAGACCTTCGCGGGAGAGTCGGTGACCGGCGGCGAGATCATCGTGCGCCAACGGGGCACTCGCTTCAAGCCCGGTACCGGCGTTGGTATCGGCAAGGACGACACGCTGTACGCGCGCGCCGCCGGAACGGTGCAGTTCACCAGCGGCTGGCGCGGTCGTGTCGTGAACGTGCTGCCCAGCGGCGACTCACAAGACTGAGGGTGCGCGGCATCTCCCCGCGGCGCGGTGCATTTCTGCTTGCCGCGGGGCGAGCAGCCTTGGGGGTGGCCGTCCTGGCCGCGCCCGAGCAGGTGACATCCCGGTGGCTGGGGGAGGAGAGTTCCAAGCTACCCGTCGTCGGTGATCTCGCACGCGGGCTCGGAGCCCGCGATCTCGCCCTTGGCATCGCCACGCTCAAGACACTCGACGATCCCGCCGGGCCATACATCCAGGCCGCGTGTGCCGTCGCCGACTCGGTGGACGTGCTCGCCACGATCCTCGCCCGCGATGCGCTGCCCCGCAAAGGCGTGCTTGGCACCGTGGTCGTCGCCGGCGCAGCCGCTGCCGCCGGTTTCTACTTCTCACACCGCCTCGCCCACGCCTAGATCGCCGCATGCCCAGGCAGGCTGAGGAGTGGCTGCCTACGGTCTTCGCCCACGCCGAACGGCTTATAGATGCCGTGGTCAAGGACACGCGCTGCGAAGCCGATGCGCCTAGTAATGCAGGAGAACCGCTCACTAACGTCGCGGATTGAAGGGCTAATCATCTCCGTCTCCCTTGGGCCAAGACGATGACCTTTGGAGTCCTGTCGACCGTCGTCCCGTTCGCCGTGATCGGTGTTATCGCGTTCTTGCTTTTCTCGAAGAGGGGGCGCGATGCCTTTGTGCGAATGGCTTTTGGTGCGGTCATCGGGGAACAAGAACTGGGAGCTACCGAGATCCACCATGCCACGCAGACGCTGCGAGTGCTCAAGTGTCGGCAGGGTACCGAGACGTTCTATGTGCTCGAGGCCATGTTTCGTAGGCCTTTGGCGGCGCGGACGACGTACACAAAGCTCGATCTCGACGCGCTGAGCAAGCTGAGCAGTTTCACCCACGAGTAGGTGCTCTCAGCAGCCATCGTGATGGGAAGACGCCCGCGGCTCGGGGAACGCCGCACTAGCTGTTGTGCCCGGTGACGTCCCGAACGCGGGCGCGTGGTGGCCGGTTGCCGAGCGCTGAGTGGGTGCGGCGCTCGTTGTAGTGGTCGATCCAGTGTGGCAGGGCTTGCGCGCGGGCGTCGGAGGTGGCGTATTCGAGCGCGTAGGCCCACTCCCGCATGAGGGTCTGGTGGAAGCGCTCGACCTTGCCGTTGGTCCTTGGCGTGTAGGGGCGTGTGCGGATGTGCTGGATCGCTCGTCGCCAGAGCAGCTGCCTGAAGGTCTTGCTCTGGGTGTAGGCGAACGCGTTGTCGGTCATCAGCCGCTCGCAGACGATCCCCTGATCCAGGAACCAGTCCAGAGCACGAGAAGTGAACGCGGTGACCGTGACGGCGGTCTCGTCAGCGTGGATCTCCGAGTAGGCCAGCCGGGAGCAATCATCGATGATCGAGTGCACGTACTCCCAGCCGATACGTCTTGAGCGTCTGGTGCGATCGCCGGTCACGGCGTGCCCAGGCTCGGTGAACTTCCCGAGCTTCTTGACGTCCATGTGCAGCAGATTCCCCGGGCACGGCCACTCATAGCGCACCACCGCAGGCGCCTGCGGTCGCGGCCGCCGCGAGCAGCCGCCACGGCGCAGCACCTGATGGATCGTGGAATGCGCTCGTGTGATGTCCGGCTCTTCGGCGAGTCGCCTGGGGCTCCAGCCGGTGTGCTTGCGCCGCTCGCAGATCCGCGCTGCCTCTTGGTCGCCCACCTGGCAGGGGCTGTGGTGCGGCCGGGAGCTGCGGTCCTTCAGAGCGCTCAGCGTGACTCGCTCGGGCTCGCTGGCCGCCCGCCAGCGACGCACCCACTCCCAGCACGTCGACTTCGCCACGTTGCAGGCGGCTGCAGCCGCCTGCAACGTGAACCCTTCCTCCTCAACCAGCAGCACCATGCGCAGCCTGCCATGCGCGGTCAGCGGAGCGTTAGCGTGTTGCATTCCGGGCCTTCCTTGAGGTCGTGAGCTTTGACACCCACAGCCTCTCGGTAGGCCCGGACCTACCTCACCGCGTTCGCAACGTCCCCAGGCACGTCAACTAGCCCGCCTGCGCGGTGGGGCGCACGAGGATCTCGTTGACGTTCACATGTGCCGGCTGGGAGACCGCGTAGATCACCGCACGGGCGATGTCGTCGTCCTCGAGCGCATCCTTGGGTCGGTCATCGAAGAACGGCGTATCGGTCATGCCCGGCTCGATCAGTGTCACGCGGATCCCCGTGCCATGCAGATCCTGGCGGGCGGCCTCGCCCATGGCGGTGACCGCATGCTTGGTGCACGAGTACATCGAGCCCGGCAGCGCCCGCCGTCCGGCGACGCTCGAGGTCAAAAGCAGATGCCCCCGTGACTCCGTAAGCGCCGGGATCGTCGCCCTGAGTGTCAGCGCCGCGCCGTACACGTTCGTGAGCACCATCTCCCGCCAATGCTCGGGAGTGTCCTTGAGGAAGCCCCGCGGCCCGCCAAAGCCGGCGTTCGCGAACGCTACGTCGATCTGCCCGAATGCCTGCAGCGCTGCGTTCACCATTTGCTGCTGCTGGTCCCACTCGCTCACATCGCAGCGGACTGCCAGCGTGCGCCCGGGTCCGCCGAGCTCCGATGCAAGGGCCTCCAGACGCTCCAGTGAGCGTGCCGCCAGCACGAGACGGAAGCCCTCCTCATGTGCGCGGCGCGCCGTGGCCGCTCCGATCCCGGAGGAAGCGCCTGTGATCAAGAAGACGCGGTCGGTGTTCTCGTTGCTCATGCGTTGTCTGCTCCTTTGCCGAAGCCTGGATGGGGTGCGGAGTCTCCACCCATAGCCGATCCGCGCGGGCGGATCGGTGCGCTGCTGTCACGATGAGTCGGCGATGCTGCACGATCGAGCGAGAATCCATGTCGAAGCGGGTGCCGGCGGCGATGGCTGCCTGAGCTTCCGTCGCGAAGCCCACGTGCCGCGCGGTGGCCCCGACGGCGGCGACGGCGGGCGCGGCGGCGACGTGGTGTTTGTGTGCGATGACTCGCTACGCGACCTGCAGAGCTTCCGGCGCAAGGCCCACTACCGGGCGGGCCGGGGCGGGCACGGCGAGGGCACACAGCGCCACGGCGCCGACGGGCAGACACTCACGATCAAAGTGCCGCCAGGAACACAGATCAGCGCACGCGATGACGACGAGGGCGACCTCGCAGGGCGCCGCTGGGAGCTACTTGCAGCCGGTCAGAGCGCCACGGTGGCCAAAGGTGGCAGCGGCGGCAAAGGCAACAAGCGCTTCGCCACACCCACACGCCAGGCTCCGCGCTTTGCCGAGCGTGGGCTCGTCGGTGAGGAAGGCTGGCTCGACCTGCAGCTGAAGCTGCTCGCTGACATCGGCCTTGTGGGTTTGCCCAACGCCGGCAAGTCCTCGCTGATCTCGCGCCTGACGCGCGCCGCCCCCAAGGTCGCCGACTATCCCTTCACCACGCTCTCACCCGTGCTGGGGGTGCTGGAAGGCGACGAACGCCAGCTGATCGTGGCGGACATCCCGGGGCTGATCGAGGGTGCAAGTGAGGGTGCCGGCCTCGGCCATGACTTCCTCGCGCACGTCGAGCGCACCCGTCTGCTCGTGCATGTGCTCGACATCGCCCCCGAGATCTCTGGATATCCGGATCCCACCCACCCCGCGGACGCACTCGTCAACCACGCCACCATCGAGCACGAGCTGGCCGCCCACGACGAGCGTCTCGCGCGGCTGCCCCGCGTGCTTGCGCTCTCCAAGGTCGACCTCGTGCCCCCAGAGCACGCTGCCGCGAGCATCGCCGCGTGGCAGGAGCGCCTCGGGCCCGACGTACCCGTGATCGCCACCTCCAGTGCCACGGGAGCCGGCGTGCGCGAGCTGGGAGAGCTGCTGCTGCGGCTGGTTCCTGACGCGTCTGCGTCCGCTGGCTCGATGGGGGAGCGCGCCACGGGGGGAGAGGAGGAGCTCGTCGAGCACATGGTCTTTCGCCCCGCCGCCAGTGCTGGCTTTCAGGTCGAGCAGCTCGGGGAGGGGGCCTACGCGGTCAGAGGTCGGGGCATCGAGCGTCTGCTCGCCCGCTTCGACATCGACAACGAGGACGCCATGGCCTACCTGGAGGGGAGGCTGCGGAAAATAGGCGTCCTCGGTGCGCTCGAGGCCAAGGGCTTCCAGCCTGGAGATGAGATCGAGATCGCCGGTGTGACCTTTGAGTTGGACCCGCAGGAGTAGGTCGAGCTAATAACTTATATGTTATGTTTTCCCCATGTCGATGGCCGCCTCGTTGCTCAGGGATGCGCGCGGCCGAGCTGGGATGACGCAAGCCGAGCTCGGGCGTCGGATGGGGATAAGCCAGGCCGGTGTCGCCCGGCTGGAGCACCAAGGTGCGAATCCCACCGTCGCAACGCTCGAGAAGGCACTGGCGGCGACTGGGCACTGTCTGGTGCTTGACGCGCCCGCACGTCCGGGGGTGGATGTGAGTCTGATCCATGCGCATTTGGAACTCAGCCCAGCAGAGCGGCTGCGTGGCACAGAAACGATGTACGCCGAGCAGCGCAAGCTGGCGCTTGCCAGAAATCGCGCGCCGGAGTAGCCGGAAGGCTTTGAGTCGAGCGGACCCGGGTCGCCGGCGGTTAGTGAACGCTCGTGGCAAATAAGCTGGGTACGTGAGACGCGTCGTCATCAAGCTCGGATCGAGCGTGGTCGCAGACCCCGAGGGCATTCCCCGCATGGATGTGCTCGCGAGCTTGTGCGACCAGTTGGCCACGCTGCATCGAGCAGGCGATGAGGTGATCGTCGTCACCAGCGGCGCGATCGCGCGGGGGATCCGCGTGATGAACCTGCCCCAGCGACCCAGCACCACCGGTGCACTGCAGGCTGCCAGTGCCGTGGGCCAGGGCAAGCTCTACCGGATCTACGACGAGCTGCTGCGCGAGCGCGAGATCACCAGCGCGCAGGTGCTGCTCACGTTCTTCGACATGAGCGCTCGCACTCACTACCTCAACGCTCGCCAGACGCTTACAACGCTATTGGAGTGGCGGGTGCTGCCCGTGATCAACGAGAACGACACCACCGCCACAGACGAGATCTCCTTCGGAGACAACGACTTCCTCGCTGCCCAGGTCGCGGTACTGGTGGCCGCCGACGAGCTGATCCTGATGACCGACATCGACGGCCTCTACACAGCCGACCCGCGGCTTCATCCCGACGCTCACATCGTCGCCGAGGTCAGCGACTTCGACGCGCTCACAGACCTCGAGATCGGACACACCACCTCGCCGCTCGGGTCCGGCGGCATGCGCTCCAAGGTGGTCGCCGCGGAGATGGCCACCGCCGCCGGCATCCCCACCGTGATCTGTAACGGCGTGCGTGCCCGGGCGCTCATCGCCGTGCTCGCCGGCGAACGCGAGGGCACGCGTTTCGCTGCACACGAGGCGCGCTACTCGAGCTTCAAGCTGTGGCTCAAGTACGCCAAGCCCTCCCGCGGCACGCTCGTAATCGACGCCGGCGCAGTGCGCGCCGTACGCGACGGCAGCGCCAGCCTGTTGCCCGTGGGAATCGTCAGCGTCATCGGCGACTTCGATGCCGGCGATGCCGTCGACATCGCCGAGCCACCAGAAGGCGACCAACAGCAGGGGCGCACCCTCGCCAAGGGAATCTGCAGCTACTCCGCCGCCGAGCTGCGAAGCGTCCTCGGGCTGAAGTCCGAGGACGTGCGCAACGTGCTGCCCCGCGCAAGCGACGAGGCCGTCCACCGCGACTACCTCGTCGTGGACTGAGGCTCCAAAGCAGCGAGGTCGTACCCTGTAGGACATGGCAGTAGCCGTCTCACCAGTCGCCGACATCGCTCGCAAGGCCAAGCGCGCCTCCCGCACGCTCGCGCAGACCGACACCGCCGTCAAGGATGCCGCGCTCGAGGCGATCGCCGCCGCGCTCGAGCAGCGAATCGAGGAGATCCTCGAGGCCAACGCCCGCGACATGCAGCTCGGGCTCGAAGCCGATATCGGCGACGCGCTGCTCGATCGCCTGCGCCTGGACGACGCACGCGTCGCTGCCATAGCGCGCGCCGTCCGCCAGATCGCCGCGATCCCCGACCCCGTCGGTGAGGTGATCGACGGGCACCGTCTGCCCAACGGCCTCGACGTCCGCAAGGTGCGCGTACCGCTCGGCGTCGTCGCTGTCGTCTATGAGGCGCGCCCCAACGTCACCATCGATGCCGCCGCCCTGTGTCTGAAGTCCGGTAACGCGATCATTCTCCGCGGGTCCTCATCAGCCGCCTACTCCAACGCGGCGCTCGCACACATCGCCGCCGAGTCAGCCGTCGCCGCCGGGCTCCCCGACGGCTGCGTCAGCCTCGTCGCCGGCGGCGGACGCGAGGAGCTCGCCGAGCTCGCCACCCGGGCTGGCAGCGTCGATCTGATCATCCCCCGCGGCGGCGAGAGCCTCAAGCAAGCACTGCAGGCAGTTGCCACCGTGCCCGTCATCTACGCCGCCTCCGGCAACTGCCACGTGTACGTCGACTCAAGCGCCGACCTCCAGCAGGCACAGGCGATCGTCATCAACGCCAAGACCCAGCGCCCCGGCGTATGCAACGCCGCCGAGACACTGCTCGTGCACGAGCGCATCGCCGACGAGTTCCTGCCCCGGGTCATCAGCGCGCTCGCCGCCGCCGGAGTGAGCCTCCGCGCCGACGCGCGAACACACGACGCGCTCGCCCGCCACAGCGATATCCCCAATCTAAACATCGAAGACGCAACTGAGGAGGACTGGGCCACTGAGTACCTCGCGCCGATAATCGCCGTCCGGGTGGTCGACTCCACCGAGCAGGCCATCGAGCACATCGGCCGCTACGGCAGCGGTCATTCCGAGGCGATCGTCACCCGCGACACCGCCGCCGCGCGTGCCTTTCAGCTCGGCGTCGACGCCGCGTGCGTGTACGTCAACGCATCCACCCGCTTCACCGACGGCGGCGAGTTCGGCATGGGCGCGGAGATCGGCAACTCCACCCAGAAGCTGCACGCACGCGGGCCAATCGGGCTGCGCGAGCTGTGCACGTTCAAGTACCTCATCGAAGGCGACGGGCACGTCCGCGCTTGAGCGGCCCGCGAGCGTGGCCGACCGGTCCGAGACCCGCGAGCAATCGCTCGGCATCCTCGGTGGGACGTTCAACCCGCCCCATCTCGGGCATCTCGCAGTCGCCCGCCACGCGCGCCGGGAGCTCGGCCTCGAGCGGGTGTTGCTCGTACCGGCCCACACCGCCCCATACAAGTCCAGCGACTCCGGTACCGGCGGCTCGAGCGGCGTGGCAGGAAGCGATCCCGGTCCACAGCATCGCCTGCGCATGTGCCAGCTGGCGGTTGCGGGAGACGAGGGCCTCGCGGTATCCGCCGTGGAGGTGGACCGCGGCGGCTTGTCCTATACCGTGGATACCTTGAGATCCATACATGCCAGCCACCCCAACGCGCAGCTGACGTTCATCGTCGGCGCCGACACCGCCAGCACGCTCGGCTCCTGGCGCGAACCCGCCCAGCTGCTCGAGCTGGCGCAGCTGGCGGTCGCCACGCGCGACGGCACCGGGCGCCAGCGGGTGCTGGACGCGCTCGCCGCTGTGGAGTCCACCGGCGCCGGCGGTTCCTCGCAGCAGCACAGCACGGTTGGCGGCGTGAGCTTCCTGGAAATGCCGGCAATCGAGGTGTCCTCCTCGCAGGTGCGCGAGCGCGTCGCGCGCGGAGAAGCGATCGATCAGCTCGTCGGGCCTGCAGTCGCCGACTACATCGCCGCGCACCAGCTGTATCGCGTGGGCGTGGCCGTCAGCCGATGAGTAGCCCAAGCGAGCCACTGCTGGGGGAGGCGCTACTCGGCGCGATCGCTCGCTACGCCGAGGACAAGAAGGCCATCGAGGTCGTCGAGCTCGACCTGCGCGGCGTGCTCGGCTACACCGACTACTTTCTCGTCTGCTCCGGCAACACCGGCCGCCAAGCCAAGGCCATCCACGATGGCATCCTCGAGGGTCTCAAGCACGAGCACAACACGCTTCCCCGCAAGGTCGAGGGCTCCGGAGAGGGTGGCTGGATCCTGATGGACTACTACGACGTGGTCGTACACATCTTCACCCCCGAGACACGCGAGTTCTACCGCCTCGAGCAACTGTGGGGCGAAGTGCCCGCGCGTGTTGTCAGCGAAGGCAGCTAGCTGGCCGATCCAGCCCTCCGGCGGCGCTCCACGCGTCCTCGAGTCGGAGACGGCAGCTGGGAACTGTCGAAAGTCGGTTGACTGCTCGTAGCAGCGCACGTTAGGGTCGGCTGCAATAGCGCCGTCGAGGGAGCGGCGCAATAGACAGAGGGGAACCATGCACTACTCGATCGCAGATCGTGGGAGGCATCAGCGTGCACTCATTTGCGCTGCGCTGATCGCAGCATCACTGGCCTTTGCACTCACCGCACTCGTCGCCACCGCTCGCGCCGAAGGCCCCGGGTCGGGCACGCCCACCGTTGTCAGCCTCGGCGACTCGTTCATCTCCGGAGAGGCAGGCCGCTGGGCAGGCAACACCGACGAAAGCTCATCCAAGACCGACGCGCTCGGATCGACCGCGTACTACGACAACGCCACCGACACCGCCGAACTGATCAAAGGCTGCCACCGCTCCAAGTCCGCCGAGGTCTACATCGGCGGCGGCGTCAACGGCGAGAACCTCGCCTGCTCCGGCGCCAAGACAACCAGCTTCACCACCGAAGGCCTGTTCAAGCCCGGCATCGACTTCTACAACTCCGGCGGCAACGAAGGCCAGGCGCTGATGCTCCAGCACTTCGCCGCCAGCCACAACGTCAAGCTCGTCGCGCTATCGATCGGCGGTAACAACTTCAACTTCGCCGGCATCGTGCAGACGTGCGTCGAGGACTTCCTGGAGTCGACCATCTTCTACGACTTCTACTGCAGCGAAGAAAGCTCCGTCACCAACAACTTCACCTCGAGCAACGTCAACAAAGTCAAGGGTGAAATCGAAACAGCGATCAAAAACGTGGCCACCGCCATGACCAACGCCGGCTACACGAGCTCGCAGTACACGATCCTCGTGCAGAACTACCCCTCGCCGATCCCCAACGGGTCGGAATTCCGCTACACCCAAAGCGGCTACTCGAGGCAGTTCACCGGCGGCTGCGGCTTCTGGAACAAGGATGCCAACTACGCCAACGCAACGATGCTGCCCACGATCGACAGCACCGTGCTGGGCGCCGCGTCGGGTGTGGGCCTGTCGAACGTGAAGACCATGGAACTGTCCTCCGCGTTCAACAGCCACCGTCTGTGCGACAAAGGCGTGGGGCTGCTCGAGGAAGAGGGCCTCGCGAACTGGAAAGCAACCGAAGCGGTCAACAAGAGCGAGTGGTTCAACCAGATCCGCACGCTCGAAACGCTGATCGGCCCCTACGAACTCCAGGAAGACATCCACCCCAACTACTGGGCACAGCTGGGGCTGCGTAACTGCCTCACCCAGGCATACAACGCGGGCACGCCCAAGGGCGGCACCTGCACCACCTCGGGGACGGGGCTGAACTCGGCCGGCGAGCCGAACATGTCTCTGCATTAGCGCGGCGGCGAGTAGCTGGCCGAAGGCGCTGGGGTGGGCATCCGCCCCGGCGCCTCGGCGGCCAGCGCTGCGATGATGGGCCGGTGAGCTCCTCGCACCCGCCCCGTGTGCCGCGCGTCAGCGCGGTAATGCGAGACGGCGAGCGGGTAACGCCGCTGGAGCTGTTCTTCGATCTGGTGTTCGTACTTGCACTCACCCAGTGCACGACGCTGATCGCCCGCACGCCCACGTGGGAAGGAGTGCTCAAGGGCATGCTCGTGCTCGGCGTGCTGTGGTGGTCGTGGACCGGCTACGCGTGGTTGACATCCGTGGTTGACCCAGAGGAGGGGGCTGTACGCCTGGCGATGTTCGCCGCCATGGCCGCTTTCCTCGTCGCCGCGCTGTGCGTCCCCGGTGCATTCGGCTCGGAGGCGCTGCTGTTCGCGTGCGCGTACGCCGCCGTGCGCGCCGCACACGTCGCGCTGTTCATGATCGCCAGTCACGAGGACAGGGATCTGCGCCGCTCGGTGATCGGTCTTGCCGTCAGCACCGCCATCGGCGTCGGCCTGCTGGTGGCCGCCGCGTTCGCCGGTGGAGCCTTGCAGCTCGGGCTCTGGGGTCTGGCGCTCGTGCTGGATCTCGGCGGGCCGCTGTTGTTTGGCATCGAGGGCTGGAAGCTCGTGCCCGGGCACTTCGCCGAGCGTCACGGGGGAATCGTGATCATCGCTTTGGGTGAGTCGATCGTCGCCATCGGTATCGGCGAGCGATCCACCATCGGCGCTGGCATCGTCGTCGCGGCAGTGCTGGGCATGGTGGTCGCCGCCGCGCTCTGGTGGGCGTACTTCGACGTGGTTGCGATCGTCGCCGGCAGACGACTCGCGCGCGCCGCGCCAGGACGTGAGCAGAACCAGATCGCCCGCGACTCCTACTCCTACCTGCACCTGCCGATGGTCGCCGGCATCGCCCTGATCGCCGTCGGCCTCAAGCGCACGCTGATCGCCGTCGACAATCCCCTCAAGCTCGTCCCCGCCGTCGCGTTGCTTGGAGGTGCGGCCATGTACCTACTCGCGCATGTTGCCTTCCGCCTGCGCAACATGCACTCGCTCAGCACCAGGCGCCTGGTGTGCGCGATCGTGCTGCTCGCGCTTGTGCCAGCAGGAACCAGCTTGCCCGCGCTCGCCACGCTCGGCGCCCTAGCAGCGGCGCTCGTGGCACTGATCCTCTACGAGGCGCTGCGCTACGCCGATGTGCGCGAGCGCGTGCGCCATCAGCCAGCCGGTGGAGGGGTCACGAGCTCCTAGCTTCCGCGTGGCGTTCGGGCCGGGCGCCGCGTCGTCGCGCTTTGGCGCCCGGATCAGTACTCGGGCACGGCGCCAACGGCGGCCGGTGCGGGCATCAGCACGAGCACACCTGCCTGCACTGCCAGTGCCAGCCCCGTTGCCAGCGCGAACGCTGCCCCAGTGTCGAGTTGGCGCAGCGACAGCGCCAGCGTGAAACAGAACAGCGCAAAGGCGCCAAAGCCACCCACCAGCCCGCGCAGCAGCCGCAGCAGCTCGTCGTTACCCCGCTGCGCGTGGGTGAACGTCGCGAGCACCGTCGTGATGATCGGAAACGGCGCCAACAGGCCGCTCAGCTGCGGACCCAGCCAGCCGGAGACCGCCGTCAGCGCGAGCACCAGCGCGAGCGCGCACGCACCGCGCACAGGCAGATCCCACACCGGCGGCGGCTCGTGCACACGTACATCAGGGCCCGGGCGGGGGAGGGCAACGAGCGCCAGCGCCAGCACCGCGGCCACCAGCGCAAGCGCTGCGCCAAGCGGCAGCGACAGCGCGCTGAACACAGCAGTCGCCAGCGCAAAAGCGAGCCAGCCAGCCAGCATCGCCGCGCCCCAGAACACGCGCCCAGCGAGGTGGCCATACACGACCACAAACGCGATCAGCGACACCAGGCCCAGCAGCGTGCCCGCGGCGGCACCAGCGGCAAACACGCGTCCGTGTGCAAGCGCATACACCAGCAGGATCGGGCCCGCGACGACCGGCAGTCCACCGATCACCCCGCCGACACGCGAGCCGAAGCGACGGGCGACGAGCGACGCCCCCATAACAAAGCATGGGGCGAGCAGCACCTTGACGGCGAGCAGGATCACTCAGAGATGATTGCGCAGGCGCCGTTACTGCGCTCAGGACCGCTTCAGGCGATTGCTGGCTCCACTGTCTCCGAGGGCGCTGGGTCGGCATGGTTACGCTGGCGATCGCGAAGCTCCACGAGGCATCCTCCTGTGGGACTGATCGTGATGCTGCGCCTGCGGATTCGCTCCGCTCGTTCTCCCACCGGGCGTAGCTCGTAGCGCTCGAGCACCGCGCGCAACGCAATTCTCATCTCCATCAGCGCAAAGCTCGCGCCCAGGCAGCGCCGGCGCCCACCACCGAACGGGATCCACGTGTATGTACCCGGTGCGTGCCCGCCCTCTTGCTCGAGGAAACGCTCCGGGCGGAATGCATACGGGTCGGGATAGATATCCGGGTCGTGGTGCACGAGGTAGGCGCTTGCCAGCAGCATCACTCCCGGCGGATAGTCCACGCCGCCGATCTCCACGGGCTTCTTCACCAGCCGCGGCTCCGCATTCGGCAGCACCGGGCGCAGGCGCAGGATCTCGTTGATGGTTGCGTTCAAGTAGTCCTCGTCTGCTTCCCCGTCCAGCTCCTCGTACAGGCGCCCGAGCACCGTCGGCTCCCTGGCAAGACGCTCGAATGCCCACGACAGCTGCGAGGCGGTCGTCTCGTGGCCCGCCACGAGTGCCGTCATCAGCTCATCGCGGAGCTCCTGTGCGCTCATCTCCGAGCCATCCTCGTGACGCGCAGCCAGCAGCAGCGCCAGCACGTCCGCGCTCTCCGCCACATCGCCTCGGTGGGCTTGTTCGCGACGCTCGTCGATCAGCGCGAAGATCAGCTCATCCACGCGCGCGCCCAGGCGTTCGAGCCGCGCCATTGGCGTGATTGGCGTCAACCAGGCCGGGGAGGGGGCAGTAGCGACAGCGGGCTGTCGCCGAACGCCAGCAGCTTCGTCAGCAGGTCCCGCAGGGAGTCAAGGCGCGCGCCGCGCTCGAGGCCGAACACTGCGCGCAGGACGATCTCGAGCGTCAGCCGCTGCAGGCGCGGGTGTAGCTCCAGCGGCTCCTCGCGCGGCCAGGAGGCGACCTCGCTGTCCGCCAGCTCGCGCATCAGCCCCGCCAGTCGCTGCATGCTCTCGCCGTGGAACGCCGGCAGCAGCAGCTTGCGCTGCTCCAGGTGCGGCTCCTCGTCGAGCAGGATCACCGAGTGGGCGCCGACGATCGGTTCGAGGATCCGTGCGCCCTCGCCCGGATGCAGCACGTCGGGGGGTGCTTGGAAGATCTGCTTGATCTCATCCGGGTCGGAGATCATCACCAGCGGGGGCTGGCCGACCAGCAGCGTGGTGAAGCGCTTGCCGTAACGAGCCCTACAGCGCTCGAGGAAGGCCGTCGGGCGAGACCACGTGCCGAGCGTCTGCAGTAGCGCCGGCATGCGCGGGCCAGGGGGAAGCTCGTCGGGCATCGACATCCTCATTTCAGGCCGCTTACATTGGTATACTAATGAGTATATCTACTCATCGGTACATGTCAAGCTGATGCCGCGCGGAGAGTTCGACCGCAGCGCCCGTAAGGCACAGACGCGCGTGCGGCTGCTCGAGGCCGCTGCGCGCGTGTACGCGCGTCGTGGGTTCAGCGGCGCGACGCTCGACGAGGTTGCTGCAGAGGCAGGCTTCACCAAGGGCGCCGTATATGGGAACTTCGGCAGCAAGGAGAACCTGCTGGTGGCGCTGATGGACGAGCATCTGGCACGCCAGGTGGCCGAACAGGTGGCGCTGTTCGACCGCGAGCGCATCACCTGGGAGCGCCCGCTCGCCGGCAGCGCCAGTTGGATGCACGGCATCGAGGAGGACCCGGACCCGCTGCGCCTGTTCGTTGAGCTGTGGATCTACGCCCAGCGCGACGAGCGCCTGCGCGAGCACCTGCAAGAGGGGCTCGAGGTGTCGCGTGCGACGTTTGCCCGCTTCGCTGTCGCGAGCGCAGCCGATGCCGGCGCGGAGCTTGGTCGGGCTGCCGCCGAGCAGTTCGGAAATGTGGTCGTCGGGCTGGGCATGGGTCTGGCGATGGTGAAGCTGATCGACCCCGAGCACGTGCCGGGGTCGCTGCTCGGAGCGGTGCTGTCGATCCTGATCCGCGCCGCGGAGTTAGATGCTCATGTGGGCGAGCTGCTCGCCAATCCCGACCGCTCACTCACTGCCGAGGTGGCGCAGATGGAATGAGGTGAATAGGTAAGCCACGACGGCTAACGGTGACTGCGCGCATAGGACGTTTTGCCTATCTTTTCGACTCATGCCTGGGTCTCGGCGCGGGGGCGCTAACTCGCTCGTCCGTGCGGCTCAGGGACTTTGGGAATTCCGGGACCTCGCAAGCTTTCGAAACGGCCTGCCAGTTCAGCTGCGTGGGCTGCTCGCGTGCGACGTCGCCTCCTACAACGAGATCGGGCCAGGCCCGCAGGATGTGTTCATCGCCGCCGATCCGCCGCTACTCCCGGGTATGTTGGGCGGCGCGCTCGAGGCGTTCGGAGAGCTGATCCAACAGAATCCACTCGCGGCGCACTACGGGCGCACGGGCGATCCGCGGGCCCTGCGGATGTCGGACTTCATCACTGCCCGCAAGCTCCACTCCCTGGAGCTGTATGACGTCCTCTATAAGCACCTGGACACCGAGTACCAGCTCGCGTTCACCGTGCCCGCCTCGACTCAGCTCATCGGGGTAACGGTCAGTCGTGGCCAGCGGGATTTCTCCGACCAAGAGCTGACCCTGTTTGAGCAATTGCGTGGGCTCGTCGTCGGCGCGTATCTCAACCTGCACGAGCGTGCGCGGCTGGACGTGATGCTGCGTGGGCTGGACGAGCTCGACCAGGGGCTTTCAGCGGTAGCGCTGGTGGAGGCCAGCGGCGTGCTCGTGCCCGCGCATGCTCGCGCCGAGCGGTTGTTGGGCGAGATCTCTCACGACACGCCCGCGACCGAGGCGCTCGGCGATTGGGCGCGCCTGCAGCAGCGAGGTCTGGGCAGTTCTCCCGGAACCTTGAGGATCGCCACTGCCGCGGGGGCGCTCGAGGCCCGCTATGTGCGCGGCGCTCCCGGCAATCTCGATGCGCTCGCGCTGCGAATGCTGCCCGGCAACGGGGCGCACGCGCTGCGTGTACTCGGCCTCACCCGCCGACAGGCAGATGTCCTGCACCTCCTTTGGCAGGGAAATGCCAACGCCCACATAGCGCGGGTGCTGGGCATCAGCGAGCACACGGTGCGCCACCACCTGGAGGACATCTACAGGCGGCTGAACGTCAGCTCACGTGCCGCCGCTGCACAACTCGCTACGCGGGCGCTCACGGGCGTGGGCGTTTAGCTCGCGAGGCGGGCCGAAGATGGGAGATCTTCCAGTAGTTTCTGCCCGGCAGTTCCGTCCAGTCGAACCGATACCTAACCTCAGGAAGTCGAGCTGTCCTGCCGATGGCTTCGTTGTGCCATACGACGAAGTAACCAAGCCATTGAGCGAAGCCGGCGTGGAGTTCACGATCAAGCCCCACGAGGCGCTCGCGTTCACGGCGACCGCTGCAGCCGAACACAGGGGCGTGCGCGTGTCGCAGATCGTGAAGTGTCTCGTCGCGCGCTCAGAGCAAGGCGACTTGTGCGCGGCGCTACTGCCCGGCGATCGCACGCTCAAGCTCAGGAAGGTGCGCAAGGTGATCGGCAGCCCGCTTGCGCTCGTTGATCCGGAGGAGCTGGCAAACGAGATGGGCCTCACCGTCGGCGCCATCTCGCCGTTTCACCTGGTCGGCAAGGCACGGATCTTCATGGATCCGACCGTGCTCGAGGAGGAGCTGGTGGATATCAGCTCAGGTGATCTGCGCGCCGGCATCGAGCTGCGCTCGAAGGCACTGCAGGAGGTGCTCGACGCGGAGATCTGCGATCTGATCTCTACGCGCAGTTAGCGCAGCGTCGCGAGAACGTGGCTGGTGGTGGTCACGCCGCCGGGGTTATGGGTGACGAGTGCCACACGCACCCGCTGGCGGCGGCCGTGCTCTATGAGCTTGCTGATCTTGGCCGTCAGCAGGTGCAGCTTGATGGTGGCTTTGTGACCTCCAAGAATGCTGAACGAGCCCACGGCGAGCCGCAGGCTCGGGGTCGGCTTGCGGGATCGATGTCCGCTGGTGACGGTTCGCAGCGTCACCGTGCCCGCGCATGAGCCAACTGTGGCTGGGCAGCTCAGCTTGACGGCGATCGTGCCGGAGTGGCTCGCCGTCAGTGAGCTCGTGAGGAGCACAGCACTCGCGCTAGGTGACTTGTGTTCCTCGAAGCTCAACAAGCCTGTTTTGCCCGGGTTTTGCTGGGTGAGCGGGGTTGGTGTGGGCGTTTCGCCGGGGATGGCCTGGCTGCCCGGCGCTTTGGATGGGTTTGGGAGCGTCGTGAAAGCTTCGTCGCTGCCGTAGTGCGTGCCCCCGGGGTTGGACGCGGCGATCCGGTAGTGGTAGGTGGTGTTGGCGCTGAGACCTTGCAGCGATGCGGAGACCGCGACGGGGGTTTCGCCCGATCCCGGTAGTGACGAGCACGCCACGCTGGAGCCGTAGCTCGTCGTGGGTCCGTATTCGAAGTTGCATTCGCTGACGTTCCCGCCGTTGGGGTTCACCGAGGCGTTCAACGTGGCAGTGGTTTGTGTTGCTGAAGTGGCCGGTTCGGTGGCGACAGTTGGCGGGTTCTGTGCGATCTGGTAAGCGGTGACGCTCGACCCGGTGGCAACGAAGACACGCCCGCCGGCTGCGCTGGGCGAGGCGAAGTGGTCGATTACGGGACTGGGCAGCGTCTCGGTGTAGCGCGCCGCACCCGTCGTGGGTTCCAGGCCGTACAGCTTGGTGCCACCGCCCTTTAGGAATTCGCCCGAGACGACCCAGACAAGGCCACCGGAGACGATTGGCGGCCCGGTTGCGTCCGCGGGACCGTGCCAGAGTTCGGTGAACGTACGGGCCGCCTGGTTGTAGGCGAGCGCCCGCACACCATCCTCGCAGGGGACGTAGATCGTTCCATTCGCATACGCGTCGCCGCCGAAACTGCCTTCGCCGTTGCCTTCTTTCTTGGGACCTTTACACACTTTCTGTTGGTACACCGCGGGCGCGCCGGGAGCTCATCGTCGCCTCATCGATGAGGTAGCCCATTTCGTTCTTGCCCGCCTGGAACATCAAGCCGCCGGGGAGCAGCTCAGGCCCGGAGGAGCTCAGGTCGCGGTCGTGGTTGCTGTCGCTGAGCCAGCTTTCGGGCTCGAAATTGCCGATCAGTTCCATCGCTGAGTTGAGCTCGATGACGCTGTCTGAGTCGTCGTATGCTTTGACTTCTGTGTGTTCGGGAAAGTCGGGATTCCCGGTGCTCACATAGATGTGGCCTTCGCTGTCGACTGCCGGTCCGCTTGGCCCCCACACAGCGCCACCGCCGTAGGCCGGCGGTGCGGGTTTGTATTGCCAGATACTGGGCGGTCCACCCGTCACTGGGGCGGCCACGACAGCTCCGTCATATTCACCGCAGTCTCCGGCGTTACCGCCAAAGCCGAACACGACCTTCCCTTCGTCGAGAGTCAGCGCCGGGCGCTCGAGCAGGTTTTTGGGTTCGGCGCCGGGCGGGTCCACAGCGGTGCTCAGCACCTGTTCACCGTTGTTCAGGTTGAAGCCCTCGAGCTCGTGGTGGGGTTCTTTGGTGGTTTCATTCCAGACGTCTGCGACCGCATAGATGGCGTTGGTGGCGACGTCGATGACGGGCGTGCCGACGATTCCCACGGTGGGTTCGATATCTCCGCACAACACATCTTCGGCGGGCACCGGTGTGCCGGCGCTTTTTTCCCAGATGACGTCGCCAGTGGCAGCATCCAATGCGTAGATCTCATCGCCAACGGTTGCCACGTAAACACGTGAGCCGAGGATCAGTGGCTGGCTCCAGATCGGCGCCCCAAGGTCGTGGGACTGCCAGGCGAGCGTTGGCGTGATCGGGTTGGTCGCTTCCGGGTCATCACCCGAACGCGCGGCGTCACGATGGTAGGTCGTCCACGCTGGTTCGGCGTATGCGTTGATCGCCAGGGGACCTGCAAGTAGTGCTACGAGCATGGCCGCGAGCAAAGCTGGCAATGGCAGCGCTTGCCGGAGGGGCCGGCGCTCGAGCGTCCACCGCATCCGTGTGTTCATCGAGCTTCCCTTGCGGGCTGCATCGCGCAACCTTACGTCAATGCACGCCGAAATCGGTCAAGGCACGCCGAAATCGGATCACATGGGACTCCACGCCCCAGACGTTCTCATGGCGGCTCGAGCCATCGGGACTCCAGCCGTCGGCTCGATAGAAGCGCTCGGCTCCGTCGTTGCCGACGAGCAGCCACAGGATCGCCTCGTCGAAGCCACGCGCGCAGGCGCTGATATCCGTGCGCCATCAGCAGGCTGCCGATGCCCTCCTGCCAGTGGGTCGGGTCGATATACAGGGCGCACAGCTCGCCGGCATCGGGGACGTCGGCGTCGCGCGAGCGCCCGATCGACGCGAATCCGCGAATCGCTCCATCGTCGACGGCGAGGATCGTTTCCGGTGTCTCGGACCCGGTCGAGCCGAGCGAGTATCGGGACGCGCGCTCCTCCTCGCGCAAGCCGTCGAGGTACTCGTCGGGCATCAGCCCGCGGTATGCGGCCTGCCACGCACGAATATGTACCCGTGCCACCTCGATGGCGTCGTTGGCCGTGGCGTCACGAACGGTTAGCGCCATGCGGACACGCTAGCTGGGCGCCGGGCGCTCAGGTCTTGCAGCTGGGGCTAATCGGGATTTCCGGACTGGCTTCGCCCTTCGGCGCGGAGTCGACCTTGCACCAGGTGAGCCGGTGCCGGCTGGCGTCGACCACAGCCAGGAAGGGATAGGTGATGCCGGCGCTTCGAACCGTACAGCTATAGGGGTCACGGCCGGCGCTGGCGGCGCCGCTACTCGTGCAGCTGACACCCTGCAGCGGCCCGGTCAGCTGGTTGGCAGCGATGCGCTGGCGTACGTCGCTCGCGATCGCTTGCTCCAGCGCGGGGGCGGGCGCGGAGGCTGCAGACAGGCCGGCGGAGTGGGGAGCCTCGTCTTCGGTGATCGACACGTCGGCGATGCGGTTGATTTCCGCTTCGATCGAGCCTTCGGCGGCGACGCCTTCGGGGCCCGCTCGATTCGTCGCAATCACGATCGCCGCGATTACCGCTACGCCCACCAACACCCCAAGTGCCCAGCGTGCCCAGAGGGGAGGCGATGGCAGCGTCGCGCGCAGCGAGTTCATCGCTCGAAGGGTATCCGCGACGGCTGGACGTGCTCGCCGGCGAGGGTCGTTTAGCCTGGTGAGCATGGCCGAGCAGGTCCCTGCCGTGTCCGATGTGCTGGACACGATCGAGCGTCGAAACTGGGCACGTCTACAACGGCTGCTGCATCCCGAGATTCACTGGACTACCGCGGCTGAAGAGGATCTGCACGGTGTGGAGCAGGTGGTTGCACAGCTCTCCGAAGACCCTCCGCCGGCACCTCCGTCGTATCACGAGCTTCGTGACGGGCTGATGTACCGTTGGATCGACTGTCCGGGGTGAGCGGGTCCACCAGCGCTCAGGGCTGCTCAACGACCATCAGGCTGTGGCCGGTGGGGTCGCGAAACCAGAACATTGGCGGCACCGGGTCACCCATGCGCGAGACCTCGTCGTCAACGTCAACGCCAAGCGACTTGAACTGCGTGTGCGCCGCGCCGATGTCCTGAGTGTTCAGCGTGATTCCGGTCTGCGCGGGCACGATCTCTCCACTGCCCGGCGGGGGCGGTGCGAGCGCTATGCCGGCGCTTCCCTCGGGTGGGTAGACCTCCACCCAGCGGTAGTCGCCGCCCATCGCGATATCGGTTCGCTTCTCGAACCCGATGGACTCGTAGAACTCGATAGCCCGATCTTGATCGGCCGTGGGAACGCAGATCAGGCCAATCCGACGGACGGCAGTCGTTGTGGTGCTCATGGCGAACCTCCTGTGGTGATCGATTACAGCCCTTTAGACCGTGGCTCCCGTGAAAACTAATCGGCCTTCGCCTGTTTGTGCAAGATACGCTCGGTGTCATGGACCCCAAGCTCCTGGAGGATCTCAAGGACTGGCTGCGCATCCCCTCGATCTCCACCGGTGGCGGCGATCCGGCCGACCTGGAGCGGGCGGCCGCCTGGGTGATCGATCGAGTTCGCGAGGCCGGCGGCGAGGGCGAGCTGGTCCGCCTCGGCGACGCCAACCCGCTGGCCGTGGGCGAGCTGAGGGCGAGCCGCCCCGACGCCCCGACGATCCTCATCTACGGCCACTACGACGTACAGGGGCCGGGCCCGGCTGAGCTGTGGCACTCGCCGCCCTTCGAGCCGACCCTCCGCGACGGCCGGCTCTACTGCAGGGGCGCCTGCGACGACAAGGGCAACTTCCTGCCGCTGCTGCATGTGGCCTGTGCCATGGCTCGCGCCGGTGAGCTTCCCGTCAACGTGAGGGTGCTGGTCGAGGGGGAAGAGGAGATGGGAGGGGGCGCTGTGACCGAGTGGGTGCGTCAGGATCCGCGCGGCGCGGATGCGGCGATCGTCTTCGACTCCGGCATCCCTGATCCCAAGACGCCCGCCATCACCGTGGGGCTTCGCGGCGTAGTGATGATTGGGTTGACCGTGAGGACGGCTGAGCGCAACCTCCACTCGGGCCTCTACGGCGGCAGCGTGCTGAATGCCCTGCATGTCCTGGGCGGCGTCCTCGCCCAGGTTCTGCCCGGGCCGGATGGGCGGGTGCGCGAGGAGCTGCGGGAGGGGATCAGCCCTCCCTCGCCGCTGGAGGTCGACTCCTGGGAGCGCCTGCCCGATGGCGGGGAGCTGATCGCTCAGGCCGGCGGTAGGCCCGTGGGCCCGGGGGCGGGCTCGGAGTACTACTTGCGAAATGGCGCCGATGCATCGCTGGACGTCAACGAGATCACCGGCGGCGAGCCGCGAACGGTCGTCCCCGCTGAGGCCCACGCCACCCTCTCGCTACGCCTGGCTCCTGGCCAGGATCCCGAGCACATGCACGAGGTCCTGCTCGGCCTGCTGCGCTCCGGCTTGCCCGAGGGGGCCGAGCTGGAAGTTACCGACGGTCACCTTGCCACACCGACGTTGTTCGCACCGGAGGAGCCCGCCCTCGTCCTCGCTGCCGAGGCGCTGCGCCGCGCCTGCGGGGCTGAGCCCGTGTTCATGCGCTCGGGCGGCAGCATTCCCATCGTCGCCGAGATGGCCGCGCGCGGCTATCCGGTGATCGTCAGCGGTTTCGCTCTGCCCGAGGACCAGCTCCACGCCCCCGACGAGTCCTACGCTCTGCACAGCCTCGAGTGGGGAGAGCTGGCCGCACGCGAGCTCTATGTATCCCTGGCTGAGCTTCCCTCCAAGGACTGACTCCTTGGGATGTTCGACTTGGACGGCTATCTGGAGAGGATCGGCCTGGACGGGCGTCCGAGCATCGCGCAGCTGCACAGGGCGCACCTGACCTCGATTCCGTTCGAGAATCTCGACCCGCACCAGGGCCTGCCGGTGTCGCTGGAGGTGGAGGACCTCCAGCGCAAGCTCGTGGCCGAACGCCGCGGCGGCTACTGCTTCGAGCAGAACCTGCTGCTGAAGGCAGCCCTCGAGGCGCTCGGCATGGAGGTGGACATGTTCCTGGCACGCATGCGCCTGGGCACGGAGCCGGGCGCGGTGCGGCCCCGCACTCACCTTCTCCTGCGCGTTAGAGAGAACGGCGCAAGCTGGCACTCGGACGTTGGGTTCGCCCGTGGCATTCTCGAGCCGATTCCATTCGGGCCGGGCCGCACGCAGGAGCAGTCGGGCTGGAGCTTTCGCGTCGTCGAGGAGGGCTGCGAACTGGTGCTCCAGATGCTGGCGGGGGACGAATGGGTCGATGTTTACGCCTTTATCCCGCAGCCGGTTCCGCTAGTTGACGTCGAGCTCAGCAACTGGTGGACCTCCACCCATCCGCGTTCGCTGTTCGTCACCGGCCTGCTTGTGGGTGTTCGTGGGGATGACGGTACGGGCACGTTGTTGTGCGACTGGGGCGAGCTATCTCTCAGTGAGCTGACGCCTGCGGGCACGAGCGTGACGCCGGTGGAGCGTGAGGCCATACCGGGGCTGCTTGCTACGCGCTTCTCGCTTCCCAGGTTTGCGCTTGATGCCGACGAGCGGATTGTCCGGCTTAGGCGACCGTGATCACGTGGGAGACTTCGCCGGTGTTCAATCCTCGGCACGGAAGCTTCGTTTGAGTTCGTGGCCGGTGGTGAAGTAGTGCCGGAAGACGTAGAGCAGGGGGCTCCAGTGTTGGGGGTCTATGTGGTTGGTTCCGGGCTTGATGATGCTCGCGAGCGCGTGGACTCGTTGGACGTGGGTCTCGACGATCCGGAAGTGCTCGCCGTCGGGGCGGCTTGCCGGCTCGTGGATCGCCGTGACCTTCGCCTCCAATTGCAACGGGCATTGTGCGATGCGCGGTGGCTTGACGGTCTCGGCCGCTGTCGGGGTCAGGCCCGCAGCCTCGAACTTGCGCGGCTCAAAGCGGAACGTGTCGGCCTTGTGGGGCGCTGGAGGGTTGCGGCCGGTCAGGGGCGCCAGCGTCTCGACCTGCTCGACGAGGTCCGGGCCGGGTAGGTTGATCACGCACTCGCGTTCGCGCTCGAGGTTGGCGAAAGTATGCGCCGTGCTCTCCCAGCCCATCACAATGGTGTAGCCGAGTGCCCATGCTGAGGACATCGGTCCGATGTTCGGTGTCTGATCGGCGTTCATCGTGGTGACGAGCGCCACCGGCGTGCCGAAGTAGAGGATGCTCGGCCAGATTCCCTGATGCTGCTCTCCGGTTCGAGCGTCGTCGTCGTGAGTTGCCTGGGTGTTGCCTGTGCTGGGGTGCATGCACGCAGTCTCACGCGTATCGTTTCGTTGGTCACCGAAATGTTCACCGCTAGGATTGGGCCGCTCAGGTATGGATAACGTGACAGACATCGCTGGCGTCGCTGCCATCCTGGCCGACGGTTCGCGCTCCACGATGCTTCAGGCGCTGATGGACCGGCGTGCCCGCACGGCCGGCGAGCTGGCGATCCTGGCGAAGATCGCGCCCTCCACCGCCAGCCAGCACCTCGGCCGTCTGATCGACGGCGGGCTCTTGGTGGTCGAGGCACAGGGCCGGCATCGCTATTACCGGCTCGCTACTCCCCGAGTAGCCGCGTTGTTGGAGAGCATCATGGCGCTTGCGCCCGGGCCCGTCGCGTCACACGCACCGAACGTCGGTTTCGACCTGAGTTTTGCTCGTACCTGTTATGACCACCTCGCCGGGACCATCGCGACTGCGCTCTACGACCAACTGCAAATCGATGGCGCGTTGCGCGTCACATCCGAAGGGATCCGGCTCACTCCCGCGGGGGCCCAGCGTCTGCAATCGCTCGGTATCGACACTGAAGCCATGCAAGCGGCCCGTCGACCACTCGCACGGACCTGTCTTGACTGGACTGAGCGCCGCCACCACCTCGCCGGAGCGCTTGGTGCCGCCCTCCTGGAGAGCTTCCGCGCTCACAATTGGCTTACCCCGCGCAGCGCACCCCGTGTGCTGCGTCTTACCACGGCCGGACGTCAAGCACTCGCGAACCAGTTCAACATCGACGTAGGCACCCTGATGAAGACGACGCCTGACCGAACTGCGCGTCAACAACGATGGTGAAATTCTGCCCACCTACCGGGGTGGCGCACCTGTGGCTTGCGCGCCGGCAAGTTCAGTGGGTGAACTGCTCGGCACGCAAACCACGTGCTCTGTGAGGTGCCGGCGATCCGGCTCGTCTACTAGCCGCAGTCGCGCCGGAGCGTTTCGTCCCAAGGCGATCGTATGGTGCGTGCGTGCCGAGGATCAGTGCCTTCTACGGGATCACAATCTGGATGTATTGGAATGAGGGTGCCCACGCGCGCCCGCATTTCCACGCTCGCTACGCAGGGCAGACTGCGTCGGTGGATTTTGCTGGCGCCGTGATCGCGGGCTCGCTTCCGCGGCGGGCACTGGTGCTGGTTGCAGAGTGGGCGGTCCTGCACCAGGATGAGCTAGTGGCGAACTGGGAGCGCGCTCGACGGGACGAGCCGCTGGAGCCGATCGATGCCCTGGCGTAACATGGTTTTTGTGGAGCAACTGCATGATGTCATCGGTGTCGAGGTTAGCGGCGAGTACCGGCTGCGCCTGACGTTCGACGACGGCACGGTCGGCGAGGTCGACTTCACGGGACGGGAGTGGCGCGGTGTTTTCGAGCCGCTGCGCGATCTCGATTACTTCGCGCGCGTGACCGTGGACGCAGAGGCTGGGACCGTTACGTGGCCGAACGGCGCTGACATGGCTCCCGAGCCGCTCTATGCCGAGGCTCAGCAGAACTTGTTTCGAGCAGCTGCAGCCAGGTAGTAGTTCCCATCGCGGCAGCGCCCCCGACGGCGTTCCCATGGCGAGCAATGGTTAGTTTGCCGACTAGTTCAATGGGCGAAACTTGGCTGTGGCAAACTATCTGCTGATGGTGGCGCCACCGGTCGGAATTCGCTGACGAACGCTCGCGCGGGATTTGGGGCGGCCTGGTTGGCGCAACCTGCGCCGGCGCTCGACTAGAACGAGTCCGGGGCGAGCTTGCTTGCTTTGCGCTTCTTCGATTGCCAGCGGACCTCGCCGACGATCGCACCTATGACTGCGCCAACCAGTATGCCGGGCACATGCCCGACCGCGCCGATGGTACCCCCGAGGCTGGCGGTGCTCGCCACGAAGCCCTCATGCGAGACATCCACGTTGACGTTCGGCACGGCGCTGAGCTTTGGTGGAGGACCTGCGGCGGTAGCGACAAGCAGATCGTTCGGGACGACGGTGACACCTGTCCGCTCGGCAGCTCGGATGGTTATCGGGCCGATGCGAAACAGGATCGGCGACGCGCTGTCGTGAAGAGGAATGTCGTCCACTGTCACGCGAGTCGATGAAACGGTCGCGGACGCGGAGTCCGTGGTTGACACCGAGTCGGACGTGCGGCGGGAGCTACCGCTCCACGTCTCCTCACGAGGGTCTACGGATGAACCATCAATCGTGTCGTCCTCCGTCATTGTTAAATCTTTGCACGATCCGGGGCGCAGCGCACAGCCGCGATGGCGGCCTGGGTTCGTCATCGAGGGCCTGCCAAGTCTGTAGCGGCGCTCGGCCGCGGGGCCGGTAGAAGAGCGCCTCCTCGCGGTTGCGATAGCGCGGATGCCTGAATTCGTCCACCAATCGAGAATGACGCGGGATGCGGACCCCTGGTGCTGCCCGACCGCAACAAAATGGGCGGAACTGCTCGGCGCGCAAACCATGTGCTGATGGTGGCGCCGGCCGTGGAAATCGGCTGGGGATATTTCGCGCGACCGCGAGCAGGGGCCGTTCTCCACGGTTAGCCGAAGGGCCCCAGGACGCGCTGGCCGCAACACCGACGCTACTAAACGCGTAACAATCCACGAGATGGACGCGAAAGAACAACAGGAACAATGGGAGGCCAGAGGCCTACTGGGTCCTCCCGTTCTCGACGACGAGTACGCCGAGTACCAGGATGACGAGCAGGCCCCTCGTCTCCGGGCAGCAGCTGTGCTCTTCCTGGACCAGCTCGGAACGCAGGCTCTCGCGGAGAGCGATCCCCTGGCACAACTCAAGCGGACGAGGCGCGCAGTCAGCCGCGCATATGAACTCGCTCCTCTCTCCGAAGATCTCCCGCAGGTCGCTCGTTGGTTCTCGGACAACTTGCTCGTCGGGGTTCGTCTCAGCGACGAAGAGATGGGCTATGACGGCGAGCAGCTCTTGGACCGTGGCTTTGGGTCTGTCGTCATCACGACAGCTTGGGTGCAGCTCGCGCTGATACTGCAAGGCGTTGCGTCGCGCGGCGGAATCGATATCGGCCAGTTCTACGCTGACGCGCAATTCTTCTTCGGCCCTGCGCTCAACAGTGCCTACTCTCTAGAGTCAAAAGTCGCCACCTTCCCTCGCGTTGTGCTCGGAGACGAGGCCCTGAAGCGCGCGGTAGGCGAGTCGGTCACGGGGGACTTGTCGACGTATGAATCTATGCTTGCTGTCGACGAGGACGAGCAGGTGTTCGTGAACTATCTGGGCGACCTTCCGTATTCCGTGGAGGAAGAACGGGATACCATCGAGCCACTGGAACACCATCGGGATCTGATCCTTGAGCGGCTTGCACAATTCGGTACAGACGAGCGTATCGGGCCGAAGTATCAGTGGATGGCTAGCTTCCACAATTGGGTGGTACAGCAGTATCTCCCGCCGGATCTTGCGGCTCCGCTCGCGGTACTCGATGCACCAACTCGGGCGTTTCGCCCATTCGACCGCGAGCTGCTGGGGCTGCCCGAGCCCCAAGCCGACCCCTGGGAGTAGACAACCGCACGAACTCACCGCGTCGCACTTACGCGCCACGCAGGCGAGCGTTGTGTATGCAAACGTCGAACGCAATACCTGGCGACCTCGTAGCGCCGGAGTGCGTAGCTTGCGTTCCTCGGCAGTCCAGCGTTGTGAGCACTTTCCGCTGGTCTCCCTCAGCCCTAACGAGCTGGTGATCAAGCCCGACGATTTTGAGGCGAGCACTCGGCTGCTTGGCTCTTGCCGCGATCCGATGGCGCACGGATGTGCTGCTGCCGCCAGTCTCGGGTTTGGCGGCCGGGTGAGGGAGCATCACGATTAGCACGGCGAGGTACACCGAGAGAACCCCGAGAGCCGCCATCGCCTCTGCCTGGTGCAGCGGGTGCGCGTCGCTCGACTTCACCGCTGGACGACGAGCGTCTGTAAGCGGCAAGCGTCCTCGCGTCCCGTCTCGCGCTGAGTGCTCGTTCTCGTCAGGCTCCGTAGCCCAACCTCATTGTCCGGAACATGCTCGCCAGTCCGAAGAAGACAGCGAGGATGATGCCCGCCCCAATGACTACGTGCAGGCTGCCGCTGGTCTGAAGCACTTCCGGCGCGAAGAGATACATTGCGCCAGCCGCCAGTATTGGTGAGACAACGAGGATGGAAGCGACCGAGCCTTGCCTGTATGCCTTTTCTGGCGTGCCTAGCCAGTGGTTGGGCGGCGAGCATACCCAGGCATCTCCGAGAACGAGTGCGACCAGAACCGCCGCCGCAATCCCCGTCCCGGCGGTGATGAGCGCAAACAGCGAGGCTGTTTTGGGTAGATATGCGGTCGCCAGTGCGTCGAAAGCTGCGAGAATCGCCTCTGCGCCTATCGCCGTTGTGACGCCAGCGTAGAGTGAGGCGGCGGGCAGATCGGCCGTTAGGAGCTGCTCGGCCCCGATCGCTGCGAACGCGAGCGCGCCGAGCAATGACCCGATGAGTCCAAGAACGAGGAAACTGGACGCGTGTTCGAATAGCGCTACGTGTTCGACGTGCCCGGAGTGGCTCGCGATGATGCCGAACACGAGGACCACTGCGGTCACGACAAATCCACCTATCGTGCCGATGATCGGGGCATAGCCCGCGGCTCCGGCACGGACGTCGTAGTAGCCGAGCGACGACGCATCGGGAGAGTAGGGCGCCTGATCTCCTACGTCGATAGTGCGCTCATCAACGTGCGTTGCTTCGGTGACCTGCGCATCATCGCCGAGCAACATCCCTGCAGTCTCGGGCAACCAGACGGCTGGATTACGGCGAACGACGTGCTGTACGGCGGGGCTGGCAGCGAACCGCCGCAGTGCGACCCTCCAGGCCGTCCTATTGTCGTCGTCAAGCTGTTCGAGCCGCATCATGTTCGAGACACTGTCGGCCAAATTCACGATGTACGAGGCTACCGCCAACACCCGTGTTCGCGTCATCGGATCCTCCGGTAGCTCCCACTGCTCATAGAAGTAGGGGGCTAGCTCGGGTGCGTCCACGCACAAGCGCGCGAGGCGCATCATAAGTTCCATGAGGCTGAGGTCGTTCGCTGCGCGCCCTGCGACGAGACCCCGTTCCGCCGTATCTCGCTCCAGCTGGTACTGCTCACGGAGCGTGCGAGTCTCGCGCGCCGAGTACACGAGTGCACCAGCGACGGCCGCGCTTCCAACACCGGACACGATAACCAGAGCGAGGTCACTCATTCTGCGTTGAGATTCTGCGGAAGCGGCGAGCGACGAGCGGTAACGCTATGCGCGCCTCGCGCGGGTGCCCGTCACCCACGGCGTTTCGGTGCGCCACCCTATGGACAGCTTCTCGTCCACTAGCTCAAGCAGCGTGGGGATATCGTCTTCATCGAGGGTGAGCTTGCCGTTCTTGATAAGACGCTTGACGTCAAGTTTCTGCTGTTCCATCTCCTTTCTCAGTTCGCTGATCGTGATGCGTTTCGAGAAGGCCCCACGCTCGTACAGCGCGCGGATTTTTTTCACGAGGCGCTTGTCGTGTTCAGCAAGCGCCTCGACGCGATCTGCTGTGTCCTTGTCGAAGGGCAACGCCGAAATAGCAGCTTCCGTCCACCCTGGCACACGATCGACCATTAGGTCGATGTCACGGAAGACGGCCTCGAACGCCTGGGGATCAAGAATCGCAATGTCGGTATCGGTCACGACCATGTCGAACGATCGCTCGAAAACGAGCAGCGGTCCTGTGATCCTGCGCAGATCGTCGCCGAACCACGTGACGATGTGACCTGACAAAGCAGCCTTGTACGGGTTCCACCGGTCAACAAACGCGACGCGGTTGTCGGCATCATCGCCAATGACCGCGGCGTAGAAGACGTAGGAACGCCCCTTGGGATTGCCCATGTCGTCCCGCAGCTCAGACATGGGCAGCAGCGGCACGATTTTTCAGGGGGGCAGAATGGCTGAGCGAAGCCTTGGGCGCTCGCCGGTCACGCGCCCCGGCTATAAACGGGGCATCGCGCCCAGGAACAAGGGCCTAACGCTACCGCCCGAGATTGTGCCGGTGAATGAGGTCGAGACGCTATTCGACTCGTTTGGCCCTGCACCATCTGATGTTCGGAACTA
Organism: uncultured Solirubrobacteraceae bacterium; assembly: GCA_963752865.1. Taxonomy (GTDB): domain Bacteria; phylum Actinomycetota; class Thermoleophilia; order Solirubrobacterales; family Solirubrobacteraceae; genus Palsa-744. The sequence continues at coordinate 1,785,381 of CAVVZU010000002.1, forward strand.
CGCGATCGTCACCCTCGCCTACAGGGCCGGCCTCAAGGTCATCGACATACTTGCGCTGGAGCGCCGTCACTACCAGCCAGGTGCCGATCGCCTTTTGGTGCCCGCTCGGAAGCGAGCCTCCGAGCGCGAGATCATTCTGGATGCCCCCACACGCGGGGCGTTGGAGCGATGGATGACCGTAAGAAAACAGCTCGGCGTCCGCGCAACCGCGCCGTTGCTGTGCACCATCACCGCAAATGCCGCAGGCAAACGAGTACTGGGTTCCTATGTACGAGAGATGCTGAGCAACAAGGCTGCGGCGCTTGGCATCGATCGGCGCGTGACAATGGAAGGTCTAAGACACTCGGGAAAACAGCATCGCCAGGGCTCCGGTTGGCGAATGGAGTCGCAAATCGGGCGCTATCTCGATGAGGAGTCGTTCCGTGAGAACTATTTGGAGGCTTACGGCAAATGGCGACTCGCACTTGATCTTTTCGCAGTCGATCCTGCACAGCACGCGAACGCCGTTGGAAACGCTTGCCGAGACGCGATGCTCGCGTTTGCCGACGAATCGCTGACGAAGTGCCGGATTCAGACGCCAGCCAAGTCAGGCACTGTGGACAAGCTGCGCATCCTGATCAAGCAGAAGACCACAAGCTCCCGAGTATCTGCGCACGGCGAAGCCCTAGTCACATACTGGGGAACAGTCAGCGACCTTGCCAATCGTCAGGCCCACGGTGCAGCCCGCGAGAAAGAGACACTCCATGCGGAAGACGCCCGCCGGCTGATATTTCACACAATGCTGGTGATGTTCGAGGTAGATCGGCTGATAGCTAACAAGTAGCGCGTCGCACAAGCGGCATTGGGGGCACCTCGTTGGAGTAACGCTGTAGCAAATGCTCGACCGGGACGGCAATGGCCGCATAGCCACCCGTTTTCAGTAGAACTGTCGGAAATGGCCTCTAGGCAAGTGGCGTCCGTTGCTTCCTGACTCATCGCGCAACCTAGACAAACGCCGTCGCTCTCTGAGGCGCACGCCATCGTGGCTTAGACGCGGTAGGTACGCCGTACAACCCGGCAGCGGGCGACTAGATGAGTAGTGCCACGGCTGGTGGGGTGGCTGTGGGTCGCGGGCAGGGAACATGAGCAGTCAGATCGAAGTCGGCGGTGCTCACTGTCACCGCCGACCCAAGGGGGCCTCGATGGACGCCGACCTCGATCTGCTGCTGATCGCTGTTTACTGCACGGCTGATGATTTCCTGCCTGTCAGGCCAGGAAACGCACGGCGAAGGATCTCTGACGCGGAGGTCGTCACGCTGTGTGTAGCCCAGGCGATGATGGGTGTGCCTTGCGATGAACGGTTTTTGCGGGCTGCTCGCCGCCAGCTTGGGCACCTGTTCCCGCACCTGCCTGAGCGGACCGCGTTTCATAAGCGCAGGCTGCGCCTGTCCGGGGCGATCGAAGCGCTGATCCGGGAGTTTGCGCGTCACAGCCCCGGGTTCTATGACGATCTGCTGTTGGTTGACTCCACGCCGGTGGAGTGTGCTCGCAGCCGCGAGACCGTCAAGCGCGGCGGCGCCTCGCGCCTTTCCGATGCGCTCGCTAACGCCGCTGACTACGGGTATTGCGCCAGCCACAGCCGGTTCTTCTGGGGTTTCAGGCTGCACGCGATCTTCGCGTGCGACGGCACTCCGAGGGCGCTGGCCTTGACCTCCCCAAAGATCGACGAGAAGCTCGTTTGTCTGCATCTCGTCGAGCGCTGTGAGCGCCAGCCCGGGCAAATCCTCATCCTGATCGGGGATAAGAACTTTCGTGGCAAGGACTTCGAGGCCGAACTCGCGAGGCTCGACGCGCGCATCATGCGTCCTCGGCGCAAAGACGAGCGCGGCCGCGGCCCGCACCTCGCGCAGATCCGTCAACGGATCGAGTCGATCTTCTGGACCTGCAAGGACATCCTCACCCTCGAGCGTCACGGCGCCCGCACCCTGGAGAACCTCCGCGTGCGCCTGCTCACCCGCTTCGCCGCGCTCACTGCCGCCATCGCACTCAACCACCGCCTCGGCCGCCCCAGCCGATCCCTCGCCAACTACACCGCCTAAAACCGTGGCACTACTCATCTAGTTACCCCGTGGCTATTTGGCGGCCTTCGTCCCCTTGGACTTCCTGGCAGCTCCGCCACCGTCAGCGGGTTTTGCCCCGGAATCCTTGTCACCGTGAGAGCTGGCCGCAGTTGAGCTGAGGCCAGATGATGTGACCTTGGCACTATTCACTTCGGGTTCGTTATTGATGGACAGTTCTTCACCGCTCGCATTGTCCCACGGTCGTACGAGCATTTCGTTAATGCGCGCGATGGTTTCCGCCAGCGCCGCGTCGCGTTTGTCTTCGGTGAGCTCGTTGACCAGGCGTTGCACGGCGAGCAGATAGCTTGTTATCAGCGGCTGCTGGAAGTAGAAATTGAGCTGTCTCATGGCGCCTTTGTAGCTGTCGAGGAAGGTCTTAGCGATGTAGCCAGAGAGGGCACCTCCGATCGCTGTCAATGACGCGGTCGCCACCTTGGTGGCCACGTCGTTCACACTGATCGCTATCACAGCACCGCCGATTAGTACGGCCAGGCCCGCCGCCATCGCCATCTGCGAGTTGCGAAAGGCCGTTTTCGCCTGCGCCTGTGCGAGGACGTCGTAGGCAGCCATCTGGCGCCTGTTAGCCTTGATCAGGACGACTAGGTCTTTGGCATTTTGGAGTGCGTTCGTAGAAGCGGCCACGTCGTTGCGAGCATCTTCCTCGATCTGCCTCTGTTCTTTGCGGGCATCGACAAAGAGCGGCAGGGACATGGCGGCCACACCGAGAAGCCAAGCGACGATGCCCGACCCGAGCGCAACGATCCAACGGGTGTGACTAGCGATCTCGAGTTGCCTGCCGAACAAGAGGACAACCGCCGTCAGGGCAACGAAGCCCGCAGCGCCGGCCAGCAGGCCACCGGCCGAGGCCTGACGTTGCTGCAAGCGAACAAAGAAGCTGCGGTCCTTGCCTTCGTTGAGCTTTTGCTGCTGGCTTTCCAGTTCGCTGACTTGGCGCCTGACCTGTTCTTGATTGGCCAGCGCCTCCTTAAGCTGTTGCGACGTCTCCGCCTTCTCCCTTTGAACCTGAAAGCTCTGTACAACGCCCTCGACCAGCTTGCGGAGGACTTCCTCATTTCCTCCAGGGTGATCGTCCTCTTGGCTGTCTTGGGTGGCGGCGTCGTCCATCTCCTCCTCGCCTACCGCCAACGGTTCGGACGGCCCAGCAGACTGCTCGACCTGCGCCACGTCGTGCTCCTGATGGGAGTCGCCGTCAGCGTTCGGAACCGCAGAATCATGCTCCTGCTCGACCTTCGCAGCACTCAGCTGGTCGGCCCCACCCGAATCCGGTGCTGTCGGGGCTCCATCGGCCTTTGCATCCGGTTCCAGGTCAGCCATCTTGCCCCCGTTCTTGCCTCAGCTACCCCAGCTCGCCGCGCGGAGGCTACCATAAAGACCGAACACTCCGCCTATTCGGAATAGAAGGTGTTCACAGCAACGCTATACGACGTACGGTATCCATCTTGCCCGTCGCACAATCGGCGATGGCGGAATCCCCTTGGCGCCATCCTCAACGGTTGGCTATGCTTGCCGCTGTCATGACCGATGTGGTGCTACTGGGGGCGGGTGCTTCGGCCGACGCAGGTGTCGCGACATCGTTTCAGATGACTGACGCGATTGCACGAGGTATTCGGCGCGCGCCCCGCCGCACGAGCTACTCAAGCACCGACGACCTGGCGGGAGCATTCGACTACGTATGCGAAAGACTTCATGAATCGGCCGGTGCCGGCGGAGCCAGCCTGTATGACGTTGATGTTGAGCTCGTGTTCTCCGCGGTGGAGCTTCTCGCCGAAAGAGATAGCCTTGAGGTAGCTCCGTTCGTGGAGGCATGGCAGAACGATGTCGATCACTGGCGACGACCCCGGTCGAGATCGGATGACGTGTTTGCTCCTCTAGCAAAACGCATGCTCAGTGAGTTGCGTCATGAGATATCAGTTACCCGCAAGAAGGTTGGATATCTGGTGCCGCTCGTGACGGCAGCGTCAGATCCGGGAGAGATCCGTATCGCGACTCTTAACTATGATCGCTCAATTGAGCTTGCCGGAAAGGATTGTAACGTTGGAGTACATACCGGCATTTGGGAGTGGGTTCGTACCGGTCGGTGGACTTGGCCAACAACAGGCACGTGCCTACTCAAGCTACACGGCTCGATCGATTGGACTTGGCACGACGATCCGCCCTACGACGGGCGGATGCCGAGTCGCTTTGTTCGAGAGATCCCTACGTCGGCCTCCGACGACGGCGAGCCAGTACTCGTGTTTGGCCTGCGAGGCAAGCTGCGTGCAGAGGGGCCTTTCCTATCTGCGTTCGCCGAGTTCGAGTCGTGGCTAGGCTCCGCAGAGCGTCTCACCGTCGTTGGATACTCGTTCCGAGATGATCATGTCAATCAGATCATCAGACGGTGGACATACGACCACCGTGCCCGCGAAATCACTCTGGTCGACCCGAGCCTTCCAAGGCGCCGTCCCGCAGTGACCCCAACAGCAACGTTTCGCAACTCCCTCCTGGCTCACCTCAAGCCAAGTGGTACGTCAGAAGGGCCAGAGACAAAAATAAGAGTGATTCGCAAGAGAGCGGCACAGGCACTGCCAGAACTCTTTGCGGGCAGACGCGCCGTCAGCTGATTCCGGTCGCCATAATACCGTCGCACAACCGGTAGTCCGCGACGAAGCAGCACAGTGCTCTGTCTACGCCCAGCCTCTCGTTTCCCCTTCGCCAGCGCCTTCTTCATCGCCACCACCCTCTTCGATCGGTTCCGGTGCTTCTTCTTCCTTTGGCCCGTCGTCTTCGTCGTCGCCGCGCATGCGTCACCCCCCTTCATGTAGTGCAAGCAACCACAGGACAACATCAGCCGCCAAACCGAGGCAGGCGATGCGGAACGCCATGAATCTGTAGTCGATTCGTTTCCTGTTTTCCTGCCGATACTGCGCGTTATCGATGGCCATTCGCTTGTACATTTCTTCGAGCGTCACATGATCTCTGAAGTATTTCCCGATCAGGCGCTCGCCGTTGTGCGCAAAAATCCAGTTCCGCGCAGGCCACAAGACGTAGATACACAAGGCAACGACAACGCCAAAGAGGGCAATCGCGATGATGTCGACCACGGACCAAGCATGCTTACCTGGGACCACATGAGCACCAAGAAATGCGCACGATACTGACGTAGCCGCTATGAGGACGCCCGCACGGCTACGTAGCTCGTCGAGCACCGCGCTCTGAAGCGCCCACGCTCTGACCGACTCGTCATACGCGAGAACTAGGCGCGGGTCAGCCTCATCGGTCATTTCGCGCAACCTAGCTAGACGGTCAGACGGCTGGAACAAGAGACGCAGTCGGGCCAGGCCGCCCCGTTCCTAGCTTCCCTATGCAGGTTGCGCAATCGGCATTGTGCACACCCTAGCGGGCAGAGCGGAAGGGACCTTACCCCTCACGCCTGCCACTTCTACAGGGTTCGCGCTCTGCGGTTGTTGCTAGACGCCGTGAAGTAGCCTGCACCTGCTGCGACTGCGCGCAGAGTGACGGACTGATGACGCAGCCGTGCGGGAACCGTGAAGTGGATGGTCGCCAGCGAGCTTACAACTGGTGCCCTTCCGATCGTGATCCATTGGCCGCGGCCTTTGATCTCTAGGTCGCAGCTGAGGGCTGGATTGTTGACTTCGCCTCCCGTCGGGTCGTGAACCGGTACTGCGACGACGCCATGAGCATGCAGAACAGTTAGTGTTGGCGACCCGACGACGACTGAGTGCGTCACCTGTGCAGTAAAGTTGTAGGGCCCTGGTTCGGCATTGCCGTAGCACCCGGGATCGGTAAAGAGCATTGGGAGGTCGCCCGTTTCCTCTGGCACGTAGGTGAATTCGGCCTTCATGTTGGCGTTGACGCCGCCGCTGGTTAGAGCGCTCTTCTGGAGAAAGTTGAAATCGGTCGTCCCGACACTATAAAGCCGCAATTCGATGTACGGGTCCTGTACTTCCCAGTCGATCTGTAGGTGATCACCAGCGACCGTGGGCAAAAGCCACCATTGACGGCAGTCCTCGTATTTGACGAAATGGACGAAGCCAAACTCCTGCGGGCCATAGGAGACTACCGGCGCACCGGCTATCGCAGGGCCGCCTTCGGCCCGCGCCGATGGAGCAACAGCAAGAATGAGCAGAATGAGTATCGCGACTGGCATGCGCCGCACAGCAGGCCCCCTTTTACGAAATCGAACAGGCTGGAGCATATCGGTCTTTGGCCTGCGTGGGGGAAGGCCAGTTGGAAGGCGGAGGCATCGAGACTCCAGGCGTGCCGAACGAGATCATTACCGACCTGCCATTCGTCACAGTGACGCACCGGCCGGGATTCCCGACGTCCGGCATGGCTACCCAAACCGATAGCGGCTGGGTGATCGTGCTGCGCGCCGAGGAAGCCAAAGTGCGCCAGCGCTTCTCGATGATCCACGAATTCAAGCACGTCCTCGATGACCCCTTCATCGACTGGATGTACCCGACCAAGCACGGTCACAGCCCCGAGGACCGCGCCGAACGCATCTGTGGCTACTTCGCCGCCTGCGTCTTGATGCCAATAATGTGGGTAAAACGTGACTGGGCTGGCGGCGGCATCCAAGACATCATCGCCCGTCGACAAAAAGCGCGCCAAGCTAATCCGTTGGGCCTACCGTACCTACGCGACCGGCCTGTACTCGATAGCCGACATCACGACGCTGCTGGAAGCCCAGGGACTACGTAGCCGCCAAACCGCGCATTACGCCGCCAACCACTCAGCCAGTCCCAGGTCCACGCGCTGCTCTCGAACCAGTACTACATCGGCAAGGTGAAGTACCATGGAAAGTACTACCCCGGCCGCCACGAGCCGATCATCAGTGAGGATCTATGCGACCGCGTAGAGGCGATTCTCGCCGCCCATAAGCTCGCCGGGGAGCGCGACCGTAAGCACTCCCACTACCTCAAGGGCAGCATCTTCTGCGGAGCCTGCGGAGGACGACTGACCTACTCCCGAAACACCGGCAACGGCGGCACCTTCGAGTACTTCGTCTGCTTGGGCAACCAGCGCCACAAGTGCGCCGAGCGCCTCGATGCCGTTGAGGCAGCCATCGAGAACCACTACCGCACTATCGCCGCCACCGATGATGACCGCGAGCGCGTCCGGACAGCCGTAGAGCAGAAGCTCTCTGAGATGACCGAGACCAGCACTCAAGAGACAGAGCGCTGCAAAGCGCTACTCGCCGACCTCAAAATCCAAGAGCGCAAGCTCATGGAAAAGGACTACCGCGACGAGATTTCTGCCGAGCCGTTTAGCGAGGAGTCGGTACGGATCAGGCGCGAACGCCTCGACGCCACAGCGGTCGTTGATCGCCTGAACGTCCATCACGGCGAGATCCAAGACGCGCTCGCGCTCGTCCTGTCCATCTTCCGCCACGACATCCACGACCTCTACCTCCGTGCTACGCCAACCCAGCGGCGCTTCATCAACCAAGCCATCTTCAAGGCGATATGGCTATCCCAACGAGGACTGCCAGCTAAACACGCCATTCGATCAGATACGCGTCGTCAGCGAGGCCACCCGCATCGTCAATCAAGCCATGCAAGGACTCCCCAAGGCCCGGAAAAGCCAAGCTCCCGACCCCAACGAGGAGGAATCGGGAGCATTGGCCCTTGGTTCCATTACTGCATCTATGGTGGGCGAAACTGGGCGGCGCGCAAACCGGGCGCTGATGACTGCGGCGCCGCTGGATCTCGCGTAGCCAAGGCCCGTAAGGCGCGCTCCTCACCCCCCGTTCGAGGGAGAGCCAAGCCTCTGGATCATCCGCTTGAGACGACCACGGCTCACTTTGATCTCCTTCGCCATTGAGGTGATGCTTAGGCCAAGAGCGTCGCCCTGCTCGACCAATCGCCACAATTCCTCACGAATCGGCGCAATCGCCGCGCTGTGACGGGCCCTCTCCTCGCGGAAGCGTCGCTCCACCGCCCGCAGCCCATCGAGGACGACCGTCCGTTGCTTAGTTGCATCATCGTCGTTCACGTAGAGGAGTCTTGCATTCGCAGCCGTTGAACTGCGCGCGGCAACCGCCGAGGAGCCCAGGGACATTCTCCGGACATTTCCTAGGGGTTTGCGTCCCGATACCACGCTGGCGGTGCTCCGTCGCCACACCAGCCCCAATCGCATAGTGCCTCAATAAACACCTCGCGGTCGTATTGCAGGAAGGAGTGTCCCAGTGCAGACCAGCCTGCCTCGCGGCTCTCTGCCGTGCGCCGAAGTTCTTCCCAACCGTCCCTGGTACGGCGTAGGGCGCAGATCATCCCGGAGGGGCTTCCGAAGTTGGCAACCAAGACGGCGTCGCCGAGCGTTTCAACCTCTATGCCTAGATCCGACGCTGCCTGCTGCCAGCTCTGCCGGATCGCGTCCGTCTCATCCATGGTGGTGCTGATCTTGGCAGAGGTCGGCGGCAACGCGCGGGACCCACCACAGCAGTTGTCTGAGTGGGCGAAACTTGGCTGTGCGCAAACCAGGCGCTGATGGCATCTCCCGCTGTGGGCATGCGCTGAACGGTGATGGTTGTCGGCGCGCCTAGCGCCAGCGGTATCGGTAACCGGCCGGAGCCGCAGGCTTGGCCGGACGAGCCGGTTTTGCAGGTTTAGCGGGTTTGGCTGGTTTCGCAGCTTTGGCTGGTTTCGCCGGCTTGGGCCCGCTGGAGATTTTTTCTAGCTTCCACGGCATTCTCCGCCTCCTATGGTTGCTTGGGACCGTTGATCTGCTGGCCTTCTTGGAACTTGCCGTGTTTATCGGCTATCCGCACCTCGCCGCCCCCCTCGTTGGTCACGATCTCACGAGCACGTTGCACCGCCTCTGGCTTGGTGTCAGTGTGGGCACTTGCTCGCTTGTGATCCTCCTTCACGACATCCCAGCCGCCGCGATCCTTGTTCGGGACGACGTATCGATCCGTGTCGTTGCCGGTCTCTCTGTCTGCCATGCAGAATCCTCCGTTCATTCAAGATTTGGTCCGCCGAGTCTAGCCACGTGGCAGATCTTGGCTGGTAGAAATCACGCCGCGGCAGACAGGCTCGTCTCCCGGGCGAGGACGGCGATCCATCGATCGATGTGCTCGAACGACGGAGTCTCCACGGCGTGGGCCGTGAGCGCACGACGTACAACCGTCCCGATCTCACGCGCGCTCCGTAGCTGCTCGTAGACGAGGTCGATGCGCATGCTGTCCGTAGGGCGTTTGCGTAGGAGGTCGACCTCGTGATCTCGCACCCAAAGGTAGTGCTGGCGGCTGCGCCCGGAGAGGTTCTCGAAACCTCGATGCTTGCAGCATCCGAGCGTGCAGGCGACGTGCGAGCGGAGCGTGCGGTCAGCCAGGATTGCTTCGGCATGGGCTCCAGAGAGAGTGGTCTTCAATTGCTGGAGGTAGACGCGGCGGCCCGATCCACCGCGCTTGCCGGTTCCCTCCGACTCCCGCACGCTAGGGGCCCGATTGAGCGAAGCGAGATTGCACGTCTCGGCTTGGGCCAAGCCCGAGTCGAACGCGGGGACGCCAAGCGCGTTGAGAATTAGCCCGAAGGCGCCTACCCGACTGGCTACTACAGGCAGTCCTTGTTCGCCTATCGCGCGGAGAAAATGCACATACTGGACCAGCTTCTCCACGCTGTCTTTGACGGGGTTCAGCGTGAGTGGCTGCACGTACACAGCACTAATTGGGTAGTCGAGCAGTCGATTGACAACAAGCTCCGGCTGCGCGAGTAGCCGACGGCCGGGTGCGACCTGCGCAATCAGCGGCCTGCGATCGAGATCCGTTGCCCCGTTGGCTGCGCAGGAGGCAGCCAACAGGCGATCGTTGTGCCGCAACCAGCTCTGTAGATCCTGGTCGTAGTAAGGCAGCGCCGCCGCGAGATAGCAGCTTGCTCCGACCTCCTGCTCGAAAAGCATCACGTCGCGCGCCAGCGCATCGGCGTCTGACGGCGCAAACGAGTCAGCGGTAATACGTGTCGCAGGTCGATAGGGAACACGCTCGAACTGGGCGACCGTGAGAAAGCGCTCACCCGTGAACCGCAACGTCTGGGGATCGACGATCTGCGGCACGCCGCTCTCCCGGAGCCGTTTGAGCAGCGGGGAGTCCTCTACGGCATAGGTCGCCTCGACCACGGCAGCATCGAGCTTGACCCCGGGATCAAAGAGCGTGGGGCCAGCTAGGGCCTCCTCGATCGCCCGGCCATCACGGCGCGTGACCCTCGGCATGAAGGTCGGCCGAGAGAAGAGGTCCGAAGCCCGAGATAGCGTCTCTGCCATTGGCCTGTCATAATAGACGACAGACACGACGACAGAGAAAGGGCATATTTTGGCGGACCTAGCAGAGCGACTTGGTAGAGCCACCGGGCAGATTGAGCTTGATCAGGCGGACCTAGCTCGCATGCTGGAAACAAATCCGCGTACCGTCTCGCGTTGGCTGTCGCGGCAAACCGCTCCACGTCCCGATGCCCGTGAGCGCCTCTTGGAGCTCATCGCGGTCCTTGAGAAGCTCTCTGGTGTATTGCGCCCTGAACCGGCCCACGATTGGCTGTTTACGCCCAACGATTCGCTCGACCACCACAAGCCGGTTGATCTCCTGCGCACAGGCGAGTTTCGACGGGTTCTAGGCGCTATCGACGCGATGTCCGAGGGCGTCTTCGTCTAGCCGCACCGTGATAGACCCGCAGATCCTCGCTCGGATCGACGCTATCGAGCCTACGGCGTTTGCTGGTAGGGCGTTCCGTCACCTCGCCCCAGACCATCATCCCCTCTCAGGCGTAGGTGCCCGCACCCACGGAGGGCGCTGGAATCCGCCTGACAGCTTCTCGACGCTCTACCTTGCGCTAGAGCCCGAGACAACAGTCCTTGAGTTCTATCGGCTCGCCAAACGGCAGGGCCGGGCCCCAGAGGACTTCCTTCCCAGGCGTATGTACAGCTACGACATCGCACTCGGCGCTGTCCTTGATCTTCGCGATACGGCCACCCTTTCCGCTCTCCGTCTCGGCGACCTAGATCTACGGTCTAGCGATGCCGCCAAGTGCCAGCAGATCGGTGAATCAGCTCACTACCTCGGCCTAGAGGGCATCCTCGCACCGTCCGCCGCTGGAGACGGCACCGTGCTGGCCGTCTTCTTCGACCGTCTTCATGCGGACTCGCAGGTTCGCGATCTCGACTACGAGCTCTGGATCGCACCACCCCAAGCACCAGCGGCCACCTAACTTCGCCCGCCATTCGCGTCGTGCAACCTGGGACCACCAATCGTTCGGCAACCGCCTGGAGTGACCGGAGGTTGAGCTAGTTTCAACGGCCGTGATCCTCGCCTCAGACACCAGCAGCCTTGTTCATGCAACCTGGGGCCTTGTCGCGGCCACGGGACTCTTGGTCATTGCAGCGGCCTTTCCCGCCATCTCTGCAATCCATGAGCGCTGGACGAAAGCGCACTCGCGTGCAGCACACCTGATCCCAGACCTGCACATGCTGCGCAGTCGCTTCGGCGGCACGGTCAGAGAACTAGACGAGGCTGGCGACCCTGACGCGCCTTGGTTCGACGACATGCTCGCCTCCAACAACGGCGACCTCGAACTCCTCGAACCGCTCATCGACCTCGCTCCGAGCGAGGGCCTCGAGTTTACGAGCGAGCTTTACGTGGCCCGCCACCTCCTCTCCCAGGCCCGGTACAGCATCATGACGGCAGAATCGGGGCTTGAATCCGAAGTCCCTGATCGCGAGGCGATGACGAAAGCACTTCGGCGAGCCCGCAACCTGTATAGGGCCTCAGCCACGACAATCGACGCGGCCGAGCACTTGATTCCCCATCGCCGTCGCACCATCCGCCGCCGTAAATCGTTGAAGCGTGAGGCGTTCCTTGAACGGTTCCGCAGACTTGGCGAGGAGCGAGAGGAGCGAGCAACGCAATCCTTCGTCGGATCTGATCCTGACTGAGCCCTTGGCATCGCTGAGTCGGACGGGCCAGCACGACCGTAGGACCCCCGACTCACGGCTCAGCAACGATGGCGCCCGGCGGCCGTGACTTGACGTATTGCAAGAGGGCGCCGTGCATGAACAGACCGAGCGCAACGGTGGCGTCGCCCAGCTCGTTCATCACGTCTGGGTCGTCGACGATGTCTGGCAGCATTTGGACCCCGACCTCATCGGCGAACTCGAAGCGGACGCTGCCGATCGTGTCCTCTGCGGTGATCGTGCCCTCCAAACTCGCTACATATCTGAGCGCGTTGGCGATCTCCTCATCTCCATGGGCATCCCGCTCTGGATGCAGTAGCGGGAAGTGGAAGGTCACGTTGCGGTGATCCTTTAGCCACCCTTGGTAATGCGGCGACTTCGTATCGAGCCCGGCCATAGTCCGGTCGTAGTGGCCTTTGGTGGGCTCGTCCAGGCTCGCGATAAAGCGCTCGACCTCACGGGGGAAACTTCTGCCGGAGTCCGCAATGAACTTCGTCGCCTCGTAGTAGAAAGCGGCCTGCTGGCGAGCCAACATCAGACGGATTCCAGGTCCGTCCTCGTCTTCCATGGCGGCATCGATGGCACGCATGGAGCGGTGCCAGTAGTTGCTCATCATCGCGAGGACGGTCACGAAGCGAGCGACCGGATCGTCAGCCGGGAACACCGCACCGATCTGGAACCTGCATCTTGCCATGAGAACGGTATAGGGCCGGTGGCGCTTGACGGTCGAGCATGAGGATGGAAAGTGCCCCTTGACACCGCCGCTGGAAAGAGCTATCTTTCCACCACCATGCAGCACGCCGAAACCCTTGACGACGCAGTGCGAGAGGCTCCTTGCGGCGCTCCACGAGTACGCGATTGGACGCGCAGCCTCGGAGCCGGCCGTTGTAAGGGAGTCTGGACGCCGACGCGAAGCGGCGATTCGCAACGTCGCCGCGCTCGGTCTGTCGCGGCGCACCATCGGGGATATGACCGGCATGAGCCACACACGCGTGAATCAGATTCTCCAAGGGCAGTCGCGGCGAGCAGAGACGACGGCCGAACTGGAAGGTCTGGAGGGCGAAGCGCTGGCCGACCGCCTCTTGGCGCTTGTCTACAGCAACAGCTTGAGCCGGGAGGAAATGGCAGAAGCGACGGGCCGCAGCGTTGAGGATGTCAACAGGCTCATTGCCGAGCACGCCGAAGTGCTGGCCCAACGCAGAAACGAAAAAGCCCTGGCAATGGTGAAACGACACATGCCTCCAGGTTGGACACCCTAAGAGCGCAATTGTGCTTGCGCATCTCTCAGGTCTTCCTTGGCCGGCCGTACTGGCTGTCATGACCGTCTTCGGCGCGCCTCGGTTCGGGCACGCCGTTCTAGGTTTCCTGCGGGATCTCGATATGTACAGATCCGAACGGCGCTCGTAGACGATCACTCGTGGCTTGTGCCAAGCACCACGACCTTTCGGGCTCCCGAACGTCAAATCAACACGTTCGTGCCCGATAGCCTTCCCCGTCGTGCTGGCGACAGACACAGCTGGCTGGATTGAGGCTATTGGTGCAGCTGCAGCTGCGCTCGGCACCGTCATCGCCGTGGCGGTGGCACTTTGGCAATCACGCCAGCAGGATCGGCAGATCAACAAGCGGGAACGACGCAACGACGTGAGAGCTGCGGTGGATCACGCTATAGCCAGCTTGGTTGCTGGGGATCATGCCGTGCAGCAGTTCGTGGCCCGTGTCGGTACTGGCCAACCCCAGCAAATCGTCCAGGCTGCGGCCGACAAGGTATCGGCGTGTGAGGTGGATATGCGAGCCGCCATGGCATCTCTGAGCTTTCGACTAGGCCCCGACGACGAGATGATCGTTGCGCTGGGCGAAGCACGCGACGCCTTTGTGGCTATCTATCTCGCCGTTGGTCCGGTGATTATCAATCATGAAGAAGGACCGGAAGCGGTGGCGCCTGCGCAACGCAATCTCGACGCCTTTCACGCGCTCTACGAGCGCATCATTGTCATAGCCGAACGGCGATTTGGCACGGAGCAGGGTTCCTCGTAGAGATAGCCGGCTGATCGAAGCAAAATTCGGCCGCAGCGGAGGAGGCAGTTGGCGTGCTTTCTGTGCGCACGGGATTTGCCTCTTGAGATCGGGCGCGGGTTCTGCTCTGCTCTGCGCGCTGATCGACAACTGAAGCGGCCGAGCGAGCGTTGACGGCGCTCGCCCGGCCTTTAGCACCGAAGGGCGTGCCTTCGATGCCACGGAAACCGTAGCTGTCCGCGGCTGGCGGGTCGTGCTCGCGTGCGCGCTCCTCGGGATACCCGAAAGGAGCCAGGGAGATGTCCAGCAGCAAAGACGGAGGTAAGCGGGGGGCCGGCGTGCGGTCCTCACAAGTCCGGCGTGATCGTGACGGCGAGTTGCGCCGGTTCGAGCCGGTGTCCGATGAGCTGGTGCTCGCGGCCGTGGAGCGCGCGGAACGCCATCGTGAGCGGGAGGGCGACGGTGTGATGATGAGCGATATCGCGGAGCATTTGGGGTTCGTTCACGGCTCGTGGACGACGCGGCGTCTGCGCCCGCAGATCGAGGCGTTTATCGCCGCTGGCCTGCTCGTACGCTCGCGCCGACACGGGGTCGTGGTGTGGGGATTGACGAGCAGCGGGCGTAGGCACGTCGCGCGTGAAGGCGAGTCGGTGGTGTTGCCGGAGTCTCCGCAGCATCGTGTGTGGCGGCATGCACGGGCGTTGGCTGCCGAGCGGATCGACGGAGTCTGCGAGCGGGCGTCCGGTGTGCTGGGGGAGGCGATGGACGCGCTCGACTCTGAGGGGGTCCGTTCGGATGCGTGGTTCGCGCTGGCTGAGCGTTTGCAGTCGGCGTGCTGGCAGCTTGGGTCGGTGATGTACTGCCTGTCGGAGTGGCCGGAGCCCGACGACGACAGGGCGGACGTTGACGATCGCACGGAGCCGGATGACGAGGAGGTCAACCCGGAGGAGTTGGGTGGGGTGCGTTATCGACGTGGTGGGCGTCGCAACGTTTGGAAGTGGGCTGACGCCTGACCCCATAAGGGCGCTCGGTGTAGATGTAGCGCCCTGTGGTTGCTGTGGTGTCTGCTGACACGGGGCTAACACAACATAAAAATTGGTGTCGGGCTGTAACCAAAACACCCCGAAATCGGCCTTTGTCCATTAGAGCCCTTTGATCGGGCGCGGGCCGGTGGTCTGGTGTCCGTGGGTTCTGGCTTGGCGGCGTGTTGCCGTCGTAAGGGTCACTCACCGACACCAGAAAATATGGACGATTACATTCGTGCCGCGCGCCCTCGCGTGCAGCGGCTTTCACGTGAGCTGGAACTCGAAGCGATCCGGCTACTTGCCGAATTGCTTGCTGATGCTGCGAAAGAGCGCCGTGGCGTTTTGCCCGGCGGATTCAAGCGCGAAAAGCGCGCGCCTATGCCCCGCGCCAAACGCATCACCGACACGCCGGATTCGCTGCTTGGGACCGCAAAACGCCAGGGCTCCCAGCACGCGACAAAGGGAGGTAAGTAGATGCCCAATGCTATGTCTACGCGACCGGCGCGTGTAGGGAGCGCGTTCGCCTGGGAGGTGGCGAAGCACACGACAGAGCGTGACCGGGAGATCGCCTGGCTGCTGTATCGCCAGAAGATCTTGACGACCGATCAGCTACGGCTGTTGTTCTTCGGCTCGTTGCGTCGCTGCCAGGATCGCCTGCTGTGGCTGTATCGCCATCGCGTAATCGACCGGTTCTACCCGGCAGGCCCGTTCTCGCTTGGTAAGCCACAAGCGCACTGGCTACTCGATGAGGTCGGCGCACACCTCGTCGCAGCCCGCCTCGGACGTGACCGCAAGGGTCTTGGCTGGGATCGCCAGCAGGACTTCCACGAGCACGCGCAGCTCGCTCACCGCCTGGAGTGCAACAGGTTCGTCTGCAGCATCATCGCCGCGACCCTCGACACCCCCGACGTGTGGGTCGCCGCATGGGAGCCGGGCTGGGGCGCAATCAAGCCGTACTGGTCGCTGCCGCCCTATGAAAGCGCGCGACCGGATGCCAGCCTCACCCTGAGCACACCGCTCGGGGTCGTCGGGGTTGCGGTGGAGTGGGACCGCGCGACCGAGCCAATGGCGACGCTCGTCAGGAAGATCCGTAGCTACAGGGTGACGCTTGAGCGCTCGGAGCGCCCGCTCAACGTGTGCTTTGTCGTGCCAGACGAGCGCCGAGCCCAGCGCTTCTACCAAGAGGGCACGCCGGACGCTCGGCAACTGCTCACAGCGCGCCTCTGGGTCACGACCACAGCCCAGCTCGAAACGCGTAGCCCGCTCGGGACGATCTGGTGCTGTCTAGATCAAGGGGCGCCGCCCCTCGGTATGGCGGACTTCGAGACGATGACCGGCGTCGAAGTCACACCGCAAGAGCTGGCTCTCGGGCGGCGTTGGCAGGTGCCGATGCCCGAGCGCTGGGCTGCGCTCTCCCCGCTCGGTGCGCGTGTCCGCACGCAGGCCACGGCGGCCGCCGTGACGGCAGAGGACGAGGAGCTGGCCCGCGAATGGGAGCAGCGCCGCGTCCAGGAACGCACAGAAGCCGAACGCGAGAGAGAGCACCCAACCATCGGCCGGGCGACTGGCGATGCGGCCTTGAGATCCGGTGCGGGTTCTGGTCTCCTCGACCCTCAGCAAGCCCACGAGCAGGAGGAGCCTTGGCGATGACACGCGTATGTCTCTACACCCGCATCTCTACTGACGAGGAGAACCAGCCGACCTCGCTTGCTTCCCAACAGGAACGGCTGGAGGCGTTCTGCAAGGTGCAGGAGGACTGGCGAATCATTGCCCACCATGAAGACCGCGCGACCGGCACCAAGCTCGACCGGCCAGGACTCCAAGCCGCGCTCGACCTCGCCCGCCAAGGCCGCATCGACCAGCTCCTCGTCTACCGCATCGACCGCCTCTCGCGGAAGGTGCGCCAGCTCGCCGGCATCGCCGAGGAGCTAGACACCCTCAACGTCGTGCTGCGCTCAGCGACCGAGCCATTCGACACCGGCTCGGCAGCCGGCAGGATGATGCTGCAAATGCTCGGGGTGTTCGCCGAGTTCGAGCACGCCACCATCGTCGACCGCGTCACCAGTGGCATCGAGCGCCGCGCCAGGGAAGGACGCTGGCCGAACGGACGCATCCCATTCGGCTACGAACGCAACGAGCAGAAGCAACTCATCCCCGACGAGCGCACCGCGCCCGTCATCCGGCGCATCTTCACCCGCTACGCCGCCGGGCGGCTGGGTGCCGCCGCCATCGCCCGGCGCCTCGTCGCAGAACACGCTCCCGCTCCGTCGCGTGGCTGGCAGCCCAACATCGTGCTCTGGGTGCTCAGCAACGAGGCATACGTCGGACGTGTCCACTGGCGCGAGCAGACGTTCCCCGGCCTGCACGAGCCGCTGATCGACCAAGACACATTCGACCGCGCACAAGCACTGCTGAAACAGCGCGGAGAGAATCTAGCGATGCGCGCCGCAAGCCGCGCTGAGTTCCTACTCACCGGGCTCGTGCGCTGCGGGCGCTGCCGCCGCGCATACGTCGGAATGTCCGCGAAAGGCAACGGCGGCACCTACCACTACTACGCCTGCTCCGGCAGACAAAAGCTCGGACGAAAAAGCTGCGACGGCGAGCGCATCCCCCGCGAGAAGCTGGAGACCGCAATCCTCACACAGCTCACCAGCATCTACCGCGACGGCGGACTCATACGCGACGCCATCAAACAAGCCGCCGCGAGCGATAACACCGACCGCACCGCCCTCACCGAACAACGCGCGTCGCTCGCCAAAGAGATCACCCGCTCCGAACGTGCAATCGACCGCTACCAAGACGCCTTCGAGGCCGGCGATCTCAACCCCGCGCACTTCAACGAGCGCCTAACCACCCTCAAGGCACGCCTGGAGGCTCTCCACGACCAAGACCAGGCATTCGCCGATGAACTAGCCACGGACGCGCCCAGCGCTCCTGACGCGGCGGCACTCCGCGCCGTCGCTGACCATCTCGATCACGTCATCGAACACGGCGAGCCCGAGCAAGCCAAGGCGCTACTCGCCATCCTCATCGCAGAGCTACGCGTCAACAGCCGCAACGAGATCCTGCCCACCTACCGCGTCGGCGCACCCGTGGTTTGCGCGCCGAACAGTTCAGTGGAGCTAGTCGGGATCGAACCGACGACCTTCGCCATGCCATGGCGACGCTCTCCCAGCTGAGCTATAGCCCCAAGCAACGTCATCCTATCGTCCGGGGCGCCGGATCTTCAACGCCGTGCAGGCGCTGCACATGGATGCCCCAATTCCGTCTCAGCGACGTAAGCAGCTCATAATCTCGCGCCCAATGAACGCCGAGCGCCTGGTTGTTGCGCGTCGGCGCCACGCGCAAGCTGATGGCTCTGCAGCCTGCCACCTCGCTGATCGGGATCAAGTAGCAGCCGTCGGTGTCCGGGGCGTACGCTGCGATGGCGTCGATCTCGTCGGCCGAGTAGGTACTTCTCAGATAGCCGGCCGGGGTGTGTCGGCTCGTGGCGCAGCGAGCAGTGAGCACGTTTCCCCGGCGCGACGCCCACTTGCACTGGATCCGAAGCAAGCGCGTGCCGGTGTCCACGACAAGGTCATACCTGCTGCCCTCGCACATTGGCCAAAGCACGATGAGGTCAAGGCGAATGAGAGCCGCCGCAATCTCCGCCTCAGCGACGGCTCCCTTGCGGGAACTGCTCAGGTTCAACATGGGCTCGACGAGCATGGACTCAACGCTATCTGGCGATATGCGACTGCCGGCTGACCTTCGTCAAAGCTTCGTGCCGATTGTGTGCCAACTTCGTAACACGCCGCTGCGATCCGGCCGCCGACGCCCAGCCCCACCTACTGCCGAGGAATGAACTCCGGCACATCCAGATCGTCATTGCCGGGGCGAGCTGACCCGCCGCCTCGGCGCCTGCCGCGTTTCCCGCGACCCCCCGCGGACGGCTCCTCGGCAACACCGTCGTCGGTTCCCGTAGTCACCTGATCGAGCCGCGCCGTCATCGCGCCATGGGTCAGCCGCACATCGCCCAGCAGCCGCTCGGCGTTGTTGCGCAGCGACACCGACAGCTCGCGCAGGTTGCGCGAGACCTCGGTCCCGTCGCTGAGAATGTCGTGGGAAACGACGTGCGCCTCTCGCGTGATTTCTCGGGCCTCCTCACGCGCCTGTGCCTTCGTCATCCGCGCCTGCTCCTCGGCCTCGTTTTGAATCCGCTCCAGCTCCTCGCGCCGGGCGTTCACGATCTGCTCGGTTTGCTCCTGCGCCTCTTTGGTGATCCGCTCCGCCTCCTCGCGTGCGTCGTCGAGCAACCGCGTCGATACCTGCTCGGCGCTCGCGCGCAGCTGTTCGGACTCCTCCTTGGCGGTCGTGCGCAGGCGCTCTGACTCCTGATGCGCTGTGGACCACACCTGTTCTGACTCTTTGTGTGTCTCGCTGAGCAGCCGCTCCGCCTGCTCGTGCGCGTCATCCAGTGCCTTCGTAGCATCTGCGTGCAGGCGCTCGGCCTCCTCGCGCAGCTCCGCGGCAGCTGACTCCGTCTCGCTTTTCAGCTCCTCAGCCGTGGACTCCGCCTCGCGTCGCACGGCGGCCGCGGCGGAGTCTGCCTCCTTCGTCGTCGCCTCGGCCTGCGCACGGGCGTTGGCGATCAGCTCCTCGGCCTCCTCCTCAGCCGCCTGAACGCGGTTCTCCGCGGCGCGATCTGCCTCCGCGATCCGCTCGCGCGCTCGCAGCTCGGCCTGCTCGCGCAGCTCAGCGGACGCACGTTCGGCCGCCCCGACGATCGACGCGACTCGACCCGGCGCCGCGCTCAGCGCATCGGGGTCGGTGTCGTCGGCGTAGCGCTGCTCCTGATCGTCGAGTTCCTCCACGTGTGGGCATCCTAAAGCGCTGTCCCCGCGCGCAGCCCGGCCAATGGTGTGCGCCGGCCACGATTTATCTCGGTCGTTGCGCGGGCTTCTTTGCGCGATGGCAGGAAGCGTTGGAAATATGTCCTTGCGGACAAAGTGCACGGGGAGGATGATCGGGCTATGAGCACCTCCAAGCCGCGTCGCATCGCGATCGTCATCTATCCCGGCGTGCAGAGCCTGGACCTGACCGGCCCGCTCGAGGTATTCGCCGGTGCCCAGAGACTGATCGAGGCGACCGCTCGTCCAGACCCCGGCTACGAGCTGTGCACGCTCAGCCGCGACGGTCAGCCGCTGCGCACCTCCAGCGGCCTGACGCATCACGCCCGACTTCAGCCTCAGCGCCGCGCCCGGGCAGATCGACACGCTGATCGTCGCCGGCGGACTGGGGCACGACGAGGCCTGCGCCGACCAGGCGCTCGATCGACTGGGTCGCCCGCGCTGCCAGCACCGCCAGGCGCACCGCCTCCGTGTGCACCGGTGCCTTCCTGCTCGCCCAGCGCGGGTCTGCTCGACGGCCGTCGCGCGACGCACGCACTGGGCATTCGCCCACGACGCTGCAACAGCGCTACCCGCAGGTTCGCGTGGACGCCGAGCCGATCTTCGTTCGCGACGGTCCCGTCTGGACCTCCGCCGGTGTGACCGCCGGCATGGACCTCGCGCTGGCGCTCGTCGAGGAGGATCTCGACCGCGACGCCGCGCTGACGATCGCCCGGCACCTCGTCCTGTTCCTGCGCCGCCCGGGCAACCAGTCCCAGTTCAGCGCCACGCTCGCCGCGCAGCAGGCCGGCCGCGAGCCGCTGCGCGAGATCCAGCGGCTGGTGCTCGAGGACGTCGCCGGCGATCACTCCGTCGAGGCGATGGCCGCCCGTGCCCACATGAGCCCGCGCCATTTCGCCCGTGCCTTCCGCGCCGAGACCGGAGTGACGCCCGCCCGTCACGTCGAGCGCGTGCGCCTGGAGGCCGCACGCGGCGCGACTCGAGGATACGAGCGAAGCCGTCGCCGCGATCGCCGCACGCTGCGGCTTTCGGCACCGCCGAGACGATGCGCCGCGCGTTCCTGCGCGCACTCGAGGTCGGGCCCGCCGAGTACCGACGTCGCTTCCACGCGCACGCCCCGCACGAGCGATGCGCCGGCCTCGCCGCAGCGCACCCAGCCCCGTTCCGCCATCACGCACTCCCCATAAACAAAGGAGACAGCCACATGAACATCGCGATCGTCCTCTACGACAGCTTCACCGCGCTCGACGCAATCGGTCCCTACGAGGTGCTGAGCCGGCTCCCCGGTGCGCGCGTCACGTTCGTGGCCACCGAAGCAGGGCCCGTGACCACCGACAACGGCATGCTCACGGTCGTCGCCGAGCGCTCGCTCGAGCAGGAGCCCCAGCCAGACATCGTGCTCGTACCCGGCGGTCCCGGCGAGGTCGTCCGCGCGCGGGAGGCCCCGTGCTCGAGTGGCTGCGCGAGGTGGACCGCACGAGCACCTGGACGACCTCCGTATGCACCGGGTCGCTGATCCTCGCCGCGGCCGGCCTGCTGGACGGCAAGCGCGCGACCACCCACTGGCTGGCGCTGGACGAGCTACGCGAGCTGGGTGCCGAGCCGGTCGACGAGCGGGTCGTCTTCGACGGCAAGCTCGTCACCGCCGCTGGCGTCTCCGCTGGCATCGACATGGCGCTCACGTTTGCCGCGCGCATCGCCAGTGACACGGTCGCCCAGGCGATCCAGCTGGGCATCGAGTACGACCCGCAGCCGCCCTTCGACGCCGGCTCGCCGCACAAGGCGCCCGCCGAGATCGTCGAGCTGCTGCGCAGCCGCAGCCGCTTCGAAGCAGACGGTCAGGAGCAACTCGCCGCGCCGAGGTGAGCAGCGGGGCGGGCGGCCGCCGGGTTCCGTCCCGGGCCGCCCGCTAACCTGCGACTGCCGATGGCAGAGCACCGCTATGACCCACATGAGATCGAGCCCCGCTGGCAGGCGCTGTGGGCTGCGGAGCACACCTGGGAGGTGACCAACGAGGCCGCTGCCGACGCGCGTGACGCCCGCGGCCCCGGGCATCCGAGCACGGGCGCCCAGTGGGGCGGGCGCTCGTCCAACTCCTACGTCCTCGAGATGCTTCCCTACCCGAGCGGCGAGCCCCACATCGGCCACCTGAAGTGCTACTCGGTGGGCGACGCAATCGCGCACTTCCACCGCCGCCTCGGCGCGCGCGTGCTGCACCCGATGGGCTATGACGCGTTCGGGCTGCCCGCCGAGAACCACGCGATCAAGACGGGCGTGCACCCGCGCGATCTCGACCGCCGAGTCGATCGCCTCCTTCCAGCGCCAGTTCCGCTCGTGGGGGATCTCCATCGACTGGTCGCGCGAGCTCGCCACGTGCGAACCGTCCTACTACCGCTGGACGCAGTGGATCTTCCTGGAGCTGTTCCGCGCCGGCCTCGCCTACCGCAAGGAGGCGGCGGTCAAGTGGTGCCCGAAAGACCAGACCGTGCTCGCCAACGAGCAGGTCGACGCCGAGGGCCACTGCGAGCGCTGCGGCGCGCTCGTCGAAGTCAAGCCAGCTCGAGCAGTGGTTCCTGCGCATCACCGACTACGCCGAGCGGCTGCTCAGCGACCTCGACGGGATCGAGTGGCCCGAGCACGTGAAGACGATGCAGCGCAACTGGATCGGCCGCAGCGAGGGCGCCGAGGTGAACTTCCGCTGCGAGGAGCTCGACGTCGACTATCCCGTCTTCACCACCCGCCCGGACACGCTCTTCGGCGCGACCTTCTTCGTGATGGCCCCCGAGCACCCCGACGTGATGCGCCTCGCGAGCGGCACCCAGTACGAGCACGGCGGTGCACGAGTACGTCAACCACGCACTCAACGAGACCAACGAGGAGCGCGGCAACGCCGAGAAGCCGAAGACCGGCGTGCCGCTCGGACGCACCGTCACCAACCCCGTCAACGGCGAGCAGATCCCGATGTACGTGGCCGACTACGTGCTGATGGAGTACGGCACAGGCGCGATCATGGCCGTGCCGGCCCACGACGAGCGCGACTACGCATTCGCCCGCGCCTTCGGTCTGCCGGTCCGGCGGGTGATCGCGCCGGAGCAGGCCCTCGACACCGTGGAGGCTGCTCCCGGGGAGGACGGCCTGCCGTTCACCGGCGACGGCTTCTTGATCAACGCCCCCGCTGAGTTCGACGGCATGGGCAACCGCGAGGCGCTCGAGCGCGATCGTGGCGTGGCTCGACCGCGAGGGCAAGGGCCACGCATCGGTCAACTACCGCCTGCGCGACTGGCTCGTCTCCCGCCAGCGCTACTGGGGCTGCGCCGATCCCGATCCTCTACTGCGAGCGCTGCGGCATGGTGCCCGTGCCCGACGACCAGCTGCCGGTGGAACTGCCCGACATCGAGGACTACACGCCCAAGGGCCGCTCGCCGCTTGCGGCCGCCGAGGACTGGGTCAACACCAAGTGCCCCGAGTGCGGCGGCAGCGCGCGGCGCGAGACGGACACGATGGACACGTTCGTGGACTCCTCGTGGTACTTCCTGCGCTACTGCGACGCGCGCAACGAAGACGCAGCGTGGGACCCGGCGGTGCTGCGCGAGTGGATGCCCGTCGACCAGTACATCGGCGGCGTCGAGCACGCGATCCTTCACCTGATGTACGCGCGCTTCTTCACCAAGGCGCTCGCCGACCTCGGACACCTCGACTTCCAGGAGCCCTTCCAGGCGCTGTTCACACAGGGCATGGTCACCAAGGACGGCTCGAAGATGAGCAAGTCCAAAGGCAACGTCGTCTCGCCCGCGTCGATCATCGAGCGCGTCGGCGCCGACACGGCGCGCTGCTACATCCTGTTCGTCGGCCCGCCCGACCAGGACGCCGACTGGGCGGATGAGGGCGTCGACGGTGTGCATCGCTTCCTCTCGAAACTGTGGCGACTGGCAGCGGAGACGGCCGACCGCCTGGGGGAGCCGCGCCCTGAGCTCCACAAGCCCGGCGGACGCCGAGGGCGATGACCTGGTGCTCGTGCGCAAGGCGCACTGGGCGATCGACAAGATCAGCGGCGACCTGCGTCGCTTCGCGTTCAATACCGCCATCGCCGCTGTGATGGAGCTGCTCAACGACTGCTCGCGGCTGCGCGAGACGGTCCAGCCGGACACCATGCGCTTCGCGCTCGGCACCGCCGCCTCGCTGCTGTTCCCGTTCGCGCCGCACGTCAGCGCCGACGTGTACGAGCGGCTGACCGGCGAGCGCGTGTGGGAGCAGCCGTGGCCACAGGCCGAGGAGGCAATGCTCGAGTCAGACGTCTACGAGCTCGTCTGCCAGATCAACGGCAAGGTGCGCGACCGTGTGCAGGCAAACGCGGACGCTAGCCCGCAGGAGCTGAAGGAGCTCTGTCTGGCTGCACCCAACGTGCGCGTGCACATCGACGGCAAGCAGATCGTCAAGGAAATCGTCGTCCCGGGGAAGCTCGTGAACCTCGTCGTGCGTTAGGCGCGCTGATATCGGCCATCGGCGCGGCCGCATACACTCGGCACTGTGCCCGAGCTCAAGCCCGCCTACCTGATTCACGGCGACGATCACGGCGCGGTCGCCGAGCGGCGGGCGGGGCTGCGGACGCTCGTGGAACGGGAAGAGGGGGGGAGCGCGAGCGTGGAGCTGCTCGAAGGCGACGCTGCCACACCGGCGGGGGTGGCGGACGCGCTCGCGGCGATGACGCTCGCGATTGGCCGGCGCGTGATCATGGTCGAAGGCGTCGAGCGCTGGCGCCAGGCAGACGTCGAGAAGCAGCTCGCCGGTGCGATCAAGCAGATGCCGCCTGACACCACGCTTGCGCTGTTCGCCCGCGAGGAGGCCCGCGCGAAGGCGCCAGCCGCGCTGCACGACGCCGTCAAGCGCGCCGGCGGACAGGTCGTCGCGCAGATGACCGTCAAGCCATGGGAGCTCGCCAAGTGGGCACGCGAACAGGCGGGCCGCCTCGGCATCGCGCTTGACCCCGCCGCGGCGAAGGCGCTGGTCGCGCAGGTGGGGGAGCGCCAGCAGCGCCTGCTGCGCGAGCTCGAGAAGCTCGCCCTGGAAGGCGACCCCGACGACGCCAGCGACCCCGCCGACGCCAACTCTGAAAGCTCCGCGGGGGCCACCAAGGCACAGCCGAGGCAGATCAGCGTGGATGACATCGAGCGTCGCGCCGCACACTCCACCGAGTGGCGGGCATATGGGCTGGCGGACGCGCTCGTCGGTGCGGACGAGCGCGAGGCAACGCTCTCCTACCTGCGCCTACGCCAGCAGGGAGAGCGCCTATCCGGCCTCACCTACCTGATGGCCCAGCGCTTGCGTGACGCGCTCGCGATCGCACTGCGCCTTCAGGCGGGCGAGTCGGTGGCGGAGATCAAGCGCGGGCTGCGCATGCCCCCGCGCGCAGCCGAGCGCTTCGTGGCGGACGTCGCCCGCAGCGACGCCGACCGGCTGCGCGCCGCGCTCGCCGCGCTCGCCGACCTGGAGCTTGACTCGCGCGGAGGCGCGCCACTGCAGAACAGCCGCACGGCGCTCGCCGGCTTGGACGAGGACACACTCGCGCTACGCGCGATCGAGACGATCAGCTCCTAGTGCAGCGTGTGAGGGGCGGAGCACGGCGAATGGATCGGTGATCTCGAGCCGTCGGTGGCTGAATCGGAAGAGCGCGGCTGGTCGGCCGCCGGCGCTGCTGGAATGCGCGGTTCTACCGGTCGGCTCGAGTTGCCCGCGGCGCTGAAGCACCCGCTGCAGGTTGGTCGGCGAGATGCCGCGTTCGAGCGCGATGGAGTAGATCTCGGCGAGCTGGGCGATCGTGAACTCGGCCGGCGCAAGCGCGAAACCGAGATTGCTGTAGGACAACTTGCTGCGCAGCCGGTCGACTGCCGAGGCGATCACCGACGCGTGGTCAAAGGCCATAGCCGGCAGCGCCGCCGAGTTCAGCCAGGCAGCGCTTTCGGGTAGTTGTGGGTCGGCGGTGACCGGGACGACTCCCAGGTACGCCGTGGCGATGGTGCGCTGGGACGGATCGCGGTCCGGGTCGCTGCGCGTCTCCAACTGCTCCAGATGGGCGATCTCGGCGATGTCGACGCGGCTGGCCAGCTGACGGGCGACGCACGCGCCGAGGGTCTCACCCGGCATGACCGGCCCGCTCGGGACCGCCCAGGCGCCCCCGTATGGCTCCCGTGAGCGTTGCCAGCAGAGCACCGAGAGTGTCTGCTCGGTCACGCGCAAGACGACTCCGAGAGCCTCGTGCCGGTAGCGCGCAGCGTCGGCCAGCCCATCCGATTGCGTACGTGCCACGGCGGCATGCTAACGTTACCCGAGTTTTCGATTTATAGGCGAAAACCTCTCGACGACAATGACTGACACCGATACGCCGCCACCAGCCTCTCCGGCTGCACGACGGCGAGATCCGACCGTTCCCCGCCAGATCTGAGGAGGCAGGATGACCACCGTCGACCATGCCGACACCCATGCGATCAGCCGGACGCTGCTCGCCGGAACCGGAGTCGCTCATGATCAGGTCCTCGACGTCGTCCGCCGGGCGCTGGCCGAGGACCTGGCGTGGGGGCCCGACGTCACTACCGCGGCCATCATCCCGGCGACCGAGCACGGCACCGCGCACGTCGTTGCTCATGCGCCCGGCACTCTGGCCGGCGTCGGGATCGCGGCCGCGGTGCTGGAGATGCTGTGGGCAAGCGGCGGCGATCCATCGCTGTCGCCGCCGCTCGTCGAGGCGCTGAAGCGAGACGGAGACCGCGTCGAGCTGGGCGATCGAGTGCTCCGGATCAGCGGTCCGCTGCGGCTGCTGCTCACCGGCGAGCGCACGCTGCTCAACCTGATGTGTCAGTTGTCCGGCGTGGCCACCGAAACCGCGCGCTGGGTGGAGGCCGTGCGCCGGCCGTCGGGCACCGGAGACGTCGATCGCCCTCGGGTATCGGTGCGGGACACCCGCAAGACAGTGCCCGGACTGCGAGTGCTGCAGAAGTACGCGGTTCGCTGCGGCGGCGGAGCAAATTATCGGATGGGTCTGGGCGACGCGGCACTGATCAAGGACAACCACGTCGCCGCCGCCGGCTCGATCTCCGCCGCCTACCGGGCAGTACGTGACCTTGACCCGACAATCGCCGTCGAGGTGGAGTGCGACACGTTGACGCAGGTCGCGGAGGCACTCGACGCGGGCGCCGACCTGATTCTGCTCGACAACATGAGCGCTACCGAGCTGCGAGCCGCCGTGGAGCTGGCGCGACCCTTCCCTGTCAAGCTCGAGGCCAGCGGGGGTCTCACCCTTGACCGAGCGACCGAAGTCGCGGCCATGGGGGTCGACTACATCTCAATCGGCGCACTGACCCACTCTGCCCCTGCGTTGGACCTGGGCCTAGACCTCGCTTCGGACTAACGCCACCGAAGCAGGCGCATGGCCAACCGTCGTGGAGACGCCCGAGGTCGCAGGCCGTCAGCGAACCTATTTGCTGGTGGCGGCGAGGGTGCGAGCCGCGCGGGACTTCTTGCGTGCGCCGGTGTTCTTGTGCAGCGCGCCGCGCTTGACGGCCTTGTCGATCGTGCTCACCAGCTCGCGGTGGGTGGTGCCTGCGGCGTCGGTGTCACCGCTCTCAACCTGTGACTCGAGGCTGCGGAAGTACGTCTTGATCGTCGACGTGTAGCGACGGTTCTCGAGACGCTCGCGCTCGGAACGGAGGATGCGCTTCTTCTGTGAGTGGATGTTTGCCATAACTAATGCTGCCAAACGCCGCAGAGAAGGCCCGGGCGCGCCGCAGAGCGCCGTACTATAGCGGCCTTGTCCGCCAGCGCAGAGCCCTTCGGCGAGGAGCCGGTTGTTCCCGCGCCTCCGGGGGAGGGCGGCGGTGGGGGCCGGATTGCCAGAAACACCGCGATCTTCTCGTTCCTCACCGGGATCTCGCGGATCGTGGGGCTGCTTCGCGAAATCGTGTTTGCCGGCTACTTCGGCACCACGGGCTTCGCGTCAGCGTTCGCGATCGCCTACCAGGTCCCCAACTACATAGCCCAGCTCTTCGCGCAATCGGCGCTCTCGGCGGCATTCGTACCGGTCTTCACCGAACTGCTGCAGAAGGGCCAGCGCAAAGACGCGATGCGGTTGGCCTCGACGCTGTTTTGGATCATGCTGATCGGCCTCGGGGCGCTCACCGCCGTCTTCATCCTCGCGGCCGGCGTGGTGATGCCGCTGTTCATCGGCTCCACGTTCAGCCACAGCCTCAACGGCCTGACGGTTGGCCTGTCGCAGGTGCTGTTCCCGGTGATCCTGCTGCTGGGCCTCAACGGTCTGCTGGTGGGGATCCTGCAGTCATACGACCACTTCACGATCCCCGCCATCTCCCCGGCGATCTGGAACATCGTGATCATCGTCCTGCTCGTCCTACTCGCGCCGCACTTCCACGGCGAAGACAAGATCTACGCCTTTGCCATCGGCATCCTTGCCGCGACCGTCGTGCAGGTGCTGCTCGCATTCGCCGCGCTCAGCAGGATCGACTTTCGCCTGCGCGTTCACATCGACTGGCACGACCCGCGCGTGAGGCAGGTGTTCACGCTGATGTTCCCAGTGATGCTCGGGCTGGGGATCGTCAACCTCGACCAGCTGATCAACGCGACGTTCGGCAGCCTCGTCTCAGAACATGCCCCGAGCGCGATCAACAACGCGTTTCGCATCTACATGCTCCCGCAGGGCATCTTCAGCGTGGCAGTTGCCACAGTCCTGTTCCCAACGCTAAGCCGTATGGCTGCCGGTCGGGAACCGGCGGCGATGCGACGTGCGGTGGGCAGCGGCATGCGCCAGATCAACCTGCTGCTGATCCCAGCTGCTGCGTTCATGCTCGTGCTGTCGACGCCGATCGTGCGGCTCGTGTTCCAGCGCGGCGAATTCAACGCCGAATCCACCCACCTCGTCTCGATCGCGCTGTTCTGGTTCGCGTTCAGCCTTCCGTTCGGTGGCTTGAACCTGCTGCTCACAAGGACCTTCTTCGCCGTCCAGCGGCCGTGGATCCCGACGGCGCTCGCGGCGATGAACATCGTCGTGGACATCATCGTCAGCATCGCTCTCTACAAGCCGCTGGGGATCGCCGGGCTGATCCTCGGCACGATCATCGCCAACATCGTCATGACCGCCCTGCAGTTCTACCGCCTGCGCATCGGGCTGAACGGTCGCCTGGAAGGTGCGCATACGGTGATGATCACCGTGCGGATAATCCTTGCGTCAGCGGTCCTCGCAGGCGTCTCATGGGTCGTGTGGAAGCTGCTTGACGAGCTGATCGGTGCGTCGCTGCCGGCGGAGATCGTGAGCGTCGGCGCTGCCGCTGGCGCCGGCCTACTCGTGTACGTGCGCGCTGTGCTGCTCCTGCGCATCCCGGAGGCTCACCAGGTCAACCAACTGATCCGCGCGCGGCTCGGCAGGGCGTAGGCCGAGCAGAGGCCGGGTGAGCCTAGGCCCACCCGGCTTGCGCCCGAACATAGATCGCCGCTTACTACATACGTCCCAGGACTGTGTGTTTCGCCTGGGCGGCAGGACACACAGCCAGAGAATCACCTGCAAACAAGCGGTTTTTGTGTCGGCGGTGGCGCCGTTTCGTGGCTCGACTGCCACTGTCTGCCTTTTCAGGGCGCGTGGACACTGGCCGCATGGACCCCTGCCGCCTGCCGTTTCGCCGGCCGCACGGGTTGCCGCCCGCACGCTTCGCTAGCCTTGTATGCGGCACCCAACATCCGGTCTGCCTTTCGATTCATCTCAGCGAAGGCCCGCCCGTCAACGGCGGGCTTTCGTGTTTCATGGGCGTGGGCAAAGTGCCCACTGACAGTCCACCAGGACGGCGAGCCTGAAAGCTCCGTCATCGGCGCCGACTATGATGCGCGTCGAGATGACTGATCGAAAGCCAGATCCTGGATGCCGACGGACCGACTAGCGCGCCGCCGACGCCCATTGCGTATCGCGCCTGCTGCTGCTGGCGTCGATCGAGCGCAGCACGCCACGAGCGTGATCGAGCTGCTGGCCGGCGTAGGTGTCCCGGTTCGCGTCCAGACCGCTAGGCGTGTGTCTCGGTTCGACGCTCACCGGCCCGTCTCGCTCCGTCGAGTCCGCGCCGCTCTCGGACTGCCACTTAGGCGAGCTGACCGGCCGCGCCGGGCAGCATGTTCTCGACCACGGGCTCGACGCCGCACGGGCGCCAGTAGCCGCACGTCTGGATCGGACCCCGGCGGCGGCGATCCCGAACACGAACCTAAGCGCGCGTCTGCCCCGAGAAGCCAGACGCGCAACGGTCGCCACGCGCGGCCGGTAGGACCGCCGCGAAGCGCAGCACGGACCCCGGCGCCCCCGACACTCTCTCCGAGTCGTAGGAGCGCCACCGTGCCCACCAGCAGCATTCCTCGCCTTCCCGTCCCGCGCCCATCGGCCGCGCTATGAGCGCCACCGTGGACAAGATCACGGCAGGCCGTGAGAACGGCAAGCGCGGGCGTCCACGCGGGTATGCGGACTGGAGTCCCCAGGCACCCACGCGCGCCCTACTGGCCGACGTGGAGACAGTGCTGGACACCTACAGCGAGCATTTGCCGCTGACGATTCGACAGGTCTATTACGCGCTTGTCGGCGCCGGCAAGATCGACAAGACCGACCGCGCCTATGAGCGTCTTTGCGAGCACTTGAATCGGGCTCGCCGGGCGGGGCTGATCGACTTCGACTCCATCCGCGACGACGGCGTGTCGATCGTCGAAGATCGGACCTACAGCGGGCTTCAGGACTTCCACGACGAGACGGCGCGTCGCGCCCGCGACTACCGGCGCGACTACCAGGCCGGGCAGCCGTACGCGATCGAGCTGTGGACGGAGGCGGCGGGGATGGTGTTCCAGCTTGCCCGAGTCGCCAGCCGCTACTCCGTCCCGGTCTACAGCGCCGGGGGCTTCGCTTCGCTGAGCGCCACGCACGAGATCGCGGAGCGCGCGCTGGAGCGCAACGTGCCGACCGTGATCCTGCACGTCGGAGATCACGACCCGTCCGGCGTGTCGATCTTCGCCGCGATGATGGCCGACGCCGCCGCGTTCGTGGAGGCCGACCGGGCAATCCAGACGCTTGAGATCCTGCCCGTGAGAGTCGCGCTCACGGCCGAGCAGGTGGCGGGGTACGAGCTGCCCACCGCGCCCGCGAAGTCCAGCGACACGCGATCGAAAACATGGTCCGGGGGCACCTGCCAGCTTGAGGCGCTGCCGCCCGACGTGCTGGCGCAGGTGGCTCGCACCGCGATCGGGGAGTGGCTCGACTTCGACGTGTACCGCGCTCACGCTGATGCCGAGCGTGCCGAGCGTGCCGAGCTGCTGGGGCTCCCCGAAGGCGGCGAGGCATGAGCGCGGCCGGGCTCAGGGTCGGAGCACCTACCGGGAAAGCGCCATCGCTCCCCGAGGTGGTCACGGATGCCTGCGACCTAATCTCCGAGGCGCCGGCCGGTGCCGTGCATCGCTCTGTGCTGTCTGGCGTGTTTCGCATCGCCCGCGCGACCGATGACGCCGCCGAGCTCGCAGACGCGATCGGCCGGCTACGCGAGGTAGCAGCGGGCCGAGATGTCACCTGCGAGGACTTCGACGCCGTTCGTGCCAGCGCGATCGAGATCGCCTCGCGTGGGAGGCGTCGAGCATGAACGCGTCAGCCACCGCGTGGGGACCGTGGCGCCTAGATGCGGAGCGGCTAGTGCTCGACCTGTACGACGACCGCGAGTGCTGGCTGTACGAGGTGGACCTAGAGCGTTGTGGCAGCGCCGCCGCAGTGCTCGACTGGATCATGCAGGTATCCGGGAAGGCGTGGGCAACAGCGGAGATCAGAAGCGGTCTAGTGGAGGCGCTAGACGACCTGCTCGACCCACAGACCCGGCTATGCGCATGGGGCGTGAACGGTGCCGCCGAGCATGAGCCCGCCGACGATGACATCGCTGAGGTGGTCCGCGCGAACGAGATCGAGACGCGTGCTTGGAGGCTCGCAGGCCCACGGCTTGACGCGATAGCGGCCGAGCGCCACTGGCTGGCCGGCGTCTCACTAACGGACATGCACGGTGTTCACGAGCGGGCCGTGCAAGAGGTTCGCGACGACCTAGGGGAGGGATCGTGAGCGTGTCACCGATCACAGACCTGTCAGCGGCTGAGCGGTTCGCCAGCGAGAACGAGGGGCGCCTACTCCATTCGTCGGGCGTCGGCTGGCTGGCATGGGACGGTAAGCGCTTCGCTTCGGGGGATGAGGATGCGCACCGCGCCGCGAAGCGAAACGCCACGGAGCTGCTCGCGGATGCGATGGAGGGCGGCGACGCGAAAGCGATCAGCGCTGCCGCGCGGCAGTGTGGCGAGCCGCGCATCCGGGGCTGTTTGGCGCTCGCAGCGACAGACGAGCGGCTCAGCGTCAGGGCCGACCAGCTGGACGCGGACAGCCATCTACTGAACGTCCAGAACGGGGTAGTCGATCTGCGCGACGGCACCTTGATCGACCACGACCCCGCGCTGCTGATGACGAAGATCGCGGGCGCCGCGTTCGTAGAGGATGCCCGCTCAGAGCGCTGGGACGCGCACATAGCGCGCTGCACTGGGGGCGACCTCGAAACGGCGGAGTATGTGCAACGCGCGGCGGGCTACACCGCGCACGGCTCGACCGCTGAGGAAGTAGTGCTGTTCGCCTATGGTCCCGGCGCGAGCGGCAAGACTACGACCCTCGAAGCGCTCCGCGCTGCGCTGGGGGAGTACGCGACGGTTGCAGACTTTTCGACCTTCCTAGCTGGCCGTGGCGACGGCAATGCAGCGACCCCCGGTGTAGCGAGGCTCGCGGGCTCCCGGCTAGTGATCGCATCCGAGGTCAACGCAGGCCAGGAGTTCAACGCATCGCGCTTGAAGGCACTCACCGGGGGAGAGCGGATAATCGCGCGACCCCTGTACCGCGAGCCGGTCGAGTACGACCCCGCGTTCACACTCTGGCTCGCCGCGAACGAGCGGCCCGGCATACCCGCCGAGGACTCCGCCGCATGGCGACGCATCCGGCTACTGCCGTTCTCCCGCACAGTCCCCAACGACATACGCGACCCCGCCCACAAGCGCGCACTGACAACCGACGCCGACGAGCTGGCCGCAGTGCTCGCATGGACCGTTGCAGGCGCCGTTGCATGGCACACCCACGGGCTCGGCACAAGCACAGCCATCGAGAGCGCCATAACCGACTACCGCAACGCCTGCGACCCCATACGCGACTGGATAGACACCTGCTGCCAACTCCGCATAGACGAGCAAACACCAGCCCGCGAGCTACGCCGCTCCTATGAGACATGGACACGCGCAAGCGGCGAGGACCCCTGCACAGCCGCCCAATTCGCACAAGCCCTAACAGCCCGCGGAATCAAACGAAAGCGCCTCAAAACAGGCATCCACTGGCAAGGACTCATCATCCAAGCTGGTGTAGCTGGTGTAGCTGGTGAAGGGGTAAACGGAAACTCTCCCATGCGCGCGCACATGAGGGACTTTCCGGAAACAGGTACACCAGCTACACCAACTACACCCGACGACCACCTACGGCTAGTGAAGCCATGAACGCTGAGAACCCGGGTTTTTGGCTAGGCAGAGCCGTTGCGGGGCACCTGCGCGGGCGTGCGCGCGACGGCGCGGCGGGTGTATCAGTGGGTGTAGGTGGTGCACCAGAGGCGTCATCGGGTGTAGTTGCTCCCGCTCGTGCTCGCCGCCGAGCTGGAGCAGGTGTGTACGGCGCATGGGCGCTCGTGCATGGGCAGGCCCGGACGCTCGGAGTGCCGCAGACGGGCCGTGTACGTCATCCGGGAGACGTACTGTGGGTGCTCGCCGCGTATACACGCCGGCTTGCGGATATACGTCGTCGGGTGCCGTGGCCGTGGGTGCTGGTGTGCCGTCCGGTGCTCGCCGCTCGTGCTGTCCAGTCGTGCAGGGCGCAGGCGTGCCATGAGCCGAAAGTGGCCAACACGTTGGCCACTTCCTCCGTAGTGGCGTCCGCCTCCAAGTGCCGGCGTCTCGCGCTCGTGTGGCGCCGACTGCGGGCGTGGGCGTGTAGCTCGCCGTCGTCTGCTGGTGTAGCGGTCGAGCTGGCCGTGCTGGCTGGGCGTGGCCGCGATCGACAGGCGCTCTCGCCGCTGGTGAACGCTCGCGCTCAAGCATCGGCCTGCGAGCGTGAGCACTCAGCGCTGGCGCTCTCAAGTGTGGCGCTCAGTAGTGGCACGGGTGAGCCTCAGCGTGCGCTCAGCGGGCCGCTACGGCCTCACACGGCGCCGCTGACGCTCCCGCTGCCCACCAGTGGCGCTGGGAGTCTCCCTAGCCCGTGGGGTGCGACGTGAGCGCGCCCCTGCCCGAGGTGCTGGAGATCCGCTTGGCTGACGATCAGCTCGACGCGCTCGCCGCGCGCATCGCAGCGGCGCTGGAGGGCACGCCTACGACCACGCCCGCTACAGCCGCTGCTGAGCGTCAGAGCCTCGTGAGCGCCGCTGAGCTTGCCCGACTGCTCTCCGTGAGCCGGCAGACGGTCTACGGCCTCGCTCGCGAGCTTGGAGGCGAGCGCGTCGGGACTGGGCCGCGAGCACGCTGGCGCTTCGACCCGGACGCCGCGAGGGAGCGAATGCGTTGCTTGAGGGGCAGCACACCTACAGCCGAGAACGCCAGTGTTGACGGGGCATCCGAGGCCACAACCACCCGACGCCGCTCCCGACTGCCAAATCAACTGCCCGTTCCGGGGTCGATCCTCACCTCTCGACCGAGGCGGGCAGCATGACCGCGCCCGTGAGCATTATCGGAGCCGATTTGATCGGGGTACCCGAGGGTTGGGGGCGTGGAGGCTGGGTCTTGTGGTTGGGTGATTTTGGGCGGGGGGTTTCACTTTTTTTGTGTGGCAAAAATCTATGTGTTGGAGGTGGTTCTCTGTGAGTGTGGCTACGTCGGAGCGGGTGTGTCCGCCCGTGATGGGTGAGCGTGCGCGTGTGGCGTGTGGGGTTGAGGTGGGGGGTGCGAAGCGGCGGCGCTTGTTGGTTTTGCTCGCTGCGTATGCGGATGCGGGTGGTGGGGTGTGTAATCCGCCTGTGGATGAGTTGCTGGGGCGTATCCCGTCGATTGGTAGTGCGCAGAAGTTGTTTGGGCTTGCGCGGCGTTTGGAGGCGGATGGGCTGATTCGTCAGCTGCCTAAACGTAAGGGGTGGGAGATGGTGTTTCTGGACGCTGAGCCGGCGGGGGGTGAGTGAGGGTGGCGGGCTCTCCGGTGAAGCGTGCGCGGCGTGCTGAGCGTGAGCGGGCGGCGTCGGGTCGTGCGGCGGCGTCTGACCCTGCCACGAGAGCGTGGGCGCTCCAGAGGGCTGAGGTGGCCGGCGATGAGATTGCGGCGAGAGAGGCGAATGTGAATCGGGCGACGATTCGGTCGTGGCGGGCGCGTGCGGCTAAGGGTGGGGGCGTGGCTGTGGCTGGTGGTGGTTCTGCTGGTGGCGTGGTGGCCTCTGTTGCGTCGCCTGTGGCGGTGGATGGTGATGAGTTGGTGGGGGCGGAAAGTGAACTGGTCGAAGTGCGGGCGGCGCGTGCGGCGGCGTTGACGCGGTCGACTGAGTTGGCTAGGGCGGGGAGTGATGTCGCGGCGTCTAATGCGGCGAGGGCGGCAAGGGATTTCGCGACGGCTGCCCGTGCGCTGGCCGGCGAGGTGGCGCTTTTGAGGGAAAGTGACGTGCGTTTGACTGAATCCCAAGGTGAAATGCTCGCGCGTGCGCTGCAGGACTTCACAGAGCGGCTCGCGCTCCCGTGGGCGGCAAGTGTGCGAGAGCTGCTGTCGGCCACGATACGGCTTGCTGCTGGCCGGGAGGTGCCCGACATCGACCGGACTGCCGAGCGGGCCGCACGCGAGGTGCAGGGCCACTTTGCGCGGATGCTGGGGAGGGCGGCGGCGGAGGCTAGCGACTTGTCGGACTCAACTTTGAGTCCGGAGGTGCTCCCCGACCGACGACCTACATCTTCCGGTGACGGAATATGTAGCGATCCGCCGGCTGGTCAAATTGAAGGGGAGCCTTCAATTTCAGCGGACGTGGAGATCCCGGAGCATCAGCTGGTGGGGCTTGCGGAGATCCCGGTGGCGTGGCGTTCCCGGTTTGTGTTCGGTGAGGATGGCGACCTTCGCGCTCGGATCGCGTGGACTCGCAAGGTCCGGGCCGATGAGGTGGCGCGGACCTTGGCGGCTGAGGTGGCCGCTGAGGCTGAGGCGGAGAGTGTGCGGGTGGCTGCAGCGGAGCGTGCGGCGCGTGTTCCCGGACCGGCGCCTGCTGGCTGGGATGGGCGGCGTGGTGGGCGTGGTCGCGGGCCGGCTGGCGAGCGGGCGGGCGAATGATGAGTGTGAACACGACGACAGGAGGGCGAGTGAGTGGGCGAAGGGTGAAACGGCAGGCGCCGGTCGAATCCGCATATGCGCAGGAGGTGCGCGCGGAGCTAAGCGCGGAGCAGCTGGCGGACCTTGCGCAGCGGCGCGCGGAAGAAGTAGCGGGTGCGGCTGAGATGGCGGCAGTGGTCGAGAGTGACTCGGAGGCGGCAGCGTGAGTGCCCCGGTGGAGTGTGAGCGGCCGATGCTGAGGCGTTGGCGTATGCAGGCCGGCCAGCTGGTGTTCGTCGGTATGTGCCGGGCGCCTGCGCCGCGTACCGAGGGTGCGCCCGTCGAGCGTGAGGGTGAACCGGGGGACGATCCGAGGGAGGCGCGGTGTGAGTGAAATTGTCGACTTGCCGGTTGTGACCGCGCGTGCGATGGACGTGCGTTTGACGCTGCGCGGGTTCGATTCGACGCGGGCGGCTGAGACGGCTTGTGCGCCGCAGTGGCGGGCCGCGATGACTGAGTCGGAGCTACGGGCGCAACTGTCGACGGTTGTCGAGCTGACCGCATGGTTGCGTGACGTTGGCCGGGACTGGACGGACGTGGAAACTGTTCTAGAGCTGATGGTGCGTTTGAGTGAGGCGGAAGCGCTGCTACAGCTTGCGCGTGAGGGTGTGGGGCACCATCTGGTGGAGCTGTCACGAGGGGAGGCGCCGTCGTGAGTAGCGTGCTACAGGCATGGTGGCGTGAGGCGCGCGACGCGGCGGGCAGCGAGCGCGAGGCTGTCGCTCTGATCGCGGCGCGGCTTGGCGAGTCTGAGCCGGAAACGCGCCGGCTGCTTGGCGAGGTCGCAAAGGTGAGACTCCAGGGCGCCCCGGTGCGGCGCAGTGCCCCTACCGCTAAGCCTGCCGCTCGCCCGGTAGTGAGCGTCAACGACGGGAACGGCCACCCGCCACGGCTGGACGAGGACGCCGTGCGGCGTTTCTACCGGACTGGCCGTGAGTCCGGGCTGAACACTGAAAACGCTTTGAGGGCCGCCGCGAAGCGGTTCCGAACCCGCCCGCATGATGTGCGCGCGATCGTCAACGCAGTCCAGATCGACGTAGACGGCAACGGCGTGACCGCTGTGCCTGCGAGAATCCCCCCACAACGACAGGAGAACACCGCATGAGCGCCCCAACATTCACAGAGCCCACACCATCGACCCCCGAGGCGCCGAGTCACATTCCTGTTGCCCTATGGAAAGCGTACCGTTGGCAGCGCGGCCGTAACGAGAGACCGCGTATCGCGGCTTCGATCGCCTTGGATCAGCTTCACTACACCTCTCAGCGGAGCCGCGAGCCTTTGACTGCGATGCTTACCGAGCGTGAGCGCGAGCGGGGGCTAGGTTCGACGGAGGCCGAGCAGGATGAAGAACGCGCGCTCGAAAGTGCCGAACTGGAGGCGGGCGGCGCCGTGGTGCCTATGGAGCCC
Source organism: uncultured Solirubrobacteraceae bacterium (assembly GCA_963752865.1). Lineage (GTDB taxonomy): Bacteria > Actinomycetota > Thermoleophilia > Solirubrobacterales > Solirubrobacteraceae > Palsa-744. Next base: position 1,823,182 of record CAVVZU010000002.1, read on the forward strand.
GAGCCGGGAAGCGTGGAGGCGATCCGCGCAGACGCGGCGCGCATTGTTGCCGAGCTTGAAGCGCGGCGCAGGTCGCTCGCACCGGAGGCGCTGACCCATCTTGACGTGCGCGCCGAAGTGGAAAAGATCGATGGTGAAATTCGGCAGGCCCGCGCAACCGCCGAGCTGGCGGACGCCGCCGAGTCCGAGACGGCACGCCGCGTGCGCGAGCAGGTGGAGCAGTCCGAACGGGAGGCGCGCGAGCACGCCAGCACCGAGGCAGCCAAGCTGGAGCCCGTCATTGCCAAGGCCAGAGCCGACGTGGACGCGAAGGCGATTGCGTGGGCCACAAGCGTTGCGGCACTATGCGACTTGACCGAGCAGCGCATGGGCTACGTCGCTGGCGCCGAGCCGAACGACGTTATGGCGATTAGGAGTGCCCGTTTCCGCCCCGAGGCCGTGGTGTCGGGGCTCAAGGCGGCGATGCGCGGCCGTGTTGATCTTGGCGCCGAGCTGGGAGCCTCACGCCGAGATGCACTACTCGCCGCCGAGCCGGAGGGCGAGTGAAAATGTCACAGGTGGCCTTGATATGCCCGCTGGAAAAGACCGAGCGGCAGGGCATTTTCACCGGAATTGTTTTGGTTCCGGACCTGCCCGACGCGCACGGCGACGTGTTCTCCGCCGATGAGATCGAACAGACCGCGCACCTTTTCCTAAAGGACTACGCGCTGACAAAGGCTGAGTGCTCGCCCGATGTTGAACACGGCGGACGAGATGCGAACGCGGATCTGCTGGAACATTACCTAGCGCCGTGTGACCTGACAGTCGAAGGTAAGCCCGTGCGGGCGGGCTCATGGCTGCAAACGTGGCTTGTCAACGATCCGCTGACGAAGGCAGAAATCGAGGACGGCACGCTGACGGGATTGTCTTTGGAGGGCTCAGGCTACAGGCGTCCGGTAGCGAGCGTCTAACAACTATGAAAGGTGCCCCATGAATCAGGTAACAGGTACACGAGTGCGGCGTGTCAGCTTTGTTGGCCGCAGTGCAACGAGGGACCATGAGAATCCCTCCGATCCGGCGAAGGTGTTGCTGTGGAAGAGTGAGGACACCCCCGACCTTGAAAGGACCGATATGGCAGCGACAGCGACAGCACCACGCACCGAGGCCGAGGTGGAAAAACTCGAAGGCGAGTGGACCGAGCTGCTTAGCGCGATGTTCGATGACTTGGAGCGGATGCGCAAGGACCCCAACACGCCCGACCATGCGATCCAGCGCCACGAACAGGCGTATGGCAACCTGCATCGAGCGATGCTCGGCCTGCGCTCCCCCGAGGCGGCGAGTGCTCTCGATGCCCGCGACCGTGAGCGTGACGAAGAGGTGACAGGTGGGCAGCGCTCGCTGTTGGCGAAGTGTGAGACGCTCGCCAAGGCGGACCCGTCGCTCTCGCCTGCGGAGCAGTTCCGCCGCGCGCTCGCTGATCCCGAGATTCTGGCGGCTTACCACCGGGAGAACGGCACGCGGCCACCTGCTCCCCCCACGCGCCGGCACGCGCTCGCCAAGGCGGCAGACGGCTATGACGAGCACAGCGGCACTGTGGAGGCGCTCGCGGAGAAGCTCGAAAAGAGTGAGTCCTTGTCGCCGTCAAGGGCTTACGCGCGGGCTCTTGCCGAGAGTGGCGTCTACGCCACCGCGTAACAGAGCTTGACTCCCGTCCGCTGGCATTGGTCGGCGGGAGTCAATGCGGGTTCTCCCGCGTATCCGCCCGCGTCGCTTTCCTCAGCGGCGTTGGGCGAGCGGCGTATCACCTTTCGCGCCGCCAAGAGTGATTTCGTTCGTGAAGCGACGCTCTCGCTGCGCCCCCGGTTCTCTTTCTCGACCGGGGGCGCAGTGCGTTGAACGTCAAGCGCCGGAACCTCAACAAGGGACAAGTCGCCATTGCAGCAGCGGAGGCATGGGACATGGGGCCTAAAAGTAGGTCCCGTAGCAAGGTGCTTGGAGAGATATTCGGCGTCGATCACTCCTACGTCGTGCGCGCGACCGAGCTGCTGCAGGATGCTCCCAGGGCTGCGGCGTCTGTGAAGGCCGGCCGTGTGTCCCTCACGGCTGCCTATGAGGCGTTGAAGGTCGGCCGGGCGTGCCCCTAGACTCCTGTGAAGTGGCTGCTGTCACCTTTTCACCAAACCGCCCGGCACAGGAGCGTCTGAATAATGTTCAGCGCGTCGAGCGTGCCGCCAAGCGCGTCGAGTGGGCGCAGCGCTCGCTTGCCGCTGCAGCCGACGATCTAGGGCTAGCAGGTGAGCCGTTGGCGACGCAGGCAAGCGAGCAGGCCGAGACGGTCGCGACGCTCGCGCAGGACTTGGCGGCACGTCTGCCGGCGGTGCGGCCGTGAGAGAGCGGCGGTGCGTGGTCTGTGGCGCTCCGATGGAGGGCCGGCGACGGCAGGCCAGGACTTGCGGCGGCGCCTGTCGTGCTGAGGCGAGCCGTCTGCGTCGCCTGCTGGCTGGTGAGGCGCCCGTGGACGGCTGCTACAGCGTTGCGGAGCGTCTAGGGCGCCTGCACGCCACGACGCGCGAAGAAACCGCACAGAGCGCCCGCAGAGCGCCGCTCGCGGCCTAGCCTTCTAGTCGCTCTCCGCTTCGATCTCTGCCGCTAGCTGCGCCAGCGTTGCCCGGTAGACGCGTACCGTGGCCGTGAGGGTGTGCCAGCGCATGCCCCGTCGCCCGTTCTCGACTTCGCTGACGAACTGTGGGCGGATACCTATGCGGTCGGCCGCTTGCGCTTGCGTTAGTCCGGCTTTGCGGCGTAGGCGCGCGAGCGCTCGCCCGAGCTTCTCGTACTCAGCGGCATGCGAGGCGTCGACCACGCCCGACATTCAAGCGGACACGGCCGGGACTTGCGGTCAGCGTTCGACCTCGCGGGCGAGGTCCGCGAGCGTCGCTCCGTAAGCGCGGACGGTCGCAGTCAAGCTGTGCCATCGCATGCCGCGACGGCCGCGCTCGACTTCGGAAATGAACTGCGGACGCAGGCCGATTCGCTCCGCTGCCTGAGCCTGCGTGAGCCCCGCCTTGCGACGCAATGCGCGTAGCGCGCGCCCGAGCGTTTCGTATTCAGCGGTGTTCGGGAGTTTCGGACTCGTCATTAGATTTGGACTCCCACCTACCACTAACAGCATTACTCTGGTACGGTTTCCCCTGGCTAGAACAAATAGCGGACAGCCGGCAGGATTGTCGCCCACCGGCTGCCCTACAGGACGAAAAGAGGCTTCGTCATGCCGGCACACATTACCGATCAGCCGAACGTACAGAGCGCCGTAGTTCTCGCGCTGATTGGCCGCAGTCGCACCATGAACGATCTAGAACTGTACGCGGCGGTCACAGACGCACCCCCACGCACCATCGACGCGGCCGTAACGGTGCTGATCGGGGTAGGCGTCGTCGCGCGCAGCACCCACGGTGCGCTCTCCGCGAGCGCCGCCACAAAGCACCTCGACGTGCTCGGGCTGATCGCGATATGAGCGCGCCCACGATCACCACTATGGAGTCCGCAGAAAGGGCCGTGATCGTCCATTTCCTTACCCCCGGTCCGATCAGCGCGACCCCTGCGGCGCTGTATGCCGCGATCAAAGAGCGCGGGGTCACGCCGACGCACCTCGACGCGGCGATCACCTCGCTTGCAAGCGCGGGCCTGCTCACTCGCACGGGCGACGTGGTGCGACGCACAGACGCACTCGGGCGCATGGAGACGCTGGGGCTGGTGACGTTGTGATTATCCCCGCTGACCTGTCGGAGCTACTCGCAGGATCGCTGATGAGCGATATGCGGGAGATCGCCGGGGAACTGGAGCAGTGCGGGGTCAACGCAGACGCTTACCCGGCTGTGCTCGCACGGCTTGACGTTGTGAGGGGGGCACTGGATACGCTCGGCTGGGGTGCCGCCACGGGCGTTGATATGGGCGCGCACCGGCAGGTGGTGGCGTCCGCGCTATCGACGCGACTCGCGGGGGAGCGTGAATTGCAGGCCGATGCAGAATCGGAACCTGAGAACCCCACTGCTGAGCACCAGCGTCAACGTGCCTTCGCGTACGTTCTCCAGATCGAAAAGTTCATGGCAGAGGCCGGCCTGTGAGCACGCCCCGCCACAAACTCGAAGCGGAAGTGAACGCGGCGGAGTGGCTACAGGTCATGGACGCCGCCGCGATCGAGGGACTGTCCGTCAGCGACTATCTGAGACGCCGCGCGGGGATCGGGACACAGGCTGAGGCGTGCCAGATGAGAGCGCGGCGCCACGGCGCGAGCGGCAGCCACCTGCGGCTCGTCAGCGCCGACGAAAGCTCACCCGAGGTGGCGGCGTGAAGCCGCTCCCCGCGAGCTGTGTGCCACTACTGCGGGACTGCGTGGAGCATGAGCTTGCGCGTGCGCTTGCGGAGCGCGGACAGGACGGGGCGTGGCCGTTTCGTGCGATCTTGGAGTCCATCGGGTGGCTGGGGCAGCGTGACGTGAGTATCGATACCGTCGCGCACGGCTGGGCGCTCGGGGTCGCGCTACGGGGCAGGGTTGCGGAGCATCTGGCGCGGCCGTGGCTCGACCGTCGCGGCTATGCCCGTCTGCTCACCCTCGAAACGATGCTGCGCATATTGGGGCTGGAGTCCGGGCCGCTCGTGATGCTGCGCCCCGCTGCGCTTGGCACCTTCCCCGCTAGGCGGCAAAGATGAGCTGCAACGGGGGGCGCGTTCACCTGTTCGCCTGCATGATGGCGCCGCCCGCTGCGCACCGTGGCAGGCGCCCGGAGTGTTCACCTTTACCTGCGTCGACCGGGACGCGCGGGCGTCTCTCACTTGCGCCTGCGCGTCCCGGTGGGCGTAGTCGCCCGCCACGTTGGAGGCTCGCGTGAGGCGCCCCACACGTCCTTCCCTACTTTTAGGGAACCCATGTCCCACTCCTCAGCCGCTGCGACGGCCTTCTGCCCGGCTGTGAGGTTCCTACGCTTGACGTTGAGGGAGACCACCAGCGCGAGCGGATCGTCCCCGTTGACCGTCAGATACTCGGGCTCGACAGCAAGCGGGGGCGGACCCGACCGGGGCGCCGGCTCCGTTCGATAGCTGTTTGGGCTGCATGAAGGGCGACACGTCTACAGGGTTGGCGGTGGAGGGTTCGAGAGAGTTCCACGTCGTGTCGATCGTCAAGCTCGTCGGCCTGTCCTACGACGAGGCAAAGGAGCTGGTGCTCGCCTTCGCGCCCGTAGGCGAATCCACCGCCGTTTATCGACTCTGCCGCGAGTGTGCGACTAAGACCGGCGCTAGGGTCGTGGGCCTTGCTGGCGAGAGTTCGTTGCCGGGCTACTCCGAGCGCACGATGTTCCCCGACGGCTTCCCGGACGAGGACGAGTAGGTGGGCGGGCTCGTGCGCATCGTGTCGTGCCTACTGCTCTTTGGGATCGGAGCGGAGGCGTTGGGCGGGGGAGACGTGGGCGTGGTCATCTCGGGCGCCGTGGCGCTCGCCGCGAACCACCTTTGGAAGGCGCAGCAGCACGCCGATGCTCGACGCCAGCACGCGGCCGACGTGATCGCGGACGAGCACCTGCGCGCCGATGTCCGAGAGCTTCGCCAGCGGCCCGCTGAGCCTCCCTTGGAGCCTCCTACGGGCAGCGCGTATCGCCGCTCGCAACAGCACGCGCTGAGACTCCGAGCACTTGGACGGATTTGGAGCGGCTTGGAGTTGCGGCCGATCCTTCACGTACCGCATCGCGTATTGCGTCTGTCATCGCGTCTGGTATCATTTCCAGCATGGCTACCGACACGAAGGGACCAACCATGCCAGCAGCGACAGAGCAGGATGAGAAGGTCCGGGAGAACCGCTTGCGCAGGATGGCCGAGCGCCAAGGACTCAAGCTCAGCAAGTCGCCGCGCCGCGACCCGCGAGCGCTCGACTACAACCGCTGGATGGTGGTAGCGGACGGCGCCGAAGGGCACCCGCTCATAGGCGCGCAGGGCGGGCACACCTATTACTTCACGCTGGACGAAATCGAGGCACACCTCACGGGCGCAGGTGAGCAGTAATGGTGGCCCGCTGCCCTAACCCATACTGCGACGGTCGCGGCTGGATTCGCTGCGATGCCACGGGCACCGCGAACGCCTACGCCACGCCAGCGTGCAAGGTAGGCCCGCACCCGTCGAGCAGGCAGCGCCGCCGTGGCGATGACGGCGCGAAGGAACGATGCGAAGCGTGCGGCGCGTTGACGCCGGTCGAGCGGCTGCACGCCCGCTCCATCGGCCTGCACCTGCCTATACGCATCGTCGTCTGCGACCCCTGCAATGAGCTGGACTATGACCAGCTACGCGAGCGCTGGGACGGCTGGGAGACGGTCAACGCACAGGCCGGCGCCCCTTCGCTTGGGGGTGAGCGCTGATGCCACGGCAAGCAACAGGGAAGATCATCGAGCACACGGGCAAGGACAAGCGCACCTACCGCGCGCTGCGCTTCACGGCGTATGGCAAGCGGCGTTATGTGACGCTGGGGCCAGTCCCGCAGGCTGAGGCTGAAAAGCATCTGCGGGCCGTTCTCTCGGAAGTCGAGCGCGGCGTCTGGACTGCACCGGAGCCCGTTGTAGCCGTTGACGAGCCCGAGCCCGTGCCAACGCTTCACCAGTATGCGGAGGGGTGGTGGTTGCGCGCGAAGCTGCAGCTAGCACCCAAGACACAGGTCGATTACCGCTGGCGCCTTGAGGGGCACCTACTGCCGTTCTTCGGAGAGATGCCGCTCGACAAGATCACGATTGACGACGTAGACCGCTACGTCGCGGGCAAGCTCTCGGACGGGCAGCGGATACGCGACGCGGCCGAGCGTGGCGAGCCGTTGCGGGAGACTGGCACGGACAGTCTCGGACGTGCGCTCAGCAGGCCCGTAAAGCCGCTCTCCAGCCGTTCGATCAACATGCAGGTCACGTTGCTAGGGGCGATCCTTGAGAGTGCCTGTGAACGGGAGCTGATCGCGCGTAACCCCGCACGCGGCAAAGGACGCAAGCTCCGCGAAAGCCACGTCCAGCGTTCGTATCTCGGCACGGCCGCGCAGATAGAGAGCCTGCTCGACGCAGCGGGCTCGATCGACCGGGAGAAATCAGCGACCGCGCGGGATGCCCATTTCAAGCGCCGCCCGATGCTCGCCACGATGACCTACGCGGGCTTGCGCATCGGGGAGCTTTGCTCGCTGCGCTGGCGCGACGTTGACCTAGCGGGCGGTTGGCTCGCGGTCGCGGACGCAAAGACAGACGCGGGAGTCCGCAAAGTCAAGATCCGGGGCGCCCTGCGAGACGAGCTGCTGACGGCTCGCCCGCTCGATGTTGACCAGGACGCTTTCGTGTTCGCGACGCGCACCGGGCGCCGGCAGTATGAGACTAAGGTCCGTGACCTAGCGCTCGGGATGGCGGAGACGCGGGCGAACACCGAACTACAGGCGCGTGGCCTGCCGCCACTACCGAAGCTCAAGCCACACTCACTGCGCCGCACGTTCGCGACGGCGCTCTATGCGCTGGGGGAGACGCCGCCCGTCGTCATGGCGGAAATGGGGCACACGGACCCGTCGCTCGCGCTCAAGCTGTACGCGCAGGCATCGAGGCTCAGCGACGCCGAGAAGGCGCAGCTACGGGCGCTAGTGGATGGTGGGGAGTCGATGACCGTCGAGCAGGCCACGGAGCGCGTAGCCGCTTGACCCCGGACGTGCCGCGCCTGCCGCCGATGGACACGGGCGGCAGGCTAAGCCGTCTGCCTTTTCGACTGCCACTACCCCGCGTCAACCCCAGTGATTGCGCGTCATCGCGCGGGAGTAGTTGGCGGGGCGAGCCTGAGCCCACCCCGCCAAATCCGGCTCTAGATCGCCATTTACTACATACGTCCCAGGACTATTAGTGTCGCCTGGGCGGCTTAACACTCTCGACACCTGGACAGGCCACCAATCCGAAGACGAGTGCGTTGCCGCGGCTGAATCCATCCTTGTCGAGTTGGCGATCTGCCGGATCCACAACGCTAGCGCTTCTGGCGCCATCTACGCTGTATTGACGCCCATGGACCAATCCCACATCCGCAACTTCTCGATCATCGCGCACATCGACCACGGCAAGTCGACGCTCGCCGACCGCATCCTCGAGCTGACGCACACGGTGGAAGCGCGGGAGATGCGCGCGCAGCTATTGGACTCGATGGACCTGGAGCGCGAGCGCGGGATCACGATCAAGGCGCAGGCAGTACGGGTGTTCTTCACGGCACGTGACGGCGAGACCTACCAGCTGCATCTGATCGATACGCCCGGGCACGTGGACTTCACGTATGAGGTCTCGCGCTCGCTGGCCGCGTGCGAGGGCGCGCTGTTGGTGGTCGACGCGGCGCAGGGTGTGGAGGCACAGACGGTGGCGAACACGTACCTGGCGGTGGACGCGGGCCTTGAGCTGATCCCGTGCCTGAACAAGATCGACCTGCCGGGCGCGGAGCCCGAGCGCGTGGCGGGCGAAGTGTCAGAGCTGATCGGCGAGCCCCCGGAGTCGATCCTGAAGATCAGCGGCAAGACGGGCGAAGGTGTGGGGGAGGTGCTGGAGGAGCTGATCGCGCGCGTGCCGCCGCCCACAGGCGACCCGGACGGCCCGCCGCGGGCGCTGATCTTCGACTCGGAGTTCGACCAGTACCGCGGTGTGATCGCCTACATCCGTGTGGTGGACGGCGTGTTCCGCAAGGGCGAGCTGATCCGCGCGATGGCCACGGGCACGGAGGCGGACATCGACGACATCGGGTTCTTCAGCCCGCAGATGATGCCCACAGACCAGCTGGCCGCGGGCGAGGTGGGCTACCTGATCACCGGCCTGAAGGACGTGACGCTGCTGCGAGTGGGTGACACGCTGACGACCCGCGCGAAGGCCGGCGGCTCGGCAACGAAGGGCCACCTCGGCGAAGCGACGGAACCGCTGCCCGGCTATCGCGAGGTCAAGCCGATGGTCTTCTGCGGGCTGTTCCCGATCGACTCGGACGACTACCCGGACCTGCGCGATGCGCTGGAGAAGCTGGTGCTGAACGACGCGGCGCTGTCGTGGGAGCCGGAGACCTCGGACGCGCTGGGATTCGGCTTCCGCTGTGGCTTCCTCGGCCTGTTGCACATGGACATCGTCAAAGAGCGCCTGGAACGCGAGTACGACCTGGAACTGCTGGCGACGATGCCCTCGGTGGAGTTCGAAGTGACGCTCACCAACGGCGAGGAGCTCGAGGTGCACAACCCCTCGGACATGCCCGACCCGGGCACGATCGAGGAGATCCGCGAGCCGTTCATCACCGCTTCCGTGATCGCGCCGAAAGAGTTCGTGGGCGCGGTGATGGGGCTCTGTCAGGAGCGCCGTGGCGAGCACACGGGCATGCACTACCTCTCGCCGGAGCGCGTGCAGATGACATACGAGCTGCCACTGGCGGAAATCGTGCTGGACTTCTTCGACCAGCTGAAGTCGCGCACGAAAGGATACGCGTCGCTGGACTACGAGGTCAGCGGCATGAAGCCGTCCGATCTGGTGAAGCTCGACGTGCTTCTGGCGGGCGACACTGTCGACGCGCTGTCGATGGTGGTGCACCGCGAGAAGGCATATGAGATGGGACGCACGCTGACGGAGAAGCTGCGCAAGCGGATCCCCCGCCAGCAGTACGACGTGCCGATCCAAGCGGCGATCGGCGCCCACGTGATCGCGCGTGAGACGGTGAAGGCGTTCCGCAAGGACGTGATCGCGGGCTGCTACGGCGGTGACATCACACGCAAGAAAAAGCTCTTGGAGAAACAGCGCGAGGGCAAGAAGCGAATGAAGCAGGTGGGGCGTGTGGAGGTGCCGCAGGAGGCGTTCCTCGCGGTGTTGGAGCTGGGAGAGGAGTAGCCGTTGTCGCCCGTGCCGGAAGCAGCAGCTCAGGCGACGCGCCTCACTCGCGTGCTGTTCGTGTGTCTGGGCAACATCTGCAGATCGCCCACCGCCGAGGGAGTGATGCGTGCGCTCGTCGAGCGCGAGGGGCTCGACGCCAGCATTCACCTCGAATCTGCTGGCACCGGCGCTTGGCACATCGGCAGCCCACCTGACCGCCGTGCCAGCCAGACAGCGCTTGCGCGCGGCATTGCACTGGAGGGCACCGCCCGTCAGGTGCGCCCCGATGATTTTTATGAGTTTGATGTTCTGGTTGCGATGGACAGCGAGAACCTGCGCGAGCTCAGACGCCTGGCGCCGGGTGAGGCCGAGCGCGCGAAGGTGAGGCTGCTACGCGAATTCGACCCGGCCGGAGCGAATGCCCGGGCAGGCTCGCGGGCAGCGCAACTGGACGTACCCGACCCCTACTACGGCGGCTCGGGAGGCTTCGACGAGGTGTTCGATCTCGTGCAAGCGGCGTGCGAGGGACTGCTCGCGCAGATTCGCGCCGGCCAGGTGCCGTGACGACTGGCCACGTGTGTCACACCCGCGCATGCGGGTCGGAATGGGGGATATGCGGCCTGAGACCGTGTCGACCCGCAAGCGGGTGTACCTCCTCTCGAGGGTGGTGGTTGCGCGCCACTACCGACAGGAGCTAACGCTCGAGATGGTTGCGCGTGCCGTGTCCAGCTCGCCGCGTCAAATCCAGCGGGCCTACCAGCAGTTCGGCGAGGAGAGCTTCCACGAGGACCTGCTCGCACGGCGCATGTCGGCGGCGGCGCAGCTGCTGATCGAGCAGCGCTCGATCCCCGTGGCGGACGTTGCGCGTCTGGTCGGCTACACCCCGTCGTATTTCACGCGCATGTTTCGCCGCCGCTACGGTCTGTCGCCGGCGGACTTCCGCAGGGCAGGCGCTCAGGCGGGCGAGCGGTCGTAGGCGGGGCGATCCTCCCCAGAGGGGTGCTCGCGGCCGGGGTCGGCGTACTGGCCTTCGCTGTGGACTTCCTCCACGACCTCGGCTCCCGGCAGCACGAGGTGCATGAGCGTGCCGCCGCCGGCGGCGGCCTCGGCGGTGATGCTGCCGCCCTGCTGGCTGGCGACCTGGCGGACGATCGCAAGGCCCAGCCCCGAGCCCGGTCGCCCGCGCGCCTCGGCGCCTCGGTAGAAGCGGTCGAAGATGTGCGGCAGGTCCTCCGCTGAGATCCCGGGCCCGTGGTCGCGCACGGTCAGCGCGCCGTCCTTCAGGCGAATCTCCACGGGCTCGCCGGGCGGGCTGTACTTGACGGCGTTATCGATCAGGTTCGCGATCGCGCGCTCGAGCCTTGCGGGTACGCCCGTGAGGAACGTTGGCTCGAGCTCGACGAGCAGCGGCGTGGCGGGGGCGTTTCGGCGGGTGCGCTCGAGCACCTCGCCCACCAGCAGGTCGAGTCGTAGATCCTCGGCGTCGGCACGCGGCTCCTCGCCACGGGCGAGTTCGATCAGGTCGTTCATCAGCAGCGTGAGCTCCTCGACTTGCTCGACCACGTCGCTGAGCAGCCTGCTGGTGTCCTCTGGGCTCATCTCCCGACCCTGCTGCTGCAGGATCTCGATGTTCGTGCGCAGGCTCGTCACGGGGGTGCGCAGCTCGTGCGAGGCGTCGGCCACGAGCTGGCGCTGAGCGTGCACGGAGGCGTCGAGCGCGCTCATCGAGTGCTCGAGCGCGTCGAGCATGGCGTTGAAGCTGGTGGCCAGCCGCCCCAGCTCGTCCTCCCCGGTCGGCCGGATCCGCTGGCTGAGATCCTGTGTCAGGGCGACGTGCTCGGTCGTCTGGGTGAGACGCTTCAGCGGCTGCACGGCCGCGCCTGAGACCAAGCGTCCGAGTAGCGCCGCGAGCGCGATGCCGCCGATGTCGAGCAGCACGAGGATCAGGCGCAGGCGGGCGAGCAGGCTGTCGACTTCGGTCAGCGGCTGAGCGAACTGCACGGCGCGTCCGTCGCCGAGGGGCTCGGCGAGGATGCGCAGATGCGTGCCGTCGACGTTCGCGTCACGGAAGAACGAAGCGCCGCCGCTTGCGGCGAGCAGCCGTGTGCGCGCTTCGACCGGTAGCGACACGCCGCGTGCCGAGCGGACGAGGATCGCGCCACTGGCGCTCACCACCTGTTGATAGCCGCGCACCTGGTTGGGCGCGGGGGGCAGGTTGCCGAAGGGGTGTCCTCCATGTCGGTTCAGGAATGACAGCAGCCGCGTCGCCTCGTGGCCGCGGTTGCGCAGCTGGGAGTCGACCTGGCCATGGAGCTGGTTGGAGGTCAGCACATATACGAGCAGCGAGGCGAGCACCACCGCGACCGCCACGGCGGCGGCCGATGCGATCGTGATTCGCCGCCGGAAGCTCATGGCGGCGTACGCAGCACGTAGCCCACCCCGCGCACCGTGTGCAGCAGCCGCGGCTCATCACCCACCTCGGTCTTGCGACGGAGATATCCCATATAGACCCCGAGGGAGTTCGAGCTCGAGCCGAAGTCATAGCCCCACACGCTCTCGAAGATGGTCGAGCGCGTGAGCACCTGACGCGGGTGACGCAGGAACAGCTCCAGCAGCAGGAACTCGGTGCGGGTGAGCGCGAGCCGGCGCTCGCCACGCCACGCCTCGTGGGCGCGTAGGTCCAGCCGCAGATCCTCGAAGGCGAGGGCCTCCTCCTTGCCGTCGTCCTCGCCCGCGCGTCGCAGCAGCGCTCGCACCCGCGCGAGCAGCTCGCGCAGGGCAAACGGCTTGACCAGGTAATCGTCTGCGCCCGCGTCCAGGCCGGCAACGCGGTCGTCGACCTCGCCACGTGCGGTGAGCATCAGCACGGGTGTGCTGTCGCCACTCTCGCGCAGCCGCTTACACACGTCGAGGCCGTTCATGCGTGGCATCGCGATGTCGAGGATGATCGCCTCATACGGCGAGCGTCCCAACAGCTCCAGTGCCTCCTGCCCGTCGCTGGCGTTGGCGACGTCGTAGTGTTCGAGCGTCAGCGCACGGAATAGAGCGCTCTGGACAGCGGGCTCGTCGTCGACGACCAGTATTCGTGCTTGCTCAGCCATGATCGGGGGCATCACCTACGTGTGGAGCACGCCGACACCGACGTAGTCCATCGGAGTAGCGCGGTTATGAGGCTAGCGTGATGGAAAGCGTGGGCATGCGTCTAAGGAAATGCGAAGAGAATGCTAAGAATCGCGGGGGCGAGGTGACTGAGGATCGCAAGGGGAGGAGCCATCGCTAACCGATCGGAGGTTGGCGAGCAGGCGGAGGTGGGGGACGGCGCCGATTTCATGGCGTCGCAGTCGCGGACGCTTCGCAACAGCATCATCAGCCTGGCGGTCTTCTTCGCGTTGATCGTGGCGCTGCTGCTGGGGGTCCCCGGGCTGGACGCTGCCGCCGACCGCATCGAGAAAGCGAACGTGCCGTGGATCGCCGTTGGGATTGCGCTGGAGGTGCTCTCGTGCCTGGGCTACGTGGTCCTGTTCGAACTGGTCTTCGGGCGCCTCGGGCGCAGCCTGAGCTCGCGGCTGTCGCTGGCGGAGCTGGCGGTCAACTCGGTGGTGTCGGTCAGTGGCCTGGCCGGCATCGCGCTCGGTGCGTGGGTGTTGCGCAGCAAGGGCGTGTCGGTGGAGCGGATCGCGAAGCGCTCGGTGCTGATCTTCGTGCTGACGAGCGTTGTGAATGTGGGTGCGGTGGTGGTGATTGGGTTGCCGATGTGGCTGGGGATCATTCCCGGCTCACGCAACCCGTTGCTGACGCTGCTTCCGGCGCTGGCGGCGCTGGCGACGATCGCGGGGACGCTTGCGCTCGCGGCATGGGCACGACGCGCGGCTGCTGGGCGGCGTCTGCGGGGCGGTCGTTTGACGGTCGCGCTGGTGGCGTTGAGCGGCGGGGTGGAGGATGCGCTGGGGCTGCTTCGTGCACACGACTGGAGGCTTTTGGGCGCGCTCGCGTACTGGCTGTTTGACAACTTCGTGCTGTACGCGTGTCTTGCTGCGTTCGGCGATGGACCGTCCTTCTGGGTGGTGGCGATGGCGTACCTGGTGGGCATGATGGCCAACTCGATTCCTGTCCCGGGCGGCTTTCTGGCGGTGGAAGGTGGCCTCGTGGCGATGCTGCTGCTGTTCGGTGTGCGCCCGTCGTCGGTGGCGATCGCGGCGGTGGTCGTCTACCGCGCGATCTCGCTGTGGATCCCGGCGATCATCGGCTCGATCGCGTTCACCAGCCTGCGTCGCGAGATCGGCAAGCCGGTCGTTCCGGTGGCTCCCGGCTGAGCGGGTTCGCGACTGGGGTCCTCGAGCGTCCTAACCGAAGAGCTGCTTGGAGTAGGCGAGGCTTGCGGCGGCGTGCTGGCAAACATGGCCTGGTAGATCGGCCATCACGCGGGCGACGCTGGTGCTCTGGGGCCCGGACAGGCCGGGGCAGTAAACGGGCGGGGGTAGATCGCTGGAGGGGGATCCGGGAGCGTTGAGCGGCAGCAGTTCCTCACTTGCCTGTAGCGCATGTGCGTAGGTATCGGAGAAGATGTCGATGGCGACCCTGCCGCTATAGATCTCGATGGCACGGCCTTCGTCGTAGACGACGGCGGGCACGCCGCGTATGACGATGTTGTGCTGTTCGCCGAGCGCGGTGTTCGAGTGCAGCACGTAGATGACGGTTGTGACCTGCAGCGGCAGCAGGCAGTTACCACCGCCAAGGATGCCCTTGCTGTTGACGCAGTCGCCGTAGTAGACGCTGTCGCCGACCTTTTCGATGTACCCGTTGAGCCCATCGGCGGCCGCCAGTGGACGCCCATCGAAGCTGTGTCCCACCCAGTACACGCGGAAGTAGGGGAAGGTTTGGGCTTCGGCGAGCTCTGTCGCGGTGAGCTCTCCGGGCTGGCTCGTGCCGCAGCCGCTCACCGCCACAGCGAGGCATAGGGCGAGGGCCGCGAGCGCTGTCCTGGCTGCCAGGCTCCGCGGCTTGATGGTGGGTGGGACGGCCATGGCCGTCATTATCTTGGAGTGCCCGGTAGAAGCACAGCTACTTCTGGACCGCTCGACGGTTTCCACGGGTACAACCCCGTCGCTAGCGCGACGGATGTACCGGGGTCCGGTGGGGTAGCACACCGGACCCCGGTCGATTTTCCCACCGGTGGTCCGGTGCGGGCGCTGGCAGCATCGTTGCCCGTGGGCCTTTTGTTGTTCACGGCGGTGCTGATCGCGGTTTGGCTGGTGGTAAATCCGCGCACACCGGATCTCGCTGCGCAGGTGTACCGCGTAGGCCTCTTTCACCAGCTCGGGTTCGCCGTGTGGGACGACAACTGGTACGCGGGCCACGACCTGCTGGGCTACAGCCTGCTGTACCCGCCACTCGCGTCGCTTGTGGGTATGCGGGTGTTGGGGGCGTTGTGTGTGCTGGCCTCGACATTGCTGTTCGTGCAACTTGCGCGCTTGGCATCCGGCGATGCGGCGCGATGGGGCGCGGCGTGGTTCGCGCTGGCGGCGCTGGGGGACGTGTGGAGTGGGCAGATGACGTTCGCGCTGGGGGTTTCGCTGGCGCTGGCGGCAGGGCTCGCGTTCGCGCATGAGCGCTGGTTGTGGGCATGCGTGTTGGCGGCAGCGTGTGCCGCTGGTAGCCCGGTGGCGGGTGCGCTGCTGGGGCTTACGGGGTTGACGGTAACGCTGTGGCGGCGCTCGCCGCGGGCGCTGGCGGTGCTGGCGGTGCCAGCTGCGGTGGTGGTGCTGGTGCTGGTGGCGCTGTTCCCGGAAGGCGGCTACGAGCCGTATCCGATCCTGTCGTTCGCGGCGACGATGCTGGTCGTGCTGACGTTCCTATGGGCGCTTCCGCGCGGCGCACGGCTGCTGCAGCTGGGTGGGTGCGTGTATCTCCTCGCATGCCTTGGCTGTCTGCTGGTGCACTCGCCGGTGGGGAGCAACGTGGAGCGCTACGCGATGCTCGCGGGGCCGCTACTGCTGTGCGCAGCGCTGAATTCGGGAGGCAGGCGGCGGGTCGGTCCGGTGGCTGCGATGGCGCTGTGCGTAAGCGCGGTGTGGGTGGTGTGGGGGCCGATTCGCGAGACGCTTGCGGTGGCGGGTAGCGAAGCGACGAGCGCCTCCTACTACGCGCCGGTGAAGCGCTTCCTGGCCGAGCAGCACGCTGGCCCGGTGCGTGTGGAGGTACCGCTGACGCGCTCGCATTGGGAGGCCGCGGAGCTGGCGCCGACGGTGTCGCTGGCGCGCGGCTGGGAGAAGCAGCTCGAGACTCGCTATGACGACGTGCTGCTGAGGCCTGGTCTCACGGCGGCGAGCTATGACGGTTGGCTACACGAACAGGCGGTCACGTATGTGGCGGTGCCGGATGTGCCGTTGGATCCCTCGAGTGCCCGGGAGGGGCGTCTGATCCGCGGTGGCCTTCCGTACCTGAAGGAGGTGTTCGCGAGCGCGCATTGGCGCATCTTTCGCGTGCTCGCGCCGACGCCGCTGGCATCTGGTCCGGGGACGCTCACCGCGCTGGGCCATGACTCGTTCTCGCTGCATGCTCGCGCGCCGGGCAGGTTCGTGGTGCGGGTGCACTTCACTCGCTACTGGACGCTCACGAGCGGTAGCGGTTGCGTGGCGCCGGCGGGTGGGGGATGGACGGCGGTGAGCGCTCGCACCCCGGGGACGGTGGTGGTGAGCGCTAGCTTCTCGCCGGGGCGGGCGTTCAGCTCTGGTGGCTCTTGCGCTTCGGGCTAGCGGTCGTAGCGGTAGCGGTAGCGGTAGCGGTCGCGGGCTGCGGGGTGAGGTGTTCGGCGGGCGTGAGAGCGAACAGGCTGCTGTAGCCGGTGAGGTAGATGTTGGTGCCGTCGCTGATGACGGGGTCGAAGGCACCGGTGTTGGCTTCGAAGATGACGCGGCCGGTTGAGATGCCGAGACCGTAGGTGCGGTGGTTGCCGAGATCGGAGAAGTAGACGGTTCGCCCGACGATGGTGGCCGAGCCGGAGATGCGCCCATGGGCGTTGAAGCGCCAGCTGACGTGGCCGCTGCGGGCGTTGATGGCGTAGAACTTGCCGTTATAGGAGCCGAGGTAGATGGTGGGTCCGAGGCCGGGGGCGTTGGTGACGGCAGGCGAGGCGTAGACGTATGCGCCGGTTTGCACTGCCCAGTCGAGCCTGCCGGTGGACGCGTCGTAGGCGTAGATGCGTCCATCGGTGTTGCCGAGGAACACGCGCCCGTAGATGACGGCGGCGGTGGAGTAGAAGGTGCCGCTGCCGAGCAGTGCGCCTTCGGACTTGCTCACCCACAGACGCCGTCCGGTCTGCTCGGAGACGGCCTGCAGGCGCCCGGAGTAGTCGCCGAAGTACAGAGCGCCATTGGCCAGCGTGGGGCTGGCCTTGACGGCGTCGTGGGCGTGGTAGGTCCAGATCGGCTGTCCGTTGCGGTCGTTGAGCGCATAGACGGTGCCGTTCTGAGAGCCGAAGAACACGCGCCCGTCGGCGAGCATCGGCGATGACTCGCTGCCGCTGGGTAGCGCGTGCCACCAGCGGACATCGCCGTTGGCGCTGTTGAGGGCGATGATCCGGCCGGGGCTGTGGGGATGGCCGCTATAGAGGATGGTGACGTAGACGGTGTTGGAGGTGACGGCGGGAGAGGACGCGGACACCTGCCCGAGGGGTCGCGACCACACGAGATGCCCGGTGCGCTTGTCGATGACGTTGAGGACGGCGCTGTCGGCGAGCTGGTAGAGGTCGTTGCCGTAGATGACAGGCGGGAACTCGAGCAGCGCATGGCCGACGTGCACCCACAGGCGCTTGAACGGGGCGTGCACGTAGGAGGGGGCGGGAAAGAAGCGGGTGTGTTCGGTGTCGTACCCATACAACGGCCAGGCGAAGCGGTTGGGGCCGCTGGCTGGGAGCGTGGGGGTGGGCTGCGGCACGAAGCGGGCGTGTGGGTGGTAGATGCTGGCGGTGCGTTCGTGCTCGTAGACGTGGATGGCGAACGCAGCGGCGCCGAGCAGGACGACAAGCGCTACGAGCGCCACGAGCGCGGCGCGGATGCGCTTGGATCGGGGGAGCAGGCGCCTGCTGCGGTCGCTCACTGACTCGAGGGAGCGCTGCTCAAGCGGCGAGCTTGCGCGAAGGCCTGTCGGTGGAGGCAGCCGCCGGTGGGGCCTCCGGTCCGACAGCTGCGGCGGTGCTTGGCTGCGACCTTCGCCGCTGGCTGGCGCGACGCCGGCCGGCACGGCGGCGGCGGACGTTGCTGCGCGGACGCCTTGCGGTGCTTGCGATCACACGGGCGACGCTGAGCACGAGCAGCCATAGGCAGGCGACTGCCAGCGGCGGGAGCGTGAGTCCGGCGACGAGCGCGAGCACGTCGTGATTGCCGTTCAGCGACCAGCTCCAAAGCAGATAGTCGCCAAAGGTGAGCCCGGAAAGGAAGACCAGTGGCCTATGGGACACGTAAGAAACCCTAGAGGTGTTCGGGGACAGACGCACGCCCGGGTCCGTTGAAAGCGCGCGTGAAAGCGGTTCGGGTGAGCTTGCGGCCTATGATCGCGGGCGATGAACGCCACGGACAGCAAGTCGCAGATATTCGCAGCGGGACTGCTTGACGGCCGTGCGGCGCTGGTCACGGGCGGCGGCACGGGCTTGGGCAAGGCGACAGCGCTCGAGCTGGCACGGTGCGGCGCGAACGTGACGATCGTGGGCAGGCGCGCGGAGGTGCTCGAGCAGGCAGCGGCGGAGATCGCAGAGTTGGCGAGTGGAGAGCAGACGGGAGAGGTGGACTGGGCGTCGGGCGATATCCGCGAGCGCGGGGATGGGGAGCGCTTCGTGCGAACGGTGCTTGAGCGCCGGGGACGCTTGGATTTGCTGGTGAACAACGCGGGGGGCCAATTCTTCAGCCCGGCGGAGATGATCGCGGCGAAGGGCTGGCGAGCGGTGTGGCGGCTGAACGTGGAAGGCATGCTGAACATGTGTGAGACAGCGTTCGAGCTCGCGCTGGAGCCAGCGAGGGCGGGGACGGTGGTGAACGTGACGCTGTCCCCCCACCATGGGATGCCAGGAATGGCGCACTCGGGTGCGGCGCGCGCGACGGTGGAGGCGCTGACGCGCGAGCTGGCGGAGCGCTGGCAGCAGAGCGGCGTGGCGGCGATGGCGGTGGCGGCGGGGACGTTCGATACGGAGGTGCTGGCGAAGTACCCGGCAAACGTGCGCGCGGGCGCGGCGCGCTCGGTGCCTTTGCAGCGGTTGGGCTCAGCGGCGGAGCACGCGTGGCTGATCGCGCTGCTTGCATCGCCCCTGGGCAGCAGGTTCAACGGCTCGACGATCACGCTGGACGGCGCGCGGGACAACTGGTTCGGGCCGTGGCCGCCACCGGGGCTGGCTGACGAGTCGGGGACGGTGCCGGTTGAGGAGCGGCGGTAGGGGAGACGTGCCGGCGGAGGGCAGCTAAGCGGGGGAGGGCCCGGGCGGCCGCATCGAGTGACCGGCCACGCGCGGGTCAGGGACGCCGGTAACATGACTGCACGGGCTGCGGGCGAAGTGTTGTGGTTGCACAGAAGCCTTCCAAGCTTCTAGGGCGGGTTCGATTCCCGTCGCCCGCTTTGTTTGCCACGGGGAGTGGCGCAGTCTGGTAGCGCACCCGGCTGGGGGCCGGGCGGTCGCAGGTTCAAATCCTGTCTCCCCGACTTACGAATTGCCTGCAAATCAGCACTATTTTAGCCTTACAGGCACACGCAGGTTATTTTTGCGGTACCAAATCGGTACTGTTTATTGCCTGAAGCGCAAGTAATGCTGAGCAGCCCCCCGCGGCTGCGCGTGCTGGTTGGGCTGGGCGGTCGCAGGTTCAAATCCTGTCTCCCCGATGGAAATGCTGGTGGATGCTGGGGTGGGCTGGGAGCCTCCTGAGAGGGCAGGATTTGGCTCTGGTTACGGGATTGCGGGGTGATATGGCTCATGGCGGTAGACGGGTGGGCCAAGCTCGCCTGGAAGCGATCCGCCCACGTACCGCCCACGTTGTGGGGCTTCAACCGCCCACGCCTGCTGCTAACCCCCGGGACGGCCGCACTCAAAACATGCATGACAAGCCGCCGAAGCGTGTGTGGTGCGCGCCCGGCTTCCCTGGCGACTGCTAGAACGGAATATCGTCGTCCGCGGCCGGCGGAGGATCGGGTGCCAACGGCACCGCCTCGCCCGGTGCGCCTGAAGGACTTGCAGCGGCCGGCGGCGGGGAAGGGGCGATAATCGTGAAGTTAGGTAGGTTCTCGCCTGCCTCGATCTCATCGAGCTTGCCCTTTTGCGTGTCCAGGTAGCCGCGCAACGCCCGCTCAAGGCCCTTCCCGCGCGCGAACAGCTCGCACATCTCGTGCACTGTCACATCCTCAGCGTCCAGGCGCGCGACGATTCGCTTGAGCTCCTCGTAGCCATCCTCGAAGGTAACCTCGCTGATGGGCTGATCACTCATTCCCAGTGTCCTCCTCGTGCTCGACGGACGTGACAGTGCTCGCCGCCCGCCCGTCGTGGAACCTAAGCGACAACGACTGACCGAGCACGAGCTGCCGTGTGGAGCGTACGGGGTTCCCTGCGGCGTCGCCGGCGAGCACCCATCCCGAGCGGCGAAAGTCCCGCGCCGCTATTACCTCAAGTACATGCTCGAGCGACGTGCGGCTCTCTCCGGCACGTCTGCGCACGCCTTGGGCGAGCGCGTCCTCAGTGTCGGCAAGCCCGCGGGCTCGAAGCTCCAGCCGACGGTTGGTGCTACGCGCCGCTTCCTCTCCGCGGCGAAGCACCGCGCTCGCATAGCCGGCGGTGCGCTCGCGCGTGCGTCGCGCCGCGGGACCAAGCAGCGTCGAAAGTCGCGCTAGCTCGTCGCTGATCGGCAGATCCTGCGCGACGGTCAGCCCACGGCTCGTCGTGTCGAGTTGTGCCTGCCACGAATCGAGATAGCGAGCGCTCGAGACCGCGAGCCGCTGCGCCGGAAGGTCCAGTGTCCCGGGGGCAGGGATCGCGTCGCGCGCCTGCGCCAAGCTGTGCCCGGCGTCGTCCAAGACGTGCGCGCGCAGCGTGTGCAGGCTCGATACCTGAGTCCGCAGGCGGCCGTCGAGCGACTTCATCTCGGCTGTTCGTCGCTCGAGGGTCTGACGTGGCCTTGCGCGCTCGGCGGCTTCTGCCAACTGCCGGGAAGCGGAGCCCAAGCGGGCCGGGATTGTGGCGAGTCTGTCGCCGGCAGTCGCGATGCTCGTCGCGAAGTCTTGAGCGCTCGGCACGACGAGTTCCGCGGCCCTTGCGGGAACATCGGCGGATGCGGCGGCAACGTGGTCGCAGTTCGGGCGCTGCGGGGTGTGGCCGATGCTCGTGACGACCGGTATCGGAGAAGCAAAGATTGCTCGGCACAGTCGCTCATCGTCGAAGGCGGTCAGCTCAGCGACGCCGCCGCCGCCGCGGGCGATGATGATGACATCGACGGCGTCAGTGTCCTGGAGTTGCGCGAGCGCGTCGAGCATCGAGTCGACGGCCGCGACCCCCTCCACCAGCGCCGGACGGTGCGCGATCTGCACCGCCGGCCAGCGGTCCTCGAGCGCCTTGATCACGTCCATCTTCGCGTCGCTGTTGCGGCCGGCGATGAGCCCAACCCGCCGCGGGAACCGCGGCAGGGCTCTGGCGGCCCTCGCGGTCAGGCCCTCTGCCTTCAGGCGGGCGAGGATCGCGGCGCGGCGAGCTAGCAGCTCTCCCTCGCCGGTGAGCCGCATCGCGTCGATGTGCAGCGAGACTCGGCCGTTGCGTTGGTAGAAATCAACCCGGTCGAAATGCGCCTGCACGAGCCTGCCGTCCGCTGGCCAGTCCGAGATTCGCCCCGCTCGGGACCGCCACACAACGCATTCAATTGCCGCCTCGCGGTCGGCAAGCGTGAAATACACGTGTCCCGACTCGGGGCGCCGGAGCCGTTGTACCTCCCCCTCAACCCAGCCGGACGGGATGCCGCGCAGCACCCCTTGGATCGCGCCGGCTAGCGCAGCGACGCGCAATATTGCCTCGCTGTCCGGCGGGGCGTTAATCCCGCTCACTGCAGTCCGCCCGTGCACGGAAGGTCGCACGTCATACGGACACCTCTGGGTCGCCAGGGGCACGCGGCGCGCGGGCGGTATCTGCATAGGCCACGTCTTGCTGTGCCGACTCCGGGGCGCCAGTCCACTTCGCCGCGACGCGATCCCAGGTCACATCCGGCTTACGGCCGCCGGTCCACACCTCCCAGAAGTCAGGGTCGGCGCTCAACGGCCGGTCCTTCTTAGGTAGCTCGCGGATCTCCAGCAGCGTGGGAAGTGGGGCGGCCCAGCCGAGCAGCAGCCCGTGGCGCGCCGGCAGCGACGGGAGATCCTCGAGCAGTCCCGCGAGGTTGTCTGGCACGAGCTTGCCGACGAGCTGCTGGTCTCGATCGTTGACGAGCCGGTGCAAGAGAAAGCTGTTGCACTGCGAGAGGATCGTCGGTGAGAGCTCCGAGGGGCGCTGGCTGGCGAGCACCAGCCCGAGGCCGAACTTGCGTCCCTCCCTCGCGATCCGCTCAAAGCAGCGTACGCACATCTCCCCTGGGGTTGGATAGTCGTCGCCTGTAGCGTGTGCACGCACGAACGTGTGCGCCTCCTCCAAAACCAACGTCGTGGGTAGCGGGTCGCGGTGCATTCGCCGGTGGCGCTGCAACGCCTCGAAGATCGTGCGCGACATCACCGCCACAACCACCTCAACGACATCGCTAGGCACCAGCGACAGGTCGATCACCGCGACCGACGAGCCCGTACCGTCGTGAAGGAAGTCCTGTATCCAATCCGAGAGCGACGGCTCGTCGTCGGGCATCAAGATCGGGCGGATCCGCTCGTCGGCCATGAGCGAACGGACTCTTAGCTTCAACCCGCCGATATGGCGAGCCGACTCCTCAAAGCTCCCCGAGGAGACGACTACATCCAGCTGGTCCCCGAGCAGGTCCGCATCAAACATGACTGGCGTGTCCTCGTTGCCGACCGGCCCAAGCAGCGCTGGCGGAAGTTGCTCGAGCAGCGCATCGGCTAGTGCAATCACCGCCGAGAGCTGTGGCTCGTCGAACGCGCCCCAGTAGCCATTGTTCAGCAGTTCGTGCTCAAGATCGGCCAGATAGTCACTCAGCTCCTTCGCCGCGTTATGCCACTCCATGTCCGGGTCGAGCTTGGGATCCAGTGTGCCGCGAAGGCTGGCGAGCAGGCCACCGGTGTTCATGCGGCCGGGGAGGGCCCCCGCCCAGTAGTCGGGCCCCGAGTTCAGCGCTGCACTCACCGAGGCGCGGTAGGCCAAGATCAGTGTCGCGAGCCGTCCCTCATGGGAGACCGGACTGGCGAGGCCGAGCCGCAGGTTCCTCAGCGCCTGTGTCAATACGGGGCGTTGCACACGGGCGGAGGCAAACGTGACGCTCGCCCACTCGTGGCTATTCAAGAGCCAAGCTGGCACGCGCAGTGCGCTCGCGCCCTGAGTCTCCACTGGTGGCACTTGAAAAAGCCGAAAGCCCGGCAGATCGCTGAGCGCCTGGCGGTACTCGCCGGCGGGGTCGAGCACGATGAATCGACAGTTCGGATCACCCTCGCGTTCCTTGTTGGCGCGGTCTGCGGTGGCGGCCTCGATCGACCAACGGATTAGACCAGCCAGCGTGCACGACTTCCCCGACCCGGTGTTGCCGAGCACCGCAAGATGCCGCCCGAACAGCTTGTCGGGATCGACCCGCACCTCCGCGTCGTTGCCGAGCAGCGCCCGCCCGATATGGACGCGCTGGTCCTCGGGCTCTCCCCGCGTGAGCGCTTCAAGCTGCTCGGCTGAGGGCAGCGCGACCGGGTCGCCGACGGATGGGAACGCCACCACGCCGCGGAGCAATCGGAATGCGCCGCGCGAGGGGTCGATGCAGCGCTCCAACGTGCCGACCGGGACAATGCTCATCTTGCGCATCGGGAACGGCAGGTCAACAAGGCCGAAGTCCTTCAGCCCTGGGCGCTTTGGGTAGCTCGAGTGCTCGACGCCGAGCCACGCGACGATCCCAACGAGCGCACCCGACTCGTTCGGGATCACCACGAACCCGTTCAGTCGCGGGAACGCGATCGGGGTGCCTGTGTTCAAGGCCGTCGTGACGGGTGCATCCAACTCCAAGGACGCCACTACGCGGGCGGGCGAGACCGACTCCACGGTGCCGACGTTCAGCGCTGCGCGCCGCTCGATAGGTGTGCTGAGCGGCTCGCGCACCATCACGCCGCCTGCGGATCCTCGACGCCGCCTTCGTCGCCGGCGGTCTCGCGGGGTGTCCCGTGCGCTTGCCGACGAGCGGCCTCGCGAAGTAGCAGCTGCTCCGGCCCGGCCTGCGGAAGATAGTGATCCACGAGCGTTCCGAGGTCCCCGAAGTGCGCGCCCAGCAGCACGCTGTACTGCTCGGGCATGACGCCGTCCAGGAACCGCGCAATCCGTTCGCCTGGGTCGCTGTGCGAAATCACCATCAGATGGGTGGAGCGGAGTGTGAGCATGTCGCGGATCACGCGGTTGATGTGGTCATCGCCGAAGCCATATCCATAGGTGACGAGTACGCCGTTGGGGCGGCACAGCGCCGCTGAGAGGTCACGGAACAGCTCGGCGTAGGGGAACTGCAGCGTCTCGAGATCCTTTGCCGCGTTCGGGTAGATCATCAGCCGCTCCAGGGCCTCGTTGGCGAGTTGCGGGTCGCTGCCACCGAACGCGAGCGGCACCCGACGCAGTCTGCCGTCATCGAAACGCCAGTCGAGCGAGCCGTGTAGCTTGCAGAGGCGCAGTACGCCCTCAAGGTAGCGCGGCTCACCGCGGATTCCGGGAGGGTTGTAGTGCAGGTCAACGTCTAGCCTGGAGGCGCGGAACACCGGCTCGACCGCGCCAACGAATCGGTCGATGACCCTGATTCCGCCGAGGTCGCAGCCGAACTCGATCATGCGGTCGTAGTTGGTGGTGAACACATTCAGCCGCTCTCGCGATGGCGGGCGACTCGCGAACGCCAGCAGCAACCCCACCAGAAGCTGTTCGGCGCGCGGGCCGGGGTCTTCGTCGCCGTCGATGGCGGTGCGAACCGCCTGCTCTACCGCAAGGCCGCGCTCGGCAAAGCCGCTCAGCACCTCATTCAGCTCCGCCCGCCATGCCTCGGTCCGCTCGGAGTCAGGCTCGAGCACCTCAAGGCCCTCGAGTAGAGCGAGCGCGCTGCGCAACTGGTCCTCGATATTCATCGCGCCGCGTCCCGCCTCCTCGGCATGCAGCCGCGCATGAGTGTTCACCTCCCCGGCCTCGGCGAGCGAGAACTCCACCGTGTCCATGCTAAGGCCGACGACGCTCACCGCGTGCGCGACAGCGATCCCGAGGCCGCTGCCAATCAGCAACGACAGATGCTCGGCTCCGACCAGCGCCGTCAGCCACGAGCGAACCGCCTCCCCGTGAGCCACCGCGCTCGGCGTGCCGTCGAGCTCGTGCTCACGGCTCTGAATGCGCAGATGATGCTCCCCTAGCCCCGTCACTCCTCGATCGCCTCGCCTAGTTTGTGCGGCTTTTCGCGCCGCCGACAATGCCATCCGTTCGAAGCAAGTGAATCTAGCGTCTCTTGCGCCCTGGTGGCTTGGCGCGGGACGTACCGCTAGCTCCGGTCGTTCGGCGTTGACCATGTTGCAGGCTCTCACGCTGGGCATCCCCGATGCTTGTGCAAAGACGAACAATCATCGACACGCGAACAATCTCCACGAACAATCTCCACAACCCTGTTGTGTGGGGCCTGGGCGGGGTGCTTTGAGGGTGAAGCCCGAGGAGTCTGGTCCAGAGCGTAGTGATCATTCGGCGCCGTGTGATACCGCACCTCACCCCGCCGGGGCTGGCTTGTGGGAGCTGTTCATGGCCCGCGAGAATCTCGTCGTGGCGCTCAGACGTGTTGAGCGTAACGCCGGTGCCGCTGGTATCGACGGGATGAGCAGCAAGGAGCTGCGGCCGTGGTTGAAGGACCATTGGCCGGAGGTCCGCTCGATGCTCGATGCGGGCACTTACCGTCCGTCGCCGGTCAGGAGGGTGATGATCCCCAAGCCCTCGGGTCGGATGCGGATGTTGGGGGTGCCGACGGTTGTGGATCGGTTGATCTGCCAGGCCTTATCGCAGGTGCTCATGCCTGTCTTCGATCCGTACTTCCATCCTCATAGCTTCGGTTTCAGGCCGGGGCGCTCGGCTCATCAAGCGGTCGAGAGGGCACGCCAGTTCATCGCAGATGGTGACGCGGGGTGGTGCGTCGAGGTGGATTTGGACTCGTTCTTTGATCGGGTCAACCACGACGTTTTGATGGCGCGGGTCGCAAGACGGGTGAAGGACAAGCAGGTACTGCGGCTGATCAGGTGTTACCTGGACGCGGGTGTCATGGATGGCGGGATCGTGCATGTGACGGGAGAGGGGACCCCACAGGGTTCTCCGCTCTCGCCGCTGCTCTCGAACGTCATGCTTGATGACCTCGACTGGGAGCTTGACGGGCGCGGACATCGTTTCGTGCGCTACGCCGACGACATACGTATCTATGTCGGGAGCGAGCGCGCGGGACAGCGTGTCCTTCAGAGCATCAGCGGTCACGTTGAGCAGCGTCTCAAGTTGAAGGTCAACCAAGGGAAGTCCACGGTTGGCTGGTCGGTGAGGCAGCCCTTGTTGGGGTTCTGCTTTTACCGGCGCAAAGGTGAGGTCAAGGTGCGTTTGGACCCGAAGGCCCTCAAGCGGGCCAAGGACCGGATACGCCGTCTGACTTCTCGCACTTGGGGTGTCTCGATGAAGCGGAGGATCACTGAGATCAACCGCTTCACGGTGGGGTGGACGGCCTACTTCTCGTTTGCCGATACGCCCTCACCGTTCATCGAGGCTCGATGGTTGGCTCAGGGGCAGGATGCGACAGGCACGCTGGAAGGAATGGCAGCGCATCAGAACACGATGGAGCCGCCTGCAAGCGCTGGGGATGCCCGACAGGGAGGCCCGCGAGTGGGCCATGACCAACAAGGGTTCCTGGCGTGCAGCACGCACCTTCCTCAGACGCGCCCTACCAGACGCCTACTGGGCCGAGCAAGGCCTGACGGGATTCACCGACCCCTACCACCGTTTCCGGGAGAGCTAGCGAACCGCCGGATGCGGACCCGCACGTCCGGTGGTGTGGGAGGGGCCGGGGCGAGCCCGGCCCCCACCCGATCCGAGAGCCTGAACTCCCGGCGCATAGGCACCCTACTAGCGGCGCGAGGGGTGCCTTCTTCGCCCCGAGCAGTCCTCCCGGAGCCTCCGACGACAAGGAGGAACCGATGAGCATTACCCAGATCCCCGACGTGACCGTGTTGGCCGCCATCGACCGTGCGGAATGTCACCGAGGCCGAGCCGACGTACCCGTGTGGCTGATCTTCGAGCACCTGGGCATCCCACGACGCTCCCGGCTTGTGCGCACCCAACTCCAATCGCTCGCGCAGGATGGCGCGATCGAGCAGCGGCGCGCACACGGAGTGGACGTATTCGCGCTGGCCGCCAACGGTCGCAGGCGGCTGCAAGGCGCCGGCCCGGTGGATCTCCCGGAGTCCCCTCAGCACCGAGCGTGGCGCAACGCCCGTATGCTCGCCGGTCAGGAGATTGAGCGCTTCCGGGAGTCGCTAGGTGACGCGCTCAAAGAGGCGAGTGCGCTACTCGACGACACGCCTGGCTCCGATGCCTGGTTCGAGATGGCAGAGGAGCTTCGAGCCGCCGCGCGGCGGCTCGGGTCGGCGACCTACTGCCTGCACGAGTGGATGGAGCCGAGCGACGATTGGGCGGACATCGACGACCACATCAGCCCGGCCGATTGGGTGCTCGACCCCTCTGAGCGTCAGCGACGCCAAGCGCGCCGCGCCGGTCGACGCAACACCCGGCTCTGGCCGGACGTGGACTCCAACAGAGATGACGCGCCGGCGTGACCGCCGCCACCGCGGCCTCATGGCCGGCGAAGAAATTCGGTGGCCGGTTCGCGCCACTTGGGGTCTATAGCCGTGTGGACAGCACAAGGCCCATCCCGATTTCTGCGTCAGCTCGGACGTGGCTGGCGCCGAAGGCGATCGAGCCCTACGTGTCGCGCTGCGAGCTTGCGCGGCTGATGGGCGTGAGTGTCGCGACGGTCGATCGCATGGTGGCCGAGGGGATGCCGTCGGTCACGTGGGGGCGGCGTACTCGCCGCTTCCGGCCGTCGATCGCAATCGCGTGGGCGGCGGAGCGGGGGAGGGCAGCGTGAGCCTGTCGCGATTGCCTTCGGGTCGGTGGAGGGCACAGGTCTACGACCCGACGCGCGGGCACAACGTGAGCGTCTCGCGTGTGCTCGGCGGCTCGGGGACCTTTGCAACGAAGGCCGAGGCCAAGCGAGCACGCGAGCAAGCGCGCGAACGCCTCGGCGATGGCCCGGCGGCGGAGGTCACGCTCGCCACCTTTTGGGCACGCTGGACCACTGATCCGCTGTTTGCGCGGCCGAAGGAGTCCACGAACATCCACAACCGGGAGCGCACGAGGGCGTTTGTCGAGCGCTACGGGTCCCGGCCGATGGACGCGATCGCGGACGCGGTGGTGGCGGAGTGGCTTGCGGGCGGTGTTCGCAACGCCACCGTGCCCGCGCTGAGGGCGATGTTTAACGACGCAGCCTCGGCCAAGGGTGGTCGAGTGGTGAGCCGCAACCCGTTCGCACGGCTTGGCATTTCGCATGGCCCTGGGCGCCGGGACGAGCAGCCGCCGAGTGAGGAGCAGGTCTGGAAGTTGATCCGCTGCGCGCGTGAGCTGGCGACACCATCGTTCGCTGTGTGGCTCCAAGTCGCGGCCTTCTCCGGGCTGCGGCCCGGTGAGTTGGACGCGCTGCGACGCGCGAATGTCGATCTGGAGCGCTCGCGCATCCGGGTTGTGGAGCAGTTCAGCGCGGCCACACGCACGTTCACGTTGCCGAAGAACGGGCAGGTGCGCGAGGCGCCATTGACCGATCCCGCGCGCGAGGGGCTTCTCTCGCTACCGGTCGAAGGCGAGTTCTGCTTCGCGCCGATCCGTGGAGAGCATTGGACCGCCTCGGCACGCGCCTACACTGGAAGGCGGTCAGGGCGGCGGCGGGGTGGGAGGGGAGTCTGTATCTGGCGACCCGGCACTTCGCTGGCTCATACATGGTCAACGTGCTCGAGTTGCCCTCCGAGGACGTGGCGATCGCGCTTGGACACACTGATGGAGGCGAGCTTGTCCGTCGGCTCTACGGACACCGCGACCGCGATCGTGCGCTTGATCGAGTCGCCGCTGCCTATGGGCGGACGGCCAGCCACACGCAGCTGAGGCTGGTCTGATGGTCGGAACTCGACGGAAGGGTCCGCGACGTGTTCGATGATCCGAGGATGCAAGCAAGGGCACGTCTCGTGTGGGAGCAGGGCGCGAGGGTCAAGTTCCACTACGCCGAGCACGAGCACGCCGCGAGAATCCTCGCCGAGCAGGTCTTCCGCGTTCCTCGGGAGCCGGGGAGCGCGGGGCATGGGTTGTACGTCACGACAGTGCAGCCGCGCGCGATGCTCGACGAGAAGCTCTTGGATCTCCTGTTCGCGCGAGGGCGGCCCGTGATTGCTATCGAAGGTGTCGTGGTTCTCCGCGACGACGCCTTCCCGTGGAGGCGCTATTCGCACAGGAGCTATGTCCACAGCGCGGCTCCCTGAGCGGTTTTGGACTTGTCGCTTGCATTGGTCGGGGTCGGGATACGTCGCCAGGGGAACTGGCTGTGGTCGGACGGCGTCTATATGCCGCCGGCAGGATGATTTGCTAATCTCCCATGCGAAAGTAAGTTTGAGCAATGGAGTCTTCGCTGCAAAGCCCGATGCCCCTCGTCCGCGCCGATGGCGAGGGCTACACATACGCCGGGGAGTGGGTCGACGACTTCGCCGATCGACCAGAGCTACCGCTGCCGGTGCGCGTTCGCCTTGCGCGCCTGGGCGAGCGCTACGCCCCCAAGAAGCTCTCGACGACGCAGCGAGACCTGCTGGCGTCTCCGATGGCCGAGCGCGACGCGACGCGACAGCCGTCGGCGGAGCTCGATGGCTTCCAGGCGAACGCGCAGGAAGTGGAGAGAGCCTTCGAGGACGGCGTGTATGGCGAGCTGACCATGGAGCAGCAAGCGTGGGTCGCCGACCCCAGCTCGCACCCGGCACTCGCGGAGGACGTCCGATATCCGCTCACCCTAGGCCAGCTCCACGCTCTGACGGGAGCGAGCGAGCGCCAGTTGCGGCACTGGAGCGATGAGGATCTGATCCCGTCTCATCGGGCCGGTGCACATCGCCGCTATTACAGCGCTGCCGTGGCTCGTGCGTTGCTGCTGGCAGAAACCGCTCCGCAGCAGGTGGCGACGCTGATCGCGCTGCGCCAGGGCGGGGACCCCGCCCGTCGCTTGTGGGCGCTGATCGGCGGGGTTGGCGCTGGCCTCGTGAATCTCAGGCGATGACTGCCGACAGCCGTGTCCGATAGCGAGTCGGTGAACGCTCTCGTGGCGCTGTGCCAGAGCGCTAGCCAGCGCTCACGTGTCGATACGCCAGATTCGTGGGTGCATTTCGTTGGACGCGGTCAAGCCGACGGCGCGCTGCGAACACTCGAAACCGATCCGCGGATCGCTCGTCATCTACAGGAGCGTCACGCTCTATATCTGGCCGGTGGAAACGGCGGATTCGGAATGACACCTGCGAAGCATTGGCTTGGTGGCTTTGTGCGATACGCCCTAGCTCGTCCTGAAGCCGATTGGGACCGCATCGCACGGCTTTTTCACTCCTTCTTGGCGATGGAGAATGGGACTGCCCCCTGCAACGTCAACACCACACTCGTCGGCGTGCTGCTCGTGAATACCGAGGAGATCGAGCTGACGGATGGGAAGCTCAAGCTCGGGCACTACGACAGGGAGAGGGACAGGAACGGTCGCGGCGGCCCCTTGCCAGCGACCGTTTTCCAGTACGAGACGGAGATTCCGGCGGCTATCGCGACGCAGAGAGCTTCTTTTCCTGACCCGGTCGCCGAGGGCGCGATACGCGAACACGAAGAAGCGCTAACGAGGCTCTTGCTCGCACTTGCCTTTGTGACTGTTGGGGCGGTACAGGTAGACGCCACCATGTACGAACCCGTGTTTTCCGGTTCCAGCGTTGGTGAGCAGCCCGAAGTCGCAGGCCCGATCCTCTCTGGGCATCTAACCATGCTCAACGAAAGTGCCGCTGACGATCTGAGACAGGAGTACGCCGCCTTGGTCGACGTGCCCGTTAGGCACCTGGGTGTTGCAGTGCGTCGGTATCTGATTGCGAGATCCGAGCGCGTACGACCTGCGGATCAGGTGATCGACTACGCCATTGCAATCGAGTCCATGACAAGCGAGCGATACGCCAAGGACCAGGGAGAGGAGCTTGCCGCCGACCTAGCAGGCAGCGACAGCGAGCAAAAGCAAGTGGAAGGCGAGCACGTAGCCTTTCGTCGAGCTCGCGAACGGATCATCCACAAAGGAGAAATACCAGCCGATGTCGAGCAGGCCGCTCAACTCGGCGAGAGCTTGGTGCTTAGAGGTCTTCGAGCTCGTGCACGCCCTCGGAATGAGTCAGCTCGTTGAGCCAACCGCGTGTCAGTTCGCGCCCGGGTCCTCGAGACCCGAGATCAGGCGGGCAACTGAGTGCTCATCGCCTTGAGCGATGCGGTCGATCGGCCGGTCACCGTCGAGTGCGGGACTCGGCATGCTGAGCCAGGCGGGAATGTAAGCTGGGTCGATGACTCGGGCGAGGCGTTCGGCAAGGGCCGAGAGCTTGCGGGGCGAAGGCACTTAGCAGACAATAGTCGCCATACACCAGGATCACCGTCCTGAAGGTGGGCACTACGCCGCCGACCGCCCACGAAACCGCCCACACCGGGCCATACGACCCGTGTTCGCGGGCTCCAGCCCCTGCCTCCCCGATTTTCGTTGGAAGTGCGCACAGCCCTGAACAGGCGAGAAATCCCGCGAAAACACCTGGGGGCTCGTGGACGGCTGTTCTCGCGTGTTCCCGGCTGTTCCCGGCACGCGGGACGGCAAAAGGACCGAAGCGAGGGGCGAAAGGGACCGCAGGAGGATGCGAAGTGCCGATCGGCGAAACGGTCCTCGCGCTGCGCGCGCAGCACGTCTGACCACATCGACAGCATAGCCCGGGCCTCGACGGTCGGGTCGCGGCGACTGAGCCGGGCTGGGATCAGCAAGGGTAGCCTCTCGTTTTCAAAAGTCTTATCTCAGGAATCGGGGTTGAAGCCGTGGTTGATGTCGAGTCAGGATCCGCCCTGGTGCCAGGCCCGAATCTGAGCAGGATTCTGGAGGAGCTGGGAGTCGCAGGGCAGGCCCTCCTGGTCAGCTCCCCCGGCACATATCTTGGCAACCCAGGCTGGCTGTTCATATCTTCGGATGAGACGGAGGTCTTCACCCGGGCTCGGTGTCTCGGCTTCGCTGTGAACCCCGGGAAAGACAGGATTGCGCTAGCAGCCATCGGGTCAGGGGTCATGGAGCCGACAGGCCTGCACATATACGACCGCTCTGGGATGGTGATGTACCGGCGCCTAGACGTAGTGCAGGACCCTCATGACCTGCGGTGGAGCAACGCGGGCATTGAGGTGGTTTCTGCCGGCACCAACGAGATCGTCACCTTCAACGAGGCGGGGGAGGTGGTCTCCATCTGGACGCCGGTGCCGGGATTGGAGGGTGACTGCTGGCACTTGAATTGTCCCGCAGAAGCGCAAGAACGTCGCTACATCTCTGCGTTCGGTGACTTCCGGGTCTCCCGAGGGTGGAACCACCCGCTGGAGAAGGCCCGGGGAAGGGGCTTCCTATACGACATAGAGAAAGGTGAGCCGTTGATTCGTGGGTTGACAGCTCCGCACACTCCGCTGTGGACAGGGAGTTCTTGGCTGGTATGCGACTCCGGTGTCGGCGACCTGGCCGAGTTCGACGCCGACGGCGTCCAGCTCAGGCGGCAGCACATCGCTGGCTGGACAAGGGGGATGATCCTTGGAGAGGAGTGGCTTCTCGTCGGTACCACTTCCAGCTCTTCGCAGGCTTCGGAGGAGAACTCGTCGGCGCTCTTGCTCTTGGACCGTCAGGGCTGGCAGGTGATCGAGCAATTGGACTTGGCCGGCTACGAGCCCTACACGGTGGCCTTGGTTCCCTCCGACCTGCTCATGGGGCTGCGGGTTGGTGTGATGGGAAGTAGCCTGGATATTGGGCCGACGCCGTGAGTGCGGTCGAATTTGCCCGCGACCGCTGCTAAGCGGTCCGGTCTGCCGATGCATCGCTTCCAGCATCAAGCGTGGTTGGCGGCAAGCTCGCTTTCCAGCGCGCGCAGATAGTCGGCGACGAACGGGGTCAAGGAGGCGCCGTAACGGGCGTTGAGCTCAAAGATCCACGGGTGCCCATTGACGACCTTGTAACCGAAGCAGCACGTCCCTTCGTACCCGAGCTTTGCTGCAATCGCGGCGAAGAGTGGAAGGTGCTCGTCCAAGTCTGCATCCCGCTGAACCCAATTCCTCGCTCTGTGCCCCTTGACGTAGACCTCCTCGCCGAACTCGAACTCGACGTGGCGCCGGAAGCGGACCTTGCCGCACCGGACTAGAAGATGCGTCGCTTGCTCGATGCTCCCGGGGACGTACTCTTGACGGAAGCTCTCCGCTGGATTCGCCGAAGCCCAGTACGCCTCGTCCTCGGTGGCGTCATGGATGATCTCATGGCCAATCCCCCATTGACCGAGGCGGGCCTTGACAATGTGCGGATAGCCGAACGGCCCGGTGATGGACGGGACGTGCCGCCCGAAGCCGTTTGCTATGAGCCAAGTGTTGAACGCTAGCTTGTCCTCGCAGCGCGCAAGAATCTCTGCGGTTGGGAAGAGGGCGTTGACCCCCCGGCCGCTGCGGAATCGCCGCGTCAGGCGCTCGGTGTCGGGGGTGCTTAGCGGCACCACGAGGTCGAACGCAGTAACGTCCTGCTGGTCGAAGGCTGCGAACGTCAGCTCGTACGCGTCGTCCAAGCGCTCGCGGATCTCAGGCTCCCAGTCGGGCATGTCCGAGAACAGCACCGTGGTCTGTCGGCGCACTCCGAGGACTTTACCGACACTACTGATGTGATCGAGGTTCGTCGGTTCAGGATCAGACCGCCGTTGGCGAAGACGCCTTGATGGCGCTGCGGCGAGTTATCGACCTGGTCGCAGTCTGTCGGCCAGTCGGTCGGCGACCAGGAGGGCTTGGGCGACCACCTGGTCCATGTTGAGGTACTGGTAGCGGGCCAGCCGTCCAACGAGGGTCACATCGCCGCGATCGGCAGCTAGACGCTTGTACCGCCGAAATAGCTGTCTGCTGGGCGCCTGCGGTACGGGGTAGAACGGCTCTCCGTTCCCGCATGGATACTCGATGCACAGCGTCGTCCACGGGTGCGAGCGCTGTCCAGTGAGGTGGCGGAACTCGGTCACGCGAGTGTACGGCACATCCGGCGCCGGGTGGTTGAGGACCGCGACGGACTGCAACAGTTCGCCGTGCGGGGTCGGCAGCCACTGTCGGTCAAAGCGTAGGGAGCGATAAGGCAGACGGCCGAGCTGGAAGTCGAAGAGTTCGTCGATGGGGCCGGTCCAGACGAGGTGGGCGCCTCGTAGGCTGGCTGGCACATCGGCGTAGTCGGCGCCCGTCTGTACGTCGATGCGTTCGTGTTCCAGGATGCGGGCGACCATCGCGGTGTACCCGTCGGTGGGCATCTGCTGGAAGCGGTCCGTGAAGTAGCGGTCGTCGGTGTTGTGGCGAATCGGGATGCGGGCGCACACCTCGGCGCCCAGCTGGCTGGGGTCATGGCCCCATTGCTTGGTCGTGTAACCGCGGTACAGACGCTCGTAGAGGTCTCGGCCAACACGCGCGACGACAGCGTCCTCGGAACTCTCGATGCGGTGGCGCGGCTCGGCGCGCGCGGCCAGGAAGCTCTCGGCGTCCTGGTCGGTACGCAGGTCGAGGTCGTAGAGCGTGTTGAGTGTCGTGCGGTTGATTGGCATTGGCACCTGCGTGCCGTCAACGACGGCGCGCACTCGGTGCTCGTAGGGCAGCCAGTCGGTGAAGCGGGACAGGTACTCGACGACCCGCGCGGCGTTGGTGTGGAAGACGTGGGGGCCGTAGCGATGAACGCGCACGCCCCGCTCGTCGATCTCGTCGTAGGCGTTACCCGCGACGTGCTCGCGACGGTCGATGACGAGCACTCGCAGGCCTGGACCGCTCGCCAAGCGCTCGGCGACCACCGAGCCGGCCAGGCCGGCACCGACGACGAGCACGTCGTATCGGCTGCGTGCCCGTGTTTGCGCTCGTCTCACGTGACTTCTAGTGTGTGCGCGCCGCAGGCCCGCCGTTGGGGTCGCGGCTGGGAGGGGATCGGCGCGCTCGTGTTCGGCCGGTCGAAGTACCGGGTGGAAGCTGCTCGCGTCTCTACTTGCCGGCGGCCGGCCGCACGGCGCGCTTCTGGGCGGTAGCACTCGGCGCAAAACCAGGTCTCGTAGAAGATGGAATCCATGGCGGGAGCCCATCGTCAGTCCGGGCTCAGATGCCAAGGCACTCACGGATCTGCTGCGGTACTCCCCACTGCAGGTCGGCCGCGGAGGCGCGCGCAGGGTCATGCGCGGCGCGGGCCAGCAGGTTGCCGACGCCGCGCAAGTATTCGCCGTAGCGGACGGCACCCATATCAAAGCAGTGCGACCAGGCGCACAGCTCAAGGTATCGCTCGTAAGACCACGCCCGCGAGAAGGACACGGCCGAATCCACGGATACGGACGAAAGCTCGAGCAGGCCAGGCTGGTCGCGGACGAGATCCAGCTCAAGACAGCAGCTGCGCCCAGTCTGGGAGTTCTGCTGCAGGCACCACAGATCCTCGGCGTCTATGAAGCCGACCCACATCGCCGCCTGGAGGACCTCGTTGAGCAACGGCTCGCCCACTTGGTGAAGGTGGGCGTTCTCGTGAACCTGCAGCATGAAGCAGAAGAAGTCGACCGGTGCCGTCGGGCCGAATCGGCCGACGGCCTCGGCCCGGTCGGCATCTGAGAGCGTGTCAAGATAGTTGGCGCCGGGCAGCGCTGGAGTCAGCGGGTAGAACACCGACCGCTGCGACAGCGATGCCCACGTCGTGCCGTCGGCCGCCTCAACGTCTGTTAGCTCGGTAGGCAGCCGCTGGTTCGCGACGTAGGTCCGCCACCGGTCGCGCAGCCATCTCGAGAAAGCGCTGTCGCGCGGCGGCTGTGCGGGGGTCGGCACCCAGCCGCCGAGCGAGTGGGTGGGCACCCAGCACTGTTGCAGACGCTGATGGTATTCCGCAGTGGTCGCCGGCCAGCGGGCGTGATGAGCGTGGACCCAGTCCTCGGCGAGGTCCGCGCGTCCGGCCAGCACCGCCGCCGCCAGCCGATCAGCAAAGTAGCCGGGAAGCTGCCGGGGTCCGCAAATCTCTGCATCGGCCAACCGGTCGGCCGAGCGGGCCCAAATGGCGGCGGCCTCTTCGCGGGCGGACTTCAAGGCAGAAGCGGACTTAG
Source organism: uncultured Solirubrobacteraceae bacterium (assembly GCA_963752865.1). Taxonomy (GTDB): domain Bacteria; phylum Actinomycetota; class Thermoleophilia; order Solirubrobacterales; family Solirubrobacteraceae; genus Palsa-744. The sequence goes on from CAVVZU010000002.1 coordinate 1,859,613, forward strand.
GAGCCATCAGAGCGCACGCAAGCCGAAGTGGAGGTGTCGACACCGCCCGGGCGACGGCGGTCAACGGCGTTTAGGTCCATGGCCGGGCCTTGGGCATCTGATCCATCGTGCCGGTGAGCACGTGTCGGCTCAACGCCCACAGCGCGCCAACCGATGCCAGCACTGGCTTGGCGTTGAAGCCGACCACGCGGAGCGCCGGGGCCAGCGGACCGCCGACTCGGGGCGTGTCGCGTTGCTCGGTGGCAAGCCACCGAGCAACGCGACACAGCGCGGCGGCGACGGCGCATGCCTTGAGGAGCCGCGAGCCGCGTGCGAGGGTAGCTGCTGCAGGAAGGATCAGCCAGGGCCCGACGAGCCAGAAGAGCAGGCCGAGCGTTCGTCCCGCAAGGAGCGTGACCAGTCGGGAGGAAGGGGAGGCGGTGCGCGCTACCGCCGCCAGTGCAGAGACCTCGCCGGCGAACCAGCGTCCGCTCTGCCTGACGAACTCGGGCACCGTCTCGGGGATGCCCGCCACGTCGGCTGCCGGTGACACGGCCGTTCTGCAGCCTGCCACTGACAGCTGGTATCCGAGCAACAGGTCCTCGCCGGGCAGGCTGGGGCGCAGCGGCCGGCGGCGCAGCTCCTCGACGTTGATGGTTAGGCCGTGACCGACCAGGTAGTGGGTCCTGGAGCCCTTGAGGCGTCGGTGCTCATAGCCGAGGGCCCAGGCGGTCTGGTTGGCGGCGCAGCCCTGCCAGAAGGGGCCGGCGTGCGGCGGTGCCCGGTAGAGGGACAGCTGCTGGGAGGCCGGCCGGTCGGCGCCGGCGGCGTGGCGGAGCCCGGTCGGTCGCGAGTCGGCGTCGTAGATGGTTACCCTAGTCGTGTCATCCAGGACACCGGAGGCGACCAGCGCATTCACCAGTGCGCCCTTGGAGCCGTCGCACTCGAAGCGTATGAACTGTACCTGCGGAGGGGCCTGCCACTCAGCGGGCCTGTCCTCGGGACTGACGATCGTGATCGGGATCGTCGGCGCCAAGCCACACAGGTGCGCCACAGTGCCCATAAGCAACTCGGGGCTCTCGGCGCGCACTGCGATAACTATGTGCTCGCACGGCCGGCCCTGCTCGGCGGGTGCCCGTGGCCAGTGCAGCAGCTCGCGGAGACCCAGTCCAGCGAGTAGCCCAGCTGCGACCATGTTCCTCATGCCAGCTGCTGAACGATGCACTCGGCCAGCGCCTGAGAGGTCCTGGGCAACTCTGAGCCCGGCGTCTCGCGGCGGGCCCGGTCGCGCAGGTTCATCAATGTGGACCGCTCGGCTGCTGGGTGGGTCGGGGCCTCGTCTGAGCACGCCAGCGCAACGAGCCGCCCAGCCGCGGTGCGGCATAGTTCACCCAGCTCGGTGGCGGGCAGCGACGGGTCGCCGTGGAGCGCCAAATCGGCGGTGAGCATCGGCGATTGCGCGTTGACGGCGGCGCCGCAAGACACCAAACGGGCCAGCGCCTCGTCCTCCCAGGACACGCCGGAGGACAGCAGGATTGGGACCGTCCCGCAGGCCAGCGCCTCGGCCACAGGCGCGCCGCCCGCCTTAGTGATCAGGTAACGGGCCCGTGAAACCTCTGCGCTGACGTCCGGCTGTCCCTCAACGACCCGGACGTCCGCTCGCAGGCGGGTCAGGTCCCGGGGGTCGGCCTGCAGGCGGTCGCCCGCCAAGAGCACGACTTCGGTGGCGCCGACGGCGCTCGCTAGCGCTGGCAGCGCTGCCAGCGCACGCTCGGCGAACCACCCGTCCGAGCCGCAGTTGACCGCCAGCGTTCCGGGAGCTCTTCGGCCTGGCGGCGAACGCTCGGCGCACCGGAATACCGGTCCGACGGTGCTTGACGCGCTCAGCCGGCACGGCCGGTCTGGGCGCCCACGTTCCCGTCTGCCAGGTCGCATGGACCAGCGGCCTCACGGGGAACGAAGAGAACTCGACGTGGCAGTCAATTAGCCTGGCGAGGTCGCGACCGAGTGCCCTGTCGAGCAACATGCTCGACCACGGATGCACCGACAGCACCGCATCGCCGTCGCTGAGGTCACGCGGAAGCGCCGGGGCGAGATCGCGGACCAGGGCCTCCTGCACCGCCGGCGTCTCGGCCAGCGCGGTCAGCCCGTCGAGCCCGGCCCTCATGCCGACGCGATGCAGGTGGAAGACCAGCAGCTCGTCGAGGTCGAGATGCTCGCGCCAGTTGAACATCCTGGCGTGCACCCCGGCCGCCATACAGGCCTCCTCTAGCGCGGCGGCGGCGGCGTCGTGCCCGGATCGCTCGAACCCTCCGACTATCGTGACGACGCGCATCGAGTCGAAAGTCACGGGGCTCGAGATTACAGCTACCTCGGGCTGGGCCACGCTGGGGTGTGATTGCGACATGCCCGTTCCGGATCTCAGCGGCGCTCTTCTGGGTGCGCTCTGTTGCCGCTGTGATGGCTTTGGTGGGCGTTGGGCGAAAGAGAGGCGACCGTAATCTCGATGCTGTCGGCGTCGAGCGCGATCACGAACTGAGATCGGCGGTTACCCCTCGCGGTGCCCGATGCTTGTCGCCAGCGACCCATGAAAACCGCATGAGAAAGCCAACCTGAGCCTGTCTCACCGATGTTTGATCACAGGTCCAGAACCTGCAACCTCGCCGCAAACGCAGGCGAAAGCCGCGAAAAGGTTGGCCGTTCTCGCCTGTTCACGATTTGCTCCCGGCACGGGGGATCGCAAAACAACCGCAGGAAATGGGCTGAGGTCCCCTTGACTTCGGGTCGCGACGAGAGGCGACCTGCTCCTCCAGATGCGTCGGCGAACAGTCCAGTCCCGGAGTCAACGTGAGTTCTCGGCGATGGCGGTTTGGTGCTCGTAATCGATCGGTACGTCCGCGCGCTGGTGTCGCCGGCGAAGAGGTGTAGCAGCCGTGGGCAGCCGGGCGATGTCCGATTCCGCTGAGATCATCCCGACATGTGGGCAGATAACGAGACGACAATCGACCTCCTGGGATTCGATTATCTGGTCGATACTCTACTGGTTGTCCTCACTGAGACGCGTCTGCTGCCCGTCACCGTGGGGATATCTGGAGATTGGGGCTCCGGGAAGACGAGTCTGATGGGAATGGCCGCCGAGGCCCTGCGCGAAGAGGACCCTCGCTTCCTGACGGTCTCGTTCAGCCCCTGGCGATTTGAGGACTACGACGATGTGAAGGCCGCGCTGATGACTTCAGTGATCGATGCCTTGCAGGAGCGCGTCGATGCTGAGCCCTCACTGAAGGAGCGGATCGGCGATCGGCTGCGCTTGCTGCGAGAGCGTGTTTGGCGGATGGGGCTGCTGCGCACGGCAGCCACCGGTGGCGCGCTGATCGCAGGAGCAGACCCCGTGCTCGCTACAGCTGCCGGTGAGGCCGCCCAGGGCGTCGTGATGCCTTCGCCAAGCCATGACTCGCCGGAGCGCTACGACAACGTCGCCAGGTTCCGCACCGACTTCTCCCAGCTCATGCATGACCTCGGCGATGAGGTTCGTGCGCTCGTCGTGTTCGTGGATGACCTCGACCGGTGCCTCACCGACGCCGTGGTCGAAACCTTCGAGGCGATACGGCTGTTCCTCCACGTCGAGAAGACGGCCTACGTGATCGGCGCCGATCAGCGCCTGGTGCAGGCGGCGGTCGAGGACCGATATCCGGCGGCCCGTGAGTCTGGAGAGTCCCTGGGACGAAACTACCTGGAGAAGATCCTGCAGGTGACGGTGGCGATCCCGCCGCTTAGCGCGCCCGAGGTCGAGACCTACCTAGCGCTCCTGCTTGCTCAGCTCGAGCTTGACGGCACTGGCTACGAGCGGCTGCTCACCGCGGCGAAGGCGCAGCGCAGCTCCGGTGCCCTGTCCGTCGCGATGAATGAGGGGATAGCTCGCGAAGCGCTGGGAGAAGCTCCCCGACCCGCTCGCCGAGGCGTTCGGGCTTACCCGCCAGATCGCGCCGACGCTTGCGTCCGGCCTGCGCGGGAACCCCCGACAGCTCAAGCGCTTCATGAACACCTTCATCCTTCGCCGCCGCACAGCTGAGCGCCGGGGTGTCGATCTCAAGGGCGCCGTGCTCGCGAAGCTGATGGTGCTCGAGGAGCTCGCGTTTCCCCGCTTCGAGCAGCTGTTTACATGGCAACTAGAGCAGGACGGTCAGCCACAGCAGCTGGCGGCCGCCGAGCAGGCGCTCACGGTCGATGGCACCGCCGCGCAGATCGGTGATGACGCGAAAGCCTGGATCGAGGAGCCGCAAACGAGGGCTTGGCTGGAACTCGACCCGCCACTCGGGGAGACAGTGCTTGGCCCGTACTTCTTCTTCTCACGCGACCGACTGTCACCTGCGGCGCCCGCGGCGAGGCTGTCCCCAACTCTGCAAGGACTCGTCGCACGCCTCTGCACGGATGTGAAACCACGCCGCGCGACCGCCGTCGGCGAGCTTCGCGCGCTAGGGGCGGATGAGCAGCGAGCCGTCTTCGCGGCCTTGCTCGAGCGCGTCACCTCCGACCCCGGTTCCCCGGCCACGGACAGCGCACTCGACCTCGCTGCCAGCACCAGCGAGTTCCTGCCGGCGCTCCTCGAGGTCCTGCGCCGGCTTCCTCTGGCAGCGGTGCCGACACCGCTGCCGCTCAAGCTGCGGCTCGCGCTTAAGGCCGCGCCAGATCTCGACGGTGTGTTCGCACGATGGCAGGACGGCCCGCAAGCGCTGAAGGTCGCCGTTGAGAGGTCCAGGAAGCGCTGAGATGGGAACCTCAAGCGACTTCCGAGGCGGACGCTCTGCGGAGTGGACGAGCCTGCGTCGAGCCAGCACCTCATTTTGGAAAGAAGGAGGAGTCGAGCTGGGTGGCCGAGTGCTGGCGCGTCTTGTCGCGGCGCTCGGCGGAGCGGGCGCCGCGACCAGCGCCGCCGTCGCCGGAGCCGGAGTCCCGACTGCTCAACGTGTAGGGGCACTCGGTTCAGGCCTCGCCGGCCCGGGGTTGACGCCTACTCTGGAGACGCTCGGCCTGCCGACGCTCGTTGGCGCATCACGCTTTGAGGTCATCGAGGGCCTCCTAGATGAGATAGCTGGCACCGGGGACGCCCTGGAGGAACAAGCCGCCCGTACCGCGGCACTCGATGTCCTACAGGAGCTGTTCGGCGACGCGGAGACCTACGAGGAACTTGAGGAAGTCACGCTCGACGAAGATGGCCTGCTCAGCGTGCTGCACTCGTTTTTCGCGGCCTACGTTTACGCGCGCCTTGCGCCGGCACTGGATGAGCGGCTGAACCGTCTCGGTGATCCGAAGCTCGTTCGCCGGCGCGAGCGTGAGATGCGCGAGTACACCGCGGCCGCCGTCCAACTTGAACTTGAGGGATTCGACATCGCCCATATGGACTGGGCTGGCTCGGACGGCAAAGCGCTGCTCGAGGCGTCGGTCGCCGCGGTCTTCGAGCAGCTTGAAGCGCTGGACTCGTGAGGTAGGAGCGTTGGCCGTGACGTCCTTTCTACTGCGGACAGACCGCTCGCAGCAGATGCCTTCGCTGCAGGGCTCGCACGTGCTCGATCTGTTCCCCCGCGACCGCGCTGCGACCGTACATGCCGCGGGGAGCCTGCTCGACACGCTGGACCCTTCGCAGGCCGCGCGTGACCTACTCGTGCTCGCCGCCGGCGTTTACGCCGCGGACAAGATCACGCCACGCGAGTCGACAGACGACGGCTTTACAAGGGATTTCGAGCTCAGTGTGCCCGTGGCAGAACAAGCACGCTTCAACGAGGCACACGAGGGCCTTGAGCACGCGCTCTCGTTCCTGACCGGCGACGCTTGGACCCTGCGATTTCGTCGTATCGTCGGTGCGCCACGCCAGCAGCGCATTTCAGCGCCTGAAACCAAGAGTGTCGCGCTGTTCTCGGGCGGACTGGACTCGCTCGCGGGCGCGATCGACCTGCTCTCAAGCGAGCCTCTCGTGCTCGTCGGCCATCACGAAAGTGGGCCGACCGCCCACCGCCAGAGCGAGCTTGCCGAGAAGCTACGTGAACACTACGGCGACTCCCACGTACAGCTACGTCAACTACTGCTCGGTCCCGCAAAAGCCAACAGCCGGCAGGCAGCTCCGCTGCCCGGGGCGCGCGAGGAGACCACCCGGGGACGCTCGTTCCTGTTTATCGCCGCAGGGCTCGCGCTTGCCGACACGATCGGCCCACACACGCCGCTCTATCTGCCCGAGAACGGTTTCATCGGGATCAACGTCCCGCTCGTACCGGCGCGCTCCGGCGCCCTCAGCACCCGGACGACGCACCCCTACTTTCTGGCGATGATGACAGCCGCGCTCGACACACTCGGGCTGGCAGGGCACGAGCTGCAGGAATCCGTTCCGGCTGCAGACGAAGGGCGAGATCCTGCAGGGATCGGCCAACGCGACACTACTCGCCCAGCTAGCGCCAAGGAGCGTCTCCTGCGCGCATCCGACGGCGGGACGATGGGACGGCGAGACGTTCGGAAACTGCGGGACGTGCTGGCCCTGCATGATCCGTCGCGCCTCGATGCATCGCGTGGGTTGGGACTCCGTAGTGCAGTACGCCACCGACGTGCTGCACGACACCGCTCTGCTCGATGGGCAGATCGCCCGGGGCGCGTCGCTCCGAGCGGTCATAGCCAGCCTCACCGCGCCGCCCGACGACTACGCGGTCCTTCGCAACGGCCCGATTCCGGGCGGTGAGGCCGTGGCATTCGCCGACGTCTACCGACGCGGTCGCCAGGAGCTTGTGGACTGGATCCGGGCCAGCGGTCCAGCGTCACTGCGAAGTCTCGTCGCTGGGGCCTAAGCTGCCTGTGTGTACGTCGATTCGCACTGCCACATCGACCGCTATCCACATCCAGAAGCTGTTCTGCGGGCTGCCGCCCGCTCCCAAGTTGTCACGATCGCGGTCACCGACACGCCCTCGAGCTTCAAACGCTCTAGCTCCATGGTGCAGCCGGGCTCATTGCTTCGGGTCGCCGTCGGGGTCCATCCCTTGGGGGCTTCTCGCACGAGCGAGCACGACCTGAATCTATTCGCGAGACTGCTCGATCAGACGGACTACGTCGGCGAGATCGGGCTCGACTACTCGATCCACGGGAGACCGACGCGAAGGCGCCAGACCGAGATCTTCGAGCGCATCCTCGCGGCGCCCTCGATCCGCGAAAAGGTACTCACGGTCCACTCACGACAGGCAGAGGCAGACACGGTCCGCCTGCTCGCCGAAGCGCGTGTCCACGCAATCCTCCACTGGTATCAGGGGGCCCTAAAGCATCTCGACGCCGCGCTCGACGCAGGGATGCTCTTCTCCGTCAACACCTCGATGCTGTCTACCCGCCGCGGCCAGCGGATCATCGCTGCCCTGCCACCTGAGCGCGTCCTGACCGAGACCGACGGCCCCTACACCGAACACAACGGACGTCCAAACGAGCCCCGGCACGTACCGGTTCTCGTCGCCGCGCTCGCGAGCTTGTGGAACGAGGACCATGGAGTCGTCCGGGATCGCCTGTTCGAGAACATGGCAACCTTGCACGCCCGAGCGACGGGTGAGAATGCAACTGGCCAGGGCGCTGGCATCCAGCTCGACAGGCCAGTGGTCTGGTCGTCGAATCCACCGTCGTTTAGTGCTCGGCAGGTCAGCCTCTTCGTCGAGCGTAGTCAGGCGACGCGCGGAGCCACGCCAACCGATGCGGAGCTGCGCGGTGCGCCTTAGCGTAATCCCACAAAGTCAGATGTACTGTCGCTAGAACTGTCCCCAGTCGGGTCCGGGCCGTGTTCATTGGTGACCCTCTGAACCCCGTGGTCTCCAAATTGCAATGCCGATGGTCGTGAGAAGTACTGCCGCACGGAAGTTTTAGCGAGGCGGGATCTGGACCGCAAAAAGACCGCAGAGAGCACGAAAACGGCTCTGGAAGGCCAACTTGTACCTTTCTCCCCGATGAAAAGTCGCAGGATCAGAACCTTGAACCTCGCCGCAAGTGATAGCGAAAGCCGCGAAAACGCTGGGGTTCTGGGTCGGTTGTTCTCGCCTGTTCTCGGCTGTTCTCGGCACGCGGGACCGCAAAAGGACCGCAGCGGCGGGCAACAAGGACCGCAAAAGGACGGCAGTCGCGCGGCTGCTCAATGAGTTCTCCGTATCGGTCGTCGACGCACTACGCCTCGTCCAGGCCGACATCGCATATAAGAGCGCTCATCGGGTTTTGACTGGAGATTCGCGGCGAAACCAGTCGGTGTCTACCCGAGTCATAGCCAGTGCCCTGCATGCGGAACTCCAGGTCGCTACCGATATCGTGGAACTCCCGAGGCGGGTAGCTGACGGAGACCGATGCATGGAGGCGAGGTCTCGTCCGCCTCCCGTAGGCCGTCCCTGACAATGCCGTTTACTCTCATGCACATCTCAGACCTGCATCGGCCTGCGACCGACCCGATCAGCAACACGGAACTGCTCTCGGCGTTGGTCGCCGACCGTGAGCGCGCCCGACGAGAGGATCCCGCTATTGCGGCGCCCGACGCGATCATCGTGACCGGTGACCTAGTCCAGGGAGCTCGACTCGGCGAGGCGGACCACGACGCGAAGCTTGATTCGCAGTACGAGGTTGCTACTGAGCTACTTGTGCGCTTGGCGGAGGAGTTCCTGGATGGGGACCGTGCGCGGCTGATCATGGTGGCTGGCAACCACGACGTCGACTGGAATTGCGCATTGACGGCGATGGAGCCCGTGCCGGACGAGGAGCTCGAGCCGAGCTTCTCCACAGCGATATGCGGCCCGAACGACTTACTTCGCTGGAGCTGGGCCGAGCGACGTGCCTACCGAATTGTCGACCTTGCCCGGTACACGCGGCGCCTCGCCCGCTTCGATGATCTCGTTAGCCAGTTCTACGCGGGCACCGACGTGACCATGGACCCGCTTTACCGCATGCATCCGCTGTTAGATGAACGGATCGCGGTCGTGGCGTTCAGCAGCCTTGTTGGCAACGACTGCTTCGCATCTCATGGAGCTATCGCGCAGGACGCACTCGGTAAGGCGCATCTCGCGCTTGAGCACACGCCGTATGAGCTACGGATCGCGGCGTGGCACCACAGCATTGAAGGGGAGCCGGCGGCCGGTGACTACATGAGTGTCTCTACCGTGCATCGGCTGATCGGAAAAGGCTTCCGGCTCGGACTGCACGGGCACCAACACCAGGCCGGCACGCAGAGCCGCTACGTCTATCTACCCGAGGAGGAGAGGATGGCGGTCGTGAGCGCTGGCTCGCTTTGCGCAGGGGCTCATGGGCTGCCAATCGGCGTAAACCGCCAGTACAACCTGATTGAGATCGCCGAGGACCTGTGTAGTGCGCGGGTGCATGTGCGTGAAGTCGCCGCTGCCACGAACTTCGCCCCCGCGCGTCGCCCCGACATGGGGTTCGCCACGTTCGCGGACCTTCGCTGGATACTCCCGTTCGGCAGCGAGCAGCGCGACGAGACCCTGACGCTTGAGGCCGAGCGCGCTCTCGCCGAAGGGCATTACAGCGAGGCGGAGCGACTCCTTCGGCGCCTGGCGCGAGCCCCCGGCGGCTACGCTCGCAGCCTGATGGTGGCGACCCTGACCGAGCAGTCTGCGTGGGAGCGCTTGGCGGAGGAGCTGACGGAGCCGCACACAATCGCCGAGCTGGTGGCAGGGACTGGCGCACTCGCGAAATCCGGCGCGCATGAGCAGGCCGAGCGATACCTGGAGGCGCACAATGTCAGGCTTGCCGCGCCGGCACCGACGGTGCGTGAGCTTGACGCGCTCATCGCGGCAGCGCGGGGGATTGCATGAGCGACGGGAGCATGGAGCGGATCCCCTTCGAGGTGGACGTAAACCGAGTGATCGAGGTGCTCGCAGGGCAGATTTACCAGACCCCGCTGGCACTGCTTCGCGAGAACGCGCAGAACGCGTTCGATGCGATCCTGATGCGACGTCACCGTGGCGGCGAGTTCGAGCCGCGCATCGACGTGACGATCACTGATCAGGAGATCACGATCGCCGACAACGGGATCGGCATGACCGCCGACGATCTACGACGGCACTACTGGCATGCTGGCTCGAGTGGAAAGAACAATCCAGAGGCTCGCGCGGCCGGCGTAGTCGGCACGTTCGGGATCGGCGCGATGTCGAACTTCGGGATCGCTGATGCGCTGCAGCTCGAAACGGAGTCGGTAGTTACGGGAGAGCGCACCCGCAGCGCGGCACAGCGCGAGACGCTCTCAGCGACCGAGGACTGCATCGAGCTGACGTCGACCGATCCGACGGGTGAACCGGGCACTCGTGTGACGGCGACGATGCCTGCGGGGACGGTGAATGTGGCGGAAGCCACGGGCTACATTTCTGACTTCGTCGGGCTGGTGCCGGTGCCGGTGCTCGTGAACGGCGAGCTTGTCAGTCAGCAGGCCCTGGAGAGCCAACTCCCGCCGCCTGCGGACGTGCAGGATATGGATGCGGGCGTTCTCGAGAGCCGGCTCTCTGGAAGCGTGCGGCTGAGGGTCACGGGCGCAGGTGAGGTGTGGGTGCATGTTCACGACCTGCGCTTTGACGGGGAGCTGGTCGGAGGCGACATCGTGCTGCGACAGGGATCCGGGGCCATCCGCACGTTCCGGAGTGGCTTCGGTCTAGCGGTCGCGGGGGTCACCTCGACCTACGGCCTCGGCGGGCTAGCGAACGTCGAGATCTTCGAGCCGACGGCGGGGCGAGAGGCGCTTCGCACTGGCAGCCTCCAGATACTTCAAGACGCCGTTACTGACCTGGACCGCCTCGTCTCGCTCACGCTGGCGAAGCTCGCCCAATCCGACCAGAGCACGGCGTTCATGCGCTGGGCGCTTGACCACGGCGAGATCGAGCTGTGCACACTCGTCCGGGTTCGCGTGGAGCCCGACAAACAGTCGGTTGCGCTTGGGGAGATGCGTGAGCGCGGCCAGCAGAGTAGCGTGAGCTACTACGCGGGTTCGGATGCGGCGATCATTACGGCGATGGCGAGTGAAGACTCGCCCTTGGTCGTGCTCGCGAGCAATAGCCCGCGCCGGCAGCTAGAGCGCACCTATCTCGAGCGTTTCTGCGGCGCCCAGGAGCTGACGGACGACGCGAAGGTGCTCTCGCGAAAGTCCATCACAAACTGGTCGCTCGCAGAGCAGTCGATTGTGTTTCGCATCACCTCGGTCCTGGCAAGCGACTACTTTCTGACGGCAAATGTTGACCTTGGGTCCCTTTCGCATGGCCTCCCGATCCTAGTGTCGCGCAGAGCGCCGGCAGAGCTGGTTCTCGACCCCTCGGGCTCGACGTTCAGTCTGATCGTCGAGCTGCATGACAGCGACTATGCGATGTTCGGTGGGATGGTGAAGGACTTCGTGCGCAACGTGATCTTCCCGCGCGTATCCGATCTAGTGCCGAGTAGCACGAGAGAGGGTGCCGAGGCCTTCCTGAAGTCGATCCGGCGTACACGAGACGTGTTCGAGTACGAGGCCGAGGATCTCGAGAGCATTTGGGAGAAGGTGCTTAAGGGGGAGCTGTCGATGGACGAAGCGGCACGACGGTCGGTGAGCGCTGCGGGCCAGCGTGTCCAGGTGTTCGACGCGGCCGGGACTCGCAATGTCGCTGAAGTCGTCCCAGATCTCGGTCCGATGGACCCGGAGGACGAGCTTGGCCCGGCTCCACCGATCCTACGCGGGGAGACCGACAGTGACGCGAAGCTCTTGACGGTCGCGGACGGAGATCCTGCGATCCAGGGCTATCGATGCTTCATCGCGCTGAGCGACCGGGCCAGGGAGGAACGCGGCGAGTTCTTCTTGCAGCCGCACTCCACGTCGATCGTGTGGGGCGGGCAGAAGGTGCTATTCGTTTTCGAGCATCACTCGGGCCAGTTCGGACTCTACTACGACCTGCAGGCTGCGCACGTCGTGGCCCCTGAGTCGGGCGGTGGTCCATATGCGACGGCCACGATCGTGCTTCGCAACAAGGTATTCATCCCGGTGCCTGCGGAGCTCGCTGATGTCTTTATCCCACTTGGTGGCGAGCGCAAGCGTTTCGAAGTGCGCAGCGACCTGCTGTTCACAGATTCGGGACCGCACGTTACGGATTGACTACCGCGCCGCCGGTCTCAGTCGGCCGGATCCGCGATACCGCGGGCAACTTCGGACCGCGGAAGTCCCGAAAACCCACTAGAAACGCGGGGATTGGGGCCGCACACGGACCGCACAGGGACCGCAGTCGGAAACCCCGACACCTCGGACAAGATGGTGCGAGTCGACAGAGCGGCGGACGCTTTTCGAACCGACGAATCGGATCAGGTCACGAGCGCCGTTGGAGGTGGAGGCGGTTCGCGAGCCTTGCGTGGCGGCGGGCTCGGCTTGGCGCCACCCGCGCCGTGCTCCTCTCGGAATAGACAGAGGATCTTGTCCGCCAGGCACACGGTACTCGGAGCGAGAACCCAGACCAGCCCTCCGCCGAGGTCTGCTCGCCGACGATCTGGTAGGGGTGCCACCGTCAGGATAAGTCGGCCCGCCGCCGAACTGCCCCTGCGCGATGCTAGAAGTCCCAGACGGCGCTGTACGCGCGTTTGGCCAGTCGCTTCGAACGCTCCTCGATCTCGGCGCCCTTCCATTTCGTCGCCTTCAAGATCTCTGCTTCGACGCCGGGGATAGCTTGAAGGGCGACCTTCTTGACGTCAAAGCTCTCGTCTTCAAGTTCCTGATTCAAGGTATCGGTGACCAGCAATAGGTTTCCAATGCGAGCGACATCTGCGGGGGTCGGATCGGCCGACGCCTTCCCACCTTGAGGAGCCAGATGCTCCACTGTAAGCTGACCCAGGTCCACCGGGGGCTGCTTGGGGTCCTGCGCGAGAGCATGAAGCTTATCGAGCGCATAACGCACAAGCGGGGTCTGCTGCTTGTATCGCGTTGAACTCCGAAGCTCTACGAATGCCGCCTCAAACTCTGCGTAGGTGGGCTTTCGTTCGCGGAGTTTCTCGAGCAGATCATCCACCGCCTTGTCCTTACTCGTCGCGTCCGCCCCCTTCAATACAGCTCGCGCGGCGGCAGAGTACATCCGCGACACGCCACCTGAACTTGGCTGATTGGTGACAGCCGTCGCAACGAAGTGGTAATGCTCAACCCCACGAAGGGCCTTCAGGAGAAGGCGGAGCTTAATCGTGCCAGCGTCGTACTCACGGAGTACAGCCAGCACGAACGGAAGCGGCTGCTGTAGTCGGAACAAGCTCATCGCATCGAGTGATTGCATTACCGGAAGCTGCGGCTTCTTCCACGCCCGGAATGAGGCTTCATGAGATACCCGGTAGCGCTCTGCGTCGGCTTCGAGCTCGTCGAGGTAATCCTGCGCGTTGTTCGCTCGAATCTTCTTCTTGATTCGGGCGAAGAGCTCCTTCTCGGCGACGTAATCCTCACGCGAGAGCCACGCGTGAAGCAAGAACCGATTGACGTTGATCGGCGCAACCGACTCGTCGAAGCTTTGTCGTATGCCATCCCATTGGTCCCGAGCCTGAGTGAGATGAACATTGGGTGTCTTGAGCATCTGAAGCAAATGCGCCTTCACTAGGTCTGCCGTCTCGAGATCCTTACCCCGGCTATTCAGGGTCTGGAATATCGTCGTTGCGTCGTCCTCATCTCCGACTTCGATGAGCACGACCGTGAGTCCGTAGATCTTGTCGCGCAACGACTCCAAACCCTTGATTGCTTCGCGGCGCTGCGCGCTCTTAGAAAGCGATTCGTTCTCCTCCGCTGTCGCGCGGATTGTGGCGACCTTTGCGGTGAGCAAAGCAAAAGCTTTCTCAAGGCTCCGATCCTCCGCTCTTGTTGCCTTGGGGATCGTGGCGCTCCCGGGCGCGGACTGGATCGCTGCTTGAAGATACGGATAAGCCGATTCGGCCTGGAGAACGAACCGTGTTTTGCCCCGGGAGTCCTGACGCTCGATCAAGGTCTGAACACCTGTTGCAGCCGCAGATGCCTTCAGCGCGGACAACTCGTTGCGAATCGCGGCCAGCATCATTGTGATCGTCGTGAGCCGTTGCTGTCCGTCGACGAGGCCGGCGACGTCTCCATCGTCGAAAATCACCATCGAGCCGATGAAGTAGTCCTTTGTAGCGTCTCGTATGTCGTCCCAAAACTCTTCGATATTCGCGGGATCCCATGAATACGGCCTTTGAAAGTCTGGCACGCGAAAGAAGCCGCTCGTGAGTATCGACTCAAGTGTTCTGTCGTTGGCGTTTACGTCCATCTTGCGCTTATCTCCCAACGTTTAGCCAGCAATGTTGATCGTCTCCCCAAAGGGAGCTAGGTTTCGAGCGGGCGGCAGGCGCCGTTGACTGCGGGCGCGAACCGCCGAGTGTGCCTGGGTCGCCCTCTACATTCGTCCCATTTGGAAGTCCTGCAGCAACCCATCGAGATTTCTCGTGGCCCCCCGCAGGACGGTGGCCAAGGGTGTCATCTCGCGTGACCACGAGTAGTGCATGTTGATGGTGCTACCAAAGCTTTGGCCTTGACCACGGAGCATCGGCGCACGCGTCTCGACCTTCTCGAGGAAGAGGTTCACTGCGCGATGCGTGGAGATTAGCCGGAATTCGGAGCCTTCCAACAGAGGCAGCAAGGCCATCAGGTGTTTGTCTACGACGGCAGCGACTGCCCGTCTTTGAGGGCGCTTCTTTGACGGAGCCGTGGTCGCGAATAGCAACTCAAGCGCTTCTCGCATGTCGGGTGGGAGGGTGATAAGAGCCCGCATTAGGTCCTGGGCCAGCCTCGGGCGGAACATGAAGGCGTACACATGATGAGCGCCGCCCTTCTGTTGCCGCTCTCGAGCGACGAGCATCTTGTAGATGCCCAGTGGGACACAATCATCGGGTTCGAGGCCGGTGTACTCCGCTGCCTGGCGGAACGGCTCAGAGTGGAGCTTTACATCGACCGTAAAGCCGCCGCTTGCACCCGCGGTTGAGCTGATCTCGAAGTCCCAGCCAGGATCGGGATCCTGTTCTCGGGCGTCGTGAAGCTTTAGCTCGGTCCCGAGGTTGCCGAGAGCTTCCCTTACCCACGCCTCCTCGATGAGCCGACCGCTGAGCATTCCCTCGAGGGTGGCACCGCGGGGGCGTCCTGGGCCCGAGTACAGCGGAAAGAACGCGGCGCGTCCTTCGGCTCGGTACGCGGACGCCCATGCCTCGATCGTGGCAGTCCGATGGTGGGTGTCGACGGCCACGACTCCTGGCTCGTCTCCATCGTCCACGACTCGGAGCGCCGCGTGCAGTCGGTGCAACGGTTGCCAGTCCGTCTGAACATTCAGTGCGTTCAGCGCCGCGAGCAAGCGCTGATCAGCTAGCGACACCTGCGTGTGTTCGACGGGCGCCGGCTCATTCCTGCGCGCAGCTTAGTCTTGGACCGATGCGCCGCCTTCCTCCTGTCCCGGTCCCATCGTCGGTCGCGGTCCACAAGGTCATGCAGGGCAACCGCGGGAGCGATACCCGGCCGGAGGTCGCCCTGCGGTCCGCACTACATCGGATGGGACTCAGGTTCCGCAAGAACGCGAGGCCACAGGCAGATCTAAGGTGCCGCGCTGATCTTGTCTTCCGAGCGCAAAGGATCGCCGTATTCGTCGACGGCTGCTACTGGCACCGGTGTCCCACGCACGGCGTCATGCCCTCTCAGAACAGCCACTACTGGAGGGCGAAGCTCGATCGGAATGTCGAACGGGACCGGCGCAATGACGCTGATTTGACCGACGCTGGCTGGACGGTGGTGCGGGTATGGGAGCACGAGCCTGTCGAGGTGGCGGCCACTCGGGTCTCGGCGGTCGTGGCCAGCGCGCGTCCCGAGAAACGCTCAACGCGTAGTGCCTAATTGCCAATCAGGCGGCCGCTGCGAGAGGCACGGCGGAGTCGACCGCCCCAAGCGACTCCAAGGCGTCGCGGATGCGACTCGCGACCTTCGCGCCGAGTAACACTGGAACCGCGTTGCCCAGTTGAAGTTGTCGCTCGCGGCGGTTGCCCAGCACCTCGAACCTATCCGGAAACGTCATCAGCCGCTTGAGCTCTGCAGTGCGGAACCGCCGGTCCTCCCAGTGAAACGGCCCTACCCACGGCCCAGGCTGCCCCTGAATCGTCGGAGATGGCTGGTCCGGTGACGCCTTGAGGAGAAACGACCAATATCGCGAGCGCCACTCCCATCTAGGTTCTGGATGGCCGCGCTTCGCAGTCCAGAACAAGTAATTCTCGCCAGGCGGAATCGCACGGAACTCATCGGCAAACGTACCGCGAACCTCCTCCTCTTGCTCCCACGGGTTCTGCTCGTCGATAAGCCCAACGAGAGCCTCCCCAGCGGTCTTATGTCGCGGTAGATCCTGCCGCCAGAGCTTCCGAGTCTCATGCGGTCCCGCGTGAGACTGCGCGGGCCACTGGAAATCCCATCGGCTGGGGTCCGTCGAGAAGATGTCGCGTCGGACCCCAACGCAGAACAGACGTTGTCGAATCTGCGGTACCCCGTGGTCGGCAGCGAGCATCACCGTGTACCGCATCTCGTACCCGGCCTCGTCCAGCATCGCCAGGAAGCGTTCGAGGTGGTGACGGGATCGCTTGTAGACCAGACCGTAGACGTTCTCCATCAACACCGCCATCGGTTGCGTCTCAGCAACCATCCCGGCGTACCAATCGACAAGAGTGGCCTTCTCGTCGCGATCCTCGAGCTTGTACGGGAGCCAGTAACCGGTCTTGGAGAACGCGACGCAGGGCGGCCCGCCATGCAAGAGCGTTGCCTGGCCCTTCTGGAGGTCGGCGCGCTCGAGTAGTCGCCCCGGCGGGGTCTCTGTGATGTCGCTGAACATCGCCCCATAATCGGACCGAGTATCAAGCTCAGGGAAGAACTTGCTGGCGTTGCGCACAATGGTCTCGCGGGCGCGCTCATCTACCTCGACGATCGCGCGGGTCCGAAAGCCAGCCTCCTCGCAGCCAAGGTCTAGACCCCCGGCCCCGGAAAACAATGAGATGGCAGTGAGTTCGGACAAGGGGTCGGACCAGAAGGACATCGAAGCGGTCACGCACGGTACTTGCGAGCCCGGTCGGAATCCGCGAGCGCGCCGAGATGGTCAGCCCGGCAGGGGGCCCCAAAGGCGCCCCAAACCACCTCGAGTGGCACGTCAGCTCGCGCCTGGGTCCTCGAGGCCTGAGATCAGTCGGGCGACTGCTCGGTAGTCGCCCTTGGCGATGCGGTCGATTGGCTTGTCGTCGTCGAGCGCGGGGATGGGCTTGCTGAGCCATACGGGGATGTAGGTGGGGCGGATGACGCGTGCGAGTCGTTCGACCAACGAGGAGAGCTCGGCGAGGCGCTCGGCGCGGATTCCGCTTGGTGAACTGCGGCGCGCGAGCCATTCCCGCACGGTGCTGGGCGCTGCGCCTGTCGCGCGTGCGATGTCGCGGTCGGAGAGGTGGCCGGTGTCGTGGACGTGGATCGCCTCTTCAGCGTAGGCAAGGCTGCTCATGTGCGGAAGTCTAGCGTCATATCGGCGCGAAATCGACAGGATTCTGGCGTCAGGCAGAACAGACCAATGTATGCAGTGCCCGCCGCGCGTGAATAGGTCGGGCTGACAGATGTTCACGATGGCATACGCTCGACCTCCCTCGCCGACGGCCCGGCACCCGTGACGGTCCGGAGGACCGCAAATGGACCGCAGAAGGCCGGAAATCCGCATTGGAAAGCCAAATCGAACCTTACTCCCCGATAGGTTCATGTTCCGCGAAACGCAGCGAACATGGGCAAGAAACCCCGTAAACACGGGGGATCGCGTGGCCGTTGAACGTGCCAGTGCTGCTGACATGGCTCGTGTAGCCGCGCAGCGTCGCTTCGCCGCTGACGCCGCCTACTTCTTCGCCGAGTAGTCCCGTGCGTTTCGGTCTGGCGCTCATGCTCGCGTTGAAATCGGGGGGATGGAACGCGCTTTCGTCGTAGCTAAGACATTTCGGGCCGAGCTTGAAACTTTCGCCAATCTGTTCGAGGAGGTCCTCGACTACGTCGAGAAAGACCAGCGCGGCGCTGTCGCCGACGAGCACGACGCGAACGCCGAGGCGCGCAAGATCATCGCCTCGGCCTCCGTCGATGCCGCCGAGGTCCGGCGTGAACATGAGGTCACGGCCAGAGGGGCGCTGACCGCGCAAGCCGTGGAGGTCCAGAAGGCCGTGGGTGAGGCATACGTCGAGGAGTGGGAGCGGGCGATGGTGCCGCTGGCGAGGAAATGGGCTGAAAACTGGGCAAAACAAGCGACCCAGACGCCGAGCCCTGGGCCCGGCTTCGGCGCCCCCGGCCGTACCGGGTTCAATGCGGAACGCCCCTCCTCGGGCAACGGCGCCGGGACCGGCGGCCGCGTCTCTCCAGGTGGCGTGCGCCCCAGATACGGCCCGGGAGGGCCGACGCCCGGCAACGGCGCCGGCTTCGGTTCCGCACGGACCAGGTTTGAACAGGAACCCGGCGTAGAGCCGCAGGAGTGGCGCGATTACGAGCAGACCCGTCCGTTGCGGCGGTTGTCGCAGTTGCGCCGGCGCCTGCTGGGCTAGCGACGGCACATCCAAGTCCGGAGATTAGCAATCAAGCACCAGACAACGTGCGAGTGAGCTGGCGCTGCCGACATGGCAGCGGTCTAGATGACCGCAATGGTCACAGCTGGGTTTATGCAGCGCATTGCAGGCAAGCCGAAGCCAGACGCTGCGTTCGTTCGGCTGCCGGTCCGCTCCTCGATGAGCACAATCGCGCCAAGTTTCCCCAGATTCCTGGTCTACACGCCCTCCGCCATGTAGGCTCGGCAAGTCAACGCCAATTATTGACCCCGGCGACAGCTGATGACTGCCCCGGGGTCGTGGCAAGGAAAGGAGGTTGGTCCTTCCCATGCGCGATCAGCGTAGTGGTATGCCGCCTGTCGGGCGGCGCAGCGACGAGCTGCAGTTCCTGGTGCTCGCGTTGTTGTTGGACCCGGAATGCCGGGGTCCGTGGTCTGTGGATGAGCTGGCGCGGGAGCTCGGCTGCGAGCTGGGCACGCCCGATGCGGTCGTGCGGCTGCAGGCGGCGGGCTTGGCGCATTGCTGCGGCGAGTTCGTGTTCGCGTCGCGGGCGGCGACGCGCTTCTCCCAGCTGCTGCGGGAGTAGCGCGGGCGGGGCAGTTCAGGCAGTTCGTCAACGTAAATAGTGCCCCCGCGCTACGCGAATAGCCGGGGGCGTGGCGCCGAGAGGTTCTAGCTCCCGGCACAGGGCGCAGCCTACCTGTGAGGGGTTGGTTGGGGTCTTGTGTGCCGTTGGCTGTCTCCCGGGGCCTCCGATCGATGGAGGAACCGATGATGAGCAACAACAACATGGTGGTGATCCCGGCGCGGATCATCTCCCAGGTACGTGAGGGCATCGAGGCGGTTGCGCGCGATGTCGCGGAAGCGATCGACCACGCGGCGAGCCGGGGCGAGCTGTTCGCCTGCAGGGATCGCCTCGGCGGTGTGTGCGCTTTGCTGGACTGTTTGGACCGAAGGTTGCCGGAGGACGCGGCAGTGCTCGAGGTCGACCTGGGAGAGCACGGCACGACGCTCGCGGCGGTGGTTGATGTGATGTGCCCGGTGCTGGAGACGGCGGTAGACGAGCTGTCTGACGATGATCCCGCCCGCCCCGAACGGGAGGCCGAGCACCGGTTGATGCTGGAGCTACAGGCGAGTGTCGGGGTGGTGCTCGGGCGCGAGGGTGTGGTGGTGGTCCCGGGTGATGTGGTTGTGATGTTGCGGGGAGCGTTGTTTCTCGAGCTCGCGGACTTCGCGGGGGACCTGGAGCCGGTGGCGGGCACTGCGGCGCATCTGCGTGATCGGGGGTGGGTCGAGCCGGTGGCGCGGTTTGATCGTGTGCGTGCGGTGCTCGATCAGCTCGGTTGGGAGAGCCGCGACCCGGAGGTCGATGTCGTGCTCGACATGCGCTGGTATGGACAGGCGATCCGGGACGCGCTCGAGCGGGAGCTCGACTCGTTGCGGGATCTGGCGCAAGAGGACGCCGGTGCGCAGTGCGAGTGGGCGATGGCGAGTGCCGGTGTGATCGAGCGTTTCCTTGCTGGGCTCGCCGGGTAGCGCATCGAGGGCTAAGGGATTCGCACTGTTCGATCGATACGTTATTGGCTGTGAGTGAGTCAGGGAAGGACATGGACGACGCCGCGCAGCCGCCGGTGCTGCGCGGTGTCCTTTTCGGTGGTGTGCGTCGTGAGGACGCGCTGCGGCTGCGGGAGCGTTTGGCGGTTTCTGAGGCTGAGTTGCGTGATGCGCGTCTCGCGCTCGATGAGAGCGCGGGTTGGGCGCGCCGGCTACCGCTTGCGCTGGACGCGCTGACGCGTCTGGCGGCGGGTGAGAGCGAGGCCGATGTCGATACGCCCAGCTTCGAGCGCCTTGCTGGTGCTGTGCGCGAGGTTGTCGGTCACCATCTGCTCGCGTCGGTGGAGGCTTCTTATGCGACTAGCGAGATGGGCATGGAGCTCGCGGAGCACACCGACTGGGAGGGGCCGGCGCGGCCGCGCGTGAGCGAGGTGCGGGTTGGCACTCGTGTGCTGCGTTGCACGTGGGAGCCGTCGGCGCTCGCGGGTGAGGACACGGTGGCTGTTGTCGTGGGCTTGTGTCGTGCGGTGCTGTTGACGATGGTGGGCATCGAGGGTGCGGGCAGCCGCCAGCGTCGCAGCAACGTCACGCAGCTCGGGGACGCGGGGGCGCTGGGGCGTCATTTGGCGTTGCGGCGGCGGTTCGGTCGCCCGACGCGTGAGCTCAGCGTCCATGCGGATACGAGCGAAGCGGGGGAGTACCGCGAGCTGTTCGGCCGGGTTTCCTGGCAGGCGACGTTCGCGGCTGTGGCGGTGACGCTTCAGGAGGTCGCTTATGGCTGTGGTGGGGATGCGTATGAGTTCAACGAATGGGCGTTTGGTGTGCTCGTCGACGCGGATCGTGTCGAGGACGCGCGGGCGCAGCTGATCGAGCGTTTGGACGGCGGTGAGGTGCGCTTTGACGTGAGGCTTGTTGAGTGATCGTCGCGGCGAGCATCACGGCGAGTGTCGCGGCGGCGGTCGGTGGCGAGCGTGGCTATTACGACCCGGAGGCGGTGTGCGCCGATCTCTCCGAGGGCTGGACGTTGTCCTCGGGCCGCGGGTTTCGCGAGCAGCCCGAGAAGCTGCGTTTGATCGGCCGGCGCTTTTATTACATCGCGAAGCTGTCGGGGTACCGGCTGCCGGCGGGGATGTGTATCTGTGGGCGCCGGCCGTGCGTTTGCTGTCAGGCGCATCTCGATGACACAGACGATCCGGGCGCGCTGATCCTCATCAGTGCCCGTGAGCGCGAGCCTGGCGATCACACCGAGAACGAAGTGCTGTATGGGGATCGCTACCCCGAGCCGTTCGGCTCTGACGGGCCGCTCGATACTGCCGCCTATCAGCTGCTCAGCGAGCGCTGGACGCGTGTTCACGCCAAGGCGCAGCGGCCTTCATCCGAGCAGCTCGAGCGCTGGAAGCTGCTGGTCGAGCTGCAGGCGTTCCTCGCCAAGGAGCGCGATACGACGATCCGTCTCGCTGATCCGCCGTTGGATGAGGACGAGCTCGCCGAAGGGCAGCTCGTGCTGTTGGCCCAGTCGGCGGGTGAGGCCAAGCGTGCGGGGGTGAACTTCGTCTACCGGCTCCCGCGGCTGGAGGTCGCGCTGCGTGTCGAGGATGTCGATCAGGATCGGCTGTTGATCGACTGTGGTGAGCAGGACCCCGCGAGCGTGCTCGAGCATTTGCGGGGGCTCAGTGGCCGTGACCTGCGGCTCGGGAAGGACGCGCAGGAAACGACTGCTTTGATCGATCGTGCGCGGTGGGCGCTGCGGGACACCGAGCGCGACGCGCGGCTATCGGCGCTCGTCGAGCAGCCCTCGCTCGCGCTGCTCGCCGGCTCTCGTCCCAGCTCGGGTCTTTTCAACGCGGAGCTCGACGACGGTCAGCGTGCGGCGGTCGACGCGGCTCTGGCCGCTGAGGACGTGTTGATCGTGCAGGGGCCGCCGGGCACGGGTAAGACGACTTTTATCTGTGAGATCGTGCGGCAGTTCCTAGCGCGTGATCCACAGGCGAGCATCCTGCTCGCGGCACAGACCCATCAGGCGATCGACAACGTCCTCAAGCGGCTCGCCATCGCTGACCCCGATCTGGCGATGGCGCGCGTCGCGAGCCCGTATGTGGCGGCTCGCATCGATCCGTTCGTGCGTGCGCGCTACTGGATCGAGAGCCCGGAGCCGTGGAAGCCACGCATACGCCTGCGGGCAGAGGCATTCAGGAGCATGGCGTTGGCCCAGCTCGCCGCCGGCGACACCCGTGACCCCGAGCAGATGCAGGAGCTACTGAGGATCCAGGACGACTACTTCGACTCCGACGGTGTGCAGCAAGGGCCCGCGGCGCGCCTCGCCGCCGCGCGGGTCGTCGCCGGCACGTGTCATGCCGTGAGCTCAAACCCGGGTGTGCGGGCGCGCTCCTTCAGCGTCGCTTTGCTCGAGGAGGCCGGCAAGGCGTCCCCGCCCGAGGCGCTGATGCTGATGCTGCGCTCGCGCAAGAGCATCCTCATCGGCGACAGCCGTCAGCTCCCGCCTCACGTCTGGGGGGTCCTGAGCGACGCCCTGCGAAAGCCCTCCACGATCACGAGCAAGAGCCCCGAGCTGGCCCGAGACGCCAGGAGGCTCGCGGCGGCTGCGAACAGGCTCGCCAACACGCCGCGGGAGCGCGTGAGTCTGGCGGAGGAGACGCTGTTCGATCACTTCGCGGCGCACCTCGACGGCAGCGAGCTGGAGAAGACCCTGACGACGCAGTATCGGATGGTCCCGGCGATCGGCGAGCTCATCAGCGAGGTCTTCTACTCCGGTGCGCTGCGCCATGGCCGCCCCGCCGACCTTAGTGATCGTGACCCCCGCGTCAGCTCGTTCGCGCCGAGCACGCAGGTGCGGCTCCTGGACATCCCAGGTGTTCAGCGCCGCGAGGGTGCTGGCAGCAAGAGCAACCTCCGCGACGAAGAGATCGACCACATCCGTGACGAGCTCGCGGGGCTGCAGCAGCACGCCGCGTGCGTCGAGGGCCCGTCCCGCAGGCCGGGGCCGCTCGGGGTCGCGGTGATCACTCCGTATGCGGCGCAGGCTCGCCGGTTGCGCGCTCGCCTGGAGCTGACGCGCTACCCGGACCTGAATGTGAGGGTGGGGATCGTCGATAGCTTCCAGGGCGATGAGGACTGCGTGGTGATCGTCAGCTTCGTGAACACGACCTACGCGGGCTTCCTTGAGAAGCCGAACAGGATCAACGTCGCGCTCAGCCGCGCCCAGGATCTCCTGATCGTCACGACCGACGTGCGGGCGGCGAGCTCAGGCAAGATCGGCGAGCCGCTGCGGGAGGTCGTGAGCCTGATCACCCAGCGCGCCCGGGACGGCGACCGCCGCTATGAGGTGAGCCGTCCCGGCGCCTCGCGTGCCCGATGAACGTCGTCAGCGCGATCCCGCTGCAGATTCCGGTCCATCGCGTGCGCGTGCGGGTTCGCTGCCGCGAGCTCGGTACGCCACTGCACACGACGATCCGTCGCCTCGCCGAGGTCACGGCCGATGAGGAGGTGATCGCGGCGGCCACGGGTGTGCCGCTCGAGCGTGTCGCGCGGGTGCGGGGCGAGCTCGCGCACGAGGTGGCGCCGATCGAACGCGAGTACCTCGTCTGGGTCGATCACGCCCGCGAGCGCTGCCTGCCCTACACCTCGCTGGATGGTGTGGTGGTCGTGCGCCGCAAAGACGGCGGCCTCACGCTGCCTCTGCAGCCGCCGACGCGGTCGAGCGTCGCCGATATCGGTCTGAGCACAGCCGCGTCGTGGGTCAATGGCATCGACGGCCACGTGGAAATCGAGGAGGTGCTCGAGGTCATCGCGGACGTGCGCGGCGGCCCGCCGTCTGGCACTGGGAGTCTCCCGCACGTCCTGCGGCTCCCCGACGTGCACCTGCTCGTCTACTTCGAGGCAGATCGCCCGGATGAGCCGTTGGTCGCGCTGACCCAGTACGCGATCGACAGCCCGGAGCTGACCCGCTGGCTGCACGAGCACTACGGCGCCAGCCTGACGAGCGAGATCCTCGATCTCCGCCACATCACCGAAGCACACACCCTGCCGCCGCAGTGGCTCATCGACCTCATCGCGCCGAAGGCCGACGAGCAGCGGCGATGGGAGCTCCTCGAGCCGCACCCCTACCGCGTCCGCCAGGCGATGATCGAGGTCGCCGAAACCGCAACGGACCGTCTCGACGTGTGCGCTCCCACTATCCGCGAGCTCCCCGAATGGCTGCGCCAAGCACTCGAGGGCGCCCAGGCACGCGGCGTGTCCGTCGTCCTGCGCCCAGCCCAAGAGGAGGACCCACCCAGACGCCTCGATGCGCTGCTCGCGGTGCTGCCCGGCCAGCCCGACGCGCTGTGCGTGGTCGCGGACATCGAGCGCGCGGTGATCCACACCGACCCGCTGGCCTGCCTGGACCGCGGCGAAGACCGCTCGCCACGTCCCCAGCACCTGGCGCTGACGCGCGAGCAGCCCGCCGTCCGCGAGCTGCTGAAGCTCCTCGCGCTGCACCCGCCGCAGCAGCGCAGACCGAGCGAGAAGCTCGGACCCCAGGCCGTGAGAAGGATGCTCGCCCGCGCGCTCGCGAGCCTCGAGGGCGAGCTACCGAACACAGTGACGGCGAGGATCGAGCCCGAGGACGAGCGCGCCGGTGCGGCCACGCTCGACCGTTATCACCGCACCGGCAGCGCACCATCGGAGGGCATGTATGCGGCAGCGGCTGGCATCGCATGGGAGCGCGTGGTGATCGCCGCCGTAACGGACATCTGCGAGCGCCACTCCCAGCTCGAGTTTCTCGCGTCGCGCTGGTCACCGCCCCAGGGCGGGATCGACCTCGACCTGGTGGTTGCCGACCACGCCAAGCACCTCGTGTGGGTGATCGACGCGAAGAACGCGAAGCCGGCGAACGAGCAGCAGGGCAAGATGATCCACCAGCTACGCGTCCTCGCAAACGACTCGCAGATGGTCCCGGCGGGCTGGCGGGCGATGGGCGTCATCGTGCACCCCTCCCAGCACCTGCGCTCCTCGCCGCATCAGACCGAGCAGCCCTCGATCCTGCGCGCGAACATCCAAGGCATGTCACAGCTCCTGCTCACCGCCGCGCTACCAGACGAGCGCCTCGACTGAAGGGGATCGAGCTGAAAACCGGGGGGTGGGTGGCAAACGAACCAGAGCCCGAGGTGATCCCCAGCTAAAAGCAGAGCAGACTATACGCACCCCTGGTGCTGTGAGTACGACTGTCACATAAATATGTGAGTGATGTTGCTCATGTGGGTTTGGGTCAGGTGTGCTCACGTGTTGTGAGTTTCACACCTATTGTGGAGTATGGGGGTGGGTGTTACGTTCGCTTGTGTGCAGACGACGCATAAGATCGCGGGCAGCTCGGCGACAGGGTTCGCGACCTATTTGACCTCAGAGTCGGGTCGTGGTGACTACTACGCCGGACACGGGGACAGCGACAGCGACGGTCCGGAGGGTGGCCGGGCGGGGGTGGGGCAGAGTCGCTGGCATGGCTCGCCCCGGCTTCTCGCTGGGCTGGGGTTGTCGGCGGAGGGACCGGTGGCGCATGGGGATCTGTTGGCGTTGATGAACGGTGTCTCCCCGGTCGACGGGCATGAGCTACGCGCGGCGGGAGGGAACGGCACCAGGGTCGCGGGGATCGACTTGACGTTCAGCGCCCCGAAGACGGTCTCGGCGCTGTGGGCGGTCAGCGACCAGCAGGAGCGCGAGCAGATCGAGCGCGCTCACGGGCGTGCGGTTGCGAGCACGCTTGGGCATGTGGAGCGCAAGGTGGAGCTCGTGCGTAGCCGTGTCGATGGGAAGCTGCAATGGGATCGAGCGCAGAGCGTACTGGCGGCGGAGTTCGTGCACACCTCCAGCCGGATGACCGTGGACCAGGAGCGGGGCGGGGTACCGGACCCTCAGCTTCACTCGCACGTGGTTGTCCTCGGCGCGGAACGCACGGATGGGCGTTTCGCAGCTGTCGACTCCCGGGAGCTGTTTCGTTCAGCCCGCGCAAACGGCGCGTGGTATCGCGCGCAGCTCGCGAGCGAGCTCGGGAAGCTCGGGTTGGAGGTCCACGGTCAAACGGGCCGCGACGGCCGCTACTTCGAGGTCAAGGGCGTGCCTCCTGAGCTCGCGGATCGGTGGTCTGCGCGCTCGCGCGATATCCAGCAGGCCGCGGCGAAGTTCCGTGACCGCTACGGCCGCGACCCAAGAGCGGGAGAGCTCGGCGCGCTGACGGTCGCGACGAGGGGCACGAAGACGATGGAGTCCGCGGCGAACGTGAACGCTGCGTGGCAGGCGGTGGGGGAGGAGTACGAGTTCTCTCGCGAGCAGGCACACGGCCTGTTCACCGGCATCGACACCTCACTCCAACAGAGCATGACGGGCGAGCAGGCACGGGACCTCGGCAAAGATCTCCTGCGGGAGCTGACTCGGTCGCAGGCGATGGTCGCCGATCGTGATCTGCACGCGAGGGTGTATGAGCTTGCGGCGGGCGTGTGCGAGCCGGCGCAGGCCGACCGTGTCGTTGCGGGGCTGGTGAACACGGGCGAGCTGATCGCGCTGGAGGGTGGTGCGTGGACGACGAGGGAGATGCGCGAGCGCGAGCAGGCCACCCTCACCGTGGCAGAGGCAAGGTCACAGGAGCAGGCGGCGCCGGTGAGCGAGCAGACACTCGGGGAGGCGCAGCGCGACGCGGGCCGCGAGATCAAAGGCACGCTCACCAGCGAGCAGCAAAAGGCGCTTGAGACGATCACGGGTAGGGGAGGAGTGAGCGTGCTCGTTGGCCAGGCAGGCACGGGTAAGGGCGTGGTCCTCTCCGCGGCGACGAATGCGTGGGAGAAAGAGGGCTACCAGGTGATCGGTACGGCGATCGCGGGCGCGACAGCGGAGCGCCTCGGCGCGGAGGCAAAGATGGATCGCTCGCTGAACACCAGCGCGCTGCTCACGAGCGTGGACAGTGGCCGCACGCAGCTCGGGCCGGACACGGTCGTGGTGATGGACGAGGCGGGTATGGCTGACACCAACCGTCTCGCCGCACTCGTCCAAGCCACGGACGAGCACGAGAGCAAGCTCGTGCTCGTCGGCGACCAAGCGCAGCTCTCCCCGATCGGAGCGGGCGGCCTGTTCCCCGAGCTCCAAGACCGTGTCCCGACCGCTGAGTTGAGCGAAGTGCACCGCGCGCAGCACGCGTGGGAGCGAGAAGCGTGGGCGCAGCTACGCGAGGGCAACGCTCAGGAGGCGCTCGCCGCCTACCAGGCACACGACCGGCTCCACATCGCAGACACCCGCGAACAAGCCGCCCAACAAATGGTCACGGACTGGGATAACGCCCGCCAAGAGCACCCGGAGCAGCGCACCCTGATGCTCACGGACGCGTCGAACGTGGAGCTCGATCGCATCAACGCGCTCGCCCAAGACCACCGCGCCCTCGCGGGAGAGCTCGGTGCTGAGCGGGTGCAGCTACCCGATGGCCCCTACACCCTCGCCGCCGGCGACCACGTGATCTTCACCGCACCCCTGCACCAGCCCGGGGCGCCACGCGTGGAGAACGGCACCCTCGCCACGATCTCCACCACTGCGGGGGAGAACGAGCTGACGCTGCAAACGCAGGGTACGCACGAGCGGGAGGTGCCGGTTAACACCAGCGAGTTCAACAACCTCCGCCTCGCGTACGCCCAACACGTCTACAAGGCCCAAGGCACCACCGTCAACCACGCGTTCGTCTTGACGGGCGGCTGGCAAACAGACCGCGAGCGCGCGTACGTCGCGCTCAGCCGCGCACAACAACAAACCGACATCTACGTCTCCCAAGAAGACCTCGGGGAAGAGAACATCGACACCGCCGCGATCGAGCACCTCGCCGAAGCGATCTCCCAAAGCAACGCAAAGCAGGCAAGCATCACAACCTCCACGGCCGAACCAGACCCCACCCACAGCATCGAACCTCTAGGTGCGTCTCAGAGCAAACCGGCCGCTGCCCTCGAGCGCGAAAGCCAAAGCGAGGTCGGACGCATCATGAGCGAACAACAAAACCAGCAAGACCAAGACCGCGACCGTGACCGTGACCTCGGCCAGGACATCGAGTAGGGCGCCTGTTCGCATTCCGCTAACTCCGGCTCGCCGTGCTCCATGACGTGATTGAGGCAGTCGGCGACGGCTCGAGAGTACGGCTGCTTTAGCGAGGGTGTGTGTGTCCGTGGCAAGGTCGTCGAGGCAGCCGATGGCGAACTACGGAGCCTCGGCGGCACCCTTGGCAAACGCTCCAGCCACCTGCCCCGCCGTGTGGGCTGCCTGAACGGGATGCTTCGCCACGCCCTCACCGACGTGTACTGCGGCCTTTCCGGCCAAGAACAAGCCGTAACCCAGTACACCGCCAACCACCATGATGGTGACGAAAAAGGACATCAGAATTGCCTCCAATTCGCCGTCACTAGCTATAGCTACAAGCACTATGAGAACTAGCCAGACGATCCCGGCTATGAGCCAAACGCTCATCACGCACGCTCCCTACTTGCGGTCCGAATGGCGAGCGACCCTAGCCGTCGCTCGTCCCAACAGTGTGAATAAGTCGTGATCAGCGACGGTTGCTGGGGCCAAGCCTCGGTGGTTACTCCGAGACTGCCAAGTGGACGCACTCCCCCCAGTTGGGTAGACGCTCGCATGTGCCGGAGAAAGAAGTCGTGAGCGTGCCGCCGGGCGTTGATGCCCTCTCGGGATCTGTACGAAGGACCGATCAGGGACGCCCTGCTCTCCACTTGCGAAGCAGCAGGCGGGCTTCTTGTAGATTTGTGGGACTCTTAGCTTCTTATTCTGGTCGATCGGAGGTTGGTACGGTGGACACAGTCTCACTGACTTTGGGTGCAGTCGTCGCGAGACTGATTGCGCGGGCGGAAGATCGAACTGTTGACGCGACGGTCGCAGAGGTCGAAGGCGCCCTACGCCGCCTAGTCGACAGCGTGCGCACACGCTTTAGGAAGCAGGGCGACACGGAGGCCGTTGAGGCTCTGGCGCTTGTTGAGAAAGCCCCAGATAGCGAGCGGGTAATCGCCAAGCTCGCCGAGGCGATCGACCGGCACGCGGCCGATGGCTCCTGGCGCAAACAGCTCGAGGGGCTCGTCGCACAGGCCAAGGCCAGTGGCGTGGAAATCAACAACATCTCCCAGGTCGCGCACGGCAATGACACGGTGCAGGTTGCGGATGTCCACGGGGACATCAGCATCAACAAATGAGGACCCAGGTCCTACGCGCGTTGAGTTCGTCTGGATGAACGCTTCGTCTGCAGAGCGCGCGGGCCAATGGCTTGAGGGCAACCAGGGTGTCCAGATCCAGAATGCCTTCGGCCCGATCCAGGTCAGCTACAACAACTCGTCGCGCAAGGTACCGCTGCGTCCTGCCGTCGTCCCGATCGGCGCGAATGTCAGCTCACCGGCGCGGCTGATCCGTGCACGTTCGTGCATAGTTCCGTACACAGTACGCAAAACCCTCCTGGACGAGCTAATCAATTGGACCGGTGCAGAGACCCCGTTCTCTATCCGTCTAATAGGAGGACGCGGCGGTAGCGGCAAGACTCGAATCGGCGTAGAGCTCTGTCGGTACGCAGAAGGCGCAAAATGGCTAGCCGGGATGCTTTACCCCAGTGATGAAGAGGCAGTGGAGGCGCTCGCAGACGCGCCTTTGCCTAGACTGATCGTTGTTGACTACGCTGAGAGCCGTGTCGAGCAGCTCGAGCAGCTGCTGCCGCTGCTAAAGGCGGGGGCAAACCTGAAGCATCCAGTGAGGGTGCTTCTGCTTATCCGGGCGAAGCCACAGGGCAGCGATGATTGGGTGGCGATCCTGCGCGATAAGAGTGACGAGCTCGATTCTATACTCGACGATCTTGAGCAGCACGCGCTCGAACGTGAGCCGCTGACCCTCGATGAACGCGTGGCGTTGTTCATCGCAGCTGGAGAAGCACTCGCAAAGCGGATAAGGCCGCAGCTGCGTGGGCTCGAGCCAACAGATGAACTGGAGCAACAGATCTATGATCGTCCGCTGCTAGTTGTGATCGCTGCATATCTAGCAGTACGAGGTCATGGCAAGCTACCGACGACTCGCGCCCAGCTCCTCGATGAGCTGCTCGCACACGAGCAGCGCTACTGGAAGGTCAGCGCGAAGACTCACGAAGTAGGCCAAGACGAGCGGTTGCATCGGCGCGTCGTCGCCCTGGCGACGCTTACCGGCGCTAGCGACGAGGACGATGCCGCCGACAGGCTACGGCTTGTCCCCGACCTAAGCGACGGCTCTGAGAAAGAGCGCCGCCGATTCGCGCACTGGATCAGCAGCATGTATCCCACCGGCGAGCATTACTGGAACCCTCTCGACCCGGACCTCCTTGGCGAGCACCTTGTCGCGACCACCTACAGCGACCGACCCCGAGTTCTCGGGGGAGCTTTGCAGCTTGACGACCCACATTCTGTACTGCAGCCACTCGACCTTTATGCACGCGCCGTACCGGACCATCCCCAACTGGCTACCACGCTGGCAGAGGTCCTTGGAGATCAGCTAACCAGCCTGTGCGGTCGTGCGGTCGAGGAGGCCTCGACCATCTCTGACCCACAACTTCTGACCGGGGAGGGTACGCTTGCTGCGGCCTTGAGTCGTGTGCTTGCTGTGATCGCGGTCGAGCCGGCTGCTCTGGCCAGCGCAGACGATCTACTACCGCGACGCCGCGACGTCATTCTCGGCCCGTTGGCTCTGGCCATCGCTGCTGGGCTAGCTGCTCATCTCCGACCACTCGCGGAGGCGGACGCTGCTACTCATGCGCCCAATTTCGCGCGCACGCTAAATATCCTTGCGGTACGTCAGTCAGACGCCGGGCAGCACGAGGAAGCACTCCTAACGAGTAAACAAGCAGTTGAGGCGTACCAGCGACTCGCCAAACATGATCCCACCACATATGAACACCGGTTGGCGAACTCACTGAACACACTCTCAGTCTGCTTGGCGGAAGTTGGTGAGCACAAGGACGCCCTCGTGACTAGCGAACAAGCGGTTAAGGCGTACCGCCGGTTGGTCAAACGTAATCCCTCCGCCTACGAGCCTGGACTGGCGCAATCCCTTAATAATCTCTCGACGCGCCTGTCGCAAGTTGGACAGCGTGCCCAAGCACTCGCGCCTAGCGAAGAAGCAGTCGAGATCTGACGGTCGACTCGAAGAGCGTGAGCCGGCCGCTCACGAGGCTGCCCTAGCCCTCGCACTGACCAACCACTCAAACCGGCTGTCAGACGTGGGTCGGCGCAAGGACGCTATTCGCGCTAGATGAGTAGTGCCACGGTTTTAGGCGGTGTAGTTGGCGAGGGATCGGCTGGGGCGGCCGAGGCGGTGGTTGAGTGCGATGGCGGCAGTGAGCGCGGCGAAGCGGGTGAGCAGGCGCACGCGGAGGTTCTCCAGGGTGCGGGCGCCGTGACGCTCGAGGGTGAGGATGTCCTTGCAGGTCCAGAAGATCGACTCGATCCGTTGACGGATCTGCGCGAGGTGCGGGCCGCGGCCGCGCTCGTCTTTGCGCCGAGGACGCATGATGCGCGCGTCGAGCCTCGCGAGTTCGGCCTCGAAGTCCTTGCCACGAAAGTTCTTATCCCCGATCAGGATGAGGATTTGCCCGGGCTGGCGCTCACAGCGCTCGACGAGATGCAGACAAACGAGCTTCTCGTCGATCTTTGGGGAGGTCAAGGCCAGCGCCCTCGGAGTGCCGTCGCACGCGAAGATCGCGTGCAGCCTGAAACCCCAGAAGAACCGGCTGTGGCTGGCGCAATACCCGTAGTCAGCGGCGTTAGCGAGCGCATCGGAAAGGCGCGAGGCGCCGCCGCGCTTGACGGTCTCGCGGCTGCGAGCACACTCCACCGGCGTGGAGTCAACCAACAGCAGATCGTCATAGAACCCGGGGCTGTGACGCGCAAACTCCCGGATCAGCGCTTCGATCGCCCCGGACAGGCGCAGCCTGCGCTTATGAAACGCGGTCCGCTCAGGCAGGTGCGGGAACAGGTGCCCAAGCTGGCGGCGAGCAGCCCGCAAAAACCGTTCATCGCAAGGCACACCCATCATCGCCTGGGCTACACACAGCGTGACGACCTCCGCGTCAGAGATCCTTCGCCGTGCGTTTCCTGGCCTGACAGGCAGGAAATCATCAGCCGTGCAGTAAACAGCGATCAGCAGCAGATCGAGGTCGGCGTCCATCGAGGCCCCCTTGGGTCGGCGGTGACAGTGAGCACCGCCGACTTCGATCTGACTGCTCATGTTCCCTGCCCGCGACCCACAGCCACCCCACCAGCCGTGGCACTACTCATCTAGCGAACAGGCAGTGGCGATTTACCGCCGCCTTGCAGAGCGCAACCCCGCCGCCTACGAGCCTGACTTCGCACGCTCTCTCAGCAATCTTGCTATAGACCTATCAGAGCCTGGTCAGCACGAGGACGCCATACGCACCAACGAAGAAGCAGTGGCGATTTACCGCCGCCTGGCCGAGCACAACCCCGCCGCCTACGAGCCTGACTTCGCACGCTCTCTGAACAACCTTGCCATCGACCTATCAGAAGCTGGCCGGCACGAGGACGCCATTCGCACTAGCGAACAAGCAGTGGCGATAGATGGTCGACTGGCCGAGCGCAACCCCGCAGCCTATGAGCATGCGGTGGCGGGCTCGCTCAACACTCTCTCGATCCGGCTCTCGACAGTCGGCCGACATCAGGAGGCACTCAAGAGCATCGACCAGGCAGTCGCAATATACCGACGACTTGCAGAACATAACGCCACTGCCCACGAGCCTGTCCTTGCTCGCGCCTTAAACAACCTCTCAAATCAGCTCTCGGAGGTCGGCAGGGTGAACGACGCAATCAATGCAAGCGAACAAGCAGTTGCAATCTACCGGCCTCTAGCAGCACAGCAACCCATGATTTACGGGCGCGACATGGCGCTGTCCCTCATCAATCTCTCGAATCGGTTGTCAGACGCCGACCGGCGCAAAGACGCAATCCGCGCAAGCGAACAAGCGGTCGCCCTATTTCGCGAACTCGCCAAGCGAAACCCTGCCCTGCATCAGGACGATCTCGAGAGGTCGCTCAACAGCCTCGCGAGCCTCATACGCAAGCCGGCTTCTTAGAAGCATCAATACCGTCGTCCCTGGCCCGAACGTTGGAGCTAAGGCAGTAATGGGCAAAACTGTCGGTGAGCCGACATCACTTTTTCTTCTTTGCCTTTTTGATCTTGAACTTGTCCTTCTTGCTGGCGCTGTTTGTGCCGCTGGGGGTGGTCACGTAGATCGCCACTGTGCCCGCACTCTCGTCCGGCGATTCGGCGGTAATCGATGTTGCCGAGTTGACGGCGAAGCGTTTTGCCTCGGTTGAGCCGAACTTGACCGCTGTGGTGCCGGTGAATCCGGTCCCGGTAATCGCCACGATGGTGCCGCCCGCCGTGGTGCCCTTGCTCGGTGAGAGCGCAGTGACCGTCGGAGCTGGTTCCTTGGTTTCTTCGCAGGCGAATGGAGTCGAGGATTCGTCTTCCGGCTCTTCGGTGAGCAAGCCGTTTATGCCGCCGTGTGCCATGCCTTTGGCGAGCGTGACCGTTCCCGAGTAGGGGGCGACGTTCAGTGCTCCGCCATCGGGGTTGAAGATCACGTGGTAGCTGCCTGCGGGAAGTCCCTCGACGGTGTAGTGGCCTTCGGAATTCGTTGCGGCGACGCCTCCAATCGAGCAGCTCTCGTAGGCGTAGACGTCAATACCCGTCAACGGCTTGGACCCTCCGGTTTCATCCACGGTGCCGCTGATGCTCGCGCCATTCGCAAGGACGGCGCCGACGGCTGCCTTCGCTTCCCCGGCAGATAGTTTGACGGGGGTCGCTGCTTCGGCGCTCGCGGCGCCCGGGTAATACTGGCTAACGTAGTTCTGACCGGGGGCTTCGAACTCCACTGTGTAGCTACCGGCAGCGAGCCCGGTGAT
Organism: uncultured Solirubrobacteraceae bacterium; assembly: GCA_963752865.1. Taxonomy (GTDB): domain Bacteria; phylum Actinomycetota; class Thermoleophilia; order Solirubrobacterales; family Solirubrobacteraceae; genus Palsa-744. Next base: position 1,893,680 of record CAVVZU010000002.1, read on the forward strand.
ACTGTACGCGCCGCTTTCATCGGTGGTCGCGCTGCTCGATGCGCCGTTTTCGGTTGAGCTGGCGTAGACATCGACGCCCGCGAGCGGGCCGCCACCTTCGGCGGCAACGACACCGCTGATGCTCGCGCCCGCGGAGAGTTCGGCGTTGACGTCTTCCCTGGTTGCGCCGGCTGTCAGGGTCACGGCTTCGGCGCTTTCCGCTGTGTCCGAGGCGTGAAAGTACTGGCTGACGTAATGGGCACCTTCGTCGAATTGGACGGTGTAGCTGCCCGCGGGCAGCCCGTTGATTGCGTATTCGCCGTTCGCGTTCGTCGTCGCGCTCGCAGTTGCGGCGCCTTCGTTTGCAGTGGCCGTCACTTCTACGCCCGGGAGTTGATTGGCGCTGCCGGCTTCGGTGACGATGCCGTGGATGCTTGCGGAGGCTGTGAGGGTGGCGTTGATGCCTTCCTTGGTCTGGCCGTCTTCGAGTACGACCGCTTCGGCATTTTCGGCCCTCGATGAGCCGTTGAAGTATTGGCCGATGACACTGGCTTCGGGTGGTTCGAAGTGGATGGTGTACCGACCGGCGGGGAGTCCCGCAACTGTGTACGTGCCGTTTATGTTGGACATCGTTGTTCGCGTGGTGCCTTCGCTCGAGACTTCGCTCGAGACTAGGCTGACTTCGACGCCGGCGAGCATTTCGCCCTTCGGGCCGGTGACGGCGCCGGAGATGCTCGCGCTCTGGGCTAGCGCAGCGTTTACGGCTTCGGTGGTTTGGCCTGCGCTGACCGTCACCTGTTTTGCTCCTTCAAGCGAATCCGCCTCCGCGAAGTACTGGCTGAGGTAGACGGCGCTTTCCGGTTCGAACTGGACCGTGTAGTTGCCTGATGCCATCCCCGTGAGTGTGTAAGTGCCTTCTGGGCCGGTTGTCGCGCTGGCGACTAGGACGCCTTCGCTGTTCGTGGCGAGAACGCGGACGTTTTCGAGGCCGGCGCCTCCGGCGGCAGCGGTGACAGAACCCTCAATGCTTCCGCCGATGCCGAGTTCGGCGTTAGCCGTCTTCGATTCGCCGGCGGCGACGGTCACGATCTGTGCGGATTCCAATGTGCTCTTGCCCGCGTAGTACTGGCTGACGTAGTTGCCGCCCGAGGGTTCGAACTCGATCTTGTAGCGACCGGCGGGAAGCCCGGCGACGCTGTACGCGCCGCCTTCACCGCTCGTCGCTGTGCCGACGAACGCTCCGGATTCCGTGAGCACGTCGACGGCTACACCTTCGAGGTCGTCGTCGCCGCTGCTGCTGATGACGCCGCTGATCGTGGCGCCACGAACCAGCGTTGGGTTGACGACGAAGGTCTGCGTCGCGGTCAGCGTGACCGTCTTGGCTTCGAAGGCACTGGTGGCGCCTTCGTAGTACTGCGAGATGTCGTCTGTGTTTTCGGCTTCGAACTCGACCGTGTAGGAACCTTCTTGGAGACCTTCGATCGCGTAGATCCCTTCGGAGTTGGTCGTCGCCGTGCCGTCAGTGGCGCTGCCGCCTCCGAGGACGAGGACATTGACGCCGGCGACGGTACCCTGGCTGTCGCTGACGCGACCTTCGACTGTTGCGGCGGTTGGTTCGAGAGCGGCATTGATGCCGGAGCGAACTTCGCCCGGCTCAAGCGTGAGTATCGTCGCTGCTTCCTGGGTGGCGGCGTGGTCGAACCACTGCTCGGCGAAGTATTTGCCGTTCGACTCGAACGTGACGGTGTATTCACCGGGCGGGAGGCCTTCGATCGTGTAGCTGCCGTCCGCGGCGGTGTAGCTGGTCACAACGGCTTCCCCGCCCACCTCATTGGCGACGACGAGGACGCCTTCCAGCGGCCTCCCGCTCGCTGCGGTGACCTTGCCGCTGAGCGTCGCGTCGGGCTGTAGGGAAGCGTTGATCGCGGTGACCTTCTCGCTCGGGCTCACGACGACGGGGGTCGCTTCGCCTTCGTTGCGCTTGCCCTGATACCACTGGTTTGCGTAGAACTGACCCTGCGCCGAGAACTCGACGGTGTAGGTGCCGGCTGGCGTTCCGTAGATCGTGTATTCGCCGTTTTCGGATGTGTAGGCGTACTCCTGGCCGTTAGAAGACTGGGCGATTACCTCGACGCCCGACAGGGGCCCTCCGTTGGCCGCTTTGACCACGCCGCTGATCGTTCCGTCCGCCACGAGCAAGGCGTTGATGCCTTTCGCGCTCTCGCTGCTGGTGAGCGTGACGACGGTTGCGGCCTGTTGCGAAGGCTCGCCTTTGTACCACTGCGTTTCGTAGTAAGCGCCGCCGTAGTCTCCGCCGGTGAACTCGATCTTGTACGAACCGGCCGGCAGGTCGGTGACTGCGTATTCGCCTGCGAGGTTGGTTTCGCCGACGCCTACTTCGCTGCCTTCGCTGTTCGTGACGATGACTCTGGTGTAGGCGAGGCCGGTACCTTCGCCGGAGCTGACGATCCCCGAGATGCTCCCGTCTACAGCAAGCGTCGCGTTGGCCGTCCTCGTCGCTCCCGTTTTCAGGACAATCGCAGTCGACGTGGCTTCCGACGACTTGCCGCTGAACCACTGCGTTTCGTAACCGTAGTATGAGAACTCGAGCTTGTACGTGCCGGCGGCGAGGCCGCTAAAGCTGTATTTACCTTTCGCATCCGTCTGCGCGTCACTGTAGTAGCCAAGTTCGGGAGACTCCGCATACACCGTCACGTTGCTGAGGGCTTCCCCGCTCGGCCCGGTGACCCTGCCGCTGATTGACGACGTGCCGCCCGCCGCCGGTTTGGCACTCGCGGCGAGTGCGGCTGCACCCGTCTCGTGGTGCGCGGCGTGGTGGCCCGTGTCCTCTCGCATCGCGGTCGCCGTCTTGTGGGCGTGGGTCGCCGGCGCGGCGAGCGGCGCGGTGAGGGGTTGGCCCAGCGCAGCATTGACTTTGACTTTTGTGGCGCCGGCTGCGACGAAGGCTTCAGCGATACGGCGTTGGCCTTCATGGTCGGGATGAAAGGCCGTGGCCTCGAGGCCTGTGAAGGGGTTTGCATCGACGAACCACGAAGCGGACGAGCAGATGGAGTGGGCCTTATGTTGGTCGTCTTCAACGAAGGAATAAGGGGTCCCACGCACATTGGGGTCAACGTAAGTCACGCCCTCTGCGGACGTTGCCTGCCGGAGGACCTGGTCGAGTTCGACCTGACGCTGATATAGCCAGGACACGGATGCCGAGTTCAAGTAGTTACAAAGGACTCCTGAGCTCGGCCGGAAAGAGATATGGATAACCGAGCACAAACACGTGCGCCGCCGGTGCATCGGCCTTGATCGCTTGGTAGAAGCGCTCAAGGGTTGTGCGCAGCGCCTGGATGTGCTCCACGGCGTCGTGGATCACAGGTGTGCTGCTCGTGCCACACGACGTTTTGGAGATGGATTTCAAGCTGTGCCAGACGCAGTCTTCTAGGACTTCTCGGAACCCGACGTCGTCGCCGCCGGCGCTTACCGTCACGAGCTTTGTAGACGGACCAAGCGCGGACAGCTGGTTTGCACGCATTTGGGACGTCTTGGCGCCGCTGCACGCGACGAAGTTGAACGAGTAGTTGCCAGCACTCAGGCCAAGATCCTTGGCGAGAATGTCCGGGTAGGCGCCTTTCTCCGAGCGGCTGCAGCCGTCTGGCGGGTTTTCGGGCTCGTAGGGGGGATTGCCCACGCCTGATGAGTAGGAGTCGCCCAGTGCGACGTAACGACCCGCCGGAGCAGGCGCGCCGGCGAGGAAGCGCTCGATATTGAGCACGAAGCGTTCGGCTTCAGGGAGGTTGCCATAGCTCGACTCCAGCCAGTTAATGTCCATCATAAGGACGACGTTGCCCTTGCCGCCGCGGATCTCTGCGCTTGACCAGGCCGCACCCGTCGGGAGCTGCGACGCCCCTTGTTCGCCGAATGCAACCGCGTTGTCGTAGGGAATCCCCGTCAGGACGCCCGGGGCTGCCGGCTGCCAGGTTCCAAGCGAATTGGGAACCTGCGTTATCCCGCCGACCGCGTCTGGGTTAAAGTCGTCTCGGAAAACGCTCTGGCCGTCAACATCGCTCCCATCGCCCACGCGTATAAATACGTCATCGACGAGCTGTTGCACGATCGCCTGATCCGTCTGGTTCATCGCTTCGCAGCAGGGGCGCTCGCCGGTGAGGTAGAGGCCGCCGCCCGAACGAACGAAGCCCTCGAGTGCCGCCTGATCGCTGGAAGAAATGGCGTTGGTACCTATGAACCAGATGGCTTTATAGGTGGAGAGATCCCTGGGGAGACGTGACGCGGCGGCAACGGGGTACCCGTTGTGTTCAAGGATGTGTTGGGCGTTTTCGGCTGGTTCCGGGTTGCCGTAGTCGCCGCCGCTGTCGACCACGAGAATTTGCGGTGCTCCGGACGCCGTATCAGGAGAGATGCTTACGCCGGAATGGGCGAGACTAGTGTGGGTTCTTAGGGTGTTGGTCCACGCTGAGCTCGGCGCGTGTGGCGCTCCTACTGCGGTCAGCGGTGGCGCTGCAGCGCGCGCCGGAGCGGCCACGCACTCGAGGATCCCGATGATCCCGATGCTGACGACGAGCAAAACTCGTGTCCAAGAGCCATGCCATCCATCTTCCTGCGCCAACTCCCATACCCCCTGATCGAGATTTTTGCGGCCCGAGCCGCGGCGCCGGGCACTCTATACCAGTCATTCGATCAGTGCCGGTTAGCAGACGTCCGCAAAATGCAGATTAATTGACGAATTGGCGCGGGCTTACGACCGTATTAGGCCATATTCGCGGCTTCTTATCTGTATCAAGTAGATCCGCGGGAGATTCTGGATGGTGTCGTGCCTGCGACCGCAGTCCATGGTTGTGTCCTGTGCCATGGTGTGAGTTGTAGGAGTTTCCATTGGGTTTTGTGGAGTTGGAGTGCGTGTCCGGGGGGTAGTTGGGCGATGTCGCCGGGGTTGAGGGTGTGGTGGCGTTGGGTGTTGTAGGTGATGCTGTGGTTGTCGGTGTGGCGGGCGAACCACTCGTCGGGTTTGCTTTGGCTGTGGGTTTGGCTGATTTGGTGGCGGTCGTATTCGCCGAGGACGCTGCTGATGTTTTGGAGGGTGTGGGGGTCGGCGATGCCGGTGAGGATGAGCTTGGTTTGGAAGAGGGAGAGGAATCCGTCGGCTGCGTGTTGGCCCCAGCGGTTGCGGGCTTGGGAGAGGTCTTGGAGGCAGGCGAGGATGTGGAGGTGTTGGCCGCCTGCTTCTGAGATGAGGGCGGGGAGGTCGTGGATGGGGGCGATGTTGGCGATCTCGTCGAGACAGAAGTAGACGGGCGGGGTGGTTGGTTTTCCCTTGCTGGCGTGTTGGTAGGTGGCGTGGCGGATTTGCTCGAGAAGCCCGACGACGAGGGGTGCGGCGAGGTTCTGCTTGTGCGCTGGCGCGGTGATGTAGACGGTGTCGGTGGACTGGACGAAGTGATGGGGGTCGAAGTTGGGGTTGGTGGCTGCTTTTCGGGTGGTGTCGGCGTTGTAGGCGGCGAGGGTGCCGGCGGTGGCGGAGAAGATCGAGGAGCGCTCCCGCTCGTCGGTTTTGGCGATCCCGACGAGAACGTCGTTTGCGGTCTCGGCATGGTGTGCTTCGAGGGCTTTGCCTGCTGGGTCGAGTTCGGTGCGTAGCACCCATTTCAGGACTGTGGAGATGGGCTGGCTGGTGAGGTTCGCGGCGTAGAGGAGGGGGGCGAGGAGGGCTGCGGAGCGCTCGGTCCAGTGGTGCTCGTTGCGGGTGCCGTGCGCGGCGGGGGAGATCGAGGTCATCGCACGCGCCATCAACAGCGCGTTATCCCAGGTGGTGGCGCCGGCGACGGGTGACCAGCAGAGCTTTCGTATGCCGGCGGGCCAGGTGGTCTGCTCACCGGAGGGATCGAACAGCCAGACCTGCCCGAGCTCTGAACGGGAACGCCAAGTAGCGTCGATGACGTCTCGCTTTGTGGAGGTGGACAGCGCCGCGCCGGGTGCGGCGAGCAGGGAGGGGATGACGACGCTCGTGGTCTTCCCGGAGCGTGGTGGCCCGAGGAGCATCACGGCGTGCTCGGGGTCGGCGGTGATCCACCGCCCGGCGGGGGAGAGGCCGAGGTACGCACCGCCGCCTACCTCACGGGAGTGCGCCCGCACGGCGTCACCGGGGTTAGGTGAGCGTTCGATCCTCTCGGTGATCCGCGTGGCTGGCGAGCGCTCACGGGGGACCACAGACCGCAGCTGCCCGCGGCAAAGGGCTCGTGCGACCAAGAACACCACGACGACCACAGCCATACCGAGCGCGAGGATCCGTGTTGTCCAGGTGAACGGGTCGTGCCCATCAGGGTGGTTGGCGCGGTAGCTGAGCAGCTCCACGGCGATGACGGTGAGCGCGATCGCGCCAAGTTTCCAGTGACCACGCCCTCGGCCTGGGGGTGGAAGGTACTGGTGGGAAGGACCCCAATCCTTATGTGAAGATGACGTTGACATCAGACTGACATGCGACTATAGTGACCGATCACGCAGAACGCAACTCAGACCATCAATCAGCGAGGGGAGAGTGCGCGGTGAGCGACCGGGAGAACAGCCGTGGTGTCGCGGCGCGGGGTGTGTTGCGCGAGATCGACCAGCAGCTAAACCGCTTGTACAAAGAAGAAAAGGCACTCAGCGATGAGCGCGACCAGCTCCTGGCGGCGAGGGCTGCACTGGCGGGGAAGGCAGCGGCGGGGCCAGCGCGGGGTAAGCGCATCTCCCAAGATGACATCGCCGCACATCTGGCAGAGAACCCTGGGTCACTACCCGCCCAGATCGCTGAGGCTTTGGGGGTTCCCGTGACGAACGTTTCCACGCACCTGTACCGCCTGAAGGACAAGCGGTTCGCTCGCCTTGAGGATGGGTGGCATGTACATTTCGGGCGCGGTGGGGTGAATATGCGATGCCTGGGAGGCACGTCATGGACACAACGTCAAGGACACCCGAAACACCCGCAGGGACGCCGCCGGTAAGCCGTGGCCTGGCTGCGTATGTGATCAGGCCCGAGGAGCTCAGCCCCGGCTGGATGATGCTGTATGTGGGGACGTTCGCGCTTCATTTCTGCTGCGCGATCGCTCGCGGCGCGATCGCCTACCCCATCGTGTGGCTCGTGCTCGCGATCCTCGGCGAGCCCACGTCGCCCACGAACGACATCGCACTAGTGATCGCCTACGGGCCACTAATATGCTCCCTCGCGACGCTTGTTCTGCCGTTGGGTGGCTGGTTCTGGGAGCAACAGGTCGGGGCACGCTCGCCCTCAGAACGCGAGCAGCTCGTCCTCGATGACGCGATGGCCACGCTGAAACACGCCGACCCCACGGTGCGTCCGCCACGGCGCTGGGCGGTGCTCGACGCCAACCACTACAACGCCTACGTGTATGCGGACACGCTGATCGTTACCCGCGGCGTCCTCGAGAGCAACTACCTGGAAGGGGTGCTCGCGCATGAGCTCGGGCATCTCAACTCAAGCGATGCGAGGCTCACCGCCGCGCTTCACCGCCTCACGCTCCCGCCAAGGAGAAGAATGCCCCGAGGGCTGCGTGCGATCACGCTCCTGGCAAACGGCGGCTTGGTCGTCTGGCTCACACGGGCACCGTGGGGCGCGTACTGGCGCTCGCGCGAGCACCACGCCGACGAATACGCGGCAAAACTCGGGCAGGCAGGCAACCTCGCGCGGTTCCTCGACACAAACGCCCTCGACGACGATCTGCCCGTCCCCTACATCTGGCTCACCGACGTAAGCCACCCACCAGTCGAGCACCGCATCGACCGACTCGAGCACGAGCAGAACCCCTTCTGAGCAGCACTGAACGAACTCGCGACAGACAGGAGCCCCGAATGCCAGGCCTTGCCACGATCCAGCTGAACCACACCCCCCGAACCCGCCCCGGGGCACCGCACCCGGCGCAGCGGGGCCGCCGAGCGCATCCCCCCGTGTCCGGTCCGGCGCGCTCCGCGATCCCCAACCCGCCAGGGGAAAGAGCCGCGGCGGATTCGCCTGCGGCGGTGCAGCGGCCTTTCCCGCGGCTGATCGACGCCAAGGCAGCAGGCGAGCTGCTCGACGTGCCTCACACCTGGCTGCTGGCGCAAGCCCGCGAACGACGCATCCCCCACCAGCGCCTCGGCCACTACGTGCGCTTTAACCCCGAAGACCTCCAAGACTGGCTCAAAGAAACCCGATCGGTGCCACACGCCAGCCCTAGCTACCGCGGCCGACGCTAAACACAGCTCGACCGCCGTGGGCGCCAACGCGGCAGGCGCCCAGCTCGAACGCCACCGCGACCCCGACGTCTGCTTGGGGCACCGAGGGGTGCGGGACCGGGTTTCCACTCCTTGAACGCCACTAGCGGGCTCAGCCATCGCGACACCTCAAGCGCACGTCACGGGTTGCGCCGGGGTCGGCGCCGCTACGTTCATCGGAGGCGGGCCTCCGGCCCTTTTGACGGGGGCCAGTTCGAAGCCTTGCGATGTCGATGATCACTTGCGGCAGGATGGGTCCGACCGCTTCGTCGCTGGGCAGACCTCCCGGCTGGGCGGGCTACACTTAGCGCGATGAGCGCGGCGAACGAGCACACCGATCACGAGCTGGTTGTGGCCCCCGACGGGAGCATCCCAGCAGATCAACTAGCGCGCCTTGGTGTGGCGCCTGGGGCGCACCTGCGCGTAGTGCAAACGGCTCCCGACGAATCGGCGAGCGCCCTGGCAGGATCGCTCTCCGGCTTCCCGGATCTGACGTGGGAGGATTTTGAGCGGGCTAGTGAGCTGGCTCGGCACGATCTTCCGGCGGCGTGAGAGTTCTCGCCGACTCCCACGCCATCGTCTGGCACCTGCAGGGCTCCGACCGACTGTCGGCTACCGCTGCGAGTGCCCTTACCGAAGCGGAAGCCACGGATGGCGTGGTCGTTTCGACCGCTACCTTCATCGACCTATGGTACGTCACCCAGACAACGAAAAAGGTGACCGCTGCCGACCTCGCGGAGCTGCGGGACAGACTCGTGTCCTCGCCGGCAGTCATCCTCCAGCCGATAGACCTCGCTGTCGTAGATGCCACCACTGCCATCTCCCGAGAGCTGCTTACGGACCCGTGGGATCGCTTTATCGTTGGCACAGCCCGAGCATTGGCGGTGCCGCTGGTTACCAGGGACGGACCCATTCGCGCCAGCGGGCTTGTGCCGACGATCTGGTGAGGCCCGTCACAGAACGGCTCAAACTGCAGCTCGTCGCCGTCTCGTAGTCGTCGTATCTCGGTATTCGCGCGTCTCAGCGCCCTCGCCGACTCCGTCGACGTGACCCTGCGCGAAGGCTGCTGTGCGTCCGGGTTGCCCTCGGGGCTGGTCGTTCGCTCGCGAATGCCAGATCGACCGTGTCGGCCTCATGGTCGGAGGGTTGGTAATGGGCGTAGACCTGGGTTGTCTTTGCGTCTGCGTGGCCCATCCAGTGCTGGATCGTGCGCAGCGGCACGCCGGTGGCGGCCATGCGGGTACCGAAGGTGTGGCGCAGCTCGTGGAAGGTGATCGCGCGCACGCTTGCGCGTGCGATCGCTTTCTTGAACCGCCGCGTAAGCTTGGAGGGGTCGAGCGGGTTGCCGGTCTCGGGATGGCAGAACACAAGATCTTTGTCTGTCGCATAGGGCGAGCGGTCCCGCAACTTCTCGAGCTCCTTGGCTACGCGGTCGGCGAGCGGGACTGAGCGCCCCGAGCCCTCGGACTTCGGGTCGCCGAACTCGCCGCGCACGTATGGCGAGACGACGCGCACTTTCCTCGCAGCGAAGTCGACGTCCCGCCAGCGCAGGCCCAGCAGCTCGCCCTGTCGCAGCCCGGTCATCGCAGCCGTTAGGTACACGGTTGGCTCGACGCTGCCGAATGCATCGTCGGGATAGCTGACGGCGAGAAGCTTCTCGAGCTCAGGCTGGTCGAGGAACTTGATCCGCGTCTCGGTCGTCCTGATCACGGGCCGGTCCGCGAGTTTCACAGGGTTGCTCTGGCACCACTTGCGCCGAAGCCCGAGCTCGAAGACCGAGTGGATCGTGTTCAGATGGTTGCGGACGGTCTTGATCGCGAGGGTCTTGCGCTTGACGAGCACGTAGCGCTCGATGTCCTGCGGGGTGATCTTGGCCAGTTCTTTGCCCTCGAAGAAAGGCTCGATGTGGTTGCGCAGGTCGGCCGCGACGGTCATGCGATGAGACTTCTTGCGCCCGCGTAGCTCGAGCATCTTGCAGAGTTCAGAGCCGGCCTCGCCCATCGTGACCCGCCGCGAGGTCGCGGCGACGATTGTTTCGCTCTCGCGCAGCCTGGCGAACTCGCTCTCAGCCTGCGCCTTGGTTAGCCCGTCGCGTGCGCCGGTGGTGCGCACGGCACCGATCCTACGTTTGATGCGTCGGTCGTCGGGGCCGTACCAGGAGCCGATCCAGGACTGGCCGATTTGTCGAAGCGATCCGGTTCCGTAGTTGCGTCGGGGCATGATTCTCGCTGGCTCCAATCGACCGCCCGGTGGGTGGCCGGGCGGTCCGATCACGGCCGAATCAACGATTTCTCGCCGACCTGGCCCAAAACTGTCGGGTACTAATATGGTACCAATTTGAGCGGATATGAGGTGATCTGCGGCGACAAAAACCGCTATTTCATGCGGTTTTATGCCTGATGAGCGCTATATCAATCCGGCTGGGGGCCGGGCGGTCGCAGGTTCAAATCCTGTCTCCCCGACTAACGAATTGCCTGCAAATCGGCACTTTTATGGGCCGCGGAGAGCGGCGACAAGGGTCGACGGGGAACGAACGGTGAACGAACAGGGAACAAGGCCTTGAGCATGGGTGCAGATCGCCGAGTGCTCAGAGCGTGGCATGGGGTTGATGTGGAGGGCCGCAGACTGCGTAGAATCGGCTTAGGAAGTGAACTTAAGGTTGTCTCCGGAGAACATTTGAGCCATGTCTACGCTGGTGTTGGATCCGCAGGAGCTCCAGGCGCTGGACGAGCGACGTCGGCGATCGGGCCTGGATCGTCTGGATGAGGTCTGGGAGGGGGTGTTGCATATGGTCCCGGCTCCATCTGGCGAGCATGCGGACATCACACAGCAGTTGGCGGTGGCGCTCGACGGTGCAGCTCGCTCTGCTGGCCTGTTCCCGACGATGGGGGAGTTCAACCTTGGCGACTCGGAGGATGACTTCCGCGTGCCTGATGGAGGTGTTCATCGAAGTCGCCCGCGTGGCACATGGTTTCCAACGGCTGCGCTTGTCGCGGAGATCGTTTCGCCGGGCGATGAGACGTGGGAGAAGCTTCCGTTCTATGCCGCCCATAGGGTTGACGAGGTGCTCATAATCGATCCTTCCAAGCGAACGGTCCACTGGCTCGGGCTCACCGACGGCGAATATCACGAGATCGAGCGGAGCAAGCTGATCGACCTTGGCCCTAACGAACTGGCCAAGCAGATCGACTGGCCCTAGATCTCATCGGGGCCTTTCAGCGGCGCCTACTAGTCGAGAGGTGTGTCGCAGGTTCAAATCCTGTGTCCCCGATAGAAGTCTCGCTGGATGCTGGGAGGGACTGGGGCTTCCTGAGAGGGCAGGATTTGGCTCTGGGACTGTGGTTGCGAGGTCTTGTGGGCCGGAAAGGCTGGATGGTCTGACCACTCAGTTCTGGGGCGATCCGCCCACGGACCGCCCACGTAGCGCGGTGTTGATCGCCCACGGTTTCGACTAGCGACATGCGGGCTCATGCCCTCAGATCCCCGATTGAATCCGGGCGCCCCGATTGGAAGCTCGTTGGAGGCTGGGAGTGCTAACGACGGCCCAAGCTTCGGGATTGGCTCTCTAGCGCTCGCGCATCCGGGTCGCGGAGCAGTTCAGCGCGGCGACACGCACATTCACGCTGCCGAAGAACGGGCAGACACGCGAAGCGCCGCTAACCGATCCCGCCCGCGAGGCGCTCGTGTCGCTGCCTGCCGAAGGCGAGTTTTGCTTCGCGCCGATCCGTGGGGAACACTGGACCGCCTCGGCACGGGCCTATCACTGGAAGGCAGTCAGGGCTGCGGCAAGGTGGGAGGGAAGCCTGTATCTGGCGACCCGGCATTTCGCAGGCTGGTACATGGTCAACGTCCTCAACCTGCCATCGGAGGACGTGGCGATCGCGCTCGGGCACACAGACGGCGGTGAGCTGGTGCGGCGGCTCTATGGACACCGCGACCATGATCGCGCGCTCGATCGAGTGACGATCGCCTACGAGCGCAGCGCGAGCCTCACTCAGATGCAGCTGGGCATGGACGCTCGAATGCCATCCCAAGACGGGGGTAGGTTGCACCGATGACGCCTGCAGGCAGGAGTCCTCACAACGTCATCTACGATCCCGATGCGGTCGTGGACCTGCTGGCGATGAAGTCCAAGGAGGAGCATCGCGCGCTGCTTAACGCCGTTCGGAAGCTGGGCGAACTCGGCGAGCAGCTCGGGCCGCCGCACATGAAGCCACTGAAGGGCGACCGTGCAGCAGCATTGCGAGAGCTGCGCCCGAGGCAGGGTCGAAGCGACTGGCGGGCCGTCTACCGGCGAGGTGGCGGCTTCTACGTGATCCTCGCCATCGACCGACACAAGGAGTTCGCTGCGTTGATCGAGCGCGCTCAGGCCCGCGCCGAGCGCTACGACGGGCATTGAAAGACGATAAGTCATGACCTATCATGCAGCTATGATCGAGATGCCGAGCCGCTGGCCCAAGGGTATTAAGACAGAGGGCGAGCTGCTGGCCGCCGCGCTGGAGGCTGACCCCGAGTTCGCCGCCGAGTGGGAACGTCTGGCGCTGGCGCGCACGGTCGCCGCTCGCCTGATCGCCTACCGCTCCGAAAACGGCCTGTCGCAACGCGAGCTGGCCAAGCGTCTCGGCGCGAGCCAGCCGCGCGTGGTCGAGCTGGAGTCCGGCGAGAAGAACCCGCAGATCGAGACGCTCGTGAAGATCGCTGCGACGACAGGCATCGAGTTCGCGTTCGATGTCGTCCCTGTTGGCCAGGAGCCGACGCTCGTCCGCAAGTCCTTCAAGGGAGCGCCAGCACACGTGTATGCCGGTGGCTCGGTGCTCGTCGCGGCTCGCTGACTTCGCTACTCGGCGTGCGGCGATTATTGCGGGAGCATTCTGAGGAAGTCGTCCTCGGCGAGCAACTCGATCGGACATCCCTCGGCTCGCAACTCACGCGTCAGAGATCCTTCGCCGTGCGTTTCCTGGCCTGACAGGCAGGAAATCATCAGCCGTGCAGTAAACAGCGATCAGCAGCAGATCGAGGTCGGCGTCCATCGAGGCCCCCTTGGGTCGGCGGTGACAGTGAGCACCGCCGACGTCACGGCGCCCGCACCCTGGAGAACCTCCGCGTGCGCCTGGCGACCCACGGCGGGCCGAGCTAGCCACAAGCGCGCAATCCCACTGACGGCGAACGATGGCGGCTGCGTGCCCCGCTAGCGCGCAGCCGCTCGCAAGGAGACCAATCAGAGCCCCAAGAACGAGAAAGGACACAACCATGAGTTCGTGGTCCCAAGATGACCTCCACGCCATCGAAGCGAACGACGACCTGTTTGTCTCCCCGTTCCGAGACGACGGCACCACCTACGGCACCCCAACCCAGACATGGGCTCTCGTCATCGACGGCGATGTCTACGTCCGCGCGGCCAGCGGTCGGGAGTCGCGCTGGTATCAAGCCGCCTTGAGCCAGAAGGCAGGGCGGGTACGTGTCGCCGAGAAGAACTACGAGGTCACGTTCGAGCCAGCCGGTGAGGAGGTCTCCGACGCCATCGATGCTGCCTATGAGGCGAAGTATCCAGGCAGCTCAGCCGTACCGATCATGCAGGGCGACGGTCCCAAGTCGGCGACCGTCCGAATCTCGCCCCGCTGACACTTCATCCCCATTGCTTCGACTGGTCGGACACCTGCCGGAGAACTTCAGTTCTAGAGAGCGTCCGCATTGACGCTGAGAAGGAGACCCCACATGACTGACAAGAAGACTTGGTTCATCACAGGCGCAGGACGCGGCATGGGCGTGGACTTCGCCAAGGCCGCGCTGGCCGCCGGCCACAACGTGGTCGCCACTGGTCGCAACCCCGACGCCATCGCACAGGCGCTTGGACGCTCCGATGACCTGTTGGCCGTCAAGCTTCGATGTCACCAGCCCTCAGGACGCGGAGGCGGCAGTCAAAGCGGCTGTGGACCGCTTCGGTGCCATCGACGTGCTGGTCAATAACGCCGGCAACTTCTATGCAGGGCACTTCGAGGAGCTGACACCCGAGCAGGTCGAGCGGCAGCTTGCGACGAGCCTCATCGGCCCGATGAATGTCACCCGCGCGGTACTGCCCGTCATGCGCGACCAGCGCTCAGGCCAGATCATCTCCATCTCGTCAACCGCAGGACTCGTCGGCTTCGAGTTCTGCACCGCCTACTCGGCATCCAAGTTCGGCCTGGAGGGCTGGATGGAGTCGCTCGCCCCCGAGGTCGAGCCCTTCGGGATAACGACGACAATCATCAGCCCCGGCTCGTTCCGCACCGAGCTGCTCACAAACGACTCGACGGCCTATGCCACGCCGTCTATCGATGACTACGCCGAGCGCGGCGCGCAACAGCGCGAGTGGTGGAACGCGCGCAACGGCCAGCAGGCCGGCGACCCGGCCAAGCTCGCCCGAGCGCTACTGACCCTCACGGCGCTGGAGCAGCCGCCGCGCCGCTTTATAGCCGGGGCCGACGCGATCGCGCTCGCCGAGCAGAAGGTCGCCGACCTACAGCAACAGATCGACGCCCACCGCGACCTGTCATCGTCACTCGCCTACGACGCCTGAGCGATCCGGTGACCACGTCGATCTATCTCGTTAGCGAACCCGTGCACGATCCTGACGGCTCGTGGCAGCGTCTTGCGCGAGATCTCGTGCACATAGGTCTGATCGCGAAACCCGCGTGCTGCCGCATGATGGTTGCGAACCCGGCTGGGCACTGGAACCGGACTGGCTCCAAGCCCAGTGCGGGTCACAGCGGCGACGAGCTGCTCGGTCTTCGGTAGCTGTTCGTTGACTCTCGGCTGCGGCGGGTCGTGCATCCCACCTGTCGAAGCTTCGGCGTGTCGGGACAGAAGCGCGTGACCATCTGGCGTCAGCTCTGCGTGCCAGGTGGGTCCTCGTCCTGGGACGCGGAGAAGACCTCGGGCGCGTAGTGCCGCGGCTGAGACACGGTGGGCGTAGTCGTCCATGACTCCATCTGGAGACCCATCGGCGACCCAGCGAAGCACCGAGAGCTGCAGAGCGTTCGGCGACATCGTCGACACGATGCTTCATTCCTTTGCGACAGGCAACGCCTGATGCGATCCCTGCGCTGCGCCGTGAAGGGCTGAATGACGATCTTCGTCAGGTTGACCGAGCGTGGCCCTGGTTCTTGCAAGTCTTGCAAGACTTGCGTTGCGTGCGCTATGCTTCGCCCATGGCTACCGCACGAGCTGATGTCGTCCGCACGCTTCCCACCTACCAGGAAGCTGCGGATCTAATCGAGATACACCCCTCGGGGATCACGCGGGCCGTGACAAGACTCGGCATCGAGCCCGAGCTCTGGGGCGGCACCGAGAAGCACCTGCGGGTGGTCGACGTTCTGAGGATCGCCGCGCAGGCCCGTCGCGCGTCGGTGGAAGAGGTCGCGGGGGAGCTGCTGGAGCGTGCCTCGCGCGATCCCCGCCAGCAGGAAGCCGTCCGTGCTGAGCTCGACCGCTACTTCGCGGAGGTCCATCAGCCGGCGCAGCCCTCTGCACAGGACTCGTTCCTGGCTGAACTGCATGAGGCGCTGCCCGGTAAGTACGCCAAGCAGGCCGAGCGCATCTACCGGCGCTACGTCGAGAGCTCGTAGTAGTCACGGCCACGGTATCCGCCGTGCTTGCTCGAGGGGCCGTTCCGTAGGCCGAACGCCCCCAACTCGTCTGGCGTGAGGATGATCGCGCTGTCGACGACCACGCCGACACGGCCTCGCTTGACCGTACGTCGATCGATCGCGGCTACGACCAAGAGCAGATACCACAGCATCACCGTGTACTCGCCGCGCGTCTCCCTCAAGGCGTCCTGCCGGACCACCATGCTCGTCACCAGGTGAGGCCGCAGGCGTTTACTGCGGCTGCGCTCGCGCTCGATGTCCTCGATCGCACCGAACGGGTAGGCTCGGCAAGGAGGCCCGTGATGCGAAAGCTGATCTTCTCGATGACTGTGTCGCTGGACGGCTACATCGCCGGACCCGATGGCGAGATCGACTGGTCGGTGCCCGACGATGAGCTGTTTCGGTTCCACCACCAGCAGGTGCAGGAGATCGGTGTGCACCTGTGCGGACGGCGGCTCTACGAAACGATGGTCTACTGGGAGACCGCTGAGGAGAGTCCGCTGACCGCGGAGTATGTGGCGTTCGCCCAGACCTGGAAGGCCCTGCCGAAGGTCGTGTTCTCCACGACGCTGGAGAGCGTGGTGGGCAACACCAAGCTGGCCAGGGACGGCGTCGGCGAGGAGGTTTCGAGGCTGAAGGACCAGCCCGGAAAGGACATCGCCGTCGGTGGCTCGGGTCTCGCCGGTGCGTGTATGAAGCTGGGGCTGATCGACGAGTGGCGGCTGTTCGTCAGCCCAGTCCTACTCGGCGGCGGCACGCGCTACTTCCCGACCCTGGACCAACCGATCAACCTGGAGCTGGTCGAGACGAAGACGTTTGCCTCTCGCGTCGTTTACCTTCGCTACAGGCCCCTATCAGACGGCCTGTAGACGGCGAGGAGGTCATGGTGAGGATCGTTTTCGTGCATGGCGCATGTGTGAAGGACGGATCGTGGTGGTGGCACCGAACCGGTGAGCTGCTGGCCGAGCAGGGCATCGCCAGCGAGGCGCCCGCCCTGCCGAGCTGCGGCGAGACGGGTGAGCCGACGGATGCGCAAGGCCCCGGGCTGGCTGAGGACGTCGCCGCGGTCCGGCACGTCTTGACCGCGAGCGACGAGCCGACCGTGGTGGTCGCCCACAGCTACGGCGGGATTGTCACCGCGGAGGCAGCGGCGGGCGTCGAGGCCGTGCGCCATCTGCTGCTCATATCCAGCTACCTGCCGGAGGTCGGGCAGAGCCTCTCCTCGTTCGGCGGCGAGGAGCCCGCCCCGTTTCTCGACATCGATCCCGAGGGCGGCACGTTCACAGTCCGACCTGACGCCCTGGCTGAGACGTTCCTTCAGGACTGCGACCCGGAGATCCAGCGAGAGGCCATGGACAAGACCGCCCGCCAGAGCCTCGCGGTTCTCCAGCAGCCGGTGCAGTCAGCGGCCTGGCAGCACGTGCCCTCGACGTACCTCCTCTGCACAGAGGACCAGGGCACCCCCGCCGAGTCCCAGCGCGAGTTCGCCGGTCTGGCAGGCAGTGTCGTGGAGCTCGACGCCGGCCACCACCCATTCCTCTCCCGGCCCGCCGCCGTCCGCGACCTGATCCTCGCGCTGTATTAGCGGCGGCGGGACTCGGCGTTCAGCGCTGTGGTGCTGTGGTTCCACATGTTGTCGGCGACGTTGATCGTGACCGCCGGGGGCACGATCTGGTCGATTTGGTCGAGCAGGTCGCCGGACAGGTCGATGCCGTCAGCGGCGAGGTAGCCGTCGAGGTGCTCCTTGGTGCGTGGGCCGATGATCGCGGAGGTAACCGCGGGGTGGTGGGTGGTGAACGCAGTCGCCATCTGGATGAGGGTGATCCCCGCCTCCTCGGCGAGTGCACCGAGGGCGTCGGCGGCGTCGAGCTTTGCGGCGTTGGCTGGGTTGGCGGAGTCATAGACCCCGGGGAAGAGTTGCCCTCGTGTGGCCGATCCCGGGCCGCTGACAACCTGGCCCTTGCGGTACTTGCCCGATAGCCAGCCGCCGGCGAGTGGGCTGTATGTCATTACCCCGATCCCGTGGCGTTGGCAGGTCGGCAGCACGTCGAGCTCGATCGCGCGCACAAGCATCGAGTACGGGGGCTGCTCGGTACGGAAGCGTTCGCGGCGGCGGCGCTCGGCGGTCCACTGCGCCTCGACGATCCCAGAGGCGGGAACCTTCGACGCACCGAAGGACCGGATCTTGCCTGCGTGAACGAGGTCAGATAGGACGCCGAGGGTCTCGTCGATGTCGGTGTTCGGATCGACAACGTGTATCTGAAAGAGGTCGATCCAATCGGTCTGAAGCCTCCGCAGTGAGCCCTCGACAGCCTCGGTGATCCACCGTCGCGACGCTCCGCGGTGATTTGGGTCATCGTCGAACGGCAGGCCGGCCTTGGTGGCGAGCACCACGTTCTCGCGCCGCCCGCCGGCGAGCGCCTTGCCGACGATCAGCTCCGACTCGCCGCGGGAGTAGGCATCGGCAGTGTCAATGAAATTGATCCCCGCGTCCAACGCGCGGTGGATGATCTGGACCGCATCGTCGTGGTCGGGATTGCCGACAGCGCCGAGCATCATCGCGCCGAGACATAGCTGGCTGACCTTGACGCCGGTACGTCCGAGGGGTCGGTAGTCCATGGAGAGCTCCTTGTGTTGGCCGCGAGCACATCACAGCGGTTGAGATAGACTCCCTCCTGAAGCGGAGAGCATGTCCGCTTACTCTAACGGATTGCCTATCCACTTCCGACTCATGTCACGAACAGAGCCCCTATCGCGCGTTAGACGAGCTGACGCCGAGCGCAATCGCGACAAGATCCTCGGGGCCGCTCGTGCCGCATTCGCCGATCGCGAGGCCGAGACATCGATGGCCGAGATCTCACGACGCGCTGGTGTGGGGATGGCGACCCTGTATCGCAACTTCCCGGGTCGGCGCGAGCTCCTCGAGGCGCTCTACACCGATGAGGTGGACGCCGTGTGTGAGGCGGCCGGGACCTTGGAGGCAGAGACTCCCGGAGCAGTCCTTGTCGCATGGCTGCATCGGTTCTTTGCCTTCATCACCAGCAAGCACCCGGTTGGCACGGAGCTGCTCAAGCATTCAGGGGGAAATGCCCCCGTCATGAGTGAGAGCCGCGGCCGCGTGATGGCCGCCGGTCGGCCCCTCCTGCTCGAAGCACAGCGCACCCATGAGGCTCGAGGCGATCTCACGCTCGAGCAGGTCCTCGACATGATCGTCGCCATCGCCTCGATCGACGGTGACCCCGACTACCTGAAGCCAATCCTCCAGGCCACACTTGACGGGCTGCTCACACCTATCAAGGTGAAGCATTCGTAGGACGTGGATCGCTCTCAAGAACTTTTTGCCGCCGCCCTTGACTTCAAGCGCTTGAGGTTTGTTTTGATGCTCGTATGACAACTCTCACGATCCAAGATGTCTCCCGTCGCAGCGGGCTGAGCGGGCCGACGCTGCGCTACTACGAAGAGGTCGGGCTGATCGGCCCGGTCGACCGCGACGCCAGTAGCCGGCACCGCCGCTACCGCGAGGAGGACCTCGATACGTTGCAGGCGCTGGCCTGCCTACGCGCCATGGGCGTTGGGATCGAGGACATGCGCACATATCAGGCCAACCGCGCACTTGGGCATGAGGCGGCAGGGGAGCAGCGCGATCTGTTGTTGCGCCACGCGGAACGCGTCGAAGTGCAGATCGCGACGCTGCACACGCACCTTGACTACCTCCGCGCAAAGGCCGCTTTGTGGGATGCACGCGACCACGGTGATTCAGACGCGGAGGCCAAAGCGAACCTGCGGGTGCAGGACATGGCGCCCCGCATGGAGGAGGTGGTGTTGGGATGAGCACAGTTCTGGTGACCGGCGGGTCGGGGTATCTCGGCACGCAGCTGATCGCTGCGCTGCTGCGCGACGGTCGTGAGGTGCGCGCGACGGTTCGCTCCCTGGAGGACGAGGGCGATGTGCGTGCGGCCGTGCGTCGCGGCGCGGCTGATGACAGCGGTCTGGAGCTCGTCGCCGCTGAGCTGACGGCCGACAAGGGGTGGGCCGCCGCGGCGGCGGGTTGTGAGGAGGTTCATCACACCGCCTCGCCAATGATCCAGAGTGACGACCCTGATGAGGTGATCATTCCCGCCCGTGAGGGCACGCTGCGTGCTCTGCGGGCCGCGCGAGATGCAGGCGCCAAGCGGGTTGTTCTGACCTCCTCGTTCGCGGCGGTCGGCTACACACCCAAGCCAGACTTCGAGTACACGGAGGCTGACTGGACCAATCCCGACACGCCGGATCTGCCGCCATACCCGCGATCGAAGGCGATCGCGGAGCGGGCCGCTTGGGATTTCATCGAACGTGAGGGTGGCGATACCGAGCTGGTGGTGGTCAACCCCACGTTCATCCTCGGCCCGACATTGACCACGCAAGCACGTTCGTCGTTGCAATTGATCAAGGCGATGCTCGACGGAGCGATGCCTGTCGTGCGACGCCAGCGCTTCGGCGTCGCCGACGTGCGTGACGTGGCCGATCTGCACATCCGTGCGATGGCCGCGCCTGAGGCGGCCGGCAAGCGGTATCTGGCTTTGGCCGACGGACCGACGATCAGCTTCCTGGAGCTGGCGGAGATCCTGGTCGAGCGGCTCGGTCCATTGGCCGAGCGAGTGCCAACCGAGGAGGCGCCCGGGCCGGAGCCGCCGCGGTTGATCATCCACAACGACCGGGCCCGCGACGAGCTCGGATGGCGCCCTCGCCCAGCTGAGACCACGATCGTTGAAACAGCCGAGAGCCTGCGCGACCTCGGTCTACTGGAGGGACGATGAGGACGAGGGTGATCTAGCCCTGATCCGCGGAGGCGACTCGTAGCACCGGGGCGCCTCCTCTTAGCGCACGCTGGCACCAGCCAAGGACAGCATCGGCGACCTCTCTCCTGGTCATGTCCGTCGTGTCAATCGTGTGCATCTGCCAGTCGGGCGCCAATGCTTTCAGACGCTCCCACCGCATCTCCTCCCAGCCTCCGTCGGAGACCACATGCGTCATGTGCAGAGGATCGGCGGCTTGCCTGCGCATCCACTCGGCGAATGCCTGGTGATGTGGCAGCAGTGCGGGGTCTTCTCCACGCGCTCCCAGACGCTCGGCCCGTGTCTCCGGAGTGACATCAAGTAGACAGACAGCGATCGCGTCCAGACTCGTCGCTGATGGCGCCGCGGCGACCTCGGCAGCGGGAACAGGATCGCCCGCCGGCAGCAAATGCCGCCCGCATGCCTGGAGCCCAACAGCGCGGCGCACGGCGATCTCGGCCGTCTGCTGACGCCAAGCCCGAGTCATCACAGCGGGTGGTGGCGTGAGGTCCAAAAGCTCCACGCAGTCAACCGCAGGTGACAGCTCCGATTCGATCGCCGCGCGCGGTGGACCTCCCGACACCGCTCGCACCGGTTATCAGCAGCAACACCCAAGCCACTATCGCAAAGGAAAGCGCCCCCGATCACCACGTTGAATTGCTCGCTTGCGCTCACAACGGCTCGCTCACGGCTGCTGTGGCGCTGGCGACCGGAGATCATCTGGCCCGGCAGAGCGTTCCAGGTGGGCGATGAAGCGGTCGATGTGGCCGGCCAGTACGGCTGGCTGGTCTTCGGGGATGTAGGTGTAGGAATCGGTGATCGAGACCAGCTCTGCGTGGGGCAGGATCTGCGCGAGTCGTTCGCCGTGGCGCTCGGGAAAAACACGGTCTTCGCTGGCCCAGGCGATCAGGGCGGGGCGCTCGAAGTGGGCGAGGGCGGTGTCGGCCCGGAGCGTGTAGCGGGGGTGAATTGCCCGCAGCACCTTGGCGGTGTCGTGTCGTACCCCGCTGTTGGTGAGACCCGGTTTGAGGTACTGATCGAACGCCGCTTGCTCGAGGGGTCCCTTGGTGAGCCAGCCGAAGGCAATCGGCAGCCGGCGGACAGCGGAGAAGCGCATCGTCTGCACCAGCGGCCACATGGCTCCGGGTAGGAAGCCACACACTTGGAGGTAGCGATAGATGGGTGGCAGGAAGTTCTCGAAGCACTCGCACGGCGTGAGTACCAGAGCGGCGACTCGCTCGGGGTGACGGGTGGCGAGCAGCTTTGCCATCACGCCGCCGGTGTCGTTGCCCACCACGACCACTTCCTGGAGATTCAGGGTATCGAGCAGCTTGACGAGTAGATCGGCGATCGCCGTGGGGGAGAGGTCGGCGTCGCGGCGCATGGCCATCGTGTGAGCCCCGAGTGGCAGGTCGGGGATGATCGCGCGGAGCGGTTGTTCGAGTGCCGGCACCAGCCGCCGCCAGAACCCGCTGGAGAGCACAAGCCCGGCGAGGAAGAGCACCGGCGGGCCGCTGCCGCGGTCGCGGTAGCCAAGCGGACCTGTGGAGAGATCGGCGGTGCACAGCGGCCCGAGGGCATCCGCGAATGGGTCAGCTGAACACACGTCCGGTGCGCCGTTCGCTCTTGTTATCTGGTTGCTCGGCCGGCTCTCTGTGGCTCGTAGACGCCTTGGCGAAACAGGGCGCTGCTCGCGGTATTCCAGCGCTCGAGCTGCTCGGGAGCGAAGAACGAGCCGGGTAGATGGCGCTCGATTGCATCTCTGAACAAGACTGTCCCCAGCACGAACACGACGGGGTGCAATGCGGTCCAGGTGACATCCGCGTCCTCGCGCAGCAGTCCATGAGCGGCAAGGCTCCGCCACAGCTCACGCGCGATGGCGACGAACGCGTCGAAGATCTGCAGCGCGGTCTCATCACCGTCGGCGACTGAGCGGGCGACATACAACAACGTGGTGGGTTGCTCTGCCACGAATGCGGTGACACGGTCGCCGAGCTCCTTCTGGACATCGACCGGCGAGTCACCCTGGGGCACATCGCGGAAAGCGTCGGTGGCGATTGCCACAACGTAGTCGTTGACAGCGGACACGAGCGCGGCCTTAGTGGCGAAGTGGTGCTGCACAAGACCCGGCGAGACGCCGGCGGCCTTAGCGACATCGCGAAGCGAGGTGGCAGCAACGCCATTACGCGCGAACCCCGCCAGCGCCGCGTTGCGAACACGCGCCAACCCAGTCAGATCCGATGTTGCCACGACCATACATGCACAATTTATACCATACGATTGTATTCTATGCAGTGCAGCGGCATTGTATTGGTCGCGTCATGGTGTTCCAAACCAGGTGGTAAGCGCCTCGTGCAATCCGCGATCTGTGCCGTCGCCCACCCAGGCGACATACCCGTCGGGCCGGATCAGCACGGCAATGGGAGCGGTGACCGCGCCCAGTACTGGCAGCTCCCACGGGCCGTCGTAGGCGGCATCGACCAGCTGAATCCTGCCGGCCCAGGGCGCGATGTCGAAGCTGCCGGGCACGCCTAGGTTGAGCAGTACCGGCTTTGCCTCGTGCAGCAGCTCGAACACTCGGAGCGGGCCGTCGGCGGTGACCAGGTCAAGGTCGGGCATCCGCCGGCCGAGCAGGGGGTGACCGTCGCCGAGCTCGTAGTGGATGTCCAGCCCCGAGACGATCCCGGCAAGCCGTTTGCGCGGCTCGTCCATCGCCCCCAGCTCCGAGACCAGCTCGGCGACCGCCTTCGAGCGCTCGTCCTGGCGCTGTAGCGCGGTCTGGGCCATCGTGTGCCGCAGCGCGCGGGCGGCGAGCGGGTGGCGCTCCTCGTGATAGCTGTCCAGGAGGCTCTCCGGGGACGTCCCCTCGAGCACCTGGGCGAGCTTCCATCCCAGGTTCACGGCATCCTGCACGCCGAGGCTGAGGCCCTGTCCACCTGCGGGGTAATGCACGTGCGCCGCGTCGCCTGCCAGCAGGATCCGTCCCGCGCGGTAGGCCGCCGCCTGACGGGTCATGTCGGTGAACCTCGAGATCGATGTGACGCTGTGGATCCCGAAGTCGGTGCCGTAGACCCTTACGAGAGCCTCGCCGAGATCCGCCACCGTGGGCTCACCTCCGGTTGCGATCTGCTGCTCGGTCACCATCACCCGCACCGGACCGTCATCCGCGTAAACCACCTCGCCGTCGCGGATCTCGTACTCCAGCCGGCCGATCGCGTGGACGCCGGTGGCGTCGCGCCGTATGCCCAGCTCCGGCTGCTCAGTCATCTCGGCCTCGGCGATCAGGTTGCTCTTCGTGGGATCCCATCCCGGGAACTCGATCCCCGCGGCTTTGCGGATGATGCTGCGACCGCCGTCGCAGCCGACGAGGTACTGCGCCCGCAGCGACCTGCCGTCGGCCAGCTCGACATCGACGCCGGCTTCGTCCTGCGCGAAGCCTGTCACGTCAACTCCGTATTCGATCTGAACGGGCAGCTCCTCGAGCCAGGCCGCCAGGATCCGCTCGATCTGGCTCTGCCAGATTCCGAGCGAATACGGGTGACGGGTCGGGAAGTCGCTCATGTCGAGGACGGTCGTGCCGATCATCGAGGCCTGAGCCGTCTGCCCCTCCGCGAGGAACCGCTCAGCGACCCCGCGCTGATCGAGCACCTCGATCGTGCGGGAGTGAAAGCCGCCCGCCCGTGAGCCGTTCAGCCCGGCGTCGGGGCGCCGCTCGACGATCGCCACATCGACCTTCGCCAACGCCAACTCAGCCGCCAGCATCATCCCCGTCGGACCGCCTCCTGCGATCACCACCGCATGCTCGCTCATACACGTACCTCCCTTTTCCGTGGGCTTCTGGCCTGCGGCGGGCATTATGGGGCACACCCGGGGGCTTGAATCAAGCCCCCCTGTGCGTTATAAAGTAGGAAGTGGAGGGGTGTGTGGCCTCCTTTGTGTTGTTATCCGCGGCGGCGTTGTCAGCCGTCTAGCGCGAGGCCACAAGCAGGCTCGCTGTCTGTGTTCACCGGCTCTGCTACGGTGCATGCATCAGGTTGGATGTCAATCCAACATCGCAGTGCCAGCGCTCGTAGCTTTTGCTCATAGCAACTCCCGCGTTCGCAGCACACAACGACGCCGGAGGAAACAATGGCTACAGGAACAGTGAAGTGGTTCAGCGACGACAAGGGCTTCGGGTTCATCACGCCCGATGACCAGTCCAAGGACCTATTCGTGCATCACAGCGCAATCATCGGTGAGGGCTATCGCTCTCTCGCTGAGGGCGCAAAGGTCACGTATGACTCAGAGGCAGGGGACAAGGGACCGAAGGCGGTCAACGTCCAGGCCGCCTAACGGTCTCATTCGCGTCTGCCAGCGGTGATCGTTGGCAGACGCGGGGGTTTAGGGGGATGGTCTCCCAGATCCGGCGAGGGTGAACACGACGCTCATGGCGTCGGCTGCTTACGACTCCGCGGCGGGTGGCTGGTCGAAGCGCACCATATTTCCGGACGGGTCACGCACAGCAAAGTCCCGCGTGCCCCATGGCTGATCGGTCGGCTCCTGCACGATCTCGGCACCTGAAGCTTGGAGCTTCTCGAAGGTGGCGTCGAGGTCGTCGGTATGGAAGTGGACGCCGTTGAGGGCGCCCTTGGCGAGCAGCGCCGCGAGCGCGTCGCTGTCGGCGGGACTGCCGTTCAGGTAGTTCGTAAGGACGATCGCAACATCGGGCTGTGAGGCGCCGCCGACGGTGAGCCAGCGGAAGTCGCCGCGGGCGACGTCGTTGCGCAGCTCGAGGCCGAGTGTGTCGCGGTAGAACGTGAGTGCGAGGTCGGGGTCATGGACCAGGACGAAGCATGTGGAAAGAGTGAGGTTCATGTCCCGAACGCTAGTGCGCCAGCGCCTCGCGCGCTTCTCCGATCCTGCTCGTCTCGCGGCTCGGGCGGGTGAGGTCCTTGGCAACGCAGCCTGGCACGCCCGCGAGCGCGCTGTGGTCACGACCCCGGTAGGCCGTCGGGGTCTCGCCCACCAGCTGGGCGAAGCGGGCGCTGAACGAGCCGAGCGATGAGCACCCGACCGCCACACAGACCTCGGTGACCGACATCTCGCCACCGCGCAGCAGCGCCTTCGCTCGCTCGATTCGTCTCGTCATCAGGTAGGCGTAGGGCGTCTCGCCGTAGGCCTCGCGGAACTGCCGCGAAAAATGTGCGCTCGACATCAAAGCAGTGCGAGCGAGCTCGGCGACGTCGAGCGGGCGCGAGTACTCGCGGTCCATCAGATCGCGCGCGCGGCGCAGATGCGCGAGGTTGGCAAGATCCTCCGGCGTCATGTTGCGAGCGTAGAGCTTGCAAGTTGCATCGTTGACGATAGATCGGTAGCGATGTATTATCGGGTCGGTGGAGGCGCTCGATCTCATCTTGCTTGGCCGCCAACTGATGAAGGTTGGCGAAGAGGTCATGAGGGGGTCGCAGGATGAGGCTCTGCCGACCGGCCAGTCGCTTGTGTTGAGGGATGTCTTTGCGAATCCGGACAGCTCCATCACGCAGATCACCGCCCGGACAGGTTTGCCTCAGAGCTACGTCTCGGAGTCCGTCGCCCGCCTGCGCGAGCAGGGAATGCTCGCGACCACCGTGGACCCAGGTGACGGTCGCCGAACGCTGGTCCGCGTGAGCGAGGAGCACCCGTGCAGTGTCGCGCGCAAGGGAGCCGCTTCAGTTGATGGCGCCTTGGCAGTCGCCCTCGGCAACCCGGACGCTGTAAGGGTCTTGGAGACGTTCGCGAAGCGGCTGAGCCCGGCCAAGCGTGGCACGATCCTTCAACAGGTCGATGCCGCGCGCCCTCAGGGCTGAGGGACGCGATGCACGGAGGGCTCATCTTCCAGCTTCGCCAGTCCATCGAGCACGCCAGGTATGCCAAGCCTTGGCAACAGGCGCTACTCAGCGCAGCGCTCGTCCTAGTCGGCGTTGGGCTCGTGGTCAAGGGCGATTTCATTGGGCTCATGCCAGCCGTCCTCGGTCTGCTTTTCATCAGGCCGGCCATCAGGAACCAGCTGCGGGCGCGTGGGGCTCGTCAGCGGGAGTGCGACCGGACCGCCGACCGATAGCGGGTTTCCTGCTTCGCCGCGGTCTCGCTCCAGCACCTCGCTGGTGCTCTGGCTCCTCGATCGCCGGCAGGATCCGGTGCTTCACTCGCTCGATCGCCACGCCCATATGCACGCCGCTGGTGAGCCAGCGGGGGAGAGTAGGACCCTCGGTGTGGACCTCGACCCGCGCGGCCAGTCCGATGCCGATCGACCGTATCGGTATACCGATCACCGAGCCATCAGCGCGGACCTGTGTCTGCTGCACGCGCGCCCACAGCGGCATGCGCGGGCCCGACCAGAGCACGCGAGCCTCCGCCGACCAGCCCTCGCCGCGGGCTTGGATCTGGCGCACCAGCCCGTTGTGCTGCAGCCACTCGAACTCAGCAAGTGTCTTCGGCAGTGCCCAGTTGGCCCGGCCGCCGGCGATCGAGGCTTCCGAGTCGACCGCGATGAACGGCACCGCAAGCGACAGCCGCCGCTTGCGCAGCACCACGTTCGGCATCGCGATCAGCTCGTCGTATGCGCCCACCGGGCCCTCGTCGTAGCGTAGGAACGCCGCCACGGTGAGTGGCAGCGCACGGTCATAGCTCAGCCCGGCCTGTTGGAATCTGCCCGCGTTCGCCGCGGCACGCTGTACCCACATGAGCCCCGAGCCGGACGTCGTCCACGGGGCGGGTACGGGCGCTGGCAGGCGTGCTGCCAGCTCGCTCGAGATCGCGCTCTCGGGAACGCTGGGGATCTCGCGCAGCGCCTCGGCGCCAGCCGGGCTCGAGGTGATGCTCAGAGCGCGCCCTCGAACAGCTCGACGAGCCGTGCACGGCTGTAGCGCCATTGCTTGCGGTTGCGCCCGTCGCCGGGGTGTAGCGTGTCGAGCAGCGCGAGGCCGCGGATCGTCGACACCGCCATCTCGATCAACCGGTCGAAGTCGGGCTGCTCGGCGATCGCAGGGAACAGCTGGCGGGTGATCGCGAGCGTCTGCCGGTCGAGCCGTCGCTCGACCGGCACGAGGCGCTCGCGTAGGTCCGCGTCGGTGCGTGCATGCGACCACAAATCGAGCGCCGCTTGGAACAGCGGGTTGGCGTAGCTGGCCCACAACAGGTCGAGGCCTTTTACGAGGCGCTCACGTCCCTCCGGCAGGTCCTCCGCGGCAGCAAGCAACTCCGCGCCGCGGCGTTCAGCCAGGCGCTCCATCGCCGCAGCCACGAGCGCCTGGCGTGTCTGGAAATGGTGGAGGTGGGCACCGCGAGAGACACCCGCGCGCTCAGCAACCCGGCTCGTAGTCGTCTTCGCATATCCGTCCTCGACCAGACACGCAATCGTCGCGTCCAGCAGCGCGTCGCGCGTGGCGGCGCTGCGCTCTGCCTGGCTGCGGCGTGGGGATGTCTTGGCGGTGACGGTCATCGCAGTGATCTTAAACATATTTGCGTTCGCGCATGAACGTTTCTTTGGTAGCGTTCCGTCGAGTTTTCATCCGGACCCGCGCCACAGCTGAGGTTCGACGACACAGGAGGTCTCACTGATGGCCGCGACCGACGCACTGGTCTTTGACGCGATTCGCACGCCCCGAGGCAAGGGCAAGTTCAACGGCTCCCTGCACGGCACCAAGCCGGTCGACCTGGTGGTCGGCCTGATGCACGAGACGCTCGCGCGCAACGAGAAACTCGACCCGTCGCGGATCGACGACGTGGTGCTCGGCTGCGTCTCGCCCGTTGGCGACCAGGGCGCGGATATCGCCAAGACAGCCGCCATCAAGGCCGGGCTTCCCGACACCGTCGCGGGCGTGCAGCTCAACCGCTTCTGCGCGTCGGGCCTCGAGGCAGTGAACATCGCCGCGCAGAAGGTCGCCTCCGGATGGGAGGACCTTGTGTTCGCGGGCGGCGTTGAGTCGATGTCGCGCGTGCCGATGGGCTCCGACGGCGGCGCCTGGGCGATGGACCCGGAGACCAACTACGACACCTCGTTCGTGCCCCAGGGCATCAGCGCCGATCTGATCGCCACGATCGAGGAGTTCAGCCGCGAGGACGTCGACAGCTATGCGGTTCGCTCGCAGGAGCGCGCATCGGCTGCTGAGGCGGAGGGTCGCTTCGCGGACTCCGTCATCCCTGTCAAGGACCTCAACGAGAATGTGGTGCTCGACCGTGAGGAGTTCATCCGCCCGGGCACGACCGTCGAAGCGCTTGGCGGTCTGAAGCCGTCTTTCGCCGCGATGGGCGAGATGGGCGGCTTTGACTCGGTGGCGCTACAGAAGTACCACTGGATCGAGAAGATCGACCACGTCCACACGCCCGGCAACTCCTCCGGCATCGTCGACGGCGCGTCGCTTTTGACGATCGGTAACGAGCAGACCGGCAAAGACCTCGGCCTGACCCCCAAGGCCCGGATTCTTGCCACAGCGGTATCGGGCGCGGACCCGACGATCATGCTGACAGGCCCCGCGCCCGCAAGCCGCAAGGCGCTGGCGAAGGCGGGCATCACCGTCGATCAGCTCGACCTGGTGGAGATCAACGAGGCGTTTGCCGCGGTGGTGCTGCGCTTCGTCCGGGACATGGGCCTGGACATGGAGAAAGTCAACGTCAACGGCGGCGCGATCGCGATGGGTCACCCGCTCGGAGCTACCGGCGGCATGATCCTGGGCACGCTCGTGGATGAGCTGCACCGCACGGGTGGCAGGTACGGCCTCGCAACGCTTTGCGTTGGCGGCGGCATGGGAATCGCGACAGTCGTGGAGGCGATCTAGTCATGGCAGAGAGCACAACCATCCGGTGGGACAAAGGCGAGGACAAGATCGTCGTCCTAACGCTGGATGACCCCAACCAGTCGGCGAACACGATGAACCAGGCCTACGCGGAATCGATGGCGGCGACCGTCGAGCGCCTCGAGGCCGAGAAGGACGAGATCGCGGGCGTCGTCATCACCTCCGCAAAGAAGACGTTCTTCGCCGGCGGCGACCTCAACGACCTCAAGCAGGCGACCCCAGAGAACGCGCCCGAGCTCGCCGAGATGGTGCGCAAGGGCAAGGCGCAGCTGCGTCGGCTGGAGACGCTCGGCGTCCCGGTCGTCGCCGCGATCAACGGCGCCGCGCTCGGCGGCGGCCTCGAGATCGCCCTGGCGACTCATCACCGCATTGCGGTTGATGACCCGAAGGTGCAGATGGGCTTCCCCGAGGTCCAGCTCGGCCTGCTCCCCGGGGCCGGCGGCGTCGTGCGCACGGTGCGCATGATCGGCATCGTCGACGCGCTGATGCAGCTACTGATGCAGGGCCAGCGTCTGCGCCCGGCGAAGGCGAAAGAGGTCGGCATCCTCGATGAGATCGTCGCCACCCGTGATGATCTCGTTCCGGCCGCGAAGGCGTGGATCGCATCCAAGGCAGGTGAGGAGGTCTCCCAGCCTTGGGACGTGAAGGGCTACAAGATCCCCGGCGGCACCCCGTCCAATCCCAAGCTCGCGCAGAACCTGCCGGCGTTCCCGGCGAACCTGCGCAAGCAGCTGAAGGGCGCCAACTACCCGGCGCCTCACCACATCATGGCTGCGGCGGTCGAGGGTGCGCAGGTCGACTTCGATACGGCGATCGAGATCGAGGGCCGCTACTTCGTCGACCTGCTCGTCGGGCAGGTCTCAAAGAACATGATTCAGGCGTTCTTCTTCGACCTGCAGCAGGTCAACGGCGACCGTGGTACGGCCGGAGGGCATCGAGCCCTACACGGCCAAGAAGGCAGTCGTGCTGGGTGCGGGAATGATGGGCGCTGCGATCTCCTACGTGTGCGCGAAAGCGGGCATCGAGGTCGTGCTCAAGGACGTCTCACAAGAGGCCGCCGACCGCGGCAAGAGCTACTCGCAGACCCTGGTCGAGAAGGCGGTCTCACGCGGGCGCTCCACGCAGGAGCAGGCAGACGAGCTGCTCGCGCGGATCACACCGACGACCGACCCCGCTGCTGCCGCGGGGGCTGACCTCGTGATCGAGGCCGTGTTCGAGGACCCGGCGGTGAAGGCCCAGGTATTTGCCGAGATCGAGCCGCACCTCGCACCCGACGCACTGTTGGGCTCGAACACCTCGACGCTGCCGATAACCGACCTCGCCGAGGGTGTCAGCCGCCCCGACGAATTCATCGGACTGCACTTCTTCAGCCCGGTGGACAAGATGCCGCTGCTCGAGATCATCAAGGGCGAGAAGACCAACGACGAGACGCTCTACCGCGCGTTGGATCTCGCCAAACAGATCAAGAAGACGCCGATCGTGGTCAACGACAGCCGCGGCTTCTTCACGAGCCGCGTGATCGGCACGTTCATCAACGAGGGCGTCGGCATGCTGCTGGAGGGCATCCCCGCACCGTCGATCGAGCAGGCCTCGGGCCAGGCGGGCTACCCGGCGCCGGTGCTGCAGCTCACCGACGAGCTCAACATGGAACTGTCGGCGAAGATCCGCAAGGCATACAAAGATGCCGTCGAGGCTGAAGGCGGCAGGTTCACGCCCCACCCGGCCTTCGCCGTGGTCGACCGGATGCTCGAGGCGGGGCGGCCCGGCAGGCTGCGCGGCGCGGGCTTCTACGAATACGAGGACGGCAAACGCGTCGGCCTCTGGAAGGGCCTGAAGGACGCCTTCCCGCAGACCGACGACCCGGCCTCGATCTCGCTGAAGGACCTCGAGGAGCGGATGCTGTTCGCCGAGGCGCTCGAGTCGGTGAAGTGCCTTGACGAGGGCGTGATCGAGTCGGTCGCCGACGCGAACATCGGCTCGATTCTCGGCATCGGCTTCCCCGGCTGGACCGGCGGTGTGTTCCAGTACATCAACGGTTACGACGGCGGCGTGGCCGGTTTCGTAGCCCGGGCTCGGGAGCTTGCCGAGAAGTACGGCGAGCGCTTCGAGCCGCCTGCCTCGCTGGTCGAGAAGGCCGAGCGGGGCGAGAGCTACAGCGACGAGCAGCTCGCGGTCGCAGGCGCCTGAGGATTCACACTCGGGTCGAATGCACCGCTCGCTTCGCTTTCTGGTGAATTCGATTCGTCCATCTGCGCCAGCCGCTCGATCGCGGTGCCGAGGTGGGTGAGATATCGCTGGACTGCCGTTTGCACGTAGGGCTCGGCCGCGTGGTCGGGAAGTGTGCGCAGCAGGTTGAGCCGGCTCTGCGCCACCCACTCCGAGAGGTCGGGCTCGCCCAACCACCGCTCCGCCGCCATCCATGTGCACCTCATCTGGCGCGGCCAGTCCTCGGTGCTGCTCGGGTAGGGGTTTGGTGGGCATAGCCGGTTCTTGTCGGCGTCATCGTCGCGGTGGGCCTCGACGAAGCCGATGAGAGCCGCGTTGAAGCAGGGCGATAGGAGTCGCACCTGCTGGAGCACGATCCGACCAGGCTGGAAGATCGGCGTCGCGGGGGCGTTGTTCAGGCCGACCGCCGTGCAGTCAACGTGTAGGACGTCGGGACCGGTCTCGGTCTCCCCGTGCTCGAGCACGATGCGGTCGGCCTCGATCCGTCGCACGCGGCCGAGCCTGACGACGTCCTCGATCTGCCGCAGGGCCTCGAGCTCGCGGGCGCTGAGCATCGTGCCGCGGTACATCGTCGCCGGCCACGCCGGGTCGATGCGTACCAGGCGCCCGGAAGTCTCGAGCCGCTCGAAGAGCTCCTCGACGTCCTCCGCCTGCGCGCCAGCCTCGGCATCGAGCGAGAGCCCCTCCATGATCGCGCCGACCTGCTTCAGCGGCTGGAAGTGGCGGCGGTCGTAGAACCACGCGTCGCGGGGTCGGATCCAGCGGATCCGATCTGGCGGCACGTCGTTCTCCAGTAGCCAGGTACACGCGTCTGCAGCCGTCTTGCCGGACCCCAGCACTGTGTAGGAATAGTCCGATTGCGCTGCTGCCGGCAGTTCGTTGATCGGCACGAGCCGTGCATCGGCCGCCACCTCAAACGGCGAGGTGTGGGTTGCGGGGATCGACCCTTCCAGGTATCGAGCATCCACCACCTTGTGACGTACCGCCACATCGTGGATCGCTCCGGTGCTCGAGTCCCTGACCTGCTCACCGTCGCTGCCGGCGCCCAGGTGCTCGTGGCGGTTGAGCATGCGGACCCGGCCTGTCTGTGTGAGCCGTCGGGCGGCCTCGGCGAAGTACTCGAAGACCTCTGCGCCAGTCGCCCGCTCGTAGTACCCGGCGTTCTCGCCGACCTGGTCGATGCGGTCCTCGCCGAGCGCCAGCGAGCTCACGCCGTAGTACGCGGAGGGGGTATGCAGGCGGACGAACGGATACGCATCCGCCCAGTGACCACCCGGGTCCTCGCGCCGGTCGATCAGCGTCACCTCGACGTCGGCCTCGGCCGTAAGCGCATCGGCGAAGGCGAGGCCGCTTGCCCCCGCCCCGATGACCAGGTAGTCGGTCTCGATGAGCATCAGAGCACCTCGGCGATCATCGCGGCCGCGCGCGCGGCCCCGTCGGACGGCGACCTGCCGGTAGTCGACGTCGCGGCCGAGCTCGGCCGCGATCGCCACTGCGATCGCATCCGGTGGCGAGTCGTCGAACTCCATCCGCCGTCCGGCGCCGTAGCGACACAGACGGTGGTGGACGTGGAAGTTCTGCTCGAAGTGGTGCTTGAGCGGGAAGTAGATGAACGGGCGCTGGTTGGCGGTCAGCTCCATCGCGGTGGTCAGCCCTCCCTGGACGACCGCGAGGTCGCAGGCGGCGAGGTGCCGGTAGAGGTCGGGCACGTAGGCGCGGACCTCGAGCCCGTCGGCCTGTTGGTAGCGATGCGGGGTCGATCCGCGGTCCGGCGACGGCGATCATCCGCAGCTCCGGGACGAGGCGCTTCGCCTCCGGGAAGCTCGCGATCACCCGGCGCAGGAGGTCGCGCACCGACGCCCGAGCCGCCGACCGTCACGATGCACACGCGCTCGTCGGGGCGGTAGCCGAGCTCGGCGCGCAGCGCTTCGCGGTCGGCGAACGCCGCCGGGTCAAAGCCGGTGACGTAGCCGGCGAAGCTGTAGTGCTGCTCGGTCCAGTCGCGGATCGCGGGCAGCTCGGGCCCGAAGCGCTCCGGGACGATGTCGTCGGGGTCGCCGACGAACACGGCGCGGTCGCGCACGCGCGGGTAGCGCGCGATCTGCTCGATCATCTCGGCGTTGTAGTCGGCGGTCAGGAACTCCTCGCGCGCGCCGCCGTCGGTCATCGGCAGCCACCCGACGAAGTCGGTCAGCCACACGTACGCGGCCGTCTTCAGCTCCGGGTTCTCGTGCAGGAAGTAGTCGAGCTCCCACGCCTCGTCGCCGATCCAGAGGTCGTACTGCTCGGCCGCGACGAGGTCGTGGAAGACCATGAAGTTCGCCACCAGGATCTCGTCCATCCGCCGGATCGCCTGGAAGGCGTGCAGGTCGTGCTCGGCCGACTCGGACTCGATGTGGCCGGACTCGTTCGCGAGCTCCGCGCTCGCGGGATGGATCCGCTCGCCGCGTCGCCTCGAGCACCTTGGTGACCGGGTGCTGCGCGAGCCAGTCGATCTCGAGGTCGGGGTGGAGCTTGCGCAGCTCGTCGGCGATCGCGACGTCGCGCTGCGCGTGGCCGAGGCCGATCGGCGAGGAGATGTAGAGCGCGCGCCGCCGGCGCGCACGGGCGCGCCTCCAGGCGGAGGTGGCCGCCCGGCGGCCGTCGACGAACTCGCGCAGCAGCAGGTTGACCTTGACCGGGTCGCGCGCGTAGGGGATGTGGCCCGAGCCTTGCAGCGTGACCAGCTCGCCCGCCGGTCGCCTCGGCGAGCGCCGCGCCCTGGGCATGCGGGCGGACCAGGTCCTCGTCGCCGTGGATCACGAGCGTCGGGCAGCGCACGCGCGCGCAGGTCTCCCCGAAGCTCTCGGTCCTGCAGGCGCAGGCCGATCCCGCGGGTGGTGTCGGCGAGCGTCTCGGGATCGGTCTCGAGCGCCCAGCCGATGCAGTCCTCGATCTGCTTGCTCGAGTGCGGCTCGTTGAAGCACTTGGCGAAGAAGAACTCGAGGAACCCGCAGGTAGTCGCGCTGCCAGTAGTGGCTGTTGTACTTGGCCCACCCCTCGTCGGTCTCGAGCGGCTCGTCGAACGGTGCACCTCGCGCTCCGGATGGCCGGGCGCGAGGCCGACCGCGGGGCCGATGTAGACGACGCCGTCGACTCGCTCGGGGTGCTCGGCGGCGAGGATCGTCGCCCACAGCGCGCCGCACGAGAGCGCCACCAGCGCCGCGCGCTCGGTGGCGGTCGCGTCCATCACTGCGAGCGCGTCGGCGGCGAACTCGTCGGGGATGTACGCGTCCGCGCCGACCGGCCGGTCCGAGCGGCCGTTGCCGCGGCCGTCGAACGTCACGACCCGGAAGTGGCGCGCGAGGTACGGGATCTGCGCCTTCCAGAAGCGCGAGTGGACGATCGACCATGTCGGCAGCAGCAAGAGCGTCTGATCGCCAGACCCGTACACCTCGTAGTAAGACGCGCACGCCGTCGCGCTCGGCATAGCCGGTCTCGTCCGGATAGCGAGCGCGCGTCTGCTCCGCGCGGCAGGGCGCCCGCGAGCCTCGCGGGCGCCGCCGTCTGCGTCAGGAGTCATGCGTCACGGACGCGCCTCGAAGACGAGGTTGAACGGCGTCTCGGCCACGCGGCGGAAGCGGGTGAAGCCGCCCGTCTTGACGACGTCGCGGATCCGCGCCTCGCCCGCCTGGGCGCCGAGCGCCAGCCCGACCTCCTGCGAGAGCGACGCGGGCGTGCACAACAGCGTCGAGAACCCGTAGTACGCGCGGCCGACCGGGTTGAGGTTGTCCTCGACGCGGTCGCCGGCGTTGGGGCTCGACGATCATCCAGGTTCCGTCCGGCCTTGAGCGTCGAGCGCACATGGCGCGCGGCGCCGACCGGATCGCCCATGTCATGCAGGCAGTCGAACATCGTCACCAGGTCATAGTCGCTAGCCAGTGTACGCCGCCGCCGGCGCGACCTGGAAGCTGACGCGGTCGGCGACGCCGGCCTCCTGCGCCCGCTCGCCGCGCCGTCGCGATCGAGCCGTCGTGATAGTCGGAGCCGACGAACGTCGAGTTCGGGAACGCCTTCGCCATCAGGATCGTCGAGGCGCCGTGGCCGCAGCCGACGTCGGCGACGAGCGCGCCCCGCTCGAGCTTCTCGACGACGCCGTCGAGCGCGGGCAGCCACTCGGCCACGAGGTGGGCGTTGTAGCCGGGCCGGAAGAACCGCTCGCAGCCCTCGTGCACGTCGTGGACGTGCTCGTGCCAGCCGAGCCCGTCGCCGCCGCGCGCCTTCTCCACGATCTTCGGCGAGTCGATCACCGATCCGAGCGCGATCTGGAAGAAGCCCGGCAGGTAGGCGGGGCTCGACTCGTCGGTCAGCGCGACGCGTCTGCTCGGGCGGCAGCGAGTAGAGGCCGCTGTCGGGATCGTAGGCGACGAAGCCCCCGGCCGCCTGCGCGTTCAGCCACTCCCGCACGTAGCGCTCGGCGGTGCCCGTGCGCTCGGCGAGCTCCGCCGGCGACAAGCCCGCCTGTCCCGGCGAGCGCGCGGTAGAGGCCGAGCTTGTCGCCCATCACGACCAGGGCCGCGTTCAGCGTCGCGCCGACCTCGTCGACCGCGCGAAACACGAACTGCATCAGCTTCTCGCCGTCGACCTCGACGGCGTCGGTTGTTGTGCTCATCAGAGACCTCCTGGTTGGTTGACTCGCGATGACCGTACGCCGGCGGCGTCGCTGCTCGCTTCCGGGGGGCACCTAGTCTTCGCCAGGTGTGACACCAGGTGCCAGAATCGACCAATGCTGGTCGGGCGCGAGCATGAGCGAGGCGAGATCGAGCGCGCGCTCGAGCGCGCGCGATCGGGCGAGAGCGCGACGCTCGCGCTTGTCGGCGAGCCGGGCATCGGCAAGACCGCGCTGCTCGAGCACGCTGCCGGCCAAGCCGGCGGGATGCAGTTGCTGCGGGCGCGTGGGGTCGAGTCAGAGGCGCAGATCCCGTTCGCGTCGTTGCTCGAGCTCCTGCGCCCCGCGCTTGGCATGCTCGAGGGCATCCCGCAGCCGCAGGCGCTCGCGCTCGAGGGCGCACTGGCGCTTAGGCCGGCACGGGCGCGAGGACCGCTTCGCGGTCGGCGCTGCGACGCTCAGCCTGCTCGCCGCCTACGCCGAGGGGGGCCCGGTCAGCCGTGCTGATCGACGACGCGCACTGGCTGGATCGCGCCAGCGCGGAGGCGCTGCTCTTCGCCATCCGACGCCTGGTGGCAGATCCGATCGCCGTTCTGCTGGCGGTGCGCGATGGCGAGCCCTCGTTGCTCGACGGCGCCGACCTGCCAACCGTGCAGATCGCAGGACTCAGCCGCGACGAGACCGCGTCATTGCTTCCCTCGCTCGCGCCCGAGACGGCAGCGCAGCTGCACGAGGCGACCGCCGGCAATCCGCTCGGCCTGCTCGAGCTCGCCCGCGACGCGGATGAGCTCGCGCTCGCTCCGGGCGGAGCCCCGCTG
Source organism: uncultured Solirubrobacteraceae bacterium (assembly GCA_963752865.1). Taxonomy (GTDB): domain Bacteria; phylum Actinomycetota; class Thermoleophilia; order Solirubrobacterales; family Solirubrobacteraceae; genus Palsa-744. The sequence goes on from CAVVZU010000002.1 coordinate 1,930,874, forward strand.
CTCGTCTCCGCGCGGATCTCACGCGCCTTCCTGCGACGGACGGGCGACCTCGATGAGCGCGAGCGCCAAGCGCTGCTGCTTGCGGCGACCAGCGACAGCGGCGACCTCGCCGTACTCGAGCGCGCGGCCAAGCGCCTGAGCGTCGAGCTCTCAGCGCTGGCCGCCGCAGAGCGAACCTGGCATCATCGCCGTGCGGGCCGGTTCGGTCGAGTTCCGCCATCCGCTGGCGCGCTCGGCGATCTACGCCGACGCGCCACCGGAGGCAAGGCGCGCGGCCGCACCGGGCGCTTGCCTCCGCCCTGCCCGATCGCGACGTCGACCGCCGCGCGTGGCATCTGGCCGCCGCGGCTGCGGGTGTCGACGAGCAGGCATCCGCCGCACTCGAGCAGGCCGGAACGCGGGCGCGCGACCGGAGCGCCTACTCGAGCGCCGCGCTCGCGTTCGAGCGCGCCGGGAGGCTGACCGTCCGATCGCAACCGTCGCGGGCGGCATGGTGTTCGCAGCGGCGCAGGAGAGCTGGCACGCGGGTTTCGCTCGGCGGGCGGTGACGTTGCTCGACGAGGCCCGCGCATCCACCGGCAAGCGGCGCGAGCTCGCTCGACATCGACGAGCTCGCCGGCCACATTGCCGATCCGGCAGGGCCCCGTGATGCGAGGTCACGCGATCCTCACCTCGGCAGCCGAGCACGCCGACCCCGAGCGCGCGGTCGCGATGCTCGCCGAGGCCACCGCCGCCTGCTTCTACGCCGGCGACCCCGCCGAGATGCTGGCCGTCGCCGAACGGGCGTGGGATCTCGTTGCGGACTGGGCTTCGGCGCGCACGCGCTTCCTGGCCTCGATCGCGATCGGGATGGCACGCATCGCAGGCGGCGACGCGGCCGCGGGGTCGGAGACGATCCAGGAGGCGGTCGCTCTCGCCAGTCGCTCGCCCGAGCTGCGCGACGGATCTGCGGCTGCTCCCATGGCTCGCGATCGCGCCGATCTTCCTGCGCGAGGCCAGCACCGGACGCGCGCTGCTGGACCACGCGCTCGAGGTCGCGCGGAATGCGCTCGGCGATCGGGGCGCTGCCGCTCGTCCTCAGCCTGATCGCCCTCGACCACGCCACCACCGACCGCTGGGCGGTGGCGGAGGCCACATACCTGGAGGCGATCGGTCTCGCCCGCGAGACCGGGCAGCAGACAGACCTCGCATTCGGGCTCTCGGGGCTCGCGCGGCTGCAGGCTCGCCGGGGACGCGACACGGAGTGCCGGGCCAACGTCGCCGAGGCACTCCAACTCTGTGAGCGCGCTTGGGACGCGGCTGCACGAGGTGTGGGCCGATCGAGGCGCTCGGCATGCTCGCGCTGGGTCTGGGCGAGACCGAGCGAGCGGTCGAGCACCTGGAGCATCAGCAACGGCTGGTCGAAGAGCTCGGGATCACCGACCCCGACCTCTCGCCGGCGCCCGAGCTGATCGACGCATGCTGCCGGCTGGGGCGCATCAGCGCAGGCGCGGCAGCTGGCCGACGAATTCAGCGCCGCCGCCGAAGCGAAGGGTCAGCCGTGGTCGATCGCGCGCGCGCTTCGCGGCCAGCGGTCTCGTCGCCGAGGACGCATCGATTCGCCTCGCTGTTCGAGGAGGCCCTCGAGCAGCACGCCGACACGCCCGACGCGTTCGAGACGGCACGCACGCAGCTCGCATACGGAGAGCGACTGCGACGCGCGCGCAACCGCAAGCTGGCGCGCGAGCAGCTCCGCGCGCGCGCTCGAGACGTTCGAGCTGCTGGACGCGCGCCCCTGGACCGACCGCGCCCGCGCCGAGCTCGCGGCAACCGGCGAGACGCTGCGGCGCCGTGACCCAAGCACGATCGACGAGCTGACGCCGCAGGAGCTGCAGATCGCCCTGCTGCTGGCCGGCGGGAAGACGACCCGCGAGGCCGCGGCGGCGATGTTCCTCAGCTCCGAAGACGATCGAGTACCACCTCCGCCACGTCTACCTGAAGCTCGACATCCACTCGCGCGAGGAGCTGGCGGTGGCACTGAGCTCGCAAGCGCCGGCCCATTCCGGTGCTCACCGAGGCAAGAGCAGTTACTCGCTGACGAGGGGTAGCCAGTCCGCCGGTGGCACGCTGGGCACCTCGGGATAGTCAGGCAAGACCCTGCGTGCGAAGGACTCCGGCGAATGGCGCTGTCGGCTCGGGAACGCTGCACCGGCGTAAGCTACTCGTCGAGGTAGACCTTGAAGCCCTCGGCCACCGCGTCCAGGCCCAAGCTCCGGTAGAACGCGTGCGCCTCGGTGCGGTGCCTGCCGGACACCAGCTGGAGCTTGTGGCAGCCCGCCTCGCGGGCCAGCCCGATGAGGTGCTCCATCAATGCCCTTCCCACCCCTGTACGGCGGGTGGCGCCGGCGACGATGACGTTCTCGACGATCGCCCATGGCTCGCCGCGGTGCGTCAGGTTGGTGACGATCAGAAGATCTGCCGTCCCGACAAGTCGATCGTCGCGGACGGCGACCATCAGTGTGCGACTCGGATCCGCGAGGATCTCCGCCAGTAGTGGCTCGAAGCTCGCTAGATCGCCGGGTACGGCAGTTAGCTTCTCGCCCGCCAGCTCATCGTAAAGCGACAAGAGTGCGCCGAGATCTGACGGTGATGCGTGGCGAATGACGGTGACCCCCATGCACCGCAGTCTCCCAAAGCCGCCTGTGTCAGTGGTGGATCGGCTCTACTACGGCGACGAGGATGGCGTACCCTCCAGCGATGCTGGAGCGGGGCAACGGCACGGGCTGGGAGCGGCTGTTCTGGCTCGTCTTCACGCAGACCTCGAATCCGGTGTTGCTGCTCGATGAGCAGCGGCTGATAGTGAAGGTCAACGGCGCTGCCGTATCGCTGTTCGGAGGCCCACAGGCAAGCCTCGTCGGCACCTCGATCGACGAGATCATCAAGCCCGAGGACCGGGCGGCCGCGGCGAGTGAATGGCAAGAGTTCCTTCAGTCGGGTGAATACTCGGGCAAACGCGCGCTTCTGCGGGCAGATGGCTCCGAGGTGCAGATCGAGTTCGCTGCGCGGCTCGAGCACATCGCCGGCCGGCGCCTGGCCACCTATGTGGCGATGGTCGAGCAGGAGTCCTCTACGCCATCCGTAGAGGGGTCCGGTGAGCTCCCGTTGACCAATCGCGAGCGCGAAGTCATCACCCTGATCGCGCTCGGAGACGAGACAGCCCAGATCGCCGAAAAGCTCCATATATCGCCCGACACGGTGCGCACCCACGTACGCAACGCCATGGCCAAGCTGGGCGCACGCACCCGTGCGCAGCTTGTCGCGCTGGTGCTCTGCAGCGAGCATGCTGTCCATGCGCCAAGCCTCGAGGGCTAGAAATCCCACATACGCGGTATTGCGCTGCGCCCGTTCGCGGCCGACCATTCCGCAGTGCCGTTCCCGTCCCATTTGCGCCGACCTCGTCGTGCCCGCCAGCGCTTGCGCGACGATCAGGACCTGCTCGACGCGCTACTGAAGATCGTCGGCGTGCCGGTCGTCGCATGCGCGGCCGACGGAACGCTCACATACGCCAACCGCCAGACCTGCGAGCTGCTTCACATCGACTGTGCGCTCGGCTCACCCCCAGAGTCATGGATCAGCGAGCTCTGTCCGCGTACCGCCTCCGGGATCCCGCTCGTGCGTGAGGATCTGCCACCCGTGCGTGCCCTCGAGGGCGAAGTCGTCCGTGACGTCGAGGTGCTCGTCAGCGTCCAGGGCAGCGATGTGCTGCTGAACACGCACGCCAGTCCGGTCAACGACGAAAAGGGGCGGCGACGCGGGGCGGTCATGGTGATGGAGGATGTGACCGAACGACGCAGGCGAGAAAGGCAGCTACGCAACTGGCTGGATGCTTTGGATATCGATTCACAGGGTCGCTGCTAGGGCCTCGCAGAATCGGTTGGGCCGCGCTCGGCGGACAGCAGCTCGAGCGTTCCCCAGCCCGTGCGCAACCGGTCTCGGCAGTGGACGTCCACGAAGCCACCGCCTGTGATCAAGCTCGGCAGTTCACCGCGCGCGTGGGCGCGTGTGCGGTCAAACCCGTCAATCGTCCTGAGCACGAAGAACGCGGCGTGCATGAACGGGTCCTGCGGTGCTCCCCAGTCAGCGACATGCAGGCGCCCGCCGGGACGAAGTACGCGGCTTGCCTCGGCGAGCGCCTGCTGCTTCTCAGCACTCGTCAGGTGGTGCAGAAGCAGTGAGGCGACCACGCGGTCGACCGATTGATCCGGCAGCGGCAGCTCAGCCGCCGTGCCCTGCAGCCACTTGATCCGGCGGGCGCGATCCTTCGCCTGCGCGCGAGCGAGCACCGCCGGGTCGGGATCGAGCCCTGTAACGGAGGCGGCGGGGAGTGCCTGTGCGAGGCGTGTCGTCAAGCTGCCCGTGCCGCAGCCGATCTCCAGCACCGTCGCGGGGTCACCGGCCGCAACCTGTGCGACCAGTCGCGAGCGGAAGGTGCTCTCGCGCATCGTCAGCGCAACCACGGGGTCATACAGCGAGGTCAGGCCGTGTCGCCCCGCGGCAGGTACAAATGTGGCGTCGTCCATGGGGGGACGGTAGTCAAACTTGGCGGCGCTCGGCGCTGGCGCCCGGCGTGTCGACGCATGGGGAGCCGTGCCACGTCAGCCGCTCCAGCTAGCGTCTAGCGCGTGCACACCCTGGAGAAGCTTCGCAGCCGCCTGGCCGAGCTCGCCGATCTCAACCACTTGGAGATGCTGCTCGGCTGGGATCAGCTCGTGATGATGCCCCAGGAGGGTGGGCCCGGCAGGGCAGAGCAGCAGGGCACGCTCGCTCGCATCACGCATGAGCGCGCCACCGCCGAGGAGATCGGCGCCTGGCTACAGGAGCTCGAGGGGACGAGCCTGGGTGAGCTCGACAGCGACATCGTGCGCATCGCCCACCGCGATTGGCAGCGTGCGCGCTGCGTGCCCGACGAGCTCGCCGCGGAGCTCGCCAACGCAAGCGCAGCAGGCCAGGAGAGCTGGCAGGCAGCCCGCGAGAACGATGATTTCAGCGCCTTCGCGCCCGCGCTCGAACGCAACGTCGAGCTTGCCCGCGCTTACGGTGAAGCGGTCGCCGGGGAGGGGGAGAGCCCCTATGACGGGCTTCTCGGCGACTACGACTTCGGGCTGCGCAGCGACGAGCTACGTCGTGTGTTCGCAGCGCTCTCAGCCTCGCTCACCCCGCTCATCCCGGACGCCCAACTGCACTCGCCGCGGCACACGCTGGAGGTGCCAGTCGCAGCACAGCAGGCGGCGGTCGCGAGCATCTTGAGTCGACTGGGCGTCGAGGATCACAGCTGGCGGGTTGATGTCTCTGCGCACCCCTTCACCTCCTGGCTGGGTCGCCGCGACACACGCGTCACAACCCGCTATGGCGACGGCAACGTCGAGTCGCTGCTCAGCTCGCTGCACGAGTACGGCCACGCCCTCTACGAGCGCCAGACCGACCCGGCGCTCGAGCGCACCAACCTCGGCACCGGCACCTCCATGTCGATGCACGAGTCTCAGTCCAAGCTGTGGGAGAACCACGTCGCGCGCAACTCCGCCTTCGCTGAGCTGCTCGCCGCCGAGCTCACCGATGGCGGCTTCGCGGTCGACGCCGCCGAGCTGCACGCAGCCCTTGTCGGCGTCGAGCCGTCCGCGATCCGTGTCTCCGCCGACCCGCTCACCTATCCACTGCACATCATCCTGCGCTTCGAGCTCGAGCTTGCGCTGATCCACGGCGAGCTCGCCGTCAGCGACCTGCCCGCCGCCTGGAACGACGGCATGCGGCGGCTGCTCGGCGTCGAGGTCACATCCGACGCCCTCGGCTGCCTGCAGGACGTGCACTGGGGCGCCGGCAGTTTCGGCTACTTCCCCAGCTACGCGCTCGGCTGCCTGATCGCCGCCCAGCTATGGGAGGCGCTGCAAGCGGAGCTCGGCCCACGCGAGGAGGACCTGCGCCGCGGCGAAGTCGTTCCGATCCAGCGGTGGCTCGCCGAGCATGTGCACCGCTACGGACGTCGCCTCGACACGATCCCGCTGCTCGAGCACGCCACCGGACACGGCCTGCAGATCGAGCCGTTCCTTCGCTATGTCGCGCCGCTAGCCGGCGGCTGAGCGGGCTTGGCCGCCGCCGCGCTGGCCGTTTGCGCCAGCCATGTGCGAAGTATGCTCCGAAGCGCACGATGCTGAGAGCCGCCCGTCCGCGTTTTCAAACCCCACGCCGCGTAGCGGTGCGCGCTGCACTCGCGCTGGTCCCGGTGCTTGCGCTCGGCGCGGTTGCGGTTCCGACGCAGCCCACGGTCGCGCTTGCGGCAGGAGCACCGGAGTGCGCCACGTCGGGACTGGTCGTCTGGCTGAACCAGGAAGGCGGCGGCGGGACGCTGGGCAGCATCTACTACAAGCTCGAGCTGACCAACCTCTCAGGGCACACGTGCACGCTGTACGGGTATCCGGGGGTCGCTGCCGTCAACCTCGCCGGTCACCAGCTTGGTGGCGCGGCGATGCGCGAACGGACGCCCGGGAAGGGCCTTGTGACGCTCGCCAGCGGCGCCGCGACGCTCGACAACTCAAGCACCGCGACGGCGATCGTCCGGATCGTCACGGTGGGCGCCCTGCCGGGCTGTCGTCCTGTGGCGGCCGCCGGTCTGCGCGTCTACCCGCCCGGGCAGAAGGCCTCCAAGGTGATCCCGTTTCCATTTGAAGCGTGCTCGCGCACTGGGCACACGAACCTGGTCATCCAAGCAGTCGCTAAAGGCGAATAATGCTGGCTCGATCGAGACAGCACACGCTGCTCTTCACAGCGGCTATTGCAGCGGCGATCGTCTGTGGCTTGGCAGCGTTCGGTGCCGCGAGCGCAGGTGCCGCGACGCAGCCGGTAGAGATGACTGCCCCGTATGAGTATCTCGGCTGGGGTGAACCGCAGGCGCCGACGAGTGTGATGGCGGCCACCGGCATCCAGGACTTCACGCTCGCGTTCATCCTCACCCGCGGCAAGTGCAACCCCGAGTGGGATGGCGAACGTCCCCTGCTCGATGGCACCGACCAGCACACGATTGAAGCCATCCGTGCGGATGGGGGAGAAGTGGACGTGTCCTTCGGCGGCTGGAGCGGCAAGAAGCTCGGCAACTCCTGCAGGACGCCAACCGCGCTCGCCGGTGCCTACCAGAAGGTGATCAATGCCTATTCGCTACACGCAATCGACCTCGACATCGAGCACACCGAGTTCACCAGCCGCAAGGTGCGCAAACGGGTCATCGAAGCGCTGGCGATCGTGCACGCCGACAATCCGAGCCTCGAGATCTCAATCACGTTCGGAACCGAAGAAACAGGCCCCGAACCGGACGGGCGCAGCCTGATCGCAGACGCGGCTGCAATCGGATTTCAGCCCAGCGCGTGGACGGTGATGCCGTTCGACTTCGGCCCCGCGCGCACGGACATGGGCCACGCATCGATCAGAGCGGTCGAAGGGCTGGCTCAGGACCTCGTCGCCGCGTACGGCATCACCGCCGCAGTGGCTTACGAACACGCGGGGATCTCCTCGATGGACGGCGAAACAGACGAAAGTGACGAGACGGTCAGTGTCGAAAACTTCGAAACGATGCTCGACTTCGCCCAGCTTCACCATCTCGCCCGCTTCACCTTCTGGGCTGTGAACCGCGACCGGCCGTGCACGGGAGGGGAGACCCCGGGGGAAGACTGCAGCGGGATCAGTCAGTCGCCGTACGCATTCACAGACGTGGTCGCGCGCTTCTGAAAGCAGTAGGTGCGGGTGCCGGTACGTGCTTGGCGCACAGCCGGCACCCGCTGCTGACTCAGTGTGCTCCCAGTACGTCCAGTTCGATCGCGTCGATCGTGAAGTGTGCCCCGGTTTTGCCACCTTCCCAGCCGCACTCGTCGCCGACCGTGGCGGTAACCGTGCGCGCCGTCGCCGTGCCGGGCTCGAACAGCGTCCACGAGGGCAGTGAGTTGCCGTCATAGAATTCGACCGGGACGGTCACCGGTTTTTCGGGGTCATTCCCGTATTCCTCGACGTCGGCCACCACCGTGCCGTCGACGGAGATCGCGATCGTTACTTTGCCCGACGAGGTGTTTGTGGTGCAGTGCGCCGCGGCAGGCGCGGTGAACGTGACCTGGCCGAGAATCTGGTCGACTTCGTCGGCGCCCTGCGTGAAGCTGCCGTTGAGGGGATCGTTCAGGCCCGCTATTTCGTCTTTCGCTTCTGAGCCCGTCGTCGTTGCGATCGGCGCGAGGCTGCGGATCCGATCGACGACCGTAGTTCCCGAGATGCCTTGCTGACCTTCTTTGCCCGCCGGACCCTGGGGACCGATTGCGCCAGTCGCGCCAGCCGCGCCGGTGTGCCCGATGTTGCCCTTCAGCTTCTTGAGCACGCCCGGCTTGATCTGGCTGGTTTTGGTGATCAGGTAGTGGGATGCCGCCAGTGCCCCACCGCTCATGGCGAAAACGAGCGCCATCGTCGCCACGACGTTGGCGTAGCTGAGATGTCTGCGAAATGTGCCCATGCGTCCGAGGACCCCCGTCCGTTTGGGCAGACCGGAGCGCCGCCCGGGAACGCGAAGTCAACCAGCAGCCGCGGCGGCCGGACGGCGCAGTGGCCCAGCCCGCGTGCTCGCGTCAGGCCCGTGCGCTCGTCTGCGGGTCAAGGCGCGACATCGTCACCGCCGCCGTCAGCTCCGAGGGGCGCCGCCCATGTACAGGCCCTTCACAGGTGGCACGTCCGAGTAGAAGCGCCCGTGGCCGATCTTCACGTGCGTCTCGCCCGCGAGGCGGCGGTTGGTCGGGTCGGCGCTGACCCACACTGGCTCACCGCGGCCGTCGCTGCCAGGCAGCAGTGCCTCGAGCCACGCGTGCGTGTCGACCTCGACCGAGTCCGTGCCGTCGATCCTCGGGGGCCGCCCACAGATAGCCGGAGACGTAGCGCGCGGCGATGCCACGACGGCGCAGCAGCACCAGCGACAGGTGCACGAAGTCCTGGCACACACCCGCGCCGAGATCGAGCAGGTCGCGAATGCTCGAGCCCACATATGTCGCGCCCGGGCGGTACTCGAAGCGGTCGGGGATCATCTCGCACAGCTGTTCGAGCGTCTCCAGTGGACTGTCGGCTTTCGAGCGCCTCATCCAGGCTCTCGAGCCCCGCGAGCGCCGGCTGGTCCTGCCACGGCAGCGCGAACTCGCCCGCCGCGTCGACGTATGAGGGGGCTGCGCAGGCTCTCCCACGTGCCCGTCCGGCGGGTCCGGCGGGTGAGGAGGTGACAACCCGCGCGCGGACGTCGATCGTCAGCTGCTCATGGCTCGTGGGGATGCCGAACTCGAGCACCTCGGTGCCGAAGTAGTCGAGGTGGCGGCTGACCCGCGCCTCGGGCTCGATGCGCGTGTGGAACTCGTCGCAGCGCTGCGTCGAGGTCGTTGCCGGGCGCACGCGCAGCGCGTTGAGGTTGTCGGTCACGGGGGCGTCGTAGCGGTACTCGGTCAGGAAGCGGATCGCGAAGTGCATGGCGCGCTCACCTCCTCAGGCCGGCTGCCGCCGCGCCCGCGAAGTAGCGCTCGGCGACGTCCTGGTCGATGCGGGCGAGCTCCTGTTGGGTCTGTTCGCATATCCCTGTCAGCTCCGCGCCGTCTGGAAGCGCGCGGCGCTGGAAGTCTAGGTCGGCCGCCAGTCGGCTCACCCGCAGCACCGGCTTGGAGTTGCGTGGCCCCGCGTCGGCGGTCGTGAACACCTCGTGCAGCGAGTCCACGCACGCGGCCACGCTGTCGGGATAGGCGCGCTCGAACAGCAGGAAGCGCGCCACCGGGTGTGCGTTCGGGGGTGCCGTGACCGCGCGCAGATAGGCGTGAAAGCCGCCAACCGCCTGCAGCAGGATCAGCGCCGTGCCGTCAGCCGGTGCCGCGTCGCCCGGCGGCATCGCGACGTGCAGCATCCGCAGCACCATGTCGGAGATCTCGATCAGTCCGCCGGCGTCCAGGAAGCACTTGGCCTCGTCGCGCAGCATCGAGCGGTTGGCCACGCCCCAGATCAGCGCCGTGCGCTCCTTGACGTACTGGGAGGCCAGGATAGGGCCCGGCGGGCGCCGCCCAGCCCGGCTGCCCGCCACCCGCGCAGCCCCAGGGCGGTTGTGTTGATCGCCTCCCACATCTCCGCGCTGATCACGTCGCGCACCGTGCGCGCGCCCTCCCGCGCGCGCTCGATGCTCGCGAGCATCGACCCCGGGCGCTCGGCGTCGAGCGTCAGCTGGCCGAGCGCCTGGCCGTTGCGTGGACGGCTCGTGTCCTCGATCACGTCGCCGAACATCGCAAGCAGCCCGCCAGAGCCGAAGCTCACGCCCGGGCCTGTCGTCCGAGGTGCCCTGCAGCTCCGCCTGGAACACTGCCTCGACCGCCCGCGCCGTGAACTCCGCCCGCGCCAGGTTGCGCCCCAGCCAGTAGAGCTCGTGTGCGATCCGCGCGAGCATCAGCGCGTTGGTAGGGAAGGGCGCCCCGCCGGTTGCGGCGTCGCCTGCTGTTGCTGTTGCTGTTGTTGCTGGCCGGTCCACGCGCCGTAGCGCAGGTCGGGCAGCGCCGGCGGCTGGGTGTCGGCGATCGGCGGGCCCGCGCGGTCGGCGTCGTCGCCGTCCTCGAGCACCCACGTGTCCTTCGAGCCGCCTCCGCGCGAGGAGTTCACGATCAGCGATCCCTCCTCCAGCGCCACCCGCGTGAGGCCGCCAGGGACGATGTCGATGCGCTCGCCGAATACCGCGAACGGCCGCAGGTCGACGTGCCGCGGTTGCAGGACCGCGTCCGGCGCCGACCGTCGGCACCGTCGACAGGCGCACCACGTCCTGGGCGATCCAGCGCTCGGGGTGCGGCGCTGATGCACCCGCCGCATCTGCTGGATTTCGACCTCGTCGGCGTGCGGGCCGATCATCACGCCGCGCCCGCCCGACTCGCCGGTCGGCTTGACCACCAGCTGATCGAGGTGATCGAGCACGTACTCGAGCACTTCCGGGTCCGACAGCAGGTAGGTCTTGACGTTCTCGAGGATCGGCTCCTCGCCCAGGTAGAAGCGGATCATCTCCGGCACGAAGCAGTAGATCGCCTTGTCGTCGGCGACGCCCGTGCCGAACGCGTTCGCGATCGCGACGCTGCCCGCGCGGTAGGCGCGCACGAGCCCCGGCACGCCCAGCAGCGAGTCGCTGCGGAACTCCAGCGGGTCGACGAAGTCGTCGTCGAGTCGGCGGTACACCGCGTGCGCACGCTCGAGGCCGCGGGTCGTGCGCATGTAGAGCACGTCGTCGCGCACCACCAGGTCGGAGGCCTCCACCAGCTCCACGCCCATCTGGCGAGCGAGGAACGCGTGCTCGAAGTAGGCCGGGTTGGCCGGCCCGGGCGTCCACACCACGACCGTCGCCTCGCTCTCCGCGGACGGGGCCACCGAGCGCAGCGCGCCGCAGCAGCAGCTGCGGGTAGTGGTCGACCGGGCGCACGCGGTAGGAGGCGAACAGCTCCGGCACCAGGCGCGCCATCGCCGCGCGGTTCTCCAGCACGTAGGAGATGCCCGAGGGGATCCGCACGTTGTCCTCGATCACCTTCCACGTGCCGTCGCTGTGGCGCACGAGGTCGCAGCCCGGCCACGTGCGTGTACACACCGCCGGGCGGGCGGATGCCGTGCACGGCGCGCGCGAAGTGCGAGCAGCGAGGCCACCAGCCGCCACGGCACGATGCCCTCGCGCACGATCTCGCGGGCGTGGTAGACGTCGTCGACGAAGTGGTTCAGCGCGCGGATGCGCTGCGCGAGGCCGCGCTTGATGTCACGCCATTCCTGGCCGCTCGAGCACCCGCGGCACGAGATCCAGCGGAAACGGCCGTTCGTGTGTGGGCCCGCCGCCGCCGCTCGTCTCGAACGTGATCCCCTGCTGCATGAAGATCGCGTCGCGGCGGCGTCCCGCCTCGATCAAGCCCTCGGGCCCGAGACGCCCGAGCTCCTCCACCAGCGCCCGCGCTGTCGGGCGCGGCGTGCCGTCCGCTCGAACAGCTCATCCAGGAACGGCGCCTGCGGGCGATATGCGTCGGCCGGCGGTGTCTGCACTCCTGAGCTCACCTGAGAATTCTCCCTCGCATGGTGCGCAATCGCCTTCGACGGATGGAGAAACCGCCGGGTGCTCATATGCGCAACTGTCATACCCCTTCTGGGGCGATTTCACGCCCGCGAGGACACCGCGGGCCCGGTCTCGATGCGGGCAGAGGGCTACCCGCGGCGTGAGCGCCTTGGCGCGCTCAGCTTGGCCAGCGGCCGTGGCGCGCGAAGTAGTCGCGCGCCGCTTCCTCGGTGTCGCGCTCGCGGTCTCCCTGCACGCCGATGCGGTAGAGCCAGTTGACGAAGTAGATCGCAAGGCCCGCGCTGACGAGGCTCGCGCCGCCCTCCAGATCGGTTTCGCCGCCGAGCGCCATGAACACCAGGCCGCACAGCGTCACCACCACCGGCAGCACGTAGCGGATGCCCACCAGCAGCCACGTGTACGCCCGCGAGTGCTGCTCCTCGAGCGCCGTGTCGTCGTGAGCGCCCTCGGCCGGCCGCACGGGCCCAGTCGCGCCGCTGCGCCGCTCGCCGCGCAGCCGCAGAGGCCTGCCGCGTTCGCGTGGCGGTAGTCGCGAGTTGCCGGTGTCGCTCATGAGCTACAGCCTAGGACTATCGGCGCGTGCTTCGAGCGCTCATGCTGGCTGTAGCGGCTGTGGCGTCTCCTGCTGCTCGCGCTCGAGCTGCTCCGCGCAGCGGCGCGCCGTCTCTTGCGCCCAGCGCCCGGTCGTGGCGGCACCCATCGCGAACACGCTTACGCCGCAGCCCGCTACCACCCACCACGCGGGGTGACTCGCGACCGCTAGGTGGGCGCCGATCTTGCTGCCGACCGCAGCGCCGACGATCGAGCCTATGACCGCCACGCCCAGCGCCTGACCCACCTGGCGGCTGGTGGAGGCCACCGCGGCCGCCACACCCGCCTGGCTGTTTGGCATCCCCGATACGGCCGTATAGGTGATCGGCGGGTTCACGAACCCGAAGCCCACGCCGAACACCGCGTAAACGATCAGCAGTTGCGTCAGCGAGGTCGATGCCGTGAGCGTCGTCATCGCCACGCCGCTAGCCGTCATGCAGCCGCCGGCTATGAACAGTGGCAGCCGTGGCCCACGACTGCTCAGAAGGCGCGCCGACAGAGGGCTGCACACCAGCGCCGCCACCGCCAGCGGCAGCGTGCACAGCCCCGCATCGAGCGCTGAGTACCCGCGTACGTCCTGCAGGTACAGGGTGTTGACGAACAGGAAGCCAATGAACCCCGCGAACGCGCTCACCGCGATCACCGTGGCGCCCGAGAACGGAGCGCTGCGGAAGAAGCGCAGCTCGATCAGGGGATCGGTGCGTCGCGGCTCATACAGCACGAAGCTCACCAGCGCCACGGCAGCCAGCGCGAAGGTGCCGAGCGTCTGTGCCGAGAACCAGCCCGCGCCCGGGCCTTCGATGATCGCGTACACCAGCGACGCCAGCGTGACGAAGATCAGCACCTGGCCCACCGGGTCGATCCGTCGCGCCCGCGGCGCGCGCGACTCGGGAACGTAAAGCGCAGTCAGGGCCACCGCCGCCAGACCGATCGGGATGTTGATCCAGAAGATCGACCGCCAGCCAACACTCTCCGTCAGCGCTCCGCCGACGATCGGGCCCAGGGCCAGGCTGATGCCCACAACCGCGCCCCACGCGCCGATCGCGCGGGCGCGTTCGCGCGGGTGGGTGAACACGTTCGTGATGATCGACATCGCCACCGGGTTGAGCATCGAGCCGCCCACGCCCTGCAGCGCCCGTGCCGCGATCAGCCAGCCAAGGGTGGGGGCGAGGCTGCACAGCAGCGAGCCGAGCACGAACAGGCTCAGGCCCAACTGGAAGATGCGCTTGCGTCCCAGGCGGTCGGCCGTCGAGCCCGACAGCAACAGCAGGCTCGCGATCACGAGCACATACGCGTCGATTGTCCACTGCAGCCCCGAGACCGACGCGTGCAGATCATGACGGATTGACGGCAGCGCCACGTTCACGATCGTGTTGTCCATAGCCACGATCAGCAGGCTCATGCAGCAGATCGCGAGGATCGCGTTCTTGCGGCGGTCGCTCAGCTCCGGGGGGCCGCCAGCCGCCGCGTTGCCGTTGCTGCTCGCTGCCGGTGTAGCGTTCACGCCTGCTCGTTTTATCGCGCCCGGCGTCCACTACCCGGACGAGCGAGCGCTCTGCGGCGCAAAAAGCCCCTCCCACTATGCCCCCACCCACGATCGATCAGCTCACGCTCGCCGACGACCCCGCTCGCTGGGCGGCACTCGGGTTCGATGTCGACGATGGGCATTGCCAGATCGGCCGCGTGGTGCTGAGCTTCACCGGCCCCGCCACCACAACCGGCACTCCCGGCATCCGCGCCTGGTCGCTGCGCGACCTCGCGAGCGACCAGCTCGACGGGCTGCCCACGACGATCTCCCATAAATCAATCCCAGAGCCAGCCCCAGTACACCCCAATGGCGTGGTCGCGATCGATCACATCGTGGCGGCATCGCCCGAGCTCGACCGCAGCGTCGCCGCGCTGCAGGCAGCCGGCTTGGATCTGCGCCGCGTGCGCGAGGAGCCCACTCCCGCGGGCGCGCCGCGCCAGGCGTTCTTCCGTCTCGGCCAGGAGATCCTCGAGCTGATCCAGGAGCCTGCCGAGGTCATCGAGCGTGCCGGCGGCGTCGATCACCCGGTGCGCTTCTGGGGCCTTGCGCTGCAGGTCGATGATCTCGAGCGCTGTGCCGAGCAGCTGGGCGAAAACGTCAGCGAGGTGCGCCCCGCGGTGCAGCCCGGTCGCCGCATCGCAAGCGTCCGTCGCTCCGCCGGGCTGGCGGTGCCGCTCGCGCTGATGAGCGCCAAGACGCAGGGAGCGGGGGAGGGGTGAGCTACCAGCAATGGGACGCCGTCGACGATTACGTCAGCGACCTGCTCGTCGCCGGTGACCGAGCGCCGCAGGCAGCGCTCGAGGCAAGCGTTGCCGCCGGGTTGCCCGCGATCGCGCTCTCGCCCGCGCAAGGCAAGCTGCTGCACCTGATCGCCCGCATCCGCGGCGCCAGGCGGATCCTCGAGATCGGCACGCTCGGCGGCTACAGCACCATCTGGCTCGCCACCGCGCTCCCCGACGACGGCCGTCTGATCTCCCTCGAGCTCGAGCCGCGCTACGCGAAGGTTGCCCGCGCGAACGCCGAACGGGCTGGCCTCGCCGGCCTCATAGAGATCCGGGTCGGCGCGGCGCTTGACGGTCTGCGCGGGCTGATCGACGAGGGCGCAGGACCGTTCGATCTGACGTTCATCGACGCCGACAAGCGCAACACCCCCGAGTACTTCCAGCTTGCGCTCGAGCTGTCGCGCCCCGGGAGTGTGATCGTCGCTGACAACGTCGTCCGCGGCGGCGCGCTCGCGGATGCGGAGAGCCAGGACCCAAGCGTGCTCGGCATGCGCCGCTTCCACGAGCTGCTCTCGCGCACGCCTGGCGTCAGCGCCACCACCATCCAAACGGTTGGCGCCAAGGGCTACGACGGCTTCACGCTCGCGCTCGTCGGCGTGTAGTCTCGCCTGCATGGGAGGGGATCTGAAGCTCGGTCTGAACACCGGCTACTGGGCCGGAGGGCCGCCGCCCGGCGTGACCGAGTCCGTCGCCGAGGCCGAGCGGCTCGGCTTCGACTCGATCTGGACCGCCGAGGCCTACGGCTCCGACTGTCTGACGCCGCTCGCGTGGTGGGGCGCCTCCACCGAGCGCATCAAGCTGGGCACCGCGATCGTGCAGATGTCAGCGCGCCAGCCTGCCGCCACGGCGATGGCCGCGATGACCATGGACCACCTGTCGAACGGTCGCTTCATCCTCGGGCTCGGTGTCTCCGGTCCCCAGGTCGTGGAGGGGTGGTACGGGATGCCGTTCGCCAAGCCGCTCGCACGTACCCGCGAGTACATCGCCATCCTGCGCAATGTGTGGGCGCGCCAGGGGCGCCTGGAAGCGCCAGGGCCGCATTACCCACTGCCGCTACCCGACGGCACCGGCCTCGGTAAGCCGCTGAAGTCATCGATTCACCCGCTGCGCGAGGACATCCCCATCTACCTCGGCGCCGAGGGGCCCAAGAACATCGCGCTGTGTGCCGAGCTGTGTGACGGCTGGCTGGCGATGCTGTTCTCGCCGAGTGTCTACGACGAGCTCTACAAGCCATCCCTGGAGGAGGGTTGGGGGCGCGAGGGCGCACGTCGCAGCGCCGCCGACTTCGAGGTGTGCGCCACCGTGCCGCTGATCGTCACCGACGACATCGAGGGGGCAGCCGATGCGCTGCGGCCGTTCTACGCGCTGTACTTCGGCGGCATGGGCGCCAAAGGTGCCAACTTCCACGCCAACGTTCCCATCCGCATGGGCTACGAGCGTGAGGTCGACGAGATCCAGGAGCTGTATCTGAGCGGCAAGAAGGATGAGGCGGGCGCGAAGATCCCCACGAAGCTGATCGAAGAGCTATCGCTGATCGGCAGCCGCGAGAAGATTCGCGACGACCTCGCCAAGTGGCGCGAGTCGGTTGTCACCACGCTGCTCATCTCCGGCGACGCAGCCACGCTGCGCAGCGCCGCTGAGCTCGTGCTCGGCTGAGCATCCGCCGGGGCGCCCAGCGCGCCAGCAGCAAGCTTGGTCGCCCTGACACCATGCCGGTGGCCAAAAGCCAATTTGTCGATTTGACCGGCAGGTGTTTCCAATTGTGGTAGCGGGCCGCCGATAGGCCGCCCATGGCACTAGCGGTCACACGTTCTCTAATGCGCCCCAAGCGCGATCGCGTCGCCACCAACCCCGTGCCGGGCGCGCAGAGCACGCCCGCCTCGTGGCTGATCGGCGATGAGATGGACCGCGAGCGAATGCTCGACATGGACCGGCTGGTGGCGCCCGTTCGTCAGCGCTCGTTCATCGTGATCGCCGCTGCGCTCTTGATCTGCGGGCCGTGGCTCGGCTGGTGGACGATCATCCCGCTGGCACTCGCCGGAGTCGTGTTCAAGCTGGCAGATGCCGCACTCGAGCGCGTCACCCACACCGAGTACCTGCTGCTCGCCGCATGGACCGTCTCCCAGGTGATGATCGTCACCAGCGTTGCGCTCACCGGCGGGCCCACCTCGCCCGCGATGTCGTGGTTTGCGATCCCGATCGTGACGCTCAGCGCGCGCTTCCCCGTGCGGGGGGTGATCGCCGGCGTGGTCGTCACCGTGGTGATGCTGCTGGCGGTCGCCTTCGGCGTCAACGCCCATGCGGTGCTCGTACACCCACCGCTTCTGATCATGCCGCTGGCGCTAACGATCGCCGTGGCGATCCTGTCGACCGCGCTGATGCACTCCGACGTCCGCCACCGCAGCGAGGCGATCATCGATCAGCTCACGGGCATGCTCAATCGCCACGCGCTCGATGGCCGCGTTGTCGAGCTGACCCACCAGTCGCAGCGCACCGGCCAGCCGGTGGGGCTGATCGTCGGCGACCTCGACCACTTCAAGGACGTCAACGACACCCACGGTCACGCCACCGGCGACGCCGTCCTGCAGGACGTCGCGTACATGCTGCGCAAGCAGCTGCGCGCGTTCGACCTCGCCTACCGCATCGGCGGCGAGGAGTTTCTCGTGCTGCTGCCCGGCGCCGACCTCGAGCAGGCGGTGGCGATGGCGGAGCGGCTGCGTCAAGGGGTCTCCGCGGACACCGTCGGCGGCGGCCTGCGCGTGACGATGAGCTTCGGCGTCAGCGCCTCCGGGCACGGCGACGTGTTCGACTACGAGCGCCTCTGCGCCGAGGCCGATGCCGCGCTGTATGAGGCCAAGCGTGGGGGCCGCAACGGTGTGCGCAGCAGTGCTTACGCGCTGCGTGCTCCCGGCTCTCCACTCGTGAGCTGCTGAGGTCCGTCAGCTGCTGAGCGTCTGCACGCGCGACTGACCGAGCGTCCCACCCCGGCGGTCGAGCGCCCGCGCCGCGAAGCAGGGGCCTGCCGCGCTGCTCCGCAGCGAGCTCTCAAAGCCGTGTGCGGGTGTGCTTGCCACGGGGCTGAGGGCGTCCGCGCCGGCGCCCGCGAGTAGCTGCCAGCTCGCGACCTCCGTCGCCCCGTTCCAGCTCGCGTACGCGGTCAGCCCGCGTCCGCCGCCCGCCAGCGCGATCGCGGGTGCCTCCGCGGGAGTGCCTGTCCACGGCAGGCGAAAGGCCCTGTAGCACTCATAGGTCTTGCCGAGCACAGCGTCGAAGACGATCCGCCCGGAGTAGTCGAACTCGCTCACGCGAGGGATTTCTCCCCAGCCCACGAACACGTTTTCGTTGGCCAGCAGCTGCACGCTGCCCTGGCTGCCGGAGAGGATCCCCGGGTGGGTGTACTGGTTGAGCAGCGTCGCGCTCATGGTTGGCTCATCGACGTCCAGGATCAGCCCGCGGGAGAGCCGCTCGACGGCCGGTGTGGCGCCATTGTCGAACACCGTTATGGTCCCGTCGCGCTGGCGACGCGCGTCGTGCTGCCAGGCGAAGTTGGCGCCCGGGCCGATGCTGAAGTCGCTGTGCTTGCCACCCAGGCGCCACACGATGTTGCCCTGCCCGTCGATCTTGTAGAGCGTGTGGGTGCTGCGTCCGGATACCAGCAGGTGCTCGTCGTCGTAGAGGTCGACCGAGTTGATGTGAAAGAAGTCCCACTTGGCTTCCACGGGTGAGTAGGACTCCTCCAGGGGTATGTGGTCGAGGCTGTGCCACTCCAGCAGCAGCTCGCCGCTTGACAGGTCGATCTCCTGGAAGATCGCGTCCTGGATCGTGCCCTTGCGTGAGCCGCCCACCGCGGAGAGGTCCGCGTTCGTGATCACGTAGCTCGTCAACAGCGCCGTGTCACGGGGGGTGATCACGAACTCGTGCAGATCGCCGCGCAGGCCACGTGCCGCCTGTACGCGACGAACCGTCTGGTAGCTGGTGTCGGCGATCACGTATTCGCCCACGCCATGGCCGTATTCGATGTCTCCCTCCCACCACGTCAGCACGGGGCTCCCGCGGTAGCTCTGCACACGGAAGTTGGTCGTGACCTTGCCCGCCAGCGGGTTCTCCCAGATCGGCTCGCCGCTGTTGTCGACGATCACCGCGCCCGCCTGTCCGTTGGGGGCGTTGTAGGGCGCGAGGAAGATCGGGTCGGTGGAGACGCCGGGCTCGCTGCGGGTGACCGTCAGCGTCGGGATCTGCAGATCGGGGCGCGAATGCCAGCGCGGCGCGAGCGGCGGCGCGGTGCTGCGCGATGACGCAAGCGCACCGGAGACGATCTCGCCGACGGTTCCCGCGAGCGTCAGCCCCGCCGCGCCGATCCCCGCGGAGCGAAGCAGCTGCCTGCGAGTCATCGGGTGATCGGTCCTTGCCATCGCTACTCCTCAGCAATCCACACAACGAGAAACGTCTTCTGAACAGTCTCTCAAGCGCATGTCAAGGGCAATGAAGAACTGTCCGAGAACGCCGGCGCCATGAATGAGACGGCGATAGGCGCGAGCACCTCCACAGTAGTTCGCGGCTAGTGTCTGCGGTCATGAGCGACGCCGACCCAGCACTGCAGGAGCAGCCTTACGCGAACTTCCAGTACGAGATCTATGCCGGAGGGCTCGCGGATCAGCTCCCGCCGCAGCCACTGCCGGCGGCGGCACTGGAAGAGCGCGCGCGGGAGATCCTCAGCCCGGAGGCGTTCGGCTATGTCGCGGGTGGCGCGGGCGCTGAGCTGACGATGGCGGCGAACCTGCGGGCGTTCGAGCGCTGGGAGATCCTGCCGCGGATGCTGCGCGATGTCTCCCAGCGGGACCTCTCAGCGACGGTGCTCGGCACGGCGATGCCGGCGCCGCTGATGCTCGCGCCGGTGGGCGTGCAGTCGATCGTCCACCCCGAGGGCGAGCTGGCCGTCGGCCGTGCGGCCGCGGCGCAGGGACTGCCGTTCGATCCTCTCGACGGCCGCATCGCACACGATCGAGGACGTCGCCGATGCGGTCGGCGCGGCCAGCCGCTGGTATCAGCTGTATTGGCCCAAGGACCGCGACCTCGCCCAGAGCTTCGTCGCCCGCGCGGGGGACGCTGGCTATGAAGCGATCGTGGTGACGCTCGACACGTGGATGCTCGGCTGGCGCCCGCGCGATCTGCAGAATGCCTATCTGCCGTTCCTGAAAGCGGAGGGCGTCGCCAACTACTTCAGCGACCCGATCTTCCGCGGTGCGCTCGAGAAGACGCCCGAGGAGGACCCGGGGCCGGCGATCGGTCACTGGGCCTACCAGTTCGCCAACCCACGGTGACCTGGGACGACCTCGCGTGGCTGCGCGGGCAGACCGACGCTGCCGATCGTGCTCAAGGGGATCATCCGCGCCGACGATGCGCGGCGGGCGCTCGACGCGGGCGTCGACGGGCTGATCGTCTCCAACCACGGCGGGCGTCAGGTCGACGGCTCGATTGGCGCGCTCGATGCGCTGCCGGCGGTGCGCGAGGCCGTCGGCAGCGGACTTCACGGTCCTGTTCGACAGCGGCATCCGCACAGGCGCTGACATCTTCAAGGCGCTGGCGCTCGGCGCGAACGCGGTGTGCCTCGGCCGCCCCTACATGTGGGGCCTTGCGATCGACGGCCAGGCAGGGGTCGAATACGTGCTGCGCTGTCTGCTCGCCGAGCTCGACCTGACGCTCGCGCTGAGCGGCTACACCGAGATCTCACAGGTCGGGCGGGGCGTGTTGATGCATGCGTCCGAGCACAGCCTCGGCTGAGAGCATGGGGGCTGGGTCGGTGAGCGGCGGCCCCCGGGCGAGCAGCAACCTCGCCAAAGCCAAGCGCCTGACGCTGGTCGCATGCATCATGGGCTCGGGGATCGTGACGCTCGACGGCACGGTGGTGAACGTGGCGCTGCCGACGATCCAGCGCGAGCTGGGCGGCGGCCTTGCGGCGCAGCAGTGGGTTGTGAACGGCTACCTGCTGACGCTCGGATCGCTGATCCTGATCGGGGGCTCGCTGGGCGACCTGTTCGGCGAGCGGCGGGTGTTCGCGCTCGGCGTGTCCGGCTTCGGGGTGGCCTCGCTTGCGTGTGCGCTCGCGCCGTCGATCGGTGCGCTGGTGGCGGCGCGCGCGGTGCAGGGGGTGGCGGGGGCGCTGCTCGTGCCGAGCTCGCTTGCGGTGATCGTCAACACGTTCGCAGAGGACGAGCGCGGCGCGGCGATCGGCAGCTGGACGGCGTGGGGGGCGATCGCGGCGGTGCTCGGACCGCTGGCAGGCGGCGAGCTTCTGGCGCTCGCGTCTTGGCGTTGGATCTTCCTGATGAACATGCCGCTCGTGGTGGCGTGCGTGGTGCTGATCATGCTGGCGATCCCGCGTGCGGCGCCGCGCGCGGCCGGCGCTCGCCGCGTCGACCTGCTTGGTGCGGTGTTGTGCGCGTGTGGTCTCGGCGGGCCGGTGTTCGCGCTGATCGAGCAGCCGCGGCTGGGTTGGTCGAGCCCCGCGGTGTTCGTTCCGCTCGCCGCGGGAGTGGCGCTGCTGGTCGCGTTCACGCTGTTCGAGGCTCGCGCGCGCGAGCCGATGCTGCCGCTGGGGCTGTTTCGCCGGCGCAACTTCGCGGCGGGTAACGTCGAGACGCTCTCGATGTATGCGGGCCTGTCGATCCTGTTCTTCTTCCTGGTGCTGTTCCTGCAGCAGATCGGCGGCTACACGCCGCTTCAGAGCGGCCTTGCGACCTTGCCGGTGACGGGGATCATGTTCGTGCTCTCGCGCCGCTTCGGGGAGCTGGCCGACCGCTATGGCCCGCGTCTGTTCATGGGGCTCGGGCCGCTGGTGGCGGCGTGCGGGCTGCTGCTGTTCCAGCGCATCGGCGTGCGCGTGGACTACGTGTCCGAGGTGCTGCCGGGGCTGCTGGTGTTCGCGCTGGGGCTGTCGATGACGGTGGCGCCGCTGACAGCCGCGGTGCTTGCCGGCGCTGAGCGTCAGGCGGGCATCGCCTCAGGGGTCAACAACGCTGTTGCGCGCGTCGCGGGACTGCTGGGCACGGCATCGATCGGTGCGGTGGTGGCCGGGTCGTTTGCCTCGACGCTCGATCGGCGGTTGGCTGGCGCGAAGCTCGGGCCGGCGGCGCGGGCGGCGCTCAGCGCCGCCAAGCGCCTGCCGCTGGGACGCCCCGACGTGCACGCCCTCGCGCCCGCGCAGGCACGGGCTGTGAGCCGGGCGGCTGAAGCTGGGTCGCTACACAGCTTTCACCTCGGCCTGGCGATCGCGGCTGCGCTGGTGGCGATCGGCGGACTCATCGGTGTGCTCGGGATTCGCAACCCAAGCGACGATGTCGACGCGGCCGAGTGCGCGGGCGGGCAGCTGGTTGGCATCAACCCGGCACCTCACGGCCCGCACATCTTCGGTACGGGGGCGGGTTCGGCGTGACGGGCCGGCGCCGCGTGATGCAGGCACGCAGCGTCAGTCCGGCTAGGTCCGCGCGTACTCGCGCATCGCCTCGATGATCGGCGCGAGCCGCCGCCCCTTGGGGGTCAGTCGGTACTCGACGGTGGGGGGGCTCGACGGGATCACGGTGCGGTCGACAAGCCCGGCCGCCTCGAGGTCGCGCAGGCGCTCGGAGAGCATCCGCGGGGAGATGCCGGCGACGGCGTTGGCGAATTCGTTGAAGCGCAGCGCACCGGTTAGAGCGGCGTAGAGGATCGATAGCTGCCAGCGCCGCTCGAGGAGGTCCGCGGTCTCGCGGACCTCCACGGGGACGGGCTCACATCTACGCGTGCGCGACATGGCGAGCCGGCTCCAGCGCGCGGTCGAGGACCTCCTGGACGGTCATCACCGGATGGAAGGTCATCTGCTCACGGACCTCCTCGGGGATGTCGTCGAGGTCGCCGCGGTTGCGCTCGGGCAGGATCACGTCGGTCAGGCCGGCTGCGTGGGCGGCGAGCGCCTTCTGCTTGAACCCACCGATCGGTAGCACCCGACCCTGCAGCGTGACCTCACCGGTCATGCCGACGGTGTGCTTGACCGGGCGCCCGGACAGCAGCGACGCGAACGCTGTGACCATCGTCACACCTGCGCTGGGGCCGTCCTTGGGGATGGCACCGGCGGGCACGTGGACGTGGAACTCGCGGTTCTCGAACGCACTGTCGTCGATGCCGAGCTCCTCGGCGTGGCCGCGCACGTAGGAGAGCGCGATCTTGGCGGACTCCTTCATGACGTCACCCAGCTGGCCGGTCAGCACGAGGCTGTTGCCGGCGGAGCCGCCGCCCTTCATGGCGGTGGCCTCGACGAACAGCACGTCGCCGCCTGCGCCTGTTACGGCGAGCCCGGTTGCGACACCGGGTGTGGCGGTCCTCGCGGCTGACTCCTGGAAGAACTTCTGGCGTCCGAGCGCGTCGCGCACGACATCCACGTCGATTTGCACGGGCGCTTTGAGCTTGGTCTTCCTGGAGGCGATCTTGGTGGCTGTCTTCCTGAGCACGGTGCCGAGGTTGCGCTCGAGGCTGCGTACGCCGGCCTCGCGGGTGTAGTCGGAGATGATCGTGCGCAGCACCTCATCTGAGATCTCGACCTCGTCCTCGCGCAGGCCGTTACGGTCGCGCTGGCGCGGCCATAGGTAGCCCTTGGCGATGGCGAGCTTCTCCTCGGAGGTGTAGCCGTCGAAGCTGATCACCTCCATACGGTCGAGCAGCGGTCCGGGGATCGTGTCGGCGACGTTGGCTGTAGCCAGGAACATCACCTGGCTGAGGTCCAGCTCGACGTCGAGGTAGTGGTCGCGGAACGAGTGGTTCTGGGCGGGGTCGAGGACCTCGAGCAGCGCCGCGGAGGGGTCTCCGCGCCAGTCGGCGCCGACCTTGTCGACCTCGTCGAGCAGGATCACGGGGTTCATCGTGCCGGCGTCCCTGAGCGCCCTGACGAGCCTTCCCGGCAGTGCGCCGATGTAGGTGCGCCGGTGCCCACGGATCTCCGCCTCGTCCCGAACGCCACCCAATGACATCCGGACAAACTCGCGTCCGGTGGCACGGGCGATGGACTCGCCGATGGATGTCTTGCCGGTACCTGGAGGCCCGATCAGCGTGAGGATCGCCCCGGACTTGGGGTCGGCCTCGATTTTCCGATCTTGGCGCAGCTTGCGCACGGCCAGGTACTCGGTGACGCGATCCTTGACGTCCTCTAGTCCCGCGTGGTCGGCGTCGAGCACTTCACGCGCTGCCACTGGGTCGAGATGCTCCTCGGAGCGCTTGCCCCACGGCACGGCGATCAGCCAATCGAGGTAGGTGCGGATCATGCTGGACTCGCCGGTCTGCTCGCCCATGCGCTCCAAGCGTGAGAGCTCCTTGAGCGCCTGCTCCTTGACGTCCTGCGGCATGTCGGCGTCCTCGATCTTGGTGCGGTACTCATCGGCCACGGACGCGTCGTCCTCGCCGAGCTCCTTGCGGATCGAGTCCATCTGCTTGCGCAGGAAGTACTCGCGCTGCTGCTTCTCAGCGCCCTCCTGGACGTCCTCGCGGATGCGCCTGCGCACCTGTAGCTCAGCGAGGCTCTCGCGCTGGAGGTTGACGGCCAGCTCGAGGCGCTCGGTGACGTCGAGCGTGCGCAGCAGCTCGACCTTCTGCTCGTAGGAGAGGTTGGGGGAGTAGCCGGCGGAGTCGGCGAGCGCACCTGGCTCGGCGATGGCGCGCAGGAACGCGGAGATGCGCCCGTCGTCGCCACGCAGCTCGAGGATCTCCTCGACGGTGGCGCGATACTCGCGCTCGAGCTCGCGGGTGCGTTTGTCGGTGGGCACCTCGTCGGGGCGCTCGTCGACCTCGACGCGCAGCTCGCCGCTGGGGCCGGTCTCGGCTTTGCCAATCAGCGCGCGGTGCTCGCCGGAGATGGCCACAGCGCGGCCGCCGCCGGGCAGACGAATCTGCTCTGAGACCTCAGCGATGGTGCCGACCTCGAGAAACTCGTTCTCGTGGCGGGGCACGAGAACGACGCGCTCGTCATCGCCTACATCGATCGTGAGGGTGATGCCCATGTTGGGGAACACGACGGTGTCGTCGAGTGGGATCAGCCGCAGCCGTGGGGTGGGCACGGAGGGCTGCACGGTGGGCCTGTCTGGGTTTGATGAGGAAGGTGCCATTAGATAACCGCTCCATATGAGCTTACGAAAGTGTAGTTAGTATAGCGCGGGGTTGTTGCGTGCACAAGTACTTTGGAGTGCATGCCGGATATGGCTTCGTGGAGCCAAATCTGGGCGATTTTTGGGGGATGGGAGTGCGCGGGGACCGGATTTTGGTTTGCGGCCGGGGGCCACTTTGGCGGGCTGGACGAGACCGTGGCGGAGCGATGGTGGCTGGTACTCGCGGCGGGCGAGTACCGTCTCGTTCGTCCTGTGTCTGGGCAGCTCGATCTGGGTGCTGTTGCCGCACGAGTTCGTATTCGCCTTCGGCGGTCGCGAGTTCCGGCAGGAAGTCGACCACGGCATGCGGGATGTCGCTGACGCATATCGCGTTGTGGTGAGGTGGATGGAGCCTGCTCTCCGGGCCAACCGCAGTGAGCTTGCAAAGCTGACGAGCTGGCTGACGTTGAGCTGTCTACTCCTCGCCATCGAGATCATCCTCTGGACCACGAGCCTCATTGGCTAACCTGAAGCCATGGACCCGAAGGGACAGCAAGATGTGTCGGCCGAGACGCTACCGGAGCCGAATTGGCCTCCGGGCGTGCCCGTCACGGCTCCTCCGGGCTTTGCTCACCCGGAACAGTTGACGGGCTTTCAGTTGGCTGCGAAAAAACTGATTGGCTTGATCATCAGACGTAAGTGAAGCTGCGGCTGATGAGCCAGCACGGCCTACTACTCCGGCCGCTCGAAGCTGACCTCGACGTTCTCCTCGTGCACGCGCTCCTCGACCTCCGCAGATGAGGTGAGCGCGCGCATGTCGGCCTCGAGCAGAGGGTCGGAGAAGAAGCTACGCGGCCACAGGCGACGCACGTGCACCACGTTGATCTCGGCGGCGAAGATGGTGAGCTGGGCGCCGAGGTAGAGCCAGGCGAGCAGCCCGAGCACCAGCGCGAAGATGCCGTAGAGCGGTCCGGTGCGCTTGAGCTCGTGGTCGACGTAGAACCCGCCGAGGTGTTGCAACAGCTGCCAGAAGATGGCGGCGACGATCACGCCGGGAAGCAGCTGGCGCCATGTGACATCGACGGCGGTGAGCAGTTTGAAGGCGGTCATGAACAGGGCGAGGTTCAAGACGAACGCGAGTACAACGCCGGCGACGACGGCGGGCGCGGAGTGGGGAGCTCGTGCCGACAAAGCCCGCGGCGGTGGTTGAGACGATCGACATGGTGCCGAGCATCGCGAGCATGCCGAGGCCGCGCAGGCGTGACTGCAGGAAGTTGGGTCGGTGCTTGAACGGCACGCTCCAGATGCGGTTGAAGGCATTCTGGGTGGCGCCGGTGATGCCCATGCCGGCGAGTAGCGAGCCGACGACGCCGATGGCGAGTCCGACGCTTGAGCCGGTGAGGGATTCCAGTTTGAGCTGGTCGCGGATGATCGGGAACTGTCCGAGCGCGCCGTTGACGATTCGGTGCTGCTCACTGGGATCGCCCTGCAGGACGAAGCCGAGCACGGTCACGAGCACGAGCAGCAGCGGGAACAGCGACACGAAGCCGTAGTAGGCGATCAGCGCGGCTAGCTGGCCGGCCTGGTCGTCACCGAACTTCTTGATCACGGCGGCGAGAAAGCTGATCCGCGGGCTGCGCTGTTGGCGGCGGTCGAGGGCGTGCAGGCGGTCGGTGATGCTCATGGGAGTGCTCCGGTCGTGTCCCGCCCGGCGGGTATGTGCACGACTACAAGAAATTGGGAGGGGGGCCTGGGGACTGCTCGGCGCGACATGTCGGTGTGTCTACCCGATCTCAGGCAAAAACACGAGACCCGCGTATGCCGTTGCCTGTGGGTGCGCGCCGCTGGCATGGTGCTGATCCGGCAGAGGAGGTGGCGCTGGTGGCGCGCGCAAGGCGTGAGCTGCTGCTGCGGGTGCACCGTCATCGGTTGCGCCGGGAGGACCTCGAAGATTGCTATAGCCAAGCGACCGTTGAGCTGATCGCAAATGCCCGCAAAGGTGGCCGGTTCTCCAGTCGGGAGCATCTGGCGAATGTAGTTGAGCAGCGCTTCCTGTCTCGGGTTCACGATCGCCGTCGGGCGCTATCCGGGCGTAGCCCGATGCAGGCGGCGCTCGAGACTTCCGTATCGCTTGGCGGCTTCGAGGACGCAGAGATCGAGATCGCCGACACGCGAGCCGATCCCGAGCAGCTGGCGATTCTGCGACATGAGCTGCGCACCGTGCAGGCGATGGCTCGCGAACTGACACCCGACCAACAGCTGGCCCTCGCTTGTCAGATCGGCCTGCAGATGGAGCGCGCCGAGTTCTGTCGCCGCTTCGGCTGGTCGGAGGAGAAGTACCGGAAGGTGGCCCAGCGCGCCCGCGACCGCCTGCGGCAACTGATGGCTGACGAGTCGCTGTCCCACTAGCAGCCGATTGGTCGGAAGGGAGAACAGGGACGCCCTATGAACCATTATCCCCCCACTCATAGACGCGCTCCCTGGGACGCCGACGGTCGGTTGAACGGACGACCGTACGGTGATTCTGATCCGCGCGCAAGCGGCCGGGGGCCGGCGAGCTCCCCGCTCTGGCCTCCGGCCGCAGGCGTGCAGGGATCGGTCACTGCGTGATGACGCTCCTACGACGAGCGCCGCGAGAGGTCTACCGCGTGTACAGCGAGGAGGAGTTCTTCGCGGAGACGACGCCGCATGCCGAGCATGTCGACTCTGCGTCTCCCGGCAGCACGCGTCAGCTGCAGAGGCTCGCGGGTGCGACCGTGCTGCTCGTGACGGTAGGGGTGGTGGGCGGGATGATCGTGTTGTCGGGCGTCTCCTCGCCCGCCAGCCGCCGTCGGGGCGGCGCGCGCCCCTCGACGGCCAATGGATCCCTGCCGCCTGCGGGCGATCGCGTAGCGCGGATGCAGGCAAGCACTGGGATGCCGGTCGCACCCGCGCGGCGGGTTGATCGGGGTGTCACCGCTCCGCATGTCGGCGCCCGCAAACAGCAGGCAGGCTCGCGTCGGCGGTCACTCACTGAGCCACCTCATCGTGCAACGCCGCAGGGCGAAGTCACGCAGACGGTGAACGTTCGGGACCCAGCGCAGGCGGTACTCGAGGCGGATGCGGAGACGGCAGTGAATGTGGCGGAGCCGACAACAGGGGCTTCTGTCGCGTCGCCTCAGCCAGTACAGATCGAGTTCGGCTTCGAGCGCTGAGGAACGCGGGTGGATCGAGCTCAGCAACAACGGTCGGCGGTGACGATCACCAGTCGCGCACTGTGGCGGATCCGCCTGGTGCGTGATCTGCCTCGCTACTTGCTGTGCGCCATGGCGCTGGCTGGTTTGGCGGCGAGTGTCCGCTTTGTGGTCGCGCCTGTCGAGCCCGGAGCAGCGGCAACGGCCGTGCACCAATCGGCGCCTCCAGACCGCGCGGCGGAAGCGTATGCGGCGCTGTTCGTACGCCGCTATCTGACATGGGATGCCGCCGAACCGCAAGCGGAGCTCCACGCGCTTGAACCGTTCCTTGGGCCGGGGCTCGAATCAGATGCCGGCCTGGTGCTACCGGCGACGGGTGAGCAGCATGTCGAATGGGCGGAAGTGGTGCAGGCGCGCGAACCGCAGCCGGGAGAGCATGTCTACACGGTTGCGGCCGAGACGGATGTTTCGGGGTTGTTGTATTTGACGGTGCCGGTGTGGCGAGCGGCGGGAGGCAGCCTCGCGCTGGGCGGCTATCCGGCGTTCGTCGGGGCTCCTGCCGCCGGGCCGGCGCAAACTCAGGGCCACCTGCGCGAAGTGGCCGAACCGGCGCTGGCAACAGTGGTGCAGCGTGTGCTGCGCAACTACCTGGCTCAGTCCTCGAGCGAGCTCGAAGCCGACCTGACGGGGAACGCACGTGTGTCGCTTCCGGGCCTGCAGCTGAGTCTCATCTCGATGCAGCACCTCGACTGGGCGCCAGGTGAGGGAGCGGTGCTGGCAACCGTGCAGGCCCAGGACCGACGAGGCGTCCAATACACGCTCGCCTACGAACTGGACGTGGTCCGCCAGCAGGGCCGCTGGGAGATCTCAGCGGTGCAAGTGGACCCCGATGCATAGACCCCGACCCGAGGAGATCCCATGAGCAAGAGCAGGTTCCATCGCCAGACTGCAGTGCTGCTTGCGTGTGTCGTGGTATGCGCGTGGATGGGCGCACTGGCGCCGACGGCCCACGCAGCAGTGGAAACAAAGCCCACCGCGCCGGCGTCGACCACAACCACCAGCGAAAGCTCAGGAAGCTCGCTCGAATCGGCGGCTGCGAAGGCGGGAAATACCGGGCGCGCGGTCGCGATGAGTCTGATCGGCCTTGCGTTTGCGGTGACGGCAACTGTGCTGGCCTTCCGCCGCGACTTCAAGGAGGCGGCGGGCGTCTTTGCGGTGGGGATCGTCTCGGTGCTCATGGCCACGCCGGCGGGTGTGAGTCTGCTGCGTGACACCGTGACGTCCCTGTTCGGGGCGCAGTGATCGAGATCCGCTCCTACCGCCGGGTATTCGATCTGGAGCGCCGTATCTACAGCGTCGACCGAGTGCGGCTGAACCCGGGTGGGGTCCCCGTGCGCGGGGTCTTGTATTTCCTGGCGCTGCTCGTGGTGGGGTTGGTGACGGCGGGGCTGCCACTGGTTGGGTCGCTGGCAGGTGAACTGCCGTGGTTCCTGCGTGACCTTGCGCTGCCGGGAGCGGGTGCTGCTGTGCTGAGCGTGATCCGTATCGAGGGACGCGTTTTTCACCTGGCCGCCCAGTCGCTGGTGCGTTACTGGGCCGGTCCTCGCCGGTTGGCGGGCGTGCGTAGCTGTGGGTCCGTGGGAGATCTGTGGCGCCCGGATGAGATCCTGCTGCTCCCGGACGGCTCCGACAGCCGCATGCGGAGCATGCGTTACACGGGGCCGGGTGCCGTGCTCGTGTCGGTCGAGCATGAGCGAGATGGGCGAGCACACGAGCTGGGCTCGAGCGGGGTCGCGAGAGCGGGGCTTCGCCCGGTGCTGAGCTTGCGCGAGAAGCCTGACGCGCGTGCACTACCTCAGGGACATGTGATCTCCCTCGGCTCCGGAGCGCGACTACGGGTGAGATCCAGCATCGAGCAGGCGGTTTGACGCCGTGAGGCCACCGCTGGAGTTCGTATATGGCAACTGTGTGTTTGCGGGTGGCGCCGACGACGCGTGGGCGGCGTTTGCGGTTGGCACCTCTTCATACGCGTGGCTGAGCGAGGAAGGCAAGCGCGCGCGCTTCCTGGCGTTGATCGGGGCGCTGGAGGCGATCGAGGCCGACATTCAGATCCTGCGCGTCTGTCGGCGATGGGAGCTCGAGCGCTACACCGAGGAGTTGCGCGCGGACGGTGCCTGCGGGTTCGCTGATGGGCAGCATCACACGCGTCCCCGCGAGCGCTATATCGAGGAACACGCGCGCCGGTTGGGAGACATCGGTGCGGCGCAGCCGGCGACGTTCATGTTGGTGAGTCTGCGCGAGCCCGAGCGCGACGTCGCGTCCTACGTCTCGCGTGCAGCCGCTCAGCATCCACGGGAGTGGTGGGACTCTCTCAAGCGCACACTGACGATGCGCGACAGGCGCTTGCTGAAGGCGGCGGAGCTGGAGCGTGCCCGGGTCCGAGCCGACCAGGTCCATGCACGGCTGGCCGATTTCCTGGAGGTTCGCCAGGCACGCGGGGTCGAGCTGCAGTGGCTCGTTCGCAGAGCCTTCTGTAGGGGCTTGGGTGAGCCCGTTATCGACGCGCTGCACGAGCCCCGCGCGCTTGTGTTCGAGCGCAATGGAGAGGCCGTGCTCGCGCCGCTCGAGGGTGACGTCATGCGTTGGGCCGACGGCTATGTGGAGCATCGCGGGCGCGCTCTGAGGATCGAGTCTGAGCTGGGTGTGAGCTGGCAGGCGCAACTGGTTATGGGGGCGCTGCCGGAGCGGGTGCAGTTCCCGGGTGCGCGAGCGGAGCTGATGTTCGCGCCGGCGGAAAGCCTGCCGTTCGGCATCGACCTCTCGCTGAACGCGCGCTTTCTCCCGAACGAGCTCGCGCTGAGAATCGCACGGCGACGTATCCAAGACGCCGACCAAATCGTGCGGGCGGAGTCCAGCGGCGAGCAGGGGATCTCCGACCTGGGATACGAGCGTACGCAGGAGGCGAGGGATCTGCTCGCCTATCTGCAGGCCTCGAGCAGGCCGCCGCTACTGCGCGCGACGCTTGCGATAGCGGTCTCGGCACGTGACGAGCAGGAGCTCGAAGAGCGCGTGGAGATGTGCAGGCGTGCCTATGGAGAGATCCGTCTGCACCGCCCCCTGGGCGACCAACTGCAGCTGTTCCTGCAGCACCTTCCCGGGCAGCGGACGCGCTTGGCCGGATATGACGACACGCTAACCGCCGAGCAGGTCGCGGCGATGATGCCGACCGCCACGCATGCGGCGGGGTCCAGTCGAGGCTTCTACCTCGGCCATACGCTGTCCGCGTCAAGGCAGCCGGTCAGATTCAACCTCAGAGAGGGCTCCGACAGCGACCGCAACGCGACGATCCTCAGCGTCGGTGCGCTCGGCTCTGGCAAGACCACGCTGGCACAGAAGCTGAAGTACGAGGGCTTCCTTCAGGGCGCGCGGGTGATCGACTGTGACCCCAAGGGCGACCACCGCTTCCATCTGCTGCCGGACGTGGCGCCGCACGTGGAGTGCGTGACGCTGCGGCCTGATCCGGCGCTGCGCGGCATGCTCGACCCGCTACGGGTCGCACCCGCGCACCTGCGCCAGGACGCAGCCGTCTCGTTTCTGCGTGACCTCCTGCCCGCGAGGGCCGAGCCGGCGTGGGAGACGGCGGTGGTGGGCGCTGTCGATCGCGTCTTGACCCGTTCAGCGGATCCAACCTGCCGCGAGGTGGTGAGAGCGCTCGAGCAGGGAGATGCAACAGACACGCTGGTGGGTAAGGCGCTCGATGTTTATGCCCGCTCTGGGCTTACGCAGCTTGGCTTCGCGGATCCCGATGTGAAGCTGCCGCCGGTGGGCGACCGCCAGGTCACCTACCTGCCGATCCGCGATCTACCCGCACCGCCACCGGGCATGGCGCGCTCGGAGTACTCACAGGCGGAGCGGGTTGGCGAGCAGATCGTGCGGTTGATCGCGATGTTCGCGATGCATCTGATGGGCGCGGAGCGGGACCGGCTGAAGCTGTTCTCCTTCGACGAGGGCTGGCGGCTGCTGGGAGATCCCGTGGGCCGCACGCTGCTGGGCTCTCTGCAACGGATGGGTCGCTCTGAGCTGGCTGTGCCGATCATCAGCACGCAGCTGGTCACCGATGCGCTCGTGGGAGAGCGAGAGTCGCTCGAGAACCTGATCGGCGCGACATTCGTGTTCGGGATGCGCTCGCCGACGGAGGCGTCTCGCGCGCTCACCTTGCTCGGGCTCGACCCCGAGGACAGACGGATGTGTCAGAGCTTGCTGGAGCTGGACGCGGGGCGGTGCCTGTTTCGTGACCACCGCGGGCGCGTGGAGGCAATCCAGGTGGATGTCGTCGTTCCTTCGCTGCTGCGCGCGTTCTCGACCACACCGACGAGCTGAGTGAAGGCGAGCCGACTCGCCGTCGCTGCACTCGTCGCGCTCTTCGCTGGCGTCGGCTGCGGCTACCAGGCTACGGTAGCGATTGCGCGATCGGTGGGCGGCGTCGATCTGACACGTGCCACAGGGGCGTCGAGCGGGTCAACCCAATCCGGTAGCCACGCCGATCGGGCGCCGAGTAGTCCTCCTCTCACCGCTCCGGCGGGCTCAGGTGCTGGCGCCACCGGGGAAGAAGGAGCTACACAGACACCGCCGGGAGAAGCCGATCCGCTCGTGAGCAATGGCCTGGGCAGCCCCTCGTGCAAGGGCGAGCTCTCGAGCGAGCTCTCGGCCACGGGCAGACGCAACTGCGAAACGTCGGGGTTTGCGGCAGCCCCCGCCCCAACCGGCAACTACGGCATCGATGTGCACATCGACGAGGGCCTACTGAACACCACCGCGTGGGCCTCGACGGTCGCCCAGGACATGTTCGTCACGCCGCTCTGGACGGGGTTGGTGTGGGCGGTACACGCACTTGTCGTGATGCTCGAGTGGTCGTTCTCGATCGACCTGTTCGACGGGAGCTTGGCAGCCGATATGAGTAAGCACCTGCGCCAGATGGAGGGCGCATTCACCGAAACTTGGCTGCCGATCGCGCTGTCGATCGCCTCGGTGCTCGCTGTCTACCACGGCATGATTCGCCGCCGCGTGGCCGAGACACTGGGCGAGGTCATGGTGATGGTGGCGATGATGGTCGGGGGGATCTGGGTCATCGCGAACCCGGCGGGCACCGTCGGAGCGCTCGGCCAGTGGGCCAACGAGGCGAGTCTGGGCACACTCGCGGTAGCGGCTCAAGGTACCCCTTCGGCCCCGGGGCAGGCACTGGGGACGAACCTCGAGACGGTGTTTGTCGCGGCGATCGAAGCGCCGTGGTGTTACATGGAGTTCGGGGACGTGGGCTGGTGCCGGGAACCGTCCCGCCTCGATCCCCGCCTGCGAGCGGCCGGCCTGAAGATCGCTTCACAGGAGCTCGCCAGACGCTCCTGCGAGCCGAGCTGGACGGAAGGGGTCCCCTGCGTGAAGGCCACCGCTGCGCAGGCGAGCGCGCTCGAGCACAGCGCCGAGCTATTGCGCGCCGCTCGCAGCAACGGTGCGCTGTTCCTCGCTCTCCCCGCCAATGGGCCCGCACGCAACTCGATCAACGAAGAAGGCTCGCTGCTGCGCACGCTCTGCCAGAGCGCAGAAGCGACGAACTGTCGCGGCCCGACCGCCGCACAGGCGGAGTTCCGGACCAGCGGCGGAACGCTCATGCGCATCCTGGGCGTGCTGCTGATCGCAGCGGGGCTGCTCGGCATGCTGCTGCTGTTGGGGTTCGTCGCGGTGAAGTTGCTGACCTCAGCCGTGTTCAGCATGCTGTACCTGCTGTTGGCTCCTGTGATGGTGCTGGCCCCGGCGTTTGGTGACGGCGGGAGGGCACTGTTTCGCAAGTGGATCGCACGTCTTCTGGCCTCAGTTGTCACCGAGCTGGTGTTCTCGTTCCTACTGGGGATCGCGCTTGCGACCATTTCGGTCCTGTCCGACCTGACGGCACTCGGATGGTGGATGCAGTGGCTGTTGATGTCGTCGTTCTGGTGGGGCGCATACGCCCACCGCCATCAGGCCCTCGGCATCGCCCAGGGCACGCTCAGAGCTCAAGACCACGGCGAGCACACACTGCGGCACTCGGTGCTGCGGCGCGCGCGGGACGCGGTCGAGCACAACCAGGTGATGGTGGCGGCGCGCTGGGCGAAAAAGAAGCTCGCCAAGCCGGCTCCGGACGTCGAAAAGCGCCAACAGCATGCCCTCGTTGGCAAGCAACGGGCACAGGCGGGGGCTGACGAGCAGGCGCACCGCACGCTGGAGCGCGACCGCGAAGGTGCGCGCGAGCGCGTCGAGCAGACGCCGCGGATCAACCAGGCGATATCGGCAAAACGCGCTCAACTCGAGCGTCTGGAGCGCCACCGTATGGCGGCGCGCGATGGTGGTCAGCAGCGGCGGGCTGCGACCCTGGCGCACCGCGCGCAGCGTGTCAGCGAGGAGATCGAGCGCGAGCAGACGATGCTCAATGCGGCACGGCGGACCGCCAAGGAAGGGGAGCGGGCGAAAGGCGGGCGAGCCTCGCGAGAGCAGCTGGAGCAGCAGGGCCGCTTCCTCGATGCCCAGACAGCTTTGCCGAGTGCGGCCCGCTCGCGAGGCGATGAACGTCGAGACTATGCCGCGCTGTCGGGCCTCGCTGGTTACGGGCGGGAGCAGTACGAGCGGTTGAGCCAACCCGCGCAACGTCTCGCGCGTCTGGAGATCGACCGCGAGCTGGCTTTGCGCAAGGAGTTGCGCGATACGGCTCAAAGCTTCGCGGATGCGGCTGAGACCCCAAGTTTGGGTCGCCGCGAGCAACGCAAAGCGGAGGGGCGGTTCGACGGTGCGGTGCAAAAGCGCATGCGCGAAGCCGGGCATGGCACGCCCCCACACGGCAAACGCTCACCGATCGACGCTTGGCGCGAGGAAGGACGAGCACAGGCCAAAAGTGGTGTCGAGCGGGGCTCAAGCTCCGATCGCTCGAGCGTCATGCGCGACGCGCGCGAGGTCGCGGCGCGGCGCAAACGCCAGCTGGGCAGAGACCGTCCTTGACCGCCGGTTCAGCTACAGCCCGACGCGCGCAGCGCGCTGGAGCGGGCTTGATTGCGTTGGCTGCGGCTGCATGCGTGGGGGCGGTGTTCTTGCTGATGGCGGCGCTTGCTGCGCTGGGCGGCGTGTCGCTGGGGGGCTTGGACGCCTACACCCAGGAAGCGCCCAGCGGTGGCGCATCGGCGCTGGCATTGAGGGAAATCCCACCGCTTTACCTGCATCTGTATCAGCGGGCCGGCGAACGATATGGCCTGAACTGGGCGATCCTGGCTGGTATTGGCAAGGTGGAGTGCGACCACGGACGAGACCCTGCGCCATCGTGCACCCACGAAGGCGTGGTCAACTCCGCCGGCGCGGGCGGGCCGATGCAGTTCCTCGCGTCGACGTGGGCCGAGTATGGGGTGGACGCCGAAGGCGATGGGCCGCCCGACCGTTGGGACGCCGCCGACGCGATCTACTCAGCGGCGAGCTATCTGCGTGCCTCCGGGGCGCCCGGTGATTACGGTCGGGCGATCTATGCGTACAACCATGCCAGCTGGTATGTCAGGGAGGTTGAGAGCTGGGCGACGCGCTATTCCGGGTCATCCTCGACGGCAGCAGCGGGTGAACGATCATCCCTGGCGGCACAGTCCGGGGAAGGCGCGGAAGGGCTCGAAGGCGCTGACCTCGCGCTGGAGGGCAGGAGCCCCACGCCGGTCCGCTTCATTGCCGGTGAACGCGCCGAGCTGGCGCCGGGTGACGGACATCTCGCTCTGGTCCCAGTGGGAGTGCCGGCGACCGTTCAGGCAATGGTCGTGGCGGGCAACGAGCTGCAGGACCTGCCGTACGGCCCGGGTGGACATCCCGACCCGCTGGGAGCGTCCGAAGAGGATTGCTCCAGCACCGTCAACTACGTCCTCTATCGCTCAGGGGTGCGCCCGCTGGCGGAAATAACGCGGGAGAACCCGCTGGCACAGAGCTATGTCGACTGGGGCGCACCCGGTCCGGGACGCTGGGTCACGATCTACGCGAGCGCCAGCCCGGAACCGCACGTCTTCATCGTGATCGCGGGCTTGCGGCTCGACACCAGCCACAACGGCACCGACGTTGGGCCCAACCGCTTCGAAAACGGCCCACGCTGGCGCATCCTCGACCACATCCCCACATGGGCGAACTGGTCGGTGCGCCACCCGCCGGGGCTGTAAGGTCCCAGCCATGGCAGACCGCAAGGTCGACTACCTGCTGATCGGCGGAGGCCTCGCCTCCGCCAACTGCGCCCGCTGGCTACGCGAGGAAGGCGCCGAGGGCGAGGTGCTGCTCGTCGGCCGCGAGCCCGACCCGCCATACAACCGGCCCGACTGCTCCAAGGGCTACCTGCGCGGCGAAGAGACCCGCGAGCAGCCGCTGTTCAGGCCAAACGACTTCTGGTCCGAACAGAGCATCGAGCTGCTCACGCGCACGAGCGTCACCGGCTTGGACCTCGAGGCGCGCACCGCCAAGCTCTCCACCAAGCAGGAGATCGCCTTCGAGAAGGCCCTGATCGCCACTGGAGCCAACGTGCGGCGGCTGAACGTCGACGGCTGCGACCTCGAGCAGATCCACTACCTGCGCACGCTCGGCAACGCCGACGCGATCCGCGAGGGCGTGAAGGATGCCGAGGACATCGTGCTGATCGGCGGCTCCTACATCGGCTGTGAGGTCGCCGCGTCGCTGACGATGCTTGGCAAGCGCTGCACGATCGTCATGCAGGAGGAGCTCACGCTCGAACGGGGCTTCGGCAAGACCGCTGGGCGCTTCTTCCAGGGGCTGCTCGAGGACCACGGCATCACGATCCACGGCCAGGACGAGCTCGAGCGCTTCGACGGCGCCGGTCGTGTGGCGAAGGTGATCACGCGCGCGGGCCTCGAGCTCGCGGCTGATGCCGTGGTGATCGGCGCGGGCGTCGCTCCCGATGTCGCATTGGCGCAGCGGGCGGGCCTAACGATCGGCGAGCGCGGCGGCGTGCGCTGCTCCTCACGTCTTCGAGAGCTCGACCCCGGGCGTGTTCGCCGCGGGGGACATCTGCGAATACGACTCCGTCGTGCACGGCGGCGCGATGATGCGCCTCGAGCACTGGGACGTCGCCTTCAACCAGGGCAAGACCGCGGCGCTCAACATGCTCGGGCGCGATGTGGCGCACGACGTGGTCCCGTACTTCTACTCCGTGCTGGGCGACTGGGGAGAACTCGAGTACGTCGGTCCCGTATATGAGTGGAATGAGGAGATCGTCAGGGGCTCCATGGAGGCCGGCTCTTTCACGACCTGGTACCTGCAAGATGGAGCGGTCAAGGCCGCGCTCACGTTCGGGCGCTCGGATGACCTCGATCAGGCTCGCCGGCTGATCGTCGACGCTCCTGTGCTGGGGGTGAAGGACCGTCTGGCGCTGGCCGATCTCGACTCGGATCTCGCCTCCGTCGGGTCCTAGCCAGCCCCGTTGGGGCGCGAAATGATGGGGAGCATCCCGCAGTTCACCCTCGAAGCCCAACGGCTGCTGCGCGAGCCCGGGCAATTCGACTGGTCGACGGTCACGCTGCTCGCGCTCGTCGTCTACGTGTACGCGATCGAGGTGGAGAAAGCCAACTGGAGCGTCGTGCTCGCGGGCCTCGCCTTCTGGCTGATGGATTGGGCGAACGAGATCGTCAACGCGCTCGTACTTCACTTCAACGGCCACGCCGCACTGTGGACGGTCACAGGGCACTCGAGCTTCGTGATCCTGATCGGGCTCACCGTCGAGATCTCTCTGTTCTTCGCCATCAACGGCGTCGTCTTCGCCAAACTCCTGCCCGCAGACCGTTCTGTGCGCATCCTCGGCCTCCCCAACCGCTGGGCGATGTCGATCGCGCTTTCGCTCGTGTCCGTCGGGGTCGAGCTCTTGCTGCACGCCGACGGGGTTTTTCACTGGTACTACTGGTGGTGGAACGTCGCCAGCTTCCCCGTGATCGTCGTGTTCGGCTACCTCACATTCTATGTCGTCTCCTTCACCGTCCATGACATGCCCAAGCGCGCCCGCCAGGTTCAGGTTGTGGGCGGCTTGGCGACACTCGATCTCATCGCCGGGCTCGTGTTCGGCCCGCTGCTCGGCTGGATCTGAGCGCACGGCGCACACTTCGCACTCCTCATAGATCTAACTCGTCTTACCCGGTACCACGAATCCGGTCGCCGTCCGTGTCAGCTCGTGCGAGGAGATCACCCGGTCGATCAGGCCGTACTCGAGCGCCTGCTCGGCGGTGAAGTAGCGATCGCGTTCCATGTCGTCGTGGACACGCTCGAGCGACTGGCCGGTGTGGCGGGCGTAGATCTCATCGAGGTGCCCGCGCAGCTCCAGCGTCTCCCGTGCGTGGATCTCGATATCGGCTGCCTGCCCCTCGAAGCCGCCGGAGGGCTGGTGGATGAGGATGCGGCTGTTGGGCAGCGCCATGCGCTTGCCCGGTGTGCCACCCGCCAGCAGCAGCGAGCCCATGCTCATCGCCACGCCAAAGCAGATCGTCTGCACGTCGGGCTTGACGAA
Source organism: uncultured Solirubrobacteraceae bacterium (assembly GCA_963752865.1). Taxonomy (GTDB): domain Bacteria; phylum Actinomycetota; class Thermoleophilia; order Solirubrobacterales; family Solirubrobacteraceae; genus Palsa-744. The sequence goes on from CAVVZU010000002.1 coordinate 1,969,709, forward strand.
CCGCATCGTGTCGTAGATCGCAAGGCCCGAGTACACCACCCCGCCGGGAGAGTTGATGTAGAGGGAGATGTCCTTGTCGGTGTCCTCGCTCTCCAGGTGCAGCAGCTGCGCGACCACGAGGTTCGCGATCTGGTCATCCACGGGGCTGCCGAGGAATACGATGCGCTCGTTCAGCAGGCGTGAGTAGATGTCGAACGAGCGCTCGCCGCGTGCGCTCTGCTCGACGACCATCGGTATCAGGGGCATCTCGGCTATCCTTTCGACAACTAGGTGGTTGTCAAGGACAATAGCAACCAATTGGTTGTCAATGGAGGTCATCATGGCGGTACGACGAGAGATCGATGTCGATGCCTCACCCGAGGAGGTCTTCGAGGCGCTTGTCACCGAGGAGGGTCGTGAGCGCTGGCTCGATGAGCCCGAGCGCGAGATCCACGTGGAGGTGCTCGATGCTCCCCATCGTCTCGTGTGGTGGTGGGCGGGGGCAGATGAGCCCGCTACACGGGTCGAGTTCCTGGTCGTAGCCGGGACGGATTCGCATCGGTCCACGCGCGTGATCGTCACCGAGAGCGCGCCGTCGCTCTCGCTCGAGATGCTTGCCGCCAGCTTCACCCTGGTGCTCGCTTGAGCGACAGCGTGGGCAACGTCTTCGCGGCACTTGCCGACCCCACGAGACGCCTGATGGTGGAGGAGCTCCTGCGCGACGGCACAACCAGCGTGCCCGCGCTCAGCGCTGTGCTCCCGATCACCCGCCAAGCCGTCGCCAAGCATCTCTCAACGCTCGACCACGCTGGGCTCGTGGAGCGCGCTCCCGCCGCCGGACGGGAGGTTCGCTATCGCCTGCGGGCAGGCGCGCTTGTGCCGGCCGCGGCGTGGCTGAGCCAGGCCGAGGCGGCATGGGACGGGCGACTTGCCCGGCTCAAGGACGCCGTCGAGAGTCGTGAGTCCGCGTGAAGCTGGCCGGAGTGGTGGTCGTGTTGGGCGCGGTGCTCGCGACGCTCTTGCTCGGAGGGTTGGGCATCGGCGCCGCACCGACCGCCGTGCAGCTGCTCGTCACGCGGAGCTTCGGTAGCGACCAGCTGCGCAGCAACGGTCCGCTGAAGGCCTCGGCACACGAGACCGTCATGAGCCTGCTGCGCGCCCACGACACGATCGACACCGACTCCAGTGGGCACATAGTGGAAGGCATCGATGGCGTCTCCAGTGGCCTGCGCGCCGGTCACCGGCAGAATTGGTTCTACTACGTCAACGGCGTGGAAGCGCCCAAAGGAGCGAGCGTGACGGGCGTGAACCCCGGCGATCACGTCTGGTGGGATCTGCACAACTGGAGCCAAGCGGAAAAGGTCCCAGCCGTGGTGGGATCGTTCCCCGAGCCGTTCCTCAACGGCAGCGAAGGCAGACGATGGCCGGTGCGGATCGAATGCTCGTCCGCCACGGGCTATGCGTGTCGCACGGTGATCGCCCGCCTGCGCGCCCTGAATGTGCCCGCTGCCGTCGCCGCCATCGGCAGCGGTGGCGCGCCAGAAACACTGCGCGTGATGGTCGCGCCGTTTGGGGGCCTTGAAGCCGCGCTGGCCCAGAGCCTCGAGCGCGGCCCACACGAAAACGGCATCTACGCGCGCTTCTCTGCCAACGGCCGCGAGCTCGCCCTGCTGAATGAAAACGGTGGCGTGGCGCAGACGCTGACCGCAGGCGCCGGGCTGATCGCTGCAACCCGCCAGGGCGAAGAAGCGCCAACCTGGGTGATCACAGGCACCGACAACGCAGGCGTTGAACTGGCGGTGCGCTCGTTCGACGAGGCGACGCTGGAGCATCGCTTCGCGGTGGCGCTTGCACCTGGCGCTGCGATCGCGCTGCCAGACAGCCGCCCCTGAACGCCGCCGGCGGGCCGAGGACGCAGATGCGCTCGCGTAAGCCGTCGCCAAGCGCGCAAAGGTGTTCAGGGCCTCTTTAGCGAACGTCATACCCTGTGAAGACCATGTCGGGACACGCCTTCACAGCCACGGCGACTGCCTCCAGGCCGGCGCTGGCACGGTCAGGGCGCTCCGGTCCCGCCGGCGCGCTCGGTGTCGCTGCGCTATGCGTATGCGCGCTCGCGCTCGTATGGGCTCTCGCCGAGCATGTTCCGGCGGTGCAGTGGCGGGATGCAGTGTTGTTGCACGACTTCACCCTGCTCAACAGGCCCCAGGTGGAAGGGCCGGCATTGTTCCTGCTGCATCTGCTCAACCCGCTGCAGTTCGTGCTCTGGGGCGTCGCTTTGATGGCGATCGCGCTGGCCCGCGAACGTCCGTGGGTTGCCGTCGCGGTGCTGGTGATCATGGGTCTCGCGCCGCTGACGGCCGAGATCCTGAAGCCACTGCTCGCCCATCCCCATTTCTCGGTCGGCGGCGTGTACATCGGTGCGGCGTCATGGCCGAGCGGCCATGCAACGGCCGCGCTCGCGCTGGTGTGGTCTGCCGTGCTCGTGGTGCCACAGCGTCTGCGGCCACTCGTCGCGAGTATCGGCGTCGTGTTCGCCCTCGCCGTCGGGTTTTGCCTTCTGATGCTCGCGTGGCACATGCCCAGCGACGTGCTCGGCGGCTACCTGCTCGCCTCGCTGTGGACAGCGCTCGCGGTAGCGGCCCTGCGTGCCGTCGATCGTCGCTGGCCGCCGCGCGTGCGCTCCTAGCCGCCGGAGCCGTGCGCGCCCGGGTCCCACAGTGGCTCGGTGCGCTCGCCGTCGTCCTCGCCGGGCTTGGCGTTGGCGGCCCGGCTGAGGACGAACAGCAGGTCTGAGAGCCTGTTCAGGTAACGCACCACCTCTGGGTTGACCTCAGCGCCCACGGCGATCGTGCGGCGCTCGGCACGGCGGCAGACGGTGCGGCAGACATGCAGGTGCGCGCCAGCCGGCGTGCCGCCGGGGATCACGAACGAGCGCAGCGGCTCGAGCGTCGCGTTGACCTCGTCGAGTGCCTGCTCGAGCCACTGCGTGTACTCGGCTCCCACGCGCAGGCGCTCGCGCTGCCTCTTGCGCTCAGCCTCATCCGCGCCGGATGGCTCTTGCGCGCCTGAATCCGAGCTGTCCTGATCGCTCGCCGGCACCGACAGGTCGGCTCCCAGATCCAGCAGATCGTTCTGCACGCGGGCCAGCCACACAGCGAACCGCCCGGGCAGATCGGGCTGCAGCAGTGCCACGCCGATCGTCGCGTTGAGCTCGTCAACGGTGCCGTACGCCTCCACGCGCGGGTGCAACTTGGAGACACGGCTCATGTCGCCGAGGTGGGTCTCGCCACCATCGCCAAGCTTCGTGTAGATGCGGGTCAGATTTACCGTCACAGCCGGATTCTCGCGTGCTTTCTCATCGAGTCTCGCACACCGGCCTGCCGATTATCCGTGCGATCGGATACGTTCTCGCACCTCATATGAGGATCGGTGTTCCGAAGGAGACGGCAGTGGGGGAGCGGCGGGTCGCGCTCGTGCCGGAGGTCGTCAGCAAGCTCAAGGCCAAGGGCCTCGACGTGGTCGTGCAGAGCGGCGCGGGCGATGACGCCATGCTCACCGACAGCGCGTTCGAAGCGGCTGGCGCCCAGATCACCCAAGACGCCGCTGAGGTCTGGCACAGCGACGTGGTCGTCACGATCGCGCCGCCCGACCCCCGGGCGATCCGCGGTCTCGGGTCCGGCTCGATCCTGATCGGCTTCCTCGCGCCGCTCACGAGCCCCCAGACCACGCGTGCCCTTGCGGACGCCCACGCGACCGCGTTCGCGATGGAGGCGATCCCCAGGATCTCGCGTGCACAGGCGATGGACGCGCTGTCATCGCAGAGCAACGTCGCCGGCTACCGCGCGGCGCTGCTTGGGGCCGAGGAAATGGGCCGCTTCTACCCGATGTTGATGACCGCCGCCGGCACGATCCCGCCGGCCAAGGTGCTCGTGCTCGGGGTGGGTGTGGCGGGGCTACAGGCGCTCGCCACCGCCAAACGCCTGGGCGCACGCACAACCGGCTACGACGTACGCCCCGAGGTCGCCGAGCAGGTCGAATCGCTGGGCGCCATGTGGCTGGACCTCGGCTTGGAGGCAAGCGGCGAGGGCGGCTACGCTCGCGAGCTGACAGAGGAGGAGCGCGCGCAACAGCAGCAGGCGCTCACCGACGCGATCAAGGGCTTTGACGTTGTGATCACGACCGCGCTCGTGCCGGGACGCCCAGCGCCGAGGCTCGTGACCGCAGAGGCCGTTGAAGGGATGAAGCCTGGCTCGGTGATCATCGATCTCGCCGGTGAGGCTGGTGGCAACTGCGAGCTGACCGAGCCCGGGCAGACAGTCGTGCGCCACGACGTGAAGATCGTCTCGCCGCTGAACCTGCCCGCGAGCATGGCCGAGCACTCCTCGCAGCTGTTCGCGCGCAACGTGCAGTCGCTGCTCGAGCTGTTCGTCGATGAGGATGGGAAGCTGCAGCTCAACTTCGACGACGAGATCGTCAAAGGCGCGTGCATCGTGCGCGACGGCGAGATCGTGCATCCGGGTGCGAAGGCCGCGGTCGAAGCTGCCGAGGGCGCCGGAGCCGGCGCGGGAGGCGCGTCCTGATGCTGGTCGCGAGCACGCTCACGACCAACCTCGCGATCCTCGTGCTCGCCGGGTTCATCGGCTTTGTGGTCATCTCCAAGGTGCCAAACACGCTGCACACGCCGCTGATGTCCGGCACCAACGCGATCCACGGCATCGTGCTGCTCGGCGGCCTTTTGATCGTGGGCCTCTCAGGCAACGGAGCCTTCAACAAGGTGATCCTCGTGATCGCGATCGCCTTCGGCACGATCAACGTCGTCGGTGGCTTCCTTGTCACCGATCGCATGCTCGAGATGTTCAAGACCAGGGGTGGGCGGGACATCAGAAAAAGCGGGGACAAAGCGGGCGAGGAGAAGAAGCCATGAGCGCGCCGCCGCTCGCCACGAGCTTCCTACAGTCCTCGAGCTTCCTCGACGTCCTCTACATCATCGCCTTCGGGCTCTTCATCCAGGGCCTGCGCGGGCTCTCCGGGCCGACGACAGCGGTGCGCGGCAACCGCATCGCGGCGGTCGGGATGGCGATCGCGGTGATCGCCACGCTGCTGAACCGCAACGAGGGCAACTGGGGCATCATCGTGCTCGGCGTAGCGCTCGGTACCGCTGTCGGCGTGCCCGCGGCACGACAGGTGAAGATGACGGCGATGCCGCAGATGGTCGCGCTGTTCAACGGCGTCGGCGGCGGCGCCGTGTTCCTGATCTCCTGGTCTGAGTTCCGCCTCAGCCACGGCTACCAGGGCACCGCCACCTACATCGCGATCTTCTCGCTGTTCGCTGCGATCGTCGGCTCGGTGTCCTTCTGGGGCTCGAACATCGCCTTCGGAAAGCTCCAGGAAATCATCCCCGGGCGCCCGATCAGCCTCGGCTCGGCGCAGCAGATCGTCAACCTGCTGCTTTTGATCCTCGCCGTGGCTGCCGCCGTGGACATCGCCTCCGGCTCACACTCGGAATTGATCTTCATCGGCATGCTCGTCTGCGCGGCGCTGCTCGGCAACGCCGTCGTGTTCCCGATTGGCGGCGCCGATATGCCCGTCGTGATCTCGATGCTCAACGCCTTCACCGGCCTGTCCGCCGCGGCCACCGGGATCGCGCTGAACAACCCCGCGCTGATCGTCGCCGGCATGATCGTCGGCGCCTCCGGAACGATCCTCACGAACCTGATGGCCACCGCGATGAACCGCTCGATCCCCGCGATCGTCGCCGGCGGGTTCGGCGGGGGAGGGGCGGTCGAGGGCGCAAGCGGCGCCGGCGAGCACGCGGGCACGGTGCGCTCCACGAGCGCCGCCGACGCCGCGATCCAGCTCGCCTACGCCAACCGCGTGATGATCGTGCCCGGCTATGGGATGGCCGTGGCGCAGGCCCAGCACGCGGTGCGCGAGCTCACCAAGGAGCTCGAGAAGCGTGGGGTGGAGGTCGGCTTCGCGATCCACCCGGTGGCAGGCCGCATGCCCGGCCACATGAACGTGCTGCTGGCCGAGGCGGACGTCCCCTATGACCAGCTCGAGGAGATGGAGGAGGCCAACCAGGAGTTCGGCCGCACGGACGTCTCGCTCGTGATCGGCGCCAACGACGTGACGAACCCGGCCGCCAAGAACACGCCGTCCTCGCCGATCTACGGCATGCCGATCCTCGAAGTCTCCAACAGCCACTCGGTGATCGTCATCAAGCGCTCGATGAACCCCGGCTTCGCCGGCATCGAAAACGAGCTCTACTACGAGCCCGAGACCACGATGCTGTTCGGTGACGCCAAGGCGGCGGTCAGCGAGATAACCGCCGAGCTCGCCCACATATAGCTGCGAGACTCAGGCTCGTGATCGAGCGCAGCCAGGCAATTGCGGCACTCGCCCACGACGAGTTCGATGTGGTCGTCGTGGGCGGTGGCATCACCGGCGCGGGCGTCGCCCTGGACGCCGCCACGCGCGGCTACAGCGTGGCGCTGATCGAGCGTGCCGACTACGCCTCCGGGACCTCCAGCCGTTCGAGCAAGCTCGTCCACGGTGGGCTCAGATATCTGCAGAACTTCGACCTCGGGCTGGTGCGTGAGGCCCTGCTGGAGCGCCAGCTGATGGTCGCGCTCGCGCCGCACCTCGTCAAGCCGCTGCCGCTGGTCGTGCCGGCGTTCGAGGGCGCACACCCCGACCGCCTGGTGGGTGTCGGGCTGAACCTCTACGACGTGATGTCCCGCGACCGCGACCGCAAACGGCGCAGCGAGTCGTGGAGCCCCGAGCGCCACCGCATGATCTCAGGGGAGGAAGTGGTTGAGCTGTTGCCTGCGCTGGCGGCGCGCGAGCCGACGAGCGGCTACCTGTTCTACGACTGCCAGACCGATGACGTGCGCCTCGTGCTGACGGTGCTCGGCGAGGCGGAGCGCTTTGGCGCGGTGTGCGCCAACCGCCTCGATGTCACGGGCCTGCTCGAGCGTCACGGGCGCGCGCTCGGGGTACAGGTGCTCGATAGCGAGAGCGGCGAGCGCTTTCAGGTACGTGGCGCAAACGTCGTCAACGCGACCGGCGTGTGGGCCGATGCGCTCAGTCCGCAAGAGCTCCACGAGGAGGCCGACCTGCCGCGCATCAGGCCCAGCCGCGGTACGCACATCACGATCAAGCACGAGGATCTGCCGCTCGTCGGCGGTGCGATCGTGCCCGCCGGTGGCGGACGCAGCATCTTTGCGCTGCCCTGGCTCGGGCATACGCTCGTGGGCACCACCGACAACGACTACGAGGGCCCGCTCGAGCACATCAAGCCGTCACCCGACGACGTCGACTATCTGCTCGAGGCCGTCAATACCTTCTTCGGCACTGAGTTGGCTCCTGGCCAGCTCACCGGCGCGTTCGCCGGCGTGCGGCCGCTGATCTCCACCGGCGACCCCAAGAAGTCGGTGGACATCTCGCGCAAGGCCGAGCTTTATGAGACCTCATCCGGGATGCTCACCATCACCGGCGGCAAGCTCACAACGTGGCGTCGGATGGCGAAGATGACCGTCGATCGCCTCGTCGAGCGCGATGCCCGCGATGCCCCTTGCCGCACGCAGGAAATCCCGCTGGGTCAGGCAATTGCCGTCGAGGAGCTACCACGTGTGGAGGGGGTCCCAAGCGAGTCCTACCAGGCGCTCGCATCGCGCTACGGTCACGCCGCACGCGATGTGCTGGCGCTGGCAGGGGACGGAAGTCCCGCCCACCCCGAGCTCGCCCAGCCGATCGTCGAGGGGCTCCCCGACCTGCTCGCAGAGGTGGCCCTGGCCGTTCGTCGCGAGCAGGCACGCAGCCTTGGCGACGTGCTGCTGAGGCGCACACGCCTAGGCTTGTTGGCAGCGCGTCAGCTGGTCAGTGACGAGTCCGGCGCAGCTCAGTCCGGACAAGCGCTCACCGAGGGTGAGGTCCTCGCCCCGGTGCGGCGCGTGGCCGAGGTGATGGCACGAGAGCTCAACTGGAGCAGTGAGCGGGTGGCGCTCGAGCTCGCGCGCTTTGCCGATGAGGCGCGCGCGGAGGGGATCGTCGCAGACACGTATGGGCCTGAGCGCCCCGAGACGCTCGAGACGCCACCGGCGCCGATGCCGTGAGTGCCCCTTTGCACCATCTGCGTGCCCGCGAGCACACGCTGGAGCTCGGTGGGCGACCGTGGCTGATGGGGATCGTCAACGCCTCGCCCGACTCGTTCAGCGACGCTGGGCTACACGCCGGCCTCGATGCGCGCGTACAGCTGGGGCGTGAGCTGCTCGACGCGGGCGCCGACATCCTCGACGTCGGAGGGGAGTCCGCCTCCACCGGGCGCCCGCCGGTCGAGCTGCAGGAGGAGTTGGAGCGGGTGGTGCCGCTGGTGGAGCGTCTGGTGGACGAGCTGGGGGCGCTCGTGTCGGTCGACACCTACAAGCCTGCGGTTGCCCGTGCGGCGATCGCTGCGGGTGCGAGCATCGTCAACGACGTCAGCGGTCTGCGCGACCCGGAGCTGGCGGACGTCTGTGCCGAGACCGGCGCGGCGCTCGTGCTGATGCATACGCTCGCTGCCCCACGCGAACGCCTACAGGATGCCGATCTCTACGACGACGTGACCCGCGAGGTGATGGACTTCCTACGCGAGCGAACGTCGCTTGCGCTCGCGCACGGGGTGGGGCGCGAGCAGCTGATTGCGGACCCCGGACCGGACTTCGCCAAGACCCCCGCACAGACGATCCGGCTGCTCGCGGAGGTGGGACGCCTGCACGAGCTGGGACTGCCGCTGCTGATGGCGATCTCGCGCAAGGACTTCATCGGTGCGCTCACGGGACGCGCGCCGCGTGCGCGTTTGGCAGGCACCCTTGCCGCGCTCGCCCACGGCGTGGAACATGGCGCGCACATCTTCAGGGTGCACGACGTAGCCGCCGCCGCCGACTTCCTCATGGTGCGCGCCGCGCTTGCGCGTGAGGGCGATGTGGGCAGGGATCTCGCGCTGACCGAGGAAATCCGCTACGAGCGTCCTGGCGGGAAAGAGCTCGTCCCTTAGGGTGTTTGCAGATCGAGCAGACCGCACGAGTCGCTAGTCTGGGGTCAACACGGGTGCCCGCCGCTGCTCAACGCGGCGGGACGCCAACCGCCCATCCACTACGAAAGAAGGAACATCTGATGGCAGTACTCGAGCGCTCCGAGCTGGAGGCCAGTCCGCTGGCCGACTTGCACGCAATCGCCAACGAGGTAGGCCTTGACGGCTTCCGGCGACTTCGCAAGGCCGATCTCGTCGACGCGATTCTCGGCGAGACGGGCAAAGCGAGCGACAGCGGCTCGCAAGGGTCTGATCAGGAGCGCGACCGGGGGGACAGCGAGCGCCCGCGTAGACGTCGCTCACCCCGCGCACGCCGCACCAGGGACGACGCTGAGGAGGAGAGCACGTCCGACGACGTCGATGCTGATGGCGATGAGAGCGCTGAGGATGGCGCTGGCAAGGCCCGCCGCAGTCGCCGCAGAGGGGCACGCACCGGTTCGAGTGCAGCAACAAGTGCATCGACGCCAGCTGACGCTCGCGCAGGGGGTTCCGAGGAGGCGGGGGAGACACCCGCGCGAATCGCCGCGGGCATTGTCGAGGTGCTGGGCAACGGCTCTGCATTCCTACGTGTCGACCCGCCCGAGCCGTCTGACGAGGACGTCTACATCTCGGCTGCTCAGGTGCGTCGTTGCGAGCTCGTATCCGGTGATCGCGTGACCGGGCCGGTTCGCACTCCGCGTCGCTCGGAGCGCTACCCGTCGTTGGTGCGCATAGACACGATCAACGGCGAGTCCGCCGATGCCGTCTCCGACGGTGCGCGCTACGACGAGCTGCCTGTGGACTGGCCCCAGGAGCGCTTGGCGCTTGGCTCCGATGACACGACACTGGAGGCGATCGAGTGGCTGACGCCAATCGGTCACGGCTCGCGGGCGATCATCGTGGGCGCCCGTAACGCAGGTAAGACCGAGACGCTGCGTCGACTGCTGGAGGCTCTGCATGGGCGCGATGATCTCGATGTCACGCTCGTGCTCACCGGCGCCCGGCCCGAGGAGATCGCGCAGTGGCGCGAGGGTCCGGTTGCGCCTGTCGCCGCGTTGACGTTCGCTGCCTCAGCCGACTCGCAGGAGCAGGCGGTCGAGCGCGCGCTCGACGCAGCCAAGCGCGTGGCTGCACGTGGGGGGAACGCGCTCGTGGCGATCGACAACCTCGACGGGCTGAGCCCCGCCGCGGCGCGCAAGGCGCTGGCGGCTGCCCGCAACCTCCGCGAGAGCGGCTCGCTGACCGTGATCGCAACGGCCTCTGAGCCATTGGGAGGGGAGACGACCGTAATCGCCCTCGACGCGGCGCTCACCTCCACCGGGCGCCAGCCGGCCCTCGACCTGATCAACAGTGGCACGCTGAAGCCAGAGCTGCTCGTCGGCGAGGATGGAGCCGAGGCAATCACCAAGGCTCGCGCGTCAGCGCTCGAGGCAGCCGTCTAGCGACGGTACGCTACGCGGCCCCACGAAGGCTCCGGCGCGAGCTCGATCGGCTCGCCGCCGCTGCCCGGGGACGCCGGGTCCGTTGGCTGTATGTAGGCGAAGCCGCCGGTCTGCTCGCTGAAGATCACGTTCAGCTCGCCCTCCTTGACGCGCTGGTCGAGCCATGCGCCGCGGAAGACCAGCCGGCGCAGCCAGTGCACCAGTGAGCGCTCTGCTGGCCCGACGAGGTCTGGCCAGCAGTCGTTGACGTGTTCGCCGAGGCCCGACGCGGGATCGATGATCTCGCCGTTGACAGCGAGGTTGACGAGGTCTTCCAGCTCCTCCTCGCCCAGGCGCCCACCGACGAACCCCAGCTTCAGCGCCGCCTGCTCGCAGCGCTCGGAGAAATCCGCCTCGTTGAACGTGAACCGAAGCTCGCCGTATTCCAGGACAAAGTCCTCGCCGGAGTCGTAGTTTTCGCGTCGCGCAGTTTCCATTGCTTGTTCTAGATCCCTTCTGCCGGGCGGTGCGTACCCGGCTCGTCGGGATCATACGGCCGGTTCCTCTTTTCGCGCTCCCCATGCACGGGATTTTGCACCGGGGTAGACATCGATAGCCTGCCTGGCCGATGGCACGCCTTTCAGAGCATGGACTGCGCAAGTCGGTTGGCGTCTCGGGGATGTTCGCGACGGCCTACGGCAACGTGGGCTCCTCGATCTACTACGCGCTCGGGCTCGTCGCAGCGCACGCACTGGGCCTCACCCCGCTCGTGTTCGTGTTCGCGGGCGGCCTGTTCGCACTGACGGCAAAAACCTATGCCGAGGGCGCCTCGATGTTCCCCGAAGCGGGCGGCTCCTCGTCGTTCGCGCGCCATGCCTTCGACGATGTCGTCTCTTTCTTCGCCGGCTGGGCGCTGAGCCTCGACTACATCCTCACGATCGCCATCTCGGCGTTCTTCGTGCCGCACTACCTGAGCGCGTTCCCGGGGCTCGGCGCGCTCAAGCACAACCCGGACGACATCTTCGGCGGTCTGATCGTCGTCGCGCTGCTCGCTTGGCTGAACATCCGAGGGCTCGGCGAGTCGGCGAAGCTCAACATCGTCCTCGCGCTGCTGGACCTCTCCACGCAGATCATGCTCGCCTGTCTGGGCTTCGTGCTGGTCCTGAATCCCCACCTGCTGATCAGCCAGGTGCATCTGGGCTCGGTGCCGAGCTGGAAGGAACTGATCTTCGCGTTGTCGCTTGCGATGCTCGCCTATACGGGTATCGAGACGGTCGCGAACATGGCCGAGGAGTCCAAGGACCCCGGCAAGCAGGTGCCGAAGGCCGTCAACCTCGTTGTGCTCGCGGTACTCGGCGTGTACGCGGGCATCTCGGTCGTCGCGCTCTCGGCGCTGCCGATCCTGCACCACGGCGTCGGCTATAGCGCCGAGCTCAAACAGTCCTTCAAAACGCCCGGATATGCGACCTCGCTTGGCGGCTTCTTCGAAAACGACCCGATGCTCGGCGTCGTCGAACATCTCGGGCTGCACGGCACCGTTCTGACGCTCGCCCGTTACTACCTCGGGCTGCTCGCCGCGACGATCCTGTTCATCGCCACCAACGCGGGCATGATCGGGATCTCGCGCCTGTCGTGGTCGCTGTCCGAGCATCGCCAGCTGCCGCAGCTGTTCTCCCAGCTGCACTCCAAGTACCGCACCCCGTGGTTCACGCTGATCTTCTTCTCGATGCTCGCGAGCACGCTGATCATCTACGGCAACACCGAAGTGCTCGGCAACCTCTACTCGTTCGGCGCGATGCTGTCGTTCACGACCGCGCACGCGGCGATCGTGAGGCTGCGTGTCAGCGATCCCGATCGAGATCGCCCCTACAGCACCCCGGGGGTGTGCGCATCAAAGGCTCGGTGATCCCGATGGCGGCGGTGATCGGCGGTATCGGCACGTTCGCCGCCTGGATCGCGGTGACCATTCTGCACACCGAGGCGAAGATCGTCGGCATCCCGTGGATGGTGATCGGCATGGGTGGCTACTTCTACTACCGCAAGCGCCAGGGCCTCAATCCGCGCAAGAGCTACAAGATCGAGCGCGCCGAGCGTCCGCCGGACTTCGAGGAGCTCGAGTACAAGACGGCGCTCGTGCCGATCTTCGGCGACGACGTCAGCGCCTCCGCCTTGATCAGTGCAGCCAAGCTGATCGGCTCCGAAGGCGTGGTGTATGCGATCTACGTGCTGCCCGTGCCCAGCCAGCTCTCGCTCGAGTCGGGTCTGGAGGAGGAGGAGGCGCACGGGCGCTCGGTGCTCGAGAGCGCGCGCATCCAGGCCCGGCGCGCGGGCATCAAGATCCACACCGGTCTGATCCGCACGCGTAACCCTGGCTCGGCGCTCGTGGAGGAAGCCGAACGCGTGCACTCGGATGTCATCTACTGGTCGGCGATCCATGCTCCTGCCGGTGAGCAGCGCATCGGCCCGACCGCTGCCTACCTGCTCAGCAAGCGACCCTGCCGGGTGATCATCGAGACACAGAACCGCCCCGCGTCGCGTCCGGAGCGCGTTGGCGCGTCAGTCTGAGGCGATCGCCGAGCGCAGCGCCTCGTGCAGCTGTGGGTGGGTGAACTCGTAGCCGAGCACAAGCGGCTTGGCCGGCATCACACGCGCGCCGGTGGTGACGATCTCGGCCATATCGCCATACAGCGTGCGCAGCGCGAAGCCGGGCACGGGCACCAGTGACGGGCGTCCGAGCACGCTGCCGAGCGCCTTGGAGAACTCGCGGTTGGTGACGGGCTCGGGCGCCGTGGCGTTGATCGGACCGCTCCAGCGCTCGTCGTCCAATGCGGCGAGCATCATCCCAACGACGTCATCGGCGTGGATCCATGACATGTACTGATGACCCCCCGCCACCGGGCCGCCGACGCCCAGCCGGAACGCTGGCAGCATCTTTGCGAGCGCTCCACCGGCGCGGTCAAGTACCACGCCCGTGCGGACCTGCACCGCTCGCAGTCCCAGTCGCTCGTGTGCGGCCGCCGCGGCGGCCTCCCACTCGACACACACCTGCGCGAGAAAGTCCTCCCCGGGCGGGGCGTCCTCGTCGAGCGGCTCTTCGCCGTGGGCCCCGTAGTAGCCGATCGCGGAGGAGCTGATCAGCGTGTGTGGGGCTCCGGCGTCCTCAGCTGCGAGCACGTGCGCCAGACCCTCGACGAGGTTGCCTGTCCCGACCGTGCGGCTCTCGCGGATCGCGCGCTTGACCTTCGTGCTCCAACGCTGAGCGACCGGCTCGCCCGCGAGGTGCAGGACCGCGTCGCGTCCCGTCAGTGCCTGTGTCGGTGCCGCTTCGCTCAGCGGATCCCAAGCCACCGCCTCGACGTCGCCCAGCCGGGCGCGTGCGCGGGCGGGGTCGCGTGTGAGGACGGTCACCTGCGCTTCGCGCTCGTGCAGCGAGGCCACCAGCGAGGCGCCGATCAGGCCTGTGGCGCCGGTGATGGTCACGCGCATGGCGCACATACCCTCAGCCTCTCACAAGCGTCCGTCGACCACCTGTGTGCCTGGCGTCGCGCCGAGCGTGTCGCCCTGGGCGAAGCCAACCTGCTGGCCGGCCTTGGCGGTGCCCGCCGCGCGAGCCTGCTCGGCGACCGCCGCGGCGACCGCGGGGGCCACATCACGGTTGAACACCGACGGGATTATGTAGTCCTCGCGCAGCTCGCTCTCCTCGACGATCGCGGCGATCGCGTCGGCGGCGGCCATCTTCATCTCCTCGGTGATCGCCGGCGCGCGCACGTCCATGGCGCCGCGGAAGATGCCTGGGAAGCAGAGCACGTTGTTGATCTGGTTGGGGTAGTCCGAGCGCCCGGTGGCCATGATCCGCACGTAAGGCGCCGCCTCCTCGGGGTTGACCTCGGGGTTGGGGTTGGCCATCGCGAACACCATCGCGTCCTTGTTCATCCGCGCGAGCGCCTCCGCGGGCAGCGCCCGTGCGCCGGAGACGCCGATCAACAGGTCGGTGCCGTCGATCACATCCGCCGGCGCGCCGGCACGGCAGTCCGGGTTAGAGACCTCGGCGAACCAGCGCTTGATCTTGTTCATCGACCCGTTCAGGTAGTCCTCGCGCTGCTTGTGAACCACGCCGCGGGAGTCAGCCCCGATGATCTGGGTCACTCCGGCGGCGATCAGGATCTTCGCGACCGCGATCCCGGCGGCGCCGAGCCCGATGATCAGCACGCTCAGATCCTCCAGGCGCCGCCCGGTCAGCTTGACGGCGTTCAATAGCGCCGCCAGCACGACCACCGCGGTGCCGTGCTGATCGTCGTGAAAGACGGGTATGTCGAGTCGCTGCTTGAGCTGGTCCTCGATCTCAAAGCAGCGCGGCGCGGAGATGTCCTCGAGGTTGATGCCGCCCAGTCCGGGGGCCATCAGCTCGACGGTGCGCACGATCTCATCGGTGTCGGTGCTGTCCAGGCAGATCGGAAACGCGTCAACGCCGGCGAACTCCTTGAACAGGCAGCACTTGCCCTCCATCACGGGCATCGCCGCGCGCGGCCCGATGTCGCCGAGGCCGAGTACCGCCGTGCCGTCGGAGACAACAGCGACGGTATTGCGCTTGATCGTGTACTGGAAGGCCTTATCCGGGTCATCGGCGATCGCGCGACAGACGCGCGCCACGCCGGGGGTGTACACCATCGAGAGGTCGTCGCGGGTCTTCAGCGGGTGCTTGTTGGCCTGCTCGATCTTGCCGCCGACGTGCAGCTGGAAGGTGCGATCGGTTGTGTCGATCACCTCAGCGCCGTCGATCGCATTGATCGCCTCGAGAATGCGTGTCCAATGGTCGCGCCCGGATGCGTCCACGACCACGTCGCGCAGGCTGTGGCTGCCGTCGACCTCGACGAGGTCCATCGCGCCGACGATCCCTCCGGCCTCGCCGATGGTGCTCGTGACCCGCCCCAGGAGACCCTGGGAGTCATCGAGCCTGACGCGGATCGTGAGACGGTATTGGGCGCTTGGGGTCGCGCTCACTGGTGGGCTCCTCCGTTGTTGGCGGGACGGGATGTTAGGAGGTATGCGTCATCAAGCACTTGCCCCTGCCGCGAGGGCGCTCGGGGCGCCGATCGTGTGCTGTGGCTCGTAGAGTGCTCAGGCGTGCCCGCCGACACCACAACCGTCGCCAATGCCAGCACCGACAGCGGTGCGCGTCAGTCGCCCGCGCCGACCACAGCACGGCGGCTGTTCCTAATCGACGGACCGAGCCTCGTCTACCGTGCCTTCTTCGCGCTGCCCGAGTCGATCGCGACCTCGACGGGGGTGCCAACCAACGCGATCTTCGGCTTCGCCTCGATGCTCGTGAAGATCGTCACCGAGTACGGGGTGTGTCCAACTGTCGTCGCGTGGGACGCCGGCACCTCGGGTCGCACCGAGATGTTCCCCGAGTACAAGGCGCAGCGGCGCTCACGCCCGGATCTGCTCAAGCAGCAGTGGCCGGCGATGGAACCGCTGGTGGAGGCATTTGGCTATAGCAACGTGCGTGTCGAGGGCTACGAGGCCGACGATGTGATCGCCTCGCTGACCGAGCGTGCGCTGCGGGCAGACCCGCCCGTGCCGGTGACGATCGTCACCGGCGATCGCGACGTCTTCCAGCTGATCGACGAGCGGGGGCTGGTGCAGGTGATGGCGACCGCACGTGGGATTACCGAAACGAAGATCTACGACCGCCGGGCGGTGATCGACCGCTATGGCATTGCACCGGAGCTGATCCCCGACTTCTATGGGCTGAAGGGCGACACCTCCGACAACATTCCCGGTGTTCCCGGCATCGGCGATAAGACCGCCAGCGAGCTACTTCAGAGCTTCGGCACGCTCGAGGAGGTGCTCGCACACATCGACGATGTGAAAGGGGCCAAGCGCAAACAGAACCTGCTCGAGCACGCCGAGGACGCGCGCGTGTCCAAGCGCCTGGCGACCGTGCAGCGCGACGTGGCGGTCGACTTCGACATCGCCGCCGAGGCGGTACGCGAGCCCGACCGCTCGCGTGTGCGTGAGGTCTTTCGCGAGTACGAGCTGCGCGATCCGCTGCGACGTTTGGAGGAAGCGCTCGGCGCTCCCGACGTCGCCGCGCCGGCAGCGGCCGCACAGGTCACGCTGACCGCGCGCGTGCGCGCCGGCTCACCCGAGGACATCGCGCGCTTTGCCGGCCCCGAGAGCGAGCTGTGCGTGGTCGTGCAGGCCAACGAGGCACCTGAGGGCGCGCTGTTCGCCGAGGGCGCCCCGTGGCGCTTTGCTGTCGCCGCAGACCGCGAGATCATCGCCGGGGACTGCAGCGATCCGGCGGCGGTCGCGCTCGCTTGCGCGGAGCGCCCGGTCGTGGTCCATGACGCCAAAGCACTCGGCCAGGTGCCAGCGGGGTTGGCTCACGACACGCTGCTGGGCGCCTACCTGTTGGAGCCGGCGCGCCGTGGCTATCCGTTCGCGGAGCTGTGCGAGGAGCGGGGGCTCGCGAGCGATATCGAGACGCCCGCGGCGGCTGACGCGGTGATGCTCGGCGCCCTGGCCGACTGGCAGCGCGAGCAGATCGCCGAGCGTGGGCTCGACGCGCTGATGCGCGAGATCGAGTTGCCGCTCGTGGTGGTGTTGCGCGAGATGGAGGTGTTGGGCGTGAGGCTCAACCTCGAGCGCCTGGCGGAGATCACCGGGCGGGTCCGCGCGGAGATCGCGGGCCTGGAAGAGGACATCTTCCTGCTTGCCGAAGAGGAGTTCCTGATCTCCTCGCCCCAGCAGCTGGGGGAGATCCTGTTCGAGAAGCTCGGCCTCTCGCGCAAGCGCCGCGGGAAGACCGGTTTCTCCACCGACGCTCGCGTGCTGCAGGCGATCCGCTCAGAGCACGAGATCATCCCCAAGATCGAGCGCTGGCGCGAGCTCTCCACGCTGATCAAGACCTACCTCGACGTGCTGCCGGAGCTGGTCGATGAGCGCTCGCGGATACACACTACGTTCCTGCAGGCGGTCGCACAGACCGGGCGCCTGTCGAGCACCAACCCGAACATGCAGAACGTCCCCATCCGTACGCCGCTGGGGCGTGAGATCAGGGGCTGCTTCGAGGCGGAGGAGGGCAACGTGCTGATCTCCGCCGACTACTCGCAGATCGAGCTGCGGGTCTTGGCCAACGCCGCCGGTGAGCAGGTGTTGATGGAGATCTTCGAGCGCGGCGAGGACGTGCACACAGCCACGGCCTCGCGGGTGTTCGGCGTGCAGCCGGGGGAGATCGACCCGGGGATGCGCTCGAAGGCGAAGATGATCAACTACGGGATCGTCTACGGGCTCTCCGACTTCGGCCTGGCCGACCGGCTGAACATCCCCAGGGCTGAGGCCAAGGAGTTCATCGACGCCTACCTCGAGCGCTTCCCGCGGGTGGCGGAGTTCATGGCGGAGACGATCGAGAAGGCCAAGGAGGATGGCTATGTGACGACGCTGTGGGGGCGCCGGCGCCAGATCCCCGAGCTGCGTGCCCGCAACTACCAGGTGCGCACGCTGGGCGAGCGCCTGGCGGTCAACACGGTGATCCAGGGAACGGCAGCGGACATCATCAAGCTGGCAATGGTCCGCGCCCACAACGCTCTCGCTGCGTCGAAGCTGAAAACGCGCTTGCTATTGACGATTCACGACGAGCTGCTGTTCGAAGGCCCTCCCGGCGAGGCCGATGACGCACGCGAGCTGATCGAGCGGGAGATGGTCGGGGTGTGGGATCAGCGCGAGCCGCCGCTGGGTGTCGACATCGGCGTGGGCCGCACCTGGCTGGATGCGAAGTGAGGCGCGGCCTCGTGTAGGACCGCCTGCGCGGCTGCCAGGCCGCTGTGTAGCGACGCGCCGGCCAGCCAGCCGCGCGGCCCCACCCAATCCCCGGCGATGAACGCGCCGTGCAAGTCGGTGGCGTCAACGGTGGGACGGCTTGCCAGGCCCTCGGCGGCCCTCGGCAGGTGGCAGGCGACGATCATCCTCGGCGCGAACCGTCGATGCACGACGCGCTCGCGCCAGCCCGGCTGGGCCTGGTCCAATAGCCCCTCCAGCCGCGCCTGTGCCGCCTCCGCTGTGATCTCAGCGCCGTCGTCGTAGCGCAGCAGTTGAACGACGGCGCCGCTACCGGGTGTGAGCTTGGAGGTCAGCGAGTGAACGGATAGGTAGAGCGGCTCGTCGAGTCCCAGCACGAACGGGCAGTTCGGCCGCGGTAGCTCGGCGAGCGCCACGTCCAGGCATGCCGCGCGCACAGGACGGGGCTCGGCGAGGGTATGTGGCAACTGTCCACCGGCGGCGCCGAGGAGCCGGCCGGTGCGGGTTGGGGAGAGCCCGGCGAGGACGACGCTGCGCGCGCATATCTGCTCGCCATCTGCCAGGCGCACGCCCGCAACGCGGTCCTCCGCGAGCAGCGCCTCGACCTTCGCCCCGGTGCGCAGCTGCGCACCGTGCGCGAGCGCGCTGTCGGCGAGCTCGGAGACGATCGTCTGCCAGCCCCCGTCGACGTAGCGGACCGGCTGGCGTGATGCCTCGCCGAGCAGGGCGACTCCCGTCTCCGCGGGCGCGTCGGCGAGCTGGCCACAGTAGCCGGACAGCCGCACCAGGCCGCTGAGCAGATCCGATACAAGCGGTGTGGAGCTGTGCTCGTCGATCCAGGACTGGCTGGAGCGGGTCGCCAGCCTGTTGGGCCTGGCGGTGGCGGCGGCCGCGAGCGCTTTGGCGTACTGCGCTCGCTCGCGGACAGACAGTGGGCCTTTGGCGGTGAGCCTCCCCGGGGTGAACGGCGCGGGCAGCAGCTCTCCACCTCGCAGCACGCGTGCCTTGGTGAGCTTCGGTCGCTTGCCGGGCGCCTTCACCCCCGCGGATGCCAGCAGGCGTGCGCTCGATGCGTACAGCGCGTGCGCGCCCTCGTTGAGCAGGTAGCCATCGTGCTCGGTGGTGTCCGCACGCCCGCCCAGGCGGGCGCCTGCATCCAGCAGCAGCACCGCGCGGCCGGACTTGGCGAGGGTGGTGGCGCACAGCAGGCCGGCGATGCCGCCCCCGACGACCACGACCCGGCTCTCGTCAGCTCGGGAGCTCATCGCTGGCCTCCCGCTGCCACCGGCTCGACCACGCTCAGGTGCGTGGGTGGCGCGGTCTCCATGCGGGCGCAGACGCTGCCCTCGTTGAAGCCCTGGGAACGCAGGCGGAAGGTGACGTTGAAGCGCGAGCGCAAATTCTCCAGGGAGATCAGGTTTACGAGCTCCACCAGCTGCGGCTCGTCAAAGCGCTCGCGCAACGCCCGGAAGAGATCGTCGCTGACGTTGACCGGGGTGGAGGTCATGCCGACGGCGAGGTCCAGGACGAGCCTCTGGGTCTCCCCGAAGTGCTCGCTGTCGCGGTAGCGATACAGGTCTCGCAGCTGTGCCTCGCTGACCCCGGCGGCCAGTGACTGCTGGGAGCTGATGTCCTGGCACATCTCACATCCGAGCATCACGGCGGCCTTCATCTGCACCAGCGCTCGCAGCTGCCGGTCCACACGGGGCTTGGTAGCCACAGCTTGCTCGAATGCGCAGTAGCCGAGCAACAGCGAGGTTCGGTGCGCTCGCACCGCTATGTCCGGCGTCAGCTTCGGCTGGCCCGTCAGCTTGGCTACGGCTCGCCTGACCACGGCGTAGACGATGCGCACGACTGGATTTGCGCGATTCGCGGGGATGCCATCGATTCGACTCATAGTGGCGCTCCTTTGGTTTCTGTGAGTTGGAACGATACGCTGCTAGTGGCACCCGGCAAAGGACCACTTTGGGTATGAAAACGGAGTCCAATTCAGGGCCCGAGATGTTGATCGAGCTGGATCGCGCGGCCGCTGCGTCGCTGCGCTCGCAGCTGGAGGACGGGCTGCGCGAGGCGGTGCGCACGGGGCGGCTGCCGGCACACTCGCGCGTGCCGGCGACACGCACGCTGGCAGGCGATCTGGGCGTGTCGCGGCGGCTGGTGGTTGACGCCTACGCGCAGCTACTGGCCGAGGGGTATCTGATCGCCCGCCGCGGGGCCGGCACGTTCGTGGCGGATGGCGCCGCGGTCGCATCCGCTCCCACCGCCGAGCCGCCGAGCCGCGCGCTCAGCTTCGACTTCTTTCCCGGCAACCCAGACCTCGCCACGTTCCCGCGCCAGGCATGGCTGCGCGCCCTCCGCGCCACGCTCAGGTCCGCGCCGGACCGCGCGTTTGGCTACCCGCACCCGCGCGGTGCCGTCGAGCTACGCCGCGCTCTGGCCGACCATCTGCGCCGCGTCCGTGGGGTGGTGGCCGACCCGGAGTCGATCGTGATCTGCGCCGGAGCGGCACAGGGGTTCTTCCTGCTGGCGCGCACGCTGGCCGGCTCGCGCATGGCGGTCGAGGACCCATGGCTACCGCCGCACAGGATGATCCTCGCAAGTCACGGCGCGACGCTCGTGCCGCTCGCCGTGGACGAGCACGGAGCCCGCGTGCGGGATCTCGGGGCGTCGGCCGACCGTCATGGTCCGATTGCCGCCGTGCTGGTCACGCCGGCGCACCAGTCGCCCACCGGCGTTGCGCTCGCGTCTCCGCGTCGCGCCGCGCTGCTGGCCTGGGCGGCCGACGGCGAGCGGCTGATCGTCGAGGATGACTACGACGCCGAGTACCGCTATGACCGTGCCCCGCTCGGTGCGCTGCAGGGTCTCGCCCCGGACCGGGTGGTCTACATGGGCACCGTGTCAAAGACACTCGGCCCGGCGCTGCGCATCGGCTGGATGGTGCTTCCCGCGCGCCTTCGCGACACGGTGGTGGGGCACAAACTGCTGTGCGACCACGGGCTACCGACGATCGACCAGCTGGCGCTCGCGCAGCTGATCGAATCGGGCGCGTATGACCGCCACCTACGCCAGGCACGCAGGCGCTACCGCTCCCGCCGTGACGCGCTCGTGGAGGCCGTCGCGCGCCATCTTCCCGGCGCTCGGGTCGAGGGCCTCGCGGCTGGGCTGCACGCGACGGTGCTGCTGGGAGATGAGGTCGACGGGATGGCGATCGTGCAGGCCGCCGCGCGCCACTCCGTGGGGGTGTATCCGCTGGGCTACTCCTACATGGAGCCGCGGCAAAGGCACCGCGGCCTTGTGCTCGGCTACGCCAATCTGGCTGAGCCGGCCATCGAGGAGGGCATCCGCCGGCTGGCGCTGGCGCTGACGGAGCTCGGCGGCGGCGCGATCGCCAGGTAGTGGTCGAACGCCCACGCAGAGACCCTGCGGTTCTCGAGGCCGTGGACGATCGTCGTGAGAGTGCGACTGGGCGTCATCTGCCCTACAGCCCGCTGCACGTTCAGCAGCCACGTGTATTTGCGCCGGTGCGAGTCCGAGAACGCGCCGTAGCGTGCAAGCGCTTGATCGCGCGTGCCGCGACCGTCGAGGACCGCGCGCAGCTCGCGCCCACACGCCAAGCCGAAATAGAGCGCCGTGCGAATGCCCTCGGCGGTCAGCGGCAGGCAATGACCGGCGGAATCGCCAGCGAAGAACACGTCGTCCTCGATCGCGTCGCGTAGCTGATGGGGAATCCAGTTGCCCTGGTAGCCATCGGCTGGCAGGTTGAGATCGCCGGCGAGCCGCACGGTGGGCTCCTTGACGTGGTGGGAGGGCCAGAACGAGCCGATGCCGACACGGACCTCGTCGCCGGCGGGGAAGCTCCAGCCGTAGCCGGCGCGGATGTAGCCGGCGTCGATCCACAGCTCCATCTGCTCGCTGCGCCCCTCCGGATGGACCTCGAGGCCCCGCGAAAGCCGCGCGTTCGGCGGCTGGATCGGCGTGGCGTTCGAGAGCACCCGACGCCAGCCGAGCGCATCGACGATCAGAGGGGCACGCAGCTCGCCGCGGTCGGTGTGGACGGTGTTGCCGTCGCGGCCGGTAACGGTCGCTGTCTCGAGCTCGAGCTCGAGACAGACGGCCTGGTCCCATAGCAGCGCGCACAACTCGCGGTAGTCGAATGTGGAGAACGACCACGGCAGCTGCCAGCGTGTGCTCCGAAACGGCGTGTGCACGACGATCTCGTCGAAGCGCTGGCGCCACGAGCCCATCAGCTCGAGCGCCTGCATCCATTTGGTTGGCATCGCGCACGCCGATGTTTGGCGCTCTCCGAGCTCATAGCGATCGATCACGAGCACCTTCGCGCCCGAGCCGGCGAGCTCTCGCGCGACCGCCAGGCCGGCAAAGCTCGCGCCGCAGATGAGCACGTCGCAGTCCCGTTCCAAGGGGGTTCGCTGCTCTCCCCGCTTGGTCGCTCGAACAGGCATATGGCCGGCAATGATACGGCTGCGCTACGCTTCGCCCGGTGCAAACACTGATGGAGAATCCTCAGGCCCGCGTGGTCGACGGGTCGAACGGGCTTTTGCTCGAAGTCGACGGCCAGATCGTTCCCAATTACGACGCGACGTTCCGGCCGATCGAGGAGGGCGAGGTCGTCACCGGCCACGTCGTCCGCATCGACAAGGATGAGGTGCTCGTCGACATCGGCTACAAGTCCGAGGGCGTCATCCCGGCGAGCGAGCTTTCGATTCGCAAGTCGGTCGACCCGAACGAGGAGGTGCACCTCGGCGAGGAGGTCGACGCCATTGTCATGACCAAGGAGGATCAGGACGGCCGCCTGATCATGTCCAAGAAGCGCGCCCGCTTCGAGAAAGCGTGGCGGCGCATAGAAACAGCGGCCGAGTCCGGCGAGCCGGTGGAGGGCACCGTCATCGAGGTCGTCAAGGGCGGGCTGATCATCGACCTCGGCGTGCGCGGCTTCCTACCCGCCTCGCTCGTGGACATCCGCCGGGTGCCCAACCTCGACGAATACATGGGCACGAAGATCGAGACGAAGGTGATCGAGCTCAACCGCTCGCGCAACAACGTCGTGCTCTCGCGCCGCGCGGTGCTCGAGGAGGAGCGCAAGGAGGTTCGCCAGCAGATCCTCGACCGGTTGCAGCCCGGTCTCGTGGTGGAAGGGCAGATCTCCAACATCGTCGACTTCGGTGCGTTCGTCGACCTCGACGGCATCGATGGCCTGATCCACATCTCCGAGCTTTCGTGGTCGCACGTGAACCACCCGAGCGAGATCCTCACGATTGGAGACACGGTCAAGGTCAAGGTGCTGGACATCGACCGCGACCGTCAGCGCATCTCGCTCGGTCTCAAGCAGACCCAGGAGGATCCCTGGCAGCGGATCGTCGACACCTACAACGTCGGCGACGAGCTCGCCGGCAAGGTGACGAAGGTCGTCACGTTCGGTGCGTTCGTGGAGATCCTCGACGGCGTCGAGGGTCTCGTGCACATCTCAGAGCTTGCTCCGCATCACGTCGAGAGCCCCCGCGAGATCGTCCACCCGGGCGATGAGATCCGCGTGAAGATCCTCGAGATCGACTCCGAGCGCCGGCGCCTGTCGCTGTCGGCCAAGCGCGTCGAGGACCAGATACTGCCCGTGTCGCGGCCCGGCGAACCAGCGCCTGAGCCGATCGCCGAGGGCGAGGATGACCCGACCGCGACCGAAGGCGAGGCGGTGGCCGAGGTTGTCGCCGACGCTACGGCCGAGGCTGTCGCAGAGGTTGCCGAGGCGATCGAGGTGGCAGAGGCTGTCGAGGAGATCGTCGAGACCGAAGCCGTCGAGGAGCTCGCCGCAGCCGCCGAGGTTGCAGAGGAGGCTCCGCCGGCAGCGGAGAGCGCACCCGCAGAGCAGGCCGCGCCGGTGGATGGCGAGGCTGACGGCGGCGAGCCGACGGCCGAGTCCGCCCCGCAGGACTGACGCGGGCCAGACCCACTCCGGAAAGGTGGAGCGGACGCTTCCCTTCGTCGGGCTGACCGGCGGCATGGGGTCGGGCAAGTCGACTGCCCTGGCGGCACTTCGGCGCCTGGGGGCGGAGGTGATCTCGAGCGATGCAGTCGTGCACGAGCTCTACGAAGGTGGGCAGCTGCGCGACGCTGTGGTCGCGCGCTTCGGCGCTGAGGTGGCATCGGGGGGTGTGGTGGATCGCGCGGCCGTGGCTCGCCGTGCGTTTGCAACGGAGGAGGACAGGAAGTGGCTGGAGAGTCAGGTGTGGCCACTGGTTGGAGCCCGTGTGGCTGCATGGCTCGAGCAGGCCCGCACCATGCAGCCGCCGCCGCCGGCCGCGATCGTTGAGGTGCCGCTGCTGTTCGAGGCGGGCCTGGAGCAGATGTATGACGCCACGATCGCGGTCATCTCCGATGAGTCTGTGCGCCAACAGCGGGCTGCGGCGCGCGGGCACGCGGCGGTGGACGAGCGAGCGGCGCGCCAGCTCTCACAGGAGGAGAAGGCCGGACGTGCGACTTTCGTTGTTCGCAACGACGGCACCGAGGCGGATCTGGAACGCGAGCTGTCGGCGGTTCTTGGCAAGCTTGGGGGATGAGCGGAAGAGTCCTCGGCACGGGCGCGGCGATCGTTGTGACGGTGCTGTTCGTAGGGGTGGTCGCCTCGATGTTCCAGAACGTGGAGCGCAACCAAGCGCTGCCGCTGAGCGACGCGAGCATCATCCGCCAGCAGGCAACCGCCAAGGATCTCGATCCGGCGCTGATCGCGGCGGTGATCTACGCGGAGACGAAGTTCGACCCGCGTCCTTCGGCCGCGGGTGCGGAGGGGCTGATGCAGATTCTCCCCAGCACCGCCTACTACCTGGCGCACCTGTCGGGTGGCATCACCTTCACGGCCAGCGACCTCGCCGACCCGAGCGTCAACGTTGCCTACGGCAGCTACTACCTGCGCTATCTGCTCAACCACTACGGCGGCAACGAGATGCTGGCCGTCGCCGCCTATAACGGCGGTCTTACGAACGTGGATGAATGGGTGGCCCACGCTGACGCTGCCGGCAAGCAGCTGGCGGTGGCTGAAATCCCGTTTCCGCAGACACGGGAATACGTGCGGCGCGTGCTCAGCGCACAGGCTGCCTACCGCGAAACCTACCCGCGGCAGCTGGGGTTGGAGTAAGGCACTGGCCGAACAAGGAAGGGCTTGTGCCTCTCTTGACAGAGTCGCTTCTCGGCAGGTTGACATACCGTGTATGTAAGGCGTACGATCGTACAGATGGCGGATACCTGGCGAGGGCGCCGTGCTCGGCTTGTGCTGGCGGCTGGGTTGACGCTCGGGCTTGCATTCGCGAGCGTAGGTGCGGCGACGGCTGACGCGTCGCTGGGGGAACTGTCCTTCCTCGGCTGCCTTGGCCAGCTGGGCGGGTGCGCGACGCTCCCCGCTGGCCTGACCGGCGCCGTGGAAGACCCGAAGGGCCTCGTTGTCAGCCCCGACGGCGCCAATGTGTACGCAGCTGACGAAGGCTCGAGCGCGATCGACGTCTTCTCCCGCAACCTGCTGACCGGCACGCTCACGTTGACCGGTTGCGTCGGTGAGCACGCCGGATGCCAGCCGACGACCCCGGAAAAAGCTGTCGAACGGCCGTTTTCGGTGGTGGTCAGCCCCGACGGCGCGAACGTCTACGCCGCGTCGGTCGGCTCTAACGCGATAGATGAGTTTGCCCGCAACGCCTCGACCGGGGCTCTCACCTACCTGGGGTGCATCGGCCAGCTCAGCGGCTGCACGCACACGCCGAGCGCCGAACAGGTCACCGCACCGCTGACGATCGTGATCAGCGCGGACGGCGCGAACGTGTACATCGCGGGCGGTGCTGCGGTGACCACGTTCTCGCGTAACGCGGCCACGGGGCTGCTCGCCTTCGAGGGCTGCCAGGGCAACGAAGTCCCGGCATGCCAGACGGTCGGTCCGACGGGCTCCTTCCACGCGGCTGGAGGCCTTGCGATCAGCCCCGACGGGCACAACGTGTACGTGGGCGCGCAGGTGGGCACGATCAGCACCTTCACGCGTGACACGGCGACGGGCGCGCTCACCTACGATCGCTGTCTCGGGTACTTCCCAGCATGCCCGCACCCCTCGACGATGTTTGCCATCAACGAGCCGCTGTCGTTGGTGGTCAGCCCCGACGGCGCGAACCTGTATGCGGGCAACTTCAATAACGACGTCGTGGACGTGCTCGCGCGCGAAGTCGCCACTGGGGCCCTGACGTACCTCGGCTGCAACGGGCACTTCACCGAAGAACCGGCGGCCTGCGCGGCGCCGCCGGAAGGGGCCGAGCCAGTCCCCGACGGCCCGCTTCAGATCGCCGTCAGCCCGGACGGGGCGGACCTCTATGTGGCTTCGGACTACTCGGTGAGCGAGTTCTCGCGCGGGTCTGGCGGGGCGCTGAGCTATGTCGGCTGCACCGGTCAGGTGGCGGGCATCTGCACGGCGACGAATCCCTCCGAAGCCGTGTTCTTCCAGATCTCGCTGGCGCTGAGTCCAAACGGCGCGAGCCTATATTCCGGCGACGAGCTCTCCCACGACATCGATGAGTTTGGGCGGGTGACGTTCCCCATCTGCAGCGCCATCTCCGCCAACGTCGCCTACCAGACACAGACGCCGCTGACCCTCACCTGCAGCGACGCGGACGGCAAGCCGGTGAGCTTCTCGATCACCAGCTCGCCCACTCACGGCAGCCTCGGGTCGGTGAGCGCCAGCGGCCAGGTGACCTACACGCCGGCCGCCGGTTTCAGTGGCCCCGACAGCTTCACCTTCACGGCCCAGAACGCCGATGGCACCGCGGTGGCGGCGACAGCGACGATCACGGTCGGCCAGCCCGCGGGCAGCACCGTCACCACGCAGACTCACAGCTTGCCTGGAGGGGGCGGCACCTCACCCACCACGGGCATCGCCACGACACCGAAGGCGGTGGAAGAAGTGCTGCTCGCGTGCACCAAACGCCCACTGGTCCTCAGCGATGTGCTCGTGCGCGGCGATCGCGTCCTGCTGGAGGGCAGCGCTGCCGAGAGCCTGCACGGCAAGAAGGTCAAGATCATCTTCGACGGACACGTGCACGCGGCGACGGCGACGATCGCGGCGGACGGCGAGTTCTCCACCACCGCGCCGCTGCCGTCGGTGCGCCTGCGCGACAGCAACAGCGCACGCTACCAAGCCGAGTCAGGCAGCCAGCGCTCGCTCGATCTGAAGCTCACGAGGCGGCTGACGCTCGAGCCACCGACGTTCTCCGCGGGGACGGTGACGCTCGTGGGGCAGGTGCTACCGCCGCTGAGGAAGCCGGCCACGGAGATAACCGTCGAGCAGGAGCTCGAATGCGGCTCGACGACCATCGTGGGTCGGTTCAAGCCCTCGGCAAGCGGCCGCTTCCACATCACCCTGAAGGTCCCAGCTATCGCCAAGGCGGGCCTCTACAGGCTCCAGAGCAGCGTCGCCGAGAAGCCCGGTTCCAAGCACGGCTTCTCCACCTACAGCCTGCCGCTGCCTGTGATCCTGGGCTGACCGGGCGGCTGCTGGCGGAGGGGCTACGCTAGAGGGCAGCCCCCGCGCATGCCCGATTTCAAGCTCGACTCGATCTTCACCCCGACGGCCGACCAGCCGAAGGCAATAACCGCGCTGGCGGAGGGCATCGAGCAGGGCGAGCGCTTCCAGACGCTGCTGGGCGCGACGGGCACCGGCAAGACGATGACGATGGCGGGCGTGATCCAGGAGGTGCAGCGCCCGACGCTGGTGATCGCGCACAACAAGACGCTGGCGGCGCAGCTGTGCAACGAGTTCCGCACGTTCTTCCCGGAGAACGCGGTGGAGTACTTCGTGTCGTACTACGACTACTACCAGCCGGAGGCGTACGTCCCGAGTCGCGATCTGTACATCGAGAAGGACTCGGCGATCAACCAGGAGGTCGACCGCCTGCGCCACGCGGCCACGGCGGCGGTGTTCGCACGCAGGGACGTGATCGTGGTGGCGTCGGTGTCGTGCATCTACGGCCTGGGCTCGCCGGAGACGTATGAGATGAACATGCAGATCCTCAGGCGCGGGGAGATGATCGACCGCGACCAGCTGCTGCGCAAACTGGTCTCGATCCAGTACACACGCAACGACAGCGTTCTCTCACGCGGCACTTTCCGCGTGCGCGGCGAGACGCTGGAGGTGTTCCCGGCGTATGCGGAGACCGCGTTCCGGGCTACGTTGTTCGGCGACGAGGTGGAGCGCCTGCAGCAGTTCGACCCGCTGACGGGCGAGCTGCTGGAGGACGACATGGAGCACGTTGCGGTCTGGCCGGCGACGCACTACAACGTCAAGGAGGGCACGATCGAGGCTGGGGTGGCTGAGATCGGGCGCGAGCTGAACGAGCGCTGCGAGCAGCTCGAGTCGGAAGGCAAGCAGCTGGAGTCCCATCGCCTGCGCCAGCGCACGCAGTACGACATGGAGATGCTCAGGGAGGTGGGCTTCTGCTCTGGGATCGAGAACTACTCGCGGATCCTCGACGGCCGCCCGCCGGGCTCGCGGCCGTACTGCCTGATCGACTACTTCCCCAAGGACTTCATCTGCCTGATCGACGAGTCGCACCAGACGGTGCCGCAGATCGGCGGCATGTTCGAGGGCGACCGCTCGCGCAAGCAGACGCTGGTGGACTACGGCTTCAGGCTGCCGAGCGCGCTCGACAACCGTCCGCAGCGGTTCAACGAGTTCCTGTCGATCACGCCGCAGCTGGTGTTCGTGTCGGCGACGCCCGGCGAGTACGAGCGCACGCAGTCCACGCGTGTGGTCGAGCAGATCGTGCGCCCGACGGGGATCGTGGACCCGGCGGTGGAGGTGCGCGAGACGAAGAACCAGATCGACGATCTGATGAACGAGGTGCGCAAGCGTGTCGATCGCAACGAGCGCGTGCTCGTGACCACGCTCACGAAGAAGATGTCGGAGGACCTATCCCAGTACCTGCTGGAGATGGGCTTCAAGACCCGCTACCTGCACTCGGAGATCGACACGCTGGAACGCATCCAGATCATCCGCGACCTGCGCCTGGGGGAGTACGACGTGCTGGTGGGCGTCAACCTCCTGCGCGAGGGCCTGGATCTTCCGGAGGTGTCGTTGGTGGCGATCCTCGACGCCGACAAGGAGGGCTTCCTGCGCGGGGAGACTTCGCTGATCCAGACGATCGGCCGGGCGGCGCGCAACATCGAGGGCACGGTGCTGATGTACGCGGACAAGGAGACCCGGGCGATGAAAGCGGCGATCTCGGAGACCGACCGTCGCCGTGAGATCCAGCTGGCGTACAACGAGGAGCACGGGATCACGGCGGCGACGATCGTCAAGGGGATCTCCGACATCGCGGAGTTCCTGCAGGGCGAGTCGAAGGTGCCGCGGGGGCGCAAACGCCGCACCGCCAAGCGCGGCAAGAGCGAGGAGATGCCGCAGCACGAGCTTGAGCGGATGATCGTGGAGCTCGAGGAGGAGATGATCGCGGCCGCGGAGGATCTGCGTTTCGAGTACGCAGCGCAGCTGCGCGACGAGCTGCGCGAGCTGCGCCGCGACCTGCAGGAGATCCGCTCCAGCGAAGCTCCGGCGGGCGAGATTGCGGTGGGCGAGACTTCCGTTGGCGACATCACTTAGGATGCTCGACGTGGACTTCGATCGGCAGGCAATCGAACGTCGCGACTTTCCGATTGGTCGCCGCGGGTATGACCCGGCCGCCGTGGACATGCACCTGAGGGCGCTTGCTGAGGAGTTCGAGCAGCTGCAGCGCACTGCGATGAACGGTGGCTCGGACATGTCGGTGGCCTCGACCGCGGGGACGCAGGTGCAGAGCATCCTGCAGGCAGCGGAGACGGCGGCGGCGGAAATCGAGCGTCACGCGCTGGAGAACGCGCGCCAGGTACGCGAAGACGCTGACCGTGACGCGGACCACACCCGCGAGGAAGCGGTCGAGCGGGCGCGCCAGCACGTCGCGGGCGTCGCGCAGGTGGCAGCGAAACTGCTGGAGCACGTCGGCTCGATGGATGGCGAGGTGAGCGCGCTGGTGGAGAGCCTGCGCGCCGGCGCGAGCCGCCTGGCGGCGGACCTGTCGGCGGTGGAGACGGGCATGGGCGAGCTTTACGACGCCGCCTCGGGGCGTGGCGCGGCGGCTGCTGAAGCGGTTGGGCCGCCGCGGGCGCAAGAGCCCCTGTCGGTACGCCCGCCGGACCCAGAGCCGCAACGGCGATTCGAGGCTGAGCTCGACGACGCGCTGGAAGTGGCGCCGGTGGCGGTGGGTGCTCCGGCTGCGGCGAGCGCGGACAGTGCGGGCGGCGACCTCGACGGCGCGCGCTTGATCGCCTTGAACATGGCGCTCAACGGCGAGTCACGCGCAGACACCGAGCGCTACCTCGCGGAGAACTTCCAGCTGCCAGATCGGCTGAAGCTCATTGACGAGGTTTACTCGGCGATCGAGGGGTAGGGCGGCTTCGCGTGCGGGCTTCGTGGAGCAGCGGCTGCGAGGCGATCTTCGCATGGGGCATTTGAGGTCATCGCCATGAGCGCTAATGTATTCGCGACTCGAGGCACCCAACAGGCGGGCCGTATCATGCCAGTCGCTTGGCCCAGAATGAGTCGGGGACGTACTGAGCAGCTCGAAGTGGCTGGACTTCGAATTCGTCCGCACCGCCGGCGATGCTTCCACCGTACTCACGGCCGCTTCCGCTGTACCGAGCTGGAGGCCGGGGATCTATAGCCGCCTGGTCGATGCGGGCGCGCTGGGGGGCCTGGACGTCGAGCTGCTTGACGCGAATGCTCGTCAACAGGCATCCCCGCGGTCCCGACCCGATCCACAGGATCGACGTGGGCACCTACGCACGGATGGTCAGCTTCGGGTGCTTGGAGGGCCTGCCGATCGAGCTTCTGGAAGGGATGCTGGTCGAGGTGAGCCCACAGGGCGTGGAGCACGCGACAATGTCATGCGCCTGACGCGTCATCTCGGAACTGCGCGCGCCTGGCTGCGCGTGCAGCTGCCGCTGGAAACCGAGTGGAGTGCGGTGCCGAGCCCGACCTAGCACTGGTGGAGGCATATCACCCGTCGCATCGCCATCGCCCGCACGGCGTTGCTGGCGGATGAGGTCGCGGTGAGCTCGCAGAAGAAGGACCGCGACGACGAAGGCCGAATATGTATGCATGGGCGCCAGTGTCGACCTACTGGATCGTCGATGTTCCGGCAAAGACGGTCGAGGTGCGCACGGAACCAGGCCCGAAGGGCTATGGCCGCTGCGAGCTCTACGGCCTCGGCACCAAGGTCCCATCGCCCGCGGAGGGCGTGGCCGACATGGACGTAACCGAGCTGTTCTCATAGCCGCAAGCCTCAGTCGGGCGGCCTGCAGAAGCCCCGAAACTCCGCAAATAGCGTGCGTATGACGCAGCGCGGAGCGAACGTCTGTTCGCCCAACTATCATGGACATAGATGCCGCAGAGCAACCAGATCGTCGTCTCGGGAGCCCGTGAGCACAACCTGAAGGACATCTCGCTGACGCTGCCGCGGGACGCCCTGGTTGTCATAACTGGGCTGTCGGGGTCGGGCAAGTCGAGCCTGGCGTTCGACACGATCTACGCGGAGGGCCAGCGCCGCTACGTGGAGTCGCTGTCGGCGTACGCGCGCCAGTTCCTGGGGCAGATGGACAAGCCGGACGTGGACTCGATCGAGGGGCTGTCGCCGGCGATCTCGATCGACCAGAAGACGACCTCGCGCAACCCGCGCTCGACGGTGGGCACGGTGACGGAGATCTACGACTACCTGCGCCTGCTGTGGTCGCGTGTCGGCAAGCCCCACTGCCCGATCTGCGGGCGCCCGATCGTGGGGCAGTCGGCGGAGCAGATCATCGACCAGGTGATGGAGCTGGCGGAGGGCACGCGCTTCATGGTGCTCGCGCCGGTCGTGCGGGGGCGCAAGGGCGAGTACGGCAAGCTGCTCGAGGAGCTGCGCGCGGACGGCTTCGCGCGGGTGATGATCGACGACCGGGTGCGCATGCTCGAGGAATCGATCGTGCTGGACAAGCGCTACAAGCACGACATCTCGGTGGTGGTGGATCGCCTGGTGATGCGCCACGACGTGCGCAAGCGCCTGGCGGATTCGATCGAGACGGCGGTGGGGCTGGCGGAGGGCCTGGTTGAGGTTGAGATAGTGGGGTCGGGCGCGGCGAGAGCGGGCGGTGCTGAGCGCGCGAAGGACGGCGCGAAAGCGGGCGGGCGGGGCGATGGGGACGAGCCGGATGGTCCCTCGCGTGCGAAGGGCGCGAAGGGGCCGCGTGCGGCGGCTGCGCAGATCGTTCCCGGCGTGGCGCCGGAGCCGGGCACGATGTTCACGTTCTCCGAGCGCTTCGCGTGCCCGGAGCACGGGCCGTCGCTGGTGGAGCTCGAGCCGCGGATCTTCTCGTTCAACTCTCCCCACGGCGCGTGCGAGCGCTGCACGGGCCTGGGCTCGCAGATGGAGATCGACCCGGAGCTGGTGGTTCCCGATCCCACACTCTCTATCGCAGAGGGTGCGATCGCGCCGTGGGCGAACAGCGCGTCGAACTACTACGAGCAGATGACCGAGGCGATCGCGGAGATGTACGACGTCGATGTGGATACGCCGTGGGAAGAGCTGACAGATGAACAGCGCGACGCGTTCCTGTATGGCACGGGCGACGAGCCGGTGCAGGTCACATACAAGAACCGCTTCGGACGCCGGCGCTCCTACGCGTCTCGCTTCGAGGGTGTCGTGAAAGGCCTGCAGCGCCGCTACCGGGAGACCGACTCGGAGTGGACGCGGGAGAAGATCGAGGAGTACATGTCGCTGCGGGCGTGCCCGGTGTGCGGCGGGGCGAGGCTGCGGGCGGAGTCGCGCGCGGTGCTGGTGGGCGGCACGCGGATCGAGGACTTCTGTGCGCTGTCGGCGCGCAGGGCGCTGGAGTGGCTGGATGAGGTGGAGCTCTCAGAGACCGACCGTCACGTGGCGCGGCTGATCCTGCGGGAGATCTCAGAGCGGCTGCAGTTCCTGGAGAACGTGGGGATCGGCTACCTGTCGATGGACCGGGCGGCGGCGACGCTGTCGGGTGGGGAGGCGCAGCGCATCCGTCTGGCGACGCAGATCGGCTCGTCGCTGGTGGGCGTGCTGTACATCCTCGACGAGCCGTCGATCGGTCTGCACCAGCGCGATAACTCGAAGCTGATCGGCGACGCTCGAGAAACTGCGCGACCTGGGCAACACGGTGATCGTGGTGGAGCACGACGAGCAGACGATGCGCGCGGCCGACCACCTTGTGGACCTCGGCCCGGGCGCGGGCGAGCACGGCGGGCGGATCGTGGCGCAGGGGACAGCGGCGGAGGTGCAGCGCGTGAAGGAGTCGCTGACCGGCCAGTTCCTGTCGGGGGCGCGCACGATCGAGCCACCGGCACGGCGGCGCACGCCGAGCGGCTACCTGGAGATCGTGGGCGCCACCGAGCACAACCTGCGCGACATCGACGTGCACGTGCCGCTCGGTGTGCTGACGTGCGTGACGGGAGTGTCTGGCTCGGGCAAGTCGACGCTGGTCAACGACATCCTCTACAAGGCCGTCTCCAGCCGCCTGCATCGGGCGCGCAAGCGTCCGGGCGCCCATCGCGCGATTCATGGCCTTGACCAGCTGGACAAGATCATCGCGGTGGACCAGTCGCCGATCGGGCGCACGCCGCGGTCGAACCCGGCGACGTACACGGGCCTGTTCGACGTGATCCGGGACCTGTTCGCGAAGACCCAGGAGGCGCGTGCCCGCGGCTACAAGCCGGGGCGCTTCAGCTTCAACGTCAAGGGCGGGCGCTGCGAGGTGTGCCGGGGCGACGGTCAGATCAAGATCGAGATGCATTTCCTGCCGGACGTGTATGTGCCGTGTGAGCAGTGCCACGGCAAGCGCTACAACCGCGAGACGCTGGAGGTGCGCTTCAAAGGCAAGAACATCGCGGAAGTGCTGGAGATGCCGGTGGAGGAGGCGCTGAAGTTCTTCGAGCACATCCCCAAGGTCCGCCGGCGCCTGGAGACCCTGGACGCGGTGGGGCTCGGCTACGTGCGCCTGGGGCAGCCGGCGACGACGCTCTCAGGCGGCGAGGCCCAACGGGTGAAGCTCGCGACGGAGCTCTCGAAGCTGGCGACGGGCATGACGCTTTACATCCTCGACGAGCCCACGACGGGTCTTCACTTCGCGGATGTGCAGCGGCTGCTGGATGTGCTGCAGCGGCTGGTGGACCAGGGCAACAGCGTGGTGGTGATCGAGCACAACCTCGACATCATCAAGAGCGCCGACCGATTGATCGACATGGGCCCAGAGGGTGGGGAGGAGGGCGGCATGGCGATCGCCGTGGGCACGCCCGAGGAGGTGGCAGCGGAGCCGGCGTCGTACACGGGGCAGTTCCTCGCGGAGCTGCTCACGCCGGCGGCCAGGCGTCGCACCGTCAACACCGGCAAAGGCCCGGCACGCAAACGTCGCGCGAAGGTCGCGGCGTAATCCGCTACAAGCCCGCATCGTGAGCGACCTGCGCCTGTGGCTGCAGAAGTGGCGCTGGTATGAGCAGAACACGCTGCCGTGGAATCGCGCGCGCATCCACTGGGAGATGATGCGCCGCGGCGCATTCGTGCGCTGGCCGGTGCACGGCAACGTGCTGCAGGCACTGCAGCAGCAGCGGCTTCAGATCGGGCGGGAAGTGCTGCTGGAGCCGGGAGTGTGGATCACAGCGCCGGGAACGGCGCGGGTGCGCATCGGCGAAGGGACGTTCCTGAACAAAGGCGTGATGGTTGCGGCCGAGGATCTGGTGGAGATCGGCGCGCACTGCATGCTCGCCAACGGCTGCTTCGTCTCGGACGCGAGCCACCGCTTCGACGACCCCGACAAGCCAATCACCTGGCAGGGCTTTCAGAGCAAGGGCCCCACGCGGATCGGCGATAACTGCTGGCTGGGCGCGAACGTGGTGGTGACGAGCGGCGTGAGCATCGGCGAGCGTTGCGTGATCGGCGCCAACAGCGTGGTCACGCGCGACATCGAGCCGTTCTCGATCGCGGCGGGCACGCCGGCGAAGGTGATCCGCCGGGTGGAGTACGAGAACGGGTAGCGTCAGCGCATGGACCTGTATGAGGCGATGCGCTGCGCGCCCACCACCCGGCGCTTCAAGCCCGACCCGGTACCCGCCGAGATACTCACGAAGGCACTCGACGCCGCCCGTTTCGCGCCCAGCGGCGGCAACCGTCAGGGCTGGCGCGTGGTGGTCGTGCAGGACGCTCAGCTGCGCGCCAAGCTGCGTGATCTGTACCAGCCGGGCTGGCGCGAGTACATGCAGCAGACCGGTGGCGCACAGGTGCTGGCCGATCCGGACAGCTTCGACGTGAAGATCGTGCGCAACGTCCAGCGCGCGGACGAATACGCCACCGGGCTCGACCGCGTGCCGGTTCACTTGGTCGTGGGCGTGCGGCTCGAGGACCTGGCGGTCACCGACGCGAAGCTCCCACGACAGAGCATCGTCGGCGGTGCGTCGGTGTACCCGTTCGTCCAGAACCTGCTGCTGGCGCTGCGCGCAGAGGAGCTCGGCGCGGCACTCACCACGCTGCTCGTACCAGCGGAGGATGAGGTCAAGCGACTGCTGGCGATCCCCGACGGAATTGCGCTTGCAGCGCACATCGGTGTGGGCTACCGCGCGGATCCGTGGCCATCGCGACTGGCGCGCAAACCGGTCGAGGACTTCGCGTTCGCCGACCGCTACGGGGAGCCGCTGGCCTGACCATGGCGGCGCGAGCGACGGCGTCCGATCCGGCCACAGCGACGAGAGCAGGGGCACCGGCAACGTCCAGCAGCGTGCGTCGCGGCACCTACTCGATCGTCGCCCGCGACTCGGCCACGGGTGAGCTGGGTGTGGCGGTGCAGTCGCACTGGTTCGGCGTCGGCGCCGTCGTCGCGTGGGCTCGCCCGGGCGTGGGTGCGGTTGCGACGCAGTCGGTGGCGGAGGTCGCCCACGGCCCGAACACGCTGGCGCAGCTGGAGCAGGGACTCTCCCCGGAGGCCTCCCTCGCAGCGGTGCTGGCCGACGACGAGCTAGCGCGCTTCCGCCAGCTCGGCGCGGTGGACGCGAGCGGCGCGGTCGCTGCGCACACGGGCTCGGGCTGTATCCCGTGCGCGGGCGATGTGCGGGGAGAGGGCTTCAGCTGCCAGGCGAACATGATGGCCGGCGACACGGTGCCCGACGCGATGGCCGCCGCCTACCGGGCGCACAGTGGTGATCTCGCCGATCGTCTGCTGGCTGCGCTCGACGGCGCGGAGGCGGCGGGCGGCGACGTGCGTGGGCGCCAGTCGGCGGCGCTCGTGGTTGTCCCGGCCGTGGGTGAGCCGTGGCGGACGCGCTTTGACGTGCGCGTCGAGGATCACGCCGATCCGCTCGGCGAGCTGCGCCGGCTGGTGCGGCTCGCGCGTGCGTATGAGATGGCCGGGCAGGCGGACGAGCTGGCCGCGGAGGGCGCCCATGCGCAGGCCACGCGCCTCTATCTCGCAGCCGCCGAGCTCGCGCCGGAGGCCGACGAGCTCACGTTCTGGGCCGGACTGGGCGCCGCCGCCGAGGATCTGGACGCGGGCGTGGAGCTGGTCCGCCGGGCGGCTGCGGTGAAGCCCTCATGGCTGACGCTGCTCGATCGGCTGTCCGACGATCTCGCGCCGACCGCGGAGGCGGTGGCGGCCGCTCTGCGGGCGGGCGCCGGATGACGATTTACGCCGCCGACGTCCGGTAGAGCGATGGCGCGATGAACACGGCATTCACCCGTCGCAGGTACGGCTCGCCGGTGGTCCACTCGGCCACCGGCTCGTAGATGCCGAAGCAGCGGTAGCCGTACTCCTGCAGGTGTGCCTTGAGATCCTCGAGGGGCACGTGCAGGCGGTTCTCGGGGTGCATCCCGGCCTCGACCTCGACGACCGCCGCTGCGCCTGCACCAAGGAGCTCCTCGGCGCCTTTGAGCACGTTCAGATCGTTGCCCTCGGTGTCGATCTTGAGATAGTCGATTCGCGTGATGCCGGCGTCGCCGCAGAACGCGTCAAGCGTCTCGACCTGTATCCCCTCGCTCTCCCGATAATCGTCCGTTGTCGGCGCCATCATCGTGGCGCACGTGCCCGTGCCGTAGGTCGCGATGCGCGCCTGGCCACGCTCCGCGCCCATCGCGAGCTGATGCAGCTCGACCTGTGCAGCCTTCTCCGTGAGAGCCTCACGCAGCGCGTGAAACGACGCGCTCACCGGCTCGAAGCAGTAGATCATCGCAGCTGGGTAGGCGCGGAGAAATGCCTCGGCGGACTGCCCGACATTCGCGCCCACGTCGAAGATCACCGCGGGCACGAGCGCGGGGATGCTGTCGCTCAGGTCGAAGAACACGTCGTAGCCACGCGGCGCGCGGACTATGCGGTAACGCTCGCGCATCGCGACCGCGAGCCCTTTTTTCAGGTCGATCACCAGGGCTCGAGCGTAACGGGCGTGGCCCGGCCTATGCGTCGCGCGGTGTTCGCTCCGCCAGCCTCGTGTGTAGCTCGGCAAGCTCTGCCGGGTCGATCGAGTAGGAGTGCTCCGGTCCGGGGTAGCGGCGCGAGCGCACGTCCTGGGCGTAGGCGCTGACGCCGTCGTTCATCTCCTGCTGGAGGTTGGCGTAGCGCTTGACAAAGCGCGCTCCCAGCCCGTCACGGATACCGAGCAGGTCGTGGAACACAAGCACCTGTCCGTCCGTCGCCGGCCCCGCGCCGATGCCGATCACGGGGATCTCGAGCAGCCCCATCAGCTCCTCGGTGACGGCGCTGGGGATCGCCTCGAACACGAGCGCAAAACAGCCCGCCTCCTGCAGCGCGCGCGCCTCGGAGGCGATTTTTGCGGCGGCCGCGGCGGTGCGTCCCTGTGCCTTCCAGCCGCCGAGGGCGGTCGAGGTCTGGGGGGTGAGGCCGACGTGGCCCATCACCGGGATGCCAGCGCTGACGATCGCGTGCGCGCGTTTTACGGAGGACTCGCCGCCGCCCTCGAGCTTGACAGCGTCGCAGCCAGCCTCCTTGACCATCCGCATCGCGGTGGTGATCGCCTGCTCGTCGGAGACCTCGTAGGAGCCGAACGGCAAGTCGCCGATCAACAGCGGCGTGGCGAGGCCGCGGCGGGCGGCACGCGCGAGCACCAGCATGTCGTCCAGGTCGACGGGCGTGGTGGCGTTGTAGCCAAGCACCGTTGTCGCTGCCGAGTCGCCCACCAGCACGAGATCGACGCCTGCCGCCTCGGCGGCGCGTGCGCTCGGGTAGTCGTATGCGGTGACCATCACGATCGGTTCCCGCAGTCGCTTCTTTTCCGCCAATAGCGGCAGCGTCATCGGCAGACGGCCGGGGTCGGCGGGAGCCTGGATGGAGGGGTGACTGGACATGGGGGGTTGCTTCCTCTCTGAAGGCCGGTTGACGCTCGCTCAAGAGAGCAGAGTCGCCACCTGCTCATCGATCGTGATGATGCGGTTGGTCTCAGCCTCTACGTGCACCACGCGAGGCTCGTAGTGCTCCAGGTCGACACGGTCGTAGGTGCCGTAGGAGATGACGATGATCGTGTCGCCGCGGTGCACGAGCCGTGCGGCAGCGCCGTTCACGCGCATGTCGCCCGAGCCGCGCTGGCCGGCGATCGTGTACGTCTCGAAGCGCGCGCCGTTGTCGACGTCGACGACATGCACCTGCTCGTGCTCGAGGATGTCAGCGGCCTCCAGCAGGTCGGGGTCGATCGTGATCGAGCCGACGTAGTGCAGATCGCAGTCGCTTACGGTCGCTCGGTGGATCTTTGACTTGAGCATCACGCGCTGCATGTGGCGGTTGCCTTTCCTTCGAGCGGTTGACTGGGGGCGTTGCCCGCGCCGGCGGCATTCGTGCCGGCGGCAGCGGGGGACAAGATGGTGGCGTCACTGCCGAGCGCGGGGGACAGGGTGGTGTTGTCGATCAGACGAACCTCGCCGACGCGCGCGGCGATCGCCAGCAGCGCCTCGCCGTCGAGCCGTTCCAGCGGCTCCAGCGTGTCGGGGTCGACCAGCGCCAGGTACTCGGGCTCGACGTCGAACGGGCGCATCGCCTCGCGCGCCGCGTCGAGGAGCGCCGCGGTCGAGCGCTCGCCGCCGGCAGCCAACGCGGTTGCGGCCCGCAGCGCGGCTGGCAGCGCCAGTGCGCGGGCGCGATCGCCGGGGGCCAGCAGCGCGTTACGGCTGGACAGCGCAAGACCATCCGGCTCCCGCACCGTCGGTAGCGCCTCGATGCGGACCGGCAGGTTCAGGTCGGCCGCCAGGCGGCGGATGACCACCACCTGCTGTGCGTCCTTCTGGCCAAAATACGCCGCGTCGGGCATCGCCATGCACAGCAGCTTGGTCACCACGGTGCTCACGCCGCGGAAGTGCTCCGGCCCGCGGGCCGCTCCCTCGAGGCGCTCCGTTACGCCGAGCACCTCCACCGTGGTGGCAAACCCCGCTGGGTAGACCTCCTCGACAGAGGGCGCGAACAGCACGTCGGCGCCGGCAGCGGCGGCGAGCTTCGAATCGCGCTGCTCGTCTCGCGGGTAGCGCTCGAGGTCTGCGCGCTCGTTGAACTGTGCGGGGTTGACGAACAGCGACACCACCACCAAGTCGCAGTGCTCGCGGGCGTGGGAGATCAACGACAGGTGGCCCTCGTGCAGTGCGCCCATCGTCGGCACGAGTCCAATCGTGAGCTCCTCGCGGCGAGCTGAGGCGAGCGCGGAGAGCAGCTCGGACACTGTGCGCACAGTTCTCATGCGCGCGGCCAGGGGCGGTTGTGAGGTGAGCTCATCAGCTTCGGTCCAGTTCCCTTCGGATACCGGCGCGACTTCAGATGTCCAGCGGGTGGTGCCTCAGGTCCACGCGATCGTCTCGTTGGCGGCCTGACGAAATGATACACCCGGATAAGAGCATGTAAACCCGGGTTTGCAGTATGTGTGCAATGTCACATAGGCTCTGCTCGTGGCGGATAGCCGGCCGACGACGTTGGGCATCGCATGATGTGGGCCACTCGGGCACCCGTGAGTACGTCTAAATCAGTATCTGGAAGCTCGAGGTGAGCGTGTTGCCGCGGCGCCCGCCGAGCTCGGGAATGGCCTGCAGCCGGAACTCGCCGACGGCAAGCCGGTGGCCGTGGAGGCGTCCGTCGAAGCGCAGGCTGTTCGCTCCCGCCTTGTCCTGGTGGCTGAACGAGCCGACGGCCACGTAGCGGGTGCAGCGCCTGCCCTTCGGCTTGCCCCTGTGCCTGTGCGGTGGCTTGACACAGCTATGGCCGCGCTTGATCCCGGGCTCGGGTACGAGCACCGTGAACGTGGTCAGCGCCGCCAGCGTGTCGGTGTAGGAGATCGTCGTGCCGGGCTTTGGCTTGTGCTCGCCGCTCCTGGCCGCATGCCCGCGCGTCGTGGCGATGCGGGCGCCGCCACCGGCCGCGAGGAAGTGGCTAGGCGCGAGCTTCAGATGGGAGAGCCTCGGTGTCGCCACCGCCACCGATGCGAGCGTTGTGAATGTGGCGTCCGCGCCCGTGCTCGTGCCTCCGCCGTTGGTGGCCGACAGCCGGTAGTGGTAGGTGGTGCTCGGCGCGAGGCTCGTCAGCGTTGCAGCCACGGGGGTTGTCACGAAGCCTGTGGGAGGTGTCTGTGCGCATGGCACGCTCAAGCCGTAGGCGGTGGTCGTGCCATATTCGAACTGGCAACCGCTGACCGCGGTGTCATTGGGCTCGATCGTGCCGGCAAGCGTTGCCCCGTCGGTCGAGATGCCGCTAGCTACGCCCGTGGACACCGCCGGCGGCGTTGCGGTCGTGACCTCTTCGCCATCCAGCCCGACGGCCACGCACAGGCCGTTCACCGTGCACGAGACCGCCGATAGCGGCAGCTGACTGGTGGTGTCGACCGGCGCGACGCTCCAAGCGGCGGCGCCGCCTGTTGGGTTGGTCGACGTGAGCGCGTTGCCGGTGTAGTCGACGGCCACGCAGAGTGTGCTCGATGGGCACGAGACGCTCGCCACCTCGTTGCCGGCGTCCACGTGTGCGACCGTCCACGCTCCCGCGCCGCCCGTCGGGTCGGTGGAGGTGATCACGTTGCCCGCGCTGTCGACCGCGACACACAGCGTGCTCGACGGGCACGAGATGCTCGTCAGTGCCTGGCCTGTGTCCACGGGGGTCGCGCTCCACGCTCCTTTGCCTCCGGTTGGGTTAGTCGAGGTGAGCACGTTGCCGTCGTCGTCGATGGCGGCGCAGAAGGTGTTCGACGGGCACGACACCGAGCGCAGCGAGTAGGAGCCTTTGGGGTCGACTTCCGCGATCGACCACGCACCGGCGCCCCCAGTCGGATCGGTGGAGGTGAGCGCTTCGCCGGCGTCGTTGACGGCCACGCACAGCGGACCCGATGCACACGACACCGCAAGGATGTCATCGCCGCTGCCGACTCCCTTCGTCACGACCCACGCCCCCGCGCCGCCGGTGGGGTCTGTCGAGGTGACGATCTGCCCATTCTGGTCGATCGCGACACACAACGTGCTGGAGACGCACGAGACCCCATAGATCTCCCAGCCCTGCGTCGACGTTGGCGACTCGCGGTCGGCCTCGACGCTCGTCCAGGCAGAGGCCCCGCTTCCCGGATCGGTGGAGCTGAAGAGGTTGCCGTCGTTGTCGCCGGCGACGCAGAGGCTGCTCGACGGACACGAGACGGCGCCGATCACGGTGTCCGCATCGGCACGGCTCGTGCTCCAGTGCGCCGTTTGGCTCGCCGCATCGGTCGAGGTGATGGCGTGGCCGGTGTAGTCGACGGCGGTGCACTGTTCGTCCGCCACGCAGCTGATGCCGGAGATGTATTCGTCAGGGTTGTCGATCGCGGTCGTGACCCATGTCGCCGCGCCGCCTTCCGGTTCCTTCGAGACGTGAACGTCGCCGGCTTCGCCCGTGATCGCGCAGACTTTGCCGCCGGGGACGCAGCTAACGTCTTCGAGGAAGCGATATTCACCGGGTCCGTGGGCGACGAGCACATCCTTCGTCCAGCTCGACGTGGTGGGTTTGCTCGACACCAGCGCGTTGCCCCCGTAGGTGGCCGCCACGCAAAGATCTTCCGACGCGCACGAGAGCCCGTCGATCTCGTATTCGCTTTCTTCGACTCCTTTGGCGGCCAGCGTCCAGGTTGGTGCTTCTGCCGTCGGGTCGGTCGTGCTGAAGATGTCGTCGAGCTCCTTGAATTCTTTTGCTTTGACTTCTTCGTCGCTCTCGCCCACCGCGACGCACAGTTTCGCCGAGGGGCACGACACGCCGTAAACGTCCTCGGGAGCAATCAAGGGCTTCCACGTGGGCGTCGTGCTCGCCGGGTCGGTCGAGCGCAGCAGCGACTCTCCGTCGTCTGCCACCACGACGCACAGTTCCTTCGATGCGCAGGTCACGTGCCCCGGGAAGGTGTCTTCGGTGGGTGTCCCGTGCCATGCGCCCGGACCTCCGGTCGGGTCGGTCGAGCTGTAGATCTCGTCGCCGTAGCCCGCGGCCACGCACAGTTCGGTCGACGGGCAGGAGACCGACTCGAACGCGTTGCCGGCGCCGGCGCTGGCGGCCGTCCACGTCGGTTCGGCAGCCGTCGGGTTCGTCGACGTCACGACGGCGCCGGCTTCGTCGACCGCCACGCACAGGCTCGCCGACGGGCACGAGACGGAGGTGAGCGGCGCGCCGAGGGTCGTGTCGAGCAACTGCGGCGGCGACCAGTTGAGCGCTGACGCCGAGGCTGCGCTCGAGACGGTGAGCGAGACGAGCGAGCTGAGAGTCAGTGCGCACAGGATCCACAGCGCCCGCGCCGGCCGCACCCCTCCGCGCATGCTGGGGAAGATCCCTTTTCGCAATACCCCCACCCGACCTCTAAGTATCACACTCT
This sequence comes from uncultured Solirubrobacteraceae bacterium, assembly GCA_963752865.1. GTDB lineage: Bacteria > Actinomycetota > Thermoleophilia > Solirubrobacterales > Solirubrobacteraceae > Palsa-744. The sequence continues at coordinate 2,012,871 of CAVVZU010000002.1, forward strand.
CGGGCTTGTGCTGCTCACCAGAATTGATCAGGTCAGGTGCATCGGCCCGGCCGCGCGCGTCACCACGCGTCCACGAACGCGCGCTTCTTCCCGGGGCGCTGCCACCACTGCCCGGTGTGCTCGTCGAATAGCGTCGCGATCCAGCGGCGCGAGTCTGCCGGGTCGATCACGTCGTCGATCTCCCCGTACGCCGCCATGTTCACGCCCTGTCCGCGCTCATACGCGGCGGCGACCATCTGCTCGTAAAGGCGCTCGCGCTCCTGCTCGTCCGCGATCGCCTCCAGCTCGCGGCGCATGCCCAACCGCACCGCTCCCTCCAGGCCCATGCCGCCGAACTCCGATGTCGGCCACGCCACCGTGAATAGCGGCGCCTTGAAGCCGCCGCCCGCCATCGCCTGCGCGCCCAGGCCATAGCCCTTGCGCAGCACGATCGTGCCCGTGGGCACGCTCACGTTGGCCCCGCCCAGGAACATCCGCGCGAAGTGACGCACCGTCGCCGTGCGCTCGGCTGCTGGCCCCACCATGAAGCCGGGCGTGTCGCACAGGAAAAGCACCGGCAGCTCAAACGCATCGCACAGCTGCAAGAAGCGTGCTGCCTTGTCGGCCGCGTCCGCGTCGATCGCCCCACCCAGATGCTTCGGGTCGTTCGCCAGCACCCCCAACGGGTGGCCGTCGACGCGTGCAAGCGCCGTCAGCATCCCCGCGCCGAAGCCGTCGCGCAGCTCCAGCACCGAGCCCTCGTCGAACAGCGTGTCAACCACTCGGCGCACGTCATACACGCGCTTTCGCTGCTCCGGGATCAAATCGCGCAGCAGCTGCTGATCCGGCACTACGCCCGGGGTGGCGGGGCCACGGAAGTAGGACAGATAGCGCTTGGCCAGCGCCACCGCCTGTGCGTCATCCGCAGCGCGCAGATCGACCACGCCGTTTGCGTGCTGCACGTCGATCGGGCCGACCTCGCCCGGTGCAAAGACCCCGAGCCCACCGCCCTCGATCATCGCCGGCCCGCCCATGCCGATGCTCGAGTCCTCCGTCGCGATCACAACGTCGCAGCAGCCCAAAAGCGCCGCGTTGCCCGCGAAGCAGTAGCCCGAGGCGATGCCCACGAGCGGCACCAGGCCGCTGAGGCGCGCGAACAGCTCAAACGCCCGGCAATCGAGGCCCGCCACGATCGGCATGTCCACATCCCCCGGTCGCCCGCCGCCGCCCTCCGCGAACAACACCACCGGTAGCCGCCTGCGCTCCGCAAGCTCGAACAGGCGGTCCTTCTTGGCGTGATTGCGCATACCCTGTGTGCCCGCCAGCACCGTGTAGTCGTAGGACATCGCCACACACGTGCGGCCGTCCACCTGGCCGATGCCGCCCACCAGGCCGTCAGCGGGCGTACGCGCGATCAGCTCCTCGCGCGGGCGCCTCAGCTCCTGCGCGGCGAACAGCAACGGCCCGTACTCCACCAGCGTGCCCGGGTCGAGCAGATCCGCGAGGTTCTCCCGCGCCGTGCGCCGCCCGCGCTCGTGCCTGCTCGCGACCGCCTCCGGCCGTGCGGCGTCCAGCCCGATCTCGTGGCGCTCACGCACCGCCCGCAGGTCGGCGCGCTCGCCATCCGTGCGCTGCGCGCCCACGTCTTGCGCCTGCGTGCGCGTGCCCGCGCCCGGCTCGACGGTCACCAGCAGCTGACCCTCCTCGACCGCGTCGCCAATTGCCACAGCCAGGCTCGCAAGGATGCCGTCGACCTCCGCCAGCACCTCGTGCTCCATCTTCATCGCCTCCAACACGACCACCGCCGTGTCCGCACCCACGTGCTCCTCCCGTGCGTGTGGGATCGCCACCACTACCCCCGCAAACGGGGCGTTCACCGAGTGCTCGACGGCCGGGGGCATCACAGGATCATCGCTCACCTGCCCATCGTCGGGCAGCCCGCGTTCGCGCGAACACACTGCGCCCCGGCTCGCGCTGCGCTCTCCCCATCAACCAATACCATCCCCGCGATGTCCTCCGAGGAGCGTGAGCCATCCGCAGCAGAGCGGCGTGAGTTGCTCAAGGAGGTCTTCCAGCAGGCCCGTGCCTGCACCCGCTGCCCCGAGCTCGCCGCCACCCGCAAGACGGTCGTGTTCGGCGCCGGCAACGCCAACGCCGAGCTGATGTTCGTGGGGGAGGCCCCCGGTGCGAGCGAGGACGAGCAGGGGGTGCCGTTCGTCGGACGCGCCGGCAAACTGCTCGAGACGCTGCTCGGCGAGATTGGACAACAGCGTACGGACGTGTTTATTGCGAACGTGCTCAAGTGCAGGCCCCCCGGCAACCGTGACCCGCTGCCGGTCGAGATCGACAACTGCCAGGAGTATCTGCGCCGCCAGGTCGAGCTGATCCAGCCAACTGTGATCTGCACGCTCGGCAACTTCTCCACCAAGCTGTTGCGCGGAGACCCCACGGGAATCACCCGCCTACACGGGCAGCCCGAGGTACTTGTGCTCGGCTCTCGCGCCGTGCGCCTGTATCCGATCTACCATCCCGCGGCCGCCCTCTACACGCCGCGCCTGCTCGAGACGCTGCGCGAGGACTTCGAGCGCATCCCTGAGCTGCTCGCGCTGGGCGCGCCCGAGCAGCCACCGCCCGACGCGATTCCAGGGCTCGCCGACGAGCAACCCGGGGAGAGCTCTACGCCGGCTGGTGGAGCACCACGGCAGGGGACCGACGACGGACGTTCCGCAGCAGATCAGCTGGGTCTCTTCTAGGCGTTCCCGCACGTGTTCTAGACGCTTTTGGGCACGCGTCCATTGGCATTTTCCCTGCAAAAGAGGGGTTGCTGGCAGAAGTGTCGAAGGACTCGTACGAGGTCCTAAAGTCAGACGGCACGGCAGCCGATGTAGAGCATGTCTCCATCCCTCCAGGAGTAACGACCGGCCCGCGACCCATTCTCCCGCGGGCCGGTCTTTTTTTGGCCCGCACGAGGCTTGCCCGCTTCAGTACCGAGCCGCTCCGGTGTCGCACTAGAGTCTCGTCAGTGGCTCCACGAAGTGTCGAAACCACCGGCCCCGCCGAGACCGAAGCTCTGGGCGCTGAGCTCGCCCGCTCTCTTGCAGACGGCGATGTGGTGCTAGTACGCGGCGATCTCGGTGCCGGCAAGACCACGCTCGTGCGTGGAGCCGCCCGTGCGTTGGGGGTAAGCGATCCCGTCACCAGCCCCACGTTCAGCATCGGCCATCGCTACAACGCCGGTGAGCTGACCGTCTCGCATCTCGACCTGTACCGGCTGGCCGGGCTCGAGCACGAGGAGCCCGAGCTGCTCGCCGACTATCTCGGCCCGGGGCGGATCGCGTTCGTGGAGTGGCCGCAGGACACCCATGTCGAGCTCGCCAGTGCGCGTGTGCGCGTGACCCTCAGCCACGCCGGTGGCGACAGCCGGCTGATCGAGGTGGACGAGCTCGCGCCCGCCACCGGGGATGGCGCGCCACGATGATCGTGCTCGGCTTCGACACCTCCACGCCCGCCACCGCCGTGGCCGTGCGGCTCGGCGACGGCACCACCACGCAGGCGCGCGACGATCCCCCCGCCGGCGCGCACCCCGGACACGCGACCCGCCTGCTCGACATGGCCCATGAGCTGCTCGCCGCTGCCGGCGTCGCCTGGAGCCAGGTCGATCGCATCGCCGTGGGTCTCGGCCCCGGCACGTTCACAGGCCTGCGCGTCGGTGTCGCCACTGCCCGTGGCCTTGCCCAGTCGCTGGGCGTACAGCTCGTCGGGGTCTCCAGCCTGCAGGCGCTTGCTGTCGCTGCGCTCAGCAGCGAAGCCACCGACCCGCCCCGGGTGCTCGCCGTGATCGACGCGCGCCGCAGCGAGGTCTTCGCCGCCGCGTACCGGCGTGACGCTCGAGGGCTGCCACACGAGCTCGCGCCAGCTCGCGCGCTACCGCCACAGGAGCTGGCGAGCGTCATCGCCGAGGCTAACGAGGCGGCCGACCCGGTGCAGCCGCGCTGGCTGGCCGTCGGCGACGGGGCCGTGCGCTTTCGCGGCGAGCTGAAGGACGCTGGCATCGCCACAGCACCCGAAGCCTCGCCGCTACATCTCGTCAGCGCCGCCAGCATCTGCGAGCTGGGGGTGAGTAAAGCGGCGGCGAGCATCGATGGGATCGTGCCCGACTACCGGCGTCGCCCGGATGCGGAGCTAGCCTTGGAGGGCGTTGGGACAGCAAGGAGCGTGTTGACATGAGCGAGCGAACCGTCTCGCATCCAGCCGAGCAGGCTCCCCCGGTGGAGATCCGGCGTCTTAGCTACCCAGATCTGCCGCAGGTGATCGCGATCGAGCGGCGCGTGTTCCCCACGCCGTGGTCGCTTGCCATGTTCGTGCTCGAGCTCTCCAAGCAGACCGGTATCTGCCTTGCCGCCACCAGCCGCGATCGCAGGGGTGAGCAGCGCTTGCTCGGATACCTGATCTGCTCGCGCTACGACACCGTCTGGCACATCATGAACATCGCCATCGACCGCGACCACCAGCGCCAGGGCGTTGCTTCCGCGCTACTCGCGGAGCTGTACGGCCGCGTCGGCGACAGCCAGGCTCGCTTCACCCTGGAGGTCCGCCGCTCCAACGCCGTCGCCATCCACCTCTACGAGCGGGAGGGCTTCCGCGCCGCTGGCATGCGCCGCCGCTACTACCAGGACAACGGCGAGGACGCGCTCGTGATGTGGCGCACCCCCGCCACCCTCCAGGGCTCGCTCGGGGACGTCCCCAACGCCGATCCGCGTGCGGGCCTCTAGTCGATGATCCTTGCCCTGGAGACAAGCTGCGACGACACGTGCGCAGCTGTCATCGACGCGGATGGGCGCATGCGCTCGAACGTCATCTCCTCCCAGGAGGCCCACAGTCGCTTCGGCGGCGTTGTCCCCGAGATCGCCTCCCGTCACCATCTGGAGCTGGTGAATGTGGTTGTCGAGCAGGCGCTCGAGCGTGCCGGCGCGCGCTTGCGGGATGTCGAGCTCGTCGCTGCCACCCGGGGGCCGGGGCTGGTCGGTGCGCTGCTCGTGGGGCTCTCAACCGCCAAGGCCCTCGCGGCCGCGCGTGAGCTCCCGTTTGCCCCCGTCGACCACCTGCAGGGCCACGTTGCCGCGAACTTCCTCACCGGCGCCGACATCGGCGAGGCTCCGTTTGAGCCGCCGTTCGTATGTCTGCTCGCAAGCGGCGGACACACGCTGCTCGCGCGCGTCAGTGAGCACGACGGCTTCGAGGTCCTCGGCCGCACACTCGACGACGCCGCCGGCGAGGCATTCGACAAGGGCGCGCGCATGCTCGGCCTCGGCTATCCCGGCGGCGCCGCGCTCGAGCGCCTGGCCGCGGATGGCGACCCCGAAGCCTTCTCCTTCCCCGGCTCGCCCGGCGAGCGCACCCGCGGCAAGTCGCGCCCATCGCACCGCAAGGGCTTCGCCGACAGCCTCGACTTCTCGTTCGCCGGCGTCAAGACCGCGCTGCTCTACACGATCCGCGAGCTGGGGGAGACCCACACCCAAACCCGTGCCGCCGATCTCGCCGCCTCCTACCAGGCCGCCATCGTCGAGACCCTCGTTGCCCGCAGCCGCAGGGCGCTCGAGCGTACCGGCAGCGATCGTCTGGCCGTCGGTGGAGGGGTGGCTGCCAACGGCGAGCTTCGCCGGCGACTCTCCGAGCTGCCCGCCGGCGTGCACGTGCCACCGCGCTCGCTGTGCACCGACAACGCCGCCATGATCGCCAGCGCCGCGCGCTTTGGCCCACGCCTGGCCTACCCGGACTATCTGGGGCTCGACGTCTACGCCACCGGCGAACGCAAGCACTGAGGCGCGGCGCAGGTAGCCTGACCGCACGCTGGGCGCTCAGTGGCGTTCGGCCTTCGTCGCTGGGATCGTTGCATGCGGCCAACCTGCAGCCGCATGCAACTCGATCCCGCCTACAGGTGGTCTATACGACCGTGTTGACCTCGATCTTTTCTTCGTTGGTGAGTTCCGTCAGCAGTCCCTCTCCGGCCTGCACGGGGGAGGCACCTCCGGTTGAGCTTTTGAGCACAGCCTGCGGTCCACCGTAGAAGTTTTCAGGATGCTGGTAGCCGTTTTTCTGTACGAATTTTTCGTTTTCTTCGAGCACCATTTTGTTGGCTTTCACTTCATGGATGACCGATCCGGTGACGACCGTGTCGAAGTAGCCGAAGACGGTCGGACCACATTCGAATTCCGCCACGTTGCCCGATGCCGCATACAGTTCGATGCCGACCGTATCGAACTGAGGAAGCGATTCTTTTACGAGGATTCCCAGTTTTCCGTCCAACGTGGAGGGTTTGATTTCGCCCATGCTTGCGCCTGCGGACTCACAGGAGAGGATGCCGAGCGCTGTGTTGGAGGTGCAACCTATGAAGGTCGTTTTGAGGTTGGCGATTTCGCTCGTCCCGCTGTATTCCCCTTTGGCATACAGTTCTTCGCATTCCACCACCGAGCCCGTGGTCGTTTCCAAGGTCACCGGTTCCTCGTCTTCTCCCCGACCGCCGTGCATCGCCAGGGTTTCTTCGCATTCTTTGGGTGTCCAGTGGTGTGCTGCCAGCAGTGCTGCGGCTTCTTCGGTCTTGCCTTCTTCCAGTAGCGTCTTCCATTTGAGGCAGATCTTGTCTTTGCTGGTAAGTACGAACCGCGAGACGGACGTGAAGCCCGGGTTTGCGCCGGGGCCGCTTTCCCATTTGTATTTGGCTTCCGACCCAGACGCTGATGTGGTGCAGCCCGAATTGGAGTAGCCCGTCCCTTCCGCTTTTGCTTTTTTGACGCACCGCCCGAATTCCGGCGCGGCGGCTGACGCGCTCGATACCGCGACAGCGCTGATGGCCAGCGCGGCTATCACGCACAGCCCGATGATCCTTACTCGTCTCATCTTCGATTCCTCCTGTTTGCCTACCCGTTTTGCGGCACGCGGAGGCAGGCGGCGTTCCGCCGCTCTCCTCGACCATATGACGACGCCCGCTGCGCGGATCGCCGCATTGCCTTCCTGGCAGACCCGGCCCCTGGGTCCCGGCCGCTCACAATTCCCCAGTGCCCCAGTCTCTGCCGTTCGTCCCATCGGTGTCAACCCCGGATTACAGGTCATTTTCACGCAAAATGCGGGGTTTTCTTTCGGCCAGTCGGCGTTAGTCGCTATTTCGGTAGCTCAAGGCCAACTGCTCGCGGAGGGCTCCGACGGGTGCCCACACCGGCATGCCCGCGTGCTCGCTAGCCTGGCCCGGAATGGCCACGCAGTCCCGTACCGCCACGATCACGGTCTACTCAAAGCCCGACTGCCACCTCTGCGCTGATGCGATGTCCGCGCTGCGCCGGCTACAGCAGGAGCTTGGCTTCTCGCTCCAGGAGCTGGACATCACCGCCGAGGAGGGGCTGCACCGCGCGTATTTCGAGCGCATTCCCGTGATTGCGCTCGACGGGGTCGAGCTTTGCGAGTACTTCGTCGATGAGGCACTAGTGCGCGAGCGTCTAGAGTCACGAACATGAGCTATGGAGAACCAACGAGCACCCTGGCGGGGACTCGTGATGGCACGGGCGCAGCTGTGGAGCGGCTTTCGCTGGGTGTTGCCGCGCGCCTGTCGCGCTATCTGCAGGTCCTCACGCAGGCCAAGAAGATGGGCAAGGAGACGATCTCCTCACAGGAGCTCTCCGACTACACCCACGTCAACTCCACGCAGATCCGGCGCGATCTGTCGGGCTTCGGCAAGTTCGGCAAGCGGGGGGTGGGATACAACGTCGAGGCGCTCGTCTCCCAGATCCGCAAGATCCTGCGCACCGCCGGGCAGCACAACATCGGGCTGATCGGCGCCGGGCATCTCGGCAAGGCGATCGCCTCCTCGGACATCTTCGCCGACCACGGCTTCCGCGTGGTGGCGATCTTCGACAGCGACGACGCGAAGATCGCCACCAAGGTCGGTAGCCAGCAGGTGCGCCACATTCGCGATCTGCGCCAGGTCGTGGAGGACGAGGACATCGTCGTTGGTGTGCTCGCGGTACCAACAGCCGCCGCCCAGGAGCTCGCCGACCAGCTGGTGGACGCGGGCGTGAAGATCATCTTCAACTACTCGGAATCGCTGCTCGACGTGCCGCCGGAGGTGACCGTCCACACCTCAAGCCCAGCGGTCGATCTGCTCTACGCGCTGTACTTCTATCTGACCTGATCCAGCATCCGTGACGCGATGCCCACCCGCCCGCGGGCGATTGTGCGTCACACTGGACGCCCGAGCGCTCCGCGCAGACCCCACGCAGACGCCAAGCGATGAACAGCCTTGATCTAGATCGAGCCGTCGAGACGTTCGCCCTAGCCACCGACCTCACGGTCGGCGTCGAGGAGGAGTTCTCGATCCTCGACCCCCGCACACTCGAACTGACGCCCCGCTTCGAGCAGCTGCGCGCTGCCGGGCAAGCCGACCCGCTGTTGCGCGAGGCGATCGCCGGCGAGCTGATCTCCTCGGAGATCGAGGTCATCTCCGGTGTTGGCTCCGATCTGCACGACGCGCTTGCGCGCCAGCGCGAGCGCCGCCGACGCATGTTTGCGCTCGCCGCCAGCGAGGGCGTCGCGTTGGGCTCGACGGGGACGCATCCGTGGGCTGACTATCGCGTGCAGCCGATCATCGACACCGAGCACTACCGCCGCGTTGCCGAGGGCCTCAAATATGTCGCCTGGCGCAACAACACCTTCAGCCTGCACGTGCATGTGGGCGTGCGCGACATCGATCGCGCCGTGCGCGCCATCGACCGCCTGCGCCCGGTGCTACCGCTGCTGCTTGCGATCTCCGCCAACTCGCCGTTCCTGGATGGCCGCGACAGTGGCCTTCACTCCGCGCGCACGCAGAGCTTCACCAAGAGCTTCCCCCGCTGTGGCGTGCCCGACGCGTTCGGCGGCTGGGCGGCCTACCGGGAGTACATCGAGTTCCTGTTGAGGACCAACTCGATTGTCGAGTTCACGCAGGTGTGGTGGTCGGTCAGACCGCACTTCAGCTTCGGCACCGTCGAGGTGCGCATCTGCGACGCGCAGGCAAGCGCCCGGGAGTCCGAGGCGCTGGCCAGCCTGATGGTCGCGTGCATCGCGCAGGCGGTGCGCGACGTCGACGAAGGCGTTCCCTTCCAGGACCTGGCGCCGCGACTGATCGAGGAGAACATGTGGCGTGCGATCCGCTACGGCCTCGATGGTCGCCTGATCGATCTCGAGAATGCCCGCGAGTACCACGCCCGCGAGGCGATCGAGCGGCTGCTCGCGTGGACGGCGCCCGTGCGCGCGGAGCTGGCGATCGACCCGTGCTTCCCCGAGCGCAATGGCGCGCAGCGCCAGCGCCAGCTGATCGCGGCTGGCGCCACGCCCGAGGAGGTTTTCGCCGCTAGCGTGGGCGAGACTATGCAGAGCTACCCCGAGGAGGTGACGGTTTGAGCGCACAGGAGCAAACAGGCGAGTCCATGCGACCAGGTCAGGGCGCCGGCGAGCCGAGCGAGGAGGAGCTGCGAGCCGCGTATGAAGCGGAACTGAGCCGTATCACCACGACCGACATGATCGCCCAGACCGCGGTGTCGCTGCTCAACATCGGCGCCACGCGCCTGGCGCCGGCCGGCGATGGCCAAGACCCTGCTCAGCCGCGGCGCGACCTCGAGCAGGCACGCGACGCGATCGACGCGGTGAAAGCGCTGCTGGAGATCCTCGAACGCAGGATCCCGCAGGAGCTTGGGCCGCTGCGCGATGCGCTATCGCGGCTGCAGATGGCCTATGCGCGTGAGCTGCAGAGCGGTGGCGGGGCGCCGGCGCCGGCAGCTGCGGCGGGCCAGCCCGAGCAACCCACGCAGCCACCCTCCGGGCCGCGGTCGCCAACGCAACCGACGCAGCCAACGCAGCCAGGATCTGACAAGCCGGGCCCCGGGCCGGCGGAGTCGAGCGGCAGGCTATGGGTGCCGGGACGGTGAGATGCGGCCCGCCAACAGGCGCGGAGCAGGCATAGCGCCGGCCGGCACGATACACTGCGCCCGCGTTTGCACCGGGTAGACGCTCGCGCCGAGCGAACCGGGCGACAAATGTGCGCGCGACAGATCCTCGCGCGGCACGCCAATCAGACCGCGGAGGATTTCTGTTGAGCAGCTTTCTGACGAACCATGGGATCGTCGTCGCCCTCGTGTGCGCCGCCTGTGCGGTGGCATACGGCCTCGTGACCACGCGATCCCTGCTCGCGCTCTCGCCGGGCAACGAGAAGATGCAGAGCATCTCCCTGGCCGTCCAGCAGGGTGCGCGCGCCTACCTGAACCGCCAGTACATAACGATCGCCGGTGTCGGGGTGGTCGTGTTCGTGGCGCTGATCTTCATCCAGAACATCGCTGTAGCGGGCGGCTTTCTGATCGGAGCGATCCTCTCCGGCTCGACCGGCTACATCGGCATGAACGTGTCCGTGCGCTCCAACGCGCGCGTCGCCGAGGCCGCCAAGGGTGGCGTCTCACCGGCGCTGAAGGTCGCGTTCCGCGGTGGGGCGATCACCGGCCTGCTGGTCGTCGGCCTGGCGCTGCTCGGCGTCTCCGGCTACTACGGCGCGCTGACTTCGATCTTCAACGACAGCCCGAAGACGGCGGTGGACGCGCTCGTCGGGCTCGGCTTCGGCGGCTCGCTGATCTCGGTGTTCGCGAGGCTTGGTGGTGGCATCTTCACGAAGGCCGCCGACGTCGGCGCGGACCTCGTGGGCAAGGTCGAGGCGGGAATTCCCGAGGACGACCCGCGCAACCCTGCCACGATCGCCGACAATGTCGGTGACAACGTCGGCGACTGCGCCGGCATGGCCGCGGACCTGTTCGAGACCTATGCGGTAACCGCGATCGCGGTGATCCTGCTCGGCGTCCTCACCTTCCACGAGGCCACACAGGTGGCCATGTACCCGCTCGTGATCGGCGGCGTGGCGATCATCGCCTCGATCATCGGCACGTTCGCGGTACGCACCACCACGGGCAACGTCGAGCGGGCGCTGCTGCAGGGCCTTGTCGTCTCCGGGGTGATCGCCGCGGCTGCGTTCGCCCCGATCACCTACTGGCTGATGCGCAACCTCACGTTCAAGGTCGTGGGCACCACCGTCAACACCCCGAGCTGGTTCCACCTGTACCTGTGCTCGCTGATCGGGATCGTCGTCACCGGCCTGCTATTCGGACTGACCGAATACTACACCTCGACCCGCTTCGCACCGGTGAAGAAGACCGCCAAAGCGTCGATTACCGGCCACGCCACGAACATCATCCAGGGCTTCTCCTCCGGCCTTCAGGCCACGGCGCTGCCGGCGCTCGTGATCGTGCTCGGGATCCTCGGCTCCTGGAAGCTCGCGGGGGGCGGCGTCACCGGCATCTACGGCATCCTCATCGCCGCCATGGGCCTCTTGTCGCTGACGGGCCTGATCGTCGCACTCGACGCGTTCGGGCCGATCACCGACAACGCCGGCGGCATCGCCGAGATGGCGGACCTGCCCGAGGAGGTGCGCCAGGTCACCGACCGCCTGGACGCAGTCGGCAACACCACCAAGGCCGTCACCAAGGGCTACGCGATCGGCTCCGCGGTGCTCGCGGCCGTCGGCCTGTTCGCCGGCTTCCAGAAAGAACTGGAAAACAAGCTCGGGCACATGATCTCCTTTGGCATCAACGAACCGCCCGTGCTGATCGGCCTGTTGCTGGGCGGGCTGATGGTATGCCTGTTCGCCTCGCTTTCGATCGAGGCTGTAGGTCGCGCCGGCGGCGCGGTCGTCGAGGAGGTGCGCCGCCAGTTCCGCGAGCACCCGGGGATCATGGACTACACCGAAGAGCCCGACTACGCGCGCTGCGTGGACATCGTCACGAAGACCGCCCAGCGCGAGATGATCCTGCCCTCCCTGCTGCCGATCGGCTTGACGCTGATCGTCGGGCTGATCGACCAGCAGGCGCTCGGTGGCCTGTTGATCGGCGTGATCGTCGTCGGCTTCTTCTTCGCCGTGATGATGACCGCCGGCGGTGGCGCGTGGGACAACGCAAAGAAGCTCATCGAGGACGGCTCCTTTGGCGGCAAGGGCTCTGACGCGCACGCGGCGTCGGTCACCGGAGACACGGTCGGCGATCCCTTCAAGGACACCGCCGGGCCGGCGATCAACCCGATGATCAAGGTCGCCAACATCGTGGCCATCCTGATCATCCCGCTGATCACCTGAGATCTGGCCATGCCGGTCGCGCGCATCTGGCGAGCGGCCGGCACAGGAATAAGCTCAGGATGAGATGAACGGCAGACAGGCGCACCGCATGAGCACGCTCGTGCTCTCGCTGCTGATGGTGGCGCTCGGACTCGCGCTGACCGTTCAGGCAGTCAGCGGCGGCAGTCCGCTCTCACCGCGGCTGTTGCTGGGCGTGCTGTTCATCGCCGCCGGTGCAGGACGCTGGTATGTCGAAGTGAGACGGGCACGGGACAGGTGAGCACGCCAGAGGGTCACGGCTCCGAGCGCGCGCGCGTGATCGTGCGCCGCAGCATCGGCTCGCCGATCCTGTTCACGATCGTCTACTCGTCGCTGGCGAGCGCGATCTACTTCTCGCTCGGGGTGATCGCCGGCCACGCGCTGGGCCTCACGCCGCTCGTCTTCCTGGTCGCCGCGGTGCTTTACACGGTGACCGCGATGACCTACGTGGAGGGCGCTTCGCTACACCAGGATCGTGGCGGCTCGACCGTGTTCGCGCGCTACGCGTTCAACGAGCTCGTCAGCTTCATCGCCGGCTGGGCGATCCTGCTCGACTACGTGATCCTGATCGCCGTCACGGCGTATTCGGCGACGCAGTACCTGAAGGTCTTCTGGCATCCGCTCGGTAGCAGCGACGAGGCACTCGCGCTTTCCCTGGCGTTCATCGCGCTGGTCGTGCTCAGCAACATTCGCGGCTTCGGCGGCAGCCGCGCGCGGCGCGTCGGCATCCTGCTGGCCGGCGATCTCGCCCTGCAGGGCTTCATCGTCGTGCTCGGGCTCGTGCTGTTCTTCAACCCGCACACGCTGTGGAACCCGATTCACCTCGGCAGTGCGCCCACGTGGTCGCACCTGGTGTTCGCGATGACCGTCGCGGTGATCTCCTTCACGAGCCTCGAGTCCGCCTCGGGCCTTGCGGGGGAGGTCAGGATCAGCCGCGCCGGCCTCAAGCGGCTGGTCGGCAGCACCACCGCCACCGTGGCCTTCCTATATGTGGGCATCGCGCTCGTGGCCGTCACCGCGCTACCCGTGCACGACGGCCACACGGCCCTAGCGGGGCGCTACCTGAACGCGCCGATGATCGGCGTGGTCAGCCACGTACACCCGCACTGGCTGGGGAAAACGCTGATGTATCTCGTCGCGGCGATGGCCGCGGTGACGCTCGTCGCAGCCGCCAACTCGGCGATGCTCGGGCTCTCACGCCTGGCGTACTCGCTGTCCACCAACCGCCAGATCCCCAGCGGCCTCGGGCGGCTGCACCCGGAGCGCTCGACGCCGTACGTGCTGATCATCCTCGCGGGCGTGATTGCCGCGGGCCTCGCCGCGAGCGAGGACCTCGACTTCCTGGTCGGCATCTATGCGCTTGGCGCCACGCTCGCGTTCACGATCGCGCATCTGTCGATCTGCCGCCTGCGCTACTCCGAGCCCAACCGCGACCGCCCCTACCGGGTGCCGTTCTCGGTCAATGTGCGCGGCGGACAGCTGCCGCTGCCGGCGGCGTTCGGGGCGCTGGTGTCGGCGGTGGGCCTCGTGGCGGTGCTGGTCGTGCATCCCACCGCGCGCTACGTCGGCATCGCCTGGATGGCGGTGGGGATCGCCATGTATGTGATCTATCGCCGCGCCGATGAGACCTCGCTGCTGCGGCGCGTGACCGTCTCGCCGAGCGTGCTGCGTGCCGAGCCGCACGTCGAGCGCGACTACGGCTCGATCCTCGTGCCGCTGTTCGGGACCGACCTGGACGACGACATCGTGCAGACCGCCGCGCTGCTCGTCGCCGGCGAGCAGACCGACGAGGCGGCGATCGACGCCGCCACGATCGAGGCGGTGTGGATGTTCGTGATCCCGATGTCGCTGCCGCTCGATGCGAGCCTGCCCGACGCGCAGATCAAACACGCCCGCCAGGTGCTCGCACGGGCCAAGGCGGTGGGGGAGGAGTACACCGGCGTGCAGGTCGCCACCGCCACCGTGCGCACGCGGCGAGCCGGCTTTGCGATCGTCGACGAGGCCCGCCGCCGCGGCGTGGAGGCAATCGTGCTCGGCGCCGAGGAACCGTCTCTGATTCGCGGCGGCGCGCGTCTGGGCGGTCGCGGCGGTCCGCTCGAAGCGTATGTGGGAGACGTCACAAAGTACGTGGTACGCAAGGCGGAGTGCCGTGTGATCGTCACAGCACCCGCCGCACGGGGATCGGATCTGGAGCCCGAGCGCGACTCAACCCGGGCCAGCGCCCCCATCGTCTAACCTGCCGGCTATGTCTATGTGTATGCCCTCCGCTTCATGTTCGTACTGATCGTCGGCGCCGGCCGAGTCGGCTCCGCTGTCGCCAAGTCAGCGCTCGCCGACGGGCACGATGTCTCCGTGCTCGACGAGGACCCGCTCTCGCATGAGCGCCTCGACGCCGGGCAGAGTCGCAGCTGGGAGGACTCCGGCGGCCAGTTCACCGTCGGCACCGCCCTGGAGACCGACGCGCTGATCCAGGCAGGCATCGAGCGCGCAGACGTGTTCATTGCCTCCACCGCCGGCGACAACACCAACCTCGTGATCGCCCAGATCGCCCAAAAGCGCTTCGGTGTGGAGAAGGCGGTTGTGCGTGTGATGGATCCCGCGCGAGCCGACTGGTACCGCGAGCAGGGGCTGCAGACGATCTCCCCAACCAAGCACGCAATCGAGATGTTTCAGAGCGCGCTTCAGCCAGAGGCGGTCAGCTAGCCATGTACGCGATCATCGCCGGTGCCGGCAAGGTCGGACGCAACCTCGCACGGGAGCTGATCTCCAAGGACCACGAAGTCACGCTGATCGAGTCCTCGCGCCAGTGCTATCTCGCCAACGAGGACGAGTTCGAGCACGCCGTGCAGTACGGCGACGCGACCGAGCTGTGGGTGCTCGAGCGCGCTGGCATCCAGCGTGCCGACCTCGTCATCGCGGTCACTGGGGATGACGAGGACAACATTCTCACCTGCCAGGTCGCCAAGGAGAAGTACCTGTGCGATCGAGTCATCGCGCGCGTCAACAACCCACGCAACCACGATCACTTCCGGCTACTGGGGATCCAGCCGGCGGTCTCCGCCACCGACCTGATCCTGCGCCTGATCGAGCACGAGGTGCCACGCTACGGTCTCGTGCACCTGCTCGCACTGGAAGAGGAGCGCCTTGAGATCATCGAGCTGGAGGTGAGCCCCGACGCCCCCACCGTCGGCGAGCGGATCTCCGACATCGCGCTGCCGGAAGGCAGCCTGATCATCTCCGTGCTGCGTGGGCGCTCAGGCTTCGTGCCCAAGCCAGACACCGTGATCGAAGCTGGCGACGAGGTGCTGCTCGTGCTCGACCCCGGGCTCGAGGAGGCCATCACGACCTACTTCGCGCCCAACGGGACACCCGCAGCTTTCTAGCCGGCTCCGCTGGCGAGTTGGCTATTCTCTACGCCAGACACTGTCCGGGATAGTCCAATTGGCAGTGACGCCCGGTTCTGGTCCGGGAGATTGGGGTTCGAGTCCCTGTCCCGGAGTGAGCTTGCGCCTCGTATTGCGGCGCTTGCGTCCTGAAGGCATGAGTGGCTCATCCGCGTGCGGCGGCGTAGCATTCATGCTCGATGATCGAGCATGAAGCGATTTTGTCGGTTGCGCGTGAAGTCCTGGTGTTGGGGGTGCTCGTGGCGGTGATCGTGTGGCTGGCCTACAGGTTCGCGCGCGAAGATCGCCGCAGTCGCCCATAGGCACTTTGGGGGCTGAGGCGAGGAGTTCGCGCGGTTGACGGCTGCCGCGGGGTGCGTGGGCTTCGAAGCAGTTCCTAGATGGTTGGCAGGCCAACCTGCCACAGGCCGGCGTCGTGCTGTGAGTTGATCCAGCGCTCGCCGTCGCGTCGGCCCAGCTCGATCAGCTCGTCGAGGAACTCGCGTGCGAGGAACAGGTAGCTGAGGATCTCCCCGTGGATTGCGCTGCGCTCAGCGTTGACGATCCGCCCGAGCAACGCGATGTTGGAGTCGCGCACGAAACCGGCGATGCTCGCGTAGCGACGCTTGTAGATCTCACGCGCCAGCCGCCCGATCTCGAGGCGGTCGGTGGGTGCGATGAAGATGTATGGGACCGTTCGGTGGTGGGCACGGCGTTTACCGGCGTTGGTCTTGGTGGTGGTCGCTCGTTTTGGTGAAAGCGTCTCGTTGACGGTGGCCAGCGTAGCTACGTCTCCGGCGAGCTGATCGGCGAGCACCACCTGCAGAAGCTGTGCGACGCCGTCGAGTGCATCCGGGCGAGCTGAGGCTCCGGCGTGCGTTACGGACGAGTTCAGGCCGATCACGACGACGCGGTCTGCGCCCAGCGCCAGCGCCGGCGAGAGCGGCGCATTCAGGCGCACGCCGCCGTCGCCGTACCAGCCCGACGCCTCGTGCGGCTCGCTGATCTCAACCGCTGGGAACGCCCCTGGGATTGCCGCCGACGCGAGCACATGCTCGGGTGTCAAGGTGGTTGAGAAATAGTCGATCGCGTGCAACGGGTCGAGTCCGAGCTCTGGACCGCCGTGGTGGAAAACCACGCTGCGCGTTGTGTGGTAGGCGGTGGCGACGACCGCTGCTGCCGTCAACGAGCCGTCTCGCACGTTCTCAGCGATCCGCTCGAACGACACGAGTCGCTCGAGCGTGCCGCGCAGTGGCGCGGGGTCGAGTAGCCCGGCCAGCCCGCCACCGGGCAGCCCGGCGAGCATCACGCCTGCCCCGAGCAGACGAGCGAGCTCTGCCGGCGCGAGCAGCGGGCGCAGCGCGTCGTCCCAGCCCAGCTCACGCCACATGGTGAGCGCGGCTGTCGCGGTCATCTCGAGCGGATCGTCTGCGCGCGACGCGAAGAAAGCGCCGTTGAGCGCGCCGATGCTGGTCCCGACGATGATGTCCGGGGCGTGGCCGTCCGCCGCGAGCGCCGGTGCCAGCGCTGAGAGCGCGCCGGCCTCGTAGGCGCCGCGTGCTCCGCCGCCGGCGAGTACGAGCGCGGTGTGGCCGGGCCGTCTGCTTGATCTGGCGGCTGTCGGCACGGCGCGCTAGATGAAGTCGTTGCCGGTGAGGACGTATACGAATGGGATCAGCGGCACGATCGCGACGATCGCCCAGGTGAGCTTCGCCAGGAACCCGATGTCTCTGCGGAACAGCAGGTTGATCCAGATGAGGACCACGGCGACCGGATGCAGGATGCAGAGGATCAGCTCTAGGAGTTTCTTCATGGCGTCTCTCGTTTCTCGAGGTTGGTAGCGAGCGTACTCCTCGCTACCCGCTAGCCGCAGCACCTACGCTGCCGCTTGCGAGGCCCAGTCGCTGTACAGCTCGAAGTAGCGCCCTTCAGCTGCGATCAGCTCGTCGTGAGTGCCCTGCTCGGCGATCTGGCCGTGCTCGAGCACAACGATGCGTCCGGCCTGGCGTATCGTGGAGAGACGGTGGGCGATCACGATCGACGTGCGCCCGGCGAGCAGCCGGCGCAGCGCGGCTTCGATGCGGCCCTCGGTGTGCAGGTCGACGTTGGATGTGGCCTCGTCGAGGATCAGGACGCGCGGGTCGGCGATCAGCGCGCGCGCGAAGGCGATCAGCTGACGTTGGCCCGCGGAGAGCTGTGCGCCACGCTCGCCGACCTCGGTGTCAAAGCCATGGGGCAGCTCGGAGATGAACTCCTCCGCGCCCACCGCGGCGGCGGCGGCACGGATCTGATCGTCCTCCGCGTCGGGGCGCCCGAAGGCGATGTTCTCGCTCACCGTGCCCGAGAACAGGAATGCCTCCTGCGGCACGATCCCCATCTGCGAGCGCAGCGAGTGGCTCGAGATCTCACGCAGGTCGTGCTCGTCGACGAGCACCCGACCGCGGGTTGGGTCATAGAAGCGCGCAGCGAGCTTGGCCATCGTCGACTTGCCCGCACCGGTGGCGCCAACGAGAGCCACCGTCTGGCCGGCTGGGATGCGCAGATCGACGTGCTCGAGCGCCAACACCTCCTGGGGCTCCTGCTCGACGGACGCAGCGCCGTTGGCGGGCTGGGTCGTCTCCGCTGTCTCCTCTTTGCGGCGCTTGGACCGCGGGTTGTAGGCGAAGGAGACGTCCTCGAAGTGGATCTCGCCACGGATTGGCCCGATCGCGGGCGCGCCCGGCGCGTCTTGGAGAGTGGGGCGCACGTCGAGCAGCTGGAAGATCTTCTCCAGTGCCGCCATACCGGACTGGTAGGTGGTGTACAGCTGGGAGAGCTGCTGGATCGGTTCGAACAGAAACGACAGCGTCGCCACGAACGCCACCACGGTGCCGACCGTGATGTGCCCGTCGATCGCCTGGTAGCCGCCGTATAGGACGATCACTGCGAGCGCCACCCCGGAGAGCATTTCCACCGCGGGGAAGTACGCGGCGTTCAGGCGCACGGTGACCATGTTCGCGTCGTTGTTGTCCTGGTTGAGCTCGGCGAAGCGGGCCTCGTGCACGGGCTCCTGTCCGAAGCTTCGCACCACGCGGATGCCCGACACCGTCTCCTGCAGATAGCCGGTGATCGAGCCGATCGTCTCCCTGGTGCGCCTGAACGCTCCCGCGGAGATCAGGCGGAACCAGATGCTCGCGCCGGCGACGAACGGCACGACGCAGAACGTCAACAGCGCCAGCTTGACGTCCAGATACAGCAGCACGCCGACCGCGCCGATCAGTGTGAGCCCGGATTGGAACAGCGTCACCACCGAGTCGGTCACGAGGCTTTCCAGCGCCTCCACGTCGTTGGTCATGCGCGAGATCAGCACGCCCGCGGGCCTGCTCTCGTAGAAGCCGATCGGCTGGCTCTGAAGGTGCTCGAAGATGCGGATGCGCAGGTCTGCCAGTGCGCGCTGGCCGACCCAGCCCACCAGGTAGGTCTGTGCGTAGGTGGCCACCCACACGAGCACGGCAGAAAACAGGAACGCGAGCACGACAAGGACCAGCGTGTGAATGTCACGCTTGTCGATGCCCGAGTCGATTGCGGTCTTGGCCAGCAGCGGCGGCGCGAGCGATGCGGCCGTCCCGAGGATCAGCGCGATCAGCATCGCGGTCGTGCGTAGGCGGTAGGGGCGCAGCAGCTCGAGCAGCCCGCGCAGGTTGCGACCGCGGCTGCCGCGGCTCGGGCGCTCACCCGTCCAGCCCTGCCCGCCGCGCGCAAGCCCCGGTCCGAGACCGGCTCGTCCGCCGCCGCGCCCGCCGCCGAAGCCGCCGCCCATGCTGCCGCGCGCGCTCACAGCCGTCCACCTGCGTTCAGCTCGGGTCGTCCTTCGCTCGCCAGTAGGCCCTCGAGTGCGGCGTCGTCGGCGGCGGAGGATGTGCCCGCCACGATCTCGCGGTAGAGCTCGGATTTGTCCAGCAGTTCCGCGTGGTTGCCCTGCGCGGCGATGCGCCCGTGCTCGAGCACGACGATCTGGTCGGCGAGTTCAATCGTCGATAGGCGATGGGCGATCACGAAGGTGGTGCGTCCGGCCATGGCCTCTGCGAGTGCGAGCTTGATGCTCTGCTCGGTGGAAGCGTCGACCGAAGAGGTGGCGTCGTCGAGGACCAGCACGCGAGGATCGGCAACGAGCGCGCGGGCGATCGCCAGGCGCTGGCGCTGTCCGCCCGAGAGCGTCACGCCGCGCTCGCCCACCTGGGTGTCATAGCCCTGCGGCAGCCGCTGGATGAACTCGTGCGCCTGCGCATGGCGCGCGGCAGCTTCGATCTCCTCCCGCGGGATCGGAGGCCCGCCCGCCCGTGCGTAGGCGATGTTCTCGGCGACGCTCGCAGAGAACAGGAAAGGGTCGTCGCTGACGACCGCCACGGCACTGCGCACCGAGCGTACGGCGACCTCGCGTACGTTTGCGCCGTCGAGTAGTACTTCACCCGCGACCGGGTCATACAACCGTGAGATCAACGCCACGAGGCTGGTCTTGCCGGAGCCTGTCGGTCCCACGAGAGCGACCGTGCGCCCGGCGGGGACGTCCAGGTCGATGTCGCGCAGCACCGCCCGTCCGCTCTGGGGTGCCGCCTGCACCGCATCCTCCAGGGCGCTCTGGCCGAGCTCGTCGTGTGGGTCCTCGTAGCGCAGCGTCACATCCCGCAGTTGCACGTGGCCGCTGCCGGCCGGGAGGGCCGGTGCGTTGGGAGCGTCGGTGAGGTGTGGCTCGCGGTCCAGCAGCTGGAAGATACGAGCGCCCGAGGCGGTCGCGCGCTGGGCGAGGTTGAGCGTCACACCGAGCGAGCGCATCGGTGTGATCAGCATGTTCACGTACAGATAGAAGGCGGTGAACTGGCCGAGTGCGAGGTGCGTGTGGACCACCGCCTCGCCGCCCACCAGCAGCACCGCCGCGAGGCCGAGCTGCGGTAGGAAGCCGATCACCGGGTTGTATGTGGCTTCCAGGCGCGTGGCGACCATCGCCTGGCTGAACACGCGCCCGACCGTGTCACGGAAGCGCGTGAGCTGCCGTTCCTCCCGGGCGAACGCCTTGATGACACGCACGCCAGAGATGTTCTCCTCGGCGTCCGCGGTCAGCTCGGCGATGCGCTGCTGCGTCTCCTGGATGGCCGGGCGCGCGCGGTTGCCGTAGCGGTAGGAGATCGCCACCACGAACGGCACCGGCGCGAGTGCGATCAGGCCCAGTCCGGGGTTGATGTAGATCATCACCACGCCGGCGAGCGCGATCGTGAGCACCGATTGCAGGATGAACACGAGGCCGTAGCCGAGGAAGAAGCGCACAGCCGCGAGATCGACCGTGGCACGAGACATCAGCTGCCCGGTCTGCTGGTGGTCGAAGAACCCGAGCTCCAGTCGCTGCAGCTGACCGTACATCCGCTCGCGCAGGTCGTATTCGACCGCCAGCGACATGCGCCCGGCGACGATCCGCCGCCAATACATGAACCCCCAGCGCGCGAGCACCACGCCGAGGATCACGATCGACAGCACGAGCAGCGTGTGGCGGTCGTGGGCGCTCGCGGCCGTCGTATGGCCGTGGGCGTGTACCGCCCCCTTCCGGATTGCTTCCACCGCGTGGGCACTCAGCTCGGGCAAGGCCACGGTCATCACCATCGCGAGGCTCGCCAGCCCCCAGGAGATGGATAGGCCACGCTTGTAGGGGGTGAGGAATCCCAGTAGTCGGTAGAAGGTACTCATAGTTGTATAGGCAACGATTATCGCAGGCGCTGGCGAGAGCATCGCGGGAGCCTGTCTCGGCGTGCTCCTAAGCTCCCCTCATGTCCGAGTCGAGCACCCCCGCTGGTCAGCCGCGAGCATCGCGTGCGGGGCTGTGCGACACGTGCGAGCACCAGCAGCTTGTGCGCAACACCCGTGGCTCGACGTTCTCGCTCTGCAGGCGCTCGCGCGAGGACCCGGACTATCCGCGCTATCCACGCATCCCTGTGCTCTCATGCCGGGGCTACAGCGAGCGTCAGCCGCCGCAGGCCAGCGGTGGTTGAGCAGGCGCATACGGCTCAGCCGGCGAGCGCGCCCGCCGGCTCCGTCTCGTGTGCTTCCGGGGCGGCGGGCGCATGCCCGGATGCGACGAAGTCGCGGCTGCGCACGAGTATGAACGCCAGCACGCCGCCGATCAGCGCCACGAGCGCGGCGATGATCGCGATCGTCGTGAAGGCACCGGTGAAGCCGACCTTGTAGGAGTGCACGAGCGCGGTGTGGGCCGCGGGGGAGAGGGTGCGAGCGAAGTGCGCCACTTCCCCTGACTCGAGGATCGTGGCGAGATGCCCGTGCGCGGCGCTTTCGACTGCGCGGGCGTGGCCGCTTGCGGCCAGGGTGGTGTGCGTGCTCTTGGTGACGCTGTGCTGGAAGATCGCACCAAGCCCCGCGATCCCTGTGGCGATGCCAACCTGGCGGAACGTGGAGTTGATGCCCGATGCCATGCCGCTGCGCTCGTGTGGAACGACGCCGATCGCGGTGGAGGCCAGCGGTGGGTTGATCATGCCGATGCCTGCGCCGCCGAGCAAGAAGCCGGGGATCAATGTCGTCCAGCCGGAGCTGGCGCTGACGGTGGTCATCGCCAATAGCCCGGCTCCTGCAAGCAGCAGGCCCGTGCCGAGAAGCAGGCGCACGGGGACTCTCACGCTCAGCTTGCCAGCCACGGGCGCGACCGCGAAGGACAGGAGTGTGACCGGCAGGAAGCGCAGCCCGGCTTGCAACGGGCTGTAGCCAAGCACGTCCTGGATGTACAGCGTGAGGTACAGGAACATCGCAAAGAACGAGGCGGAGATAGCGAACGCGACGATGCTCGCGCCGGCGAACGCGGGTCGGCGGAACAGCGCCAGGTCGAGCATCGGTCTGCTCTGCAGGTGCTCGAACAGCACGAACGCCACCAGCAGCACCGCAGCGCCGATCAGCAGCGCGAGGATCTCGGTGGAGCCCCAGCCCTTTTCATTGCCTTGCACGAGCGCGAACACGAGCATGAACAGCGACCCCGAGAACGTCACGAGACCAGCCCAGTCCACGCCCGTGGCGTTCGGGTCGCGTGAGTCGGCCACCTGGGTGAGGGTAATGAACACTGCGACGGCGCCGATCGGCACGTTGACGAAGAAGATCCACTTCCAGCCGATGCCCGAGGTGATCACCCCGCCGAGCACCGGCCCAACGGCGACCGCCGCGCCGGTGACGGCGCCGAAGACGCCGAAGGCGGTGCCGCGCTCCTTGCCGTGGAACGCTTGGGCGAGTAGCGCGAGCGAGGTGGCGAACATCATCGCGCCGCCTGTCCCCTGCACGGCGCGTGCGAGGTTCAGCATCAGCGGCGAGCTCGACAGGCCGCACACTGCTGAGGCGGCGGTGAACACGACGAGGCCCGCGACGAACACGCGCTTGCGCCCGATCAGGTCCGAGACCGAGCCGGCCGTCAGTAGGAACGCGGCAAGCGTCAGCGAGTAGGCGTTTACGACCCATTGCAGATCGGAGAAGGAGGAGTGCAGCGAGCGCTGGATGTCCGGCAGCGCCACGTTGACGACCGTGATGTCGAGTAGCAGCATGAAGATCGCGACCGAGACCGCGATCAGGGTCCACCATTTACGCTCCAACTGGATGCTCCTCGTGCGTCGGGGACGTACCACCCTCACTACGCACTATATGAACGCCCCTCGGCTCCGGCTCGAGCTCACGGATCTTGCGCTTCACGCGCTTGCGTGTCTCGCTGAGCTCGTGCTCGAGCTTGGCCAGCTCTGCCGAGCGGTGGTGGACCAGCTCGAGCTGGCGCTCGAGGTGGCCGAGGGCCTCGTCCAACAGCTCGCGGCGGCGCTCGGGGTGGACGTCGTCGCGCTGCAGTTGCGCGCGTACCTCGGCGCGTGCCTCCTCGGCCGCGAGCAGCGTCTTCAGCTCCTCCAGAGAGACGCCAAGCAGGTCCTTCAGGCGCATCACCTCGCGCAGTCGCTCGACCTCGGCGTGCGTGTACAGGCGGTGTTGACCAGAGGGGCGCGTCTGCGCCTCTGGCAGTAGCCCGATCTCCTCGTAGTAGCGGATCGTCCTGGGGGTCGTGCCGACCAGGCGCGCGACGTCGCCGATTCGCAGGCTCTCACCGCGACTCGACGCTGGTGTTCCTGTGGAGGTGTCTGTCGGCGCGGCCATCGGCGTGTGGCTTACGCGGGGATCGAGGGGCGAGACGGGGAGGAGCCGTTGCGGCTTGTCGCCTGCGCGTCGCTCACAGCGTGTGCTCCGGTAGGCAGCGCGCCGGTCTCGGCAGCGGCGAGATCCTCGGCGGCCGGTGCGTGCACGTGGCTTGGACGCAGCAGACACACGACGGTGCCGAGCAGCGAGACCGCGGTGAGCACCCATAGCGCCGTGTGCATGTTGGTGATGAACGGCGCGAGCTTCTGCGCAGAGAGGCCTTTGGCCAGGCCGGAGAACACCGCGAACAACGTCGCTTTCGGCACGGACGAGGTGACGATCGCGAGCACGAACGCGATTGACAGCACAGCCCCGGTGTTCTGTAGCAGTGTTCGGGCTCCGGCGGCCACGCCCCGCCTATGGGCGGGTACGACGCCCATCATCGCGGCGGTGTTGGGGCTGTTGAACATGCCCGAGCCGGCGCCCACGAGCAGCAGCCACAGCGCGCTCTGCCAGTAGGGGGAGTGCACCTCGAGCGTCGTCATCGCGCCGAGCCCGGCGGCGCTCACGAGCATCCCGACCGCGGCCAGCGCACGCGAGCCGTGACGGTCGGCGTAGACGCCGGCAATCGGCGAGGCGATGAGCATGCCGAGTGCGAGCGGGATCAGCTTGATACCGGCATTGATCGGCGAGTCGCCCTGTGCGCCCTGGAAGTAGAAGACGAACAGGAACATCAGCGCGAAACGCGCGAGCCCGTTGATGAACGCGGCGGCGCTTGCAGCGGCGAACAGCCGGCTGCGGAAGATCTCGAGGTCGAGCATCGGTGCGCGTGAGCGGCGCTCGATCAGCACCCACAGTGGCAGCAGCACGACGGCGGCCGTGAGGCTGACGATCACGATCGTGTTGTTCCAGCCGCTGAGCCCGCCACGGGAGACGCCGAGGACGAGGCCGGTGAGCCCGATCACGAAGGTGGTCGTGCCGAGCACGTCGTAGCCACGCACCGAGTCTGGTTTTGCGAGCTCGCGCAAGATCAGGGCTCCCCACGTGGCACCGGCGAGCGCGAACGGCACGTTGAACCAGAAGACCCAGTGCCAGGAGATCGACACGAGCGCACCACCGAGGACGGGGCCGAGCACGAGCCCGATCGCGGCGATCATGGTGTTGCCACCCATCGCCAGGCCCAACTGCTCCTTGGGAAAGGCGTCGGTGACGAGGGCTGCGGCGTTTGCGAACAGGAACGCCGAGCCGATCCCCTGCAGCACGCGCCAGACGATCAGCACGGTCGCGTCGGGCGAGAAGCCGGCGCCGAGGGATGCGAGTGCAAAGACGACGAAACCGCCCACATAAGCGCGCTTGCGCCCGAACAGATCACTCAGGCGTCCGGCCATCAGCACGAGCACCGTGGCGGCAATGAGGTAGGCGAGAATCACCCACACGAGCGCGAGTAGGCTGGTGTGTAGCGAGCGCTCGAGGTCGGGCAGCGCGATGATCAGCGTGCCCGAGTTGGTCGCCGCGAGCAGCATGCCAAGGCTCGTACAGGACAGGGCCCACCACTTGTAGTGCTCGTGGCCGGCGGCCACACCGAAACGCGATCCGGATGTCTTCTGTGAGCTCGGCTGGGTGGTTGCGGCGGTCGTCAAGCGAAGAGCCTTCTGTCTTTGGAATCTGACGTGAACGTAAGGATCAAGATAGCAGGGGCCAATGGCGAAGGCGGCGGTGTTGTTGAGCGACGATGAAGGGGGAGGGGAGTGGGCTGGCGCGGCGCATGGCTGCTAAAACTGAGGGTGATGGCATCGAGTGAGCCCAAGGTTGTAAAGAGCGATGAGCAGTGGCGCCAGGAGCTGACCCCGGCCCAATACGAGGTTCTGCGCAAGGCTGGGACAGAGGCTCCGTTCACGGGCGAGTACGTCTACAACAAGGAGTCCGGCGACTATCGCTGTGCTGCCTGCTCGGCGATGCTGTTCAGCGCGGACACGAAGTTCGACTCCGGCACTGGCTGGCCTAGCTTCACTGAGCCGGCGGTCGCCGAGGCGGTGGAGCTACGCCCGGACAACAGCCTCTTCATGAAGCGCACAGAGGTCATCTGTCGTAACTGTGGCGGTCATCTGGGCCACGTCTTCGACGATGGCCCCGGGCCGGATGGTCAGCGCTACTGCATCAACTCGGCGGCGCTGGCGTTCAAGCCTGACGCCGGCGCGCCGGACGCGCCCACGCAGTCCTAGACAGGTAGGCTCGCCTGGCCATGATCATGATGGACCAGTCCAAACGGCTGTCCGAGCCGCTGCGCTGGGGTAAGCGCGAGCGCTCTGTGGTGATCGCGATGCTCGTGTGCGTCGCGTTGCTCGTTGTCGGTTTGGGTGCCTACGCGCTTACAAGCGGCGCGCCCGCCCGTAAGGACTGCATCGACTTCACTTTCGCCTCGACGCTGGGTGGTGCGGAAGAGCACGCCTGCGGCGCACAGGCCCGGAGGGTGTGCGCTTCGCCGAATGCCTTCCCGCACGTCGCGGCTGAGCTGCAGGCGTCGTGTCTGCGGGCCGGTTTTCCGTTTCGCTGAGCTGCCCTTCTCGTAGTTGGAAGGGGCCCGCGCGGGCGCTTCCAACGGCCGTCTAGACAAATGTCGAAACGCCTGCGCCAAGTGTTGGCCACGATGGCCCTACCCCGCTTCCCGGATGCCGGATTTCATACCGGGACTGTCATCGGGGAGCGGCGTCCGTGCTGGATCGGTTAGGCGCTCATCCGCAAACAACTGTAGGAACGGAGGCACATGACCTGGCTGTCATACCCAAGTTGGCTGAACGCGGGGGACAACGCATGGCAGATGACCGCCGCGACGTTCGTCGGGCTGATGAGCCTGCCGGGCCTGGCGGTCCTGTACGGCGGTGTTATGCAGAAGCGCTGGTCGGTCAACGCGATGATGCTCACGTTCGTGGCGTTCTGCGTGACGCTCATCGTCTGGTGCCTATGGGCGTTCAAGATGGGCTTCGACCATCCGATCGCGCACAGCGGCTCAGGCATCTTCGGAACCAAAGGGTTCCTGGGCACGATGGTCGGAGAACCCGGGAGCGTCCTGAGTCACGTCGGTGAGGAGGGCCAGGCGCTCATTCCGTCAGTGACGGAAGGTCCGCCGTTCCACTTCCCAGAGGCGTCGCTCGTGTACTTCCAGTTCGTGTTCGCAGCGATCACGCCGATCCTGGCGTTGGGCTCGGTACTGGGACGGGTCAACTTCAAGGCCTGGATCCCGTACGTGGCGCTGTGGATCACGTTCGTGTACGCGGTCAACGCGTTCCTGATCTGGGGCGGCGGCTACTTCGCCGCTCACGGTGCGCTGGACTACTCCGGTGGTTACGTGATTCACCTGTCAGCCGGAGTGTCAGGGTTCGTGTTCGCTGCGGTCATCGGCCCGAGGTTGCAACGAGATCGTGAGATCGATGCGCCAAACAACCTGTTGATGCTTGCGGTTGGTGCGGGTCTGCTGTGGCTCGGTTGGAACGGCTTCAACGGTGGAGACTCTTACTACGCCGGTGCCGACGCTTCTGCGGCGGTGCTCAACACCAACCTGGCCACCGCGGTGGCGATGATGGTGTGGATCGCGTGGGACTACATCTTCCGCGACAAGCCGTCGATGATTGGTGCCGTCAACGGCATGATCACCGGGCTGGTGGGTATCACCCCGTCCGCCGGATTCATCAACGGGTGGGGGGCGATCATCGTTGGTGTGGTCGATGCGACGATCGTGTGGTTCGCGATCCGCTACCTCAGCCGAGCGCCGATGTTCAGGAGCGTGGACGACACGCTGGGGGTGATCTATACGCACGGTATCGCCGGCCTGTTCGGAGGCCTGTTGGTCGGGCTTTTGGCGGACCCGTCGATCGTCGAGTACATCGGTGCGGGTGGCGGCGCTGCCAACCTGCCAGGCAAAACGGGGCTACTCCTCGGGGGAGGCTGGTCGCTATTGCGCTGGCAGGCGGAGACAGCCGCCTGGGTGATCGCGTATACGGCGATAGCCACGTTCATAATCCTCAAGGTGATTGGGATCTTCATCCCGCTCCGACTCTCCGACGAGGAGCTGGAGATCGGCGATCACGCGATTCACGGCAACGAGGTGTACCCGTCGGACGTGCCGACGCTCGGTGGCTCACACTCACCGGCGTGGCAGCCGGCTCCCGCCGGCGCTGGAGCGTCGTAGGCGAGAAGCTCTCTCCGGAGCGGGCGCGTCCTCCCCACGGACGCGCCCGTCTCGGGTTTGAGGACGGTCTGGTGGCCCCGCTTCGGCGGGGCCACTGGTCTTTAAGGGCGCCCTGGATTGCATCGCGCCGCGGCGCGGACGCCCGAGGACGGACAAGCGTGTCGGTGCGTGGCCGCGGCTCGCGCGGCGCCCTTCAGGTGGCGATGCCGATGGGGCAGGAGACGCCTGTGCCACCAAGCCCGCAGTAGCCGCCGGGGTTCTTGGCCAGGTACTGCTGGTGGTAGGCCTCGGCGTAGTAGAAGCGATGCTGCGGGTCGAGCTCGATGATCTCAGTGGTGATCGTCCCGTGGCCGGCGGCGGAGAGCATCTGCTGATAGGCGCTCAGCGACGCCTCTGCTGCTGCGAGCTGGGTGGCGCTGTCGCAGACGATCAGCGAGCGGTACTGGGTGCCGACGTCGTTGCCCTGGCGCATCCCCTGTGTTGGGTCGTGGCCCTCCCAGAACAGCCGCAGCATCTCCTGGTAGCTGGTCTTGGCCTCATCGAAGGCGACGAGCACGACCTCCGAGTGACCGGTCCGCCCGCTACAGACCTCCTCGTAGGTGGGGTTGGGGGTGAGCCCACCCGCGTAGCCAACGGCGGTCGTATAGACGCCGGGGGCTTCCCAGAAGATCCGCTCCGCGCCCCAGAAGCAGCCCATGCCAAAGATGGCGGTCTGCACTCCATCGGGAAAGGGGCCCTTCAGGGGTGTTCCGAGTACCTCGTGGCGGTCTGGTACCGCCATCTCCTGCTCGCGTCCCGGCAGAGCGGCAACCGGGTCAACCATTGCTGTCTTGTCACGACCGAAGATGTGCATATAGCCAGGCTAGCCGAAGCGCGAGAAGATCCGGGAGGCTCGTATTGGCGCGGCTTCCAGGCTGATCGCGGCAGCCGGCTGTAGAGTGCCCGGCGATGAGTTGCCGCGATGCTCGCCGGTCGCCAGCCGCCCGTATCCGTGGAGCGCGGAGGTCGGGATGAGCATGGGGTCGGTCGTCGACTACGAGGTCTCCGACCGGGTCGCGCGGATCACCCTCGATCGCCCTGGGCGAGGAAACGGGATCACGCGACAGTTGGTTCAGGAGCTGGTCGCATGCGTCGAGCGTGCCGACCTGGATCCAGCGGTGCACGTGCTGCTGCTGGCGGGTAACGGCCCTGGCTTCTGCGGTGGCTATGACCTGGTGGAGAGCGCAGAGGGCATGGGCGGGGACTCATCCACACCGGCGGATGTCGTGGGCGGCTCGCCGCTTGATCCGAAGCGGATCGCCACCAACCACGATCCAAGCCAAACGTGGGACCCGATGGTCGACTACGCGATGATGAGCCGCAACGTCGAGGGCTTCATGAGCCTGTTTCGTTGCGGCAAGCCGGTCGTCTGTCGCGTGCACGGGTTCTGTGTGGCGGGCGGCACCGACATGGCGCTTTGCTCGGATCTGCTGGTGATCGCAGAGGACGCGAAGATCGGCTATCCACCGGCGCGTGTGTGGGGCTCGCCGACGACCGCCCTGTGGGCACATCGCGTGGGTGTGCAACGTGCCAAGCGCCTGCTGTTCACCGGCGACTCGCTGTCGGGCAAAGAGGCGCTCGAGTGGGGCCTGGCGATCGAGGCGCCACCGGCGCAGGAGCTGGTCGCGCGTACCGAGATCCTGATCCAGCGGATCGCGCAGATGCCTGTCAACCAGCTGATGCTGATGAAGCTGCTGGTCAACCAGACGCTGTACGTGCAGGGCCTGCATGCGACGCAGGTGCTGGGGACAGTGTTCGACGGTATCGCCCGTCACACCGCAGAGGGCCACGCCTTCCAACAACGCGCTGCTGAAGCGGGATTCCGCGAGGCGGTGCGCGAGCGCGACGAGCCGTTCGGAGATTTTGGGCGCTCGAGCTTCAAGGGTTAGCGTCCATATGCAAAGGTAGGGGCCATGGCTCTCCTAACTGCTAGTCGCCCACTTGGTAATGAACTACAGCGCGTGTTTCCGTCAAGGCCGTTCCACGTGCGGTTCTGGGACGGGAATGCTGTCCCGGCCACTGATGGCGACGCGCCGACGTTCTTCGTGCGTCGCCCCACTGCACTCGCGCATTTCCTGTCCGCGCCCGGGACCCTGGGACTCGGGCGAGCGTACGTAGACGGCTCGCTGGCGGTGGACGATCTCGACGGCGCGTTCCTGGTAGTGGATGAATGGGAGCCGCCGGAGCTGGCGGTAGCCGATCGCGTGCGTCTCGGCCTGGCATTGGTCGCCGCTGCGGTACCGGGTGGGCTGCCGCGGCGTCCGGGAATCGAGCTGGTTCTCCGCGGGCAGTTGCACAGCGCTGAGCGCGACGCGGCAGCGGTTCGCTACCACTACGACGTCGGCAACGAGTTCTTCGCGCTGTTCCTCGATGAGTCGATGACCTACAGCTGCGGGATCTTCTCGCGCGGTGCGACAACGCTCGAGGAGGCACAACAGACAAAACTGGAGCTGGTGGCGGGCAAGCTCGATCTGAAGCCGGGAATGCGAGTACTGGACGTGGGCTGCGGGTGGGGTAGTTTCGCTATCCACGTGGCCCGCGAGTACGGCGTCGAGGTGATGGGCATCACGCTGTCCGAGCGCCAGGCGGAGCGCGCACGCGAGCGTGTGGCAGAGGCCGGAATGGCAGATCGGGTGGAGATCCGAGTGCAGGACTACCGACGCCTGGCGCACGCCTCGTTCGATGCGATCTCGAGCATCGGCATGTCAGAGCACGTCGGCGATAGCCAGATCGACGTGTATGCGAAGACGCTGTTCGACATTCTCAAGCCCGGCGGCACGCTGCTGAACCATGCGATCGCAGCGCTCGATCCTGGCGCGGAGCCGCTGGAGGACCTCTTCTCCACTCGCTACGTGTTCCCCGATGGCGAGCCGCTGCCGCTCTCGCGGGTACAGCTGGCGCTCGAGCGAGCGGGCTTTCGCACCGGGCATGTGGAGGGCTTCCGTGAGGACTACGCCGAGACGCTTCGTCACTGGGCGAGGAGACTGGACGAGCACATCGAGGAGGCTGAGAGGCTGGCGGGGATCGAGCGGACCCGCGTCTGGCGCCTTTACCTGCGTGCGGCAGGTCACGGCTTCACGACGGGTCTCACAGCGGTCTACCAGGTCAAAGCGCGACGGCCGGTCTGAGCCGCCCTGTTGTGCCTCGTGCACCTTGTGCGCGCGTGACGGCTAGAATGACCGGGTCCCGCGGATGTAGCTCAGCTGGCTAGAGCGTCGCCTTGCCATGGCGAAGGTCGAGGGTTCGAATCCCTTCATCCGCTTTACACAAAACCCCCGGATTTCCGGGGGTTTTGTTGTTCTCGAGGCGGATCCGCTCGGACGGACTGAGTGCGTGGGTACCACCCGTGGGTACCAAAACGCTTCGCCCGCGACGCGTCAAGCGCGTGCTCCGAGGCGCTTACGACCGGGATCTGGAAATGGATGGGGCGCCGATCACGGCCATAAACCTGCTTCAAGCTCCATGGCCGGAAGTTCCCGTAAGCGTCGAGGACGATTAGGCTCGCATCACCTTGGCCTTCCACATGACCGAACGCGGGCGGCCCGTCGCGAAGACCGGATCCCACCGCGACGACCGGGTGGTTGGTAATGATGTCGCCCATGCCGACCCCATCGAATAGGTTCCGACCAGCCGGCCGTTCGCGGTGCTCGCGATGAGCGTCCAGCTTGAGTGGGACGGCAAGCCCGAGCACGTGGAGCGCGTCCACCTGCCCTTTCAAACCGTCGAGACCATCAACGAGTCGCGGGCCACGCGCGAGCAAGAGGCCGGTGCGCTATTCGGGAGCGGTAGTCCTGACGTTGCCGAGCGGAATCTGCTGATTTGGGGAGACAACAAGCTCGTCATGAGCAGCCTGCTCGGCGAGTATGCGGGCAGAGTCAAGCTCGTCTATATCGACCCTCCTTTTGATACTGGCGCAGATTTTTCCCTTCGGATGAAAATCGGCAGTTCCGATTTCACGAAGACGCCGTCGTTGTTGGAGGAGCACGCGTATCGAGACACCTGGGGCCGCGGGCGTCGTTCGTATCTCAAGATGCTTTACGAGCGACTAGCGCTTATACACGAGATGCTCGCAGAGGACGGCACGCTCTACATACACATCGGCCCTTCGGTCAGCCATTATGTAAAGGTCGTTTGTGACGAGATATTCGGCGACCATAACTTTCGAGGCGAAGTAGTCTGGAAGCGTTCAGACGCCCACTCGGACGCGGGGCAGGGCGCGAAGCACTTCGGGCGCATACATGAGGTGATCCTGCAGTACTCAAAGACCGATTCCTACATCTTCAACACACAGTATTTGCCGCTCCCATCCGAGACGGCGGAGCGCTGGTACCGGCATGTGGAGGAGGGCACAGGTCGCCGCTACAACAAGGCGGATATAACGGGTCCAGGAGGAGAGGCGAAGGGCAACCCTCGGTACGAGATCTTTGGAGTGACCCGGTACTGGCGCTATTCAGAAGCGCGCATGGCAGCGCTGATATCTGAGGGACTGGTGGTCCAAGATCGTCCCGGCACAGTTCCCTATCGCAAGCGATACCTAGACGAGAGCGCTGGCGTGCCACTCCAAGACATCTGGGCCGACATACCTATGCTGCGTGGCTTTGCCACGAACGGCGAGCGCACCGGATATCCGACGCAGAAGCCAGAACAACTGCTCGAGCGTTTCGTTCGTACATCCTCGAATGAGGGGGACTTGGTTGCCGACTTCTTCGTAGGGTCCGGGACAACACTTGCCGTAGCTGAGAAACTCGGACGTCGCTGGATTGGCTGTGATCTAGGCCGATTCGCAATCCACACGACCCGCAAGCGGCTGCTGAATGTCCATGGCTGCAAGCCATTCGAGATCAAGAACCTCGGCTCCTACGAGCGACAGCGCTGGCAGATCGAGTCCGGCAACGGCGCGCTGCGTGCGTATCTGGACACGATCCTCGCCTTCTACCG
This sequence comes from uncultured Solirubrobacteraceae bacterium, assembly GCA_963752865.1. Taxonomy (GTDB): domain Bacteria; phylum Actinomycetota; class Thermoleophilia; order Solirubrobacterales; family Solirubrobacteraceae; genus Palsa-744. The sequence goes on from CAVVZU010000002.1 coordinate 2,045,740, forward strand.
TGCAGAGCCCGTGGAGGGCTTCAGGTATCTGCACGGCCGCAAGGCCGATCGGATGGTCCACGTCGGCGCGACGGATGCGCCGGTCACGATCGACGAGACCGAGGAAGTCATGGACGAGATGGCCGACAACGGCGATCGAGGCGTGTGACCTGCTCGGCTGGGAGTGGGAGATGGGACTGCACGACACCATCACCGAGCGCGCGCGGCGCCGTGGCCTCGATCTGCGTCCGCGCCAGATTCCGCGCGAGGTGATGGAGCGCCAGGTTTCCGAAGCCGACGCCGTCCGGTTCTTCGAGCTCGCGTTCGTCGACCTTGACGTCCGCCGCAAAGGGCCACGAGGCGTGCGTGGTGCTCAAGGATTTCGCGATCCCGAGCGAGGACCTGATCCCGCAGAAGGTCCGCGAGAGCATCAGTCGTGGTCTGATCTCATCGACTACTGGTCGGTGGACTTCGACTTCAGCGACGAGGTGTTTCCACAACCAGTGGCAGGCATATCGGACGCGCGAGGACCCGACGCTCGCAACCCAGAGCGACTGGCACGAGTATCCGAAGGCCGGGCACGTACGCGATCGTCGTGAAGATCATCGACATCTTCGGCAACGACACGACCAAGCTCGCCGAGGTTCGCATCAAATGAGCACCGGAGGAGCCGACGGCTCCGGCCGAGTGATCCCGTACGCCGTCCCCGAGCGGCGCAAGCCCAGCGAAGGCACCTACGCCGTCAACGGAGTGCGCGCGCGCGTCGATGCGTGGCGTGCCCAGGGATATCCAAGGAGCGTCGGCAACATCGCGTCGACTGCTGGGCTTCTGGTTCGCTGACGAGCACCGCTCCGAGGACGGCGGCCGTTTCGCTTCTACTTCTGCCAGCGCGAGGCCGTCGAGACGTTCATCTACCTGACCGAGATCGAGCCTGTTCGAGGGACTGAAGGATCTGCTCGAGTACGCCGAGCACGGGATGACGCTCCAGCCTGGCGAAACCAAGCGCCAGCGACTGGCGATGAAGATGGCGACGGGCTCCGGCAAGACGATGGCGATGAGCCTGTGCGTCGTGTGGTCCTACTTCCACGCGCTCTACGAGCCCGACTCGCCGATGGCGACCTCGTTCCTCGTGATCGCACCGAACCTGATCGTGTTCGAGCGGCTTGAAGACCGACTTCGGCGACGCGAGCGACGTTCCGGCGCGACCCGATGGTCCCGCCCGAGTGGTCGCACGACTTCGACCTCGCCGTGCTGCTGCAAGACGATCCCGCCCCGGTAACCGCCCGCGGGGTCCTGTACCTCACGAACATCCAGCGGCTCTACGAGCCGTCCACGGCCGCGGCAAGAACAAGACGGCTCCCAACCCGGTCGAGGCGATGGTCGGGCCCACGCGTCAACCGCGACGTCGACGCGTCCTCCGCCGAGCGGCTCTTCGAGCGGATCGCAGAGCGCCAGCGGGTCATGGTCGTCAACGACGAGGCGCACCACGTCCACGACGAGAAGCTCAAGTGGAACCAGACGATCGAGCGGCTCCACGACGAGCTGCGCAAACGCAACGCCAGACGACCCCGGCGCCGGCGTGGTCTCGCAGCTCGACTTCTCCGCCACGCCAAAGTACGAGAAGGGCGGCGTCTGTTCCGGCACGTCGTGGTCGACTATCCGCTCGCCCAGGCCGTCGCCGACGGGATCGTCAAGACGCCCGATCATCGGCGAGGTGACCGGGCGCAGAGGTCGAGCTCGGCGATACGGCTCCTTCCAGCGCAATCGCCAATGGCTCGACGTCGCCGTCGGCCGATGGCGCGATGTTCCACGAGACGCTCTCACCCTCGGGCAAGCGGCCGGTGCTCTTCGTGATGTGCGAGAACACACTCGCCGCCGACGAGGCCGGCGACTATCTGCGCCAGCTTCCAGACTTCGCCGGCGACCGGCTGCTCGTCATCCACACCAACCGCTCGGGCGAGATCACCAAGGACGACCTGGATATCGCCCGCACGCGGCTCGCGACGTCGACGGACCCGACAGCCGCATCCGATGCATCGTCAGCGTGCTCATGCTGCGCGAGGGCTGGGACGTCCGCAACGTCTGCGTGATCGTCACGCTGCAGGGCGCTCAGCGCCGCGAACAAGATCCTTCCCGAGCAGGCCCTCGGGCGCGGGCTTGCGCCGGATGACCCCGCCTGGCTCAGGATTCGACGAGCGCGTGGTCGTGATCGAGCACGAAGCGTTCCGCAACCTCTGGAACGCAGAGCTCGACGGGGGCCTGATCGTCGAGCGAGAGGACGCCGACAAGATCGAGCCGGGCGCGCTGACGATCTTCGCCGACGAGGCCAAGCGCCGATTTGACATCGTCATCCCGCAGCTCACGCGCGCGCTCGCACGCTCCGACAGCGCCCTGAGCCAGCTCCACCCAGCACGACGTGCCCGATCCCAAGGCGTCGACTCGCGGTACCCGACGTGCAGCCAGACGAGTACGTCCAGTACCGCGGTCATGCACCTGATCGACAAGGGCGTCATCGAGGAGTACGAGTTCCACGTCCCCTACGCCGAGGACCCGTCCGGCGTGATCACCTACTACACGCGCAGCGTCGCCAAGGCAAGCGGCGTGGACCGGCTCTCCGGGGCCTTCGCCACGCTCGCCCCGATGGTCCGCGACTACCTCAAGGAGCGCGTGTTTCGAGCGGCCGGTGGAACTGGACGACAAGGTCATTCTGCGCCGGCTGGCCGAGAACGATGCCCAGAAGCTCGTCGTCGACGCATTCGGCGAGGCGATCCGCGCGCTGGCGATCGTGGAGCGCGAACCCACGATCACCGAGAACGCCTTCCGGGTCTCGCAGACGCCACCGTTCCCGTGGTCTCGCAAGACCGTCGAGGGCAAGCGAACACGATCTTCAACCTCACGCCCGTCGACAACTCCCTGGAGGCCAGGTTCGCCAGTTCCTCGACCGCGCAACCGACGTCACCGCGTGGGCGAAGCTCACGATGAACAGCCGGTTCGCGCTCGAGTACATCTCCAAGGCAGGGCGCCCTGCGCTACTACTACCCGGACTTCGTGATGCGGCTGACCGACGATAGCTGCCTGATCATCGAGACCAAGGGCCAGGAAGACCTCGACGTCGCCCTCAAGGACCGTCGCGCCCGGCGCTGGTGCGAGGACGCAACACGCCTCGCGGGCCGCGAATGGGCACTACGAGAAGGTCGGTCCAGCACGTCTTCGACGCCTACACTGGAGCAGACATCGACGGCCTTCGCCGCGCTCATCGCTGCCGGCCGGTAAGCCGGGGCGAGCGCGAATACCGTCCCAGCCCAGTGGGAAGATATAGCGATGGAGCGCAGCCACTCATGACTCCGGCCACCAACACTCAAATAGACCTATTCGCATGGGCACGAGACCTTGAGGAGGAGAACAAGCGCATCGCTGAGATCAACGCCGAGCGCGCCCGGCGTCGCGGCTACCTCGTGTTCGCCACCGACCCCTCGAAGGGCGTCGACTCCCCCGACTACCAGCAGGTCTTCGCGACCGAGGCACGCACTCCCAACCAGGCGATCGCCAAGATCAGACCCCTCGCCGAGGGGCGACGGCTGCAGGCGTATCTAGCGACCGGGACCTACAAGGACGAGCTAGCCGACGCCCGTTGGGTCGCGTAGCGGTCTGAGGACCGCGCGCGGTCTCTACTGCTGAGAGGCTTCTGCGCGAGCGAAGATGGTCGCGGGCGGCGTTTGGAGTGCTTCGGCGATCCTGGTGATGTTCGTGAGGGAGACGTTGCGCTCGCCTCGCTCGACCGCGCCGTAGTAGGAGCGGTCGAGGCCGCACTTGAGCGCGAGGGCTTCCTGGGAGATGCCTTGATCCTTGCGTATGGCGCGGATCGCGTCGCCGAACGCGATGTGTGCTGGAGAGAGTCCGGGAATGCTGGTAGCTTTCCGAGCTGCTGTATTGAAGTCCACGGGCGATAAGTCCCATATCAACAACGAATAAGCGCCCCCGCGCTGCGTCAACAGCCGGGGGCTTGGCAAGGAAAGGATCACGCCTTCCCATGCAGCTGGAGGATATCCCGCGAGCTGTGCCCCCGGCCGTAGCGATCTACGGTCAGGAGAGCGAGAACGAAGCGCTGGCTGATGAGCTGGCACTTGACGGCTTCGACACGCGGATGGTCAGCAATCTCGCGTCGGTTGGCGAGGTCGATCTGATCGTGTTTGGCCGTGCGTCGAGGAGAGGCGCAGGGCTCGGTGCTCTACGTGCCCTGCGAGGGGGTGGGCTCGCGGGCTCCGGTGCCCGCGTCCTCTGGGTTAGTACCAGCAGCGACGCGACGGACACGCTGCGCGCGTTCGCGGCCGGAGCTGATGACGTGATCCGGGCGCCGTTCGTCCACGCGGAGCTGCTTGCACGAGTCCGGGCGCTGCTGCGTCGACCCTCCGGTGAGACGCCTCCGGTGATCCGCTATGAGGCGCTGACGATCCACACGGCCACGCGAACAGTGATCTACGGGTCAGCGCCTGTGGAGCTGCGCCGACGCGAGTACGCGTTGCTGCTCTACCTGGCGCGCGAACCCACGCGCGTCATCTCGAAGCCTGAGCTGCTGCGGCAGGTTTGGGGGTACCCGTCGCAGGACAGCTCGCGGACGGTGGACTCGCACGCCTCGCGGCTGCGCTGCAAGCTCGCAAAAGCCGGCGCGATCGGCTGGGTGCCGTCGACGTGGGGCATCGGCTACTGCCTCGCGCCGCGGGACTCGTGACGCCTGGCGGCGCGGACCGGTCTGTCGGCTCAATCCTCGCCGTCGGTGGGTAGCTCGCCGAAGTGCTGCTCGAACTCGTCGGGTGTCAGCTCGCGCTCGGAGTGGCGGGAGAGCATCGCCCTGACGCTCAAGTCGGGGCGCAGGACCAAGCGGCCGTCTGGACGACGTTCCTCGACCACGTAGTCGCCTAACAGGTCGCCACTGAGCGTCACGCGAGTCGGCTCCATCGCTTGTCAGCCTCGCACGCCGTCCCGACCGACCCAAGCCAGCCTGTCCTCCGTGCCGGCCTTGCTGTCGTCTGTGCGTCGCGGCCGGCGCAGCACAACGACCCAGGACAGACCACATGCACGGGTGTGCGGGTGCTGTGTCGCTGCTGTGTCGGCTTGACCTCTCTCGCCGGCGCTCGCGCGAGTGGTGTCGTGAACTCGTTGGCCGCTTTGGGGCGGTTTGGGTCTATACCCGGTGTGCAGAGACGCAGGCCCACAACTTGGTGGCCGTTTCGGCGGTCTCGCGGTCATTAACGGTAGTGGTGACCGCTTCGAGCATTGGTGCCGCGAAGGGCGGCGGGTATGCCCGGTATCTGGAGGGCAAGACCGTGGCGCCTGAGCGCGGCGACTACTACCTGACGCCCGGTGGCGAGCCGGCGCAGGCACCGGGCCGGTGGCTTACTTCGGCGGACACGCTCGCGCAGTTCGGCATCGAGAGTGCCGTCGTTGACGGCCCGGATTTCGTCGCGTTGATGGAGGGCCGGCACCCTGGGAGCGGGCGGTGGCTGCGCCAGGCGGGCGCGGATGGTAGTCGGGGTGGTGGGATCGATGTGACGTTCAGTGCTCCGAAGTCGGTGTCGGTGACGTGGGCGCTCGGCGACGAGGACGAGCGCGGGGTGATCGAGCAGGCGCACCGTGCCGCGGTCGACCGGGCGCTCGCGCACATGACCGAGACGGTCCCGACCGTCAGGCGCCGCTATGGCGAGGGGGTAGTTGAGGAGCCTGCACGGGAGTTGATCGCTGCGGAGTATCTGCACACGACGGCGCGCGGGGTGATGGATGGCGATGCCCCGGACCCGCAGCTGCACAGCCATGTGGTCGTGACGAGCGCGGTCCGCGATGACGGGCGGATCGTGGCAGTCGCTTCCCGGCCGATCTTCCGCTCGGCCCGTGAGGTTGGCGCGTTCTACCGCTCCGCGCTCGCGCACGAGCTGTCCCATCACGGCTACGAGATCAGCGCGGGGACGGGCAAGGAGGGCCGGTATTTCGAGATCGCAGGGGTGCCCCAGGGGTTGATCGAGGCGTTCTCTGCGCGTAGTCGTGAGGTCGCGGCGGCGGCTGAGCGCTTCCGGGCGAAGTGGGGGAGGGCACCCGAGCGCGGCGAGCTACGACGGTTGAAGCTGGAGAACCGCAAGGCCAAGCATCCGGTGACCCGCGGGGATCTGCAGCGCGTGTGGGATGAGAAGGCCGCCCGCCACGGCCACATCCGCGAGCAACACGACAGACCACAGGATCGCCGTTCGGGGCGTGAGGGTGTGCTCGAGGATCGCGTCGAGGAACGATTGACCGAGCACGCCGCTACGTTCGAGCCAGGGGAACTTCGCGCGGTCCTGCTCGAGCAGTCCGCCGGCGAACTCTCCCCATCCGACGCACTCGACCGGGCACGGATGATGATCGCCGAGCGTCGCGTGCTTCCGTTGGAGGGCGGGCGGATGACGACGCTCGCCGTGCGGGCGAAAGAGCAGGCGATCGAGCGCCGGGTCACGCGGCTCGCCAAGCCCGCCGGCCGGGATGTAGGCGAGCAGGCCCGCACCGTCGCCGGCGACCAGCTCGCTGAGCGGATCGGCTCGCGCCTCAGCGAGGAGCAGCTCCAGGCGCTCAAGACGATCACCGGCCCCGAGCGCGCCGCGATTCTCGTCGGACCGGCCGGCACGGGCAAGGGCGTGGTGATCGACGCAGCCGCTCGCGCGGAGCAGCTCACCGGACACACCACGTTCGGGATCGCCGTGTCTGGCTCGACTGCGCAGCGGTTCGGACCAGGACAGTCCCGCGCTTGCGGGGCGGACACTCACGCTCGACGCGCTCGTGGCCCGGGTCGAGCACGGCAAGCTCGCCGTTGACGAGGGGACGACGATCTTCTTTGACGAGGCGGGGATGGCCGACACAACAAGGCTCGCCCGGCTGACCGAGACGGTCGAGCGGACGGGGGCGAAGCTCGTCACGATCGGTGACGGTGCGCAGCTCCCCTCGATCGGTGCCGGCGGCATGTTCGACCGGCTCGCCGAGATCACCGCGGACGCGTCCCTGTCGAACGTGCGGCGCACCCTCAACCGGGGCGAGCAGCGGGCGTGGGCGGACCTGCGGGCGGGCCGCTCGGACAGGGCGATGGCCTACTACCAGCGCCAAGGCCGGCTACACATGGCAGACACGCGCGACCAGGCCGTCGAGCGCGCCGTCCAAGGCTGGGCGCAACTGACCGAGAGCATCCCGATCCGTGAGGTTGCGCTGATCTCCGACGCATCGAACCTTGAGATCGACCGGCTCAACGCTCGCGCCCAGCACTACCGGGCCGAGCGCGGCGAACTCGGCGACATCGAAGCCCCGCTCCCCGGCGTGCACTACGGCATCCGTGCCGGCGACCGGATAGCGATGATCGACCAGCACCGCCAACACGGCACAGAGCGCATCGAGAACGGCGCCCACGGCGAAGTCATCGACATCAACGAGACCGGCGAGGTGCTGATCCAGTTCGACGCCACCAGCCAGTGGCGGACACTCGCCGGCGACGACCTCGCGCGGCTGAGGCTGGGGTACGCCAGCCATATCCATCGTGCGCAGGGCGCGACCGTGACCCGCACGCTCGTCGTGACCGGTGGTTGGCAGACCGGCAAGGAGCCCGCTTACGTCGAGGCATCCCGCGCCCGCGAAGGCACCGACTGGTACGTCAACCGCCAAGATCTCGGCGAACACGGCCACGACACCGACCGCATCAAGCGCCTCGCACGCGACATGGGCCGCAGCCGCACACAAACACCGTCACTCGCGCACCCCGAGCCACCCCGCTACGAACCCTGGCCGGGCTTCGAGCACACCGTCGCAAGCCGAGGCCCCGAGCGCTATGCCCCACGCCTGCACGGGATCATCTGCACCCTCCACCGCGCCGCCCAGCCACCAGCACCCGAGCGGACACGATGAGCCTCGCCCGATCGGGACACACCGCGAGAGACGCCTGGCAACCAGGATCTGCGAGACCAGCGCGGCTTACGGCCGATGACGTGATGACCGCACGCGACGTCGCTCGCCTGCTGCACGCGCCGGTATCTACCGTCGAAGACTGGGCACGGCGAGGGATCCTGCCAAGTGTCAAGATCGGTCGGCGCAGGATTTTCATTCGGCACAACATCGAAATGACGCTGATCGACCAGGCGGTGGAGGATCGTTCAAGGAGGGCATAGTGCTAAGTCACGGTGCTCCGGGATCCGTTTCGGCCAACAGCGTGGCGAGATCATCGAGAGTCGCTAGTACCCTCGTCCCGACGCGATCCGGAAGGCCGGCGGTCTGGAGCACATGCCGCGCATGGCGCTCGGTCACGACAACATCGCAATACGGCACGGCGACACTAAGCGCGTCGATGTCGAATATGTCGTTCGACGTCCATTTTGACTCTGAATTTCGGTGTGCCGCAGTCAACAGCGTAATCCGAGTGTCGGCGCTCGGCATGGAATCGGCGAAACGACGCGCGGCCTCGACGTTTCCACAGATCTCAGCGAGTGGAGTTTCGTGGGCTGCGCAGGCGTCGTTGAGAAGAGATGCCTCGTTGGCGAGATAGCGTGCGGCGACCACGTCACGCAAGCGACCACGTCGCCATCGACTTTCCTCGTCGAGCTGACGGGCCAACTCGCGCTCCGCGCTTGCTCGTTCAGAAGCGATCCGTTGCGAGATGGTGGGATCCCATCCTGTTTCTCGAAGACTGGGAGCTTCGTCGTCAGTCGGTCCACGCAGCACGGAACGCGTGAGGTCGCGTTCGGCGCTCTCGCTCCACGAGGCGAACTGCTCCGGGCCGCCCGACCAAGCCCGTCGCGCGCTTTCCGTGATGTCCCCTTCGGGTGCGGAGATACGGAGGCCGCCCCGTCTACCAAAAGCCTGGAGAGCGCCGTTGCCGAGAAGCGGAATCGGATCATGGCGCTCAGTGGTCCCGGCGGTGGCAGCGACCGCAGCGTCCAGCTCAAGCGCGACCACGATTGACCCTGGCATGACGCAAGCAAAGTCCGAAAGCTCCTCCATGACGGCTGCCACATCGAACCGTTGACGAGGGTCTGTAATGCCAGCCATCTCCATGTAGTGCACGGAACTGAGAGGGAACATTATCCTCGCACTGGTCTTCCTGATCGCCTGTAGTGCCGCTCGATGGCGCTTTCCATCCGGGTGGCGTGTGGCTGCCTTTGCCAAGCCGATCCAGTGGTTGAGGTCGATGTAGACCGTCATCGTCTTCGCATTGGGCTTGACGATCGACTTCGGCCAAACGTAATCAACATCGGTCCGATCGGCACCTGGCCTCGCCGGCGAGACGCTTCGGCGCTGCGGTGCCCGGAATGCATCGCCCTTGCGACTCCGCGCCTGAACGGTTTCGACGATATGCGTCACGACACGATCAGGCCTCTTCCACTTCATAACGAGACGCCGCGGGTCCATCCCGTGGTAGGCGACAACATCGCGGAGTTGCTCAAGGTTGAGTTTCGCGAGTCGATCGGCGAGTGCGTCTGGGTCCTCGCGGTAGATCTCAAAGGGGTCGACCACAGGTGCGGCCCGTCGGCCAGTGCGACGCGTGGCTCGCTTCGTCTCGGATGCGCCGGCGAGCACTCCGGCCAAGGTGTCGGCCAAGGCGCTCGCGTCAGCCGGGTTGGCTTCTGCGCGTTTGACCAGTTGCCGGCATAGCGCGCGCACACGCTTGACATCAGCGGCAGTCACCTAAACCCCCGCCGCCTCAGCGATCTCATCAGCAAGGCGCTCGAACGTCTCGTAGCCGCCCTGATAGGCGTACTTCTGGCGCAATGTGCCGCGCTCGACGAACTCAGCAGAGGCAGCGATCGCGTTGCCCTCGGGCACGAACGTCTCGAACAGAGATGGGTTCTTACCTTCTTCGGCGCTGGCCCGTAGCCGATCGATGGTGTTGACGTGCATAGTGGAGGCTGCCCTGTACTTGGTGATCACGATGCCGTAGGGCTCGATGTCCTCGTTCAGCTCGTTGGCAAAGCTACGCACACGTTCGACGATCTGCGGGATCCCATAGGTAGACAGCACATCGGGAATCGTCGGGATGATGTAGCCACCGGCGATCCGAAGTCCGTTGAGCGTGATGATGCCCATGTTCGGAGGGCAGTCGATCAGCACAACGTCGTAGTCGTCGAGGATGTTCTTCACGGCTGTCTCGAGGACCTGGGTGGGAGACATCGTGTAGAACTGGCCTTGCGGCATCTGCGAGAGCTTGTCTTGTACGTCGATGAGTCGCAGCGACGACGGCAGCAAGTCGATGCCGTCCAATCCCTCGACAGTACCGACGTTCTTCTGCAGCGCAGAGTCGATCTCAAATACCCGCTTGGCCGGGTCGACCTCCAACGCATCGGCGAAGAGCTGGGCAAGCGTTTGGCCCTGTTCATCGAGTTCTTCCCAGCGCTGCTCGTCGATCAGCATCACCGTCGCGTTTGTCTGTGGGTCGAGGTCGATGAGCAGGACCTTGTTGCCCTCCTTGGCCAGCATCTCTGCCAATGCCACGGTTGTCGTTGTCTTGCCCACGCCGCCCTTCAAGTTGATCGTCGCGATCACTTTCGCCATAGTCGTTCCCTTCCGATGTCGCCGATTGTGCCGGCGTTTGAGCCATCGCAGGACCGCCCGTCGGCTGAAAAACGGACCTGCCTTCTTGACGAACAAGGGCTCTGGGAAGTCTTGACCACGTGCTCGCCAGTTCGCTACTGCTGCCGTTGATACGCCAGCCATCTCGGCGATCTCCCCAACTCCCACGATGTCGTCGGGGTCTACGAGATCGGCAGGTGCTGGCTGATCGACGCTCACAGCGGGCGAGTCTACTGTGTAGTCTGCTCACAATCAAGCACTTGAGTCGTGTAGACACTTCACAGCGTTCGCGGTGGACAGACCGACAGCGCTCCCGGCTAGCGTGCGGGAACTCGGCGGCGAGTGTGAGCTGAAGACGACGAGAAGCGACGAGAACGGGTCCGGTACCTCTATCGAGACCCGTGCGCCGCCTGGCTAACGCGCTGCGGTAAGCACGGCTTCGGTACCGGCCCGCGGCCTTGGCATAAACGCTGCCGTAAATGCGTGCGCCTGCTCGGACGCCGGACGCGCGTGCAGGTAACGGCTCGTCGTGCTGAGCGTGCTGTGGCCCATCGCCTTCTGGATCGTCACGACATCGACCCCACGCGCCGCCAGCAGTGACCCGAACGTATGCCGTAGGTCATGGAAGCGCAGCGCGCGAACACCGGCGGCGACCTGGGCACGCTTGTAGCGTCGACGTAGCGCCGAGCCATCAAGAGGGCGCCCGAACACGTTGCAGAACACGAGCTCATCGGGCGACGTGAAGTGCTCGCGCCGGCTCATCCGATCCAACGCGCTGGCGGCCTGGTCCGCGAGCGGCACACGGCGAACACGCCCGGACTTCGTGGACGACTCCACTCCAGCGCTCATCGCGCGAGCGATCGTCAGCGCGGAACCGGCGAAATCGACATCGCGCCAGCGCAGCGCCAGCAACTCGCCCTGTCGCAGCCCGGCGTAAGCAGCAACCCGGACCATCTCGGCGTCCTGCCGATCCTCGGCCTGCCGTGCGATCCGCTCGCTGTCGTTGACGGCCGGATATGCCGGATCGCGGTGTCGCCCCTCAGCGAGTGCATGAGCGATGGCCTCGATCTCATCCGGCGTGTAGAAGACGAGCGGAGCTTGAGGCGGCTCTCGGCGCTTGTCAGCCCCGATCACGGGATTCGCCGGCAGCGCGAACGTGGATGGCTTGCATCCGTGGTTGAAGACGGCCGAGACGGCCGAGCGGTACTTGTTGACGGTGCTCGCCGACGCGCCCGTCGCGCTGATCGTCGTCAGCAACTCGTCGATCTCCCGTGTGGTGATCTTCGCGGCAGGACGATCGCCCAGCGCAGCCATGACGTGTCCGAGCGTCTTGCCTTCGCCGCGCTTGCGCGGCATTCCTGGCTCGCCCAGCACCGTTTCCCGGTCGCGCAGCGTCGAGGGCTTGGCGCCCGCCACATCTGCAAGCCAGCGCATGTGGGAGTGGGCGACCTCACGGAACGTCACCCCGCGTGTGCGCCGCTCCTGCTCGATGCGCTCCGCGTTCGCTGCTTCGGCAACATGCGCGGCGACCAGCTCGGCGGCAGCCACGATCGCGCCGCGTTCGTCGTAGGCGCCGTCAGATACGCGGCCCCGGCGCCGAACCCACGCGCCGGTCTTGGGATCACGGTCGAGCCATGCCGGGCCGATGCGTCGCTTGACCTGGCGCCCGGCGTGCCGGAACTTCGCCTCGTAGAACGGCTGGCCGCCGTGCTCGCGAATGATGATGTTGGCGTTGGGTGTCGCTGCTGACATCGGGGTGTTCGGCGCCCGGCGGCTACTGCCACACAGGTCGTTGCTCTCGGACTCCGGTGCAGCGTATCAGGTGGGTACCACGTGGGTACCAGGCGCAGTCGTGGGTACCGCTTTGGGTACCAAACGAGCTTAAAGCCGCTTGTCTAAGCCATGTTGAGCGCCGTATATCGCGCTAGTTCGCGAGTCTCGGGGCGCACTTCACGGTTTGCCATGGCGAAGGTCGAGGGTTCGAATCCCTTCATCCGCTTCACGCAAAACCCCCGGATTTCCGATTTCCGGGGGTTTTGTTGTCTGTGGGGGTGGATGGTGTGGCGGTCACCGACCCATGGGTAGCACTCGTGGATACCGGATGGCCTTCGTCTGGCTGGTGGCTCGACTCATTGGGGGATCCCCAAGGCGGGCGTACGAGCGCGCAAAGGCGTGCGCGCCCGCTCATCGGGTTTGGCTAACGCAGCGACCTGAACGCCGCTCTCATCTCTTCCGCGAAGAGCTTGGGCTGTTCCCAAGCCGCGAAGTGGCCACCACGGTCGAGTTCGTTGAAATAGATCAGGTTATTGGGATACGCCCGTTCCGCCCAACTCCGAGGCGCTTGATAGAGCTCCTCGGGAAAGACGCTTATGGCAAACGGGATCGAGATGTTCTTGGCATCAAAGAAGCCCGCCTTGTTCTCCCAATAGAGCCGTCCCGAGGAAACCCCCGTGTTCGTCAGCCAGTAGAGCGTGATGTTGTCGAGGACGTCGTCGAGCGTCAGCTCGCCCGAGGGGTTGCCCTGAACGACTTTTTCTACGAGCCCGGGCTGCCCGGCGCCGTCACCGTGGTCAAGAATGAATGCGGCCAGGCCGACGGGCGAATCCGCCAGACCGTACAGCGTTTGTGGGCGCGTCGTCATGATCAGCGCGTAGGCAACGTGCTTCGCGTAGAAGGTGCTCAACTGTGCATACGCGCGCGCCTCGTCATCGGAGAGACCGGACGGCGGCGGGTCTCCGTGCAGGAACCCGTTTACGAGCTCGGGAGGAGCGGTACCAGGCATGTTGGAGTGAATACCAAGCAACTCCGGAGCTGCCTGTTCTCCCATCGCTTGCGTGACCGCCGCGCCCCAGTCGCCGCCCTGCGCGAGAAACCGTTTGTATCCAAGGCGCTTCATCAGATCCACCCATGCGCCCGCGATGTGGGGCGGACCCCACCCAGGGAGAAGTCGGCTTGCCGGAGAACCCGTAGCCCGGCAGCGAGGGAATCACCACATCAAAGGCGTCTGATGCGCTCCCGCCATACGCCGTGGGGTCGGTCAGCGGATCGATGATCTTCAGCTGCTCGATGATCGAGCCAGGCCACCCATGCGTGATGATCAGCGGCAACGCATTCTCGTGCTTCGAGCGAACGTGAATGAAGTGGATGTCCAGCCCGTCGATCTCGGTGATGAACTGCGGGAGGGAGTTCAGCCGCTTCTGGCACCTGGACCAGTCGTAATCGGTTGCCCAGGAGCGAGCGAGCTCCTGAATCGTCGCAAGAGGCACGCCCTGCGAATCGTCCGTAACGGTCTCACGGTCGGGCCACCGCGCGGCGAGTATTCGCCTACGCAACTCGCTGAGCTCCGCCTCGGGAAAGCTCACCTCAAACGGACGAACCGCGGTCGGCTCGCTGATGGTCTGTTGCCCCATATCACGTTGAGTGGTAGTCGTGCTCATTTCCTGCGCTCCTTTGCTCTGGTGAGGGGGAAGGCGTCGGCTGGGCCGGCGACGCGGCAACTACAGGAGGATGTGGTAAGCGCAAGACCCCCGAAACCAGGGCGAGCCCTGCTCGGCTAGACGGCGTTTCTGCCGCTACGGACGGAACAGCCCGTGAGGTCGGCCGGAGGTGACGCCCCCGGGAGCCTGCGCGAGAGATCCGAGCAGAAGCGGCCGATAACGGCCCCGCGTGAACGCTACTCCTGCCCAGCGGGTTTGTACGGACTGCCAACACCGCTGCTGTGGAAATTTCCGCAAAGAGCGCTGTTTATGTAAGGCGAGCCGCGGGGATCACGTCGCCCTCGACGCTAATGCGCCGCCAAGCCATCGCGGCCACGGAGGGGCGGTGGGATCTCGGGGCCTGACCCAGGAAGACGGCCGGCTCACTACGGCGTACCCTGTGCTCGACTCATAGCCGCGGCAAGGCGAAGCCCCGACAGGAGCGACGATGAGCAACGAACTTCCAGATCCTCGCCTGCGCAAGGTCTATCGTTTGGAGGCGACGCTCGCACGACCAGTGGATCTCGGCGACACCGCGCAAGGTCACAGTCGCATCGTTCCCCTGATCGGCGGAGCATTCACCGGACCTGAGATCAACGGCAAGCTGCTCCCCGGTGCCAGCGCGGACTGGCAGATCCTCTTGGCTGACGGCACCGCACTCGGCGACATCCGCTACACGCTGCAGACCGACGACGGCGATCTGCTCTACGTGCAATCTCGAAGCATCCGGCACGGTAGCGCCGACGTGCTCGCGCGTCTCGGACGCGGGGAGGACGTCGATGCCAGCGAGTACACCTTCCGCACCTCAACCCAGATCGAGACCGCCGCGCCCCATCTCGACTGGCTGAACAAGGGCGTGTTCATCAGCGTCGGCGGCCGGCAGCCCGCCGGCGTGATCTATGAGACCTACCTCGTCGAGTGATTCCTTCACCTGAGCGCAACGATGGGAAGGTCGCGATCGTCACCGGCGCCTCGCAGGGCATTGGCGCGGGCCTGACGAGGGCATACCGTGGGCTCGGATACGTCGTGATCGCGACTGCTCCATCGATCGTGCCGTCTGAGGACTCAGGCATCGTGACCGTCGGAGGTGACATCGCCGACCCTGAGACGGCGCAGCGTGTCGTGGGGGAGGCGGTCGAGCGCTTTGGGCGGATCGACACGTTGATCAACAACGCCGGGATCTACATCGGCAAGCCCTTCACGGATTACACCCTCGCGGACTTCAACGCCCTGGTGGCCGTCAACCTGGCGGGCTTCTTTCACATGACGACGCACACGATCAAACAGATGCTCGACCAGGGCCATGGGCACGTGGTCAATGTCTCGACGACGCTCGTCGAGCAGGCGGATAGTGGTCGACCAGCCGCTCTTTCCGTCCTGACTAAGGGGGGCCTTGTCGCGGCCACCAAATCGCTTGCGATCGAGTACGCCTCCCGTGGTCTACGGGTAAACGCCGTGTCGCTTGGCGTGATCAAAACGGCGGTACACGACGAGAGATCCTACGCGGGGATGGGCGCGTTGCACCCCGTCGGTCGGGTGGGCGAGATCGAGGACGTGGTCGGTGGAGTCCTATATCTCGAGGCGGCGCCTTTCGTGACCGGAGAGGTCTTGCATATCGACGGCGGCCAAAGTGCTGGACACTGACCGTGGGCTGTCGTCGCGGAGCGACACCCCATCGCGCTCCTCAAAACGAGAGATCGTGACGGAAGCGGCAAATTCGAGAGACGGAGGTAAGCATGAGCAACATTGACGACGATCTGGTCTTGGCTCATTTCATCGTTTCAGATGATGTAGAGCGTTCCCGCCGCTTCTACACCGACGTGCTCGGCGGCAGGGTGGCCTTCTCCGGCCCCGGAGGCCTGACCTATGTCGCACTATCCAACAGCTGGATCATCATCAATGTCGGGGGCGGCCCGACCGACGACAAGCCGGCGGTGACCCTGGAGACGCCACCCGAGCCCGACCGGGTCAGCAGCTTCCTCAATATCCGGGTCAAGGACATCGCGGCCGTGTATGCCGAGTGGAGCGCCCGTGGTGCTCAATTCCTGACGCCGCCGAAGCAGCACCAGTACGAGATCCGTTGCTACATCCGCGATCCCGATGGTCATCTGATCGAGGTCGGGCAAACCACCGACCCCGAGGGAGACTGGACCCCACCTCAGTGGCCATCGAGTACGTCCGCCGAGGAGTCATGACGACCGCGGTCATCGGCACCGGGACGCTCGGATCGGTCATCGCACGCCAGCTGGCCTCAGGCGGTGAAACGCTGCGGCTCTCGAGCGCCGACAATGAGTCGGCACGAGCGCTGGCTGCAGAGATCGGTCCAGCTGCGGTCGTCGCTGGCGACAACCGCGACGCGCTGCAGGGCGCCGATGCGGTCGTCCTCGCGCTACGGTTTACCGCCCTGAAGGGCGTCATAGACGAGATCGCCGACCGGCTAGCCGACAAGCTCGTGGTCGTTCCGAGCAACCCGCTCGGCGTAGACGCACAAGGTAACGTCTCACGTCTGCTGCCGAAGGGGCAAGCCTCTGGCGAGGTTGTCGCCGGGTGGTTGCCGGCGGGCGCGCGCTTGGCGATGGCGTTTGGAACCCTGTCGGCCGATATCTTCGAGTCCTCTAGCAAACGGTCACCGGAGCTGGCGGTCCTCTTCTACGTGACCGACGACGACCATGCTGGCGAGGAAGTCGAGCGGTTGATCCGAACAGCCGGCTTCGAGCCGGTGAAGGCCGGCGGGATTGAGCAGTCGGGTCGACTCGAGGTGGGCGGCGACCTTCACGACCTCGTAGTCGGCCCTACAGAGGCACAGTCAGTGACGGGTGGGGCCTGATCGCTCCGCGGCCCCGGCCGGGGGCACCTGTTCGGTCGGGCCCTTCGCCCGGATGGGCTTGGCGATGCTGGTTGATGGGGTTGAATGGTGCGGGCCGCTGATGGCTAGCTGCCCACCAGTGTGAACTGAGCCACAAGCTCGTCGAGGTGCTCAGAAGTGCTGGCGAGGCTTTGGGCGGAGGCGGCGATCTGTTCGGTCGAGGCGGCCGTCTGCTCGGTGGAAGCGGCGGTGTGCTCAGTCGAGGCGGAGACCTCCTCAGTGGAGGCGGAGTTCTCCTCGGCGACGGCTGCGACGTCGGAGACGCTTTCGAGGATCCCCTGGGTTGAGGCGGTGATCTGCGCCATCGCGGTGCTGACCTGTGTGATGCGATCGTTCATGTCGCTGACCGAGGTGCCGATGTCCTCGAACTTGCCGCGCGTCTCATCGACGGTGTGCACGCCGTCCTCTGTGCGCTTGGCGCCCAGCGCCACGGCCTCCACGGCGCGTTGGGTGTCGGTCTGGATCTCGCCGATCAGGCTCTCGATCTGGGCGGCAGCCTGCTGGGAGTCCTCGGCGAGCTTTCTGACCTCCTCGGCGACGACCGCGAAGCCGCGGCCCTGCTCGCCGGCGCGGGCGGCCTCGATCGCTGCGTTCAAGGCCAAGAGGTTTGTCTGCTCGGCGATGCCGGTGATCGTCGCGACGATCCCGCCGATGCGCTCTGACTTCTCGCCGAGCTCGCTGATTCGCTCGCTCGCGGCGCCGGTTGCCTCGGCGACCGCCGCCATTGCCTCAGATGCCTTCTCGGCCGCCTGGACGCCACCCTGTACGACGGCGGTCGTCTGGTGGGCAGCCTCGCTGGTCTCGCGCAGGTGCTCTGCGGACTGTTGCGTGGCCTTTGTCATCTCTTCGGTGACGGTGCGGACGGTCTCAACCGAGCTGACCTGGCGCTCGGCGCCGGCAGCGACATCGCCGACGGCGTGGCCGATCTCGCCGATGGCTCGTGCGATCTCGCTGACGGCGCGACCGGCCTCCTCGCTGGTCGAGGACATCTGCTGCGATGCGCTCGACACGGTCTGTGAGGTCTCCGCAATCTGTCCGAGCATGCCGGTCAGCTTGCTGCGCATGTCCTCGTAGCTCCCGGCCGCTGAGTGTGTGCTCGCGAGCATCGCGTTGAAGATCTCCACCAGGCGCCCGGCCTCGTGTCCGTCTTCGACGGGCAACGGTGTCGTGTCGTCGCTCACGCGGGCCGTGAGGTCGCCGCCGGCCATTGCCGCGAGGCCGCCCTGGAGGTCGGTCAGGCAGTTGAGCTGTAGCGACTGCATCCGCTCGACGAGAGCTGTCATCAGCGCGTTCATCGAGTTGTATGCATCAACGGAGGACATCACGTCGGTGCGGATCGAGTTGACGGCGTCGACGATCACCGATAGCTCATCGTGCGTCATCGACTGGACCGGTGGGCCGCATATGTCGATCGTTTCCGACAGGTTGCCCTCGGCGCCTGTCGTGAGGCCTTGGGTGAGCGCCGCGACACAGCCGTCGCGCAGGGCGCCGATTCGCTCGGTTATGTGCGCGAGCGTTGAGCGGAACGAGACGAAGAAGCCTGCGAACAGATACAGCGCCAGCAGCAGCGCGAGCGCAGCGATCACGATCACTCGTTGCTCGCTGGCCTGGAGCGAGGAGATGCGTTCGCCGATCAGGTCGATCGAGCTCTGGGATGCCGGCGGCCTCGAGTGCGAACGCAGCCGCGGCAGCACGCTCGCCGGCACTCGTGGCCTGTGTTGGGTTGATGTTGCCGGTGGCCGCGGCTGTCAGGTTGGCGGTGGCGGCCGTCGCTGTGGTGTTGACGTTGTTCAGCAGTGGCGTGAGCGCTGGCTGTACCGAATGGTTGTGCGTGTTCTTGAACACGATTTGCAGGTCGGAGTTGGCTTGTACGACGTGGCTCCGAGCCGAGCCGCTGAGGACGCTGAGGCTTACCCGCTGTGTCAGATTCTGGGCCTGTCCCGTGACGGCGATGACACGTTGCACGTCCGCGCCGCGGCTCGCTTCGTTTCCGAGGCTCCGGTAGTTGGTTGACGAGCGCTTCGATCGAGTAGTACGAGTCGAGCACCGGGTCGAGAATCAGTTTTGAGTTCGTCGCCGTCGTCACTACGAGCGTGATCGCGCTGGTGGCGAGCGCGTCATAGGCATTGAATGCTGTCTGCGGGGAGCCGAGCGGCGCTGCGAGTGTGCTCTTGATCTGGGACTCGAGCGTGTTCCATTCGCCCGTGACGCTCAGCACGCGAGCTGCCGCGCCGTCTGCATTCACACCTGCCACGGCGGCTTCGACGGCGGTGCGTTGTGATGACATCTCACTCGCGGGCGCAGTGCCGGCAGCCACCGCTACCGCAGCCGCACGAGCCTGAACGAGACTGTCGACCAGGACGCTCGCCGGTTTCAGGTACGCAACACCTACGCGCTCCTTTTGAGCAAAGGAGATCTGAGTGCCCTGCTCGCCCAGATAGGCGTTTGCGACAAAGCCGAGCGGCACCAGCAGAACAACAGCCATCACGGCGCACTTCCTGGCCAGCGACAGATGGCCCATCAGACTGCTCGACGGGGCGAGCACTTTGTCCAAGAGGACAGTGCGAAGGCGCACCGGTACCAGCTTCCCGAACATGCCCCGCACCTCTCAGTTGCTGTTGCTGCTACCAGCGCGCCGACTGAATGCCGTCGAATCTGGTGCGGCCTACGGCAGCATCGTCAGAAGCGAGAGAGCACTGAAGTCGTGATGATCGGATAAGTCCATACAGTGGGCAAACCACATGGGGTTATGTGGCCGGCTTGATGGCGCAGGCGATCACCATGGCGTGTGCCCCGGGGTTCGTGCTCAGGGCCGGACGGCTCGCTGCCCAGGGTCGCGCCTCAGGGGAGACGAGCGGCCATGCCCAGTGCTGGGCGCCTTGCCGCGGGATCGCGGGAGCTTGCGTGACAGCGGCTCAGCGGGAGGCTCCGCGTCGGCGTGCGCGATGTCCCCCGGCTGCCAGTTCATTAGCAGCGCCTGTGCGTCCTCGACGCTCAGCGGACGGGCGAACAGGTAGCCCTGGCCGCTGTCACAGTCCTCTTCGCGTAGCAGCGACAGCTGGTGTTGCAGCTCGATGCCCTCTGCGACCGTCTCCATGCATAGGGCCTTGCCGAGCTTCACGAGTGTGCGCAGGAGCGCCTCGCCTTCGGGGTCCTCGGCGAGCTGGAAGATGAACGAGCGGTCGATCTTCAGCGCGTCCACGGGGAAGCGCTGTAGGTGGGCGAAGGAGGAGTAGCCGGTGCCGAAGTCATCGATTGCGATACGCACGCCGAGGTCCTTGATCGCGCGTAGCCGCCGGGCGGTCTCCTCGGGGTCGCGCATCAGTGCGGTCTCCGTGATCTCGAGCGTCAGCGCCTCTGCCTGAAGGCCGCTGCTGCGTAGCGCGTCGCGCACGTCGGTGATGAACTGGTCGCTCTCGAGCTGGCGGGCTGACACGTTGACGGCCATGCCGATGTCGTTACCGCTTCGGCGCCACTGGGCGCCCTGGCGGCAGGCCTCTCCGAGCACCCACTTGCCGACGGGCACGATCAGGCCGGTCTCCTCGAGCAGCGGGATGAAGTCGATCGGCTGGACCACTCCCTTCCCCGGGCGAGTCCAGCGCAGGAGCGCCTCGAAGCCGTTGGGCACCATGCCGGTGAGGTCGAATGTCGGCTGATACAGCAGGAAGAACTCGTCTTTCTCCAGTGCCGCGTGCAGGTCCATCTCCAGTTCCATGCGGCTCTGGATCACGTCGTGCATGCCCGCCTCGAACATCACGTGACGGTTCCTGCCGTCCAGCTTGGCGCGGTGCATGGCGATGTCCGCGTCGCGAAGGAGGTCCTCCACGGAGGCACGCTTGCCGGTGACAGCACCGATGCTCGCGGTCACGGTGAGCCCTGAATGGCCGCTGTGCGCGAGCGTAAATGGTGCCTTGAGCGCGCCCTGGAGCCGTTCGGCGATCGCTTCAGCCTCGGCGCCATTGGAGACCTCTTCGGCGAGCACCACGAATCTGTCGCCGCCGATGCGTCCGAGCGCGTCGATGTCCCGCACGACGCCGTCGAGCCGCGCGGCGATCGCCTGCAGCAGCTCATCGCCGGCGGCCTGTCCGAGCGTGTCGTTGATGCTGGTGAAGTTGTCGATGTCGAGGAGCAGCGCCGCTACCGGCGTACGCAGGCGGCGGGCACGTCCCAGCATTTGCTCACCACGGTCGAGGATCAGTGTGCGGTTGGGTAGCCCCGTGAGCTGGTCGTGGGTGGCCAGGAACGACAGCTCCTCCTGGCGGCGTGTGAGCTCCTGCTCGATACGCGCGCGTTCCTGCTCGAACGCCTCGCACATCTGCACGATCCAGCGTGCGAGCACGGTTGTGGCGCTGGAGCTTGGGCTTAGCGATGCTCCCATCATCCCTCCCGGGCTGTGAGCTGATCCATCATCTCAGCGCAAAGAGTCGACTACCTTCGCCCGGCTCTTGAGAGTGACTTGTCGTTAATAAACGATTGACTTTCAATTATCCAAGTCCTGCCAGGGGCTGGCGTGGCAGGTAGCGACCGCCGTCGCCGCGAGCGAGCAATCCCAACAGCTCCAGCTCGCTCAGTGCCAGCAGTACGCCCGCCGGCTCGGCGCCTGCGCGCATCAGCTTCTCCGGCGTGTCGCAGCCGCTGCCAACGCGCGCGAGCGTGTCCTTCAGCTCACGGGGCAGGCCGGTGGCACCGACCCCGTCCGGGAGTGGCTGCTCGGCCAGCCGCGCCTCAGGCAATGAGCGATCCGCCGAATGGAGCAGCTCGAGTACGTCGTGGGGTCCGCGGATCAGCTCGGCGCCGGATCTCAACAGGGCATGCGGGCCTGCGGCGAGGGCGGAGCTCACCCGCCCCGGGATCGCGCCGAGCGTGCGGCCCAGCGCTCGAGCCGTGCGTGCGGCGGCGAGCTCGCCGGGCGTGTGCTCGGCCTCCACGAGCACCGTCAGCTGTGCGAGCCCCACGACGGTCCGCTCAGCGGCAAGATGCCCCCAGCGGCGCCCGCTACAGTCGTGCGGCAGCTCGGACACCGCACATCCGGCGTGGGTGACCCGCTCATACAGCGAGCGTCTGCGGGCAGGGCAGGCCACGCCCAGGCCGCCGTGCATCACTGCAATGCTCGCGCCGTGTGCATCGAGTGCGCCTGCGTGCGCGGCCACGGAGATCCCGTCGGTCAGACAGGCGCTTACCGTCACGCCGCTCGCGGCAAGCCCCCGGGCGAGGCTCCTGGCGATCTCCATGCCGTAGTCACTTGGTGTCCTGCTGCCGACGATCGCGACCACGGGTGCTGTGGTGAGCTTCGCCAGTCGCTGCGCACCGCCGGCCGCCTCCAGCATGTGGGGCGCCCACAGGCCGCTCAACCCTGGCGGATAGCCACCTCGATGGCGGCAGGCCTGCGTGTGCCCCAGGTGTGGAGGCTCACCGGCTGCGAAGCGCCGGTAACGGTCTTTCAGCTCCGCGGCACGCCTGCCGGCAACAGCTTTCAGCAGCTCGTCGTCTGCGAGCTCGAGCAGCTCCATCAGCCGTTGACGGTCGCGTGCGCGGTAGTCCAGCGGCCCGCTCAGCTCTCCCAGCAGCCAGCTGCGCCGCAGGCAGCTCACGCACGCCCTGTGCGAGGAGTCACTGGTCTGCCGGTCGGAGCTCATGCCACACGGCTGCCTGCGAGAACCACATCGGGGCGTAGCGCGAGCGCTGCACCAACGTCCGCTGGGGCGACGCGCTCGCCGGCGTTCAGGTCGGCGATCGTCCGCGCCACGCGCAGGACCCTGTGCTCCCCGCGTGCGCTCAACAGGCCGGCGTGGCGGGCTGTCAAGAGCATGCGCTCACAGCGCTCGTCCAGGCGCACATGCAGCGCCAGCATGCGTGCGTCCATGTGGGCGTTCACCAGCACGCCGTCCTGCGCGAGCCGGCGTGCCTGGCGCTCACGCGCGCTTGCCACCTGCTCTCGCGCCTGGGCGGAGCTGAGCAGCGGCTCGGCGTCAACGTCGTGGGAGGTGTCCCGCTGGAGGTTTACCAGCAGATCGATGCGATCGAGCAGCGGGCCACTCAACCGTCTGCGATGGCGTGCCATGTCCGCTTCGCTGCAGTCACAGCGATCACCATCGCCAGCGTGGCCACACGGACACGGGTTGGTGGCGGCCACGAGCATGAAGCGGGCGGGGTAGACGGCTGAGTGGTGTGCCCTGGCGATCGCCACACGACCATCCTCCAGCGGCTGACGCAGCGCCTCGAGCGTCGGGCGGGTGAACTCGGAGAGCTCATCCAGAAACAGCACGCCATGATGTGCCAGTACCACCTCGCCGACCGACCCCAGCCTCGCCCCGCCGAGCAGGCCAGCGGCGGTGATCGAGTGATGGGGCGCGCGAAAAGGGCGGCGAGCGGCGAGTGCGTGAACGCTCGAGCCGGTCAGGCTGTGGATGCGGGTGATGTCGATCGCCTCCGTCTTGGTGAGCGGCGGCAGGATCGAGGGGAGCCGCCCCGCGAGCATCGTCTTGCCCGTCCCCGGGGGTCCACTCAGCAACAGGTTGTGGGCCCCGGCGGCAGCAATGACGAGCGTCCTCGACAGCATGGTGCTGTCCCTTGACCTCACCCAGATCCACTGCCGGGAAAGCCGGCGCGAGCGTGCCAACCGTGCTTTGCGTGACCCCGTGTGCATCTGCTCGCTCGTCCGGCAACGCGTCGCCCGGTCCGCCGCCAAGCACGCGCACGGCGCTGTGCAGATGCTCCACGGCAATCACCTCCAAGCCGTCGATCAGGGCGGCCTCCCGTGCGCGAGCGCCCGCGAGAACGAGCTTGTGCACGCCAGCACGCTGTGTGGCCTGTGCCACCGCAAGCGTGCCACGGGAGGCCCGCACAGCACCATCCAATGCCAGCTCCCCGAACAGCACAACCCGCTCGAGGCCCTCCGGCGCCAGCTGCCCGCTCGCGCCAAGCACAGCGCACGCGAGCGCGAGATCCAGCCCGGGGCCAGCCTTCCTCACATCGCCAGGGGCGAGGTTCGCAACGATGCGCCTCGCCGGAAACTCATATCCCGAGTTGAGGATCGCCGCGTTGATGCGCTCGCGCGCCTCGCGCACAGCCGCGTCGGCGAGACCCACGATCGCAAAGCCCGGCAGACCTCGCCGCACATCCACCTCGACGGTGACACGTCGCGCATGCAGGCCCTCGATAGTGAACGTGTGCGCGCGTGCGAGCATCGCCGCGCCTCCTCTCGCCGTCGTTGGGAAACGTGGCGGAGGAAGCTAGGCCGTGCTTGGGACGAAACGCTCGATCGGGGTGTTCACCACCGCACATGTGCGGTGGTGCCGGTAGGCGCATGCGCCTACCGGTAGACAGGCCGCATGCGGCCTGTCTGTAGAGCCGCATGCGGCTCTACTCGGGTCGGGCATGCACGACCCGAACAGCCCTACGGAGCTGTGACTACAGCCCGTCGGGGTGTCGTTCGACGAAGCCGCCGCCGTCGTCCGAGGACCCGCCCCAGCGGGAGCCGTCTTCGGCAAGCGCGACGGTGTCGAAGCGTTTGCCGTCGATGGTCATCCACGCGTGTTCGGCGTTGGCGTAGATGGTGATGTACTTGCCCGGGCCCGGTTCGCCGTAGGACTCGAGTCCTGTGGAGTCCTCAGGTGAGCTGAGCAGGCCACCGCCGTGTAGCGCGTAGGAGACCGAGCCGGAGCAGTCATAGCCATAGGACTCGAACGAGCCGTGTCCGCCGCCCCACACATATGGGCGTGTGGCGATTTCATCGGCGGCAGCTATCACCCGCGCGACGATCGCTTCCGCTTCACCGCCGCCGGTGCCGGGGTTCGCGGCGGCGTCCGTGCTGGAGCCCTCCGCGGGAGAGCTCGGCGCGACGAGCGCGGAGGGTGGGGGGTGAGCGTGGTTGCGTTCTGCACGCCGATCAGTGCCCACGTGGAGGGCCCGACGACGCCGTCCACGGTGAGCCCGTGGCGGGCCTGTAGGCGACGCACGGCAGCCTCTGTCTCAGGGCCGAATTCGCCGTCAACGGGGAGCTTCAGCGCCCTCTGCAGCCACTCGACCGCGGTTGCGCCTTCGGCGGTTTCCGTGGGGGCCGGTTGCGAGGCTGCAGCCTCGGCGGTGCCGCCGCTTCCGGGTGTGAGGCCGACGTTGCTCGTGGCGGCGGTCGCGATCGCCTGGTGGCTCACGGGCTTCGGTAGCGCGGAGGCCGGGGGGGTGATCGTTTCTTTGCCCTGCACGCCGATCACGCTCCAGGTGGCCGGCCCGACGACGCCATCGACGGACAGGCCGTGGCGGGCCTGCAGGCGGCGCACGGCGGCCTCTGTCTCGGGGCCAAAGTCACCGTCGGCGGTCACGTGCAGCGCGCTCTGCAGCTGCTTGACCGCGCCTACTTCCGCTTCTTGGGCTTGCTTTTCCTTGGCCTGTTCTGCTTTTTCCTTGGCCTGTTCTTCGGCCGTTACGATCTTCGCTTCCGCTTCAGCTTCCGCCGGTTCGATTTCCGCCGCGGCTTCGGAGCCGCCGGTGGTGGCGGTGGCAACGTCTGCGACGCCGCTGCTCGCGGTGGCACTGGTGATCGGCGTCGATGTCGAGGTGACGGCCGGCACGGGCAGCGACACCGTTCCGGGGAGGGTGGTGCTGACATCGGCGATGAACGCGTTGCCGGCGCTTTGGGTGCGCAGCGCGGCGCTCGTCTGAGCGCCCGACGACGCCGTCGACGGTCAGCCCTCTGCTTGCCTGGAAGCTACGCACCGCGGCTTCCGTTTCCGGCCCGAACACGCCGTCGGCTTTGATCCCAAGCGCCTGCTGCAGGAGCTTCACCTGCCGGCCTTCGCTGCCTTCGCCCAACACGATGGTGTGTTCGGTGGTGGTCGCCGGGTCCGGTGGCGGCGGAGGCACTGCCGGCGGAGCCGGCGCTTGCAAGGCTGGCGGTGGGTCCCACGCTCAGCGCGACGAGCGCTCCCAGCGAGACGCGCTTGGCGCGCGAGGTGGTGGGCACGAAGCGCAACTGCAGCGGCGCGCCTACGGGCACGGGAGCGTCCCGAGCGAGAGCTGCCAGGGCTCATCCTCGGCGAGGTCACGGACGTGCTGAAGCTGACGGTGGGGGTCCAGCAGCGCGGACAGCGAGGCGCTTGCGCTCGAGTGGGCGCCGCGACGCGCACGCCCATTTGCCTTGGCCCGGCGGGCACGAGAGCGCTCGAGAGATTCACTCCAGTGGTCGAGAACTGCGAGATCGCGCGAGGATCCGGGCATCCGAAAGCGTCCTTTCAATTTCTTTGCATGGCGCCTACGGGGTTAGCTGACGGGCTCGCGTAAACGTCTACGCTACGCCACACTCTGTGGCGATTCGCCCCAGCAGCCTTTTCTCGGCTGCACTGGGTCCCCCGCTCCTGAACCCCTTGGGGTGCAGGACTCGGCACGAACGGCGGCAACGTAACACATCTGTTTGCAATATGCATCCCGGGGGGAGGTCTGCAAGCTTTCTTGCCGACGCAAGTGCCTCCGCGGCGGCCTTCGCACTGATAAGTTCGCTTGCGTATGCGCAAGAACGGACTGGATCTGCGGGTGCTCTTGTCGCTGCTGGTGCTCGTTGTGGTCGCCGGGGTGGTCGCGGTGGTGGCAATCGGCGGCTCATCGGGCGCGCAGGCCAAGCGCTCACAGGCGCTCTCCCGGGATTTTGAGGCCGCGGCGCTACTGCAGCCGGCCAAACAGGCACCGCCGCTTGCGCTGCGCAACTACCTGGGCCAGCCGGTAAACATCGCCTCCTACAAGGGCAAGGCGGTGCTGGTGACGTTCCTGTACACCAACTGCCCGGACATCTGCCCGCTGATCACGTCCAACCTGCGTGTGGCGCTGAACCTGATGGGGCCGAAGACGGCCTCGAAAGTGCAGATCATCGCCGTGTCTGTCGACCCTCGCGGGGACACGCCGAAGGCGGTGGCGGCGTTTCTCGCTCGTCATGAGATGACGGGCCGAATGCAGTACCTGATCGGTAGCGCCAAAGAACTGGCGCGGGTGTGGAAGGCGTGGGGGGTGGGCTCGGAACGCGACGCCCAGCAGCCCCAGTTCATCAACCACACGGGGCTCGTGTACGGGGTCACCGGCTCGGGCGAGCGTCTGACGCTGTACGCGTCGAGCTTCCAGCCCTCGGAAATCGCCCACGACGTGCCGCTGCTGGCCGCTCGCTGAGTGTCTTGCCGATGACACGGCGGCTGCGACTGCTCGCTTGTGACGCTTGCGATCGTCGCCGTCATAGCGGTGCTGGCGGTTTTCGGCTTGGCCTCGAGATCCTCCACCGGCCGTCTCGCGCCGGCGCTGCCGAGGGAACATCTCAGCGGCTCACCGGTGACGCTGTCGAGCCTTTTGGCCAGCGCGGGCGGACGGCCGGCGCTGGTCGTGTTCTGGGCCAGCTGGTGTGGCCCGTGCGCAAAAGAGGCACCCGCGCTCGAGCGCTTCTCGCGGAGTGCCGTGGGGCGGGGCAGGATCGTGGGTGTCGACTGGAGCGATGCCAAGTCGGGGGCGCGGCGCGTTCGTCAAGCGCTACGGGTTGACGTTCCCCAACGTGCGTGACGCGGAAGGAACGGTCGGTAACGCCTACCGTCTGACGGGTCTGCCAACGACATTCGTGATCGACACCCACGGTCGCATCAGCAAGGTCCTGCGTGGACCGCAGAGCGAGCACTCGCTGCAGGTGGCGCTCGCCGCGGTGGAACACAGCTGAGGTGTGACAAGCCAGTAGCCGGTCAGGTGGTCGTGCGCTTGCGCTGCTTGACGCGCATGGCGATGCCCCACGCTCCGATTGCCGCGCCTGCCGCGAGCGGCCCAAACGCTGGATAGCCGTATCGGGCGTCGTAGCTGTTGCCGGCGACGGCGAACGTGACAGAGAAGATGGCTGTGAGCGTGAACAGGATCGCTGCCGAGCGGACACGTCCGGACAGCAGCGGGATACCGAGCACGCAGGCGAGCAGCATCAGAATCAAAAGCACCCCTTGCACGCGGGTATGGCTCTCATAGGCCTCCAGCGAGTGTGTTGCACTGGCGGGACCGCGGTAGCCGTGACTACCGGGGTAATAGCTGGCTAGCGATGGCTGGATCGAGGCGACTCCAGCGGGAGCGAGCAGTGCTTCCCGGATCGATTCGGGGGTATAGCCTTCGCCTGATCGAGGAGTGACGAAGAACGTGAGGCCTTTGAGGATCGCGGCGGCGTAAGCGATCGGCTGATGCTCGATCGCGGCGATGCTGAACCTCTGCAGAAGCGCGTTGGCACGGCTGGGTGCGTGGGCGGGGCCGCCGAAATGCCGCACGGCAGGTGTCACGGGGCTGTACTGGAAGAACGCAGGGGGGAGGCGGTGGCCAGGCGCTTCTTTCGGGCACAGGAATCGCGTGCCTGCAGGTGGCGTGAAATCCGTGCAGTTGACGAACGTGGCAACCCGCCCATACAGGTTCCATGCACCTTGGCGCTCATACCCCCAGTACCCGGTCACCTGTGCCTGGACGGCCGCATAGCCAAGGATCACGACGATCGCCACGCCCGCCACAGCTGATGCGCTCAGCAGACGGCGGCGGATGGCTCCGCGGGCGCCCAACAGCAACAGCGGCGGCACGAGAATGAGGCTCGAGAGCGCCACTGTCTTGACCCAGAAGGAGACCCCGATCGCCAGCCCCGTCAGCAGTGCCCAGCGCAGGCGCGGCTCGCCGATCGCGCGGACGGCGGAATAGACGCCGAGGGCCTGTAGAAAGGCAAACAGCGAGTCGGCGAGCAGCGAGTGCTCGAGCAAGAGGCCTGTCCCGCCAAAGAACACGACAGCGGCGGGGAATAGGCCAAGCCAGGGGGGAGCACCAGCACGCCGCACCGACTTGTAGAGCAGCAGGCCGGTGGCCACGCCGAGGGCGTGCTGCAGGACGATCGTGAACGTCAGGGCGCTGCTTAGGAGGTGGGCGAGTCCCAGGAAGATTGGGTAGCCGGCGGGTTTTTGCACGTCGCGAAAGACACCGAGGGCGGCAGCGCTCACATACTCATGGGAGTCCCCGAATCCGACGAACGCTGGGCTGTAGTCGACCATCAGCCAGACCCGCACGGCGATCGCTCCCGCCACGAGGACCGTTATGGCAAGCAGCGTCGCCTTCTCGCCTCGGTCTCGCGTGTGTCGCCCAGTGGCCAGGCGGCGGCGGCTCCATCGAGACGGATGTCTGAGACAGAAACATCTCTTCCGAAATTCGGCCCGGCTCGGGAAAGTCATGTCAGACAAGAGAAGAGTTGCGGAGAGTAGAAGGAGCCAATGCGCGGGCGCACGAGCGGAGGGTGTTGTTGTGGGACTGCCCCATAGGGCCCGCACACCGATTGAGGTTCGCAGGGCAGAGCGGGAGCTGTTCTTCTGGACCGCCCGTCAGACGATCAAGCTGGTGCTGTTCGCGGCGCTTGCTGTGTATGTGGTGGTTTCACTCGTCGAGGGGCAGGTGCCGGGAGGTGGGCTGTTGCTGCGGGTGTTTTAAGGGAGGGGAGAGCGGTGCTTCAACCCCCGGGACTGACGAGCCGCGGGTTCCAGATGACCTCCCACAGATGTCCGTCAGGGTCGCGAAAGTAGCCTGAGTAGATTCCCGGCTCTGTGGTGAAGCACCGTCAATTATGATCGTCGATCAGGACAACGACCCAACGAGGGGGAAGGATGCCGTCACAGAAGATGTTCCGGCTCATCCGCAGCGGGATGGCAGCCCGGGTATTCGCCGTCTCGATCGTCGTTGCGTCGTTCGCGGCAGCGCCGGCTGGCGCCTCTGCGGAAGAAGCCGGGCCGAACAAACCGGTGATCCACTGGTTGTGCAACCCGCAGACACAATCGGCCGTCGAAGACCCGTGCCTTGAATCGCGCGCCGCGACCGTGGTGAGCTACTCAGGCAACACCCGCAAGGAAACAATCGAACCGGAAGTGCCGTCCGATGGTACGCCCGTTGACTGCTTCTACGTGTACCCGACGGTCAACGACCGTGAAGGTCCGAACGCCAAAACCGAAAAATCCGGTCCGGAAGAAGAACTCGTCGCCCGCGAGCAGGCATCGCGCTTCTCGCAGGTATGCAAGGTGTACGCACCGCTGTATCCGCAGGTGACGCTGCTGGCAAAACCCGCCACGGTGCACGAGGCAGAAATTGCGTATCAGGGGGTGAAGGCCGCATTTGAAACGTACATGGCGCACTACAACGGCGGCCGTGGCTTTGTGCTGATCGGGCACTCCCAGGGCGCGGCTGTGCTGAAGGCGATCATCCACAAACTGATCGAAGAAGAACACAAAGCATGGCTCCACCAGCTCGTGTCGGCGATCATCCTCGGCGGTGCGGTCGAAGTCGAAGCCGGAGAACCTGCCAATGGCTCCTTCGATGAAGTTCCGGCTTGCAGCACCGAAGCGGAGGCCGGGTGCGTGATCGCGTACTCCTCCTACTACACCGAATCCCCGCCTGAACCCGCCCCCAGCTCGATCTTCACGCGCACGATCTGGCCCGGTCGAGAAGTCCTCTGTGTGAATCCAACGCTCACGCAGCAGGGGAAAACGTCGAAAGGCCCCCTGTATCCCTACGTTCCCACCACGACGATGAGCGGTCAGGCAGCAAGCGGCCAACCAGCCCCTAAAGCGTCGACCCCGTGGATCGCGGAGCCGGGCCTCGCGACCGCCCAGTGCAGGCGCTACGACTGGGCCACCTGGCTACAGGTCAAGCTCGCGAGTATGAGCGCGCCCGTCGAAGCGGAACGCAAAGCGGATAACGAACTGCCGAAGGAAGAAGAATACGAAGGCGAAAATTGGGGCCTGCACCGATATGACGTCAACGAGGCCCTCGGAAACCTCGTTGGCACGGTCGAAGCCGAGGGGAAGACCTACCTGGGCGGCAAATGAGCTCCTTGCGCGGGGCGTCTAGCGCCGCGAGATGGGACGCATAAGCCCGCCCGGGCCGTGGCCACGGTTGTCAAGGGAGCGGAGTATGGGGTCAGAAGCCTGCTCGAAGCGGTGCGGGAGTCCTGCGTTCGGCTGTGGATGAATTTGGCAGCAAGCTGCTGCCAAATTCAATCTACGGGCTCGTATCGAGCTTTTCGTCGTCGTAGATGACGTTCGCTGTGCCATCGCAGGGGTTCAGGTATACGGAACGAGTCCCGATAAGGGCCGTATGCGTCGTCGTTTGGGTACGAATCGTGGCATCGCTGCGGCCGTAATCACGGCCCTCGTCGTGATCGCTGGCTCGGCTGGGAGCCATGAACCCGGTGGCGCGTTGCTCGCGCTCGTCATCTTCTCGCCGGTGGGCTGGTGGTTCTGGTGGGTGGTGCTCAGCGCGCTCCACGTGATGCGCGTCGACCTCGTCCGGGGCCGGCCGCCAGCCGTGCGGGTGGGACGCCAGTGGCAGTCTGGCGGGTCCACGCACCAACAA
Organism: uncultured Solirubrobacteraceae bacterium; assembly: GCA_963752865.1. Taxonomy (GTDB): domain Bacteria; phylum Actinomycetota; class Thermoleophilia; order Solirubrobacterales; family Solirubrobacteraceae; genus Palsa-744. The sequence continues at coordinate 2,076,997 of CAVVZU010000002.1, forward strand.
CTCCGCCAGGACGGCAACGCGCGCGTGTGCGCCGATCGCGGCGGCATCCTCCTTCGCAAGCGCCGCTGGTTCGTGGGCTCGGGCACGCCGCCGTTCGAGATCCCCGAGGCCCGATGGAGCGAGGTCGCCGCCGCGCAGCTCGACGCGCCTCAGTACCTCGCCACCTGGCGCGACCGCGACTTCTGGTGGTATGGCGACGCCTTCTATTGGTCCACGGCAGGCGCATACGAGGGCGCGGATGTGAGGGCCGTGCTGTTCAAGCGCCAGCGCCAGAACGAACGCGAGCTGGAGCACGCGCATGCCGTCTTCGCCGCGTCAACCTCGCCAGCGCCGCGGAAGCGCGAACCGATCCCGAAGGACGTGCGCCTCGCCGTGTGGGAGCGTGACGAGGGCAGATGCGTGGAGTGCGGCAGCGACTTCGACATCCAATACGACCACATCATCCCGTTCAGCATGGGCGGCGCGTCCACCGTGGAGAACTTGCAGCTTCTGTGCGCGCGCTGCAACCAGGTGAAGGGGGGCCGCCTCTAGCCTGGTTGTCCGTGTCCGCTTCGTGGATTAGCTCTTGCCGCTGCCAGAACCGTTGAAGCTGCCGGTGCGTTTCAGCGCTGCCCGTCGCGCAGGAGTCCAGAAGAAGAAGGCGACGACCGGAATCGAACCGGTGTAGACGGCTTTGCAGGCCGCTGCGTAGCCACTCCGCCACGTCGCCAGGAGCTTGTAAGCGTACCGGGCCGCTCTCGTTGGCTCGGAAGGGGCCGTTATCTACTTCTTCGGCGCCGCTTAGCAACGCTTTCGAGCATCGTTAGCGCCCGTAGAGCGCACGGTTGCAAGATGACATTCCCCGAAGAACTAGAGGTGATCTGTGAGACGTCTACTTGCACCCATGTTGTTGGCAGCACTCGTTGGAGGGATCGTCGCCGGTGGAGCGGTGGTCCTGTTCGGTGGTAGCGCTCGGAGGCTCGACGTCCACCACAACTCCCGCGAGCACCGTGTCCGCCTCGACATCGACGGGGACCCGCCGCGATGTCTCATCGACCGCGTTGTCGGCCACCCAGCTCTACGAACGCGACTCCAAGGGCGTGGTGTCGATCAAGGCCATCACCTCAGACGGGGAGGACGAGGGCACGGGCATCGTGCTGAACGAAAGCGGCTTGATCCTCACCAACGATCACGTGATCAAGGGCGCCACCAGCATCACGATCGACGCCAGCGGCTCCTCGAAAATAACCCGCAGTGCGACGATCGTGGGCGAAGAAGCCAACCAGGATCTGGCGCTGATCCGCGTCAACCCCTCAGGCCTTGGCCTGGAGCCGTTGACGCTTGCCAGCTCGAGCTCGCTCCAGGTTGGCGACTCGGTGTATGCGATCGGCAACCCGTATGGCCTTGAAGAGACGCTCACAAAAGGCATCGTCTCGGCGCTCAACCGCGAAATATCAGCGCCGGACGGCTCCAAGATCACAGGCGCGATCCAGACGGACGCGGCGCTCAACCCGGGCAACTCAGGCGGACCGCTGCTTGACGAACAGGGCGACGTGATCGGCGTGAACTCGCAGATCGCAAGCGATGCCGCGACGGTCGACGGCTCGCAGCCCGGCAGCACGGGCGTGGGTTTTGCGATCTCCTCCAATACAGTCGCAACGGCTGTCAAGAAGATCGAGTCTGGGCAGGGCGTAACGTACGCGTCGGCCACGCGAAGCGCTGAACAGTCACAGGTGGGATATGGCGAAGAGTCGCCCTACAGCAGCTCGCCATACGGATCTCGTGGTGCCTACAGCGAAACCGAAGCCAGTGGTCGGGCCGCCGAAGCTGGGTCCGAAAGCGCGACCGAAGCGGGCTCTGGCTCGAGTACTGAAGCGAGCAGCAGCTCGGGATCCTCCGCCGCCGAATCGGCCGGCGTCGAAGGACGCGAAGGCCGTGTGATCATCGCGCCCTGAGGGCTTGGAGCCGGACGCGGCTGGGAGCGATCCTGGCTGGCGTCCGGCGCTGGCCCGCTGGGGTCGCCGAACCACTGGTTGCGGGGCTGCGGGACGGGCAGTGCTCGTTGATACCCTAGGCAGCCGATCCCAGGGCGATTAGCTCAGCTGGGAGAGCGCCGCCTCGACAAGGCGGAGGTCACTGGTTCGAGCCCAGTATCGCCCACCATAACTTCGTCGTTCAAACCAACGACCAAAGCCTCCGATGCCTCAGCGGTGTCGGAGGCTTCGTCGTCTTGAGCGGTCCAGCTCTCGCTCCAGGTCATCAGTTCGGTGCTCTCGGCGTGGCTCGTGCTGCGCGCCTCTGTCCGCTGCTGCGTGGCGTCTCGGATGGCGACCAGCTCCTTGAAGGGGCTGGCGAGTTGGGAGCGGACTTCGGTTTCGTCCCAGACCCATATCGTCTCGAAGATCGCTTGGTTCATGAGTCGGCGGACGGTCGAGCTGGCGCGCAGGTAGAGATCGTGCAGATCGGAGCTGGCGAGCGTGAGCGCGAGGGTCAGCCCGGCTTGCAGCTCGTCGTGGCGGAGGCTGAGCCGAGCAATGATCGCGTCGGCGGCTTTGCGTTCGCGCTTGATGCGGTCGGCTTCTTCTTTGTATAGCTCGTCGCTGATGTCGTCTTGGTAGTGCTTGGCGAGCAGCTTCTTTTCTTGGGTTTTCAGCTCGATCAGCACCTGCTCGCAGCGGCTCAGCTCGCTTTGGCTGGTGCTCGCCAGTTTGGCAAGGTGCCGCTCGATGGCTGCTGCCACCCGATCGCGCTCGTCGGCACTGAGCGCGATGGTCCGGTAGTGATCCTCAATGCTTGCCTCGACCGCCTCAACTCGCTGGGCACTCTGCTCGCAGTCTCCCCGCTGGTGGCTGATACAGATGAAGTATTCGTAGGTGCCGCCGTTGCCCGTGTTTTGCGAGTAGGTCAGCCGATGGTCACAGCGCGCACAGCGAATGCTGCCCTTGAGATAGTGGGAGTGCTGCTGGTCACGGTCGCCGCTTTGGGCGTGGGCTTGGAGCACTGCTTGGACCTGCTCGAATAGCTCCATCGAGATCAGCGGCTCATGCCGACCTTTGTACTGCTTGCCTTGGTAGGTCACGATGCCCGCGTAGTAGGAGCTGGACAGCATGTCGTGGACCGTGGAATGACTCACTGCCTGCGAGGGGTAGCGACGAGTACCCCGCGTCTTGAGACCACGAGCAGCGAGCAACGTCACCATGTCATTCTCGGAGTACAGACCAGTTGCATAGGTCTCGAATCCCCAGCGGATGATCGGTGCGCGCTCGGGGTCGAGGACAACAGTGCGAACCTCGCCGCCCTGGGGCAGCGGTTCGCGCACGTTCAGGTAGCCGAGTCGGGCACGGTTTGGTGTGCCGCCGACCTCCAGCTTGCGGGTGATGCCCTGCATGACCTCCTCGGCAATCTCTAGACGACGCCCCGCTGCGACGGCAGCCATGACGCCCTCGACGGTCACGCCGTAGGACGTGTCATCGCCGATCGGCTCCTTGACTGAGATCAGCTTGGCACCTGCCCGATTGATGAGACCACGGGCGACCCAATAGTCCTCTTGGTTGCGCGCCCAGCGGGATACGCTCCAGACGATCACGTAGTCGATGTCGTGGAACTCCTGTATGTCTTTGAGCATCTGCTGGAAGGCTTTGCGCTTGGTGAGCGACTTGGCTGAGACGCCTGGCTCGACGTACTCGCGCACCACGACGGCATCAAGGCTCGCGCCCTTGCGCGTGCATTCGTTTCGCTGTGCCGGCAGCGACAGACCCTCGGGGTCGTAGTCGGTGTTGACCTGACCGCGTGAGCTGACCCGTAGATAGATAGCTGCTCGCTTGGTGGGCTTGCTCATGACCATGCCTCGTGCTCGATGCCGTTGCAGCGGGGCGTGGAGGGGAGCAAGCCGAGCTGCGAGAGTCTGACGTGTATGGCGGCACGGGAGACGTTGTACCGAGCGGCGAGTTGTTCAATGTTCTGCCGTCCGCCGCACCAGTCGCTTATCAGCCAGCGTTTCGGCATCAACAGGCAACCAGCGAAGTAATCGCAAATGCGCTCAGCGCGTTCGTATGAGTTGCTGTGCCCGAGCGCCGGATAGAGACGGCTTATAAATGGATCATCGAGGATGTGTTTCAGCTCGTGCGCGAGGCTAAACCGCTGGCGCACCTTCGGCTCATCGCGCTTCAAGAGTATGAGCCAGCCTCGATTCGTGTAGGTGCTCAGAGCAGAGACCTGGAAGCCGCTGTGTTGAGCGACGGTCACGAAGGGAAGATCAGCCAACACCGCCTGCGGCAGTGCTGGTCTATGCAGCTCTAGTTCGCTGAGCAGCATGGTTGCCTGACGCTCAGCAATGATGCGCGCCTCGGTCGGCGTCAAGTTGCGGTGCGGCGTGACACTACGCAAGTGTTCCAGGAGACCGCCAGTCGATGTCTCTGTGGTGTGTTCTGTGGTTACGGTCATACGGTTTCCCTCCCTTCATACTTAGTGCGGATTTTCGTGACGGCAGCTTCAATCTCGGCGATTTCCTCGGGACTGGCTTTCTCCTTGCTACGGAAGTAGGTGCGGAGACTCGGCAAGCTGCCAGCGAGATAGTCATGACTCGCCTTGTCGATCCGAGCGGGATCAATGCCTAGTACCTCGACCACTCGCGCGAGTCGATCGGGTGCGGGATGCGTGAACTTACCTTGCTCGATGCGGGTAAGCCAGGTGTAGTCAATGTCCGCCTGCTCAGCGAGCATACGCAGTGACAATCCCTGACGTTCACGGGTCCGCATCAGTAGTTCGCCGAGCTTCTTAGCTTGTGCCTCTGTCATGCTCTCAGTATACCAAGCGCTGTTGCATTTGTACACAGTTCGTTGTCGCAAACACGGCATTTTTAGGCTGCCTCCTGTGCCGGTGATCCCTCGCCGCTGCATAGCGCCAGCAGACGCTCGGGTGTGCCCACGCAGAACAGTCGCCAATACTCGGGTGGCAAGGTGGAGCAGACATCAACGAGCAGCCGTACTCGCGCCTGCGTGGTGGTGATCCAGACCACCGCCGGAAAGACACCAGTCTCTACCTGCTCCCGACCGCTCTGGTAGTAGGCGACGTAGTAGCGGCACTTGCGCAGGAGCGCGCCCCGACCCTCGCTGCCGCAGTCAACCTCCACGAAGCTGCGCTGCTCGAAATCCCCGAGTCCCAGCCGCACGAGTGCATCCGGCTTGAGCGTCACGAGACCGCCGCGCCCGCTGGCGTAGGTCCGCCAACAGGTCGGCTCGCTATCGAAAGCCAACAGGTCGCACCTGTCGTCTCGCGCGGCTTCGACCAAGCGGGCATATTGCTCAGCCACGGCGAGCGTGTGACGGACGAACAGCGACCGTGGCTCGTAAGCAGCACGTACTCGCTTTAGTCCCTCTCCCCGCCAGTAGGCAAGTAGGCGCTTGCCGACTGGTCCGAGACCATAGACCGCCCCAGCGCTACCAGCTCGAACACCACCGATCCGCCGCTCCAGGCGGGTCAGCACCTGCTGGTCGCTCAACGCTGCCAGAACTCGCCGAGTGCTTCGACCTCGGGACGCAGCTGTGCCCTCGCCATCAAAGAACAGCCGCTCAACGTGATTGCCGCTGACCAGACGAAGCTCGCCAACCGTCTCCACAATATGCCGCTCGCGCTCAGGCATCGCCTCAGCCAGCGTCAGCAGCTCAAGAGCGCTGACCCGCTTCACGAGCACACTCCCACATACAGATAAACACACGTCGGCACAGCCCAAAGAGTCGCGTCGCTTACGGCGCGAAACGCGCCAGCCCACGGGAGCAGATGCGGAGTCCGACTCAACGCGATCGGACAAGCGATTGGACACGCTGCGCGCCGGGTCATGACGACCTCCGCAGCCGACCGACAGGCGCATCCGGCATGTGTGCAGCGGACGGACTACCAGGCAGCTTATGGCGCTCGCGCAGTGCCGCATCAACCGCCTCGATCGGGCGTCCGTAGCGTTTCGCGGACGCCTGGCGCATAGCCCGTGGATCGCTCACCTGCTCGGGCAGCGGCAGTGTCACGCCGGTTGCTACAGGCGCTACGTCACCGGGACCAAGCCCGAGCCGGATCGCAACCTCGAACCGATCCAAGCCTTGCAGCTCGTCGGCACGCAGGCTCACCAGCTCGCGGACCAATAGCTGCGCATCATCAGCCGCTTGCTTGAAGGCGACGATGGTGGCAGCGTTGGTCAGCGCCGCTTGCTGGACGACCTTCGGCAGTTGGGCGAGCGACTGCACACCGAGCGTCAAGCCAACACCGAGACCACGGGCAAGCTCGAACAGCGAATCGAGCGGCACCGGCATATCGCCGAGCACCTTCGGCTCGTCTATGTAGGCAAAGAACGGGCGGCGTCGCTCAGGTGCCAGGCTCGCACGGTCCTGCACCGCCTGGAACAGCTCATGCACCACCAATGCACCAACCAGTCGGGCGGCTGGCGTGCCGATCATCCCGGCAGACAGCGCCACAATGACCACCTTGCCTTCGCGCAGCACCGCCCGCATGTCCAGCGTCGGATCGGTTTGGGCGAGCACGCCCCGCACCACTCGGCGACCAATGACCTCCATGATCTTCGTGAGAGGCGAGCCGAGCTGCTGTGTCCGTTCGCCGACGCTCATCGCCTCAAAGGCTGCCCACGTCTCCAGAATGAGCGGATCGCGTACCCGACTGACAAGGCTCGCCCGGTAACGGGCGTCTGAGAACAAGAACGGCACATCAGCAAGCGTGCTCTGCTCATCATGCGCGAGCGTTACCAGTCCCGTTCGCAACCACTGATCCGAGCGAACACCCCAGGTGTCGGCAAACAGCTCGCGGAAGATGCCGAGCACCAGATCGGCGGTCAGTTCAGGATCGCTGCCACGACCAAAGACGCGCAACCCCGGCAACGGCAGACCGCCGCCGGGATCAAGCACGATGACATCGCGCGCGCGGGCAGGAGGAATCCGCCGAAGCACATCCTCAGCCAGATCGCCCTTGCCGTCGAGCACCAAGCAACCTCGCCCGACCTGCATGTCTTGGACGATGAGGGAAGCGAGCAGGTGTGACTTGCCGCTGCCGGTCGGTCCACAAATGAGGGCATGACTCAGACCGCCCACGCTCGGCTGGGCGAGCAAGCGGTGCTCCATTCCCGACCAATTCGAGCGGGCAAAGACGCGCCCTCGCGTCGGCAGGCTAGACGCTGGCATGAGCTGTGGCGCGGTGCTGAGCGATAGCCCTGGAATCCGGGGCGCTGCTACGGGGAAGCCGATCAGACCCGCCAGCTCATCGGGTGAAAACAGGCTGCCTCGCCGCTGGCTGTGCGCGAGCCGCACGAGGGGCAATGCTCGCTGGGACCGGATGCTGAGCCAGCCCCAGCTACTTGAGCGGGAACGCAGCAGCGTCGTAATCCGAGAGAGCAACTGCTGCGCCCGTGCTTGATTGCCACTGCGTGCCATAAGGACCGCCCGTCCACGAATGACTGGACCGGCATACTTCATTCGCACAGCCCGTAGCTGCTCCGGCGTTAGATCGGGCGGCATGAACCACGGGCGGACCTTCCCCCGGCTGCTCGCTGCTTGGGGTATCCGTGGTCGTCGCGTTGCTGACAGGAGCCAGCAGAGTCGTAGTTCCTCATGGCGACCGAGATACGCAAAACTGCCCAGGAGCGCCGCAGTGGTCTGCTCAACCTGGCTCGCTTGCAGTACCGGATGGGCACCCGACCAACGGAGCCGCACGGCAGTTGTCCAACTCGGCTCACCCGTGTCAGATATAGGGTCAAAGCGCAGACTCGGCAGTACACCCCGGAGCTGCGCCTGCAAGCCGTCAAGTGTCGAACGTCCGGTATGGAGCCGGTGTACCAACCCCTGCTCATCAGCTCGTACCTCGATGATGACCGGCACGGCGCGGGGCAGACCGGCAATGCTGCTGAGCAGCGCCACGACCGCCTCACTACTCACGTCGCTGCCAAAACGCAATTGCACCGAAGCCAGCTCGACGCGCGACTCTTGCCAAGCGATAAACGTCAAAAAGCCGACCGCGCCCACGAGCGCGGCGAATACCGTCACAAGCATCACCTCGCCTCCAGCTCATCGGAGTCGCCTTGAGCATCCTCAGTTGCAGCATCCTGCTCAGGCTTCGGTGGAAGCATGTCCTTCGCCATAAGCCACAACGCAAGTGCCAGCTTCGTCTCGTCCAACTGATCGAGACGCTTCGACCGCACCCTAATCTGCTTGCCTGTTGCTCGCCGTGCCACTCCGTTTGCCCTCCTGGCGCTCCTGCCTTATGTTGCTTTTGTATACAACCAATTATGCCCGAGTATGTTGCGTTTGTACACAGTGATTTTTACAACTGCGTCCACCACCACACGAGCCGCAGCACAATCACGACGACACTTACCACTACGAGCGGGACCAGCAGTTTCGGAAGTAGACCGCTCAGCAGCTCCAGCGCAATGACGGCGGCGATGAGCTGCCAGAGCACGCGCTCCGTTGGGGATTGGTGCCCGCCGCTCACGGCTCGTCCCTCTTGAGCCGCGTCGCCTCGGTGTAGATTTGCTGCTCGAAGTCCCGCGCCGCTAGCTGGAGTCGAATAGCAGTATGGAGTCCTTCACGGTACGGAGCCGCCAGGTCCGGTTCGATGGGCGGGGTCGGCAGCGACTCGCCCTCTTTGCTGGCGAGCTTGGCGGCGATCACGAGTGCCGCGACACCGAGCAGGGCGAGCACAACTGCGAGGGCGACCATCACGAACGCCTCCGCATCCCGAGCGCCTGAATCTCGCTCACGACCAGTGTGCCGTATGCCGCCAAGATGGCGCGGTAGTGATCCTCCCCCATCGGGCTCACGCGGAAGGCGGCATCGACAGCCTGAGACAACCCGACGACGCCCTGTAGCCCTACCGTCGAGACGACGCCGCCGATTTGGATGCCGGACATCGCATCGATGCCAACAAGCTCATTACGCCCAACCAGCGCATTCAGAAGGGAGTCGTACTGGACAAGTTGGGAGGAAGGACGGCGGGTGAGATGGCGCTCTGACATGGCGACGGGCTCCTTTGGCTGGCGTGTGCTTGAGAGCCGATAAAACCACGCAAACAAGCCGCTTTGCAAAGGATTCCGCCCCCGGATACCGGCATCCACCGGGGATTCCCCCCTCTCAGCGACACAGGCTCTGAGACAATCCCGCCCATGACCAGCAACGCAGATGAGCCGGTCCCTGAGTCAGTGGAGCCAAGCGAACGGGAACTGCAAGACGCCCTCGGATCGGTGCGAACGGACGGGCTGTATGACTCAAAGAAGCCGCCTACAGAACACCGGGCACTCGTCCATGCGGCGCGTCGTCTTAGCTCGAAGCCCGACGATGCCGCCAAGATCAAGGACGCGCTGGAAAAAGCCATCGAGCGCGTCGGGGGCAAGCACACCGAAGCGATGCGGGTGCTCTTTGGTCTCACCGAGGCGCTTGCGGGTCGCAACGTCGAGATCGGAATCCGCCGCCCGAAAGCAATGCAGCTATCCGAACACGGCAGCGACGCTGTTGACGGCTTCCGAAAAAACATCGAGCAGAAGTGGCTTATCAAGATGGCGGTGTGGATCAAGACCTCGCTGACCGATCCGACTCGCTTGGTCAGTGCTGCGATAGAGGACCGACCAGACCCGCCTGCGCACAACGAGCCGCCGACGCTGCCACAGCCTGACACGGAGCCGCCAGAAGCCGAGCCGCCCGAGCTGCCGCAGGATGACGAGCGCGGCGGCGTCGCCCCCGACGAACCAGCCCACGGACAGGGCTGGGATGCCGTGCGACGCTTCATCCGTCGCCGTGCCCGCATTTTGCTTACGGTCGTCGGCGTCGCAGGTATAGGAACTGCCATTGTGCTGGTGAGCGCCCACGGCAGGAGCGATGATCGGGCTGTGTCAGATGCTCCCGCTCTATCAGATGGTTGTGGTCCGACGACTGTCCAGCTCTTTACCAACACTGCACAGCAGATCCTTGTGTATGCACCCGGCTCTGAAAGAGCCGAACATGGTTGGGTTGGGATTTTTCTTACTCCCGGAAACGCCGCTGAATCGTCAGAAAAAACTGAAACCTTCCGTTACGGAGAAGTACGGCAGTTCGCCATGCAGTCCACGAATGAAACGTCCGAAACAGAACACAACCTTATCGCTCGAATCGGGCTTACACAGTCAGCCAAGCTAGAGCCAAACACGACCTGTCTCTACCGACCCACTAGTTACAGAAGTGGCACGCACTTCGCTGGCACAGGACTCACCACTCCGGGCGGCATCAAGATCGGCAATCTTGCGCCACACGAAAAGGTTGACGTAACGTTCAAGGAGCAGTTGCCGACTGTCGGGCGTCCTGGCAACATTGCCAAGACGTATGGTGCGATCGCGTCCGAAGCCAAGATAGGTGGACCCGATTGGATCGAAGAACACTCAGCACTGGTTGAACTCGAATTGATTGGCGGAGCGTAACCTATTGCTATTTCGCACGATTCATGGGATAATGTGTGTAGTAATAGGAGATGTAGTTCATGGCAAACCCCGAAGTGGACAAAGACGGGTTTCATTCCGGCATAGTCGATGCCGATACCAAGTATGAGCACTTGCATTGGATGTTCCCAGACGCGGCATCGTGGGCGCATGGCTTATTAACGGGAAGTATCCTCGGGTCCAATCATAGTTATCTTGCTGATGCCTACGGCTGGATAGCGCCCGACCGTGTATCGCTTGGAGCGATCCACGAGGTAGACCTGATCGACCGGCTTGCGGGTCCGATAGCGACGTCGCCGTTAGATGAGTGGTCGCTTAAGCGAATGGATCATATGTCGGCGCTGCGCGAAGCACTACCGTTTTCAGAAGCCGAACGTCGGTGGCTGTTTCGGGAGCCGGATAAACAGCTCCTTACGGGTTCATCCCTCAATGTGTTCCATGAACCAGCCTATATCGAGTCAGTCCGCCAAAGCGAGGCACGCCTTATGTCCAATGGAATCTGGCGCGTGGTACGGGGACGTGACCTTATGCAGCGATGGTGGTCATGGCGACGTGAGGCGGGCGAATATGCCGGTGATCCGAGCGGACTCCAGCAAGCATGCACGACATTACACGAACTCACGCAGCTATTTGACCGTATGCGGGGCGGCGACGAACCTGAGTCGAACTAGAACGCCAAGCGCTACTGCCTCACCACAAACGCCGCCTGCCTTGTGACTGGTGACGCGTGGCTCGGCGTGAACACGCCCTTTGCCGTCAGCCTCAGTGACTGAGCGTGCTTGAGTAGCGCCTTCCCGGCAGCGGTCAGTTTGAGCGTGAGCTTCTGTGTTCCGGCGACAGCAAAGCTCGTTTGACCACTTGCCACGAGGACCGGCTTTGGCTTGCTCTTGTGCCCGGCGAGTTTCGCTCCCGGTAGTAGCTCGTACCACTGAATCAGCAGCGTGCCTGCCTCCAGTGCCTTGAATGACAGCACCACGCCGTGATTCTTGAGCAACGACGTGATGCGAGCGATCTTGCTTGAAGGGATGAGCTGCTGACCGAGTGCCGCACCAAGCTGGGCGCTGCTTATTGTGGCGATCGGCGTCGTCGTGCTGCCCGTGGAGCTGGAACTGCTGCCGCTGGACGTGCTGCTTGTCGAGCTGCTGGTGCTGGTCGGACTTGTACTGCCGCCCGTGGTTTCGTGGTGTTCTTCGGCTGGGGGCGTGTGTTCTTCAACTGCCGGCATACCAAGCACGACGTTGCCGAGCTGGTCAACGGCGAGACAGAAGGCTTCGGCAACACATGCCACACCAGTTAGTTTGGTTTCGGGGTCAAGTGAGTCGTCCAGCGTCCACGCACCTTCGCCGCCAGTCGGCTCGGTCGCAGTCACCGTGACCCCCCCGATGCCTCCAATTTCGGGGTCTGTGCCCAACCCCACCGCTGCGCAGAAGGTCGCTGATGTACACGACACGCTGGTCAGCTCAAAGACCGTTGGTATGTGGGTGACGGTCCACGTGCCTGCGCCACCTGTTGGGTTGGTGGACGTGATGAGGTTGCCGCTCTGATCCACCGCCACGCACAGCGAGGTCGTGGGGCAGGAGATGCTGTCGAGATGAGCGGTCCCATCGACGTGTGCGGGCGTCCATGCGCCGCTGCCGCCTGTCGGGTCAGTCGAGGTCAGAACGTCCCCGGACCCGTCAACCGCCACGCAGAGCGACGTGGATGCACACGACACGCCGAACAGTCCATCCGTGGCGCTGACGTTCGTCGTGGTCCAAGCACTCGATCCCCCCGTGGGGTTGGTCGAGGTCGTGATGCTGCCATCGAAGTTAGCGACAACGCAGAGTTTGGTCGTCGGGCATGACAGCGCCTCTGCCTGACCCAAAATGCCGGCGATGGTGGTCCGGGTCCATGCGCCACTGCCGCCAGTGGGATCGGTGGAGATCAGCATGTGGGCGTTTTCCTCTTCCGCCAGATCGGAGAACACGGTGGCGACGCAGAGCGCCGTTGAAGGACAGGAGATCGCCGAGAACCTGCCGGATTCTCCAGCGCTCAGGGACGTGACGGTCCAAGCGCGCGGTGTGCTTGCAGGACTCGTGGAGGTCACGATGTTGCCGCTGTTGTCTACGGCGGCGCACAAGGATGCGGACGGACAGGAGATGCCCGTCAAGCTGTTGGTGGTGCCGGGGTCGATCGTGCGAGCAGACCACGCACTCGGTCCTCCCGTGGGGTTGGTCGAGGTAATCGCGCGACCGAAGCTATCGACTGCCACGCAGAGCGTCGTGGATAGACACGACACACCCTCAACAAAGTTCGTTTCGTCCACGTTCGTCACCGTCCAGGCACCTTCGCCGCTCGTGGGGTCAGTCGAGGTCACCACGTTGCCCGCGTAGTCGGTTGCCACGCAGAGCGCCGTGGATGCACAGTCCACGCTGGTGAGCTTGTGGTCTGGACTGTTCACGGTTGTCCAAGCGCTTTCGCCGCCCGTCGGATTGGTGGAGCTGATGAAGTCGTCGCTACCGGCGAGTACGCACAAGGCTTCTGACGGACACGACACGCTATTTACATAGCCAGTGACGGTTGCCGAGGTCCAGGCACCGGCTCCCCCGGTTGGATTAGTCGAAGTTATGACGCTCGGTTTGCCTTCCACGTCGCCCGCGATGACGCACAGGTGGATGGTCGGACAGGACACGCTGAACGTCGAGCCGCTGGTGTTGAGCGTCGTGGCTTTCCAGTCGCCCGCACCGCCAGTCGGATCGGTCGAGGTCAATACCTTCCCGGCAGCGACCGCCACACACAGCGAAGTCGAAGGACACGAGATGCTGCTGATCGGGTTGCCGATTTCTGAGACGCTGGCAACGCTCCAGGCACTTTCGCCGCCAGCCGGGTTGCTCGAGGTCAGCACGCCTCCGGTGGAGTCGGTCGCCACGCACAGGGCTTCCGATGGGCAGGAGATGTGGCGCAGCTCGTTGCCTTCCTCGACGGTCGTGCTCGTCCAGGCGCTTTCGCCTTCGGTCGGATGCGACGTTGTGAGGACACTGCCGCGGCTGACCACTGCGCAGAAGGAGGTTGTCGGGCAGGAGACAGCTTCGATACTCGGCGGGTTGCCGAACGGGCGCTGATGGTCGATGAGCTGGGGAGCCGACCACGCCAGCGGTTCGGCTGCCTGCGCCGCCGATACCAGAGCGGCACTGCATACAGCCGTCATCAGGGCGACGCCTATAAGGCAGGTCGATCGTCTCAGCCAGGGTCGATCCAGCGTGGTCCGCATGGGGGCGTCCTCCCGTTCGTGGTGCCTTGAAGCTGCCTTGCCACGAGACTCAGACAGCCGTCCGTGCAGACAGAGCGGCGGCACCATATCAAGATATGGACGATTGGGACGTAAACGGTTGGGATGTGAGCGCTCTGGACATAGGTAGTCGGGACGTATGGGCTTGGCAGCATGCCCAGCCCACTCTCTCCAGCCACGCAGGTCTTTGGCGAACGGGTCCGTGCCCGTCGTGACGCTCTCGGTCTATCTCAGGAGGCGATGGCGCATCAGATCGGCGTCCACTGGACCTTTCTCGGTCAGGTGGAGCGCGGTCAGCGCAACCTCAACCTCCACAACCTCCTGAAGCTTGCCGCTGGACTCGGCGTTGATCCTGCCGAGCTCGTGCAAGGACTTCAGCCACCAAAGGACGAAGCTACGACCTGAGCCTATGTCCCAACCCGAGCCAGATCAGCCAGACCTTGGCGCTGCCGTCCGGGTCATCCGTGAGGAACGGGGGATCAGCCAGGTTGTCTTTTCGGAGCGCACCGGCTTTATGCAGAGCTGGATCAGCGAGACAGAGCGCGGCAAGCGCAATCCGAGCTGGAGCAACGTCGTTCGCTTGGCGCATGGACTTGGTGTAACGCCCGCCGAGCTGGTTGCCCGCGCCGAAGTGCTGACGCACGATCCGCCAGCAGGCAACGCATAGCTATCACTCGCCTTATATAGTAGGGTCGGTCTTGGCTGGCTTCGGTCAGCTTCAGGCAACCCAATACATAAAGGTGCCCCCGCGCTGGTTGGACAGCCGGGGGCGTGACACCGAAAGGACGGACCTTCCGATGCAGCAACAGCGTACCCTCAGTCCTGCCGAGCAGGAGGCTCAGATAGACGCCGAGATTCTTCGTCTGCTGAGCGATTCGGATGCACAGCGACCGTGGTCGGTCGATGAGCTTGTCCGCCAGTGCGGCAACGACACGACCGACAGCCTCAACCGGCTGTACACCGTCGGACTGATTCATCGCCTCCGCAGCTTCGTGTGGGCAACCCGCGCTGCCATCGCGGCGGACGACCTCCGCCAGTAGACGCCCGTGGTCGAGCGCCACGTCTGCACGGACGTTCTTGGGCGCGTGGCGTTCGACTCAGGCACGACCAACAGAAGGGAGCATCCATGCGCGTCACCGCCTTGAACATGAGTCCCGCTGCATTGGTCTGCTTGGAAGCCGCTGGGATCACGGACGTTGACCAGCTCGGTGAGCATCCAGCCACGGACCTTGCCTACAACCCCTTGATTGGACCGATGGAGCTGTACGAGATCGTTTGTCGGCTCAGCTTGCCCAACCCCGTGCCACGGTATCCCAGCAGCATGTCCGCTCCCGGCAGACGTGAGCGTGAGATGTTTCGACTCCATCTCGTGGAGGGCGTCACGCTCCCCGAAATCGCCCGACGAGCTGGCGTCTCCGCAGAGGGAGTGCGCTATCTGCTCAACGATCACTTTGGACTGAGCTGCACACCGCCGAGCGTCAATGCTCGGTGGCAGCAGCGGCATCGGGAGCTATAGGCGGGCGCGCGGCTCTCGCCTTCCTGCGCGGAGCGGTTGACACGGCGCCGGTCCTGGACGCATCATGGAACGGTATGGACGTACACAGCAGCGATCACAAGCAACGAGGACACCATTGGGTGCTCACGCCATATCGCCTCACGCGATCTAGCTCTGTCCCTGAGCAGAGACAAATGTACGCGCAGGTCAAGGCGCTACGAGCTGACGGTGTGAGCGCTAAGGAGGCGATACGCCGCGTTGCAGACGCAAACCACCGAGGCGTATCAGCCGTCGCAGGCAACTACTACAAGTGGCGCAAAGTGCTCGACGGGGACTCAGGCGTCGCCTCCTGACTCCGACCCAAAGCGCTGGGCGTGCAGCTCACAGATGCGCTCCCAGGCGGGTCATGTTTCGAGAAGCGTCCTCAGTCGGTAGCAGCCGCGGGCAGTGCGCTCGAAGCGTGCTCGCCGACCGTGCGCCTTCGACGCGAGACACCCCTTTACGGCGCTGTACTTCACGTCTTGTCGCAGCAGTTCAACGACCGCCGCGTGAACGTGGCATGCCCGCATCGGCTGATCGGTCGTCTCCAGCACATGGATGACCGCCTTCAAGACCGAGCCAGGTCTCATCTGCCGATCCACTCGACCTGACGGTCGCCGTGGGGCGTTGCTTGCGACGAGTTGATCCAGCTTCTCGACCAACTGCGCCAAGCGCCGCTGTTGACTTTGGTTTGAGAGTGCCCCAAGTAGCTCCATCGCCCAAAAGCCCCGCAACTGCGGGGTTTTTCTTTGGGTAAGTGTGACGGATTGGGAGTCGGATCGGGCACATTTTCGCCGTTTTGCCCACACTTTGCCCACATGGCTCCGCTCGTCGGGATTCGACGGCGCTGACAAAGGGTGAGGGCCGACGCGGCCCGGCGCGCACCCCTTGAGATCGTCCGCGAGTTCTGCTCTGCTCTGGCGGCAACCAAGAAACCGAGTGGCCGGACGAGTTGCGCAAACAACCCGCCCGGCCGTAGCACCGAAGGGACGTGCCTTCGATGCCACGGAGAACCGTAGCCCGCTCAGCTACGGACGGTCGTTTGGCCGTGTTCGTGGGCACGTCCCTTCCTCGGTGCGGGAAGGAAGCCGGGTTTGGCCCACGATGCCCACAAGCAGCTTTCGAGCCGGCGTCCGGGCGTGCTGCTCGTGTACGGCGAGAAGCGCGCGAACGCCGGCCTTGCCGGGGAGCTTGAGCTTGACGGCTACGTGGTCCATCGAGCAAGCCACCCCGCGACGCTGAGGGAGCGCTGTACACCCGGCGAGGTCGATTTGGTCATCTTCGGCAAGGCGCCGCATCGCGGCTTCGACGTGCTGCGGGCGCTCCGTGGTGGCGAGCTTGCGCCGGGCGCATCCGGCGTCCGCGTCTTGTGGCTGAGCGCGAGCCGCGAGCCCGCCGCGATGAGCGTCCTGCGCGCCTTCGAGGCTGGCGCCGATGACGTGACCCGGACCCCGCACGGGTACGCCGAGCTACTCGCCCGTGTGCGCGCACTCCTGCGGCGCCACAGCTTGCTTGACGGGCCTGCCGTGATGATGTGCGGTCCGCTCAAGGTCGACGTGGCGACACGCACGGCCACGTTCGGGGGAGCGCCCGTCGAGCTTCGCCGGATGGAGTTCGCGCTGCTCGCCCACCTTGCGCGCGACCCGACCCGCGTCCACGAAAAGGCGGACATTCTGCACGAGGTCTGGGGCTACCGCGTCGAAGGCTCAACGCGCACCGTGGACTCTCACGCCTCTCGGCTACGACGAAAGCTCGCCCGTGCCGGCGCCGAGGGCTGGGTCTGCTCAACCTGGGGCGTCGGCTATCGACTCGCGCCGGACGCTCGTGCAGCCGCGTTGGGGGCAGTCGCGGCGTGACCGATACGTCCCGTCGTGAGACTGACTTGGCGCTGGCGAGACTCGGACGAGTCGTGCGCGAACTGCGCGAGGCACGCGACCTCAGCGTGGAGGAGCTTTCCGTTGCCTGCAAGATCGCGCGATGGCGCCTCACTCGGATTGAAGCCGGGACTCTCCGCACTGTGGATTACGGGGAGCTGTGCAAGCTCGCCGAGGCTTTCGATCTGAGCGGCGGGGAGTTTGTGAGAAAGGCCCAACTATGAGGAGGTCGGCTCATGCCGTCTAAGAAGTCCTCGGCGAACCGCGCGCTTGCCAGAGTCATCCGGTCTACCCGTGAACGGCGCGGCTACAGCCAGGAGGGATTCGCCCGCCACGTCGGGATGGACCGCTCCTACTTCGGCGCGATCGAGCGTGGCGAGTTCAACGTGTCGCTCGATACGCTCGTGAAGATCGCTCGCGGCCTCGGCACGACGGGCGGCGCGCTGTGCTCGAAAGCGAAGGTATGACGCGGCGTGAGGCGAATCAGGCCACGGCCTGAGCCACCTTGGGCAGCGTGATCGCAATGCCCCGGTCATGCACGACTTCGCGCCACGGGCCGTCGGGCTTCAAGCGCAGATACCAGGTGACCTCGTAGCGACCTGTCACGGGCTCGTGCGCATCCGACGGGAAGTTGCTGCTTTGCCCTCCATAGATGAACTCAAACACCTTCCAGTGCGTGTCGGGCACGCGATGCTCCCTCTCATCCATCGCTTCGAGAGTGGTTCCGTCAGGATGCTTGACCGTGCATCGGTTCCCGTAGATGTAGTCCGGGCCACCCATCCGCCTTAGCCCGAGGTTGAGAGGGTTCTGCGGACCCCCTGCATGCGTGTCCGCCTGCCAATTCGGGTCGCGCTCGGGATGACGAACGATCCCGACGAGGAACACGACGAACCCGCCTCCGAAAAGAACGATCACCTGGGCGAGCCCGACCACCAGTCCGACGATCAGTCCTGTTTCGCCCGCTGCGAGATACGCGGCCAGGGCGAGGAGAAGGGCTACGCCCAGCGAGGCGATTCCCCGTGTCATATCAGGCAGCGCCCATTCGCGCGCTCGGGCGCATGCGCGGCGCGCGTACGCGGGCAGGCGCTCCATCAGCCGAGTCTACCCGCGTTGCAATGACCTTCTGCGACCGCGTCTAGCGCGGCTGCTCGGCAGCCAGCCGCGTCTAGCGTGGAAGGTCGCCGCCAGCGAGTCGGGAGCATCGGCATGGCCGGGCGCGAGTACCACAACTGAGCCCGCCGGGCATGACGAACCGGGCGAGGGGATGGTCGCCTCCGAGTTTGTTCTCTGTCCCTGGGCCGGACTGGTTCTATCGGCGCCAAACTCTACGACTGGCGGAGGACGGCGCTGAGCGCGGTCGGCGCGTCCTCAGTCCAGTGTGGTCGAGCAGGTCGCTTCCCCGACTTCCACCGTAACCTGCTGCCCACCGGGATTGCCGTGGACGTAGAGATATATGTCCGCGTACCCTTCGCTGTTTGTCTCGTAACTGAAATGGTCGCCATTGGAAGCACGAGCTTCCGCGCTCCGATAGGGCTGATTTGAGTGGACGAAGATTTCCCAGTTTTCATACTCTGAGCTATATTCGGCGCTCGCTTCGCACCAGGCGCTCGATTTCGCGGGCGGCGAAGGGGTAGGTTTGGGCTTCGGGATGATGGCCCAAACGCAGATCGTCTGCTTGACCTGGCGACCGTGCTCCTTAATCGTTCTTTGCGTCCTCGCGTAGTGCATCCGGCAGTTTTCATGCTTCGGATGTTCCAAAACGTACCCGACCGCAGGCGTTGCCTCCAAGCCGCAGACCGCCACTACCGCCGCGACGACCACCCAGCGACGCATTGCACGAGCGCGGTCATGCCAGTAGTCCGAGCGGCGGTCCATCCGACCGTCGGAGAGTACCACTACATGGAACACCTGCGCCAGGCACGGCAGACTGGCCCGTCCGACGAAAGGCATTCATTTCGCCAGCCAAAATTGATTCAGCGCCAAGTATCGTGCGAGGCGCTGCTGGATGCGCTGATCGGTCCAGCCTCGTGCGTGCAGCTCATCCAGCAGCGCGGGAACCTGGGCGGGATGCAGCTTGGGCACGTTGTCCGCGAACCAGTCCTCGCTGAAGCGCCGAGGCACATAGAGAGTCGGCGCCGGACCCTCCAGCCATTCGCGCAGCGCTACGCTCTCGCCGTCACCATCGCCACAATCATTGTCGGCTTCGGTAGTGGGATACTCGGATGCCAGTCGTTGGGGGAGGCTTCTACCGAGAAGCTGCGTGAGAACCCGGTCTGGATCGGATGGGCTCCGGTCCAGGCTATGAGTGAAATCTCGTGCTCGCCAAATGGGTCCACGGTCGCGCTGCGCAGGAGGTCTAGAAGCTCATTGGGCACTGCCGCATCGGTGGGTCGCAAAAGCACAGCGACATGTGGTGGGAGCGGACTGCCGTCGCCGCGTCGCCAACGGTTCAGCGCACCGTCGGCGCGCATATCCTCGAGCCTACCGGCCACGGAAACACTCGGCCGCCATAGGCACGCGCATTCCAGAAACGCTGAACGTCAGCAGGATCTGACGGGTCCAGGACGACGAAACCGTCAAACGTGGACTCGCCGGTATAAGTGGTTTGCGCCGCAGTGACTTGCACGGGCGTGAGGCCTTCAAGGGGCGAAAGGTCACCCTCTGGATCTATCTCTACCTCGCTCGCCCGGTCTACAAACTGCGCCTCTATCGTGCGCTCGAAATCTGAGGAGCCATATTGCCCGAACCAGACAGCGAACAACAAGGCCAACGGATCGGTAGACGCCCAACTATGGTGGACCAGCTGGCGATCATGGCCGATCGAGCCGAGGAGCGTGTTCGCAGCAAGCAAGCGAGACGGCCTGTATTCATTAGGCTCATCGTAAGGCCCGAAGGGCGAGCGATTGACCCACTGATACCCCGGCATCGAGGTTATGTCTCGAACAGCAGGATCATCGGCGGCGGCATAGATCGCATCAACGCTCAGAGCATCAGCGCGGCGCAGCGCGCCGTCGCCATCAGCGGGATCGAGAAATGGCGTGTAGATACCTCCCCACGATGAGGTCGCGCATTGTGCGGCACGAGCAAGATCGTTGCCGTCAGCGGCCACAAGCAGACCCAGACGTACCGGGCGGACCATCACCCAGCCGCTAAGACTCCCGTTGGCCATTGTTACGCTGCCCTCCCGGGGACAATTGTTAGAGCAAGGCCGTCGACCTCGGTCCATGTGCGCCACGGCCAGAGGACATTCGCGTCGAGATAGATTGCCACGCCGACAAGTTTGACGAATCGTAGGCCCTAGCCGAGGCTCCCCAGGGCCGGTGTGCATGGCGGTCGCTTTCGCTCGATGGGAGTGGGGTATCGAGGGGCGTGGGGCGTGGCCGGGTCCCACGGCCGTTGGCGTAGCGCGCAGTGCCGTCTGCTGAGCCCGCGCATGGTCAGCGTGGACGCCCGCTGCGCGTCATGCTAGGACGGCTCTCCTGAAGGCCGAATCTCAGGTCCTAGACCAAACGTTCGTGCTCACGGCCCCCGAGGCCGCTGATCTGTCTGCCCGGTGTGATGTGATGCTCTTGGGTAATGCCCGATCTTGTCAACCTCGATTTTGGAAGTGTCGTTATGAGTACGTACACCCAAGCTCGAGCCCTGTTCGATGACCTCAAGAGCGCCAAGGGCACCAGCGTGTCCTGGCAGATAGGCAAGGTCGTCAACGCGCTCCTCGAGAAGGCCAAGGAGGAGGAGCCCGACAACGTGGCGCTCTCCGTCCTCGACCCATTCAGGCCGCGTACGGGCACCAACTACATCGACTGTGCCACGTTCGATGACGTGCGAGCCATCGTCGGTCAGATAGCTGCCGCGACCAAGCCCGGCATCTCCATTGGTTAGGTCCAAACGCAACGCGGGATCCCAGCGACGTGATGATCGCCGGGACCCGCGTTGCCATTGAGCGACGAGCTTTGCAACTCGGCGGCGTTCACGCTGGCCACGTCCACCTGCTGGGCGGGGACTCGGGCGAGCCGTTGACGACCCCAACGCCGACCTTGGAGGTCGAGTCGTGCATGAAGTCGTGCGCGAAGTCGTCCACGAACACGAACCCGTGACCACGGCGCTGATCGCCGTCGGGGGGACCGTTGCAGGTGTGGTGCTCGGCTGGCTGCTACAGGGGTGGTCGAGTCGGCACGTGCGTGCCGAGGAACGCCGAGAGCGGCGAGATTGGGCGCGACATGGGCGCGAAGTGGATGCGGCTGAACGGCTGGACGAGGCCCTGGTCAAGGTGTTTTCGGCATTCCAGGGGCAGCGCGATGGCCAGGCGCATATGGACGCGTTCAACGCCTGGAGCGATGCCTGGGTGGCCTACGCTTTGCGCATCGAGAATGTGGAGCTGACGGAGCGTTATCGGTCGGTCGCCACGATGCTCATGGAGCTGATCGACGCGGAACAAATCCACGGCGCGCAACGGACGCCGACCCGGCACGTCGTGGAAGCCATCCGCAACGCTCGGGTTGCGCTGGCGCACTTCATCAGGGATCAGGGCGAGCTTCCGCCGTCGTCGTTCCCCGGGCCTGTCGAGCTGGTCACACTGCTGAACGAGGGCGAAGGTCAGCGGGACAAGCTGGGGCCGCTGCGAGCGTGGTTGAAGGAGCACAGACGTGCCAACGCGACGCAAACATCCTCCACGGCTGACCCCGAGCCCGGTGGCCCCAATCCGAGCAGTAGAGCCGTGCCGCCGTGGACTTGAGTCAAGTCGTGTGTAGTGGTGTAATGCCTGTTCGTCGGTGGGGGCGTTCGTGGCTCAGGCGGCGTTGAGCTTGGTCACCTCCTCGTCTTGTTCTTTTTGTGGGAGGTCGTGGCTGTCTTTGACAGCGTCGATCTGGTTCATGCTCTCGGCGGAGAGATAGCGTCGGCAGACGAGCCACTCGTCGTTTTGCTCGATCAATAGAGCGCCGGCGAGGCGGATCACGGATGTGTCGTTGGGGAAGATGCCGACGACGTCTGAGCGTCTGCCGATCTCGCGGTTGACTCGCTCGAGCGGGTTCGTGGATCGCAGCTTTGGCCAGTGCGCTTGTGGGAAGGCGTAGAACGCGAGGAGGTCTTCCTCGGCGTCCTCCAAGAGCTCGCAGACCTTTCCGACTGTCGGCTGGAGTCGCTCCAGGACCTGGGTCATGCGCTCGCGGGCCTGTTTGCCGTCCTCGGCGGTGAACAGCTCTCTGAGGGCCGCGGAGACCAGCCCGCGCTGGGACGGCCGGCAGTGCTGGTGCATATTCCTGACGAAATGGATCTTATGCCGACGTCGGCATAACGTGCACTATGCCGAGGCTCGGGTTATGCCGACTTGGGTTGAGCGATGCGTTGGTGGTGGGCGAGTCAGTCCCTTTGGGGTCGGCATAATTAGAGCGTCTCGAGGAAGGCGAGGAGTGTGTCGGGTGGCTGGTAGCGGCCGGGTGGGGTGTCGGGAGGGGTGGTTCTGGCGAGTGCGGTTTCCTTGAGTGCCATGTCGGCGTGGAGGTAGATTTGGGTCGTCTCGACGTGCTCGTGACCGAGCCAGAGCGCGATCACGGTCGTCTCGATCCCGGCGTGTAGTAGCCGCATAGCGGCGGTGTGTCTGAGCACGTGCGGGCTGATCGTCTTGGTCGCCATCGACGGGCACGCGATCGCCGCGGTGGCTGTGTGTTCCGCGAGTCGTCTTTGGAGCGCGTCGTGGCTGAGCGTCCGGCCGGTGCGGGTCGGGAACGCGGGGTCTTGTGGGTGTCCGGTGCGCTCTTTGAGCCAGACGCGGAGAACCGTGACGGTTTGCTTGATCAGCGGGGTGATGCGGTGCTTGCGGCCCTTTCCCAGGCAGCTGACGTGTGGGCCGTTGCCGAGGTGGATATCGCTGCACTTCAGCGCGGTCAGCTCGGATGCTCTGAGCCCGGTTTGGATTGCGAGTAGCAGCATCGCGTGATCGCGTCGGCCGGTCCAGGTGTCGCGGTCGGGCGCGGCGAGTAGCGCGTCGATCTCCGTGTCGGTGAGGAATGTGACGAGTGCTCGCTCGAAGCGCTTAGGAGGGATCGCGAGCACGCGGCTGATCGTCTCGGCGTGCTCGGGATGCTCGAGCGCGGCGTAGTGAAACAGTGAGCGAATCGCGGCGAGGCGGGCGTTGCGGGTGCGGATGCTGTTGTGGCGCTCGTGCTCGAGGTAGTCAAGGAACGCGCCGATCAGCGGCGCGTCGAGATCGTCGAGGTCGAGCTGGCAGGGCTGCTTGCCCGTCTGCTGGTGGGTGAAAGCGAGAAGCAGGCGCAGCGTGTCGCGGTAGGCCGCGATCGTGTACGGGCTGGCGTTGCGCTGTCGTGTCAGGCGGTCGGTGAAGAACGCTTGCAGCGTCGGTGCGAGCATGCTCATCGGCTGGCTCCTTGCAGATGACGCTCGAGCCGGTCGCCTGCGAGCGCGAGTAGCTCTGGTGCGGCCTGCAGATACCAATATGTCGATCCGGGGTGGACATGCCCCATGTATGTCGAGAGCAGCGGTAGTGTGCTCGCTGGGTTCTCGCTGGTGCGGTAGGCGTCGAGCAGTGTGTTGACAGCGAACGTGTGGCGTAGGTCATGCGGTCGTGGCCGGCAGTTGACCGTCCGTGGGTGCAGCCCGGCGTGCGCGACGATCTGCTTGAACGCGAGGTGGACGTTGTGGTAGAGAAGTCTGGTCCCGGCGGCCGAGGTGAACACCGCGGCGGTCGGCACGGGCGGGACGGGCCGGTCGCGGCGAGCGAGATAGGACTGCAGAGCAGTGATCGTGGTTGGGTGAAGCGCGACCTCGCGCGACTTGCCGAACTTGGTGTCGCGCACGACTAGCAGCTTGTTGGCGAGGTCGATGTCGTTGCGGTCCAGGCGGATCGCCTCACCGATGCGCATCCCTGTGACCGCGAGTAGCCCGATCAGTGTGCGCATCGTCGCTGCGCGGTGTGGCGTCGGGATCACCCTCGCGCTGTCCATCAACGCCAGGATCTCTGTGTCGGTATAGAGGTAAGGGACCGCGCGCCGCGATCGCCACGGCAACAGATCAGCGGCCGGTACCTCGTGCGCGGGGTCGATCGCGTGCAAGTGGGCGGCGAAGCCACGGACGACTGACAGCCGCTGGTGGTGCCAGTTCGAGCCGGTCGCTGGTGGGCAGGTCGCCCACTGGAGCGCCAGCTTGGTGGTGATCAGGGACTGGTCGCGCTCGGCCATCCACGTGGTGAACTGGGGCAAAAGCTTCCCCGCACGCGCGAGCTTGTATCCCATCGCGCGCCGGACCGCCAGATACCCGGTGAGGTGCTGCTCGAGCGAGCTCACGCGCCCGCTCCGGGCCACGGCCGCGCGAGCGAACTCAACGCGCCCCGGTCGACCTTGGCATAGATAGCGGTCGAGAGCGCCTCACGGTGACGCAGGACCTGTCCGATCTCTGCCAGCGGTGCCCCGGCCCTGAGCATCGTTGTCGCGGCGGTATGCCGCAGACGATGCGCATGGATCTGGCCGAGCCCCGCGCGCTGACCAGCGGCGAATACGACCTGGGTGATACCGCCCGTGGTCAAGCGCCGCAGAGGAGCCTTGGCGCGAATGAAGACTGTCCGCTCCAAAGCACCGTCAGGCCGACCGTCACGCAGATAGCCGCTGATTGCTTCCCCGACATCGACGGGCAACGGGAGCCGCTCGCTGCGGCGGCCCTTGCCGATCACAACCAGTTCCCCAGCACGCCAATCAACGTCGTTGAGTGACAGGCCCGCGACCTCGCCAGCGCGCAACCCGAGCCGCAGCAACAACGTCAAGATCGCCAGATCACGCCGCCCAGTCGCGGTCTGCTGATCACAAGAGTCCAGCAGCGCCTGGGCCTGCCCAGGCTCAAGAAAGCGCGGCAACCCCGACAGCCCCCACGACGCCGCCGACGGCACCGCACCGGTCAGCGACTCGGCGATCAACCCCTCGACATGCATAAACCCCAACAGCGACCGCAGCGCGCAGACCGTCATCTTCGCTGCCCCGCGCGACTGCCCCGGACAGCGAGCCACAACGAACGCCGTCACCCGGCCAGCGGTCAATTCCCCGAGATCAAGCCCGTCCTCGTCGAGGCCCGCCAAAAACAGCTTGACGGCATCGACATACCCAGTGACAGTCCCTTTCGCGAGGCCGCGCTCGTCGATCAGATAACCACGGAAGCGCTCACCCAGCACCCCGGCTCTCGTCGAAGGCTGCGCCGGCGAGGCCGACGGCACCAGCCCGAGCCCGCGTAGATAGGCAAGCAACGGCGCCACCGCACGCGCGCTCACATAATCCCGGTGACCAGCCGCACGGCGCGCCGCCAAGAACCGCTCGAGCACCTCGCCGCTCAGCTCCCGACACGCCACGTCATTCGCTTGCATCCAGCTGCTCACGCGAGCCATCAGCCGCACCTGCAGCGTCGTGCCTATCGGCGAATACCCCAGACGCTCAAGCTCGCCCACGAACCCCGGCCCAAACTCCTCAAGCGGCCCAGACAGCCGCACCCGCAACGGACTCTTCATCAGTGTTCTCCCTTCCGAGAATGGAGAACACAGCCTCCCCCTCCAGACCGGATTATGCCGACCTCAGCGACCCCAGACCCACGCGATTGCAGCCCCTTCGCGGCCACCTCGGCATAACCCGAGCCTCGGCATAGTGCACGGTGCAGCGTTGCCACGGGCACGCCAGGACACGCTCGATCGCGTGCTTCAGTCCTTCGTGATGGTCGGAGATCGCCAGGCGCACCCCGTGAAGGCCGCGTGCCCGCAAGGAGCGGATGAACTCGACCCAGAACGCCTCGGACTCGACCTCGCCGACATCAAGGCCGATCACCTCCCGCACCCCTGACTCGTGCACCGCATAGGCGATCACGAGCGCCTTCGAGCGGACATGCCCGCCGGAGCGGACCTTGACGTGCTTGGCATCGAGCCACAGATACGGGTAGGCGCCTTCGAGTGGGCGCTCGCGGAAGACCCGGACCTGCTCGTCGAGGCCCTTGCAGAGCGCTGAGACGCGGTCCTTGGTCATCCCAGCGATCCCGAGCTGCTCGACGAGGCGGTCGACCTTCCTCGTGGACACGCCGTTGACGTAGGCCTCCAGCACGACCGCGACGATCGCCTGCTCGCTGCGTCTGCGGGGCTCCAGGAAGCTCGGGAAATAGGCGGGCCCCTGGCGCTTGCGGGGGATCAACAGCTCGATCTCCCCAACCCTCGTCTCCCACGGCCTGGGGCGATAACCATTGCGGTGCGCCGTGCGCTCGCTCGAGACCTCGCCGAGCTCAGCACCAACCTCGACAGAGATCTCGGCCTCCATCAGCTCACGAGCGACGAGCGCGACCGCCTCACGCACGAAATCGCCGTGCTCACCAGCCATCACGCTCGCAACGACATCAGCAGTGGTCATTCTTGTTGCTTCGGCCATCGTGGTGCTCCTATCAATCGGACTCCGGGAAGAGACCGACGAGTCTGGACGCCACGGTGGCCGGAACCATCTCCAGCTCACCCGCAGCTCGTTACACCACTACTACCGACACAACCGACTTGATCGGTTGGTCGCAGGTTCGAGCCTCCCACAAGCGCCTGCCCACATTCTTCCCACAAACCACGCGGGACTACGTGGCGCGGCGACATCAGAGGATGCCGGAAACCCCAGCAAACAAGCGGGTTGAGCCGCGTAGGTCATCGTCGTTTGCGCCGCAGGTCGATTCGACAAGGCGGAGGTCATCCCGCTCTAGCAAGCGAAGTTTCGCACCCTTCCAACCAGTATCGCCTTTCGTTGGATTTGGCTAGGGCTGGCGGGATATCGTTCCCGATTGGGAGCACATGCAATGAGCGAGATCACCGACAAGACTGATGAGCTGTTCATGGCGGCGTCGCGTAGCGACGATGATCTCGGATACCCGGCGGACGTTGCGTTCGTTCCCAGCGATGAGGAGTGGACCGACGACGTTCTCTGGCGCAACCTGATCGAAGGGCAGGCGACCGTCCTTGTCGACGAGGACACCGAGCTGCTGCTGGTGCCGTTGCGCCGCGGCGTCATCGACCGGCTCAGGGGCCGTGTGCCCGTCAGCGTCGTGCCCCGCACGCATGGGCACGCCTCGTCCTACGCGACGTTGAGTCGTCTTGGGCGTCACCCGGTGAGCCAGATGCGCGCCCTCCCGCACGCCTGACTTGCCGGCAAGCACCTGAGCTGGTGCCGCGTTCCCGAAGTGGCCTGTCGAATCGCGGCGCTGGCGGTGGGGCGGGTTGCTTGCCCCACCTGCGATGGGACTAGCGACGTAGCTCTGCCTGTAGCCGGCTTGCGAGGCGGACGGAGGCCTCGATCTCGACTTGGCGGATCGACACGCTCTCGACGCTGAGCCCAAATGGAACACCGACGCGCCGGCAGAATGCGATCAGCTCGACGGCCGTGGCGACGGCTTGATCGTAGGACGCTTCGAGGGTGTCCTCCGCGTGGCGCAGCTCGTTCTCGATCCAGTGCGGCACATCGACACCGAGCCACTGAACGAACTCCAGTGTCTTCAGCGAGCCGCAGACCGAGAACGTGAAGACGATCGGCGCCGGCTTGAGGTCACGAGCGGCACACTCGTAGTGATAGTCGGAGACCAAGTTCTTCGCGGCATTGACGTCATAGACGATCTGGGTGACAAAGAACGAGCAACCTGCTGCCTGCTTCGCCAGCAGACGGACGTGCTCCCGGCGCCCGCGCGCGTGCCGCTCTGGGATCGCGACACCTCCGAGAAGGAGATCCGGGCGCACCTCGGTCCTGAGTTCGTAGGCTCGCAACAGAGAGGTTGCCACCGCCTTCTCACGAGAGGACGCACCGACGAACACCGACAGCGCGTGGGTTGGGGCTTGTTCGCTGAGCCACGAGCGAAGACGTTGCTCTGGGTACTTGCTGACCGCGCGGTACACGATGGCGGGCACTTCCAAGCCGACGAGATCGCGAGCGAGGTAGTCGGCTGGGTCCATCGTGGGTAGGAACGGAAAGGGGCGTTCCTCGGGATTGCGGTCGCTCTCGTCATCAATGTCGTAGAGCACGAGGCCGTCGATGCCCACGGGGCGCAGGCGCTCGAGCGTTTTCGCGGCGATCTGACGGGCTTGCTCCGGTTCGGTCGTCAGGCGCGGTGGCGTCAGCGCGAAGAGCAGGAACTCACCCGTCCCCTCGGCAATGCGCCGCTGCAGCTCCACGCGCCGAAGCGTAGCTAAACGCATACGGGACGA
The DNA here is from genome assembly GCA_963752865.1 of uncultured Solirubrobacteraceae bacterium. Classification (GTDB taxonomy): domain Bacteria; phylum Actinomycetota; class Thermoleophilia; order Solirubrobacterales; family Solirubrobacteraceae; genus Palsa-744. The sequence goes on from CAVVZU010000002.1 coordinate 2,105,317, forward strand.
CTGGGCGCTGGCGGTTATGAGCTTCCGGTAGTAACCGCGCCACGCGGTGTCTCACGTCCACAAGGGCCGCGTCGAATGCTGCTTGTACGCGCCATCCTGCGGGAGTCGCCGAGACTCACGCGACTCAGGACGACCGTGAAGCAGCCGATCCTCTGAAGATTCTCTCTCCAGGAGTGAACATGGCCACGGTGGTATTCATCAACCGGCTCCAGCCGGCGGCTGGTCGTCACAATGTCCGCAATGCCCGAGTTGCGCTATATGACGCCGACCGGCGAGCTGGGCGGCTATCTGGCCACGCCGAGCGAGGCCGGGTCGCACCCGGGCGTGGTCGTGATCCAGGACGCGCTCGGGCTATCCGACGACATCCGCGCGCAGGCTGACCGGCTGGCGGGCGCTGGCTATGTTGCGTTTGCGCCCGACCTGTACTCGGGCCGCGGAATTCGCTGCGTGGTGGCGACGATTAGCGCCTCGCGCTCGGGCAGCGGGCCCGCATACGAAGAGATCGAGGCGGCACGGAAGCTCCTGGCCGAGCGCGAGGACTGCAGCGGGCGCATCGGCATCATCGGATTCTGCATGGGCGGCGGCTTCGCGCTGTTGTGCGCGCCACGCGGCTTTCAGGCCGCGTCGGTCAACTACGGCGAGGTTCCCAACGACGCGCAGCGGCTCGCCGGAGCGTGCCCGGTAGTCGCCAGCTACGGCGCCAAGGATCGCATGCTGCGCGGTCGCGCGCAGCGGCTGGAGCAGGCGCTCGACTCACTCGGCGTCACCCACGACATCAAGGAGTACCCGCAGGCCGGCCACAGCTTCCTCAATCATGTGAAGGTCGGGCCGCTGACGCCGCTGCTACATGTGACCGGCTTCGCTTACAACGAAGAGGCGGCCGAGGACGCTTGGGGGCGGATCCTGGCATTCTTCGGCGAGCACTTGAGCTAAAGGTCCAAGAGCCTGGATGTCGCCGAAGCTGGATTTACGTATCCGAAGGACAGGCAGCCGGCACGAGCGAGGCGGCGCTCAGCGGAGCGTCGCCTCGCGCGTCTCTCGCGCTGAGGAGCGTCCCGCCAGGCGCCGACGGGTCGAGCGATCCGCCTCGAGTGCTTTGGGCTCGGTGGTGGCGATGAACTCGTTGAGCACCCGGATGAAGCGCTTGGGCTCGTCCAGCTGGGGGAAGTGACCCGAGTCATCGAAGACCTCGAGACGACTGGTAGGGACCTGGGCGTGTGCGCTGTGGGCGTGGGCGACGGGGATCAGCGAGTCGTGCTGGCCCCAGACGAAGAGCATCGGCGCGCGTTCGGCCAGGTACAGGCGATCGGTGGCGTCGACCCGCTGGCCGCTGGGCTCGACGACCGAGCGCACCGTGCGCAGGAACGCTTCACGAGTGACCCTGTCGGCGAGCGTGGCGTGGCCGCGGGCACTTTCGCGCAGATCCGTACCCGGCCCCAGGCCGACGGCCCCCATCACTCTTCCCACCATCCGCCCGGCATCGAGCAGCCGCCCGTTGGTGAGGATCGGCAGGACGTACTCGGCGCCGGGAAGGGTGGCCGCACGGAGCAGCAGGCTGACCTCGCGGCCCGAGCCCGCCACTGTCCACGAGGATCAGCCGTTCGCAGCGCTCGGGGAACTGGTAGGCCATCTGCATCGCAACGCCGCCCCCGAGCGAGTGCCCGACGAAAGTGGCCCGGTCATGCCCAAGCTCCTGCAGGATGTCGCGCACGAGGCTCGCGTGGGCGCCCAGTGAATAGTCACCTGTCGGCTTGGCGGAGCCGCCATGGCCGAGCAGGTCGGGTGCGATGACCGTGAAGTGCTTGGCCAGGCCGGGCATGACCTGCGCCCAGGTCGTCGAGTCCGACGTGATGCCGTGAATCAGCACCACCACTGGGCCGGCGCCGGCCTGGCGATAGGCGTAGTGGTTGCCGTGCAGGCTGACACTGCGAAGCGGGTACGCCTTCATTGCAGTCAACGCTCCTGTGCTGTTCTGGGCCCGGCCGAACGGTACCGCTTGCCGACTGCGGCGAATATTACGGCGACAACACCGTCAAGGTCACCTACAGCCGGTCATCTCAGCCAGGATGATCGAGCATCGCTGCCAGCGTGTGTGCTGCTCGTGCTGCGGCAGACGGCGATGCTACCCTCCCGGCGGGATGAGATCCCACCGGTTGAGATTCGTACGCTGCGCGGTAGCCGCCGGCTGCGGAGCGCTACTGCTCGTCACAGCTTTGGCGAGCGCTACCCGCGCCGAAGAGGTGTCTCCCGTTGAATGGCGCCCGGGCACGTCCGAATGGGACCCAGTCGCTGTTCGCCAGCACGGGCACGCACTGGAACTCGCATACCGCGAAAGCTGCTTCGAGCGGAACTATCGCGCGACGCTCAAGGAAACTCGAAGGAGCGTAACCATCGCGGTGCGCGACGAAGGCGCGGTGTTCGCCCCTGGGCACGTGGTCTCGTGCCCAGCACCGAAAGCAAAGTCTTTGGTGCTGCGATTGGATCGTCCTTTGGCCGGTAGGTTGATCGGCGGGCTTTCCCTGGCGGCCGAACCGCGAGCGGCCTTTGGTTACGTCGAGACTGAGAGCGAACGCGTCACCGTGCCCGACCTCATCGGCTTCGCACCGAGGGATGCCGAGCTTGCGCTCGACTTCGACTACCTGCATGGCCGGGTGCTGCTCACAAACGCGTCAGCCGGGCTTCCTCGTGTTGTTGCGCAAGAACCAGCAGCAGGGCACATGATGCCCAGACACAGCGTAGTGCGGCTGTTCGTGGCCCGCCAGATCAATGGAATATGCGATTGTGCTGCTGGTCGAGCGCGATGACGTTCAAGACCCACTGCGTCGGGATCGGTCAAGGACCCCTGACGCCATCAGGCCGCGACGCGCTTGCGGCGACGGCGTGTGAGCTCCAGTCGCCCGGACGCGAACGCAACCGCCAGCCCGACCGCTGCCAAGCCGGCCGCAACCAGGTTCGGCGATCCGTATCCCCAGCCCGCGGCGATCGCGAGCCCGCCCAGCCAGGCGCCAAGCGCGTTGGCGATGTTGAACGCCGCGTGGATCGACGCCGCTGCGAGGTTCGGGGCGCCTCCGGCCAGCGATACGATCCGGGACTGCAGCGCGGGCAGCAGAGACAGCGCTGTCGCGGGCAACAGCAGGATGAACAACGGAGCGATCCACATGCTGTGGTCGCCGAGGTAGAACCCGGCGGCGAGCAGCGTCTCGCAGGTCATCGCCACGTAGATCGTCCGCATCAGCCCCCGGTCGGCCATCCGTGCGCCAATCAGGTTGCCGGCGGTCATCCCCACTCCAAACAGCACCAGCAGCGGCGTGATCGCGCCCTGGCCGAAGCCGGCGACGTGGATCATCATCGGCGCGATGTAGCTGAACGTCGCGAACAGCGCGCCGCCGCCGATCATCGCGATCGACAGCGAAAGCCAGATCTGCGGCTGGCGGAACGCCAGCAGCTCGTGACGCAGCTCCGGCGCCGATCCCTCGCGGTCGGCGCGATCGACGGGCACCACGGCAAGGATCGCGATCGCCGCCGCCACCTCGACCGCCGCGACCAACACGAACGCCACGCGCCAGCTGGTGTGCTGGCCTATCAGTGTCGCTGCCGGCACGCCGATCACGTTCGCAATGGTCAGCCCTGCGAATACGACTGCCATCGCCGAGCTGCGCTTGTCCCGGGGCGCGAGGTTCGCGGCCACCACCGAGGCGACCCCGAAGTACGCGCCGTGTGGCAGTCCCGCCAGGAACCGCACGATCAGCAGCGACGTGAACCCGGGCATGAGCGCAGAGACGACGTTCAGTGCCGCCATTGTCAGCGCGACCACGATCAGCAGCCGCCGGCGTGGCAGCCGCACCGCGGCCCCGGTCAGTAGCGGCGCGCCGACGACGACCCCCAGCGCGTAAGCAGAGATCAGATGGCCGGCCTGCGGGATGCTGACGTTCAGGCTCCCAGCGATGTTCGGCAGCAGCCCCAGCGTCACGAACTCCCCGGTGCCGATCCCGAATCCGCCGAGCGCCAGCGCCAGCAGCGCCCGCTTGACCGGGCCGATCGATACGATCACGCGTGCGGCGGGCATCCTCGGTGCAGGGTAGTCGCGTCTCGCTGGCCCGCCCCGACCGGTTGGCCCTTATTCGATCCCGGTGTTCCAGGGGCGTTCGCCGGTATCGGCGCGCGAGAGTTGGTAGAAGATGATTGCGCGCGCGCCTTCGCGCTTCGCAACTTCCTCGCCTTCGAGGTCTTCACCGATCTGGTCGGGCTGCGACGCAGGCACACCGTACTCCGTCACCAGCAGGGGTACTGGCGCAACCTCCCTGACGAACTTGCCGATGTCGCCGCTCAGATTGCCGTAGGGGTGGATGCCAACCCCGTTGCTGGGGAGTTGGGCGACATTCGGTAGCCACTCTGAGATGTTCCTACCCGACAGTTCGCCCGCGAGGATCTCGGCGCCGGGGTCCGCTGACCTCACCGCCGCCGCGGAGGCCAGATACAGGCTGTCGTAGAACGCCAGGTTTGTTTCGAGTTCGCCCCCCGGCGGAATGAAGCTGGCTCCATCCGGCTCGTTGTCGATCGCAAAGCGCGTCACCTGTCCCGCGTAGCGAGTCGCGATTTCCGTTGCGAAGGAGGTAAATAGCGGGATGCTGAAGTGTCTCGCGCTCAGTTCATCGTTCGAGAAGCCTTCTTCGTAGCGCGCCGTCGGCATGATCGTCAGCTGAACGGACCAGCAGCGTTCGCGAGCCATCCGGACGGCCTGGTCGTATGGCGCCCAGCCGTACAACTTGACTTGCCCCCAGATCACGTTCAACCGCAGCAGGCGAGCGTGAAACACGCTGGCGGCCAGTTCGAAGCCGCGCGCAGGGCTCATCGCCGGTTGCAGGCCGAGAAACACCGGGTCGTCCTCCACGCCCACTTCAAATTCGGGGTAGGGCTGGCAGCCGGGCGGTGCGGAAACACCGGTGGGTGGGGAGCCGTGCCGCGTGCTGGCCGACGCTATGTAGCCGTTGGCAGTGATCTTTCCTTCCTTGATCAGTTGCTCCAGGCTCGGGACGAGCACATCGACGGACACCAGCCTCCAGGCATGTGCCGGGCTCGCGCTCTTGGGCGTCGCGAGATTCGCAGACTGCGCGGCTGCCAGTTCGAGCCACTCTGCCGTCCTTTGGCGCGGCTGGAATGTCTGCAGAAGCACCCGGCGGCCTTCTGACTCCCGTCGCGCGATCGAAGGTGGCCGCTGCGCCGTGCTCAGCCCCAACGTCCAGACCAGCGACCCGGCGATCGCCCTGAGCCTTGTCTTCGGCGTGGACGCTCGCCCCGCCGCGTCTGCGTGCGCCGCCACGTGGGGGGAGGATCCCGGGTATGCCACGACCGTGACGCTCGCTGGGTAGGCGGCGGCTGCAAGCGTGGCGACGATTCGTCCCGACCACCAATTCCGCGCACGCGCCTGCCAGACCTCGGTCGCACCGATGCTCCCGTCGCCGCGAACGACCGGCGACCAGTGCAGGCCGGCGGCGGTGATGCTGCGCACATGCTCGCCCGGCCGATCGCCGCGTGCGACGACGAATACCAGAAGGAGGCTATGGGGCGCCCTGGTGTGAAGCCGCGGACTGACAAGCGTCGTTGTGCGCGTGTGAGCGCTCACGCTGACGAGGGCATCGACGCCGGGCGGTAGCTTGGCGTTGGCCGTCGGCGGGAGAGCCCACGTTGCCAGCGCTCCCAAAGCAACCGCGATTGCCGTGAGTCGGAGGGACCTCACCTGTCCGCGACCTTGGACCGCGCAAGGACACCTGACTCATCGGCGAGCGCCGCCACAACCTCCACAGCCGTCCTGGCCGCAAACTCGACGTCTTCGGACATGCGGACAGCATGGCGTACCGAGATGTCGTCGATGGCCAGCACAAACTGGCTCCAGTGGCTTGTAGGGTCGCTACGGCATAAATTCAACGCACCATCGTGTTGGCAAAGGAAAAGGACGTACATGGCCCTTCCCGGCGATATTCAGCGATTCATTGATGAGCAGGCCGAGCGCGCAGGCACGCGCTATGACGACCTGCGTGCCGTCGTGTTCAACGGCACGACCAAGCGCTCACCCGAGGTCAGCAACACCGACGGCCTGGTGGCGATCGTCCGTGGGATCTTCGACCGCGTCGGCGTCGAGGTCGAGGAGATCCGGACGGTGGATCGTGATATTCCGCCCGGGCTGTGGCCCGATATGCGCGAGCACGGCTACGACAGCGACGAGTTCCCCGATATCTACAAGCGCTCCGTCGTGCCCGCGAACATCCTGATCATTGCGGGACCGATCTGGCTGGGGGACCAGAGCTCGCTCACCCGCAAGGTCATCGAGCGCCTGTATGCGTACTCATCGGATGTCAACGAGGCGGGCCAGTGGTCCTATTACGGCAAGGTCGGCGCTGCTATCACCACCGGCAACGACGACGGCGGCAAGCACGTCAGCGCCCAGGTTCTGTACGCGCTACAGCACATCGGGCTCACGGTCCCGCCCCAGTCGGATACCTACTGGACCGGCGAGGCTGGCCCCGGGCCGTCCTACCTCGATGCCGTCGGGGGTGGCGCGCACAACGCCTGGGCGACCCGCAACACGGTCTTCCTGGCCTGGAATGTGCTGCACGTTGCCCGCATGCTCGCCGACGCCGGCGGCATCCCGGCGTACGGGAATTCGACGCACGACTGGGACTTGGGAGATCCCGATCACCCCAATCCTGAGCACCGGCGGTAGGTGCAATCAGCCGGTCTGGCTACGGCCCGCTGCTGGACGCGCAGAGGCTCGACGGAAGCGGAATCGTGGGCGCCTGGCGGGCTCCGATCCGGGACTGACGGTGCGGGCGCCCGTAGTTTCACCATCCTCGCCTCCGAAGGCGCTGCGCTTGCGCTCGAGCCCGCGCAATTCAGGCACTAGATCCCGCTGGCGCTCGCGCGCCATCGCACTTGCAATGTGATTACCGAACATGCGTTCACTCTGATGCAACGTCAGTATTCACTCAACACATTTAGCCCCACGTGAGAGTCAGCTGTGTGAATACTCAGGCAGGTGCCGCGGCGACCGCGTCGACGAGCGCATCACCGTCCAGCGTTCGCAGATACAACACATGGCGCCTCACCCGCCTGCGATTCACCAGGCCGGCTTCGGCGAGTACCGTCAGCTGCTGGGAGATCCCGCCGCTGGTTACACCCAATAGCCCCGCCAGCTCCGTCGTCGAGCGGGGACAGTCGAGTGCCACCAACACCGCCGCGCGGTTTCGTCCCAACAGGCGCGCCAGCGCGTCCGGAGCAGCGTCTCGTTGCGACTCCCAAAGCATCCCAATGCCGCGCGCCGGGTAGATCAGCGCCGGCTGCCAGGGAGGCGCCGTCACCATCATGACCTTCGGCCAAGCGAACACGCTCGGGATCAGCAGCAGGCCGCGGTCGTCGAGGTCGAGCCGCCCGCCCCAGAATTTCTCGTGGCCATCGCACTCTTTGTCGATGTGCAGCACGCCGTCATCCCAGCGAACCGTCTCGTCTAGGTCCGCGAACAGCGCGCGCGTGCCGCCGTCGGCGATCTGGCGGGAGCGGTAGAGGATGTCGTGCTCGAGCAGCGAGCGGATCCGCTCCCAGTCATCGGCGATCGCGCTTTGCCAGTAGCGGCGCATCAGCTCTGCGAGACCCTGGACCGCCGCGCGCGGCTCGCTCAGGAACGGGGCCAGCACCGCGGGGATCGCCTGCCCCTCGTAGGCGACGCGCACCTCCGCCCGGATCTGCTCGGGTGCGATCGCCATCATCCTGTCGAGCTCCTCCTCGAAGCGAGTCAGCGGGCTCGTTGGCATCGGGTGGATGAAGTCCGGGTTGTATTTGTCGGAGCCCTGTAGTGCCCGCAACGATGAGAGATCGAGATCGGCTGCTCGCATTCTCGCGCGCTCCACCCATGGCAGATGCAGCGCTGCGCGACTCGGGTCCTCGAGCACGGCGGTGCTCGCCACCAGCTCGATCGTCGGCGAGATCGCAAAGCGAACACGTGTCAGAGCCTCGGTGTCAAAGACGATCTCCAGCATCCCTCAAGCCTCCCGGACGATTGTCCTCGCGTCGAGAGATTCAGCTCAGGCTAAATATATTCCCACCCGTGAGAGGATCAACGGCGTGATCAAGCACATCGTCATCTTCAGGTGGCGCGAGGATGTCAGCGACGCCGACGTCGCGGCGGTCATCGAGGATCTGCGTGCTCTCCCCAGCGCGATTGACGCGCTCGAGAGCTACCTTGCCGCGCCGGACCTCAGGATCACCGAAGGTACCGGCGACCTTGCGATCGTCGCGGAGGTCGCAAGCCCGGAGGCACTGAGGAGCTATCTCGATCATCCCCGGCACGTCGCTGTGGTCACGCGGCTGCGCGCGATGGCCGCGAGCCGCACCGCCGTGCAGGTCTCAGCCGACTGAGCTCAGCAGCCTTCGTCGTCGGGTTCCCGCGCGTCAGCCGCCGCCGCACAGTCGATCGTATGGCTGGTCGTGGCCTGCTGCAGGAGCCTGTACAGGGTCTCGCGCTCATCCGCGTCCAGCGCGCTCAGAACCTCGTCCTCGGCCGCCGCGAGCGCCACCTCCGCCTGAGCCAGGCGCTCCGTGCCGTCGTCGGTGAGCTCGACGATATGGCGGCGGCGGTCCTCGTTCGAGCGTCTGCGCAGGATCAGCCCGTCGCGCTCGAGTTCGTTGAGCAGCCCGATCAGGTTGGTGCGGTCGGTGCGCAACGCGCTTGCCAGCGCCTGCTGCGTCGGGCTTCCGTGATCGCGCAGCACCGTCAGCGCCACCAGGTGGCGCGGGCGCAGGCCGAGCGGCGCCAGCGCCGACTCGCCGCGCAGGCGGCTGAGACGCGCCAGGTGATCGAGCAGTGCCGATGAGCGGTGCTGGATGTTCGTTGTAGAAGCCACAAGCGAAGTCTAAGCCACACAGCCACCGGCAACACAACTAAGTTGTCTGCTACAACTCATTGGGCTTTAACAATCGATTGGCAAAGGACGACATAATGGCCCATCTGCTCCACATCGACTCGAGCATGCAGGGAGAGCGCTCGGTCAGCCGCTCGCTCAGCGCCCGCGCCGCCGCCTCCTGGCGCGCCGCGCATCCAGAGGGGACTGTCACCTACCGCGACCTCGGCGCCCAGCCAATCCCTCACCTCAACGCGGCGTCAGGCCTCGCGCGCATGGTGCCGCCAGACGAGCACACGCCCGAGCAGGCGGCCTCGTGGGCGCTGACCAAGGAGCTCGTCGGAGAGATCCTCGAAGCGGACACGATTCTCTTCGGCCTGCCGCTCTACAACTTCGGCCCGCCGAGCACCGTCAAGTCATGGCTCGATCACCTCATCGCGCCCGGTCTCTCCTTCGACCAGAGCACCCAGACGGGCATGCTCGGCGGCCGCGAGATGATCGTGCTGGCCTCGCGCGGCGGCGGCTACGCGCCGGGCACGCCACGCGAGGGCTGGGACCATGCCGAGCCTTGGCTCCCGCACGCCCTGGCGATGACGGGTCTCGAGCCCCGCTTCATCACCGCCGAACTGACGCTTGCGGAGGTCAACCCACAGATGGCCGAGCTGCGCCCACAGGCAGCCGCCAGCCTCGCCGCCGCCGAGCGTGCGATCGACGATCTTTGGGCGCCCGTCGCGGCGTGAGCCGATCTCCATCAATTTGTGTCCAACGCCTCCTCGGACCGCCAACCAGGCGGTTATAGTCCCCTGCCAATGACGCGGAGCCAGATCAGAGGCAGCGTGGCACTCTTGGCGCTGACGACGATCATGGCGCTCGGTGCTTTGACGGGGGAGGCCGCGGCGTACACACCTGGCTGCGGCTCGGTCCCGATCGTCTACGGGATTCCGCCCTGGGGCTTTCACACAGGCTCCCCGGGCGAAGGGGGTGGCTTCGCGCGCGGCCACGGCGAAATCAACCTGGAAGCGAACACCGTCTCCGGGATCCTGTGTCAGGAAGACCGTAAGGGTGCGATCACGATGACGGTCGAGCATCACCTCGTGTATCACTCGCACACCGCGATGATGTGGGGCTACCCCGGCAACATCATGAAGATCATCGTCCGCGTGGTCGCCAGCAACGACTCGAAGTGTGAAGTGGGAACGGTCGGACACGCGACCCTGTTCGCGAGCTACAACGGCGTTCGCAGCGACAGCGTCCAGTTCTTCTTCCCGGCGGCCTGCAGGGATCAGGACCACCTCTATCACGGGACCCAGGTCAACAACCAGGTACCACCGCTGTAGCGCTAGCCGATTTCAACGGCTTCGCTCTTGTTGATCCTGAAGCCTTTGCCCTTTCCGGGTTCGGCGAGCTTCACGCAGGTGATCCCGTTTGTCGCAGAGGTACAGAGCACGCCGCCCACTTCGGCTTGCTGGCCATACTGCAGGACCGGTGCTTTTTCGTTCCAGTTCTGTAGGCAATAGCCCGGGGAGGCCTCGTGTTCATGGGCGCAGAGCGTGACCCCACCGTTACTGCTGATCGTGGCGAGGCTTACGCGGGAGCTCGCTGTAGTTCCAGGTCCCAGTCCTGTGCCGCAGAACGTCCCCGTCTCGCACCACACGTCGCGGTCGGGTGAAAGGAATTCGCTTAGCTGTAGTGGTGCGGGGCGGGTGAGTGCACCGCCCACGGAGATCGTCCTACGGGGGTTGAAGAGGAAGCCCTCTCCGGTTGCGCTCATCGTGCACTCGACTCCACTGTGCAGCACCATGCACCGGAAGCGACCGACCGCCACCTTGTGACCGTAGCTGTAGGTGGGCGTGCGTATGCCTGCGTTGCCCAGGCCGCAACTGTCGGCTCGCGTGCTGTGCGAGCTGCACGTCAGTACTTCTCCGCTGGAATTGAGGGTCGCTTTCGATTCGCCGCGAGGACCAACGCTCTCGCAGAAGGCAACAGGCGGACCGGCGTAGCCGTCGTATATCGCACACGAGATGTTGCCGTATGGGTTGCGCGCGAAGAATTCCACGGCCCGTAGTCTCGCTGGCTTGGCGCTGCTCGCGCTGGGGTCAGACGGAGCTGGCGTGCTTGCTGTCAGAGCTCCGAGTGCCACGACAACTCCAACGAGGAGCACGTTGGTTCTCCGGCGCATGTTGCCTCTTTCGATCGTGGGCGGGACCTGACAGCCCCGGGTCGGCAAACCGTATCCAACGCCGCGGCTCGTGGCCGACCACGCAGCTATAGGGTTCCCACGTGCCAACCCATAAGCCCCGCCCGCGTCTCGCTGCGCTCCTCGCCGTGGCGGCGCTCGTATGCGCCGGGTGCGCAGCGGGCAGCCCGCAGACCGGCGCCAAAGACTTCTATGAAGAACACGCCACAGCCGCCGCCAGCATCGCGGCCGCGACCAAGGCGGTCGAGGGCGATCTCTCGTCCCTAGCGACGTCCCCGACGAGCTCACAGCTGGCGATGCTCGCCGGCGCCGCCTCGCAAGCCCATACCAGCCTCGAGCAGGTGAGTGGCTGGAAAATCGCCGGGCAGGGCGAAGAAGGAGCCGAAGAAGAAGACGTCCCGAGGGCCGAGACCCAGGTGGCAGAAGGGGCCGAAGAGCTCCTCAGCGCGATGTCCGCCCTGGGGTCCTACGCGCGCACGCCGAGCGCGTCGACTCTCGCTGAGTACAACAGCAAGCTCGCCAACGGGCGCGTTTCGTGGAACGAAGGCATCTCGCAGCTCTGGTATCTCGCCCACAAGTCCACGCCCCCCAAGCTGTGAGCAGGGCCTGAAGCGTTCGCGAGGTGCACTATCGTGCGCTCTCAGCCATGGCCTACGTCCCGCCGCCTGAGATCATCGAGCGCTACGCGTCTGTCCTGATCGACTTCGCCCTCGGCGGTGGCCGCGGGGTGCAGCCGGGGGAGGTCGTACGGGTGGTCGCGCCCGAGAGCGCAAAGCCGCTCTATGCGGCACTCAATCGAGCGGTATGGCGTGCCGGCGGACACGTGATCGGCTCCTATCAGCCCGATGACGATCAGGCCGTGAACCTCTCCCGCGACTTCTACACGCTCGCCAGCCCCGAGCAGCTCGAGCACTTCCCCGCGCTGTACACACGGGGTTTGATAGATGAGATCGACCATCAGGTGACGGTCATCGCCCCGAGCGATCCGCGCGCTCTCGATGGCGTTGAGCCGTCTCGGATCATGCGACGCGGTGAGGCATTGCGCCCGCTGCTTGACTGGCGTGGCGAGAAGGAGAACGCGGGGCGCTTTACCTGGACGCTCGGTATGTACGGAACGCCCGGGATGGCCGCGGAAGCGGACATGGGCGTCGAGGAGTACTGGGAGCAGATCGTGCACGCGTGCTTTCTCGACGACGAGGACCCGGTTGCGCGCTGGCGTGAGATCGGACAGCGCCTGGACCACACCCGCGAGCGCCTGGACGCGCTCCAGATAGAGCGGCTGCACATCGAGGGCGAGGATGTCGATCTGTGGGTGAGCGTCGGCGAGCAGCGACGCTGGCTGGGCGGACGCGGGCGCAACATCCCCAGCTTCGAGCTCTTCACCAGCCCCGACTGGCGCGGCACCGAAGGATGGATCTACTGCAACCAGCCGCTGTACCGCTATGGGAACCTCGTCAAGGGCATCCGTCTCGAGTTCGTCGACGGGCGCGTGACCGACGCGAGCGCCGAGGAGAACGAGCAGGTGCTCAAGGAGATGATCGCCACCGAGGGAGCCGACCGCGTGGGGGAGTTCTCGCTCACCGATCGTCGCTTCTCGCGCATCACCCGCTTCATGGCGCAGACTCTCTATGACGAGAACGTCGGCGGTAGCTTCGGCAACACCCACATCGCCGTGGGGCGCTCCTATCAGGACGCCTACGCCGGCGACCCCGCGCTCGTCAGCGACGAGGAGTGGCAGCGCCTCGGCTTCAACAACTCGAGCGTGCACACCGACATCGTCTCGACCACCGACCGTGTGGTCACCGCGACACTGCCGGGTGGCGAGCCGCGCGTGATCTACCGCGACGGCCAGTTCCAACTCGACTAGCGGCCACCGGTCTCCTCGCGGGTCGGCGTGTATTGGGAGCCTGGCATCTGTCCAAACGGCCCGCGTGCAAACTGGCCAATCGGCCCTTCCCGCCGCCGGTGCGCCCGTCGATACTCTCGTCATGCCCGGCGATCTTGAGATCATCGGTGGTCCAACCCCGATCCCCATTCCCCGCGAAGGCGACATGTATCGGTGGAAGGTGCTGAACGATCGCGCCGAGCAGCACGTGTATGTCCAGATCGCCAGCTCGCTGCGAGCCGAGGCGTTCGACGAGCCGCTGCGATCGGGAATCCAGTCCAAGGGAGAGTCCGTGCTGCGCAAGCTGCTCGAGCGTGGCAACGTCCCCACACGGATCAAGATCACCTCGGCTGGGATCACCGAAGTCGGCATCGATCGCCGTTCGCGTCCCTGCTCGGTGTGAAGCGGAAGCGTTGCGGCCCCGCGGCTGATGATCGTCGCGCCCTAACAGGCGCGCGTGTGGTGAGCCCGACAGCTCAGTGCATCGGGAGGCTCGGCGCCGTCGCTGATATCGCCGCTGTCTCCAGGGCGCGACGCGAGGCTGGTCCCGCGGCGATCAGCTGCTTGGCCTGATCAGCTGGAACTGGACGGCTGAAGAGGTATCCCTGAGCGAGATTGCAGCCCAGCTGCCTGGCCGTTTCCAGCTGCGTTTGCTGCTCGATGCCCTCCGCGACCGTTACCAGCGACAGGACGTGGCCGATATTGAGGATCGCCTTGAGCAGTTCTCGGCCATGGCCGCCATCGTCGCATGAGGCCACGAAGCGTTTGTCCACCTTGACGATGTCGATCGGCATGCTCTGTAGGTTGGCGATCGAGGCGTAGCCCGTTCCGAAATCGTCGATTGCCAGACGGACCCCCAGCGCCTTCAGGGTGCGAAGCGTGTCAATGATCTCCTCCGAGCTTTCGATGAACGAGCTCTCTGTCACCTCCAGCACCACGCGCGCCGGATCGATCCCCGAGGCCGTCAGTGCATCCGTGACATCGGCAACGATTGTGGACCCTTTCAGTTGCACAGCAGACACGTTCACCGAGATGCTCAGTGACCTCGCTCTAATGTCAGCGTCGCTCCAGCGCATCATTTGCGCCAGTGCCTCTTTCAGTACCCAGCGTCCGAGCGGCACAACCAAGCCGGTTTCCTCAGCCAGGGGTATGAAGCGGTCGGGCGACATCAGGCCATGCTCGGGGTGGACCCAGCGGACAAGTGCCTCAAACCCATCCAGCTCGCCACCGTTCGCATAGCACTCTGACTGGTAGAAAAGGGTCAGCTCATCGTCTTCCAGTGCACGGCGAAGATCGGCCTGTAGCTTGAAGCGCTCGCGCGCATTGAGGTTCATGCTCGGCTGGAACAGCTGGATCGAGTTCTTTCCCGCCTGCTTGACGCAGTACAGCGCCACGCTTGCGTCTGAGAGCAGCTGCTCGAAGTCCGTCTGTGGGGTGCCGCCCAGCGCGACACCGATGCTCGCCGTCGGCCGATGGGCGGTCCCGTCGATCTCGACGTCCTTGAGCAGCGCCGTGTGGATCCGCTCGGCGAGCGCCGCCGCGCTCGCCGCGTTCGGCGCCGGGTCCATCAGCACGACGAACTCGTCCCCACCGATGCGTGCCAGCGTGTCGCCCGGGCGCACGGCTGCCCGCAGACGCTGGGAGACGGCGCACAGCAGCACGTCACCCGTGCGGTGGCCGAAGCTGTCGTTGACCAGTTTGAACGCGTCGAGATCGATCGCGATGATCGCCACCTCACTGCCGGTGCGTTGCGAGCGAGCGAGCGCCTGTGTCGTGCGATCGTCGAGTAGAGCGCGGTTGGCGAGCCCCGTCAGCGGGTCATGGAACGCCTGGCTGCGTAGTTGATCGGCGAGCGCCGCACGGTCGGTGTCGTCGCGCGTGTTGAGCACGAATCCGCCCACGTGCGGGTCCGCGAGCAGGTTGGTGATCGTCGACTCGGCACGCATGCAGCGCCCCGTATGGTCGGTGAGATCCCACTCCACACGTACGAGCTGATCTCCACCCGGCGCGACCCGAGCAAGCGCGCCGGCGAGAGTTGCCATGGCGTCTGGGCCAAACACATCGAGGCCGCGGCCGGTTAGCTCCTCCGGACGATAGCCAAGCACTGTCAGCGCCGAGTCGCTGACATCGCGAATCGTGAGATCTGCGTTCAACACGATCACCAGATCGGAGGAGTGCTCCACCAGCGCGCGGTAGTAGCGCTCGGTCTTGTCCAGTGCTGCCGTCCGCTCCTCGACGCGACGCTCCAGATCGCCGGTTAGCGCGTGATGCTCGAATGTGACGATCAATAGCAGTGCGATGCCGAGCAGCATGTCGATGCCCAGGATCGCTATGACCGTGTCAGGTGACTCGACGTGACCTTGCAGCAGCCAGCTCGCAAACACCACCAGCACGGCCCCCACCGCCGTGAGCGACGGTAGAGCCAGCGTGAAGCGACTGACGAGTGGGCTGTGAGTGTGTCTGTGTGGCCGGCTCTTGGCCGATGCCGCGAACGCGATCAGAAGGTATCCCGCGACCCAGCCGGTCTGTAGTGGATTGACACCAGTCGCATCCGCGTTGACTTCGGTGATGTACCACCAGATGGCGTCTGTCGCTGCCACCAGCGCGATCCCCAAAGCGAGAAGACCCAGGCCCGCCGGCGGCTCGAGCCTGCGCCGCAATGCCACAAAGAGCAGCGCCGATAGCGCCACGGTGTCGAGTAGCGGATAGGCAAGGTTCACTGCTCCGCCGAGCGTCAGCTTGCCGGTGGGCTCATATACGGGGCCGACCACCAAGCACCAGCTGCACAGCATGAAGCCACATGCCATGGACAGGCCTTCGAACCCGCCGCGCAGGCGCGATAGCGCACCGGCAGGGGTACGCACGAAGGCCAGCAGACCCCAGACGATGAAGACGTAGCTGAGCAGGAAGCCGACATCCGCGGGCGACGGTTCCGGGACGCGGACCTCGAGGCCTACTTCGTAGATGCAGTCGCACAGCTCCGCGAGCATCCAGCAGCCAAAGCCGATCGTCAGCAGTGGCCAGGCGATCCGCTTGCGACTCGTGGAGTCAGAGACACCTGGATCGGTCGAGCTCGCGGGCTCGATCTCGAGGGCGCGGGTCCGCGAGGAGCGCACGCGCCCGGCGCGCATCGCGCATGCGATCGTCGCGATCACAACTGCCAGCAGTTCGCCGAGATCGGAGAACGCGATCCAGGCATGTGAGTTTCCTTGGTGAAGGCCAGTAACCATGCCATACAGCGCCACCGCAACGCCCGCCGCGATCGCCGCTCTGCGGCGATCGGGCGTTATCGCCTCCTGAAATCTCTCGGATTGGTTCAAGATATGGAACGTCATGCTCGCGCGTCTCTATCGTCACCGGGGTGCCTCAACACGAGATCGTTCGTCCTCTGCGCGGAAAAATCCCGTAGTTTTCCGCAGGTCGCACCCAGGGCTCATGGGCGGCGCGTGAGTCGGGCCAGAGCGGGTACTGTGGGAGAGCAATGACAGTGAGCGGGTGGCATCTGCTTCCTCGGGCCGGATCGGGCGGCAAGAGGGGTGCGCCATGAGCATCGCCAAAGCCGGCCTGGTGCTCGCCAGTGGGGTGCAGGGAGGGCACGTACCGGCTCCCAGCTACGAAACCCTCGTGATCGGCCTGCTGATCGCCGCGATGGCGGTTGCCGCGGCGTTCATAGTCAGACACCTACGCCGACGCAATCGGCAACCCAAGCCAGTCAACGATCAGTGGCAGGCGCTCGCGGTGATGGGCGAGCTGTGCCCATATGGCTGGCAGGCGCAGATCACGGTGTATGGCTGGGGTGCTCCGGTGCCCGCCGACGCGCCGCCCGCGCGCGTGCCATTGATCGAGCTCGAATGGAAGCAGTTCGAGGAGGAGTCAGGCAGGATCGCCGTTGCACGACGGGTCTGGGCACCCACGATCGGCCAGGCGCTGCAGACGATGGTCGAGGATCGTCGAACCGACCTCACGCTCGAGCAGATCGAGCAGGCGGCCGCCGACGACGACGACCTGTGGTGGAGCGAGTGACGCGCGCCGCGTGGAGCCTGTTGCTCAGGGCTCTTGCCGCGTGGCCGGCCGATCGGCACCGCGGACGAAACGCTCGGTGACGGCGAACGCCCGCTCGATCGTGTCCCAGTGGAGGTTCTCCGGCGTGTCGCTGGGCGAGTGGTAGTTGGAGGGGAACTTGGTCACGTCGATCGACGCCAGCGTGGCGGCTGCATAGCCACGGCGAAGTGCCACGAGCGCGTCCGTGGCGAGCACCGTGCGCAGGCCACGCACCAGCTCAACGCCGACGTCCTGCGCCGCCGCGGCCACCCGCTGGCGGGCGCTCTCGCTGTAGGGGCGCATCCGCAGCATGCCCTCTGCCTCGATCAGCGTGAGCGTGGGGCTTCCCACGCACTCCAGGCACAGCACAGTCGTGCGGCTCGGGTCGAGCTCCCCGCGATGGCGGCGCATGAATCCCTGCATGCCCTCCATGAACGACTCCTCCGAGCCGGTCGACAGCAGCAGCACCCGCACGCCCGCCACCGGGCGCTCACCCAGCGAGCGCGCCAGCGCGAGTAGCACCGCGACAGCGCTCAGGTTGTCGTTGGCGCCCGGGACCACCTCGCTGCGGGCGATGTCGACCATCGTTGCCGCCGTAGCCGCGCCGAGCCACGAACCGGCACGCAGCAGCCTCGTGCGACCGAGGAGCACGCCGAGCGCCACCAGCACCGGCCCAAGCCAAGTCGCAAACATGATCGGCACGGTCTGATTGGAGCGCTCCAACTGCTCGGGGAAGTGCTCTGCGAAGAACTCCGGCAGGAACGGGTGGAAGACCAGCCCGCCATGTGCGGCGTCGTGGTGAGCCACCACCACGATCGTCTCCCTGCCGTTGGGATCGCCAGCCTCCGCGAGAACGTTGTAGGTCTCGTGGTGGGGTAGCACCGCGCGGCGAAACCACAGCTGCCCGCCGCCCAGTTCGTCCCAGATGGCCGCCGCCGCTCCCGCACCCAGCGCTCCCGCCAGCAGGCGCACCGCGCGTGAGTGAGAGCGGCGTGCCGCCAGCCCGGCAGCCGCCACAGCACCGTTCAGCAGGCCCAGCGGCCACCAGTAGCCGCCATGGGCGCGCTCGACCTCGACGCTTGCCTGGTGGCCGTGCTCGCGCATTCGCGCCGCGATCCATTCGGCGGCGCGGCGCTCTCCCGGCGAGGCGGACGCTCGCTGGAAGCCGGCAAGCTCTTTCACGACCGTTTCGAGCTCCGCCGTCAGCCACGCCTGTGGCGTGAGCCTGGAATCGCTCTGCGCGGTGGGGGAGCTCATGCACAGACGGTAACCCAAGTCGCCATGTGGGCGAGCTCGCGGCGATTGCTGTGCGTGCGCGCAGGCTTACACTCAGACGCATGAGCAGCCTCGCTCGAGCTGGTGGGCTGGCCTATCGCCAGGCGGGGAGCCCCTCGGGCCCACCAGTCGTGCTCATCCACGGCTACCCCGAGTCCTCCTACATGTGGCACCGCGCGCTACCCGTGCTCGCCGACGGCGGCTGGTGGGCGCTCGCTCCGGACCTGCCCGGGTATGGCGACTCAGAGCCAGGCGAGGCAGGAGCCTGGGAGGAGCACATGCAGGCACTCGAGCGTTTCGTCTCCGAGCTGGAGCTCGGTCCGGTGGCGCTCGTGACACACGACTGGGGCGTGCCGATCGGGCTGCGCTGGGCGTGTGACCATCCGGGTGCCGTGAGCGCCATCGTGATCTCCGACGGCGGCTTCTTCTCCGACCGGCGCTGGCATGACCTCGCGAACGTGATGCGCACGCCGGGAGAGGGGGAGAAGCTGATCCGCGCGTACACCCAGGAGGGCTTCGCCGCCGCGATGCACGCGGTCTCCGACGGCATGAGCGAGCAGGCGATCGCCGAGTACTGGAAGTGCTTCGCCGACGACGCGCGTCGCCTCGCGCACCTCGAGCTGTACCGCTCCGGCGAGTTCGACAAGCTCGTGCCCTATGAGGGTGCGCTTGCCAAGCTCAACGTCCCAGCGCTGATCGTGTGGGGCGAGCAGGACCGCTTCGCGGGCGTGGCGATGGCGCACCGCTTCCGCGATGAGCTACCCGGCTCGGAGCTCATGATCATCGACGGCGCCGGGCATTTCGTGTGGGACGACGAGCCAGAGGGCACCGCACGCGCGCTCGTGGAGTTCCTCGAGCGACGCGTGCCCCGGCGCGCCGCGGGCTGACACCACGCGCCCGCCGCGGCGCGATCACTCGATGCGCGTCGTCGGATCGGTCGCCGACAGCTGGTCGGGCGAGTTGATTTCCACTCCCGGAGGAGGATCCACGTGGCCGGCCAGCAGCGGATCGTTCGGTCTCACGCATCCACGCCTCCAGACGAGCGCGTAGCTCCGCCAGCAGCGACGCCTGCGCAGGGTCCTCCGCGAGGTTGTTCGCCTCGTTGGGGTCGAACACCAGGTCATACAGCTGTTCTTTGGCGATCTCCCGCTCGGCCCAGCCCGCGCGTAGCAGCAGGTCCTTGCTGGGCCCATCGTCGGTGTTCGGCAAGACCGGCGTCTTACGATCGCCCCACCGTCGGATGTACTTGTGGCGCTTCGTGCGGATCGCTCGCTGGGGCTCATACGCGGCATGCCAGGTGGAGCCCGCGAAGATCTCCTCACGTGCGCTGGTCACCTGACCTCGTAACAGCGGCAGCAGCGAGACGCCTTCAAGGAACGGCGGCCGCTCGATCCCGAGGTACTCGCACACCGTCGGGTAGATGTCGATATGTGAGACGAGCGAGTCGACCACGCGCCCGCCGTGGAACGGCTCCGGTCCGCGCAGGATCAGCGTTACGCCGAGACCGCGGTCATACAGCGTCGCCTTCGCCCCCGGGAACGGCATCCCGTGATCGGTCGTGAAGATGATCAGCGTGTTCTCCGACAGGCCCGAGGCATCGAGCTGGTTGAGCACCATCCCCACGCCGTGGTCCAGCGAGCGCGCGCTCGCCTTGAACGCCGCCACGTCAGCCCGCACCTCCGGCGTGTCCGGCAGGTTGTTCGGGGGCTTTGAGTAGTGCACGTCCCGAAGCGAGCCCGGACCGAGGAATTCGCGGTGTGTCTCGAAGAAGCCGACGGACACGAACAGCGGGCGATCGCGCGGGCGGCGCAGCACCTCCATCGCCAGCGGCGCCACCGTCTCCACATGCGTGGTCGGGACCTTCATCACCTCGTCGTAGCCGATCACCTCCGGCTCCTTGGAGATGTGCTGCTCGCCGATCAGCGTCGAGGTATAGCCAGCCCCACGCAGGACGTTGACGATGTGGTGGCGGTAGTCGCGTAGCGACCAGCCGCGGTGGGCGAGCCCCAGCATGCCGTTGCGTCTGGCCGTACTGGCCCGGTCAGCAGGCACGCGCGGCTGGCCGAGCACGTCGGCGCGGCGCAGTACGCCTGGCGGAAGAGCACGCCCTGGTCGGCCAGTGCCTGCACGTTGGGCATCGGCACCTGCTCGCCGTACGGCTGTACGTAGCGCCCGGTGTCGTGCGAGTGAAGGTAGAGGATGTTGGGAAGGTCGGTCACAGTGTATTGTTCACCAAGATTATGAGCTTGCCTGGGTCTCCGCGATGACGCCGATGCTCTCCTACCTGGTGTGCGCGACGCCGCGAAGCGGCAGCACTCTACTCTGCCACGCGCTCGATGAGACAGGAGTGGCCGGGCACCCCAAGGAGTACTTCGAGGCGCTGAGCCGCTCGGGTCTCCCGCGCCGGCCACACGAGTACTTCGACCCCAACCGTCACGCGAACATCGTCGAGCGCCTCGCCTTCCGGGAGATGCCGGATGGTCAAGCGGAACCGAACCCGCTGTGGCACCCCGACACCTACGACAAGTACCTCGATTGGGCGCTGGAGCAGGGGACCACCCCCAACGGCGTCTTCGGCTCAAAGCTCATGTGGGGGTACCTCGGCGACTTCGCGCAACTGCTGCGCGGAATCGACGGGATGGCCGACCGGCCGCTGCCGGAACTGCTATCACGCGCGTTCCCGGGGCTGCGCTACATCCAGATCACGCGTGAGAACAAGATCAGGCAGGCCGTCTCGCTGTGGAAGGCGGTACAGACGCAATCCTGGAAGCGAGAGCCCGGGGAGGAGCAGCGCCCTGTGGAGCTCGTGTTCTCCTTCCGCGCGATCAACTACCTCGTGCGTCTGCTCACAGCCCACGACGCGTCGTGGGACGCGTACTTCCTCGGACTCGGATACGAGCCGCTGAAGGTCACCTACGAGGAGCTCGCCGAGAGCACCGACGAGGTCGTGCGGCGCGTGCTCGACCACCTTGGGATTCCCGCGCCCGCGGATCTCGTCGTCAAGGCCCCGGGGCTTTCGGTCCAGGCGGATGAGGTCTCAGAGGACTGGGTGCGGCGGGTCGACGAGCACCTGCGCGCACTCGAGGAGCCCGAGCCGGTCTGAGCCCACCGCGCGCGGCGCTCAGCGACGCGGCTTGTTGCGTTCCACTGCCTCGGCGAGCGTCGCGAGGCTTATCCCCAATGCCACCGCTATGCGCCGTACCGTTGTCCACGTCGGATTTGCGTTGCCGCGCTCGATACGGGCGAAGGCAGCAACCGTCAAACCGGCGCGGTGTGCGAGGTCCTCCTGAGTCTCTCCGCGCTCGATTCTGAGGCGTCTCAGAGTCGCCGCGAGAGCAGGGTCAGCTTGCGTAGGTGCAGACACAATCAGAAACATCGCATCTCGTCCGTAGCAATAGCCAGACAGCAAGCTGCTGGTATCTTGCTGCTGTCACGCCATCCCCACAGACGGCGCTGGCCGGTCGGTACCCGCTCGTTATGCGCGCGGGTGCCGACCAAACCTAGGTTTTTGACTATTACTAGGTACCCGGCAGCCGGTACTTGCGTGTCTTTGGGCATCGCTCCAGGAGCCCCAGCTCGACGAGCGTAAATGCATAGCGATGTGCAGTGCTTGGGCTCAAATTGAGGTCGCGGGCGAGTTCGATGATTCCTCGCGCGTCTCCGTCGGGTCCGAAACAGGTGAGAATCGACAGTCCTCGCAGCAGCGAGCGCGATATGCGCGGGTCGTCCGTCTCGGGGGGCATGTAGCCGCCGAGCAGCGTCGAGACGCTTGGTGAGCGGCTGCGCGCCGCGGCGCGCACGATCTCGTCGATCTGGGTTGGCGACAGGGTGATGGCGATGGATTGCTGCTCGTTTCTGGGCATTGTCGGATGTTCGCATAATCTGCAGACAGATGTCTGCAACAGCCTCTATCCAGGCTCAAGCCTCTCTTGCGGCAAGCCGGCCACGAGTCCGGATCAAGTGCTTGCACGTGCAATCATTGTCGGATGGGCAAGATCACCGTCACTCACTTCACCGACCCGGGCTGTCCGTTCGCCTACTCCGCCAGCCCTGCTCTGGCCGTGCTGCGCTGGCGCTATCGCGATCAGCTCGATTGGCACCTGGTCACGATCGGGCTCGCCGAGGATCCCCAGCGCTACATCGACGCCGGCTACACGCCCACGCGCTCGACCATCGGGCAGCAGAGCTACTTCAAACGCTTCGGCATGCCGCTGCTGATGGAGCCCCGTGCTCGCGTGACGGCAACCTCACGCGCCTGCCGAGCGATCGTCGCCACGCGCCGGCTTTACCCCGGTCGCGAGGACGAGGTGCTGCGCGCGCTCCAGCTCGCCTGGTTCACCACGCCGCTGTTGCTCGACGAGGACGCTGACATCGCACAGGCGCTGGCCCGCGTTGGCGGCCTGGACGTCGACGGCGTGATCGCGGCCATCGACGAGCCGGGGACGCTTGCCGCTTATGAGGACGACAAGCAGCAGACCCGCAGCGCCGAGGGCGGACCGACCGATTTCCAGGGCAAGGCGCGCGAGACCGACGGCCCAGTTCGCTACTCCGCGCCATCGCTCGTCTTTCACAACGAGGCCGGGCTGCGTCTGGAGGCCGGTGGCTTTCAGACGATCGAGGCCTATGACGTGCTGATCGCCAACCTCGACCCCACGCTCGAGCGCGAGGCACCGCCCGAGCAGGCGATCGATGCCCTAAAGCGGTTCCCGGACGGGCTCGTGACCGCGGAGGTCGCCGCGATCCTCGCCCAGAACAACCAGCTTCCCGACCGCGACGCCGCCGAGCGCGCCCTGATCGAGCTGGTCGGCGCCGGCGTCGCCAAGCGCGAGGCGCTCGCGGACGACGCCCTCTGGCAGCTGGCCTGAAGCGCAGCGCCGAAAAGTCTCGCCCGCTCCGGGTAGCCTCCAGCGCAACATGTCAGTGACGGTCACCCTCCCCGACGGAAAGCAGCTCGAGCTGCCCGACGGCGCCACCGGCGCCGATGCGGCCGCCGCGATCGGCCCCGGCCTCGCGCGCGCCGCGCTCGCGGTCGAGCTCGAGTGCCGGCGGCGACCTCGACAACGGCGATGGACCACGAGCTGCGCGACCTCTCCCGCCCGCTTCCCGACGGGGCGCACCTCGCGATCCTCACTAAAAATGATGGGCCGAAGGCCCTCGAGCTGATCCGCCACGACGCCGCACACGTGCTCGCCGCGGCTGTCATGGAGCTCTACCCCGGCGTCAAGATCTCGATCGGGCCGCCGATCGAGGAGGGCTTCTACTACGACTTCGAGTTCCCCGACGGCGTCAGCATCTCCGAGGCGGACTTCCCCAAGATCGAAGAGCGCATGCGCGCGCACGTCAAGGCCGCCGAGACGTTCGAGCGCCAAGACGTGTCCGTCGCCGAGGCGCGTGAGCGCTTCCTCGCCGAGCGCCAGGACTACAAGGTCGAGCTGATCGACGACCTCGTCACCGCCGCCGAGCAGAGCCAGCACCGCCAGCCGCTAAAGACAGTCTCGCTCTACACCAACGGCCCCTTCACCGATCTCTGTCGCGGGCCGCACGCGCCGAGCACGAAGACCGTCGCCGCGTTCAAGCTGAGCTCCGTCGCCGGCGCCTACTGGCGCGGAGACTCCACCCGCACGATGCTCACCCGCATCTACGGGACGGCGTTCTTCTCCAAGTCCGAGCTCGAGCAGCATCTCGAGCGCATCGAGCAGGCCAAGGCGCGCGACCACCGCAAGCTGGGGCGCGAGCTCGGGCTGTTCGCCTTCTCCGAGGTCTCGCCCGGCGCCGCCTTCTGGACGGGCGCCGGCACGAGCGTCTTCAACGCGCTGCTCGGCCTCTCGCGGAGGATGGGAGCCGAGCGCGGCTACAGCGAGGTCAAGACGCCGCAGATCTTCGACTCTGAGCTGTGGAAGACCTCCGGGCACTGGGGCAAGTACCGCGAGAGCATGTTCACGCTGCAGGTCGAGGAGCGCGACATGGCGGTCAAGCCGATGAACTGCCCCGGGCACTGCCAGCTGTTCTCCTTCACCCGCCACTCCTACCGCGACCTGCCGATCCGCTACTCGGAGCCGGGGCTCCTGCACCGCAACGAGGCCTCGGGGGTGCTGCACGGACTGCTTGCGTGTGCGTCACTTCGCCCAGGACGATGGGCACATCTTCTGCACCGAGGAGCAGGTCGAGGACGAGGTCCGCAGCTGCCTGCAGATGGCCTTCGACACCTACAAGCTGTTCGACTTCGACGTCAGCCTGGAGCTCTCCACGCGTCCCGAGGAGCGCGTCGGCACCGACGAGATGTGGGACCGCGCCGAGGACAAGCTGATGCGCGTGCTCGCCGGGCTCGAGCCTCGACTACGAGCTGAACCCCGGCGACGGCGCCTTCTACGGGCCGAAGATCGACATGCACATGACCGACTCGCTCGGGCGCTCCTGGCAGCTCGGCACGGTGCAGCTCGACTACTCGATGCCCGCGCGCTTCGAGCTCAGCTACACCGGCGCGGACAACCAGGAGCACACGCCCGTGATGATCCATCGCGCGATGTTCGGCTCCTACGAGCGCTTCATCGGGATCATGATCGAGCACTACGCCGGCGAGCTGCCGCTGTGGCTGGCGCCCGTGCAGGCGATCGTGCTGCCCGTGTCAGATCGCTTCAGCGACTACGCAGCCTCGGTCACGAGACACGCTGCGCGGGCAGGATCTCCGCGTCGAGCTGGATGAGCGCAGCGAGTCGATCGGGCGCAAGATCCGCGACGCGGAGCTGCGCAAGATCCCCTACATGCTGGTGGTCGGCGAGCGCGAGCAGGGAGAGGGCCGGTCGCCGTGCGCGAGCATCGCGGCGGTGACATCGGCAGCGAGTCGATCGCGCAGTTTCGCGGGTCGGCTGACCGGCGAGCTATAATCCCTGCCATTGAAGCCCGGCAAATCCTCAGAACGCCACGCGTGACGTTCGCTTGACGCGCGGTCACTACAGCTAGTGCCGGTTCCCCGCCGCTTCGACCGGCGCCCGCCCGAGCGGGACACGACGAGGATCAACGAGCGCATCCGCGTGCCCGAGGTCCGTCTAATCGACGACCAGGGACAGCAGATCGGCGTGCTGAAGACAGCCGACGCGCTCGTCTTCGCCCAGGAACGCGACCTCGACCTGGTGGAGGTCGCCCCCGAGGCACGCCCGCCGGTGTGCCGCGTGCTCGACTACTCCAAGTACAAGTACGAGCAGGCCCAGAAGATCAAGCAGGCGCGCAAGCACCAGCAGCAGATCACCGTCCGCGAGATCAAGTTCCGCCCCAAGATCGCCGAGCACGACTACGACACCAAGAAGCACCACGTCGAGCGCTTCCTGCAAGCCACAAGGACAAGGTCAAGGTCACGATCATGTTCCGCGGCCGCGAGGTCACCCACCCCGAGCGCGGCACAGCGATCCTCGACCGGCTCGCCGAGGAACTCTCCGAGCTCGGCGTCGTCGAGCAGCGCCCGATGCAGGAAGGGCGCAACATGACGATGATGATGGCGCCCTCCAAAGCCGTCCTTTCTGGTCGCGTCGATCTCCCGGCGAGGGCCCCGGCCTCGAGGCCGCCGCAGTCGCCGCCCACAACGACGCGCACGTCGGCGACGTCGCCTCCGCCGCCATCCAGGCCCCGGCCGCAAGCGACGCGCCCATTGCCGAGCCCGCGCAGGACGCGGCGCCAGCAGCCGATACAGGCGCCGCGGAGGCCGTCGAGCCACCGCCCACAGTCACTGCACCGGAGCCATCTGAGACCGTCGAGACACCCGCCGGCGACGGTGGAACCGCGGCCGCGGGCACCACCGTGTCATAATCTGCGCCTCGAGGGTGGCTCAAGGCGACCGCAGGTCGTCAAGCCGGGTCCCTCGTTCCCTGATCCCATGCCCAAGATGAAGACACACTCCGGCGCGAAGAAGCGCTTCAAAGTCACCGGCACCGGCAAGGTGCGCGGCCGCCACCCTTCACGAGCCACATCCTCGAGAAGAAGTCGCCCAAAAAGAAGCGCGCGCTCGGCGGCCCCAAGATCCTCCACGAGGATGACGTGCCGCGCGTCAAGCGCATGCTGGGGGTGGGCAAGTGACCCGGGTCAAGCGCTCCGTCAACGCGCGCAAGAAGCGTCGCGCGGTCGCTCGAGCAGACCAAGGGCTTCCGCGGCGAGGCGCACTCGAACTACAGGCGCGCCAAGGAGGCGCTGCTGAAGGCCGACGCATACGCCTACCGCGACCGGCGCAACCGCAAGCGCGACTTCCGCAGGCTGTGGATCACCCGCATCAACGCAGCCGCACGGCTCAACGGCATGAGCTACTCGCAGTTCATGCACGGCCTGGCGCTCGCCGGCATCGAGCTCGACCGCAAGGTGCTGGCCGACATCGCCGTGCGCGACGCCGACACCTTCCGACGTTTTGCCGAGGTCGCCCGCGAGGCGTCGGCTGCCTGACCCCGGATCCGCCGGGGACCCGGCACACGACAGACAGCCTCCCGGGCGTCGCTCCTGAAAAGGACGGCGCCCTTTTTGTTGGCCCACCGACCGCATCGAGCAACGAATCGCAACAAGGAAGATCCCGAGACCGACGATCATGAGCCAGATCGAATCCCCGCAGAACCCACGCCTGAAGGCCCTGCGCCGCCTGCACACCAAGCGCGAGCGCGCGCGCAGCGGCACGTTCCTGGCCGAAGGCGAGGACCTCATCGCCGCCGCCGCGGCGCGCCGGGCGCCCAGCGCTCGAGGGCTACCGGCTCGCCGGCTCCGGGCCTCGGCGAGGAGCGATTTCCACGATGTCGAGCGCTCCGCGCTCGCGAGCGTGTCCGCGCTCGGCTCGGGCACCCGCGTGCTCGCCGTCTACGAGCAGCGCTGGGGCCCGCCGCACGGGCCGCTGTGCGTCTATCTGCACGGCGTCGGCGACCCCGGCAACGTCGGCACCGTGCTGCGCTCCGCCCAGGCGTTCGGCGCCTCCTGCGTCGCGCTCGGCCCCGGCTGCGCCGACCCCCACGGCCCGAAGGCCGTACGCGCGAGCATGGGCGCGATCTTCACCGTCCAAGCTCGCGCGCGTCGGCGACGCTCGATCGAGCTGCCGGGCGAGCTGATCGCGCTGGGCGCCGACGCCGACGAGGCCGCTGCGCGGCCCGTCCGGACGACGGCCCAGCCGCTGTCACGCTGCTCGTCGGCGCCGAGCGCGAGGGGCTGCCCGACGAGCGTCGCCGCCGCCTGCGATCGTCGCGCGCGCATCCCGATCGCCACCGACTCGCTCAACGCCGCCATGGCCGCCACCGTGGCGCTGTATGAGATGACCCGCGGCCGCATCCTTCCCGCCCGCCCTACGATACGGTCCCCGCGTCATGATCGAGCGCATCCAAGAGCTGCAGCGCGAGGCCGAGCAGCGCGATCGCGGCCGCCGCATCGAGCGAGCGAGCTCGAGGAGCTGCGCGTGCGCTACCTCGGACGCAAGGCCGAGCTGCCGCAGCTGCTGCGCGGCGTCGCCGCGCTCGAGCCCGCGCGAGCGCGGCGCCGTCGGCAAGGCCGCCAACCAGGCGCGCCAGGCGCTCGAGGCGCTGATCGCAGGCGCGCGACCGACGCGCTCGCCGTCGGCGAGCTCGAGCAGCGCCTGCTCGGCCGACCGCGTCGACGTCACGCTGCCCGGCGCCCCGCCGCAGCCGATCGGGCGCCTGCACGTGCTCAGCGCCACCCGCCGCGAGCTCGAAGACATCTTCCTCGGCCTCGGCTTCACCGTCATGGAGGGCCCCGAGATCGAGACCGTCCACTACAACTTCGACGCCCTCAACCACAGCCCCACGCACCCCGCCAGGGCGCGCACCGACACCTTCTACGTCGCCGACCGCAGCGACAGCAGCGTGGTTCTGCGCACCCACACCTCGCCGATGCAGGTGCGCGCGATGGAGGCCCACCCGCCGCCGCTGTACGTGGTCATCCCCGGGCGCGTCTACCGGCCCGACCCCGACGCCACCCACACGCCCCAGTTCCACCAGATCGAGGGTCTCGCCGTCGATGAGGACATCACCCTCGCCGACCTCAAGGGCACGCTGCTGGAGTTCGCCCGAGCGGTCTTCGGCGACGAGCGCGACGTCAGGCTGCGCCCGCACTTCTTCCCCTTCACCGAGCCCAGCGTGGAGGTCGACGTCTCCTGCTTTCACTGCGCCGGCAAGGGCTTCCTCAAGGACGGCTCGCGCTGCTACCTGTGCAAGGGCGAGGGCTGGCTGGAGGTGCTCGGCGCCGGCGAGGTCGACCCCAACGTCTACGCCCACGTCCCCACCACCGAGCGCCAACGCCCCCGGCTATGACCCCGAGAAGGTCCAGGGCTTCGCCTGGGGCATGGGCGTCGAGCGGATCGCGATGCTCAAGCACGGCATCCCCGATCTGCGCCTCTACTACGAGAACGACCTGCGCTTCCTGGAGCAGTTCCGATGAGGGTCCCGCTGCCATGGCTGCGCGAATACTGCGATCCGCGCGCTCGACGTCGCGTGCAGATCGAGGAGCGCCTGACGATGACCGGCACGAAGGTCGAGGCGATCCACCACCACGGCGTGCCCTCGACCGACGGGTTCGTCGTCGGGCGCGTGCTCAGCGCCGAGCAGCACCCCGACGCCGACCGGCTGAAGGTGTGCACCGTCGACGTCGGCGCCAGTGGCGAGGACGGCGAGGCCGCCGGCCACGATCGTCTGCGGCGCGCCCAACGTCGCCGCCGGGCAGACCGTCGCGGTGGCGCGTCCCGGGGCGGTGATGCCCGACGGCACGAAGCTGCAAGCAGGCAAAGCTCCGCGGCGTCGTCTCCGAAGGGATGATCCTGTCCGAGTCCGAGCTCGAGATCGGCTCGGGATCGGAGGGCATCATCGTCCTCGACGGCCAGCTGCTCGACGCCGAGCTCGCGCCGGGCACGCCGCTGGCGGAAGTGCTCGCCGATCTCCGCCGAGGTGCTCGAGCTCGAGATCACCCCCAACCGGCCCGACTGCCTCGGCGTGTACGGCGTCGCGCGCGAGCTGCACGCCGCCACCGGCGCGCCGCTCGGCGACGCCGCCGTGGAGCGCAGGACCCGGGCTCCGCTGGGCCCGTCGCCGGCGCCGAGGTCGCTCGTCGAGTGCCCCGACCTCTGCCCGCGCTTCACCGCGCGCGTGTTCGAGAACGTCACGATCGCGCCCTCGCCCCCGTGGCTGAAGGCGCGGCTGACGGCGGCGGGGCAGCGACCGATCAACAACGTCGTCGACATCACCAACTACGCGATGCTGCTCAGCGGGCAGCCGCTGCACGCGTTCGACCTCGACCGCGTCGCCGGCGAACGGCTGACGGTGCGCCGCGCGCACGAGGGCGAGCAGGTGCAGACGCTCGACGGGCAGACCCGCACGCTCGACGCGCGAGATGGTCCTGATCGAGGACGCCGACGGGCCGACCTCGATCGCCGGGCTGATGGGCGGCGCGCGCTCGGAGGTGCAGGACGGACACCACGCGAGTGCTGATGGAGGTCGCCACCTGGAACGGCCCCAACATCCACCGCAGCTCGTGGGCGCTCGGCGCTGCGCAGCGAGGCCTCCTCGCGCTTCGAGAAGGGGCTGCAGCCAGAGCAGTGCATGCACGCCCAGGCGGTGGCCACGCAGCTGATGATCGACCTGTGCGGCGCGAGCGTCGCCCCCGGAACGATCGACGTCGGCCTGAAGGCCGCCGACTGGGTCGCGGGCGGGCTCCAGCTTGGCCTGCGCGAGGCGCGGGTGCAGGCGATCCTCGGGGTTCCCGTGTCAGCGCGAGCGCCAGGCCGAGATCCTGAACGCGCTCGACTTCGCAACCGAGCCGCCGCGAGGACGGCCTCGAGGTGACGCGTGCCGGCGCTGCGGCGCGACGACGTCACGCGCGAGATCGACCTGATCGAGGAGGTCGCGCGCATCGACGGGCTCGAGCGCCTGCCGGCGACCCTCCCCGCGCGCCGCGGCGCCGCCGGCAAGCTCACCCACGCCCAGCGCGTGCGCCGCGCCGCCGAGGATGCGATGGTCGGCCGCGGGCTGCACGAGATCGTCGGCTGGAGCTTCACCGATCCCGAGCTGCTCGACCGGCTGCTGGCTGCCCGCCGAGCACGAGCTGCGCCGCGTGGTCACGCTCGAGAACCCGCTCTCCGAGGCGCAATCGATCATGCGGCCGACGCTGCTCGGCTCGCTGCTGGACGCCGCCCGCCACAACGTCTCACGCAACGGCCCCGACCTCGCGATCTTCGAGTCGGGCACCGTCTACCGGGCATCGGCGCCGGGAGCGCCCGGCGAGCTTCCCGCCGATGAGCACCACGCGCTCGGCGTGCTGCTCAGCGGCGCACTCGCGCCGCCGCTCGTGGCGCGGAGAGCGCCAGCGAGGCCGACTTCTTCGCCGCCAAGGCGCTGCTCGAAGGCTGCTCGAGCGCTTCGGCCTTGACTGGTCGGTCAAGGCCGGCGATGCGTGGCCGTTCCTGCACCCCGGGCGCAGCGCCGCGGTGCTCGCCTCGCCCGCCTCAGGCTCGGCGCTCGCCGGCGCCGACGGCGCGTCCGAGCCGCTGCGACTGGGCTTCCTCGGCGAGCTGCATCCGCTCGTCGCCGGCGCCTGGGACCTGCCGCGCACGGCCACCTTCGCGATCGACCTCGGCAAGCTCGCTGGGCTCGCCTCGCCGCTCGTGGAGTTCGCCGCGTTCGGGCCGTTCCCGCCGCTGCGCCAGGACCTCGCGGTGGTACTGCCCGACTCTGTCATCGCCGCGGAGGCGCTTGCGCGCGTGCGCGCCGCCGCCGGCAAGCTGCTCGAGGACGTGGCGGTGTTCGACGTGTACACGGGCGAGCAGGTGGGGGAGGGGCGCCGCTCGCTCGCACTCGCGCTTTCCTTCCGCGCGATCGACCGCACGCTCACCGACGAGGACATCGAGCCGGTGCGCGCCAAGATCGTCGCGGCGCTGCACGAGCTGGGAGGCGAGCTGCGTGGCTAGCTCCTCGCCAAGACCGGCGCCTCGCAGCCCAGCGCAGCCGGTGGGCCGCGGGTGATCGTCGCCGGCGCCACCGGCTTCACCGGTGCGCTCGCCGCGCACCTGCTCTGGCGCCACCCCGACTTCGAGCTCGTCGCCGTCACCGGCCGCTCGGAGCTCGGCCGGCAGCTGCAGGAGGTGTACCCGCGCTATCGCGTGCCGCTCGACGATCGAGCCGCTCGAGGTCGAGCGCCTTCAGGGCATCGACGCGGCGGTCGTCGCCTATCCGCATGCCGCCGCCGCCCCCACCGTCGGCGCGCTGCGCGAGCGAGATATTCGCGTCGTCGACCTGAGCGCCGATTTCCGCCTGCGCTCGCTGGCCGCCTACGAGCACTGGTATGGCGAGCATCCGCGCCCGGACCTGCTCGACGAAGCGGTCTACGGGCTGACCGAGCTGCATCGCGACGAGATCGCGGGTGCCGGGATCGTCGCCAACCCCGGCTGCTATCCCACCGCGTCGCTGCTCGCGCTCGCGCCGCTCGCTCGCGCCGGGCTGATCGCCGACCTCGTGATCGACGCCAAGCAGGGCATCTCCGGCGCCGGGCGCGTGTTCGACGAGACCACGCACCTGTCGATGGCCGGCGAGAACATCGTCCCCTACAAGGTCGCCGCGCACCGGCACACGCCGGAGATCGAGGAGCAGCTCGCCCTGCTGGCCACTCGGCGGACGTGGCAGGAGCACCGGCTGCCGCGCCGAAGCTCAAGGTCCAGTTCCAGGCGCACCTCGTGCCGCTCGATCAGGGCGAGATGGCCAGCTGCTACGTCACCACCACGCGCCCCGTTACCAGCGAGGAGCTGCGAGCGCATGTACACCGATGCCTACGCCGCAGAGCCCTTCGTGGAGCTGCTCTCGGACCATCCTCCCGGAGTGCTCGAGGTGCGCGAGACCAACTACTGCCGCGTGTTCGCCGCCGCCGACGGGCACACCGGCAAGGTGATCGCCTTCGGCGCGATCGACAACCTCTGGAAGGGCACCTCCTCCCAGGCCGTCCAGAACCTCAACCTGATGTTCGGCTTCCCCGAGACGAGGGGCCTGCTGTGAGCGCCGGCAAAGACGTGCACGGCGACCGGGGCTCCGATGGCCCGCCGCGGACCTTCTTCCGCTCGCGCTGGGTGCCAGGCGCCGGCGCACGTGCGCGAGCTCGGGCCCGACTCGGGGCTACCGGGTGGCTTCCGGGCGGCGGGTGTGACCTGCGGTATCAAGCCCAGCGGCAACCCCGACCTGGGGCTGCTCGTGTGCGATGCCGAGACGCCGGTCAGCGCCGCGCGCTTCACCGCCACCGCGGTCCCCGCCGCGCCGGTTCTGCTCACCAAGCGAGCGCTGCCAGCTCGATGCCCTGCGTGTGATCCTCGCCAACTCGGGGTGCGCGAACGCCGCCACCGGCAAGCGCGGCCTCGAAGACGCCGCCAAGACCCAGGGCGCCGCGGCCGCTGCGGTGGGGGTCGATCCGTCGGCGGTTGCTGTCGCCTCCACCGGAGGAATCAGCGACCACCTGCCGGTCGACCTGATCGTGAAAGGCACGCTGGCCGCGAGCAAACAGCTGCGCCGCGAGGGCGACACGGACCTGCAGCGGGCGATCCAGACGACCGACGCGTTTGAGAAGCGCGCCAACCTCGAGGTCCAGCTGCCCTCGGGCACCGTGCGGTTGAGCGCGCAATGCAAGGGCGCGGGCATGATCTCCCCGCGCTTCGCCACGATGTTCTGCTTCGTGCAGACCGACGCTTTGCTCAGCGCCGAGACCGCCGATCTGCTGTTCGGCGTGTGCGTCAAGCGCTCGTTCGACCGCGCGTCGGTCGACGGCCAGCTCTCCACGAACGACACGGCGATCCTCATGGCCTCCGGTGCGAGCGGCGTCGAGATCGCCCCGCAGAGCGAGGATGAGCTGCTGCTCGGCGAGGCGCTCGACGCGCTGCTGCGCCAGCTCGCGATCATGATGGTCGCCGACGGCGAGGGCGCGGCACGGATCGCACGGGTGCTCGTGCGCGGCGGTGACCTCGACGGCGCCGAGGCGGCCGCTCGGGCCGTCGCCAACTCGCCACTGGTGAAGGCGGCGCTCCACAGCGGTGATCCCAACTGGGGGCGGATCATCCAGTCGGTCGGGGGCGCCCTCGGTGGCAGAGACGGCTATCCCACGCCGCTTGCCGTCGACCTCACGCTCGAGGGCATCCACGTGTGCTCGGCGGGAGCCGCCATCTCCTACGACGAGGAGGCGCTGGCGGGCGCCCTGCAAGCCAACGAAGTCGAGTACGAGATCGGTCTCCCCGGCGATGGTGCCGAGACCGAGGTGTTCTTCTCGGACCTGTCGCACGAGTACGTCACCGTAAACGCGGATTACCACACATGAGCGCTCCGGGATTCATCGTTCGAATACCGGCTTCGCAGGGCATCCGACCGATGAACCCTGCGCTTGGCTGGTCGAGGCAGTCGTCCGCCGGGGCCTCGCCGGAGGCAGCGGCCTTTTCCCGATCGGGGCGCGCGAGGAGATCATGATGCGCGACGTAGGCACACTGCTGGAGGCGCTCCCGTACATCAGGGAGTTCCACGGCAAGACGGTGGTCATCAAGTACGGCGGTGCGGCGATGGAGGACCGGGAGCTGCGCGAGGAGTTCGCGCGTGACGTGGTGCTGCTCAAGTACGTCGGGCTGAACCCGATCGTGGTGCACGGCGGCGGCCCCGAGATCACCGGCTATATGGAGCGGCTGGGGCTCCCTGTGGAGTTCGTCGGCGGGCTGCGCGTCTCCAACGAGGAGACCGTGGAGGTCGCCAAGATGGTGCTCGTCGGCAAGGTCAACAAGGAGATCGTGCTGCGCGTCAACCGCCACGGGCAGCCCGCCGTCGGGCTGTGCGGCGATGACGGCTCGCTGTTCCACGTCGAACGGCGGGCTGCGCCGGGCGGCGAGGACATCGGCTTCGTGGGGCGGATCAAGCGCGTGAACATCGGCGTGATCGAGCACATCTCGCGCGACTACATCCCCGTGATCGCATCTGTCGGCGCCGATCGCGAGGGCAACTCCTACAACATCAACGCCGACGAGGCCGCCGGTGCGGTCGCGGGCGCGCTCGGCGCGTACAAGGTCGTCTTCCTCACCGACGTTGCCGGCTGGCTGGAGGACCCGTCGGACCCGGCGACGCTGATCAGGCAGGCCAGCGCCGGGCAGGCGCGCCAGGCCCTCGCGGAGCTGGACGGCGGCATGCGCCCGAAGCTCGAGGCGTGCGTGGAGGCGATCAAGAACGGCGTCAGCGCCGCGCACATCCTCGACGGGCGGATCCCGCACTCGCTGTTGTTGGAGCTCTTCACCGACGCGGGCATCGGCACGAAGATTGAGGTTGCTCCGTGAGCCTGGCGGAGCTTCAGGAATTGGAGCGCACGAGCGTGATCCACTCCTACGCGCGCCTGCCGGTGGAGCTGGTGCGGGGCGAGGGCGCGCGCCTGTGGGACGTGGACGGCAACGAGTACCTGGACTTCCTGTGTGGCATATCGGTGACGAGCCTCGGGCACTGCCACCCGCGCATCGTGGCGGCCGTGCGCGAGCAGGTGGGCCGGCTGATGCACACGAGCAACCTGTTCTACACCGAGCCGGCGATGCGACTGGCCCAGCGGCTGTCGCAGTCGAGCCTGGGGGGCAAGGTGTTCTTCTGTAACTCCGGCGCGGAGGCAAACGAGGCGGCGATCAAGCTCGCGCGCAAGGCTCGCGCGGGCGGTGACGTGGTGGTCGTGCACGGCGCCTTCCACGGGCGCACCTACGGCGCCCTGTCGGCGACCCCGCAGGAGGCAAAGCAGGCGCCGTTCGCGCCGCTGGTACCCGGCTTTCGCCCGGTGGCGCCAGAGCCGGCCGCGCTGCGCGCGGCGGTCGACGCGAACACGGCGGCGGTGATGCTCGAGCCGATCCAGGGGGAGAGCGGCGTGAACGTCCTTTCCCCGGAGCTGCCTGCGTACAGCCCGTGAGGCGTGCGACGAGCACGGTGCGGCGCTGATCTTCGATGAAATCCAATGCGGTATGGGCCGTACTGGCTCGCTGTGGGCCTACGAGCAACTGGGCGTGGAGCCCGACGCGATGACCGTCGCGAAGGCGCTCGGCGGCGGCATGCCGATCGGTGCGCTCGTCACCGGCCCGCGTCTGGCGGATGTGCTCGTGCCGGGCGATCATGGCTCGACCTTCGCCGGTGGTCCGGTGGTGGCGAGCGCGGCGCTGGCGGCGCTCGAGCTGACCGACGATCCACAGCTGCTGGCGCGCGTGGGCGAGCTGGGGGAGCTGCTGAAAGAGGGCCTCGCGCGTCTGCCTCACGTAACGAGCGTTCGTGGCCGTGGGTTGATGCTCGCTTGCGAGCTCGACGTGAGCGCCCCCGAGGTTGTCACCCGCGCGCTGCTCGAGCAGCGTCTGGTCCTCAACGCCACCGGCGCGAACACGTTGCGGCTGCTGCCGCCGCTTACGATCGAGGAGGCCGACGTCGGGGAGGCACTCACGCGGCTGGCCGGCGCGCTGGAGGGCTGAGCGGGTGCGGCGTGAGCTTGCGGATGGCTTCGAGCTCGACGATGACCCGGGCAGGATCGACGTGGACGCGGTGCATGCGTTCATCAGCCGCGAGTCCTACTGGGGGCGCGGGCGCACGCTCGAGCGGGTGCGGCACACGATCGACGGCTCCACACGAGTCCTCGGCCTCTACCGCGGAGACGAGCAGGTGGGCTTCGCGCGGGCGGTCTCAGACGGCGTGACCGTGGGCTACCTCGCCGATGTGTATGTGCTGTCCGCCCATCGTGGCCGTGGTCTTGGCCTCGAGCTCGTGCGGGAGATGGTCGAGGGCGCGACCGGCGCGGACGCCGCGAACGTGCGCTGGCTGCTGCATACGGCAGACGCCCAGGGCCTCTACAAGAAGCTCGGTTTCGCGGAAGGCCTGCCCACTTACCCGTTGATGGAACGCGGGCGCGGATACGATGCGCGGCCATGAGCGCCAGAGAGCAGATCCCAACGACCCGCACCGCCTCCTACGAGGCCGACCCAGACCAAGTCCACCGTGTGCTGTTGCTGTACTCGGGAGGCCTCGACACAAGCGTGATGCTCAAGTGGATCCGGGACTCCTACGAGGCGGAGGTCGTTTGCCTGACGGTCAACCTCGGCCAGCCCGGCGAGGACTACGCGGTGATCGAAGGCAAGGCGCTGCAGCTCGGTGCGCTCGAGTGCCACGTGGTCGATGCCAGGGAGCAGTTCGCGCGGGAGTACCTGGTGCCTGCGATCAAGGCCAACGCCGTGTACGGCGACGGCTACCCGCTGTTCACCTCGCTCGGCCGCCCGCTGATCGCAAAGCTCGCGGTTGACTACGCGCGCAAGACGAGCTGCGACACGATCGCCCACGGCTGCACCGGCAAGGGCAACGACCAGGTGCGGATCGAGGCGACGATCGCCACGCTTGCGCCGGAGCTGAAGGTGATCGCGCCGGTGCGCTCGTGGCAGATGGGCCGCGAGGAGGAGATCGCCTACGCGCGCGAGCACGGCATTCCGATACGTCCCACCAGGCGGACGGGACCGGGATCGAGGCTGAAGCCCCGTACTCGATCGACGACAATCTCTGGGGGCGCTCCTCGGAGGGCCGCTGGATCGAGGACCTCGAGCACGCTCCCGACGACGACGTCTTTCAGCTCGTCACGCGCCCGGAGCTCGCACCCGACGAGCCGCAGACCGTCAACATCGATTTTGAGAGGGGAGTTCCCGTGGCGCTCGACGGCGAGCGGCTGGGCCTCGTCGAGCTGATCGAAGCGGCCGCTGAGATCGGCGCGCGGCACGGCATCGGCATCCTCGACCACATCGAGGATCGCATCGTGGGGCTGAAGGTGCGCGATATCTATGAGGCGCCGGCGGCTGCGCTGATCCTGCCCGCCCATAAGGAGCTGGAGCGGCTCGTGTGCACGATCCACCAGAACCAGTTCAAGGGCGACCTTGACCGGCAGTGGGGCTACCTGGTTTACGCGGGGCTGTGGTGGGAGCCGCTGCGCACCGACCTGGACGCGTACATGAACGAGGTCAACGAGCGGGTCACCGGCACGATCGGCCTGAAGCTCTACAAGGGCCACGTGCGTGTCGTCACGCGCTCCTCGCCCAACGCTGTGTATGACGCGAGCCTCGCGTCCTTCTCCGAGTCCGGGGGCCTGTTCTCGCAGACGGCCTCGCCCGGCTTCATCGAGCTGTGGTCGCTGCAGTCGCGGATGGCGTGGCGTTTGCGTAACGAGTAGCGCTCGCGGGTAGAGTGGCTGTGATGAACGGCAATCGTTACAAGCTCCTCGGCTTCGTCGTGTGGCAGGGCGGCAAGTGGTATCTGCGTAAACGCGTGCGCTCCGCTCGCAAGATCGCCGTCGGCGGTGTTGCCGTGGCGGGCACGCTGACAGTCGTCGCGCTCGCCGCCAAACGCCTCGCCTCCTGAGTCAGAGACCTCGCCGGCTGACGCCGACGTCGTCCGGCCGGGCGTCTAACTTGCCGGTCAAGTTGATGGCCGAGGGAAGCGAGACTCCGAGCGGAGAACAGGGCATGGGTCCCGAGGGTCGTGGACGTAGAAGCGAGGGAGATCTGTTCACCGAACGCCGCGCAAGGCGCGCGGCTGAGAGCGGCGAGATCGCGCTCACGCGCCGTGCGGAGGCCGCGGAAGCCACCGTGCAGACGCTCGAACGGCATGTGGCGAGCCTGCAGCAGCGCCTGGGCGAGGCCGAGGACGAGCGTGCGCGTGTCGCCGAGCTGGTCGAGGCCGAGCGGGCGGCGGCGCTCGAGCGCGAACACGAGCTGCGCCGCGTCAAGCAGCGCGAGTACGCCGAGCAGCAGCTGCGGGTGGAGGCCGAGGATCGCCTGCTGCTGGCCGACCGTGAGAGTCGTGTGGAGATCGAGCACTTGAGCGGCCGTCTGGGCGCGAGCGAGCGCGAGGCACGCGAGCTTTCCCTGCGGCTGGACAGCGTGCAGCGGCAGCTCGCCGAGACCGAGCAGGCGGCTGCCGCCGAGCGCTCGGCGCTACGTGCCGAGGTGCGCTCGGTAGCCGACCAGAGCCTGCAGGAGCGCATCGCGGAGCTCGAGCGTCGCGCCGCAGAGATCCAGAGCGGGCTCGAGGACGAGCGCACCGCGCGCGAGCGCTCCGAACGGCTGTTGGAGAGCATGCGCGACGGCCACCGGCGGATGGAAGCGCTGGTCGGCGAGATCAGGGGCATCGTCGCTGGTGTGAGCTCCGCGCTGGCAAGCGACAGCCAGGAGGCTCCGCTCGCCAGGCAGCCGCTCCCACCGGAGCAGCGCGGAGCCGAGATGGCGGACGCGCTTGCCGCGGCCGTCGAGCGCCTGCGGGCGCGCGCCGAGGCCGTGCCGCCGGAGCCGTCGGAGACAGTCACACCGGCTTCAGAGCCCGTCACCCAGCCGGCCGCACAAGCTCCCGCGCAGGAGCCTGAGCGGCTCGCGCCCGTTGCGCAGCGCCCGTCGGCCCGGCCGATCGAGCGCGTCCCCAATAAGCACAGCATGTCGTGGATCAAGCGCCAGCGGATAAGACGCAAACAGCGGCGCGGGCGCTGATCCTCCGCCGCCCGGACGCCTAGCATGGATAACCCGTGAGCAGCCCCTGTTGCGCCCACCTCCACGTCCACTCCGAGTACTCGCTGCTCGACGGTGCGTGCAAGATCGACGCGCTCGCGGAGCGCGCCGCCAAGTTCGGCCAGCCGGCGCTGAGCCTCACCGACCACGGCGTCATGAACGGCGCGGTCGAGATGTACAAGGCGTGCAAGAAGCACGACGTCAAGCCGATCATCGGCTGTGAGATCTACCTCGTGGACGACCACGTCGCGGCATCCGCGGGCACGAAGATGGAGCGCAACCATCTGACTCTGCTGGCGTCCAACGACGCCGGCTATCGCAACCTCGTGAAGCTCTCCTCGGCGGGCTTCCTGGAAGGCCTGCAGCGTGGCAAGCCGACCGTGGACCTCGGCCAGGTGGAGCGCTACTCCGAGGGTGTGATCGCTTTGACGGGCTGTCTGGCCTCGCGCTTCTGCCAGCGCCTGCTCGAGGATCGCGATGTCGAGGCCCGCGCTCACGCGGAGGATCTGCGGGGGATCTTCGGCGCCGAGAACGTGTACTTCGAGGTGCAGAAGAACGGCCTCGTGCCCCAGGACAAGTGCAACGAGGGCATCGTCAAGATCGCCGGTGAGCTGGGCGGCAGCCTGGTCGGCACGGGCGACGTGCACTACCTGCGTCGTGAGGACTACGAACACCACACGGCGCTGTTGTGCGTGCAGACCAAGAGCACGCTTGCCGCGCCGAAGATGACCTTCGACACGAACGAGTTCTACCTGCGCGACAGCGAGGAGATGGCGAGCAAGTTCGCGGAGTGGCCGGAGGCGATCGCGAGCACCCTGGAGATCGCCGAGCGCTGCTCGGTGGAGATCGAGCTGGGCAAGCAGCTGATTCCCAGCTACCAGACGCCGACGGGCCTCAGCGAGCGCGAGTATCTGCGCGAGCGGGTGCTGGAGGGGCTGAGCCTGCGCTACGGCGATCCGCCGCCGGCCGCGGCGATGGAGCGCATGGAGATGGAGCTCGACGTGATCGACCGGATGGGCTTCAACGCCTACTTCCTGATCGTCTGGGACTTCGTCAAGTTCGCCAAGGAGAACGGCATTGCGGTTGGGCCAGGGCGTGGCTCGGCGGCCGGCTCGATCGTGTCGTACTGCCTGGCGATCACCGACGTCGACCCCCTGAAGTACGATCTGCTGTTCGAGCGCTTCCTGAACCCAGAGCGCGTGTCGATGCCCGATATCGACATCGACTTCTCCGTGCGTGGGCGCGAGCGTGTGATGAAGTACGTGACCGAGAAGTACGGGCGCGAGTCGGTTGCGCAGATCGTCACCTTCGGCAAGATGTTCCCGCGCGCTGCCACCCGCGACGCGGCGCGGGTGCTGGGCTATGACTACGGGGCCGGCGATCGCCTGGCGAAGCTGATCCCCGATCCGATCATGGGTCGCTCGCCCTCCTTCGAGGAATGCCTGAAGGCTGGCCAGCCGCTGCGCAAGGCCTGCGATGAGGAGCCGGCCTCGAAGCAGATCATCGACGTCGCTCAGGGTCTTGAGGGGATCGTGCGCAACTCCTCGATCCACGCTGCCGCGGTGGTGATCGCCGATCGGCCGTTGACGGACATCGTGCCGCTGCAGCTCGCCGATGCGGGCACCGATGAGGACGGAGGGCGCGTGTTCCGTACGGTGACTCAGTTCTCGATGAAGCCAATCGAGGAGATCGGCATCCTCAAGATGGACTTCCTGGGGCTGCGCAACCTCGACGTGATCGAGGATGCGCTGGACATCATCGAGCGCTCGAGCGGCGCGCGCCCGGACATGACGACGCTGCCGCTGGATGACGCACACACGTATGAGATGCTCGCGCGGGGCGACTCGATCGGCGTGTTCCAGTTTGAGTCCGAGGGCATGCGTGAGGCGCTGAAGAAGGTGCGCCCGGACGAGTTCAACGACCTTGTGGCGCTGAACGCGCTGTATCGCCCCGGCGCGATGGACCAGATCCCGGTGTATGCCAAGGGCAAGCACAACCCCGAGTCGATCGCCTACCCGGACGAGCGCCTGCGTCACATCCTCGAGTCATCAAACGGCGTGATCCTCTACCAGGAGCAGGCGATGCAGATCTCCAAGGAGCTCGCCGGCTTCTCGGGGGCGAAGGCGGACGATCTGCGCAAGGCGATCGGCAAGAAGAACCGGCAGGCAATGGCCGCGCTGAAGCCCGAGTTCGTGGAGGGCTGCAAGGCCTCGGGCACAAAATCCGATGTGATCGAGTTCCTGTGGAACACGAACGAAAAGTCAGCTGACTACTCGTTCAACAAGAGCCACGCCGCCTGTTACGGGCTGATCGCCTATCGCACCGCGTGGCTGAAGGCAAACCACACCGCGGAGTACATGGCGGCGCTGATCTCCTCGGTGATGTCGACGAAGGACAAGGTGCCGTTCTTCGTGGCCCGCTGCGAGGAGATGGGCATCGAGATCCTGCCCCCTGACGTGAACCTCTCAGACCACGAGTTCACAGTTGGCGCACCGGCGGAGGAGGGCGGCCTCGGCAGCATCCGCTTCGGCCTGGACGCGGTCAAGGGCGTGGGCTACCAGGCGGTCGAGGCGATCAAACGGGCACGGGAGGACGGCGGCGAGTTCACTTCGCTGTGGGACTTCTGCGAGCGTGTCGACGGTCGCACGGTAAACAAGAAGTCGATTGAGGCGCTGATCAAGTGTGGCGCTCTCGGCTCAACCGGCGCGACGCGCAAGGGGATGCTCGAAGTGCTCGAGCAGGCCCAGGCCAAAGGCCAGAAACTCCAGCAGGACGCGCTGATCGGGCAGGGCTCGATCTTCGACCTGCAGGAAGACACCGCCGATCCCTCTGCGTCAGGCGCCTCCGGCTCGCAATCGGGGGGCTCGCTCGGCCTCGGTCAGCCCGTGCACCCGCCGATACCCACAGAGGAGTTCGACCAGCCCGAACTGCTGGCCGCGGAGAAGGAAGCGATCGGGCTGTTCGTCTCAGCGCACCCGCTGAAGCCGCTGCGCGAGGCGCTGCGCGCGCGGGTTGACTGTGCGATCTCCTCGCTCGAGGACCGCCGCGACAAGGACTGGGTGACGGTCGGCGGGATCATCACTGAGGCCAAGCGCATCCGCACCCGTAACGGCGATCACATGATGTTCGCGACGCTCGATGACCTGGCGGGCGCCGTGGAGATGCTCGTGTTCGGTAAGGCACTCGTCGAGCACGAGGCCGCGCTGGCGGTGGATGAGGTGGTGATCGTGAAGGGTCGCGTCGATCACAAGGAAGCGGGCAAGACGTGCCTGGTGGTGCAGAGCGTGGAGAGCTTCGCGCCGAGCGCAGAGGAGATCGAGCGGGCGAAAGCGCAGGCACGCGCGGCCTCCCGCGCCGCTACCGCACTGGCGCGTCCAGTACACGTGAATGTGGCTGCCGCTGATCTGTCGGCGAGCTCAATCGAAGACTTCAGGCAGGTACTCGAGGAGAACCCGGGCCCGGCAGAGGTCCGCGTGGAGCTCGAAACGGACGGCGGCCCCCGTCGGCTGCTCCTCAGCAAGGAGTACCGGGTGGGCCACACCCCGACGCTGCTCGCCGAGCTCGAACAGGCGCTCGCGCCAAACGCCTCAGCGGCTGCTGTCTCGGCAGCCGCGGGCTAGAGATCCGCTACGCAGTGCGGCGCGCACCGATGCCTCGATCTCTGAGCTTCGCGGCAAAGCTGACTTCCTCGGCCGAGGCGCCCTTGCGATCCGGTCCGGGGGTCTCAAGGACACAGGGCAGACGCTGAA
The DNA here is from genome assembly GCA_963752865.1 of uncultured Solirubrobacteraceae bacterium. Lineage (GTDB taxonomy): Bacteria > Actinomycetota > Thermoleophilia > Solirubrobacterales > Solirubrobacteraceae > Palsa-744. The sequence goes on from CAVVZU010000002.1 coordinate 2,147,873, forward strand.
CTCCGGGCGCTGACAGGAACGCCGCACACCCCGCCTCGCCGACTTCCCCTTGCCGATATCGGCGTGACGGTCGCGGTTTGAGCCAAGCGGCGTCTGGGAGTCGTTCAGGTGTAGCGAGCGCACGCGTCCGCGTCCGAGCTTACGGCCGGACTCGCGCAGCACACTCGACATTCCCTCGGCGGTGCGGATGTCATAGCCCGAGGCGAATAGATGGCAGGAGTCGAGGCACACGCCCAGGCGCTCCTCAGCGCCAGCCGCCTCCAGCAGGCCCGCCAGCTCATCGAAGGAGCGTCCGAGCGTGCCACCGGCGCCGGCGGTGTTCTCCAGGTGTAGCTGGCACCCTTCGCTCTCCTCGAGCGCCTCGCGTATCGTCGCTCCCGCCCGGGCGATCGCCTCGCCGACGTGCCCCGTCTTGGCAGAGCCGGGATGTAGGACGACGCCGCTCGCGCCGATCGCCTCGCCCACCCGCAGCGAATGGGTCAGCGACGCCAGCGATTTCGCGCGAATGTCGGGATCGTCGCTCGCGCAGTTGAGCAGGTAGACGGCGTGGATCAACACCGCGTCGATCGGGCTCGAGCTCATTGCCGCTCGGAAGGCCGCCACATCCTCCTCGCGGTAGACCGACGGTTTCCACATCCGCGGCGACTGGTTGAAGATCTGGATCGAGCGGCAGCCCCGTTCGACCCCGCGCTCGATTGCCTTCGGCAGCCCGCCGGCGGGCGAGACGTGTGCGCCGATCAGCATGGCGGGTGGCCCGGGGCAGCTGCGACTAGCATGCGGCCAATCCTATGAGAGTCAGATTTGCACCATCACCCACAGGCGCGCTACACATCGGCGGCGCGCGCACGGCGCTGTTCAACTGGCTGCTCGCCCGCCACGACGGCGGCGAGCTGGTGCTGCGTATCGAGGACACCGACCGCGAGCGCTCCACGCCGGAGAACGTGGAGCAGATCCTCGACGCCCTGCGCTGGCTCGAGCTCGACTGGGATGAGGGGCCGATCATGCAAACAGCGCGCACCGAGCGCCACCAGGAGGCGCTCGCGGCGCTGTTGGAGTCAGGCCATGCGTATCGCTCGAACGCCACCGCCGAGGACGTCAAGGCATACAAGCTCGCGCACGGCGCCGAGCAGGGTTTCCGCGGCGAGGCGGAAGCGGATGGCGCCGTACGCCTGCGGGTGCCCGCGGAGGGCGCGACCGTCGTGCACGACGTGATCCGCGGCGACACGCGCTTTGAGCACATGCATCTCGACGACCCGGTGATCGCGCGCGCCGATGGGTCGGTGCTCTACAACTTCGCCGTCGCGATCGATGATCTGGATGCGGGCATCACCCACGTCGTCCGCGGCGAGGACCACCTTTCGAACACCCCCAAGCAGCTGCTCGTGCTGGAGGCAGCGAGCGCCGCGGGCCTCGATCGCGCCGCGACCGGCGAGCCGGCGGCGCTGCCCGTCTACGCGCACCTGCCGCTGCTCCACGGCCCAGATGGCAAGAAGCTCTCAAAGCGCCACGGCGCCGCCTCTGTACAGGAGCTGAGAGACGCTGGATATCTACCGGAGGCGGTGCGTAACTACCTTGCGCTGCTCGGCTGGGGGGCGGGCGATGACGAGACGGTGCTCTCCACTGAGGAGCTGATCGAGCGCTTCACGCTCGAGCGTGTGAGCCGCAACCCGGCCCGTTTCGACGAGGTCAAGTTGCGCTGGCTCAATGGGCAGCACATCCGCAAACTGAGCGTGCCCGAGCTGCACGAGGCGCCTGGAGGCTTACACCGGCCGCGAGGGTCTCGAAGACGCCGTGCGCATCAGCCAGGAGAAGATCTCCACGCTCGCTGACTTCTGGCCGCTGGCCGGTGCGCTCCTCGACGGTCCGATCGACGATCCCAAGGCGCGGGAGCGCTGGCTGGGCGATGACGGTCGCGCGGCGCTCGCCGATGTGAGCGTTGCGCTCGCCGCCAGCGAGGGCTTCGATGAGCAGTCCGTGGGGGAGACACTGACCGCGGTCGTGGAGCGCAGGCAGGCCAAGCCGCGCGACGTCTACCAGCCGCTACGGGTAGCGATTACGGGCGGGACGGTCTCGCCGGGGATCTTTGAGATCGTCGCGCTGCTGGGTCGCGAGGAGACTTTGCGGCGCATCGGAGTGGCGTTGGCCGACGGGAGATCTGAAATCAGCGCTTAATTTTTACGCTGGGATGCCGATACGTGAGCATCGCTGGAATCACCGGCCCGGATGGCCGGCGAACCCAAGGAAGGGGTCAAGTAAGGCATGCAGGCAACCGCCGCAGCAAAAAAGCCGCCCGTCGCCAAGGCGACGCCGGCAAAGAAGGTGACGGTAGCGAGTAAGCCGACGACTGCAGTTGGGTCGACGGCAGCCAAGAAATCGCCTGGCACGAGCGGAGCCCGCTCGTTGGATACCCGCCGTTCCCACGCCGCTGGGGCCAGCTCCGGCGAGCGCCACCAGAACGAGGGTCACGGACGCCGGCTGACGATGGCCTTCGAAGCGCTCGAGGCATTTCCCGCGCTGGCCGAGTCCCGTGACCGCCTGCTGTCGGTGGTCACCCGTGACCATGTCGCCACCGCTGATGTGGTCTCCGCCGTCGAGTCTGACGTCGCTTTGATCATCGCTGTGCTGCGCTTGGCCAACCGTGCGCAGGAGGGTCGCTCGCGTGTGGACACCGCTGTGACGGCCGTCGAGGTCTTGAGCTCACAAACTGTGCAGGCCGTCGCCAACCGTGTGCGCACGTTCGATTTCTTCGAGCGGGCAAGCGTGTGGGACAGCGCCCCTGAGCGCTTCCGTCTGCACGCGCTCGCCACGCAGCACGCCGCCGACCGTATCGCCACGGAGGTCGGCTATGAGAACCGCGATCGTCTCACCGTCACGAGCCTCTTGCATGACGTAGGCAAGCTGGTGCTGCTGCACGCCTATCCGGGTTATCCCTCGCAGGTTCACCGCGGGGCGAGGACTCCGGAGGAGCGCCTGCATCAGGAGCGCCGCGAGCTGGGGGTCGACCACGCGCTGGTAGGTGGAGTGCTGATCCGCCGCTGGGGCCTGCCGGGCACGCTTGCCACACCGATCGAGCGCCACCACAACCCCGACGCTGAGGGTGAGGCCGCGTTCATCCGTCTCGCCGACATGCTCGCTCACTACGAGCAGGGTGGTCGCGTGTCCCCGTCGGAGATGCTCCACACCGCGCGCAGCATCGGCCTCGGGCCGGAGGAGCTCAGGCGCGTGATGTATGAACTGCCGAGCCCGCCGAGCCAGCGCCAGCGTCACGTCGACCCGTGTCCGCTGTCAGGGCGCGAGCTCGGGGTCCTGCAGCGCCTCGCCGAGGGCAAGGTGTACAAGCAGATCGCCCACGAGCTGACGCTGTCCACGAGCACCGTGCGCACCCACCTGCACAACATCTACGGCAAGCTGGGCGCCGTCGATCGCGCGCAGGCGGTGTTGATCGCCACCGAGCGCGGCTGGCTCTGAGACCCTACGCGAGCTGGAAGGTGATGGTGACGGGCTTGGAGGAGAGCGCGGCTGCGTTGCGGGCCACGATCGTGGCAGCGTAGCGGCCGGGGCGAAGCGGCTTGCCGCGGACGCTGGCGGAGAATTGCACGCGGTTGGATCCGGTGTGTGCGGCGATCGTGATCGCCCCCGCCGCGTGCGTCGCCGTGCAGCGCCGATGGCGTGAGTGCGCAGGACAGGCGATGCGCACGATGCGCCGCAGCGTGATCGTGACCTTCGTGGCCTCGCTCGAGGAGAAGCTCAGGGTCGTCCGCGCGAGCTTGTTGTGCTTCTTCGCTGCGATTCGCGTGGGCAGCTTCACATGGGAGAGGACCGGGGCGGGTTCCACGGTCGCGCCGGGCCCAGCGGCGAGAGCGGATGGTTCGACCACGACGAACGCGTCGGAGGCGCCCGCGAGATCCACCGTCCCCGATGGTTCCACCGCCTGCACGACGAAGCGATGGGCGCCGAGCGCGAGCGTGCCCGTTGTATAGGGAGAGCTGCAGGCGAAGGGCGCGCCACCGTCCATGCTGCAGCGAAAGCTCGCGGTGGGGACGTCGCTTGCGAAGGCAAATGTCTCCTGCTGGGAGCTCGTGTAGTAGCTGGGGCCGGCGGTGATGAACGTCGAGGGCGTGCTCACGAGCGCGGTCGAGCCCACGCTCGAGCCTTCGGTACCCGTTTCGCCCGTTTCGCTGCCGCCGGGGCCTTTGCCCCCGCGCGCTTCTTCTTCGGCGAGCGAGCCGGAGGCGAAGGTGGCGAAGTAGGACTGGTCGCGACCGGCGACTTCGGTGAAGGTGCCGCCGATGTAGAGGTCGTCTGGGCCGAGTGCGAGCGCGCGCACTTCGCCTTCCGGCTCGGGGTCGAAGGGCGTCGCCGCGCCGCTTTCGGTGCTCAAGCCGGCCACGCTGGGTCGGGGCTGGCCGCCGGCGTCGCCGAAGTCGCCCCCCGCATACAGGGTGGAGTTGTCGAGCAGCAACGAGCTGACGTCGTTGCTCGCTTCGGGATTCCATTCCGTCTCGAGCGTGCCGTCGGCAGCTCTCAGCGCGGCCAGGCGCGGCTCATAGGTTTCTCCGACGTTGTTGAAGTCGCCGCCGACGTAGACCGAGGAGCCGTTCGCGGCGAGCGAGTAGAGGCTGCCGTCGAAGCCCGGTGGGGCGAAGCTCGCGTCGAATGTCTCACCGGGCAGGTCGAACGCGGCGAGGTCGTCTGCTTCGGGCGTCCCGCTGAGGCCTGCCAGTTTCGAGAAGGATCCCGCCGCGTACAGCCGCCCGGAGCTGACCGCGAGCGCGTCGACTTCTCCGTTCGGTTCCGGGTTGAACGCTTCGGTCGATCCGTCGGTCGTGGAGAAGGCGGCGAGCGTGCCGTGTTTGCTCGTCCCCAGTTCGCCGAAGGAGCCGCCGGCAAAGAGGGTGTCGCCGGAGAGCGCCAGCGCGTTGACCGTGTTGTTCGGTTCGGGATCGAAGGATGTGAGCGCACCGGTTCCGGTTTCGAAGGCGGCAAGATGTGGCCGGCTCTTGGATTCTTCGCCGCTGAGCGCTCCGGTCGCGTTGCGGAAGCTGCCGCCGACGTACAGCGTGGAGCCGTCGACCGCGAGCGCGCGAACCGTGCCGTCCACGGAGGGGTCGGCTTCCTCCAGAGCTTCCCGTGGCGGTGTCGATCGCCGCGAGATGCTCGCGGGCGGCGCCGCCGACGGTCGTGATCGAGCCGCCCACGTAGACCGCGGATTCCGTGGCCGCCAGCGCGTCGACGCGTCCGTCGATTTCCGGGTTGGAGCTTTCCACCGCGGCGGTGCTCGCGCTCACCTCGGCCACGCCCTGATGCGCAGCGCCCCCGACCTCGCTGAAGTTGCCGGCCAGGTACAGATGCTCTCCGACGGCGGCGAGCGCTGTGACTTCGCCGTTGGGGGACGGTTCGAACGGCACGAGCGCGTAGTTGTCGGCCGGGTCGTAGGCCACGACCCTGTCGTGTCCTTCTTCGCTGAAGGTGTCTTCCCCTTTTTCATTTTCACCGTATTCCTGGGTGCTCGTGAATCGTCCGCCGATGTAGAGCGTGCTCCCGATTTGCAGGAACGAGGTGACCGGTGCTTCGTAGAAGAACCCGGGAGTGCCGAAGCTGGGATTGAAGACGAGGACTTCCGGCTGGGCGGTCACTTCGGGGGCGAGCTTCAGCGCTGCGACACTGTCGTGATAGATGCGCTTCTGTTCGTGGAACTTGTTTTCTTTTGTCGGTTCGATCAGGAATTCGCCGAAGATCCCGACGTAGAGCACCCCATCGGGCGCGAGGTACATCGATTCGGGCCTGTCCCTGTTTTCTGGGTTCCATGCGGTTGCGCTCCCGTCTGAGGCGTTCAGCAGGGCGAGGCCCTCCCGTTTCTGCCCGCCAATTTCTGTGAAGTCGCCGCAGACGAAGATGTAGGGGCCGTCGACCGCCAGGCCGCACAGGTATTCGCCTTCATATTCAGCGTCTGCCTCGGGGAGCGGGTTGAAGGAGGTTGCGGCGCCGGTCGCGGTTTCCAGGGCGGCGAGCTCGTCGCGGGTCTGCCCGCCGATCTTCTCGAACTGGCCGCCGACGTACAGCGTCGAGCCCGACAGCGCGAGCTCGCGCACGGCGCCGTTCGGTTCTGGCCTGAAGTTGGCGTCGACCGTGTTGTTCGCGAGGATATGCACGAGGTCGCTGCGTGCGAGACCGCCGACGTTCGTGAACTTCCCGCCGATGTACCAGCCACCCGCCCCATCGGAGACCGCGGTGTAGATGACGCCGTTGAGGCCGCTCACCCGGGGAGCGGCCTGATTGCGCGTGGAGAGGTCGGAGCTGAACGGGACGCCGAGCCCGGTACGCGGGCCGATCAGCGAGAACGAGCCGCCGAGATAGAGCGTTTCGCCGGAGACGGCCATCGCTTCGACGGGCCCGTTGGTGACGAGCGATTCGGCGGGGATCGAGTCAAAGCTCGCACGCGCGCCCGGTGCGAGCATCAGGATCATCAGCGCGCTCACAGCCAGGATCGCCAACGCGCGAGTCGCCCGCAACGGGATGGCTGGACGTGGGGGCATCACGCGAACTGCTCCCGCAGTTCCTGGTCGATCGTGTCGGCGGTCGCGCTCATCAGCTCGAGCAGCCGTACGAGCACGGTCTTGCTCAGCTGCTCGGGGAACAGCGCCTGACGCAGGATGATCGCGCCCTCACCGTCGACGCAGAGCGCGGAGAAGCGCATCCCCGCATTGCGGTGCACGAGGAACGCGGCGATGCGGTCATCGACGGTCAGCTTCTGGGCGATCCACGAGTAGGTCTCGATCAGCGCGTTGTCATTCCCAGCCGCCTCGACCTCAACGCGCACGCCGATGCGTCCCAGCGCCACGAAGTACGCGGGCTCGTGCGGGGCCTCCTGGACCAGCTCGCCAAATGCCTCGCGCAGCTCGACGCCGACGCGACGATGTAGCTCGTCCTGAGCGGTGCTCATGGCCGTCACCATTGCAGCTCTTCCCGGGTGGGGGCGACCGCCGCCGCCATCATTCTCCGCTGCTCAGCGCGTTCGCGCCGGCCCCCGCGAATGCCAGCGGCGTGAGTACCTGGCCCAGGCCGGCCTCATAGCCGCCTTCCCAGAAGATGCGGTAGTCGAGCTTCGTCCAGCTGGTCGGGTCGCTGAGCGCCTCGTTGAACTTGACCGCGCGAAGCACCCCATCCGGTCCGGCCTGCACGAGCGCCTCGTCTTTCAAATAGCTTGCCTTCGCTTTGAACCAGAACTGGCCGTCTTTGGTCCAGGTGAGCGACTCCGGGTGCTGGGTGCCGAGCGGACCCTTGGCGAGTTCCTTGAGGATCTTCACGTGTTCGGCGTCGGTGAGAGCTGAGCCGTCCGCCTTCGTGATCGCGATCAGGTCGATGTCGCCCGTGATCGAACCCCATTCTTTCGTCTTCGGGTTGAAGATCTCGGGAATCTGGCTACCGGGGCTACCGGGATCCGGTTGGAGACGGAATTTGTAGTCCAGTTGCTGGTCGGCCTGGACGTTCGGGTCGACGCCGTTCTCCTGCCACGGCCACTTTCCCTTCACGTCTCCCTGCTTGTTCCATTGCTCCATCTCTTCGATTTCATGGGCGTAGTTCTTCTCGCGTGTCTGCCAGCGTTCGATCACCGTCTGGTACTCGGGGGTACCGCTCTCGAGTTTCGCCGCCTCGAGCTCTGCTTCGAGGACCTCGAGCGACGGTGGCTTACGCATGATCACGCGCCCGACGTCCTCGGCCTTGTAGCCGAGGTACTGGACGTCGACCCAGCTCACGGTCTTCGCTTTGACCCAGTAGGGCTTCAGCATCGCGCCTTTGTCGAGCCATGCGAGTGACTCCTCGGCGCGCGAGCGGAACACGAGCGAGACCTTTTTTGCTTTCGTGAAGGCGCTGATCCAGTCGGCCTCCTTGGCGCTCACGCCGAAGAATTTCGTCATCTCGGCGATCGTGAAGCGGTACCCCGGCACGACCTCGGCGAGCGCCTTCGCGGCTATCTTCGCGCGCTCGATGGAGGCGCTGACGGCGTCCAGGGCGGCGCCCGCCTTCTCGTACGCGCCTGCCACCTTCGCGCTCCAGGCCGCCTCGACCGGCGCGAGGCGCGCGAGCGTGCCCGCCGCGACTTTCGCGGCCGCCGGGCCGACCGCGGTGGCGACCACGTTGGTGCCGGTTTCTGTGACGTCGGTGAGCGCTTCGCGCCAGTCGCCCGCGATCCAGGCGTTGGCGATCTTCGTGAAGTACGCGTCGATCGCTGCGCTCACCGTTTTTTCGAGCGTTTCGCGCTTTTCTTCGAGTAGGTACGGAGCTTCGGTATACGCTTCTTCGACCTTGGCCATGGCGGCCTGGACGAGCGCCGCGTGCGCTCCTGGTTCTTCCGCGGTGGCGGTCCACAGTTCGACCAGGTAGTCGAGCTCGTTGAGTGTGCCGGTGGCGACGTTGTAGACGCCTTTGGCGCCGAGGTTCGCGAGGTCGAAGATCCCGTGGACGAATCCATAGGTGGCCCCCCACAGGCCGTAGACGACGCCTTTGCCGACGGCCCAGGCGGCTTCTTTGTAGGTGAACGGCGGTGGTTCGGGGGCGCTGTCGTCGACGCCGACGTTGAATTCCTGCGAGCCAGGCTCCATTACGACCTGGTCTTCTTCGGCGTCCGTCGGCTTGTCTTCGTCGACGGTCGCGATGTCCGGCGGGTTGAACTTGACCGTCGCCCTGGTTCCTCCCGAGGGTTTCCCCTGTGCCGCGAACGGGTCGCTCGCGGTTGTTCCGACGATCACCTCGTAGTTGCGCTTTTCGCCGGGTTCGAGTTTCAGCACGGGCGAGTCCGACACCTGTGCGAGCGAGCCCGAGGGCTTGATCGCGGTGGAGGTGTTGGCCGGGACCAGCTCGCCGTCGGTGGCGTTGCCGAGCAGTTCCGGTTCGATCGGGTCGACCTGAAGCTGCTGGTAGTCGGAGCGGTTTTCCAGATGGACGTCGATCAGGAAGTGCGTGCCGGCTTGGATCAGGCCCGGGAAGTTCTGGCTCTTGACCTTCGCGCCGAGCGTCGCGGAGAACATCAGCAGTTGGGTTTCCGGCTTGAACTCGTAGCTGCCGACCACGTTGACAGGGCTCTGGATCGTTTCGCCCGCCGTGTTTTCGGATTCGCGCGTGCCGGAGACCGTCGTATAAAGGGTGTAGTCGCCGTCGCCGGCGACGTTGAGCGTGTAGCTGGCGCTCGCCGATGCGCCCGGCTGAAGGGTGCCGACGTCGAGCGGTGAAGGCGCAGTTGCGCCGCCCGGGCCGTTGGTCTCCGACAGCGGACACGGCGGCGAGGTCGGCGCGGCTCCCATCGCTTCGCTCGTGAGAGGCATCCCGAACGGCGTCCCCTGCGCCCAGGCGCAGCCCGAGACGTCGGTCGCGTGCGGAAGGTGGCCGACCGGCGTGATCTTCAGCGGATCTTCGAAGGTGAGGTTCCGGACGGCCTCCGAGCCGTTGTTCGTGGCCGTGACGGTGAACTTGACGCTCTGCGGTTCTGCGCCCTTGGCGTTCTGGGGGACGAGCACGCGTTCGGGGGTCGTCCCGTAGCTGAGGCTCAGCTTCGGCGAGCCATGGCTGATCGGTTCTTTTTTTGGTTCTTCAGCGGGCAGCGCCGGTGGCTTGACAGCCATCCAGGCTTCGTCCTCGCTTTCGTAGGCTTCGCACCCGTAGCCGCAGATCAGATCGATCCCGACCTTCGTCCAGCCGGGCCCGCTGGTGATTTCCCATTCTTTGGTGCCGGGCTTCTCGTGCCAGATGGTCGCCGTGGAGGTGTTGACCCGGAACTTGCATTCGCTCAGGTAAACGCCCCCGGTTTCTTCGATGTAACCGGAGGATTCGGCGGGCAGGTAGCACGGCGAGAGCTGTTCGCCCGGAATCACGTTGTAGAACCAGGCGTTGCAGGGCGTACCGGGGTCGGTCCGCGCAATCACGATCTGACCGTTTTCGGCAAACGCCGGCGCGACGATGTGGCTGCACATCGTGGTCGTCGCCGCACAGGGGCTCGCTTCGTAGCCATATCCGCTGGGTGTGCACGCGGGCTGCTTGGGTGGCATCGGACCCGGGCTCGTGTAGACGACCGCGGAGGCCGACGACACCGACACACCGCAGAGCGCGATCAGGATCACGAGCAGGGTGAGAAGAGACGACGTTTTGGTGATTGGCTCGCGGATGTCGATCTACCGGGGTTGTGCTCTGGGAACGTGCTGTTGCACGAAGAGGCGGCGAATATACAGAGCACCGCATGCTCCCGTGGCTTGTTTGACACTGCAACTACGCACCTGATGCGTACGTGTCCGAGATCCAGACAGACGTTTACGGCAGGTTGGGCGCCTTCGATCGCGCACATGTGGTTGTCGATTGCCATCGAGTGCGACTGGCTCTGACGTGCCGATTGCGTAGCATCGCTCTGTGATCTCGATCACGAGCAAGTCTCCATACGCGGTGCTCGCCCTGGCGGAGCTCGCGCGCAGCAATGGTGAGCAGCCGGTGCCGATCGGCGAGCTCGCACGCAAGCGTGACGTGCCGGTTCAGTTCCTCGAGCAGTTGTTCGCGGTTCTCCGGCGCGGTGGGATCGTCAGCTCGCAGCGCGGTGTGAAGGGCGGCTATCGCTTCGCCCGGGAGCCTTCCACGATCACGGTGCTCGAGGTGGTGGAGCTGCTCGACGGCCCCGTCGGCCGCGACTCGGAGGGTGTGTTCGAGGACGCCGCCGAGGCGGCGCGCAAGGTGCTGGCGCGGACGACGATCGCAGACGTGCTCGAGCGCGAGATGCGCGACGCGGGCGCGAGCATGTACCACATCTAGCTTTGCTAGGGGTTTGATCCCGTATGCACGGGGCGCGGCTTGCGACTGTGGGGCTTGCCGCGAGCGGCCCTTCGCGCTCGACAGCGGCGGCTTGCGCCGCTACCGCCCAGCGAGCGACGAGCAAAAATCCAGGCACCACGAACGCGAAGAGGCCGATCGTCGTCCCGATGCCTGTCAGGAGCGCGGTGGCGCCCACGACCGGAAGTACGGCAATGCCTCGCAGCGCGACGAGACGCATCTGGGGCGGCTGTCCCTCACCTGCGGTTTGCACGGCGTAGACGTGCAGCGCTGAGATCAATGGACTGACAAGCGCTGCGCGCAGCAGGATGTTCAGCCAGAAGAGGCTCTGGCTGTGGCGCCCCCGGGGATACCAAAGGGCCATAGCCCGTGATGGCGAGCAGGCCCAAGCCATAAGAGGCCACGACTGGAAGCGCCAGCAACACGAACAGCAACGGGTAGCGTCGGTACAAGGAGAGCGCCACGACGAAGATCGCACGCAGCGAGCGGCGCTTCTCGAGGTCGATCGCGTACGGGAATGACATGCCTCAGCGAGCGAGCGAACCGGCGGAAGCCGAACACTGATCTCTGCATAAAGAGAAGTGTGCAAGGCTCAAGTCACCGAGCATACTGGCCCGTCCCCCACTATTGTCGGGGGTATGTCCCCAATCCCGATCAACATTGCAGAGCTCGTTGGTGAGACGCCTCTGGTTGGTCTACCGCGCATGCTCGAGGGGACGGTGGCACAGGAGAACGGCGTCGAGTTGTTCGCGAAGCTCGAGGCGTTCAACCCGGGCGGGAGCGTCAAGGACCGCATCGGCGTAGCGATGATCGAGGCGGCGGAGGCGGAAGGCAGGATCGAGCCGGGGCGCTCGACGGTCGTGGAGGCGACCTCTGGCAACACGGGCATCGCGCTGGCGTTCGTATGTGCGGCGAAGGGCTATGACCTGGTGTTGACGTTGCCGCAGGGGATGAGCCGCGAGCGCGAGAGCCTTCTGCGTCTTTATGGGGCACGGGTTGACATAACCGAGTCGCTCGGCGGGATGGGCGAGGCGGTGGCAGCCGCCCGTGCGATGGCACGCGACGACGACGTGTTCCTGCCGGATCAGTTCTCGAACCCCGCGAACCCGGAGGTCCACCGGCGCACCACCGGCCCGGAGATCGAGCGTGCGCTCGACGGTCGCGTGGACGTGTTCGTGGCGGGGGTGGGGACGGGGGGCACGCTCACCGGCGTGGGCGAGTATCTGAGGGAGCACACCAACCCTAAGGTGAAGGTGGTGGCGGTCGAGCCGCGCGGCTCGGCGGTCCTCTCGGGAGGCAAGCCCGGCCCGCACCGCATTCAGGGCATCGGCGCAGGGTTCGTGCCGCCAGTGCTCAACAGGGAGCTGATCGACGAGGTCATCCCAGTCAGCGACGACGACGCCATCGAGACCGCCTGGAGTTGCGCCAAACGCATGGGCTTGCTCGCGGGCATCTCCTGTGGTGCGGCACTTTGGGCGGCGCTTCAGATCGCACAACGCCCGGAGTCCAAGGGGCAGAGGATCGTCGCGATGATGCCTGACTCCGGCGAGCGCTACGTCTCGCAAGCTTTCTTCGCCCCCTGACGGCACCCGGAGTCTGTCCACGTGCCACCACAGCACGCGGCCAGCCACCGTGCACCGTCAGACGCGTAGTTGTCGAAGATCGTCTTTTTGGGGGCACCCCTCCGGGGCGCTGGATGGGTAGCTGGTTGGCAGGCATTCGGTTGCACGGTCAACATTCGCGAATTCGCCGCTACGCTGTTGTCATGGCCGGTTTCGGCAAGGTCGCGCGGGTCGTCAAGGAGGTGCGCCGCGACGTGCTCGCGGCTCGCGATCGCGACCCGGCGGCCCGGGGTGTATCGCCGGTGGAGATCCTCGCCACCTGGCCGGGCATTCATGCGCTGCTCGCCTACCGCGTCGCGCACGCGCTGCAGCTTGCTGGTGTGCCGTTACTGCCGCGGCTGATCTCCATGTTCACGCGGGCGCTGACCGGCATCGAGATCCACCCGGCCGCGACCATCGGCCGAGGGCTGTTCATCGACCACGGCATCGGTGTGGTGATCGGCGAGACGGCTGACATCGGCGACGACGTGACCCTCTACCAGGGTGTCACGCTCGGCGGCACGGGCTTTGCCACCGGCAAGCGCCATCCGACGGTCCAGGACAACGTGACGATCGGCTCGGGCGCAAAGCTGTTGGGGCCGATCACGATCGGCCACGGCGCGAAGATCGGCGCCAACAGCGTGGTCATCACCGATGTGCCGGCCAACTCGACGGTGGTCGGCAACCCCGGCCATCCCGTGCGTGTCGACGGACGCCGGGTCGAGGGTCCTGACGCCGACTGGATCCACCTGCCGGACCCGATCGCAGAGGCCATCCAGGCACTCTCCGGGCGCATCGTCACGCTGGAACGGCTGATCGCTGAGCTGTCCGACACAGACGCGGACGCGGAGCCGGCTGAGGTCAGGCCGCTACGCACGGTCCGAGGGCCCAACCCGGCTGGAGGCTGACCGACGCCTCGTCGCCCCTGGCGGCGTCCTCGATCGCTCGCGTGCAAAGCACGCCACGCTCACTGCGTCCTTGTCAGGAACGACGATCCGCCGGTCACATCAGTCGCCCGAGTGCGCATCTATGCTGGGGTTGGATGCCTGAGAACCCTCATGCCGCGCACCTCCAGGAGCTGCTGGAGGGCCTGAACGAGCCCCAGCGGGAGGCTGTGACACATGGCGAGGGGCCGCTGCTGATCCTCGCGGGCGCGGGTAGCGGCAAGACGCGCGTGCTGACGCACAGGATCGCGTTCCTGATCTACACCGACCAGGCGCAGGCGGGGGAGATCCTCGCGATCACGTTCACGAACAAGGCGGCCAGCGAGATGCGCGAGCGCGTCGAGCGGCTGCTCGGCCGCGGCACGCGTGGCATGTGGCTGCTGACGTTCCACGCGGCGTGCGCGCGGATCCTGCGCGCGGAGGCCGATCGCCTCGGCTACACGCGCCAGTTCACGATCTATGACCAGGCGGACGCGCGGCGGCTGACCAAGCGCTCCGCCGACGCGGTGGGCGTGGATCCCAAGCGCTTCACGCCCGTCGGCGCTCCACAACCAGATCTCCGCCGCCAAGAACAAGCTGATCGACGCCGGCTCCTATCGCCAGACGGTGGGCTCTCAGTTCGAGGAGATGGTCGCGGACGTGTACGACATCTACGAGCGCGACCTGCATCGCATGAACGCGATGGACTTCGACGACCTGCTGTTCCGCACGGTCAACCTGCTGGAGCTGTTCGAGGAGGTCCGCGATCGCTACATGAGCACGTTCCGTCACGTGCTCGTCGATGAGTACCAGGACACCAACCACGCCCAGTACCGGCTGCTGCAGCTACTCGTCGGCGGCGGGCGGCCACCGGCCCGCGGTGAGGCGCAGCCGGGAGACAGGCCCACGTACGCGGGGCCGGTGGGGCATCGCAACCTGGCGGTGGTCGGCGATGACTCGCAGTCGGTGTACAGCTTCCGTGGGGCTGACATTAGGAACATCCTGGATTTCCAGGAAGACTTCCCCGACGCGCGGGTGATCAAGCTCGAGCAGAACTACCGCTCGACCGAGACGATCCTCTCGGCAGCCAACGCGGTGATCGCAAACAACCGCGGCGGCATCGCCAAGCGACTGTGGAGCGAACTCGGCCAGGGCGATCAGATCCAGCTGCGCGACCTGGAGGACGAGCATGCGGAGGCGCGGTTCGTCGTTGGCGAGATCGAGCGCCTGGTCGACGAGGGCGCCTCGCGTGCGGAGATCGCGGTGCTGTATCGCACGAACGCGATGTCGCGGGTGATCGAGGACACGCTCGTTCGCCGCGAGATCGGCTACCAGGTGATCGGCGGCACGAAGTTCTACGAACGCGCGGAGATCAAGGACGCGGTCGCGTACCTGTCGCTGCTTGCAAATCCGTTTGACCGAGTTAGCTTCACGCGCGTGGTCAACTCGCCGCGGCGCGGCATCGGCCAGACGTCGGTGCAGCGCGTGGACGCGCACGCGGCGGCACTCGACATCTCCGTATGGGAGGCGGCGGCCAAGCCTGACCAGGTCCCCGGGCTGGGCGCCGCGGCGATCAAGGCGCTGCGGCGGTTCATGGACACGATGGACGATCTTCGCGTGATGGCAGGCATGGGTGACGACGATCGCGGTGGCTCCCGGGTTGAGCAGCCCGACGATTCGCAAGGCGACGGCGCAGCGCGGCGTTCCCGTTGGGGATCTGCTCGAGGCGATGCTCTCGCAGACCGGCTATATCGAGGCGCTCGAAGCGGAGCGGACGATCGAGGCACAGGGACGGATCGAGAACCTCGAGCAGCTCGTGGAGGTCGGGCGCGAGTTCGACGCGCAGCGCTCCCGAGGATGAAGACACGCTCGATGTCTTCCTGCAGCAGATCGCGCTCGTGGCCGACGCCGACACTCGCAGCGACGATCAGGGTCTCGTGACGCTGATGACGCTCCACAACGCCAAGGGGCTCGAGTACCCGATCGTGTTCATCGCCGGCTGCGAGGACGGCGTCTTCCCGCACTCGCGCGCGATCGACGAGGGCAGCCTGGAGGAGGAGCGCCGGCTGTTCTACGTAGGCATCACCCGTGCGATGCGTCAGCTGTATCTCACCTACGCGCGCCGGCGCGCGGTGTTCGGTGCGCAGACGTTCGGCTTGCGTAGCCGCTTTCTCGACGAGATCCCAGCTGATCTGCTCGAGGAGCCGCGACAGGCGGTCTTCCGTGCAGGTGCCGTGTCCGGTGGCTACACGGGCGTTGGCGGCGGGGGCGCTCGCGGCTCGAGCACGCGCGGCTGGTATGAGCGGGGGACGCCCGAGCGGGGCGCGGCTGCGACCCGCGCTCGCGAGCCACAAGCGGCTGGCGTCCAGTTCCGCCTCGGCGAGGACGTCGTCCATGCCGCCTTCGGCGATGGCGTCATCACAGGTGTCGAGCCGGGTGGCGTGATCGTCGTCCGCTTCGCCGACGATGGCTCCGAGCGCAAGCTCATGGCCGAGTACGCTCCCGTCAGCAGACGTTGAAGAACTGCGCTCTTCCCGCTCCAACGCATAGCATCTGCTCATGAGCGCAACGATCATCGACGGCAAAGCGATCGCTGCGCGCGTGCGCGCAGGCGTTGCCCGTGAGGTTGAGAGCTTCACCGCCACGTTCGATCGGGCACCCGGACTGGCGACCGTGCTCGTCGGTGATGACCCCGCGTCGGCCGTGTACGTGGGCGGCAAGCAGCGCGCGTGCACGGAGGTCGGGATGGTTCCGTTTGATCGGCGGCTGAGCGCCGACGCGTCCTTCGAGGAGGTGGCCGAAGAGCTCGAACGACTCAACGGCGATCGCTCCGTCAGCGGCATTCTGCTGCAGCTACCCGTGCCAGAGCATCTCGACGGACCAACGCTCACCGGGATGATCAGCCCGGACAAGGACGTCGACGGCCTCACCCCGGTCAACGCCGGGCTGCTGTCGCTCGGGCGCCCGGGGCTGCGACCGTGCACGCCCGCTGGGGTGATGGAGATGCTCGCCGACACAGGCGTCGAGCTTGGAGGCGCCGAAGCTGTTGTGGTCGGGCGCTCGAACCTGTTCGGTAAGCCGATGGCCCAGCTGCTGCTCGCCGAGAACGCCACCGTGACCGTCTGCCATTCGCGCACACGTGACCTACGCGAGGTGTGCTCGCGTGCGGAGGTGCTGATCGTGGCCGTCGGGCGGGCGCGCCTGGTGAAGGGTGATTTCGTGAAAACGGGTGCCGTCGTGATCGACGTCGGTATGAATCGCCTCACGCCAGAGGAGGCCGGCAACAAGAGCGGTCTCGTCGGCGACGTGGACTTCGTCGCCGCCGCCGAGGTCGCCTCCGCGATCACGCCAGTGCCAGGCGGCGTCGGCCCGATGACCATTGCGATGCTGCTGCGTAACACGCTGCAGGCCGCTCGTTACCAGGCGGAGCTCGAGACCATGCTCTCTGAAATGGGTGAGGAGCTCACATGAGAGCCATTCGAGACGACATTCAATCCACCGACGCTCCCGGGCGCGCGCACGGGGTACGACGATGAGCTTCAGGCAACTGCGTATGGGGGAGCTGACTGTGCTCACGGGTGCGATCTGTCTGATCGTCTCGCTGTTCGTCCGCTCCTACTACGGTCCCGCCGGATACCTGAATGCGTGGAACACGTTCGGTCCTGCGGCCGCACTCGAGCTGGCGGCGATCTGCGCGGCGCTTGCGACCGTCATCAGCGCGCTCACTGAGCGCACCACCGCACTACCTGTATCCACAGCGGTGTGGTGCGTGCTGCTTGGTCTGATCGCCGTGATCGCCACGCTCGTCAGGGCGCTCGAGCGGCCCGACCACGCCACCGAGGTTTGCTACGGCGCATGGCTCGCGTTCGCCGGCGCGATCCTCGTCCTCGTCGGCGCTTGGCTCACGCTACGCGACGAACGGCCTTCGCTCTACAAACCGGCGCAGCCAGCGCCGCGCCCGCGCCCGTAGAGGTAGGTTCAGTAACTCTCCACCGGTCGCGTTGACGCAGCTCCAATTGGGCTGCCGCTACCAGCAGGATTTCCGTGCAGGATTGACCGTGTTGGTGAGGAACCTTGTAATGAAGGACGCAAGCTCCGGTTGTTGAGGCTGGGGCGGTTTGGTCGTATTCATCACGACTTACGGGGGGATTACTCACAATGAGCTTCGACATCAGTCGTCTGCGTCGTTCTGACCGCATCATCGGCGCTGGCGCCGTCGCTTTTTTCATATTTCTTTTCTTCTTCAAGTGGTACGGCGCCAGCTCCAGCTCGTCGGTGGGGTGGCTTCAACTACAGCGTCAGCGCCAACGGTTGGCACACATTCACCAACAGCCGCTGGATCTGGATCATCACGATCATCGTTGCGCTCGCCGCGGTGGCAATCTCCGCGGGTGTCCTCGAGCTCAACAGCACCGTTCAGCGGGGCCTGCTCGTGGCTGGGCTTGGAGCGCTGTCCTCGATCCTGATCGTGTATCGGATCCTCGACCATCCCAGCGCCGGGACCAGCGGCACGATCAGCGGCGTTCACTACTCCGCTTCGGTTGGGATCAAGATCGGCATCTGGCTGGGGTTGATCGCGGCGCTCGGCCTCACCTACGGTGGCTATCTGGGCATGCAGGACGAAGGCACCTCGCTCGCTGATGTCCGCGAGCAGGCCAGCGATGCGTTCGGTGGCCTGAGCGCCGCCGTAGCGGGCTCGAGCTCGACAGGTGCGGGCGCCGCCACAGCCGAGACGTCCACGGTGCCGGTACCACCGCCAGCAGCTGCACCCGGCCCAGAGCCAGCGGAGGACACGCCCGCCTGAGCGCACGCCCATAGAATGGCGCCACTGTGATCGAACGCGACGAAGTTCTGCACGTGGCGCGACTGGCGCGGCTGGCGCTCAGCGACGAGGAGATCGAGCCGATGGCTCGCGAGCTCTCCGCGGTGCTCGACCACGTGGCGAAAATCGGCGAGCTGGATCTGGACGCTGTCGCGCCGACATCTCACGTGGTCGAGATCACCGGCGCCCTGCGCCCAGACGAGCCACGCCCATGCCTGCCGCGGGAGGTCGCGCTCGCGCAGGCCCCCGCCGTAAGCGAAGACGGATTCCTAGTTCCCAGCCCCCAGGCATGAGCGACGTCATCGAGCTGTCTGCCACCGCCGCCGCGGACGCGATCGCTGCCGGCTCGCTGTCCGCGAACGAGCTGTTCGACGCCTACCGTGCTCGCGCGGCAGCCGATCGTGCAGCGGGCGAGGATGGTCTCAACTGCTTCACCTGGGTTGCCGATGACGGGTCGCAGTCGTCCCCGTCCGCGGGCACCGATGGGCCACTCGCGGGCGTGCCGCTGGCGGTCAAGGATCTGTTCTGCACCGAGGGCGTGCCCAGCCAGTCGGGGTCGCGGATCCTCGAGGGCTATCTGCCGCCCTACACCGCAAGCGCGGTCGCACGCCTGGCTGGCGCGGGCACGAGCCTGCTGGCGAAGACCAACCAGGACGAGTTCGCCATGGGCTCCTCCAACGAGAACTCAGGGTTCGGGCCGGTGCGCAACCCGTGGGACCGCACCAGGGTCCCCGGCGGCTCATCCGGTGGTAGCGCAGCAGCGGTAGCAGCCGGGTTGGCACCGTGGGCGCTCGGTACCGACACCGGCGGCTCGATCCGCCAGCCGGCAGCACTGTGCGGGATCGTCGGCCTGAAACCAACCTACGGCGCCGTCTCCCGCTACGGGATGATCGCGTTCGCATCATCGCTCGACCAGGCGGGACCCCTCACCAGGGACGTGCGCGACGCGGCGCTGATGCTGCGCCACATGGTTGGACGCGACGAGTGCGACGCCACCTCGCTGCAGTTCCCCGAGGAGATCCAGCTGCCGACCGCCGAGCGGTTGGACGGGGTGCGGCTCGGGGTCCCTGAGGAGCTCACGGGGGAGGGCATCGAAGCGGGCGTGCTCGAGGCGTTCCGCGCGGCGCTCACGCGAGCGGAGCAGCTCGGCGCGGAGATCAGTGAGGTGCGCCTTCCGCACGCGCCGCACGCGCTTTCCGCCTACTACGTGATCGCGCCCGCCGAGGCCTCCTCCAACCTCGCCCGCTTCGACGGCGTGCGCTATGGGCTCCGCGCTGAAGACGCCACCGACCTCCTGGACATGTACACCCGCACCCGCCACGACGGCTTCGGCGCGGAGGTAAAGCGGCGCATCATGCTCGGTACCTACGCGCTTTCCTCGGGCTATTACGACGCCTACTACGGCCGCGCCCAGCGGGTGCGCACGATGATCGCCGCGGACTTCCGCACCGCGTTCGAGCAGGTCGATCTGATCGTCACGCCAACCGCGCCAACCGTTGCGTTCGGGCTGGGTGAGAAGACCGCCGACCCGCTGTCGATGTACCTCAACGACGTCTGCACCGTGCCCATGTCGCTCGCCGGCATCCCCGCGATCTCGATTCCCTGCGGGCTCAGCCAAGGGCTGCCGGTGGGCCTGCAGATCGCCGGCCCCGCCTTCAGCGAGAACCGCCTGCTCGCCGCTGCGCACGCGCTCGAGCAGAGCATCGGCTTCGATGGAGCATCCGCGCGTGTCTGAGCAACACACCAACCCTTTCGGGGCGCTCTTTGGAAATGGATGGGGATCGAATAAGGAGGAGGAGCGAAGCTCCCCGCCCGACCGCCAGCGGAAAACGCAGATACTTCGCTCGCCCCAAATCTGGATCATGTCCAAGATCCGAAGGGGAAACGATCGTGAAGCTTGAGCCCGTCATCGGCCTGGAGATCCATGTGCAGCTGGCGACCGCCACGAAGATGTTCTGCGGCTGCGCGCTTTCCTTCGGCGAGCCGCCCAACACCCGCACATGCCCCGTCTGCCTGGGCCTGCCCGGCAGCCTGCCTGTCGCCAACGCCCGCGCGGTGCACTTTGGGCTGATGATCGGCATGGCGCTCGGCTCTGAGCTCGCGCCGCGCTCGATCTTCCACCGCAAGAACTACTTCTATCCCGACCTGCCGAAGGGCTACCAGATCTCCCAGTACGACGAGCCGCTATGTCTGGGCGGCCGTCTGGGCGAGGTGCGCATCCATCGTGTGCATCTGGAGGAGGACGCCGCCAAGCTGACCCACGTCGGTGCCAGCGGACGCATCCACGGCTCCGACGCGAGCATCGTCGACTTCAACCGTGGTGGCACGCCGCTCGCCGAGATCGTCACCGAGCCAGACGTGCGCTCGCCCGAGCAGGCCTCTGAATGGCTGAAGCTTTTGCGCAGCACTCTGCGCCAGCTGGGGGTCTCAGACGTGAACATGGAGGAGGGCTCGCTGCGCTGCGACGCCAACATCTCCCTGCGCCCGGTCGGCGCCAGCGAGCTGGGTGTAAAGACGGAGCTCAAGAACATGAACTCCTTTCGCTTCATCGAGCGGGGGATCAGGGCTGAGATCGCACGGCAGGAGAAGATCCTGCAAGGCGGCGGACAGGTCATCCAGGAGACGCTTCACTTCGACCCGGGCTCCGGTGCCATCACCTCCCTGCGCTCCAAGGAGGAGGCACACGACTACCGCTACTTCCCCGAGCCCGACCTACTGCCTGTCGCCATCGACCAGCAAATGATCGACGCCGCCCGCGCGGATATGGTCGAGCTGCCGGCCGACCGCGCCGAGCGCTTCGAGCGTGAGCTTGGATTGAGCGGCGAAAGCGCTCAGATACTTGCCTTCCGCGCCGAGCTTGGCGACTACTTCGAGGCGGCGCTCGCCGCCGGAGCTGCATCGTCCCCGGAGGGGAGGGAGCGCCTGCGCCACCCGCGCAGACGCTCGCCAATTGGGTTGCCGGCGAGCTCACCGCGCGCCTGGGAGACGATGACGGTGGCGATCCATCCGCGTCGCCCGTCCAGCCCCAAGCGCTCGTCGCACTCGTCGGCTTGGTCGCGAACAAGAGCATCAGCGTTGGCGCCGGTCGCCAGGTGCTCGACAAGCTCATAGCCGACGGCGGCGACCCGCTGCAGATCGTCGAGACAGAGGGTCTTGCAGCAATGGGCGGCGGCGATGAGCTCGCCGGCATCGTTGCCGCAGCGCTCGCCGCAAACGCCGATGCCGCCCAGCGGGTGCGGGAAGGCAATGCCAAGGCGATCGGACCAATCGTCGGGCACGTCATGCGCGAGACCAAAGGCCGCGCCGACGGCACCGAGGTCGCGCGTCTGGTCAACGAGCAGCTGGGCGTCTGAGCGCCGCACAGAGCGCGAGCGTGGGGTGCTCGTGGCCTCGCCGGATGCCACCGGCGGCCGGTGTTCATCACTTAGGAGACCGCCGCGCACCACATTTTGGACTTCCGGCCAAAGGCAAGAACGGGCTGTCGCGGCAATATGCTCGACATGAACCGTTCGGCAGCAAACCAAAGCGTTTCACCTCCTCGGCGGTTCATCCTGCTGCCCGAGGAGACGGTGGATGGCCCAGGTCACGGGCCGCGTGTCCGCCGTTATCAGCTCACCAGTGTCGGGCAGGGTGCGGGACGTCGGCGTGCCGGCGTCAGCGGCGTCGATCTTGCTCGGGCACGGACCGCCCGCGAGGTCGGTCGACTGGGTCGTACATAGCGATTCCTCCCACATCGACAGTGCCGGCTTCCCTCGGCCGGTGCAATCGGGGTGCGGCCGGGCAGGGGTAGGACTTCCTGTCCGGCCGCGCGCCGTACCACTCAGCCGTGCTCTACGGCTTCGGTGAGCGGCCAAGAGTCCGGCGCCATACGCCCACAGCGGCTGCAGCCCGCGCTACCATTGACTTGATCCTCTGATGAACGAGTCATCGTCTAAATCCTTCACCCGCACGGCACTAGCCGCGCTCGTGTGCTTGGTCGCTGCCTGGCTACTGCTTGGCGTGGTCATCCACATCGTCTCCTTCCTGTTCAGCATCGCCGTGCTCGTCATCGCGGTAGTAGCCGTGGTGTGGGCGCTACGGATCCTGCTGTAAGGGCGTCGGCCGAGCGATGGCGTACGTCGTTATCGCCACCTGCTTCGGTCTCGCGGGGGGCATCGTTGGCAAGATCAAGGGCAGTTCTTTCTTGCTGTGGTTCCTGATCTCCGGGGCGATCCCGTTCTTCGGCCTGTTCGCCGCGATCGCTTATCGCTTCGAGCGCGATGAGATGCGCCGCCAGTGCCCCACGTGCGGGAAGGTCGTGAAAATGTACGACGCCATCTGCATGCGCTGTGGCACCGAGCTCGACTTCCCCGAGGTTGCCGTCGCGCCCGAATCGTGGGAGCGCGTGCCGACCTCGCCGTCGTCCTGAGAAAGACCTCGTCGGCGCCGCGTCGAGGAGCGTTATTGCCGCCTCCGTGGGTTCGGCGCGACCGCCCGAATTCGGCTGCCCTAAGCCGATTTAGTCCGCCCTAAGTCGGTTCTTGTCCTACATTGTCGCTGCCATGAGCACCCAGGTAAAGCCAGCTCCAGAAGCCCACGAGTCGATGCTTGCCCGGTGGATTCATCGCTGGGGCTTCAAGGACGAGGCCGATTTCGTGCTGCGCGTCGTACAGCCGGCGCTCGTTGGCATGATCGACGGCACCGTCTCCTCACTGGCGCCAATCTTCGCCGCCGCGATCGCGTCGAACTCGCATACGGCTCTGCTGGTCGGCTTCTCAGTCGCGCTTGGGGCGGGCGTGAGCATGGGCTGGTCGGAGGCGCTATCAGATACCGGCGAGCAGACCGGCCGCGGCTCAGCGATCGTGCGAGGGGCGATCACAGGCGCCATGACCACCCTCGGCGGGATCTTCCACACGCTGCCGTTCCTGATCACCAACGTCAACAAAGCCCTGCTCGTTGCCGGTTGCGTAGTCGCATTCGAGCTGTTCGCGATCGCCTGGGTGAGAAAACGCTTCCTTGAGGTATCCATGCGCTCCTCGCTGCTGGTAGTCACCGTCGGAGGGGCCATCGTGTTGGCGATCGGCGTCGGCATCGGGTCCTCCTGACGGTCGTCTCCCCGCGCAGCGCTTGCAGGAGCTTCCAAATCCGGGTGTAAACCCGCTGGTACACTGGGTTTTTCCCCCAGAGGGTGGCGCAGTCGGTCGTACTCCGGCCAGCTGGGCTCCTCTTTATCAATCAAATACAAGGAAGGGAGGCGACAATGCGCGCAGTAGATGCGTTGATGGAATGTTTGAAGGCGGAGGGCGTGGACGTCGTCTTCGGCCTACCCGGCGGCGCCAACCTTCCTACGTATGACGCCTTCGTCAACGGCGGCATTCGCCACATCCTCGTCAGGCACGAGGCTGGTGGCGGGCACGCGGCCGAGGGCTACGCGAAGGCGACCGGCAAAGTGGGCGTGGCGTTCGCCACGAGCGGACCGGGTGCAACGAACCTGATCACGCCGATCTGCGACGCGATGATGGACTCGGTGCCGGTGGTGTTCATCACCGGCCAGGTCCGCACGGAGCTGCTGGGAACGGACGGCTTCCAGGAGGCCGACACGCTCGGCATCACGATGCCGGTGGTGAAGCACTCGTTCATGATCCAGCACCCGCAGGAGCTGCCGCGGGCGATCCACGAGGCGTTCCACATCGCCCGTACCGGACGACCGGGCCCCGTGCTCGTTGACATCCCACAGGATCTCTCACGGGCGGAAATCGACTACGAGCCGGTCACCGACGTGCGCCTGCCCGGCTACCAGCCGCGCGTGGAAGGCAACCAGAAGCAGGTCCGTCAGGCGGCAAAGGCGCTGGCGGCGGCACAGCGGCCGGTGATCTACGCGGGTGGTGGTGTGGTCAACGCAAACGCCTCCGAGGAGCTGCGGGAGTTCGCTCGCAGCGATCGCTTCCCCGTGACCTGCACGCTGATGGGGCTCGGCGCTTTTCCGGCACCGGACCCCCAGTGGCTCGGCATGCTGGGGATGCACGGCACGCGCACAGCCAACTACGCAATGGACGAGGCCGATCTCATCTGTGCGGTGGGCGCGCGGTTCGACGATCGCATCACCGGCAAGCTCTCCGAGTTCGCGCCGCGTGCGAAGTTCATCCACATCGACGTCGACCCGGCGGAGATCTCAAAGAACGTGCCGGCGCACATCCCGATCGTTGGCGACGCCAAGCACGTGCTGTCCAAGCTCGTCATCGAGTACCGCGCGCTCGGCGCTGACCCAGCAAGGCTCGATGCCTGGTGGAGCCGGATCGAGGGCTGGAAAACGAAGTATCCGCTCGCCTACGAGGACACCGCTGATGCGGAGATCAAGCCGCAGTTCATGATCAAAGCGCTGCACGAGGCCACGGGCGGCGAGGCGATCATCACGAGCGACGTCGGCCAGCACCAGATGTGGGCGGCACAGCACTACGACTTCCCGGCGCCGCGACGCTGGATCAACTCGGGCGGCCTTGGAACGATGGGCTTCGGGCTGCCCGCCGCGATGGGCGCAGCCGTTGGCGCCCCCGATCAGCTGGTGTGCTGCATCGCCGGCGACGGGTCGGTGCAGATGAACGCGCAGGAGCTCGCCACCTGCGCGCAGAACAAAATCCCCATCAAGGTGTTCATCATGAACAACGGCTATCTGGGAATGGTTCGCCAGTGGCAGGAGCTCTTCTGGGACGGCAAATACAGCCACGTCGACATGGGGGAGTTTCCCGACTTCGTCAAGCTCGCCGAGGCCTATGGGGTGACGGGTATGCGATTCGAGGACAAGCACACGCTCGTGGAGGACATGAAGCGCGCGATCGCCACCGAGGGTCCCGTGCTCGTGGATGTGCGCGTAACGCGCGAGGAGAACACCTACCCGATGATTCCCGCCGGGCAGGCCGCACGCGAGATGGTGGGGTGATGGTGATCATGGGTGAGCCAGGAACAAAGGAGCCGCTCAGCCTCGAGGAGCTGCACGCGGCCACGAACATGCGCACCGGCCGCAAGCACGTGCTGTCGATCCTCGTGGAAAACAAGTCAGGCGTGCTGACGCGCATCGCCGGCCTGTTCGCCAGGCGCGGCTTCAACATCGACACGCTCACGGTCGGGCCGACCGAGGACGAGCAGGTCTCGCGGGTGACGCTCACGGTAGACGGGGCGCTACACCCGATCGACCAGGTCACAAAGCAGCTGCACAAGCTCATCAACGTGCTGAAGATCCGCGATCTCGAGCCGGCCGACACCGTCTCGCGCGAGCTAGCCCTCTTCAAGGTGACTGCTGATGGCGTCCAGCGTGGCGAGCTGATGCAGATCGCTGAGATCTTCCGTGGCAAGGTCGTCGACGTGACCAAGCGGGCGATCATCATCGAGGTGACGGGCACCACGGAGAAGATCGAAGCGTTCGAGACGATGGTTCGTCCCTTCGGTCTGATCGAGATGATGCGCACGGGCGAGATCGCGATCTCGCGGGGGCGCAGCGAGACCTAAGGTGAGCGCCCGCGCCAGCGAGGAGTTCTCCGAAGGCACGCTCGCGGGTGCGCGCGCCAGTCGCAGCGACGACGGCCGCCATAAGTTCGCGCTGAGCTGCAGAGGATCGTGAGCGACTGTCCGCCCGCCTGGCGCTGGCGGTCAGGCGCTCGCGGCGCAGCGGCGGCGAGGTGCTGGCGACGATCTCCGTGGCGCTCGGCCCCGATGTGGACCCCTCAGCGGTGGTGTGCGCGTCGCGTCGCGCCGGCGAGCGCTGGTTCGTGTTCGAGCAGCCCGATCGTGGCCGCGCGGCGCTGGCGGGCCTGGGAGAGGTGCGCAGCCTGCACGCATCCGGCTCTGAGCGCTTCGCCACGGTGGCAGACAGCTGGCGTGCGCTCTCCGCAGCGGCGGTTACCGACCCCGCAGACGAGCACGTGGGCGCGGGGCCGGTGGCGGTGGGCGGCTTCGCGTTCGCGCCCGATGGCGGCGCGGCGCCGCACTGGCATGGGTTCGAGCCCGCATCGCTGACGGTCCCCGAGGTGGCAATCGTGCGTCGAGAGCGCCACGGCGAGCTACAGGTGCGGATGACGCTCGCCGCGTTGGCCCGTCCCGACGACGTCGCCGATGAGCTGCTCGCACGCCTGGAGCGCCGCGTGGCGCAGTTGCACTCACGTGCGCTGCCGCTGCTCGACCCGGCGCCCACAGGTCGCTTCCAGGTGGCCAGCGCAATGCCACCGGAGCATTTCGAGGCGGCGGTCGCGCGTGCTGTCGAGCTGATCGCCGCGGGAGAAATGCAGAAGATCGTGCTCGCGCGCGAAGTGCAGGTGCACGCGCCGAGCGAATATGACCCAGCGGCGGTGTTCGGGGTCCTGCGCGAGGAGTTCCCGTCGTGCTTCGTGTTCTGCGTCGGTCGCGGCGACGCGACGCTGATTGCCGCAAGCCCAGAGCTTTTGGTACGGCGCGAGGGTCACCGCGTGAGCACGCTTGCGCTAGCCGGTTCCACGCGGCGGAGCGCCGACCCGGCGGTCGACGCACACCTCGGCGAGCAGCTGTTGCGAGACGAGAGCT
This sequence comes from uncultured Solirubrobacteraceae bacterium, assembly GCA_963752865.1. Taxonomy (GTDB): domain Bacteria; phylum Actinomycetota; class Thermoleophilia; order Solirubrobacterales; family Solirubrobacteraceae; genus Palsa-744. The sequence continues at coordinate 2,174,557 of CAVVZU010000002.1, forward strand.
ACCGCGAGGAGCACGCCATCGTCGCCCGGAGGATCGAGCGCACACTGCGCCCACACGCGATCTGGGTGGCGGCGGCGCCAGAGCCGGAGCTGGTACGGATCGCCAACATCCAGCACCTGGCCACACCCATCCGCGCGCAGCTTGCCGCGCCGATGGAGGCACTGGAGCTGGCGGGCCTGATGCATCCCACGCCGGCAGTCGGCGGCGAGCCACTTTCCCGGGCCGCCCCACTGATCCCCGCCCTCGAGGGCCTGGACCGTGGCTGGTACTCCGGTCCCGTCGGCTGGACCGACGCCGCCGGCGACGGCGAATTCTGCGTGGCGCTGCGCTGTGCGCTCTTGCGTGGCGGTGTCGCGCGCTGCTACGCCGGCAACGGCATCGTGCGCGACTCAAACCCCGCCAGCGAGCTCGCCGAGACCGAGGTCAAGCTGCAGGCGCTGCTGCCGCTGCTCGCGGGGTGAAATCCGCCGAGTGGGGGTAGCCGCGCGGCTGCTCAGGCGTTGGCCGAGATCGCCGCGGAGACCGCGCCCCACACGCGGCGATGCAGCTCGACATTGCGCGCGCGGTCGCTTTGTACCTGCACGATCATCGAGCCAGTATCGGCAGAGAGCGCCCGCTCGAGCGCCTCCCTGAGCCCTGACGTCGAGTTGACCCGCTGGTGTGCGAGCCCGTAGAGCGCCGCCGCGTGCGAGAAGTCCAGGCCTGTCGGTGTAGCGATGTGATGCGTGTAGATGTCATCGCCAGCTGCCCGTGCCAACGGCGTGTCGGCCACGGGCAGGAAGTCGAAGATGCCGCCGCCGTCATTGTCGATCAGCACGATCGTTAGTTTCAAGCCGAGGCGCTTGGAGGCCAGGAGCCCACCAATGTCGTACGCGAGGGCCACGTCACCGATCAGCAGCACCACCGGGCCGTCGCCGGACGCCGCCGCGCCGAACGCCGAGGACACCGTGCCGTCGATGCCATTGGCTCCACGGTTGCACAGCACACGCGGCGGGTCCGCGCGCACCGGCCAGAACGTCTCGATATCGCGCACCGGCATCGAGGAAGCAACAAACAGCGTCGCCTCGGCCGGAAGCAGCACGCCCAACTCCGCAGCGACAGCCGGCTCGCAGAGCTGCTCGTCGCCCAGCACGCCGAGGATCGCCTGTGCCGCTCGCTCGTCCGCACTGCGCCAGCTCGCAAGCCAGTCCTCCTCGACACTCCAACGCGGCGCCGACTGGCTCGAGTGCGTGTCAGTCAAGTGCCTCAATGCGGCGGTTGGATCCAGTGCCAGCGAGTCCGCGAGCACCGACGCCGGGTCCTGCCATGAACCCTCCGGATCGAGCGCCACCTGGCGCACCCCGGTGAGTCCCGCAAGCCACGAGCGCAGCGGCTTTGACACCGGCAGATCGCCCACCCGCACGATCAAATCGGGGGTCAGCGACGCCACGAACGCGTCGTCGCGCAGCAGCGCGTCGTAGTGCGCGATCGCCGCGTTACCACGACGCGCACCCGACGGCGGGTCCGCCAGCAGTGGCCAGCCGAGCGTGGCTGCGAACGTCGCCGCGGCCTCGCCCAGACCCGCCTGGCGCTCCTCGCGTCCGGCCACCACCACACCGTGGTGCGCGTGATGTATGAGATCGCTCAGCAGCGAGTCGACCGCACCTGTCGCGAGTTCGGCGCTGGGGCTCGGCGCCCGGCCGACATACGGCCTGCCGTCGGCACGGCCACTGTCCTCAGCCGGTGGCTCGCCATCGATCACAAGCGGCTCGCGTAGCGGGAAGTTGAGGTGCACCGCGCCCGGGCGGCCTTCAAGCGCTGTCCAGTACGCACGACAAGCCAGCGTGCGCATCCAGCGCAACTGCTGGGCGCCCGCCTCGTGCACGCCGACCTCGAAGAACCACTTGGCGGCTCCGTCATACAGCTTCAGCTGGTCGATCGCCTGCCCGGCGCCGTTCTCGCGCAGCTCCCAAGGACGATCCGCCGTGAGCACCAATAGCGGCACGCGCGCCTCGTGAGCCTCGATCACCGCCGGCAGTAGCTCGGCGGCGGCCGTGCCAGATGTGCAAGCGACGGCCACCGGCAGCGCCGATGCCTTCGCAAGGCCAAGTGCGAAGAACCCCGCACAGCGCTCGTCCACGTGCGAGTAGCAGCGCAACCTTCGCTCACGTGCGAGCGATAGCACCAGCGGCGTGCTGCGCGAGCCGGGGGAAGTGCACGCGGCGCGCAGGCCGCAACGTGCCAGCTCGTCGACGAAGGCTCTCAGCAGCGTGTATGTGTCGGTGGAAGGGGTCATACGATGGTCGGGTGCCAGACAGCGTCGTCCTGCTCCATGGGTTCAGCGGCACACGGCGCGCCTGGGACGGCGTGATCGAGCTGCTCGATCGTGAACGCTATCGCCCGCTCGCACTCGACCTGCCCGGGCACGGCGACGCAAGCGATGCGCGCCAGCCGATCACGTTCGCCGCCTGCGTGCAGGCCGTGCTCCTCGCGGCTCCCGAGCGCTTCACGTTGTGCGGGTACTCGCTGGGCGGGCGGGTGGCACTGCACGTCGCGCTGGCAGCGCCCGAGCGGATCGAGCGTCTCGTACTCGTGGCCTGCAACCCCGGCATCGAGGATGAGGCCGAGCGGGCGGCGCGGCGCGATTCCGACGAGGCGCTGGCGAGCGACCTCGAACGGATCCCATTCGAGGACTTCATCGAGCGCTGGCGCACGCAGCCACTGTTCGCCGCGGACCCGCCGGAGGTCGGCGCCCTCGCACGCGCCGACCAGCGACGCAACCGGCCCGAGGCGCTGGCGGGGATGTTGCGCGGGCTCGGCGCCGGTGTGATGGAGCCTCTGTGGGGCAGGCTGCGCGAGCTGCGCATGCCCGTGACGGTGATTGCCGGCGAACGCGACGCCAAGTACGTTTCGATCGGGCAGCGGATGGTTGAGTGCTTGCCGGCCGCACAGCTGCTGGTCGTCGACGGTGGTCACGGCCTACCACTGGAGAACCCCGCCGCGATCGCACGGGCTCTCGCTTAGGCCACTCGCGCCGGCATGGGGGCGAGACCCGTGAAGGCCTCGCGATAATTCTGGGTAATGGCTTACTGACCGACAGCCTCGCCGATCGCCGCAAGGACTCGAAATGCTGGGCGTGGGCGGCTCTTGTTCGTCATGAAGCCATACTGGCCGGTCGGGTCGTCGTGCGACTGGTACCACCAGATGCCCTCCACATGCGGGTCGGCGAGGAACACCCTGTAGGCGGCCAGCATCTTGCTCGCCTGTTCGCTGCGCGAGCAGGCGCCGACGTTCGTGCCGCAGTAGTTGAGCGAGTAGCCGATCTCCGTCACATACACCGGTGGGATTGCGCCGAGGACGGTGTTCGCCACTGCCTCATCGGCAGCTACCGAGTCGATACCCCAATCATCGCGCTTGTCTTCTCCAAGCGCACCGTAGGGATGGACGGAGATGCCGTTGGCGAGGATCGCACCCGCCAATCCGGGGACCGCTGCCGTCGCCTCGCGCAGCCAGCCGCCGCCATCGTCGTCTTCGGACCAGCTGCCAGGGTCAGACCATGTGCCCAACGGGATGTCGCCGGTCATGTTGAACAGCAGCCGCGTGTGGATGCCTGCGGCCTGCATGGCTTCGATTGCAGCCATGTACATGCGCCCATACTGCACTGGGTTTGCAACGCCACCCTTGAGATAGTTCTCGTTGCCTGCCTCAGCAATGCTGATGCCCCTGTTCACCTCCAGCTGGTGGGCAACATGTTCGCCCCACTGGCTCGGGTTCACCTCACTGAGCGGCACTTCGACGTTGCCGACGATCCCAAGCACTTTGAAGCCGTCGCGCAACGAGACCGCCAGCGTGTTGTAGGGGCCTTCCAGGTTGACGCGATCCCAGGTGATGTGTCCACGCCGGATCGTGCGGGCGGGCGCCGGTCCCCAGCCCGCGGCGTCATTGGTCCCGATGATCGGCCCGGCGGTGGACGCGAGTCCCGGCAAGATCTGGGGCCGCGGGGCGATCGCCAAGTGACCCAGATGAGCGGGTGTAGCGCTGACTCCCGGTTCTTCTGACGTGGTGTTCAGCCTCGCTGCGAGGGCCACGCCCGCGGCCGCCGCAAGCACCGCCAATACGCTCAACATCGGCAGCAGGCGCGAGCGTCGCGGGAGCTGGCGCGGGCTCATCCAGAGATTGTGACCGAAGCGAGTAAGCGTAAGGTGTGCTTACCGAGCCTAGAAAGGCTCGACCCCGAGGCCGGGGGCGGGGGGTAGCGCGATTGCGCCCGCTTCCGCGGGCAACGGGTTCTCGAGTCCCTCGAACATATCCAGCGTCGCCAAACCGCAATGGGCAACCGGGCCGCGCGAGGCCAGCGCCGCTGCAGCGTGGACCGCGGCGGCGATTCCCAACGGGCCGTCGAGCGTCGAGGCCAGGTACACCTCGGCGCCCGTCGCGCGGACGAGCGTCGCTGCTGCCAACAAGCCGGCGATGCCCCCACATCTGGAGATCTTCAGGCAGATCGCGTCGGCGACGCCGGCGGTCAGCGCGCCGTGCTCGCCGGCTGTCTCGTCGATCGAGACCCGCACCGCCACTTGCTCGCGCACTTCGCGCATCGCGTGCAGCCCATGTGTTGGCTCCTCCACCAGCTCGAGCCCCGCCGGCGAGAGCGCGTCGATCGCAGCCACCGCCTGCTCGACGCTCCACGCGCCGTTGGCATCCAGGCGCAGCGCCACCCGTGGGCCCGCCGCCGCGCGAGTTGCCGCCACGCGCCCGGCATCGTCGCCAACGCCCACCTTCAGCTTCAGGCACTCAAAGCCTGCGCGCACAGCTGCCGCCGCCTGCTCGGCCGCACCCGCGCGGTCAAGCGCGGACAGAGTCGCGTTGACGGGCACATGCGTGACGGGATCGTCGCTCAGCAACTCTGCCACGGGCTTGCCCGCCCGGCGCCCGGCGCGATCCCACAGTGCGAGGTCGATCGCCGCGAGCGCAGCCGGCAGGTCTTCGACTCCTCTGCAGGCTTCGATCACCTGCGCACCGTTCATATCCGCGGATCGCGCCAGAACCGGACGGTAGCTCTCCAATACCCGCTGCACGCGCTCGATACTCACGCCGTCATAGGCCTCGAGCGGCGCCGCTTCGCCGTACCCCACCGAGCCGTCATCGCCGGTCAGCGTCACGATTAGCAGCTCGCGCTCGTGCACAGCTCCGTATGAGCTCTCCAGCGGCCTCGCCAAGCACAGCGTGCGCCGCTCGGCGTCGAGCCTCATGTGCCGATGCCGCCGCTCGCCAGGATCCCCGCGGCGAACAGCAGGCAGAAGACGAGCTGCAGGGCGCCGGTCTTTGCCAGCGCGCCGTTCAGGGCAGGGCCGTCGGTACGCGTACGCACGACCCGCACGAGCTTCACAGCGAGAGGGATCGCTGCCCACGGCAACAGCAGCCACGCCTGCATCGACCCGAGCACCCACGGCAGCGGTGCCGTGATGAACGCGCCCGCCACCATCGCCGCATACAGTGCGCGAGTGCGTTCCCGCCCGAGCCTCACCGCCAGCGTGCGCTTGCCTGCGCGCCGGTCGGTCTCCAGGTCGCGCACGTTGTTGACAACCAGAATCGCGCTCGCCAACAGTCCCACCGGAACGGCGCATACGAACGCCTGCCATGGCAGGTGCTGGACCTGCACGAAGTACGAGCCGGCGACGGCGACGATCCCGAAGAACAGGAACACGAACAGCTCGCCCAGGCCCTCGTAGCCGTAAGGCCTGGGACCGCCCGTGTAGAGCACGCCCGCGAGGATCGACGCGGCGCCCACCGCCAACAGCTCCGGTCCTGCCACCGCCACCAGATAGGCGCCGCACGCCACCGCAAGCCCGAACGTCACATACGTTGCCAGCAATACCTGGCTGGGAGGCACCAGGCCCCCTGCCGTCACCCGCACCGGTCCGAGTCGGTCCTCGGTGTCGGCGCCGCGGCGGGCATCGGAGTAGTCGTTTGAGAGATTGGTGCCCACCTGGATGAACACCGCTCCCAGCAGCGCCGCCACGAAAGCCAGCGGATGGAAGTGATCGGCCCCAAGCGCAAGCGAGGTGCCGACGAGCACCGGCGCCACCGCCGCAGGCAGCGTACGCACGCGCGCCGCCATCACCCAGATGCGTACAGCGCTCATCGCAGGACCGCGGAATCAACCATCTAGGCCCGCTTGGGGAAGCGCGAGAAGTCGGGCTTTCGCTTCTCGCGGTATGCGTCCCGTCCCTCCTGAGCCTCCTCGCTGCCGTAGAAGAGGAGGTTGGCGTCATGTGCCAGCTGCTGAATTCCGCTGAGCCCGTCCTCGGCCGCATTGAAGCTCGCCTTCAACAGCCGCAGCGAGAAGGGGGAGAGGGCGAGCATCTCCCTGCACCACTGGACGGTCTCATCCTCCAGGCGCTCGAGCGGCACGACCGTGTTGACCATGCCCATCTCGCGCGCCTCCTCGGCCGAGTACTGCCGGCACAAGAACCAGATCTCCTTGGCCTTCTTCGGCCCGACCAGGTTCGCCAACAGGCCCGCGCCAAAGCCGCCGTCGAAGGAGCCCACCTTCGGCCCGACCTGGCCGAAGCGGGCATTGTCGGCCGCGATCGTCAGATCACACACGAGATGCAGCACGTGTCCGCCGCCGATCGCGTAGCCCGCCACCATCGCCACCACCGGCTTCGGCAGCCGGCGGATCTGGATGTGCAGGTCGGTGACGTGGAAGCGCCCCGGGCGGGTGGGATCCGGATCACCGGCCTCGTCGTCGTTGAGATAGCCCGAGTCGCCGCGCACGCGCTGGTCGCCGCCTGAGCAGAACGCGTCGGGGCCCTCGCCGGTGAGGACGATCACGCCGATCTCGGTGTCCTCGCGCGCGTCCTCCAGCGCCTGGGATATCTCGATGATCGTGCGGGGTCGAAACGCGTTGCGCACCTCCGGGCGCGCGATCGTGATCTTGGCGATGCCCTGATCGCCACCGGCTGACTTCTCGTAGCGGATGTCGGTGTACTCGCCGCCGGCGGGTGCCGGCGCGGCTGTCCAGATGACGCTCACCGCGGGAAGGCTAGCCTGTGAGCCATGGTCGTCGACGGATGGCTCGCCCGGGCTGCCTCCCAGCGACCCGACGGCATCGCGCTACAAACGCCACAGGACAGCTGCACATATGCGCAGCTGCACGCCGCCGCGCGCACTGGGGCGGGGGAGTTGGCAGCCCGTGGAGCCGGCCCGGGCTCGCGCGTGGCGATCGCGCTTCCCGCCGGCCTCGACTTCGCCCGTGCATTGCACGCCTGTTTGTCGCTCGGTGCGGTTGCGGTGCCGATCGACCTGCGTATGTCAGCGCCGGAGCGCGCGCAGATCGCTGCCGGCAGCACAGTGCTCATCAGTGAGCCGCTGGGGGAGGAGCCCGCGTCGGCGAGCATCCCGGAGGCATCCGTGCACGAGCTCGAGGCCACCGCTGTGATCATCCACACCTCCGGCACCACCAGCGCGCCGCGACCGATCGAGCTCACCTACGGCAACTTCCTGTGGAGCGCGCTCGGCTCCGCCGTCGCGCTGGGCCTCGATCCGCGCGAGCGCTGGCTGTGCGCGCTGCCGCTGTCACACGTCGGCGGCCTGTCGATCCTGCTGCGCTCGGCGATCTACGCGACGACGGCGGTCGTGCACGAGCGCTTCGAGGACGGACCGTGTCCTGTACGCGCTGCAAACACAGGAGGTGACGCTCACGAGCCTCGTGGCCACCACGCTCGCACGGCTGCTCGATGCCGGGCTGGAGCACCCACCGGCACTGCGCTGCGCGCTGACCGGTGGCGGCCCCGTGCCCGCGGCGCTCGTGCAGCGCGCGCATCACGCCGGCGTGCCCGTGAGCCTCACCTACGGACTCACCGAGAGCTGCTCGCAGGCCACGACCACGCCCGTCGCGGAGAGCAGACGATGCGCCACTGAGTGCCGGACCGCCGCTGTTCTGCACGCGCGTGCAGACTGCCGCCGACGGCGAGATCCTGATCAAGGGGCCGACCGTCGCTCCCGCCGCGCTCGCCGGGGACGGCTGGCTGCACACGGGCGATCTCGGTGCGCTCGACGAGCGCGGGCGCCTGCTCGTGACGGGGCGCAAGGCGGACACGATCATCAGCGGCGGCGAGAACGTCGCGCCGGCCGAGGTCGAGGCGGTGCTCGAGGCTCATCCGCGGGTGCTCGAGGCGGCGGTGATCGGTCGCTCCGACGCGCGGTGGGGCGAGGCGGTCACCGCGATCGTCGTCGCACGCGGCCAGGACACGGTCGAGCCGGAGCAGCTGCGTGCTCACTGCGCGAGCGTGCTCGCCCCCTACAAGGTCCCCAAGCAGGTCGTGCTCAGCAGCGAGCCGCTGCCGCGTACCCGCTCGGGAAAGCTGCTGCGAAGGGAGCTGCGATGAGCTTTGACCCGGACGCACACCGCCAGGCGAGCCTCGAGACCTGGGAAGAGGCCGCCCCAGGCTGGGTCCGACGCCACGAGCTGATGAGCGGGTGGGCCGCTCGCGTGTCGCACTGGATGCTCGATGCGCTCTCCCTGCAGCCGGGACAGCGCGTCCTTGAATTGGCCGGCGGCATCGGTGAGACGGGGATGCTCGCCGCGGAGCTCGTCGCACCGATGGGCAGCGTGACGATCTCCGACCAGGCCGAGGCGATGCTCGAGGGCGCGCGCGCCCGGGCACAGGAGCTCGGCGTGGCGAACGTCGAGTTCCAGGTGCTCAACGCCGAATGGATCGACCTGCCGCTCGCCAGCGTCGACGCGGTGCTGTGCCGCTGGGGCTACATGCTGATGGCCGACCCTGCCGCCGCGCTGGGCGAGACACGACGCGTGCTGCGCCCCGGCGGGCGCGTCGCGCTCGCCGTGTGGGACGCGATCGAGAGCAACCCGTGGGCGCTGCTGCCCGGGCCAGGAGCTCGTCGAGCGCGGCCTCGCGGCGTGCTCCCGGCGCGGGCGCCGAGTATCAGCCAGGGCCGTTCGCGCTGGGCGATCCCGATGTCGTCTGCCGAGCTGCTCGCAGCAAGCCGGCTTCACCGAGATCGACGTCGAGGCGCTCGAGCTCGCCGCGCCGGCACCCGAGCTTCGAGGAGCTGTGGGAGACGACGCTCGACCTCTCGCGCGGCTTCCACGACGCGGTGCTCTCCCGTCCCGCCGAGGAGATCGATGAGATCGAAGCCGTCCCTGGCCGAGCGCTTCGCGCCATATACCGCCGCCGACGGCACGCTCGAGGTGCCAGCGCGCACGCTCGTAGCCAGCGCAAGTGCGTGAGCGAGCTTCACGATCGCGGGCGCACCGAGAGCGCGCGAGAAGTTGGATAGCCTGCCGCGCAATGATCTACGACGACGACGCAGACCTCACGCTCCTCGACGGCAAGACCGTCGCCATCATCGGCTACGGCTCGCAGGGCCACGCCCACGCGCTCAACCTGAAGGACTCCGGCGTCGACGTCGTGGTCGGGCTGCGCGAGGACTCCGACTCGGTCGCCAAGGCGCGCGAGCAGGGCCTCGAGGTGCTGTCCGTCGTCGAGGCCGCCAGCCGCGGTGACCTCGTGATGATCCTGCTCCCCGACGAGCGCCACCACGACGTGTGGGAGAGCGAGATCCGCGACGGCATCGCCGAGGGCAACATGATCCTCTTCGGCCACGGCTTCTCGATCCACTACGACGAGATCGACCCGCCCGCCGGGGTCGACGTGGCGATGGTCGCGCCCAAGGGCCCCGGCCACCTCGTGCGCCGCCAGTTCACCGAAGGCAGCGGCGTCCCCGGGCTGATCGCCGTCGAGCAGGACGCCACCGGCAACGCCCGCGCGCTCGCGCTCGCCTACGCCAAGGGCATCGGCTGCACGCGCGGCGGCGTGATCGAGACGACCTTCAAGGACGAGACCGAGACGGACCTGTTCGGCGAGCAGGCGGTGCTCTGCGGCGGCGCCTCCGAGCTCGTCCAGGCCGGCTTCGAGACGCTCGTGGACGCCGGCTATGACCCGGAGATGGCCTACTTCGAGTGCCTGCACGAGCTCAAGCTGATCGTCGATCTGATGCACGAGAAGGGTCTCGCCGGCATGCGCTTCTCGATCTCCAACACCGCCGAGTACGGCGACTACACGCGCGGCAAGCGCGTCATCACCGAGCAGACGCGCGAGAACATGCGCAGATCCTCGAGGAGATCCAGGACGGGCGACTTCGCGCGCGAGTGGATCGCCGAGAACCGCGCCGGCCAGGAGAACTTCAAGCGCATGCGCGCCGAGCAGGCCGACACGCAGGTCGAGCACGTGGGCGCGGAGCTGCGCTCGCACATGGACTGGATCAAGCCCGCCTTCTGAGGCGACCGCGGACGCGCCGTGCTCGCCTACCTCTTCTGGCACCGCCCGCGCCCGGAGTGTGCGCGCCGACGCATACGAGAGCGCGCTCGAGCGGTTCCACCGCTCGCTCGCGCACATGCGCGCCCAGCGGCTTTCGCGGCTCGGCGAGCCTCGCGGGTCGACCGGCGCTCCCGTGGCTGGATGGCCGCCGGCTATGAGGACTGGTATCTGGTCGACGACTGGGCGGCGCTCGGCGTGCTCGAGGAGGCCGCGGTCTCGCACGGGCACGCCACGCGCGCATCACGCCGCGGCGCGCGCTCACCGGCATGGAGACCGGCGGCCGTGTACCGGCTGCTGGAGGGCTGCGCCGACCCGCGGCCGCGACCACGCACGCGCGGTGTGGGTCACATCGCGCGCGTGGTCACGAGCGGCCAGCGCTCGCGCAGCTGCTGGGCGACGGCATCGACCCCGAGCGCGACAGCCTGTGGCGGCGCTGCCTCGTGCTCGGGCCCGCGCCCGAGTACTGCCTGCTCGCCGCCGAGGCACCTGCCGGCGTCGCGCCGGGCCGGCTGCCGAGCGGCTGGACGGCGCACGACACTCGCGCGCGAGGTGCATCTGGAGTGGCTGACGTCGTGATCGACGCGGCGAGCTCGCAGGCGGCGAGTTCGCGCCGCCAGGAGAGCCGCTTCCGCGACTGGGTCGGGACCGCAAGCCGCGAGCAGCGGCGACGGCGCAGCGAGTACCCGCCGGAAGCGGGCCGCTACCACCTGTACGTGTCGCTCGCCTGCCCGTGGTGCCACCGCACGGCGATCCTGCGCGAGCTCGCGGGCCTGCAGCAGGCGGTGGGCGATCTCCTACCTCGCGCCCTTCCGCGACGAGCGCGGCTGGGCGTTCACGCGGCGAGCGCTTCGACGGACGGTGCCCGGGCGGCTCGCAGTACACCGACGCGCTCAACGGCTGGAGCCTTCATGAGCGAGGCATACAGCGTCAGCGACCCCGAGCTTCGAGGGGCGGATCACCGTCCCGGTGCTGTGGGACACACACAGCGGGCGAATCGTCAACAACGAGTCCAGCGGACATCATCCGCATGATGGCCGGCGCGCGACTCGCTCGGCGGGCTCGGCACGGCGGCGAGCTGGAGCTCTATCCGAGCCGCTGCGCGCGAGATCGACGCGATCAACGAGCGCGTCTACGAGACCGTCAACAACGGCGTCTACCGCGCCGGCTTCGCCCGCCGCCAGGACGCCTACGAGCGCGCCTTCGCGGCAGCTGTTCGACAGCCTCGAGTGGCTCGAGGGGCTGCTCGGCGAGCGGCGCTACCTGCTCGGCGAGCGCGTGACCGAGGCCGACTGGCGGCTGTTTCCGACACTCGTGCGCTTCGACGAGGTCTACAACCTGCACTTCCGCTGCAACCGCCGGCGGCTCGTCGACTACCCCGACCTGTGGGCGCTACGCCCGCGAGCTCTACCAGTGGCCGGGCGTGGCGCAGACGGTCGCGATGGACCAGATCAAGCGCCACTACTACACCACCCACGACGAGCTGAACCCCAAGCGCATCATCCCGTCGGCCCCGGCTATGACTGGTCGGAGCCCCATGGTCGCGCCATTTAGCGCACGAACCCTCGACGACTTGCAGGCGTGCCGGGCGGGCCGGCCGACCGCGAGCGGCGTTCGCTACACTCGCCTTCGTCGTCGCGACTGGCGCTCGGGTGGAGTTCACCACCGGGAAGTGACGAGCGTAGCACCGCCGCGCGCCTGGGCACCCTCAGATCCGAGCCATTCCCTCGAGGTCCGAGAGAGCGAGGAGCCCACATGACGACAGCACCCCTGACAGAGCAGACGCCGCTGGTCATCCCCGACGAGCTGAAGCCCGCCGACGGGCGCTTCGGCTGCGGCCCCTCGAAGGTCCGCCCGGAGGCGCTCGCGCGCCTCGCGAGCGAGGGCGCCGCGGTGATGGGCACCTCCCACCGCCAGAAGCCCGTGAAGGCGCTCGTCGGCGAGATCCGCGCCGGCCTGAGCGAGCTGTTCGCGCTGCCCGACGGCTACGAGGTCGCGCTCGGCAACGGCGGCGCCACCGCCTTCTGGGACGCCGCCGCGTTCGGGCTCGTCGAGCGCCGCTCCGCGCACCTGACGCTTCGGCGAGTTCTCCCAGAAGTTCGCGCCGGTCACCGAGGGCGCGCCGTTCCTCGAGGACCCGTCGTGGTGTCCGCCGACCCCGGCGACGCCCCCGACCCGACGGCCTCGGCGGCGGCAGGCGGCCGACGGCGGCGCCGACCTGATCGCGTGGGCGCACAACGAGACCTCGACCGGCGTGATGGTGCCGGTGCGGCGGCCGGCCGGCGGCGCGATGGAGCGCTCGTCGCGATCGACGCCACCTCCGGCGCCGGCGGGCTGCCCGTCGACGTCGCCCAGGCCGACGCCTACTACTTCGCGCCGCAGAAGAGCTTCGCTGCCGACGGCGGCCTGTGGCTCGCGCTGCTCAGCCCCGCCGCGCAGGAGCGGATCGAGACGCTGCACGCCTCCGAGCGCTGGATCCCGGAGTTCCTGTCGCTGCACACCGCGCTCGAGAACTCGCGTCAAGGACCAGACCTACAACACGCCCGCCGTGGCGACGCTGTTCCTGCTCGGCGAGCAGATCCGCTGGATGCTCGAGCGGCGGCGGCCTGGACTGGTGCGTGGCGCGCACGCCGCGCCTCCTCCGAGCACCTCTACGGCTGGGCCGAGACGCACCGCCTACGCGACGCCGTTCGTCGCCGATCCCGCCAAGCGCTCGCTGGTCGTCGGCACGATCGACTTCGACGACGCGGTCGACGCGGCGGCGGTCGCAGCGACGCTGCGCGCCAACGGCATCGTCGACGTCGAGCCCTACCGCAAGCTCGGTCGCAACCAGCTGCGCGTCGGCATGTTCCCCGCGGTCGAGACCGCCGACGTGCAGGCGCTGACCGCCGTGCATCGACTGGGTCGTCGAGAGGATCGGCATGAGCGCCGTCGATCGGCAGCCCGCCACGGCGCCCGAGGGTGCTCGTCAAGGAGAAGATCGGCGACTCCGGCGTGGCGCTGCTGCGCGAGCACTTCGACGTCGAGCTCGGCATCGACTGGAGACGACGAGGAGCTCGCCGAGCGGATCGGCGAGTACGACGGGATCGTGATCCGCTCGGCGACCAAGCTGACCGCCGAGCTGATCGAGCGCGCGACGCGCCTGCGGGCGATCGGACGCGCCGGCGTGGGCGTCGACAACGTCGACGTCGAGGCGGCGACCAAGCGCGGGATCGTCGTCGCCAACGCGCCCGAGTCGAACGTCGTGACCGCCGCCGAGCACACGATGGCGCTGCTGCTCGCGCTCGCGCGCAACATCCCGCAGGCATACGCGTCGCTGATGGCGGGCAAATGGGAGCGCTCGAAGTTCTCCGGCGTGGAGCTGTACGAGAAGACGCTCGGGATCCTCGGCTTCGGGCGCATCGGCCAGCTCGTCGCGCAGCGTGCGCGCGGCTTCGGCATGCGCGTGCTCGCGTTCGACCCGTTCGTCAGCGCCGAGCGCTACCGCGAGCTCGGGCGTCGAGAAGGCCGACAGCGCCGAGGACATCTACGCGCAGGCCGACTTCATCACGATCCACCTGCCGAAGACGCCCGAGACCGAAGGCTTCCTCGACGCCGAGGCGTTCGCCGCGATGCGCGACGGCGTGCGGCGTGCTGAACGTCGCGCGCGGCGGGCTGATCGACGAGGACGCGCTGAAGGACGCGCTCGACTCGGGCAAGGTCGCGGGCGCGGCGCTCGACGTGTTCCAGAGCGAGCCGATGACCGAGCACCCGCTGTTCGGCTACCCCAACGTGATCGTCACGCCGCACCTCGGCGCCTCGACCGCGGAGGCGACCGACCGCGCCGGCTACCAGAGCGCCGAGCAGGTCGTCGCCGCGCTGACCGGCGGCGTCGTCTCGACGGCGGTCAACATCCCGGCGATCGGCGCCGAGGACATGGAGATGCTCGGGCCGTTCCTGCCGCTGGCCACGCAGCTCGGCAGGCTCGCGATGGAGCTCGCCGAGGGCAGCTCGGTGGAGCGCATCGAGGCCGCGTTCCTCGGGCCGGATCGCCGACTTCGACACGCGCCTGCTCGGGCTGGCCGTGATCGTCGGCGCGCTGCAGGGGCGCACCGAGGAGCAGGTCAACCTCGTCAACGCCCCCACCATGGCTCAGCAGCGCGGGATCGTCTTCGAGGAGAAGGCCGTCTCCGAGGCGCAGGACTTCAACGAGCTGATCCGCGTGACGGTCGTCGCCGGCTCCGAGCGCGTGGCGGTCGCCGGGCACGGGCATCGGGCCCGAACCGGCGTGCCGCACCTCGTCGAGGTGCAGGGCCGGCGCCTGACGATCGAGCTCGAGCGCTACGTGACCGTCTTCCGCTACGAGGACCTGCCCGGCATGATCGGCCGCGTCGGGCACGATCTTCGGCGCGCACGGCATCAACATCTCCTCGGCCGCCGTCGGGCACACCGCCGATCGAAATCCCGGCCGCCCCGGCGACGGCGAGGACCGTCGTCTCGCGGCGATGGTCGTCACGACCGACGCCGCCGTGCCCGATGCGGTCGTCGCAGGAGATCGTCGCCTCGGACGGCTTCGTGAACGGCTGGTCGGTCGACCTCGAGCTGAGGCGATCCATTAGCCTCAGCGGAACTGGCGAGCGAGCGAGACGGGGGCGAGTAGATGCGGGCAGTTGTCATCACCAAGCACGGCGGTCCGGGGGTGCTGCAGGTTCAGGAGCAGCCCGATCCGATGCTGGGGGCTGGCGAGGTGCGGATCGACGTCGCTGCCTCGGGCATCAACTTCGCGGACGTGATGGCGCGCATGGGGCTCTACGCCGACGCCCCGAAGACGCCTTGCGTGGTCGGCTACGAGGTGGCGGGCACGATCCTCGAGGTGGGGGAGGGTGTGGAGGATCTGAGCGTCGGGCAGCGGGTGTTTGCGGGCACCCAGTTCGGCGGCTACGCGTCGCAGGTGGTCGGCAATGGCAACCGATGTGGTGCGCGCTGCCCGACCGGCTCAGCTTCGAGCAGGGTGCCGCGATCCCCGTCAACTACGGCACAGCGTGGGCGGGGCTGATCGGCTACGGCAACGTGCAGCCGGGCGAGCGCGTGCTGATCCACTCCGCCGGCGGCGGCGTGGGCATCGCCGCCACGCAGATCGCCAAGCGCGTCGGCGCTGAGGTCTACGGCACCGCCTCGCCCGGCAAGCACGCGCGCTGCATCGAGCTCGGCGTCGACCACATGCTCGACTACACCAAGCCAGGCTGGGAGCGCGGCCTGCCGAAGTTCGACTGATCATGGACGCCGTCGGCGGCGCGAGCTTCCGCCGCAGCTACAACCTGCTGCGGCCCGGCGGGCGGCTGGTCGCCTTCGGCGCCTCCTCGGTCGTCTCCGGCGAGCGCAAAAACCTCGTCACCGCGCTGCGTGCCGTCGCGCGCATGCCCCGCTTCAACATGGTCAAGCAGATGTCCGAATCGAAGGCTGTGATCGGGCTGAACATGCTCAGCCTGTGGAAGGACCGCGGCACGCTACAGCCGTGGATCGAGCCGATGCAGCGAGCTGCTCGACGACGGCACCGTCAAACCGGTGGTGGCGGAGGCCTTCAGCTTCGGGGATGCCGGCGCGGCACAGAACATGATCACCGAGCGGCGCAACGTCGGCAAGGTCGTGCTCATCCCCTGAACCGCTTGGCGGGCGGCGGTGTTGGGTGCTACCCTGGCGAGAGATGTCGTTTCACTACTCGCTTCTCAGCTTCTTCTCCTCCCCCCTCGGGGGGAATAGTGCGTGGCGGCCGCGTAGCCGCAAACCCAGCAGAGAGGAACGATTGGAAATCGGCCAGCAAGCGAGATAGAGAAGGAGCACGAACGACATGAGCAACAACGACGTACGTAACGACGCCAACCGCGTCAAGATCTTCGACACGACACTGCGCGACGGCGAGCAGTCGCCGGGGATCTCGCTGAACAAGCAGGAAAAGCTCGAGATCGCCCACCAGCTGGCGCGTCTGGGCGTGGACGTGATCGAGGCCGGCTTCCCGATCACCTCGCCCGGTGACTTCGAGTCGGTGCAGGCGATCGCCAGAGAGGTGGAAGGCCCGGTGATCTGCGGGCTGGCCCGCACCTCCAAGCAGGACATCGAGGCTGCGTGGCAGGCGGTGAGGGATTCCGAGCGCCCGCGGATCCACATGTTCCTCGCCACCAGCGACATTCACATCGAGCGCAAGCTGCAGACCACGCGCGAGGACGTCAAGGGACAGGTACGAGCGGCTGTCGCGCAGGCGCGCGAATACACCGACGACGTCGAGTTCTCACCCGAGGACGGCTCGCGCTCGGACGTCGAGTACATGGCCGAAGTGATCCAGATCGCGCTGGACGAGGGCGCCACCACGATCAACGTCCCCGACACGGTCGGCTACACGATGCCGCGCGAGTACGCGGCCATGTTCACGGAGCTCTACCGGCTGGTTCCGGACCTGCGCAAGGTCGTCGTATCGGTGCACTGCCACGACGATCTGGGGTTGGCGGTCGCCAACTCGCTGGCGGGCCTGGAAGCGGGCTGCCGCCAGGTCGAGTGCGCGATCAACGGCATCGGCGAGCGGGCCGGCAACGCGTCGCTCGAGGAGATCGTGATGCTGCTGCACACACGAGAGCCGAGTCTGGGTTTGTGGACAGGCGCCGAGACGACCGAGATCGCGCGCACGAGCCGTCTGGTCTCGCGCCTGACCGGCTATCAGGTGCAGCCCAACAAGGCGATCGTCGGGCGCAACGCGTTCGCACACGAGGCGGGCATCCACCAGGACGGAGTGCTGAAGGAGCGCACCACCTACGAGATCATGGATGCCACCACCGTCGGCCTGCGCAGCAACTCGATCGTGCTGGGCAAGCACTCCGGCCGCCATGCGCTGAGCAAAGCGCTGGAGGAGATGGGCTTCGAGATCGACGGCGCGGCGCTCAACACCGCGTTCAAGCGCTTCAAGGAGATCGCCGACCGCAAGAAGCAGGTCACCGCGATGGACCTGGAGGCACTGGTCACCGATGAGCTGCGTGAGGAGGTCGCGGGCTACACGCTCGAGTCCTTTGAGGTCGAGGCGTCGTCCACACGCCCGCCGCACGCGCGCGTGTCGGTAGCGATGCCCGATGGCAGCTCCTCGAGTGGATCGTTCACCGGCGATGGGCCAATCGACGCCGTCTTCCAGGCGATCAATGCAGCCACCGGCATCGCACCGATCCTCAGCGACTTCACCATCGGAGCGGTCACCGAGGGTCAGGACGCCCTCGGCGAGGTTTCGGTGGTGCTGGAGGTCGCGGGCTTCACCGGTGCCGGTCAGGGTGTCTCCACGGACATCATCGACGCGGCCGCCCGCGCGTACGTGCGCGCGCTGTCGGTCGCCGTCGCGCGCTCGCACGCCGATGAGGCGATCGGGCTGCCGGAGACCGCCGCGGGCTGAAGGGGTTTTTATGGGGACTCCTACCGGAGTCCGGCGGGGTCGCGCGTTGCCGTTCGTCGCCTGTTAGGCGAAGAAGTCGGCGACCGCGACCCGCCAGCCGGGCACCGCGTTGCTGAGGTCGAGCTCGCCGTCTTTGCAGATACGTATGTCACCGCCCGCTCGGTATACGGTCGCCGTGCGTCGGGCAGGATCAAGCACGAGGCACGCTGTCGAGCCGGCGGTGATCCAACCCATTGCCTTGGCGTCTACCTCGCTAACGCTGTCACCCGGTGAGACGACCTCAACGGCGAAATCGGGTGGCCCGGGCCAGAACCTGACCGTCCGTCCGACCGCATCCGATTGCGCCTTGCTGACGAATGCCGCATCGGGCGCACGGACCGTGTCGGGATCGCTGCCCAGGACAAACCCTGTCTCGGCTCCGAAGGTCACGCCGGTATCCGTAGCTTGCACATGTACGCTCAGCAGCCGGCCTGCGGTCATTGCAACCCGGCCATGCTCTGCGCCGGCGGGGGTCATCGTTCGCAGGCATCCTTCGATGAGCTCGTGGCGCATGCCATCGTCAGGGAGGTTCCATAGATCCTCGGCGCTGAGTGCGATCGCATGTGATGCCATGCCAAGAAGGCTAGCGGCACGTCCGGCAAGGCGCGAGCGCTCTGTTTGGCTGTTGCGTGGGGTAGCTCACATCATCAGCGTGTCTGTTGCTTGGGATGGAATTCTCGACCGACCACAGCGTCTGTGATAGCGTACGTTTGTATGGCGACTAACGCGATAGTCCCCGACTCTCTGGTCGACCACGCAGCGGCGCTCTCGCCCGCTGTCATCGGTGCTCGCGTCAAGGCGCTGCGCGAGGCCGCCGGCCTGTCG
Organism: uncultured Solirubrobacteraceae bacterium; assembly: GCA_963752865.1. Taxonomy (GTDB): domain Bacteria; phylum Actinomycetota; class Thermoleophilia; order Solirubrobacterales; family Solirubrobacteraceae; genus Palsa-744. The sequence continues at coordinate 2,193,145 of CAVVZU010000002.1, forward strand.
CTGCGCGACCTCTCCGAGCGCAGCGGCGTCAGCGCACCGATGCTCTCCCAGGTCGAGCGGGGGGAGACGAGCCCAACGTTGACGGTGGCCGCGCGTATCGCCGCCGGGTTGGATTTGCGGCTCTCGCAGCTATTGCGCCTCGACGAGGGCGACTCCGTGACCGTTGTGCGCGCCGGCGGGCGCCAGCGCGGCGGCAACAAGAAGCGCGGCCACAGCTTCGAGGTGCTCACCTCATCCCAGCCCGGGCAGCGCGCCGAGCTCTCGCGCCACACGCTCGCCTCCGGGGGTGCCACCGGTGCCGCCGATGACCCGCCCATGCACGAGCCCGGCAGTCGTGAGACCGCGCTGGTGGAGAAGGGCGCCATCGTGCTCGTCTGCGACGGGCAGCGATACGAGCTCAGGGACGGCGACTGTGTCACCTTCGACGCCGATCTTCCCCACCACTTCGAGAACCCAGCCAAACAGGATGCGGCCTTTCTGGCGGTCGTCTCCGCCGGACTCAGGCGCAGCTAGATGAGCGCCACACGAACTCCACATAAAACGAGATCCACAACCCCCGAGCACGAGGACCGATGACCATGCCCAAGACGCTGTTCGAGAAGATCTGGGAGTCCCACGAGGTGGCCGATGGCCTCATCTACATCGACCTTCACCTCGTCCACGAGGTCACAAGCCCCCAGGCCTTCGACGGGTTGCGCCTCGCCGGGCGCACCGTGCGCCGGCCCGACCGCACGCTCGCGACCGCCGACCACAACACGCCCACCGACGGCACCCCCGTCGCCGCCCGCATCAAGGACGAGCTCTCCCGTGTCCAGGTCGAAACGCTCGAGCGCAACTGCGCCGAGTTCGGTATTCCCGTCTACTCGCTCGGCTCCGACCGCCAAGGAATCGTGCACGTCATCGGCCCCGAGCTCGGCGTCACCCAGCCCGGCATGACGATCGTCTGCGGCGACTCCCACACCTCCACCCACGGCGCCTTCGGCGCGCTCGCGTTCGGTATCGGCACCTCCGAGGTCGAGCACGTGCTCGCCACCCAGTGCATGGTCCAGGCCAAGCCCCGCTCCATGCGCATCCGCTACGAGGGTCAGCTCGGCTTTGGCGTCACCGCCAAGGACCTGATCCTCGGCACGCTCGGCCAGCTCGGCGTCGGCGGCCTGACCGGACATGCCGTCGAGTACGCCGGTCCCGCGATCGAGGCGCTCTCGATGGAGGGGCGCATGACCGTCTGCAACATGACGATCGAGGGCGGCGGGCGCGCCGGCATGATCGCCCCCGACGACACCACCTTCGCATGGTTCCGCGACGCTGAGGCGGCGGGCACGCCGCGCCCGGGGGCGCCGCGGGGAGCCGATCTCGACGCCGCCATCGAGCGCTGGCGCGAGCTCGCCACCGAGGATGGAGGCCAGTTCGACCGCGAGGTCGTCATCGACGCGAGCGCCATCTCGCCGCAGGTCACCTGGGGTACCAACCCCGGCATGGTCCGCGCCGTCACCGACAACGTGCCCGCCCCCGAGGAATTCGACAGCCCCGCCGACCGCGAGAGCGCCGAACGGGCGCTTCACTACATGGGCCTGGAGGCCGGCACGCCGATCGAGCAGATCGCCGTCGACCGCGTGTTCATCGGCTCCTGTACCAACTCACGCATCGGCGACCTGCGCGCCGCCGCCGAGGTGATCGCCGGCAAGAAGGTCGCTGCCAGCGTCTCCGCGATGGTGGTGCCAGGCTCACAGCAGGTCAAGGCCCAGGCCGAGGCCGAGGGTCTCGACCAGGTGTTCCGCGACGCCGGCTTCGATTGGCGCGTCGCCGGCTGCTCCATGTGCCTCGGCATGAACCCCGACATCCTCCAGCCCGGCGAGCGCTGCGCCTCCACGTCCAACCGCAACTTCGAGGGACGCCAGGGGCGCGGTGGCAGAACGCACCTCGTCTCGCCGCAGATGGCCGCCGCGGCCGCGATCGAGGGGCGCTTCGTCGACATCCGGGAGTGGTCGTGAGTACGCGCGGCGGCACCGTGGGCGGGACGGCGGCTGGGTCAGCGGGCGGGGCGGCGGACGAGGCCCCGACCCCCGGCGCCCACTGGCAGCACGAGGAGCTCGCCGCCAGCTACGCCGATCGCCGGCGCATCCTGATCCCGCTCCTAGACGTGCAGGAGGACGTCGTCGCGCGTGTATTCAGCCGGCACGATCACCCGGTCAAGCGCTTCCTCGACATCGGCGCCGGCGCCGGCGCGATGAGCGAGCTGATGCTGCGCACCCAGGCCGGGAGCGACGGCGTGCTCGTCGACTTCTCCCAGCCGATGCTCGCTCGCGCCGCCGCCAACCTCGCGGCCTACGCCGGGCGCTGGCAGGCCGTGACCGGCGACCTCAACGGCCCCGGCTGGCGCGACGCGCTGCCCGTAGGGCGCTTCGACGCGGTCGTCTCCGGGCTCGCGATCCACCATCTCCCGCCGGAGCGCAAGCCCGCGCTGTTCGCCGAGATCCTCGAGCTGCTCGAGCCCGGCGGCATGTTCGTGAACATGGACTACGTCGCGATCGACGGCCCCTTGCGCGGCCTCTTCGACGAGGAGATGCTCGCGAACGCGGTGCGCGCCGAGCGCGAGAGCGGCGGCACGCGCCACGAGCACGAAGTCGACCTCGAGGACGACGACGACCGCCCCGACACGGTCGAGGACCAGCTGCGCTGGCTGCGCGACGCGGGCTTCGAGCAGGTCGAAGTGCACTTCAAGTGGGCTGAGGCCGCCATCTACGGCGGCATGCGGCCCGTGAAAGGAGACGAGTAGTGGAACCGATCGAGACAATCTCAGGCAACATCAGCCACCTGGACCGCGCCGACGTCGACACCGACCAGATCATGCCCAAGCAGTTCCTCAAGCGGGTCGAGCGCTCCGGCTTCGGCCAGTTCCTGTTCTACGACTGGGCGAAGGAGCCCGACTGGGACCTGCCGCCGAACCCGATCCTCGTCGCCGGCGAGAACTTCGGCTGCGGGTCATCGCGCGAGCACGCGCCGTGGGGGCTGCAGGACTACGGCTTCCAGGCGATCGTCGCGCCGTCGTTCGCGGACATCTTCTACTCCAACTGCACCAAGATCGGGCTGCTGCCGGTCGTGCTCTCCGACGAGGACTGCAAAGCGCTCGCGCGCGCCGGCCACGGCCAAGTCGATCTGCGCGAGCAGGAGGTTCGCTTCGACGGCCGTCAGGTGCCGTTCGAGATCGACCACGAGATCCGCCACCGTCTCCTCGGTGGGCTCGACGACATCGCGCTCACCTTGCAGCAGGATGACGCGATCGCCGGCTATGAGGGTGCGCGTGAGGCTCGCGCCCCGCGCGTGCCCGTGACGACGGCGCTATGAGCCGATCCTGGTAGCGTCGCCCGCCATGGCTCACCACATCGTCACTCTCCCCGGCGACGGGATCGGACCGGAGATCATGGCGCCCACGCTGGCGCTGCTGACCACCCTTGGCGACTTCGAGTTCGAGGAGCACCTGTTCGGCGGTGCTTCCATCGACGCGCACGGCATGGCGCTCACCGACGAGGTGCTCGACGCGTGTAGCCGCGCCGACGCTGTTCTGCTCGCAGCGGTCGGCGGTCCCAAGTGGGACACCACCGACCCGAGCAAACCGCGCCCCGAGCAGGGCCTGTTGGGGCTGCGCAAGGGGCTCGGGCTGTATGCCAACCTGCGTCCCGTCAAGCCGCTGCCAGCGCTTTATGACGCCTCGCCGCTGCGACGCGAGCGCATCGAGGGCACCGACCTGCTCGTCGTGCGCGAGCTCACCGGCGGCATCTATTTCGGCGAGAAGACCCGCACCGCCACCACCGCCTCCGACGTGTGCGCCTACAGCAGCGAGGAGATCGACCGGATCGCGCGCAGCGCATTTCTTGCCGCCGAGCGGCGCTCGGCCAAACCGAAGGTGACGAGCGTGGACAAGGCCAATGTGCTGGAGACATCGAGGCTGTGGCGGCAGGTCGTAAGCGAGCTACACGCCAACGAGTTCGCGCACATAGAGCTCGAGCACGTGCTCGTCGACAACGCCGCCATGCAGCTCGTCTCCGCGCCCACCCACTTCGACGTGATCGTCACCGAGAACATGTTCGGAGACATCCTCTCCGACGAGGCCGCCATGCTCACCGGCTCCATCGGCATGCTCCCCAGTGCATCCCTTGGAGCGGATGGTCCCGGCCTGTTCGAGCCCGTGCATGGCTCCGCGCCGGACATCGCCGGACAGGGTGTGGCCAACCCGCTTGCCATGTTCCTCTCGGCGGCGATGATGCTCCGTCACGGTCTCGGCTTGGCAAGCGAGGCGACGGCTGTAGAATCGGGGGTCGAAGGTGCACTAGCTGGGGGCCTGCGCACGCCTGATCTTGGAGGCACGGCGGGCACGGAGGAGGCGACCAGGGCAGTGCTCGACAACGTCGAATAGGAGCAATGTGAACGTGGAGCCAACCGACCTCATCTGGATGAACGGAGACTTCGTCGCCTGGGAGGATGCCAAGGTCCACGTCCTGACGCACGGCCTGCACTACGGCACCGGCGTGTTCGAGGGAGTCCGCTGCTATGACACCGTGCTCGGCCCGGCCGTGTTCCGTAATGCCGACCACGTCGAGCGCCTGCGCCGCTCAGCAGACCTCTTCTACATGGATATCCCCTTTTCCAACGAGGAGCTGCGCGCGGCCACACTCGAGCTCGTCGCCCGCAACGGATTGCGCTCCTGCTACATCCGCCCGCTCGTCTACCGCGGCTACGGCAGCATGGGCCTGAACCCACTGGACGCTCCCGTGGACGTGACGATCGCATGCTGGGAGTGGGCGACGTATCTGGGCGAGGAGGGCATGCGCAACGGCGTGCGCGCGATGACATCCTCGTGGCGGCGCATCAGCCCCGACTCGCTGATCCCGCACGCGAAGGCCAGCGGCCAGTACCTCAACAACGTGCTCGCCAAGGTCGAGTCGGTAAAGGCGGGCTATGAAGAGGCGATCCTGCTCGACGACCACGGTCACGTCTGCGAGGGCACCGGCGAGAACATCTACATCGTGCGCGATGGCGAGATCGCAACGCCCGGGCAGCACAACTCGATCCTCGAGGGCATCACCCGCCGCGCGGTCATGCAGATCGCGCAGGATCTCGGCTACAAGGTGGTCGAGCGCAACGTCGCCCGCGCGGAGATGTACCTCGCCGACGAGGTCTTCATGTCCGGCACCGCCGCCGAGCTCGTGCCCGTGCGCGAGGTCGACAACCACAAGGTCGGCACCGGCAAGCCGGGCGAGATCACACGCGTGCTGCAGGCTGCCTTCGACGACGCCATCCACGGGCGCTCCGAGCGCTACCGCGAGTGGCTCGACGTCGTCGACGCGGTCCACCTGGAGACCCCTGCCGGCGAAAGCCCCGCGGCGAACGGGCAGCCGCTGACGGCGACGGAGCGAATTACCGGGGCAACCGGCTAGAGGCGGTGTGCCGCGGCCGGTTGCAAACGCCACCCGCTCCGCACACCTCCACGCCGAAAGGACTTCCCCAATGAGCACCAAATCCACCCGCATCGAGCTATACGACGCCACCCTGCGCGATGGCATGGGCGGCGGTGGGCTGACGCTCACCGCGGAGGAGAAGCTGCGCGTCGTGCACGCGCTCGACGACCTCGGCGTGGACATGATCGAGGCCGGATTCCCATCGTCGAACCCCAAGGAGCTCGAGCTGTTTGGGCTGCTCGCCAACGAGAGCTTGAGCAACTCGGAGATCGTCGCCTTCGGGATGACCCGCCGCCGCGACTCCAGCGCCGAGCAGGACGATGGTCTGCGCGTGCTCGCGGAGTCCTTCGCGCCCATCTGCACGCTCGTCGGCAAGGCCTCGGTGCTGCACGTGGAGAAGGTCGTGCGCGTCACCCGCGAGGAGAACCTCGCGATGATCGCCGACTCCGTGGCGTTCCTCGTCGGCGCCGGCAAGCGCGTGCTGCTCGACGCCGAGCATTTCTTCGACGGCTTCGCACTCGACCCCGGCTACGCCCTCAGCTGCCTGCGCGTGGCCGCAGGTGCCGGTGCTGAGCGGCTCGTCTTGTGCGACACCAACGGCGGCTCGCTGCCCCCACACATACGGACGGCGTTTGCGGTTGTGAGCGAAGCGCTCCCCGGCGTGGCGCTTGGCATCCACACCCACGACGACTCCGGCTGCGCGGTCGCCAACACGCTCACCGCCGTCGAATGCGGCGCCACCCAGGTGCAGGGGACCGTCAACGGCATCGGCGAGCGCACCGGCAACGCCAACCTGATCACGATCATCGCCGACCTGCACCTGAAGATGGGCGTACAGCTGCTCTCACCGGAGCGTCTTGCGCTGCTGACCAAGACCGCGCACTTCGTCGATGAGCTGCTCAACCGTGCGCCCAACCCCGCGCAGCCCTACGTTGGCAAGCACGCGTTCGCGCACAAGGCAGGGCTGCACGCCGCCGGTGTGCGCGCCGACGCGCAGACGTTCGAGCACATCGACCCGGAGCTCGTCGGTAACACCCGCGACGTGCTCATCTCCGAGCTCTCCGGCAAGGGCACCGTTGTCGAGAAGGCAGCCGAGGCCGGTCTCGAGCTCCCGCAGGGAGACGCCGGCGAGGCCTTTGCCCAGCGCGTGGTCGAGCGTGTGAAGGAGCTCGAGCACGAGGGCTTCCAGTTCGAGGCCGCCGACGGCTCCTTCGAGCTTTTGATGCGCAAGGAAGCGGGCCTGTATGAGCCGCTGTTCCGTCTCGAGTCCTGGCGCGTGCTTGTGGAGAAGCGCGCTGACGGCAAGGTCGTCACCGAGGCCACGATCAAGGGCTGGGTCGGCGGTGAGCGCTTCGTGCGCACCGCCGAGGGCAACGGACCGGTGCACGCGCTCGACGCTGCCCTGCGCGACGCGATCGGTGAGTTCCATCCGCATCTGCACGACATCGAGCTCGTCAACTTCAAGGTCCGCATCCTCGATGAGACCAAGGGCACGGACGCGGTCACGCGGGTGCTGATCGACGCCTCCGACGGGAACGACATCTGGGGGACGATCGGCGTATCCGAGAACGTCATAGCGGCCTCGTGGGACGCTCTGGTCGACTCGCTCGAGTACGGCATGCAGGGCCAGCGGCGGGTTGCCTCGCAGTCCTCGCTCGGCTCTCCCGGTAGGTCCTAGGTGGCCGCAGCCGACGCCCGCGCGGGCGAGCGCCCCGACGCGCGCGAGGACGCCCAGGAGACGATCCCGCTCGCTCGCCCCGTGATCGGAGCGCCCGAGGAAGAGGCGGTGCTCGAAGCGTTGCGCTCAGGGCAGCTGTCGCTCGGGCCGCGCCTGGGAGAGTTCGAGCAAGCCTTCGCCGCGTTCCTCGGCGCCCCGCTCGCCAGTGCCGTGAGCAGCGGCACCGCGGGGCTTCACCTTGCGCTGCGGGCGGTCGGGGTGGGGGAGGGCGAGGAGGTAATCACGAGCCCCTTCTCGTTCGTCGCGTCGGCAAACTCCGTCATCTACCAGGGTGCACGGCCCGTGTTCGCGGATATCGATCCCGTGACGCTCAACCTCGACCCGCAGGCCGCCGCTGCCGCCGTTACGTCTCGTACGACCACGCTGCTCCCTGTGCACATCTTCGGCTATCCCGCCGACATGCAGGGCTTCGAGGCGCTCGCCGCACAGCACCAGCTCGCGATCGTCGAGGACGCGTGCGAGGCACTCGGCGCCCGCCACGAGGATCTCCAGCAGGTTGGTGCCCGTGGCAACCCAGCTGTATTCGGCTTCTACGCCAACAAGCAGCTGACTACCGGTGAGGGGGGCATGATCACGCTTGCAGATCCAGCGCTCAAGGAGCGCGTCGACTCCGAGCGTAACCAGGGTCGCGCCCCGGACATGGACTGGCTCGACCACGACCGGCTGGGCTTCAACTACCGGCTGGATGAGCTTTCCTGTGCGCTCGGCATCGCGCAGTTGCGGCGGCTGGGGGAGATGCTTGCCGGTCGCGCGCGTGTTGCTGGTTGGTATCGCCAGGCGCTTGCTGGGATCGAGGGTTTGACTTTGCCGTGTGAGGATCGGGGGGAGGAGCGACGCGGATGGTTTGTGTTTGTTCTGCAGCTGCCGCATGGGGTGGATCGCGATGAGACGATTCGCGCGCTCGCACGCGGCGGTATCCAAAGCAAGCCCTACCTGCCGGCGATCCATCTCATGAGCTTCTATCGGGAGCGATTTGGGCATCGCGAGGGGGAGTTTCCTGTCTGTGAGGATGTTGCTGCTCGTTCGCTTGCGCTGCCGTTCTTTCCGGAGATGAGCGAGGGGCAGGTGGGGCGGGTGGCGGAGCGGCTCGCCTTGACGATCTGAGACAGGGATGCACACGCGGCCATCGGCGTCCCTGAGGTCGCGCGTCAACCGACATGCGAGCAGTATTTGAACCCGGCACGCGTCGCAGTCGCGAGCAGGCCGCGTTCGGCACTCGTTACCGAACTGGACGCTGCCTTCACGACTCCGCGTTCCTCGTGCTGGGCGGCTCGGGCGATCTCGGGCAGATTCGATGCCACCGTTCGCCGGTACGCCATCATCTCTCGCCAGTCCTCCGCGATCCGCGCCGGAGCTTTCAGCACGTCGAGCTCACTTATCGCCTGATCCTCCAAGGTCGCCAGGCGGCTGGCGGTGACGGCAAGTGCGCGGAAGGAGGTGACCGTCGCGCTTGCGGCCTTCAACTCCGTGTCAAGTCGCTTGCAGATCCGTTCGGCGGAGGAAATCATGTTTCCAGGGGAGGGACTCAGGGCCTCGGATGACGCGGGCGCGGTGGTGGGCCCTGCGCTAACCGTTGTGGCTGACGCGGATGTGATGGGTTTGGCCTTCGAGCTGCCGCCGCATCCGGCGATGGCGACTGTCGCTATGAGCCCGATGGGCAGCCACCTGCCCATCGGGCGACGGCTTCCTCGCATCCAACGATCCACGTGAGCTTGGACTCCCGACACCTCACCTCCTTTGTGGGCTGAGTGTCGGCGACTATCTCAGGATCCTTTCGTGACGTCAATCAATCCGGAGCGATGTTTCTATTTCCGAGAACAAGCTATGGGATTGATTTGACAAAACCGAAATTGATTTGCCAAAACTGTCACCTGATTCCGAGAAATCGGTTTGTTCTGAGAAACAGTAACAGGAATCGCTTGACATGAATTAGGTACCCTGTTCCAATAGTCATGCATCTCCGGCTGAGTCGGCCGGCTCGTCGGGTCCTGCTCGTTGCAGGCTGTGAGGGGCGCTCATAGCAGCCCGTGTCGGGTAAATAAAATCTAGCGAAAGGCGCACGATGAAACCAGCAAAGCTCATCGGCCTCCTGTTGGTCGCGGTGTTCGCGGTCTCCGCAGTGGCGGCCTCGTCTGCATCGGCCTTAGAATGGTTACTCAACGGAAAACCCATCACAAAAGCGGTGTCAGTGAACTCTAAATCGATCGGTAAGTTGGTACTCGAGGACTTAGCCGCAACCGGTGGGGCAACTGCCATCGAATGCGAAGGCACCGACAGCGGCACCGTCGGGCCAGGGGACAAAGACGAAATCAAAACGGTTAAAGCGACCGCCTGCAATTTCGTATCAGGGAAAAACGGCTCCTGTACCTCTGGCGACGCGGTCACCGCAAAGGCGGTAGGCCTGCCGTGGCCCACGTTACTCTTAACAGTAAGTGGCTTAGAAGTCGACGACGTCACCTCAAGTGGCAGTGCAGGTGTCGGCTGGGACGTGGAATGCACGGTGGCAGGAATTATCAAAGTCCAGGACACGTGCACGACGAAAGAAACAAAAACAATGATGTCCAACACGACGAAAGGCGTGGCAGCCGAATTCATAAAAACCGAAAAAGCCGGTTGTAGTCTAGGCAATTCGACCTCTGGGATGGTCGAAGGTGTCGACCTGAATGAAAGCCCCGAAAAAGAAACGCTTTCAATTACGTAAGCGCATCGTTAATGCGAAAGTAATGCGGAAGGATAGGAACTGTCGCCGTGGGACCGCCAAGTGGCTGCCCCACGGCACCCTTCTATCCGGGCGCACCGTGGTTTGGCGGATGCGGCGAGCCGCCAGGCAGCCGCGTGCTCCGGCGCGTCGCGCAGACCGGCGGCTGTTGCTTGCCGCGAGTAAAAAACGCTACTGGCGACCTCTCTTCGGTCACAGTAGGTTGGCCAATGCTTTAGGCTGATTCTTCACTCACGAAGCGAGCGACTAAGTGGAATTACGCACATCAACGCCTCTGACATCCCTACCCTACCCTAACGCCCGACCGCCACGCCGCGCCCAAGTTCTTCCGATCCTCATGTTCTTGTGCGGGCTTGCCGGATTGCTGCTCAGCCCTGCCTCGGCGCTCGCGGAACGCGCCGAGCTGCGAGACATCTCAGAAGCGAACGGCGTCAGCTTCACGAACCCCGAGGGTCTCGCGGTCGACAGCTCCGACGACTTGTGGGTCTCGGATGCCCACGCCGGAGGCGCGGTGTTCGAGTTCAACCCGTCCGGCGGCTACCTTGCCGAAAGCTCGAACGATCCGTGGAGCGGGAAATACATCGAAAGCCTCGCGTTCTCGGATGCCACCGACCAGCTCTATGTCGCTGATTCCAACGAAGACGATGTGTGGGGTCTCGAACCCAGCGGTGCGTACGCGGGTATCGACCTCAAAGGCCCCTGGGGCACCGGCTGCTGCTTCATCAGGGTCGCCGCGGACAACTCCAGCGGCTCCACCCGCGGCGACCTGTATGTCTCCGCATACCCTGGGGAAGAGTCCGTCTATCGACTGAACAGCGCGGGCAATCCGGAGCCGTTCTCCCTCTCGGCCCCCTACATCGAAGGCGCCAGGCTCATGGGGTTCGCGGCCGGCGAAGCCTTCTCGGCGCCCTCGAGCGTAGCGGTCGACTCGAGCGGCGACCTGTATGTCGCCGACAAAGGCCGCGAGGCGGTCTACGAGTTCAAGCCCTCCGGCGAATTTGTCCGATCGTTCACCGAAGCCGAAGGCATCTCCCTGGGCGAAGTCTCCGCGGTCACCGTCGATCCCACCAACGGCCACGTCCTGATCGCGGATCCCACCCATGGCGTCGTTGACGAGTACTCCTCGACCGGGGTATACCTCGACAACATCGAAGGCTTGGGCGAACCCCAGGGTCTCGCGGTCAGCTCGACCGGCATCCTCTATGTCGCTGACAAGGCGGGTGCCATCGTGCGCGTCTTCGGTCCGTACTCCGAGCCGACGCACCCCGCTATTGCCTACGACGCGCTGCGCGAACTTGCCGCGACGTCCGTCAAGCTCACCGCCGACGTGAAGCCCAAGTCCGCCGGTGCCGTTAGCGAATGCCGGTTTGAATATGGGCCCAGCGAAAGCTACGGCCAGAGCGCCCTGTGTATTCCTGCAACCTTCTCGACCCCTACGCAGGTCGCGGCCGAAGTGGGCGGGCTGGCGCCAGACACGACCTATCACTACCGCCTGCACGTCATCGACGCCGCGACCGGCCCCGGCGGCTACGGCGGTCCCGATCAGAGGTTCACGACGAACTCCACGTTCGCGGGCACACCCGCCGCTGACTGTCCCAACCCGGTTCACAGCACCGGCCCATCGGCGAGCCTCCCGGACTGTCGCGCCTACGAGCTCGTCACTCCGTCCGACAAGGGATCCGCGGAAGACATCTTCGGCGACAACGGTGAAGCATCGATATCCACTGGCTCGTACGACACCGGATTTCCCTCCGAAGGCGGCGACGCGTTCTTCCTCAACACCGCCGCCGCCTTTGGTCCGGCCCCTGCGGGAGTCGAGAACCACTACGTCTTCTCCAGGGGCTCCAGCGGCTGGCAGATGACCTCGCTCGCCTCGTCGGCCGGCGGGATTCAGAGCCTCGCCACCACGCTCCTCAGCCCAGACTTCTCCGCTGCCGCAGTCGAAGAGGAATCCGGCTCGCAAGCCGACCCGGCGACGTTGCGCGAAGATGATCTGATCGGTCCCTCGGGGGGCCCGTACACGAAGCTCTTCGAAGCCTCTCAGGCCGGCGAACTCGTGGGGGCCTCCTCGGACCTCAGCCACGTCGTCTTCCAGTCCACCGATCACGGTTACGCCGCCCCGGCCGAGGAACAGCTCGCCGGCAGCCATGCGCTCTACGAATACTCTGGGGGCCACTACAGGCTCGTCAACGTCAACAGCCAGGGCGGCCTACTGAACCCGTGCGGGGCGTATTCCCCGAGCGCCCCGGGCTTGACGGCGACCGGCCAATACACGAACACCGTCTCCGCCGATGGCGCACGCGTGTTTTTCCTCAGCCCCGACCCCACAGACCACGCGTGCTATGAAGAAACCGAAAGCGGCTTCACCGGAACCCCGCCGCAGTTGTATGTGCGGGAGGGTGGCCGCACGATCGAGGTCTCCGAACCCGAAGGAGGCAGCGAACCGCCGACTGGCGAAGGGCCTCAGCCGGTGGCGTTCGCCGGTGCCGCGGCTAATGGCTCCCGTGTGTTCTTCATCACCCGCGGCGAGCTCACGGCCACCGATGAAGGAAATCACGACCCCGAGCTCTACGAATATGACGTCGAAACCGAAAAGCTGACGCGGGTTTCGAGCGGCAACTCTCGTACGTCCATCGGCAACGTCGGCTGGGTCGTGCCCTCGGAAGACGGCTCGACCGTGTACTTCACCGCAACGGGCGCTCTCGCCCCCGGTGCCTCCATGCTCCCGGACACACACGCGGAAGAACAGGCATTCAACCTCTACCGCTATGACACCGAAAGCGCCTCCACCACCTACATCGCGACCGTCAGTGGCTCTGACTGGTTCAGCGCGATCGCGGGAGGTAACGTGTTGTTGAACGTTCGCTTCCCGAACGAGATCGCCTCGGACTGGCAGACCACGCCAGATGGGCAGTATCTGCTGTTCGCGGCTGGGGAGAACCTCACGGGCTACAACCAAACCGGACATAGCGAGGTCTATCGCTACGATGCCGCCGACGGAAGCCTGATCTGCCTCTCCTGCAACCCGAGTGGCGCCGCGCCCACCGCGAACGCTCTCTTCGAGCGCAACGTCAAACGCATCCGCGCGGTCCGAGCGATCTCAGACGACGGTGCCTACGCGTTCTTCGATACGACCGAACAACTGGCGCCGACCGCCACCAACGGGCGTCTGAATGTGTATGAGTGGCACGAAGGCGCGATTGCGCTCATCAGCTCCGGGCAGGATGTCAGCAACTCCTATTTCCTCGGCACCGACGCGACGGGCGCCGACGTCTTCTTCGGAACCCACGCGCGCTTGGTGGCCCAGGACACCGACTCCTCCGGGGATCTCTACGACGCCCGTATCGACGGCGGCTTTCCCGTGCTCCAGGGCTCCGCCGCGTGCGAAGAAGACGCCTGCCAGAGCCCGCCGGCGCCACCCGCAGAAAGCACACCGGCATCGTTGACGTTCGCGGGGCCGGGCAACCTCGTCCCGCCCCTCGAAGCCAAGCCGGCCGTGAAACCCCGAACCAACGCCGAAAAACTCGCGGCCTTGCTCAAGACGTGCAGGAAACAGAAGAAGCAGAAGCGGGCGGAGTGCGAAAGGCGGGCGAGGGAGCGATACGGGCGCGCGAAATCGAAGGCGAAGACATCGACCAAGCGCGGCCGGGGGTCCAAGTGATGCCCACTCCCACCATGTGCCCCCGTAGCCCGAGGATGCTGCTGGCTTGCGCGATCTCTCTGTGCGCGCTCATACCTCTACTGACCACGGGGCCCGCGCTGGCCGCGGAAGCCACCCCGCAGTGGACGATCAGCGCCGTCTCCAGGCCCACCAACCTGCCGCCGAACGACTCGAGCGGCGAGAACCACTACCGGGTGCTCATCACGAACAGCGGCAGCGCGCCCACGACCGAACCGATCACGATCAGCGACGTCCTTCCGCCCGGTCTCACACTCGCGGGGGAAGCGTCCGGCTTCGAGCAGATCGAAAACCACATGGTCACCTGCACGGGGCTGCAGTGCACCTATTCCGAAACGCTGCCCCCAGGTGACACCCTCAGCCTGTCGATCCCCGTCGACGTCTCGGCTGCTCCGTTCTCCGACACCTGCCCAGTCCCGAGCGGTGCCGAAGGCTGCCTGACGAATGTGATCAGCGTCTCCGGCGGAGGCGCTCCGGAAGCCACCCGACAAACAGCGACCGTGATCAGCTCGGCCGCCGCAACATTCGGGATCGCCCCGGGGTCGGCCGGCGTCTGGCTGTCGAGCGACCAGGCCGGCGCTCACGCTGACCTCACGACCACTCTCGCTTTCAACACGATCAACCATGAAGGCTTGCTCGCCGGCAACCCAAAGGACACGACCGACAACCTTCCCCCGGGGTTCGTGGGCGATCTCGTGAACATGCCCACCTGCGAACTCGCCTACTTCTCCGCCCACAACGAATGTCCGGTAGACACCCAGGTCGGCACGACCACGGTCTTCCTGCATTCCGCCGGTGAAGAAGAACGTGAGGAGACAGCGCCGGTCTACAACCTGGCGCCTGCCCCCGGCAGCGCCGCCAAGCTCGCCTTCTACACCGCCCCATTCGGCGTCCAGGGCGAAGTGTCGGTGCGCCCCCCTGATGAGGGCCTGGAAACGAGCTTCCACAACATCGACACGGCCACCACCGAGCTCGATGGCGTCGCGCTCACAATCTGGGGCGTCCCCGCCGACCCGAGCCACGAAGCGCTGCGGGGACTTTCGTGTGACGAGCCAGGCAGCTGCGGGCGGGTCGGCGGCGCGCTGGGCAGCACCGTCACCGCGTTTCTCACGAACCCCACGAGCTGCTCGGGGCAGTCCCTGCAAGTCGAGCTCCAGGCCGACTCCTGGGAACAGCGCGGCACGTACACACCTCCGGAAAAGCTGTCCTTCGGCCCGCTCACGGGCTGTGAACACCTCACCTTCACCCCGACGATGACGGCCGAACCGACCACCATGTCGGCGGAATCCCCGACCGGGCTCAACGTCAACCTCGAAGTCCCGCAGACCTTCGAAAACCCCTACGGGCTAGCAACCTCGGCGCTGGACGAAGCGGTCGTAACGCTGCCCGAAGGGATGTCGCTGAACCCCTCGGCCGCAGCGGGGCTGGGCTACTGCACCCAGGCGCAGCTGGAATCTGAAACCGCCACCTCGCTGCAGGGCGAAGGCTGCCCCAGCGACGCGAAGATCGGCACCGTCCGCATCAAGAGCCCAGTGATCTCCGAGGAAGCCACCGGGGCGGTGTACGTCGCCGAGCCATACGAAAACCAGTTCGGCTCGCTGTTCGCGATCTATGTCGTCGCCAAGATCCCCGACCGTGGGGTGATCGTGCGCACGGCGGGCAAGATCGAACCGAACCCGCTTACGGGGCAGCTAACGACCACGTTCCCGGAAAACCCGCCGATCCAGTTCAACGACTTCACGCTCAGCTTCCGCCAGGGCGCGACCGCGGCGCTGGTAACCCCGCCCACCTGTGGCACCTTCGCAGCCACGGGCGAGCTCACGCCATGGTCTGCCCCGAGCAGCCCCAGCTCCGTGTCTTCCTCCTTCCAGATCACCCACGGCGTTGGCGGAGGGCCGTGCCCGGGCGGCGGTGCCCCGCCATTTGCCCCGCTCCTGTCTGCCGGCACGCTCAACAACGTTGCCGGCTCCTACAGCCCACTGGACATCCACATCACGCGCGACGACGGCGAACAGGAGATCACGGGGTTCTCCACACAGCTGCCGCCCGGCCTCTCGGCGAACCTCACGGGCGTCCCGTTCTGCTCCGAAGCCGACATCGCGCTGGCGAGAACCAAGACCGGCGCGCAGGAGGAAGCAGAACCATCGTGCCCGGCGGCGAGCCAGATCGGGCACACGGTGGTGGGCGCCGGCGTGGGGCCAAGCCTTGTCTACACGCCCGGAACGATTTACATGGCCGGCCCATTCGAAGGGGCACCGTTCTCGATCGTTTCGATCACCCCAGCGAAGGTCGGCCCGTTCGACCTGGGCACGGTCGTGGTACATCTACCGCTCGATATCAACCCGGAGACAGCCGCCGTCACTATCCCCACGGGCGCCGCCGACCAGATACCGCACATAATCAAGGGTGTCCCGATCCACGTGCGCGAAATCCGCGCCTACGTCGACCGGGCGGATTTCACCGTGAACCCGACGAGCTGTGAACGGATGAGCCTCGCCGCGACCGTGATCGGTGGCGGAGCGGACCCCACGAACCCGGCGGACAACAACCCGGTGACCGTGAGCGACCCCTTCCAAGCGGCAGACTGCGCGAACCTCGCTTTCAAGCCGAGCCTAAGCGCCTCCACTCCCGCTAGGACCTCAAAAGCCGATGGCGCCGGCCTGACGGTCAAGCTCACCTACCCGAGCGCCGCGCAGGGCAGCCAGGCGAACCTCAAGTACGTGAAGGTGGACCTACCCAAGCAGCTCCCGTCGCGGCTGACGACGCTACAAAAAGCGTGTCTCGCCAAGGTGTTTCAGGCAAACCCCGCCGCCTGCCCGCCCGAATCGATAGTCGGGCACGCGAGGGCGTTGACGCCGATCCTGCCGGTGCCCCTGACAGGCCCCGCGTACTTCGTCTCCAACGGTGGGCAGAAGTTCCCAGAACTGGTCGTGGTGCTGCAGGGCTACGGTGTCACGATCGACCTGCACGGGGAAACGTTCATCAGCAAACAGGGAATTACCAGCTCGACGTTCCGCACAATTCCCGACCAGCCCGTGACGAGCTTCGAACTGACTCTGCTGCAAGGCAACTTCTCGGCTCTGGCAGCGAACCTGCCGGCTAAGGCTAACGGGAGCCTGTGCGGGCAGAAGCTCGAGATGCCGACAGAATTCATCGCCCAAAACGGTGCGGTGATCCACCAGAGCACACCGATGGCGGTGATGGGCTGCGGAACCCTCACTCGCCGGCAGCGACTCGCGGCGGCACTAAAGGCCTGCCGGAAGAAGCTACACGCGAGGCGGGCCTCGTGCGAGCAGAAAGCGCGCAGGGAGTACGGGTCTCTCGAGACGAAGTAGCCGTCTTGGCTCGTTAGCGCGCAGGAGCGGCCACAGCCGCGTGCGCATGAGCGGGATGCTGAGCGCCTTCACTCCTGCTAAGACCCTTCAAGCGGCCACAACGGCATCCCTGCCAGCGGCCGCAGCCCTAAACTGACCGTTTCGTGTCCCGCTTCAACGAGCCCCAGGACCCGGCCTTCCAACGGCTGAACGCATCGATCGAGTTCGATCGCCGGCTATGGCCCCAAGACATCGCACAGTCGCGCGCGCACGCCCACATGCTCGCGGCGGCGGGCATCGTCAGCGATGAGGATCGCGACGCGCTTCTTGCCGGCCTCGACCAGGTGGCAAGCGAGCTCGAGCCGAATGGGGGCTTTCGTGTCGACCCCGACGACGAAGACATCCACATGGCGATCGAGCGGCGGCTGACGGAGATCGTCGGAGCTGCCGGCGGGCGCCTACACACGGCGCGCTCGCGCAACGACCAGGTCGTGACCGACCTGGCGATGTACACGCGTGAGCAGGCCGCCCATGCGCAGGATGCGATCACAGCGCTCATGGTCACACTGGTCGACCGCGCCGAGGAGCACATCGACTGGCCGATGCCCGGCTACACCCACCTTCAGCGCGCGCAGCCCGTATATCTGGGCCACCACCTGCTGGCGTACTTCTGGATGCTGCAGCGCGACCGGGAGCGCTTCGTGTTTGCCGAGCGCGAGTGCGGTCGCCTCCCGCTCGGCGCCGGTGCGCTGGCAGGCGTCAACTACGACACCGACAGGGAGATGGTGGCGCGCGAGCTCGGTTTCTCGAGCGTCGCCCCCAACTCGATAGACGCCGTCTCCGGCCGAGACTTCGTGCTCGATTTCCTGGGCGCGGCGGCAACCTGCTCGACACACCTCTCCCGCCTCGGCGCGGAGCTGGTCCTATGGTCGAGCTCGGAGTTCGGCTTCTGCGAGCTACCGGACTCCTGGAGCGCCACGTCCTCGATCATGCCGCAGAAGAAGAACCCGGACGCGGCCGAGCTACTGCGCGCGAAGGCTCCCCGCGTGGTCGGGCACCTGGCGGCCTTCCACGGGGTCATGCACGCGTTGCCGCTCACCTACAACAAGGATCTGCAGGAGGACAAGGAGCACCTGTTCGACGCGGTGGACACGCTGGAGATGACGCTCGCGGCCGCGCGCGGGATGATCGCGGGCGTGAGCTTCAACCGCGAGCGCATGCGTGCGGCGGCAGCTGACGAGCTGATCGCTGCGACGGACATCGCCGACCTGCTCGTGCGCCTTGGCATGCCCTTCCGCGAGGCGCATGGCGTCGTCGCCGGGCTGGTCCGCACGTCGCTCGACACGGGTAAGCCGCTATCGCAGCTGAGTGCCGATGAGCTCACAGCGCATAGCCCGCTGCTGGGTGAGAGCCTCGAGCAGTTTCAGAGCGTGCTCGCCCAAAGCTCGTGGCTCGAGTCGAAGATCTCCGAGGGCGGGACGTCACTAGCTCGGGTGCGCGAGCAGCTCGCGCTCGCGCGCGGCGCGCTTGACACCGAGACCCGGACGTGACGGGATGCGAGCGCCGGCGACCGCCGCCACACAGGCGCTGAGCGCCGATTTCTACGACCGCCCGGTGCTCGAGGTCGCACGTGATCTGATCGGTTGCACCGTCGAGCATGCGGGGACGTCGGGCGTGATCGTCGAGACAGAGGCCTATCACGACAGCGAGCCGGCCAGTCACGCGTTCATCGGCCTGACGCCGCGCACACGCACGCTGTTCGGGGAGCCGGGACGCGCCTACGTGTACCGCTCCTATGGAATTCACGCGCTGCTGAATGCCGTGTGCGAGCCTGAGGGGGTTGGTGCGGCGGTGCTGATTCGCGCGCTCGAGCCGCTGTCCGGGATCGAGACGATGCGCAGGCGTCGTCGTCTCATGCGCATCGAGGATCTTTGCTCTGGTCCAGGCAAGCTCACGCAGGCACTTGGCGTCTCGCTGCAGGAGAACGGGGAGCTCTCTGACGAGCGGCCCTGTGCGCATCGGCCCGCGCCCGCCGGGATGGCTCGACCCAGATGTGATCGAGGGTACGCGGATCGGGATCACCAAGGCGGTAGACCTGCGCTGGCGCTTCTACGTGGCTGGCAACCGCCATGTCTCGCGCCCCCGGCCACAGCCAGGCGGCGAGCGCGGTTAGGGTGCGGCGCTGCCGCCCGTGGGCGAGGGCGTAGACGGCGTCGCCGGTGTGGCGGGCGCAGAGGAGGGTGCGCTGGGAGCTTCTTGAGCCGGCGTCTGTGTCGGCGCCGGCGTTGATGGCGCAGCATGTTCAGGCGTTCCAGCTCCTGTGCCGCCGCCCGCTTCGTTGCCACCGGCGCTCGGCGTCGAGGATTTGCCGTTGGCCTTGCCGGGGCTCGACGGGGTAGTGCCGTGCGCGGGTATGGTCGCGCTGGGTATGGAGCTCACTTCCGAGGTGCCGGTGGTGGTGCTGGAAGGGTGTCCGTGGGCCGCGGCCTTGGCGGCAGCCTGTTCGGAGCGTTCCTTTTCGATGCCCAACGCCGACATCATGAATTCGTGCCAGATCAGTGCCGGGAAGGTGCCACCGAGCACCGGGTTGCCGTTGAAGTCGGTCGTCATTGGGATCAGCTTGTTGGGGTATCCGACCCACACCGCGACCGTGTACTTGGAGTCCCAGCCGACGAACCACGCGTCGCCGTAATTGGAGGTGGTGCCGGTCTTGCCAGCCGCGAACTGCCCGATCGCGGCGGCTTTGCCGGTGCCGTACTCGATCACGGTCTCGAGCATCGAGGTCTCGGTTTCTGCGACGCTCTGGGGCAGCACACGTCTCGTGCGCACCTGGTTTATGTCGCGCTTGGAGTTGTCCGGCAGTGGCTGGCTGCCTGCCTGGACTTCCTGGATGCCGACGGGTGCTTCGTCTTCTGCGAGCGTGCCGCTCACGCGCTCGCCGCCGTGCGCGATGGTCTCGTACGCGTGCGCCATATCCAGCGGCGTGACCCCTATCGTGAGGCCTCCGATGGTCATGGCGGGGTTGGTCGATAGGGGTGTGGTGATGCCCATCTTGTGCGCCAGGTTCGCAATGTGCTGGGTACCAACCTTGAGCCCGACTTCAGCGAAGATCGAGTTATCGGAGTAAGCGAGCGCCCCGGTCAAGGTGTTCTCGCCGGTGTAGGCGCCTTCGTCGTTGTGCACCACGAACTTTTCGATCACGCCGTCGGGGCCACGAACGTAGAAGACCTTTTCCTTTGATGGCCACACCGATTCTGGCGAGATGCCGTCCTCCAGCGCCGCTGCCAGATCGAACGCCTTGAAAGAGGAGCCGGGCTGGCGCTCGCCCTCGGTGGCCAGGTTGAACGGGCTTTCGTCGTAGTTGCGCCCGCCCACCATCGCGCGCACCTCGCCGGTGGAGTTTTCGATCGCCACCAGTGATGCGGATGGGCCTTCGGGGTTGGCGAGGTAGTCGTTGACCGCCCCTTCAGCCGCGCGCTGGAGTTGCAGATCAAGTGTGGTCTTGATCTTCAAGCCGCCATCGAATGCCCGCGGTGCGCCGTAGCGTTCGATGATCTGCTGCTGTACCCAGCTGGTGAAGTAGCCCGCGTTGACTCCTTCGATCGTCTCCTCCTGCGGAGCCTGGATCTCGGCCGCGGAGGGCACCGCCTGCTTGACGCTTTCGTCATACACCGTCCTGCTGATGTAGCCCTGCTCGCGCATCTGTTCCAGCACCACGTCGCGTCGTTCCCTGGCTGCTTCAGGGTGGGTTGCGGGGTCGTACGCGGTGGGAGACTGGATGATGCCGGCCAGCAACGCGGCCTCCCACGGTTTGAGCTGGGTGACGCATAGCGGATGGGCCGGCATGCCACAGGCAAGGTGATTGACTTCATGGCCGAAGTAGGTCTGGGCGGCGGCCTCGATCCCATAGGCGCCGTTGCCGAAGTAGATCGTGTTGAGATACGCGGTGATGATCTTTTCCTTGGACCACCTGCGCGAGAGCTGGTAGGCGAGCGCCGCCTCGCGAAGCTTCTCGAAGATCGTGCGGTGCGACTGCGCCTGCAGGGCATTCTTGATGAACTGCTCCTCGATCGTTGAGGCTCCCTGCAGATTGCCTTTGTGCTCGATGTCGTCGACGAACGCACGGACGATGCCGCGGATATCGATCCCGCCCTCGGTCTCGAAGCGCTTGTCCTCGATCGAGATCACCGCGTCCTTGACCAGCCGGGGTATCTGGGTGGGGGTGACGATCACCCGGTTCTGCTGGCTGAGCACGCCGATCGGGTGGCCCAGATCGTCATACAGGGTTGAGCTCTGCTCGTCCTTGTATAGGGAGAACTTGGTCAGCGACGGCAGGTCGGATGCGATGGACACGAACATCCCGAACGCGAACGAGATCACGCCCAACACCAGCACCGCCCCGAGGATCGCCGCGAAGCGCAGCCGCTTCAGGCGCGGCTTCTTGGTGGGCTTTATGTCGGGGCGATCGTCATCGCTCATCGGCGGCTGGCGGAGCGTAGCCCTCGCGGTGTGTGGAGAGCCCGCTCGAGGCAAAAGGACGCGGCGCGGATGGCGCCGTAGGACCCTCCAGGGGGCGAGAGTCTAGCATTGGCGTTGATGCCGAACGCCAACGACGCGGCCGCAGACGAAGCCGCTCGGCTGGCGGCAAACGCCGTCGATAGCCTCCCCGTGGGGGCGCTCGCCGAGAAGCTCCGCACCGCGCACCGGGAGGGGCGCCAACTGCGCGTGAAGCTCGGCATCGACCCGACGGCCCCGGACATCCACCTCGGGCACGCGGTCGTGTTGGGCAAGCTGCGCGAGTTCCAGGACGCGGGCCATCGTGTGGTGCTGATCATCGGCGACTACACGGCCCGCGTCGGGGATCCCTCGGGCCGCTCGACGCTGCGTCCGATGCTCTCGCCGCGGGAGATCGACGCCAACGCCGCAACCTTCCAGCAGCAGGCCCTGAAGATCCTTGACGCCGACCCGCAGCGGCTGGAGGTACGACGCAACGGCGAGTGGCTGGACATGCCGATGGCCGAGGTGCTGAGGCTCGTGGGCACTACCACCGCGGCGCAGCTGCTCGAGCGGGACGACTTCGCCAAACGCTGGAGCGCCAACGAGCCGATCTCGATGCTCGAGCTGATGTACCCGCTGCTGCAGGGCTATGACTCGGTGGCGATCGACGCGGACGTTGAGCTGGGGGGCACCGATCAGAAGTTCAACCTGCTCCTGGGGCGCGACATCCAGCGCGCGTACGGCAAGCCCCAGCAGGCGATCCTGACGATGCCGATCCTCGTGGGCGTCGATGGACACCAGAAGATGTCCAAGTCCCTGGGCAACCAGATCGGCGTGACCGATGCGCCGGAGGAGATGTACGGCAAGACGATGAGCATCCCCGACGAGGCGCTCGGCGAGTACAACCGGCTGCTGATCGATGCACGTACGCGGGATGCCGACGGACCCAGGGGTGCAGATCCCGATCTCTCCCCACGCGACGCCAAGCGAGCGCTGGCACGACGCCTCGTCGCGTGGCTGCATTCCGAGGCGGCCGCGGCAGATGCGGAGAGCCACTTCGACCGTGTCTTCGTTCAGCGGGGTGTCCCCGATGAGGTCCAGGAGGCGCACTTCGACTGCGCCGATGGTGTCCTGCACCTCCCGGGCTTGATCGCGCAGGAGTTCGGGCTCTCGCGCTCGGAGGCGCGACGCATGATCGACCAGGGCGCCGTGACCCTGGGCGAGGAGCCGATCGCGCCGACCCGCCACGACGTGCCGTGCGAGCACGCCGATGGGCAGATCCTCAAGGTCGGTAAGCGCCGCTTTCGCCGCCTGCGGGCTCGCTAGACTAACGATCGATTCGGCACCGCAAAGCGTGGCGCTCGGATCGCGCTATACTCCCCGGTCGGCCCGCAGGCGCCCCTGGGCGCTGGGTCGGATCGGTCTCCTCCAGAAGGAACCCCTTTCGGTGAGGCACGGCGGTCTTTGAAAACTCAACAGCATGCGCATCTACGATCTATTTCGTGATCGTGGTGTGCGTCCAGGTTCGACCCGCCGACGGGAGCGTCCATGACGCCTCCGGGTGGCGGTAAAAGAGTCAAGTAGGAAGTACCCCGTCATGGTGCGGGACCACGGTGTATAGGTCTCGCGTTGCCGTAGTTAGTCGTGCGCTTGCGTGCGATCGGCGAAAGCAAACCAATGACAGCTTTTCGTGAAGTTCTTCACGGAGAGTTTGATCCTGGCTCAGGACGAACGCTGGCGGCGTGCTTAACACATGCAAGTGGAGCGACGAACCAGGGCTTGCCCTGGGGCAGAGCCGCGAACGGGTGAGTAACACGTGGGTTACCTGCCTTGATGACCGGGACAACCCGAGGAAACTCGGGCTAATACCGGATGTGCCCGCAAGGGGAAAGGAAGCTTCGGCCTCCGCATCAAGATGGGCCCGCGGCCCATTAGCTTGTTGGTGAGGTAACGGCTCACCAAGGCTTCGATGGGTAGCTGGTCTGAGAGGACGATCAGCCACACTGGGACTGAGACACGGCCCAGACTCCTACGGGAGGCAGCAGTGGGGAATCTTGCGCAATGCGCGAAAGCGTGACGCAGCAACGCCGCGTGGGGGAAGAAGGCTTTCGGGTTGTAAACCCCTTTCAGTTGGGACGAAGCTTCTCCGGTGAATAGCCGGACGGAGTGACGGTACCTTCACAAGAAGCACCGGCTAACTACGTGCCAGCAGCCGCGGTAATACGTAGGGTGCAAGCGTTGTCCGGAATTATTGGGCGTAAAGAGCGTGTAGGCGGCCTCGTTAGTCCGCTGTGAAAGTCCAGGGCTCAACCCTGGAATGCCGGTGGATACTGCGAGGCTAGAGTCCGGAAGGGGCGAGTGGAATTCCTGGTGTAGCGGTGAAATGCGCAGATATCAGGAGGAACACCAATGGCGAAGGCAGCTCGCTGGGACGTGACTGACGCTGAGACGCGAAAGCGTGGGGAGCAAACAGGATTAGATACCCTGGTAGTCCACGCTGTAAACGATGGCAACTAGATGTGGGGGGTGTCGACTCCCCCCGTGTCGAAGCTAACGCATTAAGTTGCCCGCCTGGGGAGTACGGCCGCAAGGCTAAAACTCAAAGGAATTGACGGGGGCCCGCACAAGCAGCGGAGCATGTGGTTTAATTCGACGCGACGCGAAGAACCTTACCTGGGCTTGACATGTGAGTGACCGGCGTGGAAACACGTCTTCCCTTCGGGGCACTTTCACAGGTGGTGCATGGCTGTCGTCAGCTCGTGTCGTGAGATGTTGGGTTAAGTCCCGCAACGAGCGCAACCCCCGTCGCATGTTGCCAGCATTTAGTTGGGGACTCATGCGAGACTGCCGGTGACAAACCGGAGGAAGGTGGGGATGACGTCAAGTCCTCATGCCCCTTATGTTCAGGGCTACACACGTGCTACATTGGCGCATACAGAGGGCTGCGATACCGCGAGGTGGAGCGAATCCCTTAAAGTGCGTCTCGGTTCGGATTGCAGGCTGAAATTCGCCTGCATGAAGGCGGAGTTGCTAGTAATCGCGGATCAGCATTGCCGCGGTGAATACGTTCCCGGGCCTTGTACACACCGCCCGTCACACCACGGGAGTGAGCAACACCCGAAGCCGGTGGCCTAACCCGCAAGGGAGGGAGCCGTCGAAGGTGGGGCTCGTGACTGGGGTGAAGTCGTAACAAGGTAGCCGTAGCGGAAGCTGCGGCTGGATCACCTCCTTTCTAGGGAGCACCTAGCGGTGCCCCGATCCAGGGCTAGTCGCAAGACGAGCTCGTGCGGTCGCCGGCCCAATATGCCCAAAGTGGGCATGGAGGCATGGCGATGTCTAAGCGGATCGGGCCTAGCATGTCGACCGAACCTGGCTGGATGGCTGTGCGTCGCGCGAGCTCCCTGACTACTTGGGAGCTCATCGGCAAGCGGCCGCAAACGACCCCAGCATGCTGTTGAGTTTTGAGAGACCGGCGTCCGCCGGTTCGCGTGGATACGTCCGTAAAGCGGCGTGACCGAATGACGCGAGTCCGGCCGGCGTTATACGCCTCTCCACGGTCCTTGAAAACTGCACAGAAGCCACATCAGCCGCCATCGATAAGCGGCGGCTGAATAACGGGTATCACCGGGCCCCGCACAGACCCTCGGGTCGCGTTGGGCCAGATCACCGTCAAGATAGTAAGGGCACACGGTGGATGCCTTGGCACCAAGAGTCGATGAAGGGCGTGAACGGCTGCGATAAGCCACGGTTAGGCGCTGAATAGCCTTTGACCCGTGGATTCCCGAATGGGGAAACCCAGCGCTGGTAATGCGGCGTTATCCCCGGTTGAACACATAGACCGGGCGAAGACAAGCGGGGGAAGTGAAACATCTCAGTACCCCGAGGAAAGTAAATCAACAGAGACTCCCTGAGTAGTGGCGAGCGAAAAGGGATCAGCCCAAACCTGGCAGATGTAAGCGGACATGCGTTGTCTGTCAGGGGTTGTAGGGCGTTTGTTCCGAGCCATGTCCGGCTCGGCAGGAGTTACAAAATCATGTGGTAGTCGAAGCGCGTGGAACCGCGCACCATAGAGGGCAATCGTCCCGTAGACGAAACTGCATGATCTCCTGTCAAGCGTTCCTGAGTAAGTCCGCTCCCGTGAAACGCGGACTGAACCTGGGGGGACCACCCTCCAAGGCTAAGTACTCCTTGGTGACCGATAGCGGACAAGTACCGTGAGGGAAAGGTGAAAAGTACCCCGGAAGGGGAGTGAAATAGTACCTGAAACCGCGTGCCTACAAGCGGTGGGAGCAGGCTTGTCCTGTGACCGCGTGCTTTTTGCATAACGAGCCGGCGAGTTACTCGTCTGCGGCAAGGTTAAGCGATGAGCGGAGCCGTAGCGAAAGCGAGTCCTAATAGGGCGACATAGTCGTAGGCGGTAGACCCGAAACTGGGCGAGCTACCCATGGGCAGGCTGAAGCGGGGGTAAGACCTCGTGGAGGGCCGAACCGACCTAGGTTGAAAACTGGGCGGATGACCTGTGGGTCGGAGTGAAAGGCTAATCAAGCTCAGTGATATCTGGTTCTCTCCGAAATATATTTAGGTATAGCCTCGGATAAAATGCGTATTGGCCGTAGAGCACTGTTTGGATTAGGGGCCCTACCAGGTTACCGACTTCAGGCAAACTCCGAAGACCAATTACGTTTACTCCGGGAGTCAGTTGCTGGGGGATAAACTTCAGCGTCGAAAGGGAAACAGCCCAGACCGCCAGCTAAGGTCCCTAAGTACTAGCTAAGTGGGAAACGATGTTCGAGTGCATAGACAACCAGGAGGTTGGCTTAGAGGCAGCCACCCTTGAAAGAGTGCGTAACAGCTCACTGGTCAAGTGTTCGAGCGCGGACAATGTAACGGGGCTCAAGCTAGTCACCGAAGCTGCGGGTGCGTGAGACCTTCGGGTCGATCGCGCGGTAGGAGAGCGTTCCCATGCCAGTAAAGCGGCGGCGTAAGCCAGCCGTGGAGGCCTGGGAAGTGAGAATGCCGGCATAAGTAACGAAAGAGGGGTGAGAATCCCCTCCACCGATTGCCCAAGGATTCCTGAGTAAAGTTCGTCTGCTCAGGGTTAGTCGGGACCTAAGGCGAGGCCGAAAGGCGTAGTCGATGGCCAACAGGTTGATATTCCTGTACCACGTCGCTTCCGTTTGACCGATGGGGGGACGAGGAAGGCTAGGGGAACCCAGGCGATGGTTGTCCTGGGGTAAGCATGTAGGGGTGGCCCTTGTTAAATGCGGGGCTGCATAACCTGAGGTGCGATGCCAGCTGGCGTTAAGCCGGCGAGTCCCTGACGCCATGCCTCCAAGAAAATCCTCTAGGGAGGAAGCGCGTGCCCGTACCAAAACCGACACAGGTGGGCAAGTAGAGAATACTAAGGTGATCGAGATAACCCTCGTTAAGGAACTCGGCAAAATCGCCCCGTAACTTCGGGATAAGGGGCGCCCCAGTAGGGTGAAACTCCTCGCGAGTGGAGCCCGAGAGGGCCGCAGTGAATTGGCTGAAGCGACTGTTTACCAAAAACACAGGTCTCTGCTAAGTCGAAAGACGACGTATAGGGGCTGACGCCTGCCCGGTGCCGGAAGGTTACGTGGAGTTGTTAGGGCTTGACCCGAAGCAGCGAAGCTAAGCCCCGGTAAACGGCGGCCGTAACTATAACGGTCCTAAGGTGAATCGCCGCCCTCCGCATGGGTAACTATGCGGTGAGCATTTGGCTATATGCTGGAAAGCCTGAGAATCCCGCGCTACGAGTTCCGTCCCAAGTGGGCGGTACCGTGACAATGTGTCGGGTGCAGGAAATCAGCAGGAAAGACTGATTCAGCTTGGCTGGGTCACTGGCTTTGTGGACGGAGAGGGATGCTTCTCCATCGGATTCGTCCGGCAACCATGCCGGGGGAGTCGCAGAGGCTACAAAGCCGGGTACCAAGTCTCTCATCGGTTTGTCGTGACGCAAAGTGTCAGCGGCCGGTCCGCGCTGGAGGAGCTCAAGTGCTTCTTCGGGGTGGGACCGGTGTATGTCAACGCGCGCCAAGACAACCACCGGGAGCACTTGGGTCAGTTCATCGTAAACCGACGCGATGATCTTGTAGGAACGATAGTTCCGTTCTTTCAGGACCACCCGCTTCGGACGGCGAAGCAGCGTGACTTCGAGAAGTTTGCACGCTGTATGCAGTTGATCTCGGACGATCGACATCTCGATGTCGAAGGTCTGATTGAGATTGCTGAGATTGTCGAAACGATGAATCGGAAGACACCCAGGCAGGACTTGATCAGAATCCTCAGAGGCCATACGCCAAAGGTCCAGGACACTGGATCATGAGATGGTCCCATCTGCATGGCGACATGCAGGGTCAGTATGCGTGCACAAGGACATACTGGCCGCTCCAGCTAGTTTTGGTTGGAGAAAGGTTAAGAGCGAAATTCCTTGTCGGGTAAGTTCCGACCTGCACGAATGGCGTAACGACTTCAGCGCTGTCTCAACGAGGAGCTCGGTGAAATTGCAGTCTCGGTGAAGATGCCGAGTACCCGCGGCTAGACGGAAAGACCCCGTGAACCTTTACTACAACCTGGTATTGGAGTTCGGTGCATTTCGCTCAGGATAGGTGGGAGGCTTTGAAGCGCTGGTTGCGGCCAGCGTGGAGCCAACCTTGAGATACCACCCTTGGTGTATTGGATTTCTAACAGCATTCCGTGAATCCGGGTGCTGGACAGTTCCAGGCGGGTAGTTTGACTGGGGCGGTCGCCTCCCAAAATGTAACGGAGGCGCACAAAGGTTCCCTCATCACGGTTGGAAATCGTGTGTAGAGCGTAAAGGTAGTAAGGGAGCTTGACTGCGAGACTGACAAGTCGAGCAGGTGCGAAAGCAGGTCTTAGTGATCCGGCGGTAGCAAGTGGAAGTGCCGTCGCTCAACGGATAAAAGGTACTCCGGGGATAACAGGCTTATCGGGCCCAAGAGTCCACATCGACGGCCCGGTTTGGCACCTCGATGTCGGCTCGTCGCATCCTGGGGGTGGAGTTGCTCCCAAGGGTTGGGCTGTTCGCCCATTAAAGCGGTACGCGAGCTGGGTTCAGAACGTCGTGAGACAGTTCGGTCCCTATCTGCCGTGGGCGTTGGAGAGTTGAGAGGATTTGTCCCTAGTACGAGAGGACCGGGATGAACGCACCTCTGGTGTATCTGTTGTCCTGCCAAGGGCATAGCAGGCTAGCTACGTGTGGATCGGATAACCGCTGAAAGCATCTAAGCGGGAAGCCGGCCTCAAGATGAACTCTCCCATCCCCTAGAGGGAGTAAGACCCCTGGTAGACCACCAGGTTGATAGGCCGGATCTGGAAGTACGGCAACGTGCGAAGGAGACCGGTACTAATGGGTCGAGGGCTTGACGGATTTTTTGATACTCGTCGTGGCGACTGTGTAGTTTTGAGGGACCGTGGGAGGCGTGGTCTTTCGCCTTTTTCCGGTGGCCTTGGCGAGGGGGAAACACCTCTTCCCATTCCGAACAGAGCAGTTAAGCCCCTCAGCGCCGATGGTACTTGGCCCGCAAGGGCCTGGGAGAGTAGGACGCCGCCGGTTTTTTGACACACGGGTCGCCTTCGGGCGGCCCGTCGTCGTTCTGCGTCTGTGCGAGGTGAGGCCGCGCGAGTCGCTCTACGCGCCCGACGGGCGCTCGTGCTCGCGAGTAAGCCCCGTGGTGGGAGATGCACCGCTGTCGCATGGGGAAACGCCCAGCGACTTGGTACGGCGCAAGCACACTCGCTGGTGCTCCATGTCGCTGTGCCCGACAGGAGATAGGCACGCCTGCGGCCGTGCCGGCACTTGGCCGACACGACGCTGGGCGCACCCTCCGCGCAGCGCCGCTCGATGCGGGTGAGGTACACGGGTGAGCTCGTCCTGGTCGACCTCCCAGTCGACGTCGTAGTCGTCCTCGAGCAACAGGAACGAGCGGGCCACGTGTAGAGCACCGAGCGCGCGCTGCG
Source organism: uncultured Solirubrobacteraceae bacterium (assembly GCA_963752865.1). Lineage (GTDB taxonomy): Bacteria > Actinomycetota > Thermoleophilia > Solirubrobacterales > Solirubrobacteraceae > Palsa-744. Next base: position 2,222,549 of record CAVVZU010000002.1, read on the forward strand.
CAAGCTTGGTTTTGGGCGCTGGTGAGAACATGTGTTCGTAAGATAGGAGCGCTGTCGGACGGCAACTACCCGAACGCGTGTGCGCATCCACCCGGTAGGGCGATTTTGGCTCCAGGAGAGGGAATGGAGGCCTTCTCAGCTGCAATGGATCTTGCAGAGGGGGCCGATCGGGGCGGGCGAGCAGCGACGGTTCAACGCGATCGATGCAGGGCGATCGGCTGGCGCCTCGAACTTCGGAGGAGATGGCTGTTACGCTTGCCAAGCGCTCTCCCGGCGGGCCCATCCTGGGTTCTCGGCGGAGCCCAAAGCTCATGGAGAAGTTCGTCATCGAAGGCGGCGTCCCGCTGTCTGGCACGATGGTGCCGGCTGGGAACAAGAACGGCGCGCTGCCCATCCTTGCTGCCAGCGTCCTCACTGAGGATGAGGTTGTCGTGGGCAACGTCCCTCGCATCCGCGACGTGGAGGCGATGCTCGAGATATTGGTGGCGATCGGCGTGGATGTGACATGGCGCCAGCCGCATGAACTTGTGCTTTGCGCGGCGAACGTGCACGAGGTTGAGATCGAGCGCGAGCTCGCGGAGTCGATCCGTGCCTCGTTCCTGTTGGCTGGCCCGTTGCTGGCGCGCTTCGGTCGCGCCGTGATGCCGCCGCCCGGTGGCGATGTGATCGGTCGCCGACGCCTGGACCCACATCTGGATGCGTTTCGTGCGATGGGCGCACTGACCGAGTGCAATGGGGAGATTCAGCTGCACGCGCCACGCGGCCTGCGACCCACGGACGTGTTCATGGACGAGCCATCGGTGATGGCCACGGAGAACGCGTTGATGGCTGCCTCGCTCACGCCGGGGACCACCGTTATCGGTAACGCTGCGTGTGAGCCCCATGTACAGGACCTTGCGCGCATGCTGGTGAAGATGGGCGCCGATATTCAGGGAATCGGCTCCAATGTGATCACCGTTAACGGCGCTGAGCGTCTGCACGGCTGCGAGCACGACGTCGCGCCAGACCACATCGAGATCGGCAGCTTCATGGCGCTCGCCGGCATCACCGGTGGCGAACTGCGCATCAAGGACACCGTCCCCGGCGATCTGCGCATGATCCGGCTGGTGTTCGAACGGGTGGGTCTGCGCTCGGAGCTGCAGGGCAACGATGTCGTCGTGCCCGGCGGCCAGAAGCTGGTCGTGCAGGCTGACGTGGGGGAGTACAAGAGCAAGATTCAGGATGGCCCCTGGCCCGCGTTCCCCGCGGATCTGACGTCCATCGCCGTCGCGCTGGCCACCCAGGCGGAGGGATCGATCCTCGTGCACGAGTGGATGTTCGAGAATCGCCTGATCTTCACCGACAAGCTGATCCTGATGGGTGCGGACATCGTCATGTGCGATCCCCACCGCGCGATTGTCACGGGGCCGCGACGGCTACGCGGCGAGCGCGTCGAGTCACCGGATATCCGCGCCGGCATGGCGATGTTGCTGGCGGCTCTGTGCGCCGACGGACGCAGCGAGATCGGCAACATCCGCCAGATCGATCGGGGCTATGAGCGCATCGACGAGCGCCTGCGCGACCTCGGCGCACGCATCGAGCGCGTGGCCACCGAGCCCGTCCACGCATAATCTGGATCTAGATGATCCACCCAATTCCGAGTGGCACGCGCGACGTGCTTCCAGACGAGACGCGCGAGGTGCGCGCGATCACGGACACGCTGCGCGGCGTGTTCGAGCGCCATGGCTACGGCGAGGTGTACACCCCCGCGCTCGAGTACGAGTCTGTGCTCGCCCGCGCGGATATGGCCGAAGCCAGGCCCGCCTACCGTGTGTTCGACGAGACCGGTGCTGTGCTCGTGCTTCGCTCGGACATGACCGTGCCGATCGCGCGTGTGGTGGCCACCCGCTACGCCACCAGTGAGCCACCGCTGCGCTTCTGCTATTTCGCCCACTGCTACCGCGGCGTGCGCCCCCAGCGCGGGCAGCCGCGCGAGCTGTTGCAGGCGGGCATCGAGCTGGTTGGTGCGCCCGCCCCGCAGGGCACCGTGGAGGCGCTCACGGTGCTGTGCCACGCGCTCGACGCCACCGGCCTGAAGGACTACCGCATCGGCCTCGGCGACGCCTCGATGTTCCCGGAGCTGATGGGCAGCTTGGGCGTGCCGCGGGAGCTGCGCGACGGTTTGCTGCAGGCGCTTGTGCGCCGTGACTTCGTCGGCCTGCGAGAGATGCTCGCCGAGCTCGGGACTGGCCGACGACGCTACGGAGCTGCTGCTGGATGTGCCTCAGCGACGTGGTGGACCGGAGATTCTCAGCGATGTCCCATCGGCGGCCGCCGAGGCGGTTACGGGACTGCGCGGTGTCTATGAGCTGCTCGCCCCGGACGTTGCCGCGCGTGTGATCCTCGATCTCGGCCTGGTACGCAACATCGGCTACTACACGGGCGCCGTCTTCGATGTCTATGACCCCGCTCTCGGCATGCCCATTGGCGGCGGCGGGCGCTACGACGAGCTGCTCGGCCACTTCGGTCGCAGCCTTCCAGCGGTTGGCTTTGGGTTGAACATGGGCAGGTTGCACGAGGCGCTGTTCGGCGAGGAGCGCGGCACCGGTGCGCTGCTTGCGGGTGGCGCGGACGGGCTCGCCAAGTGACCCCCATCAACGGTCTCACGATCGCGGTGCCGCGGGGAGCGCTGTTCGACGGCACAGTCGATCTGCTGGCGGCGCTGGGCCTGGAAACCGATGAGCTGCGATCCAACGACCGCAAGCTGCTGTTCGAGGACATCGGCGTGGTCACCATGCGCCCGTCCGACGTGCCCACGTATGTCGAGGCTGGTGCCGCCGACCTGGGAGTGACCGGCAAGGACGTGCTGCTCGAGCAGGCCGCGCAGCGCTCGGCTGAGGGCGGCCGTGACGTGTATGAGCTGCTCGACCTCGGCTTCGGTCGCTGCACGATGGTGCTCGCCAGCAAGGCCGGCCCCGATCCCGCTCACGAGGCGCTGCGCCGCCTCGGCGTGATGCGCGTGGCGACCAAGTACCCGCGCATCGCCGCCGGCTATCTCGAGGAGACCGGCAGGCAGTCGGAGATCGTCGAGGTCAAAGGGTCGGTCGAGCTCGCGCCGCTGACCGGCATGGTCGAGGCGATCGTCGACCTGACGGCCACGGGCACGACCCTGCGCGAGAACAACCTGGTGATCCGCGAGGAGATCGTCGTTTGTACCGCCAGGCTGATCGCCAACCCGGTAGCGCACAAGCTCAAGGCTGCTGCCATCGACGACCTGCTCGAGCGGCTGCGCGCGCTGCCCATGGCTGCGCGCGGACGCGGCGCCCCCGACCCTGCTTGAGATGATGATCGAGCGCATTGGCGTCCCGGACGTGGAGCGACTTGGTGGCCCGGGGGGCGCGGCTGCGCACGTGCGCTCGCTCGTCGCCGACGGTGCGTCCGTCGCCGAGCAGGTGCGCGAGATCATCAGCCGCGTGGGCACGGAGGGTGACGCTGCACTGCTGGACTTCACACGCCGCTTCGATACCGCCGGCAGCGAGCCGCGGGCGCTGCTCGTGCCCGCGCCGGAGCTGGACGAAGCGATCACGCGGATGTCGCGAGAGCTGATCGCGGGGCTGCAGGTGGCGATCGCCAACGTCGCGCGCGTGGCGGAGGCGAGCATCGGTCGCGACACGGCGGTGGATCTCGCGCAGGGCCAGCGCGTGATTGTGCGCGAGGTGCCTGTCGCCTCGGCAGCCGTGTATGTGCCCGGCGGCCGCGCCGCATATCCAAGCACGGTGATCATGGGCGTCGTGACTGCCCGCTCGGCGGGCGTGATCGACGTGGCGGTGTGCGCACCCCCCGGGAGCGACGGCCAAATCGACCCGGTGATCCTTGGCACCTGCAGGCTGTGCGGCGTGGAGCGGGTGTACCGCATGGGTGGCGCGCAGGCGATCGCGGCACTTGCGCTGGGGACAGAGACGGTGGAGCGCGTGGACGTGATCGTCGGCCCTGGCAACCTGTACGTGCAGGAGGCCAAGCACCAGCTGTCTGCGCTCGTCGGTATCGACGGGTTCGCCGGGCCGAGTGACCTACTGGTGGCGCTGGGTGCCAGCGTTGGCGAGCGGGAGATCACGCTGGCGACGCTGGACATGCTCGCGCAGGCCGAGCACGGCGAGGGCAGCCTCGTCGCCGCGGTCTCGCCCGCGGCTGAGGTGTGCGATGCGCTGAGCGCTGAAATCGAGAGGCTTGTGGTCGAGCGCCCCACGGTGGGCGACGCGCAGTTCGCGATCGTGCAGGTGGCAACCGCCCGCGAGGCGCTTGCGTTCGCTAACGCATTCGCCCCCGAGCACCTGCAGCTGATGGGCGCGGAGCTGGAGACGCTTGCGCCGATGGTGCGTGCGGCTGGCTGTCTGTTCGTAGGCGCTGACAGCGCAACGGCCTTCGGTGACTATGTGGCGGGCTCCAACCACGTGCTGCCGACCACCGGGGCAGCACGTTTCTCCTCGATGCTCTCGCCGCGTCACTTTCGCCGCACGATGGCCGAGGTGCACATCGGCCGGGCGGCCGCCAAGCTGGCAGCTGCCGGCGCGCCGATCGCGCGCGCGGAGGGCTTTGACGTGCACGCCGAATCGATGGAGGCGCGGGTGCGCGAGAATCAACAAGTCGTGAGCCCCGCACCGACCACTCCCGGAGATCCCACATGAGCCGCACAGCGAAGATCGAGCGCAAGACCGCCGAGACCGACGTGAGCCTTGAGCTAACGCTGGAAGGCAGCGGCGCCGGCACACGTACGACGGGTGTGGGATTCCTCGACCACATGCTCGACCTGCTCGCACGCCACGGTCACATCGACCTTGATGTGACGGTCAGCGGCGACCTGCAGACGGGTGGGCACCACACCGCGGAGGACACGGCGATCGTGCTCGGCCAAGCCCTCGACGAGGCGCTCGGCGAGCGCGCTGGAATCGCGCGCTATGGCTCTACGACGGTGCCGATGGACGAGGCGCGGGCGAGCTGCGCGATCGACATCTCCGGACGCCCGTTCACCCTGTTTGAGGCAGAGCTACCGTCCGGCTCCACCGGCGGCTTCGAGCACGAGCTGACAGAGGAGTTCTTCCGTGCGTTTGCCAACGCGGCCAAGCTGACGCTGCACCTAAGGATCGAAGTGGGCAGCAACGCACATCACATGATCGAGGCGGCGTTCAAGGCGTTCGCGCGCGCACTGCGCCGGGCTGTGGCCATCGACCCCTCGGAGACGGGTGTGCCGAGCACGAAGGGAACGCTTACGACATGAGCAGCTCAACGAGCGTCCTGATCGATGAGCCGGTGGACATCGCGATCGTCGACTACGGCATGGGCAACCGCCGCTCGGTGGAGAAGGCGCTCGAGCATGTGGGTGCGCGGGCCACGGTCACGAGCGATCAGGCACGCCTGCGATCGGCCGCCGGGCTGATCGTGCCTGGCGTGGGTGCGTTTCCCCGCGCGATGGAGAATCTGCGCGAGCTGGGGCTGGATGAGCTGGTGCGCGAGCGTGTGGCGGCTGGAACCCCCGTGCTTGGCATCTGTCTGGGCATGCAGCTCGCGTTCGACTCCTCCACCGAGCTGGGCGGAGCCAACGGGCTGGGGATCGTCCCGGGTGAGGTTCGCGCGCTGCGGGCGGGGGACCTGAAGCTGCCGCACATCGGCTGGAACGAGGTGACGTTCGTCAAACCGAGCTCGCCGCTGGTGGCGGAGCTGCCGAGCAGCTGTGCCTTCTACCACGTGCACTCGCTTGCACCGGTGCCCGCGGATGACCAGGACATCCTCGGCACCGCCGAGTACGGCTCGCGATTCGTGACGGCTGTGCAGCGAGGGTCCTTCTACGGGGTGCAGTTTCACCCCGAGAAGTCATCGGCGGCGGGCCTGCGCCTGCTGGCGAGCTTCGCCCGCATCTGCATTGCAGCGGCAGCGCCGGCCGCAATCGGGTCGAACGCCCAGTGAGGCTCTACCCGGCGATCGACATCCTCGGCGGTAACGCCGTGCGTCTCGTCCGCGGCGACTTCGACGCGAAGAAGGTGTACGACGAGGATCCCCTGTCGGCCGCCCGTGGCTGGGTGACGGCCGGCGCTGAGTACCTACATGTGGTGGATCTCGACGGCGCCAAGCGCGGTGAGCCGGTGAACTTGGAGCACCTGCATCGCGTCGCCGGCGAAACCGGTGTGCCCGTGCAGTACGGGGGCGGCTTGCGCTCGGCGCAGGCGGTCGAGGACGCGCTGGCGGCCGGTGCCCAGCGGGTGATCCTCGGCACGATCGCGTTCACCGATCCAAACGTGGTGGAGGAGGTGCTCGATGCACATGGACCGGAGCGGATCCTCATCGGGGTGGACGTCCGTGGTGGCCATGTGGCCACGCACGGCTGGCTGCAAAGCACCGATATGCCGGCACGGGAGGCCTTTGAGCAGCTGCGCGCCCGTGGGGTGCGGCATTTCGTGTTCACGAACGTGGACCACGACGGCATGCTCGATGGCGCCAATCGCGACGAGGTCGCTTGGGTCGCCAAGGCAGCAGGGGAGGGCAGCGTGATCTTCTCCGGCGGTATCGGCACGCGCGCGGACCTGCAGGCGCTGGCTGACTTGCGCAGGGATCTCTCACTGGATGCGCTCGACGGGGTGATCGTGGGCACGGCGCTGTATGAGCAGCGTTTCACCGTGGCGGAAGCCAAGGCGGCTCTCGCCTGATCGCTACGGTGATCGTGTGCACTTCAAGCGCGTGATCCCGTGCCTGGACGTCGATCGCGGCCGTGTGGTCAAGGGCGTCGAATTCCTGGACATCCGCGACGCGGGCGACCCGGTGGAGCTGGCGGCGCACTACGACCGGGAGGGCGCGGACGAGGTGGTGTTCCTGGACATCACCGCCACGCACGAGAAGCGCGACACGATTGCCAAGCTCGCGCGCAGCACCGCGGATGAGGTGTTCGTGCCGTTCACGATCGGCGGCGGCATCCGCTCGGTGGCAGACGCACAGGTGGTGCTGGACGCGGGAGCGGACAAGGTGTCGGTGAACTCCGCGGCGCTGCAGCGCCCGGAGCTGCTGAACGAGCTGGCAGCGCAGTTCGGCGCGCAATGCGTGGTGCTTGCAATCGACGCGAAAGCCAGCCCCGACAGCGAGGAGGCATGGGAGGCGTACCTGGCGGGCGGCCGCACGCCGACTGGCCGCGACGTGGTGGAGTGGGCGCGGGAGGCGGTGGAGCGGGGAGCGGGGGAGATCTTGCTTACGAGCATGGACCGCGACGGCACGAACGACGGCTATGACCTGCCGCTGACTCGGGCTGTGAGCGAGGCTGTGAGCGTGCCGGTGATCGCGTCAGGCGGTGCGGGCGAGCTGGAGCACCTGGCGCAGGCGCTGGCGGCGGGCGCGGATGCGGTGTTGTGCGCGTCGATCTTCCATTACGGCCGCTACACGGTGGCGCAGGCCAAGGCGCACCTGGCGGCGGCGGGTATTCCCGTGCGTGAGGTCTGAGGTGCGCCGCGGAGCTGACGCGTGAGCGAGGCGCCAGAGCCAAGCCAGGACGGGCCCCCGCCGGGCGGGGCAACGGACGGAGGCATGGTGCTGCGCGCGCTGGCGACACAGCCGGGGGGGCCGCAGCTGCTGGCGATCGGGCGCGAGCGGGAGGATTTGGCGCTGGTGGGTGGAGCGGTGCGGGATCTGCTGTTGGGTAACCCGCCGAGGGAGCTGGACGTGGTGGTGGCGGGCGATTCAGGCGCACTGGCGAGCGAGCTGGCGGCGGTGATCGGCGCGAGAGTGACCGAGCACGAGCGCTTTGGCACGGCGGTTGTGGAATGGGAGGCTGGCAGGGTGGACGTGGCAGCGCGCCGGGCGGAGTCCTACGCGGCGCCGGGGGCTCTGCCTGAGGTCCGCGAGGGAAGCCTGGAGGAGGACCTGCGCCGTAGGGACTTCACGGTGGACGCGATTGCGGTGGCGCTGGGCGGGCCGCACAGGGGAGAGCTGGCGAGCGCCGAGCACGCGCTCGAGGACCTCGCGTCAGGGCGTTTGCGGGTGCTGCATGAGCAGAGCTTCATCGACGATCCGACTCGGCTGCTGCGTCTGGCGCGCTACGAGGCCCGCCTGGGCTTCGAGCCGGAGCAACGAACAGCGGTGCTGGCGCAGGAGGCGCTGGCGACGGCTGCGCTCGAGACGATCTCGCGGGCGCGGATCGGGGCGGAGCTGCGGCTGGCGCTCGGCGAAGCGGAAGCAATCGCGTCGCTGGCGGCGCTGGACACGTTGGGTGTGCTGCGGGCGATCCACCCGGAGCTGAGCTTCGACGAGGCGCTTGCGCGACGCGCCCTGGCTCTGCTGCCAGAGGACGGAAGAGCGGATCTGCTTTTGATGGCCTCGCTATTGCTGAGGTTGGCGGACCGTGAGGAGAACCCGGAGCTGGAGCTGTTCGAGCTGCTCGATGGCCTTGAGTTCACGGCGGGGGAGCGCGACCGGGTGACTCACAGCGCGCTGGCGGCAGCATCGCTTGCCGAGCAGTTGGCGCTGCCAATGCAACCCTCGCAACTGCACGCCCAGCTGCGCTCGCAGACGCCGGAGGCGGTCGCGCTGGCAGGTGCGCTGGCGGGTGATGGCTCGCAGGCTGGCGCGGCAGCAGCTGACTGGCTCACGCGGGTGCGTCACGTGCGCCTGACGATCACCGGCGATGACCTGTTGGCAGCGGGCGTGCCGAGCGGACCGGAGCTGGGAAGGCGCTTGCAGGCGGCGCTGTGGCGCAGGCTGGACGGCGAGCTGGATGCGGGACCGCAGGCGGAGCTCGACGCGGCACTGGAAGCGATATGAGCTCGCAGACGCCCAGCGCGGACGTGGGTGAGGTGTTGCTGAGGCTGCCGGGCAGCGGTCGGGCACTGTTCACGCAGCGCACCGCCGGCAACCTGTCGACGGGCGTGGGCGACGGGCACGAGCACGGCATCCGCCGACGGGAGCAGCTGTGTGAGCGTCATGGTCTGAGCTGGGTGTGCTCGAGCCACCAGGTGCATGGGACGGCGGTGCACGTCATCGACCACGAGACGGGTAGCGGCGGCGAGCCGGTGGCGCTCGAAGCGGACGGCCATGCGACGGCGCTCACTGGGGTTGGCGCGATGGTTATGGCGGCTGACTGCATGCCGGTGGCGCTCGGATGCGACGGCGCGGTGGCGATGATCCACGCCGGTTGGCGTGGCCTTGCGGCGGGTGCGCTCGAGCAGGGAGTGTGGACGCTCGGTGAGCTCGCGGGCGGTGAGCCGATCGAGGCGATCGTGGGCCCGTGCGCGGGAGTTTGTTGTTATGAGGTCGGGCCGGAGGTGCACGCGGCGTTTGGTCGCGCAGCTCGCGTGGATGGACACCTGGACATGCGGGCGATCGCGCACGAGCGGCTGGCGGATGCGGGTGTTGGCCACGTTCGTGACGTCGAGGCTTGCACGATCTGCGATCAGCGCTTTTTCTCTTTCAGACGCGAAGGCACACGTGCCGGACGCCAGGCTGGGGTGGCATGGTTGAGCTGATCACAGGTTTGCGGGTGGAGGTGGTGCGCGTGAACCTGGAGCGGGTGCAGGGCGAGATCGCGGTGGCGCTCGCAAGCTCGCAGCCGCTGCGGGCGGCCCCGGGACGCGGCGAGGTGGAGGTATTGGCGGCGACGAAGTACGTGGCCAGCGAGGAGCTGCCGGTGCTCTCACAGGCGGGCATTCGCCTCGTTGGCGAGAACCGGGCGCAGGACCTGCAGGCGAAGGTGGCCGCGCACGGGGAGTTGTTCGATTGGGATTTCATCGGCCAGCTGCAGAGCAGGCGGGTGCGGCTGATCGTGCCCCACGTTCGTCTGATCCACTCGGTGGCCTCCGAGTCGGCGCTGCGCGAGCTGGAGCGCCACCTCGAGCTGGCACGTCCTGGGCTGCGGATCCTGCTGGAGGTGAACATCGCGGGTGAGGAGGGCAAGGCAGGCATACCAGCGCCTGAGATTGCCGCTTATATCGCCCGCTCGCCGGTGCCGGTAGCCGGTTTGATGACGATGCCACCGCTCTCCCCGGACCCGCGGGACAGCCGCCGCTGGTTCAGGGCATTGCGGGATCTTGCGGACGAGCATGAGCTGCAGCACCTGTCGATGGGCACCTCCCAGGACTACCTGGTGGCGGTCGAAGAGGGTGCGACGATCGTTCGCATCGGCACGGCGCTATACCGTTAAGGCGTGCAGGCTCCTAGCCAGGATGCCTGCAAATCACTAGCATCAGCAGGGAAACCGGCTCGCCGGACGAACACGCATCCATACCTATGGCATTTCGCGACTCCTGGCATAGCGCACTCGTCTACTTCGGCCTCGCCGAGGAGTATCACGACGACTACGAGGAGGAGCCCGAGCCCGAGGCGGAGATCGAGGACCGCTACCGCGAGCGGCCGAACGTCCGCCGGCTGCGCCGCCGCCGCGACGAGTTCGACGACATCTTCGCCGACGACGACGCAACCGAGGTGGGTGCGGGGTCTCGCGGCGGCCGTGGGCGCGCGGCCACGGTGCTCAGGCCGGTCACAGCCAATGGCGACGTGCGCGTGCACCTGGTGGTGCCGAAGTCGTTCAACGACGCGCAGCAGATCGCCGACAAGTTCAAGGACTCGATCCCGGTGATCCTCAACCTGCAGAGCTCGGACACGGACCTGTCCAAGCGCCTGATCGACTTCGCCTCCGGGCTGACCTACGCGCTGGACGGCGGCATGCAACGGATCGCGGACAAGGTCTTCATGCTCACGCCCCGCAACGTGGAGATCTCTGCTGAGGAGCGGGCACGCTTGATAGAGAAGGGCTTCTTCAATCAGAGCTGACCGACGCGCGACAGCCTGCGTCTGGCGGCGTTCTCGATCGCTCATGTGCTGGCGCACACTTCGCTCGCTGCGTCCTTGCCAGACTTGACTCTCGCACGTCAGTGGCACTAACGAAACGCCATAGTCTGGAGTCCTGATGCAGATTGGTTTGATTGGTTGCGGGAATATGGCCCGGGCTCTTGCCAAAGGGTGGGGGCGTCCGGTGCTTTGTGCGGACCCGATCGCGGAGCGGGCGCAGGCGCTTGCGGAAGAGCTTGGTGGCGAGGCGTTTGCGACGAACGCGGAGGTCGCCGAGCGGGCCGACCTGATCGTCCTGTGTCACAAGCCGGCGCAGCTTGAGATGGTGGCGGGCGAAATCGGCGCGGGCAGCACTCCCGTCGCTTCGATCCTCGCGGTGACGCCGCTCGCGACGTTGCGTACGGCGTATCCCGGCAGGGCTGTGTATCGCTTCATCCCGTCGCTACCGGTGGAAGTCCGCGCGGGGGCCGTGGTGCAAGCGTCAGGCCCGGGCAAACTCGCCAGCGACGAGCTGGCGGGCCAGACCCCGAGCTGGACGCGAGGGTGGCGGCGCTGTTTGCGGAGCTGGGGACGCTGGTGGTGCTGGATGACTCGCTGGTGGATGTGGCCATGGGCCTGATGTCGTGTGCACCAGCGTATGTGGCGTTGGTGGCGGAGGCGCAGATCGATGCGGGCGTGCGCCATGGGATACCCGCGGTGCAGGGTGCCCAGCTGGTCGTGCAAACGCTCGCGGGGACGGCGGAGCTGTTGCGCCAGCGCAACTACGACACGATGGCGGTTCGCCGCGAGGTCTCCTCGCCCGGCGGGGTGACAGCGCGCGGTGTGGACGCGCTCGAGCGTGCCGGCCTGCGGCGTGCGTTCAGCGATGCGCTGGATGCGGTGTTGGGTGAGGAAGCGCGGTGATCATCGCCAGCGCACGTACCGAGATCGCTGGCTTCCTTTCGGCGCTGATCTACGTGTACATCCTGATGATCTTCCTGTACATCGTCATCCAGCTTTTGTTCTCGATGGGGGTGCGTCCGCCGTATTCGCGCACCAGCGACCGCGTACTGGGCTTCCTGCACGACATCTGCGAGCCGTTCCTACGGATCTTCCGTCGCTTTGCCCCGCGCATCGGTGCGCTCGACCTGAGCCCGACGTTGGCGATCATCTCGCTCTACATCGTCAACATCGTCGTCGTCCAGGGCATCATCAGCTGAGCTCTCCAGGACGTAAGACGGTCGCCTGGCTGCGCGCGGCGCTGGTGCTCGTGCTGGTGATCGTGGTCGACCAGCTGAGCAAGCACGCGATCGAACACTCGATCGTTCCCGGCGAAGAACACAAATTCCTGCCGGGCGTGGAGCTCGTGAACACGCGCAACCACGGGGTGGCGTTCGGCTTCCTCCCGGGCAACCACGTCGCCGTCACGATCCTGGTCTCGCTGGCGCTGCTCGCACTGCTCGTGTACTTCGCTCTGCACGCCACCCAGCCGTGGATGTGGCTGCCGACGGGGATGCTGATCGGCGGTGCGCTCGGCAACATCCTCGACCGTGTGCGCCACGGCTCGGTGACCGACTTCGTCAAGCTCCCGCTCGGCTGGCCGCCTTTCAACCTTGCCGACACCTCGATCACGCTGGGCATACTGATCCTGTTCGTGCTCGTCGACCGCTCACGCCACGCCAAGCCATGATCTCGAGCCCTCCCGCCAGCTCGCCGTTCTCGATCGCCTTTCAGGACGAGCACCTGATCGTGGTCGACAAGGGTCCCGGGCTGGTTGTGCACCCATCTCGCGGGCATGCCGACGGCACGCTCGCGCAGCTGCTTGCGCCACTACTGGCCGGCGGTGAGAGCGAGCGTGCGGGGGTCGTTCATCGCCTCGACCGAGACACCTCCGGGCTGCTGGTGCTCGCTCGCTCCGAGGAGGCCCACCGGCGGCTGCAGGCGGCGCTTGCGGAGCGATTGATCGAGCGCGAATACCTGGCATTGGTGGAGGGACGCCCGCCGGCGCGTACGGGCACGATCGAGGCGCCGATCGGGCGCGATCCGCGCGTGCGCACGCGCATGGCCGTAGGTGGGGCTGGCCAGCGCGAAGCGCGTACCCATTTCACGCTCGAGCGCTCGCTGGTGGGGACATCGCTGCTGCGCTTGCGGTTGGAGACAGGGCGGACCCATCAGATTCGCGTGCACCTGCAGGCGATCGGCCACCCCGTGTGTGGGGACCCCGAATATGGGACCGCCGGGCTGCTTGGCCTCGAGCGCCAGTTCCTGCACGCCACGCGCCTGGCGTTCGATCATCCGCTTACGGGGGAGCACATCGAGGTGCTCTCGCCGCTGCCAGCGGATCTGCAGGGCGCTCTGGCCCTCGCCGAACGGGTATCCTGAGTGGTCAAACCTGAAACTCGACCCGTGCGGTAACGGATCGCGGCCCTGCCCGGAGAAGGCTCACCAGTCCCACTCCGGGTCCGCTCCATCCACACGGCTTACCAATTGCATACAACAAGGGAGTAGCCCGTGGCTGACGTAGGCATCGCGGAGCTGCTGGAGGCCGGCGTTCATTTCGGTCACCAGACGCGCCGCTGGAACCCCAAGATGCGCCGCTTTATTCATGGCGAGCGCGGCGGCATCTACATCATCGATTTGCTCAAGACGCAGGCGCTGTTGGCGCAGGCGCAGGAGTTTGCTGGCACACTCGCCCACCGCGGCGGCACGGTCCTGTTCGTGGGCACCAAGAAGCAGGCGCGCGACACGATCAAGGAGGTCGCTGAGGCTTCCGACATGCCGTATGTCAACCACCGCTGGCTTGGTGGGCTGTTGACGAACTTCCAGACGATCAATCAGCGCATCCGTCGCCTGCACGACCTGGAACGCTTCGAGGCGGACGGGCAGCTGGCGCTTTTGCCGACGCGTGAGCGGATGGCCGCACAGGCCGATCTGGCGAAGCTCAGGGCGAACCTCGGCGGCGTGAAGAACATGCAGCGGGTGCCCGACGCGATGTTCGTGATCGACCTGAAGACGGAGGAAATCGCGGTCAAAGAGGCACGTCGTCTGCGGATCCCGATCATCGGCCTGGTGGACACCAACTGCGACCCGGACGGGATCGACTTCGTCGTCCCCGGCAACGACGACGCAATTCGCTCGTGTGCGCTGATCACCCAGGCGATCGGCCAGGTCGTCTCCGAGGGCCACGGCGTGTTTCGCGCCCAGGAGGAGCTCGCGCGCAAGGAAGCCGAAGAGCGCGCTCGACTCGAGGCCGAGGCGCGCGCAAAGCGCGAAGCCGAGGAACAGGCAAAGCGCGAGGCCGAGGAGCAGGCAAAGAAAGAGGCAGCCGAGAAAGCCGCCGTCGAGAAAGCAGCAGCGGTGGCAGCCGACAAAGCGGCAGCCGAACGAGATGCGGCAGCGACGGCCGCGCAGAAACCGGCTGCGGAGACGGTGCCGGTGCCCCCAACCCCGGCTCCGTCGGAGACCATCACCGAGTCAGCGACTCCGATGACGGCGAGCGCCGATGCAGACAAACCCGCAGCGCCGACCTCGGCCCCGCCGGAGACGGCCGCCGAGAGCGCCGAGGAGGCCGCCCCAGAGCCGGCCACGCCGGTGGCGAGCGCCCCCACCGAGGAGCCAGCTGCCCCAGTGGAGGCTCCAGTGGCAACCCCGCCCGAGCCGGTAGCAGCCCAAGCAGAGACGCCTGAGCAGGACGCGGCAGCGGCCGCTCCCGCTGAGAGCCGGGAGACGACGACGGAGGCAAGCAGCTGATGAGTAGCGTTGAGATCCCAGCCAAGGACGTGAAGGCCCTGCGCGAGCGCACTGGCGCGGGCATGATGGACTGCAAGAAAGCGCTCACCGAGGCGGAGGGCGACATCGAGAAGGCGATCGAGATCCTGCGTGTGAAGCAGGGCAAGAAGATCCAGGATCTCGGCGAGCGCGCCGCCACGGAGGGCACCGTGCAGTCCTATGTGCACGCGGGCTCGAAGGTTGGCGTGCTGATCGAGGTCGACTGCAACACCGACTTCGTCGCCAAGAACGACGACTTCGTGACGTTCGCCCGCGAGGTGGCGATGCAGATCGCGGCCACGCCCACCGTCAAATACGTCAGCCGCGAGGACGTCCCCGCCGAGCAGCGCGAGGCGGAGGCACGCATCTACGAGCAGGAGGCTGCCGACAAGCCCGAGAATATCCGCGAGAAAATCGTCGACGGCAAGCTCGACTCGTGGCTCGCCACGATCGTGCTGCTCGAGCAGGAGATGCACAACCCCAAGTTCGACGGCAAGACAGTCCAGCAGCTGCGCGACGAGCTCACGGCGACCACCGGTGAGAACGTCGTGATACGTCGTTTTGCCCGCTTCGCCATAGGCCAGTAAGCCAGGTCTCCTGACAAACGGCGTGACTGGATAGGCTGCCCGCGATGGCCCCTGCTTTCAAACGCATCCTGCTGAAGCTCTCCGGCGAGGCGCTGATGGGTGAGCTGGACTTCGGTACCGACCCCAAGCGCGTGGCTGCGGTCGCGCGGCAGGTTACGGCGGTGCGTGACCAGGGCGTGGAGGTCGCGATCGTGGTCGGCGCGGGCAACATCTTCCGCGGCATGACCGGTGTGGCCGCGGGGATGGACCGCTCGACCGCCGACTACATGGGCATGCTCGCGACCGTTCTAAACGCGCTGCCGCTGCAGGACGCGCTCGAGCGGACGGGCACCAATACGCGTGTGCAGTCCGCGCTCAGCATCTCTGAGGTCGCCGAGCCTTACATCCGCCGCCGCGCCATGCGCCACCTGGAGAAGGGTCGCGTGGTGATCTTCGCGGCCGGCACCGGCAACCCGTTCTTCACGACCGACACCGCCGCCGCGTTGCGGGCGGCCGAGATCCACGCGGAAATCATCCTGATGGCCAAGAACGGCGTCGAGGGCGTCTACAGCGCCGACCCCGCGCTCGACCCCACGGCACAGTTCATCCCCGAGATCACGCACATGGAGGCGCTCGAGCGGCGTCTGCGGGTAATGGACTCCACGGCGCTCGCGCTGTGCATGGAGAACGGCATGCCGCTGAACGTGTTCAACATGGATGACGAGACCAGCCTTGCGCGGATAATCTCAGGCGAGCGTGTTGGCACGCTTGTCTCGACAGCCGGAGGTGAGGGCGATGGCGAGTGACGAGAACCTGATCGACGAATTGCTCCTGGACGCCGACGAGCGTATGGGCAAATCCGTCGAGTCGGCCACACACGAGTTCTCCACCGTGCGCACCGGTCGTGCCAGCCCGCTGCTGCTCGATCGCATCATCGTCGACTACTACGGCGCGATGACGCCGCTGAACCAGCTGTCCACGATCTCCGCGCCGGAAGCACGGCTGCTGACCGTGCAGCCTTACGACAAGTCATCGATCAAGGCGATCGAGAAGGCGATCAACGAGTCGGATATCGGCCTGACGCCGTCCAACGACGGCAACGTCGTGCGGCTCGCGGTTCCCGAACTGACCGAAGAGCGCCGTCGCGAGCTGGTCAAGGTGGTGCGCAACCTCGCCGAGGAGGGGCGCGTGGCGGTGCGCAACGTGCGTCGCGACACGATGCAGCATCTGCGCGAGCTGAAGGCCGAGGGCGAAGCGTCATCCGATGACGAGCACCGCGCGGAGGTCGAGTTGCAGAAGCTGACCGATGGTCGCATCTCAGAGCTCGACAACGTCCTCAAGGCCAAGGAAGAGGAGATCCTCGCAGTCTGATGGCCGCCGCCGGGGACCCCGCGTCGGCGGCCGATCGGGAATCGGAGCCCCGCCCACCTACCGATCGCTCGTCGTCGGACCCGGCGGCACGGTATGTGGCGATCATCACCGACGGTAACGGGCGCTGGGCCCGCGCCCGCGGCAAGCCCGTCAACGACGGCCACAGTGCCGGTGCGGACACCGTCAAGGCGCGTCTGCGCGACGCCGCCGAGCTCGGCATCGAGGAGTTCACCGTGTACTCGTTCTCCACCGAGAACTGGTCGCGCCCGCCGGCAGAGGTGCAGGGGCTGATGGAGATGTTCTCCCAGCGGATCGCCGGTGAGACGCCGGAGCTGCACGAGGAAGGCGTGCGCATGCGCTTCATCGGCCGCCGCGAGGGCGTCGGCGAGAAGCTCAGCGAGCAGATGCTGTGGGCGGAAGAGCTCACCCGTGCGAACAGCAGGATCACGATGTTCGTGGCGTTCAACTACGGCGGGCGTGCTGAGATCCTCGACGCCGCGCGGCGCTTTGCGGCCAAGCGGGTGGCGCAGTCGGCCGAAGGCGGATCAGCTGGGCCCCTCGCTGTTGAATCTGACGAAGCGGAGTTCCGCGCGTGCCTGTACGCACCGGAGATGCACGACCCCGACCTGATCATCCGCACCAGCGGCGAGCGGCGCCTGTCGAACTACCTGCTGTGGCAGTCGGCCTACTCAGAGCTCGTGTTCCGCGAGGAGCTGTGGCCGGACTTCACCCGCGAGGCACTCGAGCAGTCGCTGGCCGAGTATGCCGAGCGCCGCCGCCGCTTCGGCGGACGATGACGGGCGGCTGATGGCCAGCGGCCCCCACACGCCCGCCGGCGCCCGCAATCCC
Organism: uncultured Solirubrobacteraceae bacterium; assembly: GCA_963752865.1. Taxonomy (GTDB): domain Bacteria; phylum Actinomycetota; class Thermoleophilia; order Solirubrobacterales; family Solirubrobacteraceae; genus Palsa-744. The sequence continues at coordinate 2,239,879 of CAVVZU010000002.1, forward strand.
AACCCGGGTCGAGCACCGGCGCCTGACCGTCGAGCACGAGCGCGGCGCCCCGCACGCCGGCCGCGGCGGCGCGAACGCTCGGAGATGAGCGCCCGCATCCTCGCCGCGATCCCCGCGATCGCCGTGGCGCTGTTCCTCGTGATCGAGGGCGGCATCGTCTTCACGCTCGGGATGTTCGTGCTCGGCGCCGTGTGCATGCACGAGCTCTACAGCATGTATGAGCGCGCGCGGCCCGCCCGTCTGGCGGGATTCATTGCGCTCGCGGGGCTGCTCGTGGCGGCGCTCTACGGCGACCAGTTCCAGGTGCTGCTCGTGGCTGTCGCCGCGCTACCGCTGGTGTTCGGCCTAACGCTGCTGCAACCCCGCCCATCTGTGGGCGGGATCGCGGTCACGCTGCTGGGGATCTACTGGATTGGCTTCGCGCTCGCGCACGCGGTGATGCTGCGCGGCCTTCCACATGGGCTTGGGATCGTGATCGACATCGCTGTGGGCACGTTCCTCGGCGACACCGGCGCTTACCTCGGCGGGCGCATGTTCGGGCGCCGGCCACTGGCGCCTTCGATCTCGCCCAACAAGACCGTCGAGGGGCTCGTCATCGGCATGCTGTTCGCGATCCTCGGCGTGTGGATCGCCGGGCGCTACCAGGAATGGCTACCCGGGACGCATGCCCTCGTGCTGGGGCTCGGCGTCGCGCTCGTGGCGCCCGTCGGCGACCTGTTCGAGTCGTTCGTCAAGCGCGAGGCCGGCACCAAGGACTCCGGCGGGCTGTTCGGAGCGCACGGAGGGGCACTTGACAGGCTCGACGCGGTGCTGTTTGCCGCGGTCGTCGGCTACTACATCTGGTTTGCCTACCTGCACTAGATAGGTAGATAGAGCGACGGCGCCGGCGGCGAAACGTCATGATCCCAGCCAGCGGAAATGAGTGCGCGATTCGCACAGTCACAGAATGGTCTCATCGATGACGCGGAGCCTCGGTAGAAATCTGGTGTCGTAGTGGCTCTCTGGGATGGAGGATCAGCCAGATCGCGCCAGTCAGTGGCCCCGAGCTCTCATCGATCCCGGTGACAATCGTCGGCTCGAATTCACCTACGAAACGTACGCGCCCCCGGTCGTGAAAATCGTTCCCGGCACGGTGACGACGATGCCCGCGTTCAGCCAACACAAACTGCTCGACCGTTACCCGGGCATCTTCGATCCGGGCAACATCTACGTGCAGATCGAAGACCTGTTCCCTGGTGTCGTCACTGTGGTTGGACCGAGCGGGCGCACGAACCTCAAAGAAGGCGAAACCGCTGAGAAGCTTCGCTGAGAGCAAACACCGAACGAGCACGTGCATGCCCTCGCCAGGGCATGCACGCTCGATCGTCCGTGGCCGTAGCGGTGTGCGCGACGAAGCAGCGGACAGCGCGTATTGTCTTGGCCTTGGCTCGGCGCGGAACATCGCTCTGCACAGCAGGTCGTCAGGTCGGGGGCGCTCATGCCCACGCCTAAGCGCCTGCTGATCCTCGGATCGACCGGGTCGATCGGCACACAGGCGCTGGACGTGTGCGAACGCAGCGATGAGCTCGAGATCGTCGGCCTGTCGGCCGGACGCTCGTGGGAGGCGCTGATCGGGCAGGCACGCGAGCATGGGGTCTCAAGGATCGCGCTGGGCGATGAGCACGCGGCGGCGCAGGCGTCGGAGGCGTGGACCGATGGCGAGGTGCTCGTCGGTGCCGAGGGGCTCGTGCGCCTCGTCGTCGAGTCCGGTGCCGACCTCGTGCTCAACGCGCTCGTCGGCTCCGTCGGCCTCGGGCCCACGGTGGCGACACTGGGGGAGGGGATCGACCTTGCGCTCGCCAACAAGGAGTCGCTGGTCGTCGGCGGCGAGCTAGTGATGGCCCTCGCCGAGGCCACCGGTGCGCGCATCGTGCCCGTCGACTCCGAGCACACCGCGCTCCATCAGCTGCTCGCCGGCCAGCCGCCCGGAGCGGTCGAGCGGCTGACGATCACCGCCAGCGGTGGGCCCTTTCGCGGGCGTAAGCGCGCGGAGCTGGAGGATGTGACCGTCAAAGAGGCGCTCGCCCACCCCACCTGGGCGATGGGCGGCAAGATCACGATCGACTCGGCCACGCTGATGAACAAGGGCCTCGAGCTGATGGAGGCCCACCACCTGTTCGGCACGCCATATGAGCGCATCGACGTGGTCGTGCACCCGCAGTCGCTCATACACGGGATCGTGCAGCTCGCCGACGGTGCCATGCTCGCCCATCTCGGCCCGCCCGACATGCGCATCGCGATCTCCTACGCGCTCCACGGCGGTGAGAGCGTGGGGCTGCCGATCGCGCCGCTCGACCTTGCAGCGATCGGTGAGCTCAACTTCCAGGCGGTCGACCTGGAAGCCTTCCCCTGCCTGCGTCTGGCCGGCGAGGCCGCACGCGAGGGCGGCACCGCGCCCTGTGTGCTCAACGCCGCCAACGAGATCGCCGTGCACGCCTTCCTCGAGGGCAGGCTGCGCTTCGTGGAGATCTCCGAGGTGATCGAGCGCACGCTCGCCGAGCTCGGTAGTGAACCGGTGCTCTCCTTTGAGTCGTTGTATGAGTCAGATCGCCAGGCCCGCGCGGTCGCCGGGGACGCCGCCGCAGAGCTCGCGTAGGCACCACGCGGCTGCACCCGCCAGCCGGGCGTCGTGCAAGCATCGTGGCACTTAAATCCAGCCGCCCTGGACCCTTAAGCTGGCCTGCCACACTGGGGCGATGAGCTGGGCTATCGCACTGGGCGGATTCATGCTCCTGATCGTGCTGCACGAGCTCGGGCACTTCCTCGCCGCCAAGGCCGTCGGCATGCGCGTGGAGCGCTTTTCACTTTTCTTCCCGCCGACCATCTTCAGCATCCGTCGCGGCGAGACCGAGTACGGGATCGGTGCCATACCGCTCGGCGGCTACGTCAAGATCACCGGCATGAGCCCCGAGGAGATCGGCGGACTCGAGCCAGACGTCGCCAGGCGCGCCTACTACAACCAGGCGCCGTGGAAGCGCATCGTGGTGATCCTCGCCGGGCCCGGCGTCAACCTGCTGATCGCGTTTGCGCTGTTCTGGGGGATTCTTGCCTCCAACAGTCTCAACGGTGCCTACACACTGGAAAACCTCAACCCTTCGATCCACACGCTCGTACCCAGCACGTCGGTCGCGGCGATCGAGAAGAACGAGCCGGCCGAAGGCGTGCTGCGCCCCGGCGATCACATCCTCGCCGTCGACGGTCGCCGCGCAAACGTCAGTGAGGCGATGGCAGCAATCTCCTCACACCGCTGCGCCGGTGCTCTGGTCAACGGCTGCACGGCAGCCACCCCCGTGCAGCTAACCATCCGACGAGCGGGGCACGTGCGGACGCTCTCCATCCGCCCGCGCTACAACGCCACGCTCAAACGCATGCTGATCGGCTTTGACTTCGGCGCCGCGGTCAAACCCGTGGGTGTGCTCGCCGCCGCCGGCGTGGCACTGCACGAGATGTGGGTCACCACCACGAGCTTGTTCACCAACCTCGGCAAGGCGTTCACCAGCGCCAAGGTCCGCCACCAGTTCCACAGCGTCATCGGCATTACCGAGATCGCCCACGAAACGGTCGTCGCGGGCGCCGGCTACGCGCTCGTGTTCGCTGGCTTCATCTCGCTGATCCTCGCCGTGCTCAACCTACTTCCCTTCCTGCCCCTCGATGGCGGGCACATCCTCTGGTCGGTGGGCGAGAAGGTTCGGGGCCGTCGGATCTCGCTGGCGGCGATGTACCGCTACAGCACCGTTGGCATCGTGCTGCTCGCGTTCCTCGTGATCAACGGCATCAGCAACGACATCGGCCACCTCGGTGGCTGACGCACGCCCCGACCCGCCGGGCTGCATCCGCGCGGTCAATAAAATCCGGCCGGCGGACATACATCGGGCAAACACGTAGGGCATCGTAGAATCCTCCCCATGGCCTCCAAGCGACAGATCCACGTCGGTGCAGTGCCCATCGGCGGCGGCGCGCCCGTCGCCGTGCAGACGATGACCAAGACCGAGACCGCCAACCTGGCGGCCACGATGGATCAGATCCGCACGGTCGCCGACGCCGGCGCTGACATCGTGCGCGTGGCCGTGCCCCGTGAGCAGGACGCAGAGGCGCTGAAGACGATCGTCGCACAGTCGCCGATCCCGATCATCGCCGACATCCACTTCAACCACACACTCGCGCTGAAGGCGATCGAAGCCGGCGCCCACTGCGTGCGCCTGAACCCCGGCAACATCGGCGGCCCCGAGAAGGTCGCCGAGGTGATCGCGCTGGCCAAGCAGCGTGGCACACCGCTGCGCGTCGGCGTCAACTCTGGATCACTCCCCAAGCACCTGCGCCAGCTCGAGTACGACAACCCGGTCGAGGCGCTCGTCACCGCCGCGATCGAGACCGTCGAGCTGATGGAGAGCCTCGACTTCGACAATTTCAAGGTCTCGATGAAGTCCACCTCCGTGCCCAACACGATCGCCTCCAACCGCATGCTCTCGGAGAAAATCCCCTACCCGCTGCACCTGGGAGTCACCGAGGCGGGCACCAAGTGGTCGGGCTCGCTCAAGTCCGCCGTCGGCCTCGGCACACTGCTCGCCGACGGCATCGGCGACACGATCCGCATCTCTCTATCCACCTTCCACGCCGAGGAAGAGGTCAAGGTCGCGTGGGAGATCCTCAAGGCCCTGAAGCTGCGCGAGCGCGGCCCCGACCTGATCGCCTGTCCCACCTGCGGGCGCCTGCAGTTCGACATGGACTCGGTCGTCGCCGAGGTCGAGCGGCGCCTTGAAGCCTACGAGGACCCGATCGAGGTGTCAGTGCTCGGCTGTGCCGTAAACGGCATCGGCGAGGCCCGCCACGCCGACTTCGGCATCACCGGCGCCAAAGACATGGGCATGATCTATTCCAAGGGCGAGCCGCTCAAGAAGGTGCCCACCGGGCAGCTCGTCGATGAGCTGTTCAAGGAGATCGACCGCTACTACGCCGCCGGCAAGACCGTCCATCGCGACGAGGCCGCCGCCGCCGACGCCCGCAAGTGGCTCGCAGAGAACGAGGACGAGACCGCCATGACCCCCGAGCGCATCGCGGCGCTTGAAGCCGCCGCCGCTCAGGAGGACGCGAGCGCGGGGGCAGTGCTCGAGTCGATGCTGGAGCCGGCCGGCGCCGGCGCCGCTGTCGCGCTCGACGAGGCTGTCTCCCCAGTCGCCGGTAGGCGCTTCAGCCGCAACTGACGAGGAACCCGAGCGATCCGTCCTGCTGTGCGGGCCCCGGACCGACTAACGCCACCCGCGGGGCAAGCTCACTGCGAACCCACCCCGCGCGAAGCGCGTCCAAATACTCGTCCTAAGCCGCCGCGAAGCGCTCTGCGATCTTCGTCCAGTCGACGACGTTCCACCACGCGTCGAGGTAGTCCGGGCGGCGGTTCTGGTACTTGAGGTAGTACGCGTGCTCCCACACGTCCACGCCCAACAGCGGCGTCTTGCCGTCAGAGATCGGGTTGTCCTGGTTGGCCGAGCCCACGACCGCGAGGCCCGAGCCGTCTTTCACGAGCCATGACCAGCCCGAGCCGAACTGGTTGACGCCTGTTTCCTTGACCTTCGCCTGGAAGTCCGCGAACGATCCGAACGTCGAAGCGATCGCCTCGGCCAGCGCGCCGCTGGGCTCGCCGCCGCCGTCCGGGCTCATGCTATCCCAGAACAGCGTGTGGTTGTAGTGGCCGCCGCCGTTGTTTTTGACGGGGCCTTTCTTGTCGCCGAGGCTGTCGAGGCTCTTCAGGACCTCCTCGACCGGCTTGTCAGCCCACTCGGTGCCCTCAAGCGCTGCGTTTGCCTTGTCCACGTATGCCTGGTGGTGCTTGTCGTGGTGGAATTCCATCGTCGCCTTGTCGATGTGTGGCTCCAGCGCGTCGTACGCGTAGGGGAGCGGCGGAACGGTGTAGGCCATGTCGGGGGGCTCCTTTATCGGGTGTAAGTCAAAGTTCGTGTGGTCATCGCTGTTCTATCAAAGGCAGCGCTGTGCGCTGGGCAGGCCACTGGGGTTTAAGCTTCGCCGATGACCCAGCTCGCCACCGGCCGACCAGGGCGTCCAGCTGCCTCTACCCGCCAGGCGGCACTGGCACTCGCGCAGGAGCGCTTCCTCGCGGGCGAGCGCATCGACGTGCAGGCGATCGCTCGCGAGCTCGGGCTCGCGCGCGCCACCATGCACCGCTGGTTCCAGACCCGCGACGCGCTGCTGGGGGAGACGATCGCCGCACTCGCCGAGTGGCGGGTGGCGGCCGCCCGCAGCGCCACCCCCGGGAGCGGCGCCGTCGCGCTGCTCGCCACCTGCGACCGCATCAACCGCGAGTTCGCCGGCTCCCACGGCCTGCGAGCGCTGCTCATGCAGGAGCACGACCGCGCGCTTCGCATCCTCACCTCCAGCGGCGGCATCGTCCAGCCGCGCGTCGTCGCCGCCGTCGAGCGCATCATCGACGAGGAGATCGCCGCCGGCAGCTTCTCCTCGCCCGTCGCCCCCGGTGTGCTCGCCTACTCGATCGTGCGCCTGGGGGAGGCGTTCATCTATAACGATGCTGTCGTCGGCATCAAGGGCGACGTCGAGCGCCTGCTCGAAGTCGAGGCTGCGCTGCTCGGCGTAAGCAGCCCATGACCCGACTCTCCCAATACCTACTCCCAACCGAGAAGCAGCCCCCCGCGGACGCGGAGGCGATCTCGCACAAGCTGATGGTCCGCGCCGGGCTGATCCGCCAGATGGGCGCCGGCATGTGGACGTGGCTGCCAGCCGGCTGGCGGATACACCAGCGGGTCGTTCAGATCATCCGCGAGGAGATGGACGCGATCGGCGCGCAGGAGATGCTGATGCCCGTGCTCCAGCCCGCTGAGGTGTGGCGCAAGACCGGGCGCCTTGACATCGAGGCGCTGTTCAAGCTCACCGACCGCAAGGGCTCGGAGCTCGTGCTGGCGATGACCCACGAGGAGGCCGTCACCTTCCACATGGCACAGGTGATCCGCTCCTACCGCGACCTGCCGAAGATCGTCTACCACTTCCAGGTCAAGGAGCGCGACGAGGCCCGCCCGCGTGCCGGCGTGCTGCGCACCCGCGAGTTCATCATGAAGGACTCCTACAGCTTCGACCGCGACCTCGCCTCGCTCGAGGAAAGCTACGCGCTTCACATCGGCGCCTATGACCGCATGATGGACCGCACCGGGCTGCGCTACTACCGCGTCGAGGGCGACGTCGGCATGATGGGTGGTACCGGCGCACACGAGTACATGGCGCCGTGCGCAGCGGGCGAGGATGAGATCGTCAGGGGGGCAGATTTCGCCGCGAACGTCGAGGTCGCGCTGAGCCTCCCGGGGATTGAGAAGGTGGGGGAGGAGTACGTGCGCGACGGCGAGACCCTCACGCGCGAACCGGCCATCGAGATCGGCAATATCTTCAAGCTCGGCACCCGTTACTCCGAGCCCCTCGACGCCCGCTTCATCGACGAGACCGGCGCCGAGCTACCCGTGTGGATGGCCTCCTACGGGATCGGCCCCGCTCGCATCGTCGCCGCCGCCGTCGAGCAGTTCGCCGACGACCACGGCATCTCCTGGCCGAAGGCGCTCGCACCGTTCGCCGTGCACCTGGTCGCCCTGGGCAAGCCCGGCACGCCAGAGCGCGATGCTGCCGATGCGCTGTACGCCACGCTCCAGGGCGGCGGAGTGGATGTCCTCTACGACGACCGCGACCTTGGTCCCGGCGAGAAGTTCGCCGACGCCGAGCTGCTCGGCTGCCCGCTGCGGCTGACCGTCGGACGCCGCTCGCTCGAGTCGGGCGCGGCGGAGGTGCAGATCCGCCGTGGACGCCAGGACGGCCCCGGCCTGCAACTTGGCGCCGAGCCCGAGCAGCTTCTACGGGCCGTGGACGAGCTGTGGCAGAGCCTCCCGTAGGGAGGGCGCCGTCGCGCCTGACGCTCAGGCGCCTGTTCGGACTCGATCGCTCCGGGCCGCCACCGCCACAGACACAGGCCGGCCAGCCGCTGCGCCCGTGGACGCTGCCCAACGCCATCGGCTTCACGCGCCTGGCGTTGATCCCCGTTTTCCTCGTCGTCGCTCTGTCCAGTCGCAACGGCAAAGACGCGTTCGCGGCAACCCTGTTCGGGGTGGTCGGCTGGGGCGACTACGCCGACGGCATCGCCGCTCGCACCACCGGCCAGTACAGCCGCCTGGGCGCACTGATGGATCCAATCACCGACCGCCTGCTCGTGATCTGCGGCGTGATCGTCACCTGGCGCTTCGATCTGTTGCCCCGGTGGGCGCTCGCGGTGCTCGCCGTGCGTGAGCTGATGATGCTGATCGTCGGGCGCTACAGCCTCTCCCGCGGTGTCGAGCTGCGCATCAACTGGCCCGGCCGGCTCGCCGTGGCGCCAGTGATGGGGTCGTTCTTCTTCGCCATGGTCAGCCTTGGCGGGTTCGCCGAAGTGCTGCTGTATGTGGGTCTCGCGCTGGCGCTCATCGCCACGGTCATGTACGCCCGCTCGAGCTTCCACCAGCTGCGTGGGAGGGCGGGCAGTCAATCCATTCCATAGTCTCAAGCTCAGCTTGACCTTTTGGTCTATACTGCCGCGCAATGGTCGGCGACAGCCGGCGTGTTCGCAAGGCGCCCTGTGTGCCGGGAGAGGAGAAGTGCCCAGATGGACGAGACGTTCCCCGATCTTGGCTCGCTCACAGACGTCGAACTGAAAGATGTCATCGCGCAGCTGGCCGAGGAGGAGACGGAGATCTCCTACAAGCGGCGCATCTTGCACGGCAAGATCGACATCCTTCGCGCTGAGCTCGTCAACCGCCTGCGCCACAAGCACGAGGACGGCGACATCACGATCACCGGCGAGGACGTCCAGCGGCTCACCGACATTCTGGCCAATCGCCAGCAGTAGGCGGCCATGGCCCTGCACTGCACCGAGTGCGGCTTTGTCAACGGCGAGGGAGCCAACTACTGCCAGCGCTGCGGCTCGCTGCTCGCGCGCGATGAGAGCGCCGGTGGTGCACCCGGCGTTGGCTCCGGTGGGGGGGCGGGTGGGGATCCCATTACTGCCACCTACCGCATCGATGAGGCCGGCGAGCTCGTGCCCGTCGAGATCGGGCAGGTCACCGCACATGGCCCAGCGCTCGTCATCCGCGCCGGCGGCGGACGCGTGGGCGAGAGCTTCGCGGTGGATGGCGAGCGTATGAGCATCGGCCGGCGCCCCGACAGCGAGGTGTTCCTCGACGACATCACCGTCTCCCGCGACCACGCGCTTTTGATCCGTCGCGGCGAACACTGGTATCTGGATGACTGCGGCTCGCTGAACGGCACCTACGTCAACCGCTCCCGGATCGATTCCCATCGCCTCGAGGAGGGCGACGAGGTGCAGGTCGGCAAGTACAAGCTCACCTTCCACGCGCGCTGAGGTCCACCTAACGCTGATGGCTACCCAAATCACACCCGCTGACGCAGAACAGATCGACCTGGAACTGGCCGAGCAGGAGCGCACCGGCCAGATCCCGGGCGGCAAACGCCAGAAGTCGCTGACGATCGGCGCCGTTTGCAAGGCGCTCGCCCAGGAGTTCCCCGACATCTCCATCTCCAAGATCCGCTACCTGGAGGATCAGAAGCTCTTGACGCCGCGGCGGACGCCCGGCGGCTACCGCCTCTACACCCAGGGCGATGTGGCACGCCTGCGCACGATCCTGCGCATGCAGCGCGACGAGTTCCTGCCGCTGCGCGTCATCCGCCAGGAGCTCGCCGCCGGTCGCGGCGGGGCGGGAGGCACGGGACCGGACACGCCGCCGGCGCCCGGGCGCGTCGGGCGCGAGGGCGTGCGCGGCTGGCGCCCCAGCGTGACCGTCGGCCAGTCAAGCGGCGCGCTGTACTCGCTGGACGACGTGCTCGAGGAGACCAAGGCCGAGGCCAAGCTCGTACGCGAGCTCGAAGAGTTCGGCGTCGTCAAGGGGGAGATGCGTGGCGGCGTGCGCTACTTCGACGAGACCGAACGCGAGATCATCGCGGCGGTCGCCGAGCTCGCACGCTACGGCGTCGGCGGGCGCAACCTCAGGGTCTTTCGCTCCTCAGCCGACCGCGAGGCCAACCTGCTGCAGCAGATTCTCGCGCCGGCGCTTCGCTCGCGCAACCCCGAGCGTCGCAAGGAGGCCGTGGAGGCGCTCGAGAACCTTGCCGCGGTCGCAACGCACCTCAAGCACCTCTTGTTGATCCGAGACCTGCGCAAGATCGTCAGGTGAGCGCAGGTCAGACGGACGAGCCCGTCGAGCTGCGCTCGCTGATCCGCGAGATCCCGGACTTCCCCGGGCCGGGGATCGGCTTCAAGGACATCACGCCGCTGATGGCCGATGCGCATGCATTGGCGGACTGCGTGCGCCGGCTGGCCGACTATGCGCGGCCGCTGAACGTCGACTGCGTGGTCGCCGCGGAGGCACGCGGCTTCCTGCTCGGCCCGGCTCTCGCGGTGGAGCTCGGCGCCGGCTTCGCGCTCGCGCGTAAGCCGGGGAAGCTCCCGTATGAGACGGTCAGCGCGGAATACCTGTTGGAGTACGGTGCCTCCCAGCTCGAGCTGCACACCGACGCGGTCGCTGCCGGCAAGCGCGTGCTCGTACACGACGACCTGCTCGCCACAGGCGGTACCGCCGCGGCGCTGTGCGAGCTGACCGAGCAGCTCGGCGGCGAGGTCGTCGGCTGTGGCTTTCTGATCGAGCTCGCGTTTCTCGACGGGCGCCAGTGCCTCGCCGGCCGTGACGTTCACGCGCTGCTCACCTACGAGTCCTGAGCACCCACAGGCCCTAAGCTTGGCCGCGTGCCCACCGCGCGTCGCAGCCGCACGATCGCCGCACCCGTCGAGCAGCTATGGGAGCTCGTGTCCGATCCCCACCACCTGCCGCGCTGGTGGCCGCGTGTGACACGCGTGGAGGGCGTGGAAGGGAAGGCGTTCACGGAGGTGATGCGCACGCGCAAGGGCAAGGTCGTACGGGCGGACTTCGACGTGGTCGCCAAGGACGAGCGCACGCGTCTGCTCACGTGGGCGCAGCGCGTGCAGGGCACTCCGTTCGCGCGTGTGCTGAGCTCCGCTGAGACCGACGTGAGCCTCGCACCGGCAGAGAACGCAACCGAGGTGACGATCGAGCTGCGCCAGGCGCTCGCCGGCTACTCTCCTCGCTTCGGCATGCTCGCGGGGCTTTCCCCCCGCATCGGCGGGCGGATGGTGCGCCGTGCGGCCGAGCGCACGCTCGACGAGGCACTCGACGGCCTCGAGCGGATCAGTGTCTGAGCCCTCCGCAACGCCGGCGATGCGCTGGTGGGGATGGGGCGACCCCGAGCACCCGCCGGGCCTGCCCGCGCACGCGCTCGACTTCCTGCGCGAGAGCATCGGGCTGGACGCAAAGCCACGCCCGCCGGTGGCGCTCAGCCACGTGCGGCTGCCGGCGTCACAGCTGACGGGCGACGCCGCCGCGGCGCTACGGGAGATCGTGGGCACAGCCAACGTCCGCGACGATCACGCCGAGCGCGTGCTGCATGCCGCCGGCAAGGGCTACCCCGATCTGGTGCGCCTGCGGGCCGGCCAGCCGGAGGGGGCACCTGACGCAATTGTGTACCCGTCGAGCCACGAGCAGCTGCGGGCACTGCTCGCGGTGTGTGCCGAATCCTCGCTAGCGGTCGTGCCGTTCGGCGGCGGCACGAGCGTGGTTGGCGGGGTGGCACCGCTGCGCGGGAGCCATCGCGGCGTGCTGGCGCTCGACATGGGCCACATGGCTTCGTTGCTCGCGCTCGATGAGGAGTCAGCGACCGTGACCGTGCAGGCGGGCATGCGTGCTCCGGCACTGGAGCGTGAGCTCGCGTCCCGCGGTCTCACGCTCGGCCACTTCCCCCAGTCCTTCGAGTACGTCTCGCTCGGCGGTTGCGCCGCCACCAGGTCCGCGGGGCAGGCTTCGACGGGCTACGGCGCGATCGACAAGCTCGTGCTGGGGCTGCGCATGGCGGCACCCGCGACGGAGATCGCGCTACCGGCGCTACCGGCGAGCGCCGCGGGCCCGGGGCTTCGACAGATGCTGGTGGGCTCTGAGGGAACGCTCGGCGTGATCAGCGAGCTCTCGCTGCGGGTGCGCCCGGCACCTGTCGAACGCATATATGAGGGCGTGTTCTTCGAGGACTTCGCCGCTGGAGCGCAGACGCTGCGCGCGCTTGCACGCGAGCATGTGCTGCCGGATGTCGCGCGCGTGTCAGATGAAGCGGAGACGCGCATGTCGCTCGCGCTCGCGGGCAGCGGCGGCGTGAAGGGACGCCTCGGGCGGGCGTACATCGGCGCACGTGGCTACAGCAACGGCTGTCTTGCGATCCTCGGCTTCGACGGCACACCCGCGGATGTTGCGACCCGTCGTCGACGCGCGCTACAGATCGTGCACGCACACGGTGGGCTCACGGTCGGGCGCTCGCCGGGGGAGGCGTGGCTGAAGGGGCGCTTCTCGGCCCCATACCTGCGCGATGAGCTGCTCACGCACGGGGTGATGGTGGAGACGCTGGAGACCGCCACGCAGTGGTCAAAACTGCAGGAGCTTCACCGTGGCGTCGGCGAGGCGATCGCACGGGCGCTCGGCGAGCAGGGCACGCCGGGCGTTGTGATGTGCCACATCTCCCATGTGTATGAGACAGGCGCGTCGCTGTACTTCACGTTCATCGCTCCTCAGCGCGAGGGCGATGAGATCGAGCAGTGGCGCGCGGTCAAGCAGGCAGCCGGCGACGCGATCCTCGCGGGCGGCGGCACGATCACCCATCATCACGCCGTCGGGCGCGACCACACGCCGTGGATGGAGCGCGAGGTGAGCGCCGGCGGGGTGCAGGCGCTGCGCGCGCTAAAGGTGGAGCTCGATCCCACGGCGATCATGAACCCGGGGAAGCTCCTGCACGGCTGAACTTCAACCATTGACGATTCGTGCCGATATTGGTTGGGTGATTCGTGCGGTCGCCGTCGTCGTTTTGGCGACCACTGTTGCAGTCCCGCCGGCAGCGAGCGCGGGGGCGACGATGCACGGAGCTCGATCGCACGCCGGCGCTCACACAGCGGTGGTCGGCGGGCAGACCGCGCAACCCGGCACGTTCCCGTGGATGGCCTACGTACTCGACGTTCGTGGCAACGAAGCAGGGCAGTGCTCGGGGACGGTGGTGGCGCCGAACCTGGTTTTGACGGCGGGGCATTGCGCCGAGAATGTGCAGAGCGGGGTCCTCAACGAAGCCTCGGGCTATCAGGTCGTGACCGGCAACGTGGACTGGAATGCACCGGAAACGGAAAGGCAGGTGTCGGGCGTCACCAGGGTGATTGCCTGCTCCTGCTTTGACCGTCGCACCGACGTTGGCGATGTCGCACTGCTGCAGCTATCGACCCCAACGAGTGCGCCGGCGGTCACGCTCGCATCGAGCCAGCCTGGCGGCAAGAGGGCGCTCCTGGCCGGATGGGGTGAGACGCTTTACAACCAGCAGGCCCCGGGGGAAAGCTTGCAGTGGGCACCGACGGTCGTGCAGAGCCCGGACCGCTGCGAACACGAAGCGCCTCCGTTCAGCCCAGCGAGTGAGATCTGCGTGATGGATACACCCAGCCGTCAAACGGGCGCGTGCAAGGGGGACAGCGGCGGCCCGTTGTTGCTACCTGCACCATCGGCGGTTGGCGGCATGGTTGAGGTTGGTGTGGCCGATCATGTATATGGCGAATGCGCCACCACCAGCCCGTCGGTGTTTACGAGCGTCGGCGCTATCTCCGCGTGGGTGAGAGATTGGGCGCAGGCGCTCGTAAGCGTCCCGCCCGGCTCGACATCCCCGCCGGCCGACACCGTCCCCGCGCCTACGCTGCCCGGTATCGCCAGCAGCCAGTCGCTCACCCTGGCAAGAAATGGCATCTCAATCGTGCTCAGCTGCGACGGCGAAGGGGGAACCTGCACGGGCGACGTCGATGCGACGATCAAGGTGCGAGAAGAGCTGGTCGTGCGCCGCGACCACACACGGAGCGTGCTGTATGACCGCACCCGCACAGTGCGTCTCACCTCTGTCGGCTTCGCGATCGCACCTGGCTATAGCACCACCGTCCACACGGCCATCTCCCCGCAGAATCGGGCACTTCTGTCGCGCCTCGGCAACATGCCACTCGACGTGACGCTTGCAGGTCAAGGCTTCAGCTCCCGTGTCGTGACGCTGGAGCCCGCCCGGCGGTCAACATAAACGCGCCCAAAGCCAGTCTGACGAGTTGAAGCTCAACCCGTCAGGCTGAACGCCCCCTCCAACACCACCCGCCCGGGGTGCGTGGGGTGGTGGTTGGTCTCCCTGGTGAGCAGGATCTCGTGGAATTCACCGGCGTTGCTTGGTAGCAGCGAGCCGCCTGCGAGACGGTGGGTGGAGCCGACGGCGGGGCTCTTGGAGAGCGCGAGTGCGCTGGTGGGGGAGTTGTACAGCCAGATGGCGTAGTAGAAGCCCTTGGACTCGGGGAGATGCTGGGCTTCGATCAGGAACGCCTGCTTGCCTTTATCAGCGACTATCTCCACCTCGCCGAGGCTGCCGCTCTTGGGCCCGGCGGGTGGTTTGAGCGCGATCTGGTTCTCCACGGTGGGTTCAGATTTGGTGGCGGTGGTGGTGGAGGTCTTACTGGTAGTTGTCTTTTTGCCGCCGCCGTCGAGCAGCACGACAGCTACGACCACCACGACGACGATCGCGGCCAACAGGATCGCACCGCCGAGCCTCGAGCTGCGCGGCGCGGCTGCCACGGGCGACCCGGTCGATCCTCCGCCACCAGCGACCCCTGAGGTCGTGGTGGCTGATGCTTTTGAGGCGGCAGCGGCGGAGGAGAGATCCTGGAGCGTCTGTGGCCCGCCCGCGCCGGGCGCCGCGGGCGCGGCGGGCGGGATCTCCGGCAGGCTCGCATCGGCGAGCGGGGCGAGCTGGGCTGCGACCTCCGCCGCCCAGGCGCGCGCGGGCTCGGAGCTCGAGAGCAGCGTGCGCGTGCGCAGGCGTTCGGCTACTCCGGGCTGCTGGCCGAGCAGGTAGTCGGTGATCTCCGCGCGGCGATCGGGCGCAACCGCGCGTGCCTGGCGCGTCGAGAGCACGGCGATGGCGACGTGTGCGCGGTCGTGCACGGCGTGCTCGGCGATGCCCAGCAGCGTGGCGACTTCGGCGTAGCTCTTGTGCTGGCGCAGCAGCAGGGAGAGCGCCGCGCGCTGATCGGGTGGGAGCTCGTCCAGTCTGCTCATGGTTTGTGAACGTGGGCTATCGCGGATGGAGACGCCCGCGAGGGCCGTGACGAACGACCGTAGGCTATCGTGGCGCCCGCATGAGCGGCCTGTCCGGTGAGCGGATCAACGAGGTTCTGATGGGCTTCGACCGCCTTTATGGGCTTGAGATCGAGCTCTTCTCGGACACGGAGGTACACGCCAGAGTGCCGGTGCGCGACGAGCTCAAGCAGCCGGCGGGGCTCGTGCACGGCGGCGTGTACGCGTCGATCGCGGAGTCGATCGCGTCGTTCGGGACGGGCATGGCGGTGGCCGCGCAGGGAGAGATGGCGATGGGCCTTTCCAACGCACGAGCTTTCTGCGGCCGATCACCGAGGGCGTGATTCATGCGTCGGCGACACGGATTCACAGGGGACGGACCACATGGGTGTGGGATGTGCGCTTCAGCGACGACTCCGAGCGCACGTGCGCGGTCACGCGGATGACGATCGCGGTGCGCCCGATCCCTGCATAGCCGCGCGCGCATCAGCCCAGCCGATGCAGCGGGCGGGGGATCTGGTTGGGCAGCGGCATCTCGCCGTAGCCGGTGTTGGGTAGCGCCGCCGGCAGGCTGGCTTCGGGCGCGCCGATGAAGTTGATCGGCACGGCGGTCTCGGCTGCTGCGCGAGCGGCGTGTGCGTTGGTGGCGTAGATGTCGACGATGACGCCGGCGGTGGCGATCACGACTGTGCGCCCGGCCCGCGCGAGCACCGCGGCGACGCCCCTGAGGCGTGTCGTGCGCTTTGGTGTGGAGCCGCCGGGCAGGAAGCTGTTGTCGGGCGAGGTGACGACCTGCAGCGGGTGCACGCAGGAGCCCTCGCCGCCCTCGGCGCAGTCCCCGTAGTAGACGGTGTAGGAGCCGCTGCGGATCGTGGGTGGCTTCGGTGACGGCCATGCCCTGGAAGGAGCGCCCGAGCCAGTAGACGGGGAACGGCGCCATGATCAAGCCCTCGAGCGTGTTGTGCGGGATGGGGGTGTCCTGCAGCGTGTTCGCGCAGGCGCATAGGCTCAGCGCACACAGCGCGGCGAGCGTGGGGGCGAGGATGCGACGAGGCAGCACGCCCGCAGCGTAAACGCCCATGGCTTTACGAACCGCCACCTCGGCGCGTTACCCCCGGTAGCGGTTGGTGATCGGCATGCGCCGGTCGCGGCCGAACGCGCGCGGGGTGATCTTGATGCCCGGGGGTGCCTGGCGGCGCTTGTACTCGGCGAGCTCCACCAGCCGGATCGTGCGCTCCACGTCCTTGGCTCGCCAACCCCTGCGCGATCAGCTGCTCGCTGCTCTGGTCGAGCTCCGACGTAGCCCTCGAGGATGCGGTCGAGCACGTCGTAGGGGGGCAGCGAGTCCTCGTCGCGCTGGTCGGGGCGCAGCTCGGCGGAGGGCGCACGCTCGATGATCGTTATCGGGATGGGCTCGCGGGCGGCGACGGTGGCGGTGCGTCGGCGGCCGCTGTCGGATCGCCCGCGTGGCTGGCGATCGCGTCGACGGTGATCGCGCCGGCGGGGCTATTGCGCCACGTACACAGCCGGTAGACGAGCGTCTTGGGGACGTCCTTGATGACGGCAAAGCCGCCTGCGAGGTCTCCGTAGAGGGTGGTGTAGCCGACGGACATCTCGGACTTGTTGCCGGTGGTGAGCACGAGCCAGCCGAACTTGTTGGAGAGCGCCATCAGCAGGTTGCCGCGGATCCGTGCCTGCAGGTTCTCCTCGGTGAGGTCGGGGTCGCGTCCGGCGAAGTCCTCGCTGAGGGCATCCTCGTAGGAGCCCATGACGGGCTGGATCTGGAGCTCGTGGGCGTGCACTCCGAGCGCGGCGGCGAGCGCACGGGCGTCGTCCTGCGTGGCGGCGGAGGAGTAGGGGGAGGGCATGATCGCGGCGCTGACACGTTCCGGCGCCGAGGGCGTCGGCGGCGAGGCAGGCGACGAGCGCGGAGTCGATGCCGCCGGAGAGCCCCAGCACGACGTGCTGGAAGCCGTTCTTGCGCACGTAGTCGCGTAGGCCGAGCGCGAGCGCACCGTAGATCTCGGCCTCGACGGGCGCGAGCGGCTCCGCAAGAGGACCGCTGAGCTGCGCGAGCGGCGTCCTCGGTCGCTCGCGTGCGAAGCACGCCACGCTCCCTGCGTCCTTGCCTCGCTGCCCATCGGCCTCTGCGCGCTGGAGCCACAGCGGGCAGTGCGGGCAGCACGAGCGTGGTGCGCTCCGAGCGCCTGGCGGCGGGGCGCTGGCTGGGGTCGCGCAGGCGCGCGGCGGCGGCGGCCTGGAGGTCGACGTCGCAGACGAGCAGCTCCTCGCGGAACTGGGCGGCGCGGGCGATCGTCTCGCCGGTGTGGTCGATCACGCACGAGTGCCCGTCGAAGACGAGCTCGTCCTGGCCGCCGACGAGGCGCGCAGAAGGCGACGCACGCGACGTTGTCGCGGGCGCGCTGGGCGAACATGCGCTCGCGCTGCTGCGCCCTTGCCGGCGTGGTAGGGGGAGGCGGAGATGTTGAGGATCAGCGTGGCGCCGGCGAGCGCCTCGTCGCTGGCCGGAGGGCCGGGCTCCCAGATGTCCTCGCACACGGTCAGCCCGACGCGCTCGGCGCCGACGTCGATCACGGCGCCGGCGGCTCCGGCCTGGAAGTAGCGCTGCTCGTCGAAGACGCCGTAGTTGGGCAGGTAGACCTTGCGGTAGATCGCGTGGACGGGCCCGTCGGCGAGTACGGCGGCGGCGTTGTAGACGTCCTCGGCACGCTCGGGGAAGCCGACGACGGCGATCGATGCCCGCGCGTCTCGCCGGCGAGCTCACTGAGCGCGGCGGCGGCGTCGGCGAGGAAGTGCTCCTTCAGCAGCAGGTCCTCGGGCGGGTAGCCGGTGAGCGCGAGCTCGGGGAACAGCACGAGCTCCGCGCCGGCGTCGGCGGCGGCGTGCATGCCCGCGCGGATGCGCTCGGCGTTGCCGGCGATGTCGCCGACGGTGGCGTTCAGCTGGCAGAGGGCCAGACGCACCTCAGCTGGCGCTGGCGGGCTTCGTCGCTGAGGTTCGGCTGGCGGAGGCTTTCGCTGAGGCGCGGGTGCCGTTTGCCCCGGCTTTGGCTTTGCGCGTCCCGTTGCTCGCCCGGGTGCCGGACGGGCGCACGCCAGCTGCGCGTGCGAGCGCGGAGATCGACCATTTCAGATCGAGGGCGATCTTGTCGAGGTCGGGCAGGGCGTCGTAGTCGCCGAGGAGCCCGAAGCCGAGGTGCCCGTCGTAGCTCATGACGGCGATCCCGAGCGCCTGGCGCTGAGCGAGCGGCACGACCGGGTAGAGCACCTGCAGGCGCCGGCCGAGCAGGTACAGCGGGAACTGTGGCCCGGGGACATTGGTGACGACGAGGTTGAAGAACGGCTGGCGGGCCTGCAGGCGCGCGGCTTGGCTGAGGATCGTGGGCGGGGCAAAGCCGGCGAGGTTGGTGAGGACCTGCGCCCCGACGGCCTGGCCGGACTTCTTCAGATCCTCCATCGCGGCGGCGATCTCGTGCAGGCATTCGCGCCGGGTTCTCGACCCCGACCGGCAGTGGCGCCCACATCGCGGCGACCTGGTTGCCGAGCGTGCCGCGCTGGGACTTGGTGCGCACGGAGACCGGCACCATCGCCTTCAGCACGAGACCGTCGGTGTCGTGGCCGTGGCCGCGCAGATAGCGCCCGAGCGAGAGGCACACGGATGTGAGGACGACGTCGTTGAGGGTGCCGCCGAGGGAGTCCTTGATCGCCTTGAACTGCGCGAGGTCCGAGTCGAGGAACGTGTAGCGGCGGTGTGGTCCGATGTCGACGTTGAACGGGCTGGGCGGCGCGGGCGCGCTGATCCCGGCGAGCGTTGTCGCGCCGACACTGGCGAGACCGTCCTTGAGCTGGGCGGCGGCCCTCCGCGGTGCACGCAGCAGCGCGCGGGCACCGCGGACCATCTCGGCAGGCACGGTCGTGCGTTCGATCAGCGACTCGCCGAGCAGCTTCGCGGGGCCCGGCAGCGGCTTTGCGCTCCATGGTGTGGGAGGCCCTGTGGGGGCGGGTTCGCGTGCGGTGTCGAACAGCACGGTTGTGATGTCCACGCCGGAGATGCCGTCGACGAGCGCGTGGTGGGTCTTGGCGACGAGCGCGAAGCGCCCGCCGGACATGCTCTGCACGAGCCAGATCTCCCACAGTGGCTTGGAGCGGTCGAGGCGCTGGGAGAAGAGCCGCCCGGCGAGGCGCTTGAGCGCGGCGTCGTCGGCGGGGCGTGGCAGCGCGGTGTGGCGGATGTGGTAGTAGGGATTGAAGTGCGGGTCATCTGCCCACACCGGCCGGCCCTGGCCGAGCGGCACGTATGCGAGCCGCTGACGGTAGCGTGGCACCAGGTGCAGCCGGCCGAGGACGTGATCGACGAGTTCC
Source organism: uncultured Solirubrobacteraceae bacterium (assembly GCA_963752865.1). GTDB lineage: Bacteria > Actinomycetota > Thermoleophilia > Solirubrobacterales > Solirubrobacteraceae > Palsa-744. The sequence goes on from CAVVZU010000002.1 coordinate 2,259,542, forward strand.
TGCAGTGTCGGCGCCTCGCCCTCGAACACCATCACCGACGCCACGTGCATGTGGGCGTCGGAGTGATCCTCGAGGTGTAGAAACGTCGAGTCCAGTGCTGTCAGACGGTCGGGGTTGGCCACGAGTGCGATTGTCGCTGCTACAGGCGCCCGCGTCAACGACCTGCGGGAAACATGTGTGCGCGACTGGTCCTACTCCTCGTCGGACGGCTCCGTCTGCACGTCGTTGAGGGCGATGCGCTCGGCCATGCGCAGCAGGCCGATCAGGCCGTGCGGGCGCACGTCGGCGCCTGGCCGCACCGCCACTGATGAGCCATGCGGCCCGAGCACCTCGACGATCGTGCAGACGTCCCCGATCTGGCAGTCATCGCCAAAGCGGCTTTCGAGCGCCTCCATCTGTTCCGCTACGACCTGCCCGATCTTGGTTGCATCCAGCGACATACGCGAGCTCCTAGGTAGGGTCCAATAGTCTGGATCATGCCGGAAACGTCTTCCGCTCACGGATAATCCGCTGGATTCGGCTGGGCGTGGTGCGGGGTTTGCAGGGCGCGCTGGTGGGCCTCGAGCGCGAGTGCCTGAGCGACCTGCTCACGTAGGCGGGTCAGCGCGCGCCGTCGCGAGAGCAGGAACAGCCCCATCAGGGCGACCAGGGCAAGGCCGAGAAAGCCGAGCGCAGCCTCGATCTTGGCGGTGAGGCTCGTGGCATCCACTTCGCGGGGCGGCAGTTTGACGCTGCGCAACATGGGAATCGTCGCGGTCGCGGCGGCGCTTGAGGGATGGGCAGCGTCGACAGGCAGGGTCTGCTCGGCCATTGCGAGCATCTCGCGCGGCTGGATGCTGTTGGTGAGTGTGTTCTGGATCCAAATGGCAGCTGCGGTGAGACCGAACGCGCCTGCGCGAGCGCTTCTTCAGAGGTGGGCGTGAGTGGCGCAGGAAAGCTGCCATGAGCGCGCGAGCGCGGATGCGCTCGCGCGGCCTTGACCGCCCGAGCGACATTGCGATGTGAGATCGCGGCGGTGCCATTCAGGAACGAGTGGACCGCTTCGCTGATCTGTTCGGGCGAGGCGGTGTCGACTGTCGGCAGCAGCGTGACGTGGAAGGGGACCTGGCGGACGGGCTTGCCGGCCGATTCGACGAGCAGCTCGAGCAGCTGCAGCACCTGTTCTTCGCCGTGCAGATCGGTTTCCATCGCCTTGCCGAGGATGTGCTCGAACTTTTCACGGTCTTCGAACAGCGTGGACCCGTACTCGGCCTTGACTTCCAACAGGAAGCGCTGGTCGCGGGCGTCACGGATCAGCGAAGTGCTTTCGTGGCGGTTGGCGACGAATTCGAGCGCCTGTTTGCCGCACAGTCGCTGATAGCCGGGCTGCAGGTTGACTTCGAAGTACTGTTCGCCGCCGGGTTCGTTGACGTGGTAGTAGCGCTTGTCGACGGTCATATACACGCAGCCCATTTCGTCGACCGCCCGCTTGAAGCGTTTGAAGTTGGTGACGAACACGTGGTTGATGACGGGGATGCCGAGCACGTTCTTGATCGTTTCGACCATCAGCTTTACGCCGCCGGAGGTGCCGCCGCCGTCCTCGTAGCCGTAGGTGTAGGCGGAGTTGATGCGATTGGTGATCACTTCCCCGTTGGGCGCGGTGAACGTCACCTGCAGCTCGCGCGGGATCGAGAGCATGGAGATGGTGGGCTTGCTCGGGTCGATGCGCACGAGCAGCATCTCGTTGGAGTGGGGCAGAACCGCGCCTTCGGGGTTGTCCTTGGGCGGCGCGCGTTCGTCGTTGCCGATCAGCAGCAGCGTCTCGGGTTCGCCTTTGCTGGTGGGGGCGAGCACCTTGGGGGCGACCTTGACTGCTTTGTTTTGGCCGAGCGCTTCGACCACTTTGCCGACCTCGTTGCGGGCAATCGCATAAGTGGCACCGCCGGAGACGGCGATGACCCCAAGCGCGCCAAGCAGCACACGCATCGCCATCCACAAGCGACGCCGGGGCGGCTCAGGCGGTATCGGCTGCGCGACCACGCCACCGGGTGGGGGTAGCCTCGTGGGCGGTGGCGTGGCGGTGCTCAACGCCTGGAAATGATCGTGACTGGTTGCGGATGTGTCGTCGGCCGATCGGCGTATCTGGATGTACTACATGCGCGGTATACGCCGAGCGCTCCGGCCGCAGACGTCAGATCCGCTCCGCGAGCACGAGTCCTGTCTGGTAGGCGAGGACGACGAGTTGGGCACGGTCGCGGGCACCGAGCTTGAGCATCGCACGGCTGACGTGGGTCTTGGCGGTGGCGGGGCTGATCGTGAGTAGCGCGGCGATCTCGTCGTTGCTGAGACCGCCCGCGACGAGCGCCATGATCTCGCGCTCACGGTCAGTCAACGCCTCGAGGTGCTTGGGCGGCGCGAGGTCGCGCTCGGGGGTGGCGAGGTAGCGGGTGATCAGTCGCCTGGTGACGCTGGGGGAAAGCAGCGCGTCGCCGTCGGCGACGACGCGCACGGCGTGCAGTAGCTCGGTCGGCTCGGCGTCCTTGAGCAAGAAGCCGCTGGCGCCGGCACGGAGCGCCTCGAAGACATACTCGTCGCTCTCGAAGGTGGTGAGGATGAACACCTTCACATCGTCGAGCTGGTCGTCGGCTGCGATCTGACGGGTCGCCTCCAGACCGTTGAGCACGGGCATGCGAATGTCCATGAGCACGACGTCCGGGCGTGCGTGACGGGCGAGGCTGACTGCTTCCTCGCCGTTGGCGGCCTCACCGGTCACCATAATGTCGGGCTCGCTCTCGAACAGCACGCGCAGCCCGGCGCGCACGAGGGGCTGATCGTCGGCTAGCAGTACGCGGATCATGCGCGTGCGGTGATCGGCAGGCGGGCGCGTACGCGAAAACCGCCGCTGCTGCTGGGTCCCGCCTCGAGCTCTCCTCCGAGTGCGTGTGCGCGCTCACGCATACCGCGAATGCCGTGTTCTGGGGTGTTGGGTCGCAAGCTGCCGGGCTCGCGGGGCGTGCGTGTGTGGCCGCAGCCGTTGTCATCGACGCTGACAGTCATTTCCTCGGCGTCGAAGCAGATCGCGACGATGGCGCTTGTCGGTCCGGCATGGCGCAGGACGTTGGTAAGCGACTCCTGCACGATGCGGTATGCGGCGAGGTCGACCGTGGCAGGCAGTGCGGGGCGGCGGCCGGAGATCGTCACCTGCGTGGGTACCCCCGCGTGAGTGGTGGCGTCGATCAGGCGCTCGAGCTGGCTGAGCCCCGGCGTGGGCTCGCGTGGCTCAGACTCGTCGGCTTCGCGCAGGACCCCGAGAACACCGCGCAGCTCGCGCAGTGCGTCTTTGCTCGTCTGCTTGATCGTCTGTAGCGCTTGGGCCGCGTGCTGAGCAACACGGCGCTGCGCTTGGAGTTGACCTGCGCGAGCGTGTAGATGGAGATCACGACGGGAACGGAGATCGCGCCGGTGGGTGAGGCGAACGTGATCGAGATCAGCGCGAAGGCGAGCGTCCCGGCGAACACTGCCAGCGGCCAGCGTCGCCGTCCCGCGAGCAGGAGGGAGGCGAGGACGGCCAGCGCGTAGCCGAGCCAGCCGGCGCGCTGCAGGCCGTGTGCCTCGAGCGCACGCACGCCGACGAGTGCGCACGCCAGCGCCAACGCCAGCAGCGCGTCGAGCATTCGCGCCGGTAGTCGAGACGTCAACACCGCAAGCGGCTGCTTGCTCATGGCTGAAAGGTAAGGGAATCCGCCCGATCGGCAATACACCAGCGAGCGTATCTCCGCATACTGCGGCGGGAGCAGCTGGTTTCATCTCACTAAGGCAACTGTCGTAGGTCTTCCGCTGCACGGCCCGCTACTCTCGCGCAAAGCATGACGGAGACCGAGCTGACGAATCGCCATAGCCGACACGTCTTGGAGGCACAGTGATCCTTGCGCTGACATTCTGGAGCCAGCCGCAGGTGGTAACCGACAGCTGGGTCGAAATCGCGAGCACGATCACACTGATCGCGTTCGTCGCCGGCGCCTACAAACACTTCGAATGCCACGTGAGCGGCTGCCACCGCGTGGGGCACTTCGTCCACGGCCACTACAAGCTCTGCCGTGTCCACCACCCGAATGTGCCCAATGACGGCAAGATCGGTCAAAAGGAGATCGACGCCGTTACGAGCAAACTGGGTAAAGCGCAAGATAAGGCGGGGGCAGCCTAGACCTCGCGTCTCGCTTGCCTTTATGAGGTAAGCGACACGAGCAGCCCCAATACGCCATTGGGTGTATGCATGCTGTAGCGCGAGTAGCCTGCTTCACCCGAGCAGGTCGAACCCGTGCACCACCTTGACGGTGGGAGAGGAGGAGCGATGACAGAGCGGTCCGCTGGTGGTCGAGCACCATTTGGCTGGTCCCGTGAGGAGCGGGCATCACCTGGCGAAGGCACTGCACCCCAGCCCGAAGGTGATCAGGGAGGCGATGGGCGAGGTGGACGGCTTCAACGCGAAGTTCGCCGTCCTCATCACCCGGCTGGTGGGCACGATGTGGTGCGCGTATTTGTTCGGCATCATCGCCCTGCTCGGGCTTGGCCCAGCGCTGAAACCGGGTGGCGAGGGAATCATTGCTTGGATAGCACAGACGTTCCTGCAGCTGGTTCTGCTTTCGGTGATCATGGTCGGCCAGAACGTCCAGAGCCTGGCCTCGGACGCGCGCGGCGAACACATTCAAAGACGCTGAGGTGATCCTCGACCGTCTCGACTGCCACACGCAGGGTGGCCTGCAGGTGATCCTCGACCGCTTGGACGAAATCGCCCCGTTGGTAGCCGGTGGTGGATCGGGTGCGAGCAAAGCCCCGGTGGAGAATTGAGGTATTGGCGTTTACTGATCATAGATCGGTCTTTTGTCTCCAATTGATCGGCGTCAATTCATGGCACTGAGGTGATCCCGCGAACCCGCATTGCAGTGCGGGATTTCCACATATCGGCCGGCACAATTGACGGCTATATGTGCCGACCGTCACACAGATACGTCCCGCTGACCTTCTATCCTCCGGACGATTGTTCGACTCGCCGAGTCGTCTCCGTTGATGGAGGCGAGCGGGGGACCCACTGCCGGACCGCAGAAAAGCGGACCGGATGGGGCGAATCGGCCGCTGCTGCGGCCGTAACGCCCGGCTGACACGCGTCTGGTTCGCGTGCGCAGGCGGCGTGAGCCCGACAGCTAACCCCGTAGGCGCAAACAAGGAGGTTTGTCGTTTTGTACGTCCCCACGACGCCGCAGTCGGCGGCGCCTTTGGCCCCGGTCGAGATCGCTGCAACCGATCCGACGATCGTCACTCCAGCTCAAACCGAGCTGCACGTGCGGGGCTACCAGCTGAACGTCCTGGCCGGCCATCGTGCAAGCGTCACGGGCAGGCTCCTGGATGACCATCAGCCGTCCTCTGCGGGCGAGCTGGTAACGCTCCAGGCTCTGGGCAGCCACGGCTGGAAGACCCTTGCCAGCGCTCGCACGGGCGCCAACGGACGCTTTCGGCTCAACTACGTGCCGCATCGGCTCGGTAGCCGCTGGGCGCGGCTGCGCTTCGCTGGCAACGCCACGGAGCTTCCCAGCCACCGACGTCTCGGCAAGCTGAGCGTCTTTCGCCTTGCAGAGGCCTCTTGGTATGGCGGCGGTGGCACCCTCGCGTGCGGAGGATCGCTTACAAGCTCGACCATGGGCGTCGCCAACAAGACGCTCCCGTGCGGCACTCTGATCACGCTGCGCTACGACGGACGCACCGTCCGCGTTCCGGTCGTCGACCGTGGCCCGTATGTGGAAGGCCGCGAATTCGATCTCACCGAAGCGACCAAGGACGCGCTCGGGTTCGGGGGCGTGGGGGAGGTGTGGAGCACGAGCTGAGATCTGCATGCTCGCCTGCAGCCTGGGCGCGCTCATGCAGGGGTTGGATTTTGGGTCCGCCCTTCATTGAATCTCGTCGATGTCTGTAGCTATGAGAGCGTCGCGCAGCCAGGTGTGGCTCGACAGCCTCGGTGACTGGAGCTGGCCCGGGCAGGGAGGCGCCGCCGCGGCTGAAGTCCTGCCGCCACCCTGGGTGCCCGCGTTTCCGCCTCGGCGCGAAGCAGCTGTTGCGGTGCCAGCCGGACCCGTCGTTTGGCGAGGCCCGCGGACGCGAGCACAGTGGCGCCTGGCAGCGCTGCTGCTGAGCATGCTCGCGGTCTTCTGTGTGGTGCTCGTGCACGGCGAACAGCTGTCGCTCGCGAGCATCGCGGGCGCTCCCATCGCGGTCGAACCTGAAGTGGCCGCGATCAGCTCCGCACCCGCGGCTGCGACGCTGCCGACGCTCGAGCCAGTCAGTCGCGACGGCGCCGGTAGCTCGATCCTGGAAGCCAACTACCCCTCGCCCGCCGTGCATGGAATCGGCTCGTTCCTCGTGTACCTGCCTTCGGGCTACGCAAGCACGACCGCCCACTACCCAGTTCTCTACATGCTCACGGGCAACGATCAGTCGAACACCGCGTTTCTGCAGATCGGTGTGCAGAGCCAGCTCGATCAGCTGATCGCCCGACACGAGATCCCGCCGGTGATCGCGGTGATGATCCAGGGTGGGCCGGGATCCAACAACTGGCGCAACGCCGGCTCGTTGCGCTACGAAAGCTACATCCTGGAAGTTCAGGAAATGGTCGACCGCATGCTGCCGACGATCACCGCGAGGGGCGCGCGTGCGGTGATGGGCGACTCGATGGGGGCCTACGGTGCGATGAACGTCGCGCTCGCCAACCCGTACCGCTTTGGCGTCGTCGAGAGCTGGCTCGGCTTCTTCAACGGGCTTGAAGGAGATCTGCGCGCGGACCACCCCGTGATCGAGCGGCTCGGCTTGCACGCGTTCGTTTACGGCGGCGAACAGGACCACATCGCCAACCCCGATGAGGACCTGCCGTTCGCGGCTGCGCTGCGCTCGGCGGGCGCCGACGCCCAAGGCGCGATCTACCCCGGCGAACACAATCTCGCAACGGTCGAAGCTCACCTCACGAACATGCTTCTGTTCGCTGGACACGCGCTACAGAGCACACCGCCGCATGGCACGAGCTGAGCGCACCTGGCCGCGCAGTAGGGCGCTCGGCGCGAGTGCCCTCGGGGCAGCCGCCGCGGGCGCGCTTGCGGGCGGTGCGGTGGCAATCGGAGCAATGGCGATCGGCAGGCTGGCGATTCGTCGCGGATCGATCGGCTCACTCGACATCGGCGAGCTGAAGGTCGCACGGCTGACCGTTGGCGAGCTGCTGGTGGAGCGCCAGCAAACGCCTCAGCCGCCACAGTCACCATCGACGGGACGATCCGCCGTGGCGCCGAGCCCGCGCTCACCCAGAGACGAGCTGTAGATCCAGTTCCGCAAAGTGCGGGCGCCGACGATCCCGGGCTGCGCATGTTGGCCAGCCAGCCAGTAGCATGCAGTTGCACTTGGCGGCAATCGCAGAGGGGTAGCGAATGGCGGCAGTTGAAAGTGATCTTCAGAGCGTCGAGGTGACGGCGCGTGAGCTATGGCTCGACGGTCCGCCACACAGGACGTTCAAGGCGCTGCGCAGCGGCTGCCCGATTCACTGGACCGAGAGCTTCGAGGAATTCCCAGACGAGGCGGGCTTCTGGTCGGTTACAACCGCGGATGACATCCACACGGTCAGCCGCGACTGGCGCACGTACTCATCCGAACAGGGCATCACCGCGGCGGGCGTGTTGCCGATCGAGCTCGTGCGCTCGATGTTCATCGGCATGGACCCGCCCAAGCACGATCGCCTGAAGGCGCTGTTCCAGGCCGGCTTCACGCCGCGGCGGATCGCCGCGCACGAAGACGAGATCCGCGCGATCGTCGTCAAGGTCCTCGACCGTTTGGAGGGCAGCCAAAGCTGCGATCTGGTCAACGACCTCGCGCAGCCGGTGGTCGCGCGTGTGATCGGTAGCTTCATGGGCATCGCCGAGGAGGACGACGAGATCTGGGCGCGGCTGATGAACTCGACGCTCGGGGCGGGCGACCCGGACGTCAACCCGGACGGCATCGACGGGGCCTTGCAGAAAGACATCCCTGAGGTGTTCGAGCGTTGCGCGCAGCTGATCGCAGAGCGCCGCGAGCATCCAACCGACGATCTGACGAGCGTGCTGGTGCAAGCCGAGATCGACGGCGAGAAACTCGAGGAACACGAGATCGTGATGGGCTTCTTTTTGCTGATGGCCGCCGGCAACGACAGCACCAAGGCGACCTTCTGCTCGGCCATGCGCGCTTTGCTGGAAGACCCAGAGCAGCATCGGCTGCTGCTGGAGGACCCTTCGCTGATCCCCGCCGCGGTCGAGGAGGCGCTGCGGATGTTTCCCGCGTTCGCCCACTTCCGCCGCACCGCCACCTGCGACACGGAGCTCCACGGGCAGAAGATCCGCGCGGGGGAGAAGGTGGTGCTGTGGTACGCATCGTCCAACCGCGACGAGACGCGCTACGAGAACCCCGACCACTTCGACGTGCGTCGCGACCCCGAGCACCAGGCGTTCGGTGCCGGCGGACGACACTTCTGCCTCGGGACCGCGCTCGCTCGTCTGGAGCTGCGGATCATGCTCGAGGAGACGCTCAAGCGCTACCCGCGTATGCAGATGGCGGATGGGGCGGGCGGGCCGCAATACGTCGAATCGCCTTTCATCAACCAGCTCAAGCTGTTCCCCGTCCGGCTCGCGGCCTAGCCGCGGGCCGGACGGCCCTCTACGTAGGAGCTGCTGTCGGTGGAGGCGGGGCCAGCATTGAGAACCGAGCGGCTGCTTTTGCGACGCTGGCAGGACGCGGATATCGAGCCGTTTGCCGCAATGAACGCGGACCCAGCCGTCATGGAGTACTTCCCGGCGCTGCTCTCGCGTGCCGAGAGCAGCGCGCTGATCGAGCGCAGCGAGCGGTGGTTCGAAGATCGGGGCTATGGCCTGTGGGCGATCGAACTGACCGCGGATGGAACGTTCGCTGGCTTCACGGGTCTCGCGCCGGTCGATGACATGCTCCCGTTCGCGCCGGCAGTTGAGCTCGGCTGGCGGCTCGCGCACGCTCATTGGGGTCAAGGGATCGCCACCGAGGCGGCATCTGCGGCGGCGCGATTCGCATTCGAGGTGCTCGAGCTACCGAGCGTGGTTGCTCTCACCGCCGCGACCAACGTGCGCTCGCGCAGGGTGATGGAGCGGCTGGGGATGAGCCGCGACCCCGCGGAGGACTTCATCCACGCGAAGCTCCCACCCGGACATGCGCTCGCGCCGCACGTGCTGTACCGGCTCGATGCTCACGTGCTTTTGTAGCGGGCGAAGACCGCGGCGATCGTCTCCAACCCGTGGTCGGGATCGACTGGGATCTCCGCCAGGCCGGTGACGACGTCGAGGACATCGTCGATGCTGGCCTGACCGCGCAGCTCGCCACACCAGCGCTCGAGCCAGCGCAGCGTCCACTCGTCGAATGCCTCCGGACGCTGGATCGCCACGAGCGGCAAGAAGCGCAGCGTCATGCGCAGATCGAGCGGTCGCACACGCTCGTGAGCGAGAGTCTTCGCCAGGGCGATCGCGAAGTCGAGCTCACCGCGGTCGAGGTGGGCTTCAAGCTCGGAGACTATGCGGTAGGGCCTACCCATACGAACATATGTTCGCACACGCGAGGGGCAACTATGTATTTAGAGCACGTACACGCCAAATCGAGCAAACGCCATCGTTTGGGGCTCACGCAAACGGCGCCGACGCGGAGGTCAGTCCACGCCGACGCCTTGACACAGGAGGCAAAAGCTCCCATGCCCGACGAAAACCCTACCCACGAGCGCGATTTCGACGCTTTGGAACGCGAGACGGTCTACATGCTCACCGACCCCACGCGCAATCCGACGATTTGGGCACTGCCCGACATCGGCCGCGAGCTGGAGACCAGCGACCCCGAGGCCGTTGTGGCTCCCCTCATCCGTGCGGGCCTTCTACGCCGCACCGACGACGACCTCGTGTTCGCTACGCCTGCTGCCTTCAAGTGGGTGGAGCTGGTCGGGCACGTCGTCTAAGGCCGGCAGCAGAGCGCCACGTCGCAGCGTTGGGCGTGGCGCTCCGGCGTAGGCATAGGCTGCTCACATGCCAAGGCGCGATCGCGTGGTGCTTGGGACGGCCCTCATGGTGATCGGCGCGACCGTTGGCGCCACGTGGATGCTGGGCCATAAGACCGAGAAGCTCCCGTTTTGGCCCGTGTGGATTTTCGTCGTGGCCTTCGTTGTGGGCATCCTGTTCGTAGCCTCAGCCGCCCGCGCCGAGATTGAGCCTGGACACCGCGCCGATCTGCAAGTAGTGACCAGTCGTTTGCTTGACCTTGCCAATGGCGGCGATGGCGATCCGTATCGCAGCTCGCATGAGCGCGACAACTATCAGGCACATCACAAACGACCTGTGGAGCGCGAGAGCGCTATCAAAAGCGCCGCTACGGCGGAGGCAGACGCCTGGGAAGCACTGAGGGTCGCTGCGACGACCACGGCGACTACGAGCTTTCCGCAGGCGGCGTTCTGGTTTCCCGGCGCGATTTTGGAGAGGTCGCTTCCTCTCTTTCACGGCAGCGGCGATCCTCGTCTTGAGATTGGCGAGCATGCGTTCAGGATCGGCCGAGGGATGGCGGACGGCAGGCAGCTCCCTCCGGCGGTCGTGTGGAGCGACTTGGTCGTGTGGACGGCGCTGAGCGCGAGCGCTGAGGCGGCCGCCACCGATGCGCAAGTGGAAGTGAGGATCGAGGAAGTCCGGGCTTGGTTTAGGGGCGTCCGGGATAGCGAGGTCGCCCGCGTGTATAGGGATGCGGTGCTGAGTTCTCGGGCGCGGCGTAATGAGCTTCGGGAGGCGGCCGAAGGACTCACCGGCCGGGCGGTTGGCCGGAAGTGGGGATGCACGGACTGCCATCCGATTCGAGCATGGGAATTTTGGCGATGATACTTGACACACGTACCTGTGTTTGGTATCATGCGGAGCATGGCCGCACAATCCAGAGACTCAGTTCTTCCGTCGGCGTCGAGCGAAAGCACGATGACGTACAGCAAGTTCCTGGAGCTATTCCCGGACAACGACGCGTGCCTGGAGTACCTCAAGGGCAAGTTCTTCGCGGATGGCACGCCATGTCCGAAGTGCGAGCGTCCGAGCAAGTTCCACCGAATCAACGGCCGCTCGGCGTACAGCTGCCAGTACTGCGGCCACCACGTGTACCCGACGGCCGGGACGATCATGCACAAGACGACGGTCAGCTTGCAGCTGTGGTTCTTCGCCATCTACCTAATGTCGAGCACCCGGTGTGGGATCAGCGCGAAGCAGTTGGAGCGCGAGATCGGCGTCACGTACAAGACTGCCCACCGGATGTTCAAGCAGATTCGCTCCCTACTGTGGGATCAGGGCGAGCGGCTGTTGGAGGGCGAGGTCGAGGTGGACGAGACGGCCGGTGGCGCCAAGCACGTGCGGGCGGGCGACGCGCGACGTGGGCTGGCATTCAAAAAGCGCTCGGACAAACCCACGATCTGGGGTGCGGTCGAGCGCGGTGGCCAGATTCGCGTCAAAGTCGTGAAGTCGCGAGCGACTGCGGACATCGAGACGCCGATCTACACGCACGTTCTACCGTCGTCGGTGATCTTCACGGACGAGCACCTAAGCTACAACCACGCGCGTCTCAGCAAGCATTTTCGCGGCCACAAGCGCATTCGCCACGAGGACAAAATCTACGTGGATGGCAATGTGCATACGCAGACGATCGAGGGCTTCTTCGGCCTGCTCAAGACAGGCATCCGGGGCGTCTACCACTCGGTATCAAGCAAGTGGCTGCAGTCCTACCTGGACGAGTACGCGTGGCGCTACAACCACCGCCAGGACTCGCGCCCTATGTTTTGGACGATGCTCGATCAGGTCGAGAAGCACGGTCTAGCTTCTCGGCTGAGCGGTTCGTAGTTGCCCGCTCTAGGTCGCGTAGGAAGTCATCTACGGTCTGCTCGGGGTCCTGTAGCTCCCGCACGTCCCGCTCCGGCGGCGTTGGAGATGCCTTCTCTGGGCGCTTTCGTGCGGGCATGTTTAGTGCTCCAAGTGTAGGGCTAGACTTGTCGATAGTCGTACATAGCTGCTGCGGAGAGCGTTGGAATCGAACCAATTACCCTGTCAGAGGCTCCAGCGATCCTAAGTCGCGGCCCGGTACCCACTCCGGGAGCGCCCTCCAAGTAGCTATGCGGGTGCCTAGGTCGAGGGGCGATCACCCCCTCGACCTAGGGCTATGCCGTCCGGTTGGATCGCGGGTATGGACCCCGCGCCGAGCGTCATTTCTGGGGCTCCGCTGGCTGCTGCCCGGGAGCAAGTTTGTAGCTGCCCCGCCGAGGCCGATCGATCTGGCCCGCCGCCACCATGCGCGACAGGGTGGCAGTGAGGGAGTCGAAGTCGCCCTGCTCGGCGCTCATCCATCCGTTGTTGACCATCTCGGACCGGAGTTGCCCCGGTGTCCAGGAGCGAAAAGGGTCACGACCAAGCAGGCGCAGCACTCCGGCCGTCTTCCCTTCGGGTGGTGGTGCTTCGGGACCGAGATGGGCCTCTGGGACCGGCACCATCGCTCGGGCATCGCCCATTTCGGCGCGCCACGCTTGCTTGACCGCCAACACCTGATTGAGCAGTCGAAGCCTTTGCTCCAGTTCGGTGATCAGCTTTTGAGTTTCGCGTGCGAAAGCTGCAATCTGATCCTCGTTCAACCATTCGAGGGCGGCAAGTGGATCGTCGGAGTCGGCCACGGCATCGCACGATACCAAACACAACAGAACCAACCAACCCAAGCCAATGGACTAACCTACGTGTCGTGGATACATAGTTGCCACGCGAGGCGGCGCGCTCTGCTTGACCGGAGTCGTGCATATCCTCGAAGCCGTGTGTGGGCGCTACACCAACACCGCCGGCCCTGAAGAGCTGAACGACCGCTTCCGCGTGCCGATCTCAAGTGGCGCGGGCACGCGGCGCTTCAACATCGCGCCCACGGAAGAGGTGCTCGCGATCGTTGCCCCGAAGGGCGAGCCGGAGGCGCGGCTGCTGCGTTGGGGGCTGATCCCGACGTGGGCGAGCGACACGAAGGGCGCCGCCAGGATGATCAACGCGCGGATGGAGACGGTCGCCTCAAAGCCTGCGTACCGCAACCTGATCCCCAAGGGCTCGCGGCGAGCGCTACAGCTCGCCGACGGCTACTTCGAGTGGCTGAAGCCTGAGAAGCGCGATACGCCCCGCCAGCCGTTCTACTTCCAAGTCGACGGCGGCATCCCGTTTGCGTTCGCCGCGATATGGACGCCGGCCAAGATCGAGGGCGAGTGGATCGAGAGCGTCTCGCTGCTGACGTGCGACTCCAAGCCCAACCGCGTGGCAGCGGCGATCCACGATCGCATGCCGGTGATTCTCGCCGACCCGGACGCCCAGCGAGCGTGGCTCGATTCGGCGCTCGGCGCCGAAGATGCGCTTGCACTGTGCGGCGCGTTGCCGGCCGAGCGGCTGTCAGCCCATCCGGCGAACCCCGCCGTCAACAAGGCGGGCAACCTCGACGCGGAGGGCCCGGAGCTGCTCGTGGCGCCTGACGCGGGAATAGGATGACGCGAGCATGAAGCGGCTGGCGATCATCATCCTCGCAACAAGCGCAGCGCTGGCGGCCGTCCCCGTGGCAGGCGCGTCCGGGGGATCGGGTCGCGTCAGCACCTGCGGGTACATCCACGCCAGCGTGCCGTACTCCTCGAGCGGGCAAGCTGACAAGTGGCGCGTGTACGTCGACGGCTCGAGCTCCTGCGCAAGCGCCGTCGCGACACTCGATGCGGTTATGCACAGTCACGGGAAGCATCACGAAGGAGCTAGCGAAGTCGACTCCTACACGATTTTCGGCGGCTGGATCTGCCCCAATGGGCTGATGGGCGAGCAGACATGTGAGCTACCCACGCGCCTACCCGATCACCCGCCGATCCGCGCGCACGCGCTGGCCCTCAACTGCGTGACGTCCGGACGCGGCTGCCCCGCGCACGTGCCCGCCAGCGATCTCTGACGCGCGCGCTCAGGCGGTCAGCCAGCGGCGCGGGTTCTCGGTGAAGATCGTGGCGAATGTGTTGTCATCCATGACCCCCAGCTCGCGCAGCGCCGGCACGACCTCCTCGAAGACGAGCGTCATCGACCAGTTGCGGATCGCGCCGGCACCTTCGAAGACCTCAGCGGCCTCCGGCGGGAACCAGTCGATCGAGGCGCAAAAGTCCTGGGAGATCATCAGCCGCTCGGCGTGACCATGGCGCAGTAGCTCGGCGGCGGTGGCGTTACGCTTGTCGATCGGCTGGTACATCTCAAGGCCGTAGCGGTCGAGACCGACGTACACGCCGCTGTCGATCAGCCCCTCTATGTAGGCGATGTCGTCGGTATCCCCGCAGTGAGCGATCTGCACCTTGGCCAGATCGACGCCCTCCTCCTTGAAGATCTCGACCTGCCTTGGACCGGTGGCAACGGCGGGCATCGAGTGGGCCATGATCGACGCGCCCGTCTGCACGCTCGCGCGGGCGATCGCGCGGTGGATCTTCTCGACGTTCTCCGTCACGCCCGCCGCATCGGCGGCGCACTTGAGGAAGGCGGCCTTGATGTCCGTGCCCTGGATGCCGCGTTCGATGTCCTCGACGAAATGGTCTGCCATCACGTCGACGTCGCGGTTGGCGAAGTAGTGGGGGAGATAGTCGTAGCTGTAAATACCTGTGCACGCCACGATCCGCACGCCTGTCTCGTCAGCCACCCGCTTCATGAAGTTGACGTCGCGCCCGCCGAACATTGCGGTGGGGTCGACGATTGTCTGTACGCCATGAGCCTTGGCGGCGTTGACGGCCACGAGCGCAGCGTCGAGCTCGAGCTGCTCGTCGTAGCGATTGGGCCACTGCTCGGCCACCGCCTCGTCACGAAAGCGGACGTGCTCGTGCACCAGCGTCAGCCCCAGATCCTGCGCCTCCACGGCTCCCTGCACGGTCTCTACGGTCGGCATGTATCTCCCCTCGGGTGTGTTCAGCGAGGCCACTGCCGGGCTCCCCGGCACGGCAAAACCACTCCGTCTCTCGCTGTAAGGAAGAGCGTACCCCGCAGCCCGCCTGACGAGCGCGCCGCGCGCGGGCGTCAGTCCGCGAAGTGTTTTCCCGCGATCTGCTCGATGGTGCCCTTGGTGCGCATGGTCAGCACCCCGAGCAGCTTCTCGATGGTTTTCAACTCAAGCGCAGAGTCGAGCATGCCGCCGCGCGGCAGCCAGTAGAGCTCGTGCTGGTCAAACGCGAGCCTGTCGTCCTCGCCAGCCAGCTCGAGCACGGCGTCACGCGTGCTGGCGGAGGGGGGAGTCGACAGCAGCATCACCTGGAGCTTTCCGCCCGCGACGCCGATCCGATCGGAGCCAAACGGCTGTAGCGAGGCGATCGCTTGCATCTGCGGCATGTCGCGTATGAACGTCGGGACCTCATAGCCAAGCGCGGCGGCGAGACCTTGCTCGATTCGCATTGCGAGCTCATCTGGCGGCTGACCCTCTGCAGCCACCACAACATTGCCGCTCGCACGAAAGGTCGCCACCTCGGCAAAGCCCATCGCCAGCAGATGACCACGAAGCTCCTCGTTCGTGAGCCGGTGGCCGCCGACGTTCATGCCGCGGAGGAAGGCTGCATAGGAGGGCATGGACGCAACGTTATCCCGGAGCACACTAGGGCGGACAGCATTCAAATGGTGGGAGCTGAATAGGAGCCTCATGTTCCGTCCGCAGTTCGCGGCGGCCAGATGAGAGAAATAACCGCAGCCGTCGGTAAGGTCGGCGACCGTGGCTGACGGCGATTTCAGCGTAACGGACCCCGACGGTCGCCTGGTGGTATTCGATTCGGGCTCTCGTATATATCTCGCCCGTCGGCGTCCATGGCTGCTCGATCACGTCGAGGTGATCGTTGGGGCGATCGCGCGCCCAGATCATCACGTCCTGGACGCGATCCCGGGTCGGGAGCGTTTCTATCGCCGGCACATCGGGCCCGACCGCTGGCTACGGGTCGTCGTAGACTTCAGCGAAGATTCAGCATGGGCCGTGACGGCTGTTGTACAGGACAACGATCCACGTGGCTAGAACGATGATGATTACGATCGCCGGCATAGACTTCGACTATCACGACTACGACGAGCGTGGAGATGTGCTCTTCCTGCATCTTGGGCCGCCGGATGTTCTACCGGCAAAGGCTCTAGAGACGCCTGAGGGGCACACCGTCGAATACGACGAGCATGGGGCGATCGTTGGCCTGGAGCTAATGGGTGTACGAGGCGCGCTGGAGCGCGACGGAGAGCTGAAGTTGACCTGGCCTCCGTCTCACCTTGAGGCGAGCATGCTTCGCCGGGCGTTGGCTGCTTAGCTCACTGCCCAGCGGGGCGTTTGCATGCGCGCGAATGGAAGCACATCGAACCAAGATTCTGGTGCTTTTGGCAAGGTCGTGTCGGAGGTATGGCCCCACTGGCGGGGCCAGAGGCCCTGAGCCGCTTGGCGAAGAAGCTGGTGGTTCTCACAGCCAGTGATGTCCAGCCAAGGGCCATCACTGGCAGACGGCTGCGGTCTCGTCGTCCGGGCTGGGTGCTGGATGCTGTGCGTGAAGTGATGACCGATCAGGCAAGGCCGATGCGGGTCGCGCATGTCCACACAGTCGAGGCATCGCTCGGCGAGACGGTGTCGGCGAACTCGGTCAGCTCGTTTTAGCCTCCCATTCCGGGGGTGCGTCGCCCCTATTTGTCTACCGTGGGCGGCGGTCGATCGTTCGAGCGACGGGCGTCGCCCAAGTGCCATTAGCCGACCGAGTGTACCCAGCCGTTTTCCTGACCCTCCCAGATGTACCACTGCAAACCTGCGCCGCCCGCAACGGAGTAGTAGCCGTGGCTTGGGATAGAGATAACTCCGCGGAGCGCTCCGCTCGCCCAGCGTATTTCTGCGCGCCACCGACAATAACGAACGGCTGATCTGGCGAAAATATAGAGTTGGAGCGGTTCGGTGAGCGATACTGTCCAGGGGAAGACGATTGGCCGAGACAGTGGGTGTGTCTCACCAACGAGGCCATGAGGTTCTGAGTTTGACGCAACTATTCGCGGCCGGGGCGTGTCAAGGTCAACTTCGATTGCCCGCCCGGGAATCGGTCCTGCGCACCCTCCGGAGACAATCACTCCTTGTGGGCGTCTCATGCGCTGCACTTTGAATGATATCCCAGTCAACGTTATGACGCGACTGGATTCCCCTTGAATTGATGCTTCGACGCCTGCGCGGGTGGCGGGTGCCGCGCCGGGCTCGCGTTCAAGAGTGCTCCAGTTTCCGAAGTTGCGCGTGCCGAGTATCTTGTGAGCAATTGGCTCCGGTAGGAAGGTGCCGCCATTGCATTCGGTGTTAAACGGCGAGGAGGAATACGAGACGGGCGTGGTCAGTGGGCTCCCGTGCACGGCTGCTTTAGCAGCCGGTGCCGCGGTGCTCGGTGGGACGATTCGGTCAGCACCCTTGTTTACCAGGTTCACTATCAGTGCGGTCACCGCAGCGACCGCCAATGTGCCCACGATGGCGAGGAAGCGGTGAGACCGCCCCTTTCGCCCTCTTCCGCCTGATGTCTCGTTTGTCACTCTGGTGGGATCGTATCCTATGTTGATACGATGAGCGCCGCCGAGTTGTTGCCCCAGACCACACCATCGCTCCGAGTAGAAAAAGTGCTTGCACAGCAGCTTCGACCAAGGATAGGTTGCGACGTTCCATGCGAGGCGTCGCCGTTATTGTCGCAGCGCCAAGTTTCGTGCTCGCTGGTTGCGGCGGCAGCAAATCAGTTGCAGCGGCGCCCCGTCAACGGTAGTCAAGCAACGCCATCTGCAAGTCCGGCGGTATCACCAGCTGATCTGGTGCGAGACTTGCTTGCAGCGGGAAAGGCCCAAAGGTTTACCTCGTTTTGCGCGATGGTCACCCCTGCCGCGCGAGTCGAGCTGAGGAGAAGCAGCCGTGATCCGCTACACGAGATCGCCCCTGTTACTCCAATTTGCATGCGTTCATGGGTCCCGTTGATCCGATCGCGGGTGAGGTGGGCAACCAGGGCTACACGTGGCCTTGAGCTAGGGTCGCCCCAAGCGCCGGTGAACCACCTCGGCATGTATGGCATTGACCGCAGTGAGCGGCCTCACATCAGCCGGTAGCCAATACCGTGGACATTGGTGATCCAGCGTTCGCCGGCGCCGGTGAGCTTGCGTCGGAGGCGGCTGGCGTGGGTCTCAAGCGTGCGGGTGGTGCCGAACGTCGAGTAGCCCCACAGGTTGATCAGAAGCTCTTGTTTGTGGAACGGCACATCGCGCGGCGCTCGTGTCGGGCGACAAAGACGTCTCGTCCTTGAGGGGGAGATTCCCGTGTTCTCGCCGCGAGCCTTCCTCGATCTGCTCGCCGGCGCCTGACACACGCGACCAACGCGCGTCCGATGAGGCGGCCGATGGTCGCTCAGGCACCCGACGCGGTCACGAATGCGCGCGCCGGCACTACGAACCGTCGCGGCGGCTCGGCCTGCAGTGAGGCGTTCGC
Source organism: uncultured Solirubrobacteraceae bacterium (assembly GCA_963752865.1). Taxonomy (GTDB): domain Bacteria; phylum Actinomycetota; class Thermoleophilia; order Solirubrobacterales; family Solirubrobacteraceae; genus Palsa-744. Next base: position 2,278,082 of record CAVVZU010000002.1, read on the forward strand.
ACGCGGGCCGTGGAGCCCGTGGCTGCGCGTGGAAGCCGCAGTGGATTCCCCGATGCCATCGTGGTCGGATATCCAGCTCATGATCGCGGCGGAGTTGGCGCCCTCGGCGAGGATAACCGAGCGCTCGATCACCATTCCGCCGGAGTCGTGAGGTCGGGCCAGGCGTCTCACCAGATCAGCTATTGCATCGGTTGTCATCGTTTCTCCTTTATTTGCATCTGGATCGCAGCTCGACGTGGCCGATGCCCGGCAACTCGCATTCATCGTCTGCCACGCCTGGCTGCAGGTCAAGCAGTGTTGTCAGCAACTGCAGTGGGGTGCCCGCCGCCCACGCCTGGGGACGGGAAGCGGTTGGATAGGCGACGGGCACAGACGTAACCGCAGCCGGGTAGCCGGCAAACACCTCTGGCAGGCGGTGCTCGAAGTGCGGGGCCGCGGAGAGCATCGCGGCGGCGATCGTCACTGCGTGCTCACGGTGGCCGTAGCGCGCGAGGCCGGCGACGATCAGCGAGTTCTCGTGTGGCCACACGGTTCCCGTGTGGTAGCCGAGGGGGTTGTAGCCAGCCTCACCGGCGCCGAGCGTCCTCACGCCCCAGCCCGAATACAGGTGATCTTCCAGCAGGCGCTCGGCCGTTGCGGCTGCCTCGTCCTCGTCGAGCAGGCCCGACCACAGCAGGTGGCCGATGTTCGAGGTCAGGCTGTCGACCTGACGCTTGTCCCCGTCGAGTGCCACCGCGTGGCATCCACGCTCAGGCATCCAGAAGTCGCGGTGAAAGGAGGCCTGCAAGTCGCGCGCTTGCAGTACCAGTCGCTCAGCAAGTGCACGGTCACCCCACACCTCGCGCGCCAGACGAGCCGCGCGAGATCGCGCGTCGTAGACGTAGCCCTGGATCTCACACGTGGCGATCGGGCCGCGCGGCAGCGTGCCGTCCGCGAATTGGATCGCGTCCCAGCTGTCCTTCCAGCACTGGTTGACGAGGCCCGTTGTGGGGTTGCGGCGCGAGTACTCCACATACCCGTCGCCGTCGGCGTCGCCGCTGTCATCGATCCACGCGAGTGCCGCCCGCGCGTTCGGCTCGAGCGTTCGCACCAGCTCATCGTCGCCGGTCCAGCGGTGGTACTCATCCAGGAGGATCAGGAACAAGGGCGTGGCGTCGGCCGATCCGAAGTAGGGAGAGTGCGGACGCTCGCCCCTTGCGGTCAGCTCGCCGAAGCGCAACTCGTGCAGGATCTTCCCGGGCTCGCGTTCGTGAAAGTCATCGCGGTCATCGGCCTGGGCCGCGGCGAGCACTCGCAGCGTGGTCGCCGCCAGCTCCGGCAGATACGGCAGTGCCTGGAAGCTCGTGATCAGGCTGTCGCGTCCGAACAGCGCCATGAACCACGGCAGGCCGGCCGCTGGCAGCGTGGCGCCCTTGCTGATATCCGGCGGCAGTCGCAGCGCACCCAGGTCGCTGAGACTTGCACGATAGGTGCGCATCAACGCCGGCTCGCTCGCTGCCAACGTCGGCGCGCGGGCGAGCCACCGCTCGAGCTCGTCTGATTTGGAGGCGTTCATCGCGTCGAAGCCAGCTCGCGCCTTGCGCTCCCTGAGCCCTTTCGTCGGGTGCTCCGCGTCGGGTGTGATCGTGAAGGTGGTCGACCATTGCTCGCCGGGCGCCAGCACCGGCGAGTAGGTGAAGCCATCGCGAGTAACTGTCGCGATCACACTGGAGGCGATCGTCACGGAGCGCTGGAAGCCGTCGCGCTCGTAGGAGAGCGTCAGGTGGCGATCGTCGTGCCGCGAGGTCACCGTCCTCGTTGCAACCGCTCCCTCCTTGACTTCGAACAGGTCCGCGAAGTCTGTGTCGAGCTCCAGCGTCACCTGGATCGCGGTGCACTCGTGGCGATGGTTGATGACCGACAGCTCCTCCATCCAAACGTGGTCGATCAACCGACGGCGCATGATCGAGCACGGCGCCTCTGTCTCCGGGCCAACACGTGGCGTCAGGAAGAACTGCGCCGCGAAGTGACCCTGCTGGTCCAGCCCGAGTAGCTCGAGCGGGTTCTCGGTGACCCGCAGCACCCACTCAGAGAGGAACCGAGTGTCCTGACAGAAGAACCCATGATCGCGGCCTTCGTCGATGCGCATGTCGCCGAGACGGTCGCTGACCACGAAGGTGCTGCCATCCAGGACGCTGAACGTTCGCTCAGACAAGCGCCATCGTCGCCTCTCGCCGATCGGCGGCGGCGCGGTAGGCGGACTCGTAGGCAGCTGCCACGATGTTTACGTCGCAGTGCTCAGAGACCCATGCTCGACAGTCGCGCGCGGAGATGCTCCCCAAACGCCCGACAGCACCGGCCATCGCCGTCTCATCCTCGACGAGAAAGCCGGTCTGCCCGTCGATCACCAGCTCGCTTGCCGCCCCCGCGGGAAACGCGATGACCGGCGTGCCGCACGCCAGCGCCTCGATCATCACCATGCCAAACGGCTCCTCCCAGCTGATCGGCACCAGCAGCGCGCGGGCACCCGCGAACACCGATCGCTTGGGGGCCCCGCCGACCTCGCCGATGAAACGGACCCGGTCGCCGTCGATGTGGGGCGCCACCTCGCGGTCGAAGAAAGCTTGCTGACCGGGCTGGATGACACCGGCGAGCACAAGCGGCACACCAGCCGCACGGGCGGCCGCGATCGCGCGGTGTGGCCCCTTCTCCTCGGTCATCCGGCCGATCCACAGCAGGTAATCCTGCTTGTGCTCCTGCAGCGGCCATGCCTGTACATCGATTGGGTTCGGGATCACCGCCACGCCAGCCAGCCGCTCGGGTGCCGTGGCGCGCTGGGCGCGGCTGATGGCCACCAGCGTTGCCTTTGAACCGTGCCGCGTGTAGAAGGCGGACGTCGCCGGCGTGAACTGCCCGTGCAGTGTGTGCACCATCGGAGTGGCCAGCCGGTCCGCCATGCCAAGCGCGGTGAACCCACAATGATCGTGCACCACGTCGAAGAGAGAGACATCACAGCCTCGATCGACCGCGGCAAACGCCCGCGCCACATGATCCACCTCGTGGAGCGAGCGCTCGATCTCATCGGGATGAGCCTCATCGAGCAGCGTCACCACGCTCGCGCCGGACGTCGACCCGGGCGCACAGAACAGAGTCACCTCGTTGCCACGCCGCACCAGTGCCTCGGTCAACACGCTCACCACGGACTCCACCCCTCCATACCCTGGCGGTGGGACCGAGATCCACGGCGGGGCGAGCATTGCCACGCGCAGAGCCGCCTGATCCTCACCGCCACGCACAAACGGCCGTTCGCGCCTCGGCGCTCGCTCCGCCGCAATGCGCCGGGATCTGCGGCTGGGGAGGGCTTCGGCAACCACTGACGGCGAGCTAGCGCTCTGCATATGGGGGAGCTTTCTGAGCCGGGTGCGTCGGCGCGGGCGCCGAGTGCTCGATCGGGGAGGGACCTTGCTCGGGTCTCCGCCCACGTTGGCGCGAGCTGAGGCACGTCGCTACACGATCACCATAACATGAAACCTGAGTCTAGAGTTGGTAGTCTGTACTGATGGCCGACAAGACACCACACTGGGGATTCCTGACCAACCACGCCCAGATCCTCATCTGCATTGCCGATGAGCCCGGGGTCCGCCTGCGCGACATCAGCGAGCGCGTCGGGATCACCGAACGAGCCGCCCACCGCATCGTCGCCGAGCTCGCCGATGCCGGCTACATCACCCGCAATCGCACCGGCCGGCGCAACACCTACCTGATTCACACCGAGCTCCCGCTCCCCGATGCGCTTGCACGCAACCAGAAGGTGGGCGACCTGCTCGCCATTCTCGGCGCTCGGACCCGTCGGCGGCCCAGAGCCCGCGAGCTCGCGCCGAGCGTGTCCAGCTAGCGCATACGACGCGCGCGCACGGGCCGGGCCGGGCCGGGCCGAAGGCGGGAGTACCGCCACCAGCACGCTCATCCGGGCCGTCCGATCGGTCATACGTCCACGTTTTCACCTTCGACGCGCGACGTGCGTCCACGCGGCGGACACACCCTCGCCGTCGCCCGCGCCCACTCCGATGTGAGCCACGTCCGCAGCACCACCCTGTGCAGCAGAGGGGAGGCTCGCAGCGCGGCGTTGCTCAGCCCATCGAGAAAAGAGGGAGCAGCACCCATGGCATTTTCCTTCATGCTCGGGAAGCCACACCGAGGAGCCTTCCTGCAGAGACTCACAGTTCTCACCATCGCTGCGGTCCTGTTTGTGCTTCCTGGCGTCGCACGCGCGGAAGGTGGCGCCACAGCAGTTGCGTGGGGATCGAACGTGCACGCCGAACTGGGGGTCGGCTACGTGGATACCTTCGAGGAAAGCCCCGTTCCCATCCTCGGCTCGAGCAACGTCGCCGCGCTCGCCAACGGCAGTGAATTCAGCCTCGCGCTGCTCGACGACGGAACCGTGCGCGCTTGGGGTAACAACGGCCACGGACAGCTCGGCGACGAAACGGGGGGCAGGGACACCGGTACCTGGGCGAAAGGCACCAACTACGTCACCGTCAGCGGCCTCAGCGCAGTCAAGGCCATCTCCGCCGCCAACTCGCATGCGCTTGCGCTGCTCGAAAACGGCACCGTGAAGGCCTGGGGCAACAACAACTACGGACAGCTCGGCAACGGTGAGGGTGGCATCCACAAGGTCACCGGCGAAAGCGAAGGTGTGCCGAAAACCGTCGAAGGGCTCACAGGTGTGATCGCAATCGCAGCCGGTGGCGGCTCCAATTTCGCCTTGCTCAACAACCACACGCTGATGGCTTGGGGAGAAAACGCACACGGCCAGCTCGGCATCGGAGAGACCGGGCCGGAAACGTGTGTCAACGAAATCCAGCAGGCACTGGCCTGCAGCACGAGGCCGCGTCCGGTGGTGATGGCTCCCGGAAAGCCACTCGAACATGTGGCAGCCGTCTCAGCAGGCCAGAAGGATACCTATGCGCTGCTCACCAACGGACATGTGATGGCCTGGGGCGCGAACAACATGGGACAGCTCGGGACAGGAGCCGCGCTCCTGCACATCGACGACACACCCCAGGAAGTCAAGAGCGCCAGCACCGGTGCGGCGTTGAGCGGTGTCACCGCCGTCTCGGCCGGCGCGTTCGATGCTCTCGCGCTACTTGAAAGCGGTCAGGTCGTGGGGTGGGGCGCCGTCGGAAAGGGAGAGCTCGGCGCCGTCGAACGACCGCAGGCGTGCAAGAGAATCCGCTGCGTCGAGACCGCCAGACTCATACGAGGCCTGGAACACCTCAAGGTCACAAGCGTCTCCGCAGGGGAAGGCTACAGCCTGCTGGTGAGTGGCGGGAAGGTGTATGGGCTGGGCACCAACGAACACGGCGAACTCGGCGATGGCAGTACCTCGAGCACTACCCTCCCGACCGCCGTTGAAGGCATGGGCGCCGTGAGCACAGTCGTCGCAGGCAGCGCCGACGGTGCCGGCAAAACGCACTCGCTCGCCCTGCTGCAGAGCGGGGTGCAGCCGCCATCGCCTCCGATCAGCCTCGAAGCTGGCATCGACTCGCTAAAGCTGCGCTGGCGGATGCGGGCCGAAGAATACGTCTTGCAGTACGACCGAGCGAGCGGCGAAACGTGCGCAGCCGGCATGGGCGGCGAAGAACCGCCCACGTGCAACGAAGACGAAGAAGGAGCGCACGGGAAGATCGCGCTCGGCGAACAGGCGAGCAGCTTCGAATTCACCGGCTTGGAAGCCGACCCCTATCTGATCTTCATCAAGAGCACGAGCAAGCGCCATCTCGAGAAGAAACGGGCGATCCGCGGAACGCCGCTCGCATAGTAGTTGTCGAGCTCCGCCTCGCGTCTCAGGCGGTCGCCGAGGCGGCGATCCTGTCAGCCAGGATCTCCGCCACGCGAGCACGGTGACGGCCCGCGCCACCCAGCAGCGCAGCGTCGAGCTGCGCGCGCTTGAACAACCAGTGCACATCTGCCTCCCACGTGAAGCCAATGCCGCCGTGCATCTGAATCGCCGCGGCAGTCACCTCGCGCCCCGCCTGCGAAGCCGCGGCCTTGGCCATCGCTGCCGCCTCCGCCAGGCCATCCGGGTTCGCATCCGCGCTCCAAGCCGCGAACGCGGTCAAAGAGCGCGCCTGCTCGGTATCGAGCAGCATCTGCGCGCAGCGGTGAGATACCGCCTGGTAGGCGCCAACCGGCACACCGAACTGCTTGCGATCCTTGACATACGCAAGCGTCATCTCGAGCGCCCGCTCGCAGACGCCCACAAGCTCAGAGCTAACCGCGACGAGTGCGCGCCCCAAGCCCGGGCAGCCATCCTCGAGCGACTCGCCGGCGCCGTCGGTCACGCTCACACGCGCAGCCGAGCGGGTCGGGTCGATCGCCGCAAGCTTGCTCACCTCGGCATCCTCGGGAGTCACGAGTCGCCCGCTGCCGTCAGCTTCCACCAGCACGATCACGTCCGCCTCCGCGCCGCTCACAACCAGCTCCGCGGTGCCGTCCACCGCGCCGGCGAGCGCACCGATCGTCTCGCCCGAGGCGAGACCCGGCAGCCAGCGCTCGCGCTGCTCGGACGAGCCCGCCTGCTCGATCACACACGCCGCCATCGCGCTCGCCAGGAACGGCACCGGCGCAACCACACGTCCGAGCTCCTCGCTGAGGATCGAAAGCTCGATCGTGCCCAGGCCCTGGCCGCCGTACTCCTCGGAGATCGCGATTCCCGGCCATCCCAGCTCGCACAGCTCCTTCCACAGGGACTCGTCAGTCGTGCCCGTGGGCGGGTGGGATTCGATCGTCTCGCGCACCCGCGCGAACGTCGCACGCTCGGCCAGCAGGTCGCGGGCCGTACGCTGAATGTCGCGCTGGTCGTCCGTCAGGCCGAAGTCCATGAGCTACGCCACCCCTCCCGCGGAGCCCGAAGGGCGGAGCCCATAAAAAGAAGTCGTCATGCCGCCACCTTGAGACGGGGGAGACCCAGAACTCGCTCAGCGACGATGTTCTTCAGCACCTCGGTGGTACCGCCCTCGATCGTGTTGCCGCGCGCGCGCAGCAGCTCATAGCTCCAGCTCGTGCCCGTGATCAGCGCCTCCGGACCAACCACGTCTGCCGCGAGCTGCGTCAAGCGCTGGTTCGTGTCTGACCACAGCCACTTCACCAGCGAGCCCTCCGGGCCCGGCTGGCCGTAGCGCTCCGCGTCTGTCAGGCCCTTCCACGCCAGCAGGCGAATCGACTCGCAGCGTACGTGCAGCTCGGCGATCGCATCCGCATACAGCGGGTTCTCGAGCTTTCCGTTCTCAGCAGCCGCCGCGATCACGTCATCCAGCAGCTGGCGCAGACGGATCTGCAGCGCAAAGCCCAAGCCCGCGCGCTCGTTCATCAGCGTCGTCAGCGCGACCTTCCAGCCGTTGCCCTCGCCGCCCACAACGTTCGCATCGGGGATCCGCGCCTCCTCGATGAACAGCTCGTTGAACTCCGCCTCACCGGTGATCTGGCGCAGCGGGCGGATCTGCACCGCCTCCTGCTCCATGTCCATCAGGAAGTACGTCAGGCCCTTGTGCTTGGCGGCCTCGCCATCGGTGCGGGCCACGAGCATGCACCACTTCGAGTACTGCGCGCCGCTCGTCCAGACCTTCTGGCCCGTCACCACCCATTCATCGCCGTCCTTGACCGCACGTGTTTTCAGCGACGCGAGGTCGGAGCCCGCGTCGGGCTCGGAGAAGCCCTGGCACCAGATCTCCTCAGCGGAGAGGATCGGCGGCAGGTAGCGCTCCTTCTGCTCCGGCGTACCCCACACCATCAGCGTCGGGCCGCCCAGCAACAGGCCCAGCGTGTTCGCGGCGAACGGCACCCGTGCACGACCAAGCTCTTCGAAGTAGATCGCCGACTCGCTCTGCGAGGCACCGCGTCCGCCGTACTCCGTCGGCCACGCCGGCGCCGCCCAGCCCGCGTCATACAGGTGCCGTTGCCAGTCCCGGCGGTAGGCGAACTGCGCGTCGTCGCCAGCGTCAGCCGGCGGCTTCTCGCCGGGCTGATTGTCCGCCAGCCAACCGCGCAGCTCGTCGCGGAAGGCGGTCTCCTTGTCACTGAAAGTCAGATCCATGTCCCCTCGACGCGGAGACTACTGCAACATCGCTTGACATGTGTCGCATACGGCGTGCCGTGTAATCCACCTCGACGATGAGCTCCCGGGGCCGGTCGGTCTCAGGTGATCTCGATCGGCGTTCCCACCGAGATCAGCGACCACAGTCGCTTGATGTCCGCGTTGCGCATGCGCACGCAGCCGTGCGACGGACGCCCGGGGATCAGCTGCGGTTCGTTGGTGCCGTGGATGCCGACGATGCCACCGCCCGGCCATTCGCTCAGCGTCGGTGCGTACGCGCTCGTGCCCAGCGCAACCGGGCCGTACTCCGGGTCGTTCAGCGTGATCAGCTTCTCCATCACGTAGAAGTTGCCCGGCGGCGTGATCGTGCTCGCCTTGCCCACCCCGATCGGCGCACTGAAGATCGCGCGGCCGTTGCGGAACAGCGTCGCGCGCAACGTCGTGCGGTCGACCAGCAGGTAGCCGTTGACCGTGTGCAGCGACTCGAGCGCGCTCCTCGCCACCCAGCCGGTCTGACCGTTCGGTCGCGCAGGCAGCTCGATCTTGATCCACGTCTGACCCGAGGACATGCGTGCCGAGAGCAGGGCCACGTACAGCTCCGCCTGGTCGTCCACCGTGAGGAAGCGCAGGCGCCCAATCACATGCGATCCAGCTGAAGGATAAGCGTGAACCAGAGCTTCAGAGTTAGGGTAGGCCCAGCGTGATTCCGTGCGCAGGTTCGACAAGCGAGCGAGCGCCGCAATCGTCGCCGGTGGCCCAGCGTGTGCGGGCGCCGGAGCGGCAGCAATCGTCATCGTGGCGAGGAGGGACAGCAATGCCCCGCGTCCTCGCGCGCCGACAGCCAACTGCATGCGCATTGCTAGCCAGTGAATTTCGGCGTGAGTGCCGCTGAGCTACAGCGCAGGATCCGCACGGTACGCGTGCCCTGCTTGGCTTTCGTGGAGCCCGTGTGCTTCATCGTGATCTTCGCCGTCAGCTTGTGCGTACCGACCTTCAGCTTGTCCGGGTTGATCAGCAGCGTCAGTAGGCCCTTGTGTGCGTTTTTGGCGGTCAGCGTCCTCAGCTTGTGTCCGTCGAGGTAGAACGTCACGCTCGCGACGCCTGCCGCCTTGAGGCTCACGCGGAAGTCGTTGCGCACGCAGCCCTGGGGACCCTTCAATAGTGGCAGCGTCGCCGAGCTGAACGCGAGCACTCCTGTTTTCGACGGCGGTTGCGTGCTCGTCGAGGACAGCACGCCCGTCGCGCCCGCGGAGCTCGTCGAAGACAGCGTGTTGCCGTTCGCGGTGGGGGAGACCGACACGACAACCGTATTGGAGGTGTTCGTCACGGGCAAGCCCTCGCCGCCCGGAGGATCGCCCGTGAGCGTGACGGTGTTCGTGTAGGAGCCAGCCGAGCCGTCTGTCGCGCTCAGCAGGTGCGTGCACGTGTATGTCGTCGAGGCGCCCACCGGCAGCGCCGCGCCGCCTTCCGGGCCGCCCGCGAGCGTGCCCGCATCGCACTGCGGGTCGCTGAAGCTCGAGAGCGTCAGTGGCACGTTGCCGGTGTTCGCGACAACGATCTCGTAGTCGACCGTCTGGCCCACCGTGCCGCTCAGCTGCGAGCTCGTGTAGGAGCCGCCCGTGCCCGCTATCTGCTGCAGCTTTTCCAGCGTGAAGGCCGGCGCCGGCAATGCCGGCGGCAGCGGCACTTCCACGACCACCGTGTTGGAGGTGTGCGTGATCGGAGGCCCGTCGCCCGTGGGCGGGATGCCCGAGACTTCCGCCTCGTTCGAATAGGAGCCGACTTCTTCGAGCACGTGTGTGCACGTGTATGTGGCCGAGGCACCCACTTCCAGCGTCCCCGAGACAGGCCCACCGGAGATCGAGCCGCAGTTGCGGTCGACGACGTCTTCGCTGCCGAAGCTCAGCGGCACGTTGCCTTCGTTCTTGACCACGATCTCGTAGTCGACCGTGTCGCCAAGTTCGCCCGTGATCGGCGCGGTGGTGTAGGAGCCGCCGGCGCCGGCGATCTTCTGGAGCTTTTCCACCGAGAACCCCGGCGTTGCCGAGCAGACCAGGCGGCCGATGATGTCGAACGAGCCTTTCAGCCCGTTGCCGTTCCATTTCGCCCACGCATCGACCTTGTATTCGCCCGGGGGCGCTTGTATCGATGTCGTTGCTTCGTAGCTCGAGCCTTCGAACGTGAAGCTCCCCGGGATCGTGGTGGGCTGTGCGCCGTTGCCCTCGCCGTAGATCTTGAGCACCGTCTGGATGTTGTTCGTGCCCTCGGCAGGGAAGTTCATGAACTGCCAGTTCACGGCAGTGCAGGAGAAGTGCACGTCGCCCTGCGTCCGTAGGCGTGAGCCGTTCTGCACCGGCCGCACGCTGCTGTGCTTGGACCGTGCCGCACGTTTTGCCTCCTGGCGTTCGCGCCTGGCTTCGCGCTGCGCCTGGCGCTGGGCCTGCCTGACCGCAGCGCGTTCCTCGCGGGCGCTCGGCTGGGCTTCGCCAGGTGCTTCCGCTGTGGCGACCGCGGCTTGTTCTTCAGGAGAGCCTTCGCCGGCGCTCTGCGCCTGTCCCGCAGGCGCCATCAACGCCGCCAGCAGGAGCGCGAGCAGCGTCACCAGCAGCGACCTTTGCATCCATGTACGCAGCGTCTCGCCTCGTCCGCTTCGCGGGCGTGGACAGCGCGGCGCACGCACCAACGTCTGCGGCTCTCGATTGTGGCGCATCAACATTTCTCTCCCGCTCCGTGGGATCCCGTAACAGCCGCATTGCAGGGCGTTCCGTGACTTATCTCGCTGGCCTCCACAGTCCCGAGATTTGTCTCTTACACACTTACAGACATAGTCGCGCGCATGGCTCAGCAGGGGATCACCCGAGGGGGGTGATCTTCGGGTTGGACATCGGGTTAGCAACGGGTGATGCACAGATCACCCATTCCTGTGATTGGCTGTACCATTCGCTGGATGCAGACCGAGGAGGTAGCCGTCACGACGGTCGCCATAGGGCGCTTCGACGACCTTCTGGCGCGGGGATTGCGCGGCGTCATCGAAGACGATCCCAGCCTCGAGCTGGTGGCCGACGACGTCGGCCCGGCAGATCTGAAATCGGTGCTGCGAGCACGCCGGCCGCTCGTGGCGATCCTCGACGCCGGCTCGCTGCGCAACCCGGCGGAGGTACGTGCGCTCGCCGCGTCGCACGCCGATACCCATTTCGTGCTGCTGGTCGAGCGCCCGTCGAGCGTCGAGTCTGCACAGCTGCTGAGCTTCGGCGCAGCCGCGTGTCTGGCCAAGGCCACCCAGCTTCGCGACGTGCGCAATGCCATCTTCCTCGCCTCCCGCGGACTGCAGCTGCGACCACGCGACAACTATGCGAGCCCCGGATCCGGCCTTTTGACCTCGCGCGAGCTCGAGGTGCTCGCACGCTTGCAGCAGCGTCGCTCGAACTCGCAAATTGCGGCCGACCTGCACGTCAGCATCGAGACCGTCCGCACGCATGCGCGCCACATCTACCGCAAGCTCGGCGTCGGCTCGCGCCGCGAGCTGCTCGCGCCTGCTCCACCCGTGGGCTGAGCCTCCACTCCAGGGTGAGGGTCGGCGTCCTTGCGCATTGCATCGCGGGCCAACTTGATGACCGGGGCAAGCTTGCCTGGGGGGACACGGGGGGAGTCGTCTACTTGGCTCGGGCCATGGCGCTCAGGTCTCCTCCGTTGGGAACATCTCGGCCCACATCGCCACCACGGTCGACACGGCCGCAGGAAACGACCTCGCTTTCACGTTATGTTCGACTACAAGCCGTTCATACCGACCGGGCCAGCTGTGCGGAAGCGGCGGGAGCGTGCTCGAGCGCCATCCCACCCTTGAGTACCCACCGGCCGGGCTCGGCAGCGTGGAGCCTGCTGACGATCCGCTCGAATAACACCCGGCGGCGTAGCCGGTCGAGACTGACCTTGGTTTCCTCCGAGCGGGAGAGCAGTCGCTGCTCGAGTGCCATACGGAGTGCCTCGGCGGTCTTATAGGTCACGATGTCGCGATCCGCTGGATCGCCCGTTCGATGTACAACGCGGCCTTCGCGTCGAGATCCTCAGCCCGCGCCCGCAACTGGCGGATTGTGAGTAGCCCGCCTTCGCGCGCTTCCTGGATCGCCCGCGCGAGTTGATCCTCTTCGGCGGAAAGAGCGGCGATGTCCACGAGCGAGCGAACCACGGTGGTGAGCTTGAAGCCCGTACGTTCGACCACATCGCTTTCGGCGAGGTCCGCGTGGTGCAGGGCGATCGCGGTGTCCCGCATCGAGAACCCCGGGGGCACGGTGAGGTGCACGCGCGCGGACTCGAACTCGCCTACACCATGAACCGAGAGCGCACTCTCGTGCGAGACGACGGCTCGGCCTCGCGACCAAAGTGCCCAGCGGATCAGATCGTCGTGTACGTTCGGCACCCACTCCGCGAAACGGAAAAGACCGCGGTCGATGCGAAGCCAGTTGCCGGCGCGGACGTGGTGCGCCTGCGCTGGATAGGAGTAGCCGATCTGCTTGGCCTGGGCCGCCGTGAAGTAGCCGCCTTGGTCGGCCGCCAGGCTGAATAGGCTTAGTCGTAGGTCGCGGCGATTCGCTGGCACCTGTTCACACTATATGGAAACTATAGTTTTGCTGACAAACACCAGCCTGAACTTAAGTTTTCATATAGTATGAGGCTGCGTGTAGGAGGTCTGCGAGGGAATCGCGTACTCGCGCTTCGCCTCGACTACCGCAACGGGCACCCCCGGCCGGTACTCCAAGACGTAGTCGGCAAGACGCATCACTTAGCCGGTGCTTCTTGCCGGCGGCGATGACGCAGCTGTCGGTGATCCGGTGTGGCTTCAGGATCTCATCATCGCTCCAGCCGCCTTCGCCGTGCTCCCCGAGCTTGCTCTGTGTGGCCCGTCGATCCAGCTGCTGCCTACCGCGCTCGATTCGAACGACCGCGCCCGCCGCACCCGGCGCTAGATTCGAGGGCTGTGTCCGAACCGACCCCCCTGCGCGTCGCCCATCTGGACGCCGACGCCTTCTATGTGTCGATCGAGCTGCGACGCCATCCCGAGCTGCGCGGCAAGCCGGTGGTCGTCGCCGGCAGCGGCCCGCGCGCGGTGGTCACCACCGCCAGCTACGAGGCACGGCGCTATGGCGTCGGCTCGGCCATGCCCGCATCCAAGGCACGACGGCTGTGCCCGGACGCGGTCGTGCTGCCGCCGGACTTCGCCACCTACCGCGAAGCCTCCAAGCAGGTGATGGATCTCGTGCGCGAGCACGTCGAGCGCGTCGAGGTCGTCGGTCTGGACGAGGCCTATCTGGATGTCGCCGGCCTGTTCTCGCCGCGCGCGGCGATGCGCAGGCTGATCGCCGAGATCAAGGCCGCCACGCAGCTGACATGCTCGGTCGGCATCGGACCAAACAAGCTCATCGCCAAGGTCGCCTCCGACGCCGAGAAGCCCGCGGGCTTCGTCGTGCTCAGCCGCGAGCAGGCATGCGCACGCTTCGCGGGTGCATCGCCCGGTCTCGTGCCGGGCATCGGGCCGAAGACAGCAGCGCGCTTGGCCGAGCTTGGGCTGACCACGCTCGCCGCCCTCGGCGCCGCCCCCGAGCAGCTGCTCGTCGAGCGCTTCGGGCCCAATCTCGGGTGCGAGCTCGGAAGGCGCGGCCGCTTCGAACACGACGGCGAGATCGGCGCCGCCCGCAAGGTCGTCTCCGAGTCGCGCGAGCGCACCTTCGACACCGACGTGAGCGACCCCACGCAGATGCGCGAGCATCTGTCGCTGATGGCTGAGGAGCTGTGCGCCGGACTGAATGCAAACGGACGGCGTGGGCGCACGATCGGTATCAAGGTCCGGCTCGATGACTGGACCACGGTCACCCGCTCACGCACCGTTGCGCAACCCACGTGCGACGCTCAGTTGGTCAGCGAGGTCGCCCTCGAGCTGCTGCGCCAGTACTCGCCGCCGCGACCGGTGAGGCTGCTCGGCGTGCGCATCGCCGGGCTCGGATCGACAGCCGCGCCGACGCAGGGCGGTGACGAGCGCCACGGCGATGGTGCGAGACAGCAGGGCGGGGGAGAGCCCGTCGACCAGCTGGCACTTCCCGTATAGGATCAGCAGAGCATGACCGTCATTCCCGTGGGATCCATCGAGCTCGACTACGAACGCACCGGCTCCGGCCCGCCGCTGCTGGCGATCATGGGCATGAGCGGCACCGCGCTGCACTGGGGCGAGCCGTTCCTCGGCCCACTGCGGGAGCACTTCGACGTGATCGCCTACGATCACCGCGGCGTGGGCGCCAGCAGCCGCCTGGACGGCTCAGACCTCACCACCGCACAGATGGCCGAGGATGCCGCCGCGCTGCTGTCCGCGCTCGAGCTCGACTCGGCACACGTGCTCGGCATCTCGATGGGCGGCATGATCGCCCAGGAGCTCGCACTCGCCCACCCGGATCGCATCCGCACGCTCACCCTCGGCTGCACCTACTGCGGTGGCGAGGGCAGCTCGCTGGCAGCCCCCGAGAGGCTGCAACAGCTCACCGAGGCGATGATGTCCGGCGACCGCGCCCGTGCGCTGCGTGCCGGCTGGGAGATCAACGTCTCGCCGGCGATGGCAGCCGACGATGAGGCCTACGCGCGCTTCGAGGCGATCGCCCACCGCCGTGCGGTGGCACTGCCCGTGATCATGGCCCAGATGCAGGCGTGCGCCGGGCACGACACCAACGCGCGCCTGCCGGAGCTACAGATGCCCACGCTCGTGATCCACGGCACCGTCGATGAGCTCCTGCCAGTCCAGAACGGGCGCCTGATCGCCTCGCGCATCCCCGGCTCGCAGCTGGAGATCCTCGAGGACGTCGGACACCTGTTCTTCTGGGAGCGCCCCGATCTCTCCGCCGAGCTGATTCGCACCCACGCAGCGTGCCTGACGACACCAGCGCCCTGAACGTAGACGCCGGCGGCGTCACGCTTTCCGGTGAGCGCCACGGCGCGGGTGCGGCGATCGTGCTGCTACATGGCCTCACCGCCACCCGCCGCTATGTCGTTATGGGCTCACGTGCGCTCGAGCGCTCAGGACACACGGTGATCGCATATGACGCACGCGGGCACGGACGCTCGAGCCCCGCCGCCGATCGCGCCTATGGCTACGAGCACCTCGCGAGCGACCTGCTGGCGGTCCTTGACGCAACTGGCATCGAGCGGGCTGTGCTGGCGGGCGCATCGATGGGCGCTCACACGGCCGCGCGCTTCACGCTCGAGCATCCCGGGCGCGTTGCCGGCCTCGCGCTCATCACCCCTGCATATGAGCCGTCCTCATACGGAGAGGGACAGTTCGCCCATTGGGACGCCCTCGCACGTGGGCTGCGCGAGGGGGGAGTGGATGGGTTCATACGCGCGTATGACCTCGACGCTGTGCCAGCCGCCTGGCGCGAGACCGTGCAGACGGTGCTGCGCCAGCGCCTATCAGCGCACGAGCACCCGGATGCGGTAGCCGACGCGCTCGAAGTGGTACCCCGCTCGCGACCGTTCGAGGACATGGCAGACCTTGAGGAGATCGCGGTGCCGACGCTCGTGGTCGCAAGTCGCGACGAGGCCGACCCGGAGCACCCGCTCGCCGTGGGCGAACGCTACGCCGCCACGATCCCGGGTGCGCGGCTCGCCGCCGAGGATGCCGGGGTGGACGGGCAACCGGCCCGCTCGCCGATCGCGTGGCAGGGAGGGCAGCTGTCGCGGATCATTGGCGAGCTTGCCGTTCTGGCCCGATAGAGGCAGAAGCAAAAAGGGGTCTCAAGCGGCCTGTAGCTTGCGCGGTATGGGCAACAAGTATGCCGCCAACTGGCTAGATCCTGCTGGTTTGGATCCTGACACCGGGGAGAGTTGGCGCGTGTGTGACATGGTTGGCAAACTAGAAGCGAAGCTGGGTCGTGCGCATCGGGGAAAACGAGCGGCGAGCTGGCGAGAGCTTTGGGATCGACTCGATGACAAACAACGCAACCAGTACAACGAAGCGCGCGGGCCAAAGCCGAGCAAGCGCCAATAGCAGCTCGTCGGTGGAGGCCGCCGCCCAGCTCGCTGAACGTGCGGAGGAAATCCTCGGCCGATACCTCCGGCCGGCGTCGTGGGCCAACGCGCGCCTCGCTCGGCAGTTTCGTGAGAGTGGTGATCTGGAGACGGTACTGAGCTTGTATGCCCAGGCCATGGCGGACGATCCTCAAGAGCCGGCCTATCCGTGGAACCTCGCGTCTTCTCTCGACCGCCTGCAGCTCTCTGACCTGGCACTGGTCTTTCTCAGGCGTGCAATCAGAATCGGTGAGGAGACAGGCGACGGTGACTGGACCGGGACAGGGGTCTATCTTGCCTGGGCGGACGTTGCGATCAGAGCCGGCGAGCCGGAGCTAGCCGAACTCGCCGTCGAGAAGGCGCGTGAGACTGACCCTCGTGCACCCGTCGAGCGGTACGTCCGCCAGCTGCGGCAGCGGCGCTCCAAGACCGACGTCGCAGACGCCGCACGCAACGACGATGCGGCCCGCAAGGGAACCGCAGTGGAGTACCTGATCGCCGCGAGTTGCATGCTTGCGAGTGACTTCAAGCTAAACGTCTCGACCAACATGGTGGACGATGAGGGTGTTGACCTCGTCTTCCACCGCCGCGATAGCTCTGCGACGCTCGCCGTCCAAGTCAAGAGTCGATCGTGGTCGGGGAATGTCATGCGGGAGCAAGAAAAATTCATCACCCACGTTCGACGTGGCACGTTTCATCACCGAAAAGACCTGTTCTTGCTATTCGTCGCTATTGACTCGCGCTTCGCCGAATACGGGCCTATTTGGCTGATCCCGAGCACGGATTTCGCCGACATCCTCGGGTCTGACCGCCGTACGAGGCTGCGGTTCGCGGCATCGGCTTCGCCAGCGTCCAACGATCGGTGGGTCAAGTACCGCATGGAGCGCTCCCAGTTGCCCAACCGCATCCTCGCGGTTCTGGACGACCTGGAACAAACCCAGTAGCAGTTCATCTGTGATAGCATACATTTGTATGCCAGTACGCGAATGGGACGGAAACAGCTACGACCGCGTCTCCGGGACGATGGAGGCGCTTGGGCTCGCGGTGCTCGACCGCCTCGAGTTGAGCGGCGATGAGCTCGTCTTGGATGCCGGCTGCGGCTCCGGGCGGATCACGCAGGCGCTGATCGAGCGACTGCCGCACGGGCGCGTGATCGCGATTGACGAGTCGCCCTCGATGATCGCCGCCGCCCGCGAGCGCCTCGGGCCAAACGTGGACCTGCGCGTCGTCGACCTGCTCGAGCTCCAGCTCGACGAGCCCACAGACGCAATCCTCTCGACCGCGACATTCCACTGGATCGCCGACCACGAGCGGCTGTTCGAGCGCCTGCATGGGGCGCTGCGACCCGGCGGTCGGCTCGTGGCGCAGTGCGGGGGAGAGGGCAACATCACCGTGCTGCGCTCGAGCGCCAACGAGGTCCTCGCGCGTGATCCCTACGCGGAGCACTTCCTCGACTGGCGCCCGCCCTGGAACTACGCCGGCGCCGAGATCACGCGCGAGCGGCTGCTCGCCGCCGGCTTCAGCACAGCTGAGGTTTGGCTCACGCCCGCGCCCCGCGAACCGGAGCACCCACGCGAGTTCCTCTCCACGATCGTGCTCGGGCCACACGTCCAGCAACTGCCGGAGGATCTTCGCGAGCGCTTCATGGACGACGTGCTCGAGGAGCTCGGCGAGCCGGTTGTGGTCGATTACGTGCGCCTGAACATCGACGCCGTCGCATAGCCGGACACCCGCGGGTGAGCTACGCTCCGCGCGACCATGAGCGGACACCGGCACTACAGCGAGAAGGAGTTCGAGGCGCTCGTCAGCTCAGCGCTCGACGAGCTCCCGGCCGAGTTCCAACAGGCCCTCGAGCACGTCGCGGTCGTCGTCTCCGACCGCGGTGCCGAGAACCACGCGTACGGCATGTACGTCGGCTCCAGGCGCGGTGGTACCGCCTACTTCGGAGGTGGCGGCCTTCCAGATGAGATCCTGATCTTTCGCGACACGCTCGTACGCGACTTCGGCGACGATCCCAACCGCCTGCGCAAACAAGTTACCCAGACAGTGCGTCACGAGGTTGGTCACCACCTCGGCTTCAACGAGGAGGGCGTTCGCAAGCTCGGGCTCTGATGCCCGCGCGCCTTGCCGCGTCAAAGCACCTCGACCGAAACTAAGCGACGACGAAGGCCGACCCGGGCTCACGCGAGCGCCGCGGAAGAGCCGTCACCGGCCGGCTCCGCACCTACCTCAGCGCCGCTCAGCAGCGCCGCGTAGCGCGCACCGCGCTCGATCAACTCCTCGTGAGTGCCGCGCTCGACAATGTGACCGGAGTCGAGCACCAGGATCTGATCGGCGTCTCTGATCGTCGACAGTCGGTGGGCGATCGCGATCGTGGTGCGTCCGCGCGAGAGCTCATCAAGCGCCTGCTGCACCGCACGCTCGGTCTCTGTGTCAAGCGCTGAGGTCGCCTCGTCCAGAACCAGCACCGGCGGGTTGCGAAGCACGGTGCGCGCGATTGCGATCCTTTGCTTCTCACCCCCCGAGAATCGATATCCGCGCTCGCCAACGGGCGTGTCATAACCCTCCGGCAGTGACGCGATCAACTCGTGGATCTGCGCTGCGCGCGCCGCATCTTCGATCTCCTCATCACTCGCCTGCGGACACGCGAATCGCAGGTTCTCCCGAATCGAGGCGTGAAACAGATAGGTCTCCTGTGAGACGAGGCCAACGGTCGCCGCCAGCGAGTCGAGCGTCAAATCGCGGATGTCGACGCCGTCGATGCTCACGCAGCCGCGCTGCGCCTCATACAGGCGCGCCACCAGATACGCAAGCGTCGTCTTGCCCGAGCCCGTCTCGCCCACCAGCGCCGTGCGCGTTCCCGCCGGGATCTCCGCGCTGATGTCCTCCAGCGTCCACGGCGCGTCTGGCTCGTAGCGGAACGACACGTCGCGCAGCTCCACGTCGCCGCGGGCGTCGGTCAGGGTGCGCGCATCCGGGCGTTCGACGATGTCCACAGGCAGGTCCAGGTACTCGAAGATGCGCCCGAACAGCGCCAGCGAGGTCTGCACTTCAAGGCCCACCGACAGCAGTTGCTGCATCGGGAACAAGAGTCGCGTCTGCAGCGTCGTGAACGCGACCACCGTGCCGATCGAGATCACATCGTGACCGTGGGCGATGTTGTAGCCGGCAAACCAGTACACCGCCGCCGGCATGATCGCGAACGCCAGCTGCACC
Organism: uncultured Solirubrobacteraceae bacterium; assembly: GCA_963752865.1. Taxonomy (GTDB): domain Bacteria; phylum Actinomycetota; class Thermoleophilia; order Solirubrobacterales; family Solirubrobacteraceae; genus Palsa-744. The sequence continues at coordinate 2,297,418 of CAVVZU010000002.1, forward strand.
GAGGACATCCGCCAGCGCCCGGCCATGCGCGCGCGCACCTCAAGGTCCGCGAGATCACTTGACTCCGAGGAGAAGCGCTCGACGAGCTCGTGTGAGCGGCCCATCGTCTTGCCCAGCAGGATCCCCGACACCGACAGCGACTCCTCCACGAGCGTCGACATGTCCGCCAGGCGCCCCTGACGGACCGACTGGATGCGCCGGCGCTCGTTGCCCACACGACGGGTAAGCCACACGAAGAACGGCAAGAGACAGAGTGAGAACAGCGTCAAGCGCCATTCCAGCGCGAACATCGCTACGACCGTCGCCAGCACCGTCGCCACCGTCGAGACGGTCGAGGTGGCGGTGCTCGTCACCACGTCGTCGATCCCGCCGATGTCATACGCGATCCGCGCCTGCACCTCACCGGAGCGCGTCCGCGTGAAGAACGCAAGCGACATCCGCTGCAGGTGCGCGAACACCGCCGCGCGCAGGTCGTGCATCACGCGCTGACCCACCTGGTTTGAGATCCACGTCTGGGCGACGCTGATCACGCTGTTGATTACCGCCAGCGCGATCATCCCGCCCACGAGCCACGTCAGCAGCGTCAGGTCGTGCTTGACGATGCCCTTGTTGATCGCTTCCCGCAGCAGGAACGGCGAGGCGACGCTCAGCACCGAGCCGAGCACGATCAGCCCCAAAAGCCCTCCCAGCCGCACCCTGTAGGGGATGAACAGCCGCCCGATACGCCCCAGCGAGACGTGTTTGTCGGGGATGTCCTCGGGACGAAGCTCTGACCGGCGCGAGCGGCGGCCCTCGCCACCGCCGTGCCCCGGACTGAAGGGCTGGGCGCTCACTGCGCTGACTTTACCGTCGTAGTCGTAGGGTTAACGACCATGAATCTGTCCGCGTCGGAGATCCGAGTGCTCGGGTGCCTGCTTGAAAAGCAACGCACGACCCCCGATGCCTACCCGCTGTCGCTGAACGCGCTGCGGCTCGCATGCAACCAGTCCACCAACCGCGACCCCGTGGTCGAGTACGACGACGCGGTCATCCGCGACGCGCTCCATCGCCTGGAGCGCCGCGGCTACACACGTCTGGCCAGCGGCGCCGGCAGCCGCACCTCGAAGTACCGCCACCTGCTGGTGGAAGCGCTGCCGATGGACTCCGCCGAGCAGGCCGTCATGTGCGTGCTGATGCTGCGCGGCGCACAAACGCCGGGCGAGCTCAAGCAGCGCAGCGAGCGGATGCACTCCTTTCCCGAGCTCGCAAGCGTCCATGCGACCCTCGACGCGCTGATCGAGCGTGAGCTGGTCGCGCGCCTCGAGCGCCGCCCCGGGCACAAGGAGGAGCGCTACATCCAGCTGCTGCAAGACCGAGAGGAGGAGGTCGCAGGCGGAGCCCCGCGGCGAGCATCAGCGAGCGGATCCCCCGCCGGTGGCCGCGCCCGTGCGGCTCGACGAGCTGGAGGATCTGCGCGAGCGCGTCGAGCACCTCGAGCACGAGGTCGCCGAGATGCGCGCCGCGATCCGCAATCCTGTCTACGAGCACCGCTCATGAGCCACCTGCTGCCGATCATCGCCGCCTCGGAAACCGCCACCGGCGTCGGCATCCCGCTCGCGCTTGCCGCCGGTCTCGTGTCGTTCCTCTCGCCCTGCGTGCTGCCGCTGGTCCCCGGCTACCTCTCCACCGTCATCGGTGTGACGCCGGCTGACCTGAAGGAGGGGGTGGGCCCACGCCGGGTGCTCGTGCCCAGCCTGCTGTTCATCGCGAGCTTCTCCTCGATCTTCATCCTGCTCGGCATGAGCGCCACGGTGATCGGCTCGACGCTGGTCACCCACAAAGTGGAGCTCGAGAGGATCGGCGGCGTGGTCATCATCGTCATGGGCCTCGTGTTCCTCGCCACGCCGTTCATCGGCATGTTCAACCGCGAGTGGCACTCCGAGACGCTGCTGCGCCTCGCCGGCCGCGGCGGTCCGGTGATCGCCGGCGCCGCGTTCGCGATCGCATGGACGCCCTGCACGAGCATCACCCTCGCGGCGATCCTCACACAGGCCGCCGTCTCCAGCTCAGCCGCCCACGGCGCGCTGCTGCTCGCCTTCTACTCCGCCGGCCTCGCGATCCCGTTCCTGCTGATCGCGCTCGCGTTCGAGCGCATGACCAACGCGCTCACCGTCGTCAAGCGCCACTTCCCCGTGATCATCGCCATCGGCGGTGCCGTCATGATCACGCTCGGAGTGCTGATCGTCACCGGCGAGTTCACCACGCTCAACACCCAAGCCAACGAACTCCTACAGGGCACCGGCCTCAACGTCTCGAGTATCTGAGCGCCGCTCGGAGAAGCTCTTTTCCCACGCTTCCTGGTTGCGCTTGGCGTCGAGCACGAACGGCGAGTAGCCGATCGCTTTGACGATACCCTCGTTGATCGCCGACTCGGGGAACGGAAGCGGGCGCATAACATCGACGAATAGCACCACGCGCGTCTCGTCGGTGTCGTTCCACACCTCGTGGTTGAACGTGTCGTCGAAGACCATGCTCTTGCCCTCTTCCCAGTGGCGGATGTCATCGCCGACTCGGATGCGACACGACTCGGCATCCTCGGGCACGATCAGGCCCAGGTGGTAGCGCAGCACACCCTTGTAGGGGCCGCGGTGGGCGAGGATGTGCTTGCGCGGCGAGAGAATCGAGATCATCGCGGTCTTCATGCCCGGGATCTCACGCATCAGCGCGGCGGTGCGCGGGCACATCTCCACCCCGAGCTTGGCCTCAAAGCCGTAGCCGTAGAGGAAGAACGTCTTCCAGCGGTCATCGTCGGTGATCTCGATCTGGTCTTTCGAGATGTCCTGGAAGCTCGCCAGATCGGCCTGGTGCTCGAGCAGCCCTTCGGCCTCTTCCCGGATCACCGTCCAGTTCTCCTCGATGTGCTCGACCCACGGGAAGCGCTCGAGCGGCAAGAACGTCGCGTCGCCGACCAGCGAGCGCTTGCCAATAAAGCGCTCCACCGGCGCCAGGATCCGTTCGCCGACGACGATCGTCAGCTCAACAATCCTCTCCCACAGCGACTTCTGTGACCCACCCGTCACGGTTGACAGTTTATTACGCAGAGGCGATAGCCGACAAAAAATGCAAAAGGCCCCAGGCGGATATCCAGCCCGGGGCTTTGCAAATCAGGGTGTGACGATGAGGCTTATGCAGCCTCGCGCAGAGCCGCGAGCTCAGGGCTCTCTGCAAGCTTCTTCAGCGCTCGCTGCTCGAGCTGTGAGGCACGCTCAGCTGAGAACCCAAGCCGCTTGCCGATCGCGGTGAGCGTCTGCGGGTCCTCGCGACCCGTGCCGAAGCGCAGGGTCAGAACCTTGCGCTCGGTTTCGGGCAGCTGCTCGATCGCGCGGTGAACGATGCGCTCGCGCTCGTTCTCCCAGGCGGTCTCCTCGGGCACCTCCGCATCGGAGGGGAGGAGGTCGCCGAGCGCGGTGTCGCCGTCCTCGCCGATCTGCTGGTCGAGGCTGACGAGCGCTGCACGCTGGTGGCGCACCTCTTCCACCTGGTCGATCGGCAGGCCGGTCTCCTCGGCCAGCTCCTCGAGCGTGGGCTCGCGTCCGAGACGTACGGACAGCTCGCGCTCGACGCGCCCGACCTTGCGGGAGCGCTGGGCGACGTGGACGGGCAGGCGGATCGTGCGGCCAGAGTTCTCGAGACCGCGCTGAATCGCCTGACGAATCCACAGCGTGGCGTACGTCGAGAAGCGAAAGCCCTTGCGCCAGTCGAACTTCTCGCTGGCACGGATCAGGCCGAGCATGCCCTCCTGTACGAGGTCACCGAGGGGCAGGCCCTGGTTCTGGTAGCGCCGGGCGTTCGATGCGACGAGTCGCAGGTTGGAGTTGACGAGCAGTTCCTTCGCCTGGAGGTCACCGCGCTCGATCCGCTTGGCCAGGTCGATCTCTTCTGCTGGGGTGAGCAGCGGGTAGCGGCGCGAGTGGGCGAGCAGCTGGTCGACCGCCTCGGGGATGAACGTGTCCGGGGTGCTCAGGTCGAGGCGCTCGATGGGGTTGTCCAGCCGCTCTGCGGCGGCGGCCACCGGCTCGGCGTCAGCGACGAGCTCCTCGGTCTCTGGCTCGAGGGTGAGAGTGGAATTTGTGGGGGAGTCTGTCATGGGAGTCCTTCTAATCCGATGCTTGGAGTCGGAATTATAGGCCACGATAGTTGCGTTGTCAACCATCTTGTGGAGCTAATGTCTTTTTAGGTCGTTCGACGTCTCCTGGGCCGTTACCTTCCCGGCACATCAGAAAGTAAAGTGCCCACATAGGCGCCGTCTAAAACCCGCGAGCGGGCGAAAAGGAGCGATCCGTCGATCTGCGAGCGTTATCGACCGCCACGCGGGGAATATGAGGGCGTCCGGCTAAGCTCGGCGGATGAGCACCGACCTCTCCGGAAAGGCTATCGCGGTTACTGGCGCTTCGTCGGGCATCGGCGAGGCCACCGCGCTTGCTTGTGCACGTGCGGGAGCGGCCGTGGCACTGGCCGCGCGGCGCGTCGAGCGAATAGAAGCGCTCGCCGAGCGCATCGCGGCTGAGGGCGGGCGTGCGATTGCAGTGCCGACGGATGTAGGGGATGAGGCACAGGCACGGGCGTTCATCGAGCGCACGCACTCGGAGCTCGGGCGGCTGGACGTGCTCGTGAACAACGCCGGCGTGATGCTGCTGGGGCCGATCGAGAACGCGCCCACCGAGGAATGGCGGCGCATGATCCACGCGAACGTGTTCGGGGTGCTCTACTGCACTCACGCGGCGCTGCCGCTGATGCACGAGCAGGGCTCGGGGCACATCGTCAACGTCAGCTCCGTCGCCGGACGCGTCGCGCGGGCGGGCTCGGGCGTGTACAACCTGACGAAGTTCGGCGTCGGGCGCCTTCTCGGAGTCGCTACGCCAGGAGGGCGTGGCGCTGGGCGTGCGCGTAACGCTGATCGAGCCCGGTGCGGTGGCCACGGAGCTCCCCGGCCACAACCGCGAGGAGGTGCTCGAGCAGATGGCCAAGCGCTTCGCCGGGGTCACGCCACTGTCGGCCGATGACATCGCCGAGGCGATCCTCTATGCGATCGGCCAGCCACCGAACGTGAGCATCAACGAGGTACTAGTGCGCCCCAGCGGCCAGGGCGCCTGACCTTGACTCTCGGCGCCAGGGAGCTCAGCCCGACTCCGACGCGCTCGCGCGTGGGGCGATCTCCAGCAGCTGGCTGACCATGTGATCGACCTGCAGCGTGGCGTGCTCGATCGCGAATTCCTCGCGCAGCATCTCGGCCATGCGGCGGCGGGTCTCGTGGCAGTCGCACTCGGCGGCCACGAGCACGTGCGCGGATAGGGCGGGAAAGCCGCTCGAGATTTCCCACACGTGCAGGTCGTGGACCTCCACCACGCCCGCTTGGGCGACGAGCGCCTCGCCGATCGCCTGTGGATCGAGGCTCTCGGGCGCGGCCTCCAGGAATATCCGCCCGGAGGCCTTCACCAGCGAGTAGCCGGAGCGCGTCATCAGCGCGGCGATCAGCAGCGAGACGATCGGGTCCGCCCGCTGGAAACCAGTGGCAAGGATCACCGCGGCGGCGATCGCCGTGCCGATGAACCCATACATATCGGTGAGGATGTGCTGGAAGCTGCCCTCGATGTTGAGGCTGCGGCGATTTGCCTTCGACAAGCTCCATGCAGCAGCGAGGTTCACGAGCACCCCCGCCAGGGCGACGATCAGGACCGCCAGCGCGTGCACGTGGGGTGGCGCAAACAGGCGGCGGATGGCCTCATAGGCGATGAACGCCGCCAGGATCAGGAGCGTGACGCCGTTGGCCTGGGCGGAGAGGATCTCCACGCGGCGGAAGCCGAAGGTCATCGCCCCGGCAGCGGGACGGGCTGCCAGACGCAGCGCCAGCAGCGAGAAGCCGAGAGCACCGGCATCGGTGAGCATGTGCCCCGCGTCGGAGAGTAGTGCGAGCGAGTGGGCGATCACGCCGACCGTCACCTCGACAGCCATGAACGCAAGAATCAGGCCGAGTGCCAGCGCCAGCCTGCCGGCATCGGCATCGGGCTCGACGGTGTGTGAGTGCCCAGCGTGCTCGTGGGTCATCCGCTCACGATACGGTCTGCCGACGATGGCGCACAGGAGCGAGGGGGAGCATGTGCTCACGCAGCGGGCCACCACCCTGGTGTCGATTGTCCTCGCCGGCCTGCTCGTGATCCTGAAGCTGGGTGTCGGCCTGGCTACGGGCAGCCTGGGTTTGATCTCGAGCGGCATCGAGTCGAGCGGCGACGTGGTCGCGGCGGCGCTGACGGTCTTTGCGGTGGGACTGGGTGGTAGGCCCGCGGACTTCGACCACCCCTATGGGCACCGTCGCGCGGAGAACCTCGGGGCGCTGGGCGAGGCGGCGCTGCTGGTGGGTGGAGGCGTGCTTGTGAGCGTGGAGGCGATCACCCGCCTCGGTAACGGCGCCAAGGCCCCGGTGATCCACTGGTATGAGCTCGCGGTCGTCGGCGTGGCGCTCGTCCTGGAATTGAGCCGCATGAGCGTCGCGCTGGTGGGCGCGCGGCGCTACGACAGCGCGGCGCTGCGCGCCAACGCGCTGCACTTCGCCAGTGATATCGGCGGCTCGCTGGTGGTGCTCGTGGGCCTTCTGGCGGTGCGCGCGGGCGTGCACGACGGCGATTCGCTGGCGGCGCTACTCGTCGCGGTGATCATCTTCGCGGCGGCGAGCAGGCTGATCACCAGGAACACCAACGCGCTGATGGACCACGTGCCGGCGCAGACGCGCACGACCGCCGAACGGGCGATCGCGCAGCTGGGGGAGGACATCGAACTGGATCGCCTGCGGCTGCGCGAGTCGGCCGGGCGCTACTTCGCCGACGTGGTCGTAAGCGTGCCACCAGGGCAGGCGGTGGTGGAGGGGCATCACGCCGCGGACCTGGTCGAGCGCGCCCTGGAGCGGGCGCTGCCGGGTAGCGATGTGGTTGTGCACGTGGAGCCGCGTCGCCAGGGCCTTGACCTGCGCGACCGGGTGCTTGCGATCGCGCTCGCGGAGCCGCTCGTCAAGGAGGCGCACGACATCGCGATCTTCGAGCAGCGAGGGTCGAGCAGCGTCTCATTGCACCTGAAGTTCCCCGACGATCTCGACCTCCGAGCCGCCCACGAGGTCGCCGAGCGCGTCGAGCGGGCGATCCGCGCTCGCCCGGGCGTGGCAGACGTGCAGACGCACCTCGAGCCGCTCGAGCGACCGTTGGCGGCCGGCCGCGAGGACGTGCGCGCGGACGAGGAGACGATGGGCTCGATCGAGCGGTTGGTACGGGCGCGCACCGGCAACGATCCGCAGCGGGTGAGGCTGCTCGCGACTGACGCCGGCTACGTCCTATTTCTCACGCTGAGCGTCGACCCGTACGAGTCCCTGACCGAAGCTCACCATCTGGCGAGCGAATTGGAGGAGGATCTGCGCCAGCACATCACGGGCATCGCCGACGTGGTCGTCCACACCGAGCCGTAGGGGCTGGACCTGCGCGGCTACTTCCGCGGGCAGGGTGCCGTGTAGCTGACGCTCACCGTCTCTGGCTTGGAGATATCGCCGCCTTCGGCGAAGGTGACTTCGCTCTTGACCGGAAAGCCACCAGCGGGGCAGGTGGTGGGCACGCGCCCGTAGTAGATCGCCTTCCCGTGCGAGCGATAGGCCGAGCCGGCGATCACTTCGATCGTCTTGACCGATGCGTACGGCGCGCCGGGCACGCTTGCGACGAGCGGCACTTCGACTTCGAGCTCCTGGCCGAAGCCACCGGTGCCGCCGAGGGTCTTGAAGCGCCCGCCGGAGAGGATTTCAAGCGACACCGGTGAGTGACCGTCGCTGAAGAACTCAAAGCCGCCGCCGGGTGCGTAGAAGGATGAGATTTCCACCGCCTCTTCGACGCGTTCGCCGCCGAAGGTGACGTAGCCGAGCGCGCGGCCGACCGGTCCCGCGGCGGAGCCTTTGGGGCACTTGATGGGACCGAACTGTTCGAGCAAGGGCTTGGAGCAGGTGGGAAAGCCACCCGGATGCAGCTGGGTGCCGTTTGGCAGATAGAAGTTGATGCCGATTATCGGCGGCGGCGAGCCGTCGTATTCGCTGCCTTCGATCTCGTATTCGGTCTTCAGGGCTGTGCCGGCGCCGAGGATGTAGCCCGTATGCGGGAAGCCGGGAATAGGGACGGGGACGACTTTGAACCTGACCGTTGGCAGCGCCGAGGCGAGGCTTGGCAGCGTCAGTGCCGCGAGGCAGACGGCTGCGAGGCAGGTGCACGCCCGGCGCACCGGCTCACTCCTCCGCAAGGCGTTGCAGCAACGTGACGGCCTCCATCAACGTCTGCTGCTCCCGCGGTGAGAGGTCCTCGGCGATGGCACGCGCGAGCCATCCCTCGCGCTGGCGGCGGTCGGCTTCGAGCGTGTCGCGGCCCTGATTGGTGAGCTCGACGAGGGTGCGCCGCCCGTCGTCGGGGTCGGGGCGCCGGGCGATCAGGCCGTCGCTCTCGAGGTCTGAGATCGTCTGGGTCATCGATTGCGGGCGCACGCGCTCGGCGATCGCGAGGTCGCCGATCGACTTGGTGCCTTCGCGGTCCAGGCGCCCGAGCACAGCGCCCTGGGACAGCGAGAAGCGATGCTCGGCGCGCAGGCGGCGCATCAGGTGGCCGAGCACCATGCGCAGCTCGCTCGCCAGACGTGTGGTGTCAACGGCCGAAGCCACGGTTTGCACACTATATATGGAGAAGAGCAGGGAAACTGCTCAGTTTTCCTGTATAATTTATTTGGATGGATAGCGTGGTGGTTACCCGGGCGAAGGCGAGCGCAAGCACGCCCAGCTCCGACTCAGGCGGGTCGGATCGCTACAAGTGGATCGCGCTGTCGAACGTGACGCTGGGAGTGCTGCTGGCGACCCTGGACGGGTCGATCACGTTGATCGCGATGCCGGACATCTTCCGCGGCATCCACCTCGACCCACTGGTGCCGGCGAACAGCTTCTACCTGCTGTGGATGATCCTCGGCTTCCTGGTGGTGACGAGCGTGCTGATCGTGAGCCTGGGGCGGCTGGGGGACATGTACGGGCGGGTGAGGATGTACAACCTCGGCTTCGTCATCTACACGATCGCGTCGCTGCTGCTGACGGTCGACTGGATGGACGGGCAGCGCGGGCGCCGCGTACCTGATCGGCTTCCGGATCGTGCAGGGGATCGGCGCGGCGTTCCTGCTGGCGAACGCGGCGGCGATCATCACCGACGCGTTCCCCGCCAACCAGCGCGGCATGGCGCTCGGCATCAACAACATCGTGGGCGTCAGCGGCATGTTCGTGGGCCTCGTGCTCGGCGGCCTGTTGGCGCCGATCGACTGGCGGCTGGTGTTCCTGATCTCGGTGCCGGTGGGGCTTTTCGGCACGGTGTGGGCGTACCTGAAGCTCGAGGAGCGCAGCACCCCACAAACGCGCCAAGGTCGACTGGTGGGGCAACGTCACGTTCGCGCTCGGCCTGATCCTGATCATGGTGTCGGTCACGTACGGCATCCGCCCCTACGGCAGCGCCGCCACCGGCTGGGGCAGCCCGCGGGTGCTCGGTCTGCTGGGCGCGGGAGTGGCGTGCCTGGCTGCGTTCGCGGTGATCGAGAGCCGTGTCGCCGAGCCGATGTTCCGGCTGCCTCTGTTCCGCATCCGCGCGTTCACGTTCGGGACGCTCTCGACGTTCCTCTCGGCGATCGCACGCGGTGGGCTGATGTTCATGCTGATCATCTGGCTGCAGGGCATCTGGCTGCCCCTGCACGGTGTGAACTTCACCGACACGCCGCTGCGGGCGGGCATCTACATGCTGCCGCTGACACTGGGGATGCTCGTCGGCGGGACCAACGTCCGGATATCTGTCCGACCGCTTCGGCGCCCGCTGGTTCGCGACCGGGGGGATGCTCGGCTCGGCGCTGAGCTTCTTCCTGCTGACGCTGCTGCCGATCGACTTCTCGTTCTGGCTGTTCGCGCTCGTGCTCGCGATGGTCGGCGTGTCGATGGGCATGTTCGCCTCACCGAACCGCGCGGCGGTGATGAACAGCCTGCCACCGCAGCACCGCGGCGCCGGCGGCGGCATGAACCAGACCTTCCAGAACTCCGCGCAGGTGCTCTCGATCGGCGTGTTCTTCACGCTGATGATCCTCGGGCCTCGCCTCGAACCTGCCGCACACGCTGTCCTCGGGGCTCCAGGCGCACGGGGTCTCGGCGGCCGCGGCGAGCAGCGCCGCGCACACGCCCCCGGTGTCTGTGCTGTTCGCGGCGTTCCTCGGCTACAACCCGATCGAACACCTCGTCGGGACGCACGTGCTCGGCTCGCTTTCGGCCGCCAACCGCAGCGACCCTCGCCGGGCGCTCGTTCTTCCCGCACCTGATCTCCGGGCCATTTCGCACGGGCCTTCACGAGGCGTTCCTGTTCGCGATCCTCGCCTGCCTGATCGCGGCGGGCGCATCGCTGCTACGTGGGGGTAAGTATCACTATGCCGAGCCCACCGAGGCCGCGGCCACCGGCGCGCCGGCCAACGGCGTGGCGGTGAGCGCCGACAGCGGCGTGCAGAGCTTGGATCACAATGGCGCGGGCGTGCTCGCGCGAACTACGACAGCAGAGGAGCAGCATGCGCGTTGAGTGGTACGGGCAGTCCACATTTCACCTGAGCGCAGGTGGGCAGTCGGTGGCGATCGACCCGTTCGGGGACATGTCGGCGGCGGCGAGCCACGGCATAGAGTTCAACTACCCGCCGCTGGAGGGCGTGGAGGCGGACCTGTTGCTGGTGACTCACGAGCACGGTGACCACAGCGGCGTCGAGGCGATCGGTGGCGACCCGGTGATCCTGCGCTCGACGGCGGGCACGCTCGAGTCACCGCTCGGAGCGGTGACCGCGATCGCCTCCGAGCACGACGATCAGGCAGGCACCGCGCGCGGGCCGAACACGATCTTCGTATTCACGCTGGACGGGCTGCGGGTTGCCCATTTTGGCGACTTCGGCCAGAGCGGGCTGCGTCCCGAGCAGGAGGCTGCGCTCGGCGAGGTCGACATGCTGATCATCCCCGTGGGCGGCGGACCGACGATCGGCGCCGAGCAGGCATCGCTGCTGGTCGAGCGGCTCGCCCCGAAATGGGTGGTGCCGATGCACTACCGCACGCCCCGCATCAGCTTCCTCGAGACAGCTGAGGAGTTCCTGGAGCGCTCCGCGCACGTGGAGCGCCTGGAGCAGAGCGCGTTTGAGACGAGCGAGCTGCCGCAGACTGACGGGCCGCTCGTGGTGGTCCCGGCGGCGCCTTAGAACTAAGCGTATAAATCGAGCGAATCGAAGAAAGGCGCTGGGATATGAAGATTGGACGACTGCTGCTGCGCGTGGCCGTGGGCGGGTTCTTCTTTGGACACGGCACACAGAAGCTGTTTGGCTGGTTCGGCGGACATGGCCTGGAGGCGACGGCGAAGGCATTCGACGGGATGGGGCTGAGACCGGGCAAGGCCAACGCGATCGCGGCCGGCGCGGCCGAGGCTGGCGGCGGTGCGCTGCTGGCGAGCGGGGTGGCGACACCGGTCGCGGCGTCGCTGCTGACCGCCACGATGATCACGGCGATCGAGACGGTGCATGGCAGCAAGGGCCCGTGGCTGACCAATGGCGGCTACGAGTACAACGTGGTTCTGATCGCAGCGGTATTGGCATTGACCGAAAGCGGCCGCGAGCATCCCGGCAGAGCGGCGAGCGCGGCGCTGTTGGTCGGCGGACTGGGCGCACTGGGAGCGCATCTGGCAGCCGCGGCCGCTCCGCCTGCGCCGCCCGAGGCTGAGCAGGCGACCGGCACCGAGCAGGTCGCGACCGGCTAGCGTTGGCGGCACGCCCGGGAAGGATGTGGGCGGGGGCGGTGTCTTAAGGCCCGATGTCACCAACACGACGGAGGATCTGACCACATGAGCTCCCAAATGCAAGTTCGCGCGCTCGAGCGCATGCCCCGACTTTCAGCACTGCCCCTGCTCGTGGGAGGGGTGCTGGCACTGGCCGGCTGCGGCAGCTCCTCCAGCACGACCGGCTCCACAACAGCAACGTCGAGCTCATCGCCGCCAACGACGGCAAGCAGTGCAGGCGGCTACGGGACGAGCACCGCTGCCGCGAGCACCACCACCGCGAGCACGAGCGCATCGGCAGGCGTGCAGATCTCCACGAGGACGATCTCCGGGCTGGGACCGGTGCTGGTGAGCTCCCGGGGCCGGACGCTGTACATGTTCACACCGGATAACCACGCAAAGGTGACGTGCTTGAGCAGCTGCGCGTCGCTGTGGCCGCCGGCGAAGCTGTCGGGCGGACAGAAAGCAACCGCGGGCGGAGAAGCGAAGTCCTCGCTGCTGGGCAGCGACCCCGACCCTGAAGGCGGCGATGTCGTCACCTACGCGGGTTGGCCGCTTTACACCTACGCCGCGGACTCCGGTCCGGGTACCGCCAATGGTCAAGGGGTCAGCGCCAACGGTGGCCTATGGTATGTGCTCTCGCCGTCCGGAAAGATGATCACGAAGGCGCCCTGACCGTGCACACGAAGCTCAATTGACACCCACCGCCACAGGCACCGGCTCACAGCACTGCTGTTGGCTGTGGGCCTGCTCGTGCTGGCAGGTTGCGGGAGCTCATCTAGCGGTACGACGGCCTCGACCGCGACAACCACGGTTAGCGGCAGCTCGACGTCGACGGCAACGACCTCGAGCACCGCGCCGAGCGGAGCGCTGAGCCTCGCGGCCAACCCGGAAGGCCAGCTCGCCTACAACAAGACCTCGCTGACGGCCAACGCAGGCAAAGTGTCGATCGACTTCACGAACATGGCACCGTTGGACCACAACATGACGATCGAATCCGCGGCGCACAAGATCCTGGGGGCGACGCCAACGTTCCAGGCGGCTCGAAGGTCCTGACGCTTGACCTGAAACCGGGCACGTACAAGTTCTTCTGCTCGGTGCCCGGCCACCGCATGGCGGGCATGGAAGGCACGCTCACCGTCAAGTAGCCGTTCGGCCGGAACCGGTCGGCGGTCGCTTGGCGCCGGCTGGTCCGGGCGGACCGCCAGAAAGTGGCGTCAGCCGTTGACCTCGACGATGTCGCCGATGGCGAGCATGCCGAAGACGGTGTGAGCGGCTTCGATCGGCAGCTCAACACAGCCGTTGGACTGCGGGAAGCCATACGATTCGCGGGGGTAGCCGTGGACAGCGTCGCCGCCGTTGAAGTAGTTGACCCAAGGCACATCTGGCACGTCGTATTTGGTGCCATCGACGTCAGTGCCGCTCATCGTGGTTGAGACATAGCGGGCGTAGATGGGGAAGATGCCCTGTTCGGTTTCAGCACCGGGCACACCGGTGTTGACGGGCGTGGTGAACACGACGTGGTTGCCGCGGTGTACCTGGAGCGTCTCGGGTAGCGACTCGGAAACACTCACCCACGTGTAGGGATCGTGGTCGCGCCGGTTGTTGGTCTCGTCGTACAGCAACGACTCCCAGGTGGCAGCGTTTGGCTCGCCGCTCGCTTCCAGCCCGCGGTCCGCCTGGTAGACCTCGAGCGCGCCACGGGTGACCGCATCGAGCGTCCCCATCTGTGTCCTCGGCGCGTCGGCGGGGTGGGGGACCAGCGCACCGCGAGGTGGGTGGAAGGCGTTTTCGGCGGCTTGACGGCGTGTCTCGGGGCCGCTTGTGATGGACACGTCGTAGCGGGGGTGGAGCTTCGCGCCGAGATAGCCCAGACGCGCGAGCGCCTGCTGGAGGCCAGCGATCGACGGGCAGGCTACGTGCAGGGTGACCGTCTGGCGCTTGCCCAGCTGACTGTGGGCTGTGGAGCTGGTACGCGCCCATACGGTCAGCGCATAGTGGGTGCAGGGCTCGAGCGTGGATGTGGGGGTGAAGACCTCGTCGTTGCCGACGATGGTCCACGTGCCGGCCACTTTGGGTGTGATCAGCGGCATCGGCGAGGTGGGCGACACGGGCGCGGAGAGCGCCACAGCGATCGGGTCGGTCCCGTTGGCAAGGGTGCGACTGGGCAGTGCGGCCAGGCGTGTGGGGGGTAGAGGCGCGGCTGCGGCACTCGCGCCGGCGGCACCGGTGCCGGGCACGCTTGCGATGCCGTGGCCTTGCGCGGAGAGCGCTACGACACCCACGATTGCCAGGGCCAGCACCACAAGAACTACGAGAAATCCACGTTTCACGGGCTAGAGGCTAACGCAAAAAGTCCCCGCTACATGCAGCTATTTCGTCAACTTTTCGACCCTTGAAGAGATTTGCTCACGTTTTTATCCAGGGTGCATCAGCGTGAGAGAGACAGTGCATGGCGACGCCCACCGCGAGCGCGATTGCGGTCGCGACGGCCAGCGCTGAGGCGACTGTGACGTGTAGTACCAGTAGCCCACCTACAAATGCCCCAAGCAGCATCGCTACGACGGCAACGACGCGCCGCGCAAACATCCCCGCCGTCTCGTGGCTGCGTCCGAGGAGCGCAAGGTCCGAGGCGATGCCGGTGAGCGTGCGAGTGAGGACGGTGGTGGTGAGCTCGGGTACGGCGAGCAGCTGTGCGGCAGCGTTCTGGATGCCCATGGCGACGGCCATCGGCACGAGCAGCGCATAGCTCTCCGGGGTGCGCAGTGGCTTGGCGAGCGTCACCGCGACGATCAGGGCGATCGCCAGCAGGCTCGCCTGCGTGATCGTCGCCAACCTCAGCATGTGCCCGCGGTGGTTGGGATGGCGCACGCGAAAGCGCCCACCCGCGGATGCGCCAACGAGGAACGACCCGAGCGCGACCAGCGAGGAGCTTGCGGAGACGCCGTGGGCGCCAGCCAGTGCGAAGCCAAGAAAGACGACGTTGCCGGTCATGTTGGCGACGAACACGTGGCCGAGCTTCAGATAGCTGGTGGCGTCGACCACACCGGTGACGACGGTGAGCACGATCATCACCGGAACGAGCGGCCCGTGGCGATCGCCGCGGGCCGGCCAGAGGCTCCTCAGTGCCTCGCTCATCCAGATCAGTCCAGGTAGCTGACGAGATCCTCGAGCGGCGCGCGCTCGGGCACCCGCTGCTCCTGCACGGCATAGCCGAGATACAGCAGCCCGATGGGCTGCTCGCGGGGACCCAGGCCAAGGATCTCCCGACCGCGTGGATCGTCCAGCAGCGGGACGGTGCGCCAGTAGCCGGCGAGGTCGCGAGCGTGCGCGCCGAGCAGCACCAGATAGGCGGCGACGGCGACAGCGAGCTCGTCGTCGCGGTCCCGGCTTGGGTCATCGCCCAGTTGAGCTGAGACGGCTACGAGCGTGGGCGCGCGCTTCAGCTTGACGGCGGACCCGGGCTGCTGTGACTCTGCGAGCGTCATCAACCGCTCGCGCGTGCGCTCGCCGAGCACGCGAAAGCGCCAGGGGTTGGTGAGATGGTGGTTGGGCGCCCAGCGGGCGAGCTCGAAAAGCTCGTCCAGCACCGCGGCGTCGACGGGCTGGCTGCTGAAAGCCTTGTGCGTGCGACGGGTGCGGATAGCCTTCTCGAGATCCATGGCGAATCACAGTAGTGCCGATCCCCGGATTACCCGCTCGATCGTCGAGTTGCTCGCTTGATTGCGGCTGCCGGCGCCTGGTCAAAGACGCGATGAGCATCGCTGAAATCGTGGCTATCGCCGCGGCCGGCATGGCGGCGGGCGCGATCAACACGCTGGTTGGCAGCGGCACACTGATTACCTTCCCGGTGCTGCTGGCGTTTGGGTACGCGCCGGTGACGGCAAACGTGTCGAACACGATCGGCCTGGTCCCTGGCTCGGTGTCGGGCGCGATCGGCTACCGGCGCGAGCTCGCGGGCCAGCGCGCACGGGCGCTGCGCTTCGGCGCGATGTCGCTGAGCGGTGGCATCACCGGTGCGGTGCTGTTGCTGGTGCTGCCGTCCTCGGCGTTCAAGGCGATTGTGCCTGTGTTCATCGTGATCGCCCTGGTTTTGACGGTGGCACAGCCGCGTCTGGCGCGGTGGCTGACCAAACGCGAGATCGACCTCGAGCGCAAGGGCGCGGTGCTCGTACCGCTGGCGATTTACTTGACGGGCGTCTACGGCGGCTATTTCGGAGCGGCGCAGGGCATTCTGCTGCTGGCGATCCTGGGGGTGGCGTTGGCGCAGGATCTGCACCGCACGAACGCTCTGAAGAACGTGTTGGCGGCACTCACCAACGGCGTGGCGGGGGTTTACTTCATCTTCGCCGCACACGTCGACTGGGGGCCGGCGGCGATCATCGCGGGCACCTCGATCGTCGGAGGACAGCTCAGCGCGCGTTACGGGCGCCGGCTACCGCCGGACGCGCTACGGGCGCTGATCGTGGTGGTGGGGGTGTTCGCGATCGTGCGGCTGATCGTCGACTGAGCGTTACCGGCAGCTGCGCGCAACGCTGGGGCGCGGCTGAGCGGTGAAGCTCAGTGCAGCTGGTCGATGAACGTGTAGATCACCATCAGGCTGACGACGATGACGAACACGCGCAGCGCCCACAGGCCGGCGCTGACACGAGGGCTGAGCGGCGCGCGCGGCACGGGCCGGGATGTCTCGGCGACGAACTGGTCGTGCTCGAGGTGCATGATCAGCTCGTCCTCGGCGCGCTCCCGGGCCTGCAGATCCTGCTCGGGGATGCAGTCGCGCTCCGCTGGCGCCTCGTGGCTGAGAGGAGTGTCGGTGCTCATGAGCCGATCAGGTGGATTGTCTGCAGGAAGGAGTCGATGCCATAGGCGGCTCCACAGATACCAACGAACGCGATTACGCCGATGCCGACGATGTTGGTGGAGCGCTTGTTGGCCCACGGGCCCATCAGCCCCTTGTCATTGGCGAGCATGACCATCAGCACGAGGCTCACGGGCAGCAGCACGGTGGCGAGCACGTTGGCGTTGAGCGCGATCGACAGAAGCGGTGCGCCGGGGATGAGGATGACGACGGCGGCGAGCAGCGCGACACCGATGTTGGCGGCGTAGAAGACGGCGGCTCCGCGCGGCGAGCTGTTGAAGCTGTGGGAGGCGCCGATGCATTCACCGGCGGCGTAGGCGGTGCTCGCGGAGATGGTGAGGATGGCGACAGCGCCGGCCTCGATCAGCCCGAGCGCGAACACCGTCCCCGCGGCACCACCGGCGACGTGCTCGAGCGCCTGCGGGAAGCCTGCGCCGGCGAACCCCTGGATGCCGGACCCGCCGTGGGTGAGCAACGCGGCTCCGGCGATGAGCGCGCCGATGCCGAAGATCGCCGCGAGCACGGCCCCGAGCCCGGTGTCGTAGCGGCCGTGGCTAACGTCGGAAGGGGTCATGCCCTTGTCGGCGGAGGCGCTCTGCTGGAAGAAGATCATCCACGGCGTGACGGTGGCGCCGATCGTGGAGGCGAGCAGCAGCAGCAGGGTGTTGAAGCCGCCGCCGGGAAACGGCGTGAAGTCAAACGAGCTGGCGACCGCGCCGACATTTGGCTTGACGAGGATCGCGGCCAGCAGGAACAGGCCGTTGAAGGCGGCGAGACCGAGGACGATCCGCTCCCAGCGCCAGTAGCGCCCGCCGCTGAGAGTGAACACGACGAGCGCGAGCCCGAGTGCAACGGCGACGCCGGCGCCGAGGTGGAAGTAGGCAAGCCCAACGCGGATGGCAACGAACTCCGCCACGAGCGTCACCAGGTTGGTGAGGGTGAGATCGCCGGCACCGAACCAGCCCCACACGCGGCCGTAGCGCTGCAGGACGAGCTCGCCGTAGCCGCGGTGTGTGACAGCACCGACGCGCATGCACATCTCCTGGCAGACGTAAGCCATGGCGAACAGGACGGGAATGAACGGGACGAAGAAGCCAAGCCCGTACTGGGCCCCGTCGGAGGCGTAGGCGATCATGCTCGGGCCGTCGTTCTCGCCGAGCATGGCGAGGATCCCGGGGCCGACGAGCAGCCACAGCAGGTGCCAACGCCGGTGCTGTCGGCGCGCGTGGTGAACGCGTGAGCGGTCGTGCGAGCGTGCGGTGTCCTCGTCGGTCAGCTGCGGCTGGCGCCGAAGGGGGGAGGGGGCGGCGACCTCAGGCGTGCCCATCCACCGCTCCTGGATCTGGCTCTTCTACGGGCTGCCGCACGGCCGGGCAATCGACTTCCACGCGCATCGCTCCCGCGAGCTGGCCTCCGATGGCGTGCTCGCGCTCTCCGAACTGCACGAACAGCGGCCCTCCGAACGGCTGGCGCTCACGGACGGTGAAGCGCTCGCCGGGGGCGATGCCGCGCTCGGCGAGGTATCGCAGCATCTCGGGGTCCGAATCCGACACGCGCACGAACAGGCCGGCGTCGCCGGGCTGCAGGCTCTCCATGCGATCGGTGACGCGCTCTTCGAGCTCGAGCTCGGCACTGGGAATGGGGTCGCCGTGGGGATCGACGGTGGGGTGCCCGAGCTTGTCTGCGATCAGCGCCTCGAGGTCCTCGGAGAGCACGTGCTCGAGCACCTCGGCCTCGGCATGCACACGATCCCAGGGCATCCCCAGCGCCTCGGCGAGGTAGCTCTCGAGCAGGCGGTGATGGCGGATGACCTCGAGCGCGATGCGCCTGCCGTCCTCGGTCAGGCGCACTCCTCGGTAGGGAACATGTGTGATCAAGCCGAGCTCGTCGAGCCGCTTGAGCATCGCGGATACGGAGCCTGAGGTGATGCCGAGACGCTCGGCGAGGGCATTCGTGGAGACCGGCTCGTCCTCGCGAGATTCGAGCGAGAAGATCGCCTTCGAGTAGTCCTCGATGGCGGGCGTGCGCAGTAGATCCTTGGTGGACATGGACATAGATTATGGCATGCCAAAAAATTATTCAAGCCGATGCCATGCGCGACATCATCGAGCGGCTCATTCGAGACCTTGAGGGAACAGCGGGCTCAACCGACAAGTCGGCATGAGCGGGCGATAGAGCAGGTCGCGGGGGTGGGTGCGGAGCAGCTAGACGACCATGCCGACGGAGCTGAGAGCCTCGTCGTAGGGCACGTTGAATTCGACGCTGGCAACACGACCGTCGCGCACGGTCCATACGGTGGCGCTCCTGCGCGTGACTTCAGTGTCGCCCGGCTGCAGCTGGCCATGACAGCGGTGGATGACGACGACGAGCTCCTCGCCACCGTCGATCACGTCCTCGATCTCGTCGCGGTAGCTGCGCCAATGCTCAAGCCACTCGAGCCACGCCTGGCGCAAGCCATCCATGCCAGAGTAGACCGTGGGCGCGCTCCCGGGGATACGGATTGTGCCTTGCACAGACGGGTCGAAACTACTCCCAAGCATCGCGCGCCAAGATGCGCAGAAATCGTCATCGCTGACCGCTGGTGCGAGATCGAAGTCGGACCCCGGATGCAGCGAGCGAACCAGCTCGACGTTCTCAGCTGACATTGATGTCGATGCCAACGGCGGGGCCGGATTGCATCCAGCGGCTGATGGTGTGCCTGACCGAGGTGCAGCTGCGAGACGACCAATTGTGAATGTTGACGCAGCCCAGTGATAGCCTGACACCGTATGCGGTGTAATTCAAGCGCATCCAAGCTCCTAAGCGAGGCGAGGAAGCGACATGGCATCAGCCAGCGGGCACTGGCGTTGCGCGCGCGGACGAGCCAGGACGCGATCAGTCGCATCGAGCGTGGGGTGGAGTCGCCGACGCTGGAGCGCCTTACACACCTGCTGATGCTACTCGGCGAGCGGCTCGTACTCGACGTCGAGCCGCTGGCTGAGGCGCGCGGAGAGGCTGTTGCTGGAAGCCCGCGTGAACGACTACGCGAGGCGGCCTCGTGGAACCTGGTCGCAACCCAACTGGAGATCGCCGGCGCACAGGCACGCAGGGCCGGCCATCCAGCGACGCGGTACGTACCGTGAGCGAGACCTCCGAACGCCCGCTCGACCTGCGCGAGCTCTTTCGGGTGCTCGCTGATCACGAGGTGGACTACCTGGTCATCGGCGGGGTTGCGGCACAGGTGCATGGCCGCCGGCGCACGACCAAGGATCTCGATGTCACACCTTCACCCGACCCGGAGAACTTCGAGCGCCTAAGCGCAGCGCTTGTCGCGCTCGATGCTCACCCGGTCGAGCTCGGGCCGAGCGCCCCTACGCCCACGGCGGAGCAGCTCGGCATCGCCCCCGTTGTGCCTCCGCTCGCTACTCGGCACGGAGATCTGCACATCTTGAACGAGGTCCCCGGGGCGAGGGCGTTCGCGGAGATGCGTGCACGGGCGCTGAAGACAGACCTCGACGGCATCCCTGTGCGAATTGTGAGCGTTAACGACCTCATCCGCATGAAGCAGACGACTGGAAGGCCAGGCGACATCGAGGACATCGAGGCGTTGACGGCGGTCGCACGAAGTGAGACACGCAGCGAGGCTCAGGACTAATTTCGCCCGCTACGGGTTGCTTCTCGCTCAGGCGGTAATCCCGCGGATGTCCAGCTTGCCGACCAACTCAGGGTCGTTGAACACATCGATCGCCACAGCGCGGTCGTCGACAACTGTGAACGCGAGCACCGCGAAAGGCCGCTCACCGTCAAACGCGACCACACCGGCGGCGCCGTTGACCAGCGCAGGGCGAACGTACGGAGCAAAACGCCGGGCGCCCATCGCACCGCGAGCGACCCGCGCTGCACCGTGCAGCTCGATTGGGTCATCGTCGCGACGGTGGGCGCGCAGCACCACATCCGGGTCGAGCACCACCATCAGCGCCTCCATGTCGCCCTCTCGCGCGGCAGCGAAGTAAGCGTCTACAACCGCCTGCTGGCGCGCCAGACTCGGGTCCGGTAGTGGCGCATCTCGCACGCGGCGGCGCGCACGACTGGCGAGCTGACGAGTTGCCTCAGGTGAGCGGTCGACCATCGCTGCGATCTCGACGAATGGCACGGCGAACATGTCGTGCAGCACAAATGCCAGCCGCTCGGCCGGGGCGAGCGTGCCCAGCACGACCTGCAGCGCGATCCCCACTGAGTCCGCGAGCAACGCCTCGTACTCCGGATCGCTCGCACCGGATGGGTTGCCGACGAGCGGCTCCGGCAGAAAGCCCTCGAGCGGCTGCTCGGCTCTGGTACGGCGGGCTCGGAGCATGTTCAGGCAGATCCGGGCGACGACCGTCGTTAGCCACCGCTCGAGGCTTTCGATCTGCTCTACGTCGGTCCGCTCGAGCCGCAGCCACGCCTCCTGTATGGCGTCGTCGGCGTCGCTGAGCGAACCGAGGATCCGGTAGGCGACCGCACGGAGCTGCGGCCGCTGGCGGTCGAGCGCATTGATCAGGTCGAGCTCATCCATTGATGTCAAACCCTCTGGATCTCGCGGGTCATACGGGATAGACCCCCGAGCCCCACGCTATGTGACAGGAGGTGCCCAGTGGCACGCATCAACGGAGTGCAACAGGCTGACGCCGGAGTCAAGATCAAGCTCGTCTACTGGCTCATGCGCAAAGGAATGACCAAATTGACAGGTCGCGCACCGGCTGGCGGTCACTCCGGCATCGAGCCGATCGAGATCTGGGCCCATCGGCCGAAGCTGCTGAGCGGTATGGGCAAGTTTCAGCAGGCTGTACGTAAGGCCCACACCGTCGATGAGCGACTCAAGAACCTGGTCGAGCTGAAGGGCGCGCAGATGATCGGCTGCGAGTTCTGCGTCGACCTCGGCTCACAGATCTGCCGCAACTCCGGTTTCTCCGACGAAGAGTTGCTGGCGCTTGCTCGCTACCAACAAAGCGAGCTGTTTAGCGAACGCGAGAAGCTGGCACTCGACTACACAGTTGCCGTGATGCGCACACCGGTGGAGGTCACCGATGAGCTGTTCGCACAGGTGAAGGAGCACTTCAGCGACGAGCAGCTCGTGGAGATCACCGCGTTGTTGACCGTCGTCAACCTCGACCGGCTCAATGCAGCCTTTGGAATTAGTTCGGCCGGCTTCAGCGAGGGCATGGTGTGTGTACCGCCAGATCGCCCGGCCGCGCATCCTGCGCTTGCGAAGATCGCCTGAGATGGGGAGGGGAGTAGCGATCGGTTCCGCAACGAGCGACCCAGCAACTACCGACCGGCGGTAACGGCCTTCAGGTCATCGAGCGATGCGCGGATCAACCACGGCAACTCCTGATCATTGCTGTCCTCGACATAACGCTCGAATGCAACCTTGAAGACGGCGATCCCCGCCTCGGCGGTCAGACTCGCGGCCGGGTCCTGGACGCCGCGGCGACGCAGCGCCTCCGCGAGCGCATCGGCGAGCGATGCGAGCTTGATCAGCTCGCGCTCTTGAAGCTCTGTGCTCGAGGAGATGATCGCCTGGCGCTCGCGCGCCAGACCGCCGCCCTCCTGGATGAAAGCGCCGGCGGCCTCGAGACCAGCTGCCGCTGCGTCGATCGGCGATAGCGAGCCGGGTGCCGTGGCAACCGCACTGACGAGCGCCTCCTGCAGCGCCGGCGCGCCCGCGAACAGGACCTCACGCTTGTCGGCGAAGTACCGGAAGAACGTTCGCTCCGTCAATCCGGCCCGCTCGGCGATCTCCGCGACCGTGGTTTGCTCGAACCCGCGCTCGCTGTAAAGCGAGAACGCCGCCTGCATGAGCCGCCCCCGCGCGTTTGGCTCCCATCGACCCATGCCCAGATCCTACCTTACGACAGTGACTGACATGAGAGTGCTATGTTGATGGCAGCCACTGTCATCAATCATTTTCTGGAGGTTTGTCATGCGCGTATTCGTCACCGGAGCATCTGGGTGGATCGGTTCCGCCGTCGTCCCCGAGCTCCTCGAGGCCGGCCATCAGGTCGTCGGGCTCGCCCGCTCGGATGCCTCGGCCGCTGCCCTAACCGACGCAGGGGTGGAGGTGCAGCGCGGCTCCCTCGACGATCTCGACCAGCTGCGGGCTGCAGCTGACGCCTCAGACGGCGTAATTCACCTCGCGTTCAAGCACGACCTCGCTTTCTCGGGGGATTTCCAGGGCGCGGCAGACGCGGATCGTCGCGCCGTCGAGACGATCGGAGAGGCACTGGCGGGCTCCGACCGGCCGCTGTTGATCGCCTCCGGGCTCCTCGGGGTCGCACCCGGACAGGTGGCCACCGAGCAAGACGGCCACGGCTCCCACGCCGCTGGAGGCGCCTTCGGCGGAGGGCCGCAGGCCCGCTGGGAAACCGCTGAGTTCACGCTCTCCCTGGCTGCCCAAGGCGTCCGCTCGTCAATCGTGCGGCTGCCCCCGACCAACCACGGCGACGGCGACAACGGCTTCATCGCAACCCTTGTCGGCATCGCCCGCGAGAAGGGCGTCTCCGGTTACATCGGCGACGGGGCCAACCGCTGGCCCGCCGTGCACCGTCTCGACTCCGCGCGGCTGTTCCGCCTCGGGCTGGAAAACGCCCCGGCGGGATCGACGCTCCACCCGGTCGCCGACGAAGGTGTGCCGGTCCGCGACATCGCCGAGGTCATCGGACGGCATCTGGAGGTGCCAGTGGTGTCGGTCGCTCCCGAGGATGCAGCCGAGCACTTCACCTGGATGGGCGGCTTCCTCGGGCTCGACGCTCCGGCGTCGAGCAAGCTGACACGCGAGCTGCTCGGATGGGAGCCCACACAGCCCGGGCTCATCGCTGACCTCGACGCAGGGCATTACTTCCAGCAGGTAGTAGCGGCGTGACGGATTACGCTGAGGCGTGATGACACAGCTCAGCGGTACCCGCGTATTGGTGACCGGCGGCACGAGCGGTTTGGGCCTGGCAATGGCCCAAGCGCTCGTGCAGGCGGGCGCTCGGGTGGCTTTGACCAGTCGCGACGGCGAGCGAGCGCACGCTACCGCCAAGGAGCTTGGTGCCGAAGCGGTGGGGATCGAGCTGGACGTCCGCGACGCCGCGTCGGTATCGGCGGCGGTAGATGGCGCCTATGGGACGCTCGGCGGCCTGGAGATGCTGGTAAACAACGCCGGGATCGGCATGCGGACCGTCAACCCACGGTTCATGACCGAGTCACAGCCGTTCTGGGAGGTGACGCCCGGCGGTTTTCGCGACGTGCTGGAGACGAAGGCGATCGGGGCGTTCCTCGTCGCCCGAGAGGTGGTGCCGCGAATGTTGAGCGCCGGTGGCGGGCGGGTGGTCACGATCTCGATGAGCGAGCAGACAATGACCCGCAGCGGCTTCGTCCCTTACGGCCCGTCCGGCGCTGCCGTGGAGGCGATGGCGCGGGTGATGGCCGCCGACTTGGCCGACACGCCGGTCACCGCCAACATCCTGCTACCCGGCGGGGCCACGGCCTCCGGGATGATTCCCGAGGAGGTGACAGACGAGATCCGCAGCAACCTGCTCGACGCATCGATCATGGGTCCACCGATTGTCTGGCTCGCCTCACAGGATGCAGCTGGAGTGCACGATGAGCGGATCGTGGCCCGCGAGTTCGGTGAGTGGCTGGCGGCACGGGAGGGAGGCAAATCCTACAGATAGGACGTGCCTTGGCTACTCATTCCGATCTGCTTTCTTCTTCGTTCCCTCCTTCCACTTCCGAGTATTGGCCGCCTCCGCCACCCGCTTCACCTCCGTGGTAGGAGCAGGTGCCATAGACCCCACCGGCATGGCTAAAGGGACCGCCGGCAGCTCGATAGCGCGATAGCCTTTCAACAATGCTCGGGTGGTTTTTCAAACGTCCTTACAGACCCGTCGCACAGGCCATGTATTGAGCCGGCGTAGGGATGCTCGGCGGCGTTCTGCTGATCGCGGGCCAGCCTTGGGCTATTGGCCTCGCGGCCATAGGCGGACTCGGGCTTATCCTCAGCGGCCTCGGGGCGGCCTGGCGCCAGCGCAATCCAAGTCGGATGAGCGCGAACCGCGACCTCGCACCCCGGTAGGCCTGCTAACTCCGTCCCAGCATCCCCCGGTCGCGCATCTCCTCAAGGATCTCAGCTGCCACGTCCTCCGCGACCCGCCGCTCGGTGTTGATGGTCAGGTCGATGCCTGGCAGCCGGGGGGTGGTGGATGCGAGCCGCCGGGCGCGGGCGATGAGTGGGAGCTTGCCCGGCCAGTGGTCCGGCTCACGGGCGTCGATTCGCGCGGCGACGGTCTCGGAGGACGCACTGAGGCAGATGACGAGTAGCAGTTCGGCCGCGGTCGCGTTCCTGACAGCGGCGAGGTCCTCAGCGGTCTCGACAGTCGCCGAGATCAGAAACCGTCGGCGACCCGCCTCGCGCTGGAGCGAGAGGACCGCGTCGAGCTGACGCACCCAGCTGCTCGCCGGCAGCAGCGGTCGCCCGAGGGACAGCTGCCCCGCCTCGATCGCTCCATGCTCGATGTCCTCTATGTCGTGAAGCGTCGCCAAGGCCTCGAGCACCGATGACTTGCCGGCTCCGGGTGAGCCGATGAGGACCAGGGCCACCACCATAAGCCTATGTTTGCGAAGCTGCGGGACGTGATCGTCGCTCGAGCAGCGCTGCCGCGAGACGCTCGAGGGGAGCTGGATCGTCGGCGAGCGCGATGGCGTGCCGTTCGCCTACACGCGCCCGAGCCCCGGGCGCTACCGATGGCAGTGGTATTGGGATTCTTGCTTCGCGGCGATCGCGTGGCGGCATTTTGACCCTGCGCGCTCTCGCGCGGAGCTCGAGACATTGCTCGCGGCGGCGCGGCCTGATGGGTTCATCGGTCACACGATCTTCTGGGAGCACCCGGTCAGCGGCCCGCGTGAGCTGTTTTACAACGTGATCGATCACGACGACGCGATGACCGCGACGATCCAGCCGCCGGCGCTGGCGTTCGCGTGGAAGCTGGCGGTCGGCGATCCGGCGCTCGAGCCGCGGATCGTCGCCCACCACGCCGCGGTCAGCGCCGAGCGCGACCTGGAGGGCGACGGGCTGCTGTGGATCCTGCAGCCCGATGAGTCCGGTTTGGACGCATCGCCTCAGTTTGACCCGATCTGGCGCCACGAGGCGCAGGGGCTGCCTGGCTTCGTCGAGCTGGTGCGCCGCAATCGCGAGCGCGAGTTTCGTATCGATGCGGTGCGAGCCGACGGCGACCCGGTCGTCTGCGAGGTGATGACGAACGTGATCCACGGGCTCTCACGGCTGGCGCTCGGGTTGCCGTCGATCACACCGGCGCTGATCGCACGGCTGCTACGACGAGCCGAGCGGGCTATTCCTGCCCGCGGTGATAGCCGGCCATCACGGAGCGGATCCCGTTGACCTGGACAGCGCTTGCTCCACTTGCCCTGCCCGATCTACCCGATGAGATCGGTCACCGCCTGGTGGCGTGTCTGCTCGAGGAGCGCCGCTTCTGGACGGCGGTCGCCCCGCCTTCGGTCTCGCTCGATGAGCCATCGTTCTCGTTGCGCGAACACTTTGACGGCCTACGGCGCTACTGGCGCGGACCGACATGGGTGAACAGCGCATGGCTCGTGTGGCGGGGAATGGTGCGTCTCGGCTACGAGCAAGAGGCCGCCACACTCGCACGTGGGATCACCGAAACGGTTGCGCGCGAAGGGCTGCGCGAGTTCTACGACCCGCACGACGGGCGCGGCATGGGCGCCGAGGACTTCGCCTGGTCCGCGCTTGCGCTCGAGCTGCTCGACCCGAGCAACGCAAGCGCCGGTCTACCCCCAGGCGAGGTGTGATCGTGGAGATCTCAGCGGCGGGCGCCTTGGACCCGTCCGCGCGGGAGCACCACGCCCGGCGTGCACTGAACAACGCCAAGCGTCATCTGCAGAGAGTCCGCCGCAAAGCTCGCCGGGTATCTGGTCGGTCGCCTACGTGGTGCTGAAGCTGATTCCCGCGCTGAAGCAGGCGCTGCGCAGCCTCGAGCACGTCTCCTGGGAGTGGGTGCTCGGGGCGATCGCGCTCGAGGTGCTCTCCGAGTTCGGGTTTGTCGCTCGCGTGGCGCGCGATCATCGACCCGCAGAAGCTGCTCGCGCACGACGGCCACGGACGGCGAATGGACGACGATGTCGCCTGGACACAGCTCGCGGGCGGCCTTCTCCTACCCGGTGGAGCGTGGGGAGGTGTGGGAGTCGGAGCGTTCATCCTGCACCGCTTCGGAATGCCGAACAAGCTGATCGCCGAGCGGGAGTTCAACCTCAGCTTTCTCAACACCGCTGTCGATGCGATCGTGCTGATCGTTGTCGGTGTCGGGCTCGCGATCGGCGTCTTCTCCGGCGAGCACCATCTCCTGCTTACAGTGCTGCCTGCAGCCCTCGCAGCAACAGGGATCGCGCTTGCTTTGCTGATCGCCCACCGCATCAGCAGCCACGCCGCGCGACTGGAGAGCAAACACCCCAAGATCGCAGGCGCGATCACCACGCTCGGGGACGCCGTAAACGACACGGAGCAGCTTCTGGTTCACCGTGGCGCCCGGGCGAGCCTGCTCGGGGTGCTGATCTACTTCGGCCTCGACGTAGTGGTCCTGTGGACTGCGTTCCTCGCGATCCACGCCCACCCATCTCCGAGCTTCGCCATCGTGGTGATGGCCTACATCATCGGGGCGCTCGGCGGATCGATTCCACTGCCCGCCAGCGCCGGGACGGTCGGCGGCATGGGGGGGATGCTGATCCTCTATGGGGTCGGCCACAACGTCGCGATCGCCGCCGTGCTACTCCACCAAGCCATCGGCCTGCTCGTACCGATTGGCTGGCGGCGGGATCGCCTACGCGATTCTTCGACATCGCTTTGGGCCGATTACTCGCCGGAGCTCGATTGGGGGCTCGGTAGAACGAGCGCCTTGAGCTGCGACGTCTCACCGTGCAACACTGGCGGAGTGCGGAGGCTCGGGCTATCGCGGCTATTCAGAGAACGTTCGGGCGAAACCATCACACGGTCAGGGACTGCCAAGCGACGGACGATCCTGACCCTCGTCGGTGGCGGGACGCTTACGGCATGACGCGAAGATGCCTCGAGCATCACCGCACATGGTCCGACGGCATACGCCATCAACGACCACGCAGGCATGGGGCGGCACGTGCCGAACTTGGTAGTTAGCGTGTTGTCTTGCCGGTGAAGCGATCCGGCCATAAATCGCCCATTTTCGTGGGTAGCAAAACTATGTTATATTTTTGCTATGGCTAACCTGAGGGTTCGTCCACTACGGATGACGCCTGCCGACGCGCAGCTCTACGTCCAGCGAGCGCATGACCTTTCACAGATCGAGACCGGCCTGTCCCACGGCTTCAACGTGATCTTGCTCGGAGAGCGGGGGGGTGGCAAGACGACGCTCTTGAACGTCCTCAGCGCGCAGGCAGAGGCGACTCGCCGCAAGCTGGCGCTGGTTACTGGCGGAACCGTGTCGAGCGCGGCTGATGCGCTCGATCGGATCGGGCGCGAACTCGATCCGATGGGCAATCACGCTGCGAGCGCCCCGGCGATCTCACCGGGAGCGACAGACCCGCTCACGGCCGCGTACGAACGACTGGCCCACGTCGTCTCCCACCTTGAGTGGAACAGGCCGGTAGTACTGCTCGACCACCTGGCGGCGCCCCTTGGCTGGGAGCTGTTCGGACGACTCCGCGACGAGCTGTGGACGCTCGAGCTGCAATGGGTGGTTACCGCGAACGTCGATGATCAGGCGCGCATACTCGCCCCGCCGGCCGACGCTTTCTTCGAGCACACCGTCTATCTAACTCCGTTCAGCGAGAGCGAGATCGTCGAACTGCTGGCCCATCGTGACCCCGGTGGCGATCTCGGCGACGAGGTACGACGAACGATCGCCGCGCGCTGCGAAGGTAACCCATCTCGCGCGCTCACACTGGCACGAGGTGCAGTGCTCGCGGAGGATCCGCTGACGGCGGTGTCACGCGGCACTGTAGTCGAGCAGGTAGCCCGCGAGCTCGGCCGACCTGCGGCGAGACTCGCCGACGAGCTGGCACGCAATGGGCCAGCCGGCCCGTCTGACGAAGACCTACTGCGACGTCTCGGCTGGTCCCGCCCGCGTGCCTACCAGGTGTTCGAGCAGCTCAATGAGGCTGGCCATCTTGAGATATCCGCGGAGCACACCGGACGACCGGGCCGGCCACGCAACACATATAGGCTCAAGGAGAACCTTGTATGAGCCGTGCCTCGCTGTTCGCAGCCGCAGCGGCACCACAGGTGTTCGACCCGACGCCTCCGCCGGACACGCTCGGCAGCTGCCTGGCGCCCTATGAGTCGTTGATTGATACCTGCCAGCTCGAGAGCGATCTCCACAAGCGCCTACGGACATACGCGCGGGTCGCGCTGATCGGTCCACCCGGTTGTGGCAAGTCCAGCGTCGCGCGCTACGCGCTAGCCGCCAACGATGTCGCGATGATTCTGATCAACGTCGCCACCGAGAAGCCGAAGGACATCGCCACTGTCCGTGGCTTTCTGCGCATACTCGTCAGTCAACTCGTCAATCGCGCTGAGACCGCCGGCAGGATCAGCCCGTCGCAGCGCCAGAAGCTGCTCGCGGCGGCGCAGCCGACGCTCCCGCTCGATCGCAAGCTGATCAGCCATCGCGCAGCGCTATCGGGCGGGCAGTGGTTGCTGCGTGGCAGCGTCGCGCGCGACGTCACCAAGACGATCGGAGGTGGGCGCAGCTACAACACAACACAGGCGCTGCGTGAAGCTGCCGCCGAGGCGCTCGAGGTCGTGGGCAGCCATAAGCTCGTTCCAGTGCTCGTGGCCGACGACACAGACCGGCTCGGGCGGGTCGCCGGAAAGGCATCAGCCAAAGTGCTCGGCGGGTTCTTCGGCGACGTGCTGCGCGACCTCGCCGACAATCTCGAATGCGGTGTGCTCGTTGCAGTTCACGACTCCTACCTGGACTCCCCGGATTTCGATTACAGCCAGCTCACCGCCGGGCTGCTGCAAGACGTGCGGATGCCAAAACTCACGCAGCCCGAGCAGCTCGCCGCGATCATCTCGCGTCGCGCGGCGTTCCTCACGCCGGCATGCGAAGCTTCGGACCTCATCGCCCCAGATGCACTCCAGGCACTGATTCGCCTGCATCGCGACGAGCACGCGTGCAGCGTGCGCCGCACCCTCAGCGTGCTAGCTCCGGCGCTGAGCCTCGCGGTCGGTGACGACGCGGCCGAGCATGTCTGCGCGCGCCACGTCAACGCGGTTGACTAGCAAAACTAAAACATAGTTCTGCTAGCAGCCTAGGGCGTCGCCGGTCCGGCCAGCTCTGACGGCGAATAGGCCATCTGGCCGATGTAGTCCACCGTCGGGCACGGCAGGCTTGGGATGATGGACGAGGCGATCATGATTCCGGTGGGCGGAGTTGACCAGGATGCGGTGGCGGTCGTCCCGACCGGGACGGTGACGTTCGTGCTGACCGATGTCGAGCGCTCGACCTTGTTGTGGGAGGAGCGGGGCGAGGTGATGGCGGGGGTGATGGCGCGCTGTCACGACCTGCTCGCCGAGACTATGCAGGCGCGTGGCGGGGTGCTTCCGGAGGAGCAGGGCGAGGGTGACAGTGCGGTCGGCGTGTTCGTGCGAGCGTCGGATGCGGTTGCGTGCGCACTTGATCTGCAGCTGGCGCTAAGAAGCGAGCCGTGGCCTGAGGGCGTGGATCTACGCGTGCGTGTCGCGCTGCACACCGGTGAGGCGGTGCTGCGGGATGCGCGCAACTACACCGGCCCCTCGATCCATCGCTGTGCTCGGCTGCGGGGGATCGGACATGGCGGGCAGACGCTGATGTCGCGCTCGACGTATGAGCTGGTGGCAGGCGGCCTGCCCGACGGGGTCAGCGTGCGCGACCTCGGTGCGCATCGGCTGCGCGACCTGGCGCGGCCGGAGCAGGTGTACCAACTGTGCCACGCAGATCTACACGACGACTTCCCGGCGCTGCGCTCGCTGTCAGCCCTACCGAACAATCTGCCCGTCCAGCTCACCAGTTTCGTCGGCCGCGAGGCCGAGATCATGGAGGTTCGCGAGCTGCTCGGACGATCGCGCCTGCTCACCCTGACCGGAGCGGGTGGGAGCGGGAAGACACGGCTGGCGTTGCAGGTGGCCGCCGAGACGCTTGACGATCACCCTGACGGTGTGTGGTGGGTGGATCTGGCGCCGATCAGCGATTCGGCGCTGGTAGCCAGCGGGGTCGCGAGCGCGCTTTCGATTCGCGAGGTCCCGTCGCAGCCGGTGATCGACACGTTGACGGCGCAGCTCGCCGAGTGCCGGTTGTTGATCGCGCTCGATAACTGCGAGCACCTGCTGGGCGCGTGCGCCGAGTTGGCGGCGACGCTGCTCGGGGCGTGTCCCGGTGTTGTGATTCTGGCGACGAGCCGCGAGTCGATCGGGGTCGAGGGAGAGCAGAGCTGGCGGGTTCCCTCGCTGCGGGTTCCGCAAGCCGAGCTGGCAGGAGCTTCGCTTGCGGGAGTCGAAGCGGTCCAGCTGTTCTGCGATCGGGCGCGACAGGTGCGACCAAACTTCCGTTTGGTGGATGCGAACGCGCAGGCGGTGGCGACGATCTGCCGGCGCCTGGACGGGATCCCGCTGGCGATCGAGCTGGCGGCGGCACGCGTGAGGCTGCTGACGCCGCAGGAGATCGCCGACGCGATGCGCGAGCGGTTCGTGCTGCTGACGGGTGGCTCACGCACGGCGATGCCGCGGCAGCGCACGCTGGAGGCCTCGGTCGATTGGAGCCACGACCTGCTCAGCGCGGCGGAACAGACTCTGTTCCGCCGTATTTCCGTGTTCGCCGGCGGCTGGACGCTCGACGGGGTCGAGGCGGTTTGCGCCGGCGCTGGCCTGGAGGTCGTCGAGATCCTCGACCTGCTCGCGAGCCTCGTCGACAAGTCGCTGGTGCAGGCCGAGGAGCAGGGCGTCAAGACTCGCTACCGGCTGTTGGAGACGGTCCGCGTGTACGCGCGACAGAAGCTCAGCGACGCCGCCGAGGCGGCGCTCGTGCGCAACCAGCACCTCGACTACCACATGCGGTTCGCCGAGTCCGCAGAGCCGGACCTGTTCGGGGCGCGCCTGGAGCAATGGCTCGGGCCGCTCACGACAGAGCTGGACAACTTCCGCGGCGCACTCGGATGGGCAATCGATGCGGGGCGCGTCGACGAGGCTCTACGCCTTACCTCAGCGCTGTGGTTGTTCTTCGAGGCGCGCGGCCATTGGCGCGAGGGCCGTAGGCACCTCGAGGCGGCGCTCGCCGGGGAGGGTGCAAGCGCGCTCCCTCGGGCAAAGGCGCTGCTTGCGGTAGGCCACATCGGGACGATCGCCGCCGACTGGGTGGCGACGCGGCGCTTTGCCGAGGAGGCGCTCACGATCGGCCGCGAAGTCGGCGACGAGCGCACCGTGGGTCGAGCGCTCGATCTGATCGGGTGGGCGCTGATCTCGCTCGAGCCGGAGGCCGCCATGCCCGTGCTCGAAGAGAGCATCGCCATCACCCGCCCTCTCGGGGACGCCTGGTATCTGGCCGATGCGCTTTACGGAGCCGGCTTCCTTGCAAACGTCGGCGGGTGGCTGAAGGCAGCGCCGCCGCTGCTCGAAGACGCCCTGGCGGTATCGCGTGCGGCGGGCAACCTGCTCGGTATCCGTGAGTCACTCACCTGGCTCGGCAGCAATGCGGCGTTGCGGTGTCGATTCGCGGAGGCGGAGACGATGCTCGAGGAGGCTCTCGTGCAGTCGCGTTCGCTCGGCGACGGAGTGTTCACGATGGCCGATCTCGGGTTCCTCGGTTTCGCGAAGATCCGCACTGGGGAGTGGGCGGCCGCGCGAGCGCACATCGAGGAGGCGATCGGCTTGGGCGTGAGTATGGCCCACAACTTCACGCCACTGATGCATTGGTACCTGGGACTGCTGGAGTACGCCACCGGCGAGCTCGAGCACGCGGAGGCGCTGATGAGTGAAGCGTTGCCGTCGACGCGCGCCAACAACTACCCCTCTTTCACCGTCGGCGCGCTGCTCATCACAGCAGCCGCCCAGCTGGCGCGCGGAGAGACGGCACCGGCCGTGTCCGCGATCGAAGAAGCGGCGCACATCGCGCGCGAGAGCGGCAACCCGCTGGCGATCGGGCCCGCGCTCGAAGCGCAGGCGCAGCTCGCACGCGAGGCCGGCGAGGTCTCCGGAGCTGAGCAGCTGCTCCACGAGGCTCTGCGCGCGTTCTATGAGGCCGGCGACCCGGGTGGCGTCGCGGACGTGCTGGAGTCGCTCGCGGCGCTCGTCTCAGAGCTGCAGAGCGCGGAGCAGGCGGTTCGGTTGCTCGCTGCGGCGGATGGCATTCGCGCCGCGGTGGGCTGCGTACGCTTCCCGGTGCGTCAGCCGCTCTACGAAGCGGAGCGCAGCGCGCTGCGCGAGGCGCTCGGCCAGGAGGCCTTCGCGGCGGCGTGGTCCGCCGGCGCCTCGGCCTCGCTGGATGATGCGGTCGCCTACGCCGAGCGCGGCCGCGGAGAACGCAAGCGGCCGTTGCGCGGTTGGGAGAGCCTCAGCCCCGCCGAGCTGCGGGTCGTGGAGCTCGTAGC
Source organism: uncultured Solirubrobacteraceae bacterium (assembly GCA_963752865.1). Classification (GTDB taxonomy): domain Bacteria; phylum Actinomycetota; class Thermoleophilia; order Solirubrobacterales; family Solirubrobacteraceae; genus Palsa-744. The sequence goes on from CAVVZU010000002.1 coordinate 2,330,769, forward strand.
CGAAGGCCTGACCAACCCTCAGATCGGCGAGCGCCTGTTCATCTCGCGCCGCACGGTACAGGCGCACCTCTCACACGTATTCGCCAAGCTCGGCGTCGCCTCCCGCGCCGAGCTCGCTGCGCAAGCCGCGCGACGAGAGTTCTCGGAAAGCTAGACCGATCGGCCGGCACTGGCGCCGGTTATCCCCTACGGCCGGCAGCAGTCGGTAATACGTCGGCCAGCCTCACATGGATGATATTTCACGGACCGAAACCAGTCTCACATGAATGAGATTCCGGTCTCATATGAATGAGACGCCGCAAACTGACCCACTACCCCACCACGCTCGATAATGCATGTTATGTAAACTAATAACGAAAGTAGCCCTTTTGGGCGGCGGCGATCTGTGTAAGGCGACAGCAGAATGAAACCGATGTGAGATGGGGATGAAACCGTGCAGCGCGAGGCGTGCCTCGCGGACATCGGTGGTCAGCTGACGACCGTAAGCTCCTCCTGCGCCCGCGCGGTGATCGCCTGCAGCGCGCGCACGGTGGTCTCGACGTCATCGCGACGTCGAACTGGCTCAGTAGTCGGATCGCCGGGCCGGCGATGTACTCGCGCAGGCTGCGATGCAGGGCCTCCCCCTCGGCTGTCAGGTCGAGCGTCGCGTCGCCGCTGATTGGTCCTTCGTCCTTCGCGCGGCATAAGCGATCGTGTCGCGAGCCCGGGCTCGTGTGCGACTGGAGCTCAACACGCGGGCGGTCCTTGTGTGCCACAAGCGACCGCGCGTGAGAGCAGTAGCTCGCGCTCGCGCTCGTTGTCGCACAGGTCGGCTGCGCGCTCGAGCTCCTCGCGGGCCTCCGCCAACCGCCCCAGGCGCATGAGGATGTCACCGCGTATGCCGGGCAGCAGATGGTAGCCGCGCAAAGCGGGCTCATCGGCGAGTGAATCGACGAGCTCGAGCCCGGCCTCGGGGCCGAAGGCCATCGTTACCGCCACGGCGCGGTTGAGCTCCACGACCGGGGAGCCGGTGAGGGCCGCCAGGGCGTCGTACAGCGCGACGATCCGCGGCCAGTCGGTCTCCTCGACACTCCGGGCCCGCGCGTGGCGAGCGGCGATCGCGGCCTGCAGCGTGTACGGCCCCAGCGGCCTGCTGAGCTCCTCGGCCCGCCGCAGCCCGGCCAGGCCACGCTGCACGAGCAGGTGGTCCCAGCGCGCGCGGTCCTGATCGGCGAGCAGCACCGGCTCACCGTGGGGCCCCACACGCGCCCGCAACCGCGAGGCCTGCAGCTCCATCAGGGCCAGCAGGCCGTGGACCTCGGGCTCGCGGGGCATCAGCGCGGCCAGGATCCTTCCGAGACGTAGGGCGTCCGCGCACAGCGCCGGGCGGATCCAGTGCTCGCCGGCGGTCGCCGTGTGGCCCTCGTTGAACACGAGGTAGATCACCTCGAGCACCGCCGACAGACGCTCAGCCAGATCGTCGCGACCGGGGACCTCAAACGGCACACGCGCCTCGGCGAGCGTGCGCTTGGCACGGACGATGCGCTGCGCGATCGTCCCTTCGGAGACGAGAAACGCGCGCGCGATCTCTGGCGTCGACAGGCCTCCAAGCAGACGCAGTGTCAGCGCGACGCGTGCCTGCCGGGACAGGACCGGATGGCAGATCATGAAGATCAGACGCAGGACGTCGTCCTGCACGCCGTCGACCTGCGCGGCGACGTCGGGCTGATCGAGCTGTTGGAGGATTTCCAGCTCGCGCCCGATCAGCTCCCGCTTACGCTTGAGCGTGACGCGCCGGCGTAGCTCATCGATGCCCCGGCGCTTGGCGGTGGACATCAGCCATGCGCCCGGCTTGTCCGGGATGCCCGATTCAGGCCACTGCTCAAGCGCGGCGACGAGCGCGTCCTGGGCCAGATCCTCTGCTACCGCCACGTCGCGCACGATGCGAGTCAGCCCGGCTATCAACCGGGCCGACTCGATCCGCCACACGGCGTCGATCGCACGATGGGTGGGCGACGGGCTCACGCGCCTAGTTATGGGCTGCCTGCTCGCGCAGCCGCTCGTTGGCCTCGCGCAGCTCCGGCGTCAACTGCTCGCCGAAGTCGTCGGCTTCGAAGATCTGGCGCAGCTCGATCTCGACGCCGCCGTCGAACGGCGCTCGCTTGAGCCACTCGATCGCCTCCTCGCGCGACGCGCACTCCCAGACCCAGTAGCCCGCGACGATCTCCTTGGCCTCGGTGAACGGACCGTCGATGACGGTCCGCTCGCTGCCGTTGAAGTGGACCTTTGCGCCCCTGGAGGTCGGGTGCAGACCCTCACCGGCCAGCATCACGCCTGACCTGACGAGCTCTTCGTTGTACTTCGTCATCGCCCCCAGGCCCTCGGTGCTGGGCATCTCGCCCGCCTCTGACTCGGGGCTCCCGGGGACCAGAACCATGAAACGCATTGGTGCCTCCTTGTGGTGGATTGAGTAGTCGCCAGCAGCACGTCGAACGAGGTCGACCGAAATCGACACTGCCCAGGATCTTTCCTGGTTTCAGCCGCCTGTCGCCAAGGTGTGTCATCTCCGTATCGTCTTACAATCTCCTCCGCCGGCCCGTGCTGGAGTGTGCACCAGAAGACGGCAACGACGCCGACCGCGAGGTAGGCACCTACAGCTCGTCTGCGAGGAGGCGTTTTGCCTCGTCAACGACGGCGCTTCCAACGGCAAGGTCGATATCGATGTCCAGCGTGGTCATCACGCGCGCAAGCATGTGATAGCTGCCGATGACCAGCAGCAACTCGACGATCTGACGAGGCGGAAAACGGTCGCTTAGGGCAGCAAACGTCGCGTCGCTCACGCGCGGCGACTCGAGCGCCTCGGCGGTAAAGCGAAGGACAACTTGCGCATCGGGATCGAGACACCCGGCTTGAAGCTCACCGCGCTCGATGGCAGAGATCTGCTTGTCAAGGATGCCAAGTGCCCTGGAGATACCGACGTGCTGCACCCACTCGTACTCCGCGCCGGTGCGGGCGGCGACGAGCAGTATCGCGAGCTCGCGGAGCTTGGGGTCGAGCTCCAGCTGTGCGAGCAGCACGCCCGCGAACGCCAGATATGGCACGAAGGCTGAATCGGCCTGCGCGAGCATGGCGAAGATATTGAGCGGTGGGAGCGCGTCGAGCGCTTCGCGCACCAGTGGCGATGCGGCCTGCGGGTCGACGTAAGGGAGTCGCGCCATCGAATCAGCGCAGGGCAACCAAGCCACCATCGACGGGCAACGAATGCCCCGTGATGTAGCTGGCCTCGTTGGAGAGCAGAAACGCGGCCGCATAAGCGACCTCCCACGCCGTGCCCTGGCGCCCGAGCGGAATTGGACGTCCCTCTCGAGATGGATCGGCCCTGCTGGCGAGACGGCCGAGCGAGGTGTCGATCAGCCCGGGTGCAACGGTGTTCACGCGGATGCCGCGTGGAGCGGCGTGCTTGGCCAGCCACATGCCCAAGCCGTCAAGCGCCGCCTTCGATGAGTGATACGCCACGACATCGTTGGCCGGCATGAGCGCGGCAATCGAAGAGGTGAGCACGATCGCGGCGCCGTCCGGCATCACAGCCAGCGCGTGCTTGCAAGCCAGGTAGTGGGCGCGAACGTTGATCTGGAACACACGGTCCCAGTCATCAACGCTGGTGTGAGCCAGCCCCCATCCGCCGACGATGCCCACATTCGCGACGAGTCCGTCGAGGCCACCCATCCCTTCTCGAGCCTCGGCCACCATGCGCTCGATCTCAGCCGGCTCGCCGACATCCGCGACAATTGTGACCGCATCCACGCCCTCGCCCTCCGTGTGCACCTGCCCAGCTGTCTCCCCTACAGCGGCAGCGTCGAGATCCGCGAGCGCGACGCGTGCTCCCTCGCGGGCGAGCAATCGGCTCATCGCGCGGCCGTTGCCAACAGGCGGGTCATCGAGGCCATAGCTCTGCTGGCCGGCGCCGACAATCAGGATCTTGCGCCCTGCAAGTCTCCCCCGGCCGCCCGCTGTGCCACATGCCTCCGGATGCAGCCCTTGACGAAGAATGGACAATCCAGAGCCTTTCCGCTGTGCGACGACGATTCGATTATCAATACTGACGAGTATTGAATACCAACGGTATCATAATCCTTGTGACCCCCACGTCATCCGACAAGCAGCAGCCGAAGAAGCGCTCGCGCCCGAAGCGCGCCCAGACGCGCGCGCGTCTACTGCAGGCCGCCGGCGAGGTTTTCGCTGATCGCGGATATGACCGCGCATCACTGGACGACGTTGCCGCCGCAGCTGGCTTGACGAAGGGAGCCGTCTACTCGAGCTTCGCTAGCAAGGACGAGCTTTTCTATGCCCTCATGGCTGAGCGCATCGACGAACGACTCGAGCTAGTCGCAGAGGCCGTTGATCGCCAAAGCACGCCCGAGGATATGACCTCCGATGCTGGCAGCCGTCTGGTCGAGCTGATTTCCAGCCAGGCCGATTGGCATCTGCTGTTCATCGAGTTCTGGGCCCGTGCCGTACGCGATGACGGCCTTAGGGAGGACTTCGCCCGTCATCGCCGCGCGGCGCGCAACGTAATTGCCCGATTTCTCGAACGCCAGGCAGCCGAGGTCGGAGTGGAGCTACCCATCCCCGCCAATCAACTCGCCGTGGCAGTACTGGCACTCTCCAACGGCATCGCGATCGAGCAGCTCGCGGACCCAGAGACCGTCGATCCGTCGACCTTCAGCGTGATCCTCGGCCTGCTGCTGCAGGGTCTTCGAGAGGAGGCGGGGCGAACAGCCAACTAAGCGCCAGCGGATCCCAGCGGCGCGGACGCTCTGTTGGCCTCGATCTGCAACCGAACGAAATCGATGACCGGCGCCGGCAGGCGATCGCAAACGTCGCTTACAAAAGCCGCCCGTTCATCGCCGGGGACCTCACGTAGCGTCGCTGCGAGCATCACCGTCGCACGAACGCCTCCAGTTGGGCACGAGCTTCAAGACGCGCCTCGTCAGCAACGAGTCGCACCGCGATCTCCTCGAACCCCGCATCGCGCAGACGCGCACATGTGTCGGGAATGTTCGCGAAATTCCAATAGCGCGAGCCGTCGGCATGATCCCCGCCGACGGCCTGCAAGAACTCCGTGATGTTGCCGTGCCCACCCGCCTCGATCACGAGCCGTCCACCAGGTCGCACAACCCGCGCGAGCTCCGCGAACACGTGTTTGTGATTCGGCAGCCAGTGCAAAGTCGCAACGCTCATGACAGCATCGAACGGGCCATCCAGGTCGAATGGCTCACGTAGGTCACGATGCAGTACCTGCAGACGTCCGTCGCCGTCGCCGAGGCGCTCGCGCAGCTGCTCGAGCATTCGCTGCGAGCCGTCGACCGCCACCACGCGCCCATGCGGCAGCGCCGCGAGCAAGCGCTCGGTGTCGCGCCCACTGCCGCAACCCAGCTCCAGCACTGCCTCATCGCCGTTTGGGCGCAAACGCTCGAGTACACCCCTGCCCCACCGCTTGTGTGGCAGATCCAGCGAGTCATAAGTTGCCGCGTCCCACTCCAGCAGCTCCATCTGTACCTCCACTTGCCCGTGATCCAATATAAACGTACGTTATAGCATACGATCTTAGTCTAGTTGAGCCAGACTGCAAGCGCTTCTGTACGACGGGGATTACTCTTAAAGGGACATGACAGCCAGCGGGTTGCAACTGCTTCCTCCAATCGAGCGAATCGCGTCGATCGGGATGTGGTGAGCGTCTTGCTCCCCGGCTTCATCCCGAACAGCGGCCACTGGGGCAGCTTGAGTGCCCCGTGGTACGAAACAGCCGCGATCATGTTCGTGGTCGTCGTGATGGTGATCGCCTGGGTGCTGATCTACCGGCGCCTGCGCCGACGCGATCGAGACCCCAAGCCCGTGGCTGACCACTACCAGGCATTGGGTGTGATGGGCGAGCTTTGCCCACATGGCTGGCAAGCCCAAATCACCGTCTACGGACAGGGAGCGCCAACGCCCGAGGATGCGCCTCCCGCGCGCGCTCCGCTGGTTGAGGTCGAATGGATGCAGTTCGATGGAGAGCCGCGACGACCGACGATCCCGCGACGCGCCTGGGCGCGGACCATCCCCGGCGCCCTGCAGATGGTGGTCGAGGATCGGCGGACCGATCTAACGCTCGAGCAGAGCCACCCGGACACCTTCAAGCGCTGAGCTCCCTCCCCTACGCCGAGACTTCCGAGACCAGCCCGTCTGCAGCCGGCACCTCGACGGCCTTGAGATCCCTGAGTCGATCGACGCCCGCGAGCGCAGGGAACAGCCTGCTCCAGCCCAGCGCGATCACGATCGTCACCGCGCCGCCGGCCACAACCGCCGGGACCGCGCCGAGCAGGAACGCCGCCATGCCCGACTCGAATGCGCCCAGCTGGTTGGACGCGCTGATGAACACCATCTCCACCGCCAGCACCCTTCCGCGCAGCCGGTCGGGCGTCGCCAGCGCAACGGTGGTCGAGCGAATGTACATGCTGTACATATCCACGAATCCACTCACAGCGAGCGCTCCGAGCGACAACACAAACGAGCGCGACAGGCCAAAAACGACCATGCTCGCGCCGAACGCGCCGACCACACTCAGCAGCATCCGCCCGGCCCGTGCGCCGAGCGGCCTGCGTGTCAGCAAAGCCGCTGCGAGCAGCGCTCCGACCGCGGGCGCACTGCGCAAGACCCCGAGCCCCGTCGGCCCGACGTGCAGGATCGAGCGCGCGAACAGCGGCAGTAGCGCCACCGCCCCGCCGAACAGCACCGCCAGGAGGTCGAGCAGGATCGCCCCCAGAAGGATCTGCGTGTCACGCACGAAGCGGATTCCCGCGAGCACGCTCGCAAGGCCCGGAGCCGAGCCCGTGCCTGGCGCGGCATCGGCCGCGGGCGTGTGGCGCATCACCGCAACGCAGCCTGCCGCTGCCAGGCACATGGCACCGGCGACCCCATAGACGAGCCCCGCCGAGAACGGGTAGATCAAGCCGCCCAGCGCCGGACCCACCACCTGCGCGCCCTGCACCGCGATCGAGCGCAGCGTCATCGCGCTCTCGAGCATCTCGCTTGGAACGAGCGTTGGCGGTAGTGCCCGTGCTGCTGGGGTTCCGATTGCGCTCGCTGTCCCTGCTCCCAGTGCGAGCCCTAGAAACGGCCACACGCCGGTGACGCCCGCGGAGCTCACCAGCGCAAGCCCTCCAGCAACAGCCGTGCTCAACAGCAGCGAGCAGATCAGCACCAGCCTCCGTGGCAGGTGATCCGCAAGCTGACCCGCCGGTAGCGCCAGCGCGAACATCGGGATGAACTCCGCGAGCCCGATCAACCCCAGATCCAGCGCGCTGCGCTGGTTGGTGTACACCTCCCAGCCGATGGCCACCTCCAGCATCTGCACGCTCACGCCCATCCCCAGCAGCGCCAGCCACAGCAGGCGAAAGTCGCGCTCCCCCAGCGCTGGCCCGAATCGTCTCACCGACGGTGGTCTAGCATCTGAGCCCACCCCGACCCGCGAAGGAGGGCAGTTCTATGGCCAACACGCTCTACACAGCCAAGGCACACGTCACCGGTGGGCGCGCGGAGGGACACGGCCGCACCGAGGACGGTGCGCTGGAGGTCGACCTCAGGCTTCCCCCCGAGATGGGCGGCCCGGGCGGCGGCACCAATCCCGAGGAGCTGTTCGCGGTCGGCTACGCAGCCTGCTTCGAGGGCGCGCTCGGTGTGGTTGCTCGTCGCGCCAAGGCCGAGGCCGGCGATGTCGCGATCGACTCTGAGGTCTCCCTCTCCCCCGACGGCAAAGGTGGCTTCCTGCTGTCCGTCGCTCTGAACGTGACCCTGCCGAGCGTCGAGGATACCGCCACAGCGGTCGAGCTCGTGCGTGGCGCACACCAGGTGTGCCCGTACTCGAATGCCACACGCGGCAACATCGACGTCGTGCTCACCGCCAACGGCGCCCCGGTCGACTAGTACCGGCAGCGGATGCGCTCAGCGGCCGAAAGTGCGCAAGATTCCACGGGCGCGCGTGCTCAGCCCGTCGAGTAGCGAGCGCACCTGCTCGAGCTCACCCCGCAGCTCGGCGTCGCCGACCTCGACTGGGAGCATCGAATCCTGCAACGTCGCCAGCAGGCGATCGGCCTCGCCGATTGCCTGGACCGCGCTCTCCAGAAAGCCCTTCACGCCATGCGAAGGGGCGCCCATCGCTGCTTGCTCGAATGCGCGCCCCTGTAGGTCGTGGCGCTCGGCAAAGCCCGTATGGGCACGCTTGGCACGACCGTAGGCCATCTGCACCGGTCGAAACAGCTGCTCCTCGACCGCATCCGCGCTGTTTTCATCGAGCTGCTCGTACGCCTCGCTCAGTGCAGCCAGCGCCGCTCCCAGCGCGTCAGCCGCCTCGGCGACCGTGTCAAGCAGCTGCTGTCTACCGTCGGCGGTGGTGTAGGGCACTCGCCAAGATTAGACGTACTCCCCTCGGCCACCTGCTCGTGCCGCCAGCGAAGGCTCGCGCCGACCGCCGAAGCCTGCCGGGATCTCAGCTGATCGCGTATACGAGCGTCACGTCCGTGCTGAGCGTGCACGTCGTTGCCGTGGCCGCTTTTGCGGACGGCTTGCGCTTGTGTTTCCTCTTCGGGCGCTTGACCTGCGGCTTGTGGAGCACCGCTTTGGAAGCTGCCTCAGGAGCAATGACCCGCGATGCCGATTCCGGCGTGCCGAAGTCCGGTTGTTCGCCCTGGTATTCGACGTAGCTCGATTCTTCGCCACCCGTGCACTGGATCGACCCGCTGCCTTCAACCACGCTCTGCACATTCCCCAGTGTCGAAGCTATCTTGCTGGCGAGGAATTCGGCCTTGCTCTGGCCGTCGGCCACAGCGCCAGCCATCCCTTCGCGATAAACAGCCGTAGCCACGGCGCGATTCGCTCCCTGCGCGATCGGCACACTGGCGACGCCGTCTACGGTGATCGTACGTACGGGCGTCGCGGTCGTCGTCGTGGGGGCTTCCGCGGCCGCCACGCCGAGCATGTTCGCGAGCACCAAGCCCGCCGCCACTGCCATGGTCGCTGCAATCGCGCTCCTCATCGCTGACACCGATGCTAGCGCGGGACGTCCGCCAACCTCCGCGCACGCTCGAGCACCGCATCGATCATCGGCTCGGTGAGCTTGCCCGTGAACGTGTTCTGCTGGCTCGGATGGAAGCAGCCGATCAGCGAGTAGTGATCGCCGGCGAGCTCTTTCCCATGTCCGAACCGGGGACGCGGGCGGAGCACGGGCGCCCCCGGCCCAGCGAGCGCCCTCAGCAGTCGCAGCGCGCCGTCCCACGCGAACGCGCCCAGACACACAACGACCCGTACCTCGCTGAGCAGTCCGATCTCCCGCACGCTCCACGGCAGGCACTCATCGCGCTCGGCTGGGGTCGGCCGGTTGGCGGGCGGAGCGCAGCGAACCGCCGCCGTTATCCACGCGTCCTTGAGCGTCAGGCCGTCGTCGCGGGCGCGGGAGGTCGGCTGGTTTGCGAAGCCCGTACGCCACAGAGCCGCGAACAGGAAGTCTCCCGAGCGGTCGCCTGTGAACACGCGTCCGGTGCGGTTCGCGCCGTGGGCAGCCGGTGCGAGCCCCAGCAGCAGCACCCGTGCGGCGGGGTCGCCGAAGCCGGGAAGCGGGCGGCCCCAGTAGTGCTGATCGGCGAAGGCCGCACGACGCTCGCGTGCCACCTGCTCGCGCCAGGCCACCAGTCGCGGGCAGCGTCGGCAGTCGACTATCTGCGCTTCGAGCTCCGCCAAGCGCTTGGCTCTATGCGATTGCACACTGCAGTAGTACCATCGGCCACGAGATGCCGCTGTGGCTCTGGATCCTCCTGTTCGCTGGGCTGGTCAAACTTCCGCTGGCCGCCCTGATGCTGTGGATCCCCTACCGCTACGACGACTCCACGCACGCCCCTGACAGCTCGGACTCCTCCGAAGAGGACGGCGGCTCCAAGGCGCTGCCCGGAGGGCCGCTGGACCCACACCCGCGGATGCCGCTTCCGCGCAGACCGCGGCGCGGCGGTCCCCATGGATCTCCCTCTCCCCCACCGCCACGCGTACGGACCAACGTGCGCAGCCGGCTCCCCGCGCGTATCGGCCACTGAGCCTAGACCGGGCGAGCGCTCGCCCGGACTGCTCGCCCATCGCCCTCAGCGGTTGCGCGCCCTCAGGCGCCCTCAGCGGTTGCGCTTGCGCTGTTTGCGCGCGGCCTTCGCCTTGGCGCGGCGCTTTCGCAGCTGTACCGCGGTGTCACTCGCGGAGCTTCCCTGGATCATTTCCCGCTCGGTCGCCGGCGCGACCCTGCGTGCGTCGCGCACGATCACGAACGCGATCCCCGACAGCAGCAGCACCGCTGCCGCAAGCGCGAGCAGGATCACGGTGTGGTTGTTGGTCGGTTCGGAGCTGCTCGTGCTCGACGTCGTCGACGTGGTTGAGGTTTTTGTTTCTTCCGGTTCGCCTTCCGTGAGCTGATTCAAGGCGCCGCCATTGTTCAGGTTGGCCGCGATAGCCATGGGAGCGACCGCACCGGCACCACCCAGCGCCAGCAGGGCGAGGAGGCAAAGCGCACAGGCGCGCAGACGTAGATTCAGGGACACGGGATGGAGACGGCTCGGCACGTCGCGAGCATACCGGCTGCAGCGCCTTATATCGATCACCAATCCAGCCGGGCACACGCACCCGCGCCCGCGCGCGTCCACACCATAGAATGCGCGCCCATGGCTCCCAAACAACGTCAGGTTCGGATGGAACAGCGCGGCGGCATCGATGCCATCCAGGCTCTCGAGCAGCGCACCGACGAGGAGTTGGAAGCCGAGACCAAATACAAGGCGGCGGCCTTCGCCATCCTTGGCGCCAGGGCTTCCGAGCGCTTCGACGCCGACGCCGCCCGCGGCTTCTTCCAGCGCGCCATCGCCGCGGCGCGCCCGCAGGAGCGGATGCAGATCAGGCGCATGGCGGATGCTTCGCTCGCGCTCGCCGAACGCCGAGCCGGAGATCTCAAGCAGGCGGTTGAGCGACTCGGCCAGGCGCCGCCCAGTGGTCGCCAGATGTTTGCCCTGCGGGCGATGGGACTGCTGATCCCGCCGGCTTCCGCCGGCATCATCGCCCGCGTGCGCGGCGTCCTGTTGATCATCCTGTTGATCATCGTGTTGCTCGCGATCGGCCTTGGCTTCGTCGAGCTCGTGTCGCTGCCGTTCGGCGGCCTCGGCCTCGCTCCCGGCATCCTGCTCGGCCTGTTCGCCGTGATCGCCGCGCTCGCGATCGCCGCCATGATCGGCCGACGTCGGCGCGATCGCGCGAAGGCCTCAGCGGCCGGCTGAGCACCGTCGCACCGTGGCCCAGGGTCGATGCCCGCGTGCCGCACTAGGCTTGCCACGTGCCCGCACCAGTGTGTTTGATCGTGAACCCAGCTGCCGGCGGCGGCAAGGCAGGTCGCGTCGCCCCCGCGGTTGAGCAGGCGCTCCGTGCACACGGGCTGAGCGTGCGTCGTGTTGACACCCGCGATCTCGACCATGCCCGTGAGCTGGCCGCCGAGGCCGGACGCAGCGGCGAGACGGTTGTGGCGCTCAGCGGCGATGGCCTGCTCGGCGTGCTCGCCGACGTCCTGCGTGAGGTGCCCGGAGCTGTCCTGGGGGTGCTTCCGGGAGGTCGTGGCAACGATTTTGCGCGCGTGCTCGGCATTCCCGAGGATCCTGTCGCGGCGTGCGCCACGATCGCCCACGGAGTCCCGCGAGCGATCGACCTGGGCCTCGTCAGCGAGGCACGACCCGATGCGCCCGCACAGGCGTTCGTGGGGATCGCCTCCGTTGGCTTCGACAGCGACGCCAACCGGATCGCAAACGAAGCCCCCGCATGGCTGGGCGGGCTCGTCTATGCGTATGGCGCGCTGCGGGCCTTGGCCGCGTGGCGCCCCGCCCGTTTCGAGATCGAGCTCGACCCACCGGGCGAGCGCGGGGCGTTCACCGCCTTCACGATCGGGGCCGGCAACTCCAAGGCCTATGGCGGCGGCATGCGTGCGGCGCCAGGCGCGCTGCTGGACGATGGCCTGCTCGAGGTGATTGTCCTCGAAAGCGTCAGCAAGCTCGCCTTCCTCACGCGGATCCTGCCCAAGGTCTTCAGCGGCAAGCACGTGCTCGAGCCGGGTGTGCGTGTCTTTCAGGCAAAGGAGGTGAGCATCAGCTGCGAGCGTCCGTTCACGATGTATGCCGACGGCGACCCCATCGGAGAGCTGCCCGTGCGGGTCCGCGCCCTGCGCGGGGCGGTCACGATGCTGACGCCCGCGAGCACACCAGCCGACTCGCCGTTCGCCAGCCCGACCCCACTCGCCGTCGCTCCCAACCCCGCAGCAACCGCCGGCACGCCGGCTGCATCCGCAGGCGAGTCCCCCACGGTCAGCTGATGGCAGACACGCTGCCGGTCAAGCTCGCGCTCGCGAGGACAGTGGGCACGCTCTCGCGGCTGCGGGGCGGCGGCGCAACGAGCGCCCCCGGCAAGGTGCTGATGCGCTTGGCGCCCGACGCGATCGCCACGCTCGGCGCACGCCTACCGCGCGGGAACGTCTTGATCTCCGCGACCAACGGCAAGACCACCACCGCCACGATGGCCGCAGCGATCCTCGAGCGCGCGGGAATCCCGCTCGTGCACAACCAGGCCGGCGCCAACATGGCCGGAGGAATCGCTACCACGCTGCTGGCAGCCACCAACTCGAACGGCACCGTCGCCGGCGAGCTCGGGCTGTTCGAGGTCGACGAGCTCTGGCTGGCCCCGCTCGCTGCACAGTTGCGGCCTCGCGTGATCCTGCTCGCTAACCTATTCCGTGATCAGCTCGATCGCTACGGCGAGCTCGAGACGATCACCGAGCGCTGGGAGGAGGCGCTGTGCCGCCAGCAGGCACAGTTAGTGCTCAACTGTGACGACCCCTCGATCGCGGACCTAGGCCGCGATCGAGCGGGCGTCCTTTACTTCGGCGTGGAGGACGACTCGCTGGCGCTCGCGGGAATGGCGCACGCGGCAGACGCCAAGCACTGCCGCCGCTGCGGCGCGCCATATGCGTTCGACGCGATCTACCTCGGTCATCTCGGCCACTACCACTGCCCCAGCTGCGGACGCTCCCGGCCAACACCCGCGATCACGGCTACCGACGTGCAGCTGGAAGGCGTGCGCGCGGCCCGCTTCACGCTGAACACCCCTGCCGGCCAGACGCCCGTCACGCTGGCCCTGCCAGGTCTCTACAACGTCTACAACGCGCTTGCCGCCGCCGCGCTCGCAACCGCACTGGAGATCCCGTTGGAGACGATCGTCGCCGGTCTCACCGCCACCAAGGCTGCCTTCGGACGCGCCGAGACGGTCACGCTCGAGCTGCCGGCAGCCCGGGGTGAGCCCAGTCCCGGCGGCCGGCATAGAGAGCTGCGCATCCTGCTCGTCAAGAACCCAGCAGGAGCCAACGAGGTGCTGCGCACGCTCGCGCTCGAGCCCGGCGAACACGACCTCCTGGGGGTTCTCAACGATCACATCGCCGACGGCCACGACGTCTCCTGGATCTGGGATGCCGACTTTGAGCTGCTGGCGGGACGCATACGGCTGGCCACCTGTAGCGGCACCCGTGCGGCGGATCTCGCGGCGCGCCTGAAGTACGCGGGGCTCGACCCCGCACGCATCCGTGTACAGGAAGACCTCGCCACCGCCCTGAACGAGGCGTCCGTGGCCGGCGCCGAGACCGGCGCGCCGCTGTATGCGCTACCGACCTACACGGCGATGCTCTCCTTGCGTGAGCTGCTCGTCGCACGCGGGGAGGCGAGCAGCGCATGGTCGTGAGCAGCTCCTCCGCCAGTGAGCCGCAGAGCGCTCGCGCGCACCAGCGAGCAAGCGTGAGCATCTGGCACGACCTGGAGTGCGGCGCCTATCGCGTCGACCTGCCCCTGTGGCGGGAGCTGGCGATGGAGGCTGGCACGGGGATGAGCGCACAGCCGCTGCTCGATGTCGGGGCGGGAACCGGGCGAGTGGCACTCGACCTCGCCGCCCGCGGGCACCTCGTGACCGCGCTGGACCTCGACGCTGAGCTATTGAACACGCTGCGTGAGCGCGCCAGCGCAGCGAGCACACCGCTCGAGACCGTGTGCGCAGATGCCCGCGAGCTCGAGCTCGCGCGTCGCGACTTCGCCGTTTGCCTCGTGCCGATGCAGACCATCCAGCTGCTGGGAGGCGCCCCCGGCCGTCTTTCGTTCTTCGGCCGAGCGCGTGAGCACCTGCGCCCCGGCGGCCTGCTCGCGTGCGCGATCGTGTCCGAGCTCGACTCCTTCGACTGCGCCGCCGGCGACCTCGGGCCCTCGCCGGAGATCGCTCGCATAGATGGCGTTCACTACGTCAGCCGCGCCACCCGCGTGCACATCGGTGCCCGCACCGTGCGCATCGAGCGCGAGCGCAGCGTCCTCTCCGCCGTGCAGGCCGCCGCCCACGCGCACGTGACAGCGGAGCACAATGTGATCGAGCTCGACCGCGTGAGCACCACACAGCTACGCCACGAGGGCCAGCAGACGGGACTGGTGTCCGCCGGCACCCGCTCGATCCCCGCCACGCGCGATCACGTCGGCAGTGAGGTGGTGCTGTTCCGTGCCTGAGAGGCTCCTCGATGCCCCTGACGCTGCGCGTGTGCGCGCTGTATCCCGACCTGATGAACATCTACGCCGACCGCGGCAACCTGATCGTGCTCGAGCGCCGCTGCGCGTGGCGAGGGATCGGCTTCCAGCTGTCCTCCAGCAGCCTCGGTGAGCCGCTCGACGGTGGCGCCCACGACCTGTTCTACATCGGCGGCGGCCAGGATCGCGACCAGCGCCTGTGCGCGGAGGATCTGATCGAGACCAAGCGCGAGGGCCTGCACGTGGCCGCCGCACGGGGCGCGGTGGTGCTCGGCGTGTGCGGTGGCTATCAGCTACTGGGGCACTCCTACACCCTTGACCACGAGGAGATCCCCGGTGTCGGGCTGCTCAATGTGCACACCGTCCGCGACCAAGGACCGCGCCTGATCGGCAACGTCGCCATCCAGGTCTCCCTCGACGAAAACGCCACCGAAGTGCTCGCGGGCTTCGAGAACCACGGCGGGCGCACCTATCTCGACGCAGGCCAGCAACCCCTCGGGCGTGTCCTCAGTGGGCACGGCAACGACGGCCACAGCGGCTTTGAGGGCGCGATCACACAGAACACGATCGGCACCTATCTCCATGGCCCGCTGCTACCCAAGAACGTGTGGTTCGCCGATTGGCTGATCACCCGCGCGCTGGGCCTACAAGCCGATGCGCTCGCCCCGCTCGACGATGCGATCGAGCGCCAGACGCACCTGGGCGCGCGCCGTGCCGCCGGCGTGTAGCGGCCTCAGCTGCGTCTGCTCGCCGTCCTCCGCCTCGACGTCAGCGTCGCGCGGCTGCGCTGCGATCTCAGGCTGATCCGCCGTTCGCACAAACGCCAGCACCGCCACGCCACCCACCAGCGCCGTCAGACCGGCGATCAGGTAGATGCTGTTCTGGCTGCTCGCGTAGGCCGCGCGCACCGCATGCTCGACCAGTGCCCGCGCGTGCGCAGGGCTGGCCGATATCAGCCTACCCGCCGCGCCCTGGCTCGCCTGTGCCGCCGCCGCGTGCGGGTTGGCCACGACGCCGCTGCTCGCCAAGGAGGACTCCATACGGCTTGTGAAGAGCGTGCCCAGCGCGGCGATGCCGAGCGCGTAGCCGAGCTGGCGGAACGTGTTGACGATGCCGCTGGCCATGCCGGCGCGCGCCGGGTGAACCGCGCCGAGCGTCGCCGAGATCAGCACCGGCGAGGCCACGCCCACGCCGAAGCCCGTGATCACCAGCCCCGGGATCATCACGCCCCAGCCCGAGGATGCAGAGAACCCTGTGCGCAGCAGCGAGCCGCCGCCGATCAGCAAAAGCCCCAGGCCGAGCGGGTACTGCGGTGGGATGCGGTGCATGAAGCGCCCGATCCCCGCCGAGGCCGCGAACGCCACCGCCGCGAGCGGGGACACCACCAGACCCGCATCGATCGCGGACATGTTGAGAACCGACTGCAGCCACAACTGCGTGTAGAGCAGCGCCGCGAACGCCCCCGCCGCAAGCGCAACCGCCGCGAGCATCAACGCCGCGAAAGAGCGGCTGCGCAGCAATGACAGGTCCATCAGCGGACTCGCCCGCCGCGGCTCCACCGCGAGGAACACGATCAGCGCCACCGCGGCGACCGCGAACGCCACCACCGTCGTGGTGGCACCCCAGCCGGCATCGCCGCCGTGGATCAGCGCGAACGTGATGCTGCCCGCGGAGAGGGTGAACCAGAATGCCCCCAGCCAGTCGAGCTTGCCGCTGTGGCCATGGGACTCGGAGAGCACGCGCTGGGTCATGACGATCGCGACAGCCGCGATCGGCAGGTTCACGAGAAAGATGGCGCGCCAGTCGAAGGCGTCGATCAGAACACCGCCGAGGATCGGTGCCAGCGCTGCCGCCGCGCCAGTCACAGCGCCCCAGATACCGAAGGCGACGCCACGATCCTGGCCCTGGTAGGTGGCGTTCAGCAGGGCCGCGTTCGTGGCGAACATCGCCGCCGCCCCCACCCCCTGGACGGTGCGCGCGGCGATCAGCAGGCCGGCGTTCGGCGCGAGCGCGCAACAGAGCGAAGCACTGGCAAACAGGATCAGCCCCGCCTGGAACGCGCGCCGGCGACCGAAGCGGTCCGCGAGCGTGCCGCTCAGCAGCAGCAGCGCAGCAAGCGACAGCGCGTAGGCGTCGACTACCCACTGCAGCGAGGACAAGCTCGCACGGAGATCCCCGGCCATCGACGGCAGGGCGACGCTCACGATCGTGACGTCGACGAGCAGCATGAAGGTGCCCAGGCAGATCGCTACGAGCGGCCACCAGCGGCTTCTTGTTGGTGTTGTGATCGTGTTCATCGGTGTTCTCTCCATGTGTCAGGAAGGAGCCTGTGCGCGAGCGGGACGACGCCAACCGCGGTGACAGGCAGCAAGATCTCCCACAATCTTGCGCGATTGTGCTGTGCTCGTCCATGAATTTGCCCAAGCACGGCTTATCTCGACATATCCATATATATTATTGGTGATATCCGATGCCTGACCTGCTCGATACGCAACTCCTGCACGCCCTGCAGCTCGACGGCAGGGCCCCGTTCAGCCTGATCGCAGAGGTCCTCGGGGTGTCCGACCAGACGATCGCCCGGCGTTACAACCGCCTGCACGAAGCCGGGCATCTGCGGGTGCGCGGGCTGAGCGACGTGGAGCGACTGCGCGACACACGCTGGATCGTGCGCGTGCAGTGCCGGCCCAACGCCGCTGCTGCTGCCGCTGACGCGCTCGCACGCCGGCCGGACACGTCGTGGATCAGCCTCACCTCCGGCGGCACCGAGATCGTTTGCGTGGTGCGTACCGCCAGCGGCGAGCGTGACAACCGGCTGCTGCTACAGACGTTGCCCCGTAACCGCTTCGTCGAGGCGATGACCGCCCACTGTGTCCTGCACACGTTCTTCGGAGACCCAGCCGGGCTGATAAACAAGCTCGGGTTCCTGACCCCTTCACAGGTGGCGCAGCTGCAATGGCAACCCGATGCGACGGCCGATGGGGAGCCCGTATCCCTCTCGGACCTCGACCGCAAGCTGCTTGCTCTGTTGCAGGATGACGGGCGTGCCACGTTCGCCGAGCTGGCCGTCGCCGCCGGCGCCTCGCAGACGACCGTGCGGCGCAGGATGGCTGAGCTGCGGGAGAACGGCACCCTCTACTTCGACCTCGACTTCGACCAGGCGCTGCTCGACCTGCACGTGCGCGCGATGGTGTGGCTGTCGGTCGCCCCCAGCCAGCTCGTGGCGGTCGGCGAGGCGCTGGCGGGACACCCGGAGACCGCCTATGTTGCTGCGACCACCGGCGCCAGCAACCTGTACGCGTCGGTGGTTTGCGCGGACACGAGCGCCCTCTACACCTACCTCACCACCCGCATCGCCGGGCTGAGCGGGATCGAGCGCGTCGAGACGGTCCCGATCGTCCGCTCGGTGAAGCGCGGCGGCCTGCTCGGTCCACCGTGATCTGAAGCACCGCGCAGCGGCTGTAGCTCTCGCAAACTCGGCGGTTGGCCTGCGCGGGACGCCCTGCCGCACCATACGATCACGGCGATGGAGCTCTCCGAGTACCAGCGCCTCTCGCGCCGCACCGCGGAGTATCCCCGTGAGGCGTGGCTCGCGTATCCCGCGCTGGGCCTCGCCGGCGAGGCCGGTGAGGTCGCCGAGCACGCCAAGAAGGCGATCCGCGACGACGGCGGGGAGGTCAGCGACGAGCGCCGCGGGGCGATGTCCAAGGAGTTGGGCGACGTCCTCTGGTACGTGGCGCAGCTGGCAAGCGAGCTCGGGCTCGATCTCGATGAGATCGCCCGGGGCAACCTCGACAAGCTGCTCTCCCGTCAGCGCCGTGGTGTGCTGTCCGGTAGCGGAGACGAGCGCTGAGCACGACCACCGTGACGCTGGCGGTGCGCCCCGAACGGGCCTACGGCTCGATCCGCGCAATCGTCTTGACGCGGTCGATCGAGCGATCGAATGACAGGATCGCTCCCACTCCGGTCGCCTCCGCACTGGCGACAAGATAAGCCTCGGCAAAGTCCAAGCGGTCGAGCTCATAGATCTCGAGGGCGCGCAGCAGGAGCGGCGCGTTGACAACCGACACCTTCGGCAATGCGATTGCAGCCCGCATCAACTCAGCCACTCGAGGCCGCTCAACCTCGTAGAAGGACTCCAATACGTATACGGACTCGGCCACGACGAGATCGGCCAAGAACAGCTCCTCAGCACCGGATAGGGCCGCGGTGGCTCTCGCGGCCATCTCCTCTGGATCGCCTGTGAGATGCCTGATCAGGACGTTGGTATCGAGGAACGCCCTCAGTGGCGCTTCTCCGCACGTGCACGCTTCGTGCGTGACATAACCTCATCCCACGGAGTGCCGCGCTTGGCCTCGGGCACAACAACCGCCCCAGCCATTGATAGGAAGTCCGGGGTCTTGGCGACGATCGCGCGCTTGCGCTCGACGCGAAACACGATCTCGTCGCCCTCGTGCAGATCCAGTGCGTCGCGAACCCGCTTCGGGATCGTGACCTGCCCCTTGAGGTTAGGCGTGCTGCGGAATCCATGACTTGTCCTTACAGTAGCAGCCAGGTAAGGATTTAGCTTTCTGTGAGCGTACCCTGACGGCTGCCAGGATGGGGGTGTGCAACGCGAGCCACAGGATCCCGTGCAGGTCCGGGCCGATGAGCTCGAAGTCCCCGAGGGGCTCAGCCGCCGCAAGCTGCAGGCACGTGTGCTGATCGCGCTCGGATTGCTGCTCGCGGTCGTTGCCGTGATCGGCCTGGTTCCCGGCCTCAGCGGTCTGCGCTCGCGCCTCGCGCACGCAAGCCCCGGCTGGCTCGTCCTGGGGGCGCTGTTGAAGATCCTCTCCGGTCTCGGCTACGTGGCGGTGTTTCGCATGATCTTCTGCCGGCGGATGAGCTGGCGCGTGAGCACGCAGATCGGCATGTCCGAGCTCGGCGCCAACGCACTGCTTCCCACAGGCGGCGCCGGTGGGCTTGCGCTCGGCGCGTGGGCGCTGAAACGCGGGGGTATGAAGGGAGAGGAGATCGCCAAGCGCACCGTGGCGTTCTTCCTACTCACGAGCGTGCCCAACGTGCTCGGTGTGATCCTGATCGGGATCGGCCTCGCGGTGGGCCTGCTCGACGGCGAGGGCAACCTGCTCCTGACCGCGCTCCCGGCCGCTGTTGCGCTCGCCGCCGTTGCGGCCACGATCGCCGGCGGCCGAGCCGCCCGTCGCTACGAACAGCGCCAACGGGAGTCCGGGAAGCACCTGCGCTCCAAACGAGCCCTTGCGGCCGTGAAGGCGCTCGCCGCGCTCGCCGATGGTGTGGATGAGTCGCTGGTGCTACTGCGGGAGGGCAACGCGATCCTGATCGCCGGCCTGCTCGCGTATCTCGTCTTCGACATCCTGATCCTGTGGGCTGGCTTTCGCGCCCTCGGCGCCTCACCGCCCGTGGCGATCCTCGCGATGGCCTACCTGATCGGCGAGCTCGGCGGCCTGATCCCCGTACCAGGTGGAATCGGCGGCATCGACGCCGGCCTACTGGGAACGCTCGTCGTCTACCACGTATCCATCACCGCAGCCGCCGGCGCCGTGCTCGCCTACCGGGTGATCGCCCTCGGCGTGCCCGCCATCGTCGGCGCAATCGCGTTTGCCGCGCTACGGCGCACGCTGCGCACGGAGGCCGAGCAGATCTCCATCTGCGCACACCAAACCGAGATGGAGGTCATCGGCCTCGGCCGTGTGATCATCCACTCAGATCAATGACAGGCGACGGGCGAGCTACGTCGCCACTGCAAAACGGGCGAAGCGCTCAGCTAGTCTCGCGGGGACCAGCGCGTGCACGCGCACGCCCTCGGCGGTGTCCTCGCGCGTGACGTCCCCTGCCAGCTCGTGGAGCTCCGCCAGGCTGCCACCGTCCGCGTACGGCACGAGCAGATCCAGCGGGCGCAACATGTGTGCCAGCTCATGCTCCATCCGCTCCCCCAGCTCCTCCAGGCCCTCGCCCGTGACGCCACTGACGAGCACCGCGTCCGGGTAGCGGAAGCGCAGTTCGTGGCGCTCCTCCTCGTCGAGCAGATCGATCTTGTTGAGCACCAGCAGGCGTGGGCTCTCTCCCGCGCCGATCTCCTCAAGCGTGCCCTCCACCGAGTGCTGCATGATCTCCCGCTGGGACTCCGGCGCCGAGGCATCCAGCACGTGCGCCAACAGCTCCGCGCGGCTTGTCTCCTCGAGGGTCGCCGCGAACGCGTCCACCAGCTGATGGGGGAGCTTTGAGATGAAGCCCACCGTGTCCGTCAGCAGGTAGGAGCGGCCCGCCAGCTTCAGCGTCCGGGTGGTCGGGTCGAGCGTGTGGAACAGGCGATCGCGCACGCCCACCTCCGCGCCCGTCATCGCGTTCAACAGCGTCGACTTGCCGGCGTTCGTGTAGCCCACCAGCGCGATCGTCGGTAGCGCCGCGCGCTCGCGCTCCGCACGCTGCACCGCGCGTGTGCCCTTGACGTGCTCCAGGCGGCTGCGCAGCACCGAGATGCGATTGCGCGCGAGCCGCCGATCGGTCTCGATCTGCGTCTCGCCAGGGCCCCTCGTGCCGATGCCACCGCCCAGGCGCTCGAGGTGGCTCCATAGGCCGCGCATGCGCGCGAGGTTGTACTCCAGCTGCGCCAGCTCCACCTGCAGCTTGCCATCCGCGCTGTTGGCGTGCGCGGCGAAGATGTCGAGGATCACCGTCGTGCGATCCACCACCGGCAGGCCCAAAGCCTCCTCCAGGTTGCGCTCCTGGCGCGCGCTCAGCTCATCGTCACAGGCGATCACGTTCGCGTCGGCTGCCAGCGCCGCCGCCTTCGCCTCCGCCACCTTGCCCGGCCCCAGGTAGGTGTTCGGGTGCGGCTGCTCACGTCGCTGCACCATCTCACCGACGACCGCCACGCCTGCCGTGCGCAGCAGCTCCTCGAGCTCTGACAGGTCATCCCCATCGGGCAGCGCCGCGATGCAGAACGCGCGCTGGGCCGCGCGTTGCGTGCCCTGCGTGCCGTTGGCGGCCCACTCGGCCTTCGGGGTTACGGCGCTACGGCCGTTGCGGCTCCTATCCATCCAACTCCAAGTCTAGGACGCTCGATACGCCGCAAAGTGTTATGACCGGTGAAGACACGGCTGGCCGAAGCTCGCGCTTGTGTGTCTCCCAAAAAGTCAACCCCCGAGCGTGCCCAGGCGCTTGACCGCCTCCAGCAGACGATCGTCTGGGGTCGTCAGCGAGATCCGGAACCAGCCCTCACCAGCCGGCCCATACACCGACCCCGGCACCAGCACCACGTCGGTGCGCTCCAGCACGTGCTCGCAGTAAGCCTCTGAGCTCGCAAAGCCCTCCGGCACAGGCGCCCACACATAGATCGTGCTGTGCGGCACGCGCACCTGCACGCCGATCTCGCGCAGCGCGTCACACACCAGATCACGCCGCCGGCGGTAGAGCTCGTTCATCGACGCGACCTCCGCGTCAGCGTCCGGCGAGAGCGCCGCGATGCCCGCCAGCTGAACGGCCTCGAACAGCCCTGAGTCGATGTTCGTCTTCAGCTGCCAATACGTGTGCAGCGCCTCGGCGTTTCCAACCACCACCGCGCAGCGCCAGCCGGTCATGTTGTAGCCCTTCGACAGCGAGAACACCTCGATGCCCACGTCCTTGGCCCCCGGCGTCTGCAGGAACGACGGCGCGTGGTAGCCGTCGAACACGATCTCCGAGTAGGCGTTGTCGTGCACCACGAGGATGTCGTACGCCCGCGCGAAATCCACCACCCGCTCGAAGAAGCCATCGGGAACTACCGCTCCCGTGGGGTTGTTCGGGTAGTTCAGGAACATCAGCTTCGAGCGACGCGCCACGTCCTCGTCGATCGCTCCGAGGTCCGGTACGAAGCCATGCTCGGGCTGTAGCGCCATCAGCACCGGCTCACCGCCTGCGAGCCACGGCCCGCCCGTGTACACCGGATAGCCGGGGTCTGCCGCGAGCGCATAGTCGCCCGGGTCCAGGAACGCCAGGTTGAGGTTGAAGATCGCCTCCTTCGCGCCGATCGCCGGGATCACCTCGCTCTCCGGGTCGAGCTTCACGTCGAAGCGCCGCTCGTAGAAGTCGCGCACCGCGCCCCTGAAGTCCGCACGGCCGCGGTTGCTCGGATAGCGGTGCGTCTCCGGCTCGCTCACCGCCTCCTGCATCGCCTCCACGATCAGCGGCGGTGTCGGGCGATCGGGGTCGCCGATGCCAAGGCTGATCACGTCAATCCCCGCCGCCTGCTTGTCTGCGATCTTGCGCTCCAGCTGGGCGAACGCGTACGGCGGGATGCGCTCCAGGCGCTTACTCGGTTTCATGCAGCTCCTTTTCGAACTCCTCGCTCAGGCGACCAGCGAACACCGGTCGCGCCCAGCCTGTCAGGTTGATGTGCAGATCCACCCCCACCTCGACCTCCAGCTCGCCGCCGTCGAGGGCCACCGTGACCCGCTCGGGCCTCAGCGGCGGCTCGTATTCGCGGGTGTGGGCCACCGCCGCGCCCGTCGCACCGGTGCCGGAGGACAAGGTCTCCCCTACACCGCGCTCGAAGATACGCGCACGGATGCGGGTGGGTGGGCCTCCATCCTCGGGCTCCAGCTCCGTGTACCACGAGACGTTCGTGCGGTTGGGGAACTGCGCGTCCGCTTCGATTGCGGGGCCGATCGTGGGCAGGTCGAGCGCCTCCAGCGCGTCCAGCGAGTCCACATGGATCGCGCATTGGGGGTTGCCGATCGAGACGTGTTGGAAAGCCCAGTCGCGTCCGGCGGAGAAGACCGTCGCGCGCCCGTCCGGCGGCCCACCCGGGAAGTCCACAGAGGTGAGACTTGCCTGACCCATGTCCACCGTGCACGTGTCCGGTCCGGTGATCGTCGGACTGACCTCTCCCGCGGCCGTGTTGATCGAGAACGTGTCCTCCTCCGTCCAGCCGCGATGGCGCAGGTACAGAATCGCCTCACGCGCACCGTTGCCCGACAGCTCCGCCTCTGAGCCATCCGGGTTGAAGATACGCAGATCCGCCACGTGCGCTGGGTCTTGCGGTGGCGAGAGCAGCAGCACGCCGTCCGCATACACGCCGAAGTGCCCCTCGCACAGCTTGCGCACCCGCGCGGGCGTCAGCTCGAACGGGAGCTGAGCTTGCTCGACGATCAGGTAGTCGTTGCCGAGCGCCTGCCACTTCTCGAATGCGATTGTCGCCATCAGGCGCCGGAGTCTAAGTCAGGCGTAGCGTGGAAGTCAGGCGTAGCGTGGAAGTCAGGCGTAGCGTGGAAGTCAGGCGTAGCGTGGAAGTCAGGCGTAGCGTGGAAGTCAGGCGCTAGCGTGAAGGTCAGGCGTAGCGTGGAGGATCTCGCGCGCAACCGCGACCGGGTCACGTCCCGTGACGTCGATGTCGCGCACGCCCGACAGCTTGCGCATCCATGTCAGCTGGCGCTTTGCGTAGTTGCGCGTGTGGCGCTTCATCAGCTCCACATCCCCTGCCAACAGCTCATCGAAGCCGAGTGCCTTGCGCGCCGTCTCAGACGCCCCCGCGGCGTTTGCCCTGCGGACCTCATCGCTCACGCCTGCCACCAGCATCGCGTCCACCCGCGCGTCGATCGCCGCGTACAGCGCCTCTCGCTCCATCGTCAGGCCGGCCAGTAGCGTCGGGTGGCGTAGTTCCTCGCTCCACAGCTGCGATGGCCCCTCCGGCGGCTCGAGCTCGCCCAGGTCCGACAGCTCCAGCGCCCGCACCAGCCGCTGGCGATCGTTGGGATCGATTTTCTCTGCCGCCCACGGTGCGCGCTCCGCCAGGATCGCGTGCAGCGCCGGCGCGCCGCTGCGTTCCAGCTCCGCCGTCCAGCGCTCGCGCACGCCCTCCGGTGGCGGCGGGCGCAGGTTCAGCTCGGTGAGCGCCGCTCGCAGGTAGAGGCCCGTGCCTCCAACCACGATCGGGCGCCTGCCTGCTGCCAGCAGGTCGTCGATCTCAGCGTGCGCCAGCTGCGCGTACTGCCCCGCGCTGAACGTCGCGTCCACGGGTAGGAACGACACGAGGCGATGCTCCAGGCGCGTCCGCTCCGCCGCACTCGCCACGCCGGTGAGGATCTCCAGGCCCGCATATACCTGTAGAGCGTCCGCTGAAACCGCCACCGGGTCCTCGCCCTGCGCGCGCAGCAGCTCCGCCAGGGCAATAGCCACTGACGTCTTGCCCACGCCTGTGGGGCCGAACAGAGCGATGATCTGCACGCTCTCAAAATAGGCTCTCCTGATGTGAGACGTGCACCAGCGGCACGGACGAGGGCTCATGGACCGGCGCTCGGCTCCTGAGCCGAAACGCGCTCGGCGCGCCGCCGCGACGCACCATCCGTGCCAGCCTCTCGCGTTCCGCCTGTGGCGCGTACGCACGCTTGCGGTACAGCTCCTCGTAGCGTGGAACGAGGTCTGGACGCTGCGAGCGCAGCCAGTCCATGAACACCGTGCGCACCTCCCCGCGCAGGTGCAATGCGATGCCGCCAATACTCGTCGCACCGGCCTGCGTAGCCAACTCGAGCAGCGGCTCGACCTGATGAGGCGCATCGTTGATCCCCGGCATCAGCGGCGCGATCAGGACACCGGTGGGAATGCCCGCCCGGTTGAGCTCCGCCACCGCCTCCAAGCGCGCACGCGGGCTCGGCGTGTGCGGCTCGGTTTCCCGCCACGCTTTCTCGTCGAGCGTCGGGATCGATAGGCAAGCGCTGAAGCTCGCGCGTTCGGCGATTTCCAGCATCAGCGGCAGGTCGCGTAGGAGCAGCGGCGACTTCGTCAGTACCGAGCACGGGTTGCCCGCATCACGCAGCGCCTGCCAGATGCCCTCCATCAGGCGGTAGCGGCCCTCGACCCACTGGTATGGGTCGGTGTTCGTCCCCAGCGCCACGTGCTCGCCCTTCCACGACGGTCGCGCCAGCTCCACGCGTAGCACCTCCGGCGCATTGACCTTCACCACGATCTCGCGCTCGAAGTCGCGACCCGGGTTGAAGTCGAGGTACTTGTGCGTGGGACGGGCGAAGCAGTTGTGGCTGACCACGCCGTTTGCGATGAAGTCGCCTGTGCCAGTGGTGATGTCGTAGAGACGCATCGTCATGCCGAGCGGCCAGATCGACTTTACGCCCAGCTGGGCAAAGGTCTTCAGTGCGCTTCCCTCGATCGTGCGCTTGCGCGTTATCGCGGGGTCGGTGCCAAGGAAGAAGCGCATCTTCTCTGGGAGGCCGCCACGCACGCGAATCGTGGTCATACCGTTTCCAGCCCGCCATATCGGCTCTACGGCGTAGGCGAACCCGAAGCGACCCAAAGCAGCCTTGACCCATCCGAGGATCTCGGGATCTGTATTCGCGATGCGTATGACGTGCCCGGAGCTTGAGCCCTCGGCGTCAAAGATCCCCGCGAGAAAGCCCTTGATCCAGGAAATGCCCGGCAGGATCGGCCAAGCGATCAGCTCGCTGATCCGCTCGGCGTTCGCGCGTGTTTGCGTGCGGATCGCAGTCATTGCCCTGTGGCAGCTAGTGGCTCGTGAAAATGCGAACTCGCTCGTGGCCACACCAAAGTCAGCGAGGTACATCCCGGCGCGATCTAGCGCCTCGTTGTCAGCGAGGGCCAGGCGGAACCGATGGACGGCACTCTTCCCGCCATCGGGTCGGTCGTAGATGTAGGAGCCAATGTGCCCGTCGCCCCGGATCAGACCGCACAAGTAGCCGCGCCTGTAGTCGTCATCGAGAGCCGGGGCGGCGACGCAGCCACCAGGACCGACCAACTTGCTGTTGAGAGTCAGATGTGGCCGTTGCGCCGGGCCGCACTGCGCTCCCGTCACGTGCTTCCAGCCTCGGCTCGTGAGAAATCGGTGATCCTCGCTCGCAATCAGCTCCGTGCCGTCCTCGAGTGCGACCACGTATGCAGGCTTGATGCTCGACCACTGGGCAAGGACTTCTGTCGTAACGAAACGTCTGTATGCGCCTCGGCGCACGGTTCCACAGATCGAGTCCCCAGTCCTCAGATCTGCGATCCGCTTCGTGCGCCCGTCAGCCATGAGGATCTGTGTATCCGGCCCCATGCAGTAGGTGCAGGCATGTGAGCATCCCCGATAAGGATTGACCGTCCAGCGAAACGGCATCCGCGACTGCGCGGGCACGCGATTGAGCACCGACTTGGCGTGCACCTCGTAGAAACGCATGTCGAGTGCCTCGGGAGCGTCGAAGCGGCGTACGGCTGCCGGATCGCGATACCCCGGCAGCCGTCGCTGCTCGTCGCCATCGAGCGTGAGATTGCTCCAGCGCACGAACATATGTTCGCATGGCCTGCGGCGGAGCGCCTGCACGCCCTTACAAAACGCCTACATGGGCCATGCCCTGCCGCTTAGGGCCGGCGCGCACCATGGCTGACACACCCCACCAATCGACCCCAGGAGGCTCGATTTCAATGACCATCTCCAGAATGCTCGGCGCGACAATGATCGCGGGCGCGCTCGCGACCGGAGGCGCGGCCGCCGGCATCTCGAGCGCGTCCGCCTCATCGGGCACGCAAACGACAGCAGCCAGCACGACGCCCGCTACAACGGCGGCCGCACCGTCAACTTCGACAACGCCGTCGACACCGACGACCCCGACCGCACCCACCCAGAGATCAGCCGATCCCAAAGCCGGCTCCACGCCGTGCCCGAACATGGGCTCAGGCTCGAGCCAGGGCTCAAAATCCGGCTCCAGCTACGCGC
This sequence comes from uncultured Solirubrobacteraceae bacterium, assembly GCA_963752865.1. Taxonomy (GTDB): domain Bacteria; phylum Actinomycetota; class Thermoleophilia; order Solirubrobacterales; family Solirubrobacteraceae; genus Palsa-744. Next base: position 2,358,114 of record CAVVZU010000002.1, read on the forward strand.
CTGGACCGCCGGCAGCCACCTACCAGTAGACGCCTGCCAAGGGGCCCCATGGAGGGCTGAAATGCCTGTCGTGGGGCCCTTTGTACACGTATTTCCCCGCTTGTCAAGGTGTCCACATGGCTTGCCGACGGTAATCGTGCGGAGGACCACTGTCGAGCGATTACCAGTGGATTACGATCACACCCCCCATAGGGAGCGAAACAGTAGTTCCTCATGGCTTTGCCGCGAGGACTTCGATCGTGAGCGCCTGCTGGACATGGACGAGCGGGTGCGCTCGGTGCGACGCACGACGCTCGTGATCCTTGCCGTGGCGATCGCCATCGGCGCACCATGGCTCGGCTGGTGGCCGCTGCTCTTCCTGATGCCGGCAGCCGCTTTCTTCGCGCTCGCCGACGTGCTCATAACCCGTGTGAGCCGCCCCGAGTATCTGATGTTCGGTGCCTGGATCGGCAGCGAGATCACGATCGCCGGCGCGGTGTCTCTCGAGGGCCGTCCCGGCATCGCCGGACTATCGTGGCTGGCGATACCGGTGATCACGCTCAGCTCGCGCTTCCCGATGCGCGGCGTCGTGACCGGCCTGGCAATCGCAAGCGTGTGTACGCTCGCGGTCGCGTTCGGCGTAGACGGGCATGCGATCCTCAACAGCCCACAGCTGGTGATCGCGCCGGTCGCGCTGATCGTCTCGGTGGCAGTGCTCTCGACCGCGCTGATGCAGTCGGACATCCAGCACCGTAACGACGCCGTTATCGACCCGCTCACCGGCATGCTCAACCGCAAGGCGCTCGCCGTGCGCGTCCAGGAGCTGGGGCAGCAGTCGGCGGTGACCGGCGAGCCCGTTGGCGTGATCGTCATCGATCTCGACCGCTTCAAGCAGGTCAACGACACCCACGGGCACGCGACCGGGGACGTGGTGCTCAAGGAGGTTGCGTATCTGCTGCGCAAGCAGCTGCGTGCATTCGATCTGGCCTACCGGCTCGGCGGCGAGGAGTTCCTGATCCTCGTGCCCGGGTCCGATCTCGAGCAAACCGCCGAGCTGGCCGAGCGACTGCGCGAGGGAGTCGCCGCCGACCCTGTTGCCGAAGGAATCACCGTCACGATGAGCCTCGGCGTCGCGGCCTCCGAGCGCGACGAGCGTTTCAATTACGCTGCCGTGTTCGCCGTCGCCGACGCGGCGCTCTATCGCGCCAAGCGCACCGGACGCAACCGTGTCTGTGTGGCCGAGCGTGAGCAGTCCGTCACGCTCAGCTCCGGGGTCGACGGTCACCCCCGCGGCGGTGCCTCACCGGCGCTCGCCTAGCTCCACCAGCTCGCCAGCCGGACCCAGGCCCAGAGCTGAGCAGCTCGATCACGCTGCGGATGCCGTCCTGGGCCTCCATCAGCTCAAAGCCACGATTGACGTCCGCGAGTGTTATGCGATGCGAGATGAACGGGTCGACGTCGATATCGCCTGCCAGGTAGCGCTCGATCAGCGCGGGGACGTCCTCGCGGCCCTTCAGGCCGCCGAACGATGAGCCGCATACCCGCCGCCCGGTGATCAACAGGCGCGGCACGACCTCGAGCGTCTCACCGCGACCGGCCACGCCGCAGACGGTGCACAGACCCCACCCCATGCGTGCCGCTTCGACTGCCTGGCGCATCACCGCGACGTTGCCGGTCGCCTCGAAGGTGTAGTCGGCGCCAAAGCCGCCCGTCATCTCGAGGATCTCAGCAACGGTGTCCTCGCCTGCGATCACCACGTCGGTCGCCCCCTGGCCCCGGGCGAGCTCCAGGCGCTCGGGGGCGAGATCGACGCACACGACCCGCTCGGCGCCCTGCAGGCGGCAGCCCGCCACCGCCCCGAGGCCCACCATGCCCGCGCCGAACACCACGCACGTCGAGCCAGCGCTGACCGACGCCGTCCTCATCGCGGCTCCCAGCCCGGTTGAGAGGCCGCACGCGAACAGGCACGCCCGATCGAGCGGCGCCTCGCGATTGATCCGCGCAAGCGCGATCTCCGGCATGACGGTGTACTCGGCGAACGTCGAGGTGCCCATGAAGTGGCGCAGCGGCTCACCGTCGCGCGAGAGGCGGGTGCTGCCGTCTGGTAGATAGCCGAGGTTCTGCTGCTCGCGGATCGCCAGGCAGAGGTTCGTCAGCGGGCTCACGCAGTGCACGCACTCGCCGCACTGGGGCGAGAACAGCGTCACCACGTGGTCGCCCTCGCGCACCAGCGAGACGCCCTCGCCCACGCGCTCGACCACACCCGCGCCCTCGTGGCCGAGCACAGTGGGCGCATAGCCCGACGGGTCGACCCCCGAGGCTGTGTACATGTCGGTGTGGCAGACGCCACATGCCACCAATCGCACGAGCACCTCGCCTGGGCCGGGCTCCGCGAGCTCGACCTCCTGAACGACGAGCGGCTTGGCGAACTCCTCGAGCACTGCGGCGCGGATCCTCATCGACCGACTGCACCCCGTGAGAGCAAACGCTCCTCGCCGGCGAGCGTCTGGCTGGTGGCGCTCGCGATCTCCACGTCGGCCATCTCACCCGGCGCCGCCAGCCCGAGGAAGTTGACCGCCTTGTTATGGCGCGTGCGGCCGCGCAGACGCTCGGAGTCGGTGCGCGAGGCGCCTTCCACCAGTACCTCGAGCGTGCGCCCCACAAAGCGCTGAGCGCGCTCACGTGCCTGGCGCTGCACGAGCCCAACCAGTTCCTCCATGCGCTCCACCTTCACAGAGTGCGGCACGACGCCGTCGGTGATGTCGGCCGCCTCCGTGCCGCGTCGCGGCGAGAAGATGAACGTGAACGCGCTGTCGTAGGCGACCTCCTCGACGACTTCGAGCGTTTCGCGGAAGTCAGTGTCGCTCTCCCCCGGGAAGCCCACGATGATGTCCGTGGTCAGTGCCGCGTCGGGGACGTGCTCGCGGATCATCGCCACGCGCTCGAGATAGCGCCTGCGGTCATACGTGCGGCGCATCGCCTTGAGGATGCGGCTCGAGCCCGACTGCAGCGGCAGGTGGATGTGCTCGCATACGCTCTGAAGCTCCGCGTGCGCACGGATCACGTCTTCGCGCATGTCCTTCGGGTGCGGGCTCGTGTAGCGGATGCGCTCGATCCCGTCGATCCCGTCGATCAGGCCCAGCAGCTCCGCGAAGCTCGTGCGCTCGGCCAGATCGCGACCGTAGGAGTTGACGTTCTGCCCGAGCAGGGTGACCTCCTTGACCCCCTCTGCGGCCATCGCCTGCACCTCCCGCACGAGCTCCCCGGCGGGACGACTGACCTCGCGACCGCGTGTGGAGGGAACGATGCAGTAGGAGCACGCGCAGTTGCAGCCCACGCTGATCTGCACCCACCCCTGAAACGCCCGCTCGCGATGCGCCGGCAGGTGGCCGGTGAAGCCCTCGAACTCAAAGAAGCCCTGTGCCGTGAGCGAGTCGCTCGTGAGGAACTCTGCCAGCTTGTGCACCTGGCCGGGCCCAAACGCGACATCCACGAACGGGAAGCGCTCGAACACCTCGTCCTTGAGCGACTGCGCCCAGCAGCCGCCCACGCCCACCACTCTCTGCGGCTTTTCGCGCTTTAGGCGCTTGGCCTCGCCAAGATGCGAGATGAAGCGCCTATCCGCCGTCTCACGGATCGAGCAGGTGTTGAACAGGATCAGGTCGGCCTCCGCGCGCTCGGGCGCCTGCGTGTAGCCGAGCGACTCGAGCATGCCCTTCATGCGCTCGGAGTCGTGCTCGTTCATCTGACAGCCGAACGTCGTGAGGTGGTAGCGCTTCATCGCCACAGCGTATACGCCACCGGCGTTTGCGCCGCCGCAAACGGGCGTGCACCGGCCCAAACGCGCTGCAGAAATGCGTGCAACGGACGATACATGCCTAAAGCGCGCCTAATAGAGCACCGATGCCCTCGCGACGGACACAAGGAGTGTCCACTGATCCCAAAGGGGGCCCGAAGTGAAAATGCGTATTGGCAAGCGAAAGTTCGCTAGCCGGAAGCGAAACATAGCGGGCCTGTGCGCATTCGTGCTCGCAGGCGTGATCGGTCTGGGCGCGTACGCGTTCACGGCCAGCAACACCGTTCCGGCGCAGGCCGCCGGTGGTGGAACCAACGCAGTCAGCGGTTACACCGAGAAGGGCGTCAGCTACACGTGGGCGCTCGACGGTGAATACATCACCGAAGCACACATCATTCTGACGAACAAAGAAAAGCTCAAACCGAGCGATGTCGCAGTCGCGCTGAGCAAGGCAGAAACGCCGGCAGCCGAAGAATGGATCGACTGCCCGTCCTCCGGATACACAGCACTCAGCGAAGAAGAAACCGAAGTCGTCTGCAAATTCAAGGGCGGCGAAGGCGCGTACAAGAACGCAACCGAACACTCGACCAACAAATTCGCTGCCAAAGGTGTACAGAACAACGAAGGCAGAACGGTAGTCGAAGAAGGTAACGAGCTCAGCATCTCCGCAGTCAGTGAAGGTATAGCGATCATCGAACCGTAAAGAAGCAAGACGCTAGGTACAGAGGGCGGCCGGCGAGCCGGCCGCCCTCTGGCCGATTTACCCCACGGATGGGCGCCAGCGAACTCAAGTCATGCGACGCCACCCGCTCAAAAAACTTCTCGTCACAACCCTGGGAGTCATCGTCCTGGGGTTCATGTGGTTTTACTTCGCCCCCGCCCCGCTTGGCGGCTCGACGACCTACGTCGTCACCCACGGGGTCAGCATGGAGCCTCACTTCCACACGGGTGACCTGGCGGTCGTGCGCAGCCAGAGCAGCTACCACGTCGGTGAAGTCGTCGCCTACCACAACAAAGAGCTGCACACGATCGTGCTGCACCGGATCATCGGGCGCGCCGGCAACCGCTACATCTTCAAGGGTGACAACAACGACTTCGTCGACTTCGAACATCCTGCCGCAAGCCAACTGATCGGCGCCCTCTGGTTTCACATCCCGGGCGCGGGCGCGACCTTGCAGTCGATCCGCTCACCCGCGCTCGTCGGGATCCTTGTGGCCGGAGCGCTGCTCCTGCTCATGGGCGGCGTGTTTGTGCGCCGCCGCCGACTCAGGCGTAGGCAGAGGCGTGCCGGTCAAAGCCCCGAGCATGGGCACATTCGCTCGCCAATGCCAGCCGCGGACTCGGTAACGATGATTGTCGCGTTGGGGCTGGTCGCGCTGCTCCCGTTCGTGATGCTTGCCATGCTCGCGTTCACGCGCCCGTCGACGAAGCTGCACACCGTCCCGGTGGCCTATAAGCAGAGCGGCCGATTCTCCTATTCAGCCGACGCGACCCCGGGCCCCACCTATCCCGGCAACGTCGCGGTGACCGGCGACCCGCTCTTCACCCGCGTACTCAACGAAGTGAGCCTTCGCTTCGGCTATGCGTTCGCGAGCGCCGCCAAGCACTCGCTGAGCGGCAAGGCGTCGCTGTCTGCGACCCTCACCTCGACGAGCGGCTGGAACACGACGTTCCCCCTGGGTTCGACCACGTACTTCAAGGGCGACGATGGCGGCGTCTCGGCGACACTCAACCTCGCCTCGCTCCATGCGCTGATCCAGAGCGTGGAAAAGACAACGAAGGTGACTGGCAGCTACACGCTGACGATCATCCCGCATGTGAGCGTCACGGGCAATGTGGAACACCTGCCGTTGAGCACCACCTACTCGCCGCCGCTCGAATTCTCAGTGAGTGAACTGGAGGTCAAGCCCACCCTTGAAGGCAGCGCGATCTCTGTCACGAAAGCTGCCTCCAAGGCGAGCGTCTTCACCCCGTCGGCCAGCGGCTCCGTGCCATCGAAGGGCTACCAGCCGCTGTTTCTCTCCTTCAAGGTCGCGCGACTGTCGGTGGCGACGGCGCGCTCGATCGCGCTGATCGGGATCGCGATCGTGATCGCCGGCCTGATCGCGATGCTCGCGTTCCTGCGTACGCGCAAAGAGCCGAGTGACGAGGCGAGCAGCATCCGTGCGCGCTATGGCCACATGATCGTGCCAGTTGGCCACGTCACGCAGCCGGCTGGAACGTCGGTGATCGACGTGGCTGACATGGAGGCGCTGGTGCGGATCGCCGAACACTACGATCGCTCGATCCTGCACGAGGCGACCGGCGGCGGCGAGGCCTTCTGGGTGACCGATGAGAGCGGACAGTTCCGCTACGCGGTCGGCGCGCCGGTTACTGCTGGCACGCAGCCGTCTTTCGCCGCCGAGAGCGAGCCATCTCCCTACACGGTCAGCGCGCCCGCGTTCATCGCTGCCCAGCCGGCTGGCGCCACCGAGAGCCAGCAGGCTGACTACACGGTCAGCGCACCAGCGTTCATCGCGCATCAGCCGACTGCCGAGCCGAGCACACTCGAATTCCCCGCGAGCAACCCCTACGCTGACGAGCTCCAGTTGGGTGGCGCGATCTCGGCATTCGAGGCGCAAGCCGTACCAGAGCCCGTCGTCCCCGAAACAGCTGCAAGCGGTGGCTGGGCGGCCCGCGATCTGGCAGACGCGCTCACTCAGGACAACCTGAGTTGGCCTGACGAGGACGAGCTCGTGGATGTCGGCCGTGCCCGAGCTGGCGCCTTCGCCCGCATCGCCGGGCTGCACTGACGCTGACCAGCTCAGGCAAGCGCCCTCTCTCTATGCTGCGGCGACCGCCGGTTCGCTGACGATCGGTGGCTTGGCGTCCTTGTCACGGTCGATCGGCGTGACGAGATCCTTGCCCAGGCCCAGCGCCTTGTAGATCTTGTCTTCGATCTCCTTGGCCATCGCGGGGTTCTCGTCGAGATAAGCCTTGGCGTTGCCACGACCCTGGCCGAGACGGTCATTGCCGTAGGAGAAGAACGAGCCGGACTTCGAGACGATGTTGTGCTCCAGCCCAAGGTCGATCAGGCAGCCTGACGTGGAGATTCCCTTGCCGAACTCGATGTCGAACTCGGCCTGACGGAATGGGGCGGCAACCTTGTTCTTGACGACCTTCACGCGCACGCGGTTACCCACCGCCTCCGTGCCGTCCTTGAGCGTCTCGATACGCCGGATGTCAAGGCGCTGCGAAGCGTAGAACTTCAGCGCGCGCCCACCCGGCTGGGTCTCCGGCGAGCCGAACATCACACCGACCTTTTCGCGGATCTGGTTGGTGAGGATGCAAAGCGTCTGCGTGCGGTTCAGGTTGCCCGCGAGCTTGCGCATCGCCTGGGACATCATGCGCGCCTGCGCACCGACGGTCTGGTCGCCCATCTGGCCCTCGAGCTCCACCCGTGGCGTGAGCGCCGCGACCGAGTCGATCGCCACCACATCCACCGCACCCGAGCGCACCAGCATGTCGGCGATCTCGAGCGCCTGCTCGCCATAGTCGGGCTGAGAGACGAGCAGCTCGTCGATGTCGACGCCGATCTCCTTCGCGTATAGCGGGTCCATCGCGTGCTCGGCGTCGATGAACGCGCATACGCCACCGAGTTTCTGTGCCTCGGCGAGTACGTGGTAGATCATCGTCGTCTTGCCCGATGACTCGGGGCCGAAGACCTCGACGATGCGTCCGCGGGGAACGCCGCCGATCCCCAGCGCGAGATCCAGCGACAGGGCACCTGTCGGGATCGCGTCGCAGCGCACCTGTGCGCCCTCGTCGCCCATACGCATGACCGAGCCCTTGCCGAACTCGCGCTCGATCTGCGTGAGCGCCCCTTGAAGCGCGGCATCGCGCGCCTTGGCGGCCTTCTCCTGGTCGGTTACGGGCATGGTCTGACTCCTCGGTTCGAGATTGAGAGAAGAAGGTAAACAGCGCTGCGGACGGAACAGTTGTTCGTATCGCCCCCTTCGTCCACCGAGGATGCGAGCGCTCGCGCCGGTGCCAGCTGATGCCGATAAGCCAACCAGGTTCACACCGCCCACCTCCCCTCTCCTTGCCGACCATCCCCTCCACTCGACGCCTCGCCTCGACACTCACGCTCGTGGTGTTCCTGGCTGTGCTCGTGGCGGCGCTGCTCGGCCCCGCACAGACGCTCGCCCAGACGCGCAAGCCCTCCTGCTCACACGCGAAGCCCAAGCACGGCGCTCATGCGTGCGTGCAGGCATCGCGCAAGGGCAAAGCGCGCCACGCGAGCAAGCACCGCGGTAAGCACACGCTCGCCACGACCCCCGGCGAAGCTGCCCCGGCGGTCGAACCGGCCTCCTGCGAAGACGGGAGCACCCCCGTCAAGGAAGCGAACGGCTCATTTTCCTGCGCGGACGGCTCCGAACCCGCGTGCGAAGACGGTGCGAGCCCGACACGCTCGCATAACGGCAAGAGCCTGCTCTGCCCCGTCATCGCAGAACCCGAAGCGGAAGCCGGTGAAGGGGAATGCGAAGAAGGCCTCAGCGCGCTCTGCTCCACAGAACCCCTCCCCGGCTCCAAGGAACAGACCTGCGAAGTCTCCTCGAGCACCAGCTCGAGCTTCATCTGCGAAGAAGGCTGACCGCTGCTCAGCGCGCGGCTGGGGTGAGCTCGCTACGCGCGAGCTCCTCGTAGCTGGCACCGTCGGGGGCAAGCCAGGAGCGGTAGAGGACGATCGCCTCAGGTACGAATGAGAGCCACGGCGTGGCTGGCAGTGGCTGCTCGCGGCGAGCCCGGGCCGAGCCCGGACGACCGGTGCCGAAGGCACCGCGGCCGACGCGGATGAGCGTGATGTGAGGCCTGAAGCGGCGACGCTCGGGCTGCCAGCCGCTGATATTCGCTAGCGCTCCGTTTACCCGCTCATGCACACGCGCGAGCTCGCCGTCGCGGTCGTGGATCTCCACCGCCAGCGCGCGGGGGCGCCGCGGCGGCAACCACAGCGGGGCCCCCACAGACAGCTCGTAGGCGTACTCGTCAAAGTCGCCGATCGCCGCCGCCAGCGCGTCGATCTCCCCCACCGGACGACTGCCGAGAAAACACAGCGTGAGGTGTAGCGACGGCGCTGCCAGCACCCGCAGGCCACCGCGCGAGCGTGCCTCCACCGCCACGCGGCGAGCCCAATCGGCTAGTTCCTCGCGCACGCGCAGAGGTGGGTCGACCGCCACGAACAGTCTGGCTGAAGCGCCACGGGACATAGCCGCAGTCGATGCTAGTCGTGATCGCTGATCGCGCGGCGCACGAGGTGCATTGCGATCGTCGTCGCACGCTCGCGCACGTCGGCCCGGCCACCGGGAAGGTTGATCGAGCGGGTGATTGGATCCATGCCCGCCGTCGTGACGCTCAACCACACGAGACCGACAGGCTTCTCCTCGGTGCCGCCACCTGGCCCAGCCACGCCTGTGATGCCCACACCGACATCCGCGCCAAGTTCCTTCCTGGCCCCATCCGCCAATGCGCGTGCGACCTCCGCCGAGACGGCCCCGTGCGTCTCCATCAGCTCGCGCGGCACACCCGCGCGAGCAATCTTCACCTCGTTCGAGTAGGCGACGATCGCGCCAAGGAAGTACGCGGAGGAGCCGGGCCGTTCGGTCAGCCGCGCGGCCAAGAGGCCCCCGGTGCACGACTCGGCCGTGGCGATCGTACGCGCGGGCGTGAAACCGTCGGGTGTGTGGGATCCGGTCAAAAGCGCCGCCACCTGCTCGTCGACGGTGCTGCCATCGCGCGAGAACAGCGTGTCGGCGTGGCGTGTGCCCACCAACTCCACGAACGCGTCGTAGACGTCCTGCGCGTCGGGCTCGTAGCGGGTCACGACCTCGACCTCGCCGCGTTTCAGGCACGTTGTGACCTCGAGCCTCGAGAGCTCGATCCCCTCGCGCTCGGCCGCGCGCAGTGTCTCTGCGATCTCCGACTCCGGCATGCCGAACAGGCGCAGCGTGTGCTGGCGATAAACGGTCGCGCCCGCCAGCGCCGCGCGGAGGGCCTCCGTCTCCAGCGCCTGCTTCCACATCGGCTGTAGCTCGCGCGGCGGACCGGGCAGTACGACGACGGTCGGCGCCCGCGCCGCTGCTGAGTCCAGCGGCGCGACGACGAGCCCCGGCGCTGTTCCAACCGGCTCGAGGATGCTCGCGCCGCGGGGGATCGTCGCCTGCTTGCGGTTGGCGGCGGCGATCGCCTCGGGGTCGATGTTCGGCCAGCGTTTCATCAGCGGCGCCACGATCTGCCCGATTCGCCCGGAGAGGGCCTCGTCGAGCACCATCTCGCGTCGTTGGAAGGCGCCGACCACAGCGGCGGTCATGTCGTCGGCGGTCGGCCCCAGCCCGCCGCTGGTGATGATCACATCCAGGTCGTGCGCGGCCATGAACTCGAGCGCCGCGCGCATGTCCTCCGGTCGATCGCCGACGATCGTCGTGTAGGCGAGGTCGACCCCCAACTCACGCAGACGCTCCGCCAGCCACGGGCCGTTGCGATCGCTGACCCTGCCGGTGAGCACCTCGGTGCCGGTGACGACTATGCCGGCGCGCGCGCTCACGTGCAGGTTGGCATCTGCCCGGCCGTCAGCGGCCGGCGACCGTATGCCTTTGTGATCGAATAGCCAATTGCCTGGCTGGAGGGCGCCACGACGCGCGGTGTGCCGTCGACATACATCTTCACCGAGCTGTTGCCGAGCGTGATCTCGAAGCGCTTGGCGTGGAAGATGGGGGTGCTTGCGCCGGGTTGCAGTTCGACACCGGGGATCAGCTTGTGCCCGTCATCGCCGATCAGACACACGTACACCGGAGCAGTTGGCGTCAGCGACAGCGCCACGAGCGCCGATGTGGAGACGACGCGATGGTGTGTGGACGCCCCACTTGTGTGGTGCTTGGATTGTGTGGTGGCGCTGTGCGTTGTGGCGGTGCTGGAGGTGCCGCTGGGGTTGTTGGAGGATTTGCCTCCGGTGATGAGCAGCACGATCAGCGCGACGATGATCACGCCGATGACGCCCACCGTGGCCATGTAGGTGCGTGACGGGCCTGTGTTGCCCGCAGTACGCCCACCGCGTCCCGTCCGCGTCGGTGCCCGCCTGCTCTGTGGCGTTGAGACGATCGGCTCGAGCATCGCCTCGCTGGGATGCTCGTGCTGCAGGCGGTATTCCTCCACCATCGCCTTGCCGTCCAAGCCCAGCGCTTGGGCATAGGTTCGCAGGAAGCTCTTCACGAAAGTCGGGCCCGGCAGCAGCCCCCACTCTTCGTTCTCGAGCGCCCGCAGATACTTGGCCCGGATCTTCGTCTGGGCCTCGATCTCCGACACGTCGATGCGTGCCCGCATACGCGCCTCGCGTAGCGTTGCTCCGATCTCCGGCATTTCAAGCCAAGAGGCTAGTCGTTGACGGCGGTTGCCGACTCGGTGGCTCGCGATTCGAGTCCCGCAAGCACACGCGGCAGGTCAGCCTCGGTGACCAGCACCTGGCGCGGCTTGGAGCCTTCGTAGCCGGAGATCACGCCGCGACGCTCGAGCATGTCGATCATGCGACCCGCACGCGTGTAGCCCAGGCGCAGGCGACGCTGGAGCATCGAGGTGGACGCGGTTTGCATTTCGGCGACGAGTCGGATCGCGTCGGTTAGCAGCGGGTCCTCATCCGGGTCGAACTCGTCCGGTGCGCCCTCTGGCACCTCGGGCTCAACCTCCTCGAGCAGCTCTTCGCGCAGTTCGGGCTCGCCCTGGCGGCGCCACATATCGGTCAGCTTGGCGATCTGTGCCTCGTCTATGTATGCGCCCTGGATACGCTGCAGGCGCGAGGAGCCGACGGGACTGAACAGCATGTCGCCCTGCCCGAGCAGCGACTCGGCGCCGTTCTGGTCGAGGATCACGCGCGAGTCCGTTTGCGAGGACACCGCGAAGGCGATACGCGAGGGCACATTCGCCTTGATCATCCCCGTGATCACGTCCACGCGCGGGCTTTGCGTGGCGAGCACCAGGTGAATGCCAACGGCGCGTGCCTTCTGCGCAAGGCGGATGATCGAGTCCTCCACGTCCGCGGGGGCGACCATCATCAGGTCCGCGAGCTCGTCGATAACGCACAGGATGTAGGGCAGCGGCGCTTCGTCGCGCTTGGCGCGGGCCTTGTTCAGCTCGATCAGACTGCGCGTGCGCGCAAGCGACATGATCCCGTAGCGCTGCTCCATCTCCTTGACGAGGTTCTGCAGCGCGTTGGCAGCCATACGCGGGCTGGTGATCACGGGCGTGAGCAGATGCGGGATCGACTCATAGTGGTTGAGCTCCACCTGCTTGGGATCCACGAGCACAAGGCGCACCTCGTGCGGTGTGGCGCGCAGCAGCACACTGGAGAGCATCGCGTTGATCGCACCCGACTTGCCGGCGCCGGTGGTGCCGGCGACGAGGATGTGCGGCATCTTCGCGAGGTCCGCGCCGATCGCCTTGCCGGCAACGTCCTTGCCGAGCCACACGGTGAGCGGTGACCAGTCCGCCGGCGGGGCCTGGAAGACATCGCCGAGCTTGACGATGCGCCGCTTGGCGTTTGGCACCTCCACGCCGACAGCCTGCTTGCCGGGGATCGGCGCGAGAATGCGGATGTCGGTGGCGGCGAGCGCGTAGGCGAGGTCGTCCTTCAGCTGCGCCACCTTGGCGACCTTCGTGCCGGGCGCCAGACGCAGCTCATAGCGGGTGATGTGTGGTCCAGCGACCGTGCCGATCACCTTTGCCTCCACGCCGAAGTGCCCCAGAGCCTCCACCAGGTGGGTGGCCGTGCGCTCCTGCCCAGCGGTGTCGGGGCGGAGGTGCTCAGCGCTCGAGCGGCTGAGCAGCCTGCCCGCGTCCGGTAGCTCCCACACATAGTCGGGGTCGTCGGTCACCGAGCCGCGCAAGCGGCCCTGCGGCGTCAAGTGCTCCGGCCCGAGACCATCGGCATCGGCTTGAGCCACGCCGGCGATCTCCTCTTCCTCCGGCTGTTCATCGTGCTCGGGCTCGACATCCTGCTCGCCATCCTCGGCCAGAGCCGCCGCCGGCGTCTCCTCATCGGCGAGATCCTCTTCACGCCAGTCGCGCGGCGGCGCCTCGACGTGTGTGGCGCGCACGATCAGCTCCTCCGGCGCGGGCTCGGGGGGCTGCATGTGATCGAACGATGCCTCCTCGTCCAGCACGCGGGCTCCTGGCCGCGCTCGCGTCTCGCCGCGCTCATCGGCGCGGCGCTCACCCAGCGCGCGCACCATCCGAGTGGAGTCGACCAGCCCGTTGCCCGTCGCGCGAATGACGCTCGCGATCGAGGCGCCGGTGAGGAGGATCACGCCGGTGATCAGCAGGAAGATCGCGAGGATGTCGACGCCGACGCTCTGCACGAGCTTGTGGGTCAGCTCGTAAAGTGCCTGACCGGCGATGCCGCCGTGTGTCTGCAGGTGAGCGCTGCTCCACACCCGTGAGCCCTGCGGCGAGCCCGAGCTCAGCCCGAGCATCCCAGCGGCCAGCGCGAGCGTGACAGCGCCAAACACGCAGAGCGCACCTGTACGCAGCGGACGCAGCGCGGGCAGCACCGGTCGCAGCAGCAGCGCAGCACCACCGACGCCGATCGCGACCGGGGTCAGCACACGCGCGCGGCCGAGTGTCCAGCCGAGCGCGACGGCCACGCCGTGACCGGCGCGACCGCCATTCCAGCCGCCGTATAGGACGAAGCCCATGAACACCCCGCACGCCACAAGCGCGAGACCGAGCACGTCGCGCTGACGCTGCTCGAGCACCGGCATGCGCGGCAGTCCTGCCGGCAACAGTGAGTGCAGGCCTGGCAGTTGTCGTTGCCGGCCGCGCCGCGCGCGCGTGCGTTTGGGCGCGCTGCGTCGTGCGGCAGGCGCCCGTTTGGGCGCTCGCTTGCCTGTGCCCTTGGGGCTACGAGTACTAGCCATCCAGCGCAACTTCGACACCAGAGCGCCAGAACCTCCCCCGTAGCCTTACCATCGCTTTACACGCTGCCACTTACATAAAGACGATGAACGACTTCGCACGCGCACCCCGCGTCCTCGTCGTCGAGGACGACGAGGACATCGCCCAGGCACTCCAGCGTTCCCTGCGCATGGAGGGATATGAGGTAAGGACCGCCGCCGATGGCCACGCCGCGCTCGAGCAGGGCCACGCGTTCGCCCCCGACCTGGTGATCCTCGACCTCGGCCTGCCGGGTCTCGACGGCGTTGAGGTAGCGCGCGAGCTGCGCGCCGGCGATGACATCCCGATTCTGATCCTGACCGCCCGTGACGCGCTGGAGTCGCGCGTCGAGGGGCTGGATGCCGGCGCTGATGACTATCTCGTCAAGCCGTTCGAGCGCCAGGAGCTGCTGGCGCGCATGCGCGCGCTCTTGCGGCGGCGCCCGCCCCGCGGCTCAGCGCCGCTACGCGTGGGTGACCTGTCCCTGAACGCCGACACGCACGAGGTCGCCCGCGGGGCGCGCACGATCGAGCTGACCCAGCGCGAGTTCGAGCTGCTCGAGTACCTGATGCGCAACGAGCGCATCGTCATCTCACGCCAGCGCCTGCTCGATGAGGTCTGGGGCTATGACCCATTCTCCACCACGAACACGATCGAGGTGTTCGTTTCCAACCTGCGGCGCAAGCTGGAGGCCGACGGCGAGCCCCGCCTCCTGCACACCATCAGGGGAGCCGGCTACGTCCTCCGCGCCTGACAAGGCCCACGCGTTTGAGCTTCCCCTTCCCGTCGGGCTGAAGCGCGCAAGCACGCGCCTGTCCGCCAGCTTCGACCGACTGCCGATCAGGGTGCGCCTGGCCGGCGTCTCGGCATTGCTGACATTCGTGATCCTGTGCGCATTCGCGCTGGCGATCGGCTCGCTGACGGTCGAGCGCCTGCGCTCGGACTTCAATCGGCAGGTCGAAGACACCGCCGAACAGCTGGTCACGACGCTTGATATCACGGTGTACCCGCTGAAAATCGTGCCGCAGCTCAGCGACTTTGCCAGCACGGAAGATCACGCCGGGATCAGGATCCTGACGCTCGACGGCACCGTCATCGACCAGTCACCCGCAAACCTGCCGCAGTTCGGGCCTCCGAGCGCGACCGAGCGGACGGTCAACGGCTACCGCGTGGTGAGCCGTGCGGCGGTGGTGCACCTGATCGAAGGCGGCGCGCGACACGGCGAGGTGATCATCGAGTACGGCCACCGCGTGTCCGACACGGAGGCAACGGTCAAGCGCGTGGAGCTGTTCCTCGTGCTGGGCGTGTTGGCGGGCAGCCTGTTCGCGCTGTTCGCCGGCATGGCGATCGCCCGCCGGGCAATGGCGCCAATCGCGCTACTCACCTCCACCGCCGCGGAGATCACGCGGACCCGGGACCCCTCCGGCGGCGTACCGCAATCGCAGGCCGACGACGAGGTCGCGGAGCTCGCGCGCACGCTCGAGGGCATGTTGCGCGAGCTCGACGCCGCGCGTGGGGAGACCGAGTCGATGCTCGTCCGCCAGCGCCAGTTCGTGGCGGACGCCTCGCATGAGCTGCGCACGCCGCTGACCAGCGTGCTCGCCAATCTGGAGCTGCTGGCCGAATCGCTGGACGGCGACCAGGGCGAGGCTGCGAAATCGGCGCTGCGCTCCTCGCAGCGGATGCGCCGCCTCGTCGGTGACCTGTTGCTGCTTGCTCGCACCGACGCCGCGCGGGTGGTCTCACGGGCGCCATGCGACCTTGCCCAGATCGTCGTCGAGGCCGCCGGCGAGCTCGGCTCGGTGAGCGGCGAGCACGACATCTCGCTCGACATCCACCCAGCGATGGTGATGGGCTCGAGCGATGAGCTGCATCGCCTGACGATCAACCTGCTGGAGAATGCGCTACGCCACACGCCGCCGGGGACGGCGATCCACGTCTCCACAGCCACAACCGCCACCGGCACGGTCGAGTTGGTGGTCGAGGACAACGGCCCGGGTGTGCCACCCCAGCTCGCGTCCAACCTGTTTGAGCGGTTTGTGCGCGGTTCGGGTGACCGCGGCGGCTCCTTCGGCCTCGGCCTCGCGATCGTGCAGGCGGTGGCCGTCTCCCATGGCGGCAGCGTCACCCTCGAGCAACGGGATAACGAGCACCTGCCGGGCACCACCGGCGCTCGCTTCGTGGTGCGGCTGCCCGCCCTGGATACCTCTGAGCAGCCAACGGCCAATCAGGCCGTGGTGACCGTCGAACCGACTTCAGCCGTCTAGAGCTTCGTAGGCCAAGCGATTCAAGGACGCAGAGAGCGAAGTGTGCTCCGCACACGAGCGATCGAGGACGCAGTAGCGCGCCGGCATACGACGCTCTAGACCTCGACGACGACCGGCAGGACCATTGGGCGTCGCTTGAGACGGTCATAGACCAGCTTCGCCAGATCGTCGTGCAGCACCTGCTGCAGGAGGTCGACCTCGCGAATTTCCTCACCAGCGGCACGGCTGAGCGACTGCTCGACTGTCGAGCGAATCTCCTCGACGAGCTCGTCGGCCTCATCGAGGAACGGCACGCCGCGGAAGATGACCTCGGGGTCGGCGACCGAGCTGCCGTCCTGCTCGGCGATCGTGACGACGACGATGAATATCCCGTCGGCGGAGAGCATGCGCCGATCCCGCAGCGCCGCGTCTGCCAGCTCGCCGATCTCCACGCCGTCGACGAAGATCATGCCCGCCTGCTCGCGCGAGCCGAAGCGTGCGCCGCGCTCGTCGATGTCCAGCGGCAGGCCGTTGTCGCCTTGGAAGATGTCGCGCGGTGGCACACCCACCGCCTCGGCGAGCTGGGCATGCAGGCGCAGCCGCTTGAAGTCGCCGTGGAAGGGCATCACATACCGCGGCTTGACGAGGTTCAGCATCAGCTTGACCTCCTCCGCGTAGCCGTGACCGGAGGCGTGAACGGGTGCCTCGCGTGGCGTGATCACGTCACAGCCGATGTGGTAGAGGCGGTCGATCGTCTCGTTCACCGCGCGCTCGTTTCCCGGGACGGGTGTGGCCGAGAACACGACCGTGTCGCCGGACTTCAGCTCGACCTGGGGATGGTCGCGGTAGGCCATTCTGCGCAGCGCCGAGAGCGGCTCGCCCTGGGAGCCCGTCGAGATGATCACCACGCGCTCATCGGGGAAGTCACCGATCTCACGCGGGCCGACGAGCATCCCATCGGGGATCTCGATGTGACCGAGCGTACGGCCGATGCCGACGTTCTTGCGCATCGAGCGTCCCACCAGCGCGACCTTGCGGTCAAGCGCATAAGCGGCGTCGACGACCTGCTGCACGCGGTGGATGTTGGAGGCGAAGCTCGTCACCACGATCCGTCCATCGCAGCGCGCGAACACCTCCTCGAGGTGAGGGCCGACAACGGACTCAGATGGTGAGAAGCCCGGGCGGTCGACGTTCGTCGAGTCGCCACACAGCAACAGCACGCCTTCGCGGCCGAGCTCGGCCAGGCGCGAGACGTCCGCGGGTGGCCCGTCGACGGGCGTCTGGTCGAACTTGTAGTCGCCTGTGATCAGCACCGTGCCGAGGTCGGTGCCGAGTGCAACGGCGCTCGAGTCGGGGATCGAATGGGTCATGTGCACGAGCTCCAGCGAGAACGGCCCGAGCTCGAAGCTCTCTCCCGGATCGACCTCGTTGATCTCGACGTCGCGCAGCTTGTGCTCGTCGAGCTTGGATCGCGCCATCGCGACGGTCAGCGCGCCCCCATAGACAGGCGGCATCCTCTGCCGGCCGAGCTCGCGCAGCACCCAGGGCAGCGCCCCCAGGTGATCCTCGTGGCCGTGGGTGACAACGATCGCCTCGATGTCCCCGGCGCGCTCACGGAGATAGGAGAAGTCCGGCAGCACGAGGTCGATGCCGACCATCTCCGGCGTTGGAAAACGCAAGCCGACGTCCACCACGACGATGCGGCCGTCGTACTCGACGACGGTCATGTTCTTGCCTATCTCTCCCAGCCCGCCGAGGGGCAGGACGCGCAACGATGAGCTCACGCGTGCAGGCTCGCGAGCAGGCCGTGGCGTTCGAGCATCGCCCGTACGGCTTCCAGCTCGTCGGGAGTGGCCTCGACCATCGGCAGGCGCACGCCGCCGACGTTATGACCAAGCAGGTTCAGCGCAGCCTTCGTGCAGGTGGGGCTCGGGGCAAGGAACAGCGTCTCATAGACGTCCTGCAGCGACGCGTCGATCTCGGCGCGGTGCTCGGGCTCGTCGACCATGCGGCGCATCTCGTTACCGACGATGTGGCTGGAGACGCACACGCCGCCGGCGCCACCCATATCGAGTGTGGGCGCAAACGAGGTGTCGTCGCCCGCGTACACGGCGAGCCCGTCGATCAGCTGCAGCTCCTCGGGGTTGGCCTGCTTGACGCCATCGATGTGCTCGATCTGCGCAAGCTCGGCGAGCAGCTCGGGGCCGATGTTGGTGCCGGTTCGGCCGGGGATGTTGTAGAGCAGGACCGGCTTGTCGGTGGCGGCGGCGATCGCTTCGTAGTGGCGCTTGAGCCCAAGCGGGCTCGGCCGGTTGTAGTAGGGCGTGACGGAGATCTGTGCGTCGGCCCCCAGCGCGGTGGCGCGTTCGGTGAGGTACACGGCGTGGCGAGTGTCGTTGGTGCCGGTGCCGGCGACGATCGTCTTGCCTGGCGGGCACTCGGAGACGGCCAGCGCGATCAGGTCGAGCTGCTCGTCGTCGGTGAGGGTCGCGGCCTCACCGGTGGTCGCCGCGACCACGAACCCATCGGACCCGTTCTCGGCCAGATGGTGCATGAGCGCGACGAAGGAGTTCTCGTTGACCGAGCCCTGCTCGTCGAAGGGCGTGACGATCGCGGTGAGGATTGTGCCGAGGTCCATGTCTTTCAGTATTCCATGCGCGCGCGGCTCAGAAGAGCAGGCTCTCCAACCCCACGAGCGGGGACTCGCTCAGCGTACCCACGCGGCGCACGGCGAGCAGCACCCCCGGCATGAACGACTCGCGGTTGATCGTGTCGTGGCGGATCGTCAACGTCTGGCCGAGATCGCCGAGGATCACCTCCTGGTGGGCTACCAGCCCGGGCAGGCGCACCGAGTGGATCGGCGGCTCTCCGTGCCCGCTCGCCTGCGCCATCAGCTCGGCGGTTCTTTTGGCGGTGCCGCTGGGCGCATCGAGCTTGGCGTCGTGGTGCAGCTCGATGATCTCGGCCTTCTGCATGTGCTGCGCGGCCTCGGCGGCGAAGCGCATCATCAGCACGGCGCCGATCGCGAAGTTGGGGGCGATCAGGACGTTCGCGTGCGGTCGCGTTTGCCCGGACTCGCCACTGGCTCTCAGCTCTGCCACCAGCGGCGCGGGATCAAAGCCGGTGGTACCGATCACGACGTGAACGCCGGCGCGCACGCATGCGAGCGCGTTCCCGAGTGCCGTTTCGGGGGTGGTGAAGTCGACGAGCACCTCGGCTTGATCGAGGACGTCGGCGAGCGCTGTGCCCAGCAGCGGATCGGCACGCCCGACGAGCTCCATGTCGTCGGCCCCGAGCACCGCGTCGCAGACCGTCTGGCCCATACGCCCGGCGGCACCTGCCACAGCCACCTTGATCATCAGGACTCCCCCACCGTGCCAGCCGGCGCATGCTCGCTGGACTGCGCACCGAGCGGCTCGATCGCCGCGAGGAACTCCGCCTCCTGTGGTCCGACACCTGCCGCGGAGAGCTGGCTCGGCGGAAACAGCTCGGCCGCGAGCGCTCGCACATCGTCGATCTCGACGGAGTCGATCCGCTCGATCATCTCGTTGACTGACAGGATCGGCAGGTCGTTCAGCACCGATGCGCCGAGGCGGCTCATGCGCGCCCCGGTGGACTCCATGCCGAGCACCACCCGTCCCTTGAGGTTCTCGCGCGAGCGCACGAGCTCCTCCTCGCTGGCTGGATCCTCCACGCAGCGGGCGAGCTCGCCGGCGACGACAGCGAGCGCCTCCCTGAGGTTGTCGGGTCGTGTGCCCACATACAGCCCCACGTCGCCGGTATGGGCATAAAGGCTCGAGAAGCAGAACACCGAGTAGGCAAGGCCCCGGCGCTCGCGAATCTCCTGGAACAGGCGCGAGGATGAGGTTCCACCGAGGATCCCCTCCAGCACCCGCAGCGCGAAGCGGCGCTCGTCGTCACGTGCGATCCCGGCCCCACCCAGGCACACGTGGTACTGCTCGGTGTCTTTTTGCAGAAAACGCGAGCGGCGGCGGAAGTCGGGCGCAGCGCTCGCCTCGCTCGCGGTGTCGGGCGAGTCGCCACCACCCGCGGGCGCGCTTGCCTGGGCATGCGCATGCCCGTTTGCGTTCGCATGCTCAACCGCGCTGGGTGCGTGCTGGCTTGCCATCTCAACGAGCGCATCGTGCTCGAGTGAGCCGGCGGCGGCGATCACGACGCTACCGGGTAGATAGCGCTTCGCATGAAAGTCCGCGAGCTGCTCGCGCGTGACCTCGCGAATCACATCGGCGGTGCCGATCACCGGGCGACCGAGGGGATGCGCGCCGAAGATCGCTTTGCCGAGCACGTCGAAGACACGATCCTGGGGATCGTCTTCATACATTGCGATCTCCTCCAGCACGACCTCCCGCTCAGCGTCGAGCTCACCGAAGCGTGGGTTCCAGACCATGTCGCTCATCACATCGAAGGCGTGCTCGAGATGGCGGTCGAGCACGCGCGTGTACAGCGAGGTGGCTTCCTTGTCGGTGCCCGCGTTGATCTCCGCGCCCATCGCATCGAAGATCTGGTCGATCTCCTGCGACTCGTAGCGCTCGGTGCCACGGAAGAGCATGTGCTCGAGCAGATGCGAGATGCCGGCCTCGCGCTCGTGCTCGGAGACCGAGCCGGTGGCGATCCAAAAGCCGAGCGCCACCGAGCGCACGCCTGGCACGCGCTCGGTGACAACCCTTACGCCGTTATCAAGCGTGGTTATCCGGTGCTCGGGACTCACGCTTGGCGGCTCTGCTACTAGTCGCGACCGTGGCGTGGGCGCCCGGAGCCGCGCTCGCTGTCGCGGCGTGAGCCGCCACGATCGGAGCGACCGTTACGCGAGCCACCCTCACGCGAGGGACGTCCGCCGCCGCCTCCGCCGCCGCCGCCAGTCCCGACGCCGGCGAGCTCCTCGACGGTCTTGCCGGCGATGTCGGGGTCCTCGGCGAGGCGTAGGCCGATACGGCCACGCTCGCGGTCGACCTCGACCACACGCACTTTCACCTCATCGCCCTTGTTGAGCACGTCCTCGACGCTGTCGACGCGCTGTCCGGGCGAGACGTTGGAGATGTGCAGCAACCCGTCGGTGCCCTTGGCGAGCTCGATGAAGGCACCGAAGGTGGTGGTCTTGACGACCTTGCCGTCGTATTCGTCGCCGACCTCGACCTCCTTCATCATCATCCTGATCCGCTCCACGAGCGCGTCGCCGAGATCGCCGTTGGCTGAGTAGATCAGCACCTGACCGTCGTCGTTGACGTCGATCTGGGACTCGAACTCCTCGGCCAGGCCACGGATCGTTTCGCCGCCCTTGCCGATCAAAAGGCCGATCTGGGAGGGGTCGATCTGGATCGTCTGGATACGCGGCGCGAACTGCGAGAGCTGCTCGCGCGGGCCCTGGATCGTGTCGGCCATCTTGCCGAGGATGAACGTGCGCGCCTCTTTGGCCTGCGCGAGCGCGTCGCGCAGGATGTCGAAGGTGACGCCCGTGATCTTGATGTCCATCTGTAGCGCGGTGATGCCACGCTCGGTGCCGGCGACCTTGAAGTCCATGTCGCCGAGGTGATCCTCGACGCCGGCGATGTCGGTGAGGACGATGTAGTCATCGCCCTCCTTGATCAGGCCCATCGCGATACCCGCGACAGGGCGCTTGATCGGCACTCCGGCGTCCATCAGCGACAGCGAGGAGCCGCACACCGAGGCCATCGAGGAGGAGCCGTTTGACTCGAGGATGTCCGAGACCACGCGGATCGAGTAGGGGAACTCCTCGATCGAGGGAATCATCGGCGCGAGCGCCCGCTCGGCGAGCGCACCGTGACCGATGTCGCGGCGCTTGACGCCACCCATACGACCTGCCTCCCCGACCGAGAACGGCGGGAAGTTGTAGTGGTGCCAGTAGTACTTTTTGGTCTCCAGGCCCAGCGTGTCGAGGCGCATCTCCTCCTTGAGCGTGCCCATCGCGACAACGCTCAGTGCCTGCGTCTGCCCACGTGTGAACAGCGCCGAGCCGTGTGCGCGCGGCAGCACGCCGACCTCGATCGTGATGTCGCGGATCTCGTTCTCGCCACGACCGTCCGGACGCTTCTTGTGCACGGCGATGCGCTCGCGGATGATCGACTTCTCGAGCTTGTCGAACGCCATCTGCACCGCTGCGCGACGCTCCTTGGCTGCGACGAGCTGCTCCTCAGAGGCACCCTCGCCGGCGGACGGCGCATGCTGTTCGAGGATCGCCGCCTCGACGGCCTTGGTGGCGTCCTGGCGCTCGAGCTTGTCCTCGACCTGAGTTGCATCCTCGAGAGCCGAGCCGTGCGAGCCGCGGATTGCGTCGAGCACAGCCGGGTCGACCTTTATCGCCTCGAAGGTTTTCTTCTCCTTGCCGACTTTGGCGGCGAGGTCGCGCTGCAGCGCACAGATCTTCTTGATCGCCGCGTGGGCGATGTCGAGCGCGTCGAGGATCTCCGCCTCGGGGATCTCGTTGGCGCCCGCCTCGACCATCAGGATGGCCTCCTCGGTGCCGGCGACGATCAGGTCGAGGTCCGATGGGCTCTCGGCGTCCGCGAGCAGGTCGGGCTCCTGCGGGTTGACGACGAAGTTGCCGTCGATCTTGCCGATCCGCACAGCACCCACGGGCGTGGGCAGCGGGATGTCGGAGACCATCAACGCCGCGGAGGCACCGTTCATCGCGAGGATGTCATAAGGGTGGACGTGGTCGATCGAAAGCGGGATCGCCACCAGCTGCGTGTCATAGCGCCATTCCTTCGGGAACAGCGGACGAATCGGGCGGTCGATCATGCGCGCGGTAAGCGTGCCCTTCTCACCGGGGCGACCCTCACGCTTGAAGAACGAGCCCGGGATTTTCCCTGTGGCGTACATGCGCTCCTCGACATCCACCGTCAGCGGCAGGAAGTCGACGTCGCGGAGGCTGCCGGCGACGGCGGTACAAAGAACCATCGTGTCGCCCTGGCGGACGACCACTGCGCCGGAGGCCTGCTTGGCCATCCTGCCGGTCTCAAACGAGATCTCGCTGCCGGCAATCTCCACGGAAACCCGTGTAACGGCGTCACTACTCATATTCACTGCCTTTCATGTTCCGCCCGTCGGTCGGCGGTCCGTTTCATTTTCTCTTTTCCCGAACGGACGGAGCTTAGCGGACCGACGAGCGCGGCAGCGCTAGACGCCGGCTGCCGCGAGACCCTCGCGCAGCAGCTCGACACTGGGCAGATCGCCCGGCGAGTCCGCTTCGTAGCTCCAGCGCACGACCCCGTCGGGGCCGGTGATGACCAGGGCGCGCTGGGCGAAACCGCCCGGGTGCAGAACGCCAAAGGCAGCGCACGTGGCGCCCTTCGGCTCGAAGTCTGAGAGCTGCTCGCTGCCGACAGCGAGCTTCTCCTTGAACGCGCCCTGTGACCAGGTGGAATCGCAGGAGACGCCGTACAGAGCATCGCCACGCCCCTCGAGCTCGCCGCGCACATCCTCGTAGAGCTGCAGCTGATCGGTACACACGGGGCTGAACGCGAACGGGTAGAAGACGAGCACGCTGGTGCGGCCCTGCAGATCCTGCTCGGTGAAGCTCTCGCCGTCAGCACGGGCGAGCTTGAAGCTCGGGGCCTGCGTACCCGGGGCGATTACAGACACGGCACGCCCACGGCGGTCTTACCTACGGAGGCCCAGCTCTTTGATGAGGGCGCGGTAGCCCTCGAGGTCGTGACGCTGCAGGTAGGCAAGAAAGCGCCGGCGGCGTCCGACGAGCATCAACAGGCCGCGGCGCGAGCTGTGATCCTTGTCCTGAGCGCGCAGATGCTCGGTCAGGTGGTTGATGCGCTCGGTGAGCAGCGCGATCTGGACCTTGGTGTTACCCATGTCCTTCTCGCTCGAGCCGAACTTGGCTGCGATCTCGCGCTTACGCTCTGATGTCATTACTGGCATGGCCGAGGCACGGTAGCAGACACCGGCGCTACAGCCCGGTGATCTCGCGTGTTTGCTGCACATCGCGGTGCATCTGCTCGACCAGCGCGTCGGCGTCGGCGAAGCGCCGCTCGCCGCGCAGGCGCTCGACGAACCGCAGGCGCAACTCACCGCCGTACAGGTCTCCGTCGAAGTCCAGGATGAAGGCCTCGATCAGCTCGCCACGACCGGTGTTGAACGTGGGGCGCACACCGATACTGACGGCTGCCGCGCGAGTGGTGAGCGCGTCGCCTTCGGCCACGCACGCATACACGCCATGTCCGGGGCACGCGAGGGTCTCATCCGGCACCAGGTTGGCGGTTGGAAAGCCCAGTTCGCGCCCGCGCTGATCGCCGTGGACGACCTCTCCCCGTAGCTGGAAGCTGTCACCCAGCAGCCTGTTGGCCTCCACCATCTCGCCGGCGAGCACGAGCCCACGGATGTGGCTCGAGGAGACGACCGCACCGTCGATTTCAAGCAGTGGGTGCACGATCGTGAGAAAGCGATCGTCGGCGGCCAATAGGGAGGAGTCGCCCTGCGCCCTGTGGCCGAAGCGGAAGTTCTCGCCGATCGCGACCTGCGTTGCGCCGAGCGCACCGACGAGCACATCGTCGATGAACTCGCCGGCGGAGCGCTGCGCGAACTCGGCGTCGAACGGGATCACGATCAGCTCGCGTACGCCCAGCGAGGCGAGCAGCTCGGCCTTGCGCTCGAGCGTGGTCAGCAGCTTGGGGGTGTGCTGCGGTGAGACCACAGACACGGGATGGGGCTCGAACGTGAGCACGCTGTCGGAGCCGGCGATGACCTCGCGATGCCCCAGGTGCACACCGTCGAAGGTGCCCACCGCAACGCTGCGCACGGCTCCGCGCTCGACGTCGGGCAGGCGAGTTATCTCCACGGCCACACAGCCTATTTGGAGAGCGTGCCGAATGCCTGATCGAGTGCGATCAGCGGTGGATCGCGCCACGGCTCGCCGCGAGGCGGCGGTGCAACGGCATCGGACACCTCGAAGGGGCCGATCGCGGTGCGCCTGAGCTCCAGGCAGTAGGCATCGCCGAGGTCGGCGATCAACGAGCGCACGTATGTGCCGGAGCCGCACTCGATCGCAAAGCCGGCGCGGGGAAACGGCTGGGCGGGGGGGCTTCCATCCCTGAGCTCCGGTGGACAATCGGGGTCGCGCCACAGCTGCTGAAAGCGGGTGACGGTGACGATCCGCTCAGGCATCTCGAAGCTCTCGCCGCGCCGCGCGCGCTTGTACGCGCGCTCACCGCCGATCTTCACGGCCGAGTAGATCGGCGGACGCTGGCGCAACTCGCCTGTGGGCAGCTCGGGCTGCTCGGGTGGAAGCCTGCCCGTCCAGGTGATCTCCCCCTCGGTGTCGCCGGTGCTGGACAGCGCACCCAGCTGTGCGATCGTCTCATAGCGCTTGGGTAGCGACATCAGGGCGCTCTGGGTTTTGGTCGCCTTGCCGAGCAGCACCAGCAGCAGCCCCGTGGCAAACGGGTCGAGCGTACCGGCGTGCCCGGTGCGCACGCCGCCCAGCGAGCGTCGCACCGCGGCGACTACATCGTGCGAGCTCATGCCGGCGGGCTTATCGATCAGCAGCAAGCCGTCCATCGAGTGCTCCTCATCTGGCCCGCGACGTCGCGGGCGCTCAAGCGAGCGTAGCGGCTGCGTGCCCCTCGGCAGATGGGTGCAGCTGCGCGGCGATCGCCTCTCGCAGGAACGCGATCAGCTCCTGAGCCTCGAGCTTGGTCGAGAAACCGGCGGCGCGGCGGTGCCCGCCGCCGCCCTGCGCGCGAGCGATGATCGACACGTCGACGTCATCGTCGGTGGCGCGCAGCGAGACTTTGTGCTGCCCCTTGCGCTCGCCGCTCGAGAGCTCGCGGACGAGCACCGCGACCTTCGTGCTCTCCAGGGAGCGCAGCTGGTCGATGATGCCCTCCGAGTAGCTCTCCTCGGCTTCCGCGCGGTCGAAATCCTCGGCGCTGAGCGTGGCTATCGCGAGCTCGCCGCCGTCGTAGCGCTGCAGCTGCGCGAGCGCGAGCGCGAGCAGCGCGAGCTTGCCCAACGGCACACCCTCATACAGCCTGCGGTACACACCGGCGACGTCCACTCCCGCTTCGATCAACTCGGCGGCCATGACGTGCGCTTGCGGCCCTGTGTTCTCATACATGAAGCGCCCGGTGTCGGTGATCAGGCCGATGTAGAGGGCCTCGGCGATCGCGGGTGTTGGCCGCACGTCGAGCCCGTGCATCAGATCCCACACGATCTGTGCCGTGCACGAGGCCTCCGGAACGATGTGGTTGAGCGTTCCGAAACGGGTGTTGTCGTGGTGATGGTCGATGTTCAGCAGGTGCGCGCCGTCGCGCAGCACACTCGCGGAGTTGCGGTCGATGTTGCCGCAGTCGAGGAACACGACGGTGCGCTCGGCGATGTCTGCCGGTGGCTGGCGAATCAGCCCGTCGAGCGCAAAGAAGCGGTACTCGCGCGGCAGCGGCAGATCGTCGGGCGATATGTACATCGCCGAGTCCTTGCCGAGCGCGGTGAGCAGTCCCTGCATGCCCACCAGCGAGCCGAGCGCGTCCCCATCGGGGTTCTCGTGGGCGGCGAGCACAAAGCGCTCATCCTCACGGATGCGGTCGAGCACCAGCTCGCGGGTGACCTCGAAAGGCGGCGTGTCGCTCACTCGATCTCCATCTCATCAATCAACTCCTCCACGCGCAGCGCCCGGTCGGTCGTCTCGTCGTAGGCGAACTCGAGCGTGGGTGTGCGCTTGAGATGCAGCTCGCCGGCGATCCGCGCCTGCAGAAAGCCATGCGCGCTGCGCAGACCGTCGAGCGTCATCTCGCGCTCCTGCGGCTCAGAGATACCGCCATCGCTACCAAGAACACTCACGTACACACGTGCCTGGCTTAGGTCTGGGCTGGTCCTGACGTCGGTCACGGTTACAAATCCAACTCGCGGGTCCTTGAGATCACCTGCAACGGCATCGCCAATCACCTGCCGGATAGCCTCATCGACCCTGCGCATCCGTCCTGTGGCCATCCTACCCCTCCCATTCCGCGCCGAGCCCGTGGTCCCTGCAATAAACCTGAGACCCGAGGATCAAGCGAGGCAAGGACGCAGTGAGCGAAATGTGCTCCGCACATGAGCGATCGAGGACGCCGCCTCGCGCAGGTCGTCGCGTCTCAGGAAGAGAGCTCCCGCTCGACCTGTCGTGTCTCATAGGTCTCGAGCACATCTCCCTCGTGCAAATCCTGGAAATTGGTCAGCACGATCCCGCACTCGAAGCCGCTTGCGACCTCACGCGCATCCTCGTTGAAGCGGCGCAGGCTCTCGATCGTGGTGTCGTAGATGACGGTGCCCTCGCGCACGACGCGCACACGCGAGCCGCGCGTGACTTTGCCTTCGGTGACGACCGAGCCGGCAATCGTGCCAATGCGTGAGGCTTTGAACAGCTGGCGCACCTCCGCTTGGCCGAGTGGCGTCTCGACCTCTTCGGGTGCGAGCATGCCCTGCATCGCCGCTCGCAGCTCCTCGATCGCGCGGTAGATGACCGCGTAGGAGCGGATCTCCACACCCTCGCGGTCGGCAATCTGGCGGGCATCGCCCACGGGGCGCACGTTGAAAGCGAGGATCACGCCGTCGGAAGCCGAGGCGAGCATCACGTCGGACTCGTTGATGCCACCGACGCCGCGGTGGATGATGTTGACCTTGACCTCCTGCTGAGGAAGCTTTGCGATCTCGTCCTCGATCGCCTCCAGCGAGCCGGCGACGTCAGCCTTGACGAGTAGCGCGAGCTCCTTGACGGTGCCCTCTTGGGCGAGCCTGAACACGTCCTCCAGCGAGACCTTGCGCCCAGAGCGCCGGGCGAGCGCCTCCGTCTTCAGCCGGTTGGCGCGCTCTCCCGCGAGCTGGCGCGCGCGGCGCTCGTTCTCGACCACCCGCACGTGCTCGCCCGCCTCGGGTACCCCGTCGAAGCCGAGCACCTCGACCGGCTGACCGGGCATTGCCCGCTTGAGCTTGACGCCAGTGAAGTCGTGCATCGCGCGCACGCGCCCAAAGTGCGCGCCGGCTACGAGCGCGTCTCCCACACGCAGCGTGCCGCGCTGGATCAGGATCGTGACGACGGGCCCACGCCCGGGGTCGAGCTTTGACTCGATCACCGCGCCGGACGCCTCGGCGCCGGCGTTGGCCTTCAGCTCCTCGAGGTCGGTGACCACCTGGATCGTCTCGAGCAGCGTGTCCAGGCCCTCGTGGGTCTTGGCACTGACGTCGACGAACTCGGTGTCCCCACCCCACTCCGAGGGCTGCAGGCCGTGCTGGGTCATCTCCGTGCGCACACGCTCAGGCTGTGCGCCCTCCTTATCGATCTTGTTGACGGCGACGATGATTGGCACTTCGGCCGCCTTGGCGTGATCGATTGCCTCCTCGGTCTGTGGCTTGACGCCGTCGTCGGCGGCGACCACGATCACGGCCAGGTCCGTGACTCTGGCGCCTCGTGCGCGCATCGCCGTGAAGGCCTCGTGGCCGGGCGTGTCGAGGAAGGTGATCTCTTTGCCGGCGTGGTGGACCTGGTAGGCGCCGATGTGCTGGGTGATGCCGCCAGCCTCACCGGCAACCACCTCGGTCTCACGAATGGCATCGAGCAACGAGGTCTTGCCGTGGTCGACGTGGCCCATGATCGTGACCACCGGCGGGCGGTCGACGAGGTCCTCCTCGGCGTCCTCGTATTCGGGCTCGACCTCGACGTCGTCGGCGGCGTGGACGATCTCGATCTGCTTGTCGAACTCGTCGGCGATGACCTGGATGGCCTCGTCGGAGAGCGTCTGGGTGAGCGTGGCCATCTCCCCCAGCGACATCAGCTTCTTGATGATCTCCGGCACCGCCACGCCGAGATACTCGGCGACGTCCTTGACGGTCGAGCCGGAGTTGACGCGGATCAGGTCCGTCGCCTCCATCGCGGCGGTATCGATCGGGGCGATCGTCT
Source organism: uncultured Solirubrobacteraceae bacterium (assembly GCA_963752865.1). GTDB lineage: Bacteria > Actinomycetota > Thermoleophilia > Solirubrobacterales > Solirubrobacteraceae > Palsa-744. The sequence continues at coordinate 2,387,014 of CAVVZU010000002.1, forward strand.
CGTCGTAGGTTCCGCGCCGGCGGCGTCCGCGACGGGGGCGACGCTGGGGCTGGTTGGAGGGACCGCCCTGCTGGCGGCGGGAGGCCTGGGAGTCGATCACCACACGACGGCGGCCGCCGGGGCCAATGTCACCGGGTGTGCGCTCGCCGGTGCGCGAGTCACGCGTCGGGCGCACCCGCTCAGCAGCTGCGGCAGCCGCGGCGGCAGCCTCGGAGCCTGCAGCGGGAGCTGCGGTAGCCGCGGTAGCCGCGGCGGCAACTGGCGCTGTGCCCGCCGCAGCCGGTGCGGGCGTGCTGGCGGGCGCCGATGGCGCAGGACTCGCGGCGACTGGGGCCGGCGCAGCGGCGGGTGCCGGGGCCGCAGGCGCCGCGGCGGGCACAGCTGCTGCCGGCGCGGGAGCGCCGTTGGCGCTGACGGTGCTGGCGCCGGCCCCACCCACACCCAGCGCTTTCAGTGCAGCGTCCTCGTCGATCGAGGAGGCCGCTGCCTTGACCTCGATGCCGGCGGCCTTGAGCTTCTCGAGCAGCTCCTTACTGGAGAGCCCGTGCTCTTTGGCGAGTTCGTGTACGCGCTTCTTACTCATGTTCTCTCAAACCGATTCTACGAGCTTGGGGTCCACTGTCACACGCGAGCGCAGCGCACGTGCAATCCCGCCGCGCTGAACTGCACGCGCGAGGCACTCGGCGGCGGGCAGCTGCGGATCGCTACCAACGCAGAGGTAGGCGCCCCGTCCGGGCATGGTGGCGGCGTGGTCGGCGACCGCGCATCGGGTGCGCGCGTCCTGCTCGCTCGCGGCCCCGTGCGCGGCGGCGGCGAGGCGCAGCAGCTCAGACTTCGGTGCGATTCGCCCACAGCCGACACAGCGGCGCCGGGGCACGTGACGCGCTATGTCGTCTGCTCCTCGGCGGCCGCCTCGATCTCGGCCTCGGCCACAACCTCGTCGGCGATCGTGACGGACGCGAGATCGCCGATGTTGTCGCTGGCGATGCTCGCGAGCGCCTGGTGGCTTTCCAGGCCGCAGTAGCGCGAGTTGGGGAGCGACGCGTTGGGGCAGCGCCGGCCGTTGGAGAGGATGGCGGCGCAGCGGCCCTGTACCTCCTCCTCCTCGTAGCCGTGCTCGGCCTCCTCGGCGGCGAACTCGGTCTCGGAGCGGATGTCAACGCGCCAGCCGGTCAGCCTCGCGGCCAACCGTGCGTTCTGTCCTTCGCGTCCGATCGCCAGCGAGAGCTGGTCGTCAGGCACGATCACGGTGGCCTGCTTGGCCTCGTCGTCGACGAGCACCTCGCGCACCCGCGCTGGTGAGAGCGCCTTGGCGACGAACCGCGCGGGCTCCTCGTTGAAGGGGATGATGTCGATCTTCTCGCCGCGCAACTCGGAGACGACCATGCGCACGCGTGATCCTCGCGGGCCGACACAGGCACCGACGGGGTCGACACCGTCGGTGTGAGAGATGACGGCGATCTTCGAGCGATAGCCGGGCTCGCGGGCGACGTTTGCGATCTCCACGAGCCCATCGGCGATCTCGGGGACCTCCAGCTCGAACAGCTTCTTGATCAGCTCAGGGTCGCGCCGGGAGACGATGATGGCCGGCCCCTTGGTCGATGGCGAGACCTCCTTGATGACAGCCTTGATGCGCTGCGAGTGGTCGTAGCGCTCGCCCTCGACCTGCTCGGACTTGGGCAGCAGCGCCTCGACGCGTTCGCGCAGCTGCACGAGCGTGTAGCGCGAGTCCGACTGCTGCACGATGCCGGTGATCAGCTCACCGACGCGGTCGCGGTACTCCTCGTACATCATGTCGCGCTCGGCCTCGCGGATGCGCTGCAGGATCACCTGCTTGGCGGTCTGCGCGGCGATCCGGCCGAAGTCATCGGGTGTGACGTCGCGTTCGTCGATCTGGTCGCGGTATTCGGCGAACTTCGCGGGATCGATTTCCGGTTCCTCCGGTTCGCGCATCTCGCCGGTCTCGGGGTCGACGGTCGTTTCCTCGTCGATCGTCTCGACGATCAGATGCGCCTCCAGGCGCTCGGGGATGATCAGTTCGATGACGCGGAAGTCGGCGGTCTCGCGGTCCATTTCCACACGCGCGTACTTGGCCGAGCCGGGCTGCTTCTTGTAGGCGGACAGCAGCGCGTCCTCGAGCGCGATCATCAGCTTCTCCGGCTCGATGCCCTTCTCGCGTGCAAGCGCGTGCATGGCCTCAAGGATTTCGCGTGACATAGCTTGCTCTACTCCTCGATCAAGTTCGAACGTCGTATCTCCGAGTAGGGGATCGCGATGACGCCCCCGTCCGCGGCCAGCGTGATCTCCTCCTCCGATGCCCCTACCAACTCTCCAGTGAAGCTTCGCACTGGTCGTGCGCCGCTCAAGCGCTCGCCATCGCCAAGCGCGGCTATGGGGCGGGGATGACGCGTGCGCACGCGTGCGCGGCGTCCGACGAAGCGACGAAAGTGGGCGGGCTTGGTCAGCGGACGCTCGCGACCGGGCGAGGAGACCTCCAGCGAGTAGCGTTCGCGCAGGTCGTTCAAATGCATGGTGACCCGCTCGCACATCTCGAGCGTGACGCCATCGGGGTGATCGATGAATACGCGCAGACAGCGCCCGCCGGCAACCTCGGCGAGGAGGACCTCGATGTCGGGCTCGGTGTCGGCCAGACGTCTCTCTATTTCTGTCTGTAGCGGGGTCATCAACTTGCTCCTTACGCAAAAAAAGCGGGCGGGCGCCCACTCTCGGTCCTGCTACCGACGCCTGCGCGCCGGCACGAAAGCTCTAGTTCGAGGATAGCAGTGGCAAGGCCGCACATAGCGGGCTCACGTGCGTTCCGCGTCCCGGCGGGCGCGTTCGCGGTACAGCTTGTAATCGGCCCGCTCGGGCGCCAGCGAGCACGCCAGCGCCAACGGCTTGCACGCCTCGCGATGGCGTCCCAACAGCTGCATCGAGCGCCCGAGGCAGAACAGCGCGTAGTCGTTTGTGGGCGTCCTGGAAGCCACCGCCTGGAACTCCGCGGCGGCACCTTCGTAGCGCTGCGCGTGAAACAAAGCGCGACCCAGAGCCTCGCGAATCGAGGCCTTGTCGGGCTCGCGGTCACGGGCCTTGCTCAGTGGCACGATCGCGGCCTGGTGGTCGCCGTGGTCGAGTAGCTCACAGCCCCGCTGGTAGAGGTCATAGACACTCTCCATCGCCACAGTTTAACGGCTGTCGCGGAGGCTTTCGACGACGTCGAGGATCGCCGCGGCAACGTGCGCCTTGCTCGCGCGCGGGATGTGTCGAGCCCCGATCCGCGCATTGCCGTTGTGCGCGGCGGTCAGGATCGTGACCTCGTTGGCGTCGACGTCAAAGCCAATGTCAGAGCGGGAGATGTCGTTGACGACAAGCGCGTCGACGCCCTTGGTGGCGAGCTTCACGCCAGCATCCTTGACCGCCTGTTCGCCGTGCTCGGCTGCGAAGCCAACGAGCGTCTGCTCGGCGCGGCGGGCCGTGGCGAGCCCGGCGAGCACATCGGCGGTGGGCTCCAGCACGAGCTCCAGGCGCGCGCGATCGCCCTTCTTGATCTTGCCCTCCGCGGGAGCTTGCGGCGTGAAGTCAGCGACAGCTGCGCTCATCAGCAGCACGTCGCAGCTTGGGAACTCCTGCTCACACACGTCCTTGAGCTCGGCTGCAGTGGTGACCTCGCGTCGGGTGACCCCGGCGGGCGTGGGCAGGGCGACGTTGGCGGCAACGAGCGTCACCTCGGCACCACGCTCGCGGGCGGCCTCTGCAAGCGCGAAGCCCATGCGTCCCGATGAGCTGTTGCCGATGAAGCGCACGCTGTCGATCGGCTCGCGGGTACCCCCGGCGGTGACGAGCACCTTCAGTCCCTGTAGCGCCGCGGAATCGCGTGACCCCTCCCCCATGTGCCCACCGGCTGGGTGCTCGCCCGATATCCCGGAGCCATGCTCGCCGAGCGCCTGCATGCACGCGGCGAGGATCCTTGCGGGCTCAGCCAGGCGCCCGACGCCCTCCTCGCCCTTGGATGCCAGCCTTCCCACTCCGGGCTCGACGATGGTGGCCCCGCGCTCGCGCAACTTCTGCAGGTTGGCCTGCGTGGCGGGATGCTCGTACATGCGGTTGTTCATCGCCGGCGCAACTACCAACGGGCAGTCTGCTGCCAGCATGCAGCTACTTAGCAAGTTGTCCGCGAGCCCGACGGCGAGCTTGGCGATCGTGTTCGCCGAGGCCGGCGCAATCACGTACACGTCGGCGTTGGCAACCAGCTCGAGATGGCTGAGCGGCTCATGTGTGGGCGTCACCTGATCGGGGAACGCTCCACGCGCGGGGTCGCGCTCGAACTCGCTGGTCAACACCGGCGAGCCGCTCAGCGCCGCGAACGAGGCCTTGCCCACGAAACGCTCACTGGTGGGCGTCTGCACGACCCGGACCGCATGCCCGTCGCCAGTCGCCAGGCGCACGAGCTCGAGCGCCTTGTAAGCGGCGATACCACCGCTAACGCCCAAGAGAATTCGGGACATGACTAAAGGTTGTAGAGGGCCCAGCCGCCGCTCGCAAGCCGTGGCGGGCCGGTTGCGGTGGCCAAACGCTCAGCCCGCGCCGCCGAAACAACACGCCTACAGGGAGTCGTGGGTCAAGCGATTCAAGGACGCAGTGAGCGAAGTGTGCTCTGCACACGAGCGATCGAGGACGCAGAAGCGCGCCGGCCCACGGCTACCTGTAGTGGTACTTCATCTTTCCCGCAGCTACCTCCTCGAGGGCAATCGTGAGGTAGTTTTTCGACGCCGTTTCGATCATCGGGGGCGGAAACTCGTCGAAGGTCCCCTCGCCGAGGTTGTGGTAGTAGCTGTTGATCTGGCGGGCGCGCTTGGCGGCCACGATGACGCCGGCGTAGTTTGAGTCGACCTGCTCGAGCAGGCGGTCGATGCGGGGGGAGATCACAGGTGCATGCCTTTCCTTGTTGACCTTGCAGTGTAGTGGGCCGCGGCGGCCGACCCCGGTCAGTCGAGCTGCTCGGAGACGATCGCGGTGAGCCGCTCGAGCGCGTCGTCGAGGCGATCGTTGACGACGACGTGGGCGAACTCGGGCTGCGCGGTGAGCTCCTGCTCGGCGACCCGTAGGCGCCGCTCGACCTCGTCTTGGTCGTCGGTGCCGCGACCGACCAGGCGTGTGCGTAGCGCCGATAGCGATGGCGGCGCAATGAAGACCTGCACCGCCTCGGGCATCGCGGCGCGCACCTGGCGGGCACCTTGGACCTCGATCTCGAGCACGACCGGCACCCCTGCTTGGACCCTGTTCTCGAGCTCTGAGCGCAGCGTGCCGTAGCTGCGCCCGGCGTAGTCGGCATGCTCGACGAAGTCCTCCGCGGTGACGCGCTGGTCGAACTGCTCGCGCGTGAGGAAGTGATAGTCAATGCCGTCCTGCTCCCCCGGACGCGGCGCGCGGGTGGTGGCGGACACGGACAGCTCGAGCTTGGGCAGGCGCTCCATCAGCCCGCGGATGAGCGTTCCCTTGCCGACCCCGGAAGGCCCCGTTATGACGAACACGCGTGCCACCGCTTGGACCCTAGTGGTGGCCTCGGTGGGAAAGGAGAGGACTCGTGCTAGTGGTGGAGCAGCGAGACGAGCTCGGAGCGCTGGCGCTCCGAGAGCCCACCAATGGTCTTGCTGGGGGCGATGCGGCAGTGGGCGAGGATCTTGTTGACCTTCACGCGACCGTACTTGGGGACGGCGAGGAGCATGTCGAAGACCTTGGCGGTCTCGACGAACTCGGGCGGGTCGAGCAGCAGCGAGTGGATCGAGCGGCGACCGGACTTGAGGTCGCGCTTCAGCTGCGCACGCTGGATGCGAATCTGGTTCGCCCGAGCGAGCGCATCCATCCTCTGGTTGAGGGAGCGCTCGGGAGCAGTGGAGGTATTTGAGGACGTCGTTCCGGTCGCCGGCGCCATGGGCGGCGAGTCTACACACCTGCGGCAGTCGATCAATAGTAAATCGCTGAATTCACCTCCACCTCAGCTTTAGGTATAGGGACATCGAGGCTCCTGGACGGTATCGAGGCGCGTTTGCAGGGGTTTTTATCTATCTCCTATAGTCCAACCGCTGCTAGAGGGTTGGCGCCGTTTGCGGAGCTTTGGCGCGGCCCGCGGCGGGACTGTAAGCACCCCCGCGCAGGCACGATCTATCACAGTCCCAGTGCGATTCTCGACCCGGCGGCGGGGTCGCGGAAGCTCTCGGTTCCGACCGCCACGAGCGTCGCGCCGACGTCGATGAGATCGCGTGCGTGAGCCGAGCTCTGCACGCCGCCCATGCCGATCACTGGAACTGTGACCCGAGCGGCGACGGCGGCGACCTGCGCGAGCGCGACGGCGCGGATGGCGGGGCCGGACTGGCCGCCGCTACCGCCTCCCAGCCAGAGGTCAGCGTGCCCATCGGCGTCGCTGCCCACCCCGGAGTTGGCCCCGGAGTCGACCCCGCTGGCGTGCTGCCTTCCTCGGCGGGGAGCGAGCGCGGTGGCGCGTAGTGTGTTGATCAGCGACACGGCGTCCGCGCCGCCCTGCTCGGCCGCGTATGCGCAGGCGGCGACGTCGGCGGTGTTGGGCGTGAGCTTGACGATCAGGGGCTTGGCGGTGCGGGCGCGCACGGTGCGCACGACCTGCTCGAGCTGAACCGGGTCGGCGCCGATGTCGAGGCCGGTCTTGACGTTCGGGCAGGACACGTTGAGCTCGATCGCGGCGATCTCCGGGCGCTCGTCGCATGCCTCGACCAGACGCGAGAGCTCCTCGGCGGTGGCGCCCATGACGTTGGTGATCAGCGGGATCGGCCCCCGCCCACCCAGCCCGTTGGCGGCGCCCGCCCCGGCGGCGATCTCGGCGAGCTGCGGAAGGTCCTCCTGGATATAGCCGTGCAGGCCCTTGTTGGGTAGGCCGATCGAGTTGATCAGGCCCGCGGGCGTCTCCCACAGCCGCGGCGGCGGGTTGCCGATGCGTGGCTCGAGCGTGATCGTCTTTGAGACGTAGGCGGAGAACGGGAACCGCTGGAGCAGCGCGTCGCCGAACGCACGCAGCGCGGCGATCGCGTCGAACGTGCCGGAGCCGTTGATGATCGGATGCGCGAGCGTCAGCCCGCAGAACTCGACGCCCCCCGATGGAGCACCGTCGGGCGCGCTCATGCTGGCGCTCCGGCGTGGGCATCTACGTGCTCGATCTCGGCGGCGTCGATCACCGGCCCGTCGACACACACCCGCAGGTAGCCGCCGCCGCGCTTTGGCACGACGCAGCCGAAGCACGCACCGTAGCCGCAGGCCATGCCTGCCTCGAGCGCCAGCTGTGCGGGCGTGTGGGTGCGCTCGCACAGCGCCCTGACGCCCTCCAGCATGCCGGCTGGCCCACAGGCGTAGACGACGGCGTGAGGGTCGCGCTCGATCTCCGCGGAAAGCAGGTCGGTGACGAGACCGTGGTGGCCGACTGAGCCGTCGTCTGTGGCGACGTGCGCGCCGTCCAGCAGCGCGGCACCCTCGGCGCGTGAGCTGTCGCGAAAGCCGAGCAGCACGGTGGCCTCGCTGCCCGGCTCCTGGCCCGCTCCCGCCCCTGTGGCCAGCGTGTCCTGGAGAATGGCCAGCGGCGCGATGCCAACGCCGCCACCGACAAGCAGCGCCCGGCGGCCGTCGCTTGGCGGCGTGAAGCCGCGGCCGAGCGGCGCGAGCACCCAGAGCCGATCGCCGGCTCGTAGCTCGCACAGTCGCCGGGTCCCCGGACCGACGTCCTCGAGCAGGAAGTGGGACTCGCCGTCGCGGCGCCGGGCGACGGAGAAGGCCCTGGGCAGGTAGGGCCGCTCGCCGTCTCCCCCGCCCCAGCGCTCGGCTGCGGCGAGCATGGCGAACTGTCCGGGGATGAGATCGCTCTGCTCCCAGCCGGCTCGCGGAGTGTCGGTGTCGGCGACTCGCAGCACGCGGTAGGCGCCGAGCTCGTCCATGCCTGTGACCGTCAGCAGGCGACGGCCGAAAGGAGCCTGGCTCACGCCACCCCGGCCCCGTCGGGGCTGGCGGCGCGCTCGCCGTCAGGGGCTGGGCGCGTGGTGCGGGTCATGCCGTGCAGCTCCTGCAGGCAGAGGACCTCAGGGGCACCGTTGCGGTGGGCGCTCGAGATGGCTCGCGCGGCGGAGATGCCGGCGGCGAGCGTGGTCAGGCAGGGAATGCCGTGGGCGACGGCGGCGCGACGGATCTCATAGCCATCGGTGCGGGCGCCGACGCCGGTGGGGGTGTTGACGACGAGGTGGACGTCGCCGCGCTCGATCCAGTCGAGCACATGCGGTGAGCCCTCTGCGATCTTGTTTATCGCCTGCGCGGGCACGCCCATGCGCGCGATCGCCTCAGCCGTTCCGCGCGTGGCGACGATGCGAAAGCCGCATTCGTGCAGGCTCTGGGCGACGGCGAACGCACCGGCCTTGTCGGAGTCGGTGACGGTGATGAAGACCGTGCCTTCCTGCGGCAGCGGCACGCCGGCGGCGGCCTGTGCCTTGGCGAACGCGGTGGGGAAGTCGCGGGCGATGCCCATGACCTCGCCGGTGGAGCGCATCTCCGGGCCGAGCAGGGCGTCTGAGCCCTCGAAGCGGTCGAACGGCAGCACGGCCTCCTTGACGGAGACGTGCTCGCCGAAGCCGATCCCCTGACGCTCCTGTGGCAGATCGAGCTGGGCGATGCGCTCGCCGAGCATTACGCGGCAGGCGAGCTTGGCGAGCGGCAGTCCGATCGCCTTGGACACGAACGGGACGGTGCGGGAGGCGCGCGGGTTGGCCTCGATCACATACAGCTCGCCGCCGGCGACGGCGTACTGCACGTTGAGCAGCCCGACGACGCCGAGCGCCAGCGCGATCTCGCTGGTGGCGGTGCGGATCTGCTCGAGCATCTCCTCGCCGAGCGAGTGCGGCGGCAGCACGCAGGCGCTGTCGCCGGAGTGCACGCCGGCCTCCTCGACGTGCTGCATGATGCCGCCGATCCACACCTCGTGGCCGTCGCACAGGGCGTCGACGTCGACCTCCGTTGCGTCCTCGAGAAACCTGTCGAGGAATATTGATGGGGAGCCCTCCGGGCTCTGGTTGGTGGCGTCGTTGCCGGACCCCGCGCCCGCAACCTCGCGGCGTAGGTAGTCGGCGAGGCCGTCGTGGGCGTAGACGATCTCCATGGCGCGCCCGCCGAGCACGTAGGAGGGGCGCACGATCAGCGGGAAGCCGACGAGGTCGGCGCACTTGAGCGCCTGCTGCAGCGAGCGGGCGGTGGCGTAAGGCGGTGCCTTGTAGCCGAGGCGGTCGAGCAGCGCGCCGAAGCGGGCGCGGTCCTCGGCGAGGTCGATCGCATCGACGCTCGTGCCGAGCAGCGGCACGCCCGCGTCGACGAGGCCGGCGGCGAGCTTCAGCGGCGTCTGCCCGCCGAACTGGACGATCACGCCGAGCGGTTTCTCGACGTCGACGACAGCGAGCACGTCCTGCAGCGTGAGCGGCTCGAAGTACAGACGGTCGGAGGTGTCGTAGTCGGTGGAGACGGTCTCGGGGTTGCAGTTGATCATCACCGCGTCGCGCCCTGACTCGCGGACGGTCATGGCGGCGTGCACGCAGCAGTAGTCGAACTCGATGCCCTGGCCGATGCGGTTGGGCCCGGAGCCGAGGATCACGACCGACTCCCGCTCGCCGCGACGGACCTCGCCTGTGCCCGTGAGGGTATTGGCGCGCGTGCGCTCCCAGCCGGAGTAGTAGTAGGGCGTGCGCGCTGGGAACTCGGCGGCGCAGGTGTCGACGGAGCGAAACGAGCGCTCGCCGGCGAACGGCGCTTCGGGCTCGAGCGCGAGCTGGCGCAGCTCGTGCAGGAACCAGCGGTCGATGTGGGTGCGCTCGTGCACCTGCTCGATGTCTGTGCCCCGGCGCAGCAGCTCGAGCACTGTCTCGTAGCGGTCGGCAGCGGGGGTGGCGAGGCTCTCCAAGAGGCGCTCGTCTGGCACGGCTGAGAGTGTTGGTGTCTTGTCCAGCTCGCGTGAGCGCAGCGCCTTGGCGAATGCCTGCTGGAAGGTGCGCCCGATCGCCATGGCCTCCCCCACGGACTTCATGTGCGTGGTGAGCGTGGGGTCGGTGCTGGGGAACTTCTCGAAGGCGAAGCGCGGCCACTTGACGACGACGTAGTCGATCGTGGGCTCGAAGCACGCGGGCGTGGCGCCGGTGATGTCGTTGTCGATCTCATCGAGGCGGTAGCCGACCGCGAGGCGCGCGGCGATCTTGGCGATGGGAAAGCCGGTGGCCTTGGAGGCGAGCGCACTCGATCGGGAGACGCGCGGGTTCATCTCGATGACGAGGATCTCGTCGGTGTCGGGGTTGACCGCGAACTGGACGTTCGAGCCGCCGGTCTCCACGCCGACCGCCCTGATTACCGTGATCGCCTGGTCACGCAGCTGCTGGTAGAGGTGGTCGGTGAGCGTCTGCTGGGGGGCGACGGTGACGGAGTCGCCGGTGTGCACACCCATCGGGTCGACGTTCTCGATCGAGCAGACGATGACGACGTTGTCGGCGCTGTCGCGCATCACCTCGAGCTCGAACTCGCCCCAGCCGATGACGGACTCGTCGAGCAGCACCTGTCCGATGGGCGAGGCCTCGAGTCCTTGCGCGACGATCCGCTCGAACTCCTCCTCGGTACGGGCGATGCCACCGCCGCGGCCGCCGAGCGTGAACGCGGGGCGCACGATGCACGGCAGCCCGAGCGAGCCCTTCCCTCCGTTCGCGCCGATCATCGCGGCGCGGGCTTCCTCGATGCTGGTGACGATCTCGCTGTTGGGCATCCGCAGGCCCGCCTTGGCCATCGCCTCGCGGAAAAGGTCACGGTCCTCGGCACAGGCGATGGCGTCGTAGTTGGCGCCGATCAGCTCAACGCCGAAGCGCTCGAGCGTGCCGTCGTCGTGCAGCGCCTTCGACAGGTTCAGCGCGGTCTGCCCGCCGAGCGTGCCGAGCAGCGCGTCGGGGCGCTCCCGCTCGATCACCTGCGCCACCGGCCCCGGCAAGAGCGGCTCGATGTAGGTGGCGTCGGCGAACTCCGGGTCGGTCATGATCGTGGCGGGGTTGGAGTTGACGAGTACCACCTCATAGCCCTCCTCGCGCAACACCTTGCACGCCTGCACCCCGGAGTAGTCGAACTCGGCGGCCTGCCCGATCACGATCGGCCCCGAGCCGAGGATCAGGATCTTTTGGATGTCGTTGCGGCGCGGCATCAGGCCGCCTCCGCAATTCGCTGCAGGAAGCGGTCGAACAGGTAGAGGCTGTCGTGCGGTCCGGGGCCCGCCTCGGGGTGGTACTGGACGGTGCCGCCGGGGACGTCGAGCAGCTCGAGGCCCTCGACGGTGCGGTCGTAGAGGTTGACGTGAGATAGCTGGGCAGCGCCGAAGTCGGTTTCCCAGCGGACGGGCTCGTCACTGTCGATCGTGCGCGAGCCACCGGGGCCGAGGGCGGCGAAGCCGTGGTTCTGAGAGGTGATCTCCACACGCCCCGTCTGCAGGTCGCGCACCGGGTGGTTGGCGCCGTGGTGGCCGAACGGCAGCTTGAAGGTCTCGAGGCCGACTGCCCGACAGAGGAGCTGGTGGCCGAGGCAGATACCCCACACGGGCTTCTTGCCAACGATGGCTCGGACGGTGTCGACAATGTAGGAGAGCGCGGCGGGGTCGCCGGGGCCGTTTGAGAGGAAGACCGCGTCGGGGTCCTCGGCGAGCAGCTCCTCGGCGCTACTGGTGCACGGGTGGAGCGCCACGCGCGCGCCACGGGCGACGAGCTCGCGCACCATCGAGAGCTTGATGCCAGTGTCGATGACGGAGATCAGCGGGCCGTCCATGTTCTCACTGCCGTGACGGCTTGGCTCGGTCGGCGTCACGAGCCGCGCCAGATCCTGGCCCGCCATCGGCGGCTCGGCGTCGATCAGCTCGCGTGCTTGCGCCTCCGGTATCTCTGCGGGGAACACGCCACCGCGCATGGCGCCGGCCTCGCGGATGTGCTGAACGAGCGAGCGGGTGTCGACGCCGCTGATCGCCTGCACGCCGCAGTCGATCAGCCAGTCGAGCCAGCCACGCTCAGCGGTGGGCGCGTCCTCGCGGTTGCACGCCTCGCGCATGATCGCGGCGCGTGCCCACGCGCGCTCTGACTCCATCGCCTGGGCGCTCGTGCCGTAGTTGCCGATGTGGGGATAGGTGTAGGCGATCAGCTGACCGGCGAACGACGGGTCGGTCATCGACTCCTGGTAGCCGGACATGCCGGTGGTGAACACGATCTCACCGACCGCATGACCATCGGCGCCGCACGCTTCGCCGTCGAAGCGCGTGCCGTCCTCGAGCAGGATGTAAGCCGTGGCGTCGTTCACAGAATCAGCTTCTGCACTGCCTTGAACTCCGGTGTGCCGGCGCGCTCGAGCAACTCGAACAGCGCGGCCTCCACGGTGCTGAGCACCGCACCGGCGCCGACCATGCGCTCGAGACCGCACTCGTAGTCGATGTCGTGGCGGGAGCCGACGGCGTCGGCTGGTACGTGCACCTCGATGCCGTCGGCGAGCAGGTCGTGGACTGTCTGGCTGACGCACACGTGCGTCTCGATCCCACACACAATCGCCTGCTGTGCGCCGGCGAGGTCGAAGCCGTCGGCTCGCGCCGCCGAGAACACGGTCTTCTCGATCAGCTGCTCGTCCTGGAGCCCGAGCTCAGGCGCCGAGTGGCCGAGCCCTTTGGGGTACTGCTCGCTGACGAGCGTGTGCAGGCCAAGGATGCGGGCGGCCTCGAGCAGCGTTCCGCATGCGCGGGCGACGCTCTCGAAGGACGCATATGGACGGAAGCCCTGCTGCACGTCGACGACGACCAACGCCGTGCGGTCGCGTGTGAGCAGGCCCATCAGGCACCCACCAGCGATAGCGCGCGGTCGCGGTGGGCGACAGCGCCGACGGCGATCGTCAGCAGCACGCGTCCCTGTAGTTGACGACCGGCGAAGCAGCAGTTCTCCGAGCGGCTCTCCCAGCCGTGCTCGCCGGCAACCCAGGTTGCGTCGAGGTCCACGAGCGTCAGGTTGGCTCGCGCGTCGAGCGCAACGGTGGGCGTGGGTAGCTCAAACAGCGCGGCGCCGGCGGTCATGCGCTCGACCAGCAGCGATAGCTCGAGGATGCCTGTGAGCACGAGGCCGGTGTGGAGCGCGGCGAACGCGGTCTCGAGGCCGGTGCTGCCCATGGGCGCCTGCTCGAAGGGCACCTCCTTCTCGTTGCGTGCGTGCGGTGCGTGATCGGTTGCCACGCAGTCGATCGTTCCCACGCGCAGCCCCTCAATCAGCGCGGTGCGGTCGGCCTCGGTGGCCAGCGGCGGGTGCATCTTCATGCTGGTGTTCATGCCGCGTACGTCCTCCTCGGTGAGCAGCAGGTGGTGCGGGCAGACCTCTGTGCTGACCCTGCAGCCACGCGCCTTGGCGTCGGCCACCGCGTCGACGGACGCTGCGCAGGAGAGGTGCTGGAAGTGCACGCGCCCGTCCTCATAGCCGGCGAGCGCGGCGTCGCGGGCGACCATGGTCGACTCGGCGATGGTGGGGATCCCCGAGATGCCTAATGCGGCGCTGACGGCCCCCTCGTGCATGGAGCCGCCGCGCGAGAGCGTGGGATCCTCCTCGTGCAGCGCGAGCACGCCACCGCACAGACGCTGGTATTGAAGCGCCTTGCGCAGCATGCCGGCGCTCGTGACGGGCTTGCCGTCGTCGGTGAACCCGAGCGCGCCCTCCTGCCTCAGCTCCGCCATCTCCGAGAGCTGCTCACCGGCAAGGCCGCGGGTGATCGCCGGCAGGAATCCCACGGGAACAGACGTCTCGCGGGCGGCGGCGTCGCGCAGCGAGCGCAGCAGCGGCGCGGAGTCGAGCACGGGGTCGGTGTTGGGCATGGCGATGACTGCGCCGAAGCCGCCGGCGGCAGCGGCGCGGGTGCCGCTTTCCAGATCCTCCTTGTGCTCCTGGCCGGGCGTGCGCAGATGCACGTGCGGGTCGAAGAATGCGGGCAGCAGCCGCAGTCGCCCGGCGCCGTCGATCAGCTCCTCAGCGCCGCCCTCTGCCTCAGCGCCGTTCTGTGGCTCCGCGGCGGTGGCATGCAGTGACCCGGGCTCCCCTATCTCGACGATCTTGCCGCCGCGCACACGCACGTCGTGGCGCGCGTCGATCCCCGCGCGCGGGTCGAGCACGTGCACGTCGCGCAGCAACAGATTGGCGGGTGCTTGGCGCCCGCCCACGAGTGGCTCGGCGGTGCTCATGCCACCTGACTTCCAGCCATGGCTGGAACGGGCCGAGGCTCTCTGGCTGCGGCGAGCAGCTCATACAGCACGGCCATCCGTACCACCACGCCGGCCTGGACCTGCGCGGTGATGACCGCCTGGGGCGAGTCGACCACCTCGCCGGAGAGCTCAACGCCGCGGTTGACGGGACCGGGATGCATCAGCACCTGGTGTGGCGAGAGCCGCCGGCCGTTGATCTGATACCAGGCGGCGTACTCGCGGATCGAGGGGATCCACATCTCGCTCATGCGCTCGTTCTGCATGCGCAGCGCGTAGACGATGTCGGCCGTGTGCAGCTCATCGAGCGTGTAGCGCACCTCACAGCCCAGCGCCTCGATGCCGCGGGGGATCAGCGTGGGTGGACCGACAACGGTGACTTTGGCGCCCATGCGCTGGAAAGCGAGCACGTTCGAGCGGGCCACTCGCGAGTGCGCGACGTCACCGACGATCCAGATGGAGGAGCCGTCGATCGAGCCGACGCGCCGGTGCAAGGTGTAGACGTCGAGCAGCGCCTGGGTGGGGTGCTCGTGCTTGCCGTCGCCGGCGTTGACGATCGCGGCGCTACACCACCCGGAGACGAGATCCGCTGCACCTGCCCATGGGGTGCGCAGCACGATGGCGTCGGGCTTGTGGGCACTGAGCGTGAGCACGGTGTCCTTCAGCGACTCACCCTTCTCGACGCTCGAGCCGCTGGCAGCGAAGTTGACGACGTCCGCCGACAGGCGCTTGGCGGCAAGCTCGAAGGAGCTTCGGGTGCGTGTGGAGGACTCGTAGAAGAGGTTCAGGACCATGCGCCCTCGGAGCGTCGGCAAGGTCTTGATCTCGCGGTCTGAGACCTCGGCGAAGCGCTCCGCCTGGCTGACGATCCGCTCGATGTCCGCGCGGTCGAGATCCTCGATTGAGATGAGGTGCTTCATACGCCTGCCCCCACCGCGGCGGACTCACCGATGGTGACCTCATCGATGCCGTCCAGCTCCTGCAGCCGGACATACACGTGCTCGCCACTGGAGGTTGGAAGGTTCTTGCCGACGTAGTCGGGGCGGATCGGAAGCTCGCGATGACCACGGTCGACGAGCACCGACAGCTGCACCCTTTGTGGGCGTCCGTAGGCGAACAGCGCCTCGATGGCGGCGCGGACGGTTCGGCCGGTGAAGAGCACGTCGTCGACGATCACCACGGTCAGGCCGGTGACGTCGAAGTCGATGTGCGACGCGTGCACGACGGGAGCGTCAGGTCTGGTGGCGACGTCGTCGCGGTAGAAGCCGATGTCCAGGTCCCCGAGTGGCACCTCGGCGCCGAGGATCTCCTCGAGGATGGTGTGCAGGCGTTGCGCGAGAAAGGCACCGCGGCGGTGGATGCCCACCAGCGCGGGTGCGGGTCCATTGGCGTTGCGCTCGAGGATCTCGTGCGCGATGCGCGTGAGCGCCCGCCCTATTTCCTCCTCGTGGAGGACGACCTTCTCGTCAGCTGTCATCGTTTCCTTCCTGGCCTCACGGGACCGGGTTAAAGGAGCAACGGGAATGTATCAGGGGGATGCGACGGGCTCGGCGGGCGAGGCTGTCTGGCCCGCCGCAGCTTCCGTTCCTGCACCGGCAGCGCCGGCGTCCGCTGCGCCTGCCTGGACGCGCTCGCGGGCGAGACGCTCCGACCAGCGCTCGAGCGTGGCGGTGCCGCGCTCGGGGAACGGCACGTCGATGGTGTCGAAGTCGCGGGCGGCCTCGGTGGCGGGGAAGATCGCGCGGGCCTCGTCGCGCAGCTCGCCGCCGGCGTAGCGGCTTGAGACGTGGGTGAGCGCGAGCAGCCTGACGTCGGCTTTGAGCGCCAGCTCAGCTGCTTGGCGGGCTGTGCTGTGTTGGGTTTGGCGGGCGCGCTCGGCCTCCTCGTGTAGGAACGTGGCCTCGTGCACGAGTACGTCCGCCTGGTAGGCGGCGATGGCAAGCGCCTCACACGGCTCGGTGTCACCGGAGAGCACGACCTTGCGCCCCTCCCTGGTGGGCCCCATGACCTGCTCGGGTTTGACGCCGTCGACGGTCTCCCCCCGCTGCAGACGGCCGAAGTCGGGGCCGGGCGTGACCCCGAGCTGCTGTGCCAGCTGCGGGTCGAGATGACCGGGTCGTGCGTCCTCGACGAGCGCGTAGCCGAAAGCGGACTGCACCTTGTGACGCACGGGAATCGCCGCGATGAGGTAGCCGTCGCGCTGCACCGTGTCGGCCGGCGCGAGCTCGACGATGTCGCATTTATATGGCAGGCGGCCAAAGATCACGCGCATTTCCGCCATCAGCGCCTTCAAGCCCACAGGGCCGTAGACAGTCAGCGGCTCGCTACGTTCACGCAGCGCAAACGACTTGAGCATCCCTGGCAGCCCCAGCCAGTGGTCAGCATGGAAGTGGGTGATGAACACGCTGTCCAGGTCGAGCAGCCCCACCGAGCGCAGCAGCTGGCGCTGGGTGCCTTCGCCGCAGTCGAACAGCAGGCGATCGCCGCCGCGGCGGACGAGAACCGCGGGTAGCCCCCGGCGTGCGCTCGGTACGGAGCCGGCGGTGCCAGCGAAGAACAGCGATAGGTCCATGCGCGCAACGGTAGCGGCGGCGGGCCAGCGCTCGCCATGCGGTACGGGGCGGTGCAGGTGGGTACTCGGCCACGCAGGTAGTGCGGCGGTAAGCTCCAAGCGCGGGGGTGCTGTCCCTGCAACGTCGTCTCCGCCCGTAGCTCAGTGGATAGAGCGCTCGCCTCCGGAGCGAGAGGTCGGCCGTTCGAATCGGCCCGGGCGGGCTCTTCCTACGCGGGCAGAAGCTCGTCGAGCGACTTCGGCTCGAAGTAGCCGGAGTGCGTGAGCTTGATCGTCTCCAGCGAGTCGGCACTGAGCAGCACGACGTCGAGATCCCGGCGCCCACGCGCCTTCTGCTCGGCCTCTTGGTAGGCATCCTGCGCAGCCTCGTAGTCCGTACCGAGCTCAACAACGGTCGTCTTGTCGCGCGCTACGCAGCGCGTCACGAGGAAGTGCTTGATGTCGTCGTCTGGGCTCATCTAGATCATGCCGGGGGCGGTGTGCGTATCGTCAATGATGGCAGGCCCCTCAAGCTCTCACGCAGCTCGTCGGGCGAAAGCTCTCCGCTGTCGAAGCGAGCGATCAGCTCGCCCATCGCCACGAAGATACTGTCGAGATGCTCATTGCCTGCACCAAACTTGAGGTCCAGACCAACCTGCCTCCCGGTCTCCTCCACCTGGTTTGCCCACACGTCCTGACCGATCGTTCGCAGCTGAACCTCAATCGGGAGCCCCATACGCCTCACGATCAGTGCAGCGCCCGATAGCCGCTGCTCTTGGGCTGAGCGATGTAGTCCCGCTCCCTAATGATTACCCATGACTTCAGCAGCCGGCGTCTGACGACGGAAACGTGCCGCAGGACCACCGTCCGGTTGAATTGCTCCGGAGGTCCGTGCAAAGCGACGCTGCAGCTGCTCTTGCGTGTCGTCAGCCATCACCATGTGACGACGCTCGTGCTGGCCGAGGGGAGCTTCTCGCTGCAGGCCGGGACGGGCTCGAGCGTGGTCATGCACCTCACCGCCGCTGGACGCTCGCACCTGGCGGCCAACGCCCATCGAGCGGTGGCGGCGAAGCTGAAGGTAAGCCTAAACGGCGGCACTACAACGATGCACGCCGTCTCGGCAACCTGATCACACCGCGCCCAGCCCCGCGCGATACTTGCCCTGGAATCGCGCACTCTTTATCTGGCGCGACTGGCATCTGCCGAAAGGCACGCCAGCCCGCGCCATGCCGTAATCCCGTATTTCAATGCGGTTTTCGCCACTCAGCCGGCCTCTCGCGAGACACCTCCAGAGCGAGAAGTCAGCCGTTCGAATCAGCCCCGGCGGGCTACTCGGGCTCGATGATCTCGACCGCGCCGAAGCCGTCGAGCGCGCCATCCACGAAGAAGATCTCCATGGTGATGTCGGGCTCGACGTGTGCCTGGCTGAGAAAGGCCAGAACCTTGCGACCAGTGAGGTCCTCGATCACTTGCCTGTATCGCTTGGCCATCACACGCTGGAAGTCCTCCCGCATGGCGATTACGCGATCAGGCTCACCGCTGTCCATGATCGTCTGCTCGAGCGCGGTGAAACCGCTTCCACGCATGACGACCACGATGATGTCGTCGAGTGCATAGGTCTTGGCCTTCATCGGGCCACGCCCATAGTGATCCCGCAGGATGCCGACGATGCTCGTTGATATGGCAGCCAACAGACGACCACCGGCAAGCTGGGTACTGATGACGTCCGGCCCTGCCTCCCGCGGAGGGACGCCGACACCGGCAGAGACGGTCTTACCGACTGCCGGCCGATGCTCCTCGTTCATGTCCGTAGATGGCTGTCAGGCATCGCACAAAGCAATCGCAATTATTGCAGCCTAATTGCACCCCCGGCGAATGTCAAGTCATCCGAAAACGTTCACATCCTCGATCTGCGGGATGGACAGTTATAAGACGCAACGAGCAATTTAAACCGACTCGAGGACGACCGTTGGACTCGCTCAGATGCGGTACGCTCGGCGCACAGCGATCCTGTAGGTGGCCATGCGCCGCAGTCCGGATTGTGGCTCACAGTGCGGAACGAGTTCGCGGTCACCGAGGTGGCCGCCATGTCCTGGTCCGTTGCAACGCATTTCGGACGATGGTGTCCACAGATGCAAGGGACCATGGATCAAGGCTGTTCGCCTCCCTCATGGGTGGATCTTGCAAGACTCGCGCCCCAGGTCCGTCATACATTCGCGGCAAGCAGGGATTGCCGCGAGCCGTGCACTACTCGCAGCATCGAACCAGAGGCAGGCCAGTACAGTCGACAGCAGCTATCTACTCGACCGCCTGTCACACCTGCGCTCCATCCTGCCCGTGTTCGCGCAGGAGCTCGCAGTTGCTCGCCGCCAGGTGACCTGGCTTCAGGCCGAGAACGGAGGGCTGCAGCAGGAGCTGCTTCAGATGCAGATGCACGCCCCCAGGTGGCGGTGCTCGAAAGCAACGGTCGCCTCAACCCGGCCGGACACAGGGTGAGGCCGTCATGGCATACACGGAGGTCAGGGCTTCCTGACATCAGCTCAGGGGTATCTGACGCAGTCTCACTCTGCGTCATCGGCCTCGGCACGACATATCGGAAGTCCACTAGCCGGAACAAGCCGCTTATTGCGGACGAATCCCTTGCGCGTATTTGAATCGCGACAGACCCCGTCGTAGGGTTGAAGGACGTGCTCTGCACAGCCGTTGGACCTCAGGCCCACGACACGTTGAAGGTGTCGGCGTAGGAACGAGCAATGGCTTCTCTGCAGGTTGAGAGCTCACCAGTCGGGGCGATAGCACGCTCATCATAACCCAGGCAAGGACGCTGCACGCGCCCGGGAGGTCGCAGCATGGACGTAACAACCACCACCGCCACCGTCGGCTCGCAGTACATGCTCGCACTAGAGGGAGCCAATAAGGTCCGCATCGCTCGCGCCAAACTCAAGCGGAAGGTCGCCTATGGCGACCTCGACGTTGTCGAGGTGATTCTCAGTTGCCCCTGGGAGGTTCGCAGCATGGCGGTTTCCGACCTGCTGATGAGCCAGCGCCGCTGGGGTGCGAGCCGTAGCCGCAAAGCCCTTGCCATGCTGCCCCTCTCCGACCAAAAGACCATCGGGTCGTTGACCGATCGCCAGCGCCACCTGCTGGCAGCAACGTTGACCCGACGGTAAAATCTGATGGGATGCCTTCCGGGGGGACGCCTACAGTCAGCGGTCGTGCTGTGCTCGCTGCCACGCTGAGGAAGGCCATCTCCCGTTCTGAGGTGCTGCGCCGCATGGTCAAGTCACCGGCGGGACAGCACCTGGTTCAGACGACAAGAGGCGCGCTACTCGTGAATGAGAGCCTGCGCTTCGCGGCACATCAGCTGGGCCCCGCACGCACAGCCGGCTACCAGCTGCGCAGCTCTGGCGTGCGGATCGCGATCCGCCACGAAAGCGTGCTGGCCGCCCGCCGGCCATCTTCGACCACAGCCGACGTCGAGATACTCAACGAGATCTTTGGCGGCACAGGTGGTCAGTACGCCTACGAGCCGCCGCCTGCGCTCGCCAGTGCGCTCGACGCCAACCCGCCACGGAAGGTGATGGACCTCGGCGGCAACATCGGGCTGTTTGGCGCATACGCTCTGAGTCGATGGCCCGGCGCATCGCTACAGAGCTACGAGCCAGACCCCGCGAATCTGCAGATCCTCACGCGTGTGGTCGACGCCAACGATCTCTCAGAGCGCTGGCGGGTGATCGATGTCGCGGTGGCGAGCCGCCCGGGCGAGATGACCTTCGTGGCCGACCTGTTCGCCGAGTCACACCTGGCCACGGATGTACAGGCGGGCGAGCACGGTGCAAGCGATCGATCCGTCGAGAGCGACTGGAATGCCGGTGGCGAAGGACACGCGATCACAGTCCGCACAGTGGACCTCTTCGATGAGGACCACAACGTCGACCTATTGAAGATGGACATCGAGGGCGGCGAGTGGCCGATCCTCACCGACCCGCGCGCACCGAGCCTCGAAGCTGACGTGCTTGTGCTCGAGTGGCATGCCCGCGGCTGCCCCGAGACGGACGCCCACGAAGCCGCCACGCGTCTGGTGCGCGAAGCTGGCTACAGCCACATCGAGGACGTCGAGGTGGGAACCTACAACGGCGTTCTATGGGCGTGGCGAAACCAGCCAGCCACTCACTGACGCACTCCCACTGCTAGTCCGGGCAGCCCTGAAGGTCAGACAGCCTACAGCCGATCTCTACTCGGCGTGAGCCTCGCTCGCCTCGCCCTCACCATCACTCGCGAGCATCAGGACGAAGGTCAACGTCGCGGCGCCAACACCCAGCATTCCCAGGACCGCGAGCACCAACACCACAACGCTCCCGGTTACAGCTGCGGCGGCTGCGAGCGAGACCGGAATCGAAATTCCGAACAGACCAACAAGCAGCGGCGACGTCTCAGAGGCTCCAGCGGGAAAACTGCGCTTGTCACTATTGCTACTCACTGTCAACCTCCCGGGAAGACGCGTCGAGCATTGGATCCACGAGTTTACTACTGAGTTGCCTGGAAGTGTGAGCCGTTCTCACCGCAAAGGCAGGAAATTCATCATTTACTGCCAATGATTGTGTCACTCGTTACGAACAAAGGCGCCAATTTGTGCCAACCGTTACGATCTTGCGTGATGTGATTGTGTCACTCGACACGAGCGTACGGCTCACTGTGCCGCACGGGCAGACCTACAGGCACTTCGGCAAGAGGTAACGCGACGCGCTAGCGCCGGGTGAGCACGACGACGGGAATCTCCCGGTCGGTTCTCGTCTGGTATTCCTCGTATGCGGGCCATACCTCGCACATCAACGACCACAGGCGTGCACGCTCCTCGCCCTCCGCTGTCGTTGCACGTACCGGTATCTCCTCCCCCAGTACCTGGATCGTCGCGTCGGGATTCGCCAGCATGTTCTCGTACCAGCTGGGATTGGCAGGCGCCCCGCCCTTGGATGCCACAACCACCCAGCGCTCACCATCGGTGCGGTGGATGAGGGGTGTGGTCCTGACCTCGCCGGATGTCCTGCCCGTTGTGCTCAGCAGCAGGATCGTCGTTCCACGCCAGTGATAACCACGCTCGCCACCGGTCTCACGGTAGATCCGGACGTGCTCGCTACCAAACAGATCGTCATCTGACTCAGCCATCGAGTGTCAGTCTAGCTGCGGCCCACGCCAGCCGAGCTGGCGCATCGGCTATCGCGTGCTGAGAAGATCAGCCCGTCCATAGATGAGCTCGAACGAAGATCCAAAAGGACTGACGCCCAGCCGAGCAGAGCGCGCGAGCTCCTTCGCACGCGTGGCCGATGAGTACGAGCGCGGACGCCCGGGGTATCCGCGCGAGGCGATCGAGTGGCTACTTGGCGCTGAGCCACTCGATGTGCTCGACCTGGGCGCGGGGACCGGCAAGCTGTCCAGCGCACTGCTGGATGCCGGGCACCGCGTGATCGCTGTTGAGCCGCTTGATGAGATGCGAGCGATCCTCACCTCTCGCCTGCCCCAGGTACACGCCCTCGAAGGAACGGCCGAGCAGTTGCCGCTCGCCGACGCAAGTGTGGATGCCGTTGCTGTGGGGGCAGCCTTTCACTGGTTTGACCAAAGCGTCGCTCTGCGGGAGATCGCACGGGTCCTGCGCCCGCCGGGCGTGCTCGGCCTGCTCGGCAACGCCTTCGATACAACTGCGCCATGGGTCACCAGTGTGCGTGAGGTGCTCGGGCCGCCCGCAATCGAACGGCGCGGGCACTGGCCGTCAGCGGAGACCCTGAGCGAGCGCTTTGCGGAGATCGAGGAGCACCAGTTCTCCCACGAGCAGGAGATCGACCGGGCGAGCCTGCGCGATCTGGCGAGCTCTCGCAGCAGCCTCGCGATCATGCCCGCGGACGAACGGGAGACGGTGCTCGGGAGGCTCGATCTGGTCTGGGAGCAGGCGCCTGAGCTCGCTGGCCGTACACGCACGCTGCTCCCGTGGCTAGCGCGTGTGCGGCGCTGCCGGTACCTGCGCTGAAACCATCGCGCGAGCTCCCCGACCCGCTTCCGCGGCAAAACCGACGACAATGACCGACTTGTCCATGGCGTTCCTGCCCAGCCCATCGAGCAACGGCTTCTATCTGGGGCCGTTGTTCGTCCACTTCTATGGCCTCTGCTATGTCGTGGCCGTAACCGCTGCCGTGAGGATCTGCATGCGTCGCTGGGAGGCGCAAGGCGGTGATCGTGAGCTCGTGTATGACGTCGCGCTGTGGGGCTTTCCCGCTGGCGTGATCGGCGGACGGCTGTATTTCATCGCCACCAGCTGGAACGAAGTCCCGCCGCACTGGTGGGGGCCGTTCGCGGTCTGGGACGGTGGCCTTGGTATCTGGGGCGGGATCGCGCTCGGTGCGCTCGTGGGGATCTGGCGGCTGCGCCGAGCCGGTGTGAACGTCGCGCAGTTCATGGACGCCGCCGCTCCCGCGCTGCTCGTGGCGCAGGCGATCGGCAGGGTCGGTAACTACTTCAACCAGGAGCTCTTCGGTGGGCCGAGCACGCTCCCCTGGGCGCTTGAAATCTCCGCCGCGCACCGCCCCGTTGGCTACTCCCAGTACGCCACCTTCGAACCCACGTTCCTGTACGAGCTGATCTGGAATCTACTGCTCGCCAGCGCACTTGTGTGGCTCGGCCACCACCGCAAAATACGCCCGCCCGGGCTGTTCGCGCTGTACGTGGCGGGCTATTCGTTCGCGCGTATCGGCGAGGAGCTACTGCGTGTGGACCCCGCCCACCACATCTTCGGGCTGCGGCTGAACTTCTACGTCGCCACGATCCTCTGCCTGATCGGGATCACCTGGTTCGTCCGCATCCAGCGCGCCGGCCCACCTTAGGTAGCCTGCGCGATCATGGCCGACACAAGCACGATCGCCTCGCTTGCCACGGCCGCCGGCACACTGATACTTGCCGTTGCCACCTTCTCATCCACCCGCTCGGCCAATCGCGCCGCGCGTGTGTCAGAGCGAGCGCTGCAGGTGGGCCTGCGCCCGGTGCTGTTCAACGCGCGCCCGCAGGACCCACCGCAGAAGGTTGGGTTCGTCGATGACCACTGGCTCGTGCTGCGCGACGGGCTCGCCGCTGTACAGGAGTCAGACGGCAATCTCTATCTCGCGATACCGCTGCGCAACGTGGCCTCGGGGATAGCAGTGCTGCACGGGTGGCACCTGTGGCCGCAACGGGCGGGCACGGACACGCCGCCGATCTCACCAGACAGCGAGGAGTTCCGCCGCCTGGGCAGAGACCTGTATGTACCCGCCGGCGACATCAGCTTCTGGCAGGCCGCGATCCGCGCTCGCGACGACCCGCTGTATGAGCCGCTGAGGGACGCTATCCAGACGGGTCGCGGAATCAGCGTCGATGTGATGTACGGCGATCACGAGGGCGGCCAGCGCACCATCACCCGCTTCTATCTCACACCCCGCGAGCACAACGAGCAAGAGCCCTGGCTGTGGCTGTGCTCCACCTCGCGTCACTGGAACCTCGACCGCACCGACCCGCGCTAGCGGAAGTGCGCAGTTGCAGCGCCGCCCGGCCCCTACGTGTGGTTGTAGCCGAGCAGCGCGTAGCTCTCGAGCGCGCTGTCGACACTCGTCTCGGCGGCGCTGACCTGCGCTTCGACTGCGCCGTATCTCGCCGCGTCCCCTGAGCTGGCGGCACTGGCAAGCGCGGCATACGCAGCATGCGCCTGGGTCAAGGCGGTCACAAGCGCAGCCTGCGCCGCACTGGCAGCCTGGGGTGCTTCCAATGCCGTCAACGACGTGGCAGCACTTTCAAAACGATCGGCAAGCGTGCTCGCCGGCGAAACCGCGGCGCTCAATGCTGTGCTCGCATGGATCTCGCGTCTGAGCGTCACGCGTTCTTTTTCCAGAGCGCTGATCAGGGCGGCGAGTTGACTGGCATAGCCTGCGCTCGGGCTGAGGTTGTAGGTGGTCTGGGCGACCAGCGTCACACTCGCCACGATTTGCTCGCACTGATTGAGATAGCTCGTTGTGCCGCTCGGCGCGTAGCAAACGAGCGCGGTGGGACTGCCACCGACCGTGGGAATCACATATATGTCGAGGGTCCGTTGATAGCCGCTCAGCCCGCTGAACCTATATGCCTGGAGGTGCGCGAGGTTCACCACTTCCACGTGCGGCACCACGTGTAAGAGGGCCAGGAACGCCACGGGCAGCGGACTCGGCGCACCGGCCGGGAGCTGCCCACTGAGCAGACCTGCTTGTGATGCTTTGCCGCCCGGCGCGAGTAGCAGCGGAGTGGTGAACGTGAGCCCGGGCAGCGTGGGAGGCGAAGCGGCAGGCTGCCAGCTCACTGGGTATTCCAGCAGTACGCTCGCCCCTGACGCGACCCGCTGTGCCCCAGAGTCCGCGGAGATGGATGGCGCGGAGGAGCGGTGAATGCCCAGCAGGTAGCCGACGATAGCCACGACCACAAGGACCGGGATCACTACCCGGGGCAGGCTACGACGCGGCCTTTCCAAGTGCTCAGCCGGAACTGTCAAACGAGGTGCCGCTGCTCGCTTCGGATTTCGCGGCCGGCTTGCCGCTCGAGGAGGATCCGCCTTTGCCGGCAGCGGGCGTCGACGTCCCCCCCGTGGAAGATGACCCCTTGGAGCTGATCGGTGTTGTGGCCACAGGTGCTTTCGTGAGCGGTGCTGTGGTCGTGGCCGCAGCCGGTGTGACCGACGTTGGCAGCGCGGAGACCGAGCTCGTCGTCGCGCCCGTGCTGCGCACTGCCGAGCCTTCGGTGGAGGTTCGTGCGGGTGGGGCCCTCACTTCGGGCACTTCGATGCTGACTGGAGGGGCGCTGCTCAGCACAACCGGGATCGCCGTGCCTGCGGATGCGGCCGGCACACTTGGCGGCAGCAGTTCCGCGGGCGCCGCCGCGGGCCGCTCCGCGCGCCCAATAGCAAAGCAGCAAGCAAACACCGCTGCGCCCGCCAGCACCGACACCAGCGCGACACGAACGTAGGCACCAGCACTGCCAGAGCCCATGTCCATTGGTGCAGTGGGCATCCGGAAGGTATTCATGACGGGCACACTAGCGGGACGGTGCCAGCCGGGTTCAGGCACTCATCGACACGGGACGGCGATTTGCCACGACGAATCGTGAACCGCGTGAACTTGCCGATCTCGCCGGGCTTCGAAACCCAGATCTCGAGGACCACACCGCCGCGCAGCGAGCGCTCAAAACGCCTGAACGTGATCAGCACCGTGCCCGATTTGTTCTTTGCCCCCGCAGTCGCGATGAACGCCAGCGACTTGGTCGGGCAGTGCGGCCCGCGGCACGTGATCGCCACCTTCGCTCCCACGGGTGCGAGGACCGACAGGACAGTGATCTTGGCTCCCGTAGCGTAGTAGGAGCCCGCCATTCGTACCACCGGGAAGGGCTGCATCAGTGGCACCGGCGCCGTGCTCACTGGGATCGTCTCGGCGACGGTGCTCGACTGGCCGGCCGTATTGGTGACACGCAGTTGGACGACGTGGAGTCCAGGCGTGGCGAAGGATGTGGTCAGCGATGATTCACCCTGCACGAACACGCTGTTGCCGCCCGGAGACCATGCGAAGCTCGTAATCGGGGCGGTGGCGTCAGTCGATGTGGATATGAGCGTCACCGGTTCGCCTGCATTCGGAGCGCCCGGAATCCACTTGAACGATGCCAGCGGTGGTGCCGGTTCGCTCACCGCTTGCGTGACCTGGGTGACAATGAATGTCACAGCTTCGCTGTGGCCAACGTTGCCAACATCATCAGACTGTTCAGCCTGCGCGGTGTATTCGCCTGGGCTGAGCGGCCCTGCGAGAGAGGACCAGCTGCCGCCAGAGGACTGCGCTGTGACCGTCTGCACAAGCGTGCCAGCGGTCGTCGAACCTGCGTACACGTCCGTCGTGACCGTCGGTAGATCACCTTCCGCACTGCCCGCAGACCCGCTGAGAATCGGCGAGGTGTTTGTGGTCGAGCTACCGTTTGCCGGCGTGGCAAGCATCACCTGCGGAGCTTGCGCGTCAACCGTGAAGGTGATCGGCGCACTCAGAAAGAACTTGCCGTGAGAGCTTGATTGTTCGGCTTGGACCGTGTAGCTGCCTGCGGACAGGATCGGCGTCGGGCCCACCTTCCAGGCTCCCGATTCACCTACCTCGCTATTCATTTCAGCGACCGCACTGCCCAAAGGCGATTCGCCAGCGTAGATCCTGACGGTCACGGATGGGGTGTCTTCTTTGGCGACTGCCGCGACCCCGTCGAAGCTCGGAGCAGGGCCCGTGAATAGCCCTGCCTGGCGCCGCACGAACCCTGCCGTTTCCAGCGAAAGCACAGTATGAACGGTGAAGGTGACGGGGCTGCTTTCGCCTTTGTTACCTGCATCGTCGAGCTGTTCGGCGACTGCCGTGTATTCCCCGTTGGGAAGGGCGGTAGCATCGCTAGTCCAATATTCACCTTCCGGCTTAATTTCGGTGACGGTATAGGCGGGAACCCCAGTGGCCGTAGCGCCTTTGTAGATCTTCAGCGCGATCGATGGCTCGTCGCCAGTCGCGTGCCCAGCGAGCCCACTGAAGCTCGGCCTCGACACGGACAGTTCGTCGCCGTCCGCCGGAGTCTTCAGAGAGACTTTTGGCGGCGTGATGTCGATCGCGAACGTGACCGCAGTGCTCGTGCCGACGTTGCCTGCTTCGTCAACCTGAGACGCCTGTGCAGTGTAGGAGCCTTCCGCAAGCGCGAGCGGCGTCCGATACGACCATATTTGACCGCTCACGGTGGCACTGCCTGAAGCCACCACCCTCCCGCTAACAAGCCCGCCTTCGTGGATCGTAACTGTCACGCTCGGCTCATCGCCGACTTCGATCCCCGCGTCGCCTGTGATCGTGGGTTGCGCATCGTTGCTCGGGGACGTGGGCGCGTTGATCGATACCGCCGGCGCCTTCGTATCCACCCTGAACGTCGCTGGCGTGGTGGTTCCAACGTTGCCGACTTCGTCGGTCTGCGACGCCTGGGCTGTGTAGGTCCCGTCCGTGAGATACGGGGATGTGTACGTCCAGCTTCCTGATTTGACGGGTACGGTTGCCGAAGCCACGACATTCCCAGCTACTGAGTTCCCTTCATAGATCGTGACCGTTACGCTCGGATGATCTCCGGCGGCAACACCCCCGGCCCCACTCAGCGTGGGCGTGGTGTCCTTAGTGGCGGGTGCCACTGGGCCCATTGTCACCGCGGGCGGAGTCGTGTCGATCGTAAAGATCTCCGCAGCACTTGTTCCGACGTTCCCTGCTTCATCGCTCTGCGAAGCCTGCGCCGTATACGTGCCATCGGCGAGGTGGGACGCGGCGTATGACCACGTGCCACCGCTCACCGGCACGCTCGCCGACAGCGCCACCACTCCGCCGACGGTTGACCCATCGTAGATCGTCACCAACACGGTCGGCGCATCGCCCAGCGCAACGCCCGCGCCACCGCCGAGGGACGGTTCCGCGTCTTTCGAGGGCGTGGGCACGGGGTTGATCGACACTGCCGGCCTGGTCGTATCCACCCGGAACGTGACCGCCGCGCTCGTACCGACGTTACCCGCTTCATCGCGCTGAGAGGCCTGCGCCGTATACGTCCCGTCCGCAAGATGAGGCGAGATATAGGACCACGTCGTAGCAGTCATCGTGGCGCTGCCCGATGCGACGGTCTTCCCGCTCAGCGTCGCACCTTCATGGATCGCGACAGTCACGCTCGCCTCGTCACCAACCGCAACGCCAATGCCACCGCTCAGCGCTGGTTCGGGATTTTTCGTTGGCGACGCAACCGCGTTCATCGACACGATCGGTGGCACGGTATCCACCCTGAACATCACAGCTGCGCTCGCGCCGACGTTACCGGCTTCATCGCTCTGGGTTGCCTGGGCGGTGTAGGTGCCATCCGCGAGGTGGGGCGAGGCATATGACCATGCGCCGCCTTTTACCGTCACACCTCCCGCCGCCGCAATTG
Organism: uncultured Solirubrobacteraceae bacterium; assembly: GCA_963752865.1. Classification (GTDB taxonomy): domain Bacteria; phylum Actinomycetota; class Thermoleophilia; order Solirubrobacterales; family Solirubrobacteraceae; genus Palsa-744. The sequence goes on from CAVVZU010000002.1 coordinate 2,415,849, forward strand.
TCCCGCCAACGGATGCGCCCTGATAGATCGTCACAGTGACGGTCGGCTCATCCCCTACCGCAACGCCAGCTGCACCGCTAAGCGTAGGTTCGGGATTTTTCGTCGGCGACGCCACAGCAGTCATCGTCACCAGCGGCTTCGTCGTATCTACACGAAACGTGACCGCCGCGCTCGTACCGACGTTACCCGCCTCGTCACGCTGAGACGCCTGCGCCGTGTAAGTGCCGTCCGCGAGATGCGGCGCTGGATACGACCACGCCCCCCCGCTTACCGGCACGCTCCCCGACGCCACGAGCTTCCCAGACACCGAGCTGCCTTCATGGATCGTGACCGTTACGCTAGTCGCGTCGCCTGCTTCGACGCCCGCTCCTCCTGACAAGACCGGTTCCGCTTCTTTAGTAGGAGAGGCCGGTTGATTGATCGACACCGCCGGCGGCGTCGTATCGACCGTGAACGTCACCGCGAAGCTCGAGCCTGTTTCCGAGTTACTGGTCTGCTCGACGACCGCCGTGTACTGCCCAGATGCAAGTGGTTCAGGCGTGATTTCCCACAGAGCCTCACCCGGACCGATTTCCTCTGGCACGAGGTCGGCCGGCGCCTGGATCAACGTCCCCCCTACGCTCGCACCCGCATATATGTCGAGCGTGATCGGATCCAGCGTGTCGTTGCTCGTGCCGCTGAGCGAAGGCGTCTGGCTGTTGGTGAAGCTACCCGTGAGCGGCTGGGTGATCGTGAGTTCTGGCGCAGCAGCCAGCGCGTTGGCGCTGAATCCAACGACCAGCGCCACCAGCGTCACGAGCACGGTCGCGAGTGCTCGCGCAACATTCTTTCCTGCCGTCATCGAAACGCCGCTCCCAATCATGTCGTCTTCCACCCGTATCCGTTCAGCGGCGTCAGGCATCCTCCGTGTTGCCTGGTCTTGCTTCGCCGCTGCGCATCATACGGAGATTTGTCGCGATTTTGGGACGTTTGCGCAGCCGACGGCTTATCCCGGATGCTGGGCTAACCGCTCAACCGTGCCACCCAGCCGGCGCGAGAGCCGTAGTAGAGCACCAACTCAGCGCTGCAGGTCGCGCAGGAAGTACGTGATCGCGCGATTTAGCAGCTCAGCGCGCTCCCACTGCAGGAAGTGCCCGGCCCGCTGCACGACGAACGGCCCCACGAGCTCGCTGAAGGCCACTTCGCACATCTCCGGGAAGCGCCGCGAGATGACATGATCCTCCGCGCCGTAGAGCGCGAGCGTTGGGACGGCGCTGACCTCGAAGAACCGCGGCGCCTCAGACAGCGCCCGGCTGCCGAGCGCGCTCTCGTAGTTACCCCAGCCTGCACGCAGCCGCTGCGCATCCGCGAACGGCTCGGTCATGAACTCGACGTCCTGGCGCGAGAACGCGCCAGGCGTGGCCCAGAAGCGGTGACCGTAGAACTCCCCCACGTAGCGGCGTCGTTGCTCGGGGGTGGCCAGCTCCCGTGCCAGCGCGTCCGCTTCGCGGCCCTGGCGCAAGAAGTAATCGCCGGCCATACGCATCTCAGGCGCCGGCGCCGAGGGGATGCCCGCGTCCTCATAGGCCTTGCCAAGCAACGGCAGGATGCTGTTGAACAGCACCTGGCGCTCGACGAACCCGTCGAAGCGCAGGCCCAGGTCCTGGATCGCGCCGCCGCCGAGATCACCGCCCGCGGCAGAGCAGCGCTCGTGGCCCAGCGCGTCGTGCAGGAGCGCGTACAGATCGCGTGCGTGCGCGGCCAGGTCATAAAAGCCATCGGGCGCCGGTCCCGAGTCGCCGAAGCCGCGAAGGTCCGGCACGATCACCTCGAAGCCCGCCTGCGCCAGCGGAGCGATGTTGCGCCACCAGATGCGCTTGGTCTCCGGCCAGCCGTGGACCAGCAGCAGCGGATATCCCCCCTCCCCTGCGCGCACGTAAGCGATATCTACGCCAGGGCGCACCTCGGCGCGCTCAAGCTTGAAGGCATCGGGGCGCACCGCATCCTGCATCGCCCCGCAAGATATACCTCGGCGGCTGACAGCTCCAAGTAGCGCAGCACGACGCGGCCGATCACGATCACATCGCCGTTTTGCAGATCGGCCTGCTGGACACACCGGCCATTGACGAACGTGCCGTTGGAGCTGCGGTCATCGAGGATGCGGGCGCCCGTAGGCCGTGGCACCAGGATCGCGTGGCGCCGCGAGACCGAAGCGTCGTCGAGGTGTAGCTCCGCGCTCAAACCGCGCCCGATCCGCATCGCCTCGCTCCCAAGCGGGATCAACAGCTTGCGATCGGCGCCTCCGATCTCGATGTAGCGACCCGGGCCGACCTGCTCGAGCGCCGTCGAGCGGTGACGAACGCTCTCATCCAGGCACGCGGTCGGATCGAACCGCTCCGTGACGCCTTCGGCTGTCGGGCTGATCAGTGTCTGTGAGGTCATACCGTTAGCAAATCAAATGCTACTCACGCGTACCTCAAGACTCGTGAAGAAATTACGAAAGGCCGCATGCTCCGGCGGATTGTTGGCCGCGACGGATAACGCCCGTGCGCGAGCCGCAGCGTACGTCTAAACCGAGGGCCCGAGGCGCCCGGTCTTGCCTTCCGCCTTGCGGCGAGCCATGCGCTTGGAGCTCCACCACCCCCAACCGCCGACGGCAAGGACCGGGACCACGTACATCATCGAGATGTACCAGTGCATCAGGCAGGCGAGCAGCGCCATCCTCCGGAATCTAGCACGCCCACACCACGTCTTGACACCCTCACCAAGCCTCGCTCGGCGCCCCCGGGCCACCGCCCGCAGCCGTACGCGCGCGGCGGCGCCGCACGAACAGCACGAACAGCACTCCCCCAACGACGATCACCAAGCCGAGAACGATCACCGCCAGCGGCGCCTTCGAGCTCTCCGGCGTCCAGAACAGCTGTCCGGCGATCGCGCCTTTGGTGTTCCCGACTTCGATCGGCACCTTCCAGTCGAAGATCAGCGTGCGGGTGCTCTTGTTCTTGACGTCCGCCGGTGGGATCGGCGACATCCAGTGGATGCGGTGGTCGTGCCATTCGAATTGACCCGTACGGTCGACCACTTCCCACTTGGGCACCGCGCTCGGGCTCGCGATCGGCGGCACGGTGACCTGCGCGTAGAAGTTCGTGTTCAGGTACGTCGCCGGGGCACGCACGTTCTGCTCGGCGGTGCCGTTGGCGAGCACACGCGCATACGGTTCTCCTTCATAGCCGTAGATCGTGACCGTCTTACCCGTGTGGTTGCGCAGCAACAGGCGATCTGCGAACTCGAGCACTTCCACGCTCAGCCCGGGCACATTCGGCGCAACCGCGGTGATATTGGAGCGATAGTCGTAGCTCGAGCCCTGATCGCTGATCGGGTTCGAGCTCTCTTCGATAGCGAGGATGTGGTCGCGGTACTCGCCGCGCTTGCGTAGCCGCCAGGCAGCGTGCACACAAGCGCCGCGGCGCTCAGCAGCACTAGGAGAGGGCGACGGGCCATGGCTGCAGAACCGTAGCGGAGGCGCTCGCGTGTCATGTGCCCACAGCGGACAGCAGCCACAGGCCAAAGCTCGTGAACGCGACCATCACGGCAAGCATCCAGTACTGGCTGCGCACCGCCTCTTCCGGGTCTTTGTAGAGCACCAGTGCGCGGTCGTGGGCGAGCGCGAGGCCGCCGACGTGACCGCTCACCAGTGCCGCCACCTGCACATACCAGATCGCCGCATAGGAGATCACGTGGTAGTCGATCTGGAAGTTGGCCGTGCCAAAGATGTTCGCGCCGTTGCCCAGCGGGTCGGAGGCGAGGTAGACCATCGCCTGGCTCTGCCACAACAGCAACGAGAAGTAGTGCGCGAGCACGTATGCGAAGGAGATCGGCACGAGCGTGTGCGCGAATGTTCGCGTCAGCATGTGGGTGTCGTAGCGATCGCTGACCTTGCGTACGCCGACGATGCCCAGCCGATAGACGGCGCAGATAACGAGGATGCAGAAGACCAGGCCGAGCGAGTACGCAAGCTCCTGAGCAGGGGTCGGATTGAAGCCGAGTTCTTCGACCAGGCTCTGCAGGCTCGGCTCGTTGTTGCGCCAGATGCCGCCGTTTGAGAAGCCGTCAAAAGTGGTGGTGCCGATCTGAATGCAGATGAACGCGACGGTGCCCGAGCGGATCTGCAGGTCGGTGACGCCGCTGAGCGGACGGCGCAGATAGACGGTGCCATCCTCGCGGCGCACGAGCGCTGAGAGCTTTGAGAGCAGGTTGAAATACACGCCGAAGCCGTCCGCCTGCGTGCTCCACTCCTCCACGCCGAACAGTGCCATCCCGGCGAGCATCGCCAGGAAGTAGCCAAGCGAAAGCGCCGCCAGCGTCGATGGGTTGTCTTTTTCGACGTAGATCAGCTCGAGCCACGCGAATCCAACGATCCCGGCGGAGCGCGGGCCACAGGCCGAGCCACCGCGGGTAGCGCAGCAGCGGACTGACCGGGCGTCCCTGCCTGAGCAGGCGTATGAGCGCGGCGAGCACACGTCCACATGTCCGCCATGGGTTGAGCACGCGAAAGACGTCACCGAAGAGCACGCTCGCGACCGGGAGCCCAACCCAGAAGATGACGTAGATGAACGTGACCGAGAAGTTCGCCTGGGTCACCTGAGCGCCTGCGAAGCCGCTGTAGACGACGAGCACGAACAGTCCAACGCCCGCGAGGCTCGCGAGCCATTCAAGCGCCCGCGGCAGCACGAACAGCCTGCGCAGGTGCGGCTCCTGCAGCTGTGGCCGCGTCCACATGGTCGACAGCGCCACGAACGAGACGACCAGCACGATCGCCGCGGTCCAGCTGAACAGCCACACGGGAATCGGCAGATCGGCCCTACCCACGATTCCGTGTGCCAGGGCGTTCGCCGGCAACGCGAGCGCAACGACGCTCAGGCCACCGAGCAGAAGTGCCAGCTTGCGGCGGGCCGGAGCTCTCATGCCAGCGGCAGTGTATGCAAGGGCACGGTTCGGCCTCGCCGATTGCGCCGCGCTGGCGTACCCTGACGCGCAATGCTCGCGCTGCCGCTCGCCGCTTCCACCGAGGTCTCCGCCGCCTTTCAGCTTGGGCCGCTGGCGATCCTCGGGCTGCTCTACGCCCGCCGTGCGCATACGCTCGCCGAAGAGGACCGGCCCGTGCCCGGCTGGCGCCAGGCTTGCTTCTACGGCGGCTTCGTCGTAATCGGCGCCGCGCTCACCTCACTCGGCCCCGCGAGTCAGGATCTGCTTTGGGTGCACATGATCGAGCACCTGCTGCTCGGCGATATCGCTGCGCTCTTGATCGTGCTCGGCCTCACCGGGCCGCTGCTCGCGCCGATCCTGCGCATCAAGGTGTTCGATCGTCTGCGGGCGCTGTCGCACCCCGCCATCGCCTTTCCGCTGTGGATGATCGACCTGTTCACGTGGCATCTGCCCGTCTTCTATGAAGCGGCACTACGCCACTCGGGGGTACATGCACTGGAGCACGCGATGTTCCTGGGCTTCGGGATCAACATGTGGATGTGCCTGTTCGGCCCGCTGCCGACCCCGAGCTGGTTCGGCAACCTCGGCAAGCTGCTCTACATCGTCGCGGTGCGTCTCGCCGGCACGGTGCTGGGCAACATCTTCCTGTGGTCGGGGACGATCTTCTACCCCTACTACCTCAGCGGCGAGGCGCGCTTCCACATCTCCCCGCTCGCCGACCAGAACATCGCGGGAGCGATCATGATGGTCGAGGAGTCGATCCTCACGCTGTGCCTGTTCTGCTGGCTGTTCCTGCGTGCCGCCCGCGAGAGCGAGGAGCGCCAGGACCTGCTCGACTACGCCCACGCGCGTGGGCTGCAGCTGAGCGACGCGCGTGCGGCGCGTGCGGTTGCCGCGGGACGCGGCTCAGAACTACGCGCGCGCCTGGAGTCGCGTACCGAGGAGCCCACTGACGCGCCCGAGCGCGAGCAGGCTCACTCCGGCGCGTCAGAGCAGGGGTAAGAACCACTTCCAAGCCGCTACCCTCAGTCCATGTGCGCCGGCTGCGCAATGGCAGCGGCTTCTGCCGCGAGCGGTTTCAGGACGTGGATGCAGAGCCAAAACATCTCCTGGCTCACGCCACAGCGGATGCGCCGCCTGACGATCGGCGCCATGTGCGCCGCCGGCGTCGTCTCCACAATCGGCTTCAGCGGCTCAACGCCGCCCGCCACAGCCCACTCGAGCCGCGCCATCACAGCCGTCGTCTCGCATCACAGCTCCGCTAGATAACAGCGCCGACTAGGGCGCCGCCCAGCAGTGTCCTAGCCTCCGGCGACTGCCGGCAGGATGGTCAACTCCGCCCCATCTTTGACGGGCGTCGCAAGCCCGTCGAGGAAGCGAATGTCTTCGCCCGCGAGGTAAACGTTCACGAAGCGCCGCAGCGAGCCGTCGTCGTCGGCGATGCGCACACGCAGCTCCTCGTGACGCGCGAACAGGCCGTCCAGCACCTCCTGCACCGTGGTGCCATCAACCTGTGCCTCTGCCTCGCCGCCCGCGGCGGCACGCAGCTGCGTTGGGATCTTCACGATCACCGACATCAGACCGTTACAGCGTTGGGCACACCGGCCTCAAATGCCTCTACGCTCGGCTCGATCGTGTACGTCTCGAACGTGCCGCGCACAGCATCCAGCGTCTTCAGCCCCTCGCCCGTGATCACGAGCACGACACGCTCGTCGGGGTCGATGTCGCCGCGCGCCGCCAGCTTGGCGAGCACTGCCGTGGTGACGCCACCAGCTGTCTCGGTGAAGACCCCGGTCGTCTCGGCCAGCAGCTTGATGCCCGCGCGGATCTCATCATCGCTGACCGCGTCGATCGAGCCGCCGGTACTGCGCGCCAGATCGAGTGCGTACGGGCCGTCGGCGGGGTTGCCGATCGCAAGTGACTTGGCGATCGTGTCCGGCTTGACCGGCCGGCACACGTCGTGGCCGGCGGCGAACGCGCTCGCCACCGGCGAGCAGCCCTCCGCCTGCGCGCCGTTCATGCGCGGTAGCCGGCCATCGAGCAGCCCCAGCTCGGTCCATTCCTCAAAGCCCCTGGCGATTTTCGTGAACAGCGACCCCGACGCGACCGGGACCACACAGCGGTCCGGCAGCTCCCAGCCGAGCTGCTCGGCGATCTCGAACGCCAGCGTCTTGGAGCCCTCGGCGTAGTACGGGCGCAGGTTGATGTTCACGAACGCCCAGTCGCGCTCGGCGCTCAGCTCGGTGCACAGGCGGTTGACGTCGTCGTAGTTGCCCTCGACGCCGACGAGCTTGGTCCCGTAGACGCCCGTGGCGAGGATCTTCTGCTCCTCCAGGTTCGAAGGAATGAAGACGTAGGAGTCGAGACCCAGCGCCGCCGCGTGAGCCGCCACGGAGTTGGCGAGGTTCCCGGTCGATGCGCACGCGATCGTCTCGAAGCCCAGCTCGCGCGCCCGCGTGACCGCCACCGAGACGACCCGGTCCTTGAACGAGTGGGTCGGGTTGGCCGCGTCGTTCTTGACCCAGACCTCGCGCAAGCCGAGGCGCTCGGCCAGCCGGTCGGCGCGGATCAGCGGCGTGCAACCCGCCGGTAGGCCGACGCGCGAGGCGAGGCGGCCCGAGGGTCCGGGGGGTCCGCCCGCCAGCGGCAGGAAGTCCGCGTAACGCCAGATGTTCTGCGGTCCGCCTTGGATACGCCGGCGCAGCTCGCCGACGTCGAGCGTCGAGCGGTCGTGCTCGTAGGCCACCTCGAGCGGCCCGAAGCACTTCTCGCAGACGTAAAGCGCCTCCAGCGGGTACTGCGCCTTGCACTCCTTGCACTGAAGATGACTGACAGCCATTGGGGCTCCTATTCGCGTTAGCCTTCGCCTCGTCACGTGTGGCGAAGGGCGCGGAGCCCGACCCACACATCACCTGGAATTGGCACCTTCCCGCCTGTGACATTGGCGGTGGTTGCCGGGGTTTCGCAGGGCCAGGCCCTCCACCCCTCTCGATGTGTCCATCTGTGCTTCGGAAGTCTAGCAATCCTATCGGCGAACGCAAGACGCGACATGAGCGGTCTTCTACCCTCGGGTAACGCTCGCCAACTGCCGGTGTAGGCGATGACGGTGAGCTTCCACACATCAGCGCACGATCAGCGCACAGCCGACAGCCAAGCACCTTTCCGCTTCGCGTCTCCCGCCGGCAAGCGGCGCATGCTGATCATCGTCAACCCCTACGCCACAACCGTCTCCGACCGCCTGCGCAACCTCGTCGTCTACGCGCTACAGGGCCGCTTCGAGGTCGATGCCGTCGACACGGAGGCACCCGGACACGCCACCGAGCTCTGCCGCGAGGCCGCACACGAGGGCTATGACGTGGTCGTCGCCTTCGGCGGCGACGGCACCGTCAACGAAGCCGCCAACGGGTTGCTCGGCTCACCGACGCCGCTGTGCGCTCTGCCCGGCGGCTCGGCCAACGTGTTCGCGAAGATGCTCGGCATCCCCGGCGACGTCGTCGACGCCACCGAGCACCTGCTGGCGATGGCCGATGACTGGCGTCCCCGCATGGTCGATGTGGGGGTCGTCAACGGCCGCTGCTTCACGTTCTCCTCCGGCCTCGGCCTCGACGCCAGCGTGGTCGAGCGCGTAGACGCGAACCCACGCATGAAGGCCCGCCTCGGGCCCTACTTCTTCGCATGGGTGGCCGTCACCACGTTCTTTCGCCGCTACCTCGTGAGCCCCCCGCGGCTCGAGGTCGACGCCGGCGGCGAGACGCTCGCGGGCGTCACCGCGATCGTGCAGAACGGCTCGCCCTTCACGTACTTCCAGGACCGCCCCATCCACATCAGCGACGGCGCCGCGCTCGACTCCGGCGCGCTCGCCGGCGGCGTCCTCCACCGTGCGAGCCTGCCGGCGATGCTCTCGCTCGCCTGGCGCGCCTTCTCGCCGCGGGCGCGCGTCACCGGCAACCGCCAGATCAGCGGGCTCTCGGACATGAGCGAGCTGACCGTGCGAAGCGCCGACGGGCGCCCGCTGCCCCTGCAGGTCGACGGCGACTATCTCGGCGATGTCGATGAGGCGCGCTACTCGATCATGCCACAGGCGCTCAACATCGTCGCCTAGGTCCCCTCACGCCGCGCGGGGACGCACGACGAACTCCTCATAAATCTCCTCCCACGCCCGGCCCGCGTGGCGCCGTCTACGCCGCCGCGGCGCCCGGAGTAACCCGGTAGGCGTCGAACACCGACTCGGTGTTGCGCAGGCGCGTGATCGCGCTCTTCAGCGAGTGAGTGTCTGCCACCTCGACCACGAAGCGGTTCTTGACCATCGGCGGCATCGACAGGCAACGCGCTTCCATGATGTTCGCACCGGACTCCGAGAACGCGCGCGAGAGGTCCGCCAGCAGGTGGTGGCGGTCCCACGCGTCGATCTGGATTTCCACGACGAAGCCCGTCGACTGGTCGCCTTCCCACGCCACGCTCGTGAAGCGCTCGGGGCTCTTGCGCAGCAGCGCCGCGTTGGGGCAGTCCTCGCGGTGGATGGTGATGCCGCGTCCCAGCGAGATGTAGCCGACGATCTCATCGCCCGGCACCGGGCGACAGCACTTGGCAAGGCGCAGCATCACGTCCTGGACGCCTTCCACCCTGATGCCGTACTGGTTCGATGACTTCGTCGGGCGCCGTCGCGCACGCCCGACGCGCAAGAGGTCCGCGGCGCTGTCCTCGCCGTCGGCCGCCTCGCCCTGCTTCAGGCGCTGCATCACCTTGTTCACCACCAGCTTCGGTGAGATCTTGGCGGCGCCCAGCGCGATGTAGAAGTCGTCCGCCTTGCGGTAGCCGACCTCGCGGATCACATCCGCCAAAAGCGCCGAGCCGGTGATCTTCTGCGCCGGCAGTCCCTGTTTGCGCAGGTGCTCCTGGAGGAGCTCACGCCCGGTGTGCTCGGTGTCCTGGCGGCTCTCAGCCTTGAACCACGCCTTGATCTTGTTGCGCGCACGGGTCGTCTTCACCATCGCCAGCCAGTCGCGGGAGGGTCCGCGCTCACGCTTGGCGGTGAGGATCTCGACGATGTCCCCCGAGCGCAGCTCGTAGTGCAGCGGCACGATTTTCCCGTTCACGCGCGCGCCCACACAGCGGTGCCCGATCTCCGTGTGCACCTCGTAGGCGAAGTCGAGCGGCGTCGCACCGGCCGCCAGCGACTTCACTTCGCCCTTCGGCGTGAAGACATACACCTCCTCCTCGAACAGGTCGGTGCGCAGCGTCTCCATGAACTCCCGCGGGTCGGAGAGGTCCTTCTGCCAGTCGAGCATCGAGCGCAGCCACTTGAGCTTCGCGTCCTCGCCGCCGCCCGGCCAGCCGGAGTGCTCCGGCGCGTCGCCGGCGCCGGGCTGCTTGTAGACCCAGTGCGCGGCCACCCCGAACTCGGCCATCTCGTGCATCTCCTGGGTGCGGATCTGGATCTCCAGCGGCCGCCCCTCGGGCCCGATCACAGTCGTGTGCAGCGACTGGTACATGTTGAACTTGGGCATCGCGATGAAGTCCTTGAAGCGACCCGGCAGCGGCTTCCACAGCGAGTGGATCACGCCCACCGTGCCGTAGCAGTCCTTCACCGAGTCGACGATCACCCGCATCGCCGTCAGGTCGTAGATCTCGTTGAACTCGCGGCCCTTCTTCGTCATCTTCGAGTAGATCGAGTAGAAGTGCTTGGCGCGACCGGCGATCTGAGCCTTGATGCCCATCTCCGCCAGCTCGCTGCGCAGGTACTCGCCCGCCTCTGTGACGTAGTGCTCGCGTTCGTCGCGCTGCTGGGCGACCAGGCCCTTGATCTCCTGGTACTTACGCGGGTGAAGCGTCGCGAACGCCAGGTCCTCGAGCTCCCACTTGATCGCGTGGATACCAAGCCGGTGCGCGAGCGGCGCGTAGATGTCGAGCGTCTCGCGCGCCTTCTCCATCTGCTTCTGCTTGGGCATCGCGTCGATCGTGCGCATGTTGTGCAGACGATCGGCGAGCTTGATCAGGATGACCCGCACGTCGGTGGCCATCGCCACCATCATCTTGCGGTAGTTGTTCGCCTGGGCCTCGTCGTGGGACTGGAAGGTGATGCCCGTCAGCTTCGTCACGCCGTCGACGATCGCCGCGATCTCCTCGCCGAAGCGCTCGCGCACCTCCTCGATCGACGCGGAGGTGTCCTCGACCGTGTCGTGCAGCAGCGCCGCACACAGCGCCTCGGTGTCCAGCCGCATGCTCGCGCAGATGCGCGCGACCCCCACGGGGTGCACGATGAAGTCCTCGCCGGACTTGCGCCGCTGCTCCGCGTGGTGCTCGCAGGCGAACACGAACGCGTCCTGCACCCGCTCACGGTCGATCTCAACGGAGGAGTCGGACGCGTGCTCGGAGACGATCGCGAACAGGTCGCTCAGCAGCCGCCGCTCGGACCCATCCAGAACATCTGCGACTTGAGTGCGCTTGGGATCCTCAGCGATTGCCATGGTCAAAGGTTAGGGGACTGCAGGCCCGGATTGAAGTGGATCTTCACGGGAGCGCAAACAGCACCAGCTCTCCTGTCTCGGTCTCCTCCGCTTGGATCTGCATTTCCGCATGCCCGGGATCATCCTCGGTGAGCGGCGCTGTGAGTCCCGCGGCCTGCCGTAGCAGCAGGCGCGGCTCGCTGACCCCGTTCCACTCGTTGACCTCGAGCGTGAACGTCGCCTGTACCGGCTCGCCGTCCGGCACGTCAAGGCGCCCGCCGCATCCGAACGCCACAGCCCGTGCCCGCACACCGTCCGATTCGACCGAGAAACGGACGTGCTTGCCTTCTCCCATCGGCCTCGAGTCGCGAAACACCGCGTCGGCGAGCATCAGCGAGACCGTCGGGTTGCCGCGTCCGAAGGGAGCCAAAGCCTGTAGCTCCTCGGCGAGGGCCATGCCCAGATCCTGCCCGTGAACGATCGCGTCCACTCGCTCGACAGGGACGAGATCGCCCGGCCCCGGGACCGCATCCGCATGCGCACACAGAGCCGCCGCGAAGTCATCCACGCGCGACCGCTCGATCTGCACGCCCGCAGCCGCACGATGGCCGCCGTAGCCGAGCAAGCTCCCCGCGCATGCGGTGAGGCCCGCAAGCAGGTCGAACGACTCGATGCTGCGTCCCGAGCCCCTCCCCTCCTCTCCTTCCAGCGCGATCATCACCACCGGCCGGCCGCTGCGCTCGACCAGCCGTGAGGCGACGATGCCGATCACGCCCGCGTGCCAGCTGTCGCCGGCAAGCACATATGCGGGCCGCTCGCCGAGCTCCGCCATCTGCGCTTCGGCCTCGAAGCGGATCCGCTGCTCGATCAGCCGCCGCTCGCGGTTGGCGCTGTCCAGCTCCTGCGCGATCTGCTCAGCGCGCTTTGGGTCGGAGGTCAGGACCAGCTCGAGGCCCGCATCCGCCCGGTAAAGCCGTCCGGCGGCGTTCAGGCGCGGTGCCAGGCCGAAGCCCAGAGCGCGCTCGTTGACTTTCCCGGCATCAACCCCCGCGACCGCCATCAGCGCACGCAGGCCCGGCTTGGTCGTGGCGGCCAGAGCGCGCAGGCCGCGGCGCACGAGCGTGCGGTTCTCTCCCGTCAGCGGGACCACGTCGGCGACCGTCGCGAGCGCCACCAGATCGAGATCCTGGCGCAGCTCGCACGGGTCGCGCCCGTGTGCTGCATAGAGCGCCTCGGCCAGCTTGTAGGCGACAGCGGTGGCACAGAGATCCGCACACGGGTAGCCGCACAGCTGCGGGTGCACGATCGGCGCCTGTGGCAGCGCACCGTCTGCGCGCGCGGTGTGGTGATCGGTGACGACCACATCCATGCCCAGGGCCTGCGCCGCCGCGACCTCCTCGACGGCGGTGATCGCGCAGTCAGCCGTCACGAGCAGCCGCGTTCCTCGCGCTGCCAGGCGCTTGACGGTGTCGAGATTGAGCCCATAGCCGTCGCTGGCGCGGTCGGGAAGGTAGAAGTCCACGTCCGCGCCCAGATCGCGCAGCGCCCGCACGAGCACCGCGGTCGAGCAGATGCCGTCCACGTCGTAGTCGCCGTGGACGGTGATGCGCGTGGCCTGCTCCACATGGCGGAGGATCAACTCGACCGCGTCGCCGATGCCGCGAAACTCCTGCGGCGAGTGCTCCTCCGTGCCCGCTAGGAAAGCGCGTGCGCGCTGCGGCTCGGCGTAGCCCCTACGCACGAGCACCCGGGCGAGCGGGTCGCTTACGCCCAGCTCGCGCCGCAACCGCTGGACGTCCTCCGCGGGGCAGTCCGGGATCTCAAAGCGGCATGTGGTCACGCTGGCGAGACTACGGCCGGGGTGGGACGGAACGACGGGCAGTCAGCTGGGGCTGGGCTCGCACTCTCATGGCGCGAGCCCAGCCGACCAGCGGACGCAAGCGCACTACGTTTTGGCCGTGACCTCCAAGGCAGGCTGGTAGCCCAACCAGCCGCCGACGGCGAGTTCACCACGCACGAACGCGTCTTCGGGGAGAGGGTCGCTGCCCACCGCCGGTATGCCTCCTTCGGCCGGTGATTCGGCAACGAATTCGCCGTCCCATTCCTTGTATGCGGTTTGCATACCCACGTTCACAACGTTGCTTTCGCTGTCAGCAGGCGTCTTGTTGATGGTGATGATCGCCTTTTCCGGCAAGACCGCCGCGGGGTAGAAGTGCTTGAACGTGACTTTCGCCAGATAGCCGCCGACGTCGCAGTTGACGCCGAAGCCCTTGCCTTCAGGGGTGGCGGGGCAGCTCACGTTCGTGCTCGGACGGTAGGGGATCTTGAACCGCTCAGTCGATGCCGTTACCAGCGTTCCACGCCTGTTTTCAGGTCCGACTTCATAGATGCTGACGGTCAGTTCGTAGGAGAACTTCTTGCCCACGCGGGCCGTGTAGCAGTTTTCGAGCTGGTAAACGCCATGTTCACAGGTAAAGCTGTCGACATCAGCCGTCAGCGCCCTGATGACCCCCGGACGGTGTGAGAATTCGACCATGCCGCCAAAGGGGAATTCAAACGGGGCCGCCGAGTATGTGTCCTCGTCGGTCGTCCCGTTCACCATGGCAGGCACTGTGTTGAGGTTGTTGTAGACGGGCCTCGCCGGTGCGGCTCCTGCTGCCGCGACGCTCATCATCATCACGCCGACCGCACCCGCGATCGCCACCACCAGCCATCTGCGGCTGGTTGGAATCTTTCCATTCATGTGGTCTCCACTCCTTAGCATTTGCGTGCCGGCCCAACGCGGCCGAACGCACGCGTTTATCGTCCGAACTCGGGGCTCCTCAACCCGCGTTCCAGTGCAACGCGCGCACTCTATGCGAAAAGCCAACTCGCCGTCAGGCCACATGCACTATTTCAGTAATCGGGCAATTCGCCCCTTGGGAGCTACTCGGGCAGCGGCGTAGGCTGAGCGTTCGCGCGTTCGCGGCGCATGCCCTCGAGGTAGATCAGCGCAATCCCAATCAACGCACCGGGGACCGCATACAACACCACGCCGATGTTCGTCGCCTTTTCGCCGGGGATCTGTAGCGCGGAGACCTTCACGCCGTAGATGATCAACCCCACCACGATCGAGCCGACCAGCGAGCCCACGAACGCACCGACGATCCCGCCCCAGAAGCGGTCGGGCATGAAGATCGTGAAGTGCCAGATGGCGAGCCCCATGATCACCCAGCCGAGCATTCCCATCAGCGCGACCTCCCGTGGCGTTTGTTGCGACGCCCACGGCTCTTCTGGCGTGGCTTTGAGTCTTCCTTGAGGACGAGGTCCTCGGGCGTTAGGTCGGCCGCGGGATCGCGCTCCCCCTGCGGGGACGATGCGGGTGCGGCTGGCGGCGCCGTGGCGCTGGCCTGCGCGACGCTCGTGCCACGCCCACGCCCGGCTGTGGGCGCACCGTTGTTGGGCTTTCCCTCCACGTCCAGGTCACGGACGAGTTCCTGGAACTCATCCCGGGAGATCTGCTGGCCAGGTTCCTCCGGCGCGACCAGGCTGCCGCTCCGCGTGCGCCTGCGCTTCTGCGTCGGTTCGACTTCGTCCGGGGCACCTGTGGCAGTCAACGCATACGCCGGCACCGTGCCGTGTTCGCGCACGATCCGAGCGCGCCGCGCACGGTAGCCGGGCTCGCGCTCCTTCCAGTGGGTCAGCACCGGCGAGGCGATGAAGATCGACGAGTACGCGCCGGAAGCGATGCCGATCATCAGCGCGAACGCGAAGTCCTGGAGCGTTGGCCCGCCGGCGATCAGCAGCGCAAGCACCGGCAGGAGCGTGCAGAGGCTCGTCGCCAGCGATCGCGTGACGACCTCGGACATCGAGCGGTTGACGATCTGGGAGAACGCGGCCCGCGGCATGCGCGGCACGTTCTCACGTATTCGGTCGAACACGATGATCGTGTCGTACAGCGAATATCCAAGGATGGTGAGCAAGGCTGCCACCGTCGCGGTCGTGACTTCCCTTCCCGTGAGCGCATACACACCAGCCGTGATCAAGAGGTCGTGCATCAGTGCGATCAAGACCGGTATCGCGTACTTCCACTCGAAGCGCAAGGCTATGTAGGCGGAGATCACCAGCAGCGATGCGATGATCGCGATCACCGCCGCGTTGGCGACCGTTTTCCCGAACGTAGGCCCGATCGAGGTCGATGAGAAGTCCTTGGTACCCGGCGTGAAGCCTTTGCTGCCGGGGGTGCCGCTACCGAACTTCGTTTCGAGCGCACGCTCGATTTCGTCGACCTTTTCCGGGTGTAGCGTCTTCGTAGAGATCTGGAAGCCGTTGCCGCCGACGCTCGCGTTGGTGAATTTCTGCACCTGCGCCGTGGGGAAGCCCTCCGAGCTCAGCACAGTCGACACTTCAGCCGCCGAGACGTGCTTGATGAACGCCGTCTGGATGCGCGTGCCCGACTTGAAGTCGATCCCGAAGTTCAGCCCTTTGCCGCCGATCGCGAGCGCTCCGATCAAGAGGATCGTGCCCGACATCGAGAAGAACCACTTGGAGGCGCCCATGAAGTCAAACGTCCAGCCTTTGCGCTTGCTCCCCGCACCCAGCGCGGAGGGATGGCTGACAAAGCGCGAGCGGCTCATCGCGCCGAGGGCGGCCTGGGTCGCGAGCACGGCGGTGAACAGCGACACGAGCGTGCCGATGCCGAGCGTGAACGCGAACCCCTTGACTTCCGAGGTGGCCAGCGCGAACAGGATGAACGCCGTCATGAACGTGACCACGTTCGCGTCGACGATCGCCGCGAAGCCGTGTTTGTAGCCGGTGGCGATCCCCGAGACGATCGATCTGCCGCCTCTGATCTCCTCCTTCACGCGCTCGAAGATCACGATGTTCGCGTCGGCGCACACTCCGATCGTGAGGATGTAGCCGGCGATCCCGGGGAGCGTGAGCGTCACCGGGATCAGCTTGACCAGCGCAAAGAAGTAGGCCGCGTAGATGACCAGGCCACCGACCGCGATCATGCCGAGGAAGCGGTAGAACGCCAGCAGGAATAGACAGACCACCGCGAAGCCCACGAGACCCGCGATCAGCGCCTGGCTGAGCGCCTGTTTACCGAGCGAGGCTGAGACCTGCGAGCGGGAGATCAGCGACAGCTTGATCGGCAGCGCGCCGGACTGAAGCTCGTTGGCGAGGTTTTGCGCGGAGGTGATCGTGAAGCCGCCGGAGATCTCAGAGCCGGTCGAGGCATCGATCCCTTCCGGGTACTTGTTGAAGTCGATCGACGGCACGGTGATGAGCTGCCCGTCGAGCACCACCGCGAAGTGCTGCAGTGCCGCTTCGTTGGAGACACCCGGAAGCTTTGCTTCCTGGCCGCGGTGGGCAATTTCCTTGGTGACTTTTTCGAAGACCGTCTTGCCGTGCGAGGTGAAGCCGAACGTGACGTCTGGCTGGCCGGTCGATTCGTCGTTGCTCTGCGTGGGGTTGGTGACGTCCGCGCCCGTGAGCACCGGGTCGTCCTTCAGGACGTACCAGCTGTTGGGCGAGGCCTCGGTGATTTTGCCTTCGGCCGTTTCCACCGGGTGGGCCTGGACGAGCACCGTGCCGGGATTGACGCGCACGGCCTTGAGCTTGGCGCCCTTCGTCTTGTACTTGAGGTAGCTGGGGTTGTTGTAGAGATCGGCTTCGCTTTCTTCGGGACCGCTCACCACCGCTTCATGGGCGGTGTCGAGCAGGTACCAGCTGCCGTAGATGCAGCCCTTGAGCTGCGCGGGCGTGCAGCCGTGCTCCCAGGTCGTGTCGCTCTTGCGCAGTTCCGCCGGTCGCTTGGCCGCGCGCAGTACGGCGGCATACTGGGTCAGACCCGCGGTGACGCCGCCCGGTCCGTCGCTGGTCCCATCGCCGGTGACGGTGCCTTCCGTGGGCGCCGGCTGACCATTGGCGCCGATTACGTTCGGCTCCCAGTCGTAGAACTGCAGCTGCGCGGTCTTACCGACCTCCGCTTCAGCCTGGCCGACGTTGTGGACTTCGGGCAGCGCGACGTCGATTTCCTTTTCGCCCGAGCGGTTGATTTCCGGCTCGGCCACACCCAGCTGATCCACGCGCGTGCGCATGATGTTGATCGCGCGTTCGAGCGATTCGGCGTCCACTTTCGACTGCGCGGTCGGCTTGGCTTGGTAGACGAGCTCGACGCCGCCCTTCAGTTCCAGCCCCAGGCGCGTTTTCTGCGTGAGGATCGCAGCCAGCGACGCGGCAACGAGGCCAGCGACGACCAAAAGGATCAAAGTGTTGCGGCGGCGGTCGGTCATCGTCCAATGAGACTACTTGTCCGGGGTCAGCACAAGCAACAGGCCACCGTCGTCGTCATAGGCGGGGAACATGTCCGCTTTGGCGTCCGCCGCGACATCGCGTTCGCCGCTTACCCGTACCGGCACCTCGAGCGCCCGTACCCCCCACTCGAGCACCGTCTTGACCGGATCGTCGCCGTTGGCGAAGCTCAGGCCAAGCACCTCCTCGACGCGCTGGCCGATCACCTCTTCCTCCTCGAGGCCTGTAAATGCAAAGGAATTCTTCCCACAGCCGACGATACGACCCTCGCCGTCGCACACGAAGAAAGCCGCGTCGGGAGCCGGGTAGTAGTCGTCGAGCAGTTCGAACAGAAACGCGAAGCCGCACTTGTCGCAGCCCTTGCGCTGACGCGTGAAGCCGAGGTTGCGGTCCAGCTCGGAGGTGCGGTGACCGCAGTTTGGGCAGATGAATGGATGGGCCATGATGTCCCTAACAGACTACGCAAGCCGGACCGTGGAGGCGCCTCGCCGTTACCGACCGGTTACCGCGCGTCGGCTGGCCTCAGAACAGAGCAGCCTCGACCGGCTCCGGGGGCGCAAGCCCGAGGTGCTCGTATGCGGCCGCGGTCGCCATCCTGCCGCGGGGTGTGCGCTTGATCAGCCCTTCCTGCAGCAGATAGGGCTCATACACGTCCTCGATCGTGTCCTGCTCCTCGCCGACGGCGACCGCGAGCGTGGACAGGCCAACCGGCCCACCGCCGAACTTCGCGCAGATCGCGCTCAGGATCTCGCGGTCCAACCGATCCAGGCCCCGCTCGTCAACCTCGAGCATCTCCAGCGCCGCCCGGGCCGCATCCGCGGTGACCACACCGGCCATCCGCACCTCCGCGAAGTCACGCACGCGCTTGAGCAGCCGGTTGGCCACTCGCGGCGTGCCCCTGCTGCGAGCCGCAATCGCGAGCGCCCCCTCGTGCTCCAGCTCGATCTCGAGGATGCCGGCGGAGCGACGCACGATGATCGCGAGCTCGTCCACCGCATAGGGTTCCAGGCGGGCCTGGATGCCGAAGCGGTCGCGCAGCGGCGTCGTCAAGAGGCCCGTGCGAGTGGTCGCCCCGACGAGCGTGAACGGCGGCAGCTCGAGCGTCACCACTCGCGCACCCGCCCCCTGCCCCACCGTGATCGGCAGGCGATGGTCCTCCATAGCCGGGTAGAAGGTCTCCTCCAGCGTACGCGCGAGACGGTGGATCTCATCGACGAAGAACACGCTGCGCGGCTCCAGCGCCGTCAGAAACGCCGCGATGTCTCCCTTGCGCTCGAGCGCCGGCCCGGCCGTCTGCACGAATGGCACTTCGAGCTCCGCCGCCACGATCTGCGCAAGCGAGGTCTTGCCGAGCCCCGGGGGACCGGCCAGCAGCAGGTGGTCGAGGGCCTCGCCGCGGGCGCTACACGCCTCGATCGCCACCGTCAGCTGCTCGCGCAGCGTCTCCTGGCCGACGAACTCCTCCAGCCGACGCGGGCGTAGCGAGCGGTCGAGCTCGTCCTCGGGGACGAGATATGGCGTCTGGATGCGGGCAGCGGTCTCGGTCATGACTTCACGATGGTGCCCGCGCCAGACGCAGTGCCTGGCCGATCAGCTCCTCCGCGGTGTCGCCCTCAGCGCCGGCCAGCAGCTCGTGAGCCTCGCTCGGCGCGTAGCCGAGCTCGAGCAGACCGTCGTGCGCCAGGATTCGAGGATCCTGGAGCTCGCCACGGCGCGCGACGATCGGCACGCGCCCGGATGGGTGGGCTCCGTTCACTTCGCTGTCGACGCCGACCTTCTCGCGCAGCTCAACGATGATCCGTTCCGCGGTGCGCTTGCCGATTCCGGGCACTGCCTGGAAGCGAGCCGCGTCGCCGGCCGCGAGCGAAGCGATCAACGCCCGCGGTGGGCCGGCTGAGAGCACCGCCAGCGCGACCTTTGGGCCGACCGCCTGCACGGACAGGAGCATCAAGAACAGATCGCGCTCCTGCTCGGAGGCAAAGCCATAGAGCGCGAGAGCGTCGTCGCGAACGATCAAATGCGTGTGCAGCGTCACCTCCTCGCCGACCGCGGGCACCTGCGCGAGGGTCTGCGCGGAGACGGCCGCGCGATAGCCGACGCTGCCGCTCAGGACGACAACGTGGTCGCTGCGGCGCACCGCCACCTCGCCGCGCAGCAGCGCGATCATGCCGAGGCTCCCGCACCCTCGTGGGCACAGGCGAGCGCCATCGCCATCGGCGCGCAGTTGGCGTGGCAGAGCGCCACCGCCAAGGCGTCAGCGGCGTGGTCCGGTCGCGGCTCCTCGGCCAGGCCGAGCAGCACCTTGACCATTCGCGCCACCTGATCCTTCTGTGCGCGGCCGCTGCCACAAACGGAGCCCTTGACCTGTTGGGGTGTGTAGCTCGTGCACGGCAGGCCGTGCTGGCCGGCGGCGAGCAGGATCACCCCCCGCGCCTGCCCCACGGCGAAGGCCGTGCGTACGTTCTGGCCGAAATACAGTTCCTCCAGCGCCACCGCGTCCGGCTTGTGCTCCTCCAGCAGCGCATCGATCCCGGCGTGGATCTGGGTCAATCGTCGCTCCGGCGTGAGCCCCGCGCGTGTCTCGATCACACCGCCGTCCAGGGCGAGCAGCCGCCCATCGCGACGTGCGACCACGCCGTAGCCGGTGTTGGCGAGACCTGGATCGATGCCGAGGACGATCACGGTCTGTGATTCTGCGCTCGGCATCGGACGCCTGCCTGCCTTACGCTGCGCGGCAATGAGCACCGAGCCGCCAGATTTCGCCGCCGAGGGGCTGCTCGACGGGCTGGAGGGCAGCCCGCGCGCGGAGCGTCTGGCGCTGCTGGAGCAGCTGGCCGCCGACGGTGTGCCCATGTCAGAGCTGCGCCGCGGCACCGCGAGCGGCACCGTCATCCTCCTGCCCGCCGACCGGGTGATCGTGGGGCCGGAGCGCTATACCGCCGCCGAAGTGGCCGAGCTGAGCGGCGTGGAGATCGAGTTCCTGACCGCGGCACGTCGCGCAATGGGGCTTCCCATTCCCGACCCTGATGAGCCGGTCTACACCGAGGGCGAGCTCGACTCAGCCCGCAGAACGCTCGCGGCACGCCAAGCCGGCATCTCCGATGAGGACATCCTCGAGCTGCTGCGGGTGCTGGGCCGCGGCCTCTCACAGGCTGCCGAGGCCCTGCGGGCGCTGCCGCTGAAACTCGTGCTCGAGCCGGGCATGAGCGAAAGCGAGCTCGCCAACCGCTACGGCCAGGCAGCGGCGCAGCTGTACCCGATGGTGGATCCTTTGATCAGCAACATGCTCGCGCTGCACCTGCGTCATACGGCGCAGAGTGAGGTGATCAGTGCGATGGAGCGAAGCGGCGGTCGCCTGCCGGGCTCGCGTGAGATCGCCGTGTGCTTCGCCGATCTTGTCGGCTTCACCCGTCTCGGCGAGGAGGTGGCACCGGAGGAGCTCGGTCATCTCGCCGCGCGGCTGGAGGCGCTCGCCTCCGACGCCGCCGAGCCCCCGGTGAAACTGGTCAAGACGATCGGCGACGCGGCCATGCTCACCTCGCCTGAGCCCGAGTCGCTGCTGGATGCCGCGCTGAAGCTGATCGACGCGGCCAACGCCGAGGGCGAGGACTTTCCACAGCTTCGTGCCGGCGCCGCCATCGGGCTGGCGCTGCCGAGGGCGGGCGACTGGTTTGGGCGGCCGGTCAACCTTGCCAGCCGTATCACCGCGATCGCGAGGCCCGGCAGCGTGCTGGCCGAGCGCGAGGTGCGCGAGTCAGCGGGCGATGCGTATGCGTGGTCCTTCGCCGGCGAGCGGCGCCTGCGCGGCATCCGTGGGCCGGTGCCGCTGTTTCGCGCGCGGCGGCTGACCGCCTCGAGCTAGCGGCTGCCATGGTGCCTGACCAGTAGCCCACAGGTCGTTGAGCGCAACGGCGTCCTTGTAGGTGTCCATGCACTCCCAGAAGCCCTCGTGGCGGCGCGCGCGCAGCTCGCCGATGGCGGCCAAGCGCTCGAGGGGCCCGCGCTCGAGCACGCTGTCTGGCTCCAGGTAGCGGAAGAGCCGCGACCCGAAGCAGAAGAAGCCGCCGTTGATCCAATGATCGGAGGTCGGCTTCTCGTGAAAGCCCGTCACGCGCCCGTCATCGGCAAGCTCAGTGACCCCGAACTGCAGCTGCGGCCTGACCACCGTCATGCTGGCCAATGCACCGTGTGCAGCATGGAACTCCAACAGCGCCTCCAGGTCGATGTCCGCGAGGCCGTCCGCGTAGGTGGCGCAGAACAGCTCATCTCCCTCCAGGTGCCCCTCCAGCAGCTTGATGCGCCCGCCGGTCTGCGTGTCGAGGCCCGTATCCACGCACTCGACGCTGACACCCTCGGGCCAGGCGTGCGTGACGACGAAGCGCTCGATCATCTCGCCGCGGTAGCCGGTCGCGAGCAGGAAGCGACGAAAGCCCTGCACCGCGTAAAGCTGGATCACGTGCCACACGATCGGCATGCCGCCGATCTCCACGAGCGGCTTGGGGATCGCCTGCGTGTGCTCCTGCAGGCGCGTGCCGCGACCGCCGCACAGGATCACAACAGGCGGGCGTCTCGCCGCGGCCACGACGGGCCGCTCAGCCCGCGACACGCTCGAGCACGTCTGCGGACACGTCGAAGTTGGCATGTACCGCGCTCACGTCGTCGTTGTCTTCAAGCGACTCGATCAGGCGCATCAGGCTGCCGGCGTGGGACTCGTCGAGCGGCACGAGGCTCGACGGCCGATAGGCCACCTCGGCGTCTTCCATCTCGACACCGGCATCCTCGAGCGCTTGGCGCACGGGCGCGAAGTCCGTGGGCGCGGTGATCACCTCGAAGACGTCGTCGTCGGTGCCGATGTCCTCGGCGCCCGCGTCCACGGCCACCATCAGATCGTCTTCGCTGTAGCGCTCGGCATCGATCACGATCACGCCCTTCTTGTCGAACAGGTATGCGACCGATCCCGGCTCGCCGAGGCTGCCGCCGTTCTTCGAGAAGGCGTGTCTGACGTCCGCGCCGGTGCGGTTGCGGTTATCGGTGAGCGCCTCCACCAGCACGGCAACTCCACCCGGGCCATAGCCCTCGTAGAGGACGCTCTCGATCGCGTCCGCCTCGCCACCCTCACCGGTGCCTTTGGCGATCGCGCGCTCGATGTTCTCCTTCGGCATCGATGCCTCTTTGGCCTTGCGCACGGCGTTCTCCAGGACCACGTTGGTCTCCGGATCGCCGCCGCCGTCGCGGGCGGCGACCATGATCGCGCGCGAGAGCTTGGAGAACTGCGCGCCCCTGCGCGAGTCCACAACCGCCTTCTTGTGCTTGATGCTCGACCACTTCGAGTGCCCTGACATAACCGCAAGTCTACGAATCCTCAGCTTCGAAAGACGGCCCGTAGGTCGAGTAGGCGCGCTCGTGCCCACTAGGATGCCCGAGCACATGAGCGCCACAGCCTCCCCCGACATCTTCAAGGCCTACGACATCCGCGGCCTGTATCCCGAGCAGATCGACGGGGACGTCGCCGAGCGCATCGGCGCGGGATTCGCCGTGGTGCTGGCGAGCCTGGCAGGCAAGGAGATAGGAGATCTGCGTGTGGGACTTGGGCGTGATATGCGCCTGAGCGCACCGGAGCTCGCGGCGCGCTATCGCGCGGGTCTACTTGCGGCAGGCGCGAGCGTGATCGATGCCGGTCAGGTGGGCAGCGAGATGCTCTATTACCTGGTCGGCTCGCGCGAGCTCGACGGTGGGCTGATGTGCACGGCCTCGCACAACCCCAAGGCATACACGGGCGCGAAGCTCGTGCGCGAAGGAGCGCTCGCGCTGTCGGGGGACGAAGGCATCCAGGACATACGCCGCTGGATCGAGTCGCCCGACGCGGCCGGCATACAGCTCGGTGACGAGCCGCGCGGCGGCACGGTCGAGGAGGTTGACCTCTATGAGGAGTTCCGGACGGCCGCGCTGCGCTTCATCGACGCGGACGCGGTGCGCTCCGCCTCACGACCTCTGACGGTCGTCGTGGACGGCGGCAACGGCATGGCCGGCCCGATGGTGGGGCCGCTGCTGGAGAGCCTCGAGCTCGAGCTGATCGAGACCTACTGGACACCCGATGGGCACTTCCCCGACCACGAGCCGAACCCACTGCTGCCAGAGAACCGGAAGCTGATCATGGAGAAGGTCCGCGACACCGGTGCGGACCTGGGTATCGCGTGGGACGGAGACGCCGACCGCTGCTTTTTCATCGACGACACCGGCGCCTTCGTCGACGGCGACTTCCTGACTGCGCTGCTCGCCCAGACCCTGCTCGAGAAGAGATCGGATCCCACCCACCCCGAGGCGATCCTGTATGACGTGCGTGCCTCGCGAGCTGTGCCCGACACGGTCACACAGGCGGGTGGAACGCCGTATATGAACCGGGTGGGGCACGCCTTCTTCAAGACCCGTATGCGCAAGGAGGGCTCGCTGTTCGGCGGCGAGGTCTCCGGGCACTACTACTTCCGCGACTTCTACTGCGCGGACTCCGGCACGCTCCCCGCCCTGCTCGTGCTCGAGTTGCTCGCCACCAGCGGCAAGCGCATGTCGGAGCTACTCGCCCCTTACCACGCCAAGTACTTCATCTCCGGCGAGATCAACTCCGAAGTAAAGGACGCCGAGGGCAAGATGCAGGAGATCGCCGCGCGCTACAGCGATGCGCGCCAACAGCACCTGGACGGGATCTCGATCGACTACGACGATTGGCACTTCAACGTGCGCTCCTCCAATACCGAGCCGCTGTTGCGCCTGTGCCTGGAGTCGCTCGTCTCGCGCGCGGATATGGAACGCCGCCGCGACGAGGTGCTCGCCCTAATCCGCGCGGGTGACGAGGCATCGTCTCGACCGTGACGCTTCGCGTGTCGGTCGAGCCGATGTCTCGCACCCGCTTTGCGTACACGACACGATGAGCACTGACGAGGTGAAGCAGCGCCAGGAGCAGGAAGAGCGCGCGGCGCTGGCGGTCGCTGCCGATGCTGGCATCCATCGCTTGGCTATTCCCACGCCTTTCATGGTCGGGCGGGTGAACGCCTACCTGATCGAGGACTCGCCGCTGACGCTGGTGGACTCGGGGCCGAATTCGGCAAAGGCGCTGGACGAGCTCGAACAGCTGCTTGCGGTGCGTGGGCACAGGATCGAGGACATCGAGCTGCTGGTTATCAGCCACCAGCACATCGACCATTTCGGCCTCGCCTCGATTCTCGCGCGGCGCTCGGGCGCGGAGGTCGCTGCGCTCGCGAGCCTCGCGCCGTTCCTCGCGGGCTACGGCCAACAAGCCGACCTGGACGATCGCTTCGCCGAGCGTCTGATGCTGCGCCACGGCATTCCCGCCGAAATCGTGACCGCACTGCGGGCCGTCTCCGCCGGTTTTCGCGCGTGGGGCTCCGCGGTCGAGGTGACAATGCCCGCTGGCCGACGGCTCCGAGCTGGAGCTGCGCGATCGCACTCTGCGCGTGCTCCACCGCCCCGGGCACAGCCCCTCCGACACGGTGTTCCTCGACGAGTCCCGCTTGCTGCTGCTGGCAGCTGACCACCTGATCGCACACATCTCCTCGAACCCGCTGCTCGCTCGCCCACTGGACGCCCCGGAGGAGGAGCCGACGCCGCCACCACCGCGCCCGCAGGCGCTGGTCACCTACATCGACTCCCTGGAGAAGACCCGCGCGATGGAGCTTTCGCTGGTGCTCCCCGGACACGGCCGGCCGATCACCGATCACGTGTCGCTGATCGACGAGCGCTTTCGCATGCACAAGCGACGCGCCGAGAAGATCCGGCGCCTGATCGCCGCTCAGCCGCACACCGCACACGAGATCGCCCAGGAGCTGTGGGGCAACGTGGCGGTCACGCAGGCATACCTCACGCTGTCGGAGGTCCTCGGCCATGTGGATCTGCTGTTGGCAGACGGTTCGGTCGTCGAGCGGGAAGAGGACGGCGTGGTGCGCTTCCAGGCAGCGTGAGCCACGCACACAGACGCCCCACCGCGACGAAAAACCCGCGTGTGAAGCCGCCGATCGTGTCCGACTCGAGGTAGCCCGCCGGCTCCCGCCCTATACTGATTTTCATAATGTCGATGCTCTCTGTGGACAATCCGCGCGAGTCCTTGTTCTCGTTTCCCGACCCCGTCAACGAGGTGTCCGCCCGCCTGGTTGCGGGCGGTGTGGTGGCGCTCAGCGTGCTGACGATCGCACTGAATGTGCCGTGGCTGATCGTGCTCATAGCCTATGGGTTCGTGGCACGGGTGGCCAGCGGGCCGACGCTCAGTCCACTCGGCCAGCTCATCACACGCGTAATCGTGCCGCGACTGCCGATTGCGGCAAGGCCGGTGCCGGGCCCGCCCAAGCGCTTCGCACAGGCGATCGGCGCGACGCTGTCCGTGACCGCGGCGGTGCTCGCTCTCGCACTCGGCCAAACAACCGCCGCATATGTCCTGCTGGGTCTGCTGATAGCAGCGGCCACGCTCGAGTCGGTGTTCGGGCTGTGCCTGGGCTGCAGGATGTTCGCGCTGCTGATGCGCGCAGGGGTGATCCCGCCGGAGGTGTGCGAGCGATGCGCAGACATCACCCGCGAGCTGGCGCAACAGGCATGAGCGTGTATCGATCCGAGCGGGCCGGCTGATGCTCTTCAAGCAGATCACCCACGACGATCTTGGCTGCGCCTCCTACCTGATCGGAGACGAGAAGGCGGGTGTGGCGGCGGTGGTGGACCCGCGTTTTGAGATCGACGAGTACCTCGAGTTGGCGCGGTATCGCGCGGTCAATATCGCGCATGTGCTCGAGACGCACAACCATGCCGACCACGTATCCGGGCACGGACGGCTGGTGGCGGCGACGGGCGCGCGTATCCACGTCCACCGCGAGGCGCAGCCCGCCTACGACCATGAGCCGTTCGAGGACGGCTGGGAGCTGAGGCTCGGCTCGCTACGGATCCGCGCGCTGCACACTCCCGGTCACCGCCCGGAGCACACCGCCTTCCTGCTGATAGACGATGCGCGCGGCCCCGATCCGTGGGCGGTGCTGAGCGGCGACAGCCTGTTCGTCGGCGACGTCGCCCGCACCGACCTGGCGATCGAGAAGACCGAGGGCGCCCGCCAGATCTTCACCTCGGTGCACGAGAAGCTGCTGAGCGCTTCCCGACGATTGCGAGCTGTGGCCCGCGCACCTCGGAGGCTCGATGTGCGGCGGCGCGGGCATGAACGCGAAGATCTGCTCGACAATCGGTTTCGAGCGCGCCCACAACCCGGCGCTTGCGATCGAGGACGAGCAGGAGTTCGTCGCACAGGCGGTGTCGAATCTCGGCCCCCAGCCGCCGAACTTCGAGAAGATCGTGGAGCTCAACCGCGGTCCGCTGGTGACCACGCGGCGTGGAGGTGCCGGCGCTTTACCCCCACCAGGTTCAGCTCAAGCGCGAAGAGGGCGCGCTGCTGGTGGACGTGCGCACGGACCTGCAGTTCGACGACGTGCACATCCACGGCTCGATCTGCATCCCGTCGTTCACCTCGGGCTTCGGCTCGAAGCTCGCGTGGCTCGCCGACCACGACCAGGAGATCGTGTTCATCGGCCGCGACGACGCGGACGGGCGGCGCGCGGCGAAGCTCGCGCTGGCGGTGGGCGTGCGCAACATCGCCGGCCTGCTGCCGGAGGCATGACCAACTGGCGCCAGGAACGTCATCCCGCCGATCACACCGACCGGTCGCCGCGGCGACTCTGCAAGGCTGGCTGGCCAAGGAACCCGAGCTGCAACTGCTCGACGTACGCGAGCGTCACGAGTGGGACGCCGGCCACGTGCCCGGCTCGGTCTTCACCGCGTGGCACGACATCGTCGGGATTCCGGACGGGATTGACGCCGAACCGCCCGATCGCGGTGATCTGCGCGGGCGGCGTGCGCGCGGCGACCGCCGCCAGCCTGCTCAAGCACCACGGCGCACACGACGTGATCCACGTGGTCGATGGCGGCGTGCCCGCGCTTGCCGAGGCCGGCGTGCAGCTGGAGCCCAGCGCCGAGCTACCCGCCGGCGTACCTGCCTAGCCTTCGCGCCGACGCTCGATGGCGTCGAGGTGCTCGACGTTGGCGCGGTCCTCGGCGTCGCCGCTGGGCTCGCCGCTGAACCAGGCATCGAGGATCTCCCCCAACTCCGCCTCGGAGGTCGCCCGCAGGCTCAGCGCGAGCACGTTCGCGTCGTTCCACTTGCGTGCCCCGGCGGCGGTGGGCGCATCGACGCACAGCGCGGCCCGCACGCCGTCCACCTTGTTGGCTGCGATCGATGCGCCGGTGCCCGTCCAGCAGCAGACGATCCCCTGCTCGGCGCGACCTTCGGCGACGTCGCGTGCGACCGCCTCCGAAGCCCACGCCCAGTCGTCACGCTCATCCTCGGCCAGAGCCCCGTGGCGAAGCGTCTCGTGGCCCCTTCGCTCGAGCTCCGCTGCAAGCGCAACAGCGATCCCGGTCAGCTCATCGGCGGAGATGGAGACACGCATCAGCGCTCCTCCCCCACCTCGCTCGCCGACACAGCCTGCGTAGCGCCGGCGGCGGCTGCCTGCTCCACCCAGTCGAGGAACATCCGATGCAGACGATCATCCTCCCCGATCTCTGCGTGGAAGGCCACGGCGAGGATCCTTCCCTGGCGGGCCGCCACAGCATGGCCATCGACCTCGCCGAGAACCTCCACATCGGGGCCATGCTCGGCGATCCATGGCGCACGAATGAAGATCCCCCTGATCGGCGGCCCCTGCATGCCAACGATCTTCACGCCCGCCTCAAAGCTCCGGATCTGACGTCCAAACGCGTTGCGCTCGGCGCGAATGTCCATCACGCCGAGATGATCGCGGTCGAGCATGATCAGCCCCGCGCACGAGCCGAGGATCGGCGTCCCGCGCCCCGCCAGCTCCCGCAGCGGCTCGGCAAGGCCCTCGCGGGCGATGCCAAGCGTCATCGTCGTCGACTCCCCACCGGGCACCACGAGCCCATCCAGCCCCTCGAGGTCGGCTGGCACCCGCACCTCGCTGGTGTGCGCTCCCAGGCCTTTCAGCATCCGCTCGTGCGCCTGGAAGCCGCCCTGCAGCGCGAGTACGCCGACTAGCGGCGAGTCGCTACCAGCCACGTTGGGCGAGTAGCTGCTCGCTCTCGAGCTTGGAGCTCTCGAGGCTGACCATCGGCGTGCCGAGCCCGCGCGAGGCAGCCGTCACGCGCTCCGCGTCCTGCCAGTGCGTGGTCGCTTCAACGATCGCCCGCGCCCGCGACGGCGGGTCCTCCGACTTGAAGATCCCCGAGCCCACGAACACACCTTCGGCCCCGAGGGCCATCATCAGCGCCGCGTCAGCCGGCGTGGCGATGCCGCCGGCGCAGAACAGCACCACCGGCAGGCTGGAGCGCCCGGCCACCTCGCGGACAACGTCCAAAGGCGCAGCCAGATTCTTGGCGAAGGTCGCGATCTCATCGCTGCCGAGCGTTGCCAGGCGGCGGATTTCGCCGGTGATCTGGCGCATGTGGCGCACCGCCTCGACGATGTCACCGGTGCCCGCCTCGCCCTTCGAGCGGATCATCGCCGCGCCCTCGCCGATGCGCCTGAGCGCCTCGCCGAGGCTCGTGGCACCGCATACGAACGGCACCTTGAAGTCCCACTTGTCGATGTGGTTGGCCTCATCCGCCGGCGTCAGCACCTCCGACTCATCGATGTAGTCCACCTCCAGCGCCTCCAGCACGCGCGCCTCCATGAAATGCCCGATGCGCGCCTTGGCCATCACAGGGATGCTCACCGCCTCCTGGATGCCGGCGATCATCTCCGGGTCTGACATGCGCGCAACGCCGCCGTCGCGACGAATGTCCGCGGGCACGCGCTCGAGCGCCATCACCGCGGCCGCGCCGGCGTCCTCGGCGACCTTCGCCTGATCGGGCGTGACTACGTCCATGATCACGCCGCCCTTGAGCATCTCCGCCAAGCCGGTCTTGACGCGGAATGTCGCCTCGTCCCTCATGCCTTTAGTTTGACAGCCCGGCCGTGATGTCGGCGGACGCGCGCCCCGGTGCTGGCGAGATCTCCTTCCGGAGCACCGTGCGCGTCTGCCCTGGCCCGCTGTAGTCGACGCTCTCGCTCGCGGAGAAGCCCAGCGCGTGGTGAAAGGCGATCGAGCGTGTATTGACCGGCTTGGTGATCGCCTTCAGCGCATGAGCGCCGTGCGCACGGGCAATCTCCTCGAAGTGCTCGTATAGATGTCGGGCGAGACCTTCGCGGCGATGGCCGTCGCGCACCGCCACCACGTGGATGTAGCCGACACTCGATGGGGTCAGCAGCCCGAACAGATATCCGATCACCCGACTCTCATCGCGCGCCGCGCCGTCGCCGCGGATCACGAGGGCCGTATCGCCGAACTCGTGCACGAGCAGCGGGTGGTGCAGTGCCGTGAGATCGCGATCGCCCCAGAACTCGCGCATCTCGTCGACGATCGTCACAAAGTCCTCGATCGTGGCACGTTGCGGTTGGTGATCCATCAGGGCAACAGAGCTCGTGAGAGCCTTGCAAACGCTCGCAGCGATGCCATACCAGCGCCGTGAATGCGGGCGAGGAGGTCGAGCCCGTGCCCGTCGTCGGCAGCCGCCAGGCGGATCGTGACCGCCTCCTGAGGCCTCGTGCGAGCCGATAGGCGCCTGGTGGGAGGAGCATCTGCACCATCCGCATTGCGTTCAGCATTGCGCCTGAGCTCGTCCTGACGCTGACGCGCGATCTCGGCGTTCAACCAATCTCTCGCCATTGCTCTACCTCAGACTCGCCATTTCCACGGTATTGATTGACCATAAACCATTCAATTTGAATTGCAATATCGATCAAATCTTGATTGAATGACTAAATGTCGCTCACGGATCGCATACGTGCCGTGAACCGCGGCGCCGAGGTATCGCTCACCCAGCAGCTTGCGGAGGTTTTCACGGCGGCAATTGCCGCAGGAGAGCTCACACCCGGCGACAAGCTGCCGACGACGCGCGAGCTCGCCGAGATCGCGGGCATCAACCAGTTGACCGCCAGTCGCTGCTACAAACGTCTCCAGGAGCACGGCCTCGTGGTTTCAGCGGTAGGTCGCGGCACATTCGTACGCGCCGCCGCCAGAAGCGCCTCAGGCGAGCCCAACCCGTCCTGGCAGACCTATGCGCTAGCACCACCCCGCAGTGGGGATGCGGGCCGGGCGCTCAGCGAGGCGGCACGGCACGCGACAAGGCCGGGGCTGATCGCGCTTTCGGTCGGCTATCCCTCGCGCGAGCAGATCCCCGTCGAGCAGCTCACCGCGGCCGTACGCCAGACGCTCGAGCGAGAAGCGCTCGCGAGCTTCGAGTACTGCCCCATCGAGGGCAGTGACGAGCTACGAGCGCAGCTCGCAGCGCTCGGCCGCGCACGTGGGCTCGACGATGAGGCCGACAGCCTGCTCATCACCACAGGAGCCCGCCAGGGGCTCACGCTCGTTGCCCGCGCGATCCTCCGCCCGGGCGACGTGGTCGCATGCGAGTCCCCCACCTACATGGGCATGATCGAGGCGCTGCGCGCGACCGGAGCAAGAGTGATGCCCGTAGAGGTGGACACCGATGGCTTCAGCGTCGAGGCACTCGAGCAACTGCTGCGCGGGCACGAGGTCAAGCTCGTGGCATTGCAGCCGCGCGGGCACAACCCCACAGGCCGGGACCTCAGCGAGGAACGCCGCTCACGTCTGCTGACGATGGCCGCTCGTCACGGCTTCTTCGTGCTCGAGGACGGCGTGTATGCCGATCTTCGCTATGACGGCAGCGACCCTGGACCGCTGCGGGCACTTGACCCTGCCCACGTGATCTACGTGGACTCGCTTTCCAAGACCGTCGCTCCGGGACTACGCGCAGGCTGGGTGGCGGCAAGCGGCCCCGCGCTCGACCGCATCATCGCCGAGAAGCGCGACGACGACGCGCACTGCGCAACCCTGCCCCAGCAGGTGAGCGCGCGATTCCTCGCTGAAGGCGGCTACCCAGCTCAGGTTGCCCGTGCATGTGAGCTCTACCACCCACGCCGTGATGCGCTGCTCGAGGCCTTGGAGGCGGAGATGTCAGACATTGCCTCCTATGAGCACCCCGAGCGCGGGCGGCCACGTGTGGGTGACGCTCAATCAAGCGCGAGACGATGAGGAGCTCTACCGCGCCGCGCTCGCCGGCGGCGTCAGCTACACCCCCGGCCCCGCAATGCTCGTGCAGGCGCCACGGGCAACACACCTGCGGCTGTCGTTCACCGCACTTGCGCCCGAGCAGCTACGTGAGGGAGTGCGGCGCCTGGCCCGCACGGTTCGCGCCCAGCCGCACGCGCCACGCTATCGGCACACGCTACCCGTGGCCTGATCCCCACAACGGCAGCGTGACGCCATACCCAGCCAAGCGAAGCCGTGAGGCGGCCCGGCTCGCCCGCCGCGAAGCGGCCGCGAGACGGACGACTCACGGCGTAGCGCTACTTGAGCCGGAAAGCCTTGATGCGGTCGTCGTACTGCGCGGTGTCCCGCGCGTACACGCCGTAGGCGAGCGCCTGGATGACGCTCAACAGCGCCGTGTGCGAGCGCACATATGCTGGGCTGTTTGAGGAGTAGTAGAGCTTGATCTGCGCGAGCTTCGCGACCTCGGAGAGGGTCGCGTCTGTGATCGCCGCCGTGTGCGCCTGGCGGTGGCGCGCAAGCTTCATCGCTCGCACGACCAGCGGATGCGGGCGCCCAGCGGAGAGCCCAATTACGAGCGTCGCACCATCGATGCGACCGAGGCGACTGAGGGCCTCCTGTGAAGGGCTCGCGACAACATCGACACGCAGATCGAGCAGCATCAGCAGGTGGCGCAGGTAGCTGGCGAAGAACGCCATCTGATCGGTGCCCGCGACGAGCACCTTGTCGGCTTCGACGATCGCCTCGATCATCGCATCCACCGCACTGCGCGAGACCTTGCGTGCGGTGTCCTCGACGTTCAGGTGATCGGCCGCAAGCGCAGCCTCAAACTCGTTCTGATCAAGTGAGAACAGGGGCGCTGAGCCATTGGCTGCTCCGTCCTGCGCGGCCTTGGCGTTTACACGCCTGTATTCCTCGCGCGCGGCCGCCTGCAGCTCCGGAAAACCCTCGAAGCCCAATGCCTGGGAGAAACGTACGACCGTGGAGCTTGAGGTGTTCGCACGCCGGGCCAGCTCCTCAGCTGTCTGGAAGGCCGCCTCGTCGAGATGGTCGACTATGTACTGGGCAACGTCCTTCTGCGAGCGCGAGCACTCGTCGAACCGTGCCTGGATGTACTTGGACAGACTCTGGTGCTCGCTGGTCCCGCCAATCGGTGATACCGCTCGCACGGACTCGGATTCGGTGGTGGGACGCTCGGGTGTCTTCGTGGCAGCTCGCTTCATCGGCGGTTCTGTTCGACGTGTCTGGCTCGCACTCCTTCTGAGATTTGTGCGAATGGCGATGATCCGTCAGCGGGTATGAGGCGTACATAAGCTCAACCCATGCAAGTTGTGAGGAAATCCACGTGCCCGTTAACGCTTTGCGCTGTCGATGCACTCGTTGCCATGATGCGGTCAATCGAGAGGCTCTAACGTGAGGATCGCAATCGTCGGCGCCGGCGTCTCCGGACTCGTCGCCGCGCACCTGCTGCAGCACGAGCACGAGATCGTCGTGTATGAGGCCAACGCCTATGCCGGTGGGCACGTCAACACGATCCACGTGGAGACCGATCACTCCAGTCACGACGTGGACACCGGCTTCATCGTGATGAACGATCGCAACTACCCCAACCTCACACGACTGCTCGATCGGCTCGCGGTCGCACGCCAGCAGACGCACATGAGCTTCTCGGTCAAGGGCGAGGAGGAGGACTTCGAGTACGCGGGCACCCCACGCGGGCTGTTCTGCCAGCCGAGCAACATTCTTAGCCCGCGCTTCCAGCGAATGATCGTCGATCTGGTGCGCTTCAACCGGAAACTGCGCGAGCTGCTCACGCACGAGACACGTGGCAATGGCGGAGTTCAAGCAGAGGAGTCGTTGCAGTCGTTCCTCGCACGCAACCGCTTCTCGAAAGCTTTCGTGGACCGCCTGATCGTCCCTCAGGTCTCCGCCGTGTGGTCCGCGGACCCGCTCCTCTTGGACTCATTCCCTGTGCGCTTCATCGCGGAGTTCTTTGCCAACCACGGGATGCTCGGCTTTCGCGACCGCCCCGGCTGGTCGACCATCGTCGGCGGCTCCGCCCGCTACGTGGATGCGTTGATCGCGCCGTTTCGCGAGCGTGTGCACCTGAGCACTCCCGTGCGCTCGATCACCCGCCACGCCGACCACGTGGAGATCGCCGCCGGCGGCTCCCACGATGGTGCAGCCATCGAGCGCTATGACCATGTCGTGATCGCCACCCACTCCGACCAGGCGCTCACACTGCTGAGCGACCCATCCACGCAGGAGGCACGGCTGCTGCGAGCAATCCCATACCAGCGCAACGAGGCGGTGCTGCACACCGACAGCACGCTGCTGCCGCGCCGCCAACAAGCGCGCGCAGCATGGAACTTTCACCTGCTGCGCGAGCCAAAGCCGCTCAGCACAGTCACCTATTACATGAACCACCTGCAGCGCCTGGACGCCGACCGCGACTTTTGCGTCACGCTCAATCGCACCGAGGCGATCGACCCGGCGAAGGTGATCCGCACGATCTCCTATGCCCACCCCGTGTACACGCCCGCGGGCGTTGCCGCACAGGGCGAGCACGCGACGATCAGCGGCGTCGAGCGCCGCACCCACTACTGCGGCGCGTACTGGGGCTGGGGCTTTCACGAGGACGGTGTACGCAGCGCGCTGCGTGCGTGTGAGCCGTTTGGGGTGAAGCTGTGAACAGCTGCCTCTACGAGGGCTACGTGCGCCACCGCCGCCACGGCACGCCGAGGGACGAGCTCCACCACCGGATGTTCATGGTCTGCCTTGACCTCGACGAGATCCCCGAGTGCTTCGATGGTCGCTTGCTGTGGTCCGCCCGGCGCCCCGCGCTTGCTTGGTTTCGTCGCGCGGACTACCTCGGCGATCCGCACACGCCGCTTGCGCAGTCGGTTCGCGAGCTCGTCGCCGAGCGCACCGGTGAGATGCCAGACGGGCCGATCCGGCTGCTCACGCACCTGCGCTATTTCGGGCACTGCTTCAACCCTGTGAGCTTCTACTACTGCTATGACCGCGACGGTGAGCACGTGCGGGCGGTGGTCGCGCATGTCACCAACACTCCCTGGGGCGAGCACCATGCGTATGTGATGCCGGTCGAGCACGCCGCCGACCATGGGACCGTCAAGCTGATGGGCGGCCAGTTCGGGAAGGCGCTGCACGTCTCGCCGCTGATGGGCATGGAGCACACCTACGACTGGCGGCTGACAGAGCCGGGTGAGCGGCTGGCCGTGCACATCGCCTCCGAGCGTCCGGATGGAGTGACGGTGTTCGACGCGACCCTCGCACTCGAGCGCCGGGAGCTGAGCGGCTACCAGCTCTCGCGGGCCCTCGCGCGCTATCCATTCCTGACGATGCGCATACTGGCCCGCATCTACGGACACGCCTTGCGTCTGCGGCTGCGCGGCGCCCGCTACTTCCCACATCCGCGTCAGCCCGGTCCGCCGTCCAGCAGCGCAGTCGCACCTGAGCACGTCGACCACGAAGCGGCGGTGTCCGCATGAGACGCCCTGTGTCAACCCGTGGTGGCGAGAAGTTTGTTCAGTGCGTTGTGTTTGGTGGGGTTGTAGGGGGTGTGGTCTTGCCAGCAGCGCCACAGCACGCGGGTCCAGGCGCGTCCGAGGATGCGGATGGCGTGGGGGTGGTCGCAGCCGCGGGCGCGAGCCGTTGGTAGACGTCGCGTGCCCAGGGGTGCCAGTGTCGTGTGCTGTCGGCGAGGACGCACATGTGTTTGCGCAGGCGCTTGTCGCAGGCCCAGCGGAAGGTTGCGTTGCTGCGCTTGCCGGACTGGATCGTGACGGGGGCTTGGCCAGCGTCGGCGGCGAGCGAGTCATTAGTGGGGTAGCGGGCGCGGTTGTCGCCGATCTCGGCGAGCAGCCCGGCGGCGGTCACGACGCTCTTGGGGTCGCGAAAGAAGGCGAGGAAGATCGCCCCGTCAGGATGGGCTCTGGTGGCGCCGGCGATCTGGCTGGTGAGCTGGCCGATCTGCTCGACGATCGGCGCCAGGGCAGCGACGAGGCCGATCACAGCGCTGCGCCGCGCGTCTCCCTCGAGCTTCTCCGACGATGGCATTGGGCGCGCTGCGCAGCCTCTCGAGCAGCTCGGCGGGGGTGCGCCGGCCGCAGTAGCGGTGACGTGCGAGGAAGCCTTCCAGGCGCTTCTCGCCGAGGCCGCGTGTGTCCGTGGGGCTGGGGTAGCGCTCAAGGAACGCGAGTCCGATCGGGCTGTCAACGTCGGCAAAGACCCGCTCGGCACCTGGCCAGAACGCCTGCAGCTGGGCGCGCAGCTGGTTGGCGAGAGCCACGCGTGCCTCGACGAGATCCTCGCGGGTGCGCACGAGCGCCTTCAGCGCCAGCGTGTCATCGCCACAGGGCGCGAGCACGGGAAAGCGGTGACGGTCGGTTCTGGCCAGCTCTCACAGCACGAACGCGTCGAAGCGGTCGTTCTTGCCCGCGGCCGCGCGGAAGCGATCACGCGCCGCCTTGACTTGGTTGGGGTGGATCGCGAGCACCTGGATGCCTGCGCCCAGCAGCCTGCCGACCAAGAGCCCGTCGGGACGCTCGATCGCGCAGCACTGGACTGCGTGCGCTTGCAGCAGCGCGATCAGCGCGCTGATGCCGTGCTCGTCGTGAGCGAACCGCTCCGTCGCGAGCACCCCGCCCTGCTCATCGGCGATGTGCACGTCATGCCAGTCGCTGGCCCAGTCGATCCCGCTAATTGCGCCCACAGATCCTCCTCCTGCATCGAGGTTCGTTTGAAAGACGCCGACCAGGAGGTACCGTGGCGAGTGCTCATAGGCAGGCCCTCGGAGGGGCAACGCCCTGTTGTCGCTCTGGGTGCCTCACACCACCGGGAGGCGCTTGTCTCATGCGGGCCGTCAAAGCGGCAAGCGCGACTGGCGCTCTCCCGGCGGTGGTCAGCTATGTGCGCTGAGCAGTCTCGGTGCTCGCCCTCCCTACGGTCGGACGAGATCTCCCTCTCTCGGAAAGAAAAAGGAAACGAGCTCACTACCCAGCAAGCAGAGGTTGCCCTATGAGCGCCCGCGAGGTGGTCGCTCGCAGGCCCGTCTCGCTGCAGCGCCCGCAGGCGCACTGGCTGCGACGCCGCTGGGATAGCGCCGCGCGCTCGCTCGTGCTGCGACTGCTCACGCGCATTCGCGGCGGAGAGCTCGAACTGATCGAGGACGGCGCCAGACTTCGCTTCGGGGGGGTCGTTGCCGAGCGCCCGCTGCGCGCGGTCGTGCACGTGCGCTCGTTGCGCTTCTACCGCCAGCTACTACGCGGCAGCATCGGGTTGTGCGAGTCCTACATGGACGGGCTGTGGGAGTGCGATGACCTCGTCGCCCTCACCCGCATCGCCGCGCTCAACGTCGGCGCGCTCGACACGTTCAGAAGAAGGCTCGCGCCGGTGCTGATCCCCGTCCAGCGCTGGGCGCGGTGGCTTGCACGCAACACCCCCATGCGCTCGCGCAAGCGGATCGCCGCCCACTACGACCTCGGCAACGAGCTGTTCGCCCTGTTCCTCGACCGCACGATGATGTACTCGTGCGCCGTCTTCGAGCGGCCGCAGGCCACCCTCGAAGAGGCCTCGATTGCCAAGCTCGAGCGAGTTTGCGCGAAGCTCGAGCTGAAGCAGTCAGACCACCTGCTCGAGATCGGCACCGGCTGGGGCGGGCTCGCTGTCTACGCCGCCCAGCACTACGGCTGTCGCGTCACAACCACCACGATCTCTCGCGAACAACACTCCTATGCGTGCGAGCGAGTGCGCGAGGCGGGGCTCGAGGACCGCGTGACAGTGTTACTCGAGGACTACCGCGAGCTGCACGGGCCGCTACGACAAGCTCGTGTCGATCGAGATGATCGAGGCGGTCGGCTGGCAGTACTTCCCCACTTACTTCCGTCGCTGCTCTGAGCTATTGGAGGACGACGGCGCGATGCTGCTGCAGGCGATTACCATCGACGACCGCGCCTACCATGTGGAGAAGGCCGGCAAGAGCTTCATCAATACCTACATCTTCCCCGGCGGCTGCCTGCCCTCGATGGAGATCATCTCTCGCTCGCTCGCGCGCATGACCGACCTGCAGCAGGTGCACCTGGAGGACATCACCGCCCATTACGCCACCACGCTCGAGCGCTGGCGCGAACGCTTCCTCGACGCCACCGAGCGGCTGACCGAGCTCGGCTACGACGAGCGCTTCCGCAGACTGTGGGAGCTGTATCTGAGCTACTGCGAGGGCGGCTTTCGCGAGCGGCGCATCCAGGACGTGCAGCTGCTGCTCGCCAAGCCCGGCTACCGCGCCGACGCCGCGCAGGGAACGCTGTCGCCCGTGCCGGCCGACCTCGCCGCCGCCTGAAACCAACCAGGCAGCAGCCAGACGCGGCGGATCGCGAGCTGTAGTGTCCACCCGGGATGAGACGCAGCCTGTTCGAGGATCTCCACGAAGACTTCCGGGCGAGCTTCCGCACGTTCCTCGAGCGCGAGGTGATCGGCGAGGAGGGCCGCTACGGCGAGTGGGAGCGCGAGGGGATCGTGCCCAGGGAGGTACTCGCGCGAGCTGGCGCGGGCGGCTTCCTCGGCATGGCCGTACCCGAGAGCTATGGCGGCGCCGGCGCGGAGGACTTCCGGCTGAACATGGTGATCGGCGAAGAGGTCCAACGCGCGGGTGTTGGCAGCGTGGGACTGGGGATGTCCGTTCATACCGACATCTGCATCCCGTATTTCCTCAGCTACTGCACCGAGCCCCAGCGCGAGCGCTGGCTTGACGGGATCGCCACAGGTGAGCTGATCGCCGCGATCGCGATGACCGAGCCCGGGATCGGCTCGGACCTCGCCGCGATGTCCACAACCGCCAAGCGCGAGGGCGACCACTACGTGGTGAACGGATCAAAGACGTTCATCACCAACGGCATCCATGCCGACCTCGTGATCGTCGCCGCCAAGACAG
This sequence comes from uncultured Solirubrobacteraceae bacterium, assembly GCA_963752865.1. GTDB lineage: Bacteria > Actinomycetota > Thermoleophilia > Solirubrobacterales > Solirubrobacteraceae > Palsa-744. The sequence continues at coordinate 2,454,674 of CAVVZU010000002.1, forward strand.
ATCCGTCCGAGCGCCATCGCGGCATCAGCCTGCTGATCGTCGAGCGCGGCATGGACGGCTTCGAGCGCGGGCGCAACCTCGAGAAGATCGGCCAGCACGCGCAGGACACCGCCGAGCTGTCCTTCTCCGACGTGCACGTGCCCATCGAGAACCTGCTCGGTCAGGAAGGCGAGGGCTTTCGCTACCTCGTCTCGAACCTCCCCCAGGAGCGCCTGGCGATCGCCGCCACCGCCGTTGCTGCCGCCGAGGCAGCGCTGGGCTGGACGCTCGAGTACGTGCGCGAGCGCCAGGCGTTCGGCCAGCCGATCGGCTCCTTCCAGAACACGCGCTTCACGCTGGCGGAGCTACACGGCGAAACGCAGGTCGCGCGCACGTTCGTCGACCAGTGCGCGCAGGCTCTGAACGCCGGCGAGCTGACGCCCGAGGACGCCGCCACCGCCAAGTGGTGGTGCACCGACCTGCAGGGCCGCGTGGTGGACCGCTGCCTGCAGCTGTTCGGCGGCTATGGATACATGCTCGAGTACCCGATCGCGCGGGCATTCGTCGACGCACGCGTTACCCGTATCTATGGCGGCGCCAACGAGATCATGAAGGAGATCGTCGGGCGCTCGCTGGGGCTTTGAGGGCTTCTGGGAGATGGCAAACGTGGCGACAGATCACCGCGACCACTCGCGGCGTCGCGCTAAGACGTTCCCTGGGTTAGTCTTCTCCCCGGAATGGTTCCATCCACTCCCGACACACGCGACAGCCCGCACCTTGAGCAGCTCCTAGCTCCGCGTGATGAGGATGACCAGAAGTTGGATCTCCGACGGTGGAGCCAAGTCAAGGTTCGCGAGACACTCAAAGCCCTCCGAGCTGTAGGACCGGGCCGGGGTGACCTGAAGCTCTCGTATGTCATCTTCGGCTCTCCCGACTACGGTGATGCCCCGGTCGATCTGACCAACGTCGCGTTTCCCCCAGAAACCACCTTCGATCATGTTTCGTTTGCGCGCATGCACGTAGATGGAGTCACATTTGCTCGCTGCCGGTTCATTGCGTGTGACTTTCGCTATGTGCTTGCCACCGGCGCTAACTTCAAGAACACGCGGTTTCAAGAATGCGATTTCTACAGCGCGACATTTGGCCCCTCGAGCGTGTTCATCGGCGGTGCCGTGTTCGATGGTGTGAGCCTGGGGGATGCCACATTGACCGGCCTCACGGGGCTCACATGGCAATCGTTCGCTTGCGATCCTCCCGCGCTCATTCAGGAGCACGATGAGGCGGCGTATCGACGATTCCTCAAACCGACCGAACCAGATCGCGAGACAGGTCACACGGTCGACGACGCGATCACAAACGCCCCGCGCGATGCGGCGGCTGTCTATCGTGCACTTTCGCGAATGTGGGCCAGCCAGGGGGAAACGGATGACGCACGACGTGCGTATGTCAAGAGCAAGGAGCTCGAGCGTAGCTTTGTGAGCCCATGGCGCACCCGAAAGCTGAGTCAGCCAGATGGTGGTCCGCCCTATGCAATCAGTCGCCAGGGGCCCCCACAGCTACTCAATTGGCTCTGGCTGTGCTTCTCGGGGGCCCTCCGTTACGGAGACAGCTTCGTCAGGGTAAGCTCGGCACTAGTCGCAGTAACGCTATTGCCGGCCATCGTGTACTCCCGAGCTGGTGGCGTTAGGCATGTCCACGGCGGAGCCGTTCACAGCTTCTTCTCCTGCTGGCTGTTCAGCATCGAGCAGGTGACCGCTTCAGCTTCCCGTCATCTCGAATCGACAAGCTCGGTGGTCGATCTCGTCGCCGCCATCCAGACCGTGGTGACGATCACTCTGGTCGGCTTGTTGGGAGCAGCGTTCGCCAACCGGCTTCGCGGCTCCTGAACGTCATCCGCCGCGGTGCGCGCGTCCTCGTCCAGGGCAGTCAGCCGGCGCTAGCCCAGCCGAGCCACGACGCCGCTATAGGCAACTAGCTCTTTTTGCTCCGCCATCTCGGGATGGGTAGCGCACACAATCTCGCCTGGGACTCGTACGCTGCTCGCACGATCGGAAAAGTTGAGAACTATTCGATAACGGTCTCTATCGAACGCGAGCACGCCGTCCGGAGCCTCCACAAAGCGAAGCGAGCCTTTGAGCAGTCTCCTGACCGCGATCACGCGTCGATAGAACGAAAGGGTTGAGTCCGCGTCAAGGCTTTGTGCGGACACGTTGCGCGTCGCCGGATCCACGGCATCCAGCCATGGCGCCCCTCTCGTGAACGCGCCCGTCGCCGATCCATCCCACTGCATCGGGTGTCGATGGCAATCCCGTCCGGCGCGGTCCAGCGGAGGATCGGCGCCGGGACCGTCACTGAGCCCGATCTCATCGCCCTGGTAGAGAAAGACCGGCCCTGGCAGCGCCAGCACCATCAGTGCATACACCCGCTCCCGTGAGCGTCCAACTCGTGTCGGCATTCGCGGGAAGTCGTGGTTCGAGATGACCCAGCCCGTTTCCGCACACGCACCGGCACATGCCGCAAGGCTGCGCTCGAGGACAAGCCGAAGGCCGCTCGCTTCGGGCTCGGCATGAAACACCTCGAAGGCGAAGGCGCAGTCCAAGGACGCGAGATATGGAGCCCACCTCGACCCGGGCAGGTAGACCTCGCCGACAAGAAAGGCATCCGCTGCAGCGGCGCGGAGCGCTGCCAGCGCCTCCCCCGTCCCGGTCGCTCCTCGCGAGTATCTAGGTTCATTATTGCCGTGGGGATGACGAAGAGGGAGCCCGAATGGGACGGTCGCCGGTGGGTCGTCGCGCAACTGCTCATCCTTCACCAGAGTGTCGACGGAGTCAATCCGAAAGCCGTCAACGTCACGGTTGCGCCAAAACCTTATGACCTTCTGGAGTGCACGTACAACCTCGGGATTGTGCCAGTTGAGGTCTGGCTGCTCGGCGAAGAACGAGTGCATATACCAACGTCCGGTTCGAGGGTCCTTTGACCATGCCGGGCCACCGAATATCGATTCCCAGTTGTTTGGCGGCAGGTCATCGGATCGTCCGTCAGCCCAGATGTACCAATCCGGATGCTCGCGGAACCATGGATGCTGCACAGAGGTGTGGCCGGGAACCAAGTCCATGATCACGCGAAGATTGCGGTCATGCGCGGCCGACACAAGGACGTCGAAATCCGCCAGTGTGCCTAATTGCGGCTCGATTGACTCGTAGTCCTGCACGTCATAGCCGAAGTCCGCCATGGGCGAAGGATGAATCTGGTGATAGCCAAATAGCATCTGCTCCAAGGTCGACGATGTAATCGAGGCGGGCAACAATGCCCTGAAGGTCGCCGACACCATCGTCATTCGTGTCTTGGAACGACCGTGGGTAGAGGTGGTAGACGACGCTGTCTGACCACCAGCGACTTGTGCTCATCGGAGGCATGACCTGCTGATCGCCTATCCGTCCAGGTAGGGAGCTAGTGAGTCGGGGCTCGATGCCTGCGCAGCGATTGCCGTCATGCCAGCAACTCCGCTGCGCCTCTCACGTGCTCGGGTCTCCTATCAGCACCCCCGCCATCGCCACGAAGTAATCAAGCGACCGCGGGTTCGCCAGCGACTCCACACTCGCTGCCTGCTCCGGCGGGACACCCATCAGGATCCGCTTCACCGGCACCTCCAGCACCTTGCCCGACAGCGTCCGCGGCACCTCCGCGATCTGGCGGATCTCGTTGGGGACGTGACGCGGAGAGCAGTCCTCGCGGATGCGCCGCTTGATCTGCGCCGCCAGCTCGTCGTCCAGCGTCACCCCCTCGCGCAGCACCACGAACATCGCCATCCACAGCTCGCTCTGTGATTCATCATCGGTCCCCGGCTTGGGGATGTCCACCACCAGCGCGTCCAGCACCTCCGGCACCGCGCTCGCCGCCCGGTAGATCTCGCTCGTCCCCATCCTCACGCCCTGGCGATTGATGGTCGAGTCAGAGCGCCCGTAGATCACGGCCCCGCCCCGCGGGGTGATGCGAATCCAGTCGCCGTGACGCCACACCCCCGGATACATCGAGAAATAGCTCTCCCGCAGGAGCGAGCCGTCTTCGTCTCCCCACAGGAACAACGGCATCGACGGCATCGGCTCGACGATCACCAGCTCCCCCACCTCGTCCTCCACGCTTCTGCCGTGCTCGTCCCACGCCTGCACCGCGCAGCCCAGCGCGCGGCACTGCAGTTCACCCTCATAGACGGGGAGAAGTGGACAGCCGGCGACGAAAGCAGTGCACACGTCCGTGCCGCCGCTCGTCGAGAACAGCCACACGTCGCTCTTCACGTGCTCATACACCCAGCGAAAGCTCTCCGGCGACATCGGCGAGCCCGTCGCCCCGATCGCCCGCAGCGCCGACAGGTCGTAATCACGCCCCGGCTCGATCCCCGCCTTCTCACAGCTCGCCAACAGACCAGGGCTCACGCCCATGCACGTGATCCGTGCGCGCTCCGCCAGGTCCCACAGGATGTTCAGGTCCGGGTGAGCCGGGCTGCCGTCATACAGCACGATCGCCGCTTCGCTGTGCAGGCAACCGACGAGGAAGTTCCACATCATCCAGCCCGTCGTCGTGAACCAGAACATCCGGTCCCCGTGGCGCAGATCCAGGTGCATCCGCTTCTTCAGCTGCTCGATCAGGATGCCCCCCTGCCCCTGCACGATCGCCTTCGGCAGGCCCGTCGTGCCCGACGAGTACAGCACCCACAGAGGGTGATCGAACGGCACCTGCTCGAAGGTCAGGTCGGAGCCTGTGCCGCGGTTGATCAGCTCATCCCACGTGAGCACACTACGAACCCCTCCCCCGCCGAAGGCGGCCTCATCAACACCCTCACCAGTCAGGTAATCGAGCGCCACCACGTGCTCAACCGTGGGCATCTCCTCGAGGATCCGCTTCATCACCCCCCGGCGATCGAAGTCCTTGCCGCCGTGGCGGTAGCCGTCCACCGTCAACAGCACCTTCGGCTCGATCTGCGCGAAGCGGTCGATCACGCTGCGCGCCCCGAACTCCGGTGCCGCGCTCGACCAGACCGCACCGATGCTCGCCACCGCCAACAGCCCGATCAGGGTCTCCGGGATGTTCGGCATGTAAGCCACCACGCGGTCGCCCCGCTCCACCCCCAGCGCCCGCAGCCCGCCAGCCAACGCCGCCACCTGCTCGGTCAGCTGCCCCCACGTGATCTCCTCGAGCTCCCGAAGCTCTGAGCAGTGAAGCACCGCCACCTCGCCCTCGCGCCCCTCGCCGCGCGCCAGCAGGTTCTCCGCGTAGTTCAGCTCCGCGCCCTCGAACCAACGGGTGCCCGGCATCTCGTGCGATGCCAGCACCCGCTCATACGGCTTCGACGCGCGCACCCCGCAGAACTCCCACACGCTCGCCCAGAAGTCCTCGAGGTGCTCCGTCGAGAAGCGCCACAGCTCCTCGTAGCTCGCAAACGACAGGCCCCAACGATCCCCCGACCACGCCATGAAGCGCGCCATCTCCACGCTCTCGCGCTGCTCTGGCGAGGGCTCCCACATCGGATGCTGACCGGCGACGCTGGACATACGGGTATTCTCGCGGTTTGTGAGCCTGCCGGGGTTGCGCGAGGAGTTTCCCGTTCTTGGCGCCGTCGCGTACCTCAACGCCGGCACCGACGGACCGCTGCCCTCACGCGCCGTCCAAGCCTCCTCGCAAGAGCTCGGCGCGAGCTCGCCAATGGGCGTGCCATGGCCCACTTCGAACGCCGCTCCGAGCTGGGCGGGGAGCTGCGCGCTGCCTACGCACGCGCACTCGGGGCCGATCCCGCTGACGTCGCTCTGACCACCTGCACCACCGAGGGCATGGCCCAGGCCGTCGGCGGCCTCGACTTCGCCCGCGGCGATGAGATCCTCACCAGCGACGAGGAGCACCCCGGGCTGTTGGGCGCGCTATCCGCCGCTCGCGCGCTTCGTGGCGTGGACGTGCGCGAAGTGCCGCTCGCCGAGATCGCAAACGCCGTCGGCCCGCGCACACGTCTCGTCGCCTGTTCCCACGTCGGCTGGGTCAGCGGCTCGCTCGCCCCCGCCGAGCTTGCCCAGGTGGACGTGCCCGTGCTGCTCGACGGCGCCCAGGGGGTCGGCGCCGTCCCCGTCGATGTGCACGCGCTCGGCTGCGACGCCTACGCGGGCGCCGGGCAGAAGTGGCTGTGCGGTCCCGACTCCACCGGAATGCTGTGGGTCAGCCCCGCGCTGCGCGAGCGCATCAGCGTCTCAAGACGCGGCTACGCCAACCTCTCCGATCCGAACGAGGGGCTCCACGCGCAACTGCACGAGGACGCCCGGCGTTTCGACACGCTCTCCCAGAGCGCCGAGACCGTCGCCTGCGCGCTCGCCGCCATCACCGTGCTCGAGTCCTTCAGCTGGGCCGCGGTACACGAGCAGGCGCGCACGCTCGCGTCGCGGCTCGCTGAGCTTCTCGCCGAGCGCGGGCGCGAACCGGCGCCGCGTGGGCCGAGCACGCTCGTCTCCTTCCACAGCCCCGACCCCGAGGGCGAGCGCACGCTGCTCGCGGAGCGCGGCGTGATCGTCCGCAACATCCCCGGTCGGCCCTGGCTCAGGGCGTCCGTCGGTGCGTGGAACGACGAGCGGGACCTCGAGCAGCTTCTCCAGGCGCTCCCGGCGTGAGCGAGCCGCCGCCGGCCAGCATCCCCACGCCCGAGGCGGGCGAGGCGGGGACGGCGCGCGAACGTAGCCGCCAGCGCAAGGCAAAGCCGGGCCGGGGGTGGCAGCCAGGCGGCTCCAGCTCGCTCCTGCGCCACATCGGCCTGCCCGTCGTGATCGTCGTCTCAGCCGTGCTCAACACGCACAGGCTCTCCCAGAACGGCTACGCCAACATCTTCTACTCCGCCGGCGACCGCTCGATGCTGCGCTCGCTGCACAACTTCCTGTTCGCGTCGTTCGACCCCGGCGGCCTCGTCACAGTCGACAAGCCGCCCGTGGCCCTGTGGGTGCAGGTGGTGAGCGCCAAGCTGTTCGGCTTCTCACCCCTCAGCCTGCTGCTGCCCGAGGCGATCGCCGGGGTGCTCGCCGTCGCGCTGCTGTACGTGATCCTCGCGCGGCGCATGGGCGCGCTCGCCGCGTTCGGCGGCGCGCTCGCGCTCGCCGTGTTCCCGTCGTTCGTCGCCGTATCCCGCGCCAACGGTGTCGACCCCGTGCTCATCCTGCTGCTCGTCAGCGCCTGCGGACTCGGCCTGCGAGCCTGCGAAACAGGGCGCTGGCGCACGCTCATCGGCTGCGGTGTGGTCATCGGCCTCGCCTTCAACACCAAGACCCTCGCCGCCTATCTCGTCGTCCCGTCGATCGCGCTCGCGTTCCTCGTGTGCGCGCCCGGGCCGCTGCTCCGGCGCATCCTTCAACTGCTCGCCGCCGGCCTCGCCATGGTCGTCGTGTCCTTCGCCTGGATCACCGTCGTCGAACTCACCCCCGCCTCCCAGCGCCCTTACGTCGGCAGCTCCACCAACAACACCGAGATCGGGCTCACCTTCGAATACAACGGCCTCGGCCGCGTCGAAGGCCAGATCGGCGGCCCCAGCAGCATCGTCGTCAAGCCCGGCGCCTACGTGCCCGCGGCCCAAGAGCAGAGAGTTGACGCCGAAGTACGCGCCAAAGACCAGGGCCACTCCAAGCCCGCGCCAATCAATCCACCGCTCAACGCAGCGCTCAAAGCCGCGCCGGCGAAACCGCCAATCGTCACCAAGGGCCGCGAAAAGAACCCCATCCCGTTCGGTGAATCGCCCAAGCCACTGCGCCTCTTCGGCAAGGGCCTCGGTGACCAGGCCGGCTGGCTTTTGCCGCTCGCGCTGTTCGGGCTGATCGGCCTGCTCGCGCTCGTGCTCCTCGACCGCGACGCTCCGCCGCGACGTGTCCGTGCCACGGATGCCACAGATGCCACGGGTCTGGAGAAGGGCGAGCCCGACGTGCCTCGCGGTCGGCGCGACCCCAGGCTCGCCGTCGCGCTCATCCTCGGCGGCTGGTTCGTCGTCGAGGCCGCCGTCCTCAGCCTCTCCAAGGGAATAGTCCACCCCTACTACGTCTCCGCCCTCGGCCCCGGCACCGGCGCGATGGCCGGCGCCGGCGCGGTCGCCTTCGCCAAGCTCGCACGCGGACGCATCCGCCAGCGAGTGGTCGGCATCGCACTCCTCGCCGGCGCGCTGGCGAGCACCTGCCTGGTCGAGGCCGTGCTCATGCACCGCGAGCACTACCTCGTGTCGTTCATACCCGTGCTCGCCGTCGGCGCCGCCGTGGCGTTCCTCGCGCTCATCGCCCTGCGGCGACTGGCCATGCCCGCCATCGCCCTCGCGTTCCTGCTGCTGCTCGTCGTCCCCGCCAAATACGCCTCCACCACGTGGCTCGCGCCAGTCGAGGGCACATTCGCCGCCGCCGGTCCCCACGCCGCCGCCGGTCCCGGCGGCTACGGCGTGGACGCCCACGACGCGGCCATCGACCGCGCGCTCGCCAATTACGTCATCACCCACCACCCCGGCACACGCTGGGCACTGTTGAGCGTCGCCTCCGACACCAGCTCCCCCTCATCCTCATGGGCCTCGACGCCGGCGCGGTGGGCGGCTACAGCGGCACCGATCCCGCTGTCAACGGCCCTGAGCTCGCACGCATGGTCGCCCGCAAAGAAGCACGCTACGTGCTGCTCGGCGGCGAGTACTCGCTACGCGGCGGCAACCTAGCCACAAAGGCCGTGCTGCACGCGTGCAAGGAGCTCGCGCCGTCACAGTGGGAAAGCCCCATCGCCTACCCCTACGGTCTTGTGCTGTTCGACTGCGCAGGCGATGAACAGGGGCTCACTGCAGCGGGGTGAGGCGCGGGCTGGTGAGCGCGCGGGGGCGCTTACGCTGCGACCGAGAGGTCATGGTGAAACGCCCTGGCGAACAGCTCGCGCTCACGGCCGGCAGCCCAGCGCGGCACGGCGGACTCGCCGTCGGCGATCAGCCGCAGTTGCACCTCATCGCCTGACAGCGCGATGCTGGTGGAGCGCACGAGCTGGTCACGCGAGCGCTCGAGATCCTCGGCGAGGCGAAGCAACGTCGCGCAGCGGTCCAGGCGCTCGGAGTCGCCCTCGTCGAACAGCGCCGCCATCGGGCCAGGCACAGGCATGCCCTTGCGGTGATAGCGCGCCGCCTGGGCGATGATGGCGGTCTCCACCGGCGTGAAGCCTGGTAGGGCGCCGTTGAGGATCAGGTAGCGGGAGTGCTTGTGGTGGTCGTCGTAGTCGATCGACATGCCGATGTCGTGCAGCATGCACGCCGCCCACAGCAGCTCGCGCTCGCGCGGGTCGCCGTCGTGCAGGCCGAGGCGCGCGAGCTCGTCGAACATGCCCAGCGCAAGCGCCGCCACATGCTCGGTGTGGTCCATGTCCACGCGGTACTGGGCGGCCATGTTCATCACGCTCGAGCGCCGCACATCCTCGAATAGCGGCGGGTCGTGCTCGGCGAGCAGCCGCTCGAAGAACACCCCCTCACGCAGGCCCGCCTCGGTCGTCTCGAGCGCATCGAAGCCGCCCGCCTCCAGCACGCCCTGCACGACGAGTGCCCCCGCCAGGATCAGATCGGCGCGCGCGGGCTTGATGCCGGGCACGCTCGCGCGCTCAGCGGCAGGTAGCGCTGCCAGCCGCTGCGACGAGATCCTCCAGCGCATCGCGCTCAATCACCATCCCCTGCACGCCGTTTGACGGCAGGCCGGCCTGCGCGCTGGGCAGCCGCGGCGAGGTTTCTCACCGTTCCCCCGATGCCGATCAGACGCCCGCCGCGTGGCTCGCCGGCTCCATCGCTCAGCCACTCGGTGCCGGCAAGCTCAGCCGCGACGTGCTCGCGCAGCTCCTCCAGCTGCTTGCGCTTGGCAGGGCCGTTGGGCGGCAGGAAGCGCTCGCTCATGCGCACGGTGCCAAGCCGCCACGAGCCCGAGTTGCGTACCAGCCGATCGGCTACCTGGACGAGCTGCATCGAGCCGCCGCCTAGGTCGAGCACGCTGCCGTCGGCGAGCGTCGTGGAGTTGACCGCTGCGAGATAGCCGTAGTAGGCCTCCTGCTCACGGCTGAGCACGCGGATCGGCAGCCCGAAGTGCTCGTGCGCTCGCTCGAGGAACGCGGCGGCGTTCTCCGCATCGCGGATGGCGCTCGTGGCGACCGCGTCCACCGAGCCCTCCCCCAGCCCCGCCGCGCGACAGAAGTGGGAGAACACGTCGAGCGTCGCCAGCGCCCGCTCGATCGGCTCCTCCCCCAGCCTGCCGCTGGCCATCAGCCCTTCGCCGATACGCACCGGCTCATAGATCTCATCCGTGCGTCGCCACCAGCGCTCGCCCGCCATGAACACCACCAGCCGAAAGGAGTTCGATCCCAGATCGATGACCGCCAGACGCTCGTTGGGCTGCATGCAATGAGCGTATTCACCGCACCGGAGGTCCCGGACGGGGGTACTACGGATCGTCAGCTCGGGCTGGCGGCGGCCTTCGCGTGCTTGACCGCATACATCGCGCGATCGGCCTCCACGAACACCTGCTCGGCGCTCTCGGTGCCTTCGTGCACGAGCGCAAAGCCGATGCTCGCGTAGGGGTGCAGCACGACGTCGCCGGCGTCAATGCTGCAAGCAGGTAGGACGCGGGCGAGCCCGTCGGCAACAACCGCCACCCCCTCCTCGTCGATGTGCGGCAACAGCACAGCGAACTCATCGCCACCGAGACGCGCAACCAGGTCTGTTTCCCTGAGCCTACGGGTCAAAGCGCGCGCGACAGCCTTCAGCGCATCGTCTCCAACCTTGTGGCCGTAGCGGTCGTTGACGCTCTTGAACTCGTCGAGGTCGATCACCATCAGCCCCGCAACCTCGCCGTAGCGCTGCGAGCGGGCGACCTGCAGCTTGAGGTCGTGCTCGAACAGCCTGCGGTTGCGCAGCCCTGTCAACGGGTCATGGTCGGCGAGATGGCGCAGGTGCTCCTCCAGCCGCTTGCGCTCGGAGATGTCCTGCAGCTGCGCGATGTACTGCAGCGGCGCGCCGCTACGGTCACGCACGAGCGACACCGACAGGATCGCCGAGACCGTCTCCCCGGCGGCGTCGAAGTAGCGCTTCTCCACCTGGAAGGCGGGGATCTCGCCCGCCAAAAGGCGCTGGCGCTGCTCGAGGTCGTTGTTCACGTCAGCAGGGTGCACGATGCCGTCGAAGCGCTTGCCCACGAGCTCGTCGGAGGTGTAGCCGGTGATGTCGCACAGCGCGCGGTTGACGAGCAGCCAGCGACCCTCCACGTCGAGTAGGGCGGTGCCGATGGGCGCACGCTCGAACACCTCCTCGAAGTCCCCGCCGTGGGGTTGGGCGGCGAGCAGATCGGCGTGCCTGCGCGCGGTGATGTCGAGCACAACCGCCACGCCTCCGGCAACACCTGCTCCCTCGTCTCCGTTCGCGCCGTTCAGGCGCAGCGGACCCACATCCACCATCAGGCAGTGACGCTGTTCAGGCGTCCAGATCTCACGCGAGCGCGTCTCCCCGTCCAGTGCCGAGCGGAACAGCGGCTCCATCAACTTCCACACAGCAGCGGGGAAGGTGTTGGCGACGGGCTCGCCCTCACTGCACACGAGCGGGTTGCCGAGGCGTTCGAGGGCATGCCCGGCGGTGAGCACAAAGCGCAACTCGCGGTCGAATACGAGGATCAGCGCCTCCGGCAGCTCGCGCAGCGCAGCAGCGGCCGCTTGATCGGCGCTTGCCAGGACCTGATCGGCCTGCAGAGGCTGTCCTATTGGGGTGTGCACGCCTCAGCATCGGCCAGCGAAAGCGATTACTTGACAGTCGGTCGGCGATCTGCCGCGCACGACGCCGCGCACGCTTATTGAATCGCGCGTGCGCGGCGTGCCGTTGGCCTGTGATTACTTGACGAAATGCCCGGCAGCGTTGAGCGCGTACCACTTACCGCCGAACTGCTGCACACCCACGTATGAGGTGTCGGCGGGGCTCGAGTCGCCGCTGTACAAGTACAGCGGGTGACCGGCGTAGGTGACCTGCTTGACACCGCTCGAGAGCCGAATAGTTGACAGCAGCGACGACTTCACCCCGGGTCCCGCGGTGGGTGTGCCGCTGCTCTGTAGCGCCGGCCATAGCTGCGCACAGCCGCTCACTTTCACGCAGCTGTCAGCATTGGTGTGGTCTCTGGTGAACTCGTACAGCGTCAGCCCTGACGACGAAGTCAGGATCGTGCCAATGCTCGTGTGACGCAGCTGTACGGTGGGCGCGTGCGCCACCTGCGCGGCCGGCGCCGCGGTGCGGGCGTAGGCGACGGTGGTGTAGCCGGCGGCGCCGGCGAGAACGCACGCCGGGAGGAGATAGGTCCGCTTCATGTGGATGCCTCGCAAGGTCGGGGTCGGAGTCGAAGGGTGCTCGTGGTGCTGATTGATTCCCTCGACCAGCACAGACGCCGACTTGGCGGTAAACCTTCCTCAGATCAGTGGTCGGCGTGGCTCCAGCCTGAGGAGCCGTTGGGCGCGCCGGTGGCGCTGGCGATCAGCAGCGCCGCCAGGTCACCCTCGCCGGGGCCGGGCACCGCTTCAGCCAAAGAGCTGCCCGCTCCCGCCGGACCCACCCAAATGGTCTCCTTGCCGACAACGTCGAACAGCGCCTGAACGGCATCCCGCGTGTAGTGAGGACCCGAGGCGAGGATGATCAGCTCACCCCGCACAGCAGGCCCTCTGCCGCCGATCACCGGAGCGTCCACGAACGTCAGCCCGTGGCGCTGGGCGAGTTCGGCACAGTGTTCGGTACCGGGCACACCGATCGTCGTCATCTGCACCCAGATCAGCCCGTCCTGCTCAGGGCCGCGGAGAAACCCGTCGTCGCCGACCATCACCTCGAGCACCGTGTCCGTGTCACTAAGCATCGTCATCACGATCCGGGCAGCCGTGGCTGCTTGGGCGGCCTCCGCAGGCGAGTCGACGATACGCGCGCCTTCGCGTGCGAGCGGGTCAGCCTTCTCACGAGTGCGGTTCCATGCGCATAGGGGAAAGCCCGCGCGGGCGATGTTGCGCGACATCGCCAAGCCCATCGCCCCGCCCGCTCCGAGCACAACCACTTCCGGCTTGGCACTCACGGGCGCCAGCACCGCCTGGCGCGAGACGCCGGCCAGCCTGCGTTCGCCTCTGGGGAGGACTTCATTCACCGTCGCTACCCCTGTTGGGGAGAGCGCAAACGCTGGCGCAGGCGTTGGCACAGGGTTGGCGGGTCATATTGCTGACAGACCGGCATCATTCACGGGCGATGACAGCGAACGGAAACACCCAAGGCGGCGCGGGGAACCCACAGGTAACGCTCGTACAACTGAGCGATCTGCACCTGCGTGCCGGTGAGGACGGGGCCGGACCGGCTGAGCGGCTGCGACGCGTGGTGCAACGCGTGGCGGCGCTCGAGCCTCGGCCAGTGGCGGTGCTCTTGAGCGGGGACCTTGCGGATGAGCCATCAGACGCCGCTTATCAGCAGGTCCGCGAGCTGCTCGCCCCGCTTGGCCTGCCAATGCACGCAATCCCCGGTAATCATGACGGTCGCGACCTGCTGCGCACGTACTTCGGATCCGACGGCGCTCCCGGCACGAACGCACCCGTGCACTTCGCGGTCAGATGCGGAGCACTGCGCCTGGTCGGCTGCGATACGACGTATGCGGGAACAGACGGGGGTGCGATGGGGGCAGAGGAGCTCGACTGGCTGAAGCAGACGCTCGGCGAAGACCTCCAGACACCGACGCTGCTGGCAATGCACCACCCACCGGTCCTCACAGGCATACGCCTGATGGACGGCATCGCGTTGGCCGCCGCGGATCGTGCCACGCTGGAGACGCTCCTGCGCGACCATCCACAGGTTCAGGCGATCACCTGTGGGCACGTGCACACGACGATGACAACATCGTTCGCGGGGCGTCCGCTGCTGATCTGCCCGAGCACCAACTCATTGATTTGCCTCGACCTGCGCCCGCTGGAGAGAGTTCCCTTCTCAGTGAGCCAGTCGCTTGGCTTTGCCGTGCACACGCTCGTGGACGGTCGTCTCGTCTCCCATGTACAACCCGTGGAGCCGCCGGCCGGGACCTAGAAAGCTTCCATCTGGTAGTTTCGCGGCGCCGGCAGCGCTTGCCGCCCGCGCTCGTGGCGGCAGATCCCATCGTTGAAAAATCAACGCCAATGACTCACGGAGGAGTGTGGAAGATGCGCGTCTCGTTTACACAGCGGCTGGGTGCGCTCGCCGCCGTTGCTCTCTCAATTGTCGGCTTCGGCTTCGTGTCGACCACAGCGGCATCTGCCTGGTGGCACTCGCCCAAGCCACCCGGTCCACCCACCCTATTTGTGAATAGTTCACTTCTCTCCGGTTATTCACATAACGCTTGTTCGGACGCCAGCTACACGACGATCAGTGCAGCCGTTGCGGCCGCCGCACCAGGCAGCCACATCGTTGTCTGCCCCGGCACCTACAACGAAGGCGTTCAGATCGACAAGCCACTGGTCCTGATCGGCTTGCACGCTGTGATCAACGCCAGCTCCTCATCATTTGGAAACGGCATTCAGATCGAGGGACCCGGCGGCTCGGGCTCGACGGTCGAGGGCTTCAAGATCGAAAAAGCCGAGTTCGAGGGGATCCTCGTGGGCACCGCTCCCGTCGCGCCGAGCACAACCACTGGCACCCCCGTCACCGAAGGGACGCCGGTCAGCCACGTGACGATCGCAGATAACGCCCTCATCGACAACGGCACAGGCTTTGGGACGGGTGCCGGACAGTGCTTCTCCACACCCGAAGCGCCCGGGGACTGCGGTGAGACGATCCATCTCGTGTCGGTGACCGACTCGGTCGTCGAGGGCAACTACGTGGCGAACAACGTCGGCGGCATCCTGCTGACCGACGAGTTCGGCCCAACCTCACACAACATCGTTCGCCATAACCAATCGCTGAACAACACCGACGACTGCGGGATCACGCTCGCCGGTCACAGCTCCGCGGCGGTCAACCCGGTAACGGGACTTCCGACCGGCGCGGCCGGCGTGTTCGACAACCTGATCGAGTACAACGTCTCGAGCGGAAACGGCGTGGCTGGACAAGGTGCGGGCATCCTGCTCGGCGGCGGCGCGCCATTTGCGGGCGTGTACAGCAACGTCATCCGCGGCAACCTGGCAAAGGGCAACGGGCTCTCGGGCGTGACGATCCACCAGCACCTCGCCGGCGACCTCAACGGCAACACGATCGAAGGCAACGTCCTGATCGACGACAACGTCGACGGCGACCACGACTTCGCGACCGCCGACACGGAAACGACAGGCGTCCTGGTCGCAGCCGGACCACCCCCCGGGGCCGTGCTGCCGCCGGAACTACTACCTGGCCAGATCAGCGGGACCGTGATTCGCGGCAACCGCTTCTTCGACGTCAACGTGGGCGTTTGGACGCTGGGAGTGGAAAAAGCGAGCACCCAGATCTCCGGTAACTACTTCGGTCCGGGGGTTGTTACGCCGGTTGGCGAAAACTAACGAGGCGGCTTTGCAGCTGGCTGTGCGGAGGCCGGGGCGCGGGGGCGCCCCGGCCTCCGCGACATGTGTCGCCTTTGGGTCGGACTGGCTAATGCAGTGCCGTTGTAGGTACGATCCCCCCGCCATGAAGGGTGATCGCATATGTGTCGCGCTCGTGTGCGCGGGCGTGCTTGCCGCGGCATGCTCCCTGAGCGGTTGTGGCTCGAGCGTGGCGACGAGCATCGATCCGATCGCACACGCGGCGGAGGTGACCACGCACGCCGGTGGCGCACAGCTTGCGATGACCATGCAGATCAGCATCGACGGTAAGCAGGTTTCCATGAACGCCCACGGCGACCTCGACATGGCCCATCAGGAAGGCGAGATCTTCCTCGAATTGTCGGGCCTGTCCACGCTCTCGGAAGGCAAGATCCCCGCCGGCACGACGATGACCGAGCTGTTCACCGCCAACTCGCTCTACATGGGCTCGCCGCTATTTGCCAGCGAGCTGCCGAGCGGTGCCCACTGGATCAAGATCGACCTCGGCAAGGTCGAGCAGCAGGCCGGCATCGACCCACAGTCGCTGACGAGCGGAGAGGCCAACCCCGCGCAGTACCTGCAATACCTGACCGCGACCAGCGGGACGGTGACGAAGGTCGGCACCGCGACGGTGCGAGGCACACCCACGACGCAGTACAGCGCCACGATCGACGTGGCCAAGGTCGTCTCCCAGCTGGGCAAAGGCGACTCGAGCGCCGAAGCAAAGCTGCGCAGCACGTTCGCCCAGACGGGGATGTCATCGATGCCGGTCCAGGCCTGGGTCGACGCGACGGGCCGGCTGCGCCGTGTTCAGATGCAGATGAACATGTCGGTATCCGGGAAGCCTCTGCAGATGACGATCGACGAGGAACTCTTTGGCTTCGGCCCGATCCCCGCAGTGAACGCTCCGTCGAGCTCAGAAGTGTACGAACCGTCGTTGCCCTCGCTGGGCAGCTGAGCCTCCCCTCGAGCACCGGTGCGACGGCCAGGCCGAGCAGCAGACCCTGACAGCCGCTAGCCTCAGCTACCTCGGCAAAGAGAGGTCGTGATGGAGTTCCTGGTCGAATTTGAGGTTAACGTGCCCGACGGCACGGCGGAGTCTGAGGTGAAGGACCGCGAGAGTGCCGAGGCCTCCGCCGCCACCAAGCTGGTGGAGCAGGGGCACCTCGTACGGCTCTGGAAGCTGGCCGGCGCAACCGGTGAGACGAGGATCGTTGGCCTGTACCGCGCGGACAGCGAAACGCAACTGAACGGGCTGCTGGGCGCTCTGCCGCTCTCCGGATGGATGGATGTAACCGTCACCCCGCTCGCACCCCACCCCAACGACCCGCCGTCGGCCCCGCAGGAGCAAGCAATCGGCTCGCCACTTCCTACTCCGAAGCTGACCCACGTCTACCGCCTGGAGGCCACCCTCGGGCAACCGCTGGATCTCGGCGAGATCACCCAAGGCCACCGGCGGATTGTGGCGCTGACCGGAGGGACGTTCACCGGCCCCGAGATCAGCGGCAAGCTGGTTCCCGGCGTCAGTGCCGACTGGCAGGTCCTGCTGCCGGACGGCACCGCGCTCGGCGACATCCGCTACACCCTGCAGACCGGAAGCGGCGATCTGCTGTATGTCCAATCCCGCAGCGTGCGCCACGGCAGCGCCGAGGTGCTCGGACGTCTCGCTCGCGGCGAGGACGTCGACGCCGGCGAATACACGTTCCGCACAGCAACCCAGATCGAGACCGCTGCCCCTGAGCTGGACTGGCTGAACAAGGGCATCTTCATCAGCGTCGCCGCTCGCGGCGCCACAGGCGTCATCTACGACACTTACCTTGTCGCATGAACCGCGCCGCAACCGTGAGTGAGTCCAACGAGAAGGTCGCGATCGTGACAGGTGCCTCTCAAGGCATCGGCGCCGGCCTCGTGAAGGCATACCGCGAGCTTGGCTTTGCCGTGGTCGCGACCTCTCGCTCGATCGAGCCGTCTGAAGATCCCGGCGTCTTGACCGTTGGAGGCGATATCTCGACATCTGACACGGCCGAGCGCATCGTGGTCGAGACGCTCGAGCGCTTTGGCCGGATCGACACGCTGATCAACAACGCGGGGATCTATATCGGCAAGCCCTTCACGGACTACACGGTCGAGGACTTCAATGCCGTGCTTGCCGTAAACGTCGCGGGCTTCTTCCACGTCACCACGCGAGTGATCAAGCACATGCTGGAGCTGGGCCACGGTCATATCGTCAACGTCTCAACGACGCTTGCCGAGCAGGCCAACGCAAAGGTCCCATCCGCGCTTGCCGCCCTGAGCAAGGGGGGCCTCACGGCGGTCACACGCTCGCTCGCGATCGAGTACGCCTCGCGTGGACTGCGCGTCAATGCAGTTTCGCTTGGTGTCATCAGGACGCAGCTACACGACGCAAGCTCCTATGAGGGAATGGGCGCGTTGCATCCGATCGGACGGGTCGGCGAGGTACAGGACGTCGTCGGTGGAGTCCTGTACCTCGAGTCCGCACCGTTCGTGACCGGAGAGATCCTGCACATCGACGGAGGACAAAGCGCCGGGCACTAAGCGAGCACAGATGAGACGGACCTCCTACCTGATGGCGCCGACGGCGACTTCGCCGCTACGGTAGCGGTGTGAGTATTGGCTCGAAGTCTCAGAGTGTCGAGTCAGCCCAGCCTGCCGCTGAGCCTGTCGGGAGGTTGCTGTCGGTGAATGTCGGCATGCCGAAGGACGTGTCCTGGCAGGGGAGAACCGTCTTCACCGGCGTATTCAAGGACGCTGTCACCGGTCGCCGCCGAGTCGGCAAGCTGAACGTCGATGGCGATGGTCAGGGCGATCTGGCGGGGCATGGCGGTGAGCAGCGTGCGGTGTTCGTCTACCAGATCGACTCCTACCGGTTCTGGGAGCGGGAACTCGAACGAAGCGACTTTGTGTACGGGCAGTTCGGCGAGAACTTCACCGTGGAAGGACTCACCGACGACGCGGTGTGCATCGGTGACCGCTACAAGATCGGCACAGCGATCTTCGAGGTGAGCCAACCGCGGGTGACCTGCTACCGCGTGGGGATCCGCATGAAGGACCCGCGGATTCCCGCTCTCCTGGTCTCGCGTCGTCGGCCGGGCTTCTACTTCCGCGTGCTCGAAGAGGGCGACGTGCAAGCGGGAGACGAGATCATCAAGCTCTCTTCGGGACCTGAGCAGATGCCGGTCGCAGAAGTCGACGCGCTGCTTTACCTGCCCGGGCACGGGCGCCAAGAACTGCTCCGTGCGCTGCGGATCCCCGCCCTAAGTCCGGGGTGGCAGGCCTCGTTCCGAGCTCTGCTCGATCAGGAACCCGGGAGTGGCAACGCCGGTCTCGCGGCAACCAGCCCTCCGCCCGCTTGGCCCGGCTTTCGGTCGCTGACCGTCACAGCAATCACCCACGAGAGCGACTCGGTCATCTCCATATGCCTCGAGGACCCCAACGGCACCCCAGTACCGACCGCCCACCCGGGCCAGTACCTCACGCTGCGAGTACGCCCCGACACCCGGCAGCGGTCGCTGCTGCGTAACTACTCCCTCTCGGGACCCCCCGCCGCGAGCTACTACCGGGTCAGCGTCAAGCACGAACGCAACGGCGCTGCCAGCGGCTATCTCTGCACCCATCTCTCCGTCGGCGACGAGCTCGATGTCGCGGCCCCACGTGGCACGTTCATCCTCGACGAGACGCCCGCGCCGGTACTGCTCCTCAGCGCCGGGATCGGTGCCACCCCCGTTCTCGCCATGCTCCAAGCGCTGGTGCAGGAGCACTCCGATCGAGAGATCTGGTGGCTGCACGGCGCACGCAACAGTCGCGAGCACCCATTCGCTGCCGAGGCTCGAGCTCTTCTGGCGTCGCTCCCGAACGCGCGCAGCTACGTGTACTACAGCCGCCCCGGTCCGGATGACGTCAAGGGCCACGACTTCGACGACACCGGCCATCTCACCGGGTCGGCTCTCGCCGAGCTCGACCCACCCCGCGACGCGCAGGCATACCTGTGCGGGCCCGCCCCTTTCATGGATGAGATCAGCGCCGCCCTGGCGAGCCTGGGGATCGAAGCCTCACACATACACACCGAGCCGTTCGGGCCCGCACCGAGTCAGACGCCGGGCATCGCAGCGACACCTAAACGGGCGCCCCATCCACCAGACGGACACACCGGAAACGGCCCCACGATCGAGTTCGCGCGCAGCGACCTCGCGATCCCATGGAGCGAGGACTGCGCCAGCCTGCTCGAACTCGCCGAGGCGTGCGACGTACCAGTCCGCTGGTCATGCCGTACCGGCGTCTGCCAAACCTGCGAGACCACGCTAATCGCCGGGAATGTCGGTTACAGCCCCGACCCAGTGGAGCCACCCCCCGACGGAAACGTGCTCATCTGCTGCTCACAGCCACGCGGCGACATCGTGCTCGACCTGTAACCCCATCTCGAACATCGGAGGTAAGCAATGACCGCCACGACCACAGCCACTCCCACACACCGCGACCCTGACCTTCTCGAACAGACCGTCGTTGTGATCGGCGGTAGCTCGGGCATCGGGCTGGCAACGGCCAGACGCGCCCACGCCGAAGGCGCCAACGTGATCCTCACCGGCCTTCACCCAGATGACGCCCTGCAGCGTGCAGCACTCGATCTCGACGCGCTCAGTACCGCCGCCTTCGACGCCAACGATCCGGCCGAGCTCGAGCGATTCTTCGCGGGCCTGCCGGAACGAATCGACCACGTAATGGTGACCGCCGGCGGTCCGCATTACGGACGCCTCCTCGAGATGACCACCGACGAACTGAGCCACGCCCTTAGCGACCACCTGCTGCTCGCCATCGAGGCCGCCCGCAACGCCGCCGACAGGGTCCGGCCGGGAGGGACACTGCTCTTCATGACCCCTGAGGCAGGGCATCCGGCCATCGGCAGCGGGTCCGAGTTGACAGTCGCCGCCGCGTTTCCCGCGCTAATCGCCAACCTGGCACTGGAGATCGCACCGGTCCGCGTCAACCTGATCGCCGCCGGCTTCATCGACACGCCGCTATCGGCATCGCTGCTCGGCAGCGACCTCGAAAAGCGGCGCGATCAGCTGCGCGCGACGCTGCCGATCGGACGCGTCGTCGGACCGGCTGACGTCGCCGCGCTCGCCGTCCACATCATGAGCAACACGGCTTTGACCGGAGCGACCTACAAGATCGACGGCGGTCAGCAACTCGTCTCGGCCTAGATAAGAAGTCGACCGCGGAGCGACCTTGTGAGGATGGGCCTGGCTGGACTCGAACCAGCGACCTACCGATCATGAGTGAGCTCAGGATCGAGGGCTATGGGAGCGAGCCGGGCGGTGCGAGCCAGACAGACTCGAACCCCATGACCTCGGCGAGCGTGTCGTAGTCGCGGTCGTAGTGGAGCACAAGCAGCGCCTGCACCCAGCTGTCGCGCACGGCCTCATGGTGTGCGCGCGCGACCACGCGGAGGTATCGACGAGCAGCGCCAGCTCGCCCTAGGCGGCCCGGCTATCGGATGGGCCAGGCCCGGAGCTTGCCGTCGCGCAGCAGATCCCAGTCGATGCCCGCTGTCTCCGGCTTCATGAAGCTCTCGGCGAGCCCTTCGAGCAGCATCCTGCGCCGCTCTTCGGTCGGCGGCTCATCAGCGATGTGGCGAGCTCCGGCGATCGCCAGTTCGCGCACCTGACGCGAGCGCGAGAGCCGGCCGGCAGATGCGGCGCCGCCGCGCGCAGCGCGCGCGAGCTCTGGATCCTCGGTGACCTGAATGCGGGGATGGACCACGCCAGTGTACCGCTGGTGTATCGCCCCGAGAGGTATCTACCGCGTGCTCCCCTCGACGCCCAGCCGGCCTTGCGCTCGCCGCCCCGCTCTGAGAGGATTCGGCGATTCGCAATGGCGGAACCCGAGGACAGGAAGGGCGTCAGACTCGAACTCGAGGCGGTCCGGCGGGACGCGAGGAACGAGGCAAGGTCGCTCAAGAACAAGGTGAGCGCGTGGAGGTTCCTCGCCTGCGGGTCGGACGTGGTGGCGATCGCGCTCGCGGGGCTCGCTTCCGCGAGCGCAGCCGTTGCGCTCGGTGACGTCGTCACCGCGGCGAGCGCGGGTGTCGCCGCGGCGGCCGCCGGCTTCGACGCGACGGTCAGGCCCGGTCAGCTCGCCGCCCGCGAAGCCGAGTATCAAAGCGAGTGGGCGAAGGTCGAATCGCAGGCCGACCAGACGATCGGCGGGCTAGGCGGGCTCAGCCAAGCGCAGGCCGACGAAGAACTGAAAGCTCTACGACTGCAGCGAGAACGGCTCGAAAAGCAGGATCTGAAACGCAAGGACTACGCTCCGCTCGCGTGGTAGCCGGCGCGCGGCGGATCGCCGCGCCGCTAGAGCGGCGCGGCCGCGGGCGTGGCCTCGGAGCGCGCGGCGCGATACGCCGCCTCGGCTGCCTTCCGCTCAGCCGTCAGCGCGCGTTCCTGCTCCTCGTTCGGCGAGTACGCCTCGGCGCATGCGACGATCACGCGCCAGCCAGCCGGTGTGACCGTGATCGGCGAGATCGCATCCGGGTGACGAACGATTGGCTCGATCAGCCGGTAGGCGCTCAGCGCCACCCGCGAGCCGTAGGGGAGAGACGCGATCAGCGCCTGGGCCGCCCTCTGATTGGCTCCCCC
Source organism: uncultured Solirubrobacteraceae bacterium (assembly GCA_963752865.1). Lineage (GTDB taxonomy): Bacteria > Actinomycetota > Thermoleophilia > Solirubrobacterales > Solirubrobacteraceae > Palsa-744. The sequence continues at coordinate 2,476,831 of CAVVZU010000002.1, forward strand.
GAGCGCCGCCAGCGTGCGCACCAGCTCGTCGGGGAGACCGTCCGGAATTTCGTCGTGGCGCTCGGCGAGTGCGACGGGTCTCGACTCGTTTCCGGTGGTGGCGTTCATCTGCTGGTCCTCTCTCGTGGAGACGCTCGAACAAGCACGTCTACCGGTTAGGCCGAGCGAGCAGCCCGCGCTGGCAACGACAGACGGCGTGCGACCTCTCAGTCCGTGAGGTATGCGCGAAAGCGTGCCAGGGCATTCGCGACGCTCGTGTGGCTCACGCTCGCCGCGGCCGCGACCTCGCGGCTGCTCGGCGCCGCGCCGTGGCGCTCGGCGAGGTCGAGCCATGCGGTAACGCAGCGCACGACGATGTGATCACCGGCGTCGGCCGCCGCTCTTAGGGCCTGCTCAACGGGCTGCGCACTGGCTTCCCGCGAGAGCAGGGCCGCGATCGCGTCGTCGTCAGCTTGCCGCTCGAGCTCCTCGACGGGCATCAGCTCGGTTCGCGTGACCCATGCGCTGCGGAGCTGATCGAGTGCAAGCCGCTGGGCGATGACGAGCAGGAGGCCGCCCGGGTGGCGGACCTCCTCCTCCGAGCCGCTGCGCAGACGCTCGAGCAGCCGCACGACCGCCTCCTGCGCAACCACCTCCGTGTCCACCCGCGGCTCGTAGGAGCGCAGGCGACGGCGCAGCTCACCCTCGACTGACAGCAGCTCGTCCGACGCCGGCTCGTCGCCGGCGAGTAGGCTTGCAAGCCGTGCGACCTTCCGGTCGAGTTCCGATAGCTGATCGTGCCCTGGATCCACCACTCACGGGACACACTAGACCGCGCGTGCGGCGGCTAGGGGCCGGCTGACCGTGGGCCAGCATGAAATCGAGAAGCTGGACGACAGGCAGCTCGTTCAGGCGGCCTTCGACGAGTACTACGGACCGTACTCTCAGGAGGGTCACGGCGACCGGCTGCTGAACGCTCAGTACAAGGCTCTTCGCGACGCCAGCGAGATCCTCGCGTGGAACTGGTTCAAGAAGCAGAGGCGCTCCAGTCAGGTGGCCGAGGCGCGGGCGCAGCTACGGGGCTGGCTGAACGAGCGACTCCACCGGTGAATTCCGCCGCAGACGCCAAGAACAGCGTTTAGCGCTCGCCCATCCGGTTCTCAAAATATGTCTATTTGCAGGAGCTTCGAGTGGGCCCGGCAGGACTCGAACCTGCGACCTACCGATTATGAGTCGCGGCTGGGCCAGCGCCCCGCACCACTCTGACACGTGTTAGGCCGGCAGAACATTGCACCGGCGTGAGCAAAATGCCATGTTTCCATTGAAGGTGCTATGTTTGCGCCGGCGAGCGTAACATGGCACCATATCGCCCAAAGTGCTATGTTTGAGAATGGTGACAGGTTCTCTGAGACGCATAAATCGATGCACACCTTCCGCTCACTCGATCGCCAGCTCGGACTGATTCCAGCCTCGATGGCGCTCGCGCTCGCCGGCGTCGACCTCGGCCGGGGCCGGGAGGAGGCCTACCGCCAGCAGCGCCCCGAGGCGTTGAAGACACTCATTGAGATCGCGCGCATCCAGAGCACCGAGGCATCCAATGCGATCGAGCAGATCACAGCCCCGCGAAAGCGGATCGAGGCGCTCGTGGCTGAGAAGACCACGCCCGCCAACCGCTCGGAGGAGGAGATCGCCGGCTACCGAGCCGTACTCGACACGATCCACGCAAGGGCCGCGCACATCCCGTTCAAGCCCTCGGTCGTCGAGCAGCTCCACCGCGACCTCTACCAATTCACCAACGCACCCGCCGGCCACTGGAAGACGGTCGAGAACGCAATCGAGGAGGAACGCGCGGACGGAACCAAGATCGTTCGCTTCCGCACCGTCCCGGCCGCCGAGACCCCGGCAGCGATGGACGAGCTTCACACCCGCTTCGCCGACGCGCTTCGCGAACGCGACCACCACCCGCTGCTCCTGATCGGCTCCTACGTGTTCGACTTTCTCGCCATCCATCCGTTCCGCGACGGCAACGGACGGATTGGTCGCCTGCTCACGCTGCTCGCGCTCTACCAGTCCGGCTATGAGGTCGGGCGATTCATCAGCCTAGAGCGCCTCGTTAACGACAGCAAGGAGACCTACTACGACGCACTCGCCGCCTCCGGCCACGGCTGGCACGACGACGCTCACGACATCGTGCCATGGCTCAGCTACTTCCTCGGCATCCTGAACGCCGCCCACAAGGAGTTCGAGAGCCGCGTGGGAGTCCTCGCCGGGAAGGGCGCCAAGGAAGAGGCAGTCCGGCAATTCATACGATCTTCGGTCACAGACGAGTTCACCGTCGCCGAGATCCGCCAGTTCGCAGCGGGCGTCAGCCAGTCGCACTTGAGCAAGACACTCGCGAAGTTGCGCGACGAAGGCATAATCGAACCCGTAGGTGCAGGCCGCGGGGCCAGGTGGCGCCGGCTACGCAGCGAGTGCTGAGGTCGCGGTCGGCGCTCGGGGTTTTGACGATGGGCCCGGCTGGACTCGAACCAGCGACCTACCGATTATGAGTCGGCAGCTCTAACCAACTGAGCTACGGGCCCCGCCGTGCTCCCCAGGGTCCCCCGGGGAGCACGAGCGAGACGCTACCAGCGCGCCGGGCTGTTCAGGCCTTTACATCGACCTGACCAGAACCCGACGAGCTGCCTTCGGACGCAGATGTTTCGGCCGGTGTCGAGCTGCCCTCGGCTTCGCCCGCGTTTTCAACCGGAACCGGAGCCTCGGTCGATTCGGCCCTCTGTACTGGGGGCGCAGCGAACGTGCTTACGCTCGAGATCGGGCCAACGCTCATGTTTTGCTCCTTGTTCGGTTATATGGACTTTTTACATCGGCACCACTTGACGTGAGGCTGAGCAATCGGGGTGGTTCTCGCGCGCCTGTCCAAAAGCGCACGAGCAAGCGACTGTTGCGATATGGGATGCTCCCGCGCGCCGCCCTGCCGCCAACGCGGGCGCTCGATCAAGAACACCAACGGGGAGAACAGCACATGCCAGCAGAGCGAGCAGCAATCGTCACCGGAGCATCCAGCGGCATCGGGCTAGCCATCGCCCGTGTGCTCTGCGAGGAAGAGTTCGGCGTCACCATGGCCGCCCGGCGGCCAGACAAGCTCGACGCCGCCGTCGCCGGCCTCGCCGACCAGGGCTTCGACGTGCAGGCAATTGCCGGCAACGTCTCCGACGAGGCCGACATCCAGAAGGTCGTCGCCGCTCACCGCGAGAAGTACGGCCGCCTGGACGTGCTCGTCAACAACGCCGGCGTCGGCATCGGTGCTCCTGTCGCTGAGATCCAAACCAAGCGCCTGGACATGCAGCTCGACATCAACCTGCGCTCAATCGTCCTCTTCTACCGCGAATGCATCAGCCTGCTCAAGGAGGCCGCCGGCGAGCACAAAAACGCGCTCGTCGTCAACACCTCATCGATCTCAGGCAAGCACGGCGAGGCATGGCTGTCCGTCTACTCCGCCGCCAAGCACGGCGTCGTCGGCTGGACAGAAGCCATGAACAAGGAGCTCAGCGCCGAAGGCATCAAGTCCACCGCCCTCTGCCCCGCCTTCGTCGACACGCCCATGACCGACTTCGTCAAGGAGCATGTGCCCGCCGCGGACATGATTCGCGCCGAGGACATCGCCGAGGCCGTCCGCTACCTGCTGAAGACCTCTCCTGCGTGCATCATCCCCGAGATGATGTTCGTGCGACCCGGCGAGGGCATCTGAGAAACACGAGCGCCACGCAGTGGCCTGCGCAGGCGTCTCGCCAAGATCGTTCCAGACGGGTCCGCAGCATCTGGCAAGCGCCTGCGCCTACTGCTGCGCACGCGGCGGCTCATCAGCTTGCGGTGCTCCTTGATCGCCGTATCCAGCTCGAGGCCCGTTGTGCTAGCCAGGCTGCCCTTCCAGCTGGGCGATCAGGATCCGCACCTCGCGCTCGCTCGCCCGCCGCGGGCCGCCCTTCGCCCGCGCGAAGCGATCCCACGACTTCGCAAACGACAGGAAATCCGTGCGCCCGCCGCAGCGATGCGCGGCCAGCATCGGGCACACGCCGCCGTGCTCGTCCACGTACGCGCCCACGATGATCCGCTCCGTTCGAGCGCACCCCATCGAGCATCGCTTCCCTTGTGGCCACCGGCATGCAGTCGATCGCCAAGCGCAGGCGCTCAATCGGGCTGGTGCTCTGGCGGCGGCCGTTTCGCATAGGCTTTGCACCATCGACTTGGCTGTCCAGCCAATGCTCGGTAGTGCGCGGCCAAGCGTATGGCACGTCATCTGCGCCCGCAAAGAATTCCCTCCCGCTGAAAGGAAACTTGCATGAAGCTCGGCGTGCACATCGGTTACTGGGGCATGGGCCTCACCTCTGAGGACCAGCTCACCATCGTCCAAGAGGCGGAGAAGCTCGGCTATGACTCCGTCTGGGCCGCCGAGGCCTACGGCTCGGACACCGCCACCGTACTCGGCTGGCTCGCCGGGCAGACCTCAAAAATCCGCCTCGGCGCCGGCATCTTCCAGATGCCCGGGCGCTCCCCCGCGATGACCGCCATGACCGCCGCCACCATCGACCAGCTTTCAAACGGGCGCATGATCTGCGGCATCGGCTCCTCCGGTCCACAGGTCGCCGAGGGCTGGCACGGTCAGCGCTTCGCCAAACAGCTGCAGCGCACGCGCGAGTACGTCGCCGTCGTACGCATGGCTCTCTCCCGCGAGCGCGTCGAGTTCCATGGCGAGACGCTCGAGCTGCCGCTTCCCGACGGGCCCGGCAAGGCGCTCAAGCTCACCATCTCCCCCGTGCAGGAGCAGATACCGATCTACCTCGCGGCGATCGGACCCAAGAACACCGCGCTCGCCGGTGAGATAGCCGACGGCTGGATCCCCACGCTGTTCTCCCCCGAGCACGTCTCCGAGCTGCGTCCGCTGCTCCAGGAAGGCGCCGATCGCTCCGGCAAATCGCTCGATGACTTCGACATCGCCCCCACCGTCAGCCTCTGCATCACCGACGACCTCGAGGCCGGGCGCAACACCATGCGCCCGTTCATCGCCCTGTACGTCGGCGGCATGGGCTCGCGTAAGCAGAACTTCTACAACCAGCTCGTCCAGCGCTACGGCTACGAGGCCGAGGCCCAAACCATCCAGGACCTCTACCTCGAAGGCAAGCGCGAGGAGGCCATGGCCGCCATACCCGACAAGCTCATCGACACCGTCTCTCTGTGCGGCCCCCCCGACGTCATCCGCGAGCGGCTAGCCGTCTACCGCGACGCTGGCGTCGGCACTCTCGGCGTCACCCCCACCGCCTTCACCGCCCCCGAGCGCCTGCAGCAGCTGCGACTGCTCGCCGAGCTCGCCGCCTGAAGCAGCTGTCGTGAGCAACGCCGCGGGACCGCCCCGACGCGTGCTGCTCGGCGCCTTCGGGGACCCCGGGCACGCGTTTCCCATGATCGCCCTCGGGCGCGCCCTCGCCGCCCGCGGGCATCACGTAACGCTTCAGACCTGGCGGCGCTGGCAGGAGCACGTGGAAGCCGAGGGGATCGACTTCGCGCCCGCTCCCGAGTACAGCGTGTTTCCCAACGGGCCGGAGCCACTCGACTTCTATGAGGCGGTTGTCCACGCCACCAAGGACACCGTCCCACTCGTGCGTGAGCTGCAGCCGGATGTCGTCGTCGCTGACATCCTCACGCTCGCCCCCGCCCTCGCCGCCGAGATCGCCGGTGTGCGCCGCGCCACGCTCATCCCCCACGTCTACCCCCACGGCCAGCGCGAGTTCCCCATCTACTCACTCGGTGCCCGCATGCCCCGCAGTGGCGCCGGTCGCGCGTTCTGGCGCCAGGCGCATCACATCGTCGAGCGGGGCCTCGAGCAAGGACGCGTGGATCTCAACAGAACACGCGCCCGGCTTGGCCTGCCCGCGCTCGACTACGTCCATGGCGGCATCAGCCGACAGCTCGCGCTCGTCGCAACCTTCCCCCAGCTCGAGTACCCCCGCACCTGGCCTGAGCACGTGCACGTCGTCGGGCCACTCATGTGGGAGCCACTCGCCGATGACGTCGAGCTGCCCAAGGGCACCTCCTCAGCGCATGAGAGTGGCGGCCGCGAGGACCCACTAGTGCTGATCGCCCCCTCCACCGCCCAGGACGCCAAGCACACCATGCTTCGCGCCGCCCTGCGCGGGCTCGCCGACGCTCCCGTTCGCGTGCTCGCCACCTACAACCGCCGCCTGCCGCCGCGTGCGCTGCCGGTGCCCGACAACGCCCGCGTGGTCGACTGGGTCTCCTACTCGCGCACCATGCCCCACTGCGACGTCGTCGTCTGCCACGCCGGTCACGGCACGCTCGTGCGCGCCCTCTCATCGGGCTGCGCTGTCGTCGCCTGCCCCGCCGTCGGCGACATGAACGAGAACTCCGCCCGGCTCGATTGGGCCGGGGCTGGAGTGCGCGTGCCGCGGCGGTACATCACGCCGCGCGTGCTGCGACTGGCGGTCGAGCGGGCGCTCGGGGAGCCTGGGATTCGGGCGCGGGCTCAGGAGCTCGCGCGGTGGGATGCCGCGCACGATGCCGGCGAGACTGCCGCTCGTCTAGTTGAGGGATTGGCTGGCGTAGAGCCTCCCGCGGGCTAGAGCATCAAGCCAGCGCAGTCAGCCCGACGCGAACATGCACCGGAAGCTCAGACGGAGTCCCGCTCGCGCGGATGATTGCCCCCAAGCGTGCGAGCGTGTCGGTCCTGCGCTCCTGCGGCAGTGCCGCCACCCAGCTCATCGAGCCGACGTAGTCGATGATCCGCTCTGGGTTGGTCTGCTGCGAAAAGGTGAGCTGAATCTCCCGGGGCTCGGTCCATCCACCAGCCGCCTTCACCGATTCCTGCCACGACGGGCCATCGAACAGCGGGTGCTCCGGACGCAGCTCCGCAATCATCGTGCCCACCTCGTGCGCCCACGACGCACCGCCCCAGTCGACCGCGCACGCGAGCAGCGCAAGCCCACCACCTGGCCGCAGGACCCGAGCGATCTCAGCCAAGGCACCCGCCGGCTCGAACCAATGGAACGCGTCTGCAACCGTCACAGCTGCGACCGATCCATCCTCCAGCGGGATCGCCTCCGCCGTGCCCTCGCGCACACGCTCGGCTCCGATCGCGTCGCTGAGCAAACGACGCAGGGACGGCTGGGGCTCGATCGCAACCACATCCAGCCCGAAGCCCAGCAACGCTCTCGTCAGCTTCCCCGTTCCGGCCGCCAGATCGAGGACGCGGTCGCCCGGCACAACCCGGAGCTCGGCTGCCAGGCGGTCAGTCACGGTCAGCGGGTAAGCGGGACGCCCACGCTCGTAGGCATCAGCGATCGCGTCGAACCCCTGCGCCAGGGGGTGCAGAGCCATAGATAAAGACTAATTCATCGCTGTCCCGATGTCGTCGCCGCCGGGCATCGAATTCGCACGATCGGGACGATAGCGGTACTCTTTTGCGCGTGGCTCGGTTGCGCCGGTACGTGGGTTCGATCACCATCACACCCGTCGGGGGCGTTTTGCTGGGCGTGCTCGTCATAGCGCTTGGCCTCTTCGCCTTCGGCCCATCCGCTGCGCAAATGCCTGCGATGGTCGTCGCCGTGCTCTTGCTAGCCGGCCTGGTTGGCGGCGTCCCATTCGGGCGTGCAGTATTTGGCGGGAATTTCGCCGAACACCGAGAGTTCATCCCCACCGACCGTAGGGATATCGGCGCCTCGAACATCGACAGCCAGGCCGAAGAGGCGCTGTGGCGCAAAGAGCGCGAACGGCGCGAACGGGATACGCGCTCCAACTGACGGGCGCGGCGGCCCCGATCACATCAACAAATCTCTCCGAACCTCTACTCCGGGGACCGACTCACTCAGTCGCGCAACACTGAGCCGGGACTACCCGCCTCGCCTGACCACACTGTCCTGCGTCTCAAGCCCCTACTGCCGTCGATTGAGACGGCACATCTGCTTGGGTATCGGGGACGCGCCCGAGGTTCCCGTCAACCTGCTCGACGATCAATTGCGTCACGGCCTCGGCATCGTCCCACACCGGCACGTGCCCGCAGCCGGAGAGCGTGACGGCCCTGACACCTGGTATCTCGCGACGATAGCGAGGTGCGTGGCGAGGACCGGGCAGCACGCGATCGAACTGCGGAGTGACCAGCAGTACCGGGCAGGCGATTCGGTCGAGATCACTAATCGTGAGATCAGCCTCGTCGGCGAGCAGTGCTTGGATCGCTCGGTGGCTGATGGAGCAGCCCAGAGCTGCCTGCGATATCGATGCTGCATCTGCCGGAGATACAAGCTCCCCATGGCGCATGATTTCCCTGAACGCCAGGCGACGAGTCCCGGGACGTCTCATGATCCGCTCACTCCAGGCGTGGGTTCGCTCGAGCATCTTGATCTGCCTGGCGAAGAAGTTCCCGATACGCGGACCCTCGCCGTCGCCGCGGGTCCAGCCGCCGGCGGGCGCCAGCGCGACGACCGATCGCGCACGGCCGCGCTTGGCCAACTCGAGTGCGATGCCGCCGCCCATTGAGTTGCCGACGAAGTGCGCCGTGCCGACACCCAGCTCGTCCAGCAGCCGTTCGACCGCGTCCGTGGAATCCCCAAAGGTGATCGGCCGATCGGCGGGATAGGAAGGACCACCGTGGTGACCCGGCAGCGTCGGCGCGATCACCTCGTAGCGAGCAACGAGATCGGCCAGGATCGGATGCCAGATCCTCCACGCCGCCGTGAAGCCGTGCAGCAGCACCACCGGCTCGCCAGACCCAGCCCGATACGTTGCCGCCGAGATCTCCGCCATCGACGTGAGTCTAAAGGTGCCGCTAAGGACCGGCGAGCAGGCCCGATGGCATGCCCACTGTCAGCTTGTGCTGGACTCGCCCTACGACGTGCACTCCGGGGGTGGGACTCGAACCCACAACCAATCGGTTAACGGCCGACTACTCTGCCAATTGAGCTACCCCGGATCATTTACTGCGCTACCCCGGACGGGCGTCTGGTCTGTCCAGCGCGTCGGCCGGGATGATTGCCATCCCATCCTCGACCTCAGCGTGGCAATTAGAGCACAGAAGCACGCACTTCTGCGCCTCGACCCGCAACTTATCGAGGGCGATGGCAACTCCTTTGGCGTTGAGCTCGTGGCGCTTCAGCGACGGCTCGACGTGATGGAAGTGCAGCGCGCGCATGTTGCGGTCGAATCCGCATATGCAGCACGCGCCGCCTGCCTCCGCGACGAGGATCGTCTTCACCTTCCGGCGTCTGCGCGCCACAGCGGCCGATCGGCACCGTTTGCAGCGGTAGTAACCGCGCCCATCCACACAGAAGTCGGTCTCCCCATGGTGGCGGCAACGCATCACCACCGTCGCAAGCCCCGCCTCCTTGGCGGCCCTCGCTGCGCCCGCACGTTGTCCTCTCATGCTTCCATGTGTTTTTAGCCCGTACCGGATCAACCAGTGTCGCACCGTCCCCTTGCTGCGGCCGACTGCCTCCGCGATCTGCGCGATCGACATCTCGGCTTCGACCATAGCCTCGCACGAACATGTGTTCGCGTGTGTGCCTTCTGTGCCGAGTCAGTGACTCTTTGCGGTCAGGAATGTGTCTCGCCGCCCAGACACGGCAGCGTCCCTGATGCGAGCCGCGCGCTCACCCCTCCCGATCGCCAGTCTGCTCCAGCACCTGCCCATAAGCACGGTCAAAATCGCGTTTGACCTCGGCCTTGTGCCTCGCCAGCGCATTGATATCCCCCCCGTCCTGCCCCCGCGCCCGCTGGATCTGCCGGTCCACCCGCGCGAGCTCCAGCTGCAGCCGCTGGACCTCGAGCATCGCGCCATCGGGCTGCTCGCGCCCAGCTTCCACGACCAGCTCCGCCAGTAATCCCTTTAGCTGCGTGTCGTCCTCCAGGCGCTCTCCACCGTCTGCCATCTCGCGCATCGGCGCGCGCAGGTCCCCCGCGCACAGGTGCCGAGCGGCACGGCGCAAGAGGCCGCTTGAGAAGTGCTCGTCGATGTCCAGGCCCGCGAGCGCCAGCGCCCCTTCCTCCGGCGAGGCGATACACAGCGCGAGGAACGCTCGCTCTGTCTCCTCACGGCGCGTTAGCTCGTTCGCCCGCGGCCGGCGCGGACGCGTCAGCTGACCCTCGCTATCGCTCCCGTGGGCGCCCTCACGGCCGCCGCGCGTGCCACCCCGCCCGGGCTCGAACCCGCGCTGAGGGCCGCGCGAGGGTTCCGCCAACAGCTTCTCCGCGCTGATGCCGCGCAACGCCATGCGACTGTCAACGGTCTGAGTCAACTCCATCCGAAGTGCGCCCGCGGGCAGCTCCGCGAATACGGGCCGCAGTTCGTCCAGCATCCGTTCCTGATCTTCGCTGTTAGACGGGTCACCGCCCGCCAGAACACGCTCTGCACGGAAGCTCACGAACGAGATCGACCCGCTGACCGCCTTACGCATCGCCTCCGCGCCATCGCGCTGGATCAGATCCGCCGGGTCGGTGCCCACGGGCATCATCACCACGCGCAGATCCAGCTTGCGTTTGCTCGCCAGGCGAAACGCCTTCAGCATCGCCTCCTGCCCTGCGCTGTCCGCGTCCAGCGCCAGCAGCACCGTCTGCGCCATCCGCGCCAGCTCCCCCACCTGCTCGGCTGTCAGCGCCGTGCCCATCAAACCCACCACGTTGCGGATCCCCGCCTGGTGCAGCGCGATCACATCCGTATAGCCCTCGCAGAGGATCACCTCACCCGCTTTCGTCGCGTGCGCCCGGGCGAGGTCCGCGCCATACAGCTGCAGACCCTTGTGGTAAATGTCGTTGTCGGAGGTGTTCAGGTACTTCGGCCGCTGATCCTCCCCCATCGCCCGCGCGCCGAACCCCAGCACCCGTCCCCGAATGTCAGCCAGCGGGAACATGATCCGCGAGCGAAAGCGGTCATACAGCCGCCCGTTCTCCTTCGAGCGCTGCGCCAAACCCGTCGCATAAAGCTCCTCCTCGGAGAACCCGCCCCGGCGCGAGGCCAAAAGCACCCGATCCCACGCGCTCGGCGCATACCCCACGCGAAACTCCCGCAGGATCGCCTCCCCCAGTCCCCGCTCCTCCAGGTACGTCGCGCGCCTTAGCCGCCTCCTCGGACTCCCACAGATAGCGCTCGTAATACGCCGTCGTGCGATTCAGCAGCTCCAGCAGCCGCTCTCGGCGCTTGCGCTTCTCCGCCTCGCGCGGGTCCTCCTCCTCGCGCTGCAGCTCCACCCCATACCGTTCCGCCAACAGCTCGAGCGCACCTTTGAAGTCCACGCCTTCCGTCTCCTGCACGAACGTGAACACGTCCCCCGAGGCCTGGCAGCCGAAGCAGTAGTACACCTTCTGCGTCGGGTCGATGCCAAACGACGGCGAGCGCTCGTCGTGGAACGGGCACAGACCCTCGTAGCGCGCAGGCCCCGCGCGGCGCAGCTCCGTGCGCGCACCGACCAGCTCCACGAAATCGACAGCGTCGCGTACCCGATCCTTGGAGTCGCTGGTGTAGAGCGCCACGGGGGCTACGCTAGCGGGCGAAAGCTCGCGGCACCTGCAGCTCGGTGTACGCCCTGATGCAGTAGCGGTCGGTCATCCCCGCCAGGTAGTCCGTTACCCGCTGCGCCAGCTCGAGATCGTCGCTCGGATGAGCGCCGTCCGCGGCCCGCGGCAACAGCTCCGGGTGCTCGACGTAGTGCTCGAACAGCCTGCGCACGACCGCTTCGATCTTCTCCCGCTCGGCCCTCACCGCCGGCCCCAGGTACACCCGTTCGAACATGAAATCCCGCAGCTCGCTCATCGCCGGCCCTGCCAGCGGCCCCTGCACGATGTCCCCCTCGAGCTGTGAGTGCTCGACCATGTCGTGCACCAGCGCGTCGATCCGCGCAGAGCCGCTTTCGCCGAGCGCCGCGATCGGCTCGCCCGGCAGATCCTGCTCACGCAACAGACCCGCGCGTACCGCGTCGTCGATGTCGTGGTTGATGTATGCAACGCGATCGATCACACGCACGATTCTCCCCTCGAGCGTCCGCGGCGACGGCGTGCGGCTGGAATGCCGCGCGATCCCCTCTCTTACCTGCTCCGTCAAGTTCAACCCCACGCCGTCTCGCTCCAAATGCTCCACGATCCGCAGCGAGTGCTCGTAGTGGCGAAAGTCGCTACCGAAGCGCTCTTTCAGGCAGCTGTCGAGCACCTCCTCGCCGATGTGCCCGAACGGTGGGTGCCCCAGGTCGTGGCCAAGGCCGATCGCCTCCACCAGATCCTCGTTCAGGCGCAGCGCCCGCGCAACCGTGCGCGAGATCGACGTCACCTCCAGCGTGTGCGTCAAGCGCGTGCGGTAGTGGTCGCCGCGCGGCGCCACGAACACCTGCGTCTTGTGCGTCAGCCGGCGAAACGCCTTGCTGTGCACGATCCTGTCGCGGTCACGCTGGAACGGGGTGCGAAGCGCGCAGTCAACCTCTGAGTGATCGCGCTGTGCCGGGTAGGAGCGCGCGGCCAACGGCGAGAGCAGCTGCTCCTCCTGCTCGGCTATGCGCTCGGCGAAACCGGATGCGACGAGGTCCTGCTCCGTGGCGATGCTCATCGTTCGATTGTGCCACCGGCCGCGGGCGATACCCGGCGGCGGCGCTCAGGGCTCGCGTTTCCAGTCACCGCGCCCGGTGGCCTTGTGCACCCAGTGGTGCCAGCCCTTCATCTCGCCTGGATCCTCGTCGAACACCGGTGCGCCGCCGCCAGGCTGGGGCAGGCTCTGTGCCGCGGCCGAATCGATCCGCAGATCCACGCCGAACTCGTGCAGCGAAGCGACATCCGCGGCCTCCACGAAACGGCGCCCGTGCCCGGGTGTCGAGATGACGATGCCGTGGAAGATGTCCTTCTCGGGCGCCGAGACCACATGGTGCACCGTGCCCACCCGCTCGCCGTCGGATGCAAGCACCGCAACGCCCTTGTCCAGCACCTGATACGCGATCGGAAGTCCCTCGTCCACAGACCATCACGATACCGGGATCGGCCCACCAGGCCACTCGCCAGCGTGGCCGGCGCGCACAGTCGCAGGTCAGCCCGCGTGCCCGGCAGCGGGCATCAGGCGCACGTGCGCGTGGTGCTCGAGCGTGGCTGCAATCGCCCGCTCAACCTGGCCGAGCGCCATCACGGTCGCCTCAGGTACCTCGGTGAGCGCACGGCCGAGCGCGTCGGTCATGAACCCATGTGCCTCCTGCTCGAGCGGGAAGGAGCCAGCCTCGCACGCCGTGCAAACGACGCCGCCGGCCGCCCCGGAGAAGCCGACCAGATGTTCTGGCTCGCCGCAGCTCGCGCACGCGCCCAGCTGCGGCGCGAGGCCCGCCGCCAGCAGCAGCTTCAAGCGAAACGCAAGCGCCCCCGCGCGATTGCTCGCGAGCCCGCCGACGTGCGTATCGAGCAGCGACAGCTGCCGGCACAGCAGGTTGAACACGCCCGGATGGGGCTCTGAGGTCTCGAACAGCCGCCCCACCGCGTCGCACGCGCGCGCCGCCGCGTCAAGCGCGCGCCCATCGCCGCGCAACCGCGCGTAACCGTCGATCGTCTGCGCACCCGTGACCGTCAACAGCTCGCCGCGTCCTTCGTGTAGCTCGATGTGCAGACGGAAGTACGGCTCCAGGCGCCCGCCGAAGCGGCTGCGCGCGCGACGCACGCCCTTGGCGATCGCGCTCACGCGTCCGCGATGCGGGGTATACAGGTGCAGGATGCGGTCCGCCTCGCCGTAGCGCATCGAGCGCAGCACCACCGCTTCCGTCTTCACCGCTCGATTGGACATGAGCCTTCAATGGTGAAGGACTCCGCGGACGTCGAAAGTGCGCGGTCGGCCTCGCCAGCGTGTGGCCTGCGCCACCGCGACGTGCGGACATCCCGGGTATCCTTTACCGTGGCAGACGTGGCGCACGAGACGGAGGAGCTGAACGACAAGCAGGCGGAAAAGGAGCTCATGCGCCTGCAGACGGAGCTGGTGTACATGCAGGAGTGGATCGTCGCTGAGAGACAGCGCCTGGTGGTGCTGTTCGAGGGCCGCGACACCGCCGGCAAGGACGGGGCGATCAAGCGCGTCATCTACTACCTGAATCCGCGCACGTGCAGGGTGGTGGCGGTGCCCACGCCCAGCGAGCGCGAGCGCTCCGAGTGGTTCTTCCAGCGTTATGTGTCGCACCTGCCTGCAGGCGGGGAAATGGCCTTGTTCAACCGCAGCTGGTACAACCGTGCGGGCGTTGAGCACGTGATGGGCTACTGCACCGAGGACGAGTACGAAGAGTTCTTGCGTTTCTGTCCACTGTTCGAGCAGGCATTGCAGAACGACGGGATCATGCTGGTGAAGTACTGGCTGTCGGTCAGCAACGAGGAGCAGGAGCGGCGCTTTGAAAAACGGCTTTCCGACCCGCGCAAGCGCTGGAAGTTCAGCCCCACCGACGTGCAGGCGCGTGCGCGGTGGGTCGACTACGCGGAAGCCAAGGACAGGATGTTCGCGTACACCGACACCGAGGAGAGCCCCTGGTATGTGGTGGAGGCCGACGACAAGCGCACCGCCCGTTTGAATCTCATCAGCCACCTGCTGTCGATCGTCCCGTACGAGCACGAGGACGAGGGCAAGCGGCCGAAGCTCCCCCCGCGCCAGGAGCGTAAGTACCTGCGCCCGCCGAAGCGCACCGAGCGGCTCGTTCCCACGCTATACTTAGTGAAGTAATGAGTGAGGTAAAGGTTTACACGACCGAGCCGTGTGCTTTCTGCGTTCGTGTGAAGGGCCTGTTGAAGTCGCGCGGCGTGGAGTTCGCAGAGATCAACCTCGCGAAGAACCCGGAGGGGCGCGCGGCGCTGGCGCGCGAGACGGGGATGCTGAGCTTCCCCCAGGTGATCATCGACGGCCAGCTTGTGGGCGGCTTCACCGAGGTGCGGGCGGCCGCTGAGAGCGGTCGGCTGGACGAGCTGCTCGCGGCTTGAGCGCTCGCGGGCGCGGCTGGCAGGTCTCGCACACGTAGGTACCGCGCCCGCCGACGACCATCTTGACGATGCTCGTGCCGCACTGCCCGCACGGCTCGCCCTCGCGCAGGTGCACGAGGAACTGGTTCTGAAAGGAGCCCTGCACGCCGTCGACGTGACGGAAATCGTCGATGCTCGCGCCCTTGCGCGTCGATGCCGGCGCTGAGCGCGGCGATGACGCTCTCCCGCAGGCGCTCGTATTGCTCGCGGGAGAGCCGCCCCGCGGGGCGGCGGGGATGCACGCCCGCCCGATGTAGCGCCTCATCGGCGTAGATGTTGCCGACGCCTGCGATCTTTCGCTGGTCGAGCAGGAATGCCTTGATCGGCGCGGTTCGCCCGCGGGCCAGCTGGCGCAGGTGCTCGGCGGTGAAGCGCTCGTCGAACGGCTCCAGACCAAGACGGGCGGCGAAGAACTCCTCGAGCGCAGCTGAGCCGAGCAGCAGCTCGCCCGTGCCGAAGCGCCGCGGGTCGACGACCGCCAGGCGCCCCACCTTGCGCGAGCCGCCGCCGCTCAGCTCCATGCGCACGCCAACGTGCTGCTGCGCGGGGTCTGGTTCGGCGAGCACCGCGCCTGTCATGCGCAGGTGCTGGGCGAGGTGGACGTCACCTGAGAAGCTCCACACGCAGGTACTTGCCGCGCCGGCCCAGCCGCTCGATGCGCCTGCCGATCAGCGCCTGCTCGAGCTCGCTCGGCGCGAGCGGACGCGACCAGCGCGGGTCGAGCACCTCGATCGCCCGCAGCTTGCGGCCCTCCACCAGCGGCGCGAGCTGGCGTCTGATCGTCTCGACCTCTGGCAGCTCGGGCATCTGGACCTAGCTTATGAAGGCCTCCCCCGGAAGGCCCTCAGCCTGTCGGCCAGCGAGCCACGAGAGGACGCTCGCGCCGACGTCAGCGAGCGGGCCGTCGTGACGGCGCACCGCGTCCGCCGCGAGCGAGCATCTCGCCTGTGACGGCGAGCAGCGGCGCGTACTCACGCGTGTGGTCGGTCCCCGGGTGAGTCAGGTCGACACCGTGATCGGCAGTGACGATGAGCAGATCCTGGTGGCGTAGCTCGCGCGAGCATCTCCCCCACGCTCGCGTCGATCTCACGCAGTGCGCGGGCGAAGCCGTGCGGCGTCCTTGCGGTGGCCGTACACCTGGTCGGTCTCGATCAGGTTCGCGAACACGAGGCCGCTGGGCAGAGAGTCGAGCAGCCTGTCGAGCTTCGGCGAGCGCCCGCGCGTTGGTGGCTCCGGGGTGTGCGACGTCCACGCCGACGCCGGCGAACAGGTCGTCGATCTTGCCGACGCCGTGCACCTCCACGCCCGCGTCCTGTAGCTCCTGCAGATAGCTGCGCCCGGACGGAGCGAGCGCGAAGTCGCGCCTGCCGTCGGTGCGCTTGAAGGCGCCAACCTCACCGGTGAACGGCCGCGCGATCACCCGCCCGACGGCGTGCTCGCCGCTCATCGCCTCCGGCGGCGGCGCACGCGCGATACAGCTCCTCCACAGGCACCCGCTCGACGTGCGCGGCGAGCTGCAGGACGGAGTCCTGTGAGGTGTAGATGATGAGCGCGCCGGTGCGCAGGTGCTCGGCGCCGAACTCGCTCGATCGCGGCGAGGCCGTTGTCGGGGCGGTTGCAGATCAGCTCGTGGCCGGTCTCGCGCACGAGCGTGGAGATCACCTCCGGCGGGAAGCCGCTGCGGGTAGGTGGGTAGCGCCCGCTCGGCGACAACGCCCATCAGCTCCCAGTGGCCGGTGATCGAGTCCTTGCCGGGGCCGAGCGGGTGCAGGCGCCCGTGGATCGCCGGGATCGGCGCTGGGCGCCACACCGCGCAGCGGGAAGGATCGAGCCGAGCCCCAGCCGCCCGAGCACGGGCAGCTCAAGGCCGCCGACGGCGTCGGCGAGGTGGGCGAGCGTGTTGGTGCCCTGATCGCCGTAGCTGGCCGCGTCGGGCAGCGCCCCCACGCCGCAGGCGTCGATCACCAGCACGAACGCCCGCCGGTCCTGGCGTGGACTCATCGGCTCGAGGTCTACCGGGTGGCGCTCGCTCGCGGGTGGGCGCTGAAGTACGCGTCCTTGAGCCGGTCGGCGGACAGGTGGGTGTAGACCTGGGTGGTGGCGAGGTCGGCGTGGCCGAGCATCTCCTGCAGCGAGCGCAGGTCACAGCCGCCGGCGAGCAGGTGGGTGGCGAAGCTGTGGCGCAGCGTGTGCGGGCTCATCCGCTCCGCGAGCCCGGCGCTGCGGGCGTGGCCCTGGACGATCTTGTACAGGCCCTGGCGGGTGAGACCTGACGCCGCGGCTGTTGAGGAACAGCTGTCGCGGGCGGTTGCGCGCGGTCCATGGCGAGCAGCTGCGGGCGGCCGCGCACGCAGGTAGGCGCGCAGCGCGGCGAGCGCCTGGCGGCCGATCGGCACGATCCGCTCCTTGGAGCCCTTGCCGCGCGCGCGCAGCAGGCCCTCCTCGAGATCGACGTCGGCAAGCTCGAGCCCGACCGCCTCGGATGCGCGCAGGCCGCACGCGTACATCAGCTCGAGCAGCGCGCGGTCGCGCAGCGCCAGCGGCTCGCTGCCCCGCGGCTGGGCCAGCAGGCGCGCGACCTGCTCGCGTGTGAGCACCCGCGGCAGGCGCTGTGGCTTGCGCGGACCGCGCAGCTCGGCGGTGGGGTCGTGCTCGATCGTGCCCTCGCGGCGCAGGTGGCGGTAGAAGGAGCGCAGGCAGGCGACCTTGCGGGCGAGCGTGCTCGGCGCCACCTGCAGCTCCTGACGAGGAAGGCGGCGAGCTCGCCGTGGCTGGCCGCGTGCGCTGACGAGCGCGCGGCGATCGAGGAACTCGCCGAGCTGCAGCAGGTCTGAGCGGTACGCCTCGAGCGTGTTGCGCGAGAGTCCCCGCTCGAGCTCGAGATAGGCGAGGAAGTCGAGCGATCAGCGGCTCGATCGCCGGTCGGTCCGGCTGCCGGCGGAGCGGTCAGCGGGCGGCGTCATCTCCTGCAGCTTCGCTCACATCGCCTGCGGGCGCTCCTGGGCGGTGCAATCAGATGTTCAGCCGGCGTGCGAGCCAGAACAGGCCGATCAGCGTCTTCGCGTCGCGGCACTCGTCGATCGCGCTTGCCAGGTCGCTCGAGCGGCCAGGGAACGATCTCGATGCGCTCGTCCTCGCCGCTGTCGGCGCTGCGCCTCGTACAGGTCGGTGGCGAGGAACAGGTGCACCTGCTCGTCGGTGAAGCCGGCGCCGGTGTAGTAGCTGAGGATCGGCTCCCAGCTGCGCGCGCCGCGGCCGATCTCCTCGGCGAGCTCGCGCTGGGCGGCCGCGAGCGGCTCCTCGCCCTGCTATGTCGAGCCGTCCGGCGGGGATCTCCAGCAGCGTCGGGCTCGCCGACCGCCTCGCGGGGCTGGCGCACGAGCCACACGTGCTGCTCGTCGTGGGCGACGCATCCCCACGGCGCCGCTGGTGGCGGACGATCTCGCGCGAGACCTCCTTCCCCGTCGGCGTGGCGGAAGCGCTCGATGCGCACGTCGACGATGCGCCCGCGGTAGACGGTCTCGCCGCCGAGCGCCTCGAAGGCGCTCGCTCACGCGCGGCTCACCGAGCGCGTCCTCGATCTCCAGCTGGCCGCTGGCGGGCGACGCTCGAGCGAGCTCGGCGAGCGCGCTGCCGCCGGCGAGCGCGGCGGCGAAGAACAGCGGGTCCTCGGCCAGCCCGCGGCCCATCGTCTCGGTCGGCAGGCCGCTGGCGGCGTAGCCCGGGAGGTCGACGCTCGCGCGGCGCCAGTCGTGGCGGGTGATGCCGCGCCGGGCGCTCGACGCTCCGCTCGACGGCGAGCGCCGGGCGGGCTCGCCCTGCGGGCCGGCTCGGCAGCGCGCCGAACACGGCGCCGAGCTCGGCGCGCAGGTCGGCGCCCACCGGCGAGCGCATCCCCGCCGGCAGCGCCACGGTGACCGGCTCGAGCAGCAGGTCGAGGACGGTGAGGGTGTGGTGGGAGATGCCGCGGTGGCGCGTCGCGCTCGTCGCCGGAGGACATGCGCGCGACCAGCAGCGTCGGGCAGCCGAGCGCGAGCGCCACGTGCGCGGAGTCCAGCGCCGACCATGCCGCCGTGGCCGAGCGGCGAGCCCGAGCCGACGATCCCCGGGCCCGGGCCCGCACACGGCCGCGTCCCAGCCGAGCGTGCGCAGGCCGTGGTGCAGCGCGCCGGCGGTGCTGATCGCCTCTCCCTCGCCGCCGAAGGCCGCGCCCGGCGGTCAGGTGGCCGGCGAGCAGCCCGCGCTCGCGCAGCGCGCGCACGGTGCGCGAGTGCCCGCCGGGCAGCGCGCCGCCCTCGGTCTGGACATAGCCGAGCTTCGCCCCGGGCGCGCTCTGGGCGAACGCCCACGCGAGCGCGGCCAGCTGGCCGTGCAGGGCGAGCACCGCCACCGGGCGCTCCACGGGCAGCTCGCAGCGGCTCGTCCTCGACGGGCGCGACGGCGTGCTGCAGGCTCGTGTAGTTGAGCTTCATCACGTCGCGCGCCCGTGCGTCGCCCTCGCCCGTGAGGCCGCGGGTGAGGTTGACGTGGACGACGTCGAAGCCGCCCGAGCCGAGCCCGAGGTCGAGCGCCTGCACGTTGACGATCACCTCGTCGCCGACCTCCGCAGCGCCCGACGAGCGCCGACGTCGGCGATCGCCGGCGCGGCGCCGTGCCTCCAGCGGCCGCCGGTCGAGCTCGACGACGAGCGCGCTGCTCGCCGCCATCAGGCGCGCGCGTCCAGTCTGCTCGACTCGGCGTCGGCGTCGGCGATCTCGACGACGATGGCGGGGCGGAGCTTCAGCATCGGCCGCGCAAGCTACAGGGCCGCGGCGGGCGCGAGCCGCCGCCGCCTCGTCCAGCAGGGCCAGCGCGACGTCGAGCATCTCCTCGAGCGCGACGCGCGCTGACGCGCTCGCCCGGCTCGTGGGCGCGCTCGGTGCCGTTGGCGAGGTTGACCGTCGGCGAAGCCCTGCGCGATCAGCGCGTTGGCGTCCGAGCCGCCGCCGCTGGAGATCCGCACGGGCTCGTGCCCGCAGGCGCGCAGCGCCTGCCTCGGCCACGCGCACGGGCGGCTCGCGGCGGGCGGCAGGCGGTAGCCGGAGAAGGTGCGCTGCGACGCTGACGTCGACGTCGCAGTCGCAGTCGGGCAGGTTGGCGGCCTCGTGCAGGCGGTCGACGATCTCGGCGACGAGCTCCTCGGCGCGCTGCGTCGTCGAGCGCGCGCGACCTCGGCCACGAGCGTGCAGTCCTCGGGGACGACGTTCATGGCGGTGCCGCCGGAGATCGTGCCGACGTTGACCGTCGTGCTGCTCGTCCAGGCGGCCGAGCGGCATCGCGGCGATCGCACGCGCGGCCGCGAGGATCGCGCTGCGACCGTCCTCGGGGCGGATGCCCGGCGTGCGCGGCGGCGCCGCGAAAGCGACGCCTCGATGCGGAAGTGGCTGGGCGAGTCGATCGATCACCTCGCCGATCGGCGAGGCGTGGTCGAAGACGAAGCCGAAGCCGCTGCGCAGGCGCGACGGCGTCGAACGCGCGCGCGCCGGCCAGCGCGACGCTCCTCGCCGACGGTGAACAGCAGCTCGAGGTCCACCGGCGCGCCCTCGCGCCGCGACGTGGCGGGCGAGCGCCAGCAGCACGGCGACGGCCGCCTTGTTGTCGGCGCCGAGGATGCCGTCGTTGGCGTTCTCCCAGCCGCCTTCGAGTGAGCACCGGCTCGACGGGCGCCTGCAGCGGAACGGTGTCGAGGTGCGCGCACAGCATCAGCGAGCGCCCCTGCTCGGCGGTCTCCTCCGCGCCACCGGGCCAGTCCGGCGGAGATGAACGCGAGCAGGTTGCCGCAGTCAGAGCCGACGGTCGGCCCGGCGTCGTCCTCGTGCGACCTCGACGCCGAGCGCGCGCAGCTCGGCGATCACGCGCTCGGCGCAGCGCGCGCTCGCTGCCCGGAGGGGCTCTCGATGCGGCACAGCTCGGCGAACGTCCCGCTGAGGTAGCGGCGCTCGAGCGTCGCCGACTCTCGACACGGACGCGGGCGCCGTCACGAGCGCCCGGCGCGCGCTGCCGGTGGAGCGCCGCGTCGGGCGACCGCTCGCCGTCCTCGACGCCGCTCGCCGTCCGCGGGCTCCGCCGCGCGCTGCCGCCGGCGCGCTGCAGCGCGGCCGCGACGAAGCCGCGGAACAGCGGCGCGGGGCGCTCGGGGCGGGACTTGAACTCGGGGTGGAACTGCGAGGCGACGAAGAACGGGTGGTCGTCGAGCTCGATCACCTCGACGAGGCGCTCGTCGGGCGAGGTGCCCGGACGACGCGCCAGGCCGGCGCTCTGCAGGCGCTTGCGCAGCAGGTTGTTGACCTCATAGCGGTGGCGGTGGCGCTCGTAGATGACCGCCTCGCCGTACATCTCGCGCGCGCGCGGTGCCGGGGTGGAGCTTGATCGGGTCGGCGCCGAGGCGCATCGTGCCGCCGAGGTCGGCGACCTCCTTCTGCTCGGGCAGCAGGTCGATCACCGGGTAGGGCGTCTCGATGTCGAACTCGGTCGAGTTGGCGCCCTCCATGCCGGCCACGTTGCGCGCGAACTCGGCCACCGCGACCTGCATCCCGAGGCAGATGCCGAGGTACGGGATCTGGCTGCTCGCGGGCGACCCGCGCGGCGGCGATCTTGCCCTCGATCCCGCGCCCGCCGAAGCCGCCGGGGATGAGGATCCCGTCGGCGCTCGCCGAGCCGCTCCAGGGCGTCGCGGTCATCGGTGCCCTCGAGGCTCTCGGAGTCGATCCAGTCGATCTCCACCCTGCGCGTCCTGCAGCGAGGCGGCGTGGCGCAGCGCTTCGGAGACCGACAGGTAGGCGTCCTCGAGCTGGACGTACTTGCCGACCAGCGCGATCCGCACCGTCGCGCGTGGCCCGCGCGGAGCGCTCGATCGGCTCGGTCCAGCGCGGCGAGGTCCGGCGCAGGCGCCTCCACGCCGAAGTGCTCGAGCACGAAGTCGTCGACGCCCTGCTCGCGGAAGGTGAGCGGGACCTTGTAGATGTTGTCGACGTCGCAGGCGGAGACGATCGCCTCGACGGGCAGGCTCGCGAACAGCGCGATCTTCTTGCGGATGTCGCTGCGAGAGCGAGCCCTCCGAGCGGCACATGAGCATGTCCGGGCGCGATCCCGATGCGCCGCAGCTCGTTGACCGAGTGCTGCGTGGGCTTGGTCTTCAGCTCGCCCGCGTGGCCGATGTAGGGGACGAGCGTGAGGTGGATGAACATGCAGCGCCGGCGCCCGACGTCGACGGGGAACTGGCGGATCGCCTCGAGGAAGGGCAGCGACTCGATGTCGCCGACGGTGCCGCCGATCTCGGTGATCACGAAGTCGACGTCGCTGGACTCGGCGATCAGCGCGATCCGCTGCTTGATCTCGTCGGTGATGTGCGGCACCACCTGCACGGTGCCGCCGAGGTAGTCGCCGCGGCGCTCGCGGCGGATGACGGTGTCGTAGATGCCGCCGGCGGTGACGTTGGAGGCGCGGCTGGTGTTGGAGTCGGTGAAGCGCTCGTAGTGGCCGAGGTCGAGGTCGGTCTCGGCGCCGTCCTCGGTGACGAACACCTCGCCGTGCTGGTAGGGCGACATCGTGCCGGGGTCGACGTTGATGTAGGGGTCGAACTTCTGCAGGCCGACGGTCAGACCGCGCGAGACGAGCAGCCGGCCGATCGAGGCTGCGGCGATGCCCTTGCCGAGCGAGGAGACGACGCCGCCGGTCACGAAGATGAACCGGGTCTTGCTGGGCGCCTGCGCGTGGCGGTCGGAGTGGTGCAAGCTCATGAGGGCCTGCCCAAGGAGTCTAGTTGGCGCAGCCCCGGAGTCCGTTCGACGAGCGCGGAAATCGATCGCGAGCTCCCCATAGAGCGTGATTCCTGCGAGCAGCACGAGCGCCACGAGCTGGCCGGTGCCCGACAGCGTGAGCACCAGCCACAGCCCCGCGAGCGCCCCGAGCAGGTTCGCGCCGGTGTCACCGAGCATCGCCCGCTCGCGCAGGTCATAGACGCCGGCGACGAGCGCGGGGCGGCGAACAGGCCGAGCGCCCACAGCGGACGCAGGTCAGCGCTGCCGATCGCGAGACCGGCGCCGAGCAGCACGAACGCCTTGGTCGCGCGGCCGGGGCGCAGGTCGAGCAGGTTGAAGGCGTTGGTCGCGAGCACGAGCACTGCCAGCTGCCAGCAGCCAGCGCCCGTTGGAGAGCCCCAGGTAGCTCATCGCAAGCAGCGCCAGGCCGAGCGAGCCGACGGCCTTGAGCGCGCCGGTGGAGAGCTCGCCCCGTAGAGCTGCCGCGCCGTGACCGCGCCAGCCGCGCGTGCCGCCGCGACCGCCGAGCGTGTCGTCGACCAGCCCGAGGGCGAGCACCCCCAGCGAATACACGGCGATCGGCAACAGCTCGGGGTGAAAGACCTGGGCGGATGCGAGCTGCTGCAGCAGCGTCAGCGGGATCAGCGCGAGCAGCGCGGCCGCGAGCGTGAGCACGCCGAAGGGACATGGCAAGCGCGCGCTGGCGATAGTTGGCGCGGGTGTGGCCGGCATCGCTCAACGCCCGCAGCAGTGCCGGGGCGAGGATCGCGGCGCTGACCAGCGCGACCACAAAAGGCAGGGCGTGCATGTGTGGAAGTTACCGGCGTGAGCGGACGCGCCCCCCGCCGTTTTTATTCGCCCGCGCCGACCCGTCAGCCGGCCGGCGTCTTAGGGCTGGTTGGTGCTGGCGCCTGCGCTCGGTAGCAGCGAGTCGGCGGTGGACTTGACGCCGAAGGTGCCGCGATCTGCCGCGAGCGCGTAGTCGAGGGCGGCCTGGCCGGCGAGCTGATCGAGGTCGTCGACGCTCGAGATGCCCTTTGCCCTGTACCAGGGGATCTGCGACGGCGTCGGTGCTGGTGAGCTCGACGCCCACGGCTGGAACCCCGACGGCGGCGACGCCGGCGAGCAGGCCCGACTCGAAGGCGGTGGTGGCTTCGCTCTGGCGGGCGCTCATGCCGGCTGGTTCGGCGCGCATCACGACGAGCCCTTCAAGGCGCGTGAGCTGTCCGTCGAAGGCGCTCAGCAGGCTCGCGCGCACGCGGCTGATCAGCTCGCGGTCGACCAGCGGGCCGCCGCTGACGAGCTGGCGGCCGATCAGGTCGCCGAAGCTGTTCGACGAGGCCGGCGGAGGTGGCGAGCGCCGCGTAGTGGGTCCCCGCCGCCGCGTGGTCGAGATTTCAGCCAAGTCGAGCGGCTCGCGCACCGCCACGACGGTCGTCACCTGGCCGCCGGCCTGGGCGACGGCGGCGCGCACGAGCGCGTTGATCTGCGTCGGAGGATTCGCCGAGGAACACCAGCACCGATGCTGCGGCCGGCGAGCAGTTCGTGCACGGCCAGCGGATACAGGCCGTTGGCGAATGCTTCCTCGGTCGCCGAGCTTTTCCTGCAGCTGACCGGACTGCTGGTGTGCCTGGCTGACTTCCGAGTTGAGGTTTGCGACGATCCCGTTCTTGGCCGAGGAGACGAGGTTGGAGTCGCCGATCGCGACACCGAGCAGCGACGCCGAGCGCCAGCGCGAACAGCACGGCGGCGAGCGACAGCGCGTGGTAGCGAAAGTCGAACATCGGCGCGCGTGGCCGGCTGCGGTCAGCCGACGCGCTGAGCAGCAGCTGGAGCTTCAGCCACAGCAGTTCCGCCACGTCGCGCAGAGCTGGGGCTCACACAGACGACGGCGATCATCGCGATCAGCCCGGCGACGATCACGACCAGCAGCGGCGTCAGGCCTGGGCGTGGCCGGTACAGGCGGCTGACGCCCTTGGCGTCGACGAGGATCTCGCCGATGCGCAGGCGCGTGAGGAACGTCGAGGACATGCCCTCGCGGTTGCGGTCGAGGAACTCGACGAGGTTGAACTGCGAGCCGACGGAGACGATCAGGCGGGCGCCCTTCTCGGCGGCGATCAGCATCGCGACGTCCTGGCTGGTGCCGGGCGCGGGGACGAGCTTGAACGGCAGGCCCGAGCCGCTCGAGGCGCTCGCGCCCCGGCGCACGCCCGTCGGGATAGGAGTGCACGACGAGCTCAGCGCCGCAGCGCAGCGCAGCCTCGCCGGCGGAGTCCATGTCGCCGACGATCATGTCCGGCTTCAGCCCCTCCTCCAGCAGCGCGTCGGCACCGCCGTCGACGGCGACGATCACGGGACGCATGTCGCGGATGAAGGGGCGCAGCGCCCGCAGGTCGCGCTGGTGGCCGACGCCGCGCACGACGACGAGCGTGGAGCGGTCGCGGAAGTCGGTGGCGAAGCGCGGCAGCTGGATTCTGCCGGCGAGCAGCTCGCGCTCCTCGCGCATGTGCTCGATCGTGTTGTGCGCGAAGCGCTCGAGCGCCTCCCCGATCTCCTGGCGGCGCAGCTCCGTTTCGGCGCACACGCGCTCGAGGTCGAGCACCTCACCGCTGGCGAGCAGCTCCCCCTTGCGCAGCACCTCAGCGGTGAGTGAGCCGGCGGCTCGCGGGTCCGTAGCGGGGGCTGCGGGCGTGGCGGCGGGCGCGGCGACCTCGAGTGCCGCGGGCACGGCGGACGCAGCGGGGGCGATCCTGATGACGAGCGGGTCACCGTCGGATAGCCGCTCGAACAGCGCAGTCGTCGGGCAGGTCCACGAGCACGATCCCAGCCTCGACGAGCAGCTGCGGGCCGAGGTTCGGATAGGAGCCGCTGGAGGATGGGCTGCAGTTGAGCACCGCCACTGCACCGGCGGCGATCAGCTCCTCGGCGGAGACGCGATCGATGTCGAGATGGTCGATCAGCGCGATGTCGCCGCGCACGAGGTGACGTACGAGCAGCTTCGTGCGCCTGCCGGGCCGCACAGGACCTGCGAGCGTCCGCACGGGCTGGATCTCCAACCCAGCGCCAGGCGTACCAGCGGGCTGCAGATAGCCCGGCGCGCTCGATCGCGTTGCGGCCACGACTTCGAGAGTAACGCCCGCACGGGAAAAACGCGGTGCGTGCAGCGGTTTCGCCGACCGACCTAAGCTGCGCGGCGCAGGTCCCGGGCGTGACGCCGCGCGACCATGTCGTCGCTGTCGGCGCCGAGCATGCGCACGAGCTCACCGACGACCTCGCCCTCGGAAAGCTCCAACACGGTGGTGCGGGTGGGCTCGGCGCTGGTGTCCTTGACGATCGAGAAGTGGCGGGCGGCGAGCGAGGCGATCTGCGGCAGATGAGTGATGCACAGCACCTGCCTGCGCTCACCCAGCCCGCGTAGGCGCTCGCCGACGACACGTGCGGTTTGACCGCCGATTCCGGCGTCGACCTCGTCGAACACGAGCGTGGCGTCCGCGGAGGACGCGCCCGCGACGCTCATGATCGCGAGCATCACCCGGGAGAGCTCGCCGCCGGAGGCGATCTCCCGCAGCGGTCCCGCGGGCACCCCGGGGTTGGGCGCGATCATGAACTCGACGGAGTCGCCGCCCGAGGGCCCTGGCTCGCGCTCGTCGAGGATCACCTCAAAGCTCGCGTCCCCCATCGCCAGCGCGGCGAGCTGCTCGCGCACGGCGGGCGCAAAGCTCCGCGCGGCGGCCTTGCGCGCCTTGCGCACCGCGAGCACGCACTGCTCGAGCTCCGCAAGCGCAGCAGCTCAGCTGCTCGCCAGCCTCGGCCAACGCCACCTCGGCACCGGCGAGCTCGTCGTGGCGTGCGCGCGCGTGCTCGGCGTACTCGAGCACAGCGCCCACGCTACCGCCGTGCTTGCGCGCGAGCCGCTCGATCGCCGCCAACCGCTGTTCGAGCGCGTCCAGCGAGACTTCCGGGCCAAGCTGAGCGAGCGCGCCGTCGATGTCATCCGCGCCCGCGCGCTCGCAGTAGGAGCGCAGCTCGCCGGCGAGATCCTGCGACTCGATGATCACCGCATGCAGCCGCTCGGCGAGCACATCGAGCGCTGGGTCGACGCCAGCGAGGGCGTCGAGCTGCCCGGTGGCGCCAGCCACGAGCTGCACCGCGCCGGGGCCTTCGCCTGAGTCAGGGGCCAGTGCTTCCGCGGCAGCGCCCGCGGCGGAGCACAGCGCATCGAGGCTACGCAGGCGCTCGCGCGCGCCGAGCAGCTGCTCGTGCTCGCGCTCCTCGGGCGCGACGGCGTCGATCTCCGCGAGCTCGTACTCGAGCAGGCCGAGCTCGCGCTCGCGCTGAGAAGAGAGCTCGCGTAGCTCCTCCATCCGCTCTTCCAGCTGGCGCACGTGGGCAAAGGCCTGTGCGCACTTGCGCAGGCGTCCCGCATGGTCGCCTGCGCAGAGGCCGTCGAGGATCTCGAGCTGAGCGGCGGACAAGGTGAGCTTGCGGTGCTCGTGCTGTCCGTAGAACGCGAGCAATGTGGCACCAATCTCGCGCAGCTCGCCGACGCTCGCGGAGCGACCGTTGAGATAGGCGCGGGTGCGCCCGTCGGTGCCGACGCGGCGGGCGAGCACGAGCTCATCGGCTTCCGTGCTCAAACGCTCGTCGAGCTGCTCGCGCACGCGCTGGGGAAGGTCGAAGACCCCCTCCACGTATGCCTCGCTGGCACCCGGGCGCACGATCCCCGGCTTGGCGCGCCCGCCGAGCAGCAAATCGAGGGCGTGGGCGAGCACCGTCTTGCCCGCGCCGGTCTCGCCGGTGATCACGTTCAAACCCGGCGCGAGGCGCATCTGGGCCTGCTCGATCAGCAATAGGTTCTCGACACGGAGCTCTTGCAGCACACCAGTGGTGTACCAGCGCACGGGGACAGATCGCGCGATCGTGCGGACGATTACCGCCAAGCAGCGCCACCACACACGCGCCCGCCTGGCTCAGCGACTTGCCGGGGCGCTTGCAGACGGGCATAATCAGTGCGAGGAGCATAGGAACGGACGCCTATTTCCAACGTACACTCGTCCGCTACAGGCATGGCTGCCAGCGACACCAATCCGCATTCCGATCGGCGCCAGCCGAGCGCACTCGACTGCATCACGCCGGCCGCTTTGAGTGAGCGCCTGGAGGAGGAGATCAGCCGCGCGGAGCGCCATGGCACGCAGCTGAGCTGCTTGCTGGTGGTGATCGAGAACCTCGATGAGATGACCCGCGAGCACGGTGGCGATTTGCGCGATCAGACACTCGAGTACGTCGCGCAGGCACTGCGCCGCGAGCTGCGCCGCTTCGACAGGATCGGGCGAGGCAGGCCCGATCACGGAGGCTCAGACAACAATCTTCTGATCATCCTGCCGGGCGCAGACGGCCCACGCGCGGAGATCGTTGGCCGGCGGGCGCTCGAGCGACTGCGCACGATCAAGGTCGAAGCGCAGGGTGCGCGCTTCCCGCTGCACGTGTCGGTGGGTTTGGCGGCGTGGCACGAGGACCTCAGCGCACAGGCGCTGCTGGCACAGGCGCGGGCGGCCCTGCGCCCAATCAACGGCAACGGCGAGAACCACGTAAGCGTCCACACGGATACGCCCGAGCAGGGCGTGGAGATGACGCCGGCGCCGAGCACAGACGTGCAGGGCAGCTTGCCGCCCGCGTTCGGTCGCGCGGGACGTTCATAATCTGCACCCGGTGCTTTCTGGATCAGAGCTGTGGCTGCTGCGCCTCATGGCCGACCGAGGTCTCGCGCTGCTGGACGCCACCACCCTGGCGGTGGTGATCGAGGAGCGTGGCGAGCTGCGGGTGGCGGCATGCAGCGGCGCGGAATCGGTGCGGCTGAGGATCGTGCCCGTGCGCGGCAGCGCACTGGGCTCGCTGTATCTGGAGGGCAAGTCTTTGGCTGTGGACAGACCCCGGGGCCCGGAGGCGGCGTGGCTTCACGAACTCGGCCTGGAGGCGCGCTCAGCGTTGATCGAGCCGCTGCACATGGAAGGACAGGGCGGCGGCCTCGTGATCGCGCTGCGCCGCGACGGCAGCTTCCGCGGTCCCGACCGTGAGGCGCTGGCGGCATTCGCGGCAAGCGTCTCGCAGCGTCTGGCGGCCGAGCGCTCGGTGGAGATCGAACGTCTGCGCTACGGCATGGAGGCCCGCGAGCACGAGCGCACCCGCTGGGCGCGTGAGATCCACGACGAGAGCATTCAAGGCATCGGCGCGCTGCGCCTGCAACTGGCAAACGCACGCGACCTCGACGACAGACAAGCACTGAGCGAAGCGGTGGACACGGTGCTGGAGGGCCTCGGCACGGAGATCGACGGTCTGCGCCACCTGATCACCGAGCTGCGCCCCGCGGCGCTGGACGACCTGGGGCTCGCGGCCGCGCTGGAAGCGCTCGCCCGCCGCGCACAGGCGATCGACGGGCTTGACGTGGAGACCGAGCTCGACCTCTCCGGGCCGGCGGACACATCTGGCAACGGCGGCGAGGCCAACGGCTCGCGGCGACTGGACGCGGAGCTCGAGAGCACCATCTACAGAATCATCCAGGAGGCGCTGACGAACGTCAGCCGCCACGCGGAAGCGACGAAAGCGGTCGTGAGCGTCCGCGAGCACAGCGGCATGATCCGCGCGTCGGTCACCGACGACGGCAAGGGCCTGCCCGAAGCGAGCCGGATCGGGCCACGCGGCGACGGCCTGGAGGGCGGCTTTGGCATGTCGGGGATGCGCGAGCGCGCCGAGCTGGTCGGTGGCGAGCTCGAGTTCATGCCCGCTCCCGGGCGCGGGATGACGGTGCGCCTGACGGTGCCGCTCGCCGGACGTCCCACCCAGGCTGCCGAGCAGCCCGCGTCCTACTGATCGTCGGCGTCGACGTCGAGGCTCGAGTCCTCATCGGGGGCGTCCCTGCGCAGCCAGCCGGCGAGCTGCTGGCCAACTGAGCTGACGGACTCGCCGGCGTCGCGAAACGCGTCGCGGATGCGGTCGGCGTAGAACGACACGGCCTCTCCCCCATCCGCGCGGGCGTCGACGGGGTCGTCGCGGCGCGGGTACTCGCCGTTACCGACGATGCGGTCGAACTCGCCGGAGCGCACCCACGCCATCAGCTCGTGCGTGCGCTTGACGGGCATCGGGTGCGTGACGCCGAGGTCGAGCATCAGCCTCGTCAGGCGCTCGAGGCCACCGCCCTTCTCTTTGTAGTCGAGACCCTGGCGCATGAAGATGTCGAGGTCGAGCTCGTCCACCATCGCGCCGCCCGCGAGGGACATCAGCGTGCGGCACACGACGAGCGGGTCGCGCGTGACAACCGCCGCGGCGCGATCGGCGCTCAGCTCGGTGGCGCGTCCCCACTCCATCAGCACTGTGCGCACGGGAGCAAGCGGCAAAGGCAGCCGCGCGCTGCTCGTGAGCTGCACGAGGATCGCGAGCGCGGTTCGGTACAGCTGGTGGTCGGCGAGGATGTGGGCGGCCTCGTGCGCGAACACCGCACGGCGCTGGGGAGCGTCGAGCAGCCGCACGAGCTCTGACTGGACAACCACGATCGGGTGCTTTGCCCCGATCGCGAGCGCATTCGGCGTGGGGAACTGCGTGAGGTAGAGGTCGGGCACCTCGCTCATGTCGAGCGTGGTGTAGGCGATCGCGTGCTCGCGGTATACGTCTCCCAGTTGGTCTTCCGAGAGCCGCACGGAGGAGCCGAGGTAGCTCTGACGCAGGGCGCGCTCGTAGCCGAGCTCGATCAGCTTCCTGACGACGGTGTCCAAATACGGAATTGATCCCAGTGCTGCCGTGGCCGCTTTGTCGGCCGGGTGCTGGAAGGCCCGCGCTGAGATGTTCTTCAGCTGGTAGCCCTCGGCGGGAACGCTCGATTCCGGGGATGCCATCAACCCCAGGTTAGAGCCTCGGCATGCACGAGCGCCACCAGCGCCGCCGTGGCCACGGCACTGAGCGGAGGACACGGACGCGCAGGCATCGAGTCGCTGATCGGAGTCGTTGTGCTCAGAACACCCAGTCGGTGCCTATTATGACTTCAGACTATGATGAGGCGGTGGCCCGGAAGCGCTCGCACCAGACGAAGTTGATCTTGCAGGCTTTGCTCGATGGGCCGGCTGACGAGGCATATGGGCTCGAGGTCGTGCGTGCGAGCGGCGTATCGGTGGGCAGCGCGTACGCGATCCTCCGACGTCTGGAGGACGAAGGGCTGCTCGAAGGCCGATGGGAGCAGATCATTCCTGGAGACGAGGGCCGTCCGCCACGCCGCTATTACCGTTTGAGTGGCGAAGGCAGGAGAGTGGCGCGACGGGAGACAGCCGCGGAACGCCGCGCCCTACGGCTGCTCACGCCGGGGTGGGGAACGAGATGAAGACCATCGTCGCCGCGGTGGCCGTCTCGACGATCGTTGGCGCAATTGCCAGCGTTTTGTGCGCCTGGGCGAGCATACGCTCGATGCGGCGCTCCAAGCGAGTCATGGTCACCCCCAGCCACCGCCATGCCTTCGAACGGCGGAGAGATCACTACCGAAGAAAACTTGCACGGCGTCGCTTCCTGCTCGAAGAGGCACGTTATGAGAGAAGACTCCAGCAGCGACGCGCTCGCGATCTCCTGAATAGTTCATTGTGCAATTCGAGCCGCGCGAGATTTGATCTGCTGACCTGCGCGCTCACACTCATGGCCACTCGCGACATCTGGCGATATGCACGCGAGTGGGCTGCTCACTTGTTTCAACTGATCGAGGAGGGCGAACTCAGCCAAGCACGTCGCGATCGTCGCCGTTTGGCGCTGGCAGCCATCACCCTGGCGGTCGCACTCCGCATGCGTAGAGCCCTCAACCGGGCGCGCACAGGCCCACCATCGGCCGGAGCCCTCAAAGCCTCCGCGAGTCCGCGTGTATTGAGCCCCGACGGGCCACCTGCGCCGGTCGCGAGTGGCGCACGGTCAGGACATAGCCCACAAGTCGCGCCCACCCGGCCGCAAGGCCGACCTAAGAAAGACTAATCAGCGAGCCCGGTGCGGCGCACGTACGCGGTGATCTCCGCGCGCGAGGAGAAGCCGAGCTTCTCGATCGCACGGGCGCGGTAGGTCTTGACCGTGCGCTCGGCCACATTCAGCTGCTCGGCGATCTCCGGGTTGGTGTAGCCGTTGGCGATCAGGCGAACGACCTCGCGCTCGCGCTCTGAGAGCACCACGCTGTCCGCGAACCCCTCCTCGCCGGTCGCCATCAGCGCGCCCAGTCGCGGGTGCAGGTAGTTGCCGCCCGCCACAGCCAGGCGGAAGGCCTGCAGCAGCTCCGCCGGCTCGGCCTCCTTGAGCACGTAGCTGCGCGCCCCTGCCCGCAGCGCCTGGCGCGCGTACTCGGGATCCTCGCGCATCGTCAAGATCGCCACGGCAAGCGTCGGATGAGCGATGAAGCATGAGGGCAGTGCACCCAGACTCGAGCCCCCGGGCATTGTCAAATCGAGCGTCAGCAGATCCGGCTGGTGCTCGCGCACCGCGCGGATCATCGACGGCACGTCTGCCGCCTCCGCAACCACACTGAACTCGCCCCCCTCGCGCTGCAGCACCGCGCGGATGCCGTCACGGACGACCGTGTGGTCGTCAGCGATGATCACGCTGATCGGTTTCGTCAACACTGCCGTCGAGGCCTCCATGTGTGGACCTATCGGCAGGTTCCCGCCGTTCCCAAAGGCCTATTTGCGATGCAAAGACGCTTGCGCTAGCGCCTGGAGCCCGACTACGGCCTCCTGGCTCGTGAGAACGCTGCTGTCCATGCAACGCTCGCCCGGGCCGCCTCCAGCCGCTAGCGTGCCCCGTTGTGAGAGCCTCACTCGCCTCGCCGCGGCTGCGGCGCGTGATCGTCGCTTACACCGTCAACCGGCTTGGCACCTGGCTTGGCTCCGTCGCAATCGCCCTCGTCGTCTTCGACCACACGCATAGCGCCTTCGCCGTCGCCGCGATATTGGTCGCGGCCCAGGTGCTGCCGGCCTTCATCTCACCGATCCTGATCGCGCACGTCGAGACCTCCGAACAGCGAGGCTCGCTCAGCAGGCTGTACCTGTTCGAGGCCGTGGCGACCTTGGTGATCGCCTTCACGGCCTGGCACTTCACGCTGCCGGCGCTGCTGTTCTTGGTCGCTGTCGACGGGACCGCGGCGCTGTCGGCCAACTCGCTGCTGCGCTCGGAGGCCGCCCGGGCGGCGCGGGAGGCCGCGCCAGAGGGCCAGGACCCCCACGACGCCGAGCGGGCCGCGAACGCGGCCATCAACGTCGCCTTCTCGATCACCTTCGTCACCGGCCCGGCGCTGGCGGGCGTGCTAGTAGCCGCGGCAGGCGGCGCGACCGCGCTGCTGGTGGACGCCGTCTCCTTCGCCGTCTGCGGGGCCATGCTGCTGGACCTGAGCCCACCGATCGCAGCCGCCGGGGGCTCATCGGTGCGGGAGCGCCTGGGGACGGCCCTGCGTCATGTCAACGACGTACCCTCGCTGAGAGCCCTGCTGCTGGTGGAGTCGGTGGCGGTGGTCTTCTTCGAGTTCGCCGGGCCGGTCGAGATCGTCTACGCGAAGAGCACGCTGAACGCCGGCGACCGCGGCTACGGCCTGCTGCTGGCGGCCTGGGGCGTCGGCGTCGTCGTCGGCAGCCTCGTCTACGCCCGGGCGCCCGGACGGGCCGTGGGAGCGATGCTGGTCGGCGGCACGCTGGCGATCGGAGCCGCCTACGGCGGCTTCGCCCTGGCACCCACGCTGGCCAGCGCTTGCGCGGCGGCCTTCGTGGGGGGACTGGGCAACGGCGTCCAGTTCGTGGCAGTCGTCAGCACGATCCAGCGCCTGACGCCCTCGAGCCTGCACGGCCTGCTGATGGGGGGCCTGGAATCGCTGAGCGCGATCTGCCCCGTGATCGGGCTGAGCCTGGGCGCGAGCCTGGTCGCACTCGCCTCGGCCCGGACGGCCTTCGCCATCGGTGGCGCCGGCGCCGCAGCGGCCGCGCTGGGCTTCCTGTGGCTGCTGACGGCCGGGCCCCAGCCGGAGGTCGAGCAGACGCCCGCGAACGTCCCGGCCAAGGAGACCGCGGGCGGATGACGCCGTCGGCGAGGCGGCCTGTCTGACCGGTGAGGGGCCGACCCCTTTAGGACGACGTCTGGGGTGCCGTTAAGTCCCACAGAAGCCGATCCACATGTCCGACACCGCAAAGACAAGGACGTACATCGCGTTCGAGCTCGTCCTGCTCGGCGGGGCGATCGCTGCCGCGGTGTTGACGACCGACCCCGGGGACTGGCACCCGCTGAAGCTGGTGGTCCTGCTGTTCGTGCTGACGGCCGTCGGGGAACGGCTCACCGTGAGCGTCGGGCGGGGACGCCTGACGGGAGCCTTCATCGCGCTGGTGCTGACGATGACCCTACTGGGCCCCGAGCCAGCGATGACCTTCGGGGCGCTGGTCGTCCTCGGCAACTCGCTGCGCCGGCGACTGCCCTGGGACCTGGCGCTCAACAACGTCGTGACCCTGGCCACATACCCGGTCGTGGGCGCGGTGGTGGCGCGGGAGCTGATCGGCGACGTGCACAGCCACGCCAACCTGGCCGCCACCCGCGGGGTGCTGTTCGCGCTGATCGTCTTCCTGGTGTTCGTGGTGACCCTGATCGTGAACTTCGGGATGATCGCCCTGCATCACCGCATCACCGATGGACGCCCGATCGTCCGCCAGATCAGGGAACACTTCGTCCCCTACCTGCCGGGCGAGACAGCCGCCGCCGCGCTGGCGGCCACGCTGGCGGTGGCCTATACGAACCTGGGCTTCCCGGTGCTGCTGGGCTCGGTCCTGGTCCTGATCATCTTTCAGCGCCTGACCCGGGCGCTGCTGCGGTCCGAGGAGCGGGCCGACCAGCTCGAAGCGAGGTCCATCCATCTCGCCTCGCTGCAATTGGGGGTGCTGTCAACGCTGCTCGAGACGCTCGCCCTGCGCGATCAGAACACGGCCCGCCACGCCGCCGCGGTTGCGCGCTACGCCCGCGAACTGGCAGTCGAGCTGGACTGCGACGGCGCCCAGCAGGAGACCGTCCACACCGCCGGGCTGCTGCACGACATCGGCAAGTTCGCCCTCCCCGACCGGATCCTAAAAGCGGAGATCCTCTCCGACGAGGACTGGCACGTGGTCAGGCGTCACCCGCAGGACGGGTCCGCGCTCGTGGGGCGGCTCGACGGCTACGGGGACGTCGCCGAAGCGATCCTCTACCACCACGAGAAGATCGACGGCAGCGGCTACCCAGCGGGGCTGATCGGCAACGAGATCCCGCTGGCGTCGCGGATCATCGCGGTCTGCTCGACCTACGACACGCTCACCGCCCGCGGCTCCTACCGTCCCCCGATGACCCCCCAGGACGCGATCACGGAGATGCGCAGGGTCAGCGGCCGGCAGCTGGACACGGAGATCGTAGAGGCCTTCATCAGGCTGCTCGAGCGCACGGGCGCACAGACCCTCACGCCTGACGAAGCCGACTTTGAGACAGAGCTCGCCTTCGGCCGGCGAGTGCGCGAAATAGCTCAGCCTTCCCGCTGATCCAGCGCGGAGGCAGCTGTGGGTGATGTTGCTCTCAACTGGGAGCGGCGGGGCGACGCACCGGCGCCGCGCCCGCCCCCCAGAAGTATTTCGGAGACCTCAGTGCGTGTAACCCATGTCTCATTCCCTTCTCTCGGAGTCCCTGCGATCCCGTTTGGCTCCATCCGCCAGGGGCCCGCATACCTATGAGTAGGTTTGCGGAACAATAGCGCAGGGTGTGGCCAAAAGTCCAGTTTGCGTAGCTTTCTGCAGGAAAGGTTGCAGATGACCACGCCGCCGACGAGCCGCGAGCACCCGGCCCTTTTGGCTCCAGAACTGGGATCCTGCGCCATTGGGGAGCTCTCACCCCAGGCATCGGGGACGGTCCTTGAAGGATTCTCGGGGCGCTGTCCGACGGCCGGGGACGGGGACGCGGCTCCTAGCCGAGGCATGCCAAACGTCGACAAACCTCCCCGGCGCTCAAGTTCCCCGCCCTTTCGGACGAAACATGCAGCGACCCCAATCGATCGAGGCCCTGCAAATGCCCCTGTCCGTGACGCCCACCCCCCGCAACGAGCGCCAGCTCGTATTCACAAGCTCACAGGCAGCGCGCTACCTGGGTGTCTCGCTCGCTACGGTCCGTCGCTGGACCGACGCGGGGCATGTCAGCTGCTACAGGACGCCAGGTGGCCAGCGGCGCTTCTCAAGGGCCCAGCTGGACGACTTCATCTCCTCGATGCAACGCACCGGCCCCGTCGCCGCCGAGATCGAGCATCGCGACGCACAAGTCGCCTGAGAACGTCTCAGCTGGCTGAGACGTTCTCAGCTGGCCAGGCGCCCGAACTTCTCCCGCAGTCGGCGGTAGAAGGAGGAGCCCGGGAGCTGGGCGATCGTGCCGATGTCGTTGACGAAGCGCGCCTCAATCGCCGCTCCCGCCGCGATCTCTCCCGCGGGACGGCCGTCCACTGCCACGTCCAGCGGCTCACGCGAGCGGTTGTAGATGGTTATGTGATCGTCCGGCGCTACGACGAGCGCACGTGCGCTCATCGAGTGGGGCGCGATGAACGAGACCACGAAGCCTTCAACACCCCACGCCATCACCGGACCGCCGTTGGCGAGGTTGTA
The DNA here is from genome assembly GCA_963752865.1 of uncultured Solirubrobacteraceae bacterium. Classification (GTDB taxonomy): domain Bacteria; phylum Actinomycetota; class Thermoleophilia; order Solirubrobacterales; family Solirubrobacteraceae; genus Palsa-744. The sequence continues at coordinate 2,513,276 of CAVVZU010000002.1, forward strand.
GCCGGTGGAGCCCGCCGGCGTTGCCACCACAAGGCCGTCGCAGCGAACGCTGCCCGCCTCCTCGCCGTCGAGCGCATAGGCGATCTCGGCTACACGCTCCCCCACCTTGCGATGGATCGCGATGTCGTTGATCGCTGTCTGTGGGCGGAACTCGGAGTGACCCTCCGGTAGCGACAGCACGATGCCCGGGAGCCGCAGCAACTCGAAGTCTCCGGTCAGGGCACGGCGAATGCCGTCCTCGATGTCCTGTTGCTCGACCGTCGCGAGGAACCCGATCGCGCCGAAGTTGATCGCGAACACTGGCACCGACGTGCCCGCATAGCGCCGCAGGGCCCGCAGGATCGTGCCATCGCCGCCGAGCACGATGCACAACTCGACATCGTCCGCGTTGGGGACATCGACCACCATGCCGGGACCAGCCTTCAGGTTGTGCTTGCGCGTCTCGTTCTCGTCCAGTCGCAGCGTCACCTCCGCCTCGGCAGCGCGCGCGGCGAGCAGTTGCAGCGCCTCCGTGGTGTCCTCTGGGCGCCGATGTGTGAACACGGTTATTTCCCTCATGGCTCCACCTCCCGCGCCAGCTGCTCTAGCAGCGAGGCATCGCGCGAGCCTCGCCCATCATCGGGGTCGACGAGCCACAGGAACGTCTCACGGTTGCCCTTCGGCCCGGGTAGCCCCGAGGAGTGATAGCCCGCGACGGCCGCGCCGAGCTCGAGTGCGGCTCGGCCAGCGCCTATCAGCGCCTCCCGACGGTCATCCGCCGCTCGCACCACCCCCCCTTTGCCGATCCGCTCACGCCCCAGCTCGAACTGCGGCTTGACGAGCGCGAGAGCGTCGTAGTGGGCATCCAGGCACCCGAGCACCGCACCCAGCACCTTGCTTAGCGAGATGAACGACACGTCCACAGTGGCAAGATCGAGCGGCGCATCGCCTGGGAGCCATGACACGGGCAACATCTCCGGCGTGAGCTCACGCGCGTTCGTGCGCTCCAACACCGCCACACGCTCATCGGTCCTGAGGCGATAGTCGAGGATCCCATAGCCGACGTCCACGGCGATCACTTCGCGAGCGCCCCGCTGCAGCAGGCAGTCGCTGAAGCCACCCGTCGAAGCGCCCACGTCGAGCGCGCGCCGGTCGCGCACGTCCAAGCCACAAGCCTCCAGGGCGTTGGCGAGCTTGATACCGCCACGCGAAACGAACGCGGGCCCCTGTGCAAGGCGCACGTGCGTCTCTATGTCCACCAGTTCACCAGGCTTTGCCGCGCGGCGCTCGCCTGCGCGGGCGCCAGCTTGGCCGGGAATCAGGAACACCTCGCCCGCCATCACCGACGCAGCAGCACGGCTACGCGAAGGGAATAGCCCACGCTCGGCCAGCAAGGTGTCGAGACGGAGCTTGCCCATCACCGTCTAACACTTGCACAAGTCGGGGCCGTGAACCCTTGTGCGTGCTATCGGCTTATACAGTCGCCACCCATCTGTGTGGCATGTCACACAACTCGTGGCTCCAGCGGTGCATCATGGTTAGCGATCGAGAGCGCAGCATCAACTCTCCTGAATCCCTCCTCCCGAAACGGCCCGCTTTCCCCGGCGGGTCGTTTCATTTAAGCCCTCCGAGTAGGCGTCGAGCAGCCGCCACGCGGGGCTTCGCTCCCTCCTGGTCAGCGCTCAGGCGCCGACGACGGCCGGGCCGGCACCGTGGGAGCCGCCGTCCCCGACGGTGTGGCTGCGCCCGCCGTCGGATATCGCCGCAGCCACCCGCTCGGCGATGCGTGCTCCAGTGAAGCCAACCTGCTCGTGCAGTAACGCGGGCTTGCCATGGGTCACATACTCATCAGGCAGGCCCACGCGCAGGATCCGCGGCGTGACGCCAGCGTCATTTAGCGTCTCCCACACAGCTGAGCCGAAGCCACCCGCGAGAACGCCCTCCTCGACCGTCACCAGCAGGTCGTGCTCCGCTGCCAGCTGGGCCATCAGCCCCGCGTCGATTGGCTTGGCGAAGCGGGCGTCCACGACCGTCACCGCGATCTCCTGCTGGCGCAGCATCTCTGCGGCCTCGAGCGCCTTGCCGACGCCGCTGCCATAGCCGATCAACGCCACCCTCGGTGCAGCCGTGGCCCCTGACGTGACCTCGGCCTCGCTCAGGATCTCACCGGTACCGATCGCGATCGCCTGGCCTTCGCTTGGCAGCTCCACGCCCGTGCCCTCCCCGCGCGGGTAGCGCAGCGCAATCGGGCCGTCGTACTCCAACGCGGTGCGCAGCATGTGCACCAGCATCGCCTCGTCCCGCGGCGCCATCAGCACCATGTTCGGCAGGCAGCGCAGATAGGCGATGTCGAACGCGCCATGGTGGGTAGGACCGTCGTCGCCCACGAGCCCGGCACGATCCATCGCGAACACCACGTTCAGCCTCTGCAGGCATACGTCGTGCACGATCTGGTCGTAGGCGCGCTGCAGGAAGGTGGAGTAGATCGCCGCCACCGGCTTGACCCCCTCGAGGGCGAGGCCCGACGCGAACAGGATCGCCTGCTGCTCGGCGATACCCACGTCGAAGTAGCGCTCCGGTAGCGCCTTCTGCAGGATGCTCAGCCCAGTCCCGGAGTTCATCGCCGCGGTGATCCCCACCACGCGCTCGTCACGTTCGCATTCGCGTACCAGCGCTTCGCCGAACACCTGCGTGTACTGGGGCGGCGGCGGCTGCACTATCTTCGTGCGCGCACCGTTGCTCTTGACTGCCGCTGGTTTGGTGGGAATGCCGTTGCTGATCGACTTGGGCTTGGCCGCATGCCACTTCTCCATGCCCTCGAGACCGCCGTCCTCCGCGGGCGCAAAGCCCTTGCCCTTGACCGTCGCGATGTGCACCACCACCGGGCGTTGCGCCGCGAGTGCCTCGCGTAGCGCCTCGCGCAGCGCTCGGACGTCGTGGCCGTCGATCACTCCCATGTACGCCCAGTCGAGCTCCTCCCACCACAGCCCCGGCGCCCAGAAAGCCTTGATCGACTCCTTCAAATGGGGGCCCAGCCGCTCGAACGCGGCACCGATCCCGATTGGCAGGCGTGTGAGACCACCCTCCAGGTCCGAGCGCGCGTGCCACAGCTTCGGGTTCAGCCGCACACGGTTGAAGTAACGCGACAGCGCGCCCACATTGGGGGCAATCGACATGCCGTTGTCGTTGAGCACAACCACGATCGGTGTGCCCAGGCCACCCGCCTGGCCGATCGCCTCGAAGGCCACGCCGCCGGTCATTGCGCCGTCGCCGATCACCGCCACAACCTTGCCGTCCACCGTTGCCTCATCGCCCGTGACGAGCAGGTGGCGCATGCCCTCCTTGATGCCCACCGCATAGCCGATCGAGGTGGAGGCGTGACCGGCGCCCATGATGTCGTGCTCGGACTCGGCGATCGAGCAGAACGGCGCGAGACCGCCGTACTGGCGGATCGTGCTCAGCTGATCGCGCCTACCGGTGAGAACCTTGTGTGGGTAGGCCTGGTGGCCGACGTCCCAGAGGATCTTGTCGCGTGGGGACTCGAGCACCGAATGCAGCGCCACTGCCAGCTCGCACGTGCCGAGGTTGGCGCCGAAATGCCCACCGATCTCCCCCACGGTGTCGATGATGTGCTCGCGCACCTCCTGCGCCAGCTGCGCCAGCTCCTGCTCGGAGAGCTCGCGCAGATCCTCGGGTCCGTCGATGTTCTCCAGCAGGCTCATGAGGTGCGTGTGTAGATGAAGTCGGCGATCCCCTCGAGCTCCGCCGTCGCATGCTCAGGGGCGCCGTCGCGCGAGGAGAAGCGCGCGGCAACCTCGGCGAGTGCCTCCCTTGCCATCCGATGCGACTCCGCCGCCAGCTCCCTGGCGCGCTCGATTCCAAACTCGCTCACGTATGTGCGCTTTCCGTGACGCTCATCGCTACCTCGTGGCTTTCCCAATGCATCATCGGTGCCGGTCACATCAAGTATGTCGTCCACGATCTGGAACAGAACTCCCAGCTCCGCGGCAAAACGACGGAAGGGCGCAGTCTCCGTCGCATCTTCAATTCCCCTCAACAGTAGTACGCACAGCACTGACGCACCGATCAAACGGCCAGTCTTGAGCTCGTGCAGCCGCCGCAAAGCGCTGGGACCGGATGGCGTCTGCGGGCTTACGTCCGCGTACTGCCCGCCGACCATCCCGTTGACACCGGTCGCCGCGGCCAGCTCCGCCGCCGCCGCGAGCACCCGCTCCGGTGCTGAACGCTTACTCCTGAGCAAGTGGCTGAAGGCCTCTGCGTAAAGGCCATCACCGGCGAGGATCGCCACATCCTCACCGAACTTCACATGGCACGTGGGTGCCCCACGACGCAGCTCATCGTCATCCATTGCCGGCAGGTCGTCATGGATCAGCGAGTAGGTGTGGATCAGCTCGATTGCGCCCGCCAAAGGCAGCACCGCATCCCTTTCCAGCCCGACAGCGCGCGCGGTCGCGAGCGCGAGCACCGGGCGAATGCGCTTGCCGCCGGCCAGTAGCGAATAGCGCATCGCCTCGTCCAACCCCTGCGTGATCGGCTCCTCGGCAAAGGTGATGCCCTCCAGGTAGCGCTCTACCTCTTCACGCAGATGGTCGGGGTAGCTCGCTTCGACAGCGGCGGCAGACGAGTGCGGCGGGTCTGCTGGCTGGGCTGGATGCGCGGGGTGGGTGGGCACCTATAGAAGGCTGTCCTGGCCGGGCGGCGGAGCTGAGACTTCCGCGCGCGTCAGCTGCTCCAGCTCGGCGGCCGCCTGCGTTGCCAGCGACGCGCAATCCTCGACCATTGTCGCGGCAGCGTCTGGCGAAAGCTCGCCCGAGCGCAGCTGCTCGGCGGCGCGCTCCAGGCGTGTGATCAACTCGTCGAGTCGCTCGACGCTGGTCATAGGGTCTGCGGGCTCATCGGATTCCCCGCATTCTGGCGCACCTCGCGGAGGACTGCTGCGAGTACACCGTTTACGAAGCCTGGCGCGTCCGAGCCACAGAAGGTCTTGGCGCTCTCAACCGCCTCCTCAATCGCCCCCTCCGGCGGTATCGGCTCATCGCCGGGGGCCACATCGGGGTGGAGGATCTCGATCAGCGCCACGCGCATGATGCTGCGCTCGAGCGGCTGGATGCGATCGACCGACCAGCCGTGCGCGTGGCGATCGATCACCTCGTCGAGCTCCTCGGCGCGGTCGGCTGCCGCATGCGCGAGCGCACGAGAAAACAGCGAAGCGCTCGGCCCAAGCGTCTGTGCCAGCGGCTGGCTGGTCAGGTCGTGCTGATAGAGGGCTATGACAGCCGCGCGGCGCTGATCGGAGCGGCGCATCAGAGGCTCGATTCCATCTAGGCGCGCGCCACGTAGTCGCCGGAACGCGTGTCCACCCTGATGCGCTGCCCCGGCTCGACGAACAGCGGCACCTGGATGACCGCGCCGGTCTCGAGCGTCGCCGGCTTCGTGCCACCGCCGGAAACCGAGTCGCCACGCAGACCCGGGTCCGTCTCTGAGACGGTCAGATCGACCGCGCTCGGCAGCTGCAGATCTCCCGGCTGGCCGTCGATGAACAGCACGTCAACCTCGCTACTCGGCGTGATGAAACGCAGCGCATCCTGCACAGCTGACTCGGGGACCGCAATCTGCTCGAACGACTCAGTATCCATGAAGTGTGCGTCGCTGCCATCCCCGTACAGGAACTGCATCGTCCGCGACTCCGTGTGCACCGGGCGGAACTTCTCGCCCGCCCTGAACGTCCTGTCGATCACGTTGCCGTCCGCCGCCCTGCGCAGCTTGGTGCGCACGAACGCGCCGCCCTTGCCGGGCTTGACGTGCTGGAACTCGAGGATCTTGAAGATCGTGCCTTCGACCTCGATGTGGTTGCCGTTTTTGAATTGGTTGGTAGAGATCAATATTTTCCCTGCAAATCACCGGTTTTTGAGTTTCGACTCAGACAGTGCCGGGATCCATCACGCAGATGGATCGTCTATCCAGAGTGTGCGTATTCCCAGCAGTTCGCCGAGTCGCTCGAAGTGATGATCGTAGTGCAGTACGTCCAGCCCCGATGCTTGTGCCGCGACCGCGACGGTGAGGTCGGTCAGAGGCAGGCGGTGGGCCCCATGAGAGCCAACGTCGGCCAACTCGCGCATCGCCGAGATTACATCTCGCTGCACGGCGCGATCGACCGCGATCTCTCGCAAACCCACTAGCGTCCGATCGACCGCGGCGATTCGCTCCGGGTTCGGGGCATCGAAGGTCAACTCGTAGCGCACGGGCCAGCACCAGGCGAGCTCGCCACGCTCGGCAGCGGCGAACAGCAGCTCCCGCGCACGTGGAACCCGACGCGCGAGCATCCACGCAGAGGTGTCGGCGAGCACCGCACCCCGTCCGTCCCACAGCTCGACGCTCACACGCTACTCGGAGGGAAGTTGAGCCGATCGATGTCCGCCAGGTCGAGATCAAACCCGTCCCGGTCCATCACGGCGAACAGTGCCTCGATCGCCTCACGACGTCTGCGCCCCGCCTGAAGCTCTACCTCAGCCCCCTCCACCGCAAGCCTCCGCACGAGCGACGCATCGGCCTCTCGCGTCCCCGTCGCTGCCCGCACGCGCTCCAACGCCTCTCCCAGCTCGGGGTCCGCTGTCACGGCGATTCGTGGGTGCTTGCTCGGCATCGCACCCGATAGTGTAGCTCGCAGGGGTTACTCCAGCGTCATCCGTCGATGCTGACATCCCAACCTCGCGATGAGTTGGATCTACATGACTCATGGAGATCCAATCCGCCGGCGGATGCAGCGCTTGGTCGCGCGCGCGACTCGCCGCGATGCTTATGGAACGCTCCTCGCCACGGGCCAAGTCATAAACGCGTCGATGACGTAGGCGACCCTGCGGTTTGGCGCGACGAGATCAGGCGCCAGGCTCGTTCGGACAGGATCAAGGTACGCACTGGGATGACAAATGGGATCGTGTGGGCACTACTGCACGAGGTTGGCGCAACGGACGCGCGACACGCCGAGTCGATGCGTTACATGCATGCGCTCTCTCGATCACGGAAGTGGAGGGTAGCGGGAGCGAGGCTTGGCCCAGAGCGATGCACGCTCAAGCACATCCCACCATAGGCCGATGCCGAACCATGCGGCGAATCCTTCGCGAGAATGCCCTATGCGCATTTCTGGCATGTGGTTGCTCTGTTGTGATGGGCTGGCTGGGCCTCTATAGCTTCGCCTGGAACGACTACGAAACTGAGGCGCGGCCGTCCTTCGAAGCGCTCGCCCACGGGCATCTCGCGCGCTTTCTCCAGCTTGCGCCGGCATATGGTGGCTCGCTCGTCGAGCGCGCTCCTTTTGCGCTGCTTGCGGGGCTCGGCGGCGGCGGCTCGCTGACGGTCTATCGGATGGTTGCGGCGCCCTGCTTGTTTGCCATGGCCGCTCTCGGCGTGTGGATGTGCGCGAGGATGCGGGCAGAAGGCCGCTCGGTGTTGGCACGCATAGTGGCCCTGTTCATCTGCGTTGCCAATCCTGTGACGCTTGGCGCGTTGGAACTTGGCCACCCGGAGGAACTGCTGGGCGCCTGCCTGTGCGTTGCCGCGGTAGTGCTTGCGAGCCGCAACCGTCCGGTTTGGGCGGGCGTGCTCCTGGGACTGGCGATCGCGAATAAGGAGTGGGCGGTGCTCGCTGCCGGCCCGGTGCTGCTCGCGCTGCCTACAGGGCTCGCCCAGCGGGCTTCTGACGGCAGGCGCAGCTACAGGCCGATGCTCCTCTGTTCGGCCAGCGCATGTGTCGCCACCGCGCTGGTCCTGGCTCCTCTGCTGCTCGTCTCAGGGGGCGGGTTTGCGGCGGGCGCAACGGCCGTGGCGGTGATCGGTGGAGCACAGTTTCAGCCACGGCAAATCTGGTGGTTCCTCGGGTCGCATGGGCCACTGGTACATGGCAACTTCGGTAACTCACTGCCCGGCTATCGCATCGGCCCCGCATGGGTTGCCACGATCAGCCATCCCCTGATCATCGTGGTCGGGCTTGGTCTTGCCGTGGGGCTGTGGCTGGCGCGTAGGCACCAGCGACGCGCCGTTAGCGAACGCGACGCGATGCTGCTGCTCGCGCTCGTGCTCTTGCTTCGCTGCATTCTCGACACGTGGGACATCGGCTACTACATGCTGCCGTTCACGATCGCACTGCTCGCCTGGGAGGTGCGTGGCGCGAACCGTCCGCCGATGGTGACACTGGTGGGCGCCGTGCTCCCGTGGTTCTGTTTGCAGGAACTGGCTGGCCACGGCATGGGCCCCGACGGGCAGGCGGCGCTGTTCATCGCCTCGACGGTGCCGCTTGCGATTTGGCTTGGCGTGCGTTTGTTCGCGGGTGAGCAGCGAGCGCTCGCCCCAGCTCGCAACGAGAGCGCCCATAACCCGGAGCCGGCTGTCGGTGTCCTCGGCACGCTCGCACCGAGCGCCTGAGAGCTAGCCAACCAGCGCACCAGGTGAGCTGATCTTCGGCCGCGACGAGTGTTCGATCGCGCCGGGCGGCGATGGCGCCGAGATCCGCGGCCACGACAACGGACGTCAGGCGACGACCGTGAGCTCCTTGGGCAGACTCGTCAGCACCTCGTGAGTGTCCTCGCGCACGACCACGAGGTCCTCGATCCGCACACCTAGTACGCCCGGCAGATACACGCCCGGCTCGACCGTGACGATGTTGCCGGCACGTAGTGGCTCCTCGCCGGCGGTGCGCGACAGGCGCGGAGCCTCGTGGATCTCGAGACCGACGCCGTGACCCAGCCCGTGCCCGAAATGCTCGCCTTGGCCCGCCTGCTCGATCACCTGGCGGGCCACGGCGTCGACCTCGCGACCGTTGGGACCGGCTTTGACGGCGGTGAGACCCGCCTGCTCGGCGCTCCGCACGAGCTCATAGACCTCGCGCGCCTGCGCGGGCAGATTCTCCCCCGTGGCATACGTGCGCGTGCAATCCGAGCAGTAGCCCTCGTGTAGTGCGCCCCAGTCGATTGTGACGAGCACATCGCGCGGGATCTGCTGATCGCGCGGCTGGGCGTGCGGCAGAGATCCGTGGGGGCCGGCGGCGACGATCGTTGCGAAGCTCGGCGCCTGCGCTCCCAGGCGACGCATCTGGAGCTCGAGCTCGAGTGCCACCTCACGCTCGGTACGCCCCACCAGACCACCTTCGAGGATCGTGCGCAGCGCCTCATCGGCGAGCTCGCTCGCAGCGCGAATGCGCGCGATCTCACCCTCGTCCTTGATCGCGCGCAGGCCCCGCACAAGCCCCGTGGAGGGAACCAGCTCCCAGCGCTCACCGAGCAGCTCCGCGAGCCGACGATGCTCCTTGACCGTAACGCTCGCCTCCTCGAAGCCCAGCCGCCCTGAGTGCTTCGTGAGCGTCTCAGCGAGTGCCTCGAACAGCTCCCCGCTGACGATCTCGCGCTCGAACTCTTGCGAGACCTGCTCGGCCGATTGCGTGGCGTAGCGGAAGTCGCTGAGGAACCGGTGTGGCCCAAGCTCTGTGTGTGCCGCCGCGCTGACGATCAGCGCCAACCCGCTGCTCCCCGTGAACCCAGTTAGGTAGCGCACGTCGATGAGGGTCTCCACCAGCAACGCGTCGAGCTGCAGCTCAGTCAGCTCGCTTTCCAGCCGCTGCGCGCGGCTTGGGGCGTCGTCCGTCGCGTCGGCGCTATTCATGCTGGGGCCTGCCCGAGCTCGTCACGTAGGCGGACGAGCGCCTGGCTATAGCCGTCTGGACCATGACCGGAGATGGTCGCACAGCAGAGCTCGGCGATGACCGACAGATGCCGCCACGGCTCGCGCTGCTTGACGTCGGAGAGGTGCACCTCGATCGCGGGCAGGCCCGCGATCTCCAACGCATCACGAATCGACCACGCGTAGTGGGTCCACGCGCCGGGGTTCAGGATGACCGCGTCAGCGCCTGTGCGCAGAGAGTGCAGGTGCTCGACGAACTCACCCTCGTGGTTCGTGTGAAAGAAGCTCGTGGTCAGCCCGAGCGCGCTTGCCTGCTCGGCGATTCGCTGCTCGAGCTCTGCCAATGTGAGCGTGCCGTAGACCTCGGGGTCGCGGCGACCGAGCTGGTCCAGGTTGACACCGTGCATTACCGCAATGTGTGGTGCCCGAGTGCTCACTGGAGGAGCTCCGTCACCGCTGCGCGTACGTCCTCGCCGGCCAACGTGCGTCCGTACTCAACCTCGCCGGGCGCGTTCACGAGCACGAACGGAACCTCCGCGCCGATGCGCTTCTTGTCACGGGTGATCGCCTGCAGCACCTGATCGAGCGGGATGTCCCCGTCGATGCTCACCGGCAAGCCCCGCGCCAGCATCAGCTCGCGCACCTGATCGCGCAGCTGCGCCTGCCCGGAGAGCTCCAGCGCCGCCAGCAGCCCCAGGCCGACCGCTTCGCCGTGGCGGTAGCGCATATAGCCGGTTGCGGTCTCCAGGGCGTGACCGACAGTGTGCCCGAGGTTCAACACCTGGCGGCGTCCGCCGTCACGCTCGTCGGCCGCGACGGCAGCAAGCTTCGTGCGGGCGCACTCGAAGATGACCCGCTCGTCGACCTCGCCACCCGCGGCAATCGTCTCCCACAACCAGCCACCGGCGATCAGCGCGGTCTTGAGCACCTCCACCCAGCCGGCGGAGAGCTCCGCGGCAGATAGCGTGGCGAGGGTGTCGGGGTCGACGAGCACACCGGCCGGCTGGTGGTAGACGCCGACATAGTTCTTCGCCTGCGGTAGATCGACCCCGGTCTTACCGCCGTATGCCGAGTCGACCTGAGCGACGAGCGTGGTGGGAATCTGCACGACGGGAATACCGCGCTGGTAGGTGGCGGCGCAGAAACCCGCAAGATCGCCGACCACCCCGCCGCCCAGCGCCACGACGTGATCGGCACGGGTCATCTCCGCATTGACCATCGCCTGCCAGACACGTTCGGCGCTCGCGAGTGTCTTGCTGTCCTCTCCCGGTGCGATCGCGAGCGTGCCAGCCAGCGTCCCCAGACGCCCGCCATACAGGCCCGCGACGGTCTCGTCGCTGACGCAGAACGCTCGTGAGCGCGTCTGGTCGATCGGCCAGATCCGCCCGAGTCGCTCGCCCCCGCCGCCATCCAGCAGGCCGCGGCCGATCAACACCGGGTACTCGCCGGATGCGGAGCTCGCCCACAGCAGGCGGGTGCCCTTTGGAGCGGCGTACAGCGACCGTAGGCCGGCCAGTGTGCGCGCCGCGCCGCCGAGCGGCAGAGCGGTGATGATCGCGTCAGCCAGCTGCTCATACAGCGCGCGCCGGCTCGCGTAAAGGGCGAGGAAATCGTCCTGGCTCTGAGCAAGCGGGCGCTCGGCACTGTCCGCCTCGGCACGCACCCGCGCCCACGCGATGAGTGGCTCTACGTCGAGCAATACCGTCAGGTGCTCCTGCAGCGCGTCACGAACGCGCTCGGAGACGACGCTACCGCCGCCGAGCGCGATCACGGCCTCCGGCGCGGCGTCGCCCAGCAGACGACATACGAGCTCCTCCTCCTCCGCCCGGAAGGACTCCTCGCCATGAAGGACGAACTCGTGTGAGACCGGGTGCCCGAAGCGCTCGGCGAGCAGCTCATCGCTGTCGAGCGCTGTCGTGCCGAGCGCCTCGGCGAGCTCAGCGGCGACGGTCGACTTGCCGGCGCCCATGAAGCCGATTAGGACGAATGCCATCCGATCCGGTCTGTGTAGGCGTCCACCGCTTGGCGGACGTCGTCGATGTGATCGCCGCCAAACTTGCTTCGGTAGGCGTCGGCCAGCACGAGCGCAACCATCGCCTCTCCCACCACGCCCGCCGCGGGCACGGTGCAGGAATCGGTGCGCTCGCGCAGCGCTTGGGCTGGCGCATGGGTCTCGGTGTCGATCGAGCGCAGCGGCTTGGTGAGCGTGGGCAGGGGCTTCATGGCGCCGCGAACGATCAACGGCAGGCCGTTGGTCATGCCGCCCTCCAGGCCACCAGCGTGGTTGGTCTCGCGGTAGTAGCCGCGTGCCTCGGAGTAGAAGATCTCGTCGTGGGCCTGCGAGCCGGGCACACCCGCCACGGTGAAGGCATCGCCGATGGCGGCGCCCTTGATCGCCTGGATCGAGCAGATCGCCATCGCCAGGCGCCCGTCCAGGCGCTCCTCCCAGGACACGTGCGAGCCGAGCCCCGGCACCAGGCCGAATGCCTGCACCTCGAAGACGCCGCCGAGCGACTCGTTGGCCTTGCGCAGCTGGTCGATCTCGCGCACCATCGCTTTGGATGCCTCGCCATCGAGGCAGCGCACGGGCGAGCTGTCGACCTCCGCAAAGTCGTCGGCGGTCAATGGGTGCTCGTGTACGGGGGCGTGCACGGAGGCGATCTGGATGACGTGTGAGTGGACACTGACCCCGAGCGCTCGCAGGAATGCCTTGCAAACGCCTCCGCCGGCCACACGCGCGGCGGTCTCCCGTGCGGAGGCCCGCTCGAGGATGTTGCGCACGTCGCTCTGCTTGTACTTCTGTGTGCCCACCAGGTCGGCGTGGCCGGGTCGGGGCAGGTGCACCTCGGGTATCGGGTGGGCGGGATCCGATACCGGCCAGGGGCTCATCCGCTCCTCCCAGTTGGCGTAGTCGCGGTTGGCGACCTGGAGCGCTATCGGCCCTCCCAGCGTGCGTCCGTGGCGCACGCCCCCTGTGACCTCGGCGCTGTCGCGCTCGATCTTCATGCGCCCGCCGCGGCCGTGGCCGAGCTGACGACGGGCCATGTCGTGGTTGAGGTCCTCCGAGGAGAGCTCGAGGCCGGCAGGGAGCCCCTCGACGATGCAGGTCAAGCCGGGGCCGTGCGACTCGCCGGCGGTTATGAGACGTAGCGCCACGCCCCTAGCTTATTTGCTGGGCGCTCAGCGGCTGTGGTGACGGTGCCCGGCGCTGTGGGCGCGGGCGGCGAAAGCGCCGTGTCCGGCGAACACGAGCACACCGGCGGTGGCGGAGAGGTGCAGGTAGGGAATTGCCTCGAGGCCGTCGTGGCGAAGCAGTTCGCGCCCGGACTTGGCCGAGCCGTGCAGGGCATCTGTGAAGGCCGCTATCGATGCTTTTTCAGAGCTGATGCTGACGACCTTCAGTTCGTAGCTGACCACTTCGTCCGCCGACGTGAGGTATTCGAGCTGCTCCGCCTGCCCGGAGCGCAGATCGATCGCTTCACACTGCGTCGCGCTCGGCAGGCATGCCCCTTCACCGTGAATGATCGCAGCGCCGATGAGCGTGAACGTCGCGCTCTTGCCGCCGGCGGTGACGCCGCGGAAGACGATCAACGCCTGGCTACTGGACGGCAGCGGCGTCAGCAGCTTCAGGTTCTCATATGGCGTCAACTGTGAGGTGGCGCTGAGGGGCAGCTGACCGAACAGCACCGCCACGTGATAGATGGTCTTCGACTTGCTGGGAGTCGTCGGGCTGGAAGGCGTGGAGGGCGTGGTGGAGGTCGAGCCGGCTGAGCTCGACGAGGTTCCTGACCCGAAGCTCGTGCTCGTGGAGGTGCTCGTCGTGCTCGTCGTGCTGCTCGCGCTAGCGGTCTTGGCCTTCGGTTCCGGCAGTGGTGTGAACGGGTTGCGTGCCGTTCCGTGATGCTGGGTGGAAGCGCCGCTGGTGACCTCGGCGACCGCGTTTTCCGGGCTCGTCTGGCTGATGGTGAGACCGGAGGACGCGACGGCTGGCGTCGTTACGGACGCTGTGGGGGTTGGCGTGCTGGAACCGCCACCCAACACGGCATATGCGATCGCGGCCGCCAGCGCAGCGAGGACAACGGCGACGAGCGGCAGTATGCGCCGATCCAGGAGATCGGCCTTTATGGGAGCTCAAGAAGTCGGTCATGGGGTCACTTTCACGATCGCCGCGGGCGTGGAGGAGCTGGTGGCTGCGGAGGTGGAAGCCGGCGTGGTGGCGCCCGTGGGTGAGGTGGCGCTGGCGGTGCCGGTGAGCCCCTGGCTGGCAGGCAGCGTGTAGGCCGTTGCAGTGATCGAGCCGGTGAGTTTGCTCGACGGCTTGCCGCTCGAAGCGCTGCTGGCCCCGGGCGCGAGCTTGACGCTCTGGATCGTCAGCAGTCGCCCGCTGATCTGAAGGTCCCCTGAAGGCGTGGACGTGGCAAAGCTGGTGAGCTGGTTGAAGAGATGTTCGAGGTCGAAGTAGCTGCCTTCGAAGGTGAACGTGAACGGCAGCGCGGTGAATGCCGCGGACGCCGCAGCTGCGCTCGAGCCACTGGAGCCACTGGTGATTGAGGCGAATTCGACGTTCTTGCGGTTTGTCGCCTGCGCGAGCTGATCGATCAGCGCCGGCACTTCCTCCGTCGGCGGCACGGCTTTACCGAGGCTCACGACCGACGAATATGCAGCGGCGTACTGCGACTGCGCGGCGCGCGCGTTTGCGACCTGCCCTTCGGCACTGGTGAGCTGAGCCTGGGCGGCCGTCACCTGCGCGTTGAGTTCGTTGGCCTGCTTGCGCTCAGGCGATACGACCAGCATCCAGGCCGCGCCAAGCACCGCGATGAGAACGACTGCGATCAGGACCGTACGGTCACGTCCGGTCATCTTGCGCTCACTCCCGAGGTCGAGGTCGCGGCGCTCGTGCCGGTGCTGGCCGGATCGGAGACCGTCTTGGTGGAAGCCTTGGTCGCGCTGGCGATGGCCGCGGCGCTCGGCAGCGGGTTGAAGTTCACATCTGCGCTAAAGGACGCGTGGCAGTCACCGCCGGTGCTTGTAGACCCCGTGGCGGCGGTCGAGCTCTGTAGCGTGACTTCCTTGACACCGTCGATCAAGCGCAAACGTTCGAGCGTCAACGCGACCATCGACTGGCTGGTGGCACAGCCGGCGAGCGTGAAGCTGGGCACGCTGCCGGGCGGTGTCGAGGAGGACACGCTGGAGCCGGTCGCGGCTGTCGACGACGTGGGAGTGGACGGCGCGGCTGCGGCGCTCGCGGCGCCAATCGTGCCGCTCAGGGACGAGATGGATGCTTGTATGGGAAGCACGCGGCCGAATTCGTGCATCACGTGCGCCCAGTCAAAGCGCGAGTCGACGAGTGTCTGGACGTCCTGCACGCGCTGGTTGCGCAGCGCGATGAAGCTTGTGTAGGGCGCGAGCCGTTCGGCCGCGCTCTGCTCCTGCTGCGCTTGCGCGACGAGCGCGGCAGCGTGCGAGCGGCGACTGGCGATCTGGTGCTGGGCGCTGCCATATAGGAACGCCATCAGCGCAAGACCGGCGACCAAGCCCAGCACGGCGTAGGCACCCCCCTGCGAGCGCCCGGCACCAACCGGCTGGCCGCTTCGCTGCTCGGTGGGGATCAGGTTTACGGCTCTCATTGCGGAGCCTCCGCGGTGGCCAGTCCAGTGGCGACCGCCAGCCGGTGCGCTGAGATGCCGTTCGCCAGACCCTGCTCGGGCACGCCCACCTCCTCGCAGCGCACCTCGACGCCCAGCGAGGCCTGTAGAGCCTCGGCGAAGCCCGGAATGTCTTGCGCACAGCCGCTCATGACGACGTGCGAGACCTCACCGCCCCCGTCCTGTGAGCGGTGGAAGTCCAGCGAGTTGCGAACCTCACCGGAGATGTCCCGGATGCCGTTCTCGAGCACGGTCAGTAGGTCCGCGTCCGACTGTGGCGCCTGCGGCGCGGGCGCACCGTCGCCGTCAGCCAATTCCTCGTAGCTCATCGCGCGCTCGCTGTCCTCAGCGTCCTCGTCGCTGATGGGCGACTCGTCCTGCTCGAGCGTCGGCGCGGACTGCGCGGCGTCGGCAAGGCTGTCCTTGGCGACCGGCGCCGGCGCGGTGAGATCGACCGCCGCGAGCAGTGCTCGCGCCTCCGTCAAAGCGATGCTGCGACGCTCGGCCACCTCGCTGGCCATGCCCTCGAGGCCACTGCCGACAACACGCGTGAAACGGCAGACGGTGCCCTCGGCGATGGCGAGGTTGGTCAAGCCGTCGACATTCAGGTAGAGCACACGCCCGGTCCGCTCAGGGTTGGGGCGGTAGAGCGAGCGGATCAGCGCAAACGCCGATAGGTCCACCCCCTGCGCGGTCAGGCCGGCGCGGCGCACCGCTCCGAGCAGGCGTTCGATCATGTCGCGCTGAGCGGCAACGAGCACCACGCGCTGACGGGGGCCAGCTGGCGTGTCGACGATGCCCAGCGGATGGAAATCCATGACCGCGTTGTTGAGCGGCATCGGCACCTGGTCCTGGGCTTGGAAGTTGACGGCGGCCGCGAGTTCCTTCTGGTCGGTGACCGGCGGCAGCTCCAGCGTGCGTAGCACCGTGCGCTGGTTGGCCACACCGACCCGTACCTGCTTGCTCAAGCCGCTTCCCTCGAAGAGCTCGCGCAGGACCTCGCTGACGGCATCCTCGTCCATTACTTCGCCGTCGCGCACCGAGTCGGCAGGGAGCGCCAGCGCGGCGGCGCGCTCAGCGACAATCGATCCGTTGACGCGTGCCTGGACCGCCGCCACGAAACCCGGCTGAATGTCCAAGCCGATCAGCGACTCGCCGGTGCGGCGGCCGAGGTTCAGCGGTATCGTCATGCGGATCTGGGGGATTCGTGTGGGGAGGAGTTTCATCGCGATCAAGGCGCTTCGGGCAGCGGGCGGATCATCCGCATGGGGGGTATCGGCGCCAACCCCGCAGCGCTTTAGTTGAGGAAGTGGTTGACGTAGACAGCCACCAGGTCGTGACCGACGAAGACCGCAAGTAGTGCGCCAAGCGCGAGGAACGGGCCGAAGGGGACAGCTGTCTTGCGTCCAGCCTGAGCGCCCTTGCGGTAGATCACCACTACGCCCATTGCCACGCCTGCGATCAGCGCGATCAGCAAGGCCGGCGCGACCGACGCGCCGAGGAACAGGCCCATCACACCGGCGAGCTTGACGTCCCCCATACCCATGCCACCGGGATACGCCAGGGCGGCCAATAGCAGGAAGCCTCCCGCGCTGACCCCGGCGATCAGGCGTTCGGGCTCGCCGGCTGGATCCAACGCCAATCCAAAGGCAAGCGCGAGCACAGCGCCGAGAGCGGTGATGCTGTTGGGGATGATCCGGTGCTCGAGGTCGATCATCGCGGCGGGCACCACGATCAAGATCAGGGACACGCTCAGCGCAATGCCCACCGCGGTGTGATGCACGAGCACCGCACCCACACACAGGGCAGCGGTGAGCGCCTCGACAAACGGATAACGAGGCGAGATCGAAGAGCCACAACTGCGGCAATGGCCCCGCAGCAAGAGCCAAGAGAGAATCGGAACGTTGTCGTAGGGCTTGACCGGCGTGCCACACGTCGGGCAATGCGAGGCCGGCAGCAGCAGCGACTCGTGCCGAGGCAGGCGGTAGACGACGACGTTCAGGAACGAGCCGAAGATCGCACCCATGACGCCCGCAAAGGTGGCGGCCTCCATGCTCAGCTAATCGACAGGCGCCACGCAGGGCTTGAGCGGCGTCCGGGCGTACGGGCAGGCGAGCACCGGCGGCAGGCCGGCGAGCTCACCAGCTTCCGGTCTCGCAACCGCCCGCTTTGGTGGATTCGGCTTTACAGGTGCGCAGCACTTCGCCGTTTTCCTTGCGGGTGATCGTAAAGGTGTCTTTGGCGGGGCCCGGCGCAACCGCGGTCACCACATAGCCTTTGTTGGATTCCTTGGCTTCGGCGGCGCTCAGGTATGCGTCGTTGTTCCCGGCAGCGGTGTTGATCGACGGATCAACGATGTGCAGAGCTTCAACGCTCAGGTTCTTGTATTCGCCTTCGTGGTCGGTCGAGTATGTCTCGGCGGCCACCTCAGCCTCGCGCGCCATTTCCTTGGCGTTCGCGTCATATGCCTTGCCCTTCTGGCTGAGTAGTGACGGGATCGCAATCGCGGCGAGGATGCCGATGACCAGTATCACTACGAGGATTTCGACCAAGGTAAAGCCGTGGTCGCTTCTCGTCCGTTCGTTTAGCCCGCTTGGCATGTCCCCCGCATCGGCATTGTCAAGCCGGCCCTTTAGCGTTTCTTGTAAATGCTGCGACGGGGATACGTGGTCGCGGTCTACTTTTCACCCACTCCCCCTATATGTGCCTACCCTACAACGACGAGGAGGCGACCCGGGGGCCGCCTCCTCACACGATTATTTGCTTCGTAGCAATTACACCACGGTCACGCCACTACCAGGAGCCGTTAGCCGCCCCTGAGCAGTCCGTCTTACCACTGGCGCTGACGCAATTACGTTCAACTTCTCCGTTTGCCTTGCGCTTGATCGTGAATTTCGTTTTGGTGTTAGCTGCGACTGCAGTGACTTCGAAGCCTTCTTCGGTTTCGATGCCTTTGGCGACTTCAAGCCAAGCACCGCCACTAGCGGTGGCTTCACTAGTCGGGATGGTTTTCTCGTAGTTGTGCAGTTCAGTGGGAGTCAGAGCCGCGGTGTATTTGCCTTCGTGGTCGGTCGCGAAGGTTTCCGCGGTTGTCTCAGCCGAACGAGCCATTTCCTTGGCCCCGGCGTCATACGCCTTGGACTTCTGGCTCAGCAGTGACGGGATGGCGATCGCGGCAAGGATGCCGATGATCAAGATAACGACCAGAAGTTCGATGAGCGTAAAACCACTCTCATCGGTCGAACGCTGGCGCAGTCGATACAACATGTGATCCTCCTAGGATCCGATTTGGGCGCCAGCCCTCGGTAATCGCCTCAAGCGGCGATGCGTCCCCCTCGTGAGGGCCGCCGGCTTTGCTACGCATCTACGATGCTCTGCCTTGGCACCTCGGTACTGGCTTTGTCAGCGGCTGCATCGGCTGGCCCAACGATCACCTTTATAGGTGCACGAGCACTTGGACGGATGACCAGCGGGCCGCTCTCAGCCCAGGCCGCTACGGGACTGGCACGACTTGGTAGCGGTGCTAGCGGGGCAAGCCCTCAGGCAGCTGGCTCGGGGACTGTGTCGGGCACGGCATCCTCGATGGCACGCTCGGCCCACTGAGCTTGAGCGTCGACGTCCGGCACGCGCACGCCACCGCCACGACACCACGGGCAGGTAATGGTGCTCGGCGTGCCACCAAGGTTGGAGATCACATGGCCGCTGCCGCGGCAGGCCATACACTCCCGCGGCCCATGAGACGCCGGTGCCTGCCCCTCGTTGTCGCTATCTGCGCTTGCCACGATTCGTTCAGACTAGCGTTGCGCGCGTGAGAAGACAGCGACGCGCAGCTGAGTGGGCCCTCGTGGCGGTGATCACGGTGGGTGCGGCGCTGCTGCGCTTGGTGCATATCGGCCAGGTTCCTCCTGATCCGTTCTACGACGCGGCGGTGCGCAGCATGACGCTGTCGTGGCACAACTTCTTCTTCGGTGCTTTCGAGCCGAGCGGCAGCGTCTCGATCGACAAGCCGCCGATCGACCTGTGGCTACAGGTCATCAGTGTGAAGCTGCTCGGCTTCAGCTCCACCACGCTGAAGCTGCCGGAGGCGCTCGCGGGGATTGCGTCGGTGCCGCTGCTGTACGTGGCTGTACGCCGGATGTGGAGCGCACCGGCGGGCATCGCGGCCGCCGTGGCGATGGCTGTGTTGCCGATCGAGGTGATCACCGCGCGCAGCGACACGATGGATGGGGTGATGATGCTGGCGCTGGTGCTCGCGCTGCTGGCGGCGATCCGCGCGGCGCAGACGGGGCGCGGCGTATGGCTGGCGGCAACTGCGGCAGCGCTGGGGGTGGCGTTCGACGTGAAGCTGCTCGAGTCGCTGGTGGCGCTCCCCGCGATCGCCGTTTTCGCCTATCTCGGGTTGCCGGGCTCGCGCAAAAAACGCATCTTGCGTCTGGCCGTGACAGCGGTGGTGTATGTGGTGGTGGCGCTCTCGTGGCTGACCGCGACGCTGCTGTTCCCGGCGCACGATCGCCCGTACGCGATCGGCTCGACCAACGGCAGCGCGTGGAACGCTGCGTTCGTGTTCAACGGCACCGACCGCCTCGGCGGGAAAACAGCGGAACTCGGGACGACGGAATTCGAAGCCGGACATCACTACCCCGTGGCCACGCAAGAGGAGCGCGACCACATTCCAATTGGCCCACCCTCCCCGACGCGGCTACTGGCGACCGTCGGCCCGCTCTCCGGCGAGCGCTTGGGCCTGGAGATCGTGGCGGCCCTGCTGCTCGGCATACCGGCCCTGCTGTGGGGACTCTCGGGTGATGCCAGCGCACCGGGGGCTGGCGAGGACCCTCAGGCGCAGGAGCAGCGGAGGCGCATGCGCCGCGCGGCGGCGGGAGGGCTGACCCTGTGGATGCTCGTGGGCATCGCGCTGTTCAGCCACCAGATCCGGCTGCACCCACGCTACGTGGAAGGCTTCACGCCGGCGGTCGCGGCGACGTTGGGCATCGGCGTCGCGTGGGTGGCATCGCAAAGCACTCAGCGCACCGCATCCCGGGTGCGCTTGGCGATCCTCGTGGTGGCTTTGGCGATCATCGTCTACTACGACGAGCGTCTGATGTATGGCTACACGACCCAGTGGTGGCTGTCGCTCCTGGGGGCGCTCGGTGCGATCGCGTTTGCGCTGCTTGCGCGCGCGCCGTGGCTACCGACGAGGGCTCGCGCGCTGGCGCCGGCGGGCGTGATTGCGATGACGCTAGTGGCGGTGCTGGTGATTCCCCTGAAGGCCGACTCCACGGCGATCACCGATCGCATCAGCGACGCTGGCCTGGTCGGCCAGCTCCCCGGCGCGCAGCAGCACCCGCTGAGCGCCTACCTGCTCGCCCATCAGGACGGCGCGTTCTATGAGCTGGCGGCCGAGTCGGCCACCGCGGTGGGCTCGCTGATCGTTCAGGATGCACGGCCGGTGCTGATGCTGACGACATATGACGCGCGGGTGTTCACCTCCGTGTCCAAGCTGAAGCGGCTGATCGCCGAGGGCAAGGTGAGCTACGCCTTCCTGAACACGTTCTGCGCGGGCCCCGCCCAGTCGGTGAACCCCGCCTGCTCGCAACCCGCACGGTGGGTGCGCGCACACGGAACCGACGTCTCGTTCAAGGCGGGGCTGTCTCACGGCGGCCTGCTGTATCTACTTCCAGGGGCCAAGCCGTGAGCTCCGGGCACGAAGGCGAGCGACTGCGATCTCTCATCGCGGGCGCTCGCGCGGCCGGCAGGCTGGCACTCGACACGGAGTTCATGGGCGAGGGCCGCTACCGCACGCTGCTGTGCCTGGTGCAGCTGGCGATCCCGGATGACGAGGGGCTGGATGAGCACATCCTGGTGGTGGACCCGCTCGTGGAGGATTTTGACGGCTCGGCGCTCGCCGGGGTGCTCGCGGATCCGGCGATCGAGATCGTCGTACACGCCGGCCGCCAGGACATGGCGTTGCTGCGCAGGTGCCTGAGCACGGATGTGACCAACGTATTCGATACGCAGGTGGCCGCCGGCTTCGCCGGCTTGGGAGCACAGGTGGGCTACGACTCGCTGCTATCGGAGGTGCTCGGCCTGCGGGTGGCCAAGACGGCGAGCTTCACGCGCTGGGACGCACGGCCGCTCTCACCTGAGCAGATCGCCTACGCCCGCGAGGATGTGGTGCACCTGCTCGAGCTGGCCAGCGAGCTCGAGCGTCGCCTGGAGCAGCTCGGACGTCTGCAGTGGGCGCGCGAGGAGTGCGAGCCGCTCGCTCGCTCGAGCGATGAGCGCACGCTCGAGTCCGTGTTCGCCCGCCTGCCTCGCGTCACCGCGCTGAACGCGTCCGCGCGACCGGTGGCCCGCGAGCTGGTGCGCTGGCGCGAGCGCACCGCCGAGCGCAACGACCGCCCGGTGCAGAGCGTGCTGGGCGACGCAACGTTGGTGGAGATCGCCAAGCGCCGCCCCTCCTCGAAGGGTGATCTGGAGAAGATCCGCGGCGTCGGCAACACCGGTGGCCGCCGTGCCGATGAACTGCTTGAGGCGATACGCGTCGGGCGCGAGCAACCACCAGACCCGCCAGGCGAGAGCACACGACCGCCCGCACCGAAGCCCGACGATGCCCCACTCATAGCGCTGGGAGAGGCACTCCTGCGCACCCGTGCCCGTGAAGCAGGCCTCGCCTACGAGCTCCTGGCCGCGCGCGCTGACCTACAGGCAATCGTCACCGCCGCGCGCCTGGGCGACGAAGAGGCAGACGTACGCACCCTAAGAGGCTGGCGAAGAGAGCTGGCAGGAGCCGAGCTCTTGCAGTTGCTAAACGGCGGCGTATCACTGTCAGTACAAGAGACCAGCGAAGGCCGCCGAGTAAGGATCAACAACGAGCGCGGATAACACGGCACGGCCGTAAGCGCTAACCGTGATTCGACAACACGAGACGCAGGCGGAGGAGTTTCGGGGCGGATCGAAAGATCGCCCCGAAATCTCCGCAGCCCTATTCGATGTGGTTGTAGATTTCGAACAGCGGCAGGTACATCGAGATGACGATGAAGCCGACGATGCTTCCGATCACGATGATCATGATCGGCTCGAGGATCGATGTCAGTGTTTTGACGGACGCCTCGACCTGTTCCTCGTAGAACTCGGCGACCCTGTCCAGCATCTGGTCGAGCGCACCGGTTTCCTCACCGACGCCGACCATGTGCGTGACCATCGTGGGGAAGATCGGCGCCTGTGCCAGCGGCGCGGCGATCGTGCCTCCGCGCTTGACCGATGAGATCACACCGTCCATCGCCTCTTCGACGGCAACGTTTCCGCCGGTGCGCCCGGTGATCTCGAGCGCCTGTAGCAGCGGCACGCCGGCCGCAGTCAGCGACGCCAGGGTGCGCGACCAGCGTGCGACCGCGATCTGCTGGACGATCGTGCCGATCCGCATGGGAATGTGCAGGCGGAAGTGGTCCCACTGGCGCCGTCCCCAAGAGCTCTTCTTCCACTTGATGAACGCGACGATGATCACGGCGAACGAGCCGAACATCGCCCACCAGTCTTGGGTGACGAGCTTGGACAGCCCGACTGAGACCTGTGTCATCGCGGGCAGTTCCCCGCCGAATTCCTTGAAGACGTTCTCGAACACCGGCACGAGGAATGCCACGAGGGCCATCATCACGCCGACGGCGAAGACGACCACGAGCGTCGGATAGACCATCGCCGATTTCACCTGTTTGCGCAGCGCGGCATCCTTCTGTAGCTGATCGGCCACTCGCACGAGCGCGTCCTCGAGCACACCTCCGGCCTCACCCGCCTGTGTCATTGCGACGAACAGCGGGTTGAACACCTTGGGATGACGTGCCATCGCGTCGCTCAGCGGCAGACCAGCCTCGACGTCCTTGCGTACAGCGACGATCGTTTCCGTCAGGTACTTGCTCTCCGTCTGCTCCTCGAGCACATACAGGGCGCGCAGGATGCTCATCCCGGAGGAGATCATCGTCGAGAGCTGGCGGGCGAAGATCGCGAGCTCGGTCGGCTTGACGCTCTTGAAGAATTCCAGCTCGATGTTGCGCGAGGAGTGCTTGTCGGCGATGTCGAGGACGATCAGCCCGCGCTGCTTGAGCTGATCTGCGACCGCCTGCTTGGAGTCGGCCTCGACCTCGCCGCGGGCCTTGCCGCCGGCGACATCGAGGGCCTTGAAGACATAGGTGCTCATGTCGAGTGCCTATGCCGCCGCCAGCGAGGGCGCCCCCATCAGGCGCCTGAGCTCCTCGGGGGTGGACGAGCGCGCTTCGGCGAGCTTCTGTGTGATCTTGCCCGCGCGCACGAGCGAGGCCAGCGAGGTGTCCATCGTCTGCATGCCCGAGGCTGAGCTGGTCTGCAGCACGGAGTAGATCTGGTGGGTCTTGCCCTCGCGGATGAGGTTGCGGATCGCGGGGTTGGGAACCAGCACCTCACAGGCGACCACTCGTCCGGAGCCATCGGCGGTGGGAAGCAGTTGCTGGGTCATGATGCCCTGCAGGGCGACCGACAGCTGCACGCGCACCTGGCCCTGCTGGTGGGCGGGGAAGACGTCGATGACACGGTCGATCGTCTGGGCGGCGTCCTGGGTGTGCAGGGTGGCGAACACGAGGTGCCCGGTCTCAGCCGCGGTCAGGGCGGTGGAGATCGTGTCGAGGTCGCGCATCTCGCCGACGAGGATCACGTCTGGGTCCTGACGCAGGGCGGCCTTCAGCGCGTCGCCGAAGCTCTGTGCGTCGGAGCCCAGCTCGCGCTGGTTGACGAGGCACTTCTTGTGCCCGTGCAGGAACTCGATCGGGTCCTCGATCGTCATGATGTGCTCCTCGCGGGTGGCGTTGATCTCGTCGATCATCGCCGCGAGCGAGGTGGACTTCCCGGAGCCTGTCGGTCCGGTGACGAGCACGAAACCGCGTGGGCGACGTGTGAACTCGTGCACGGCGGCGGGCAGTCCGAGCTCGTCGATTGAGGTCATGCCAAACGGGATCAGACGGAAGGCCGCGCCGATCGCGCCACGCTGGTAGTAGGCATTGACACGGAAGCGGGCGTGTCCGGGAATCGAGTAGGCGAAGTCCAGCTGCCAGTCTGTCTCCAGGCGCTGGCGCTGATCGCCGGTAAGGATCGAGTAGACGATCTCGCGGGTGTCCGTGGGCGAGAGCTTTGGGTAGTCCTCGAGCGGCGAGAGTTTCCCGCGCACGCGTACGGTTGGGTGCGCTCCCGAGCTGAGGTGTAGGTCGGATGCCCGGCGGTGTACGACCTCCATCAGGAGGTCTGCGAAATCGATGTCCATAGGTCCGCCCATCGGCCGCCGGGTGGACGCCTGCGCGCCCTGGCACGCACCGCTGGACGAACGTTCGAGCGTTCGTCCGCGCGGCTGCTCAGTCGGTGCCGATGACGCGTGCGATCTCGGACATGGATGTGCGTCCCTGCCTGACCTTCTGCAGGCCGTCGTCGCGCATCCGTGTCATTCCCTGGCTGACGGCCACGTCGCGGATCATCTCCGCCGGCTTGCGTTCCAGCGACAGCGCCTGGATCTCGGGTGTGATCTTCATGACCTCATACAGGCCCAGGCGTCCGCGGTAGCCGCTGCCGCCGCAGCGCCGACAGCCGACCGGCTCGTAGGCCTCGAGCTCCATCCGCGCCCTGTAGCCGTGGTCCTGCAGCACCTTGGCGGGAATGATCGTGCGTCGCTTGCAGCTCGGGCACAGCATGCGCGCGAGGCGTTGGGCGACCACGCAGTCGAGCGCGGAGGCGACGAGGAACGGCTCGATACCCATCTCGATCAGCCGGGAGATCGCGGAGGGCGCATCGTTGGTGTGCAGCGTGGAGAGCACCAGGTGGCCGGTGAGCGCGGACTCGATCGCGATCTGCGCGGTCTCGCGGTCGCGGATCTCGCCGACCATGATGATGTCCGGGTCGGCGCGCACCATCGATCGCAGCCCCGCCGCGAAGGTCAGCCCCACCTTGTTGGAGACCTGGACCTGGGTGAGCCCGGCCATTTCGTACTCGACGGGGTCCTCGACGGTGATGATGTTCTTCTCGGGGGTGTTGACCAGCTGCAGGGCGGCATACAGCGTCGTTGACTTCCCCGAGCCCGTGGGGCCGGTCACGAGCACGGCGCCGTGTGTCTCGCGGCAGGCGCGTTCGAAGCGTTCGCGCTCGGGATCGGCCATGCCGAGCTTGTCGAGGTCGACCACCACCGACGCCTTGTCGAGCACGCGCATGACCGCACCCTCGCCGTGAACGCTCGGGAGCGTCACCACGCGCAGGTCGACGTGGCGGCCATCGACGACGAGCCCCACACGTCCGTCCTGCGGCAGGCGCTTCTCGGCGATGTTCAGCTCGGCCATGATCTTGATGCGCGAGATCACCCCCGCGGCCATGCGGCGCTGGACGGTGGTGATGTCGTGCAGGACGCCATCGACCCTGAAGCGCACACGCAGCTCGCGCCCGTCGGGCGCGAGGTGGATGTCGGAGGCACCGCGCTCGACGGCCTGCGCGACGATCTGGTTGACGAGCTTGATGACGGGGGCGTCTTCGGAGGTCTCGTGCAGGGCAACGACCTCCGCCCCTTCCTCGGCGTCTTCTTCGACGTGGGCCCCCTCGCCGACGACGTCTTCGAGGCGGTCAAGGCGCGAGATCAGGTTGGTGATGTCATCGGCGGGTGCGACCGCGACACGGATCTCGTACCCGGTCATGATCGCGATGTCGTCGACGGCGAGCACGTTCGACGGGTCGGCCATCGCCACCAGCAGCGTGCGCTTGTCGGCGAACGCGACCGGTACGGTCTGGTAGCGCTTGGCGATCGTCGTTGAGACGAGGTTCGCGGCGCTCATGTCAACAGTGAACACCCCCAGATCGAGGTGGTCGAGCCCGTAGCGCTCGGCGAGGGCACGCGCAAGCGCGTCCTGGGTGAGCACGCCATTGTCGAGCAGCGCGCGCTCTGGCGTGGTGCCGGAGATACGCGAGCTCTCGAGCGCATCGTCGACCTGCTTGCGCGAGGCGAGCCCCATGTCGACGATCACATCGGTCAAGAAGCGCTGGGAAGAGCCACGGCGCGAGGGCTTGGTGATGCCTGAGAGGCCCTCTTCAGAGCCCGTGCCGCCCTCCGAGCTCTCCCCCCTTCGCGCTCCTCGACCCGGTCCACGGTGACGCTGCCCTGCCCGCTCACCGATCCGTCGGCGGCGAGCATGGGCTCGCGCCCGCCGGCGGGCTCGACCTCGATGTATGGGTCGGCGCCGGCGATCGTCTCGAACTCAACATCTGCACCGGGCAGCTGCTCGAGCCCGAGGCCGGCCCCCGAGAGCTCGTGCGTCCCGGTGGACGCGGCGTCCATCCCGAAGATGGCGTGCAGGTCCGGGCCTGCTTGCTGCGGGAGCTCGCTCATGGCGAGCGCTCCGTGAGCTCGCGGCTAGTGTGAGGGCACCTCTTGTGCGCGGGCCGCGCGACGCATGACGTCCACCGGAGCCTTGCGGCCGGTCCACAATTCAAGGCTGAGGGCCCCTTGGGCGATGAGGATCTCCAGCCCGTCGACGGTGCCCGCGCCATGGGCTTTGGCAGCCGCAAGCAGCGGCGTGGATCCGGAGCGGTAGACGAAATCGGCGACATACGAGTACTTACCGACTTGATCGAACGTCAATCGGAGTTGGTTGAGCGCCTGACTGTCAGTAGCCGAGCGTTGTACGCCTTGCTCGTGCAACCCGACGGAAGTGCAGTTGATGAGCAGGTCGGCGGGCTCGGGCTCGGCCACGGCCCGCACACCAAGGTCGTCTGCAAGCGCCCGGGCACGCTCAGGCGTTCGGTTCCAGATCGAGACCTTGCTCGCGCCAGCTTCGCGTAGCGCCCAGGCCGCCGCGCGGGCACTGCCACCGGCGCCGAGGATCAGCACGCGGGGATGGGTTGGCATGTCGGCCAGACCGGCGAGCGCCGCGATCAGGCCGGGGGCATCGGTGTTCTCGGCCGCGATCGTGCCGTCGGCTGCGAACGTGAGCGTGTTGGCGGCTCCGATCTGGCGTGCTGTCTCGCTCGCTCGAGTGGCGAGCGCCAGCGCCGCGTGCTTGTGCGGGATCGTGACGTTTGCGCCGAGGAAGCCCGACTGGGCGAGGGCGAGGGTCGTCTGGTCGAACAACGCTGGTGGGACCGGCAGCAGCTGGTAGCGCCAGTCGTCCATCCCCAGGGCGGCCAGCGCGGCGTTGTGGATTGCCGGCGAGCGGCTATGCGCGACGGGCCAGCCGAGGACGCCCAGACGGGGCATTACTTATGCTTGCAGGTCGGCGGATGCCCGCCGGCGCGTGCGACAGCTGCCTTGTAGGCGGCTGCGTTTGTTTCAAATTCGGCGAGCGTGTTGGAGAACACCTGCTCACCGCAACCGTCTGCGCCGGCGACGTAGTACAGGTAGGAGACGTGCGCGGGGTGGGCTGCCGCTTCGATGGAGGCCACGCCTGGATTTGAGATCGGCGTTGGCGGCAGGCCAACGTGGGTGCGGGTGTTGTATGGGGAGTTGATGTGCAGCTGCGCTTCGGTTAGTTCCTTTGTGTACGTCGCTATTCCGGTGGCGAGCTCGACCGCGTAGTAGATGCTCGCGTCGATGCCCAGCGGCATGCCTTGCGCCAGGCGGTTGTAGATGACGGCGGCGATCTTCGGCCGGTCCCCCGGGATCTGTGCCTCGCGCTCGACCATCGAAGCGACGATCAACAGCTGGTATGGGGTCACGTGCAGCGCTTTGGCGCGTGCGACCTCGGTTGCGCCGAAGTTTTCGCGAAATGCGACGAGCTGCTCTTCGACCAGCCGGCTGACGGGCTCGCCCGGGTTCATGTCGTAGGTGGCGGGGAACAGGAAGCCTTCAAGATCGGGGGTGCCCTTGGGCGCCCCGTAGCTTGCTGGGCTCAGTTGTGCCGAGTTTCGTGAGGCGACGCGGTAGTCGCCCTTGAGACCGTCGGCGGCCGCGATCTGGGCGATCTGCGCGCGTGTCTTGCCCTCGGGGATGAGGACCTTGACAACTGGCGGCGCGGCGACCGTTGCCACTGGCTTGGATTCGCGCGAGTGGAGCACGAGCACAACCGCCGCCACGACGGCCGCGAGCGCGAGCACCGCCGCCAGGCGTGCGAGCAGCGAGCGTCGTCCTTTGCGCCGCGGCAGAGCCGCGGCTGAGTGCTCCGGCAGGCCAGGCCGCGCTGTCGGCGCTGGTGGTGGTGGCAACGGCGGTGACATCTGCGGCTCGGACGCCTGCGCGGGCGCTTGCGGCAGCGACACCTCGCTGGGCAGCAGCGTGGGCTCCGGCGGCGGAGATATGGGCTGATCGGGGAGTGGCTCCGGCGAGGGCGGCGTTGGTGGCGGCACGGGCTCTTGCTGAAGCTCGGGCTGGGGCGTGGGTGTGACGGACGGCTCGTGCGGGTGCACGTCGTGCTGCTGGTCAACCGCGTTGGCGGGTTGGCCGAGGCCGCGCCGGCGTGCGCGCTCCCGGCGATCGCGCTCGCGATCCGCCGCGGTGCGCTCTGCTCCTGAACGTGATCGATCGCCGCGGGCCAAGGACCTGGAACCCTAACGCGACTTGGAGGCGAGCCAGCTCTCCAGCAGGTGGGCGGCGGCTCTGGAGTCTTGACCGGTTTTGAAGCGGGCGCCCTTTCCGTCCGCTCCGTCGATCCGCTGGGCGATACGGGTGGTGAAGCGCTCGTCGTGCATCTCCACGGGGATGCCCTCGCCGAGGCGCTGCGAGAGCTCGTTGGCGAAGGCTCGTGTCTCACGTGTCTGCTCGGTGTCTGTCCCGGCGAGTGACAGCGGCAAGCCGACGATCACGCGCTCGACCTCGCGTTCGCGCACGAGCTCGCGCAGGCGCGCGAAGCCACGCTTGGTGGCAGGCCGGGAGACGACCTCGATCGGCGTGACGATCGTGCCGCTGGGGTCGCTGAGCGCACAGCCGCAGCGTGCGCTTCCGTAGTCGAGCGCGAGCACGCGCATCAACTGGAGAGGGCCGCCTCGATCGCCGCACGCCCGGCCTCGATCGCCTCGCCGAGCCGCTCGGGGTCGCGTCCACCGGCCTGTGCCATCGTGTCGCGGCCGCCGCCGCCACCGCCGGCGATCTCGGCGGCCACCTTGACGACGGCACCTGCCTTGACGCCGCGCTCGACCAGCGCGGGAGCAACGCTCGCGACGAGGTGCACGCGCCCGTCAGCGGCGGTTCCGAGCAGGATGGCGGCGTCTGACAAACGGCCCTTGAGGCGGTCGACCGCGTCGAGCAGCGCCTTGGCGTCGGGCACCTCCACGGCCGCGGTGAGGACGGTCGCGCCGCCCACCTCACTGGCGATGGCGGCGAGCGAGTCGATGTCGAGCGCTCGCCGGCGCCGCCGCTCGACCCGACGCCCTCCTTGAGCGCTTTCTCGAGTCGTTTGCGCTCGGTGGCGAGGGTTGCGACGGCGGCTGGTGCGTCCTCGGGACGCGTGCGTAGCTGCGCGGTGATCTCCTTGAGCAGACGGTCGTGCTCGCGCAGCAGCTCGACCGCCGACTGGGCCGGTGATGGCCTCGATGCGTCTGACGTTGGCGGAGCTCGAGGTCTCGTGGAGGATCCGGAAGGCACCGATCTCGGCGGTTGAGCGCACGTGGGTGCCACCGCACAGCTCGCGCGAGTACTCGACCCTCGCCGACCTCGACCATGCGCACCACCTCGCCGTACTTCTCGCCGAACAGCGCCATCGCGCCGAGCTGCTTGGCCTCGTCGAGCGTGGTGGTGATCGCATGCACGGGGTCGTTGCGGGCGATCCACGCGTTCACCTGGTCCTCGACGTCGCGTAGCTCCTCGGCGCTGAGTGCCTGGCCGTGGCTGAAGTCGAAGCGCAGCTTGTCCGGGCCGACATAGGAGCCGGCCTGGCGCACGTGGCTACCGACACGCTCGCGCAGCGCGGCTTGCAGCAGGTGGGTGGCGGTGTGGTTGCACTCGGTCTTGTGCCGCGCGAGGTGATCGACGCGCGCGAGTACCTGCTCGCCGACCGCGAGCGTGCCGGCCTCGACAACGACCTCCGGCACGCGGTCCTCGCCGAGGAAGAGGACGTTCTCGACGCGCGCGCGACAGTCGCCGTGCTCACACTCGATCGTGCCGACGTCTGAGACCTGACCTCCGCCGGCGGCGTAGAACGGCGACTCGGCGAGCTTGACGAGCAGGCGGGTCGGCGCTGCGCCATTTCCACCGCCGTTGCCGTTAGCTCCATCAAGCGCGTCGAGCGGGCGGATGGCGAGCACGGTTGTGGGCTGTATCTCGGTCTCGTATCCGGTGAAGCGAGTGGCGGGCCCGCCGTCGAGCGCCCCGATCGCACCAGCGTCCGCTTTCACAGCGGTGCGTCCCGCACCACCTCTCCCCCGCTCGCGCTGTTCCTCCATCAGCTCTTCGAAATCACCCTCGATCGAAAGGTCTGCTTCGGCGAGTAGCTCGCGGGTCATCTCATGGGGAAAGCCGTGGGTGTCGTGCAGCGTGAAGACCTCGAGCGCGGGCACGGAGGAGCGACCGGCTGCGCGCGCCTGCTCGATCTGGTCCTGCAGCATCTCCATGCCCTGGGCGAGCGTGCGCCCGAAGCTCTCCTCCTCGGCGGCGAGCCACATGTCGGTTACCTCCGCCTGCTCGCTGCAGCTCCGGGTAGGCGCTACCCATGATCTCGCGCACGCGCGCGGAGTAGCGCGTGAGGAAGCCCGGCTCGAGCTCCAGCGCGAGCCCTTGCTGGATCGCGCGGCGCATCACGCGGCGCAGCACATAGCCGCGATCCTCGTTGGAGGGCACCACTCCGTCGGCGGTGAGGAAGGTCATCGCGCGGGTGTGGTCGGCGAGGATCCGCAGGGAGCGGTCGCTGTCGAAGCTCGTTGCCGTAGCGGCATCCGGAGAGCTGCTCGCCGAGCTCGATGAGCGGCTGGAACTGGTCGGTCTCGAACACCGATTGCTTGCCCTGGAGGATCGCCGCCATGCGGTTCAGGCCGAGGCCGGTGTCGATGTTGTTGGCGGGCAGCGGCTTCAGCACGGTGCCTGGCTCGTCGGACGCGGGCTGCTGGTCGTACTGCATGAACACGAGGTTCCAGTACTCCAGGAAGCGCTCGTTCTCGCCTCCAGGCAGGTCATCGGGCGCGCCGTACTGGACGCCGCGGTCGATGTAGAGCTCCGAGCATGGGCCGCATGGGCCGGTTGGCCCGGCCTGCCAGAAGTTCTCAGAGCGCGGGCATTCGACGATCCGCTCGCGCGGCACACCGACCTGGAGCCAGCGGTCGATGGCCTCTTGGTCGGAGCCGAGCCCGAGCCCGTCGTCGCCCTCGAACACGGTCACCCAGATGTCGCCCTCGGCGAAGCCGAACACCTCGCGCGAGAGCTCCCAGGCGAACTCGATGGCCTCGTGCTTGAAGTAGTCACCGAACGAGAAGTTGCCGAGCATCTCGAAGAAGGTGAGATGCCTGGAGCTGTTACCGACGTTGTCGATGTCGACCGTGCGAAAGACCTTCTGGCAGTCGGTCAGGCGCGGTGCGGGTGGGCGCTCCTGCCCGAGGAAGTACGGCTTCAGCGGGTGCATGCCGGCGACGGTCAAGAGCGCCGAGGGGTCATGCGCGGAGGGCACGAGCGACGCTGAGGGAATGCGCTTGTGCCCGCGCTCCTCGAAGAAGCTCAGGTAGCGCTCGCGGATCTCATCAGAGGTCATCAGCTGGTTGATCTTAGGGGGCGTCGCCGGTGGTGATCGTGCCGTAGCCGACGACCAGATCGCCGGAGTACAGGCATGCGAACTGCCCGGGGGCGGTTCGCTCGGCTGGCTCGTCGAGCGCGACGGCCAGGCGGTCGTGGTGTCCGGCGGCGAGCTCGCCGGGCAGATGACAGGCGAAGCGTCTGCCGTGGGCGCGCACGCGCACGCCGTCGACGTTGCGAGCGTGACGGTGAAGCGTGGCCTCGCGCACTGTGACTCTGTCGGCGAGCAGCTCGTGGCGCGGACCGACGGTGACCGCGTTTGAGTGGGTATCGGTGCTGAGCACGTACATCGGCTCGGGTGCGGAGATGCCGAGTCCGTGGCGCTGACCGACGGTGTAGCGGTGCGCACCGGAGTGCTCGCCGAGCACCGTTCCGTGCATGTCGAGGATCGGCCCCGGGCGGGTGGCGAGTCCGCCGTGGCGCTCGAGAAAGTCGCCGTGGCGTGTGCCGGCGAGGAAGCACAGGTCCTGGGAGTCGCGTTTACGCGCGACATCCAGTCCTGCACGCTCGGCGATCTGGCGGACCTGTTGCTTGTGCATGTCTCCGAGCGGGAAGCGCATTCGGGCGAGCGACGCGGGGTCAAGCGCGGAGAGCACGTAGCTCTGATCCTTGGCGATGTCGATTGCGGTCCTGAGCAGGGGGGCGGGCGGGTCGGTGGCTGCTTCACGGCCAGCGGATGGCTGGTTCACGACGCGCGCGTAGTGGCCGGTGGCGAGCGTCTCTGACCCGAGTCGGCTGGCGAGCTCGAGCATGGCGTCGAGGCGGACGTTGCCGTTGCAGCGCACACACGGGTTGGGGGTGAGGCCCTCGGCGTGGTCTGAAAGCCAGCCGTCGACGACGCCGGCGCGAAACTCGGCGCGCAGGTCGATTGAGAAGTGCGGCATTCCAAGCTCGTGTGCGAGCTCGCGTGCGCTGCGGACTGCCTGGGCGGAGCAGCAGCTGAGATCGCCGTCGTTGTCTGGGTCCGACCACAGCTCGAGCGTCACGCCAACAGCCTCGCTGCCGTTTTGTGCGACGAGCAGTGCCGCGACGGCGCTGTCGACGCCGCCGCTCATCGCGACGAGCGTTCGTCCCGCGACCGGTGCGAGGCCCGCGCTGCGGGCGGCGCCACCGAGGGCGCGGTGGAGTGCATCGGCGGCGAGCTCCGCGGCGTGGCGCTTGGCGACGCTCAGCCCTCCGAGCTCCTGTGCGATCTGCTCGGCGCCGAGCTGGGCGGCGCTGAGTAGCGGTGTGCCGCGCAGCAGGCTCACGGCGGCGCTACCGGCGGCGACGGTGGCGCCGCAGCCGCTGGCGTCAAAGCCGGCGTCTTGGATGAGCCCGTATGGGCTGTTGGGGTCAAGCGCGATTGAGATGCGGATCAGGTCTCCGCATGCTGCCCCGCCGGCAGCGCCTGTGTGGGCGTTCGCGGGCGTGTGCCCGCGTCCGATGGGGCGTTCGAGATGGCTGCTCAGCTGCTCGGCGGCGATACTCACCCGAGCGAGTGTAAGGCCAGGGGCTGCGGGCTTCGGCTAGGAGCTGCGGGCTTCGGTGATCGCCTGTTCGATCGAGAACGCGTCCTGCACGCCGGTCAACACAAGTGTCTTGCCTTGCTTGTTGATGATGAGGATGGTGGGCGTGGCGTAGAGCTGGATGCCGCGTGTGATCGAGCCGAAGTTCGCGACCTGGCTGGCGGTGGCGTCCTGCACGGCAACTCCATGGTGGCCGTGCGCGAGCGTCTGCACTGCGCTGTGCACGGCGGCGTCGTCGGTGCCTGAGGGGTTCCAGAACAGAAGCACGACGACATTGCCCTGGGCAAGATCGGCTTCGACGGTCTGTTGGCCGCTGGGGATGGCGGAGCCAGACGCACTTTTGCTCTTGTGGGAGGTGCTATTGGGTGCGCTGGTGGAGGTTTTAGTTGGAGAGCTGGTGGTGGGAGTGGCAGCGGTGGCGGATGCGGCGGGCGCATGCGTCGCGGCGCTGGAGGTTTGGGTTGGCGTTGTTTCGTTCGATGCCTGAGCGGATTTTTCAGCGAGATGTTTTTCGTTTTGCTGTGAGACCGCGGCGGCGTGGTGTGCTCGGTTGATTGCGTGGGAGAGCCCGCCGAGACTGTTGCCTGAGCCGTGGGTGGAGGCACCGGCGCCTTTTGACGCGGAGCCTTGTGCCTTGGCTGTGACGGTGGTCGCGGGGGCGGTGGCGGACACGGCCGGCGTGGAGCCGCTGGTGGCGCTGTTGGAGGAGCGCGTGACGGTGAACAGCAGCACGCCGATGAGCGCTGCAGCGGCTACGAGGGCAATCTGGAAGGGACGGGATAGCTGCGCCATCGCCTCCTACTTCGGCACGTGTGCGGGAAAAGTTGAACGGCGAGATTTGCCTTGGACGCTTCAGGCCGGCATCGACGTCGGCGCGGAGGGCGGCTCAGATGGCGTGATGGCCGCGCAATACGGCATGCACGACCGCGTCGGGGGGCAGTGTCTCCTGCCGGCCGCCCTGCATGTCCTTGAGCGTGGTTTGCCCGGATCCGACGATTGCTACGTAACGCGCTCCAAGCGCGTTTGCGTGGCCTAGCTGCCCCTTTAGCGAGCGTCCACCGAGATCCATCTGCGCGGAGAGCCCAGCCGAGCGGGCCTGGCTGAGCAGGCCAAACGCGCTCGTGCGGAGCTGATCGTCGTTGCCGTCGAGCGCCAGGAACAGCTCCACGGGGGCGGGTGGGAGGGGTTGTGCACCGGCGCCGCCTGCCTCGCCGGCGAGCATGATCCGCTCCACCCCGGCCGCCCAGCCCATGCCGGGTGTGTGTGGTCCGCCGAGCTGGGCAACGAGGCCGTCGTAGCGTCCCCCTCCCCCCACGCCGCTCTGCGCGCCGAGGGCGTCGGAGGTGAACTCGAACACGGTTCGCGTGTAGTAGTCGAGCCCGCGCACGAGCGTTGGGTCGACTTCGTAGACGATGCCGGCGACGTCGAGCAGCTCGCGCACATGCGAGAAGTGCTGGAGATCCCCCTCGTCGAGATGCTCGAGCAACAGCGGCGCGCTTTGCATGACCCGCTGGGTACCGGCATCTTCGGAGTCGAACGCTCGCAGGGGGTTGAGCTCGATCCTGCTCCTGACGTCCTCTGAGAGGCTGGCTTCGTTGGCGCGCAAATGCGCCTTTAGCCGCTCGCGATACTCGCGTCTGCTGTCGATGCTTCCGAGACTGGACAGGCGCAGCCTGAGCCCGCGGACGCCCATCTCGGCGAGCAGCGCGGTCAGCAGCGCGATCGACTCGGCATCTACGGCGGGGTCCTCGGAGCCGATCGCCTCGGCGCCGACCTGCCAGAACTGCCGGAAGCGGCCGGCCTGGGCGCGCTCGTGGCGAAAGAAGCTGGACAGGTACCACAGCTTCACGGGCTGGCGGCGCTTGTGCATGCCGTGCTCGACATAGGCCCTGCAGACGGGCGCGGTGCCCTCGGGTCGCAGCGTGAGTGAGCGGCCGGCCTGATCCTCGAAGGTGAACATCTCCTTGCGGACGATGTCGGTCGACTCGCCAACGCCGCGGGCGAACAGCTCGGTGGCCTCGAACGTGGGCGTCTCGATCCGCTCGTAGCCGGCGCCCTCGAGGATCGAGCGGGCCTTCGCCTCCAGGTGGGTGCGTGCGGCGGCCTGCTCGCCGAGCACGTCGTAGGTGCCGCGTGGCGCTTTGATCTTGGCTGCGCTCAAGTTCAGGCTGCCGGCGAGTCGGCTGGGTGCTCGCGAGGAACGGGCACACGCAGCTCGCTGAGGAACGGGTTGGTGTCGCGCTCGCGCCCGAGCGTGGTGACACCCATGTGCCCGGGGTAGACAACGGTCTGCGGCGGATATCCCTGGATTAGGCCGGCGATGGAGCGCTCGAGCGTGGGCCAATCGCCACCGGGAAGATCGACGCGGCCGACGGACCCCTGAAAGAGGACGTCGCCCGAGAGCAGCGCGGGGTGGGCGGGCGATCCGATCGCGTAGGTGACGTGTCCGGGGCTGTGACCTGGAGTGAAGATCACGTCGACGTCGAGGCCGGCGAGGCTCAGGTGCTCGCCACCGCTGACGGTGTGCTCGGGCTCATAGCTCTCGAACGGCCCGAACCCCGGGGGCACCCAGCTCATGATGTCGGTGAGCAGCGGCCGCTCGATCTCGGGGCAGTAGACGGGGGCACCGGTCTCGCGCGCGAGTGGTGCGACGGCGCCGATGTGATCGAAGTGACAGTGGGTGATGAGGATCGCGTCGATCTTGACGCCGAGATCGTCGATCGCCTGCGACAGGCGCTCGGGTTCGTCTCCCGGGTCGATCAGCAGTGCGCTTTTCGCGTCGCTGTTGGCGCGCACGATGTATGAGTTCTCCTGCACGGGGCCGACGGTGAACGACCGCACGTCCAGCCCGCTCATCGCGAAGCTGCTCCCTCGCGCGCCTGTGCTTTCTTGCGCATGCGACGGTCATACATCCATTTGTCGCTGTAGTAGCTGACGACCGTGTACATGACGAGTACTACAGGGAACAGCGCAATGGCCTGGTTTGACTGCTTGAGCAGAAGGATCACGACGAGCAGCAGCACGATGGCGGCGATCATGGCCTTGAGGAACGCCCCGCCCCACGTCGGTGGGCGGTCGCGCTTGTCGAGCAGCTTTTCCTTCTCTTTCGCGCGCTCGCGTGGATCGCCGGTCTTCTCGGCGGCGGTGGGCTTGCGCCCGGTACGCCCGCGCGACTCGATGACCCCGGCAGCGTTGCCGCGGTGCTTGGTTTGACGTTTGCGCCTGGTCTGGGCCATGACTAGCAGCCTAGTGCGTTCTCGATCAAGTGGCGTGCGGGATCGAAGCCCGGGATGGGGATGTCCTGGGGAAAACCGTCGAACGCGACGCCTGGTGCGAGCCCGACGAGCTCTGCGCTGGCGACCTGGGCATGGACGCGGACGGCCTCGACGACCATCGCCAGCGACACATCGAACGGGCGCTCGACGTTCGTCGAAACCTGGGCTACGCCGCCGGCCAGCTGAATGCCAATCGCGCGTACGCCGGGCAGCCCGGAGGTCCCGTGCTCGCGGATGAGCGCGGCGATGCGATGCGCATCCCCAACGCCTGCGGGTGGTGCGAGCTGCAAGTTGAACGCCACTAGCGGCGGCCGGGCGGCAACGAGTGTGGCACCGGCACTTGGATGCATCGTCGGGGGACCGAAGTCGGGTGCGATGCGGTCATCCCCGCCTGCGATGCGCGCGGACAGCCCGGTGACACCGCCGCGGCGCAGCTGAGCGCGCGTCCTGGCCGACTGGGCGTCCTCGCCGGAGAGCTCGCCGTATAGGAACACGGGCACGTCGAGCTGCGCGCCGATCCGGTCGGCGACGACGAGCGCCTCGGCACATGCTGCGCCTCTGGTCGTCGGCTCGAGGTAGACGACTGGAGCGACGTCGATGGCGCCGACGTGCGGGTGCTGTCCTACCTCAGCTGAGTCGGGCTGCGCTGCGCGGGAGACCACGTCGATCCGCTCCACCGCTACCTGAGCGGCACGCAGCAAGGCGTCAGCGAGCTCGCCTTGCGGGGCAGCGACGGTGAACACCGAGCGGTGGTGGTCGCCGTCTGAGTGCACATCCAGTAGCCGCACACGCTCCGAGGCCCCGTGGGCGAAAGCGGCTCCGATCGCGTCGATCGTCGCTAGATCACGTCCCTCCGAGACATTGGGCACTGCGAGCAAGGTGGGTGGCGCCATGGCGCAACGAGGCTAGCGACGACCGATCGACGGCGGTGCTGCGGCTACACTCCTGCGTCATCCGGGCCGGAGTAGCTCAGCTGGTTAGAGCAGCGGAATCATAATCCCCCATCCGGGGGTCTGATTCTCGCCTCGGGCCTCAAAAAAAGCCCCGCAAATCGAACCTTTTTGAGTGTACCAGGGGGTGCGGCGGGGCTCTCAGATTTCTCTACGGATTTCTCCAGAGGGCCGCTCCGGGGGCGCGGCGTGGGCACCGGGCCTCCTTGGGCGACAGCGCGAGTCCTCTTTGCGGCTACTCGTGGAACGGCCAGAGCTGGGGCAACTCGAACAGATCGGCCGGAGTGCGGGTGGCCTCGCTAGTGTTGATGTGACCGTCCTTTGCGATGTGGTGCGTACGCCAGGGCAGCGCGGCGGTGAGCGGGCGGGCGGCCCAGGGATTGAGCCAAACGGTGGGCTCCACGGCGATGATCGACCACGACGAGAGCTGCGGGACGGTTACGGCGGCGGAGACGCTGGTGTTCTGCGGACCGTTCGGTCCGTGCCAGAAGCCGTCGGGTTGACGGATGGTTCGAGTCGCCAGGGTGCTCGGGTTGAACTGGATCGCGGTGGTGCCGAGGAGGGCATCAACGATGTCCTTGTCGTCGGCAAAATCGCCGGCACAAAGCAGCGCGACGACGTAGGGCAGTTCGAGCGCGCCGTAGCGCCCGGCCTTTCGCTTGAGCTTTCGGCGTAGCGGAGCCGCGTCATCGAGGGCGGCGAAGCCCTCGGAATAGCTGCCGATCACTTGATGGTCGGGGCTGTCGCGGTGCTCGGGGCTGACGGGGAACGCATTGAGCTCGACCTCCCATCCGTCGAAGCTCAGAACCTTCCGAGGAAAGTCCCCGGTCGTCGCAGATTCGGCGATCACCGCGTCGGGGTCCAGACCGTCGAGCCACTGCTGGATCGGAGCTGTGACCTCTCGGCGTCCAGGTGTGTGCTCGCCACACGCACTGACATCCACGCCAACGAAGAAGTTGGGCGCTTTCACCCGTTCGATCGCTTCCTTGAGTGCAGCTGCGCGCGCTTGGCTCGACTGATCTCCGAGTACGCTCGCGCCGAGCGCGGCGGTCGCCTCTAGGAAGAAGCGGACGCCGCCCTGTGCGAGCAGGAAGTCAGGTCGAGGATGGTCAGGGTCCTCGCGGCCGATGTCGAGATCGACCTCACATCCGAGCCGGCGGAAGGTCTCGTGCAGGTAGAGCTTCCCATAGAGCGCCGAGGTGGTGTCCCGCATCGGCGTCGGCGAAGCGGACTCGGATGCTTGCACGGGCCTCGATCGGAAGCTGGGAGTACCACTCGTCCAGCAGCACGCGGACGCGCTCAGACGGGACGCGAGCCGACCTATCAAGGAACGCATAGTCGGACTCGCTGTGTCCCTTCGGCTCCTGCGATGTACGAACGCCGGTGCCGAAAAGTGAGGCCGCTGCCATGACATCGGGGGTGTCTTGGATCGACATAAGAAGCCGATGATCTCAGTCGTTCGGGATGCCTGGCTAGTGCAGCGGTTCCCGAAGTGGCTTTCTTCCGGGCACGCGAGCGCGCAACCACCGCTTCCGCAGCGATGTCGGCCGCCGGTCGGGCTACTTTGTAACTCGTGCTCCGCGTCTACTTGGATCAGAAGGACTGGATTGGTCTCCTGAAGGCCCGCGTAGGCCATCGGGACGGCAACCGCTTCCACGACGCTCTGCTGGTGCTGCGGGAGGCCGTGGAGCACGGCTGGGTGTCGTTGCCGCTGTCCGTGGAGCACGTTATGGAGGTCCACCACCGGACGGATTGGGAGTCGCGTGTGGCGCTTGCGGAGACGATGGTCGAACTCTCACGGTGGCACACGATCGGGAATCATCGTTGTCTGTACGAGGCGGAGATCGACCGCTCGCTTTCGGTGATGTTCGGGCGGCCGGCAGTGCCGAGGTCTGCGCAGGCGTTTGGTAAAGGTCTCAACCACGCCTTCGGTCGGAACGCGATCGATTACAGGCCACCGCCGGAGGTGCCCGACGAGGTACGGGAGCCCATCAAAAAGTGGGCTAACGAAGTCCTTGAGTTCGCGGCGCTCGTCGGAGCGCCGCCCGGATTCCAAGCGCCCAACTACGACCCGGAAGCTGGCCGAGCAGTCGCGAAGGCATTCGCAGGAGAACAGGAGCGGATGCGAACCGTTCGCCGTCCGAACAGCTACCACCGCGGCGACAAGAATCGGCGTGCTACCTCGGTCGAGGTCTTCGGCGAGTTCGAGAAAGGGATCACTGCGGCACTCAACGCGGCTGGTCTCCATTGGGGCTATGTCTTCGACAGCGGGCAAACCGGAATGGAACGGCTGATCCAGCTGACTCCGATGATGGCCGTCCACCTCGAACTTCGTCGGTTGCGGCACGAGGCATCGCCCAAGCCGTGGGAGGAGAACGACCTGAATGATCTCAGCGCCCTCTCGCGGGCAATCGTGTACTGCGACGTCGTCGTCACCGAGCGCGTCTGGACCGACTTCGTCGAAAGAACTGATCTGGAGGCTCGATTTGGAACCACGGTGCTGCGCGACCTGACCGAAATCGTGCCGTACGCGATCAGCGCAGCGCAGGCCGCATGATCGCGACCTGCACCAAAGCCGCGAAGCGGCAAGCCACTTCGGGAACGCTGCACTAGCCAGATCGTTGCTGTGGCTCGCTCCACCGGCCGCTTGCATCGGACGCTTGCAAGCGTTCGAGCAGGCGGCCAGTCACGGCCGAGAACGCCTCGCGTCGCGGCGGCGGCTGCCCTGGGCGTACATGCCATGTGGGGTGATCGGGCGGGCAGGCCAGATCGGTTATGGCGATCGAGAATTGAAGGTCGGCAAAGAGCACCATGCCGAGCGTTGAGCCGCCCTCCGGCCGGGGCTGTAGCCAGAGAAGATGCTCGGGGGGTTGCAGCATCGCCGTAAGCGGATGCTCCTCATCGAGCTCTGACG
This sequence comes from uncultured Solirubrobacteraceae bacterium, assembly GCA_963752865.1. Classification (GTDB taxonomy): domain Bacteria; phylum Actinomycetota; class Thermoleophilia; order Solirubrobacterales; family Solirubrobacteraceae; genus Palsa-744. The sequence continues at coordinate 2,553,936 of CAVVZU010000002.1, forward strand.
GGAACACGCCGATCGGATAAGGCGGTTGGGCATCGTCCAGAAACAGGGCGCGCAGGCTGTTGGCTCCGGCCGTGTCCAGCCATTCGTCGTCCACGTCAAGCAGGCTGATGGTTCCCAGCGCGACCTTCGCTGCGAATCGAGCCCACAGCCCAACCGTCGCCGGGCCGAGTCCGTAGCGTGTCGTGCCCCCCGTGTAGCTGGCCCGCCGGCGCCCGACTACCTCAACGGTCTTTCCCTTCGCTTTCCGTGTCGCCCGGAACGCCTCGATGCTCTCCTCCGGGACCTCGTACACGGCTGGCCCGCCGTCGGGTTGAGCGAGGGCGCGAGGAAAGATGTCTGTCGGCTTGGGGCCTTCGGGCGTGAACTCCATGTGGCCGCGGTTGCCGTCGGCGTAGGTGACTTCGCGGTGGGGCCGCTGCGCGTCGCCCCTGCGATTTGGGATGGCATAGCGTCCGATGCGCTCCTGTACGTCTGGATACTGTGCGAGAAGCTGCTCGATCCGGCCCCCCGCGCCGTTGCACGCTTCGCAGAATCGGTATGTGACGAGCGTGCCTCCGATGCTCACCGCCAGGATGTGCTCCTCGGTGAGACGTTGATCGGAACGGCCGCAGCACCAGCACCTTCCTAGCCGTCGTTCGGGGCTCGTGACCATTGATCCCAGGGTAGTCACGCCCACGACAGGCCCGCCCATGCCCGGCGCCTGACGCCAAACACGAGCAGGCGTCAAATCCGTTGGCCGCTCCCCGGCCTTGCGGGTCTGTATGGGGTATGCAGGCACAATCAGCAGCGAACCCACCGACCGCGCTGTCGGAAGATCGACTTCTGCGCCCGGAGCAGGCCGCTTGGTATCTCAACGTCAAGACGAGCTGGGTCTACGAGGCCGTGCGAGCTGGTCGCCTACCTTGCCACCGGGTAGGACGGCACATCCGGTTCACGCGCCCCATGCTCGATGACTGGCTCGCCAAGCAACCGCGCCGATAGGCGTCTAAGCAGCGAACAGAGCGCCGATCTCAACGGCGAGCAGATCAAGGACACGCAGGACATCTACTGGCATCACGAGATGTCGGATGCTCGCGTGGGTGGTCTCATTACGCAGCTCTCGGATTGCGTCCCACCGATGGCGCTTATCCGCGGCGATGACTCCGTTCTCGATCAGCCAGTCCACGCGCCTCTTGAAGCTCGGCCAAGTCGGCTGTCCATCGTCGGGATCAGGCTTCTTGTTCGGAGGGCCGTCAGCCTGCCGATAGCGATGTAGGACCGCCGCGTCCGCGACGCGCCGCAGCTGGTGTTCTGCGAGCGCGTACAGCGGGTAGTAGAGCCAGCCATAGAGCGCCAGGCCACGGGCGACCTCCCACATCTCCCGAATCGCGGCGGGCACTTCGTTGTGGAGCTCGACGGCGAGGAACTGCTCGGCCCAGCCGTCGCCGCTGGCGGCGCGGCGCTCGCCGGTGGCGAGGTTGACTTCTCCAAAAGCTCGGCCGGTCTCGTCGGGGTCGAGCCAGTTCTGCACGGTCAGATGCTTCACGCCGTCATCGCGCTCTCCTGAATCGCTCATGCCCGCTGACCTTCGGCCTGCGCGGCTTCGCGGAAACGCTCTCGGGATTTGCCGACGGCTTCGTAGAACGGGTGCGCCTGGTTGTGGTCGCGGTTCAGCGGCGGGAGCATGTCGCGGACGATCACGGGCTCGATGGACAACGGCTGGGGTCGGCGAACCCATTGGACACGCAGATTGGTCTCCATCCATGCCGTAAGTGCGTGGTCGTAGGGCTTGGCGAGCAAGGGGCGGTCTGTCCTCCAGCGGAGCCTCCAGCCTTCTTGCTCAAACAGGAATGACGCGAGCCCGTAGCGGAGCGTCGAGCGTCCGGCTTCTCGGGTGTGGTCGCCAAAGCGTTTGTAAAGAGAGCGATTCGAGGTGGCCGTGCCAGGCGCGATCCCGACGTACACCAAGCCCACCGGCTCGGTCCGGTGGGGCGTCGTCGGGACGCCCGGTAGGGCCTCGGGGTTGCTGAGCCACCATGCGTAGACGCCGTGCGCGGCGCGGTCGGCGTCGAGTGCGGCGCGCGTCTCGCGGATCGACAGCAGGGGTGTCCGCTGGAGACCTGCGATTACCTCAGCGCTCGTCAATGACACGACTGCGCAGCGTACCCCGCTCGACTGGCTTGCGGGCGCGAATGATCGCTGCCGCCGGCTACATGCTGCCGCGACGCTTCCTCGCCAGCCTCATTGATTCCCGACCTCCACGCGCGTCTTGCTCGTGTAGATTCAAGCCCTCAGTACGCGGAAGGGACGAGAGCATGTTCGAGGGACACCGAGCAAAGAAGGCCGCAGAGGCATACCAGCAGGCGCTGACGCAGTGGCAGGTGGAGCGTGACGGGTACGCGCGATACCTGGAACTCGCGGAGAAGTTCAGCGGCAGCAGGGAGGCCGAGATCATGCTCGGGCCGGACGAGGCCCTGTTCTACTCCGTGACTGGCGCCAGCCTGATCGAGGATCGCCGAGGCAGGGGCACGTACAAGGGGGCGTCGCAAGGGGTCTCGATCCCGATTGGCAGCGTCCACGGGCGCTCCGTGCGATACCGCGTGGGTCAGACGCGCGGCCATTACGAGCAAGGAACGCCCACACCAACGGCGATCGACACCGGCACGGTGTTCATCACGAACAAGCGCGTCATCTTCCAAGGGGCAAAACAGACCCGCGAGTGTCTGTTCGCAAAGCTGATCGGCTTCGAGCACTCCGACAGCGAGGGCTCAACGACGTTCTCCGTCTCTAACCGCCAGAAGCCCACGACCATCCACTACGGGCCGGGACTGTCGGCGAACTTCGACTTCCGCCTCGATCTGGCGCTGGCGCACTACCGAAGCACCATCGCCGACCTGATCGCAGAAGTGCGGGGCGACCTCGCCAAGATAGACGCACAGCGCCCAACCGCCCCTGCGGGCCTACCCGCCTGACGCCTGCTAGCTCCGTCGGTTCGAGAGCGTCCGCTCCAACGATTGCAGGCGCTGCGAGATGTCGCGTACCTGCACGAGCAAGTCATCCTCAGTCAGCTCGACGTGCTCGACCGTCTGCGCAAAGAAGCGTTGCGCGACCGCTCCAATCACAAGCGTGGCCGCCCCGATACCTACGAGCATCACGACCACGGCGATGATCTTGCCGACAGCCGTATGCGGAGTGAGAGACCCGACGGTCGCCATTGTGCTGATCGCCCAATACACGCCGTTGCCGTAGGAGACGTGCTCCACCGCCGCGAACGCCCCGCCGCCGCCCACCGCCGTCAACAGCGCGACGGCTGCCGCGAAGCGCACGCCTTCGGTCGAGAACAGGGCGCTGGATGACCCTCGCAGGCGGAGCAGGCGAAGAAGGCGCAGGAGGCGCAGGAGACGGATGCTCTGCATCGCAGCCAAGAAGAACGGTGGAGTCAGAGCGACGATGCCGACTTCGAGCGGATGGCTAAAGAGATAGCGTCCACGGTTCGGCACGACGGCCAGCATCACTATCAGCTCGGCGAGGAACGCCAGCCAGATGACCCAATCGAGTACGTCGCCGATCGTCCGCCACGGCTCGGCGACGGACACGAGTTGGAGCACGGTCGTCGGAATCGTGAGCAGGGCTGCCACGATCAGCGGCTTCTGCATCCGATCCGCGACCGCTTTAGCCCGATCATCTATCACCGCCGTCGTCATCGCTTGTACGTGTTCCACGCGACCCCACGCTGCCCTTCCCTGTGCTTGGAGCGCGGTGTGCAACCGCAGAAGCCTCGTAGGGTCCGAGCGGGCGGGCGCTCTGGTCCCGGCTCGGGCGGGATTCCTGGCCGAGCTGAGCGAGGCTGGACTGGCGCTCACGGGCGGCCGAGTTCGGATATACGGCTAGATGCAGGGCACCCGCCAGGCGCTACGATCCTGCGCGTTGCCTCGACCACTCGTCCTCTCGCTCGTGCCGGCGGCTCTGGTGATGTGCGCCATCTCTGGCTGCGGAGGAAGCACGACGACTATCAAGACGGTCGTACAGGTTCCGGCACCGCCGCTTGCGTCATATCGCGTTCCATCCGGCTCGATGGAACCCAGCCTCAGCATCGGCACGCACGTATGGGTGGAAGGCGTCAAATCCTCTCCAGCCGTCGGGAACATCGTCGTATTTCATCCGCCCGAAGGTGCCGAGCAGGAGGAGTGCGGACCGACGGCTCACGTCATCAGGCTCGGTGGCGCAGCGTGCTCGGAGCCGATCTCGCAACTTTCAAGCGTAGAGTTCATCAAGCGCATCGTCGCTGGACCCGGCGATGAAATCTACATCAAGGAAGGCCACGTCTTTCGCAAGGCGGCAGGCACAAGTCAGTTCGTCACTGAGCAGGATTCCTACATCAAGCCCTGCGGGGTTAGCCCGGAGTGCAACTTTCCCACGCCGATCAAGATTCCGGCTGGTGACTGGTACATGATGGGGGACAATCGAGGCGAATCCGACGACAGCAGGTTTTGGGGACCCGTCCCTACTGGCTGGATTATCGGCGTGGTCCGCTGGTGCTCACAAGTCGGTATCCCATGCCCGACCGGGTGACTGTTGACCATCACGGCCAGAGGAAAGAAGGTAAACATGTAGGGGCTTCCGCAGCGATTACGGCTGGCCTGGACAGCGACACCATCGAGCGATCATCCCACAGCCCTATCTACACGGCTCACTCCCGTGCTCGACTACTGGGCGGAGCTAGAGAGCGCCGAACAGGTCTGTGTGGGAATGGGAAGTCGATGAGCCGCCGAGCGAGACCGCCTAGCTGTGGATGTTGGGCCATAGCTCGGGGGAGTTGCGGGGACGAAGCACCACGCTCTTGTGATTCGCCCGTCCTATGACCTCGAACGAGTCCCGTACCCGTACGCCCGCTTGGGGCTTGTCTGGAGCGTAGTCGCCTTGCTTTGTGCAGATACATCCGAACTCGCAGATCATCCGCTCCAGAGCCTCTACGCCATCTGCCTCAGCCTCGATGTGCTTCGCGCTGAGGTCTTCGTACGTGAAGTGCTCGCTCTGGTCGGCCTCACGCGCCTGCACACGAACGAGGGTGGCAATGCTCTCGATGCCCACGGTCGCTTCCGCGCTTGTGGCCCATCCTCTGATATGCCAGTCGCCGTGCGCGATCTCGTTGCGCCGCGTGATCGCCTTGTAGACATGGCGCTTCCGTAGGACTTCCTCGATCTTGAGGTCGTCGTCTGCCAGCTCTCCGACCGTGCGGCACACGGCGAAGAAGGCGTCGGCCACTCTCATTGCTTCAAGGCCAGCGAGGGCGAGTCGCGCAAGCTCCGCTCGTTTGGGGCTCTCCGGCGCTACTTCTTCGGTGAGGATTTGCCGCATGAGCAAGATCAGCGATGCGAACGCGACGTAGTAGTGGCCGATCGCACGGTACGCCTCGTCAACGTGCGGGGAGAGCGGGACAATCTGGACTACTCTTGGCTCGGATTGCTGATCCACGCGAACCGGAGCCTACGCCCAGCGCACGACGCTCTGCCACGCGCGCGCGATGACTTCCTCGGGGTGGCACGGCTTGGTGATCCAGTCGTCGGCCCCGAGGCGTGGCGCCGGGTCAGAGCGCAAGCTGCCAGAGCAGACTCTCGCTCGGCACGTCCATCTTGGCGTGCAGGCGCACTGGAGCCGCGGTCTGATTGGCAGGGTCCACCGAGCTGAGTTCGGCGACCGGCATGGCGGCCATCAACGCCTCAAGCATCGCGGTTATCCGTGCGATCAGCACGTCCAAGAGATGCGCGGGATCGGCGTAGTGGCGTCCTGATGTGTGCGTTGCGACACCCCAGGCAGCGGGGCCGCCAAGATTGTTCATCGCAGAGAGCAGCCGCGTTGCCGCATCTGCGGGGAGGTCGATCACGGTCGCCACCTTTCCCCAACTGATCGAGAGCGCAAGCGGATCGATCGGAGCCGTGTGGATCGTGTTGCGCAGCTCGGAGAGGATCGCGAGCGCGTTCAGGTGCGGATTACCGTCGCCGAAGACCGCATCGAGCGCAGTCGAAGCCTCTCCTACACGCTTTCGCCACCACCGATTCAGCCATGACGGGTCGCTGCCGCGGATCGAGAGCAGCCGCTGCACAATCCTCGTCGATGCATCGACGGCGCCCATCAGCGTAAGCATCGCCAGATCGAACGCGCTGAGCGCCTCGTGGGCCGCGTCCATGTTCTGGGGCCGGTTCAGCGCCCAGTACATACCATCGCGGGCGACGAGCGTCTGCCGCAGACGGCCGAAGACCGCCTGAGCCAGGTCGAGCATCCGGCGGTCGCCGCCGCCTCGGGCATGTTCACTGAGCGCTCTGAGCACGGTCCAGCCATGCGGGACCAGCTCGACTGCCGCGCGTGTGTAGAACGTCCCGCGCGTCAGCGGTGCGGTGAAGTGCCCATCGGCCGCGCGCCAGCCAATGAACTGGTCCTGCGCCCGCAGATACAGGCTGACCACCGCTAGGGCCTGTAGCGGTGTCGCGATCATTAGACCGTCCGCGACCGGCAACGTCGTGGTATGCAGGTAGGGCCGCTCGGTGATCAACATGTCGGCGTCGATCGCCGCGGCCGCCTCCGCCGCAATCACGTCACGCAGGCGCTGCTCGGCCGCCTCGTCGTCGCCGAGCTCCGCGTAGCAGCCGTTCGCGCTGTCACGCGCCGCGGTCGGCGGTATATCGCCCACGACGGCCGTTTCAAGGACACACTCCCCTGCGACGCTGAGCACCCCCCACAATGGTGGCGGCTCGCTCTCGAATCCAGTCACGACGAGCCAACCCTCGACCGCCTCCTTCGAGCGCACGCTGCTACGCCGGGGCGCGTCGGCCGGCGGTCCGCTGTCGCTATACCGGCGCAACTGCACAAAGTCGTGCGAGAGCAACCCGGCCAGCAGTAGCTCCCGCGTAGGCTCGCTCTCGTCCAAGCCGTCGATCAGCTCGGCGTCGATGACGACGGACAGCCCCTCAAGATCGGGACGCCGAGAGAAAGGGGTGCGCGGTTGAGGACGCTCGATGTCGGGCCATCGAGCCTCATGGGGCACACGCGACAAGGGCGGCGCGAAGCGGAACATCGTGAGGCTGAGGCTACTGGGTGCGACCCGTCCAGCACGCGGCCCCGAGCGGGTTGCGTGCTGACACAAGTCTGCACGCGGCATCCGACTGGTGTTAGCCTACTCAGCCACCGATGTCGCGCCATCTAGAATCTCGCGGATTCGCAGGCCATTATCTCGCGGAGATCGGCATTGCTCCTGAGCGGCGCGGTACAAGTTGCTAACGCGCTCATCCCTCGCCGCCGTCCTCGCTGCGCTCACCCTGCCGTCTGTCGCTCAGGCGAGCGCGCAGGTGCCCATTCTCGCCGGTCCGTGGGCGGGCGATCAACGAGGGCCAACATGAGGCGAGGGCGTTGGATTGCTGCGGGCGTCGTGGTCGTTGTCCTCGCTGGGCTCTACGTTCATGGCTCGTTCGATCGCGTTCTCTACCCGGTCGGGCTCAACGCCCATGAATGCGCCCGCAATGGGTTCGGTGCCACGTTCTGCGGAAAGGAACTCGACGAATACCGGGCCAAAGTCAAAGCCGTAGCTACCGGGCTCGAAGAATCGAAACGAAACCTACAGGCAACCGAGGAACAGTCCCGCCGGGAACAGCAGGAACGCGAATCAAAAGAGGCCGAAGAAAAGACGCAGACCCAAGCAAAGGAACGGCACGAACTCGAATCCAAGATGGCCGCCGAGAAGGCGATCTTTGAGCGCGAACCGGAAGGCTCCGTCGCTTCTGACGAGGCGAAGGACGAATACGAATACGACCGCGCCGCGCTACAGCAGCTAGAGGTGCGCTAAACCGCTGAGCCGTCAGAGCCGGGAGGCTCAGAGCAGCACTAGGAGGGTTTGGCGAAACTCAGGTAGTGGGTCAGTTTGGCCGGCTGGTCTAGGCGTGATACCACTCGACAGTGGCGCTTCCCTTGGCGCAGTCACCGCCTGCTCCGCCTTCGGGGAAGCCGCTCCCGTCTCCGTGGCACGTCCAGCCGGGCAGCCCGTAGATCTTCCAGCGGAATTGGTAGGCGGCGCCTTCGGGGTTGCCGATGAAGGTCACGCCTACCTGGGACTCCATCGCCCGCACCATCTCCAGCGCTTCCGCGCAGGACGCGTCGTGCGTAAAACTCCGTATTGCGGCGCTCCGCTTGAAGCCGTGGAGCGTTTGAACTGTCGGACAGGTCTGGGTCGTCGGGGCATAGGCGGTCGCTCGCCCATGCTGAACGAGCAGGGCCGTGCCACTGAGTAGCGCTACCGCCACGATGAGTGCCGTCAACCTTTTCACGACGCGCCGCACTCTATCTTGCCGGGACTCGCCGAGGCGACCGGCTGGGAAGGCCAGCGCGACGAGGACGAGGATTGTTGCTCAGACGACGCCGAACGGGCGCCGAGATACCAGTCCCGACGCGTGAGGACGTCGAGCGCGACCTTCGCAAGCTGATCGCGCCGGAACGAACGGCGAAGCTCGGACTCGGATCGCTCCGAGGGCTAACCGGCGGTGCAGCTAGCCGAGAGCCGGTTGGTCACTTCGCCTTCGCTCGTGCTCGTGTAGTAGTGCCGCCCGTCACACCCGACGCGGATTCGGAACAGCACGATCCGCGTCGGCACGACTGGATAGACGAGCTTCCCGTCCCGGTATTCGCCGTGCCGGTAGTGGTAGAGGCCGGTCGCTACCGCGATGCTCGTGCCCCAGCCGGACCATCGCAGGTTCGAGAGCTTCCATTCGTTCGCGCCGCTCGACGGCAACCCCTGAAACACGCACGTAGACGGGCGGACGCTCGCGTGGTAGTGGAAGCCGCCCGATTCAAAGGTTTGGCAGTTGACGAACACCTGCCCGGCACCGCCAGCAGCCGCCGCGGCCGGGAAGGCCAGCGCGGCGAGGACAAGGATCGTTGCTCTGCGGATCATCTAAAGGAGGCCGGCTCCGTTGCCATGTCCCGGATTCTTCCAGACCCAGACGGAAGCGGCGCGCCGGAGTGACTGCTCGAACAGCGGACGAGGCGCCAGCTTGGCTCGTGTAGCCCGTCGAGGGTGATGGCTTGCTCGGCTAGTTGGAGTGCGCCGCGGGCGTCGCCACGCTCTAGGCGCGCGTGACCGACGCGCTCAAGCAGGCCGAGCATGGTGGCGCGCAGCCGGTGGATGTGTCCGTCGGCCCAGGCGTAGTCCGAGCCTTCAAGCGGTTCGCCTCGCCATAGAGCGAGGGCCGCTTCGAGCGTTTGCGCGATCCTTGTAGTGAGACTGCTCTACCCCGACCTGACGAGGTGCTCCACGCCGAGCCGAGGTCTCGCGGCTGAGGCGTATTGTCTGCACTACATACGCAAGGTGCCCCCGCGCTGCACGAACAGCCGGGGGCGTGGCGACGGAGCCGAGACCCCGCCACGCGGAGGACCATAACGGAGCCTCAGCGTGGCCTTGAGACGACGCCAACCGACGCCTCCGACCGAGATAAGGAGGATCGAAGATGAGCACTGATGATCTGCGGGCGCTACGCGAGTTCGAGGGCGCCGGGCTGCCGGCGACCGAGCGCGATCGGCCGGCGAGGATCACGACGACGATGCCCGCGCAGGTGGTCACGCAGCTGCGTGGGGCGCTGTATGCGGAGCTGCGGCGTTCGTGCGAGGACGCGCCGGTGGGGATGCCAGAGTCACACACGCGCGCAGGATGGACGCCCACGCTGAGACGCCTGAATGGAGCGCTCAGTGGGCTCAACGTGATTGGCTGGGTCACGCCCAGCGAGCAGCGGTCAGTAACGGTCGCTCTCGACGCGGCGCTGATCGAGGTTCTGGAGGCCGACGCCGAGCAGTGGGATTGGCTCTCGGAACAGGAGAGGACCGAATCGGTGGAGGGTCGTGCTCGTGCGGCGGAGCACTCGGCCACCATCGAGCGGTTTCTTGCGAGCCTCAGCGAACGTCCCAAACCCGCCACGTTGTCGATCCCCGTCCCGCTGCTCGGAGCTATCCGTGAGGGAGCCGATGACGCCCTTGCTGTCGTGTCTCAGGAGATCGACCACGGAGTAGACCCGCGCGAGTGCTGCCGGCGGCTGAGCGCGATCTGCGACCTGCTTGATCTGATCGACGGGAGCGGCGACGACGAACCTGCCTCAGATGTTGATGCCACCGGGCACGCCCGGACGGTGGCGGAGATCGCCGCGCTGATGCTGCCGATACTGACGACCACCGTGGGCGACCTTGACGACGCAGACCCGTCGAAGGCTGGCGCCGAAGCCGAGCTCCAGCTGATGCGCCAGCTTCATATCGAAGCGAGCCGGGCGGCGGACGGATGACGACTGGCCTCCGCCGAGTGTCACAACAGCCATTCCGGTTGCGGCACTCGGCCGGTTAGCCTGAACGCAGTTGTCTACATGCACACCGTCGATCACTCACCTACCCTCCCCACTTCTCGTCCGCGACCGGAGGCCGAGCTGCGCATCCTCGCGGCGGCGAAGTGGGTTGCCGGCGGCCTGGTGGGACCGAGCCCGGACGCCCTGGACTTCATAGAGGCCGTGAAGGCGGGGTTGGTGAGGTTGGGCGATCCGTGGGAAGTCACGGCACGCGGACGGGCCGCTCTGCGCGGGCAAGGGTGGCTGTAGGCCGTGGTGCGCGGACGCCAACTGTGCCCTGACGCGCAGCGGCGATTCGCGTCGCTCAGCGACGGCAGCGAGCGACGGCGGCGCCGCAGATTTCCGGGCGAGGTAGTCAGCCGGGGGTCGGCCATGTCGTTGGCCTGGAGGCGTCCCTGCCGTCTAATGCCTCTGAGTGTCAGACGAGGCCGGTAGCTCACGTCGTCATCGCGCTCTCCTGAATCGCTCATGCCTGCTGACCTTCGGCTTGCGCGGCTTCGCGGAACCGCTCTCGGGATTTGCCCACGGCTTCGTAGAACGGGTGCGCCTGGTTGTGCGCGGTTCAACGGCGGGAGCATTTCGCGGACGATCGCGGGCTCGATCGACAGCTGCTCAGGCCGGCGAACCCATTGGACGCGCGGGGGGTCTCTCGGCCCGAATGGGCGCTACCGTCCGTTCGCGCCCCCGGTGAGCGCCATCCTGGCCGAGGATCGCCACACTCGGATCACCCAGCAACGCGATCGTGAAGGCAGACAGAGCGGCGTCCGTAAGCTGGTCGGTTGTGAACCAGCCAACCTCGCTCGGCCCCTCAGCCCATCTGCCAATGGCTGCCGAATGAGCGCGCTCTCCATAGACCAGACTCGCCGCCTTCGCTTGTTCAACGAGAAGGCCAACGAGCTCGATGGCTCGCGCTTTGCGATCGCGTTGTACGACCAGCAGAGCGGGGTTATCGTTGAGGGTGGGCTAACTGGGCCAGCCGAGGCGGTGTTCGTCGGCCCCGATGACGACGCCATCCGCGCTTTCGTGCTGACGATCCGCCTGTTCCAGCAAGACCGTGACAGGATCTCGCTCAGGGCGCTGGCAGAGATCTACGGCGCTGAGTGCGTCCCGCAGGAGCTCCGCGGTGAGTTCGACGAGGCGCGGAAGGCCCTGAACGATCGGCTGGACTCCGGCACGATGTTTGTCTTGAACAAGGAGCGCATTACTCGGAGACGTTTGCTCGACGTATTCCTCTACGGAGGTCTCGCGCACGTTGACGCGGATAAGCGAGCGGTTTATGAGCAGTGGCAGGCGTTCGGAATGGCCTTTGCGCTCATGAGCAACGAGTTCGTGGTGACGCTAGGCGAGTTCTTCAACTGCGTGCGCTGGATTCGGGACATCAACATGCGGCTACTCGACGCCGTTTCCTGATCGCCTCAGCCCAGTGTGGTCGAGCAGGTCGCTTCCCCGACTTCCACCGTAACCTGCTGCCCACCGGGATTGCCGTGGACGTAGAGATATATGTCCGCGTACCCTTCGCTGTTTGTCTCGTAACTGAAATGGTCGCCATTGGAGGCACGAGCTTCCGCGCTGCGATAGGGCTGATTTGAGTGGACGAAGATTTCCCAGTTTTCATACTGAGAGCTATAAGACGCGCTCGCTTCGCACCAAGCGCGCGACCGCTCGGGCTGAGGGCTGGGAGATGGCGCGGGCTGAGGCTTGGGAGCGTTGACCCACACACATATCGTCTGCTTGACCTTACGATCGTGCTCATTGATCGTTCTTTGCGTCCTCGCGTAGTGCGCTCGACAGTGTTCGTGCTTGGGATGCTTCAACACGTATAGGTAGCCGAACACGGGCGCTGCTGCTACCAACATGCACACGGCCAGCGTCAGCAGGAGAACCGTGATTCTAGCGCGAGCTTTCATGGCTTGCGCGTCACAGCGGGCAGTCAACTTGCTTGGCGGCGCTTTCCCACTTTGATGCGTCTAGATTGCCAGCCAATGCAGTAGGGAAGGTTGGCGGATCGTTGAGGAACTTGGAGATTTCCTGAAGGTCGTCCAAGAATGTGCTCACGGCTTCCGTAGAGCCAACATGCGATGCGGCGTTTCGGAGGTTCTGCACGGCGGTCGTGACGCTTTCCACCGTGGCTGCCCCAGGCCACGCAGATGTGCTTTCGCTATCCATTGCCGTTTTGAATGCAAAGACGCCACCGGCAATCGTGCCCTCATCGTTGGGATGTGACTTACAGACCTGAGCTATCGTCGTGCTGCTCGTGCTGCTGCCACAGCCCGCAACGACGAGCACCAGAGATACCGCGATCAACGTCCGAACCGCCCGCACGATGACAATGTTGTCCCCGGTCAATTTAGTGGCTCGCCTTGGAACGTGTTCATGAACCGATGCGCTACGCCCCGCACTCGAAATGACCGAGATGCAGAATGATCGCTCCCTTTACAGGTTCTCCTGCGGACGGTGTGGTTGAGCACACTCCCCAGTCACCACCGAGGATTACCGCATCGCCGTTGATGGTCTCGTGTGAGAACTGGATCCCCAAACCTTCAAGCTCGCTTTCGGCTTGAGGGAGCGTCTTGCCTACAAGATCGCCCGGAACCTTGTGCCCGCCACCTTCGGGGGCACTGGTGTGTTCTTCCGGCTTTGGTTCTTCTCGTTTGGTCTTTTCTTCTTCTCGTTTGGTCTTTGCTTCTTCCGCCTTCGTTTTTGCTTCTTCGCGTTTCGTTTTCGCTTCTTCCGCCTTGTGTTCTGCCTGTTCGCGCTTTTCCTTGGTCTTACGTTCGGCGGCTTCGCGTTTTTCTGCCTGTTCTCGTTCTGACTTTTCTTTTCGCCGCTGCGTTTCGCAGGCCGTCTTGTACGCAGGTTCTGTCGGCTCTAGCGTCGCCGCAGCGCACGGTTGGCCTGCCGTAAGTCGTGCCTTGGCCGACTTTACGTTTTCTTCCGCCTTCGATGTCCCGCATCCGGCGATCAGCAACGCGCCGAGCACGGACAACACCCCAACTCGGTTCATCTCGGACGTCCCTTACCCAGCGACCAGTGTGGTGCTGCCTGCTTCCGTCCGACGCATCCGACCACGCGGCATCTCCTTGTGCGGTGTGCCACGAGATCCGCAACCCTACCACGCACGAGGTTGTCTGTCGCTAGCTTGTTGAGGTCGCTTTGGCTGTCGGTGTCGTCCGTCATTCCAATACCCGGTGCTTGCCCGCTCTCCTGAGGCCGCGCGAGACTACCAAACCGCAGACAACGGGCGCCATGAGTCGGGAATGGCGGACCTAGCTCGACCTACGTCTGCCCGAGTAGCTGTCGGTAGACGAGGCGTGTCTCGCGTGCGGGTTGGAGCCCGAGCTATTCATCGAGCGCTTGGGTGAGGTCGTCGTAGCGGCGCGTGGTGGATTCGCGCTGCTCAGATCAGCCGGTAGCCGATCCCCCACACGTTGATGATCCACTGTTCGCCCGCTACGCCGAGCTTGCGGCGTAGGCGACTGGCGTGGGTGTCCAGTGTTCGGGTATTGCCGATCGAGCGGTAGCCCCACACCGCTTTCAGCAGCTCGTGTCTCGTGAAGACCCGCCGCGGATCACCGGCAAGGTGCAACAGCAGTTCGTACTCCATGCGGCGCAGCTCCAGGAGCTCGCCGTGGAGGAGCACGGCGTGGGCGGCACGGTCGATCGTGAGCGACCCGAACGTGAGCGGCGCTGTGCGGTCATCGACCGCCGATCGACGCAGTAGCGCTCGCAGGCGTGCCCGCAACTCCAGATACCCCGCGGCGCGGGGCAAGAAGTCGTCGGTCCCGGCCTCGAAGGCTCGCAAGACTTCGAGCTGGTGGCCGCGGGCACTGAGGACGATCACCGGCAGCCGCGACGGCCACGGCGAATCGGTCCCCTCGTGGGATTCGTCCAGGCCGTGCCCGCGGATGCTTTCGAGAAGGTCGAGGGAGCCCCTTGGTGTGTCGAGCTCTCCGATCACGACGAGTCCCAGCGGGTGCGCCCCGGCCAACATGCCAGCGTGGGTCGCGGTGCTGGCGAGCTTCGTGGGATGGCCGTCCGCCATGAGCTGTTCGGCAAGTTCTCGTCCCAGGCTGGCGTCAGACTCGACAACGAGAATCGGTGCGCGTTCGGGGCTGATGCCGGGGGTCGTCTCGGAGCGGCTGATCGCGATGCCCTGCGCACTCATGCGGCGATCACCCCCGGCGTGGCGGAGCGCTTCGCCTGGATCAGCGCCGCGCGGTAGGAGGACGGAGTAACGCCGTAGCGGCGCCGGAACGCTCGCGCGAAGTGCGACGCCTGCGAGTAGCCGACCCGCTGTGCCACGTCGCACACCGGGATCGAGGGCAGCGACAGAAGCTCGGCGGCAGCCTCCATGCGCCTGCCGGCGAGGTCATCCTGAAACGTGACATTGCCGAACTGCGAGTAGGCGCGCTGTAGCTGGCGCGGGGAACTGGCGAGTGCCTTCGCAACGGCCTCCACTGTCAATGCCCTGCGGTAGTAACGCTTGACCGCCAGGCGCGCGAGCAGGTACAGCCGGCGGCGTTCACTGATGGTGGACGGCCGGTGCTTTGTGGCCGGTCGCTTTCGTGCGGCGGGCGGTATGCCGTCCAGCCCGAAGTGAAGGTGAAGCAGCTGGCGCACGCGCTCGCGTTTGATGCCGAGCCGTTCACCAATTTGTTCGAGGGTCAGTCCCTCGACCGCGCGCAAACGGAACATCGTCAGCTCGCGCTCGCCCTGGACGTGACCGCCGCTGCGAGCGAACGGTGTCAGGCCGTGGCGGTGAAGCTTGCAGATCAGCTCGTACAGCTCCACCCCACTACTGAACTCGGGGCGGCGGATCAGCTCGCCGGTGGTGTACTCGGCGAGCTGATCCACTTCATGTATGCCGGCCCTGGCCAGGCTGGGGGAGGCAGCCTCGCTCAAGGCCAGTTCGGTGACGCGCATAGCTGACCCCCGCGCGTCAAAGCGTCATCAGTTCATCGAGGCGCTGCGCGACCTCTGAGGGGATCGCGAGCCCGGCGCGACGCTCGATGAGACCGGCTCCGTCCAGCCGGTTCAGCGCGTCGGTGATCGCGAGCCGCTGCTTGCGCTTGCGCGCGCCGTGCGCCTCGCAAATCTGTTCCTCGGTGCGCGGGCCTTCGCCGTCAGCGCTGCGCACGAGCAGACCTTCGAGAACCGCTTTGTCGTCGCGGCGCTCGTGGGCGGAGTCCGGGTCGCCGCCCTGGGTGAGCTCGTGGTTGCGCACGGCCGGACGCGATGCGGTCGCGAGGTCGTTCCAGCGGTGGATGAGCTTGGAGGCGCGCAGGCGCCGGAGGCTGTCGCGGACATCGCCGGGGACGCCGATCGCGCGGGCGATCTCATCTTCTGCCCACGGCCGCTGCTGGTCGATGTCGAGCATGAGGTTGAGGACCGCACGGTCAATCAGCGCGTGCGCCTCCAACCCTTCTGGGGTACGGTGTTTGTGCATGGGAGAAGTAGCTCCTGTGTCACGGCGCCGGGGCAGTTAGAGCTGCCGCCGGCGCCAAGTGTTCAGTTGTAGATAAAACGCGGACCCGCCTGGCGGCGAGCCCTTCTGCGCCCCCACCGCACGCCCTTGAGGCGTGCGATCATTGGGCGGCCGAAGGGCTCGCCGGCCGGGACCGACAGGCCGCTGGCTTTCAGTTCATGGCGCGACCGTACATCGGCCCGAGCAGACCGCGAGCGTGTGACAGGAAACCGGCACAGAAGGGCACACTCCTGTAACGGTCGCCCGGATTCCAGGCGACCGCAGCGTGCGCGCCGCGCTTGCCGACGGTCGGTGAGGACGTTCTCGTCGGCAGCTTCACCGGGCTTGAGAGGGCGAGTCGCGTCGGTTTGAGCCCGTCTCCGATGCCGTCGTGCTCGCCGCGATCGAGCGCGCCGAACGCCACCATCAAGGACCCGACAACGATGATGAGGACGACTATGAGACGCGGGCGGCTGCTGAGGGCTACCGCGAATCTCAGGAGGTCGAACAGCGAGCGCTAGACGAGGTGCGCTTCGAGGACTACGCGACGTGGGGCAGTAGGGAGACCTCGCCCGCGCGAGGGCCTGTGCGCGAGACCTTCGCCCGCTTGTTCTCGGGCGACTTGGCTTTCGTCGGCGCTGGCTCGTCTCGCGACTTCGCGCTGTCGGGGACGACGAACACGTCTTGGACGCGGAACTCGCGCACGCTGACGGCGCTGCCGCCATCAGCGGTGCGCCGCACTAGCGGCTGGCCCAGCGCTAGCTTGCCGAACTCCATGACCATCGTTAGGACCTCGACGAGTCGGTCTGTCGTGGCGTCAAGCTCCTCGATCTTCACGTCCCGGATCTGATAGGGGCCGTCCTTTCGGTGCGGGGTGATGCGGATCATGCGAGGCGGGAGGGTTTCGAGTGTGCCGTCCACTGACATGCTGTTCCCGACTTCCCAGTCGCCGTGGGCGATGTCGTTGCGCGTTGGGATGATCTCCTCCTCGACCTCCCTTCGTAGCTGGCCTTCGATCTCAGTCTCAGCCGCCGAGAAGTTGGCCGCATCTCGGCAGAGCGCAAAGAAGGCGTGCGACAACGGCGCAGCCATAGCCTCGCCGAGCACGATGTCCACGAGTATCCACTTCTCGTTACGGCCGATGTATTCGGCGATCATCCGTCGTAGTCCGTGCGTCAGTTGCGAGAACGCCGCGATATAGCGGCCGATTGCGCGGTACGCATCGTCGATGTCAGCCTGGTGCTGTTCGTCTTTCGCCATCGCCCGGCGCAGCCTACCCCCGCCGATCAGTCAGCGGGGATCAGTACCGGCTCAGGTTCCACCGTCGTCGCCGAGCACGCGCCGCTCCGTCTCTGCCTGCGACTCGTCCGGATGCCTGAGGAGGTCCGACAGCGGCGGCTTAGAGTGGACCTTCTCGCCGTCGATTTCCGCGACTACCCCGGTCGCGGAGACGTGGGCGCGCTCCGCGCCTCCGTGCTTGACGATCATCTCCCCGCTCTCGTCCACGCGCACATGCACGCCTTTGATGACCGCTTTGCGGAAGGCATCGACCAAGTTCTCGATCAGGGCATCTACATCGTTCAGATCAGTGAGCATCGGCGCAGCATAGCGCCGTGATCTGCGCCCGTCTCGTAGGACCGATTGTCGAGCGCGGCTATTCGACCACGGAGAACTAGCCGAAGTCGCCGGGTCCCATGAACGTCGATATATCCGAGCTTGGCGTGCACGGCTCAGCGAGCCTTCGTGCGCGCTCCTCCTCGCTGATAGTCGGCAGGTCCGGCGGCGGTTCGTACTCGGGGTCCACCCACTCGCAATGTCGGCAGGCGCCGCCTACCATCTGGTACGAGCCACACTCCTCACAGCGCGCGCCAACCTGATCCAGACGCAGCCGCGAGGCCGTGAAGGCCCCGAGCAGATGCTCGACGGCCTTGAGCCCGATCTCGGCGTCCATGCGAACGGCGTTCTCGGCGTG
Organism: uncultured Solirubrobacteraceae bacterium; assembly: GCA_963752865.1. Taxonomy (GTDB): domain Bacteria; phylum Actinomycetota; class Thermoleophilia; order Solirubrobacterales; family Solirubrobacteraceae; genus Palsa-744. The sequence goes on from CAVVZU010000002.1 coordinate 2,571,721, forward strand.
CGTGAGCCAGTTCACGTATTTCCAGGTCTCCACCGCCAGCTTCTTGAGGTAGGACCGCAGCTTGTCCGCACTCTCGCCGGCTGCGAGACGGTTCGCGAGTAGTTCCGCCCAGTCCTTGAAGTTTCCCCGCTCCGGAGGCGCTTCTCGATCAGCGACGAGGTCGTCGCTACACGTCTCCCCGATGAACGCCAGAAGGCACTCGCGTAGCCGAACGCCCACCGCCTGGAAGTTCTCTGCCTCGTCCCCGCTGTCGTACGCCTCGAACGCCTGCTGCCAGCGCCGCCAGGACCCGGGAAGAAGCAGCGCCGGTTTCGGGGCGACGGGTACCTGCCGCTCCTGCTGGTACAAAAGCCGAAGCGCGAGCCCGACGTGGAAAGTGAGTACAACGTCGCGGCTCTTGAGGTCGGCTTGGCTGTAGAGCATCGGCGGGTTGGTGACGACCCACCAACGTGAGTCGGAGCAGTGCACGTCCCAGATGTCGTGACGCACCGGACCGACCATCTCGGAGGCCGCCTTCTCAAGATGCACGACTGCCTCCTCGGCCTGGCCTTCGGCGTAGGCCCGGATGCTCTCGGTCTCAGTCTTGGTTGCCTCCATGTCGTCCTAGCGTAGAAGCCATGACCCGTGTCTCACGCGCGTAGGCTGGAGCCCGAATTGTTCGTCGAGCGCGTGTGGCTATCCCCCAGCCCATCCCTCCGGCGGCGCACCGGGCTTCCACGCCTTCGTGACGCCGCCGCCCTCCTGGCGGAGCGCTTGGGCGTAGTCGGTGAGCTGCGTGTGGAAAGCAAGCTCCTCGCGCGGGTCAACGCCGCCGTCGTCGAGCTCTGAGCGCCACACGGCGAGCGCGCACAGCGTCTCGACGTGGGCCTCCTCGTTCCACCACTCGTCTTTGAGGTAGGCGAGGATGCGAGGGTAGCGGCCGTGCAGCGCGACGATCTGGCCCCACATCTCTGCACGCCAGGCGGTGTCGCCGCCGTAGGGCTCAAGCCAGCGCGCCCGCTCGCCTGCTTTGCCGCCAACGATCACGGGTGCCTGCCTGAGCGGGCGGACCTTGCCGTCCTTGGCGGCCTGGGCTACGCCGTTGCGGATCAGCTGCGCGGCGAGCCTGGAGTGTGGTTCGCCGGCGGCGCTGGCGAGCTCTTGGAGCTGGGTTGCTACGGGGTCGGGTAGGACGACCTGGACCTTGAGGCTCATCGTGTTCTCTCCTGTGTCGGTTGTGGTTGGACGATGCGGTGGATGGCGCGGGCGATCCCCGGCAGCCGGCTTCGACTTGGGGCGATCGTTCGCTGGAAGCTCGGCCCGTACTCGGGGTCGGGCAGCTCGGGGTAGGCCAGGGACGGTGTTTGCGCGTGGCTGCGGCTCATGTTCTGAGCGAGCCGTTTGATCCGGTCGGTGTCGTGGCCTTCGACGCCGAGGTCGTCGCGGGAGACGTACCAGTCGGTGCCCTGCCGGGCGCGTGACGCCTCGACGTAGGCGGGCTCCTTGCTGGTCTGCCAGCCGCCCGTGACGACGAGCGTGCGGGTCACGGTCGCGCCCTGCGCGCGGTGGATGTGCTGCGCGTACCCGAGCCGCAGCCGCGCGAGGTCATCGCCGGCGAGTGTTCGCCACTGGCCGGTCACGTCGAACTGCGACGAGCACTTCGCCGGCGTCGTTGATGTCCAGCACTTCGCCGCGGGCGCCGTTCTCGATCCGCTCGACTCCGGGCTCGTGGTACTGGTCGATCATCGCTATGCGGTCGCCCGCGCGGACGCCGTAGTGAACGTCCGGCACCTGGACCTCAAGCTCGCCGAGTTCGCCGCGCTCTGCGCGGTGGTGCTGCGCGCGGGCGTTCAGTCGGTGGATCTCCTTGTTGGAGGCGTCGGAGATCAGCGCGACCTCGTTGATCGAATGGGTCTCGGTCAGCTGCGCCCAGTTCTGGACGGCTTGCTCGACTGCCTCATCGCGGGTGTCCTCCATGTGCAGGCGACCCTCGGCGTAGTAGTGCGCCATCGCACGGTCCGAGCGCCCGGCGCGCAGGTCAGCCCACGCCCGCTGTTCGGCCGGGTCGAGGGTGCGCCGCACGTTCGAGAGTTCGGCGCTCGGCGCGATCTGCGCGAGCCGGTCGAACATGCCGCCGGCGCCGATCGAGGGCAGCTGCGCGGCGTCGCCGATCGCGACGAGCTTGGAGCCGGTTTCCGCCACGACCTCGGTGAGCCGGTCGAGGCGGTCGGTGTCGGCCATGCCCTGCCTCATCGAAGTAGATCGTCGTGTGCTCGTCGACCTCCAACTGCCCGCGGTCCACGCGGGCGACGAGCGCGTCGAGCGTGAGCGTCTGACCGGAGAGCGCCGGGGAGTCCTGGCCGAGCCGCTGCGCGGTCGAGCCGGACACGGCGATCCCGAACGTGCGGTGGCCGGTCATCTGCTCAGCGCGCGCCGCCGCGTCGATCACCACGCCCTTGCCGGTGCCGGCGGGTCCGACGAGGATCGCGCCCCGCTCCGGGCCGGTGATGACCTGGAGGGCGTGGGCCTGCTCGTCTGAGAGTCGGCCGCTGATCCGCTCCGCGACCTGATCGCCCGCGGTCGAGCGCGCGTGCTCGCCCACGTCGCGCCCGGCGTCGCCGGCGAGCTCACCGAAGCGCCGCTCGATCGCCTGCTCGCGGGCGCGAACCGCGAGCGTCGTCATCAGCCCGCCCTCAAGCGGCAGGATGCGCCGCTCGGCGATCATGCTCTTGGACAGCGCAAGCGCCTCCCTGGGCGCGAGCTCGCCGACGGACTGCTCAAGCAGAACGGCGCGCAGCTCGCCCGGCTCGAACGTCGCGGCGCGCTCGGTCAGGCGCTCCTCGACGCGATCCTCGAGCGAACGCCCGCCGGCCCGGCGCTGGCGCCGGCATGCGTGCCCGGCTGCTCGTGGCCGGCGGTGAAGTCGAAGCGCGCGGCGGTCTCGTTCCAGACCCGCTGCAGGTCGCCGCGGGTGACGAGCACCTTGGCCTTGCGGTTCTCCAGCTTGAGCGCGCGCAGCTCGCCGCGCTCGGGTGCGCGGCCCCACTTCGCGCGGAAGCGCTCGGCGGCTCTGGCGACCTCGCGGCTGCGCGAGGAGAAGGCGTCGAGCAGCCCGCGCGGGACGCCGGCGATCTCGAAGTAGCGGCCGTGCTTGCCGGTGCCCCGCTCGATCGCGTAGCCGCGCTGGGGAGCTGGTGCGCGAGCGCCGAGCGGTAGTACGCGCCGAGCTCCCTGGCGGAGCGGAAGATCGGCCGGGAGGCGACCGCGACGATCCTCCCGTCCTCGCGCACGGCGCTCGTGACGACCACATGGCTGTGCAGCTGCGGGTCGGGGGCGTCGCCCTCCATCACGCCGCGGGCGGTGGTGTGCCGGTACTCGGCGGCGATCAGCTCGCGCGGCGTGCTCCTCGAACACTTGGCCGTGGCGAGCGACGACGCACGGTCGGCACCGTCTCCGTCAGGTGCGCCATCGCCTCGCTTGACGGCCGCGGCGTGTGCGGCCTCCATGTCGCGGCGCTGCGCCTCGTCGCCGAGCGCCCACACCGCCGAGACGGACTTTGGGGCGCTGAACGTCAGGTCGATCCCGCCGCCTCGGCCGCCGCCGGCGCCCGCCGCGTCGCAGCCACTCGCCGGTGCGTGGGTGGCGTGCCTTCCATGAGCGCGATGAAGTCGCGGCCCTCGACGGTGCTCGCCCTCGATGCCGAGCCGCGCGAGCGTGTCGGGCGAGGCGAGCCACAGGCCGGGGGCCTGCGTGGGCTCACCCGTCGGGGCTGAGGTAGTAGTCGCCGCGCTCTGGCTCGGACGTCTTTGACTCCAGGTAGCGCGCGTACCCGCCGCCCTTGGCGGCACCGATGCTGGCTGCGGTCATCACAACCCCTAAGACCACGACCACGCCGAGGCGGCCAACGAATTGCACAGCGCTCGCTAAGCCCCCGCTGGGGCCTGCATCTAGTCTGTTCTTTCTGCCAGCTTGTGGATGCCGCGAGCTTGCTCCGGTAGCAGGGAGCTGGTTTGCGGTCGCAGCGGTCGGCTTGTCGGACGCGCGGTTGGCAGGAAGGAGTGCCGTTTGCTGTGCCGTCCGGTGAGCCGGGTTGGGTCCTGGGCTGGTGACGGGCTGACTCTTAGTCTGTCTGTCGGCCGTCCTGGCCTGACCGACGCTCGTTGTGTCGTCCGCCACCACCCAGGACCTGCGGCGTGACCTAATAGGAGCGTGGCAACCGCCCCAAGAAAGGCCTGTCCGCCGACGGTCCAGTCAAATGAGAACCATCGATTGAGGGGACGGGCTGGATGATCGTGATCGGAGCGGATGTACACAAGAGCACCCACGCACTAGCGGCCGTCGACGCGGCGACGGGCCAGTTGCTGGGCGAGCGGGAAATCCCTGCGAAGGAGCAAGGCCATCTCGACGCTTTGCGGTGGGCAGGAGCGCTGGGCGAGGAGCTGGTGTGGGCGATAGAGGATTGTCGCGACCTTTCCCACCACTTCGAGCAAGCGCTGATTGCCGCGGGCGAGCGAGTGATCCGGGTCGCGCCGAAGCTGATGGGAGTCTCGCGTCGCGGCGAACGTGAGCCCGGCAAGTCCGACCAGATCGACGCGCGAGCTATCGCTCGTGCGGTGCTTAGGGAGGGCATCGGGCGGTTCCCTGCCGCCTACCTCGACGAGAACGCAGTTGAGATCCGGCTGCTCTGCGATCACCGCGACACGCTCGTCAACGAGCGCACCCGGCTGATCAACCGGCTACGGATCAACCTCGTGATCCTCGACCCCGAGCTCGAGGCGAAGATTCCCTCCCGCAAGCTCGACTACCCCGGCCAGCTTAAGCGCGTCACGCGCCGGCTTCGGTCGATGCCTCAAACCGCAAGGGTTCGGATCGCCCGCGAGCAAACCCTGCGAATTGGCACGCTCACTCGCGAAGCCGAGGTGCTCAAGCGAGAGCTACGCGACCTCATCCGCGCGCAGCGTCCAGAGCTTCTCAAGGAGACCGGCTGCGGGCCGCTGACCGCGGCGATCCTGATCGGCCAGACAGCAGGGGCCGAGCGCTTCAAGAGCGACGCGCACTTCGCAAGACTCGCGGGCGTGGCACCGATTCCCGTCTCCTCTGGCCGACACGACCGCCATCGCTTGGACCGCGGTGGCAACCGCCAGATCAATCGGGCTCTGCACATCATCGCGATCACCCGGGGGCGCCTGGACCCAGACACCCGCTCCTATCTACAGCGCAAGGAAGCCGAGGGCAAGACACGCATGGAGGCCATGCGCTGCCTTAAGCGTCATCTCGCTCGTCGCTATCACCGGCTGCTCAGTGAACCGTCCGTCGCAACCGTCGCCAGCTGAGCCACGTCGGCCCAGACTCCAGTCCTTGGCTGGTCGCAACGGGGCCCTTGACATACTTGCCTTATGCCTGCCGGAGACATTGACGAGCAGCGGCTTGCGTTCGGAAAGGTCGCCGAACTCTACGACCGAGCACGGCCGTCCTACCCGGCGAAGACGATCGACGCTCTGTTCGAGCTGGCGCAACTGCAGCCCGGAGCGGAAGTGCTGGAGGTCGGCGCAGGGACCGGCAAGGCGACACGCCTGCTGGCGGACCGCGGCGTCGCGGTGACCGCGCTGGAGCCCGACCCAGCGATGGCTGCAGTCGCCCGACGCAAGTGTGCCGGATACCAGAACGTCGAGATCGAGCAGACCACGTTCGAGGCCTGGCAGCCGGGAGAGCGGGTGCAGGCAGTCGTCTCGGTCCAGGCTTGGCACTGGATCGATCCGAAAGTACGCTACGAGCGCGCTGCCGCGGCACTACAGGAGAAAGGCTGGCTGGCCGCGATATGGACCTTCCCCGACTGGGCCACGACGCCCCTTCGCGACGAGCTTCGAGCTGCCTACGCGCGGGCCGCACCTAGCCTCGCCCCGGACTTCCCCATGCATCCCGCCAGCCAACCCACACGTCTCGCAGGCGACTGGGCGGCCGAGATCGCCGCCTGCTCGCGCTTCACGGCAGCGCAGGTACACGAGCACCCGTGGTCGGCGCAATACTCAGCAGCCCAATACAGCGATCTGCTCGAGACACACGGATCACATCCTGCTCTCCACGGCTGAGAGAGCCCGCCTACTGTCTGCCGTCTCGGAAGTCATCGAGACCGCCGGACAGCTCAACGTCGAGTTCGTCACTCGGCTTTGTCTGGCACACCTCGGCTAACTCACTTTGCGGCGTGACAATCCCGCAAATTGCGGGTCCAGCTTGACATAGGAGCAACGGGCTTGGTGCTGTGCGCCGGGCGCGGCGAAGCCGCGCAGGCCGGAGGGGTGCGAAGGCCGCCGCGAAGCGGTCGGCCGTGCTGGCTGCGGCGAAGCCAGCAGTCCAGCGAGCAGCCCGTAGGCCGTAGGCGTGCAGTGCCGGGGTCGATCAGAGAGCCGACCGCAGGGAGGCTCGGTTACAGCGGGCGCAGCCCGCGCTATCTGAGGCCGTTGTCGGACCGCGCCGTCGGCGGTCGCCGGCGCGTGGGGATGGCGTCGCGGCCGGAAGGCCACCGAGTGCGGGCGCGAGCCCGCGCGAGGGCCAGCCGCCGAGCGGTGCCGGTGAGCGTCAGCGAGCGGCGAGCCGGTCTACGGCCGCCGGTCCTTTGGGGTCGGCGAGGCGAGCGGGGCGGCGCCCATCTTCATCGCCGCGGCGGTTTCGCCCGTCGGCGGCGGCGCGTCTCCTTGGCTGCCTGCTCCACCGCCTCGACCAGCGCGCGGAGCGCTGCTGGCGCATCGGCGCCTTGGGCGGCGAGGGGCACGGCGATCTTGTCGGCCATGACCTGCGCCGTCACGATGCCGTCCTCGATCGACAGCTCCAGGCGTGCCGGGGTGAGACCCGGCAGTTCGGCCAGCAGCTTGACGAGGACGCGCAGGTCGGCATCGGTCGTTGGACGCTCGGCCGGCGCGCTCATGTGCTCGTCTCGTAGCTGAGCGCGTGGCACTCGCTTGGAAGCTGCTCGCCGATCCGCCCGGCGTCAGGCGCCTCGACGGGCGGGCGGGCGCCCTCGGAGCGGTTGTCCAGCAGGCACACCGAGACGGGCATCGTGGCGCAGCATAGATGCCGATGGCTGGCGTGAGCGCGCATCAGCCGAGTTCGATTTCGTGGGGGCTGCCGCCAAGGCCCTCGCGGACGATGAGCGCGAGAGTCTTGGTGTGAATCCAAGGCGTCGGCGCGGTCTCGCCTCCCTCTGGCTTCAAGCCGATACGGCGCGAGAGCCAGCTCGTCTCTCCGCTGACGTTCCCGCGGCCGTCGCGCTTGAAGCGACCGCAGCGCAGCGCGATCTCGCTGTAGCTCATCTCACCACGCGCGACCTTGCGCTGGACGGCTTCGCGCAGGCCGCGGTTCAGTAGCGTCGAGCTGCTCGTCCAAGCGGTCAAGCTCGGCGCGCAGTCCGCACACCGAAGGGCGGTTCTCCCCACCGGGAGCAGCGAGGGCGTTGATGGTGAGGCTGCGCGTCGGCTCATAGTCCTCAAGGGCGCCGACGACCTCGCGTAGCGTGAGGACGGCGAAGTCCTCCTCGCGGCCGTGGTGGCGAGTGCGCGTCCAGCGCAGCGCGCGGCACCGCTCGCCGTCGGAGACCGCGCGGATGCGGTAGGAGTCGCCATTGGCGTCCAGAAGGGGCACGTCCGACGGTGGTGGCGCTGCCCTGGGAGCCGGCCGCGACAGGATCGGCGGGCGCAGCTCCAGGTCTTGCAAAGTGACTCGTCGGCAGCGACCGCGCGTTTCGTCGGCGAGGTACATCTCGCAGACGACGTGTGCGTTCTCGGGCGGCTCGTCGGCGGCCAGGTGCGCGATCAGGCGCGCGTCGGCGTGCGTCCATGCGAGCCGGTCTATGACGAGCGTGCTCCCGCCCGCGCCGCGCACGGTGACGAGCTCGCGTGCCTCGCCGCTCTCGGGATCGGCGTAGCGGCCAAGGCGAGCGCGATGGCGCTCGATGGGTTGGCTGACCTGGAGCTCGGGTGCCGTGAGGGTGTTCATCACTCTCCTTTGGGGGCGCCGGCCCGCTGGGATGCGGGCCGTGGTCCGATCCCGATGCACGCGCAGCGTGCGATGATCGAGAGGACACGGCCGCACTCGCTAGTCACCTATCTCGTCCGGCGCGCTGTGGCCTTCGGGGGCGAGGCGGTAGCCGATGCTCCGCACGTTGGGGATCAGTCCCTCCGCTCCCGCTCGTGCGAGGGCACGCCGCAAACGGGAGGCGTGCGAGTGCAGGGTGCGCGTGGCGCCAGCGGAGCGATAGCCCCACACGTCGCGCATCAGCTCGTCCTGGGTGTAGACCCGGTGCGGGTGGCGCGCCAGGTGAGCGAGCAGCGCGTATTCCATCCGGCGCAACGGCACAGGAATCGAGCCGACGCTTGCACGGCACGCCTGGGTGTCGATCTCCAGCACGCCGAACCGGATCAAGTCGGTCCGGTCGATCCTGCCCCGACGTAGAAGTGCGCCGACGCGAGCCAACAGCTCTGCGTACTCCCAGGGGGTTCGGAGTACGTCATCGGCGCCGGCACTGAAAGCGCGAAGCGTCTCCGCCACGTCCTCACTCGTCGTCACCCAAAGGACACGAACGTCGGGATTGACGTGTGGCCCGAGCTCGTCCGCTCGCAGCGAGCGCAGGACGGCGAGGCTCGCAGCGCGGTCTCGCGTGGGACCGAAGACGATGAGGTCGGTGTCGTCTTCCGCGAAGCGGGTCTTGACGACGCCCGTTTCCTCGGCGCGGCGCAGCAGAAAGCCGTCGAGAATCAGCTCCTCGGCGAGCGCATCGTTTCGTCGCCCCTCCCCAACGACCAGCAGCGTCGCAGCCCTGGCGTTCATCACAAGCCTCCAATCAGGAGCGACCCCGCCTCAATGTCATCGTTGAGGCGCGGCCCTTGTTGATGGGTTTGGCCGACCCGGTGACTCGCGGCGGCCATCAGCGCGTTCCGACCTCGAAGCGATAACCGCCGGCGCTGACGAACAGCGTCCATCCGCGGCGCTCGACACCGCCGTGACGGCTACGTCTCCGCATTAGCTGCAACGACCACGGATGCCAGCCACGATGGCCTCGGCTGCTGTGAACCACACGCGACTGGGCCACCCAGCACGAATTGCGTTTCTGCGTCTTGTAGGTCTGCATCATCTTTCTCCTTTCACGCCCGGCGTGCCCCGTCAGGGCACCGTCCTTTCGGGTCGAACAGCCCCGCCCAGCGCGGGGCCTTTCCCGACCCCAGCACGCGGAGCGTGCGACCATCGGGGAGGGCGGCCCCGCAGCGCCCGCTAGGCACTTGTGCCCAACTGCTCAAGCTCGCGCCTGATGACGCTGCTCGCCATCGGGATCGCATCCAGCCTGTGCGCCTGCTCGATGTAGTCAGCGACCAGCGCCTTCAGCGCCGAGTAGCCGTCCTGCTCCAGCTCTCGCTCAACGAGATAAGAGCGACCATCGCCTCCGGCGGGTCGATCGGTGATCCGCACGCCGCCATTGATGCGCTGCCCGTAGAGAACACGCTCGCCGCCGCTCACGCCGTAGCGCGCGAGCCTCCGTGCGCTCCCCGGTCCGTCGAGGCTCGCTTCCGTCATCGAAACGCAGGCACTCGCAGTAGGCAATATCGCCATCACGTCCGTCATCGAACGCACCGATCAGGTCCGCTCGATGCTCGACAGCCAGGCAGCGTGTGCCTCCTGAGCTGCTGTGCTTGCTCAGGCGGTGCCCGCAGACGCAGAGGGGATCATCGACTGGCGCCTCGCTCCAGGTGGCGGTTGACCCGTAGCCGGATACCTCGTGGTCCGCGACCGCCGTGGCGTAGACAAGGCTGCGCTCGTCGGTCTCCACCACCTCGGCAGAAGGGGTGCAACCTGAGTCCTTGAGCTCAACTAGGCGCTCGACTTCACGGCTTGCCTGCCAGCGCGTCTTGGGGTAGGTGAAACTCGTGCCGGTCTGCTCCGCAAGAGATTTCAGAAAGCGAAGCTGCCGATCGGTGGGACGGTTTTTGGTGGTCGATAGGCTCATTTGTTCTCCTGTTGGTCGGGGTTGAGCACGCCCCGGCCAGAGCAGGCCGGCGAGGCGAGTCAAGCCCTGTCCCGGCAGGGATCGCCGCAGGCGACGCGCAGCGCAGGGCTTTACGCGCCGCAAAGCCGGTTTGCTGGCCTTAAGGGGTGCGCTCGATCTCGGCCGGACTGGAGGGAAGCCCGTTGACACCGCCCTGCCGTCCCTTCGGGTCTTCGCGCCGTGGATCGTCACGACGTGCCGCTCGATCCCGGTTCGCTTACGCATCGCCGAGGAGCCTTGTCCGCACGCGCTCGGCGTGGTCGGCACGAGCCAGATTGAAGACCGGCACGCCGTAGTGGTGAGCGATCCGCAACGCCTGGCCGGTTCCGCCGACGCCCCGGCCGCTGCCATCGAGGCTGCCGTCAGGCGTCCAGCACAAGACGAATCGGGCGGGCGAGGCGAGGTCGGCCCCGAGTACCTGATGACAGTTGCGCGCGTGCAGGTGACGCACACCGCCGCTCAGGCTGCCCCACGCAGGGTGAAAGTGTGAAGCCATCGTGTACGCAGCCTGGGACGGTTGCGCAAGGGTGAACTCCTGCCTCCCCGACCGGCACGCGGACGCCTCGAAGCTCTCCCACGGCAAGTAAGCCTCGACCGCTCCGTTCGCAGCCGCGCCACGGTAAAACGCCTGATCGGCGCCACCAGCCATGCCCGTGCGCAAAACCCAGCCTTGCACGGCGAGCTCGGCGGCGACGCGGCCCATGAGCGCGAGAACCGCGGGCGGCGTCTTACGTGAGCCGATCCCCGCGTAGGACGGGTGACACGTTGACGGCCAGCCCGTCGGCGAGGCATTGCGCGAACCACCTGTCGGCCGCGGTGAGTGCGTAAGCATCGAGTCCTCCTGTTGGTCGGGGTCGAGCACGCCCCGGCTTGAGCGGGCCGGCGAGGCGAGTCAAGCCCTGTCCCGGCAGGGATCGCCGCAGGCGACGCGCAGCGCAGGGCTTGACGCGCCGGAAAGCCGGTTTGCTGGCCTTAAGGGGTAGGCTCGACCCCGACCGGATTGGAAGGGAGTCCCTGAACTTTCGAGGCCCGTCTTACAGGCCCGCCGGTGAATACCGTGAAAGCTCGTCAGTCGAGATCGAACTGAGCGAGAAGACGGTCGCGCCAGCGCACGGCATACCGAACGCAGCTGGAGCAACGCTGGTGCTGACAGGACAGAAGTGGCGCGTCGTAGCGCGCCTGTAGGGACCAGGCGGTCGAGTCGGCCGAGGCCAGCACCTCCGCGCATCCAGCCAGGCCGCGCGTCTTCACGCCGAAGGCGTGCAGCGCGAAGCCCCTCATCGCGAGCGCCCACAGGATGTCCTCGACCTGCCGGCTGCCTTGGCGTGAGCAGATCGAGCCGACGCCGACTCGCGGCTCACGGGCGAGGTCGATACCTTCGGCGACGTAGAGGGCGGCGCAGCGCTCGTAGTCCGTCAGTCGCCAGCCTTGAAGGACCGGCACAAAGGGAAGGTCGGGGGCGCGCTGGCGGAGCTCAACGAAGTTGGCGACGGTGCGCCGCTGATGCTCTTTGACCGTGAGACCCGTGCGCGCGAGCGTGGCGGGCTCGCACATCCAGTCCATCGAGAAGGCGAACTCAAGTCGGCCGATCTCCTGCGCATAACGCCGGGTCGCCTCGATGTACTGATCGACGCTCGTCAGCCAGCGGCCGTGAAGTTGCAGTTCGGAGTAGCCACCGGAGTCGAGCGCCCAGCCGGCCGCCGCGCGCGGCAGTGTCGCGCAACGCGCCAAGCGCCTGTGCGAGACAAATAGAGGCCCGATCCCGAGCCGCAGCCAGCCCGTTTCGTGCGTTCCGAGGTAAAACCTCATCGTCCGATGCCCGAGCGATCCCGCTCATGCCGCGAGCGCGAGCCAGCTTTGCCGCTCCAACTCGCTCGCGTTCGCCAACCGCACCAACACATCGCCGTGGCAAGGCCGCGGCGCACACCAACAGCCGAACACCAACCCGCGCAGCTCATCGAGCGAGGCCATCAGCGCATCGTTTTCGCGCAGCCAACTTTCGTACAGCGCAATGCACTCGCCGCGTGCGCCGTGCTTGCCCACCACGAACGGGTTGCCCCACTTCGAGGGGCGCCCGATGTAAACGTGGTGACGCTCGCGCTTGCAATGCACCGCACGCGGCGTTCCGAGCTTCACATGCGCTGGGACGAGCAGACCGCTGTTTCGCCTTGAGTACCTATTCACCGCTTCTCCTTTTGGGTCGTGGTTGAGCACGCCCCGGCCTGAGCGGGCCGGCGAGGCGGGTCAAGCCCTGTCCCGGCAGGGATCGCCGTAGGCGACGCGCAGCGCAGGGCTTTACGCGGCGGAAAGCCGGTTTGCTGGCCTTAAGGGGTGGGCTCGGCCACGGCCCCGAGAAGCGGCAGTGGACTCACTAGGCCCAGCGGTCTACTCGTCAGTCTCGCAAGCTGAAGTGAAGCTCTCGCCAATGACGGATGTGACACTGGCAACCGTTGACTGCGCGAAACCGTGAGCCGCCCTCGTAGGTGAATGTGCGGTGTACCTCGGCGTTGGTGAACGTGATCGGATCGGCGAACACGACGCTCTGCCCCTTGCGTGGAAGTGGCTTTGCCAGGCGGGCGCGGCAGCGTTCGCGCCACTCGCGCGCGTGGTCGTTGCTCGGTGTGCTCAGCAGGTCGAGGATGCGCGCGGGGCAGCCGTCCTCGACCGGCCCCATGTCCTCGCTGACAGGCTTGGTGTAGAGGAGGCCCTTCTCACGCTCGGTTAGCAGCACGAGGCCGAATATCTCATCGCCCTTGTGTGCTCGAACGGCTGCGTAGACGACCTTGCCGTAGCGCACGGCGTCGATGACTCGCGCGGTGAAGTCCGAGCCAAGGTCGAACTCGATCGCGGCGCGCGCGGTGAACGGACCTTCAAGTTGGCCAGCGGTCCAGCCCATGATTCCTCCCGCGGGATTCGGCGACCCGCCCCGACGGCGGGCCTTTGCCCCTCCCCTGCACGCCTTGGGCGTGCGACCATCGGGGGAGGCAAGGCACCGCCGCCGGTCACGGTTACTTGCTATGCCGCGGCCGGGACCTGCTCCTCCTCGGACTCGCTGGCGTCCTCGGTGTCCGCTTCGGTCGCGCGCTGCTCCTGGGCGTCACGCAGCCTGCCGGTCTCGGGATGGAACTCGCCCCACACGAGGTCGGCATCGGCGATTGCTCGATCGAGCTCGTCGCCGTCCAGCTGGTCGAGCCGGTCGCTGACTCCATCGAGGCGGGCGAGGGCCTGTGCGATCTCGGTCTCGCGGCGGGCGTTCTCCTCGTCCTTGGCGGTCCGCTCGGTGAGGATGTCATCGAGCGCCGGCAGCTGGCCCTCCTTGATGCGTTCCCTGACGATCGCGTTCAGGTCGCGCTCGGCGGCTGCGGCCAGCGGTCCGTTGAAGTGCAGCGTGTAGTAGCTGCGCCGCTGCGTGGCGATGACCTCCTCATCGGCCAACGACGCGAGCGCGATCAACGTCAGCGCCCGGCCGGCGATGTCACCCGCCGCCTGCGCGTCTGCCAGGTAGCGGCTCGCGCGCTCGTGCGCCTCCTGCGCCTCCAGGTAGACGGTCTTTGTGTCCCCGTCGCCCTGCGAGCTCTGGCTGATCCAGCCGGGCAACGCAAGCCGAGCGCCGCGCGCCGCGATCCCCCGCAGCTCGCCGCTGAGGTTGACCGAAGCGAGGATGCGAAGGACCCGCTCATCGACCTTGATCCGCGGCAGGTACTTGAACACGAGCAGTCCGACCGCTTCGTTGAAGCGGGTCGCCTTCTCGCGCTTCTCCTCTTGCTCTTTGCGCTGGGCCTTCGCCTCCTCCTTGATGCGCGCCTCGCGCTCCTCGGCGGTCTCCGTCTTGGCGCTCTGGCCATCGGAGCCTGCCTCGGGAGTGCCTGACGGCGGCTGGGCGGCGCTGCGCATCCGCTCGGCGTCGCGTTCGGCCTTGATCCGCGCGCGCACCGCCTTGAGGCTCTGAGCGATGTGGTCCTCGGCGAGCGCGTCGCCGACATCCTGGCCGACGATCAGCTGCGACCAGCGCCCGATCTCGTGAACCGCCTTGAGCCGGCGCGCGTGCTCGACCAGATCGGGGGTGAAGGACACCGATTCGAGCTTCCGGCCGGTTGCCTTCTCGTAGGCAATCAGGTTCTTCGCTGCCTTCTCGCCGAGGGTGAACGCCTCGACGGGGTAGCGGCGGTTGGACTGGAACAGCCCCGCCGGCAGCGGGTCGGTGTGGAGTACGCCGAGCGACAGCGCATCGTTGGCGAACTCGCTCCAGGTGGGCGCTTCGTCACCGTCCTCGGCGTTGAGCACCGCTGCGACGGCGTTGCGCGCAAGCTCCTCGTGGATTTTGCAGAGCTCCGCGAGAGCCTTCACGGCCAGCAGCGGGATCGTCTCCCCGGCGACGAGCCTGCTCAGAGCGTCCGGCAGCGCGAGGATCGTCAGGTGATCCCTGATCCGCCGTTCGCGGGAGCTGCGCTTGGCCTTGCCGCCCAAGCGCTCGGCGACACCGCGAACGTTCAATCCGCAGTCGAGCATCGCCTTGTAGCCCTGCGCCCGCTGGAGTGGGTTCAGGTCGCTGCGGACCTCGTTCTCGATCATCGCGTCCGTCAGCAGCTCCAACCGCTCGGCCTCGTCACCCGCGCCGGCGGGCAGCACGTTCGCGGGGATCTCGGTCAGCTCTGCTTTCGTGGCTGCGCGGTAGCGCCGCTCACCCGCGATGAGCAGGTAGTCCTCGCCGTCGGTCGCGCGAACGAGTACCGGCTGAAGGCAGCCGCGCTCGCGCATCGTCTCGGCCATCGCATCGAGCTCGGCGTCGATGATCTCGCCACGCGGGTTGAAACCCTCCTGCACGGTGATCTGCGAAAGCGGAATGTGACGCAGCTCGGCGCGGCCGTGCGCGCCGTTGGTGTTCTGGGTGGTGCTCGGGGCGGCCATAAAGGCCCTCCTTTTTCACGCAGGGCTCCCCCCAGCGGGGAGCCGTCCCCGACCAACCCGCACGCGCAGCGTGCGAAAATCGGAAGGGGCCGGCTCGCGCTGCGCCAGTCGGTCGCAGGCGCTATCTCGATCGGGGCTGGCGCGGCTGTCAGCGCTCGTCGCGCTCTAGCTGCTCAAAGGCGTCGTCGGGCACGTCGATCACCGTGTCGTAGCCCAGCGCCTTGAGGTGTTCGAGAACGACTCCGACGTGCTCATAGACGCACTCCCTAACCCTGTCGTTGGGGTTGAGGTTCTTGTGCTCGTGATCGTCGGTCCGCATGACGGGATGGTGGCCGGGAGGTCCGAGCGTGAGATGCGCCACATGGGTCGGCACGCCCCTATGCCCGGTGAAGGTGGACGTGAGCTCGAACGCGAGCTCCGGGTCGGGCAGCGTCGTCGCGATCACGAGGGCGCGGGGGCCGACGCGAGCGGCGATCGTCTCGCTCTGGACCCGGCGGCCGTCGAGCTTGACTTCGAGCGCGATCGTGCGTTGCGTGCTCACGGCCCGCTACGGTAGCGCCCGCCTGGGAGACCTTCTTTTCGGCGGCGCTGGCGCGAGCCGTCGATGCCGGGCCGCGGCTAAACTCGTTGTCTCATCGCGCCGGAGTAGCTCAGTTGGTTAGAGCAGTGGAGTCATAATCCAAAGGTCGCAGGTTCGAGTCCTGCCTCCGGTACTTTCGAGCTGGCGGCGGCCGGCGAGACTGTAGGCGGTCAGTATTCGGCGGCGATGACGCCGTGCTCGATGGTGTGAGCGCCCGTGGGACGGTAGGCCGGGCCTCGGCTGTGGTGGAGCCAGTTGATGATCTCTTGCGGTGGCGGGAAGTGGCGCAGAACGTCAACGTCGATCCAGCGGTATCCGCAGCGCTCGCACTCGAAGTAGCCGGGGCACGGTTCGGTGGGTACGTGGCGGTGGCCGTCGTGGGGTTCGTTCGGGCGTTGTGGCATGTGATCCTCCTGGTAGAGCGTCTTCTCGCATCGGGCGAGACGATCGGCTCGGCAGGCCGAAGGGCCTCGGCCGCGCCGTAGCGGATGCGGAGGCGCACATAAGGCCGGGCCGCGGAGCGGTGCCCGATCGCGAAACGCGGGAAGACGCTCGTACAGCGAGGAGCTGCTTGCGCTCGAACGAGGCCCCGACGGTGACGATCGCACGCCGGAAACGGGCGCCGGATGGGCGAAGCGCAAGGGCTTCTAGGCGAGTCCGAACGTGGACGCGAGACGGCGGCGGAGCTCAAGGAAGTCGTTGCCACGGGTGGCGAGCCCCCATATCGCGGCGGCGAAGTCGAAGATCGTCCCGCCCTTGCGGCACGCCCGCTGCTTGCTGTGGCGCCCGTAGCAGTAGAAGGTGCCATCGGGGTAGAGCTGGAGGCTCGGGCTGGTGTCTGCGTGGAAGGGGCAGAGAATCTTGCCCGCCCGGTTGGGCGTGGCGTTTGCCAGCACGCGGACGTACTCGGCGGCGGGGATCGCCAGCAGCGCATGGTCGAGCGGTGTGCGGTCCGAGCTGCGCGGCCTCGGCCGCGCGGGCCCGGTGGCCGCTGGGAGCGGATCGTCAGGTAGGCGGCTCGTCGAGCTCTGCGAGCGTGTAGCGGGCCGTTGGCCTGTACGCGAGGAGCTTGACGGGGCGCGGCGGGTCGTGCTTGTAGTTGAGGGTGTCCGGGGGTCGCAGCAGGCGTGCGATGTCGATGCAACCGAGCTCGCCGCCGAGCGCGAGTGCGAGGCGCCGGTTGGCGCTCTCGACTTGTGCGTTCGTTGCCCGCCGGGCGAGACGCCAGTAGAGATGTAGGTGGTCCGGCGAGCCCGAGGCGACCTCCATCGTCGGCGGGTGAGCGAACTGCGCGAGACTCTGCTGCGCGCTGGGGTCATCGCACTCGATGTAGAGCAGGCGCGAGCCGCTGATCGCGTCCTTGCCGCCGTCGGTGGGACGATCGCGCAGCGCGACGCCCACGTAGATGTCGGCCTTGGCCGCCCTGCGGATGATCCGCCGCGCCGCGCCGGTCGTTGCGTCCTCAGCGAAGAATGTCCGGTCCATCCAGCCGCGCGGTGACGGCCAGCGCAGCTCCAAGAACTGTTCTAGACCGGGATCGGCGGCCAGGGTGCGCAGGTAGACGAGCAGGTCGTTGGTGGGGTGCCGGTGCGAGGTCAATCGCGGACCTCGGGTGTGAACGCCGCCAGGTACTCGAACTCGCCGTTGAGTAGCGGGACCTGCTCTGGATAGCGGGCGGCCCACGCGGAGCACTGCTCCAGCGTCAGTTCGCCGCGGCGCATCGCGGCGACGCGCTGTGTGGGCGTCATCTGCCAAAGCGGTCGTAGGCGCTCCTCCCGCGTTCTGAGGCTCTGAAAAAGCGCGTCGGTGAAAAGGGTGTCGTTCATGGGAAGCACCGCATGAGCCCTGCGGTCCGCGCCCCGGTGGGGACGCGGACCGGGCTCTGTCGGTGGCCGCTAGGCGGCCACCGGCTCCCGCTCGTCGGCGGGCTCCTCGGACTCCTCCTCGCTGCGGGGAGTCAGGAACTCGACCGTGTTGGCGACCACGCTGTAGCTGTGGCGCTTGCCGCCACCGTCGGCCTCCCACTCGCCGTACTCGATGCGGCCATCGACGCCGACCTTCGAGCCCTTGTTGAGATAGCGGCTGCAAGCCTCGCCGTTCGCGCCGTAGGCGCTCACGTCGATGTAGCCGACCTCGCCGCCGCGGCCCATGCCGTTGACGGCGAGACGCATCTCGCAGACGCTCGTGCCGCTCGGCAGAGCGCAGCTCGGGGTCACGGGTCAGACGGCCGGTGCCGATGAACTTGTTGATGTTGCGCTGAGCCATTTCGGTTTCCTCCTGGTTGTGGTGGTGGTGCTAGTTACGCCGCCCAAAAACGACGCCGACCGGCGCGCGGAACCGGAGCCCGTCAGGGCGCAGGGGAACCCCCCTTGTGGGGGTTGAAGCGCTTAGTCCGGCGGCGTCGAAAATGGGGCAAGTAACGACGCCCACCGACCACGAGGAACCCGTGAACAGGTGGAGCCGCGCAACTTCTCGGCTCCTGCCTACGTCCGTGGTCTCTTGCGGTCTGTAGAGCATCGTTGGCGTCTGTTGTGCCTCTGTCCGCGAGCGGTCGCCCGCGGCTTTCTCGGTTACTGAGCCCCACCGCCACCAACCGGCCAACGACTTCTCAAAAGGGTCGAGACGGCCGCCGTCGGACCCGCTGTACGGGCGACGAAAAAGTCGTTGGCCGCTTCGGCGCGTCGCTGGTCACTAGGGGGCAATGGAACGCACAGATGCCTTCGGCCCGGCTTCGTTCGGGCGCTCGAACTGGCTGGCGGCGGCGGGGTCTCGATGAGGGTCCACGCGGTAGGACGCCGCCCCCTCACGAGGCTCGTGCTCTGCGTGGCGCTCGTTGTGCTGCTCGCGCTCTTGTTCAGCGGCTCGCTTGCGTGGTGCTGGACTGAGGCCGCGTCGCTGCTGGAACTGAACGGTCCGATGCGGCTGACGGCCGCCGACGCGGCGCACGCGATGTGGCATGTGCTGATCCGCGGAGACTGGAGCTCGCCGGCGAGCGCGTTCCCGACTCGCGCGGAGCGCGCGGTGGCGCCCGGCGCGTGGGCGTATGGGCTCACCGGAGGCTGCTTCGTTGCGCTGTTGATCCGTGGGGGCCTCGGCCTGCACCGCAGGATGCGGACCTGGCGGGCGGGGTCGCCGCTCGGCAAGGAGCAGCGCACCGTGGCGCGTCACGCGGTCGATCGCGGCTGGGTGCGGCAGCGGACTTGGGCGCTGCCCGCCGATCTGCGCCGTCTGTGGGTGCCCGGCCCCGTCTCGGGGCGACCGTACCTGGGGGTGATCGGCAAGCTGCCCGCGCGGACGCTCGCGGCCGAGCTTGAGGTACAGCCGATGGTCGTGGCGCCGCCGCGCGCGGGGAAGTCCAGCGGCTTCGTCGTCCCTTGGCTGCTCGACCACGACGGGCCGGCGCTGGTGTTGAGCACCAAGCGCGACATCTACGAGGCGACCGCGCCGTACCGCCGCAGCCTCGGCCGCGTGTGGGTCTATGACCCGTTCGGCGACCGCGCGAGCGCCGGCTTCACGCCGCTCGTGCCGGCGAGGACGTGGGCCGGCGCGATCCGTGCGGGCGAGGCGTTGGCGAGCGCCGCGCACCCCGACCAGGCGAACGCGGCGAACGAGTTTTGGGACAAGGAGGCCGCGCGCGATGCTCGCGCCGCTGCTGCACGCCGCGGCGCTCGCCGGCGAGGGCATGGACGAGCTCGTGCGGTGGCTGGACGCCCGCGACTTCCAGAGCGCCGTGAGCGCGCTCCAGAGCGCGGGCGCTGCGGCGGCAGCCGAGCAGCTTGAGGGCGTCGGCCGTCGCGACGAGCGCAACCGCGAGACGACGGTGATGTCGGCGTTGAATCTGCTGCGCGCCTACCGCTACCCGCAGGTCGCGGCGTGCGCCGCACAGCGACCTGACCCCTGAGAGGTTCCTGGACGGGGCCGCGAACACGATCTACGTCGTGGCCGCCGGCCACGACCAGGAAGCGTTGCGGCCGGTGATCCTCGCGCTCGTCGCTGCGATCTATGAGGCGGCGATCGTCAAGGCGCGCGCGGGCGGCGCGCTCGACCCGCGGCTGTTCATCCTCATGGACGAGGCGGCGAACATCGCGCCGCTGCGCAACCTCGCGGCGTGGCTCTCGCAATGCGGAGACCACGGCATCGTCATCGCGACGATCTGGCAGTCGATCGCGCAGATCGACCAGCGCTACGGCCGCGCCGCGCGCGACGCGATCTGCGCGGCGTCAACCGCCCAGGTGTTTTTGCCGCCGCTCGTGGAGCCGACGAGCACCGGGTATCTGACCGAGCTGTTCGGCGAGGAGCCGGTCGCCAACGCATCGACCTCGACCGGGCTCTCGCGGCACACGCTGAGCATCGGCCATCAGAAGGCCGGTCCCGCGCCGTGGCTGCGCCAGATCGGCCGCGGGCGGGCGATCCTCGTCTACCGGGACCTGCCGCCCGCGATCGTCCGCGCGCCCGGATGGTTCGAGGACCCCCGGTTCGCGCACTACGCCCGGCTGCTGGCATCGCGCTACGGAGCGTCTTCCCTGGGGCGCGCTCCACGCTCGCGTGAGTGCTCAGGCAGGAGACGCCTGCGAGGGCCGGAGCTGCGATGAGCGATTCGTTGGCCGCCGGCGCGGGGTGCGGGTCAACAACCCCGATGAACGACAGAACCGCAGCCGCGCCTCAAGCGGGCGAGCGCACGGCAAAGCCGCGCCGCGGCGGCCCTTCCGGGCGCCAGGTGGTCGGCGATTACGTGGGGCAGCACGCCTCCGACGCCGCCCAGGCTGTGCGGCGAGCCGGGCTGCGCCCCGGTCTGGATCGGTCCTTCGGCTGCGCGTCCGAGCTCGTCGGGCAGGTCGTTGAGCAGGAGCCGACCGCGGGCAGCGACTTGACGCGCAACGGCCTAGTGACGCTGTACGTCGCTGCTCCCGGCGTGGCCGAGATGACAAGCGAGGAGCATCCCGCGCCGGCGCCGGCAACACCCGTGGTGCCGGCCGCACCGGACGCCGGCGAGGAGGATGCGCCGTCCTCAGCGGCGCCTCGCCGCCGGCGCAAGGCGAGGCGGGCCGAGAGAACCCGGCAGGTCTTCGAGACCCCGCCCACTCCTGTTCCGCCGGGCGAGATACGGCCGAGCGGAGCACCCGCGCACGAAGCCGAGCAGGCCGAGGAGTGGGACGACGAGGACGCCGCCGGGTCTGTGTGGCTGGATCAGGCGGCGGTCAGCGAGGAGCCTGGCGACGAGCTGGCCGACGACGAGCTGCACGGACGAGTTCGTGGTGCATGTAGATGAACTGTTCGCCGGGCGTGGACGGCCGCTGTGGCGACGGGTCTACCCGCGCCGCGGGTTCCGCGTGCGGCTGGCGGGGCACCCGTGGCTGTTCGGGATCACCGGCGCGATGCTCGCGGTGTGGGTGGTGGTCGGCGTCGCGGCTGCCCTCGCAGGCCATCCGCCGAGCGCTCATCACGCGAGCGCCCCGCCCACGACCGTCAAGCAGGGCAGCGCAGCGCGCTCGGTCGGCGCGGCGAAGCCGTCGCCCTCACGGCCATCGGCCGCGGCTCATCGCGGCGCCGACGCGACCAGGCCGCGTGCGAGACGCACGGTGCCGGTGGCATCTGCGCCGCCCGTGTTGCGCGCGCCGGCGCGCAGTGTCCCCGCGACGCCGGAGGCGAGCGCGCCGGTGGCTCCCGCGTCGCCGCGGGTCGTGCCGGCGCCTGCGACTCCGCCGCCCGCGTCAGCGCCGGCGCCGGGACAGGCCGGAGGGGGGCCGTTCTCGCCGTGAGGTTTGGCAATCACCAACACAAAGGAGGTGAGGCCAGTGATGGCTCTCACGCTCAGACGGGCGCAGGCCCGTCGTCTCAGAAGGACGGTGCAGGTCGCCTCGGCGATCTGCGTCTTGGTCGGGCTGCTGGTGGGCGTCGTGATCCTCGGGGCGTTCCCCGATGGACACGTTCACGCACTGAACGCGGCCGGTGCTTTCAAGGGCGGCGAAATCGAAGGCGTCTCGAAGCTGGTCGAAAAGCTCAAGGGCAACATCGTGTGGCTCGGCGGCACAGCGATGGGCCTGATTATCGCGGTCGTCGGGATCATGTTCATGGCTGGTCATTCCAGGGCGCACGACTTGGCGATCAAGACGCTCGTGGGAGTGGCGATCCTCGCGTCGATCAGCGGCATCGTGGCCTAGTCGGATGCGCGGTCATCCACCGCCGCTTGGTATGGGCGCTGCCGGCTGCGACGACGGGCGCGTTGTTGATCGGGCTCGTGCTCGCGCCGGCCGCGTCAGCAGCGGACGGCGGTTCGATCGTGCCGCTGGCCATCTTCGGGATCGAACTTCCGTCGCTGCACAGCATCATCGAAGGGATCGCCAAGGGGTTCTTCGGGGCGCTCGCGCACGCGCTCGTCCCGAGCTGGCTCACGCACGGGACAGTCGCGACGATTCAGCATCTCGTCGCGCTGCCGGACCCGGCGACCTGGACACACGTCGGGCAGTTGCAGGCCGACATGGTGTGGCTGGGGGCATCGCTTTTGCCGGTCACGCTCGCGATCGGGACTGTGCGCTACTGGCTGGTGGGGCTGACCGGCTCGGCGCACCCGGCCGGCGCGTTGGGGCGGTGCGTGTGGGTGACGTTCGTGCTCGTCGCCTACCGCTGGTTCGTGGAGCAGACGGTCGCCATCACGAACACGCTGACTCACGCGATCCTCGGGTTCCCGGTCGTAGCCAGCGGCCTACAGCGAATCATCGGCGTGCTGTTCACCGGCGCGCTGCTCGCAGGCGCCGGCGGCGTATTCGGAGCGTTCCTGGTGATCGTCGGCGTGCTGTTCGCCGCGGGCCTGTTCGCCGTGCAAGTCCTGTTGACGGTCCTGCTCGCGCTGCTGATCGTCGCCGGCCCACCGCTGATCGCGCTGTCGGCGATCCCCGAGCTTTCGCACCTGGCGCGTACCTGGGCGCACGCGCTCATGGCGATCACGCTCGTCCCGCTCGGCTGGACCGTGTTGTTCGCCACCGCCGGGGCGCTGTGCCTCGACGCAACGAGCTTCACCGGCGGCGCCGGCGGCGTTCCGGGGCACATCGCAGCCGCCTTCGCCGGGCTCATCACCTTCGCAATTGCGGTGAAGCTGCCACTGATGCTGCTCGGGGAGCTGCGTCACCTGTTCGGCTCTGCCTTGTCCGGTGGTGGTGGCGGCGGCGGCTCGTCGGGGCAGAGCACGATGCCGGGCGCTGAGCGGGTGAAGGCCGCGCACGCGCGGCTGCGCGGCGCCGCCTTCGAGGGCGTGCCCTCGCTCGGGCGCAGCGCGGGACGCGCGGCCGGCGCCCTGGGCGCCCCGGCCGGAGGCCCGCTCGGCGCCGCCCGGCGTGGCCTGTCCGGGGCTGCGCGTCGCAGCGGCGTCCTGCCCGGCGCGGCGGCCGGTGTCGCCGGAGGCGCCGTCGCGGGGAAGGCCGCGGGGCGCGGCCTGGCACAGAGCGGCCGGCGCGGCATCCGCGAGCGACTGCGCAACGCGGGCGCGATCATTGCCAGCGCGCCGAGTGACGCCCGCGCCGCAATGGCCGGTGCTCGCAAGGCGGGCCGGACGCCGCGCGCCGCCGCCGCCGCGCGCGCAGCTGGACGCGGCCCGAGGGGCACCGGCGCGGGCACGAGCACGGGGAAGACCCCGGCGAGCGTCGCCGGCGGAGCGGCGCGTGGCCGAAGCTCAACCCCGACACCGCCCGCCCCGCGCCAGCGCGCCCAGGGGCCTGTGCGAGCGCCATCCCCGCGGACGCAGACGCCCGTAGGACGCTCGCCAACTCCGAACGCGCCGGGGGGCACGCACCCTGGACGCAAGGTGACGACGAGCGCGCAGCGCGAGGCGTCCGGCGGCAGACGGTCGCCCAACGCGCCCACTCCCCCGCCCCCGCCGGTGCGCGCGCAGCGGCCGGCGAAGCGTAAACCGCGACCGCGGAGCGGGTCGTGATCCATCGCACCTTCCGCTCACTCGATCAGGCGCCGAAGCTGGTCGGCTTCACGATGCGCCAGTGGTGCGTGCTGGTCGCGGGCGCGAGCGCGGTCCTCGGCCTGGTCTACCTCGCGCACCTGCCGACCAAGCCGGCGATCACGCTCTGCGTCTTCTTCGTTGGGCTCCCGGCTGCGCTGACCTACGTCTCGGAGAGCGGCGGGCTGCAACTCGGCGTGCTGCTGCGCGATATGTGCCGCTGGCGCATGGGCCGGCATCGCCTCCCTGCCACCCCGCACGGCTACGCCCGTGCGCGTGGCCTGGTGATCCTCGCGCCCGCAGACTTCTATCTGGCAGACGATCGTCCGACAGACGATCATCTGTCGGACCCGGCGCTTGAGGAGCTGCTGTCCGAGGAGCGCTGGGGCGCATGACACGAGCGCGATGCGCCGCCGACCTGCTCGGAGTTGCCGCGATCGGCGAGGACGGGCTGCTCGTGCGCGACGACGGCGAGTACGTGCGCTATCTGGAGGTCGGATCGGTCAACCCGCTCGTCATGGAGCAAGCCGAGGGCGAGCGGGTGTCCGCCGCGTTCGGTCAGCTCGCCGCGCGCCTGCCCGATCGTCAGTCCCTCCAGCTCTACGTGCAGGGCACTCCGCTGGACCTGGAGGACGTTCTCGCGGAGGAGACCCACCGCTGCGAGCAGGCGGCGGGCGCGGCCGAGGACGCCGCCGAGGACGAGCGCGCGACGGCGATCCGCCGGCTGGGGATCGCCCAGGAGCAGTCGATTCGCGCAACCGCTCTGAACGTCGCTCCGCTGACGCTGCGCTATCTCGTGATCTGTCCGTGGCGGCCGGCGGGCCGCCCGCTGCGCTCGGGGGGCCGGTCACGCCGGGCGCTGCGCGTGAAGGCGAGCGTTCACGAGCGGGCGATGCGCGACTCGCTGCGGCACGTCGAAGGCGTCCGCTCAGACCTAGAAGCGATGGGAGTCCCGGCCCGCCCGCTGGACGGCCGGGAAGTCCTCGATCTACTGCACGCCAGGTTCGACCCCGATGCGCAGCTGGGGGGCGAGCTGCCCGCGAGCTTCATGTGCCCCGAGGTCATCGCTTCGCCGGTCGCGGGCGAGGACGCCAAGGACGCGAGCGCTCGCGCGAGCGCCCTGGCGAGCGCGATCTGCTCGGCCGAGCTGGGCCTGTCCGAGCGCAGCCATGTGACTATCGGCAGCTCGGCGGAGGAGGTCTTCTACGTCAGCCTGGCGCCGGAGCAGACGTGGCTCGGATGGCTGCTTCACATGATGCAGGCGCCGCGCCCGTTCACCCTCAGCGTGCATATCCAGGCGACCGAGCGCTACCGCGAGCGGATGGCGCAAAAGCGCCGCTACCGCCGCATCCACGGCGTTAACCGCGGCGTGGAGCAGCGCGGACGCCCACTCGATCCCGACGCGCGTGTGCAGGAGGAGGAGGCCGCCGAGCTGAACGACGAGCTCGCCACGAGCGCGGGCGCCGGTATCTACCGCGTCAGCATCTACGGCTCGCTGCTTGAGCCAGGGCCGCAGCCGGACACCGAGACCCTGCACGAGCTCTGCCAGGCGGCCGGTCGGGAGGTCACGATGGCCTGCGACGCGCGGATCGGGCACGGCCTGTTCGCGCAAGGCGCACTGTGGCGATCGACGCTCCCACTCGGGCGCGACGTAGCGCGACGGCGGCGCAAGTACGTCAGCCGCAACGTCGGAGACACCTTCCCGCTGTGCGGGACGAGCTGCGGCAGCCCCGAGGGCATCCCACTCGGCTACGCGCTACCCGGCCGCACCCTGGAGCGCCTGGACCCGTTCGACCCGGCGCATCCCAATCACCTGCTGCTGGTCAACGGCATGAGCGGGGCCGGCAAGACGATGGCCGCGATCATCCTCTTGATCCGCGCGCTCGCGCAGGGCGCGACCGGCTGGATCATCGACCGCGCCGGTCACTTCGACTTCCTGTGCAGCCTGATCCCCGGCGCCGCGTCGCTTGAGATCGGTGGCGACGCGCACGCGATCAACTCGTGGGATGTCGATGACCCTGCGCAGGTAGGCGCAGAGAAGATCGACTACTTGCTCGCGCTGCACGCGCTACTGCTGGGCGAGCACCACGCCGGCCGCGACAGCTACGGGCTGACGGACCTTGAGGCCAACCTGCTCGGCCTGGCAATCGCCGAGACCTACGCACGCTGCGCCCTGACGGGCGAGGAACCACGCGAGCTGCTGTTGCAAGAGGAGCTAGAGCGCCGATACCACGCCGAGCGGGGCGAGGGGTCGGTCGGGATCGCCGAGGCGCTGCGCAACCTCTCGATGAGGCTGAACAACTACATCGGCGACGGCCCCTACGCCTATCTCGCCGACCGGCCGACGACGATCCCCGCCGGGCGCGCCGCTCGTCGTATTCGACACCAGGAGCATCCCCGATGCGAAGGCCGCGGCGGCGCTGTTCGTCATCTGCGAGCACGTCAAGAGCCAGATCGCGCGCACTCGCGCCCTGCATCTCACCGGCGCCGGCCCCAAGCACACCTGGGGCGGCAAGAGCTTTCTCGTCGTGGATGAGGCGTGGAAGCTGATCGAGAGACCGAGCACCGGCAGGTGGTTCAACGAGTTCGTCCGCCGCAGCCGCCACTACGCCTTGTGGCTCATCGCGATCAGCCAGCAGCTATCGGACTTCGACTGCGAGTACGGCACGGCGCTGTTGGCGAACGCCGCGATGCGGCTGTTCCTGCGCCAAGAGACGCGCGAGCTGGCCTACGTCAAGGGAGCGCTCAAGCTGACCGACGAGGCAATCGACGCGATCTCGACGCTGAAGACGGTCCGCGGGGCGTTCTCCACCGCCTATCTGATGAACGGCACGCGCGGCGAGGGCACGTTGCAGATCGGCGTCGGGCCGCTTGAGTATTGGATCGCGAGCTCTGACCCCGCCCGCGATGAGCCCATGCGCCGACACGCGCTCCGAGAGGCACAGCAACAGAGTTGGCCCGCGCTGAGGCTGCTCGTCAACGACGAGTGGCAGGCAGCCGCCGTGAGCGAACTGGAGGTGGCGGCGTAATGCAGGTCAAGGTCGCGATCGAGCTGCTGCGCAACCGCAACGTCAGGACTGCGCTGCTCGTCGCGGCGTTCTTGGTCGTCTCGCTGCCTGTGCTCGTCGCCGCCGCCGTCGTCGGGCTGTTCGCGCACGAAGCGGAAGTGGCCTGCCGCGGCGCCGGCGCTCACGGCGTGGTTGACACGCCCGCCGGCGGAGGACCGATCGCCGCGGGTCTGTACGCGGCGCCACTGGAACTGCGGCCGGGCCGCTGGTACGAAGTCGGCGCGACCGCCTACGGCGGGCCGGGCGACTCCACCGGCGACTACGGCTCGATCCCCGACCCCGGCGAGTCCTACCTGCCGGCGCACCCGGACAGCTTCGCCGAGCTATCGCTGCTCGACTCAAACCCGGCTGACAACGGTGGCTCGCTCACGTTCGCCGACGCTGACGCGCTTGACAACCTCGCCTACCTCACCGAACTGCGGGTCATGCACGCGGGCCATGAGGCGATCCTGGCGAAGCGTGACGTGGGTTACGGACAGGGGCCGGGCCAGTTGATCGCCGACGGGCAGCCCTACCGGCTGGACGTGTGGTGGCAGGCGGCCAGTGCGCTCGGGATCTCCAAGAGTCCTGTGCAGGTGCAGCTCGCGCCGCGCACCGGAGCGGGAGCGACACTGGAAGCGCTGCCGGAATCCAGCGAAGCCGGCGGCGGCGGTCCAGCGGCGAGCGCCTGCGCGGCGGCCGAAGGCGCCGGCAGCATCCCGCTCCCGCTGACGGCCGGCACGCAGACGAAGATTCTGCCGAGCGGCCTTGCTGCCGCCGGCGAAGAAGCGCCGGCGCAGGTCAAGGCGATGGTGGCCGCGGGCAACCGCCTTTTCGGCACGAGCTACCTGTACGGCGGCGCTCACGGCACGCCGCTCAGCCAGCTAGAGCCGGCGTATGACTGCTCATCGGCGGTCTCCTACGTGCTGCACGCAGGCGGAGTGTTCCAAGGCGAATACGCCGAGGACTCGACCGAACTTGAGTCCTACGGCGACCCCGGCCCCGGCAAGTACGTCTCGATCTACGCCAACGCGGGGCACGCCTTCATGTACGTGGGCGGCTTGCGCTTCGACACCGTTGAAGCGCCCGACATACGACAGCGGCCCGAACTCGGGCAAGCCCGGTCCTCGCTGGCGCGTTTCCGCATCCGTCCCCAACTGGGCGAGCTGGATCGTCCGTCACCCACCGGGGCTATGACGAGCGCGAGTGTCAGAGGGCTGCTGCCGGTCGCGCTGCTCGCGGCTGTCGCGCTGGCGGGATGCACCAATCCCGACGCGCCGACGACGAGCACGAGCGGGTCGGCGAGCTCGTCGCCGCAGAACGCCGGCGAGCCGCCTGCGCCTCCACCGCCGTCCGCGAGCGCGCAGGCGCCGCTCGATCTCCAGGCGACGCCGACGAAGGCCATCGCGGCGTTCGCCGAGCTCTACGTCAACTGGACCTACCGCACGCTCACAGAACATCAGCGAACCCTCGCCGCGATGTCGGTCGGCGCGGCGCGTCTGTCGGAGAACCAGGCCGCTGCGAGCAGCCGGGCCGACACGACGATCGCGCGGGGGCGCATCTACAACAGCGGCCAGATAGTCAGCATCTCCCGCGACCTCGCCAGCGCGGATTCGTGGGTGATCGTCACCCGCGAACAGACCGGCGGGGACTCCCAATACGAAGGGTTGGCCGCCGCCTACCACGTCACCATCGCGCAGCTCGCGAGCGTCCCCGGCGGCTACGCCGTCGAACAATGGCTACCGCAGGGCTGACCCGAGCAGCGCACCGCTGGCGGCTGCCGGTCGGGCTGCGCTCGGCGTGGCTGTGGGCCTACGCGACGATCTGGACGGCGACGCTCGTGGATGCCGTGCTCGTCGCTCTACTTGCCACGACGGCGAAGACGCCCATGCGTCGTCTGCTCGGGCATTGCATCTGCGACCCAATCCGGCGGCCCAGAGCGGCCATGTTCCTTCATCTCGTAGCACACAACGTTCCGATTGCTTCTTGGCCCGTTCTGCTCGGAGTGCTCGGCGTTCACCGTCACCGCCGCGGCCGGAAGCTCGCGGACGTGGTTCTCCTGGGGTGCATCTTCGCCAACACTCTGCCGATGGGCGCGGCTCTAGGCGCCTATGGCGCGCGGCTGCTGCCCTACATCCCGCAGCTGCCGATCGAGTGGGCCGGTCTCGCGCTCGGCGCAAGCGCCTGGCTGCTCCAACGCCGCCGCGCGCTCACCGTGCCGGAAGGTCTCGCGCTGCTGGCGCTGACAGTCTGCGTGCTGCTCTGCGCTGCCGTGATCGAGACCGTCGCGGTGCCGCACCGATGAGACGACGAGCTGACACGCCGATGCTGGATGAGTTTCGCCC
Organism: uncultured Solirubrobacteraceae bacterium; assembly: GCA_963752865.1. Taxonomy (GTDB): domain Bacteria; phylum Actinomycetota; class Thermoleophilia; order Solirubrobacterales; family Solirubrobacteraceae; genus Palsa-744. The sequence continues at coordinate 2,600,555 of CAVVZU010000002.1, forward strand.
CGCAGAACCGGATGAGCACTCGGCCGCATGGCGCCGCGTGCAACAAAAGTTGCGAGTAAATTGTTGTGTGCGGAACCGTTCAGTCCTGTGGCCGAGCTTCGGTGCAACTCAGGATTGAGGCGAGGAGATCGGAATGGATGTTCGAGCTGAGCGATCAGCGAAGGAGCGCCCTAATGAATCAGGACGCCGGTCGCTGACGGGCCTGTTCCGCCCGCGACCGGGCTATGGGTATGACTCGGAGTGGATCGGACAAGTCCTCGGGGAATGGCAGGCGCAGGAGGTCCGCGCTGCCCGCAACTTCCCAGAGTGCCGCGGGCTGAGCACCGAGCAACTGGAGGACATCTACCAGGAGACAACTGAGGCGTTGCTGCGCCGCCCGTATCAGACGGAGGAGCATCTTCGCAACGCGCTACGGATGGGCCTCAAGCACCGTGCGCTGAACCTGCACCGCGACGAACGCCGGCGCGGGCAAATCCTCGCGCAGAGCGCTCCGGGGATGTACGTGATGGCCGAGGAGCGCGAAGGTCAGAACGCTCCCGAGCGCGCCGCGCTCGTCCATCAGGATCGCTTGATTGTCTCCGAGTTCCTTACGGAGCTAAGCGAAGTCGAGCAGTGCGTCTTTGGATGGCTCGTCGAGGGGTTGCAGTACCGCGCGATAGCGTCGGTTGAGGGAATCGAGGTCAACGTCGCGCGCAACGCCGCTCGGTCGTGCGAGCGAAAGCGCGAGCGCTTTCAGTTGTTGTACGACACGGGGCGACTATGCGGGTTTCGCTCCGCGACGATCCATGCTCTCCAGAGCGGCGAGGCGACAAGCGAGGAGCTTGCCACACGCGCGTTCGCGCACCTTGAGAGTTGCGCGCACTGCCGCGCCGAGCACAAGACGAACGCGCGACGCCTGCGGCGGAGCTTCCAGGGCGAGGCCGCGGCCCTGCTGCCACCGATACTCCTCGGCCGCCTCGGGTGGATCACGCGCGCAAGGATGCTGCTGCACCGCTTCATGCCCGACGGTGTGCCGGCCGGGCCGGGCGGCGTGCGCGAACGCGCAGCGGCACTCCTCGCGGGCGGCGGCGCGGCGGCAAAGATCGCGGCGGGCGCGGCGACGATAGCCGTGCTCGCCGGCGGGACGATCGCTACCCATGTGCTCGATCACGGGCCAGCGGCTCGCGCTCACCATCTCGCCTCGCGAGCGAGCGGATCGGCGCGACAGACGCTCACGACTCCCCTCGTCCCGGCGCTCGCGCCGGCGGTCGGGCAGGCGCCCGTCCGAGCGCCGCACGAGGCCCCTCGCAGTCAGCGTCGGCGCAGAGGCAGCTCCGCGCCCGGCCGGGTCCTCGCGAGCGTCCATCGAGCGAGCGCCCGGCCAGGCGGACCAGCGCGAACCAGGAGGCTTCGCCTACCTCGGCGTCCCCACGTCAACGCCGCCCGCCGCCACATCCGCATCGGCGCGGGCGCCCGAAGCGCACGCGGCCAGCCAGAGCGACGGAGGCCCGTTCAGCCCATGAGCCAGCTCGCGAAAAAGTTGTTGGCCGGTATCCGGCCTTCGCGTTCACACACCACAGAAGCCCCACCAGAAGGGGCCTGAAAAGGGATGGACGCGACGATGAACGAGCACCACAACAAGCACACCACGACCGCCCTGCTACTCGCCTGGGCGCTCGCGCTGATCGCCGGGGCCGGACTACTGCTCGGCACGAGCAGCGCCTTCGCGGGGAGCTGGATGGAGGTCTCCTGCGTGAACCCGAACCAATCGGCGGCGCCTAGCGAAGACTGGACGAGCTTCGCCGGCGGTGGCGGATACGGCTCAAACAACGGGACCAGCTGCGCGCCGGGCAGCCCCATGTACGCGGTCCTCAGCACTGACGCCGCCGTGGGCGTGGGCGCGAACGAGACCCTGCAATACACGCCGCCCGGAGGATCGACGCTGATCGGCGGCTCGGTGGACGTGAGCTTCTACGCCGACGGATACGGCTATGGCGCCTCGGGCACGGCGGTCGCCTACTCGCCGGAATACGCCTACAACGGCTCAAACGTCTTCTTCCAGTGTGCATCGGGGCTGCCTCCCTGCGCCAACGGCACGTATGACTACTCGGGCGTCCTTGGGATTCCAAGCGGCCGCGGTGGGGACCTCTACCTGAGCGCCGGCTGCGGCGGACAATCCGAAGCCGGGAGAGTCTGCAACGAAGGCGGCAGCGAAGGTGCTTGGTCGCTGGTGCGAGTGTGGTGGGCAAACCTGCTGCTGGCCAACGAAGCGACGCCGAGCGCCAGCGGCATCGGCGGAACGCTGCTGAGCCCGAACGCCGAAGGCACAGCAGAACTCACACTCGACGCAGCCGACCCCGGCGGCCCCGGCGTGTATCTCGTGACCGTCCAGATCGACGGGAAAGCCGTCTACTCCGGCACACCGAACAACAACGGCGGCAAGTGCGTCCCGGTCGGGACGAGCGGCAGCGCACTGATGTTCGACTACCGCCAGCCCTGCCCCGCGAGCGAGTCGGTTGACCTACCGATCAACACGACCACGCTTGCCAACGGCCAGCACACCTTGAAGATCGTCGCGCAGGACGCCGCGGGCAACTCAGCGGTCGTCTACGACGGGACGATCACGACAAAGCAGCCGTTGAACGGCTCACTCGGCGCGATGCCCGGTCCAGGCACCAGCGCCGGCATCGCGGGGAGCTCGGCTGCATCAGCGGGTGTCCCCAATGGGACCACCGCGAGTAGGGCGGCGCAGCTGCATCTCGGGGTGCGATCGAAGATCACTCGCAGCTACGGGCACCGCGCGGTGCGGATCACGGGGCGTCTGCTGAGCGCGGCGGGCCAACCGATCGACGGCGCGGCGCTGGAAGTTCTGCAACAGGTCAGCGGCTCGCCGACTCCGACAGTGATCGCGCACGCGCGGACTGGCTCGAATGGGACATTTGCGACGACGGCGCCGGGTGGACCCACGCGGACGATCGAGGTGGCCTACCGGGCGTTCTCCACGGACGCCCACTACGCGGCACTGGCAGCGATTCAGGAGTCAGTCAGCGCCGCGGTACGGCTCAATGTCAGCCCGCGCCGCACGAGCGCCGAAGGCACGATCACACTCAGCGGCCGGGTGCTCGGCCCGGTCCCAGCTCAGGGAGTGGTGGTCGAGCTGCTTGTCCATTATCGAGGCCATTGGGAGCCATTCCGCGATCCGCGCACAGACTCGCGCGGTCGCTTTCACGTCGTCTACCAATTCCAAGGCGGCGTAGGGCGGTTCCCGTTCCGGGCCTTGGTGTTTGGCAACCAATCCGGGTTCCCCTTCATACACGGCGAAAGCGGGGCAGTCGATGTCTCCACGAACTGACATGCCACCGACAGGCACTCAGTACAACCGGAGCTCGTCTTGGCGCGCGGTCCTCGTCTGTGTGGCGTTGATCCTGGTAGCGGGTGGAGCTCTCGCGTCGAGTGCTCAGGCAGGCACCTGGACGCTTGTGTCGTGTACGCAGCCTGACGGTCGGCCCGCGCCGACGGACGGATGGAGCACGAGCGCGACAGGCGCGGTCGGGCCAGATAGCGGCGATACCAACACCTGCGAACAAGGGGGCAGCCTCGGGGCCGTCACGAGCAGCGAAGCGCCTCAACACCCATACGAAGGACCCGAGTGGGTCTTCACCGCCCCGGCCGGGTCCACGATCGCGGGAGGCAGCGTGACCGCGACGTTGACCTCGCCACACGGGCAGGCGTGGCTCGGCACGCCCAACGCGGACTACGACTCCGCCGACGTGCTGGCGAATTGCCAGTACAACCTTGCGTGCGGCGGGGACGGCACGCTCAGCGGCACTTTCCCGATCACGCATCCGGGCGGGACCAACCTCTACGCAATCGCGGTGTGCGTAGGCCCGTATGAAGGTGCGACGAGCTGCCCGGCCAGCGGCGGGCTCGACGCGGGCATCTACGTGGGTAGCGCCGACATCGAACTCTCGAACGGCGCGACGCCAGCGGCGAGTGGGCTCGGAGGGACGCTCCTGAACGCGAACGCGAGCGGTACTCAGGAACTCACCTTCGACGCAAGCGATCCAGGTGGTCCCGGCGTCTATCTCATCACGGCGCAGATCGACGGCAAAGCGGTCTACTCGGGCACGCCGAACGACAACGAAGGCAAGTGTGTCCCGACGGGCTCCAGCGGGGGCGGGCTGATGTTCGACTACAGCCAGCCGTGCCGGACGAGCGAGTCGGTTGACCTGCCGATCAACACGACGGAACTCGCCGACGGACAGCACACCTTGAAGGTGACGATCGAGGACGCCGCGGGTAACACGAGCGTCGTCTACGACGGGACGATCACGACAAAGCAGCCGTCGAATGGCTCACTCGGCGCGCTACCCGGTCCCGGCACGGGCGGCGCGAGCTTGGGAGCGTCCGCGGGAGTCGGTGCCGCGAATGGCACCGGCGCGAGCGAGGCTGCGCAGATTCGCCTCGGCCTGCCGCGCAGGATCACGCGGGCGTTCGCTCACCGAGCGCTGCGACTGCCGGGCCGCCTGCTCAACGCGCAGGGACAGCCAATAGGCGGGGCCGCGTTGGACGTGATCGAACAAGCAGCGGGCGGTGGACGAACTCAGGTCGTCGCGCACGCCCGCACGAGCGAGGACGGGTCGTTCATCGCCAGCGTGCCGGCGGGGCAATCACGACTGATCGCGGTTGCCTACCGCCCGTTCTCCACAGACACCGGGTACGCAGCGCAGGCGAAGATCGAGGAGTCAGTAAGCGCCGGCGTGCAGCTCGTCATCACTCCGCGACGGACTAGCTCGGAAGGCACGATCACACTCAGCGGCCGGGTCCTTGGCCCGGTGCCGAGGCAGGGCGTCCTTGTCGATCTGCTCGTGCATTACCGCGGGCGCTGGGAGCCGTTCCGCACTCCGAGGACCGACGCGGCCGGACACTTTGCCGTGACGTACCAATTTCAAGGGGCTCTCGGGCGCTTCCCGTTCCGTGCAGAAGTGCCCAGCAGCCAGGCGGATTTCTCATTTGCCCGCGGAGTGAGCGAGGTGGTCAATGTTGCGACTAACTGACACTAGGCTCGTGCGTCGCTCAGTGCGACGCGGTTCGCTGAGCGCTCGCGCCCTGTCGAGCTCGTTCTCGCTGGCCCGCCGATCAGGATTGGTTGCGCTCGCAGCGGGCACACTCGCCCTCGTGAGCGCATCCGTCGCGAGCGCGGGCACCTACCCGATGTATCAGTGCTCGCCCGGCACTGAGGCGGTGTCGCCGGGGTGGTCGGTGTTCGGCTACAACACGAACGCGAGCACCGTCCTGTGGAACACCTGCTCAGCGGGCGGCGCTATCGGCGACTACGTCTCCAGTGACGAACAGGCCGGCGCGGTGACGGAGAACGGCCATAGCGGCAGTCAAGTCGGACTGGCGCTCGATGTGCCGGGCAGCGCACCCGATGTGAGTATCCAGTCCATCGGTGCCGAGGTCATCGGCTCGTCGGTCACGGGTGACGATGCGTTCATGGGCTTCACTTCTGCGGGTCAGGCGCTTCCGGGCGAAGTCGAGTTGCCCTACGGCGGGAGTAACTACACGGCAAGCGAGAGCTGGTCGCTGCCCCAAGGCGCTCGGGACTTCGAGGTCCACGTCAACTGCACAACCGACATGAGCTCGCCCACCTGCGGCTTCGCAGACTCGATCAGCGTGCCCGCCCTGACGGGCATAACGCTCACTCTCGCGGACAACACCCCGCCGGCCGTCACAAGCGTCTCTGGACTGCTGGCAAGCGCGGCGGCGGCCAATGCGACGGTCTCCGGCTCCCAAGCGATCAGCTTCACCGCCAGCGACGCAGACAGCGGTGTGCGCTCCGCGACGCTGACACTCAGCCCACAGAACGGCGGCGCCCCCAGTGTTCACACATTCAACTTCGCCTCGGAATGTACCTACGACGCATGGAACGCCTGTCCGGTGACGCAGACGGTCAGTGGCTTCCCGGTGAACACCACGGCCCTGACCAATGGCGCCTACGCAGTCGAGGCTCTCGATCACCGATGCGGCAGGCAACGTGACGAACGACGCCCTGGGCTCGGTGACGGTGGATAACCCCTCGACATCGGCGGCCCTGCTCGGAGCGGCCCCTGGTGCCGGCGCAGGTGCGACGGCGGATATCGCGGCCGTCGGGCTCGGCGCCCCGAACGGGACGGACGCGAGCGAGGCGGCGCAGCTTCAATTGGGCGCGAGCCGGATCACGCGCGCCTTCGCGCACCGTGGGCTGCGGCTCGCCGGACGCCTACTCGGCCCCCAAGAACATCCGATCGGCAACGCCAGCTTGGATGTCTTGGAGGAGACCGCGGGCACAGCGACGTTCAAGCTGATCGGGCACGCGACCACGCGCGCAGACGGGACGTTCGTCGCCGGTGTGCCGGCGGGGCCGTCACGGGTCATCGAGGTCGCCTACCGGGCGTTCTCCGCAGACGCCGTGTACGCCGCCGTGGCGAAGGTTGAGGAGTCCGTCAGCGCTGGCGTGCAGCTCAGCGTGAGCCCGCATCGGACGGGCACCGAAGGCACGATCACGCTCAGCGGCAAGGTCGAGGGGCCGATTCCTCGGCAGGGTGTCGTGGTCGATCTGCTCGTGCATTACCGCGGGCGCTGGGAGCCGTTCAGAAGCCCGCGCACGAACAGTCACGGTGGCTTCCGCGTCGTCTACCAGTTCGAGGGCGGCATCGGCCGGTTCCCCTTCCGGGCGCTGGCGTTCGGAGGGCAATCAGGATTCCCGTTCAGTAACGGTGAAAGCGAGGTGGTAAATGTCACCACTAACTGACACCACCGCACCGCTGAGGGCGATGGAGCTCGGGCACCGCCCCGCGTGGCTCCCCGACTGGCTGCGCAACCTCGCCTTGCTGGTCCTGGCCGGCGGCATCGTGGGATTGCTGGTCGTGTCCACTGCGAGCGCGGGAACATACGTGATCGACAATTGCCCAGCGGCGCCGGGCGGCAACGGCAATCCGGGGCCGTGGACGGTGTTCGGGGCACCGCAGAACACGAAGGGCAGTTGCGACGGCGGACCGGGCGACTTCATCGGCCCGCTCGGTGGCAGCATGGCCCCGGCTACTGTCGATGGTGTGCAGGTCGCAGTTCCCGGCGGCAGCGGCATCACTATCACGGCAGCGCGCATCTGGTGGTTTGTGCCGCATCAAGCCTCGGGCGCTGACACGTTTGCGGACGCCGGGGTGAACACTGGCGGCATCGAGGAAGCCGGCACCCCGAAAGACAGCGCGAGCACTCCCGACGAATGGACCTTGCCGTCGAACACGACCGAGCTGACGCTGGCCGATTACTGCTCGAACGACGATGCTGGCGCTGGCTGCACCTTCGGCGGCGGCGAGAACCCTGACCTTGAGCTGCTTGGGTCGGAGCTCACGCTCGATGACACGACTCTCCCGAGCGGCACTGTGACAGGTGGCGCGCTCGCGAGCTCGGGTACGGTGTCGGGCACGGCCTCGATCAGCTACCAGGCGGCGGATGCAAGCTCAGGGGTCCGGCTTGTGCAGCTGCGCGTAGATGGCGAACCCCTGGCGGAGAAGGACTACATCGCAAGCTGCTCGTACACGGACTTTCAGGCGTGCCCGCCGAGCGTGTCCGACACGATCAGCTGGAACACAGCGACGGTGGCAGCCGGCCAGCATCGCGTGGAACTCGTTGTCGAGGATGCGGCGCAGAACACGAGCGTCATCTACAGCGGAGAGGTCACTGTTCAGAACGCCGCGAGCACAGCGTCGTTGGGTGCCCTTCCCGGCCCCGGCAGCACGGGTGCCACCGTGCTCGGCAGTGGCAATCCGAACGGAACGCGCGCCAGCGAGACGGCCAGCCTGCGGCTCGGATTGCGACGGGCGATCACTCGCACCTACGCGCACCGAGCGCTCGTGGTCGCTGGACGCCTGCTCGACGGCCAGGGTCAGCCGATTGGGCACGCGACTCTCGACGTTTCGCAGCAGCTCGTCGGGACGGCAGCGCCGCAGCTCGTGACTCACACGACGACGGGTTCTGATGGCACGTTCAGCGTGCGGGTGCCTGCCGGTCCGTCGCGGGCTATCGAGATTGCCTACAGAGCGTTCTCGGGTGACGCGAGCTACGCGGCCGTGGCCCACATCGCCGAGACGGTTGAGGCGGGTGTGCGACTGAGCATCACGCCGACTCAGACCGGCCCCGAAGGAATGATCGTGCTGTCGGGCACGGTCGAGGGAGCGATCCCGCAGCAGGGCGCGATCGTGGACCTGCTCGTGCATTACCGTGGCCGCTGGGAGCCGTTCAGGACACCGCGAACGAACGGGCGCGGTCGCTTTCGCGTTGCGTATCAATTCGAGGGTGGCGTCGGGCGCTTTCCTTTCCGCGCCGAGGTCCCCGGCGGTCAGGCAGGCTTTCCCTTCGGTAGCGGTGACAGTCAGGTGGTCGATGTCAGCACGAAGTAACCCGACGCGCCGCGCGCTGATGATGCTCTGGTGCGGCCGGGCGTGCGTCGTGGTGGCGCTTCTTGCATTTGTCCTGCCGCCGGCGATGGCGAGCGCGGAGACAGGGATTACCGCCCAGGCAGTCGCGGACGGCGGGGCTTTCCTTCCTTACGCTCCCGCGCCGGCGCAGGTTGCCGGCCTGTGCCTGGTTGATACGGGTGTGAATCTCAACCCGGACACCGAAGGCGTCGTGGTCGAACGAACCGCGCTCGACGGCGGCTCGGGGAATGACCTGTCCTCCACACTGCACGGGACTCTGCTCGCCATGATGGCGGGAGCGCTTGCGAATGGCTGGGGCATGGTCGGCACAGCACCCCACGCTATACAGATCGTCTCCGTGCGAATCGTTGAGCCCGAACAGACCACGTTCCCGTTTACCGCTTATTCATCCGGTATCACCGAATGCCTGGAACTGCGGCACAAGTACAACATTCGGGTCATCAATCTCTCGCTTGGCTCCTCAGAAGAACCGTCGGCAGAAGCCATTGAGTTTGTCGGTAACGCGGTCGAACGAGCCACGAATTATGGCGTGGCGGTCGTCGCAGCCGCAGGTAACGACGACGGCGGCCCAGTCGAGTACCCGGCGGCTTACCCCAGTGTGCTGTCGGTCGGCGCGACGAACACGCAGGGCGGCGGCTTCTGCTCGTTCTCCAACCGCGGCGAAGGATTGCGCCTGCTCGCGCCCGGCTGCGATCTCGACGGTGCCAACCCCGTGACGGGCGAACCCGACTACGACTACTGGCAGGGCACCAGCGAGGCATCGGCGATTGCAGCGGCGGCCCTTGATGCGCTCGACTCCTACCAGCCTGGCTTGTCGCCGGAAACGGCCGAGAAGGACCTGACGGAAGCCGACAACGGCGTGCTGAACATCGCGCAGACGTTCCGCAACGCGGGGCTCGGAGCGATTGTCACGGCCGGCGAAGGAGCCGAGCCAGGGGCACCGTCGAACTCGACTCCGGCATCGTCTCCCCAGCAGGTGACACCATTGGCCGCGATGACCCTAACGCAGCCATTCGGACGCCCACGAGCCCGACTGAGGCGAGTCAAGCACCGGCTCGTGCTCGCGCTGTCGGGACGCCCGAGCGAAGCTCAGGTGCAGGTGCGCTATCTCGGCCGCAGGGGACGATCGCGCCAGCTTCGCGTGCTGCGCACGCTGCACGGCGTCTTCACGAGCCTGACGCTCCCGACCTCCGGTGTGGTCGAGGTATCGGTGCGCTATACCGACCCCTACGACGTGGAACGAGCAAGCCCGTGGACGACACTTCGGCTACCAGCATCCGTGAGCACGGCGGCGAAGGCCCGGCGAGGGCGATGAGACGATCGAGCATGATGATCGCGGTCATGCTCGCGGTCGTGGCGTGGCTCTCGCCATCCCAGGCGTTCGCGGCCGGCACCTATCAGGTGAGTGCCTGCAACTTCGCGCCAGAAGCCGCCAACAACTCCTGGGTATGGGCTACGAACGATCCCGCGCAGCCTGCGCACTACGCCGAGCACGTCAACTGCCCGTACCGGCTTGGAGGCGATGGCGGAAAGGCGGACCAGGAGGGCGGGCTATCGACCACCGATGGGCTTGAGCTGTCGAGTGGCGCGACTCCTGGCACGAGCGCAGGTTGGACGTTCACCGCCCCCGCCGGCACGACGGTCACTGGCCTGACTTACGAACGCTACATCGGACACTCGCTCGACCCTCGAAACTCTTGGTCGCCGGCACTACGCGCGGATGGAGCGATTGTCTCTGGAGAAACCTGCTTGGACTCCGTGCAGAACGGTGAGACGTGTTCGGTGGGTGGCCCGCCGGGCACCGGGGGAGAACCAGCGAGGATCACGGGCCTGTCGGCGCACGAACTCTCGCTCGGCATTGCCTGCCAAGCGCCTCCTGAAGACGAATGCGTGACTGGCGCTACCGAACATGCAGCTTGGGCGACCATGTACGGCGCGACGGTCACACTCTCCGATCCGACGCCGCCGACGCTCAGCGCGCCGTCGGGCGCGCTGTGGGGACCGGGTGAAGCTGGCGGCTTTCACAAGGGCACCGAAAGCGTCGCGGTGTCGGCTGCTGATGTCGGAGGAGGCGTCGCCAGCATCGTCCTGTCTGCGGACGGACGGCCAGTGGAGACCTACACGGCACCGTGCAATTTCACCTTTGCGCAGCCGTGCCCGTCATCCACGGGAACACAGACCTTGACGTTTCCGACGACGCAGCTCTCGGACGGTACGCACACGCTGACGCTCGTTGCAACGGACGCGGCCGGTAATCAATCGACGGTCGCCTCTCACGAAATCACGGTGGAGAACGGTGCGCCACCGCCGCCCGTAGGGTTGTCCGCCACCGCAACGCCGGCGGGTGGCTCCACATTTACGGCCACCTGGAGCGATCCCACAGGCCAGCTCGCACCGATCACCGGCGCGTTCTACCAAGTCTGTCCTGCAAGCGGTTCCGGCGCGTGCAGCGCGCCCGCGTCGGCACCGGCGACGGGACCGGCAACGGTGGTCGTGCCTGGGCCTGGTAGTTGGAGCATCGACGTGTGGCTCACCAACGCGGCAGGCAACGCGAGCTCCGCCAATGCTGCGCACACGAACGTCGTCGCACCGCCGTCCAGCTCGGACGGCTCGGGGACGGGCATGGGTCATAGCTCGACCGCGACGACGCCGACGATCCACGTCACGGAGACGCTGCGCGGGCGCGAGCTGATCGTGCGTGTGAGCGGACCCGCGAGCGGCGCGGTCCGCGTGGGTTTCACCGGGCGGCTTGGAGGCCGAGCCGTCGCCTCGGGCGCCAAGACGGTCGCGCTCAAGCGCGGACGGCTAACGGTGATGTTCAGGCTCGGCCCGCGGACGGCGGCGCACGCCCTGATCCGTGTGAGCGCGAAGCTCGATCACGAGCTCGCGGTCACGAGCACGCTCCGTCGTCACACATCACACGTCGAGGCGAAGCGATAACGAGCCCCGGTCTCCCAGGGCTCGTCTCGATATGGACCGTAGACTCACCTGAACAGGTGTACGGCCCACGAGCAATGTAACAGCAGCCCGCGTTGGGATCAGTCTGCAAGCCCTAGCGCCTCGCGCATCGACTCTATGACGGCGCGATCCTTGGGGCGACCGGCCGCGGCCTTGGAGTGCAGGATGGTCTCTGCCGATGCGACCGGGACGACGATGCCCGTTCCGGGCACGGTCTCCTGCGTGGCGGTGGCGATGATCTCCTCGTAGCCGCTGGTGCCGTCGGGGATGAGGACAACATCGAAGTCGCCGTGGCGTGTGGTGAACGTGATCGACACCTGATTGCGAAAGGTGCGGGCGTCGATGCCGTCGGGTGGCCGGAAGCCCTCGGGGTAACGTGCGGGGTCTACGCGAAAGCCGGCGTCGAGTTCTTCTACGGCGGCGGCCAGCCGTGCGAGATTGCCCTCGGAGCGCTCGGGTGTCACGTCGATGTCGTCGGTTGGTTCCGGCCAGCCGCGTGCCTGGGCGGCGGCGCCGCCGATCACGACATAGAGCACTTGATGGCGCTCAAGGGCCGTGAGGATGGCTTGGCGGCCGTCGTCTATCGAGTCGCTGTCTGCCATGTCTTTGCCGGTGTGGTTTCCGCCTGGCGTTGGCGCATCTCAAGGGTGGCCCATAGCGCTGGGACCGAAGCGCGGGCGCCGGCATCGGGGGATGCCTCCGCGATGCGGATGAGGTCGAGCAGCGACGCGACTCTGACAGACGTGCTCGGGGCGATCTGCATGGTCTCGGCGTCGCGCGCGAGGTCGCGGTAGCCGCGCGTGCCGGGCGGCATCTGCGTGACGTGCAGCTCCCCGCCGGTGGGCAGTGTCCAGCGCTGCGTCTGCGCTGTCCCTTCGGCGCTCGGCTGGGCGTCGAGTCGCCGGGCGGTCTGCTCGATGCGGCGCAGCGCGGTCTCTGCTGGTACTACGTGCAGCGTTCGAGCGCCGAGCATGACCGGCGAGCCGTGCAGGGCAGCCGCGACATCGCCGATCACGACGAAACGCGCCTGTCCGGCCAGCTCGGCGAGAGCGCCGATCGGGTCAAAGCCCTCGGTGGCCCATGCCGGCGTCAGGCGCTCTACGCGCTCTGCCGGGTCGAGCCGCAGCTGCCGCGCGATCTGCGCGTCGTAGGAGTCGTCGTAGCGCGCGATGCCGACGGTGAGCTCTAGGCCGCAGGCCCGTAGCGCTTCGATGACGCTCTCAAGCGGCGGGTGCTGCTGGCCGGTCTCCCAGCGGGCGATAGTTGACTGCGGGCGCCCCAGGCGCCCGGCGAGCTCGTCCTGAGAGAGCCCTGCGCGCCTGCGCCCGGTCACGAGTAGATCAGAACTACGCATAGCAAGATTATAGCGGAAGTAGCATAAAGTGACGTGTGGCCCGGCGAGCCCTGCGCCCGCCGGGCCGTGGTGTCTCAGGCAGCCGCGACCAGCTCCAAGGCGCGGGTCTTCTCGGCCCCGTCATCGAGCGCGCGGGCGAAGCGCTGACCGCTTGAGCGCAGCGGGCGAATCCAGTCGCCGTACTCCACGATCGCGTTCACCGCCGCCCACTTGGAGCCGGGCGCGTTGCCCTGCGTGTCGCCGCGCAGGAACAGCTCCGAGATGCGGTCCTTGGTCTGCTGGCGTGAGCTACGCGCACGGCTGCTCATCGAGTCGTCGGTCCCGTTCGGGTAGAGCTCATCGAGGACCGCGCGCAGCTGGCGCTCGGTGCAGTGTTCGGAGGCGAGCTCGTCCCCGAAGCGCTTGAACTGCTCGTAGTAGTTGATCGAGAGGTCCAGCACCCGCCGCGCCTCGTGGACGCGCTGTGTGACGGCTTCGGTGTGGCGGATCGAGAACTTCTGCCGCGCCTTGCGAAGCCCCCAATTGAGCGTGTTCTGACAGACGACGCGGACAGGGGTCGTGGCGGCGATGACCGCCGTCGAGCCGTCGTGGCTGTTCATCAGCAGCACGTAGGGCCGCACCGGGTCGCCACCGACCTCGACGTGCTCGGGCAGCGTGGCGAGAACCCATACGCGGCGCCCGCCGTGCAGGCTGCCGGCCGTCTCGAAGTGGATCGAGCTGCCGAGCAGCTGGTCGATGAAGGCGAACGCTTCGTGGTTCTGCACGATGCGGTAGCGCTCACCGACGATCCCCAGCACTTCACGGGTGTCCTGGCGGACGGTTGCGTAGTAGCCGGGAATCTCCTCGCAGCGCGGAATCCACCAATCGGCGTCCGGCATTTCGCCGCGGTCGATCGCGATGGGCTCCTTCGCCACGCCCCAGCCGAGCCCCGACGCCTCGATCGCCTCAGCGACGGTCGCCGGCGGTCGGTCGAGTACGGCTCCGAGTCCGTGCCAGGGTGTCTCGCGCACGGAGAACATCGAGTCTGAGTCTGTGAGTCCAGCGGACATACTGCCGCCCTCCTTATGGATGGGTGGTCCCGCCCGGTGCGGGGCCTGTCGCAGCCCTGGCCGCATCCCCGGAGGGGATGCAACACTGGCCGGGCAAGCGGGCTCCCGCACCGGAGGACCAACGTGCTCTGCTTACGAGTGCTCGTACTCGGGTTCCGGCTCATGGCTTCCGTCGAGCCGGCTCCACGAGAAGGGGCCGCGTAGGTTCGGTGGCATCTGCTCGTGCGAGTCGATGCCGTTCACCCACTCCTCCTCGTCGTTCTTCCAGTAGAAGAAGGCGATCTCGTCGGTCCTGCGGTCGCGCTCCTCACGAGTCGCGAACTTCTCGATGTCGATGTCGCCTTCCACATCGACCGCGAGCTCCGTCTCGCCGCGGTGATAGACGACGACATACGGCCAGCTGCCGAGGTCCCAGCCATTGAGCCCCCAACTCCCGATTGCCTCCCAGCCGATACGGCTTGCGAACTCCCTCCGGTCGTAACCTTCGTCTCCGGGCCAGCGGGTGCGCGTAGGCATAGCGCCCTCCTTTGGATACGGGTGGCCCCGCCCGATGCGGGGCCGGTCGCAGCCCCGGCCGCATCCCCGAAGGGATGCGAAAATGGACGGGCAAGCCGGCTCCCACACTTCTACTGAGTCCTACACCGGAGAGCGAGCTTCGCTCAAGTCGTTCTTAAGCACTCCAGAAGGCGTCGAGTCATACGCCAGTCCGCGCAGCGCGTTGTGCCTTAATGGCTGACATAAGTGCCTCGGCTATCCGCTTGCCCCGCTTCTGGAAGCCCAGCTCGCGCATAGTCTCCGTCAACAATTGATCCTCAGTGCGCAGCAGTGTGTCGGACTGAACCCAGGCTACGATCGCACATAGTTGGGCGTGACTGTACTCGTTGATTTTCAGGCCGTAGGGTACAGGCGGCCGTGGGGCTCGGAGAGGGGCTACGGACTCGCCGTTGGGAGTGCGCAGTGGCTTCGTGCCGTCAGACGCATGAGGTGGACCGTCGGCGCGTTCGACGGCTCTGGCATAGGCGGCAACAGTCCGCTCGATCTCGGCTTGCTTGTCTCGAAACCAGTCGCCCGACCAAATGCGATGGAACTGCCACCCAAGACGTTCAAGGTGATCTTGGCGGAGGCGGTCGCGATCACGGGCAGTGGGCGACGAGTGGTAGCTGGCACCGTCACATTCGATCGCCAAAACCATCCGTCCCGGCTGCTCAGGATGCTTGGCAACATAGTCAATGAGGTAGCCCGAGCAACCGTACTGAGCGACGACTTTGATGCCGGCGGTTTCCAGGCTATCTCGAACATCGACCTCGAAAGGGTTGAGCGCCGGCTTGTCCAACGCCGCGTCTCCGAGCTTGCTACCGCGACTCGCCGCGTATTGCAAATAGAGACGCAGCAGCTTTACACCCTCAGCGGATGAGCGCTCCGGGTCCATATCTGATGCGTCGAACGACGAAACCAGGGTAAGACGGTTCTTTGCGCGAGTGACGGCCACGTTCAGTCGCCGCTCGCCGCCCTGCTGGTTCAACGGGCCAAATCTATAGAGCAAGCGACCATCGGCGTTCTTGCCGTACCCGATCGACAGGATAATTGCGTCCCGCTCGTCGCCCTGGACGCGCTCAAGGTTCTTGACAAAGAACTTCTCCTCTTGGCTCTCGTCAAAGAACTCCTCAAGATCGGGCTGGGAAGCAAGCTCGCGTCGCAGCGCTTCGTCGATGCGGTCGGCGTGCTTGACGCCCATCGCAATCACACCCAGGCTCTCCTCGGGACGCTCCGCGGCGTGTTCAAGGATTAGACGTACCACGCGATGAACCTCGCCGGACGCACTCTCCTCGGACCCGACCTCGCCAGCCTCGAAGGGTACAAGGTGATGACGCAAGCACTCATCGCCACTGATGCCGGGGAACGTGGTCAACTGGCGATCGTAGACGTAGACATTGGAGAAGGCGATCAGGCGCTCGTCGCGGCTGCGATAGTGCCACTGCAAGGTCCTGGCGCGCAGAAAGCCACCCAGGGCGTCAAGGATCGACTCAAAGTCTGCGCCGACCGTCATATCACCGACGGTCAAGTCTTGGGCGGTGTCGTCCGCTGCCGAAAAGAAGCTGGTCGGTGGAAGCTGGCGATCGTCTCCGGCAACCACCACCCGCTTACCACGCAGAATGGCAGGAACGGCGTCGGCGGGTCTAATCTGGCTGGCCTCGTCAAAGACGACGACATCAAAGTATTGCTCGTCGGACGGCAGCAGTTGGCTGACAACCAAGGGACTCATAGCCCAACAAGGCTTCAGTGCAGTCAGCACCTTCGGCGCGATCGAAAAGAGCTGCCGAATTGGCAGATGGCGACGCTTGAGGCCGGCTTGGTATTGGATGAGCTGCGCTTCCTCCTTACATTCGTCCTGAACACGAACGGCCTCCTCGGCACAAAGCCGCCGCACGCGCTCGGCGGTCGTCTCGATGTGTTCGGCATCCCCAATACGGAACTCCTCCACGCTGCGGCGGTGCTCCTCGCCGTTAAACGCTCCTACGCGCGGATCGGCAAGAGCAACAGCCTCAAGAATCGACATCAGCCAGGCATAGGCGAACATCTGCAAGGCAAGGTCTACGCCCACTTGGCGGTCATCCAGCGCAGAGAGAAAGTCGTCGAGATGGCGCTCACTGAGAGCGGAGCGCAGGTGGTGGAGGTCGGGCAGGGTGGTTAGTGTGCCCTGATCGTTGAGGAGGCCGCTCAGCAGGTCAGTTAGATTCTCGGCGGATTGGTCGAGAAGGTCCGGCCGGTCCAGCCAGCGCCCGAGCTCGTTGACCTCCGTTTGGAACTGCTCGAACTGCGCAGCGGCGGCGGCGAGATCGTCGGGCATCCTGGGTGCCCCTGGCTGTTGGCAGAGTATTCCCCAGGCATCCCGTATCACCTTCGCCGCCGTGACGTGTTTATGGAGTTCTCCCGGTGACAGCTTCTTGCCGTTGCGGAGATGGCCGCGGACGACCTTTCGCGCGCGGCGAAAGTCCCCCGACGCGATCGTCTTAGTCGCGCGGCGGGTCGTGCCCTCGGCGAGTGGCAAAAGCACGGTGACTAGCTCATCGAGAGGTTCGTTGTAGATATCTTGGTCGAAGACCTCACCCTCATTGGCGATCTGCTGCCAGAGCGCGATCAGGTCGCCCCAACCGCTCACGGTCTCGGGTCGCATTGTCCCGCTCTGCGTCGCCGCAGCACCGAGCGTGCGCGAGGCGTTTGGCAGAGTTTCTTGAGCGAGCCGACCGACGAGATCCCAGGCCGCGCTTGCCTGGTCGCCGCTATGAATCTTCGAGTTCGACCACGGCTGCCCGCTGCGGACAAGCGTGAGGCCGCCCTTGGCAATGTAAGAGCGCAGATCGTCGCGTGCTGTGCGGTAGCTCTCCGCGTCGAGTTGTTTGAGAGCTTCGCCACGGAAGCGCACTGTTATATGCGCCGCCGATTCAATTCCCATCACTGCCGCGCGGGCATCGTAGACGCTTATCCCCCAAGGGTCGCGCACGGCGTGGATCGCTTGTGCGTAATCATTCAGTCGCTCTCGGCGGTTCTCGACGAGCTGCTGACTGGTCTCGTGGTTCGGACGCGGAATAGTGCGATTTCCGTCGAGTGTTCTCGCCAAGCCTTGAGCGAGCTTGCGGCGGGAGCCTGTGCCGCCGTGTAGGTCGAGCACGAGATCGTCGAGGCCCCGCTGCTCTAGGCGCTTGAGAACAGCGTCGATTGCGGCACGCTTCTCAGCAACAAAAAGAACCTTCTTGTGCCGGGCTAGGAGGGTGGCAATCAGGTTAGCGATGGTCTGACTCTTTCCCGTGCCAGGCGGCCCGCGGACGATCAAGTCTTGACCTGCGACCACGGCGTTGATGACGTAGTTCTGGCTCGCGTCAGCATCGAGAACAAGGAACTCATCAGCAAGCGGGATGTAGTTCGGGTCCGTGGCATCGACTGTTGCCTCCCGGTCGCGCAACGTCGCTTGTGCTTCCTTGTCCCCCGCTATTGCAGCGATCAACTCGTGCTCGATCATTGCGTCGAGCGATGTCTCTAGGTCGTTGACCATAGGCAGCTTCGCATAGGAGAACGTCCCGAGGACGATGCGCGGCGAGGTGGAGAAACCCGGAACGCCGGCGGCTCTCTCAGCCAGCCAGGCGTTGACGGCAATCAGCTCTTGGGGCGTGTCAATTGCGCCCTCGATGTCAACTTGGTCCAAGAGTTCATCGAGATCGAGTTTGCACTCAAAATCGGTAGCGAGGAGGTGGAGCAGTGTTGGATTGACCTCCAGTTCGCCGACCAGCGATAGGTCGAACTCATCCTGCGAGGCGCCTCTAGGGACGAGGCGGGCCGGACAGAGCAGGATTGGCGCCTGCGGTGTAGCGCCGCCACGCTGATTAGTCCACGTCGCCATACCGCAAGCGATGTAGAGGGTCTGGAGACCACGCTCCTCGAAGTGTTCCTCGGCCTTGTTCCGCACCGTGCGGGCACGCCTGGCAGCATCCGCGCGCATGTCCTCGCTTGGGAACAGGCGCGAGAGCGAGACGACCTTGCCGGCGAGCACGTCCTCCACCCGCTCAGGAACCGCATCGCTGAGATCGAGCGTCCCACGCTTGAGGTCGCGATAGTAGAGGAGGTTGTTGCGTCCGCTGAGGTCTACGAGTTGGCCTGTCCAGACCTCGACCTGTTTGCGAAGCAGGCGGAGCTCGCTCGCGCTCCGCCTCGCCGCCGACCTGGCCTACGCTCGTGTCTTCAGATAGCTCCATCGTGTACCGGCTCAGCTTGTCGCGGTCTGCGAGATTGGGGCGGCGTAGCTCTTGATTGGGGCCTCGCCCATGCCGACGACGACTCCTCGCTCTCTCGTGGCCCAGGCGTCTTTGATGCGGGAAGGCTATCGAGGCGGCGCCAGCTCGGATGTACCCGAGCGGTCGGCTTGTCTCAAGAAGCCGACTTTCGATGCTCCGTCTCGGTGTAGATGCGCTGGACCTCGCGGAGCCACTTGGCGGGAATCTCCTCCTCCAACCGCTCAAGGAACGTCGCGGTCAGGTCGGCGTTCACGGGCCGGAGCGGGATGACGTTCTCGGGCAGGCTGTCGGGATCGAGCGCCCGCGTGATCTGATTCGCGAGCTCCGGCCGGGGCGCGTAGGCCATGTACTGTTCGGTTGTGTTCATGCGCTTGTGCCGCATGAGCGCCTGAATCGTCCTCACATCTACGCCCTTGGCGGCCAGGCTCGTGCCGAACGAGTGGCGCAGGTTATACATCTTGATCGGCTTCAATCCGGCCGTCTGGAGCGCGAGCTTGAACGCTTCGCGCAGCGGGCGCTCTGGCACGGGCCGCCCCGGTTCGAGCTCGCAGGCGAACACGAAGTCCTCATCGCTGGTCGCATAGCCGCGCTGCTTGAGCTTCGCCAGTGCGCGAGCCATCCGGGGCGTCATGGGGATGGCCTCCGAGTCGCCGGTCTTGGTCGTGTCGAGCTGGCCCAGCACCCAATTGTCGTAGGGGCGAATCACGCCTGCCTGGAAGTCAACGGCTCCCCACTTCATGCCAAGGGCCTCGCCGGGCAGGCGTAGACCCGCGTGGGCGCCGCAGAGCCAGAACGCTTCCTCCAGAACATTAGGCGCGTGTGCGAGGAGGCGGGCAACCTCGTCGGTGTCGTAGAAGTCCTCGCGGCGCAAGATGCGTTCGCGCTCCTCGCGCTTGTTCGCGCGCTTGACCTCGGCCAGCGGGTTCAAGTCGAGCCAGCGCTTGCGCACGGCGTAGTCGAAGGCGGCTGAGAGGACATCGCGGTACTCGTTGCGGGTCTGCGCGGCGGCCGGCGCCACGAGCATCCACACCTTCGTCTTGCGTCGGGCGATGATGAACCCCTCGGATTCGAGGGCCTTTGCCTTCGCGAGCGTGACGCACTTGGGGCGCTGGGCGTTCAGCGGCACGACGCGGTAGGCGCCGCGGCGCCGGTGCTTCCAGGTGCCCGGCATTTCGTCGGCGAGCTGCACGGCCTCGGCCTTGGTCGCGACCTCGACGGCCTGGCTGCCGGGCGGCTGCGCCGTCCAGCGTTCAACCTCGATGCGGCGAACCTCCTTGCCTTCGGCGCGTGCCTTCTTCGCCGCCTTCTCGCCGCGCACCTTGTAGGACTTGAAGTCAGCGAAGTAGGCACGCAGACGGCCGTCGGCGAAGTCGCGGAGCGGGGTGTCGGCGCCGAGATCGCGGTACATGCGCTCGGTCATGGCGTTGTAGCCGGCGAGCGTTGAGCGCTTGAGGCCCTTGTCGCGTTCGCGCTCAGCGATCGAGCCGTAGAGGGCGTCCGTGAGCGTCGCCTGCTGCTCGTCCGGCTCGGGGAGCTCGGTTACGGCCTCCAGCTCGCGCAGGATCGCGTCCAGCTGCGCCTCGGCGTCCTTCGGCGTCAGGTGCTCGGGCGTCGGGCGGGGTCCGTTGCCTGCCCGCCAGATGATCGCGCCCCGCGCGCTGCGACGGCCCGAGTCGCGGACGTGCGCCGGGCCGAGCCGGCGTCCGCCTCGTTCGCCATCCTGGTCGTACCAGAAGGCCCAATAAGACCGTCCGCCACCCGTCTTGTCGGGGCGGACCTGTAGATGCCCCGTGGGGCGAGATTTGGTGCTCATGTTGCTGTAGACCTCCATCGAGTCGAACCGGCCAACGAGGTTCGAGTCGAGAGGCAGATTTCTCTAGGATTTCTAGAGAGGGCCACGCCCAGGCTGAAATAGGGCCTGTATCTACGGCGAAAACCCGCTAATTAGAGCCAGATCGAGGTTGAGGCGCGCGAATCATAATCCGCGTGTCGGGGGTTCGAGTCCCTCCTCCGGCACTCCCACAAAGCCACTATCCAAGCGGTTTTTACTGTAGCAACGCCCTCGTACGGGGCCGCTGAATTTCCCCACTGATTTCCCCAAGGGGCGTCGCGGGGGCGCGGAGGTGTCGCTAAGGCGCTAACAGGGCGCCGATCTCGCCCGCCAGGAGCTCCAGCACGCGCAGCACGTCATACGGATCGGTGAGATGCCGGATGCTGATGTGCGTGGTCTTGTTGCGTAGGTCGCGCAGCCCGTCCCGGCGCGCCCGCACTTCTCGGCCGGGATCAGGCGCGCCTCGAGCGTGGCGTTATGGGGGCGGGCTGTCTGAGCCGGTCTACTCCAGCCCGGCTCTGACTGCGAACGCGGCGGCTGCGGCTCGTGATGGCAGGTTGAGCTTGTTTCTGATGTTGGCGACGTGACGGTGGACTGTGTGGGTGCTGAGCACGAGATGCTCTGCGATGGCGGAATCGCTGAAGCCACGTGCGACGAGCGTGAGCACTTCGCGCTCGCGTGCGGTCAGTGCCTGCGCCAACGGCACGTCGCGCGGGCCTCGTCCTGTGCCGAGGCCAAGCGCGCCGGCGATGGCCGCACCGGTGCCGCTCGCGTCCCCGCGCCAGGGATGGTGTGTGTCGCCGGGCAGGGGTATTAGACGCGCATCGGGTGCGAGGGTGGCGACCTCGCGGCCTTGGGAGAAGGGGACCGTGCGGTCTCCGGTTCGGTGGATCACGACGGTTGGCGTTCGGAGGTGAGCAAGGTCGTCGCGGATGTCGAGCGCGAAGGTCAGCTCGAGAAGGTCGGCGGCCATGTCCGCGCTCGCGGAGGTTCGCTGGAACTCGACATATTCGCTTCGCTCGCGATCGTCGGCCCCGGTCATGAACACCTCTGCCAGGATCCGTGAGCCGAACCCCCACGTGCCGCGCACAAGCTCGATCAGCGACGCCTGCACCTGTGGTGGGGCAAGAGCTTGGCCGTCCGCGCAGCCGGCGTAGATCACGAGCCGCTCCACTCGCTCCGGGTGGCGGCGCGCGTACGCGGCCCCGAAGGAGCCGCCACATGAGACGCCGACAAGCGAGCAACTGCCGACATGACGCTCGTCGAGAAGCGCGTGGAGCACGGCGAGCTCGGACTCGAGCGAAGTGTGGTGCGGCTCGCGGTGACGATCGGATAGGCCCACGCCGAGCCTGTCGTAGCGCAGCACCGTGTGCGTTTCCACAAGCTCGCTGAAGAACGACCGAAAGCCGGGCTGCTGCCACTCCAGCTCGATATGGCTGATCCACCACGGCGGAAACACGAGCACCGGCCCCTCTCCGACGAGCGAGTACGCCACCTTGCGTCCTTCGAAGTCAAAGAAGCCGATCCGCTGGTCCAGCATCATCAATGAGGCTACACACAGGTACTTACGCTCATGAGCGTGAGGGCAGATGGCCGGTCAGGCCATCTCCGCAGGATGGCCCGTAATCGCGATGACGGTCCTCGGCACCGCTGGGATGCTCCCGAGACGTCATATCAACAGCAAGACCTGCTCATCACGAGCTGCGAGGAGTGCGAAATGCCATTCATCAATGTGAAGGTCATCGAGGGGGTCTTTACGGCCGAGCAGAAGCGCGAGGTCGCCGAGCGCCTAAGCGAGACGATGATCGAGATCGAGGGCGAGAGCATGCGCGAGGTCACGATGGTCGTGATCGACGAGACGAAGTCCGAAGACTGGGCGATCGGGGGTCGCTGCCTGAGCACTGAGGACGTACGCGCGCTCGCAGCCCAAAGTTCGGGCGCAAAGTCATGAGCACGCAGCCCGAGACGACCACACGGGTCACGCGCACCAGCCGATCACAGGTCGCGGCCCGGCAGGCGCCGCTTCGGCGCAGCTACGAACAGGACGCGGCGCAAGCGCTTGTCGTCGATCGCGCTCACACGGTCGGACGTGACCTCGAGGACCCTGTTCGCACCGCCGTGGTGCCCGGCGAGGAGTACCGCGCCGAGGATGTGACGATCGCAGTCGGCAATCACCGCGGGGTCGGCGGCCTTCATGATGCCCCCAACTCCGGGGAGCTATTGTGCGCCGCGCTCGCAGCCTGCCAAGACTCGACCATCCGCATG
Organism: uncultured Solirubrobacteraceae bacterium; assembly: GCA_963752865.1. Classification (GTDB taxonomy): domain Bacteria; phylum Actinomycetota; class Thermoleophilia; order Solirubrobacterales; family Solirubrobacteraceae; genus Palsa-744. Next base: position 2,623,258 of record CAVVZU010000002.1, read on the forward strand.
GTTGCCGACCTATTGGGCGTCCGCCTGACGGCACTTGCTGTCGAGGTTGAAGGCGATGTGGACCTACGCGGCGCGCTCGCGGTGGACGGGTCGGTGCGCGTGGGCTTCCAATCGATGTGCTGTCAGACCAAGATCGAGGTGGCGAACGGCACCGATCCTCGGGCCGTCGAGATGCTGCTCACCGCCGCCGAGCGATCATGCGTCATCCTCGACACCCTCAGACACGGAGTGGACGTCACAACCAAGGTCGACCTTGCGTGATCTGACCTGGTCTTCCCGGAGTCGGTGATCTGACTCCTACAAGTCGCTGGGGCGATCACTCGTCTACCTTGTGGCGCGTACTTTGCCCCGGCGACGTGACCGACGTCAGCGGCCCACCGGCGATGTAGTTATAGAGCTGATCGACGCCCCGCTCGACCGCCTTCACGCGGTTGAGCTCGACGGGATCCTGGGACGAGTAGGCAGCACTGAATGCGTCGAGGTCGAAGTCCTCGCCGAACTCTGCCATGGCCGTTCGCAGTGCGAGCAGATGGCGGCGCACGTCGCTGACCCGATCGCCGATCTTTACCTTCAGCGCCCTCGCACGTTGGAGGTCGCTCGCCTCGAGCGGTGCAGACGCCGGTGCAGCAGGCGTCACGCGGCGTGATGATCGAGATCGGGCTCGTCAATCAGAGCAGTCGAGGATCGTTCGGCACTGCGGGCAAGACGCCGCCACTTCTGAGCGCGCTCTCCCAAGGCGGACCAAAGATCCTCTCGATCGACGAGCACACGCCCATGATCGATCACGTCTGACGGGCCAGCCGTAATGCCCGCTGTCGGGAGCCGATAGATGGCACAGCGAATTCCGTAACCGCACCGGAGGTGGTGATCTTGCCCATACGGCTACTGCCGCAGTCCACAAACCAAAGATTGCCATCTGGAGCCGCGGTAACAGCGCACGGTCTACTGCCGGAGGGCAAAGCGGGGTATTCAGTAACTTCGCCCGCGGTCGTAATCTTACCGATCTTTTCTGTGTTCAGGTTCACGAACCACAATGCTTTTTCTTTTGCTGGGCCTGCCGTAATCGCCCAAGTGTTGCTTGCGGAAGGCACGGGGTATTCAGTAATTTCGCCCGAGGTGGATTTATCTTACCAATTGCCGCATTTGGTTCAATCAAGTTTGTATACCACAGTTTCCCGTCCGGGCCCAGGGTGATCCCTTTTGGGTGACTGCCGGCCGGCAAGCTGTATTCGGTGACCGTGCCGGAAGGCGTGACCCTGCCTATCTTGCCAACCCCCTCCACAGCAAACCACATATTCCCTTCCGGACCAGCCGTTATACCTTCCACCCGTGTATCGATAGTAAACTTCATGTAGATTGTGAAGCTCCCAGAGGTGCTGATCGTTCCAAGCTGTTCTTCGTAGCTAGGGCAATATTCCGTGAACCACAGGTAGTTTTCTTTCGACGGCGCTGCCGCAATATGTGTTGGACAAGAAGATTTTGCCGGTTTATACGGCGTTACGCCGCCTTTGACCGTGACCTTGCTGACTATCGGCATAGGAACGTTAGACGCAGCCAGCATCGTGACGATCGCCCATCTTGGCTAGCCAGTTCTTGACTGAGGAGGCCGGCACCCGCCGGCCGAGTATCTATTCAACCCAGCGCGGGTGAGCCTAGAGTCCGTTCGCTGCTGGGAGCGACCAGTCCAGTCCGAAGGTCACGATCTCACGGGAGATGAGACGCGCTCCCGCTGCCCACACCTCCAAGATCGGTGGCGCGAGGCGCATGGCGTCATACGCGCTCACTCCAATATCGTCAAGCCAAGTCGCGCAGACGACGGCGAGCGCCGTCTGCGGTCTTCTCTGGCGCGAAGGTCGTCAGACGGGCGTCGTGAGGAGCCTCTTGGGCTGGCGCTTGCGCACATCGCCACCAACGCCAGCGAGCAGACGTTCGCTACCAGCACGCAGGGACCAGAGATTCAAAGCGCAGGTGCATGTGGGCCCGGCTGAATACTGGGCCATCTGCGCCGTGAAAATTAGGCCACTCGGCGTGGCCGGGGTGTCGCGGCTGGGTCGTGACTCGCAGTTGTGTTGGTCACGGGCATTCGCCGGCACCCTGGTGTTCAGCAAGGAAGCACCAGACATCCTCGCTAGGCCTGGCCCGCAACCTCACTCGGCTGGGGGTGCGCGCGGAGAAGCTAGTCTGGGACCGCGAGTCAGCGATCGCCGGCAGGAGGAAAGCCGAGCGAGCCGTTCCTGTCGTTCTGCGGTCAGCTGGAGGTTGGCTGGATCATCCTCGATGCTGGTGATGCTCAGGCGAAGGGGCAGCTCGAGCGTCAGCATCGGGTTCCTTGTCGAACTTCGAGCCGCGTCGGTTCTTCGCGAACCACCTGGACTTCCAGGACCAGCTGGACCGGTGGGCTGAGAAGGTGAACACTCGAGCGCACCGCACGATCCGCGGCATCCCGGCCGAGCGGCTAGCCAAGGAGCGTCAGCAGCGGCCGCTCGGGGCGGTAAACGGCACAGACGGATCGCCGGTGGGTGGCGAGGGTAGCCGAGCAGCCGCTGATCAGAGTGGACCGCAACGACTACTCCATTGCCCCGTCATTTGCCGGAAGGCGTGTCGAAGTCCGCGTCTCCCAGCGCGAGATCACCGCGATGGTCCTGGATACCGGCGAGCTCGCTGCTCAGCACACCAGAGGATCTTCGCGGGTTTCCAGACGATCGTCGACCCCGCGCATCAGGGCCAGCTCGAGCTCCAGCGTCAGCGCCGCCGGCAACGACACCAGGTCGATGTCGAGCAGCGTCCGCTTGTCCGTCTATGACGCGCTGATCGCATGAGCGGCGCAACGTCTGAGCTGGCGCACCTCTTCCGGGCGCTGAAGGCACCCGCCGCGGCCAGGGCATTCCCGGCACTGGCCGACAGGGCCCGGGAGGAGTCATGGAGCTATGAGAAGTTCGCTGCAGGCCCTGCTCGGCAACAGAGGTCTCCGTGCGCGACAGCCACGGCGGGGAGAACCGGATCAAGGCCGCCCGATTCACGGCAAGAAAGACGCTCGAGGAGTTCGACTTCACCTTCGAGCACAGCATCAAGAAGCAGGTGATCGAGCACCTCGGCCAGCTCGACTTCCTCCACGCCTGACAAAACGTGATTCTCCTCGGCCCGCCAGGCACCGGCAAGACCCATTTGGCTACCGCGTTGGGGGTCAGGGCGTGCCTGGCAGGCCAGCGCGTGCAATTCGCGACCGCGACCGCGTGGGTCGCAAGGCTCGAAGAGACGCCAAGCGCCAAGGCCAGCTCGAGACGGAACTCAAACGCCTCGCGCTGATCCCGCTGCTCGTGGTTGACGAGGTTGGCTACATCCCGTTCGACCCCGAGGCCGCGAACCTCATGTTCGCGCTCGTCAGCTCCCGCTACGAGCGCGCCAGTCTGATCGTCACCAGCAACAAGCCGTTCAGCGGCTGGGGCGAGATCTTCGGCGACGACGCCGTCGCCACAGCGCGGGATCAAGCCGACGCGGCCAGGCGGCTACTGCTGACGGATTACAGGCCTCCCGTCGAAGACCACCATTTCACGAGGTATGCCACGAGCTTCGCGTAGCGCACCGTGGCGGCAAGCGCGGGATCGGGTATCACCCGGGTCATCGGCTCGAACATCCCACGCGACAGCTCATGGGGTCCATACTCTCCAGGATAGGTATTTGACTACTAGTTGCCGCCGCGATGCGCCCGACGATATGCACTCTCCGCTGTTCGCCGCTCCCGCCGAGAGCAGGCGGGGCTTAGCGGTTAGGGCCGGCGAGGCGGGGAATCAAGCACGCCTACAGAATGGCGCTCTGCTCGCGGTCCTGGCACATGCCAGATGATCGCCTCGGACGGTGAGATTCCGAGTGCTCGGCAGAGCTTGACGAGTGTGTCGAGGCTCGGTTCGCGCCGTCCACGCTCCAGCAGCGAGATATGTGTGCGATGCAGGCCGGCCGCTATCGCCAGTTGGTCTTGCGATAAGTCCCGTTGCTTACGAGCGGCCTGGAGCGATTTCCCGAAGCCACGGTTCAACGCCCACCGCCGACGAGCCGCAGATGTCGCGTCGGGGAGAACTGGTTCGTCTGCGCTTCGGACTCAGGAGGAAGCCGCAGCAGCTCGCGCACCAGGTCTGAGAGCGATTGGTCACGCAGCGCAGCCAGTTCGGCGAGGTGCTGATACTCGCTTGGCGCAAGACGTACGACGATCGGCTTCGAGCACGTCTGCATCACACGCAGATCAGACCAAGCACGTCGAGATGCTTCAGCGCAGCCGACGCACGAAGCGCGCCGCCCGGATCTTGGTGGATCACGCCCCTCTCAGCCAGAGTGAGGATTGCTGCATCCACGTCGGCCGGCGTAATGCTGTCAGTGACCTCGGCGTACAGCTCGTCAGGCGTAGCAGCGCGCTTGCTGCCGATTAGCTGCACAACTACGGCCCGTTCGGCGACGGTAGGATCATCCGGCATTGGCAGAAGAACTCCTTCTGGCGATGTAGGCGAGCGGCCGGGGTCCGATCCCGGCTGCCTCGCCAGCATACAAGCGGCGCGAGCCTAGCAGATTACGCCTCTCAGTGGAATCCGAATAGATGACCGTTCCCGATGACGACTACGTCGCGCTAGGTCGAGCGCTCGCAGCACTACGACGCCAAGCCGGCCTAACCCAAGCCCAAGCCGGCAAGCAGGCCGGCATCCGCAACACCCACGTCTCAGCCGTCGAGCGCGGGGAACGCGGCCTCAGCTACCGCACCCTGCTCGCGCTACTGCGAGCCTACGGTGTCGGGATGCGGAAGCTGGTCGAAGAGATCGAGCGCGGCGAAACCGAATAGCACACACCATCCCGTACGTGATCAAAGGCTGCCCTTGGCCAGCACCGTCGATCACCAGCGTTGCCTCGACCACGACCTCATCGTTAGCAGTAGGCGATCTCGTCGCCGGCGTGATGACTGAGTCAGTCCGTAGCGATTACGGATCGGCAAGGCGTAGTTCGATCGCTTGACGCGCGGGCCGGGGTGACGATGATGTGTGTATGGACCGTCCACTATGCGACCACTGCCAACGCGTCATTGGCGTCTACGAGCCGGCGGTCGTGATCCTGCCCGATGGCGGCGAGCGGTCAGGCTCGTATTTGACGCTTGGCTCCGCGCTAGCGGACCCGCAGAGCCGCGCCCTCCACGCGCGATGCCGCCGGGAGGAAACGCTTCTAAGCGGCGTTAGCGCTCTGCTCGCCGAGCACTGAGCCGAATTGGGAGGAATTTCTTCACGTCGAGCCTTGCCCGCCAAGACAAGGAGCGTCATGCCGAGCAGCCGACCGAGAGGAACTCGCCATCCATCTAGCGGCCGAGAGCGCAGCATCGTGTTACGAGGTTGGCCGCCGGTGATGCGGCTCTACCATGAGCGTCTGCGAACGGCACACCAGACTTGCCAGACGGCGGGCGTCGGAGGAAAGACACAGAGCAGGCGTTCTCGGCAGTGGCGGGTCGGGAGGATCGGGATTGAGCGGTGGCGCAGGCCGGGGTAGATGTGCCGGCGGGCGCGTTGCTCACACAGGAGCATCTTCCACCGCCCTGATGAGTTCGGAGAGGCCGACATCGAGGGCGCGGATGATGCGTCTAACGGTGAGCCATCGGGGGTTGGTGATGCCGCGCTCGATGCGTCCGAGCGACGCAACCGTGAGGCCGGCGCTAAAGGCCACGGTTTCTTGGGTGGTTCCGCTGTCTCGTCGCAACCGACGTAGCGCGTAGGCAAGGGCTGGGTCTGCGGCTCTCAGATCGTGTGCGGGCATCGGCTCATGGCTAGTAGCTGGTGGTTGGTTTGGACAGACGGGCATGTTCCAGCCTGTCCCGGCAGCAAGCTAACAGCAGGATTGCGTGGGTAGACAAAACCGCGAAGCTCTGTCTAAGGTCGCCGGAATGAGGAGCAGACAGTTACAAGCTGACCTTATTTGCAGCGTCCACGGGGTTTTCCGCAAGGTGCCGTGCGCCGGTTTCGCGAGCCAGCCGAGCGGTTACTGCCGCCCCTCCAAGCGCAAGCGACCACTTATCGGTGAAGCCACTGAGCTGCCGTGCGTATCGGGACAGCCGTCGCGGCATCGTCGCCGCGACGACGGTCAGCTCGGGATGGATGATCTCCGCGACTTCGGAGAGTGTCTCTACTGGCGTGTCGGCGCCGAGGTAAGTGATGCGCCAGCCGAGCTCGTGGAGCGCGATCCCGAACACAATCAGTCCAAGGGTGTGCTGCTCGCTCGGGCCACACGCCAGCAGCGCCCGGGGACCGAGCCCGCGATCCCAACCACGGGCGAGAGCGAACAGCCGCGCCTGAAAGAAGTTGGTCGCGAAGTGCTCTTCGCCGACCGAGATCCGTCCGGCACTCCACTGCTCCCCGACCTCATGCATGTAGGGCATCAGAACGTCACGGGTGACCGTGGTGGGCGTGAACGCCACAAACAACCGCTCAAGCGTCCGCTGGGCCGAGGTCTCATCAAAACGGGTGAGCGCCCTGCGGATCTCTGCCCGAGCCGCGGCCGCGTCACGCGGAGGGACCTGGCGACCATCTCCAGCACTGACCGCAAAGCGAGCTGCGCTCGTCAGCTCGGCCGCCTGCGCGGGCGGGATGCCTTCGCCGAGGTAGCGCTGCATCAAGCGGACCCGCGCCTCATCGGCGGGCGCATACAGCCGGTAGTTACCAGCGGAGCGCCGTGGCCTGAGCAGGCCATAGCGACGTTCCCATGCCCGCAGCTTGTGCGTACTGACCCCGGTGCGACCACTGAGGTCCCCGATCCGCATCCACGCTGAACGAGACGCCGGCACAGCCGCAAATTCTAAACCTTCGACAAACCTTAGACACCGCCAGTGGCAGCAATTCGCCGGACAAGCCCCTACCCGCAACGTCCGACAATCCCTCTCGAAAATCGGGTAATCCGCCGTAGACACCTATCTGCGGCTGCCGTTATAGTCGCATCCTTCCGTTATAGGGAACTCGGTCGTGCCGGGTGTGCCTGCCAAGACAAGGAGCGTCATGCCGAAAAGCCGGCCGAAAGGACCTCGCAACCAACTGCCCGTGCCCGCCCTACCCAACCCTGCTGACTTGCAGTTCTCACAAGCCCTCGGGTGTTGCCTGGCGATCCTCACCAGCTTTGGCCCTGACCACAGCACCCGCGGGATCGCGGATCTAGCCGACGATATGGGCATGCACCGCTCCACCATCCACCGCTCCGTGATGATCCTCCTCGCCCTCGGATACCTCGAGCAGAACTCCGCCCGCCGATACCGACTCGCTTTGCGCCAGCCAGGCTCCTCTCATACATCGGCGACGCGTCCCTAGTGGCACGTGGATGCCCTGCCGAAGCCTTGAGCAGCGACGCACACCGGAGAGGCCCTGCGAGAGCCGTTATCTGTTGGAGCGGCGGAGCTTATGAGTGCCCAAGAGCTTGAGCGTATGCAGCGCATCCAGCGAGTGCGCGATGTAGAAACCCGAGGGCGGCTGACCGCGGCGTTTCTTCTTTTGCTTAGTTCCGCTTCTATGGGACGGCACACACCGTCTCATGAGGCAGGACACGCCGAAGGCGCGGGCGCTACCCTGCACATGAGCCGAATGCACGCAGAATTGTAGCTAGCAGCGAATCGCCATGAGCCGACTTGGCCTCAGCGTCCATCGCCGATTATGCGACCTACGAACGATTGTTCAAGGGTAGCTCAGACGCCTTAAGCGCAAGTGTCGCGATACCAGCACCGGCGCCCATGCACGTCACCACACCCATCGAGGCTTGCCAGTGCTGTCCTACGGGATAATTTCCGAGTATTGACGTACCCATACTGGTCACTATGCGCCACGCGCCTTCCGTGCTGCGACTGAGTACGCTGCCGCGACGCACTGCCCATCCGCACGTCCGTTTACTCATCGATCTTCCTTTGCTTGCTTATTTCCTCGACTGCCTCCTGCCTGCCGGTGCTGTTGATAGTCGGGGTGACTTGACCCGCTGGTAGTGGTCCTTTAGGGGCCGCGTTGCGGCGGGGCCGGGAGCCCCTTGAACAGTTCCTCCGGCGCGGTATCGAGCGCATGGGCCACGCGGTGCAGCGTCATCAGGCGAAGATCGACCCGCCCCTGCTCGATGTTGCCGATCTCCGTGCGGTGCAGGCCGGTCATATCAGCGAGGCGTTCCTGGGAAAGCCAGGGAGTGACCTCCTTCCGCAGCCTGCGTACGTTCTTCCCGAAAGCTTTTAGGTAGTTCGCACGGTCAGCGTTGTACGCCTCACTCGGATCTGCGGCCATGCGCGGGAGTCTCGCGAACTCACTCTCCAGACTCCACCGACGATACTCAGCCACACAGCCATATGCCACATGGTTATCTGCAAAATCAATAGCTGATTCGTGAAGGACAACCGAAGCGTAGCTGGTGCGAACGACTTATCTACGCCAATCAGGAAGTGTGATCGGCGCAACATTTGTTTAGGTCCGGTGTCGGATTCATCAGGGCGCGGGATACTGCTGTTGAACGAGATCGCGATGCTTGTTGCGAAGCAGCATCACGGGGGACCCGAGTCGGATGGCAGGGGGTACTCGATGAGCCGCGAGGACACCTATGCGACGGAGCTAGCACGCTTCCGCAAAGGATTTGGCGCCAACGTCCGTCGCTTGCGCCGAGCAGGCGATGGAGCTTGCTCGCAGGAGGCATTAGCCGAGCGTGCGCGTTTGCACCGTACCGAGCTAGGTAAAATCGAGCAGGGCATTGTCGAGCCGAAGCTCTCCACGCTCCTCATCCTGGCCGATGCTCTTGGTGTCACTCTGGATGAGATGGTCGCCGGGCTCGGCGTACCAAAGCGACGCCGACCGCCACCTGGCACTAGATGAGTAGTGCCACGGTTTTAGGCGGTGTAGTTGGCGAGGGATCGGCTGGGGCGGCCGAGGCGGTGGTTGAGTGCGATGGCGGCAGTGAGCGCGGCGAAGCGGGTGAGCAGGCGCACGCGGAGGTTCTCCAGGGTGCGGGCGCCGTGACGCTCGAGGGTGAGGATGTCCTTGCAGGTCCAGAAGATCGACTCGATCCGTTGACGGATCTGCGCGAGGTGCGGGCCGCGGCCGCGCTCGTCTTTGCGCCGAGGACGCATGATGCGCGCGTCGAGCCTCGCGAGTTCGGCCTCGAAGTCCTTGCCACGAAAGTTCTTATCCCCGATCAGGATGAGGATTTGCCCGGGCTGGCGCTCACAGCGCTCGACGAGATGCAGACAAACGAGCTTCTCGTCGATCTTTGGGGAGGTCAAGGCCAGCGCCCTCGGAGTGCCGTCGCACGCGAAGATCGCGTGCAGCCTGAAACCCCAGAAGAACCGGCTGTGGCTGGCGCAATACCCGTAGTCAGCGGCGTTAGCGAGCGCATCGGAAAGGCGCGAGGCGCCGCCGCGCTTGACGGTCTCGCGGCTGCGAGCACACTCCACCGGCGTGGAGTCAACCAACAGCAGATCGTCATAGAACCCGGGGCTGTGACGCGCAAACTCCCGGATCAGCGCTTCGATCGCCCCGGACAGGCGCAGCCTGCGCTTATGAAACGCGGTCCGCTCAGGCAGGTGCGGGAACAGGTGCCCAAGCTGGCGGCGAGCAGCCCGCAAAAACCGTTCATCGCAAGGCACACCCATCATCGCCTGGGCTACACACAGCGTGACGACCTCCGCGTCAGAGATCCTTCGCCGTGCGTTTCCTGGCCTGACAGGCAGGAAATCATCAGCCGTGCAGTAAACAGCGATCAGCAGCAGATCGAGGTCGGCGTCCATCGAGGCCCCCTTGGGTCGGCGGTGACAGTGAGCACCGCCGACTTCGATCTGACTGCTCATGTTCCCTGCCCGCGACCCACAGCCACCCCACCAGCCGTGGCACTACTCATCTAGTCCGGAACCTCCAGCTATAGGCACAAGGCCGGCGGGCCTCGAGTAGCATCTCGAACATGATCTAGCTTCGGCCACCATACGCGACTCCCAACAGGTTCTCCCGGTGCTCAACACCGTCGAGCGCTTGAGGCCCTTCTCGCTCTGCCGCTCGGCGAGCCACCCCTCAGCCGCCTGACGGAGCGAGCCTTCAACACCGTGAGCACCTTCGGTCTGGACCTTGGTCTCCAAGTCACGCAGGATCTCCGCGAGACGCACCTCAGCGTCCTTCGGCGCCAAGTGCTCCGGCGTGGGGCGTGATCCGTTGCCGGCCCGCCACACGATCGCGCCGCGCGGCGTCCTTCGACCCGAGTCCCGGACGTGTGCGGGGCCCAGGCGACATCCGCCTCTGTCGCCATTCTCGTCGTACCAGAACGCCCAGAAGGACCCAGTCGGGCGAGCGTTGCGCGAGGGTTGGCTGGCATCAAAGTCGGTCCCTTCGGTGGCAGTCCCCGGAGCGTCGCCGCCGCATCCTACTGGGGCTGAGAGACCTCGATGCCAAGAGCCTGCGCGGCGTCCCCGAGGCGAGCGTCGTAGCAGTACAGACGCCCGAGATCCTCGCCCAGGCTCACGACGGTTACCAGGTGCAGGGCGTCGAGTGAGCGCAGCTCGGCTGGGTCCAACTCGGCAGCGGCGTCGAGGATCGGCTGATCCATGGGGATCAGCGTGATGGCGGTCAGAGCAGCGCGCGCGCGTTTGGCAGCCAGCCCGCCGTAGCGCCGGGCGGCGCGGCGTCCCTCCACCGTCAGCAGCGTGCTACTGAGAAGCTCTCTGCCGGCCAGCTCGCGGCGCAGGGCAGGGCTCTCGGGCTCGGAGCGCACGAGCTTGATGAAGGCCGAGGTGTCGAGGTAGTCAGGCAAGCGCTCTACAGGCGCTCTGACCGCAGCTCCTCCAGCACCTCGCTGGAGGGCGGGCCTGCAATCGGCGCGGGCAGCTCCTCCAGAACGTCAAGGAGATTGCCCTGCCCGCGTATGGCTCCCCGTTCGGCGACGAGCCGGTCTATGGCCGAAGCGCGTCCCGGGGCAGGCGTGAGCTGTGCGACCTCCTGGCCGCGATCGGTGATCAGAAACGACTCCCCGTGTCGAGCCCGCTGGGCGTAGCGGCTGAGGTTCTGGCGCATCTCGCGGATACCCACAAGCTCCATGTGCGTCATTGTAGCGCTTCTGGCGGAAACGCAAACATCTGGCGCGGGTAACCGGCTGACAGCCACCCGCGCCGGAGGGTCGTCTACTTTCCGTCACCCGGCTTGCTGAGAGCCTTACCGGCGCTCTGCACCACGTTGCGAAGGAACTCGTACTGCGTATGCACCAACCGATCCGCCATCTCCATGGCGGAATCGACGATCTCCTGCCGCCGCGGAGACCGATCGCCGAGCGCCGGAAGCTTCTCGTCGACCGTGTCGACGAACTTGCGCACAGCGTCGATCGCGGCGCGCTGCCCAGACTCAAGTGACTTGAGCACTTCGTCGGAGAAGCTCTGTCGTACGATCGAGCGCCCCATCCTTCTTGGCTTTCGCTGCAGGACGCTTACGGCTGCTAGCTACTTTTTTCGCCGCCGGGCGGCGCTGTGTCCTGGTCTCTGGCATTGATATCTCCATCCCGGATGCGGGGGTCGCTGCCCTCTGGATTCACATGACCGTGCGCAACAGCACGGCCACCATCTCCCCCATTACCGTATGCGGGGCGAGCGAGTGTGCCATCCGTAGAGAGCCCCGAGGTGACGTGCTGGAGCTACGTACCGAAGTCAGTACCGCTCAGCCAGTCTCACCAGACGCGCGCTTGCGGAAGACCATGATCGCCGAACCCGGCTGGCAGCGTTCGCGCGGCTCCGGTTCGAGCTCTTCCCGCATCAGCGTGCCTCCCGTCCTGCTCTTGACAAGCATCCGGATCGGCGGTTCCGGGAGCGCCACGTAGGCGGCTACACCAGTAGCTTGGAAGCGACTCGGGATCGTGGCGGTCCGCAGCCTGTAGCGACCATGGGTGGAGTAGGCGAATGCCCGGTCACGTGGGTCGGCAAGAACACCGAAGACGATCGTCCACATCGTTGCCGACGGCGAGCAGCCCTGCTCGGTGCTCCATGCCAAGGGCTTAGAGGGCTCGGGCGTGAAGTTGGTTCCCTGTGAGCCGCCGCCGACCTCACGAACGTTGACCGCGAGATTGAAGTACGTCCGGCGCTGGAATCGGTAGCGCTCCGCGAGAACCGAAAAGCCAGCGGCACCCGCCACGCGACCACTCGCGATCGTCTGCATGCCACCAGGCAGAAACTGCACCGGTTCACTCGGAAAGCCGCCTGAGGCGTGTGTGCGTGAGGTCCCGTGGGAGCCGCCGCAGCCCGACGTGAGTAGGCACAGAACGATCCCCAGACAAACAGCGACGTTCCCAATCCCTCTCACGCCGAGACCCTACGCGCCCCGTAGCGCCGGTTACGCCACAAGCCGTGAGCGACGCTAGCCCTCTAGTCTGCGTTTTGCCTTCTGGACCGATGGCACAGCGTTCTTCGTCGCGGTGAGCACGCGTGCTTTGACGTCGACGCTTGCTTTCTTCGCGGCGATCGTGATCTCCTCGCCTGTGGCAGGGTTTCTGCCCTTGCGTGATTTCTGCGCTGGCTTCAAGCGTACGTTGAGCTGGACGAGCCCACCGATCTTGACGCGTTCGGCGTTCCCGATCTCGCCGAGAACAACCTCCTCGAGCGCCGCGAGCGCAGCCTTTGCGTCAGCTTTGCTCAAGCCGGTGCGATCGGCGATGGCGGTGGCGAGCTGTGTTTGGGTCAGCACCGAGTCTCCTCAGGGTCGTGGACTTGGACAGCGAGGGAGTAAACCCGACCAGGCGGACGCGAGCTCTTGGCTCGAAGCTGACCCCGGCGTTACGATCGGGGTCAATGGCCGAGTCCGCTACGTCGGCGAGCGGTCCAAGTCCGCTTGCCCGCGCCCCCTCAGCGGGCCTGGTCGTCAGCGCGATCGCCTCGGTGCAGTTCGGCTCAGCGCTCGCCGCAACCCTGTTCAAGCAGCTCGGGCCGGGCGACACGGTCTTCCTGCGCCTGAGCTCAGCGGCAGTGATCCTCACGCTGATCCGCCGACCACGGCTACGCGGGCACACCCGCCATGAGCTGCTCCTCGCGGCCACGTTCGGGGTGGTGCTGGCCGCGATGAACCTGAGCTTCTACGAGGCGCTCAACAGGATCCCTCTCGGAGTCGCGGTAACAATCGAGTTCGTCGGCCCGTTGACAGTCGCCGTCGTGGGCTCCCGGCGACGGACAGACCGTCTTTGGATCGTGCTCGCAATCGTGGGCATCCTCGCCCTGACCCGCGGCGCCGTGGGTGGGCTCAACGGCTTTGGCGTTGCCCTGGCGCTGACCGCAGGAGGCCTATGGGGTACCTATATCCTGCTCAACGCGCGGCTCGGCCGGGCCTTCGAGGGCTCGACGGGGCTCACGCTCGCGATGTGCGTCGCAGCCTTGGCAGCACTTCCGGTGGGCGTCGCCGGCGGCGGCCGTCTGCTGGATCCGGCTTCGCTCGCACTCGGATCGGCCGTCGGCGTGCTCTCCTCGGTGATCCCCTACTCGTTTGAGCTCGAGGCGCTCCGGCGGATCTCGCCGCCGACGTTCGGGGTACTCATGAGCCTTGAGCCGGCCGTCGCTGCGTTCGCCGGGTTCCTCGTGCTCGGCCAGCACCTCAGCACCCGCGCGCTGCTCGGCATCGCCCTCGTCGTCGTCGCCTCAGTGGGAGCTTCACGCAGCGCCACCGCAGCCCCGATCGCCGTCTGACAAGTAGGTAATCCACCCCTCATTTCAAAAATAGAGCTCCACATAGAAATCAGCAGTTCACACCGCGAGCTCCCGTGCCTCCCGCGTGCGCTGAGGCTTCCACGGGCCGCGTCAGACGCCGATGTAGCGAACGCGGCCCGCGCCGTCGACCTCGCTCACCAGGAACGGATAGCTGCGCGAGGTGCCCTTGACCACGGCCGTGCAGGTGAATTTAAGCCCGGCTCGCTGCAGCACCTCGGCTGGACAGGAGACCGTTGCGTGCTTGCCTCTCTGGCTGAAGACCGACGCCTCTATCGAGCGTCGGACATCGGCTATGTCCAGCGCGAGCAGGGGCTCACTGTCCTGGAAGCGCACCTGCCCGCTGTCGCCGACCTCGATGGCCGTGACCGGGTAGCTGCCCACGTCCAGGCGCGCCCTGCACGTGAACGTGTGGCCCGCCTGCTGCACCACCTTCGGCGGGCACGCGACCATGGTGTCCAGGCCATGCTCGCGAAGGATCGAGTTCGCGATCGCGTGCTCGACCTTCACGCTGTCCAACGTTCGAGTGCTCGACCCGCTCGACCCGCTCGACCCGCACGCTGACACACACACGGCAACGAGAATCGCTCCGGCGACGCCGTTGAGCGTGCCACCGTGCCGTGACCATCTGTCGCGCATCGCCCGCTCGCGCATCAGGTCTGGAACGAGTGGACGATTTCGCCCATCTGCCGAGCCGCGCGGTTGGCACCGCCACGTAGGGCGATGTCCATCTCATACGCCGCGCGTGCGGTGGAGATCACCACCTCGCTCTGCACGAGCCCGTGCCGGGTGCGCTCAAACGTGTAAACCCATGCCGGCCCCGCGAGCGTCCTCGTCGTCCCGCTGCTCAGCAACTTGAAGTCGGCGTAGCGACTCCTCAGCGAGCTGGTGAGCTGAGCGGACAGCGTCGAAATCGACTGCGTCAGCGGCTTCTCCGGCCGCACGAGCAGCAGTACCTTGCCGCCTTCCGCAGCGAGCCCAGCGGCGGGAGGGTTCGCGCTCCTTGCGAGCTGCGCCGCCGTCAGCCGCGTCCAATCGCTCGGGTAGTGCAGCACGAACGGAGCTTGGCCGGACACCGACAGCGTCCCCGGCTGCTTCAGTCCCGATTGGGCCTGCGCGGTGGCCTGCGCCGTGGCCGGTGCCTGGAGCACGACCGCCTTGGAGCCAGACTTGAACACGCCCGACACGACGAGGACAAGCGCAACCACAACCGCCGCGGCCGGGGCGGCCCAGCGCATGCGGCTACCGGAGCCGCCCAGACCGCGCCGCCTCGGCGCAACCCCGCCCCCGCGAGGAGGCACGTAGCGCGGCAGGGAGCCTTCCGCTCCCCCCAATGAGGCGTGCGGTGGAGGAATCGGCGGTGCGGAGGCCGTGCTCGCCATTTGTGTGGGTCCCTGAGGTCCAAAGCCCTGAGCGTTCGTCGTCATATCGATTACCAAGAGTCCTTTTTCGCAAAGTTGATTGTGGTCACCCCAGCACATCGCGGTACTTCGCCGCGCGTGACCCTTTTCCTGTATCGACGGGCGACACAGAACAGCGTCACGTCTCAGAGAGTCTGGAACACCGGGATTATTTTTTCAGCTTCGGTGAACGTGATCTTGATTTTGCTTTTCGCGGGGACAATGCCTGTCCAGGTGAAGTTGACGGCTTTGTTAGTCGTGACGTTTTCAAATTCGCCCACGATCACCCCACCCACTTCGATTTTTACGTTGCCCGTTTTTTCCGACTTGAATTTCCAGTACAGGTAAACCATCGTGGGTTTGGTGGCACTGACTTCTTTTTCCCCATTGCCTTTGCCAGATTCAGTCACTTCCGTCTGCGCGGCGGGCGCTGCGATTTCGGCCGCGGCGGTTTCTTTCAGTGTCGGCGAGAGCTTTGTGGCGGACACCGATTCTTTTTTCAGCTTCGCTTCGGAGACCGCTTCGCCCTTGAGCTTCGCTTCGGAGACCGCTTCGTTTTTCAGCTTCGCTTCGGAGACCGCTTCGTTTTTCAGCTTCGCTTCGGAGACCGCTTCGTTTTTCAGCTTGCCTTCGGCCACCGCTTCGGCCGCGAGCTTGACTTCGGACACCGCGCCGGTTTTCAGCTTCGCTTCGGTGACCGCTTCGGAGCCGAGCTTGGCTTCGATGACAGCGCCGTTTTTGATCTTCGTTTCGGTCACCGCTTCGGTGCCGAGCTTCGCTGCCGTGACAGCTTCGGAGGCGAGCTGCGTCGCGGTGATCGTTTCTTTGGCGAGTCGTTCGGCCGTGACCGCTTCTTTCTTGATCTTGGTCGTTTCCACGGCTTCGCCTTTGAGCTTTTCCCCGGTGACGGCTTCGTTTAGGATCTTCGCCGTTTCGACAGCTTCTTTGCCGAGCTTGCCGGCCG
Organism: uncultured Solirubrobacteraceae bacterium; assembly: GCA_963752865.1. Lineage (GTDB taxonomy): Bacteria > Actinomycetota > Thermoleophilia > Solirubrobacterales > Solirubrobacteraceae > Palsa-744. The sequence continues at coordinate 2,639,309 of CAVVZU010000002.1, forward strand.
TCACCGCTTCGGTAGCGAGCTTTTCGGCGGTGACGGCACCGGCTTTCAACTTCGCCGTCGACACCGCTTCAGGCGCCAGCTTGCCTTCCGTGACCGCTTCGTTCTTCAATGCTGCCGTTTCGACGGATTCTTTGCCGAGCTTGGTGGCGGTGACAGCTTCCGCCGCGAGCTTTTCGGCAGTGGCCGCGCCGGCGGCGAGCTGGGACGCGGTGATCGTTTCTTTCGCGATCTTCGCAGCCGTCACCGCTTCGCTCTTCAGCTTGCCCGTAGAGACCGCTTCGGGCGCGAGCTTGGCTTCCGTCACCGCTTCGCCCTTCAGCTTCGCCGTTTCGACGGATTCTTTGCCGAGGCTGCCGGCCGTCACCGCTTCCGCCCCGAGCTTTTCGGCAGTCACGGCACTGGCGGCCAGCTTGGACGCGGTGATCGTTTCTTTCGCGATCTTCGCAGCGGTCACCGCTTCGGAGGCCAGCTTGCCTTCGGTCACGGCTTCGTTCTTCAGCTTCGTGGTTTCGATCGATTCTTTGGCGAGCTTGGCGCCCGTCAGCGCTTCGCCCGCGATCTTTTCGGCGGTGACGGCACCGGCGGCCAGCTGCGACGCGGTGATAGTTTCTTTCGCGATCTTCGCAGCCGACACCGCTTCAGCGGCCAGCTTGCCTTCGGTCACCGCGCCGGCGGCCAGCTTTTCTTCCGCCACCGCGCCGGTGGCGAGCTTTGCTTCGGTGACAGCTTCGGTGGCGAGCTTCGCTTCGGTCACCGCTTCGGAGGCGAGCTTCGCTTCCGTCACGGCTCCGTTTTTCAGCTTCCCCGTGGCGACGGATTCTTCGGCGAGCTTGCCCGCCGTGACCGCTTCGCCAGCAAGCTTTTCGCCGGTTACCGCGTCAGCGGCCAACTGCGCGCCTGTGATCGTCTGTTTCGCAATCTTCGCGCCGGTCACCGCTTCGCCCTTCAGCTTCGCTTCGGAGACCGCTTCGGGCGCCAGCTTGGCTTCCGTCACCGATTCGTTCTTAAGCTTTGACGTTTCGACCGATTCTTTCGCGAGCTTGGCACCCGACACCCCTTCGCCGCTGAGCTTTTCGGCCGTGACGGAGCCGGCGGCCAGCTGCGAGGCCGTGATCGCTTCTTTCGCGATCTTCGCGCCGGACACCGCTTCAGCGGCGAGCGCTTCGGCCGTCACGGCTTCAGAGGCGATGGTCCCGGCCGTCACCGCACCGGAGCCAAGCTTCCCAGCGGTCACCGCTTCAGAGGCCAGCTTGCCGGCCGTCACCGCTTCGGAGGCGAGCTTTTCTTCCGTCACCGCTTCGCCTTTCAGCTTCGCCGTGTCGACGGATTCCGCGCCGAGCTTTGCAGCCGTCACCGCTTCGCTCGCGAGCTTTTCGGCGGTGAACGCGCCGGAGGCCAGCTGAGCCGCGGTGATCGTTTCTTTCGCGATCTTCGCCCCCGTCACCGCTTCGCCCTTCAGCTTGGCTTCCGACACTGCTTCGGGCGCCAGCTTGGCTTCCGTCACCGCTTCGTTTTTCAACTTCGTGGTTTCGACCGCTTCTTTACTGAGCCTGCCGGCCGTCACCGCGCCGGTCGCGATCTTGCTGGTACCGACCGCGTTGTTGGCCAGCTGGTTCGCGGTGATGGTTTCCTTGGCGATCTTCGCCGCGGAGACCGATTCGGCGGCCAGCATTTCTTCGGTCACCTCTTCGGAGGAGATGTCCACGCCTTTGCCCGGTTTGCCTTCCGGCCCAGCCGGACCTGTTTCGCCTTTGGCGCCTTCTTTGCCTTCTTTGCCTTCTTTGCCTTCTTTGCCTTCTTTGCCTTCTTTGCCAGCGGCGCCCGTTTCGCCTTTGACGCCCTGTGCGCCCGTGGCGCCGGTTTCGCCTTTGAGGCCCTGTGCGCCCGTTTCGCCTTTCACGCCCTGCAAGCCTTTTTCGCCCTGCCCGCCGGTGGCGCCGGTCGCTCCGGTGGCCCCCGTCGCACCAGTGGCCCCCGTCGCACCAGTGGCCCCCGTTGCACCAGTGGCGCCCTGGGCGCCGGTCGCGCCAGCGGGTCCCTGGGGGCCGGTCGGACCGCTTGGGCCCGTCGCGCCGCGCGGGCCCTTGAGAGCCCCCTTCCCGCCCGACTTCGCCGCGCTGGCGCGTCGCGTACGAACGGAGGCGACGCGATGCGTGCTGCCCGCAAGCAGAGGCCCTACATCGGCGCGCGCGCTCCCGGGAGCAAACAGTCCCTCGCAGGCGAGCATCGCTCCTGCCCCTGCCAAGGCGAGGAGCACCATCGTGATCGTCAGTAGGCGGCTGGAGATTGAAGGCGACATAGTAAAACGTCAACTTTCTTGTTTGGGCGGAGTACCCGACTGTCCGGAGATTTCGAATGAATGAAACCAGGGCGCTTTTGGCGACAAGCCTGACCACGGTCAGCCGTGTCACCGATTCGTGCCCAGGTGGGTTTCTCCTTCGGCGGATGGCCTGGCGACGCCGAGACGTGCACCATTTTGTGCACACAACACAGACCCCTATTATCAGCCACTGAAATTGTGTGCCGCAATGGCACAGAAACGGCAATGTGCGCCGACATTCCACATGCCACGAGGGCCGCACTATAACTCGACTTTCGCAGTTTTAGGCGGCGGCTGATCCGGGGGGCGTCTGCGGGTGTGTGAGATTTGGTTGGTGGTGTCGAAACAGTTACCAGCTGCATAGAACTACGTACAGTGGATCGCCAAATGCATACAGACGCAACTAAAATTCACTGCCGTGGCTAACATGCTCTGAGGCCACAGATTGGGAAGTCCTAATATGTGGACTAATCGGTGCGGTGTGTGAGAAATAAAGACTCAAGATTTAGCTATTATCAAATGTGTTAAGTCGGTAGAAGCCGTTGCCGATGCGCTCGATTGATGGCGATCTCATCCTCCTCCCCTGCCCTTGACGAACTGCATCGTCTGGGGCAAGCACTAAACGCCCGTACTGAGGACGTCGTCAGCTCGATGCTGCTGCGCACCCGCGAATCGAGCGACAGAACCGACGCCATGGTCGAGGAGCGCTTTGCCCGCGTGGGCACCGTCTCGACCATCGCCGTCGCCCGCTGGATGGCAGGCGAGAGCCCGGAGGTCGCACGCGAGGTCGGGCAGGAGTCCTGGCAGATCTTCGCGCAGCTCGCCTCGCAGCGTGCAGCTCCGCTGAATGAAGTCACCAAGCGCTGCATGCGCTGGCGTGACGCGGCCGGCGAGGTGGTGCGCGACTGCGCACACGATCTCGAGATCGCGCCCGCGGTGCTCACTCAGGCGCTCGCGATGCTGCAGCGAAGCCTCGACGTGACGCTCGTGCGGATGTGCGAGTCCTTCGAGTCAGAGCGCCAGCGGGGCGATGAGCAGCTCGCGCGGCGCCAGCGAGAGCTCGCGTTCCTCGCCACCCACGACGCGTTGACCGGGTTGCCCAACAGAACCCTGATCCTCGATCGCGTCGATCAGGCGCTGATCCGTGCGCGGCGTGACCAACTGCCCCTCGCCGCGCTGTTCGTCGACCTCGACAACTTCAAGGCGATCAACGACTCGCTCGGCCACGACATCGGCGATGAGCTGTTGCAGGCGGTCGCCGCGAGGCTCACCGCGGTTGTACGCGAGGCCGATGCGGTCGGGCGACTTGGCGGCGATGAGTTCGTGGTGATCGTCAGCGAGGTGTCGCTGGCAGCGGGGCCCGAGCTGATCGCAGAGCGGCTGCTCGAAGCGCTCGAGCGGCCGTTCAAGCTCGCCGGTGCCGGCGATACCCAGTTGAAGGTGACCGCAAGCATCGGCATTGCCTCGGGCGAGCGTGCATCCGCGGGCGAGCTACTGCGCGATGCCGACATCGCCATGTATCAATCCAAGTGGGACGGGCGTCACCGCTACACCACCTTCAAGTCAGGGATGCAGACCGCCGTACAGACACGCATGGAGCTGGAGATGGACCTGCGCATGGCGCTCGAGAACGACGAGTTCTTCCTCGTCTACCAGCCCACCTTCAACCTGCAGGACATGAGCGCAACCGGCATGGAGGCGCTGATCCGCTGGAACAGCCCCACCCGCGACATCGTCCAGCCCGAAAGCTTCATACCGATCCTCGAGGAGACAGGGCTGATCGTGCCGGTCGGCACATGGGTCCTGCTCGAAGCTTGCCGCCAAGGCGTCACGTGGCGTGAAGCCGGATATCCCATCGGAATCGCGGTCAACGTCTCCGCGTGCCAGCTCGACACAGACGATTTCGTGGCCGTCGTGGAACACGCGCTCCAGGAGACCGGGCTCGACCCGGGCTCGCTCACGATTGAGATCACAGAGACGGCGCTGATGCGCGATGCCGATCAGACCGCGCTACGCCTGGCGGCCGTCAAGGAGCTCGGCGTGCGCATCGCCATCGACGACTTCGGCACGGGCTACTCCTCGATGGCCCATCTCCAGCATTTCCCCGTCGACGCGCTGAAGATCGACCGCTCTTTCGTCGCCCAGATGGCACACAATCGCGAGGGCGAGACGATCCTCCAAACACTGGTCCAGCTCGGCAAGACGCTCTCGATCGAGACGCTCGCCGAGGGCATCGAGCAGGCACACGAGTTGACCCTGCTACAGGGCGAGAGCTGCGACAGCGGACAGGGCTTCCTCTTCACCCGCCCACTCGATGCAGCCGATACTGAGGCCTTCCTGCAGCAGTGGGCCGCAGACAGAGCCCTCGTCTGAGCCTTCCTCCGGGCGCCGTCCCAGCGCCCCCACCGTGGATGGCGCCCTCGCGTAGACGGCGTCCTCAGCAGCTGCGAGGGCGAAGCGCAGCGCCAGCGCGGCTGACGCTCTCAACTGTTGTCCGGGCCGTGCCCATCCGCGACCCGCGGCTCGCGGCGAGCTTGGCCTCATACAGGTGCTTGTCCGCGCGCGCGAGCGGCGTGTCCAGGTCCTCCCCGGGCAGCCACTCGCTGAGGCCAATCGACCAGTCGACAGGGTCATCGCCGCCGCGTAGGCGCTTGAGGGCTGCTTGCGCACCGGCTGGCCCGGTGCAGGGGAGCAGCAGCACGAACTCGTCGCCACCGTGGCGGGCAAGGATGTCGCTGGGCCGCACCCGCTCGCGCCAGCTGCGCGCGAGGTCCGCCAGCAGCCGATCGCCCGCGGCATGCCCCGCATGGTCGTTGACAAGCTTGAAATCGTCGAGGTCGATCACCGCGACCGTCAGCTGCGCGCCCGTGCGATTGGCAAGTGCGCGCTCGCGCAATGCCGCGGCCATGAACCCGCTGCGGTTGAGCAGACCCGTGAGGTAGTCAGTGCCGACCTGGCGACGCAGGGTCTCGCTGAGATTCCCCAGCAAGATGCAGATCGACCAGATCGTGACCGTCACGACCACCCAATAGATGACCACGTGCGACAGGTGGCTGAGCGCCAGCGCCACGCCGAAGCCGAGCGAGATCAAAAAGCCCTGGGCGTTGACCGCACGCCGAGGAAAGAAGTGCGCCGCGTAGATGGCGATCCATGGGTAGGCGAACGCGGCGAGCATCATCCCGCCGTGGGTGCTCGCGTGCGCGATCAGCATGCTGGTCATGAGCGAGCCGGCCGCCGCGAGCAGCTCGAAGCCCAGTAGCGAGATCCTGTTCGCGAGTAGCCACACCAGACACCCTGCGACGATCCCGAGTCCACCGGTCGCGCCGACCAGCGCGATCGGCTCCGTTGCGCTGATTGGGAAGGCAGCGCTGGCGAGAGCAATGAGGCCCTTGAAGACAAACAGCAGTGCCAGTGCCCACGCGATCGCCGGGCGACCAACGGTCAGCCGCCGTGCAAGCGCACGCGGCAGCGTTGTCCCCCTCCTCGCCCGCGATGGCCGCTCGGTGGCAAGCCCCGCCCCGATGGAGCCTGGCGGATGCCATAGCAACTGAGACGATCGGGTACCCATCTGTGTAGGTATTCGGACCTGGGCCGCCCACGCTTGAGTGCGGGCGGCAACGACGCACCAATCGCGCTACCCGGCGATGCCCTCGACGAGCATGTGCAGCCCTGCGTGACGAACCCGAGCGGGAATGATCCCCGCCTCGCGCATCAGCTCGTGCACCTGGGCCGGCGAGCGCTCGCGCCCTCCCTCACACTCGACCAGCATCAGCAGGTCAACCATCGAGCTGACGGAGCTGGGCGGTTGGGCTCGAGGTGCTGATCGATCGTCACGATCCTCGTTCCCGTCTGCATCGTCGCCCGCACGCGGCCCAGGATCTCGCGGCAGGCATCGTCGCTCCAGTCGTGCAGGATCCACTTGAGCACGTACACATCCGCGCGCGCATCGAGCTGGCCAAAGAGATCGCCCGTCTGCCGCTGCACACGATCGAGGACCCCGCGAGAGCGCAAAAACCCCTCCGCCTCGGCAAGCACCTCAGGAGCGTCGATCAGGATCCCGCGAGCACGCTCACGTCGCTCGAGGATCGCGGCGAGCAGCGTTCCAATCCCACCGGCAACGTCGCAGACCACGCCCTCGTGCGGCCACGGGTATGCGCGCACGAGCGCCGCCAGATCGATCGCCGTCAGCTCGCGCATCGCCTGCGCGAAGCGCGCTCCCTCCTCGGGATGCTCGCCGAAGTACTCCCAAATCGAGTTGCCGAATGCACGCCGGTGCCCCGACGGCTGCGCGCCATCGCGTAGCTGACCTTCGATCTCGCCGTGTGCGGCCATGTTCGCCGGCGCCGCCTGGTAGGCGACCCACGCGGCAAGCGAGCGCGGATGCCCCTGGTGCAGCGGCGCACCCAGCCGCGTCAGATGCACCCGGCCGCCGCGGTCCATACGCACCAGGCGCGCAGCCGCCGCGGCCCCGAGCACTCGCAGCGTCACCTCCTCGGAGAGCCCAAGCTCGCGGGCGGAGCCGCACGCGCGTCGCGCGCCTCGCCGGCGAGCGCGTCCGCGAGCCCGGAGGTGACGAGCACACCCGCAAGCCTCGTCCGCTGCATGCCGGCCGCGAAGTCCCACAGCGCCGCCTCAGCGGGCAGCAAACGGTCGACCGCGCTCAACACACCACCGCGCAGTGCAAGACCTGCGCGCATTGCGGCATACGGAATCGGAAACGGTGGCAGCGGCACGCTGCCTAGAGCCTACGCGAGCTACCAGCCGTACGCTGGATGCGCCGCGCCAGCCGCAGCAGCGGGGGCCCCCCGGGGAGCCATACCCGGAGGACCCCGAGCTGTGTAGGTAGGCGTCGCGCCGATGTGGGGCCGGCGCTCGGCCTGGCTTGCGCACCAGGGTCACCAGAGGTGACACCTTGGGCGGGCGACAGATTACACGGCTTTTAGTCCTAGGACTATTGCCCCTGTACTTTGACCCTAGGACTACGGCATGTTTCTTCATATGCCCGAGCAACCCGACCAGGATCTAGCGGCGCTTTTGAAGCGACTTCGCGAAGAGAGGAAGGTCACGCAGGAACAGCTGGCCTTCGATGCGGGCATCACCGCGTCCGCGCTCTCGCGGATCGAACGCGGCCTGAACAGCCCTGGCTGGATGACCGTCAAGCGCATCGTCGAAGCCCTGGACGTCACGCTCATCGAGCTCGCCACCCATCTGGAAGCAGTTGCCTGAGCGCCCGCGCGCAGACCAACCGCCAGGCGGCTGACCAGCGCAGCCGTATCTCAGCTCGGGTCGAGAAGCTGCGCGGGAAGCTCGGCCTGGCGCTCGCCGGAGTCTCCAATGAGCGGCACGAGCGTACGGCGCAGGCTGCGCACTCCGTACCAGCTGCGCGCCACGAAGCCCGCGAACAGCGCCACGTACAGGCCACCCCAATAGACGAACGGCAACAGCAGTGTCGGTCGCGGCATCGTGCCGTGACGAACGGCGTAGATCAGGGTGAACGCCACCAACAGCAGCACGCTGGTCTGCGGCAGGGTGTGGCCCCAGTGCCAGCGCGGATCGTTGTGCTTACGGGTCACCTTGTACACGGGCTTGCGGTTGGGACCGCCGAGGATCGCCTGGATCGAGGCCTTCATGAACACCGGTGCCATCCCGCTCCAGATGATCCGCACCCGCCACAGCTCGCGAATCGGGTGGCGCTGGCGACGGCGACGATCGTTATAGGGACGATTGATCGCCAAGAGCCATGCCTCGGTGGCGAGCACGATCGGCAGCATGTGCACGAGAAAGCTCTGGCCACTGGCCGCAAACGGGACATACCCAAGCAGCGCGCCGATGATGCTCGGCACGTACACCAGCACGGTGAACGAGTGCAGGTAGTAGCAGAGCAACTCGTAGAACTGCGCGCGCTGGCGGATGCCCAGGCCACGCAGGTCCCCCCAGATCATCAGCCGCACCGTGTCGATCGCCCACGTCCCTCGCTGCTTGTACACGTTGGGCACGTCCTCCGGCGAGTGCTGGCCCATGGCACCCACGATCGGCAGGTAGCGGCTGTGCCAGCCGCGACGCAGCGCCTCCACCCCAGACTGCAGGTCCTCGACCAGGTTCCACGTGGGAAACAGGCCGATGTCCTCCAGCGCCGCACGTCGCCAGACGACGCCCGAGCCACACGGGAACGTCGCGTTTGCGGCGTTACGCGCGAGCATCTGGCCGCGGTAGAACATCGCCTCGCGGTTGTTGAACGGGTCCCCCGCGCTCACCTGAGATTCCTTGATCGTCTGCACATACGCAAGCCGCTCGTCGCACTCGAGCTGTCCGAGGACCTCACGCAAGAAGCTCATCGAGCCGAGCTCATCGTCGCAGTCGCGCGTCTCGATGAAGCCAAGCCCGGGATGCGCCTCGATCAGCATCGAGAAAGCCGAGTTGAGGTTGCCGGCCTTGGCCGCGCCATCGCGCCCGGGAGCAAATCGCGCAGGTGGCGAGTGGTACAGAGCCGGCCAGCCGCTCAGCGCATCGGCAAGCGCCGGATCGTGACCGTCGTCGCTCACGACGATCGCCATCCTCTCCCGCGGCCAGTCCTGCTCGAGCACCGAGGTGATCGTCCGCAGCACCATCGCCACGGGCTCGCCGCAGCAGGGAATGATGATGCCGACAAGCGGCTCCTCGCCGTGCGGCAGCGGATGTCGCTCTGGCACCGCGCGCCACCAGTGGTTGAAGACGCTCAACAGGGTGGTCGCCAGCGTCAGCAGATTCGCAGCCAGAAACGGCCACGCCAGCCACGGCAGGTGACGGTCAAGCGAGGTGAACAGCCACGGCAGGTAGATCATCGCCGAGAACACATATGCGATCCCCGCACAACGCACCAGCCAATGCCGGCTAATCGGCGGATAGTCGTCCCCGAACGCTCGCGCCGCGCACGCCATCGGGCTCGAGGGCGCGACCACGGCACCAGGCGGAGCAGCAAACGTCGGCGCCTCGGGTGAGGCGCTCCTATCAACAGGAGGAGTTGACACAGTTCGACATCGACAGCTCGCGCCCCGTCGCTTGAGCGAGGATCGCGTCGCTTTCGCTCTCCCCGCAGGCTCAGGCAACTCTCAGTAAGCCCTGAGCCTCTCCTCAGCCCCACCCACTCTGATGGGCTCTACACGGCAACCGCCTGTGCGCCGCCCAATACTGAGAGGATCCGAGAGCGATGGTCAAGCCACCCGCACGCGAGCACCGCAAACGCCTTGCCCTGATCGCTGCCGGCGTCGGCCTGACGGTGATAGTGGCCGGCTTCCTGCTGATCTACTTCGTGATCTTCCCCACCTCCTCGCCCAAGCCGTTCAAGCTCAGCTCCACCACCAGCGCTGCCGCCACGAGCACCCAGACGAGCGTCAGCGCCTCCAGCTCCACCACAGCTGGACGCTGGAGCGTTGCAAGCGGCTCCCGGGCCGGCTACCGCGTACGCGAGAAGCTCGCGTTCCTACCCGCTGAGAGTGACGCCGTCGGACGCACCTCTCAGATCACCGGCGCGGCCACCCTAACGAGCTCAGACGGCCGTGTCACCATTACTGCCGCCTCGTTCGACGTCGCCGTCGGCACGCTCAAAAGCGACCGCTCGATGCGCGATGAAAAAATCCACGAAATCGGCCTGGAAAGCAGCCGCTATCCGACGGCCACGTTCGTGCTCTCAACGCCCGTGACGCTACCCGCGAGCGCGAGCACCGGGCAGGTCGTGCGCACCACTGTCACAGGCGTCTTCGATATCCATGGCACCTCCAAGCGCGAGACCCTTCCAGTCGAATTCAGCCTGTCAGGGTCCACGCTTCAGGCAGCCGGCGCGCTCACGTTCCCATGGAGCGAATTCGGCATGACCGCACCGAGCGTGGGCGGCTTCGTCAACGTGACAGGCAAAGCGACGATGGAATTCGACCTGCGTCTGCAGCACGCGTAGACGCGCTCGAACCGAGAGCGTGACCTACCAGCAGGGACGGAAGCGCTTGCCGTTGAGCGCCAGGTTGTAGCGCACCCCCATGATCCCCGCCGCGTTGTCCGCGGCACAGAACTTGGCGTTCGCGCGCCTGTACTCGGCATTCAAAACCGGCTTGCCCGCTGTCAGGTAAGGCTTGAAATCACCGCATTCCCGGTATTGGTTGCACTGCTCGGTGAGCGCGCCGTCGAAATAGGCAAGCAATTCGTGTGTCTGTCCGCTGTCGTTCTTCTGCAGCACGGCCATACCCAGCGAGTGGACCTCTTCCGCAACCCACTCGTTGTAGGTCAACTGCTCTTGCGCCGTAATCGGAAAGCCACTTTCGTTCGCATACGCTTCCATGTTGTCCGGCTCCACCGCGTCGAAGCCCTTTTCCCTGCACATCTGAAAGCGCGCCGTCATGATCGGCTCGAGCACGCTCAGCTGGCGGATATCCAGCCATCGCTCCCCCACCCAGCCGTTCGAGTCACCCAGCACCGATTCCGGGAACTCCGAGTAGTCCGGGCGGAAGTCCTCGGCGGTGCCGACGTCGATGTAGCAAATCACGTGCTTGCCCTGCGCGTGCAAGCTGGCGACCTCGGCTGCGCTCGTTTCGAACCCGTCGACGTCATACGCGGCCACAGGCTCGTTGTTGTTGATCTTGCCCGTCAGCTGCCAGTACCAGGTCAGGTGCTGGGGCATCACCCACCAGGAGCTGCTCGCCTCGACGGCATCTGCGCCGCCGGCGGGAGCGACAGCAACGAGCGCCACCAGCAACATGATGGCCAGCACGGCCGGTCGCAGCGAGCGGCGCAGGATGATCATTGGTCGCCATTCTAGAGACCTACTGACAAGCAATGCTGGCGCACGCCGGTCCGTGCCCGTGGAGCTGGAGCATTCGTACCAGCGAGCTCTCAGGTAACTCTCAGGATTCTCAGCGGATACGCTCACACCGCCTGGCGATCCTGAGACTCGATGAACATCGCACTTCAACAGGAAGGCGCGCACATGCCCGAGAGCCCCGCTGCCCACCGCGTGCTGGTCGTCGACGATGAGCCGAACATCGTCGAGGTGATCACGATGGCCCTGCGCTTCCAGGGCTTCACCGTGGAGGGCGCCGCCAGCGGACGCGAGGCGCTCGCCGCCGTCGCCAGCTTCAAACCCCACCTGATGGTCCTCGACGTGATGCTCGGCGACATGGAGGGCTTCGACGTCGCCGCTCGCCTCGGCGCGCAGCGTGCAGGCGTGCCGATCATCTTCCTGACTGCCCGCGACGCCACCGAGGACAAGGTCCGCGGCCTCAGCGGCGGCGGCGATGACTACATGACCAAGCCGTTCAGCCTCGAGGAGCTCGTCGCCCGGATCAGAACGATCCTCAGGCGCACGGGCCAGGCGACACCCGAGTCCGGCCGGCTCGATCTTCGAGGACCTCGAGCTGGACGAGGAGTCGCGCGAGGTCACCCGCGCGGGCAAGCCGATCGAGCTGACGGCCACCGAATACCGGCTGCTGCGCTACCTGATGCTCAACCCGCGGCGGGTGCTGACGCGAGCGCAGCTCCTCGACCACGTCTGGAACTACGACTTCGGCGGCGACGGACGCGTGCTCGAGACCTACATCAGCTACCTGCGCAAGAAGCTCGACGCCCACGGCCCATCGCTGATCAGGACCGTGCGCGGCGTCGGCTACGCCCTGCAGGCGCCGCGCTCCTGATGGCCTCGCTGCGCGCGCGCGTGCTGGCGAGCGTGCTGTTGCTCGCGGCGGCAGGCCTCGTGGCGCTGGCGCCGTGACCTACACCGAGCAGCGCTCGTTCCTGGAAGGTCGCCTCAACCAGGAGGTACGCGGCGCCGGCCCCTCCGTATCGCGCGCGCTCGACAACGAAGGCTTCACACCACCCGACGACGCCAACGAGCAACCCTGCTGGCGGCTCGGACAACGCGCAGGGCCATCCCGGTGGCCCGGATCAACCTGCCCCCCGGCACCTACGGTCAGCGCCGCGAAACGTCCGGAAAGGTGATCGGGAGCCTGGATTTCAACTACAACAGCGAATCGCGCCCACCCTCGCCCAAGCTGCCGACGCACATTGCGTTGGACAAGCTCTTCACCGTCGGCTCCATGGGCTCGAGCGGTCTGAGCTATCGCGTGTACGCCACTCGCGACCCCGAGGACAGCGGCATCACCGTCGTCGCCGTGCCGCTGCAGCGAAGTCAAACAGACGCTCAGCCGTCTGCTGCTCGTCGAGGCGCTGGTGATCGTCGGCGTCCTGCTGGCGCTGGCCGTCAGCGCCTCCTTTGTCGTGCGGCTCGGGCTGCGTCCGCTTGACCGCATGGAGGTAACCGCGGGTGAGATCGCCGCGGGCGAGCTCTCCAGACGCGTCAGCCCGGCCACCGACAAGACGGAGGTCGGGCGGCTCGGCCTGGCGTTGAACGCGATGCTCGACCGTCTCGAGGAGGCGTTTGCCAAGCGCACAGCCAGCGAAGAGCGCCTGCGCCGTTTCCTCGCCGACGCCTCCCACGAGCTGCGCACCCCGCTCGCCTCCATCCGCGGCTACGCCGAGCTGTTCCGCATGGGGGCCACCGCGGACCAGGAGATCCACGGAGATGGCGATGCGGCGGATCGAGGAGGAGTCAAAGCGCATGGGTGTACTCGTCGAGGATCTGCTGACGCTCGCCCGCCTGGACGAGGCGCCACGAGCTCAAACGAGAGCCCGTCGACCTCGCCGTGCTGGCCGACGACGCGGTCGAGGACGCGCGCGCCATCGCCCCCGACAGGACGATCGAGCTACACGGCAGCGGCCCCGCCCTCGTGACAGGCGATCCGCACCAGCTGCGCCAGGTGCTCGCCAACCTGACACGCAACGCGCTCGTCCACACCCCCGCCGGCACCCCCATCGACGTGTCGCTCGCGCAGGACGATCAGACGGTCACCGTCACCGTACGCGACCACGGCCCCGGCCTGCCGCAAACCGGGGACGGCAGCCTGTTCGATCGCTTCTGGCGTGCGGAGGCAGGCCGCGAGCGAGGCAAGGCGGGAGCTGGCCTGGGCCTCGCGATCGCGCACACGGTCGTCTCCGCGCATCACGGCGAGATCAGCGCCACCAACGCGCCCGACGGGGGCGCCGTGTTCAGCGTACGCCTGCCCAAGTCGCCTCCCGGGCCACCGCAGGGTCTCTCAGCCAGCTCTCAGGCTCCACCCGCAGAGCGCTGAGCCTGCACAGCGACACTGGATACCAGTCAATCGCAACCGATCCGAAAGGCTCCGGAAATGTCCCTCACACTCGCCATCGCCCTCATCGTGCTCGCCGACCTGGCCCTGATCGGTGTACTCGCATTCGTCATGTCTCGGGCCAAGCTCCTCACCCCCCACACACCGGCCGTCGCGACCGTAGCCCCCCAGCATCGGACCGCCAGGCACCCGCGCTCCAGGCAGCACACCGCGTCCGCCCGCTCGGCGGCGCTTTCCGCCCGGGCGTAACAGGTAAAGAAACGACGGGCGGCGCACAACACGCGTCGCCCGTCGTGGCCGTTAAGGACCGCTCTCTCACTACCACCCGGCCCTTCTTAGCCTGTCCTTACTGAAGGGTTACCGACCGTTGAACCCCGTTGGGCACGGTGTATGCGCACCACTAGCTCTCCGGGCACACGCGCCCTGACCATCTGGCTCCAAATAAGCCCCCATCCAGTGCCAGTGCCCAGCCGATTCACAGCCCGCTCCCGGGAACCCACGCTTTGATGACAGACATGATCACCGCGCAAGCCAACATCCTCGCCACAGCGGTCGGCCCCCACCTCTTCTGGATTACCAGCCGCGCCGCGGGCATTGCCGCGCTGGTGCTGTCGAGCCTGTCGATCTGCATCGGCCTGCTGATGGGCGGCGGCATGTTCAAGGGCGCCCGCGCCAGCCGCGCCGACCTGCGGATAACACACGAGGCGCTGTCGCTGGCGACGCTCACGGCACTGGTGATTCACGGCCTGACCCTGATCGGCGACGGCTACCTGCACCCAAGCCTCGGGGACGTGGCGATCCCGTTCCTCAGCGGCTACAAGACCTTCTGGACGAGCATGGGAATCGTCGCGTTCTGGATGCTCGCGATACTCGGCCTCTCCTACTACGCCCGCACGCGCATAGGCGTGCAACGCTGGCGCACGCTCCACCGCTTCACCGCGCTCGCTTGGATCCTGGGCCTCGTGCACTCCCTCGGCGAGGGCACCGATGCAGGGCAGACGTGGTTCCTGGCGATGACAGCGATCGTCACGGTGCCCGCGATCGCGCTGTTGATCTTCCGCCTTGCGAGCGAGCGCCGCCACTCAGCAACCTCACAGGCTGCCCCCGCCAAACGCCAACACGCGTCGCGCAAGCTCAAGGCTCCCGCAATCTCCCAGCCCGATTGGAGCGACCATGGACTCGCATGAGAACAGCGCCCACCGCCCGCCCGCGCCCCCCACACCCGAGCAGCTTCAGGCCAGGGCGCGTGCCGCCGCTCACCGCGACGGTCTATACCGACGTGCGCGTCGTATCCGCCGATCGGTAGCCAGCCTCGCCGCGGTGCTGTTCAGCACCGCCTTCCTCGTGATCTACGTACAGCTCGCCTCAGGCCACGATCCCGCGCTCGTGGCCAACGCCAAACGCGCCGCCAGCGCGGGCACCACCACCGGCTCCTCCAAAGCGTCCACGACCTCCACCGGCACGAGAACCTCGACGACAGAAAGCACACCTACGACCAGCACCGAAACCTCCAGTACCGAAAGCACGCCCGCAACCGGCACTGAAACCTCCACTACCGAAAGCACGCCCACGACCAGCAGCGAATCATCGACCGGCTCGAGTGAAGAATCGAGCAGCGGCGCTTCCGCTGTGACCACCTCCCAATCATGAGCGCAGAGGCCGTCGAGGAGCTCGATTGCTTCGGCTCGAGGTGCGCCGTACTCGTGATCGGCTCCGGCGAGGCGGGCTCGGCACAGGGCGCCGCCTCGCTCGCCCGACAGACGCTGCTGGAATGGCACGACCGCTTCTCCCGCTTCCTGCCGGAAAGCGAACTGTCACAGTTGAATCGCGACCCGCGGCGGGAGGTACCGGTGCGCATGTTGATGGCGCGCTTCGCACACGCCGTCCACACCGCCGGAGCACTGACTGATGGGCTGGTCGACGCCACGCTGCTCGACGACATCGAAAGCGCCGGCTACACCAACGAGCTGCCAGCGCCGATACCGCTGGCCGAGGCGCTTGCGCTCGCCCCCACGCGGGCGCACGCCGGCGGATCCGCGGGAGAGGGCTGGCGCGCGATCGAGGTCGATCTCGACGCCCACATCGTCACCCGCCCTCCCGGCCTGAAGCTCGACAGCGGCGGTCTCGCCAAGGGGCTGTTCGCCGATGCCCTCGCCGAGCTGCTCGCCAGCCACCCGAGCTTCGCGATCAATTGTGCCGGTGACCTGACGATCGGCGGTAGCGCCGAGATGACGCGCCCGATCCACGTCGAAAGCCCGTTCGACGGTCGCGTGCTCCACACGTTCGAGCTGTCTCACACCGGCGTGGCCACCAGCGGTATCGGCCGGCGCAGCTGGCTGACGGAGGACGGCAAGCCGGCCCACCACCTGCTCGACCCGGCAACCGCCAGCCCCGCGTTCACCGGCATCGTGCAGGTGACAGCGCTCGCGCCGAGCGCACTGATGGCCGAGATCCAAGCCAAGGCAGCGATCCTCAGCGGACCCGACTCAGCCCGAGCATGGCTGCCACACGGCGGCGTGATCGTGTTCGACGACGGCTCCCACGAGGTCGTGCAGCCACCTACGACGGTGACGCTCAGCCAGCTCTCAGCCTTCCTCCAGCGCCCTCGCAAGCGAGCGCTACAGGATGCGTGACATGAACCCTCTCAGCCCCCACACCGTGGAGATCGTCATACCCGTCCACAACGAGCAGCGCATCCTTGCCGCGAGCGTGCGGACATTGCACGCGCATCTGGTGCGCAACTTCGATCTCCCTTTCAAGATCACAATTGCGGACAACGCCAGTACCGACGGCACGCTCGGTGTCGCCCGCCTGCTCTCGATGGAGTTCCCCGAGCTGAGCGTGATGCACCTGAAGCACAAGGGACGCGGTCTCGCGCTGCGCGCCGCTTGGGGCACGAGCGACGCCGACGTCGTCGCCTACATGGACGTCGACCTCTCGACCGACCTCGACGCGCTCGCCGAGCTGCTGGAGCCACTACTGGAGGGTCGCGCGGACGTGGCGATCGGCTCACGTCTCGCTCCCGGCGCCCAGGTCGAGCGCGGGCTCAAGCGCGAGCTCATCTCCCGCGGCTACAACCTGCTGCTGCACACGCTGCTGGGCACTGGCTTCTCCGACGCGCAGTGCGGCTTCAAGGCCGCCCGCCGTGAGGTCGTGCAGACGCTGCTCGAGCAGATCGAGGACAACGCGTGGTTCTTCGACACCGAGCTGCTGTATCTCGCACAGCGCAACAAGCTTGCGATCCACGAGGTGCCCGTCCACTGGGTCGACGATCCCGACTCGCGCGTGGACATCCTCGCGACCGCCTACGAAGACCTACGCGGCATCATGCGCCTGCGCCGACGCTCAGCGCAAGCGGCGCGCGAAGCTGCGACGCGAGCTCCGCGGCAGGCCGCGGTCGCGAGATGAGATACTCCGGCCGCCGATATGCGAGCGCTCGTGCAGAGGGTAAGCCGCGCCGCCGTGCGGGTGGACGAGCGCCTGGTCGCTGAGATCGGCCCGGGATTGCTGGTGCTGCTCGGGGTCACTCACGAGGACGATGGCGCCGCGGCGGACCGGCTGGCCGCGAAGGTACGCGCGCTACGAATCTTCCCCGACGCTGACGGGCATATGAACGAGGCGCTCGGCGAGCGCGAGATCCTGTGTGTGAGCCAGTTCACCCTCTACGGCGATACGCGGCGCGGCAACAGGCCGAGCTTCATCGCCGCCGCCCGTTCCGAGCAGGCCGAGCCGCTATATGAGCGCTTCTGCGAGCGCGCTGGCGCCAAGCAAGGTGTGTTCGGCGCACATATGGAGGTAGAGATCGTGAACGACGGCCCGGTGACACTGCTGCTAGAGGCTTGATCCCGCTCGGCGGGCGAACCTGCTCGGCGTGCCCAAACGAGGGCACATAGCGCTGTCAAACCGTCGCGTCACAGCCAGAACGAACGAAACCCCGGCGGTTTGGCCTGTCCCCCGAGAGGGACTGCACAGGGACCGTTCCGGGGTCTTCACGTCTTATGGTAGCGCGAACGATCTCTAATGCCTACCCCAAGCCCACAGCTCTCGCCGCAGGACCTCGAGCGTATTTTCAGCGCCGAGCGACTGAGCACATACATCGACCATTGCGGCGGGAACTTCGCCTTGGCTATCGAGATGTACCGCTGGAACTCCGCGATCACCGCTGCTTTCTGGGAGCCAATCGGCCACCTGGAGGTGGCGTTGCGAAACGTTCTCGATGAGCGGCTCGCCGCGCGCCATCACCGGCTCAAGCGGCCCGGCTCCTGGCTGGACGATCCCGCGCAGGAGCTGAGCAGCCGGGCGCGTCTCGACATCGCAAGTGCCCGCGACCGCGTGAGGCAGAAGGGCAAGCGCGCAAGCGACGGGCAGACGATCAGCGAGCTGAGCTTTGGGTTCTGGCGCTTTCTCATCACCAAGAAGCTCACCGGGCTTTGGCCGGATCTAGCCAGCGGTTTCCCGCACGCACCCGACCGCCAGCTTGGCACCATCGAGGGTCCGCTTGCTCGCCTGCATGTTTTCCGCAACCGTCTCGCGCATCACCAGCGCGTCTGGAGCCACGCCCCCGACGAGCGCTACGAAGACCTCCTCACCCTCGCCGGCTACATCGACCCGGCCCTACCAGGCTGGATATCCGCCACCAGCAGGGTCCCACCGACGCTCAGGACCAAGCCATAAGTCGGCCATCGCTGGGAACACCCTCACGGCGCCGGCATACTCCCCGCGAGCGCCTGTCTGCCGGCCCTACCAGTCACCTGCGCCACCGCGCCCGCTCCGGCGGTGGTCCAAGTGGCAACAACAGAGACCGTCTGCAGGCCAGGCGCCTTCGCGGTCAACGTCGCGAGCACGGTGTCCCCATCGACCGAATTCTGATCGGGGGCGAGCTTGACGGTGCCGCTCACAGCTACTTCCGGCACGAGCCGATCGCGATGCAGCGCGAGCAGCGCACCGTGCGCGCTGGCGCGTACCTTGCCACCCGCCAGCCCGTGGTCGAGCGGCGCTTCGGTCGCCTGGTAGCGAGCGATCGCATCGCCCGCCGTCGAGACTGCCGCGGCAGCCAATCGCAGCTCTTCGCCCGACGCGTCGTTTGCTGCGGAGGGTTGCAGCGGCGGAACTTCTGAGAGGCGGGCTGCGTAAACGCCGACCGTGTGGATCGGCGATACGGCAGGGGCGCAACTGGCGTTCAGCTTGTCGAGCCCATGGGGGTTGGCCACGAACTCCTGCACGAGCGTCGAGCCGCATTCGGTGTCGCCCTCCCCAACCACATGCGTCGAGTTGGCGAGCTCGAATGAAGCGCGCGTGCCCACCGATCTCAGCGAGCACCTTGGGGACGCCCGCAGCCGGCGTCCACGTGTCGAATTCTCCCCCCAGGACGAGCACGGGCAGCTTGCTCGGCAGCAGCGGCAGATGGCCTGTGGTCGGCGGCTGAGCGATGGTCGGGCTGGGCCAGTCCACGCAGCCGGTGTACGCCTCGGTGTTCTCATCCTGGGACAGCCATTCAGAGATGGAGAACGGGTTGAATGTCGTGGGCGAGAGCACCGCCTCCGCGGTGGCGAGTTCCTCGGCGCGCTGCGACGGGGTGGCGTTCATGTTGAACAGCTGCGGGTAATCGAGACACGACACGGCGAGGTACAGCTCGACTGAGTATTCGCGGAAGGGCACTCCGAAGTACGCCTCATCGACCGCCAGGCGCTGTGCATACAGGCGCAGTAGCGGTGCAGCGTCCCCCTCGTCGAGCCATGCCCGGGCCGCGGCGTCGAGCTCGCGGTAGACGTTCACGTCCTCGGCGGCGTCGCTGATGAGGTTCACCAGCCCGTCCACTTCCATGCTCACGTCCTGCAGCTTCCCGTTCGGCCCCGGCACGACACCCGACAGCGGATGCTCGCGCAGGCTTTCGGCGAGCTCGCCGATCCGCATCCATGAAGAGCCAGGCGCTGCGCTCGCGCACGCTGTTGAGCGACTGCAGGCGGCGTTGAACGCAGCTGGCATCGATTCGATCGTGCTGCGATACCACGGGTCGAGGCCAACCGTTTCATACGTCGAGTCGAGGATCAAGCTGCGAACAAGCAACGGGAAGCGCGACGCGAATACCTGCGCGAAGAACGAGCCGTAAGAGTCGCCATAGAGGTCGACCTTGCCCAGGTCGAGCGCCTTGACCACGCTGGCGAGATCCTCCGCCGCGGGCGCCGAGGTGAACAGGTCAGATGCGTGTATCCAGGTGTGGTGCGGTCCCTTCCAGCGGTGGTTCAACGTTGCGGCACACCCAGCGGCAGTCTGCTGGAAGGCTTCCGTGCCGGTCGGCCCGGAGAAGCCCTGCAGCGCCTTGCAGTGAAGCGGCGTCGATTCGCCCGTGCCGCGATTGTCGACCGCGAGCATGTTCCAGCGCTGCAGCAGCCCGCCATACATGACGCTGTAGCCGGAGGGCGAGCCGGCCGATTCATACGCGACCGACCCGATCGACGGATAGCCGGGACCGCCCTCGACGGGCACCACCGTCCCCGACGCGCGCCCACCGGGTGGCGCCGAGGCGGGATACCAGCGATACGCGATCGAGATGTGCGGGCCCGGTGGGCGTCGCGTAGTCCAACGGCACCGACAGCGTGCCGCAGTAGGAAAGGGGAGCGGTTGCGCACAACGTCAGCGTCTGCGAGCCGACGTGTAGCGTCGATGGTGGGGCGCCCTGCGCGAAGCCCGGTCCGGCGCACATGAGGGCAAGTGCGAGCATCGCGCCTGCCAGCGCCAGCTTCGATCTCCGGCCAGCTGACGAACCGTTGCCCTCCTGGCTTGCGCAGTCGCTCACGAACGCCTCTCCCCTCGATATCGGGTAGAAGCGTCGCAGATGAGCGCACCGGCCGACCCCAACCGCTCGCACGACCGGCTACTGCCGTGGATCGCAGCCGAGCGCACGTTCAGGGCGGTTGTGCTGCTCGCCGTGGGGATCGTGCTCGTCACCCATCCGCACGCCAACTGGGCCAGCGACATCGCTCATCTCGCTGGGCACCTCGGGTTCGACCCGAAAGAAAACTGGATCCAGCGGATCATCAACGACGTCAGCAAGATCCACGCAAACCAGGACCTCCTGTTCGGACTCGTCGCGATCGGCTACGGCGTGCTCGAGGGCGCCGAGGCGTACGGCCTGTTCAAGCGCCGCCGATGGGGCGAGTGGCTAACCGTTGTCGCGACTTCGCTGCTGTTCATCCCTGAGATTTGGGAGCTGACCAAAAGCGCTTCGGTCTTGAAGGTTGGGGCGGTGGTGGTGAACGTTGCTGTGGTGGTTTATTTGCTTTGGCGGTTGCGGCGAGCTACTCCTCGACCGTAACGCCCTTCCAAAACGCAAACCGGTCCTTGAACTCCACCGCCGAGCGACCGTCGTAGTCCGCGTCCTTCGGCTCGGGGTAATACCACGCCGCATCCGGGTTGCTCTCGCCGTCGACCTCGATCGTCTTGTAGCTGGCGGTGCCCTTCCACGGGCAGATCGTGTGCGTGTCGCTGTCGCTGAAGTACTGCTCGTTGATGCTCTCAGCGGGGAAGTAATGGTTTTTCTCGACCACCAGCGTGTCGTCGCTCTCGGCGAGTGTCGCACCGTTCCAAGTCGCTTTCATGCTCTCTCCTCGTCGCCTATTGCGTTGCCGTTGCGGTTGTCGTGCAGACACAGCGTAGAAGCGTCATCAACCCCCTCCCGAGACCACAACGTCGGCCCCTGCCCCGATAATGACTCCCATGAGGTTCTGGCACAGGCACATCTGGGGCGAGTGGGAGCGCGCCTGGGGCAAAGGCAGCCCCAAAGACTACGTTCTCGAACGCACGTGCTCGGTCTGCGGCAAGACCCAGACGCAGGTCATTCGCTGAGCCCGTGAGGCTCCGCGAGCTCGAGGCCGCCGTGCTCGATGCCCGGCCCGGACGCGCGCAGCGCGGGCACGACCTCGCTCGTCACTAGCCCCGTCTCGTGGGTCATCTCATCGACGATCGCAAACCAGCGCGGCATGTTTGCGGGGGTGTCGAGCAGTAGCGTGAGCATCGGCACGTGCCGGCGGATCGACCAGAAGCGTTCGCCGTGCGGCTGATGCTCGCCGTGGTAGCCCCACTGCCCGCGCAGTGACGTGGCGCCGGCGGCGCCCTCACTGCGCAAACGGCGGATCAGCGCGCTGTGTAGCGGCTGCTGCTCATAGCGGGTCTGCTCGCTCGCGTACACGACGAGCTTCTGCCAGTAGGCGAGGCCCGCCGCGTCCGCGTCGGGTGGACGCAGCGGCTCGGCCAGCAGCACGCCGTCGCGCTTGCACACCCGCACGCGCTCGAGGGTCATCGCCGGGTCGTTCAGCATCCCCGCGATCTCACCGAGAGCCGATGCGATCGACGTGCTCTCCCCCACACTCTGGACCATCAGCGGCACCTGCGTGTTGCGAGCGAAGAAGCCCGCACGTTGGCGCACGCCGTGGGCTGTGCCGTCGAGGCCGAGGAGCACGCTCGCACCAGCCACGCCATGGCGGTGCAGACACTCGACCACAGCCATGTGGGCGGGGCGAGAGCCGACGCGCTCCTGGCGTCCGAGGTAGACGGTGAGCTTGGCAGCATCACGATTAGAGGAGATCTCGGTGTCGACAGCGGCGCCGCTCAGCAGACGCGCCCGCTCGAGGGTGATCAGGCCATCGCCGCTGATCGCGCGGACCTGCTCGAGCACGGCCTCGACGCGCGGCTGGGTGTCGACGCGAGCGCCAGCAGCGGCAGGTCTTCGGACAGCGTGAGCAGGCGCTCGGTTTGCAGCCGGTGCTTGATGCCGAAGCCCTCGACGCCGCGCAGGAGGATGCTCGAGCGCACGCCGTGGCGGGCGAACACGTCGATCAGCTCGTCCGCGAGCAGCCGTCCGCGAGCACGATCGCGCTCGCCGAAGTACACGCTCAGCCGCAGGCCGTCCTCGAGCATCAGCCCGCCCCCAACAGCCGGCCCAGCGCATGGCGGCGCCCACGCCCAGCACGAGGCTGAGCACGATGTTCGCCCACATGCAGCCAGCGTCGCCCGTCCTCGGCGAGGCGATGGGACTCGAGCATCCACGTGGAGAACGTCGTGTAGGAGCCGATCACCGCGGTGCCCGCGAGCAGGTAGGCGTTGGCGCTGAGCGCGAGACCCACGAGCAGGCCGAGCACGAGCGCTCCCGAGATGTTGACCACCAGCGTGCCCAGCGGGAAACGCGCGCCTGTGGCTGAGGAGACGAGCACCGTCGAGCAGGAATCGCGCGATCGCGCCCAGCCCACCGAGCACGCCCACCGCAAGCCACAGGAGCACGAAGCTCATACGGCGAGCCTCGCGCGGCGCACGAGCTTCGTCGCCAGGAAGACCGCCGCGAAGCCGCCGGCGATGCTCACGCGCGGCATACGCGACGGCCAGCACCACGTGCCCGCCTTCGAGCATCTTCGCCAGCTCGACCATCACCGTCGAGAACGTCGTCAGCGCGCCGCAGATGCCGGTGCCGAGAAACGCGCGGCGGTAGAGCGAGGGCGGCAGGCGCTCCTGCAGACGCGTGACGAAGTAGCCGAGCAGCGCCGCGCCGAGCATGTTCACGATGAACGTCGCCCACGGCCAATGACCGTCAGGGCGTCTCGAGGCTCTGCTCGAGCGCCGCGCGCGCAATCGCGCCGACGAAGCCGCCCGCGAAGATAGCCGCGAGCTCCTGGCGGTCGAGCCTCATCGCTGCGCGGGGAGCATAGCGAGCATGGGTGTCGGATCCCGCACGAGGCGTGCGGCGAATGTCGCACGCCACAGGAATGGCGGCGCGCGAATCTCGGACCTGATAGACCCCCGGCTGATGGGTGTACCGGAGAACGTTCCCCTCCGATCGCGCGGACTGGTGCTCAGGCGGGTGGGCATCGCGCTCGCGGTGATCGCGCTCGCGGCGCTGGTCGTGTTCGCGCTCTCGCGCCTGGAACTGCAGCGGGCGGGCCATGCGCTCGTCACGGCCTCGCTCGGCTGGGTCGCGCTGGCGCTGTTGCTGATGTCGCTGGCGATGCTGATGCGCTCGGTCTCCTGGCATCAGACGCTGCGCGCGGCACTGCCCGACACGCCGATGCCGTGGGCGCCGGTCGTACGAGCGATGATGATCGGCGTGATGGCCTCGGCGCTCGTCCCGGGACGCATCGGCGAGCCCTCGCGCGTGCTCGTGCTCTCACGCCGGCTCGACGGGCGCACGAGCCGCCTCGTGCCGATCGTCGCCGGGACGGTGTTCTCGCAGACACTCATCAATCTGCTCGCACTGCTGATCCTGCTCGCGGTGAGCTTCACGAGCGTGCCGCTGCCGAGCGGCCACATCGCCGGCGATCGTCACCGCTCTGGCGCTGCCGCTGGCCGCGTGCGCGCTGGTGCTCGCGCGGGCCGCGCCTGCTGGCGCTGGCACAGCGCTCGCGCCGCGCCGCGTGTGGCGCGAGCGGCGGACAATGTCGCGCGGCTGCTGCATCTCGCCCGCCAGGGTCTCGTCGTGTTCGCCCGCCCACGCTATGGCTCCACCGCCGTCGCCTTCCAGCTGCTGGCGTGGGCGCTGCAGTGGCTCGCCTGCTACATGGTGATTCTCGCTCTCGGACTGCAATCCCAGGCTGGCCCAGCCGCGGCCGCGGCGATCCTGCTGGCGGTCAACCTCAGCGCGGTCCTGCCGGCGACGCCGTCGAACGTCGGGGTCTTCCAGGCGGCCTGCCTGGTGGTGCTCGCCGCCTACGGCGTCGGCGCCGGCCAGGGCCTCGCCTACGGCATCATCCTGCAGGCGGTCGAGGTGGTCACCGCGCTGATCCTGGGCGTGCCGGCGCTGCTCAGGGAGGGCCTGTCCTGGCGGGACATCCGCCGACAGTGGCCGCGCAGCCCGGAGGACGGCGCCGACGCCCGAGCCTCTTAGCCGGCGAGCGCGCGCAGCGACTGGCGCAGCGAGCTGGTCGTCTGCAGCACCGCCGTGGGCTCATAGCCGCAGTGGGCCATGCAGTTTTCGCAGCGGGGGTCCTTGCCGCGACCGTACTTGCTCCAGTCGGTCGTCTCGATCAGCTCTTTGTAGGTCTCGGTGTAGCCGTCGGCCATCAGGTAGCAGGGGCGCTGCCAGCCGAACAGCGAGTAGCTGGGGATCCCCCACGCGGTGCAGTCGAATTCGGCCTTGCCCTCGAGGAAGTCGAGGAACAGCGGGCTGTGGTTCAGCCGCCACTTCTTGCGCCGCCCGTCGGCGAACGCCTCGCTGAACAGCTTGCGCGTCTGCTCCACGCCGAGGAAGTGCTCCTGGTCGGGCGCTTTCTCGTACGCGTAGGCGGGCGAGATCATCATCTCGTCGACTTCGAGGTCGTCGTTGAGGAAGTCGAGCACCTCGCGCACGGTCTTCGGCGAGTCCTGCGTGAAGAAGGTCGTATTGGTGGTCACTCGGAACCCTGCTGCCTTGGCCGCCTTGATCGCGGCGACGGCCTTGTCGAAGACGCCCTCGCGCTCGACCGAGGCGTCGTGGCGCTCCCGCAGGCCATCCATGTGAACCGCCCAGGAGAAGTAGGGGCTCGGCTTGAAGTTCTCGAGCTTCTTCTCGAGCAGCAGGGCGTTCGTGCACAGGTAGACGAACTTCTTGTGCTTGATCAGCTCCGCTGCGATCACGTGGATCTCCGGGTGGATCAGCGGCTCGCCTCCCGCGATCGAGACCATCGGCGCGCCGCTCTCCTCGATCGCTGCGATCGCCTGCTCGACCGGCATCCGCCGGCGCAGCTCGTGCTCGGGGTGCTGGATCTTGCCGCAGCCCGAGCACGCGAGGTTGCACTGGAACAGCGGCTCCAGCTCGACGATCAGCGGGAACTTCTCGCGTTTGGCCAGCCGCTGGCGCGCCAGGTACCACCCCATGCGCGTGCTCTGCCTGAACTCGGACCGCCATGGCGCCTACCTTAGTCGCCGGGAGCCCAGTCGTGAAGGGCGCCGGCCACGCGCCGCAGCGACGAGCGCCGCGCGCAGCGCCCCCGCGACCGCCCGCACACGCAGCAGCTCGTGCTCGGGGCTGTCGAGCACGACCCGCACGACGCCGAACGGCCGCTCGCCGGCGCCGGCCGCCAGCCACACCGACTCCATGTCCACCGCGATCGCCCCGCCCGCGTGCAGCTCGGCGCGCCGCTCCCCCAGCGCCAGGCGCGAGACGCACACGACGTGCCCGGTGCGCACCTTCATGCCGCGCCCGGTGAGCCGTTGCACGAGCTGCTGGGTCAGGTCGCAGCGCACGCGCTCCTCGGCGTGCCCTTCGTCGCCCGCCGCGATACACATCCTCGGCGACGATCACTTCGCCGGGCACCGAGCGTCGCGTCAAGCCCACCGCAGAAGCCGACCACGAGCATCGCAGCCCGCGCGTGCGCGGCCAGCTCGCCCGGCGGCCGCCTTCGACGCTGCGGGACCCATGCCGGTCTTGCGCACGACCGCGCTGCGCGCCGCGGAGGAGATCAGGGCCGCCTCGATGCGCAACGGCGCCGCGACCAGCAGCTCGCTCATCGCGCCAGCGCTCCCTCACCGCCGGCAACCCGGGCGCTCGCGGCGTGAGCCGCGGCGAACGAGCCGGCAGCGCCACCCGCAGCCCGCCCGTCGATCTCGAGTGCGCCTAGCGCGCTCTGTGCAGCCGCGTGTCCGCTCAGGACAGCGCCCTCGAGCGTCGCCGGCCAGCCGGTGGCGGTCCACGCGCCCGCCAGCACCAGGCCGGGGATCGCGCTCGCCGGGCCGGGCCGCAGCGCTGCCGATGCCGGGCGCCGCGCGGAAGGTGGCGGCGTGCTCGCGGGTGGCCAGGAAGCAACTCGACCTTCGCCGTCGCGCGCTCGCGGCAACAGCTCTCCCAGCGCGGGCAGGTAGCGCTCGCGCAGCGAGTCCACGCTCATGCCCATCTCACGCTCCGCACCGGACAGCGACACAGCCAGATACTGGCAGCCCGCGGGCGCGCCGGCGGCGCGGTGCGGTCGAACAGATACTGCACCGGCGTGCCCACGCCGGCGGCGAACGGCTCGTCGAGGACGGGCCGGTCATAGACGACGTGCAGGTTCACGATCGGCGAGCTGCCGAGCCCGTCCAGCGCGCGCGCGGTGCTCACCCAAGCAGCGGCTCGAGCAGGGTGGCGGCGCGCGGCGTGCGGAAGCGCGACCACCGCCGCCTCGGCGCTCAGCCCATCCAGTGCTTCATCGCCCTCGCCGCGCGCGCCCCGGCCGTGGACCTCCAGGCCGCTGGCGCTCCGCTCCAGGCGCTCGGCGCGCCAGCCGAGCCGCACCTCGACGCCCGCCTCGCGCAGCGCCCGCTCGGCCGGGGTCGCCGATCGTCTGACCGAGCGTCGCGTGGTGAAAGCCGATGTCGCCGGCGTCTGCGCCCGAGAGCAGCCCCGTGCGGAACACGAACGCCGCAAGCGCCAGCGACGCCTCGCGCGGCGGGCAGGTTGAGCGTCGGCAGCGCGATCAGATCCCACAGCGCGGCCACCGCCTGCGGCCCCTGGCCGTGGCGCGCGAGCCACTCGCCGAAGCTGACACGGTCGAGTGCGGGGTCGGCGACATTCAGGCGCATCAGGCCCAGCGCCGCGCGTGCGGCGCCCAGCCGCTCGTAGCGGCGAGAGGTGCGGGTAGCGGGCGAGCGCGCCGGCCAGGTGCGCCGGCGCCGGCAGCGAGCCGCGGCGCAGGAGCGCCGGCTTGCGGTCCGGGCTTCAGAACCGGGATCTCAAGGCGCGGCTGTACGAGTCGTCAGCTGCTCGCTGCCCAGGCGCGCGAGCAGCGCGCGGTAGGCGCCGCAGCAGCGCAGGAACACGTGCTGGCCGTTGTCCATCTGCAGGCCCTCGCGCTCGAACGAGTAGGCCGCGCCGCCGAGCCTGCGCCTGACCTCGACGAGCGTCACGCTCGCACCAGCCGCGGCGCAGTCGAGCGCGGCGGCGATGCCGGCGAGGCCGCCACCGATGACGACCACACGGCGGCCGGAGCTCGCCACGCTCACGCCGCCCCCGAGCATCCCCCGCGCTGCCACCCACGCCTTCTCGTGCGCCGGCAGCGACATGCGCCGCCGTGCCGCCTCCTCGGGGTGGGCCTCGATGCGCTCGAGCAGCCGCCTGTAGATGCCCGCCATCGCCAGCACACAGGCGGCGCTGCGCCTGTCTAGCAGGGCGCGCCAGCTGCAGGCCGCGGTCGAACCACTCGCGCCGCGCGCTCGGCCTCGAAGCGCACGAGCGCGGTCAGCCGCTCAAGCTCCTGCGTATCGCCACCGGCGTTTGCGCGCTCAAGCGCGCCGAGCACCGCCGCGGCCGTCTCGTGCAGGCTCCTCGCGGGCTCATCCTCGGCGATCACGCCGAAGCGGCGCAGATCCTCCGCCGGGCAGGTAGACGCGACCGTTCTGGGCGTCCTCGCGCACGTCGCGCAGGATGTTCGTCAGCTGCAGCGCCACGCCGAGATCGTCCGCGAGCGTTCGGCGCGCGCGGCAGCGTCGGGCCGCGGCGGGCTCGCGCAGGCCGAAGATCGCAAGGCACACCCGCCCGATCGCGCCGGCTACGCGGCGGCAGTAGGGCAACGAGGTCATCGAAGCTCTCATAGGTGATGCTCGAGACGTCCATGCGCACGCCTTCGATCAGCTCGCCGAGCGCGTCGACCGGCAGCGCGAAGCGCTGCTGCGCGTCCGCGAGCGCGACCATCACGAGGTCCTCACCGCTCTCGCCGCCATCGACGCTGGCTTTCGCTTCGATGCCCACAGCAGCAGGGGCGGCGCCGGTGGCAGCCACTGCAATCGCGCCCAGCGCATGCGCCTCGTGGTCGAGCAGCCGCAGCTTCTCCTCGCGTGGGAGCGTGCCGTCGCCGATGTCATCGACACGCCGCGCGAACGCATATGCCGCGCACATCGCCCGACGGCGCTCGCGCGGCAGCAGGCGAATCCCGTAGAAGAAGTTCGCGGCCTGCTTGCGTGTGATCGCTTCGCAGTGGCGGTAGGCGTCGGCGATCTCCACTGCGGCGTTCACGATGCGACGCTTCCCGGCGAGGCACCCCGAGCGTCGCGTAGCGCCACGGCAAGCGCCAGGGCCCGCCGGCCGCGCCCCGCCTGTGGCGGCCCCGCCAGCACGTCGTAACGGGCGCGCTCGATCGCATCCAGGGCAGCGTGCCCGCCGGCGACGAACGCCGCGACGGCGAGCTTCGGGCGACCATGCAGCTGGGCGATCAGAGGTGTTCCCGCCACGAGCAGCTCGCGTGCGCGGGTGACCTCGAAGGCGATCACCGCCCGTAGCTCCTCGCTCGCGTGCGCGCGTGCGAGATCGGTCTCGCTGACGGCAAACCGCTCGAGATCCTCCCGCGGCAGGTACACACGTCCACGAGCGAGGTCCTCACCCACGTCCTGGCAGTGCTCAGCGAGTTGCAGTGCGGTGCAGATCGAGTTCGACAGCTCGATCCGAGCGGGGCTCGACAGACCGAAGATGGCGAGCACCAGCTCGCCCACGGGGTCTGCTGAGAGCGAGCAGTAGCCACGCAGCTGCGCCCACGTTTGGTAGCGGCTGACGCGCTGGTCGAGGCGGTTTGCCTCGATCAGGCGTATGAGCGGATCGCGTGTGAGGCGGCATTCGCGGACGGTCACCCCGAGGCGTATGAGCAGCGGGTGCTCTGCTTCGCCCGCGAATGCGCGCTCGAGCTCTGCCTGCAGCCAGTCGAGGGCAGCGAGCCGCTCGGCGGGCGAGGGTCCAGCGGCGTCGCCCAGCTCATCGACAAGCCGCGCGAACCCATACACGGCCAGCAGGTGTGTGCGCGCGCGGCGCGGCAGCAACCGGCTGGCGACGGAGAAGTTCTCGGTGGCTGCCCGCGCCATGACCGCCTCCGCGGTTGGGGCGTCGATCGGCGCGGGCGGCTGTCAGCATCAGCCCCGCCGCTCGGTGGACCCCCCGGCCGCCGCGTCCCACTGGGTGTTCGAGGAAAGGCAACGCCCAAGGGCCATGATCGGGAACGTGAGCCGGTAGAGGTGATAGTTGATGTAGTAGTCGGACGGGAAGCCCGTGCCGGTGTACTGAGGCTCGTCCCAGCCGCCATCCGCGCGCTGGGTGCTGACCAGCCAGGCGACACCGCGTGCGATCGCCTGCGAGCGCTCGCCGGCGGCGTGCAGCGCGAGCAGCGCCCAGGCTGTCTGCGACGCGGTGCTGGGGCCGCGTCCGATCCATCGATCCTCGTCGTAGGAGCGCGGGTCCTCGCCCCAGCCACCATCTTCGTTCTGGTGGCCCTCGAGCCACTCCACGGCACGGCGGATGCACGGATCAACGGGATCGACGCCGGCCGCGATCAGCCCGGGCACGGCCGCGCCGGTGCCGTAGACATGGTTGATGCCCCAGCGCCCGAACCACGACCCGTCGGCCTCCTGCTGCTCGATCAGCCAGCGCACGCCAAGTCGCGCGGCCGGCGTGTCGCTCAACCCCAGTTCACCGAGCATCTCCAGCGCATGTGCGGTCACGTCGGCGCTTGGCTCGTCGATCACCTCGCCGAAGTCGAGGAACGGCAGCTCGCGCACGAGCGAGCGCGTGTTGTCGGCGTCAAACGCGCCCCAGCCTCCGGCGCGGCTCTGCATACCCTCGACCCAGCGAAGCGCCCGCCCGATCGCGCCGTCGATGCGCGCGCCCAGGGGCGGGCGCCCGGCAAGCCGCTGCAGCGCGAGCGCCACCTCAGCGGTGTCGTCGACGTCGGGGTAGTTGACGTTCGCGAACTCGAACGCCCAGCCCCCGGGCTCGAGCTCCGGCCGGCGCACCGACCAGTCGCCCAGTTGGGTCACCTCCTCGCCGAGCAGCCATTCGGTTGCGCTGAGCAGCGCGGGATGATCGTCCGGCAGGCCCGCGTCGCCGAGGGCGATGATCGCCAGCGCCGTGTCCCAGACGGGTGACTGGCAGGCTTCCAGGCGTCTGCTCTCGCCGGCGGGGGCACCGGGTGGGCGCGATCGCTGCTCTTCGCCCGGGTCCTCGACCATGAAGCGCTCCAGGCCTTCCAGGCCACGGCGCATCACGGGGTGATCGAGCGGATAGCCGGCCAGATGCAGCGCCATCAGCGAGTACACCCACGGCGGCTGGATCCCGCCCCAGGAGCCGTCGGCCTCCTGGCGGCGCACGATCCAGCGCTCGGCCCGTGCGAGCGCGAGTCGGCGCAGCGGCGCGAGCGGTCGTCGTTCGTAGGCGCGCAGCACCTGATCCAGGCGCGAGAGGCACGCGACACGCCACGAGCGCTTGCGGCCGGAACCCTCGTCGGACGCCTGGGCCGGCGCGTGCAGCTCCTCGAGGTCGAACGGGAGCGCTCGCATGGGACGGTGGGCTTTGACGATCGATAGCGCGACGATCGTCTGGCGCGCCCAGCAGGCGAAGTCATAGACGTTCAGCGGGATCGACGCCGGCAGCAGGATGACCTCGGGCGGTAGCGCTGGAACCCGATCCCATGACCACAGCCCGAACAGCGCGAGCCATAGGTGGGTAAACACGCGCGCCTGCTCGATCCCGCCTTCCCGGCGGATGAACTCGGCGGCTGTGCGCATGTGCTCGGCATCCACAGGGTCGCCTGCGAGCCGCAGCCCCCAGTAGGCCTCGATCGTCGTCGAGAGCTCTCCGGGGCCGCCGTGGAAGTTTGACCACGTGCCGTCAGCGCGCTGCTGGGAGCGGATCCACGCCGCCGAGCGCTCGGTCTCCTCGGCGTTGCGAATCCCCAAGAACTCGCGCAGCAGCATGTCCTCGGCATCCATCGTCACGTTCGTCTGCAGCTCGCCCCGCCACCAGCCGCCCTCCTCCTGGAGGGACAGCAGGTACTCGCGCGCGAGCTCCAGCGCAACCTTCGCCTCGCTTTGAGCTTCCACGGTCAGCTGTGGCATGCAGACAACCTAAATCTTTTTGGTTGGAGACGACAGTTGCGCGTGCACCTTCTTACCCTTGCACGTTCGCCGAGATAATCCGGGAATCCGCTGGCACGAGCACATCAGGGGAGGCGAGCGTGATTACGTGACGGCGTAGCGTCGCCTCACTGACGAGCCGCGGAGCGGCCGATACGAAGCGGTAGACGATCAGGCCATCGATGTCCAGGCGCGACTTCAGGTGAAAGCCCGGCGCGGGCGGCTCCCCCGCCGATGCGCGTAGCGGCGCGTAGCCCGTCTCGTCGATCTCACTCACGCGCACCAAGGCACCCGTGTGCAGCGCATGCAGACCGTGCAGGTAGTACTCGAGGGGCAAGGAGCCCAACTCGACGGTCGTGATCGCGCGTTCGCCAGGCGCGCCGCGCAATGCCCTGGCGACGTCGCGCCAGTTCCCGCGCTGCAGGCGCGGGCTCGCATCCACGTCGAGTGAGATCGCGAGGAACGCAATCGCTATCAGCGCCGCGAGCGCGATCCCGGCCCGGCCGGTACCAGGCCAGACGCTCACCACGGCGATCACCACCGTTACCGGAATCATCGCCGCAACCAGGTTGCGCGGCGCCAGGTAGTCAGCCCCGAAGCCCACGAGCACGATTGGGATTATCACGCCACAGGCGGCTATAACGAGCGTTATCAATACTCCGTGTACACGGACGTCCGATTGATCGGGATCAGGACGCTCGCGTACGGCTTGCATGCGGTAGAGCCCAAGCGCGAGCGCGGCGAGGATCGGCAGTGCGACCAGCAGCTCGATGCCGCGACCGAGCGGCAGGCCGGAGTAGCCGGTGAGGAAGTACTGCGGGATCGCTTCAAGACGGTCTCTCAGCGGCCACTGTCCGATCCACTGGGTGCCATTCCCGCCCTGTGCCGATATCAACGGCAACAGCGCCAGGCCCACGACGACCAGCACCACGAGGGCGGGCAGCGCCGCGCGACGGTTCGTACGCTCGCGCAATAGGAAGAGAGCCATCGGGATCAGCAGGAAGACCGCGAAGTAGTGCGTCAGCAACGCCAACGCACCCGTGAGCGCGAAGACCGCCATGCGCTTTGACGTGGGCTCCCGCAGCGCGCGTAGGAAGCACAGCAGCGCGAGCGCCCCCATCAACACGAACAGCCCGTAGGCGCGTGCCTCCTGCGAGTACCAAACGAACAGCGGGTTGACCGCCACGAGTGCGGCGCAGACGATCGCCGCGCGGCGGCTGCTCAGCTCGCGAGCGATCGCCCATGCAACCGGCACCGTCGCGATCCCGGCAAGCGCGGATGGCAGCCGCAGCGCGATCTCGCCGGTGCCGAGCAGGCGCGAGTCCGCCCACTCGATCAGGTACCACAGCGGCGGCGTGTTCTCGGTATGGACGACCGAGCGCAGCGTCGCCCACAGGCTCGGGTGCAGCACGTGGATGGGTGTGAACGCCTCGTCGTACCAGAAGCTCTGCAGGTCGAGCGTCGACAGCCGCAGCACAGCAGCGAAGATCGTGATCGCGGCGAGCGGCCACCATGGGGCCGGCGAGCTGCGTATGCGCGCCGCGGGCAACCTCGCGGCCGGCGCGGCGGTGCTCATCGCGGGCACAGCTCCCGCACCACGCCAAAGCAGCCGTAGCGCTCACTGCGCACGTCTTCGTAGTAGGGAGGCAGATACCAGCCGCCGTGGACGGTGCGCGTGCCGTTGACGGTCGGCCCCCAGATCGCCAGGCAGATCTGGGTCGTGCTCCCCGGCGCGCCACCGCTGGTGTTGCCGCACAGCACCTCGCGGTCGTTGTTGGCGCCAAGCGTTTCCTGGTCGATCGAGATGTTCTTGTAGTCGTGGTGGGTGTAGTGCCGCCAAGTTGTCAGATCGGCGACGAGGCGGTGGTTGATGCGTGTCTGGCGAGCGAGGTCGTTGACGATCGCGACCGCCAGGAACAGCCCGACGATGACCAGCACCGTCGTCTCGATCCGCCACAGGCGCCCGCTGCCACGCTGCTCTGACATGCGCGGGCGCAGCCACGCTGGCAGCCGCTCCCAGCGCCGTTCGGAGAGCGGCAGGGATCCCTCGGATTGCAGCGATGTGCCGCTCATTGCACTGGCGCCAAGAGCGGTGAGATCTGGTGGATGATGAATAGCCCCTGGATGGCGAGGGTTGCGGCCAGCAGCCGCCGGTCGCGCGTGACGACGGCGAGCGGCAGCGGCCACAGGATGTACCACGCCAGCAGCCATGTGCTGGTGACGGAGATCGCGAGCAGCGCCCACCCGGAGGCTGCGACCCAGTCATAGCCGCGCCACGTTCGCCACAGCAGGTGCAGGATGATCAGCACGAGCGCTGCCTTGAGCAGGTCGTGGTCGATCGGGAACACGCCCGGCTTGCCGAACAGGTGGGCGATCTCGTTGGCGAAGCTGTCGGTGGATACGAACGCCGCGTCGCGGTTGAGCGCGGCGACGATGTCGATGCCGTGGATGCCGAACACCGCGTAGCCGACCAGCGCGCCGAGCGCGAGCGCCGCCAGCGTGCCGATGATTGGTGCGAGTCGTCGTTTGGAGACGATCATGAACGGCAGCAGCACCGCGACTGTGGCCTTGATCAGCGCGCCTGCGACGACCCACGCGGCTGCCCCAGCCTCGCGTCCGGCCGAGGGCGTGCCGACGGCGACGAGGCTGACGGCAGCCATCATCGCGAGCATCATGATCAGGTCGTTGTGGGCGCCCCCGAGGCCGTAGATGAAGTACAGCGGGTTCGCGCCGACCACGAGGATCGCCGCCACAGGATCGAACCCGCGTGCACGCGCGCAGCGCCAGGTCAGCGCGAGCGTCCCGGCGCTCGCGAGCAGCGCCTCCAGTTTCATTGCCCATAGCGCGCCGATGACGCCGAGCGGGGCCAGCGGATAGGACAGCAGCGTGTACAGCGGACCGTATGCGGTGGCGACGCGGTCCCAGTCGTGGCCGACGTACTGGTAGATCGAGTCGTGCACGATCGCTACGGGACCATGCGTGTAGGGGTTCAGGCCGTGTTCCACCCCCATGCGGGCATACGCGACATAGCTGAAGACATCGGTCGACAACAGCACCGGTCCGGCAAACACGATCAGCTGCAGGGCAGCCACGAGGACGATCGCCCAGCGTGTGGAGATCGCACGGAGCTGAAAGCGGCGGGCGAGCACGGCAAGCGTCCCGTAGGCGACGCACGAGATCAGCAGCGCAATCAGAAAGCCGCGATAGCCCAGGCGCTCGCCGACGCCGCCCAGCCAGCCGACGAGCTGAGGTGATTTGGGGACGACCGGCGAGGGGCCGGCGGCGGCATCGATGACGATCTCCGCCGCGGTGAACACCAGCAAAAGCCCGCAAACCGTCGCGAGTGCCGGCACCCATCGTTCGCTGCGTTCATGGGCAAGGCGCGGTTGGCCCTGCGCGATGGCACTCACGGAGCGAGGAGGCTCACAACGCGGTCCATACCGTCTTGGTCTCCAGGTAGGCATCCAGGCCGTCGTGGCCATGCTCGCGACCGATACCGGAGGCCTTGAAGCCCCCGAACGGCGCCGCTGGGTCGACCACACCCCAGGTGTTGATGTACACCATGCCCGCATGCAGCATCGCGGCCAGGCGATGAGCGTTTGAGACATCGCGCGTCCACACGCCCGCGGCCAGGCCGTACTCGCTTGCGTTGGCGCGCTGGGCAACCTCCTCGAGCGAGTCGTATGGCGAGGCGACAAGCACCGGGCCAAAGATCTCCTCGCGCGAGATGCGCAGCTCATCCGACGTGGTGGCGAACAGCGTCGGGGCAACGAAGTAGCCGCCGCTGTCTGTCAGCGCCGCCTCACCGCCGGCGAGCACCTCCGCGCCCTCCTCGCGTCCAGCGTTGATGTAGCCCAGCACGCGCTCCTGCTGCTCTGCGGAGACGAGCGGACCGAGCTGGGTACCCGCCTCCAGGCCCGCCCCGAGCTGAGCTGAGTTGGCGGCGTCGGCGAGGCCGCTCATGACCTCATCGAAGCGCTCGGCTGGTACGAACAGGCGCGAGCCCGCGTTGCACGCCTGCCCGGAGTTGAAGTAGATCGCTTGGAAAGAGCCCTTGACCGCGGCCTGAATGTCGGCGTCGGGCAGGATGATGTTCGGCGACTTGCCGCCAAGCTCGAGCGTGACGCGCTTGAGCGCTTTCCCTGCCTTTGCGCCGATCTCCCGCCCGACCGCGGTGGAGCCGGTGAAGGCGATCTTGTCGACATCGGGGTGATCGACGAGCGCCGCGCCCGTGCTGCCATCCCCGGTGAGCACGTTGAGCACACCCGGCGGGAAGCCCACCTCGAGGGCGAGCTCACCGACACGCAGCGCCGACAGCGGCGTCTGCTCGGCGGGCTTGAGCACGACGGTGCAGCCTGCGGCCAGCGCCGGCCCGAGCTTCCACGCGGCCATCAGCAGCGGGAAGTTCCACGGGATGATCTGCGCGCATACACCGACCGGCTCACGGCGCGTGTAGCAGTGCATGTTGGGCGCTGTCACGGGGAGCACGCCGCCCTCGATCTTGCTCGGCCACCCGGCGAAGTAGCGCAGGTGCCCGACGGCGCCGTTGACGTCCACATACTGGGCCAGCCCAACGGGCTTGCCGTTGTCGAGCGACTCGATCTGCGCGATTTCCTCGGCGTGCGCTTCGATCGCATCGGCGAGCTTGTGCATCAGCCGCTCGCGCCCGGCCGCGGGCATCGAGGACCAAGGGCCATCGGCGAAGGCGGCGCGCGCGGCGGCAACCGCCCGTGCGACATCGTCGGGGCCGGCGAGCGCGACCTGCGCGATCTCCCTCCCGGTGGACGGGTCGAGCGTGTCGAACGTGCGCCCATCTGCTGCATCCAGACGCTCGGCGCCGATCAGCAAACGGTGTGGCTGTGCGATGAACTCGCGCGCGGGGGCGCTCAGCGCGTCGGGGAGGGTGTCAGCGGAGATAGTGGTCATGTGCAGAGCCTACCTCGCGCAGGCGCCCATCAGCACCTATGCTGCGGCGATGGCTGGGCCTTCCAAGGCGGTGCTGATAACCGGGTGCTCGTCGGGCATCGGTCGCGCGAGCGCGCTGCGCCTGGCGCGCTCCGGGTGGACGGTGTATGCGAGCGCCCGCCGGCTGGAGTCGATCGCCGAGCTGCAGAGCGCCGGCTGCCACACGCTGGCGCTGGATGTGACCGACGAGGACTCGATGCGCGCTGCGGTCGACAGGGTCGAGCAGGAGGAGGGCGCGATTGGAGTGCTGATCAACAACGCCGGCTACAGCCAGAGCGGCGCTATCGAGACGGTCTCGATGGAAGCGGTGCGCCGGCAGTTCGAGACGAATGTGTTTGGCCTCGTGCAGCTCACACAACTGGTGCTGCCGAAGATGCGGGCACAACGCTGGGGCAAGGTCGTCAACCTGGGCTCGATGGGCGGGCGCCTGACGTTCCCGGGCGGCGGCTACTACCACGCAACCAAGTACGCGCTGGAGGCGATCTCCGATGCGCTGCGCTTCGAGCTGCGCGGCTTCGGCATCGACGTGATCCTGCTCGAGCCGGGATTGATCACGACCGAGTTCGGCGAGGCCGCGACCGCGAGCATGAGCGACATCGAGGGAACCGATGGCGACGGCTCCGACGCGAGCCCCTACGGGCATTTCAACGCGACCGTCGGGGCGGTGACCGCGGGCGCCTACGACGGCCCGATGCGCCATTTCGGCGCGGGCCCCGAGCGTGTGGCGAAGGTGATCGAGCGCGCGATCACCCGCGGCCACCCGCCGGCGCGAATCACGATCACTCCATCCGCGAAGGTGCTACTCGCGACCAGGCGCCTGCTCAGCGACCGCGCGTGGGACGCCGCCATGCGCGCTCAGTTTCCACAGCCCAAGTAGCGCAAGCTGGGCCTACGCGGCCAGCGGAAGATGCGGGCTCGGACGCCCGACCTCGAAGCCCTGGGCGTAGTCGACCCCGTAGCTGCGCAGCATGCTCATGGTTGTCTCATCGCCGACGAACTCGGCGATGGTGCGCCGGCCCATGCCCCGTACGACGCCGGCGAGCGCGCGTACGACGAGCTGGTCGGTACGCGAGACGGGCAGGCAGCGGATGAAGTCGCCGTCGATCTTCAGGTAGCTGAAGGGCAGGTACTTGAGGTACTGGAACGAGCCGAACCCCGCGCCGAAGTCATCGAGCGCGACCGCGCAGCCGAGCGCCAGCACACCGGCGCAGAAGGCACTGGCGCTGTCCATATCTGAGATCGCGGCGGTCTCTGTGACCTCGATCACGAGCCGCGACGGATCGACGCCGTGGAGCGTCAGCTGCCGCTCCAGGTGGGTGAGCATCGCGGGGTCGGTGACCGACAGCGCGGACAGGTTCATCGCGATCGACACGCTCTGAGAGCCACGCTGTGCGCCGAGCAGCGCGGCGACCTTCTCCAGCACCATGCGGTCGATCTCGCGGATCAGCCCGTAGCGCTCGGCGGCGGGCAGGAAGTTACCTGGCGCGACCAGCTCCCCCGGCTCATCGGCGAGTCGCAGCAGCGCCTCGTAGTGGGCGACGAGCCCATCGTCGAGCGAGACGATCGGCTGGAAGTGCAAGACGAACAGATCGTCGGCCAGCGCGCGGCGCAAACGCTCGAGCCACGGGCGCTTGTGCCCACCAGCCGGCGAGCAGAACTGCTCGGCTAGCACTCCCCCGTCGAGCAGATCTCGATAGCCCATGTTGGTGGGCGGGCGCGAGGTCCTGATCGACATGCGTGGAGCCGCATGGGTGCTCGTGGTGCTCAGCATCACAGCCAGTGTGTTCGACGGCGTCCCGGGCTCACCTTCGAGTGATTACGAGCGTGCGCGAGCCTCGTAAGGACGACGCGCGCGGTCGGAGACCACGAGCAGCAAGGCAACGAGCACGAAGTTCATCACCACCGATGAGCCTCCGTACGCGACGAATGGCAGCGTCACGCCGGTCAGCGGGATCACGCGAGTGACGCCGCCCACAATCACGAACACCTGCAGGGCAATGACGAACGACAGCCCGGTGGCTAGCAGCTTGGAGAAGGAGTCGCGCGCGAGTACGGCCGTCTTCAAGCCACGAGCGATCAGCATCAGGTAGACGCCCAGCAGCGCCGCGGCGCCCACCAAACCGAGCTCGTCGACGATGACCGCGTAAATCATGTCGCTTTCTGGCACCGGCAGGATCGAGCGGTGAACGATGTGATGGTTGGCCAGTTCGTAGGGGTACTGCAGCAGCGAACGGTCGAAGCCCGTGCCGAGCAGACCGCCGTCGGCCTGAGCGAACAGCGACTGGGCAAGCTGGTAGCTACCGCCCACTTCGCGGTGGTAAAGGGTTTCGTTGAAGGGGTGTTCCCAGGCTTGCACGCGCGCCTGCACGTGGCTGACGTGGCCAGTGAGATACCAGGCGCCGATCGCGAACAGCACGATCCCGATCAGCGGGAACGACAGGCGCCCGGTGGCCACGTAAAGCAGCGCCAAGAACGCGCCGTAGAACATCAGCGAGGTGCCGAGCTCGTCGGTGAGCAAAAGCGTCACCATCGCCGCCCCCCACACGATCAGCATCGGGCCGAACTGCTTCATCGGCGGGATCGTCAGCCCGAGCACGCGCCGCCCCGCGGTCACCAGGATCTGGCGGTTGTCCCGAAGGTAGCTGGCGAGGAAGATCACGATCGCGACCTTGGCGAGCTCGGCGGGCTGGAAGGAGACGCTGCCGACGTGGATGTCCAGGTAGGCGCCGTTGACCTGTTCGCCGATGCCGGGGACCCGTGGCAGCACAGTCATGCCGATGCCGACGGCGGCGATCGTGTAGCGGTAGCGCTCGAGCACGCCCACACCGTTCTTGCGGAGCGCGAGGATGGTGACCGCGAACAGCACCAGCCCGATCACCATCCACTGCGCCTGCTGGCGCGCGAGCACCGGTTCGATGCGGTAGACCATCACGATTCCCACACTCGCGAGCACGGCCACCAGCGGGAACAGGTAGGGGTCCGCGTGCGGTAGCGCGAAGCGGATCACCAGGTGCGCCGCCAGGCACAGCGCCAAGAACAGGGCGCCGTAGCTGAGCGACACGCT
Source organism: uncultured Solirubrobacteraceae bacterium (assembly GCA_963752865.1). GTDB lineage: Bacteria > Actinomycetota > Thermoleophilia > Solirubrobacterales > Solirubrobacteraceae > Palsa-744. The sequence goes on from CAVVZU010000002.1 coordinate 2,678,652, forward strand.
GGAGATGTGGTTGAACGTGACGTTGGTGGCAGCCTGCGGCGTGTTGTTCTGCGCCTGGATGAAGATCGCCGTAAAGCCGGCGGTGACCAGCAGCGCGGAGGGCACGAGGCCCAGGAGCTCTCGGTTGCGGGGGCTGAGCATCCGACCGAGCGTACCCATCATCCCGGCGCGTGCACTCCGATCCGACCGCTACTCTCGCTCCGATTGGCCCGCTACCCTTGCAACTGGAGCACGTCGCCAGGGGGAGGCGCAAGCCCGACCTCAGGCCTTATGAGCTGCCACGTACCGACACCCCATGAATGACGAGCGTGGGCCTTCATTGATGTGGGGCATGTGGAAGCGCTTCCTGATCGCCGGCGTGGTGATCGTCGGGCTCAGCGGTGCCGCCACGGCCACCGTGGCGCTGAATGAGGTCTCGAGTATCGCCCAGCAGGTGTTCCCCGGAATCAGCCACATCAAAGCCCCCAAGGGCCTGATCACGCCGGAATACGGGGGCGGCCCGCAGACGTTCTTGATCCTCGGCTCGGACCGGCGCTCTGGCTCCAAGAACCTCGAAGAACGTGACGCCTCACCCCACAGCGACACGATCCTCTTGGTGCGCTTCGATCCCGAACAGGGACAAACGTCGGTGCTCTCGATACCGCGCGATCTGATGGTCAACATCACCACGCCCTCGGGACAGGTCTACGCACAGGAAAAGGTCAATGCCGCATACACGATCGGTAGCCAGATCGGGGGCGCCAACGAGGCCAGCGTGCTCGCCGCGGAAACGATCAAACGGGAAGTCTTCCCGTCGCTGAAGCTCAACGGCATCGTCGACGTCAACTTCTCGGGCTTCATCAAAGTGGTCGACACGCTCGGCTGCGCGTACGTGATGGTCGACCATCGCTACTACAACGAGAACGTCGGCAGCACGGAAACGAACTACACGAGCATCAACCTGCAGCCGGGCTACCAGAAGCTCTGCTACGAAAACGCCCTCGACTACGTCCGCTACCGCCACACGGACGACGACTTCGTGCGTGTGGCACGCCAGCAGGACTTCCTGCGCGACCTGCGCCAGCAGATCAGCCCAAGCAACGAGCTCGGGCAGATCGAAACGGTGGCCAAAGCGGTTGGGCACGCGATCAGGACGAACTTCCCGGCGTCGGCGAGCGAGCTGATCCTGCTGGCCAAGCTGGTTGCGTTCTCACAGACCAAGCCGCTGCGCCAGGTTAAGTTCCTGACCACCAACATCGACGACCAGGTCCCGGGCGGCGGCGACTACGTGACCTCGTCGCCGGAACTCGAGCAACAGACGCTCAACACGTTCCTCAACGACCGTGAACACACACAGCTGCCGGCATCCCATTCCTCCAGCGAACACAGCTCGAGCCACCATCATCACTCAAGCCATCACACGAGCTTCTCACCAGCGGACATCGGCCTATATCCGACGTCCTCCACGGGAGAGGACGAACTCGTCAAAGAATCGCTGTCGGTGCCCTTCCGCGCCCTGTACCCGACGCTGCAGACGGGGCCGGCCGAACAGCAGACGGTTCGCGCGTACACCCTCAAGGACGAGCAGGGCAGACCCCACCACGCGTACGTGATCGTGTGGCAGCAAAACGTGATCGGCGGCTACTACGACTTCGAGGCCACCGACTGGCTGGGACCGCCGCTGTTCGCGCACTCGCGCTCGGAGAGCATCAACGGCACCGAATACAAAATCGTTGAAGACGGTGCGCACATCCACATCGTCGGGTGGGTCTCAGGGCACGTCCTCTACTGGCTGACCAACACGCTGCTCGAGGAACTCACCAACGCGCAGATGCTCACGATTGCCAAATCGGCTCAGCCCTTGCATTAGCGCTCCGAAGATCTCGTCGAGCTGCGGGCCTGTCAGGCTTTGCCATTCCAGTGTTCGTAGTACGGAGGTACGCGAAGCAGTTTCGCGAGCGTTGAAAGTGGCGGGAGGTGAGGTTCTGGGCCCACCTGGAGCTTCCTGACCAACCCAAATAGCAAGCCTCGCGACTCTTGAAGTCGACGGTCCTGTGCCTAGATGTGAAGACCAGCCGCTTAGCGGGACGCCGCCGCCGCTTGGTCGAGCGCCGCGTTCACCAGCGCGTCGGCGTCTGCGTTCTGGGCTCTTGGCACCGTGCGGATCGACCACTTCTCAAAGCCCCTGAGTGCCTCCATCGCCTCTAGGTACAGCGGGCGCATCGATGGGTGCTTGACCTTGTAGAGGCCTTTCACTTGCTTGGCGATCAGCTCGGAGTCTCCGATGACGTCTATTTCGGTGGCTCCCAGCTCGCTTGCTCGCGCCAAGGCGAGTAGCAGCGCTCGGTACTCGGCCACGTTGTTGGTGACCTTGCCCAGGAGCTGCGATTGCTCGTCGACGACCTCCCCGGTGGGCGTGCTCAGGACGCACGCGGCGGCCGCTGGGCCCGGGTTGCCTCTTGCGCCTCCGTCTACGTGGGCTATCAGCTTCATCGCGCCGGGATTATGAAGATCGCTGGGGACGAAGCGGCTCGGCGATCGGCGAACCGGCTCCCCCACAGGGGATTCCCAAGGTCGATGGCCGCGACCCTCGCCGGCTAGGACGCTTGCGCGAGCGGCAGCAGATCGCCGGGCACTCGCGCGCGACGGCGGTCTCGCACGATGCGACGCTGCTGTGCGTCATCGTCGCCGGACGCGTTCGTGCGGGCGTAGCGGGCACGCCTGTCGAACTCACGGCGATCGACGATAACGGTGACGTTCTCGTCGCCGCTGTAGTGCTCCACGAGCTTCGGATACAGCTCGTCTGCAAGGGGTCGTGGTACCACGCAGTAGATCATCGTGCCTCGATGTTACTCCGCACGCGCCAATACGCAAGCGGGGCACACGGAATCGTCACACCCCTGCGAGCTCCAGCTTGCCGGACTCGCCGGCGGTGGCGTTTGGGCGACGGTCGTCGCGAGCGAGCTCCGCGAGCTCGGTGCCCTGGGCGATCACCTGCGCCTCCACGACAGGTTCGCTGAGATCGACCTCGTAGCGATACCAGCAAAGCTCCCAGGCAACGACGATCGACACGACGCTCGCAGAGGTGCTCGGCGGAGCGAACATTGACCAGCGGTGCCCCCAGCGAACGGGTCACGCCGGCCACGCGGCGCGGGAACTCGCTCGCGTTGAAAACCTTGACCGCATGTTCGACGTACTCGGACGGCGGCTCGGTCTCGAGGCCTGTCTCTGACTGCGAGCGGGCGACGGCGGTCTCCTGCCAGTCCATCACGCCGCCGGTGCCAGCCTCACGCGTATGCGCGTCGGGATAAGCGGGCTCGCTCTCGGTCACATGCGCGTCCGGCCCGGCAGGTCTCGCCGCGACGGGTTCTGCACCGGCGCGGCGTGTAGCCGTCGAACAGGTCGTAAGACCCGTTCTCCTGCTCCTCAGCCGTGTCCGCGTCAGCGGCAGCCGTCTCTCCAGGAGGCCGGGCCACCTGGCGCAGCCGATCGAAGAAGCTGCGCCCGCGCCGCGAGCGCATCGGCGGCAGGGTGACCGAGTGGCTGTCGGTCTCGCGCATCCAGCCCTCGTGCGCGGCGCGCGGAGCGCACAGCTCGCACACGATCCGCCGGCGTCCCGCGGCGAGGAAGACATCCGGCTGCTCGCCCCGCAGCAGCCGCCGTTCGCAAACCTCGCACTCGACGTCCGGCTGTGAGGTGACGATCGTGCGGGTGGCCATCGACCCACCAGACTAGCTGGCGCGGCGGCCGAAGAGCAATGATCGGCCTCTAGGCGTGGACGGCGGGCGTGCTCGCGCCAGCCTCCTGCGACGACCTTCTGGGCAAGGTGGGCGGGGAGCTCCTCGTAGCGCAGGAACTCGAGCGTATAGTCGCCCTGGCCCTGTGTGATGGAGCGCAGATCGGGCGCGTAGGTGAGCATCTCTGCCATCGGCACCTCGGCTTTGATCTCGGTCATCGCGCCGACTGGCTCCATGCCCTGTGGGCGCCCGCGGCGGCTGTTGAGGTCGCCGATGACGTCGCCCACATGCGCCTCGGGCACGGACAGGGTGACGTGCATGATCGGCTCGAGCAGCACGGGGTCGGCGAGCGCAAGCGCCTGCTTCATCGCCTGCGCGCCCGCGAGCTTGAAAGCGATCTCGGAGGAGTCGACGGAGTGGTGCGCGCCGTCGAACAGGCGCACGCGCACGCCCTTGACGGGGTAGCCGGCGAGCACGCCGCGTTTCCATCGCCTCGTGCACGCCCTTCTCGACGGCGGGGATGAACGAGCTGGGGATGACGCCGCCCTTGATGTTGTCGACGAACTCGAAGCCGGTCGGGTGAGTCGGGGTCTTCGAGGGGCGTGATCTCGATGTGGCAGTCGCCGAACTGGCCGCGCCCGCCTGATTGCTTCTTGTGGCGACCGTGGGCGGCGGCGGTGGCGCGGATCGTCTCCTGGTAGGGCACGCGCGGGGGCTTGAGCGTGACCTCGACGCCGAAACGTGAGCGCAGCCGGTCGACGATCACTTCGACGTGCACCTGGGAGAGCCCAGCGACGATCTGCTCGCCGGTCTGCTGGTCGCGGTGCAGATCGATCGTGGGGTCCTCCTCCTGCAAGCGGCGCAGCGAGGAGAGCACCTTGTCCTCGTCGCCGCGGCTCTTTGGCTCGACCGCAAAGGCCATCACCGGCGAGGGAAGCCTCAGGGCGGGCATGTCGATCGGCTCGTCCCGGGCGGCGAGCCAATCGCCGGCGCGGGTCTCCTTGAGCTTGGCCACCGCGCCGATGTCGCCCGGGCCGAACTCCTGCACGTGACCGACGTCCTTGCCGGCGAACATCAGCAGCTGCCCGATCCGCTCCTTGACGTGTGCGCGCGTATTGAGCACCTGGCTATCGGCGCCGAGCACCCCCTGGTAGACGCGCAGCAGGTTGATTCGCCCCGCGAACGGGTCAGCCCTGGTCTTGAACACGTATGTGAACAGCTGGCCGCTCTCGTCAGCGCTGAGCTCAACTTCACCGACGTTGAGCGAGCCGTGCTTGACGGGTGATGGCAGGTCCTCGACGATCGCATCCAGCAGACGGGTTGTGCCGAGGTTGCGCGTGGCCACGCCGCAAACGACAGGAAAGATCTTGCCGTGGTTGGTGCCCTCCTTGAGCGCGCCGACGATCTCCCCGTGGGAGATCTCCTGCCCCTCCAGATAGCGCTCCATCAGTGTGTCGGAGACTTCGCACACCTCGTCCATCAGCTTCTCGCGGTACTCCTGCGCGCGGGCGGCCTCAGCCGTCCGGGATCGGGATCTCACTCCAACCGGCACGCTCGACGCTGTCCTGGCGATAGGCCTTCATGTCGACGAGATCGACCACGCCTTCGATGTCGTGCTCGATGCCGATGGGGATCTCGGTGGCGACTGCATGAGGGCCGAACGCTGCGCTTGATCTGATCGAGCGAGCGGAAGAAGTCCGCGCGCTCACGGTCGAGCATGTTCACGAACAGCATCCGCGCGATATCGAGCTCCGCCGCCCGCGCCCAAAGGCGGCGTGGTTGAGACCTCCACCCCCATCACCGCGTTGATCACGAACGCCGCCGACTCACACACGCGCAGGGCACCGAGCGCATCCGCGACGAAGCTCGGCTCGCCGGGCGTGTCCAGCAGGTTGATCTTGCGGCCCTGCCACTCGAACGAGCTGAGCGTCGTGGAGATGGACATCTGCCGCGCCTGCTCGTCGGGGTCGGAGTCCGACACGGTGGTTTGATCGGGAACCGACCCCAGGCGGTTGGTCACGCCCGCCTCGAACAGCAGCGCCTCATGCAGCGCGGTCTTCCCCGACCCTCGATGTCCGACAAGGGCCACGTTGCGAATCCGATCCGCTGGGGGGTGCATGAGTATCTCCTTCCGCTGGGTGAGATCACCATACCGCTGAGGCCCGCCGCGGTCTAGCGGTCGTCCAGCCGGGGCATCACCTCCGCTGCGATCAGCGCGATGTGGTCGAGGTCGTCCATGTCGATCACCTGCAGATAGGAGCGTGAGGCGCCCGCTCGGGCATATTCCCCGAGCCGCTGGACCACCTCCTCAGGTGTGCCCGCCGCACCCGATGCACGCAGATCCTCGACGTCTCGGCCAATCCGCTCGGCACGGCGCTGCAGCTCAGCCGGGTCATCTGCGCAACAGACGGTGACGGCGTGGGAGTAGATCATCTCCCCCGGGTCGCGCCCGGCGGCCTCACAGGCGGCGCGCACGCCCTCGAAACGCTCGCCGGCCGTCTCGACATCGGCGAACGGAATATTGAACTCCGCGGCAAAACGGGCGGCCAAGGCAGGCGTGCGGCGCGTGCCGAGACCGCCGACGATCACAGGCGGGTGGGGATGCTGCACGGGCTTTGGCAACGCTGGCCCCGGACCGAGCGTGTAGTGCTCGCCGGCAAACTCGTAGCTCTCCCCCACCGGCGTGCTCCACATTCCGGTGAGGATCTGCAGCTGCTCCTCGAGCCGATCGAAGCGCTCGCGCAGTGGCGGGAAGGGAATGCCGTAGGCGAGGTGCTCGGCCTCATACCAGCCCGTCCCGAGCCCCACTTCCACCCGCCCGCCACTCATCGCGTCGACCTGTGCAACCGCGGCTGCAAGCGGGCCCGGCAATCTGAAGGTCGCCGAGGTGACCATCGTGCCAAGGCGGATCGTGCTCGTCTCCCGTGCGATCGCGCCAAGCGTCACCCATGAGTCGGTCGGCCCCGGGTCACCGGTGCCGGGTTTGATGCGCAGCAGGTGGTCAGAGCGAAAGAACGCACCAAAGCCGTGCGACTCGGCCGCTTGGGCCATCGCCAACTGCTGCTCATAGGTCGCGCCTTCCTGCGGCTCGACGAAAATCCTCAACTCCACAGGTGACTCCCTTCGGGCTGGCTGGGCTGGTGACCTCACGATGACACCTGGCCGCCCGCCATCCTTTGTTCATGTTTGGGGTGGCACATGTGCCACCCCGCGCCAAGCCGCATGCGGCTTGGCGGCGGACGGCGCATGCGCCGTCCGGTCGGCAGCGCATGCGCTGCCGACTGCAAGCAGCAGCCCCTGTGCTCGACCCCCGCTAGCCCCAATCTCTTTGCCTTTTTGCGGCAGTTCTTTCGGGCGAGGCTTGGGCGGTGTTTCGCTTCGAAGGATCACAGACATCATCTTACCCCCACCGCCACCAACCAAAAGACGATGTCGCAGGCGAGCGCGCCACAGGCGAACCGGAACAGCCTGAACCGTCCGGCAAGCTTTTCATTGTTGCGCCTGCGACTCTCAGCGTTGCTGAGCAGCATCTCTCGGCACATCTCCGTTGGGTCTGCATCTTTCGCGTAGTAGCGGTCATCCAGATCGCCGGCGTCGAATGAGAACTCCCATTCTTCGGACGGCCAGAGGATGCTGATGCAGAGCAGTGTCGCGGCGGGGAACCCAATAGCTCGTTGAGCGTTTCGTTCTGCATGTCCAGCCCACGGACGGACTCTTCGTAAGCGAGCTTGATGCGCGGATCGACGTCACTCATTGTCTGCGACAGCCTACGGTCGCTGCCGGCCGGACTGGGACACATACCTGGACATCACCTACGCCACCTGGCGTTCGAGAGCCAAGCCAGACAAGGACGCAGGGAGCGAAGTGTGCTCTGCACACGAGCGACCGAGGACGCAGTGTGGCGCCGGCTCTCGGACGCCAGGTCAGTCGTCGAAGGACTCCTCCTGCATGCGCGACCTGAGCCGCAGCACAGCCTTGGTATGCATCTGCGACACCCGTGACTCGGTCACCCCGAGCACCTCGCCGATCTCGCGGAGGGTGAGGTTCTCGTAGTAGTAGAGGGCGATCACGAGCTTCTCGCGCTCTGGCAGCTTGGCGATCGAGTCGGCAATCCTGTCCTTCAGGTCCCCCACGTCCAGCGCACGCGCGGGGTCGGGGGCACCGGGATCCTCGATCGTGTCCATCAGCGACACCTGATCGCCGCTGGCGTCGGAGACGCTCCACAGCTCGTCCAGCGCCACGATCGAGGAGTGCGAGATCGCCAGCAGCGATTCGTTCAGCTCATCCACCGTGATGCCAAGCTCGCCCGCAAGCTCCTGGTCGGTTGGCGCGCGCTGGAGGGTGTGCTCGAGCTTCGCGTTCGCGCGCTCCACCTCGCGTGCGCGGGCGCGCACGCTGCGGGGCACCCAGTCGAGCGAGCGCAGCTCGTCGATGATCGCGCCCTTGATGCGCATGATCGCGTACGTCTCGAACTTGATGTCCCGGGACAGGTCGAAGCGCTCGATCGCTGAGATCAGGCCGACGAGCCCGTAGGAGATCAGGTCGGCCTCCTCCACGTGCGGGGGCAGCCCCGCGGCGGTGCGTCCCGCTACGTACTTGACCAGCGGCGAGTACGCGACGACCAGCCGCTCGCGCACGCGGGCGTCCCCTTCGGTCTTATAGCGCCGCCACAGTTCGCGCAGCTCGATCGGTTTGACGTTCGTCTCCAGGGTTCCATCCCCCCTAGGCCCGAGGGTGACTGCGCGCATAGGCGCTTCTAAGCCTGGCGGACTCTACCCGAGTGTAAATCTGCGTGCTCGACACACTCGCATGCCCCAACAGCTCCTGGATGCTGCGCAGGTCCGCCCCACCGTCCAACAGGTGCGTCGCGAAGCTGTGGCGCAGCGCATGCGGCGAGGCGCCCGCGGCGACGCCAACACGGCTCGTCCACGTGCGTAGCCGCCTGCGCACGTCGCTCGTGCCAAGCGGCCGGCCGCTCTTGCTCAAGAACAGCGCCTCCGCTCCCGCGCCCCTGGAAGCGTCAGCCAGCGCCGGGCGGCCACGCTCCAAATAGCGCCTCACAGCCGCCATCGCCGGCTCACCCACAGGCACAAAGCGCGTCTTTCGGCCCTTGCCCTCCACCCGCAGCTGCTCGCCATCGTGGTCCACGTCCGCGCAGCCCAGCGACACGATCTCCTCCGCGCGCAGCCCGCACGAGTAGGCAAGCTCAAACAGCGCTCCGTCACGCACGGCCAGGGGATCGGACGCGGGGATCCCGTCCAGCAGCCGCCCCGCCTCACGCGCGCTCAGGACCCGCGGCAGATGCGACGAGCGTCGCGGCGTGGACACCAGATCCGCGGGGTTTTGGGCGATCAGCCCATGCTCGCGCTGGCTGGAGAACAGCGCCCGCAGCGCCGCCAGCTTGCGTGCCGCCGTGCTCGGCGCCGCGCCTGCGCCACCGGGCGAGCGCTCTGACAGATGCGCAATGTAGCGGCGCACCGCCTTCGCATCGACCGTCGTGGGGACCAGGCCGCGTGTGTCAGCCCAACCCGCGAATTGCTCGAGGTCGACCGCGTACGCACGGCGCGTACGCGGCGCAGCATCACGCCTGTGCAGGTCGTCCTGGAGGAGCGCGAGCGCCCGCGCCCACGCGCCGCTTGACACGGTCTCCATTGCCTGCCCTGTCGCTTCCTGCGTCATAGCTCCCATTTGTCCAGCTGTAGTTCGCCGCCCACCGTGCTCTGCCTGCCTACCCAACCTGCCGTGTTTCACCGGTGCGGTGCCACCATAGCTATACACCGGTTCTCTCTGGCGCACAGGACGACCGCTTACCTGGGGTACATTCAAGATATGAGCTTCGATTCGCATGGGCAGAGCGTCGCCGACTGGGCCGCTGTGCACGCCAACGGCGACGGCTCGCACCACCAGGCTGCTGATCTCAGCGCCTACGGGCCGATCGGGCGCTCACCATGGCTCGATGTCGACTGGCGCACACATCAGCGCTGGGTTGTGATCGACGGGCAGCCCGTCAACACGATCGAGCTGGGCCCCGAGCGAGCTGCCAGCGGCGCCCCGCTCGTGTTCATACACGGCCTGTCGGGCTGCTGGGCCAACTGGCTCGAGCAACTGCCCGTGCTCGCACGCGAGCACCGTGTGCTGACTCTCGACCTGCCCGGGTTCGGGTATTCGCCGATGCCAACAGAGCCGATCACCATGTCCGGCTACGCCCGCCTGCTCGACGGCCTGCTCGACAAGCTGCAGATCGACGCCGCCACCGTCGTTGGCAACTCGATGGGCGGCTTCATATCCGCGGAGCTCGCCATCGCCTTTCCCCGGCGAGTGGAGCGCCTGGTGCTGATCTCCGCCGCGGGTATCTCCACGACCGGCCATCGCGGCTCGACGCGTGCCGTTCCCGTGCTGCGTCGCGCGGAGCGGGTGCTCGCCGCCACCGGCGCGTGGGTGGCCTCCAAGTCAGACGCCGTCGCCCGCCATCCACGCCTGCGCGAGGCGACGCTGAACGTCGTCGTGCGCCACCCCAGCCGGTTGCCCGCCGCGCTTGCCGCCGAGCAGCTGCGAGGCGCGGGCAAGCCGGGCTTCATCGAAGCACTGCAGGCGATACTCGACTACGACATCCGCGAGCGCCTACCCGAGATCGCGTGCCCGACTTTGATCGTGTGGGGCGACAGCGACCACCTGATCAACGTCAAAGACGCTGACGTGTTCGCCGAACTGATCCCCAACTCGCGCAAGGTGATCTTCAAGGACACCGGCCACATGTCGATGCTCGAGCGCCCCGCCGCGTTCAACGCGCTGCTCGAGGAATTCATCGCCGAGTAACGGCGCGCCAGCCGCTCTTAGCGAGCTACTGCACCTAGGGCGGCGCTACCCACGAGCTTGGCGTACTTCTGGATGGCAACGTCCACGTGCTCGTCCGCGCGCGGGGGCTGGCTGTAGGCGGCCACGCGCGCGGCGATCTCATCGTCGGACAGCGCCACGTCCAGACGGCGCGCGTCCGCGTCGATCGTCAGCTCGTCGCCGTCGGCGATCGCCGCGATCGGGCCGCCCCGGACGGCCTCCGGGGCGACGTGGCCAACCATGAAGCCGCGCGAGGCTCCGGAGAAGCGCCCATCGGTGATCAGCGCCACGTCCTCGCCAATGCCCTCGCCGACGATCGCCGCGGTGACCGACAGCATCTCGCGCATGCCCGGGCCGCCGGCGGGGCCCTCGCCGCGGATCACCACCACGTCACCCGCCTTGATCTCATGGGCGAGCACGGCCGCCATCGCGGCCTCCTCACCGTCGAACACGCGCGCCGGCCCGACGTGCCTGCGGCGCTCGTGCCCGGAGAGCTTGACCACGCAGCCATCGGGCGCGACGTTGCCACGCAGGATGGCAAAGCCGCCTGTGGGTTTGATCGGATTGGAAAGCGGCCGAACGACGGGCTGACCGTCGGTCTCAACCGCCTCAGCGGCGTGTTCGCCAATCGTCCTGCCGGTGACCGTCGGCGCATCCGCGTTGAGGATCCCTGCCTCCTTCAGCCGCTTTAGCACGAGCGGTACGCCGCCCGCTTCATATAGCTCCGTCGCCACGTACCGTCCACCGGGCTGCAGGTCGCACAGCAGCGGGGTGCGCTCGGAGATCGCCTCGAACTCGTCGATCTCCAACGGCACGCCCATTTCGTTGGCGACGGCGAGCAGGTGCAGGACGATGTTCGTGGAGCCGCCGCTGGTGGCGCCGGCGGCAATGGCATTTTCGAGCGCCGGCTTGGTGATGATGTCGCTCGGGCGCTGACCACGGCGCAGCACGTCCATCACCAGTTCGCCCACCTGCACCGCCACCTCCAGCTTGCGCCCGTCCTCGGCGGGAACCATCGCGGTGCCCGCCGGCGAGATCCCGAGCGCCTCGAACGCCATCGCCATCGTGTTCGCGGTGAACTGCCCGCCGCACGCGCCCGCGCCCGGGGAGGCCGCCTCCTCCAGTTCGTGTAGCTCCTGCTCAGTGATCTTGCCCGCGGCGCAGCTCGCCGACCGCCTCGAACACCTGCTGGATGGTCACCTCCGCGCCCTTGTAGTGGCCGGGCTTGATCGAGCCGCCGTAGAGCATCAGCCCGGGGATGTTCAGCCGCGCAAGCGCCATCACGGCCGCGGGGATCGTCTTGTCGCAGCCGGAGATCGTCACCAGCGCATCGAACGCGTGGGCCGAGGCGACCAGCTCGATCGAGTCGGCGATCACCTCGCGCGACACCAGCGACGCGCGCATGCCCGGCAGTGCCCATCGTGATGCCGTCGGAGATGGCGATCGTGTTGAGCTCCATCGGCGTGCCGCCGGCGGCGCGGATGCCCTCCTTGACCTTCGCCGCGAGCACGCGGTTGTTGAAGTTGCACGGCATCGTCTCGATCCACGAGTGCGCAACGCCGACGATCGGCTTGGCGAGGTCCTCCGCCGAATAGCCGATCCCATGCAGGTAGGAGCGCGCGGCGGCACGCTCGGGCCCCTCGGTGAGGGCACGGCTGCGATGCCTGACGTCGAAGGTGCCGGGAGTGCTCACGCGGCGGGGATGTTATCCGGGTCCCAGCCGTCGGACCCGCCACGCCTGCCTGGATGGATCGGCTCACGCGCGATCTGCTGCTCCCAGCGGCACAGGCGCACGATGTCGCGCCTGACCCGGTCCGGGTCCACCTGGCGACCGGGCAGGTGCATGTTGGCCTCGCCCACCAGCCGCCGCTCATCGGCGGTCAGCGCCATCCACTTGGCGAGCACATCGTCGGAGTCCGGCAGTCGCGAGCTGCCGTAGGGCTTCGTGTGGTCGGGGAACGCCACGCAGTACTCATTCAGCAGCTCGCCTGTCTGCGGCACGTACGCGACGATCGGCTTGTGCGGGTAGATCAGATACGCATACGCGGCGCCCGAGCCGCGGCCGTGATCGCCCAGCCCGCCCCACACGCGCAGGAACCCCAGGTCGCGGTACATCGCCCAGTCGCGCTCGCTCACGCACGAGCGCAGCAGCGCTCGTGCGCGCTGCTCAGCGCGCCGTTCGCGCCCGGGGTCATACCCCGCCGGCGCGCGGCCGCGTCTGTGCGCCTGCCACAGCAGGCGCAGTCGCGCGAGCGTGCGTTTGAGCGTGGGGCGCGCGAGCTCCCACAACAGCACCACGAGCACCACCGCGGCTGTGCCCAGCGCAAGTCCCATGCGCGGGCTAGCGTGTCGGCCGGTGGCGCTCCGCCGGCAGCCCGCGGGAAGAAGATCACGCGCTCGGCGTCACGTGGCACCTCGTCGAAGCTCTTGACGAGCTCCGCCTCGCGGCGTCCGCCAGGCGCTGGCGGTGGGCACGGCGGCCCACATGCCCGCGTCCAGCTCGCGGCGAAACGCCTCGATCAGCTCCTGCTCCTGCTCCGGTACGTCCACGTCACCCTCGGCGAGAACGATCTCGCCATGACCGGGCTTCATACGCAAGCAGCCTCATCGTCTTCGGATTATGGCAAACGGCATGAACGCCGATGGTCAACTGCCGCGCAGGCGCCGCCAGGTCGATCACGTCCACCGGGCCGGCACCCGCCCCCACGTCACGCAGACCGCCGTGCCACCGCCTCCCCAGCGAGCGCACGAGCGCTGCGAGCAGCCTCCAGCGACGTATGGCCAAGCGCCAGCTGAGCGGCGAGCACCGAGGAGTGCGTGCAGCCGGAGCCGTGCGCGGCGCCGTCGGGGTGGCGCTCGCCCTCGATCACGCACGGCCACGCCATCGCGGGCGTCGATGAACAGGTCGGCCGCGCGTGCGCGGTGCCCGCCGGTGAGCACAACCGCGCGCGGACCCGAGCGCCAGCACCGCCCGCGCCAGAGCCTCGATCTCAGCGTCCTCGTCTGCGGCGCCCTCGTATTACGCTCGGCTCGAGCTGGCCGCCGGCGAGCACACGCGCCTCGGGAAGGTTCGGCGTGAGCACGCTCGCCCGCGGCAGGATCTCCCGCACGAGCGCCGCTGGGCGTCGGCCGCGAGCAGCCGCGCGCCCGACTCGGCGACCATCACCGGGTCGACCACCACGGGCGTGCCCGGCGGCAGCTCATCGAGCGCCTGCGCGACCGCCAGCGCGACCTCGGCGCTACCGAGCATGCCCACCTTGACCGCGTCGACGCCGATGTCCGCTAGCACCGCGCGCACCTGCGCGAGCACCATCTCCGGGCGGGACGGGTGAACGGCGGTGACGCGCAAGCGTGTTCTGGGCGGTGATCGCGGTGATCGCGCTCATGCCGTGCACGCCGCAGCGCGCGAACGCCTTCAGGTCGGCCTGGATGCCGGCCCCGCCGCCGGAGTCCGAGCCGGCGATCGTGAGCACCCTCGGCGTCACGCGCCAGCTCCGGCGGAATGCGGATCGAGTAGCTGCCCACGGCGGTCACCAGCAGCCGGCCGTCCTCATGGCGCACCTCGGATTTCATGATCCCCACGGTGCGGTTGCGGCGGTCGAGCACCGTCCTGCACACGACCTCCCCCTCGGTCGCCGTCTGGACGTAGTTGATCGAGATCGAGATCGTCGCGATGCGCTCGTTCTCGGCGGTCTGCACCCACAGCGTCGAGCCCATGCAGTAGTCGACCATCGCGTAAGTCGCCACGCCGGAGAGCAGCCCACCACCGTTGATCAGCTCCGGGCGAATCTGCATGCGAACCGTCTCTGGGTCCTCCCAGCGCAGGCCCATAAAACTGCTCACTCCATCAAGCGAGCGTGGTCCGCCAGACGCGCCTTCCTCTCTCGGGGCGCTCGGCTCCATATGCCTGGGCGCACCCTGAAGGGCCGTTTGCTCGGAGCTGCTCGGGTCGTCGCTCACGGCACGCAGGCTACGCGAGCGACGTGCCGGATGCTCTCGAGCCACACCATGTGCGTTGCACGCGCAGCGGCTTTTGCTCCACCCGGCAAGATATTCCGCATATTTCTGATACATTTAGTGTTGAATAGCTCAACTTCTGCGATCGCGGTGCACTTGCCAGACCACGACTACAGGCCCATAGAACGTTCGTCGATTTAGCCCGTCCATATCCACGTAACCAAGCTTTTTCCGTATTTACTACCGGCGCTAGCGCCCCGGCACCCGACCTATCCTGATCCTTACAGCCAGCCTCCAGCAAAGGAAAGCCAATGCCCCGAATCATTGTCATGGCCGACCCAATCTCATCCGATTTGCCCGAGGAGACGCCAGTTCTGCTCGACGAGCAAGTGCGCTCTGTGCACCTCAGCACTGATCACGCTGCCTCGCAGCTCGTGCAGCGTCTCGCGTGGGCCGTCAGCGACGCGGAGACAGCGGAAAGCGCCCGTTCTGAGCGCCCCACGCCGATCCGCCGCGCGGCCGGGAGCCGCAGGTCAAGACCGCGCGTGCGTGCGCGTGATGCAGTGAGCGCGTAACGGCCCTCCAGCGGACCCTCGCAACCGTTCCGCGGCACAGTTCAACAGTATCGCCAGCACCTTAGATCGGTACGCCGGCAAAGAGACACACTCTCGTCACAATCACGTCACTGAAAAGGCACACAGCACACCCTGGCGTCACGTTTGTCGGCCTAGCGTGCTGGTGGTGTTCTCCGAGCGACCTCTTCGACCGTCCGTGCGGCCGTCGCCGCACGCACAGCAGCCGGACCCGCGCCACGCCACTGGGCGCCTCGGCGAGGACCTCGCCGCAGCGCACCTCAAGCGTCTGAGCTTCACGATCGTCGCACGCAACGTGCGCACCCGCGCAGGCGAGATCGACCTGATCGCGTTCGACGGCGTGACGCTCGTCTTTGCTGAGGTCAAGACAAGCCGTGTGAGCTCACATGATCGGCGTGTGCGCGTCGACCAGGAGCCGCTGCCGTGGCTACGCCCACGCCAGCGCGCCCGTCTGCGACGCCTGGCCGTTGCCTGGCTGAGCGAAGGCAAACACCTCCGACCGAGCGCCCACACGATTCGCTTCGACGCTGTCGGCGTGATCGTCGACGGGCAGGGTCGGCTGCTGCGTCTCGATCACATCGAGGGGGCGTGGTGATCGCGACGCTCACGCGCCCGCACGCCTCGTCGTACCGCGGGTCGCTCACCCAGCCGAGAGCTGCGGCCACTGGCCAGGCTCGCCGAGCAGGTCGATCGCGTGGCGCAAGTCGCGTGGCGCGTGCCCGTGGACGTGAACCAAAGTGCCGTCCTGCTGGGGTGTGAAATCGACGTGGAGGTGATGGGCGCCGATGTCGCTTAGGTCGTCTTGGAAGTCGAGCGGGCCCATGCGGCTGCGCGCGCCATACAGGCCCACGCGGGTCAGCGAGCCGGTGGGGAGGTCATAGGGAGCATCGTCTTCGTGCTCCCCCGGCACGCCGAGATCCTGATCGAGATCCTCATCGGCACCTGACAGGGGACTCGCGTCGAGGAGCCCATCCCTGTAGAGCAGGCTGTTGGGCCCTTCGTGGTGCAGCCCAAAGCCAGTCTTACGGTGTAGCTCAGGGCCGAGTTCGTCGCGAAAGCGCGCGAGGGCCTTCTCCGGTGAGTCGCTCATGCCGAAGCTGTGATCGATGCGAGCCATACCGTGAGCCCCTTTACAAGGCGAGTTGCTGATAGGCAAGCGACTGGAAGGACATCCGGTGCAGCGGCGAGACCCCTTGGCGCAGAATCGCGTCACGGTGCGTTGGCGTGGAGTAGCCGACATGCTCGGCAAAGCTCCAGCCAGGGTGCTGAGCATCGGCATATTGCATGAAGCGATCACGCGTAACCTTCGCGATGATCGAAGCGGCGGCGATCGCTGCGCTGGTGGCATCACCGTCGACGATCGCCCGCTGCGGATGCTCGAACTCCGCCACGGCGAAGCCGTCGACGAGGCACAGCACATCCCCCGAGACATCTGCGGTGACAGCGCGCAGGGCGTCTCGTAGCGCGGCCAGATTCGTCTTATGCAACCCTCGCCCATCGATCCCGCGCACACACCGTGACACGACCACGACCCTGGCGGCACTGCGCATAACGAGCGGGTAGAGGTCCTCGCGTGCCTCTGCGCTGTGCTGCTTGGAGTCGTTGAGCGCCCCAAGCGCTCGCAGCTCACGCGTGGTGATCGCCTCGTAGTCGAACAGCACGCCCGCGGCAACCAGGGGCCCCGCCAGACATCCGCGTCCGGCCTCATCGGCGCCGGCCACGAGGCGGGAGCCAAGGCGGCGGTCGAAAGCGAACAGTCGTTTGCCGCTGCCCGCGCGGCGAGCACGGCGCCTGGCGCGTGCGGACGAACCAGAGTTGGGCGCCGTCACCTTCGCACCCACGTCGACTTCGCTAGAGGCTGCCGATCCGGTCGGGTGGCCAGTAGGTGGCGATGGCCTGTCCGATGATCCATCCGGTGGGGACTGGTCCCCAGAACCTGCTGTCGTCGGATTCGCCACGGTTGTCCCCCATCATGAACCAGTGTCCGGGCGGAATCTTGATCGGCTTGGGGAAGTTGCACTCGGGGCTTTCGCCGCAGGCCCGAATATAGGAATCATGCTCGCGGACGAACTGGCTCTTACCGGCCGCCTTGCGGTAGACGTGGCCTTCCTTTATGTAGATTTCGTCGCCAGGGCCAGCGACCACCCGCTTGATGAAATTCGTGCCCGAGTCCTGCCGTGGCACCGGCTGCGAGCACGCGGCTTCACCGAGCTTGATCACATGCGGCGTAGGACCGCACTCCTCCTGCTCAGCGCCTTCAGGAGGGTGGAACACGGCGATCTCGCCGACATGCGGTTCGCTGAAGTCCGTAGCGATGCGGTTGACGAGCACCCGCTGCCCGATCGCGAGAGTCGGCTCCATCGAGCCACTCGGGATCTTGTACGGCTTGATGATGAACGCCTGGATCCCCAATGCCAGGCCGAGTGCCACGGCGATGATCACGACCAGCTCGACGATCGCTCCCAGCGTCGATTTGGAGCGCTTGGCACCTTTGCCACCGGTATTCCCGGAGAGCGTGACGCTTGCCTCAGTATTCGCCTTCGCACGCTTGCCACGACGTCCCGAGGGCGAGCTCTCGCCCTCGTCGGTCTTGGCGCTGGGACTCACGCCTGCGTATCGCCGGGAGCGCCTGCCTCGGCGTCACCAGCGTCGGAGGGGGTATCAGTAGCGTCTGCACTCGAAGCAGAAGCTACGGGGGCCACCTCGGCCTCCGTTTGGGCCGCCTGTTCCTGACTACCCCCCTCGGCGGACCCATTACCGACCTGCTCGCCATCCTGCTGCTGTTCCACGTCTTGCTCGACAACGGCCTGCTCGGCGGTGACGCCGTCCGTGTCGGGTGCCTGCACCTCGGGCGCCTCGGACTCCGCCGAAGTGGGCTCTACGAGCAAACCAGGCTCGACGGCCTCTTCCGGTCCGGTGTAGCGGCGCTCACGTACACGCGCGCGCTTGCCCACGCGATCACGCAGGTAGTAGAGCTTTGCGCGGCGCACATCGCCGCGAGCGGCGACCTCGATCCTCTCGATCTTCGGTGAGTGAACCGGGAACATGCGCTCTACACCAACGCCGAAGGACTGCTTGCGCACCGTGAAGGTCTCACGCGCACCGTGACCCTGGCGCTTGATGACGACGCCCTCGAAAACCTGCACGCGGCTACGGGCACCCTCGATCACCTGAAAGTGAACCTTGACGCGGTCGCCCGGCGCGAAGTTTGGGACGCGGCGCAACTGCGCGCGCTCGATGGTTGCGATAACGCTGCTCATAACGGATAAGGGAGGGCGCGCCTTCTTTGGCCCAGGTGGCCCCGAGAACGGATCTCGGCCAGCGCGAGGTGCAATGGTAGCGGACCGTCGACTCGCTTCGCGTCGCTGGTCTCAGCGCCTATGAGTCCGTGGGCTGTGAAGACGGGGCGATACCCCCGCGTTCGCGGCTGCGCTCGCGGCGCCATTCCTCGATCCGCTCGTGGTGGCCGGACAGGAGCACCTCGGGTACACGCCAGCCGCGGTAGTCGGCGGGGCGCGTGTAGTGGGGATACTCGGGGTTCCCGTCGAGGGCAACGCTGAAGGACTCCTCCCGCGCGGAGTGCTCGTGCCCGAGCGCCCCCGGCAACTTGCGCATTACCGCGTCGCACAGGACCATCGCGGCCAGCTCCCCACCGCTCAGCACATAGCGTCCGATCGAGACGATGTCACTGGCGAAGTGCTCCAGAATGCGCTCGTCGAAGCCCTCGTAGCGACCGCACAAGAGCGTCAGCGCCGGCTCGCCGGCGAGCTCCTCGACGAGCTGCTCGTCGAGGAGCCGTCCGCCAGGCGCAAGCGCGATCACGCGGCGCCGAGACCGCAGCTCGACCGGGTCGATGCCGTAGTGGGCGCGCAGCGCACTGTCGAGCACATCCACCCGCAGCACCATTCCGGCGCCGCCGCCGAAGGGTGTGTCGTCGACCTGGCCGCCGCTCAGCGGCGTGTGCTCCCGTGGGTTCACGCACGCGAGCCGCGAGCCGCCGGCAAGGACGTTGCCGACGTGACGCTGGGAGGAGAACCAGTCGAACCACTCTGGAAAGAGCGTGAAGATGTCGATGTTCACGTGCCCAAACCCTGCTCGCCGGTGCCTCGGCTGCCCTGCTCATCGTGTCCCTTGTTGGCCTCGTCACGCCCACTCAGCCCGAGGAAGTCGAGGTCGACCTCGATCCGTCTCTGCGCTGGGGCCACCCGGCGGATCGCATCTTTGACCAGCGGCACCAGCACCACCTCGCCGCCCCCGGCTGGGCGAACCTCGAGCGCCTCGCACGAAGGCAGCTCGAGCAGCTTGCCGACCGTCCCGAGCAGCTGCTCGCCGTCGAGGACCTCACACCCCTCCAGTTCGTGCGCCCACCACTCTTCCTCACCGAGGGCGGGGGCGTCGCCGCCGCCGATCAGCAGTTCCGTGCCGCGCAGCTCCTCAGCGGCGGTGCGATCCTCGATGCCCTCCAAGCGCACGATCGGCCGCTGCTCAGTCCCCGCGCGACGGACGATCGTCGTCGCCTGGCCGGCCACCGTGACGGCCGCGCCGAGCGTCAGCAGCCGGATGCGCGGGCGCGTGACATAGAAGCTCCCGTCGAGGCCGTGCGGGCGGCCCACCCGGCCCGCGGGCACGCTCTCGGGCACTTGCTCAGGCACCGTGCCCGTCTCCGGCTCGACCGGCTCGCCCGTCAATCGACGATGTCGACGAGCACGTGCGAGCCCTCGCCCGCCGCTGCCGCTTTGACGACGGTGCGCAGAGCGTGGGCTGTCCGTCCACCGCGACCGATGACCCTGCCGTAGTCATCCGCGCCGACGCACAGCTCGAGCACGGTCGTACCGTCGTCCTCCTCAAACTGCTCGACGGCCACAGCCTCGGGATCGTCGACCAAGCCTTCGGCCAGATACTCGAGCAGCCGCCTGGGGTTCTCGCTTGCCATCTCCGCCCCCGATGAGCGCTCCGCTAGCTGGTCCGTGTCTCTATGCCCTGGATACGCAACAACTTCCGGACTGTGTCCGAAGGCTGCGCGCCCCGCGCGAGCCAGCTGCGTGCACGATCCTCGTCGATCACGATCGTCGAGGGGTCCGTCTGGGCGTTGTAGTGGCCGATCGTCTCGATCACGCGGCCGTCGCGCGGTGAGCGCTGGTCAGCCACCACCACACGCCATATCGGGTCCTTCTTGCCGCCCACTCGCGTGAGCCTCAGCCTGACTGCCACGGTTTCCTCTCTGCTGCTTACAAGATCTTGACGTGCATGGGCCACCTACTCACACAGCGCCGGCATACACGTCGCGTCAGAGAGCTTAGACGGTGTGAACGGCCGAAGCGGACCGACCGTCCGATCGGGCGGCGATCATGGCGCCATGGCCATCCCAATTCAGGAGAGCAATATCCACGGTGATCCGATGGTTTGGGCGCTACAGCCCGGCGAGGCGATCGAGCGCACGATCTTGCACGAGCGCTACGGCGGGCGTAAGCAGGGCAGGATCGTGCCCTCGCGGCAGTCGCCGAACGTGCTGGTGTTCTCAGACCCCGCGGCCGCGGAGCCCCATGGGGACTTCGACGGCTGGCGTTCCGACGGCTGCTTCCACTTCACCGGGGAAGGGCAGCGCGGCGACCAGCGCATGAAGTCGGGCAATGCCGCGATCTTGAACTGCGAGGCCGAAGCGCGAACGGTGAGGCTGTTCTTGGGCGCGGGCGGCCAGGTCACCTACGAGGGGCAGTTCGCGCCGGCGACGGAGCGGCCCTTCTATACGACCGATGCACCGGAGGCCAACGGCGGTCCGGACAGGAACGTCATCGTGTTTCGGCTACGCCCGTTGGACATCCAGCCCAAGCGGAGCTCCTCGAGGCTGGATCGGGTGATCGATGCCGGCGGCGTGGAAGACGTACCGGTGGAGGAGCAGTGGACGGAGAAGGCATTCGTGGCGCCGAGCCGCAAGGACTGCGAGGCCGAGCGCACGGAGCAGGTGCTGGTCCTCGCCCTTCGCGACCACCTGCTGGCGAAGGGTCACGAGGTCAGCCGCCTGAAGATCGTGCCGCCGGGTGAGGCAAAGCCCCTGTTCCCGGATCTGTTCGACCGCACCACCAACACGCTGTTCGTGGCGAAGGGCACCGTCGAGCGTGGGGCGATTCGCATGGCGATAGGCCAGCTCTTGGACTATGGAAGGTTCGTGCAGCCGCCACCGCGACTGGCCGTCCTACTCCCGTCACGGCCGCGAGAGGACCTGTGCGAGCTACTTGCTCACGCCGGTGTTGAGCTCGCGTGGCGTGAGGGCAAGAAGCTCTTGGGCGCACCCGCCAACGTCAGCAGCTGAGCCTCGAGGTCGCTACGACGCCTCAGCGTGCGCCGCGCATCAGCGCGCCGATGTCAGGCATCTTGCCGCGCCCGACCTGGCGCATGACCTTGCGCATCTGCCCGAACTGCTTGACGAGTTTGTTGACCTGCTGGACGTTGGTGCCCGAGCCGCGCGCGATCCGTAGCCTGCGCGACCCCTTGATCAGCTCCGGCCGGCGACGCTCCTCGGGTGTCATCGACAGGATGATCGCCTGGATCCTGTCGAGCTCACGCTCATCGACCTTCATGTTCTGAAGCTGGTGGCCGGCGAACCCGGGGATCATCCCGAGGATGCTCGTCAGCGGCCCCATTTTGCGCACCATCTTGAGCTGATCGAGGAAATCGTCCAGCCCGAACTCGTTGCGGCGCAGCTTGCGTTCGAGCGCCAGCGCATCGTCCTCGTCGAACTGTCGCTCTGCCTTCTCGATCAAGCTCAGAACGTCGCCCATGCCGAGGATCCGCTGGGCCATGCGGTCCGGATGGAAGCGTTCGAACTGATCGAGCTTCTCGCCGGTGGACGCGAACAGGATCGGCTTGCCGGTAACCGCTTTGACCGACAGCGCCGCGCCACCGCGGGCGTCGCCGTCGAGCTTGCTCATCACCACTCCGTCGAACTGCACCGCCTCGGCGAAGCTCTCCGCGACATTGACAGCGTCCTGCCCGGTCATCGCATCGACGACCAGCAGGATGTCGTGGGGTTTGACCGCATCGCGGATACGCACGAGCTCAGCCATCAGCTGCTCATCGACGTGCAAGCGTCCGCTGGTGTCGACGATCAGGACGTCCTTGCCCTCGGTCTTGGCACGCTCGAGCGCCCACTTGGCGATCTCAACGGGATCGCGGTCGGTGCCCTGCTCATACACTGCTGCGCCCGCCTGAGCTCCGACCTTGACGAGCTGCTCTACAGCGGCCGGGCGATAGACATCGCAGGCGGCCACCGCCACTGTCGAGGAGTGCTCCTCGCGCAGATGGCGGGCAAGCTTCGCCGTAGCGGTCGTCTTACCGGACCCCTGTAGTCCTGCCATCAGGATCACCGTCGGCGGGCGCGGCGAGAAGCTGAGACCGGCAGAGGCCCCCCCCATCAAAGCCGTGAGCTCCTCGGCGACGATCTTCACCACCTGGTGGCCGGGGTTCAGCCCGCCGATCACGTCGGCGCCCAGGCAGCGCTCCTTCAGCTGCGAGGTGAACTGCCTGACCACCTTGAAGTTGACGTCCGCCTCGAGCAGCGCAAGGCGGATCTCGCGCATCGCCGCGTCGATGTCCTGTTCAGTCAGCGTTCCCCGCCGGCGGACGTCAGACAGCGTGCCCTGGAGCTTCTCAGCGAGGGAGTCGAACATAGGCGTTGATTCTCGCAGCCCTCGTGCCCGATGCAGGCAGGCGGGAGAGCGATCTCAGGCGTTTGGCTCGCGCGGGCGCTCGGGCGCCCGCAGCGGCGTCGGTGGGGCCGGCTGTGGCGCGTTCCCATCTTGACGCCCTCTGAGTGCCTCGCCGATACCCCCAAACGCCTCGGCGAACTCGGACGGCACCACGAACACCTTGTTGGCGTCGCCTTCCGCGAGCTGGGGAAGCATCTGCAGGTATTCGTAGCTCAGAAGCGCCCGGTCCGGTTTGCCCTCGTGGATCGCTTTGAAGACGGTGTCGATCGCCTTTGCTTCTCCCTCGGCGCGCAGAATCGCGGCCTGGCGCTCGCCCTCAGCGTCGAGAACCGCCGCCTGCTGGGCGCCCTCGGCGTTGAGCACCGCCGCCTGCTTGGCGCCCTCCGCGGTGAGGATCTGCGCTTGCTTTTCGCCTTCCGCGGTGAGGATCGCGGCACGCCGGTCGCGCTCAGCTCGCATCTGCTTCTCCATCGCCGCCCGAATGTCCTGTGGCGGATCGACCGACTTGATCTCCACGCGGTTGATCCTGATGCCCCACTTGCCTGTCGCCTCATCCAGCACCGTGCGCAGCTCGGTGTTAACGCTCTCCCTCGCGGTCAGCGTCGCCTCGAGCGTCAGACCGCCGATCACATTTCGTAGCGTGGTGACCGTCAGCTGCTCGATCGCCTGCAGCGGGTTGGCGATTTCATACGTCGCCGAGCGCGGGTCGGTGATCGTGAAGTACAGCACCGTCTCGATCCCCACAACGACGTTGTCTTCGGTGATCACCGACTGCGGAGAGAAGTTGACCACCTGCTCGCGCAGGTCCACCAGCGGTCGCACACGATCGATGAAAGGCGTGACGATCGTCAGGCCAGGCTCGAGTGTGCGGCTGTAGCGGCCCAGCCGCTCGACCACGCCCGCCCGTGCCTGCGGAATGACGCGAATCGTCCGCGCAGCCAGCACCAGCGCAAACACGATGACCACGACAATGACGATCAGAGCGACCATGGGTGAGTTCCTTTCTCGGTTACTGCTTCAGAGAGCGTACCTCGAAAGTCCAGAGGCGCGATCCAAGCGTGGCATTGGCACAGCGCCCCGGACGCGGCCGCGTCAGTGCATGACGAGAGCCGTTGCTCCCTTGATTTCGACGACCTCGACGCGCTCGCCCACATCGATGACCTCGTCTTCGTCATAGCTGCGGGCGGTCCACACCTCGCCACCGTCGATCTTCACACAGCCGACACCCTCGTCGTTGGCGATCCGCTCGAGCACCATCGCGCGTCTACCCACGAGCGCCGCCGCCCCTGTGCGGATCGCGGGCGGAAGGCGCCGGTGGCGGCGCGCCACCGGGCGCAGCGCACCGAATACGAGCACGGAGGCAAGCACGAACACGAGCACCGCGAGTAGCGAGCCCACGCCGAGCAGGCTGATCACCCCGGCGAGCGCCGCACCGACCGCGAAGGGAAGCAGATACAGCCCGCCGGTATGCATCTCGCCGATGCCGAGAATGCATGCAGCCACGATCCACAGGATCCAATCCATGCGTTCAGATTACCTCCATTAGCCGTCAATGCGGGTGGATCACGCTGTGGTTAGGACTCGGCGATCAGCGCGCCGGCGAAGTCCTGCGGATCGAATGGGCGCAGATCCTCGACGGACTCCCCCACCCCGATCAGCTTCACCGGCAGGCCGAGCTCCTGCGCGATCGCCAGCGCGATGCCACCGCGTGCGGTGCCGTCGAGCTTCGTCAGCACAACCCCGGTGACGTCAGCCGCCTCGGCAAACAGCTTCGCCTGGCGCAGCCCGTTCTGGCCGGTGGTGGCGTCGATCGTGAGCAGCGTCTCGTGTGGAGCGCCCTCGAGTTGCCGAGCGATCACACGCCGCACCTTGCTCAGCTCACCCATCAGATCGTCCTGGGTGTGCAGCCGGCCGGCGGTGTCGATGATCACCACATCGATGCCGCGAGCGCGCGCCTGTGCGATCGCGTCGAACGCGACGGCGCCTGGATCGGAGCCCGCGGGTCCGGTCACGATCTCACAGCCAGCTCGCCCGGCCCACCCCTCCAATTGCTCGGCGGCTGCGGCTCTGAAGGTGTCCGCCGCCCCCAACAGCACGCTGCGGCCGAGCTCCTCTCGCAGGTGCCATGCGAGCTTGCCGATGGTGGTCGTCTTTCCCGTGCCGTTGACACCCACCGCCAAAATCACGGTGGGCTGGGGCCTGATGTCGATCCGCGCGTCGCCGACGGTGGCGGTTTGCGCGAGTAGCTCGATCAAGCGCTGGCTGAGCGCCTCTCCGCCCTCGAGTTTGCCCTCGCTGGCTTCTGTCTCCAGCGTCTGCACGACCGCCGCGGTTGTGCTGGCGCCGACGTCGGCCATGATCAGCGCCTCCTCGAGGCGTTCCCATGTCTGCTCGTCGAGTACCCCGAACAGCGTCGCCTGGATCTCCGAGCCGAGCGCCTGCCGGGTCTTGGCCATGCTCTCACGCAGGCGGCGAAACAGCCCACCGCGTTTGCCGCCGCGCCCGCCCTCAGCATCCTGCTCGCGCTCGTCCTTGACGGCGCCGTGGCCGTCATCGGCCGTTATGAACAGTTCACTCCAGTCGCGAGGCACGGGGCGCGCGACGATAGCAGTGCCTACCCGAGCATCGATCCCGCGGGATGCCCGACCCGAACCGGACCTCAGGCCACCTCGGCGACCTCGGCGACCTCGGGGACAGACTCCTGCTCAGCGGGCAGCCGTCGCGAGAGCACCTTGGAGACGCCGTTTTCGCCCATCGAGATCCCAAACAGCCAGTCGGCGGCCTCCATCGTCCGTCGCTGGTGGGTGATCACGATGAACTGCGCTCGACCGGCGTAGCGCCGCAGCAGGGTCAGGAAGCGATCGAGGTTGAGGTCGTCGAGCGCGGCCTCGACCTCGTCGAGGATGTAGAAGGGGCATGGGCGGGCCAGGAACACCGCGAACAGGAACGCCAGCGCCGTCATCGACTTCTCGCCGCCGGAGAGCAGCGTCAGCCGCTTGGTCGACTTGCCCGCCGGTGTGATCTCGATCTCCACCCCCGGCAGTTGCTGCTCTTCGGCCCCCTTCAGCTCCGCCTCGCTCTCGGCCTCGGCAGCCGCCTCGATCGCGTCGGCGTCGGTGCTCTCCCCCTCGGGCAAGGGCTGGCCACCGAGCACCGGCCTGGGCGCCTGCTCTTCGGCTACCAGTCGTAGCCGCCCGCTGCCGCCGGGGAAGACATCACCGACCAGTTCCTCGAAGTTGCGTGCGGCCGCGGCGAAGGTCTCGGCGAAGGTCTCCTCGATCTGGCGATCGGTTTCGCGGATCACAGAACGCAACTCACGCAGCGCTGTCTCGAGGTCGGTGCGCTGGCTCTCGAGCTCCTCGACGTGGGCCAGCGCCTCCGCGTACTCCTCCTTGGCGAGGGGGTTGACGGGACCGAGCTGCTCACGCCTGCGCGTCAGCCGCTCCACCCGTGTACGCAGCGCGTGCACCTCATCCTCGTCGAGTGCCTCGCCCGGAGCCTCGGTGACGGGCTCGCCGGTCGTGGGCTGCTCGTCGGCTGTGACCTGCTCGCCGTCGTCCTCCTGCTCAGGACCTGTGGATGCCTGTTCTGAGCCTGTGGGTGTAATGCCCAACCGCTCAGCGACGGTGCGCAACTCGAACTCGGCCTCCTCGGCCTGGTCGCGAAGACGTTGCGCGGCGACCTCCGCCGCGGTGACCGTCTCCCCTGATGCGCGCAGCGCTGCCTGGATCTCAGCCTCCTCGGCGGCACATGCGCGTAGCGCACCAGCCATCTGCTCACCTGCCTCGCGATCGCTCGCGAGCTCAGCCTCGAGCTTGCCCACGCGCGCCCGGACGGTCTCAATGGCGCCGGCGAGAGCAGCCGCGAGGCGCTGCGCGGCGGGCGTCGTCTGCGTATCCACCGCGTGTTGTGCGCGCAAACGCTCGATCCGCGCCAGTCGCTCGACGCGCTCGCGCTCGCGCCGCTCACCCTGACGGCGCTCGGCCGCGAGCTCGCCCTCGAGCTCCGCCTTGCGGACGGCCAGCCCACCCTGGGCAGGAGCGGCCCGACGCTGCTCGATCAGCCACTCGGTTCGCCTTCTGGCCTCACCCGCCTCTGCACGGTGGCGCTCGGCCTCGCGCAGCGTGTCCTCCGCGCTGACCCTGGCTGCCTCGGCGGCCCGCACCTGCTCGAGCGCCTGCTCGCAGGTCCCGCGAGCGGCGTGCTCGTCCTGCGCCGCTCGCTCGGCCACCGTCACGAGCCGATCGCGCTCGTTGCGTCGTGCGAGCACGCGCTCGGTGCCGCCTTCGCTCAGCTGGCGCACCTCACCCCAAGCCGCGAACAGCACCCGCCCCTGGCGTGTGGTGGCGATGCCGGTGAAGTCCTTCGGGTAGATCCTCCAGGCGCTCGACCACCCACGCGTCAGCCAGCAGCCGCGCAGCCAGCTCGAGCACCACCGGAGGACCGCTGAGCAACTCGAGCAGCCTGACCGCGTCCGTCGTCGGCGCCGCCTGGGCACTCGCGTCGGCATTTGTGTCGGTGGGCTCACCAGCGTCGAGGTCTGCCAAAAGCGCCGTGCCGCCGTCGAGGCCGGCCCGGTCGAGCAGCTCCTCCGCACCGGCGACGTCCTTGACGAGAGCAGCGTCGAGGCGCCCGCCGAGGGCAGCCGCCAGCGCGAGCTCGATAGCCGTCCTGTACGCGCAGTTCCTCGCTGAGCGCCGTGCCACCACCGACCCGCACGTGCGCGCGCAGGAACTGGTTGGCGGCGGCCAGATCGGCGCCTACACGCTCGGCCTCGCGGCGCGTTTCCTGCGCGCTGTGCTCGGCCGCGGCCAGGCGCTCGCGGGCTTGCTTGGCCTGCGCGTCGGCATGCTCGCGTGCGGTGCGCGCCGCGAGCGCGTCTGTCTCGGCCTGCTCCACGAGCGCCACCTGCTGCTCGCGTACACTTTGCAGCTCGGCGATCTCGCGCTCGATCTCCTGGTCGTGGCTGGCAGCGATCTCTGTCAGCTCGGCTTCGAGTGCAGCGATCCGATCGACGCCAGCGGCCGCCTCGGGGTCCTCGCCGTCCCGCTCGCTCGCCTGTGAGAGCGCCTGCAGCTCGAGCTCGACGCGCTCGATCCTGCGGGCCAGTGTCTGCGCGCTCGCGCCCACCTGCTCGGCACGTAGCGCCAGTCGCTCGCGCGCTGAGCGGCCGTCGTAGAGCAGACGTGAGAGCGCGTCATGGCGCTCCGCGCGCTCGGCCAGCGCACGCTCCGCCACGCCGCGGCGGTCGATCGTCTCCTGCAGCTTGCCTTCGATCTCGCTGCGCTGCACGCGCGCCTCGCCGACACGCGCCTCGGCACCCTCGAGCTCGACGCGACGGGCCCGCGCGGCGTCTGTGGCGAGCTCCCAGCGGGCTTGCAGGATCTGCTGCTCCAAGCGCTCGTGTAGCTCCGCGGCTTCGGCCTGGCGCTTGAGCGGGCGCAGGCGACTGCGTGCCTCGCGCTCGACATCCAGCGCGCGGTCGAGGTTCTCCTGGGTGCGCTCGAGCTTCAGCTGCGCGCGGCGGCGGCGCTTGCGGTGCTTGCCCAGCCCAGCGGCCTCCTCGATCAACAGCCTTCGATCGCGCGGCTTGGACGTCACGATCGAATCGACCCGACCCTGGGAGATCACAGAGTGGGTCTCCTTGCCCAGCCCTGTGTCGGAGAGCACGTCGATCACATCCGTCAAGCGACAGCGCGCGCCGTTGAGGCGATAGCCGCCTTCGCCGTTGCGGTCCAGCCGCCGGACGATCGAGATCTCGCTCAGCGGCACATCCACACGCCCGTCGGAGTTGTCGAGCACGATCTCCACTTCGGCCGCGCTGCGCGGCTGAACACCGCGGCCACCGCCGAAGATCACATCCTGCATCGACTGACCGCGCACCGCCAGCGGAGACTGCTCGCCCATCACCCACAGCACCGCGTCGGTGACGTTCGACTTGCCCGAGCCGTTTGGGCCCACCACGACGCTCACCCCGGGACCGAAGTCCAGATGTGTGCGATCCGGGAACGACTTGAAGCCGCTGAGCGTCAGCGATTTCAGCCGCACGCCATCGCTCCGATCATGCCTCGCCCGCGAGCTTGTCGACCGCTACACGGGCTGCCTCCTGCTCGGCGTGCTTCTTGCTGCGCCCGCTGCCTGCCCCGAGCTCGCGACCGTCCACCCGCGCGATCACCGCGTAGGTGCGCTCGTGCGGTGGCCCCTCCTCGCTTGCAACCTCGTAGCTCACCTCCGAGCCACGCTGAGCCAACAGCTCCTGAAGCGCCGACTTGAAGTCCGCGGGGTGCTCCAGGGCACCCTCGATCTCCGGCGCGAATGCCTCGACCACCGCTTCCGCCGTGCGCTCGTAGCCGGCCTGTAGGTAGCACGCGCCGATCACGGCCTCGATCACCGATGCCAGCACACGCTCGGTCTCCACCAGTGCGGCGGTGCGCTCGCGGACTCCCGCCGGCGCCGCGGCGCGTAGTCGTGCGGGTATCTCCAGGCGTTCGGCCACCGCTCGGCAGGAGACGCCGGAGACCGCCTGCGCACGAATCTTGGTGAGCCGTCCGGCACCAAAGCGCTCTGCCTCCAGGCGCGGATACAGATAGGCGGTCACGGCCAGCCCCAGCACGCTGTCCCCAAGGAACGCCAGCCGTGTGTAGGAGTCGCTCGAGCGCTCGCTCCAGGAGGCGTGCGTGAATACCTGGCGCGCGAGGTCCTCGGGCAGCTCGTCCAGCAACTCGCCCAGCAGCATCATCGCTCCGCATTCACGGTCCCGTTGTGACTGACGACGAACTCCACCGCCGCGCCGACCGTCAGGATCTTCGCGGCCTGCTCGTCTGACATGCGCACCCCGTATGTGTCCTCGAGCTCCTGTACCAGCGTGTAGAGGTCCAGCGAGTCGGCCTCGAGGTCCTCCTTGAAGCGCGTCTCCTCGCTGATCGCGTCGGGATCGATGTCGAGCTCGTCCGCCAAATGGGCCCGGATCAGCTCGAATACCTGCTCGCGGGTGTGGCCTGTGTCACTCATCCTGTCTCGCGCAGGCTAGCGCCCGACGCGGACGCGGGCGCCCGCCGCAGGGCACCGGTCTGCTCGAGGGCGCGGTGGGTTTGCGCGACGATGTCCTCGCGCGCGCCACGCTCGGCCCGCAGGATCGCCTGGGCAAAGCCGGTGCGAGTGAAGCGCCCATGCGGGACGACCCCCAGGCGACGCAGCCCGAGCAGATATGCGCCGCCGCTGGCCTCCGGATCGATCTCGTCGCGAAAGCCCCGCAGCGCACCGCGTAGCAGTGCACCGCCGAGCTTCGCGCGCGTCGAGGACATCGCGGCCTCGCGCACGGCGCCCAGCATCGTCTGCGAGACGCCCTCCATCAGCTTCAGGGCGATGTTCCCCGTCAAGCCATCGGTGACGATCACATCCGCGCGCCCTGTGACCACATCGCCGCCCTCGACGTTGCCGACGAACTCGAACGCCTCGATGCCATCGCTGGCGCGCTCGCTCAGCTCGGCATGGACCTCCACGATCAGCGCGCTTCCGCGGGTTGCCTCCTCGCCGTTTGACAGCAGCCCGACGCGCGGGCGCTCGACGCCGAGCACCGTGTGCGCGAGCGCGGCGCCCATGAACGCGAACTGCACGATGTGCTCGCGTCTGGCCTCGGCGTTGGCGCCGACGTCCAGCAATGTCACCGGCCAATGGGGCACCGGCAGCGGGATGGCGAGCGCCGGGCGGTAGATCCCGCGAGCTCGCTTGATGTTGAACGTGCCGGCGGCCAGCGCGGCGCCTGTGCCGCCCGCGCACACGAGCGCCTGAGCCCTACCTTCCGCGACAGCAACCGCCGGCCCTGACGATCGACGCCTCGGGCGTCGTGCGCACCGCCAACACCGGGTCCTTGGCCTTGGCGACGGAGATCGGCGCGTCGATGACCTCAACACCCGGGGGCGGGTCGCCAAGCTCGCCGGCAGGCCCGAACAGGAGCACGCGCGCGCCCTCGGCCGCCGCGAGTGCAGCGCCGGCCGCCACCTCGGCTGGGCCGAGATCGGCGCCGTTGCAGTCGACCGCGATCACCGGTCGTGCCTGCTGCCCAGTTGGCGGCACTGACGGGGAGGACGAAGCCTCTGACGTCACTGCCGACTAGTCGTGGTCGTGGTCGTGCTCGTGCGCGCCTGGCGTGACGATCTCGCGGCCCGCGTATGTGCCGCACACGGGGCACACCCGGTGCGGTCGGCGCGGGCTGTGGCACTGCGGGCACGCGTTCAACGCGGGCGTGCCGATCTTGTGCTGTGCGCGCCGCTTGGCCGTGCGGCTGTGCGACTGCTTTTTCTTGGGGACGGCCATGGAGTCGAGAAGGCTACCAGGGTGCGAGCACACGTCCGGGCGACGATGCGCCGGACTCACGACCCTACTCGAGCTTCAGCTCGCGCAGCTTGGCCCAGCGCGGGTCTGGCGGGACGTCGTGGTGGTGCTCGGGGCCGGCCTCGTTGAGGTCGACGGCACATACCGGGCAAAGGCCCGCGCAGTCGTCGCGGCAGAGGATCTTCGCCGGCATCGCCAGCGCGAAGGCATCGCGTGCCCAGCTGCCGAGGTCGAGGGTCTCGTCGTGCACATAGGGGCTGTCGAGCTCCTCGCCACCTCCGGGCCGATCGACCTCACGTGCCTCCACCTCCACCAGTGGGCCGGCCTGCTTCAGGCAGCGCATGCATGGCCCGAGCACCTTCGCGGAGAAGCGCAGGCGCAGCGCATATCCACCTCCGGTCATGCGCGAGACGCTCAGCTCCACCGGCACCTGGTGCGGGCTCGGCGAGATAGCGCTCACTCCCCAACAGCAACGGCTCGATCGGCGTCGTCAACTCCAGCCGCCGGCCCTCCCCGGGCTCAGCCTCAGGCCCGCAAGGTCAAACTCGTATCGGGCGATCTGTGATTGCTCGCCAGCCATATCTCCAGGCTAGCGCGGCCTCAGGTGTGTGTTCGCAGCTCGCGCTTGAGGATCTTGCCGGTCGCGTTGCGCGGCAGCTCATCGACGAACACGACATCGCGCGGAACCTTGTAGCGGGCGAGGTTCTCCTTGACGTAGTCCTGCACCGCCTCGGCCGTCAGCCCATTGCCGTTGCGCGGCACCACGAAGGCCTTCAGACGCTGGCCGAACTCCTCATCGTCGACGCCCACGACCGCCACCTCCTCGATCTGGTCGTGATCGGCCAGGAGATCCTCGACCTCGCGCGGGAACACGTTCTCGCCACCGCTGACGATCATTTCGTCGTCGCGCCCCTCGACGAACAGTCGCCCCTGCGCGTCCAGACGGCCGACATCGCCGGTGCGCATCATCCCCCCCACGACTTCCTTGCTGCCGCCATCGGTGTAGCCCTCGAACATGAACTCGTTGGCGACGAAGATGCGCCCCACCTCACCCGGCGCGACCTCGCGGCCTTCCTCGTCGAGCAGCTTCACGATCGTTCCCAGCGGCGGCCGGCCGGCTGTGCCAGGCGCCGCCCGTAGATCGGCAGGCGTGGCGATCGTCGCCCACGCAACCTCCGTGGATCCGTAGAGGTTGTAGAGCGATGTCTCCGAAGACGTCCATCGCGCGAGTGGCAAGCTCTCCCGGGAACGCAGAGCCGCTGACGGCAATCGCCTTCAGGCAACTGACGTCATAGCGGGCGATCGTCTCCGGCGGCAGCGAGAGGATCCGCTGCAACATCACCGGCACCACCACCAGTGCACTCGCACCATGCTGGGAGACCGCCTTCAGCGTCTCCTCCGGGTCGAACTTCCGCCGCAGCACGAGCGTGGAGAGCAGCGGCAGGCTCAGAAGAAAGTGTGCGAAGCCCCACGAGTGGAACATCGGCGCGGCGATCACCGTGGTCTCACGCGCCTTCAAGGGGATCTTCGAGAACAGCGCGGCAGCAGGTTCGATCGAGTCGCTCTGGTGGCGCTGCGCGCCCTTGGGTGTGCCGGTGGTGCCAGAGGTCAAGATCACGATGCGACCTTTTTCCTCCGGCGGCGTCAAATCGGAGTCGTCGCCGCGTGCGATCAACTGCTCGAGCGTGGGGGCCTCGCCCGCACCGCGAGTCACCGCGGCACCCGGCTCGCTCCAGGCGACGAAGCGAATCCTGTCGGCCGCGCCCTCGCTGACGAGACCGCTGAACTCCTCGTCGTAGATCACCGCCACCGGGTCCTCACGGCGGATCACATCGGCGATCTGCGGCCCGGCGAAGGCGGTGTTCAGATACAGCGCCCCCGCCCCCAGCTTCGAGCAGGCGGCGGTTGCCTCGATGAAGCCGCGATGGTTACGGCACATGATCGCCACGCCGTCTCCTTCGGAGATTCCGGCCTTGCGCAGCTCGCGCGCGAGCGCATTCGTCCGCAGGTGCAGCTGCTTGAAGGTCAGGCAGCCGCGTTCGTCGATCACAGCCGGGCGCCCCGGGTAACGGACTGCCGCACCCGTGTACGCACCCGCCGGGGTTGCCCCCCAGCGGCGCAACGCGGTTAGCGACACCACCAGCCGATCGGGCCGCGTCGGCTCGATCATGCCGGTATCCAACAGTGCCTTTACGACCGCCAGCTTGTGCCGGACGGTGCGCGTGAGCGGTTGGGCGTTCACGACATGACCCTACCCAAAACCAACGCTCGACATGCGAGGGGACGCCGCGAGCTGCTAGCTGACTTCAGCCGGTTCGTCCTTACCCTGCAGGCGCTCGCGGCCCCGTTGGACGGCAGCGATGAACTTCGAGAGGTTGACCTCCAGCGTGTTCAAGATCTCATCCGCGTAGTCCTCGGCGCCCAGCCTGATCTCACGCTCGCGTGCGCGTGCGTCCTCGACGATGTCCTCCGCCGCACGCTCAGCCTGCTTGGTGACCTCCTCGTCGCCGACCAGTTTCTCCTGGCGCTCGCGAGCATCCTTGATGATCCGCTCGGCCTCCTTCTTGGCCTCCGCGAGCATCTCCTGGCGCTCCTTGACGATCCAGCGCGCCTGCTTGATCTCCTCGGGGATCGTTGCGCGCATCTGGTCGAGGATGTCGTAGATCTCCTCCTTGTCGACACGCACCTGATCGGTCAGGGGCACGGGCTTGGCGTTGTGCACCAAGTCGTCGAGCTTGTCTATGAGTACGAGGACATCCATTTTGTAGTCACCTCCGCAGGGCATCCAGCCCCACGTATTTGCTCAGTTCGTCAGCGTTTCAGCTCTTCCTGCAAGCGTCGAGCCACCTCGTCGGGAACAAGATCGTCGATCCTGCCGCCGAACGTGGCCAGCTCCTTGACGCCACTCGATGAAAGGAAACTGTACTGCGGCGAGGCCATCAGGTACACGGACTCGATCTCCGGGTCCTGCCGGCGGTTGAGCTGATTCATCTCCAACTCGTACTCAAAATCGGAGATCGCGCGCAGTCCCTTGACGATTGCCTTCGCTCCCACGCTCCTGGCGAAATCCACCACGAGCGTCGAGAACGGCTCCACCCGCACGTGGTCCAGGTCGGCCAGCGCACGTTCCACAAAGCCAAGGCGCTCCTCGATGCCAAAGAGAGCGCTGCTCTTACGCACAGAGCGGTTGACGACCGCCACCACGACTTCCTGGTAGAGCGCGGCCGTGCGCCGGATCACGTCGAGATGGCCATTGGTGATCGGGTCATAGGAACCCGGGCATACGGCGATCGTTTTCTGGATTGGTGTCATCGTTGGCGGTGGATTGTGATCAAAGTGTCGCCGTAGCGCTTCTCACGCTCGATCGGGAGCTCGAGCTCGAGCGGTGCGCGCCGGTCGCTCTCGACGACGACGCGCGCGTTCGGTGCGAGCAGCGACGGCAGCATCGCTGACAGCTCGGGCCCCCATGTGGGCGCCTCTCGATAGGGGGGGTCGATGAAAACCAGATCGTATGTCTCTTTGCTGCCCTGTGCGCTCCGCAGGGCCGCGAGAGCGTCTGTGCGCCGTACCTCGACAGCCTCCCGGGAAATCCCCAGAGCCTCCAGGTTGGCGCTGAGGATCCGCACCACGCCCGCGTCGCGCTCCACGAAAGCCGCTCGTCGGGCGCCCCTCGAGAGTGCCTCGATACCGAGCGCGCCAGTCCCCGCGAACAGATCGAGCACGCTTGTGCCCTCGATGTCGCCAAGCATCGAGAACAACGCCTCTCTGACGCGGTCTGACGTGGGCCTGGTGGCCGTCCCCTTCGGCGCCTTCAGGCGCCTACCGCCGAGGCGTCCCGCGATCACCCGCATGGGCTCACGCGCCTACCATCTAAGCCGGGATCGGCTCGAGTGCCTCACCACCGAACTCGCGTTGCAGCGCAACGCCCAGCAGCGCATGCTCGGGCGCCCGCAGCTCGGGGTCAGAGGCGAGAATCGCCTCGGCGCGGGCGCGGGCGAGCTCAAGCAGCTGAGCGTCTTCGGGTAGCCGCGCGACACGGAACTGGCCGAGACCCGACTGGCGCGTGCCGACGAGCTCGCCCTCCTTGCGCATCGCCAGGTCGATCTCGGCTAGGCGAAAGCCGTCGGCATGGCGCACGAGCGCGGCGAGCCTGCCCGAGCCGCCGCCCGGAGGCCCGACCAATAGGCATTTCGCGCGGTGCTCGCCGCGTCCGACGCGTCCACGCAGCTGGTGCAATTGGGAGATGCCGAAGCGCTCGGCGTTCTCGATCATCATCACCGTCGCGTTGGGCACGTCGATCCCCACCTCGATCACGGTCGTGGCAACGAGCACGTCGGCCTTGCCCGATGCGAAGGCCGCCATCGCCTCCTGCTTCTCGCGCGGGCGCATGCCGCCGTGCAGCAGCGCGAGCTGATAGCCCTTCAGCTCGCCCTCGCGTAGCCGCAACAACTCGGCGCTAGCGGCTCGCAACCCCAGCTCGGCCGTCGGCGCATCCGCCGCGGCACCTGGACGGGCGCTACCCGCCTCGGCCTCGTCGATCAGCGGACACACCACATACGCCTGGCGCCCGGCGGCGAGCTCTTCGCGCAGCTCCTCGTACGCAAGCGCGCGCTCGTGCTCGCCCGAGACCAGGCGCGTCTCGATCGGCTGGCGCCCGCGGGGTAGCTCGCGCAGCGTGCTCGTGTCGAGGTCGCCGTAGCGTGCGAGGGCAAGCGTGCGCGGGATCGGCGTGGCCGTCATGTGCAACGTGTGGGGAGCGATCCCGCCGGCACGATCGCTGTCCTCGCGCTCGCCGAGCGCCGCGCGCTGGCGCACCCCGAAGCGATGCTGCTCGTCGATTACCGCCACCGCCAGCGCGTCGAAGATCACGTCCGGCTCGATCAGAGCGTGTGTTCCCACGATCAGCCCCAGCTCACCGCTTGCGAGCTTGCCGAGGATGTCCCGCCGCCGCGCGGCAGGCGTGGAGCCGGTGAGCAGCGCCGCGGCCACCGACTCGCCACCCAAGAGCTGCTGGATGGTGGCGAAGTGCTGGTCGGCGAGCGTCTCTGTGGGCGCCATCAGCGCGGCCTGGCATCCGTGTCCGACCGCTTGCAACATCGCATACAGCGCCACGACCGTCTTGCCGCTACCGACCTCCCCCATCAGCAGTCGCTGCATCGGCGCGCGTTGCTGGAGATCCTCTGCGATCGCCTCGATCGCTCGCTGCTGATCGCCGGTGAGCGCGAACGGCAGCCCGGTCTGCAGCCAGCGCCCGCCCAGCGCATCCCTGTCCGCGAGCACCGCGGCACCTGTGCGCGCCCGCCGCACGGCGCGGCGTCGCAGGAACACGAGCTGTGCCAGCAGCAGCTCCTCGTACGCCAGCCGCCGGCGCCCCGTCTCGTGGTCCTCCGGCAGGCGAGGGAAGTGCATCGCCGCGAGCGCGCTCGCGCGATCCGGGAGCTGCTCGCTCACACGGGTAGCCGCGGAAAGACCCTCGAGGACATCAGCCAGCCCGTGTTTGGCGGCGCGCACCAGCGTCAGGATCTGGGTCGAGCTGATCCCCTCGGCGGCTGGGTAGTGGGCGACCGCTTCGCCGTCGGCGCCCATCTCCTGCGCGCCAGCCCGGGCGATGGCGCTGGGCTCCTCCCCCACGTCCGCGCCGGGCGCGTGGCTGGCGACGCTGAAACCGCCGCGCGCGTCTGCCTTGCCGTGCAAAAGCAGGCGTGTGCCCGGCGGATATCGCTCGACCAGCCATGGCTGGTTGAAGAACGTCGCGCGCATCGTCGCCGTGGCGTCGAACACGCTCGCTTCCACCAACGGACGCATCCCGCGTCGGCGCACGGGCCGTGCGCTGATCGCGCGCACCTGAACGGCCACCGTCGCCTGCTCTCCGGCCTTCAGCGCTGCAACCGTGCGCGCCTCACGGCTATCGCTCGGCAGGTGCTCGAGCAGGTCTCCGATGGTGAACAGCCCCAGCGCGCTCATGCCGCCGGCCAGCTTCTTTGTTGCAGGCTCCAGTGGGGCCGTGAGGCGCGACGGTCGCGGCCACCGCACCGGTGCGGCGATCAGCTCATCACGACTGAGCGCGCGGTTGGAGGCGAATGCACACGCGAGCGGTCGTAGGTGCTCAGTCGCCGTGCTCGCGGCCATATCCGGCGTGTGGGTCTTGGTCGCCGGCATTCTCTGCCTCAATCATGACCGCGGCGCCGGTCGTATCGAGGATTGCCCCGGCCTCACTCCGCGGCCAGCAGCCACCAGTACGCGGGCTGGCCGCCGTGGCGTAGCTCCAGCTCGATGCCACCGTTGATCATGCCACCGATCTCGCCGAGCGTGAGCGGAGCCTCGTCCCCGTCGAGGACGCTGATCAGCTCAGGTGGGCCGTCACCGTTGCTGCTCTGCGCCAGTGCGTGCAACACCTGCTGGAGCGTCTCGCGCGGATCTCCCCAGGCGAGCACCTCGTCCTGCACGAAGCCGACGGCGTCGCCGCGCTTGAAGCGCCCCTGGGCGTCGTCGCGGGCGGCAGGTGCGACAGCACCGGTGCGCACACGCGAGAGCGCCTCGGCCATCGCCTGGGCGTTCTCCTCGACGGAGCGATCGCGCTGGAAGGCGACCGCTGCCATCAGGCCCGCCTGCTGGCTGGTCGTGGGTGACACATGCACCTGCTTGTCTGAGAGCCGTGCGGCGTGCTCAGCCGCCATGATCACGTTCGCGTTGTTGGTCAGCAGCACGACTTCCTCGGTTGGCACCTCGTGGATGCCGGCCAGCAGGTCGTATGTCGAGGGGTTCAGCGTTGGGCCGCCGTCGATCGTGTGCACGCCGAGCTCGGCGAAAAGCTGGCGCAACCCCTCGCCGCTGACGACGGCGACTGCCGCGCAGCGCACGTCCGCGCCGCCGGCAACCACACTCGGCGTGAGCACCGTCACCCCTGCCTCAGCGGCGTCCGCCGCCTCGTTCAGGCGCCCGGCCCGTTCGGCGACCTGGGCATGCATGTCGGCAACGTCCAGATGCGAGACTTCGCCGGCGTCGGCGAACACCGCGGTTGCCGCCTCGGGCTGATCGGTGTGCAGATGCACCTTCAATGTCGCGGCGTCGCCGACGACGAGCACCGAGTCGCCAAGGTCTTCGAGCGCGGAGATGAAGCTCGCGGGGCTGAGCTCCCTGCCGGTGACGGCGAAGTTGGTGCAGAAGCGGTAGGTCGCGGAGTTGTGCTCAGGGTGGGAGATGCGCGCGGGGGCGTAGTGGTCGAGCGGCGGCGGCTCCTCGCCACGCAGAGCCGCGACGACGCCCGCGAAGATGATCGTCAGCCCGTAGCCACCGGCGTCCACCACACCCGCCTCGCGCAGCGCGGCCAGTAGCTCGGGGCCGCGCTTGACCGAATCCTCACCCGCCTCAACGGCGCGTTCGAGTGCGACGGCGATCGCCTTGTCCTGCTCGCGGGCCTCGGTCGCCGGCCCAAAGCGCGGGCTCTCAGGCCCGTGGGCAAGGTCGTTGACGATCTTGTGGGCCATCTCACGCGCGACCGTCAGGATCGTGCCCTCTGCGGGGTTGCGCACAGAGGCGTAGGCACGGTCGGCGGCGTTCGCGAGCGCCGCCCCAATCAGCGGCGCATCGATCAGCTGTCCCGGCCGGCTCGACGAGCTCCTCGGCGGCGCCGCGGATCAGCTGGGAGAGGATCACGCCGGAGTTGCCGCGCGCTCCCAGCAGTGCCGCACGGGCGACCGACTGAACGATCTCCTCGCGCCCGATCTCATCGATCGTGCGCTGCTCGTCTGAGCCCTGCAGGCGGTCCAGCTCGTCCAGTACCGCGCGCAGCGTGAGCGCCATGTTGTCGCCCGTGTCCCCGTCGGCGACGGGGAACACGTTCAGGTCGTTGACCTCCTGACGGCGCGATTCCAGGTGGGCGAGCGCACCGGCAACGGCAGCGCGAAAGCGAACCAGATTGGTATCCGTCACGGCAACAGGTCTATCAGCTTCGCCGGGCCGTTCGCCGGCCGACGGACGGCAATCGGACGCTTATAGCGCCTTGGTTACCTTGCCGGCTTTGAGACATCTGGTGCAAACGTAGACGCGCCGGGGGGCCTTGCCCACGAGGATCCTGACCTTCTGCAGGTTCGGATCGAAGCGCCGCTTGGTGGCGACCATCGAGTGGCTGCGGCTTTGCCCGAACGCCGGACCCTTACCGCAGCTGTGACATGTCTTTGCCATCGAGCAGCGCAGTGTAGATGGTTTTCGAGCCAAACCCCAGCCGCGACTCGGGGCCGCACCCTTGCGAGCTCAGCTCTGAAGAAGCTCCGCGCGCAGCTCGGCCATCCGGATCACGGCCTCCGCGGCGTGGCGACCCTGGTCGCGCTTGTCGCCTCCGGCACGTGCCAGTGCCTGCTCCATCGTCGTGCACGTGAGCACACCGAAGGCGCATGGCACGCCGGTGTCCAGCTGTACGCGCATCACGCCGTGAGCAGCCTCGGCACAGACGAAGTCGTAGTGGTCGGTCTCACCGCGGATGACCGCACCGAGGCATGCCACACCGGCGAAACGACCGCTGGCGGCGGCGTAGCTCGCGGCGAGCGGGAGCTCGAACGCGCCGGGTACGTCGAAGACCTCGACCCTGGGGTCGCCCGCCTCGACGAACGCGGTGCGGGCGCCGAGCACCAGCCGCTCGGCGAGATCCTCATAGAAGCGCGCGACGACGATCGCGAACGGACCAGCGCTCGAGCTCATGCTTTGCGGCGCTCTGTCTTACGTCGCTCGCCGTGCAGTAGCTCCTCGTCGAGGTTCAGCCCCTGGTGGTGCAGGGTGTGCCCCATGCGCTGGGCCTTCGTGCGCAGATATGCCTCGTTGTGCTCGTTGGGCGCATGCTCGATCGGGATTTGGGCGCTGACCGAAAGGCCGTAGCCCTCCAGTCCCCTGATCTTCTTGGGGTTGTTGGTCAGGATTCGAATCGAGCCGAGACCGAGGTCGACCAGGATCTGGGCGCCGATGCCGTAGTCGCGCAGATCGGCGGGAAGACCGAGCCGCTCGTTGGCCTCGACGGTATCCAGGCCATCCTCCTGCAGACGGTAGGCGCGCAGCTTGTTCAGCAGGCCGATGCCGCGACCCTCCTGGGAGAGATACAGGAGCACCCCCTGCCCCTCGCGCTCGATCATCGACAGCGCCGATTCGAGCTGCTCGCCGCAGTCGCAGCGCAGCGAGTGGAACACGTCGCCGGTGAGGCACTCCGAGTGCACGCGCACGAGCACGTCCTGCTGTCCGGTCACATCGCCCTTGACCAGCGCCACGTGATGCTTCTCGTCGATCAGCGAGCGGTAGCCGACGGCCTCGAAGTCGCCAAAAGCGGTGGGTAGACGCGTCGCGACCACCCGTTCGACCAGCTTGTCGTGGCGGCGGCGGTAGGCGATCAGATCGGCGACGGTGATCATGCTGAGGCCGTGGCGGGCGCAGTACTCGGCCAGTTCCGGGACCCGTGCCATCGTGCCGTCGTCGTTCATCACCTCGCAGATCACACCCGCGGGGTTCAGCCCCGCGAGCCGTGCGAGATCGACCGCTGCCTCAGTCTGGCCGGCGCGCTCGAGCACACCGCCGGCACGGCTCTTGAGCGGGAACACATGTCCGGGCTGCACGAGGTCCGAGGGACGGCTCTCGGGGTCGATCGCGACCTGGATCGTGTGGGCGCGGTCGTGCGCGGAGATGCCGGTGGTAACGCCCTCGCGCGCCTCCACTGAGACGGTGAAGGGGGTTTCAAACGGCGACTCGTTCTTCGCGGACATCAGGTCGAGCTTCAGCTCGTCGCAGCGTTCGGCTGTGAGCGACAGACAGATCAGCCCTCGCCCCTCCTTGGCCATGAAGTTGATCGCCTCCGGCGTCGCAAACTGCGCCGCCATCGTCAGATCGCCCTCGTTCTCGCGGTCCTCGTCGTCGCAGACAACAACCATCTTGCCCTCGCGGATGTCCTCGATCGCCTGCTCGATCGTCGCGAACGGAGTTGTGGTTTGAGAGTCGCTCATATGCCCACCTTGTAGTTGATCAGCCGCTCGACATGCTTGGCAAGGACATCCACCTCGATGTTCACGATCGCACCCTCTGCGATCGTGCCGAGGCTGGTTCGCTCTTGAGTCTCGGGAATCAACGATACGGAGAAACCATCCTCGCCCAGCGCGCTGATCGTCAGGCTCACACCGTCGACCGTCACAGAGCCCTTCTCGACGAGATAGCGCATGAGCCTTGGCTCGAGCTCGATCTCGAGCACGAGCGCAAAGCCCTGATCGCGCACGGCACTGACCGTGCCGGTCCCATCGACGTGACCCTGCACGACGTGGCCGCCGAGGCGATCCCGGGCGCGTAGCGGCAGCTCGAGGTTCACATGCGAGCCGTCAGTGAGGCCGCCGAGAGAGGAACGCTCGAGCGTCTCGATCATCGCCTGCGCCTGGAAGCTCACCTCGCCGATCTCAGTGGCTGTCAAACACACGCCGTTGACCGCGATCGAGTCGCCCTCGCTGAGTTGCGAGGCGAGCCCTGTGGCTATCTCGATTCGCGCGCCGGCATCGTCGCGGTCCAACGCAGTGACGGTACCGAGGTCGGCGATCAGGCCGGTGAACATTCCGTCAAATCTCCGTCCGGCGCCGATGGGCACGCAGGGCAAGCAGAGCTAGGACGCAGGGAGCGAAGTGTGCTCGGCACACGAGCGACTGAGGACAACGCTCTGCGCCGCCATGTGTGCCCATCGGTCACCACTCGTGCAGGCGCGCTGAGATGAGTATGTCCTCGCCGACGCTCTCGCAGCCGAAGGAGAGCGCTCGTAGCGCCTCGGAGATGCGCTCGACTCCTTCTCCCTCGAGCGGGTCGCGAGCGGCGCTGCCGCCGAGTAGGAGCGGCGCCAGAAACAGGCGGATTTCGTCGATCTCCTGGGCGTCGAGGAACGCGCCGGCGAGATGTGGCCCACCCTCGAGCAGCACCGATGCCACCCCCATCGTCCCGAGCTGGTCGAGCGCTGAGCGGACTCGCGCCGGCTCGTTTTCCCCGGTCGCCACGATCACCTGCACACCGGCTGCTTCCAGGGCGTCTGTGTCCGCGCGCGCGGCTGCCCGGGAGACGACGATCGTCAGCGGTATCTCAGCGGCGGCGGCGACCAGCTGGGAGCTCGGCGGCAGACGTGCGAGCGAGTCGAAGACCACGCGCCGCGGCTGGGAGAGCGGCTCTGCGGGCAGTCCGTCGGGACGGGCGGTCAGCTGCGGGTCGTCGGCGAGCGCGGTGCCGATACCCACGACGACAGCGTCCACCGAGGCCCGCCAGCGGTGGGCCAGCTCGCGGCTCTGCTCGCCGCTGATCCACTTGGAGTCGCCGGTACGGGTTGCGACCTTGCCGTCGAGTGTCATCGCCGACTTGAACAACACCCATGGGCGCCCGACGCGCGCGTGCTTGCGAAACGCCTGGTTGAGCAGCCGCGCGCTGGCTGCCAGCTCGCCGCTGGCGAGGACCACCTCGACGCCCTCGTCGCGAAGGATCCCGAGGCCGCGCCCGGATGCCTTCTCGGTGGGGTCGTCGGAGCCAACGACAACTCGCCGTATGCCCGCCTGGATGATTGCCTCGGTGCAGGGCGGCGTCTTGCCCTCGTGGCAGCAGGGCTCGAGCGAGACGTACAGCGTCGCCCCGGCGAGGTCCGCGAGACCACACGCCTCGATCGCGTTTACCTCCGCGTGGGCCGCTCCGTATTCCTGATGCCAACCCTCACCGAGAACTTCGCCGTCACGGGCGATGACGGCGCCGACGACAGGGTTCGGCTTGGTCACCCCGGAGCCTCTGCGCGCGAGCTCGATGGCCCGCGCCAGCCATACCTCGTCGGTCTCGATCGATGTGGGCATATCGACTTCCAGGATAACCCTCGCCAGGCCACGGGCCGGGCTCAGGTCTTGCAGCGTCCCGCGCGCAGCCGGTAGATCGTCATCTGCGGTCCCGGGCGCTCGTAGGCCAGCGGGTAGTAGTCGAAGCTCCAGTCGAAGTTGAAAGCGACCGGACTTTGACCATGTTCGTAGGGCGAGGCGCGGTAGACGACTTCGCCGTCGCGAGCGAGCTTGCGGTAATAGGCGATCGCGCCCGGAACAGCCTTGCGGTCGGCGAACGCACGCCCGGACTCGGTCGAGCCGGTGATCACCCAGCAGAAGCCTTCGCGCTCATAGAAGTCGATCAGGGCTGGGTACAGGGTCGTCTCGTAGTTCTCGAGGCCGACTGGTGGACGGATGTAGTCGGGGGCGATCGCGCCGCTTGAGGTGATCCGCCGGAACAGCGCCGGATACAGCTGCCAGCGCATGGGGTTATGTCCGGTCGAGCGCCCGGAGATAACTTCGCGTGCCCATTCCTCGGGCTCGACCGGCTCGGCGACGATCTTTGCGCCGGCGGGTATGTGGGCGAGCATCCACTGGCGTATGAGGTTGCGGGTGTCGGCACGGGAGAGCACGATGCCGGAGTGCACGCTGTAGACGAGCCCCTGGATGAGCAGCGCCACGACGAGCAGTGCGGCCAGCACGCCGCGCATTGTCTGTCCGCCCTGAGCGCGGGCGCACCAGTCGATCGCCTGCACCACGAAGAACGCTGCCAACAGGCATATCACTGGGAAGATCGGCATCAGCCAGCGCCCGAAGTAGCGACCCTGCAGCCCCATGAAGACGATGAAGATGAGCGCGGCGGGAACCAGCAGCCAGCCGGGCCGGCGCTCGCTGCGCCAGACCGCGAGGGCGCCGCCGAGCGCCGCCAGCGAGGGCCCCCAGCCGAGCCCCCAGGTGAACGACCACAGGTAGTAGACGAGGCCGCCTTCCTTGGGCGCACCGAGCTTGCCCAGGGATTCGGCCGACAGCGTCGACTGGTGGACGAGTTCGCCGTGGAAGGCGCTGTAGTCGAGCAGCGCGTATGGGTTGGCGATGAAGAAGGCGGCCAGCGCGCAGAGGCCGGCGAATGCCAGCCCGGCGAGCGAGCGCCACACCACGGCTTTGCCGCCGTCGAGGTAGCGGGCGAGAACCGCCACGAGCAGTGGCACGAGCACAATGCCGGCGGTGTACTTGGTGGCGCACGCGAGTCCCAGCCCGACGCCGGCCAGCAGGTAGTCGCGAGCGCGACCTTTCCTGAGTACCCCGGCGGTGCCGAGCAGCGACAGCGTCGCGGGCGCGAGCGTGGGCGCGTCGTTGAGCGCGAGATGCGCATAGAACACGGGCAGGAACGCGACCGCCTCGACCGCGG
This sequence comes from uncultured Solirubrobacteraceae bacterium, assembly GCA_963752865.1. GTDB lineage: Bacteria > Actinomycetota > Thermoleophilia > Solirubrobacterales > Solirubrobacteraceae > Palsa-744. The sequence goes on from CAVVZU010000002.1 coordinate 2,722,995, forward strand.
CCGCAAGCAGCCCGACCGCCCTGTTCCAAAGCCGCGCCCCGGTGAGATATAGGAGCCACAGCGCGATCGTTCCCAGTACCGCGGAGGCGACGCGCGCGAGCGTGTACACCGCTTCGGGGTGCAGCGCAAACGCGCGTATGGCGCCGTTCGCGCCTCCGTACCAGAGGGCGAACAGCCAGTGCAACACATACGTGAAGCCGGGCGGGTTGGCGAAGTAGTGCGGGTTGAGCGTGCCCTGCACGAACATTTTGATCGCGTGCGGCACGAAGTGGTCGGCCTCGTCGGCGTTGTAGGCATAGGGCAGCCCTTGCCTGACCCCCCACAGCCGCAGGCCGAGGCCGCCGAGCAGCACGACACCGAGCGCCGGCCACACCCAGCGACGGGACGCGTGCGACGTGGGCGGCGTGGGCGCCGCGGGCAAGCCCCCCTCGTCGGTCCGCTCAGCAGTTGCCATATACGGCGTACAGGCTGCTCGAGTAGATGCGCTTGAAGCCGGTCGGCGGGATCTGGTCGCTCGGCTGGTCGCCGACGTCGACGATCGCATCGACGAACACGGCGCTGCCCAGTGGGTAGACGGCGATGCTGCCGGCATGGATGCGCCGCTCGAGCTCGGGATCGCCGTGCTCGGCGTCGGCACGCGCCTGGCTGCGGGCGACGATGTCCCGTTGGCTGGTCGTGTCGAGGATCCAGCGGGCGTCGGGGATCAGCTTGTTGTCCGGCAGGCTCACGAGCGGGCAGCGGCGTAGTTCTTCCTTCACCTTGGGATCACGCAGCGCGAGGGCGAGTCCCTCGTGGAATTCCTTGTGCTCGGCGAGCGTGGTGCGCAGGCTCGAGAGGCTGAGCGTGCTCGCGGCTGAGGCGCCGCCGTAGATGACGAGCACCACCGCCGCGGCGATCCACGCCTGGCGCAGACGCGAGCCTCGCTCGAGCATCGCCCAGCCGCCGATGGTGACCGCACAGAACGGCAGTAGCGCCGTGGCGGCGCCCATCAGATAGCGATCGACGACAGACGCGCCCACTGCGCCCTCGGCCACGTACACGCCGAGCAGCACCACGAACGTAGCCAGCGGCACGAGCGCGCGCCGCGGGGCCATCCACACGGACAGCCCGATGCCGAGCAGGCCTCCGAGCAGCACCGGCAGCTTGTCGATCCGCACGCCATAGCTCCACACTGACCCGAGCACGCTGCCGAATCCCTGCGTGCGTTCGAGTTCGGCCGCGAGCCCGGCTGTGGAGCTCAGCGAGTACAGGGGGTCACCGGTGACGATCCAATCGAGGGCGACCCACACGAGCGGCGCGATCGCTGCCAGCGCCAGGTACTTGGCACGAGTGGTGTTATCCGCACGCCAGGAGCACCACAGCCAGTAGACGCCGCTGAGCACCCACGCATCGGGGCGCAGCAGGCCGGCGGCGGCGAGCGTCAGGAAGACGAGCGTCCCCCGGCGGCGATGTTCGACCTCGAATACGACCGCCCATACGATCAGCGCCACGTAGGAGATGTCGAGGTAGCCCTGGGCAGCGAGGTTCTCGATGAAGAAGCGGCTCAGCAGCAACAGCGCCGCGACCACGCCGACGACGGGCCCGAAGCAGAGTCGCCCCAGCCGGTACATCCCCGCGACGGCAGCCACGAAGGAGGCGATCGAGCCAAGCACCATCAGGCGCGCGCCACCCTGTCCGAAGATCGAGCACAGCATCCCGAACGCGATCGCCAGCGGATGCTCGGTCGGCCCGCGGTAGACACGGAAGTCGGGCAGGTGCAGGTGCAGCAGGTCGCGACCCCACAACAGCGCGTAGAAGGAGTCGTAGGTGGGATAGGTGGGGAAGGCGAAGTAGCCGATCAGCGCCGCCACGCACATGACCGCGAAAGCAAGCACCGCCCAGCTGCCCGGCGAGACGGCGCGCAGGCGCGTCAGTTGGATCGAGCCCGGCCTGCGCCGGGTGAGCATCGCGCTGTGCATCGACTTGGGACACTAACCTGAGGCCATGAAGCTCATCATCCAGATCCCCTGCTTCAACGAGGCAGAGCAACTGCCGCAGACGCTCGCGGACCTGCCGCGCGTGGTGGACGGCTTCGATCAGGTGGAGTGGCTGGTGGTCGACGACGGCTCGACGGACGCGACGGTCGAGGTCGCGCGTGCACACGGCGTCGACCATCTCGTGCGCCTCACGAACAACAAGGGCCTGGCCGCTGGCTTTCAGGCGGGGATCGACACGGCGCTGAAGCTCGGGGCCGACGTGATCGTGAACACCGACGCCGACAATCAGTACTACGGCCCGGACATCGCGAAGCTCGTGCGGCCGATCCTCGAGGGGCACGCGGACATGGTCGTGGGCGACCGCGAGGTCGGCGGCATCGAGCACTTCTCGCCGCTGAAGAAGACCCTGCAGCGGCTCGGCTCGTGGGTCGTGCGCCAGGCGTCCTCGACCTCTGTGCCGGACACGACATCCGGTTTCCGCGCGTACAACCGCGAGGCGGCGATCCAGATGATGGTGGTCTCGAAGTTCACGTACACGCTCGAGACGATCATCCAGGCGGGCAAGCTGCTCGTTGCTGTCGACCACGTGCCGGTGCGGACCAACCCGAAGACGCGCGAGTCGCGCCTGTTCCCGTCGATGGGCTCCTATGTGCGGCGCAACTCGCTGTCGATCTTCCGCATCTACGCCCAGTACGAGCCGCTGCGTGTGTTCTGGAGCCTCGCGCTGCTGATGGGTCTCGCCGCGGCCGGGGTTTGGATTCGCTTCGTGGTCGCCTACGCGGAAGGCAATGGCAAGGGCCACGTGCAGTCGCTGATCCTGGGGGCGGTGTTGTTCATGGCGGCGGTGGTGCTGTGGGCGCTGGGCGTGATCGGCGATCTGCTGGCAGCGCAGCGGGTGATGACGCAGCGCACTTACGAGCGGGTGCGGCGGATCGAGCTGCAGATCGGCGTCGAGCCCTCGCACTACGAACACGTTCAGCCGGGCAGCGTCCCGGCGCTGGATCCTCGGGTTGAGCAGGCCGAGTCCGAGCGTCCGGGCGAGGCGGTGCGGCTGTGAGCTTCCTGAAAGAGGCTCCATGAGCGGCGTGACGGTCTCAGACGACGGCATCGTCACCGGCAACACCTACGACAAGTACGGCTCCACCAACCCGGTGGTGCGCCGGCTGATGGCGGGTTTCGAGCGCGACCTGGATGAGCTGTTCGAGCTGGCGGCGCCGAGCTCGCTGCTGGATGTGGGCTGCGGCGAGGGGGTGCTGGTGCACCAATGGGCGCAGCGGCTGGCCGCGCGCAATCCGGCTGACGCGGCGCGCGTGGTGGGCATCGACCTGGAGGAGGAGTCGATCCAGGCCGGCTGGGCCGAGCGCCAGGCGCCGAACCTGGAGTACCGCGTGATGGAGGCTGCGAACCTGCCGTTCGCGGATTGCGAGTTCGCCCTCGCGAGTGCGATTGAGGTGCTCGAGCACGTGCCCGACCCCGAGCATACGGTCGGCGAGATGGCCCGCTGTGCTGAGCGTCATCTGCTCGTGTCGGTCCCCCGCGAGCCGCTGTGGCGGATGCTGAACATGGCGCGCGGCGCGTACTGGCCGGCGCTGGGCAATACCCCGGGACACCTCAACCACTGGTCCAGGCGGTCGTTCACGCAGTTGCTCGCGCGCCACGGCAAGGTCGTGGAGGTCCGCTCGCCGTTCCCCTGGACGATGTTGCTTGTCCGCCTCTAGCGCGGGCAAGGCCGGCCCCACGCCCGCCGGCGCCGGCCAGCGTTCCTACGGCTCCGGCGCGCGGATCCTGTCGATTGGGATCGCCTCGACGGGCCTTTTGACGTTTGCGTATTTCTCGATCGCGAGCCACGTGCTGGGCGAAGAATCGGCGAAGCTGCTGGACGTCCTGTGGTCGGTGATGTTCGTGATCATCTCGGTGATTTACCGGCCGATCGAACAGCTGCTCTCGCGCACGATCGCCGAACGCCGCGCGCGCGGCCACGCTGAGCACACGCTGCGTGTGCCGATGTTGATCCAGGCTGGCTTCGCGCTGACTTTTCTGGTGGTGGCGCTAGTCCTGCACGGAAAACTGGTGAACCAGGTGTTCGAAGGCCAGGGTGCGCTCTACGACGTCCTCGTGGTGGGCACATTGGCTTACGCGGCGAGCTACTTCGCGCGCGGCTGGCTGGCTGGGCATCAGCGCTTCGGCCTGTTCGGCGGCCTCGTGCTGATGGAGTCGACCTCGCGCATCAGCTTTGCGATCGCGGTGGCGCTGGGGATCGCGAGCGGGCAGACGGCGGTGGCGCTGGGCATCGCGGCGGCGCCGTTTGTGTCGCTGGTGGTTGTGCCGGTGGCATTCGCGAGCACTCGCCGCGAGCGCTCACGGCGCGACGGCGGGACGAGCGACGGTACCGGCGGGACACTCGAAGAGGCGCTGGCCGAGGAGAAGGCACCGGCGGGCGGGACGCTGATCACGGTGGATGAGGCGGACGCGGCGCTGGCGGGGCCGGGAACGGAGGGAGTGCAGGAGCTGGCCGCCCACGACGATCTCTCGCTGCGCCGGGGCGGTGGCTTCGCGGTGTGGGTCTCGAGCATCATGCTCTCCGAGCAGACGCTGTTGAACGCGGCGGTGCTGACGGTCGATGCGACCTCGCACAACGGCGCGCTGGCGGGCATTGTGTTCAACGTGCTGTTGATCGCGCGGGCGCCACTGCAGCTGTTCCAGGCGATCCAGACCTCGCTGCTACCGCATTTGACGGGCCTTGAGGCGACCGACGGACACGACGCGTTCGCTCGGGCGATCCGCGTGACGATCCTCGCGATCGCCGGCTTCGCGGCAGTGGTGGCGCTGGGCCTGCTGGCGATCGGGCCGTTCGCGCTGGAGCACGTGTTCTTCGGACAGGTGTTCCCCTACAACCGCTACGGCCTGGCCCTGATCGGTGTGGGCATGGGCCTGCACCTGACTTCGGGCGCGCTCAACCAGGCGGCCCTCGCACGCGACCGCGCACGGGCGGCGGCGGGCTGCTGGGTGTGCGCGGCGGCGGCGTTCCTTGCTTGGATGTTGACCGCGCCGATCGGCGAACAGCTGCTGCGCGCGGAGATCGGCTATGCGGGTGCGACGGCGCTGCTGGCGCTGCTGTTGGGGTTGCTCTACCGCCGCGGCACGAGGGCCGGCGGCTGGGACTCGATTCAGTCCGAGAGCGGGTCGGCAGCGTCGACGGACGCAGCGATCGCACGGTAGGCGTCGGCGGGGTCGGCGGCGGAGAAGATCGCGGAGCCGGCTACGAATATGTTGGCGCCGGCCTCCAAACAGGCAGGAGCGCTCAGTGGCTCGATGCCGCCATCGACCTCGACTGCGACGTCCGCGCCGACGATCCCCCGCACGCGAGGGAGCTTCTCGAGCGAGTGCTCGATGAACGGCTGCCCGCCCCAGCCGGGGTTGACGGTCATGCACAGCGCCATGTCGATCGCGTGAGTCACCTCGGCGAGCGCACCGACAGCGGTCCCGGGGTTGATGGCCAAGCCGGCGCATGAGCCCGATTCGCGGATCAGGTTGGCGGTGTAGGCGATGTGCGGTGTGGCCTCGGCGTGGAAGGTGATCGAGTCGGCGCCGGCCTTGACGAACTCGCCCACCTGCCGCTCGGGGCGCTCGATCATCAGGTGCAGGTCGAGCATCCCGCCCGCCGCGTGGACCTCGTCGGCGATCGAAGCGGCGATGAGCGGGCCGATGGTGATCGGCGGCACGAAGTGCCCGTCCATGACATCCACGTGGATGACGCGCGCGCCGGCGTCGAGCACTTCGCGCACCTGCTCGCGCAGCCGCCCAAAGTCAGCCGACAGGATCGAGGGCGCCACCTGCACGTCGCGCAGCAGTCCGCGGGCCACGTCGCTCATACGTGCCTCATACCGCTTGCAGCATGGAGTCACCACAGTTGTTGCACTTCATGATGGCGGTGGAGGACATCCTGACGATGGTTGAGTGCTCGCCGCAGTTGGGGCACACGGAGGTGAGCTCGAAGCGATGTAGGCAGTACACGCAGCGGTAGCGCCCGGGCAGGTTGCTGGGGCGCAGCCATGGCTCGCCGCAGTTGGGACACTGCGGCCCGAGGTCGATGGCGGCCTTGGCCGGAGTTTGCGGCTCGTCGGCCATCGGTCAGCTCTTGCGCAGCCGCGCGATGTAGAAGCCGGCGGTGTGGTCGCGGTGCGGGAGCGTCACCACTGTGCCTGCGAGATCGAATTCGGTGTGGGAGTCGAGGAAGGCGGCGATCAGGTGCTCGTTCTCATTTGTTGAGATGGTGCACGTAGAGTAGACAAGCACGCCTCCCGGACGGAGGGCATCGGCTCCGGCGGCGAGGATCTTGCTCTGCACGGCGACCATCTCCTCGATTGCCCGGGGGCTGACGCGCCAGCGCAGATCGGCGCGGGCCTGCAGCGTGCCGAGCCCTGAGCATGGTGGATCGACGAGCACGCGGTCGAAGACGGCCATCTCCGGGTCTCGTCCGGCGCGGGAGAACTGCTCGGCGTCTGAGACCTCGACGATCACGTTGGCGGCGTGCAGGCGCTGTGCGGTGCGCACGAGGCTGCCGGCGCGGCGCGGGTTGCGCTCAACGGCGTGGACAACGCCACGGGCTTGCATCAGCGCGGCGAGGTGCGTGCTCTTGCCGCCCGGGGCCGCGCAGAGGTCGAGCACGCGCTCGCCGGGTGCGGGATCGAGCGTGCGCGCGACGTGCATGGCTGCGCGTGCTTGCGCGTGGAATGCGCCTGCCTTCCATAGCTCAGATCCGTGTACGTCGAACGGCTCCTCGAGCACGAGCGCCTCGGGAATGTGGGGGTCGCGGTGTGTGCGTACGGGGAGCCGCGCGGCGAGCTCGTCGACGTCGCTGAGGAGCGTGTTGGCGCGCAGCGCGACCTCCAGCGGCTCGTTGTCGGCGGCCATCAGCGCGCGGGCATCGTCGGCGCCGAGCGAGTCCCACCAAAGCTGGGCGATCCACTCGGGGTGGGAGTGCTTGATGGCAGCCTGCTGGGGGGTGGCGTCGCTGAGCGTGGCGAGCAGCGCGTCGGGCCCCTCGCGGGCGGCGCGGCGCAGCACGGCGTTGACGAGCCCGTGACCGCCGCGGGCGCCTGACTTGGCGAGCTCTACGGCATCGGCGACGACGGCGTAGTCGGGCGCGCCGCGCAGATAGAGCAGCTCGTACAGACCGATGCGAAGCGCGGCCACGAGCGGCGGGTCGAGCGCGGAAACGGGACGCTCAGCGAGTGCTTCGATGAGGTGGTCGAGCGTGCCTTTGCGCTGGACTGCACCGTAGGCCAGGCGCATCGCGAGGCCGCGGTCGCGCGGGGCGAGCTCGGCGGCCGCGGCGGTGAGCGCTCGGTCAGCATAGGCGCCCTGCTCGAACACGCGTCGCAGGACGGTGTAGGCGCATGCGCGGGCGGGCGCGATCGTGGTGAGGGAGGGGCTGGGCATGGGAGGCATGATGGGCTATCCGCTGCGAGCGACCCCGGTTGGGGCGAGTACGTCGGCGAGATCGCCGGCAAACCGCGCGGCCTCTGGCTGTGTGAGGGTTGCGGTGGTGGCGCGGATGCCCGGGTGAGAGCCTCCCAGACGATAGGGGGCTCCCGGGGCGAGTACCCAACCGCGCTGCATCAGCGCTCCCACCGCGTGTGCTTCCTCGGGTACGGGGATCCACACGTTCAAGCCGGATGCGCCGTGGGCCTCGATCCCGACGCCGGCTAGCTCTTCCAGTAGCTGCTCGCGCCGCTGCGTGTAGGTGGCGCTTGCCTGCTCAACTCGCTCGTGTACGGAGGGATCGCTCCAGAGTCCGAGCACGAGACGCTGCAGGATGTGGCTGACCCAGCCGGGCCCGCATTGCTGGCGGCCCTGTACGCGGGCGATGGTGTGGGTGTCGCCGGCGAGTATCGCGAGGCGCAGGTCGGGCCCGAGTGCCTTGGCGACGGAGCGGGTAGCCGCCCAGCGCTGTGGGCGGGCACCGGCGGCGAGCAGGCTGTGCAGCTTGCGGCCGGCGACGGGCCCAAGGTGATCGTCTTCGATCAGCAGCGTGCGCGGGAACTCGGCGAGTACGGCGGCCAGCTCGTTTGCCCGCGCGGCGTCGAGTGCGGCGCCGGTGGGATTCTGGCCACGGGGGGTGATGACGACGGCGGTGGCGCCGCGGCTGAGCGCTTCGTGGAGGCTGTGGGCGAGCATGCCGTGCTCGTCGAGCGCGACTGGCTCGAGCGCGAGGCCTTGGGCGCGGAGCAGGTCATACAACGCGGCGTAGCCGGGGTTCTCGACGGCCACGCGGTCGCCGGGGCGCAGATGTGCCTGGAGCACTCGCTCGATCGCGTCCATGGCGCCGCTGAGGATGCATAGATCATCTCCAGGGACGCCGTCCGTGCGCAGCTGCTCGCGGGCCAGCTCGACGAGCTCTGGCAGTGCTTGCGGCTCGCCGTAGAGGCGCACGGGCAGCTGCACACGCGCGAGCGCGTGGGCGAGGTCTGGCAGCAGCGCCGGGTCGGGGTTGCCGCGGGAGAGATCGCGGGCGCCGGGGGGCACCGGTAGCGGCGCACGGAAGGACCCGATTGGGGGCCCTTGGCCAATGCGGGTGCCGCGCCGTGGCTCGCTCTGCACAACTCCGCGTCGGCGTAGCTCAGCGAGCGCACCGGAGACGGTGACGGGACTGAGACCGACATCTGCGGCGAGTCGTCGCACGGAGGGCAGCGGCTGGCCCGGTGTGAGGGCGCCGCTGGCAACTGCTGACTCGACCTCGCGGACTAGCTCTGCTGCACCGCGCGCCTTGAAGCGATACTGTTTTAGCTCAGTCATTGTTCTGTACTATTACAGATTTAATCTTGAGAGGAGGACGTCGTGTCCCCATTGCAGCCAGCTGAAGCGACCCCGGCCGCGGCCCCGTCCGAGCGTGTGAGGGTGCGCCGCAAGCGCGAACGGGGCAGCTATGACCGTGCGGTGATCGATGCGATCCTGGACGAGGCGTTGATCGCGCACCTGGGCATCGTCGACGACGAGGGCCAGCCGTTTGTGATCCCCACGCTGCACGCGCGCAGGGGCGACGTCGTGTACTGCCACGGGTCGAGCGCCAGCCGCACCTTGCGGGCGCTCGCCTCGGGCGCACCTGCGTGTCTGACGGTGTCGTTGATCGACGGGCTGGTGCTCGCCCGCGCGGCGATGCACCACTCGGCCAACTATCGCTCGGCGATGGTGATCGGAGGAGCCACGCTGGTGGAGGATCCGCGGGAGAAGCGGGCGGCACTGGAGGCGATCGTGGAGCACATCGTTCCGGGCCGCTTGGCGGACGTGCGCGCGCCGACGGAGAACGAGCTGAAGGCGACGTCGGTGCTGGCGCTGGCCATCGATGAGGCCTCGGCGAAGGCTCGCGGCGGCGGGCCGATGGATGACGAGGAGGACTATGCGCTGCCCACGTGGGCGGGCGTCATCCCGCTCATCACCAGTGCCGGCGCCCCCGAGCCGGATGGGCGGCTCCCGGCGGGGATCGCACCGCCACCGTATGTCAGCGCCTACCGCCGCCCTGCCCGTAGATGAGCGCTGCCCACGCCCGGTATCCGCGCAAGCGCCTACCCCCGCTCGGACAGCCCGTGGCCGCGTAGATACGCGGAAGCCTCCATCGCGCGTCCGCCGGGCGGCTGCACGACGAGCAGCTCGAGCACGCCGGGTTTGCAGTCGAGCAGCAGTCGGCCGTCGCGCTCGGTCGGCGCGTAGCGCCCGTGCGAGGCTTCGTCGACGAGCGCCGCACGGTGCACCCCGAGCAGCCTGCCATCAGCGAGGGCTACGCGCGCGCCGATGTGCGGCTGCAGCGCCCGCACGACACGCTCGAGCTCGACGGCAGGCCGCGATGGGTCGAGCAGGCGGTCCTCCGGGCCGAGCTTCTCTGCGTAGGTGACACCGTCCTCGGGCTGCTCGTGAAACGGCGGTGACTGATCGAGGGCGCGCACGAGCAGCTCGCCGCCCAGCTCCTGTAGACGCGCGGCAAGCGAGCCGTAGGTGTCATCGGGGCGGATCGGCTCGACATCGGCGAGGCATACGGGGCCGCTGTCGAGCCCTGCGGTCAGGCGCATGATGGAGACACCGGTCTGTGTGTCTCCCGCCATGATCGCCCGCTCGACCGGCGCGGCGCCCCGCCAGCGCGGCAGCAGCGAGGGGTGGACGTTGAGCATCTCGTGTTCTGAGAGCAGCGGCTCCTTGATGAGCGCGCCAAATGCACACACGACGACCACACGTGGTGAGGCTTGCGCGATCCGCTCCCTGGCGTGCTCGTCGTTGACGTTCTGGGGCTGCTCGAGTGGGATGCCGAGCGCATGTGCGCTGGTGGCAACGGGCGGCGAGGTCATGCGCCGGCCCCGGCCACTGGGCCGATCGGGGCGTGTGATGACGAGCGCGGGCCGGTGAGCGTCGCTGCGAGCGAGGCGCTCGAGCACGGCGGCGGCGAACTCGCTGGTGCCGATGAAGACGGTGCTCAACGTGCCAGGGCCCCGTCGCGGGCGCTATGCGGCATCGGCGGAGCGATCCGCGGCCGCCTCTTGGGCCTCGCGCATCGCGCGCATCGCCTCCTTGCGTGCTTGGCGGGAGATGTGGTCGAGGATGAGCACGCCGTTGAGATGGTCGACCTCGTGCTGGATCACGCGAGCCTCCAGGCCCTCTGCCTCGACCTCCAGCTCCTCGCCGGCATGATCGCGTGCCCGTACCCGCAGTTGCGCGTGGCGCTCGACCTCCACGTGCACGCCGGGCAGGCTCAGGCATCCCTCATCGCCCAGCTCGAGCTCCTCGCTGGCCCACTCGATCACGGGGTTCACGAGCGCTGTGACCGGGTCATCGACATAGGCTTTGTAGACGAGCACGCGATGCAGCACACCCAGCTGCGTGGCGGCCAGTCCGACCCCCAGCGCGTCGTGCATGAGCTCCCCCATGCGCTCCACCTCGGCCTGGAGCTCCTCGTCGAAGCGCTCGACGGGCAGCGCGGTGGCGCGGAGGACGGGGTCGCCGAACTTGCGCACATGAAGCAGGGCGGCGTCACGACGGGCACGCGTCTCGGGGTCGAGCTCGGTCGCCTCGGGCGCATCCTGCTCGCGCTCGACCTCCACGTCGTCCTGCTCGGAGGCCGGCGCGGGAAGCTCGATCGAGTCCTCGTGCTCAGCTGGGCTGTCGTCAGATGTCATCGTGCGACCAGTTTATGAGCCATAGCGAGCTTGGCGTACCGACGTACCGACTCAAAAGCGGCATGCGCCGAGCGACAGCCGCGTGACGGCAACCCAGCCGGGCGCAGGACCGTCGGCTAATGCCCGCCGTGTGATGCCTTGGGTGCCAGCAGCGTCGTGATCGCTTGCCCTGAATGGCTCGCCCCCCCGGGGTTGTGAGCCACGAGCATTACCCGTACGCCCAGCGCGAGCAAGCGCCCAAGCAGCGCACGCACCTTGGCCGACAGATGCAGCACGACAGTCACGACCTTGCCCCCAGCGATCGTAAACGCGGCGCTACCGAGCGTGAGCACGACGGGCTTTGCCTTAGGTTTGCCTGCGACGGTGGAGGTGACGGCTTTTTGTGTGCGCAATGTCAAACTGCCCACGCACTTGGCGTCACCGACCGGACAGCTGATCTTGATGATCACTGCACCCGAGGCATTTGCTCGCAGCGGCTTACTCGCAAGAGCTACATCAGGCGAGGCTTCCTGGATGCCGAGCACTTGGATTTTCGCGGCTTCTTCTTCCTGGTGACGCTTTGCGGCGGCAGCGGCGGCTTCCCCTTCGAGCTTCTTTATCGCGGCCGTGAGCTCTTCATCCAGTGTCCTAATTTCCGCTTCGTGTTCGGCTTTCGTCAGGGTTACTTCTTGCGCTCCCGTCGGGGCTGCTTCTTCTTCCAGCTTTTTCAGCTTGGCTGCCGCTTCTTCTTCCGTCTTCTTCAGCTTGGCCGACGCTTCTTCTTCAGCCTTCTTCTTCGCGGCGACTTCTTCTTCCGCGTGCTTCTTGACTTCTGCTTCTTCGTGGAGTTCCTTCGCGGTCCGCGCAACAACATTCACCAACTGCGTCACCTGGAGGCTCGTGAGACCGTAGTTGTCGGTGACGGTGAGCGTGACCGTGTATTCGCCGGGTACCGCATAGGTGTGCGTAGGAGCGACACCGCTACTGGTCGCCGAGCCGTCACCCCAGCTCCAGGAATAGCTCGTAACACTGCCTCCCGGGTAGGGATCAGTCGACCTGCTGGCGCTGAAGCCGACGGGGATTTCTGCATGCGCCGAGCTGGGTGGCGTGATCGCCGCGGTCGGGAGGAGCGGCTTGAACGCTGCCAGTCCGTTTGGCGTACCGACGCCTGACGGCCCGTCGTAGCCCGGACGCGCATCGCACGCACTGGTTCCTTCGCAGTCCATGACGAAGCCGAATTCTGTGTTTGGCTTGTCGCACAACAGCGCGGATTCACCGTCGCAGTATCCATCGCCCCCTTCGGTTACGTCATACAACGCGGAGGCGTCGCCGAGGTGGCCGTAGAGCGATAGCGCCGGGTACTCGAGCCCATTGGCACCGCCGGCAAGCGCGTAAAGAGAGGCAATCAGCGGCGCCCCCAGCGAGGTACCCCCGAACGTCGCCCAGCCTCCATACCGTTCGATCTCTTTCTGAACTTCTTCATGGCTACATTCAATGCCCGACGTGCAGTAGTTGAAGTTGTCATATAGATCAAAGCCCGTCAGCGGGTCGCCATCAGCGGATACATCCACCGAGAGCCGTTTTTCGCCGCATCCAGCGGAGGAGAAGCCAGCGGCACCCTGCTGCCATGGCTGCGCGAGGAAGAGCGTGCTGCAGCCGCTGGTCGTGACGTAGCCGGCGCCGAGTTCGTTTTCGTCGTAGGGGCCGTCGTCGTTCCAGACCGTCTCGTTGGTCCGTGTCCCACTTTCGCTGAGTTCGAGCGAGGTACCTCCCACGGAGACCACAGTCGGTAGCGAGGCTGGCGCATTGGGCATGGCGGGGGGCTTGATTTTCCGCAGTAGGTAGTTCCAGTTGTCATAGCCGTAGTCGCCGCCCGCGGCGGTGATGACGACCCCCGGATGGTTGTATGCCGCCCGCTCTTCCGCGTCCAAGCCCAATTCGGGCCCACCGTAGGAGTTGGACACCTCGGTGGCTCCCAGGGCAACGGCGTCGTCGACCGCTCGCGCGAGATCTTCGTCGTCCGCGTCCTTGGCCTCGACGAGCAGGATCTTGCATCCACGGCAGACGGCGCGAACCATCTCGACGTCGAGCGAGATCTCCTGTGACCAACCTTCTTGGTCTTGTGGGGGAAGGGCACCCGGGCTTTCGCTCCCTTCCTGGTTCACCTTCCTGAAGCAGCCGTTGGCTTTCGTACATTCACCCAGTCCGTAGTGGCTGTCGAACACGGCCAGATCTTCTTCGATCTTGGGGTCGTCGTAAGCATCGATGACCGCCACGGTTTGTCCCGAGCCGCCAGCTGGGTCGTAGCCGTAGGCGGTGGCCAGCTCGGTGGGTGTGAGCCCACCAGACGGGCCCGAGCTGGCGTCACCAGCACCGGCGATATAGGGGTGCACGCCCGAGTCGGCGGCGGCGGCGGAAGCGGCGACCGGTTGACGCACGACGGCGAAGCATGTTGCGCTGCCAGCCCGCGGCGGCGGGCAGGCGTGCGTGAGACGCGCGTAGTCGATTCGCGTCGGCGCGGCGGCTGCGACTGACACCATCACCGTTACGCTCGTGACGAGCACCGCAGACAGCGCCCACAAGCCCTTAATCCTGAGGCGCACACGACTTGGATCCATCCTCACGCTCCTGATCTCGTACGCCAGGTTTCCCCGACCGTCAAAGCTACGCGCCCACCGTTGCCAGGCTGTCACCAAATCAGGCCGCCGAGAGCCCGGCAAGGTACCAGATGTCCGAACAGAGGACAAACGAGCGCCAATTGCGCGACGGGCTTACCGCGAAGGTCTCGTGCTCTGCAGCCCTACTGCGGGTCCACATCAACGCTGAAGCTGACCCCAGCGTGCCCGCGCCCGCCAGCCACCTGGCGCACTGCCTCGCCCACCGCCCACACCGCGGGACGGCGCTCGGCGGCCTTCACCATCAGTACCTGGCGCTCGCGCCCGCGCAGCCTGAACAGTGAGGCTGGTCCGAGCACGACGGGGCTTTGGAGGAGATCAGCGCGGGGCTGCTCGAGGCACTCCACGAGCGACTGACGTAGCGCGAGCGCAGCGGCACGAGCAGGTGTTGACTCCTCGGCGGAGCAGATGATCCTGATCAGGTGCGAGAACGGCGGGTAGCGTAGGGCTTGGCGACGTTCGAGCTCCCCCGCGAGGAAGCCGTTGCTGTCGTGCTGTGCGGCGTGCACGATCGCGCGGGCCTCTGGCGCGATCGTCTGCACGAGCACGCGTCCGTGCCCGCCGCGCCCGGCACGCCCGGCGAGCTGGGCGATCAGCGCGAATGTCCGCTCCTCGGCGCGAAAGTCAGGGAAGCGCAGGGTGGCATCTGCGTCCAGCACAACAGCGAGGCTGACGTCGGGGAAATCGTGACCCTTGGCAACCATCTGCGTACCGATCAGGGCTCCGCACTGCGCCGTCTCGAAGCGGCGCAAGACCGCGCCTACGCCGGTGTCCTCGTCATCGCTCGTGTCTGCGACGACATCGGCGTCGAGCCGAAACACGGGGAAGCCGCCGTCGTCGAAGATCTGTGCCAGGTCGTGCTGCAGACGCTCGGTGCCGGCGCCGTGGCGCGCGACCGATGTCGAGGAGCAGTCAGGGCAACGCGAGGGCGCCTTCTCGCGGTGACCGCAGTGGTGGCAGGCGACATAGCCACCGGCGCGGTGCAACACGAGCGCAACGTCGCACTCCGGGCAGCTCCAGACGCGCCCACAGGAGCGGCAGGAGAGGAAGTTCGACCAGCCGCGGCGGTTGAGCAGCACGATCGCCTTGCCGCGCGTGGCGCGTACCTCGGCGAGAGCCTGGGCTGTGATCGGGTGCAGACCCTGTGCGTGCTCGCGCATGTCCAAAATCTCTACAGCTGGGAGCGGTCGACCGTCCACGCGGCGGGGAAGGCGCATTATTGGCAGACGCTGGATGCTCTCGGCACGCGGCGTGGCGCTGCCGAGCAGCAGCACCGCGCCACAGCGACGGGCACGCTCGGCGGCAACGTCACGCGCGTCGTAGCGCGGATCGTCGCCGGACTTGTATGAGGCGTCGTGCTCCTCGTCGACTATCACCAACCCGAGATCCTCGACTGGGGCGAATACGGCCGAGCGCGGTCCCACACACACCCTCGCCTCGCCCACGCGCAAGCGCCGCCACTCGGCGTAGCGTTGGCTTTGGGTCAGTTGAGAGTGCAGCACGGCGACGGTCTCTCCGAAGCGTTCGATGAAACGCCCGACGATCTGCGGGGTTAGCGCGATCTCGGGGACGAGCACGATCGCTCCTCTGCCCTGCTCGAGGGCTGCGCCGGCGGCGCGGAGATACACCTCGGTCTTACCCGAGCCGGTGACCCCGTGCAGCAGCCGCTGTGTGCTCTGTCGCTGATTCAGTGCATGCAGCAGCGGCTCGAGCACAGTGCCCTGATCATCGGTCAGCTCTGGGACGCGGGGGCTGCGGGCACCGACGCTCAGATGCCGCGGGCGAGCAACCTCACGGCGCTTGCGCCCGCTGAGCCGGCGCGCGGCCCCGGGGGGCAAGACGAGACCCAGCGCACGGGCAAGCGTCGTGCAGTACTCAGCGGCGATCCATTCGGCCAGATCCACCAGCTCGGGGGTTAGGGAGGGCGGGCCTTCATCCAGCGCCCGCAGGGGCGCGAGCAGCTTCTCCTCGGCTACCTCGCTGGTATCGGCGAGGCCGACGACTACGCCGAGCAGCTTGCGACCGGCGAAGGGCACGACGAGCATCGAGCCAACACCCACATCGCCATGCAGCTCCCGCGGCAACCGGTAATCGAACGGCCCATGCAGGGCGCGGGCCGTCGTTATCGGTTCGACCTGTGCGATCAGCGACCCCGTACCGTGCTCGAGCTGGGCGATCGTAGGCGTCGCGCCGATCTCGACCTCCGGGCCGTCAAGTTGGGCGATGCTCGACACCGCCCCGACCTTAGACGGTCGACAGGCGGCGCCGAACGGCGTTGGCGAGTGCCGTGCGCTCAGATGCCGACGGCTGCACGCAGGGCGCCGCCCTTGTCGGTGCGCTCCCAGGTGAAGTCCGCGTCGTCGCGTCCAAAGTGGCCGTAGGCGGCGGTCTTCTGGTAGATCGGGCGATGCAGGTTGAGCTCCTCGCGGAAGGACCCGGGGCGCAGGTCGAAGACCGCATCGACGGCACGTGCGATCTGGCCGCGCGTGAGGCCCTCCTTCTCGGTGCCGAACGTCTCGACCATCACCGACACTGGGTGCGCAACCCCGATCGCATAGGCGACCTGTACTTCCGCGCGGCCGGCGAGGCCGGCGGCGACGATGTTCTTGGCGACCCAGCGTGCGGCGTAGGCGGCCGAGCGATCGACCTTCGAGGGGTCCTTGCCGGAGAACGCACCGCCGCCGTGGCGCGCCATGCCGCCGTAGGTGTCGACGATGATCTTGCGTCCGGTCAGCCCGCAATCGCCGACAGGACCGCCAATGACGAAGCGCCCGGTGGGATTGACGAGGAAGTTCCTGCGTAGCTTGTTCGCGTCGTACAGATCGCCCGGGAGGATCGGCTCGACGACGTGCTCCCACAGATCGTCTGGGATCTGCGCTTCGGAGCCCTCGCTGTGCTGGGTCGAGATCAACAGCTTTTCGATCTCGACGGGCCTGCCGTCCTGATAACGGACGCTGACCTGGGTCTTGCCGTCCGGGCGCAGGTAGTCGAGCGTGCCGTCCTTACGGACCGCGGAAAGTCGCTCTGCGAGCCGGTGCGCGAGTGAGATCGGCAGCGGCATCAATGTCTCTGTCTCGTCGGTGGCGTAGCCGAACATCATCCCCTGGTCGCCGGCGCCGGCGACGTCGAGCTCGTCCTCGTCGCTTGCGTCGGTACGCGTCTCGTAGGCCTTGTCGACGCCCCGGGCGATGTCCGGCGACTGCTTGTCGATCGCGTTGAGCACCGCGCACGAGTCAGCGGAGAAGCCGAGGTCGGCATTGGTGTAGCCGATCTTGCGGATCGTCTCGCGGGCGATCTCCTGGATGTCTACATAGGTTTCGGTGGAGATCTCCCCGGAGACAACCACCAGGCCCGTGTTTACGAGCGTCTCGCACGCCACGCGGCCATACGGTTCGTCGGCAAGCACGGCGTCGAGCACCCCATCGGAGATCTGGTCGGCGACCTTGTCGGGATGACCCTCGGTGACCGACTCGGAGGTGAACAGGAACTCGTTGTCGTTTAGCTCAGTCATGTGTTTGGAAATCAACTCCAGGAAGTGAGTGGGTAGCGGTTGGGCGCCGGCGAGCGCGGCAAAAGTCGCAGAAGTCTACGCGGCACGGGCTCCTCCGCGCTGGCCGCGCTCGACGAAGTCGATGATCAGCGGCACACCGTCCATGCCGTAGCGGGCGCGCAGACGGTTCTCGATGTAGTACGCGTAGTCGCGTGTCACGCGAGCGCGCGAGTTGATCTGGATGGCAAAGCGCGGGGGACGCTCGCCGATCTGGGCCATGTAGATCAGCTTCAGGCGATGGCCGCCGGCGCCTCGGCGGGTGCCGACGGGCGGCTGGCGGGCCTGCGTGGCCTCGGCGAGGAAGCGGTTGAGCTCAGGTGTGGGGATGCGTCCGGACATGCGATCACCGAGCGTGATCGCCTCGTTCAAGAGGCGTGCCACGTGACGGCCGGTTTTGGCGCTGACGGTCAACACGCGCGGGCGCAGCCGCAGCTTTGCGGCTACACGCGCGCGCTCGTGGTCGAGATCGAGCCGGCGCTCACCGTCGCTCTCGGCGTGCTCCTGCAGGTCCCACTTGTTGAGCACGATGGCAGTCGCACAACCCGCCTTCATCGCCAGCTCGGCAACGCGCAGATCCTGAGCGGTAACGCCGTCGCTTGCATCGCAGACGACGAGCGCAACATCGGCGCGCTCGGCGGCACGCTGGGAGCGTAGCGATGTGTAGTACTCGACCGAATCGGCCACCTTCGACTGTCGCCGCATCCCGGCGGTGTCGACGAGGGTCAGCTTGCGCCCATCCACCAGCAGCGGCATGTCGATCGCATCGCGCGTGGTACCGGCGAGATCGGAGACGATCACCCGCTCCTCGCCGAGGAAGCGGTTGACCAGCGAGGACTTGCCGACGTTGGGCCTGCCGATGACGGCCAGCCGGATGGTGTCGTCGACCGGTTCGAGATCGCCTGCTGGTAGCAGCGAGACGATCTCATCGAGGAGGTCGCCCGAGCCGAGACCCTGCGCGGCAGAGACGGCTATCGGCTGACCCAGCCCGAGCCGATGGAAGTCGGCGGCGAGCGGTAGCTCGCTGACGCTGTCGCACTTGTTGGCGGCGACGATCGTGGGTAGTCCGCCGCGGCGCAGTAGATCCGCCATCTCCTCATCGCCGGGGCGCACGCCGGCGCGCGCGTCGACGACAAGCACCGCCACCTGCGCATCGGCCAGGCCAGCACGCGCCTGGTCGCGAATGGACCCCGCGAGCGGATCTTCGTCCTCGAAGTCGACGCCGCCGGTGTCGATCAGCGTGAAGCTCCGCCCGTTCCACTCGCAGTCGAGCTCCTTACGGTCGCGTGTGATGCCGGGACGCTCGTGCACAACCGCCTCACGCGTACCGGTGAGGCGGTTGATCAGCGAGGACTTGCCCACGTTTGGATAGCCGACGACGGCAACCTTCATCGGGCCAGTATGCCCAGATGCGGGCCCCTTACCCGCCCTCGGTGGTGCCCAGTCGACGCCGTCGGGCCGCGTGAGCCTCCTAGGCGAGGCCCTCGATCAGCCCGGCGATCTCCCCTACGACTTCCCCGACGCTGCGCCCGCTCGTGTCGAGCGTGACCGCATCGGGTGCGGTCTGCAAGGGGCTGTGCTCTCGGCTTTTATCGCGCTCGTCGCGCATTGTCTGCTCGGCGAGCACCGTCTCGAGATCGGCGCCCAGTTCAGCTGCGCGGCGACGCGCGCGCTCACGCGGGTCGGCGGTGAGGAAGATCTTGAGCTCGGCGTCGGGGGCAACGACGGTGCCGATGTCACGTCCCTCGGCGACCCAGTTGCCGGCGTCGATCAACTGGCGCTGCTTGGCAACGAGCGCCGCGCGCACAGCGGGATTGGCGGCGACGACCGAGGCGGCCTTTGATACCTCAGGGGTGCGTATCGCCTCGCTGACGTCGCGGCCGTCGAGCACTACCGAGCCTGATGCCGTCGGCTCAGCCCCCGGGGCGCCACCGCGGAGCTCAATCGTGATCGCACGTGCAAGCTCGCCGAGTGAGGCTTCCTGCTCGGGCAGCTCCCCCCCACCCCGCTCCAGCGCCGCAAACGCGACGCAGCGGTACATGGCGCCGCTGTCGAGGTAGGTAAAGCCAAGCTCGTGGGCGAGCGCACGGGCGACGGTGGACTTGCCAGCGCCGGCGGGGCCGTCGATCGCTACGAGCACAGCTGCTCGAGGTCTTCGACGAACCCCGGGTAGGACACGACGGCGGCGTCCATCCCGATGACCTCCACTCCCTCCTTGGAGGCGAGCCCGGCGACGGCGCCCATCATCGCGAGACGATGGTCTCCGAGGGCATCGATCTGCCCGCCGCGCAGGCCGCCGGTGCCGCGTACCGCGAAGCCGTCGTCGGTGGCCTCGATGTCGGCGCCGAGGCCACTGAGGCCATCGACGACGCTGGCGATCCGGTCGGTCTCCTTGAATCGCAGCTCCTGGGCACCGCGCACGACGGTCTCGCCCTCGGCGAAGCAGCCGAGCAAGGCAACGAGCGGCAGCTCATCGATTGCCAGCGGCACCTCATCTGGCTCCACGATCGTGGCCTCGAGCGCGCCGTGGGCGACGTCGAGGTCGCTGACGGGCTCCTCGGGGGAAAGCTCGCCGGTCTCCTCCTCGAGGTCGCCGAGGACGATGCCCTGCATGCGACGGACGATGCGCAGAAAGCCTGTGCGGGTCCAGTTGACGCCGACATCACGGATCAAAAGCCGTGAGCCGGGCACGAGCACGCCGGCGGCGATCATGAACGCGGCGGAGCTGGGGTCGCCGGGGATCCTGATGTGCTCGAGCAGCAGCTCGTCGGCGTTGACGACGGTTACGTGGCGACCGTTGCGGTGGATGGCGATGCCGGCGCGCAGCAACATGCGCTCGGTGTGGTCGCGGCTACGGGCAGGCTCGCCCACGGTGGTGGCGCCATCGGCGGCCAGCCCGGCTAGCAGCACGCAGGACTTGACCTGTGCGCTTGCGACCTCGAGCTCGTAAGCAGATGGCGCGCAGCCGCGTACCGCGCACGTGCAGCGGCGGAAAGCGCCCGTCGCGGGCGTCGAGCTCGGCGCCCATCAGCCGTAGGGGCTCGGCGATGCGGTCGACCGGTCGCCGCCGGATCGACTCGTCGCCGTCGAGCGTGAACGAGCGCCCCTCCTGCGCGGCTAGCCAGCCGGGTAGTAGCCGCAGCAGCGTGCCGGCGTTGCCGACGTCGATTGGCTCGTCGCGGCTCGCGCGCCTCGCGCAGGCCGGTGCCGCGCACGACGAGATCATCGCCGTGGACCTCGACGAGCGCACCCAGCGCGCGGGCGGCGTCGAGCGTGGAGTTGGTGTCGGCAGCGTGCAGGTAGCGCTCGATGCGCACTGGCTCGGAGGCCATGGCGCCCAGCAGCGCGGCACGGTGGGAGATGGACTTGTCCGCGGGTGCTGTGAGCTTTCCTGAGAGTCGGCGTGCTGGCTCGAAGCGCTTGTTCATCGTGTGGCGCTCATGCTTGCACGACGGGGAAGCCGAGGTCGGCGATCAGCTCGCAGGCCCGCTGGGCGTGCTCGGAGCCGCCGATCCACAAGCGCGACGACTCCCTGGCGGTTGTCCTGCGAGGGCGATAGCACCATGTCGAGGATGTTCACGCCGGCACGGCCAAGCGCGAGCGCGATCTCGGCGATCACGCCGGGCCGGTTGGGCACGGACACGCGTAGCTCGAGCGCCGGCTGGCCCTCCATCCCGCCGACCAGACCGGCGCCGAGCAGCGCCTCGCGCTCGCCGCGCGCGCCATCGTTCCAGGCGCTCACCGCATCCGCGTCCCCCGCGGCCAACCAGCCGCGCACCTCCCCCAGACGCCCGGCCAGCCCGTCGATGCCGGCGATCAGCGCGTCGCGGTTGGACATGTAGATGTCGGTCCAGATGGCGCTATTGGCACCGGCGACGCGGGTGGCGTCGCGAAAGCTCGGTCCGACCGCGGGCAGCCGTTGTGACTCCTCGCTGAGCAGCGCCGCGGTCTGCGGCGACGAGCAGGTTGGCGAGCACGTGCGGCAGGTGCGACACGCCCACCATCAGACGATCGTGGGTCTCGGCGTCGATCGCCGTCGGGACGCGCCCCGAAGCGGCCGAGCAGCCGGTGCAGACGCTCGTAGAGCACGCCCGCGGTGCTGCCTTGGGCGGGCGTCAGGTACCACGTGGCGCCATCGAAGAGGTCCTCGCGTGCGTGCTCGACGCCGGCGGTCTCGGCGCCCGCGAGCGGATGTCCGCCAACGAAGCGCTCATCGGACGCGGCGTCGGCGAGAACGCGCTTGGTCGAGCCGACGTCGCGTGACGACACAGTCGGGGCCGGCGCTCTCTAGCGCCAAGCGCACGGTCTCCGCCAAGCGCCCCCACCGGCGTGGCGGCGAACACGACGTCGGCCCCGGCGACGGCGCCTGCGATGTCATCGGCCGGCTCGTCGATCGCTCCCAGGGCGAGCGCGCGGGCGCGAACGTCGGGGTCAGGGTCGTAGCCGCGGACCCTCGCAGATGCGCGCGAGCGCGCGGCCAGTCCGATCGAGCCGCCGATCAGGCCGACGCCGAGGACCGCGATCCGCATCCGCTCAGGGCTGCGCCGTCTGCGTTGGGGCAACGTTGCGAGCGTGTACAGCCTCTGCCAACGCCTCCAGCACCTCGACGGTCGTCTCCCAGCCGATGCATCCGTCGGTGATCGACTGCCCGTAGCGCACCTCGACGCCCGGGTCGCAGATCCTGGCGGCCGGCGACGAGAAACGACTCGAGCATCACGCCGACGATGGCGTCGTTGCCGCTCGCGATCTGCCCGCCGACGTCAGCTGCCACGCGCGGCTGGCGCTCGGGGTCCTTGCCGCTGTTGTCGTGGCTGAGGTCGATCATCACGCGCGTCGGCAGGCCCGCGCCGTCGAGCAGCCCCAGCGCCGCCGCGACGCTCGAGGTTTCGTAGTTGGGCTGGCCTTTTCCGCCACGCAGGATGATGTGACAGTCCGCGTTACCGCGCGTGTACAGGATCGCCGGCGTGCCGTTCGGATCGATGCCGGCAAACGCGTGTGGCTCCGCCGCGGCGCGAACAGCGTCGACGGCCACCTGCACGTTGCCATCGGTGCGGTTCTTGAAACCGACCGGCATCGACAGCCCCGAACCGAGCTGGCGGTGGATCTGGCTCTCGGTCGTACGCGCGCCGATCGCGCCCCACGAGACGGCGTCGGCGATGTATTGCGGCGTGATCGGGTCCAGGAACTCGCATCCGACGGGAATCCCGCGGTCGAGCACGCCAAGCAGCACGCGCCGCGCGAGGTGCAATCCCGCGTTGACGTCGCCCGAGCCGTCGAGATGCGGATCGTTGATCAGGCCCTTCCAGCCCGTGGTTGTCCGTGGCTTCTCGAAGTAGACGCGCATCACGATCAACAGCTCGCCGCTCAGATCGCGTGCGAGCTGGCCGAGGAGCGCCGCGTACTCGAGCGTCGCGTCGGGATCGTGCACGCTGCACGGCCCGACAACGGCGAGCAGCCGGCCATCGGTCCCCTCCAGCACGGCGCGGACGTCGCGGCGGCCGCGGATCACGACGTCCGCCTGCTCGCGGCTCAAAGGCAGCTCCTCGAGCAGCGCATCGGGCGCGAGCAGCGGCACAACCCTTTCGATCCGCCGGTCGCGGACGTAGTCAGCCGGACGCAGCCCGGCACCGGGCAGCTCAGGCAAGAGCCGCCCTCCCTGCGAGCGCCTTGCCGGCGAGCGCCGCGGCGCGTTCCACCGCCAGCACGTACTCAGCGAAGTCTTCCGTGGGCAGCGCCTGCGGCCCATCGCAGATGGCCTGCTCTGGGTTGGGGTGCACCTCGACGATGATCCCGTCGGCTCCGACCGCGGCGGCGGCCAGCGACAGCGGCGTCACGAGATCGCGCCGTCCGGCGGCGTGGCTCGGGTCGACGATCACGGGCAGGTGCGAGAGCTCCTTGAGCACGGGCACCGCCATCAGGTCGAGCGTGAAACGGTAGGCGGTCTCAAACGTACGGATGCCGCGCTCGCACAGGATCACGTTGGGGTTGCCTTCCTTGAGGATGTACTCGGCGGCCATCAGCAGCTCATCGAGCGTGGCTGACAATCCACGCTTGAGCAGAACAGGACGCCCGGCGCGGCCGAGCTCGGCCAGCAGCGGGTAGTTCTGCATGTTGCGAGCGCCGATCTGGATCACGTCGGCGACCTCCAGCACGGGATCCAGGTCGCCGATGTCCATCAGCTCGGTGACGATCGGCAGGCCCGTCTCGGCCTTGGCCTCGGCCAGCAGTTTCAGGCCCTCCCGTCCGAGCCCCTGGAATGCGTAGGGAGAGGTGCGCGGCTTGTACGCGCCGCCGCGCAGCAGCGTCGCGCCGGCATCGCGCACGACGCGCGCCGTCTCGAGCGTCTGCTCGCGCGATTCCACCGTGCACGGCCCTGCGATCAGGGCGAAGCTCTCCCCGCCGACCTTGCGCCCGTCGATGTCGAGGACGGTGCGCTCGCCGTGGGTGATCTGCGCGGAGGCGAGCTTGTAGGGCTTCAGGATCGCCACCACGCGATCGACGCCGGGCTGGCCCTCGAGGCCGAGGCTCTCGACGTTGGCATCCTGCTCGACGTCGCCGATCGCGCCGATCACCGTCAGGCGCGCGCCCAAGATGCGATGTGCACGCGCGCCGGCACACTCGATCTTCTCGACGACCGCCTCGACCTCCTCGTCGGTTGCGGTCTCCTTCATGACGATCATCATCAACTCATCCTTTCACTGACGCCTGGGCATGTTAGAGGTGCATCGCTTTCACCACCTGATGCTTCGCGAGAGGGGCGTATGGGACACCCCCGGCGGGTGGCGCTTGGTCTCCCTTCAGAGACCCAATGCGGCCGTGGTACCCGCTCACGAACGGGTCACGGCCAAAGCGCCTAGCTAAATCGCCAGGCGAAATAGGCACATGAGGACGGCCACGCGGCGTCTGCGGGGAAGCTGGGAGCTGATGTGCAAAGGGACGCGGTCATGACTGTCACTTGAGTTTGTAGCAGACGCTGGGCGCGCAGTCGAGTGATAGGAGACGATTTGACGTATCCCCCGACCGAGCTCTGCGTCACCGGTCTCCCCGCAAGCTTCGCCTCAGCGCGCGGGAGCGGGCGCGAGCACTTCGGTGAGAGCATCGAGGAAGCGTCTGTTCTCCTCAGGCAACCCATAGGTGACGCGTAGCGCGGGTGTTTCCGATCCCAGGGCGCTACCGCCGCGCACGAGCACGCCACGTTCGCCCAGCCCGCGCATGACCGCCTGCTCGTCGTAGTCCTCGCCGAGGTGAAACCAGCAGAAGTTGGCTTGCGAGTCAGCGGGCTGGATGCCGAGCGCACGCAGACGCTCCTCGACTGAGATGCGCTCCGCGACGGTGCGGGCAACGCGATCCTCGACTGCGTCCTGGTGAGCGAGCGCCTCGATGGCGGCGGCCTGGGCGAGGGCGTTGCAGAAGAATGGCTGGCGCACCTGGTCGAGCGCGCGCGGCAGTTCCTCAGAGCCACATAGCGCGAAGCCGACGCGCAGGCCACATAGGCCGTGGACCTTGGAGAACGTGCGCAGCAGCGCGAGGTTGGGGTGGCTGTCGAGCAGCTCGAGCGTTGCGTCGGGGTCCTCGAGCAGGTTGAACTCACAGTAGGCCTCGTCCAGAATCACGCATACGTACGGCGGTACCTCGGCTAGAAAGTCGGCGATGTCGGCGAGGGCGATGGCGGTGCTGGTGGGGTTGTTGGGGTTGCACACGAGCACGAGCCTCGTGGCAACGGTGATCTCGCGCAGCATCGCGGGCAGGTCGTGACGCTCCTGCTCGTCGAGCGCGACGGTGACCGCACGCGCACCGGAGGCAGCGGCGAGATGTGGGTAGACAGAGAACGACGGCCACGCATAGACGAGCTCGGCGCCGGGGTCCAGCAGCGCCTCGCCGGCGGCGAGCAGGATGTCGCAGGAGCCGTTGCCGATGGCGATACGCGAGCTGGGCACACCGTAGCGATCGCTCAGCTTCTGGCGCAGCAGTGAGTTGGTTGGGTCGGGGTAGCGGTTGAGCGTCCCGAGGGCACGCTCGATCGCCTCGCATACCTCTGGTAGTGGCGCGTAGGGCGACTCGTTGCTGGCGAGGCGCACGAGCGGCTCCTGCTGTGCATAGCCGCCCGCCGCCGGATAGACGGGGATCCGTCGAACTCGCTGTGAGAACTCGAGTGCCACCGCCTTATTGT
The DNA here is from genome assembly GCA_963752865.1 of uncultured Solirubrobacteraceae bacterium. Classification (GTDB taxonomy): domain Bacteria; phylum Actinomycetota; class Thermoleophilia; order Solirubrobacterales; family Solirubrobacteraceae; genus Palsa-744. The sequence goes on from CAVVZU010000002.1 coordinate 2,748,506, forward strand.
GCCGCGTTGAGATCCGCGCGCAGCTCGCGGGCGTCTCCCAGGTACACGTGCGCAGGCACGTGGTCCTCGTCGGCGTGATAGTGGATCAGCACCCTGATTACGCGTGGCATCGAGCGCGGAACGGGGATCTCCTGCGCACACAGCAGTGGCACGCGCTCGAAGCCGAGGGCGCGGGCGGCGACGGCGGGGAACTCGGCATTGAGGTCTCTGGTGGCGGTGAAAATGCAGCTGACGACGTTGTGCGGCTCGAGCGCGTTGCGCTGCATGATCTCGCGCATCAGCTCGCTGGTCGCGTCGAGGATGTCCTGCGCGTTGTTGAGCTTGACGCTTACGGCGCCTCGGAGTGCGAACAGTCGCATGGCGGGCGATTGTGTCAGAGCGTGAGCGCGCGCAGGCGCTCGACCTCTGCCGCCGGGAGGCGCCGGTGGGCGCCGGGCACGAGGCCGCCCAGCTCGAGCCCCCCGAAGCTGGTGCGCTGGAGGGTCAGCACCGGATGGCCAACCGCCTGGCACATCCTGCGCACCTGGCGGTTGCGACCCTCGTGAATCGTGAGCTCGATCAGATTGGAGCCTCGTCCACCGATGCGGCGTACCTGAGCGGGCGCGGTGCGGCCATCCTCGAGCTCCACGCCCGTGCGCAGGGCATCGATGACGTCGTCGGCGATGGGAGCTCCGCGCAGCTTGGCGCGATAGGTCTTGGGTACTTCGAAGCGTGGGTGGGTGAGCCGGTTGGCGAGATCGCCGTCGTTGGTGAGCAGAATCAGCCCGGAGCTGTCGGCGTCCAATCGCCCCACCGGATATAGGCGCAGGCCATTCGCGGGCACGAGCTCGATGACTGTGGGGCGCCCGTGTGTGTCGCGCGCGGTGGAGACGACCCCGACGGGCTTGTGCAGGGCATAGAGCACGCGTGGCTCCGCTCCCGCGAGGGGCTCTCCGTCGAGCGCGACACGGCTGTCCTCATTGACGTCGCGTGCGGGGTCGGTGACGGTCTCCCCCGCCACGGTGACCCGTCCCGTGGCGATCATCGTCTCGGCCGAGCGCCTGGAGGCAACTCCCGCGTGGGCCAGGTACTTGGCTAGGCGCATAGCGGCTTCCCGGTGACTTCACGCATGTGCTGCAACCATAGGAGGAGATCCGGCCCCGGGTGGACATCCCGCCCGCCCGCCGGTGGCATCGATCATGGACCTCCAGCTGCTCGACCAGACGCTCGCCGACCGTGGGGAGCCGCACTTTCGTGCCCGCCAGGTGTGGGCGTGGACGGCGCGCGGGGTGCGCGGCTATGGCGAGATGACGAATATTCCGGCGGAGCTGCGGGAGGTACTGGCGCGGGAGCTTCCGTTCTCGAGCCTGGAGCTGCGCGAGCAGGCTCACTCGGACGACGGGACCGCGAAGGCACTGTTCGCGACTGCAGACGGACGAGCGCTGGAGGCGGTGCTGATGCGATTCCGCGATGGGCGGCGCTCGATCTGCGTGTCCTCACAGTCGGGCTGTCCGCTCACTTGCACGTTCTGCGCGACGGGCGCGATGAGGTTCGCGCGCAATTTGACCGCCTCGGAGATCATCGACCAGGCACTGCACTTTCGCCGCATGGAACCGATCGATCACTGCGTGTTCATGGGCATGGGCGAGCCGATGATGAACCTGGACAACGTGTTGGAGGCATGTGAGCGTCTGCCGGACATCGGCATCACGCATCGACGTACGACGATCTCGACGGTCGGCTGGATACCTGGCATCGAACGGCTGACCGAAAGCGAGATGCCGATTCGCCTGGCGCTATCGCTGCACGCTGCGGATGAAGCGCTGCGCTCAGAGCTGATGCCGGTGAACGAGCGTTATCCGCTCGCGGATGTGATTGAGGCGTGCCGCGCGTTCTACGCGCGCAAGCGCAGGCGCGTATTCGTCGAGTACGTGATGCTGGCGGGCGTCAACGACCGCTACGAGCAGGCGCTGGCTTTGGCAGACGCTCTGTCTGGCGGACGCGAGGGCCAGCCGATCTTCAAGGTCAACCTGATCCCCTACAACCCCACCGCCACAGGCGCGTATGAGGGATCCGGCCGTGAGTCGATCGCGGCCTTCCGCGGCGCGCTGGAATCCCGTCAGATCCCGGTGACCGTGCGGCTCACACGTGGGCGCGACATCGACGCGGCCTGTGGCCAGCTGGCAGCGAAGGCCGCGTAACTCACGACCGACCATCAATTGCAAGCTAGTACGACCAGGCGCCTACCTCTGGTGGCATAAGAGTATGAAGCTAAGTGTGAGCCTGCCAGTTGGCGATGTGGAGTATCTGGACGCATACGCACGCAAGACGGGAGAGTCGTCCCGTTCGGCAGTGCTTCACAAGGCAGTCCGCGCTCTGCGGGCCACAGAGCTCAGCGGCGCCTACGAGGACGCTTGGGATACATGGACGGTGAGCGGCGAAGCAGCCGTCTGGGAGAGCACCACGCCCGACGGTCTCTCCAGCTGATGCGACGCGGTGAAATTCGGGTCGTCGACCTCGACTCCGTGGTCGGCTCGGAGGCGAACAAGCGACGACCGGCGATCATCGTCAGCAACGACGGCGCGAACACGACGGCCGCCAGGCTCGGGCGCGGGGTTCTCACTGTCGTTCCGGTGACAACTAACACCGACAGGATCCACCCCTTCCAGGTCTTGCTCGAGGCAACCGATACGGGGCTCGCCGACGACTGTAAGGCGCAGGCCGAGCAGGTGCGATCCATCGACGTGCAGCGGATCGGTAGGCGAGTCGGATCGGTACCTGCAACTGTCATGGGCGACGTCGACCAGGCGCTGTGCATACATCTGGCGCTCTGATCCGCTGCTGAGCACTGTTGGCCCAGCCGGCCCGCCTACTTCCTAGCTCCCACCACCGGCTCGCGCCTCACCCGCCCGCAACAGACGCTCGCGCAGCTCCGCCTGCTCCTCGGGCGTGGGGTCCCAACGGGCGATGTCGGGGAGCTCCTCGAGCGTGCGCAGGCCGAACAGCTTCAGGAACTGGGTGGTTGTGCGATAGAGGACGGCCCCAAACTGCGAGTGGCCGGCGTCTTCGATCAGGCCACGGTCGAGCAGCGTAGCGGTGGCAGAGTCTGCGCTGACGCCGCGGATACGAGTGATCTCTGGGCGGGAGATCGGCTGCAAATAGGCGACGATCGCGAGCGTCTCTGCCTGCGCAGGGCTGAGCGTGGCGGTGCGTGGGCGACTGAATAGCCGGCGTGCTGCATCCTCGGAGGCGGGGTCGCTGGCGAGCGTCCAGCCACCGCCCAACTCGCGCAGTGTGATCCCGCGCAGGCCCGGCGCGTACTGCTCGCCAAGGAGAGCCAGCGCTGTGAGCACCGCCCCTTCGCCTGCCTGGGCTGCGTCGGCCAGCTCAGCAGCGCTCAAGGGATCCGAAGAGAGGAACAGCAACGCCTCGACGGTGCGAGCGAGCAGCGGCGTCTGCTCATCGCTGGGGCTCGGCCCCTCGCCGCCGTGCAACACGTCGGCGAGTGCCTCGGCCTCATCGACTACGTGCGCGTCGCTCCTGACGTCAGCGTCGCCGCTCGCACCGCTGTCGCTGCTCACACCGGTGTCCTCAATGGCCTCTGTCTCGCTCATCCCGCGAGGCCTCCTGCGGCAGCCTGACCGCCGGCCGCGAGCGCAAATGCAGGCGCGGGGGCCTGCCTGGCGAGTCCGCGCACGGCGATCTCCCCAAAGCTCTCCTGTTGCTCCCAGTCGGCCTCGCCGCGTTTGTAGAGCTCGAGCAGCGCGAACAGCGTGACTGCGACGGTCATCCTGTCGGCTCCTCGCACGGCCTCGTCGAAGCTGAAGCTGCCGCGGCGCAGCAGCGTGCGCAGGTGCGCCAGGCGCTCGGCGACGCTCACCCGGATGGTGGTGACGTGGTGGAGGCTGATAGTGGGCGGCATCGTCAAAAGCCGCCCGATCGCCTCGCCGAGCACCAGCGGGTCCTGGGAGCCGTCCTGCGCCTGAACGATCGTGCGGCGTAGGCTGGGAGGCGGTGGAGCCATGCGGAAGCGCACCCCGTGCTCACCCGCGAGCAACTCCCCCAGATGCGTGGCGGCGGCCCGGTAGCGACGCGCGTCGAGCATCCGCGCGAGCAGCTCCTCGGCGGCCTGTTCGGGCTCGATGTCCAGCAGCTCCTGCTCGTCGCTGGAGAGCATCAGCCGTGACTTCAGCTCCAGCAGCGCCGCGACGAGCACGATGAACTCGGTAGCGGTCTCCAAGTCGAGCTCGCCGCGCTGCTCGAGATGATCGAGGTAGGCGAGCACCACCTCAGCCAGTTGCAACTCGAGCAGATCGACCTCTTCGCGCAGCACGAGCGTGAGCAGCAGGTCGAACGGCCCGCTGAAGACGTCGAGGTCGAGTTCGAGCGCAGCGAGGCTCATGGCTTCACCGAGAGGATGCGGGCGGCGGTGCTGATCTGCTCACCGTACCGACCGTCGATGACGTGGTGCGCGCTCATCCACCGTGCTGAGCGGCACGGGGCGCCCCGACCCCCATCCGCTCGCGCACGTCCGCAAGCGTGGTGGCGGCGATCGCCTGCGCGCGTGCGGCGCCATCGTGAAGGATCGCCTCGAGCTGCCTCTCGTCGGCGCGCAGATGCTCATAGCGCTCGCGTACCGGTGCGAGATAGTCGATGACGGCCTCAGCCACGGCCACCTTCAGTTCGCCGTAGCGCGCCCGGCGAGAGCTCGGCCTCGATCGCGGCTACATCCACGCCGCGCACAGCGGCGAGGATTTCGATCAGGTTGCTCACACCGGGCTTTTGTGGGTCGCGGCGCACCTCGCTGCCGGAGTCGGTGACGGCACTCTTGAGCTTCTTTTCGATCGCCTTTGGATCGTCGAGCACATACACGGTGCCCTGCTCGGAGCCACTGGTCGTGGACATCTTGCGTGTCGGCTCCTGCAGGTCCATGATCCGAGCACCGACCTCCGGGATGCGATGCCCGGGCACGACGAGTACCTCCTCGCCGTCGCCGAAGCGGGCGTTGAAGCGCCGTGCCACGTCGCGCATCAGCTCCAGATGCTCACGCTGATCCTCCCCCACGGGCACCTCGTGGGCGCGGTAGGCAAGCACGTCGGCGGCCTGCAGGACCGGGTAGAGCAGCAGCCCAGCCGAGACGAGCTCGCGTTGGGCGAGCGACTTGTCACGGAACTGGTGCATGCGCTGCAGACGACCGAGCTCGGTGACGCTGCAGAGCAGCCACGTGAGCTCGGTGTGCTCGGGCACGTCGGACTGGCGGAAGAGGATGCAGCGCTCGGGGGTCGAGACCGGCAGCGAGCAGGATGGCGGTGGTGTCATACAGACGCTCGCGCAACTCGGACGGGTCGTACGCGACGGTGATCGCGTGTAGGTCGACGATGCAGAAGATGCCCTCACCCCGCTCCTGACTGGAGACGTACTGCGCGATCGCGCCGATGTAGTTGCCGAGGTGCTTGCGTCCTGTCGGCTGGATGCCGGAGAAGATGCGCATCGGTCGAGGCGCTAGCGGCGACGCAGCGAGCTGTCGGTCAGCCAGGGCGGATCCCAGCCGGTGTCGTTCTGGTTGACGTTCGTCCCCGGGGGGACGATGTCATCGATGCGATCGAGCACATCGGCACTCAGCTTCGTCTCGAGCGCAGGTAGCTGGCTCTGCAGCTGCTCCATCGTGCGCGGGACCGATGATCGCGGCGCTGACGGCGGGATGGCTGGTGACGAAGCCGAGTGCCATCTCGATCAGCGTGATCCCAGCCTCCTCGCGCGAGCTCGCCGAGCGCCTGGGCGGCCTCGAGCTTGGCCTGATTGCCAGGGAGCGACATGTCGTAGCGCAAGGGGAGCATTTGCGCGCGGCGGCTGTCAGCCGGGCGAGTCGCCGCCCTTGTTGTAGCGGCCCGACAGCCACCCACCGGCGAGCGGGCTCCACGGGATCACGCCCATGCCGTACTCCTCACAGACGGGCAGCACATCCTTCTCGACGGAACGGATCAGCATCGAGTACGGCGGCTGCTCGCACATGAACCGCTCGCGGCCACGCTTCTCGGCGGCCCATTGGGCCTGCACGATCTGCCAGGCCGGGAACGTCGAGGATCCGATGCTCGGACCTTGCCGGCACGCCACCAGGTCCGAGAGCGCACCGAGCGTCTCGTCGATATCGGTGTCGGGCTCGGGACGGTGGATCTGGTAGAGGTCGATCCAGTCGGTTTTCAGCCGTTTGAGGCTGTTCTCGACCTCTTTGACCAGCCAGCGACGAGAGTTTCCGAACTGGTTTGGATCGTCGTCGTGCATCTTGCCGTGGGCCTTGGTTGCCAGCACGACGGAGTCGCGGCGCCCACCGGCCAGCGCCTTGCCGACGATCTCCTCAGACTCACCGCGGGAATACACGTCGGCGGTGTCGATGAAGTTGATGCCAGCGTCCAGGGCGGCGGTGGATGATCGCGGTCGAGTCATCGTGGTCGGTGTTCCCCCACGCGCCAAACATCATCGCGCCGAGGCACAGCGGGCTGACACTGACGCCCGTTGCACCGAGTTTGCGGTGCTCTATAGCCATCAGTCGAGTGCCTCTCTGATCACGGGGGTCTTGGCCGCGGCCACCTCGTCGAGGCGGCGTACGGGGGTGCTGTATGGCGCGGCTTGGGCGATCGTCGGGTCCTCGGCGGCCTCCTTGAGAATCGCTGCGATCGCGTCAGCGAACGCGTCGAGCGTCTCCTTGGTCTCGGTCTCTGTCGGCTCCACCATCAACGCCTCATCCACCAACAGCGGGAAGTACACGGTCGGCGGGTGAAAGCCATAGTCGAGCAGCCGCTTGGCCAAGTCGAGCGTCTTGATCTGTAGCTCGCGCTTCATCGGCCCACCGGAGAGCACGAACTCGTGCATGCACAGCTCGCCGTACGCGAGCGGCAGGTACTGCGCCACATCGTGCTCCTTCAGGCGCGCGAGCAGATAGTTGGCGTTCAGCACAGCCACTTCGGAGGCGTCCTTGAGCCCGTCGCCGCCGAGTGAGCGCACGTAGGCGTAGGAGCGCACGAAGCAGCCGTAGTTGCCTTGGAAGCCGCGCAGGCGACCGATCGACTTCGAGCGGTCGTAGTCGAGGTCGAACGCCCCCTCCTCATCACGAACGATGACCGGGACCGGCAGGAACGGGGCGATCCTGTCGGAAACGGCGATCGGCCCCGATCCCGGGCCGCCACCGCCGTGCGGCTGGGTGAAGGACTTGTGCAGGTTGAAGTGCACGATGTCAAAGCCCATGTCGCCCGGACGCGAGATACCCATCACGGCGTTGAGGTTGGCGCCGTCGTAGTAGAGCGTCGCCCCGACCCCATGCACGATCTCGGCGATCTCGGCGATGTTGGGGTCGAACACGCCAAGTGTGTTGGGGTTGGTGAGCATCAAGCAGGCAACGTCGGTGTCGGCCTTGGCGCGGAGGTCCTCGATGTCGATGCCGCCGTCGGCGTTGGTGGCGAGCTTGACGACCTCGAAGCCGGCCATCGTGACGGTCGCGGGGTTCGTGCCATGGGCGGTATCGGGCGTGAGTACCTTGTGGCGTGTCTCGCCGCGATCCTCGTGGTAGGCGCGCGTCAGCAGCACGCCCGCGAGCTCGCCATGGGAGCCTGCGGAAGGCTGCAGCGAGACGTGCGGCAAGCCGGAGACGGCTGAAAGCGCGTGCTGCAGGTTCCACATCAGCTCAAGCGCACCCTGTGCTCGCTCTGGGTCCTGCAGCGGGTGCAGCCGGGCGTGGCCCGGCAGCGCGGCAACCCTCTCGTGCAGACGCGGGTTGTGCTTCATCGTGCAGGATCCGAGTGGGTAGAAGCCCGAGTCGAGGTCGAAGTTGCGCTTGGAGATGCCGACGTAGTGGCGCACGATCTCCGGCTCTGAGACCTCTGGCAGGCGAGGTGGCTGCGAGCGGCGAAAGCGCTCGGGCAGCAGCTCTGAGACATCCACGTGCGGCACGTCCATGTCGGGGCACATGAACGCCCGGCGCCCGGGCGCACCCTTCTGGAAGATCGTCCGCGCTGCGTCGCGCTGCAGCGGCGGCGCCGGAGCGCTCGTGGCGCCCGCATGCGGATGGTGCGCTTCGATGGCAGGGTCGGCGTGCAGGTGGTTTTCGTCGATCGGGCTCACGCGGGCACACTCATCTCGTTTGCCGTCGCAGGGTCGCGCTCGGCCGCAACGGCGTCTGCGAGCACTGCGACCAGCCGGTCGATGTCTGCGCGCGTACGTCGCTCGGTGATCGCCACGAGCAGCACCCCACGGTCCTGCTCGCGCCCGCTCAGTGCGTGCACGTCCACGCCCGGGTTGACCCCCTGGCGAGTACATCTGCGCCTGACGGCCGCCACATCGGCGTCCAGCCGCAGCGCGAACTCGCGAATCACGGGTTGCTCGTGGAGCTTCTCGACGCCGTCAAGCGCGGCGAGCTGCTCGCGGGCGTAATGCGTGCGAGCGAGCAGCAACTCCCCCAGCTCGACGATCCCTCGGCGCCCGAGCCAGCTGAGGTAGACGACTCCAGCGAGCGCGTTGAGCGCCTGCGCTGTGCAGATGTTGGAGGTCGCTTTCTCACGGCGTATGTGCTGCTCGCGGGTCTGTAGCGTCAGCACAAAGCCCCTGCGACCATCGACGTCGACGGTCTCCCCGGCGATCCGCCCGGGCATCCGTCGCAGATACTCCTCGCGCGCCGCGAACAGCCCGAAGGACGGCCCACCGAAGTCGAGCCGGTTGCCGAGCGACTGGCCCTCGCCGACGGCCACGTCAACGCCGCACTCCCCCGGCGGTGCGAGGATGCCGAGCGTGATCGGATCCACCTGCGCGATCACCACCGGCCCCTTCGCCGAGGAACCCGCGCCGGCCGCGGCTGCCTTTGCGGCGGCGCTGAGCGCGGCGGCGTCCTCGACTGCCCCATGGAAGTTCGGCTGCGCGAAGATCGCGGCGCTGGTGTCAGCGTCGATCGCCTGCGCCCATGCATCTGGGTCGGTGACACCGTCGCGCAGTGGCACCTCCACCACCTCCGCTCCGTATCCGTAGGCGTTGGTACGCAGCGTCTGCAGTGAATGCGGATGCAGACCGGCGCTGACGACGATCTTGTGTCCACCGGTGTGGAGCTTTGCCATGTACCCGGCAGCAGCCACCGCCGAGGGTCCCTCGTACACGGACGCGTTGGAGACGGGCAGGCCGGTCAGCTCACAGATCGCGGTCTGGTACTCGAACATCACCTGCAGCCCACCCTGGGAGATCTCCGGCTGGTAGGGCGTGTATGGCGTGAGGAACTCCGAGCGCTCCATCAGCATGTCGATCAGCGCGGGGACGTAGTGGTCATACATCCCGGCGCCGAGGAAGCTCAGCTCGTCCTCGACACTGGTGTTGCGTGCGGCCAGCGCCCGCAGGTGCTCATACACGTCCTGCTCGCTCTGCCCATCGGGGAGCTCGAGCGTCTGCTGCAGCCGTACCCCCGCGGGTATTTGCCGGTCGAAGATCTCCTGCAGGGTGGGAACTCCGATGACGGCGAGCATCGCGTCCAGATCTGCGGGGGTGATGGCGGTGTAGCGGCTCAAGGGCTCACGTCACGATAGAGGGTGGATCGCGGCGATCCCGCGGGGCGTGGCACTCGCAAAGCTAGCTCGTGAGCGTGGCCGTATAGGTGGCAGCGTTCATGAGCGCGTCGCGCTCGGATGGATCGGACAGGCGCACCTTGACCAGCCACCCCTCGCCATAGGGCTCCTCGTTGATCATCGCGGGGTTATCGGCCAGGGCCTCGTTGACCTCGACGATCTCGCCCGAGAGAGGTGCCACCACGTCGGATACCGCCTTCACGGACTCGACCTCCGCGTAGGAGGAGTCCTTGACGAGCGTGGTGCCGACGGCTGGTGGATCGAAGAAGACGACCTCTCCGAGCGCGTCCTGTGCAAACCAGGTGATGCCCAACACCGCGTGCTCGGGGTCGTCATCGGCGATGCGTGCCCAGTCGTGTTCGGGGTGATACAGCAGATCAGGCGGGTAGCTGGCCTGGCTCATTCATGAGCCCTTTCTGTAGAGCGGCTTGTCCTTGACAACGGCGGGCCGCATCTTGCCACGAACGTCTATCTCAAGTTGGGTGCCGACGGCCGCGTGCTCGGCGGGCACGTAGGCCATGCCGATGCCGATCCCGAGACAGGGCGAGAGCGTGCCGCTGGTGACCTCTCCACCACCGCTGATCGGGTTCCCCTGGCGGGCGATCCCCGGCCCCTCGATTGCGAACGCGACGAGCTTCTGTGCCGGGCCGACGTCGCGAACCCGACGCACGGCGTCCGCGCCGATGAAGCCCGTGTCCTCCTTGCAGCACCACCCCAGGCCGGCTTCGATCGGCCCGCGATCGACGCTCAGGTCGTTGCCGTACAGGTGAAAGCAGACCTCGAGGCGCAGCGTGTCGCGAGCACCGAGCCCCGCGGGCACGGCGCCGCGACGGACGATCTCATCCCACAGCGCGGCGGCATCCTCGGGAGCGCACAGCAACTCGACTCCATCCTCGCCGGTGTAGCCGGTGCCGCACACGAGCACTTCGGAGCCGGCCACGCGACGCATCTCGGCGCGCATGCGCGCAGGCAGCGGCCGGTCGGAGATCGCCTGCACCATCTCCCGGGCGAGCGGCCCCTGCACGGCGAGCATCGCCCACGTGTCGATGCGATCGGCGACCTCCACGTCGGGCACGTCGAGCGCGTGCTCGCGAAACCACGCGAGATCCGCATCGTGGTTGGAGGCGTTGGTAACGGTCAGGTAGCGCTCGGCGTCGAGGCGATAGGTGAACAGGTCATCGAGCACACCGCCGTCCTCACGACACAGCACCGAGTACTGCGCACCGTCTGGAGCGATCTTGGCGACATCGTTGGAGAGCAGTAGCTGCAGCAGCTCGAGCGCGCCCGGCCCGCTGGTTTCGATCTCGCCCATGTGCGAGACGTCGAAGATCCCGCACGTCTCACGTACCGCCATGTGCTCCGGGCGCACGCCCTCGTATTGCACGGGCATCTCCCAGCCGGCGAAGTCCACGAGCTTGGCGCCGGCGGCCACATGACGGTCGAACAGGGGCGTGCGGCGCAGGTCTGAGCTCACCACCCGCAGGCTAGCGCCACGGCTGCCAGCTCGCGGGCGTAGGCGCAGGCGAAGGCCCGGAGAGCGCTTCGCTGACCTTGCCGAGAGCGGCCAAGAACTCCTTCAGCATCGGCGGTTCCGCGTTTTCCAGGCTCGCGATCGCGTGTGCGACGCGCTTGTCCGCCGGACTCTCGAACTGGGGCAGCTCGCGCTTGATGGCCGCTTGTGCACGTTCGGCCTTCTTCGACAGCGCCGATTCAAGACGCAGGTAGCGCTCGGTCGCAGTGGAGACCGACTGGTAGCCACTGGCGACCCATGAGCGCATGTCCGTGCACAGATCCGGCGGCGAGGTCGCCGTCTTTGCGGCTTCATCTACCGCGTGTGCATGCACGAATCTGGTGAGCGTGCCATCGCTCCAGTGCAGTGCCGCCACTTCGTGGGCGAAGCGCTCGCGACGAACGTGTTCGGTACTCGCCGCCGCATCGAACACCGCGTCGAGCTCCTCTTCGGAGATCTCCTCGTCAGAGCCGCTTGGGGCGGTGCCGAGAGCTAGTTTTGGCGCGTTGGCCACCACACCGGGACATTCCACCTGCATCCTCTTGGCGAACGCTTCGACCGCGGCGATGGCCGTGGGGAAGTTCTTTGCTTCCGCGCGCGCCAGGGCGTAGTCGGCGTGGAGGTAGGCGCCTGTCGCGCCAGCATCGCCGGAGCTCGGCGCCGCGAGTGCCGAGTTGGTCGAGACCGTAAGCAGGACGGCCACAAGCAGGACCACCAAGTGGACGCTGGAGCGGCCCATGCGGGTGAGTCTGACAGCAGCCGCAGACGCGCCGGCTAGCGCAGGAACGGCGGTACGTCGATGTCCTCGTCGGAGATCTCCAGGCTGGAGCGCTGGCGATCTGAGATGCGGGGGTTGCGGTCGGGCCGCGTGCTCGCCCCCGAGGCACGGCGGGCGCTGGCCCGGCCGCCTGGGCGATGGTCGAAGCCGGTGCCGATCACGGTCACGCGCACGTCGTCGGACATGCTCTCGTCGATCACCGCGCCGAAGATGATGTTCGCGTTCGGGTCGGCCTCGTTCTGGATGATCTCGGCGGCGTCGTTGACCTCGAACAGCCCGAGGTCCTTGCCGCCGGTGATGTTCAAGAGGATGCCCGTGGCGCCATCCACCGACTCTTCCAAAAGCGGCGATGAGATGGCCGCGCGGGCGGCGTCGGCTGCGCGGGTCTCGCCGCTGGCGGTGCCGATGCCCATCAGCGCGGAGCCCGCGTCGGCCATGATCGTGCGCACGTCGGCGAAGTCGAGGTTGATCAGGCCGGGGATCGTGATCAGGTCGGTGATCCCCTGGACACCCTGGCGCAGCACGTTGTCGGCCTCGCGGAAGGCGTCGAGCATCGAGGTGCGCCGCTCGACGACCGCGAGCAGCTTCTCGTTGGGGATCACGATCAACGTGTCCACCACCTCGCGCAGGCGCTCGATGCCCTCGGTCGCCTGGCGGCCGCGCTGGGAGCCCTCGAAGTCGAACGGGCGCGTGACCACGCCGACGGTCAGCGCACCGATCTCGTTCTTGGCGATCTCCGCGATCACCGGCGCCGCGCCGGTGCCCGTGCCGCCGCCCTCGCCGGCGGTTACGAACACCATGTCCGCGCCCTTCAGCGCCTCCTTGATGTCGTCGCGGGACTCCGACGCCGCGGCGAGGCCGACGTCGGGGTTCGCGCCCGCGCCGAGGCCCTTCGTCGACTCGTGGCCGATGTTCAGCTTGATGTCGGCGTCGCACATGGCGAGCGCCTGCGCGTCGGTGTTGGCCGCGATGAACTCAACGCCGCGTAGTCCAGCGTCGACCATGCGGCTGACGGCGTTCGTGCCGCCGCCGCCAACACCCACGACCTTGATGACTGCCAGGTAGCTCCCGCCACTCTCCATGATGGTCCCGTCCGAAGCCTTCAGTAGGAATTTAGGGTTCGCAGCATACCGATCGCTGAACCGCCGAGTTGTGCACGTTATGCAGGGAACTTCGCCCTGTCAACGACGGTGTCCAGTCTCGCAACATTCATTGCAGATCGACCGACTCTCGACCACTGCCTGAGGATCCGTCCCCAAGTGCCCTATATCTCAAGTCGAGGTTGATGGTTTCTAGCCTCCTGTCGTCGGGCCGGTTTGAGTGGACGTCGCTCCGGTGCCAGCTTCGCTTTCCGCCGCTTCCCCGGATTGGCTTTCCGGGGAGGAGCCGGGAGCAGATTCCGCGGCCTTGCTGCCCGCGGGCGGTTCACCCGAGCTCGAGACCGAGGTCCCGTTCGTGAGGCCGGCGGCCAGCGAGGCGATCGTCGATTCGGTGTTGGCGACCGGTTCGCCCGTGGCTGTAGCCGTGTCGGCGCTCGCACTGGGAGGCTGGACGCCCGCGGGGAATCCCGCCGCCGGATGCCCGGGCACACGCACGTCGACGTAGGAGGCACCAGCGGAGCTCGAGTCCGCGAGCACGCGGGCGAGCGACAACCACTTGGCGTGTGGACGCGTGGCATCGCCGAAGTACACGAGCAGGCCGTTGCGCATCGCAACCGTCAGGCCCTTCGCGCCGGTGAACACTCGTTCCACGTGCTTTGCAAGCAGCTCCGGCGCGGCGCCCAGCACGCTCAGGGCGCTCAGCAGACCGGCACCGCTGACACGCCCGCCTGGTGTAGGCTCATGCCAGCCGCCGACGCTCGGCAGCGAGCCGGAGAGCAGCTGCGGGCCGAGCACCACGCCGTCGGCGGCCACCGCCGTACGCACACCTGCGACCGTCAGCGCCGCGACCGGCAGTTGCTCTGAGACCTCGATGCGCAGCCCATGTGGGAAGTGCGGCACGACGCGCACCGCGCGCACAACCTGCAGCGGCGCAACAGCGGCGCGCAGCGCACCGGCGCTCACGTCAAGCGTGCTCATACCGTGCGCTGCCTGCTCGAGCGCGCTCGCCACAGCCTGCGCATCGGGTCCGCGCACGCCCGTGATCTGGACTTGCTGAACCGCTACGAACGAGGAGCGACGCAAAAGCAGCCAGCCGCCGCCCAGCAGGGGCATCGCAGCCACGAGCGCGAGCAGCGCGAAGCGGAGCCGCCGTCGCTGCCACACGAACCGCCGCCCCATGCCCACGAGGCCCCCGGCAGCTGAGAGCGCTCCGGGAACGCCCAGCCCGTGACCAGCCCCCCCGGAGGCCCCGGGAGCAGCGCCGCGCCCGGAGGCACGACGCTGGGCGGACGGGGCGACAATCGAGCGGCTCATTCAACACGAGGCTTTCGACCTCCCGACGGGAACCCCTACCGCTGCCAGGGAAAGCGCACGTCTCCCAGCGTCTGCACCTCCGGCTCCAGCTCGACGCCGAAGCGCTCGAGCACCCGGCGGCGGCCCTCTGCCATCACCGCGATCACATCCGCGGTGCTGGCCTCGCCGGTGTTCTCGATGAAGTTGGCGTGCTTGGGCGCAAAGCGCGCACCACCGATCGCCAGGCCGTTGCAGCCGGCCTCCGCCAGCAGCAGCCCCGCGCTACGGCCCTGAGCGCGCCGATCGTCGGGGTTCTTGAAGGTCGAGCCGAACGTCTTGATCCCCTGCGGCTGTGCCTCATGGCGCCGACGTCGCATCTGCTCGAGCGTGGCTCTGACAATCTCAGGCTGCGACTCGGACAGCAGTAGGCTCGCGTGCGCAACGATCTCACCGTCCGCGAGGCTCGAGTGACGGTAGGAGAACCCGAGCTCGCTTGACGTGCGGCGCTGGATACCTGACGCGGTGGCGATCTGTACCCACTCGAGCACCGACTCGAGCTCGCCGCCGTAGGCGTTGGCGTTCATCCGCACCGCGCCTCCCACCGTGCCGGGGATGTTCACGCCGAACTCGATCCCCGTCAGCCCGGCCCGCGCAGCACGAGCGGCCACCGCAGGCAGACGTGCGCCACCGCCACACCGCACGCGTGGCCCGTCCACCGAGATCGCAGCGAGCTCGCGGTCGAGCTTGACGACCAGGCCGGCAACGCCCTCGTCGGCGATCAGCAGGTTCGACCCCGATCCCACGACATTGACCGCCACACCACCGCCACCAGCCCACGCGAGCAGCTCGAGCAGCTGCTCATCGCTGCCCGCTCGCACAAACAGCTCCCCCACCCCACCCGTGCGCACAGTCGCCAGCCGGCTCAACGGGAAGTCGCGCTCGACGCCTGCAGGCAAGCTCATCGGTGGCCTCGCTGCGACGGACCCGGCGAAGGCCCAGACCACATGGTCGCGCTCGCCGCCGCCCTCATGGCGCCACCAGCGCGCGCGCCAGCGCATCAACATCCCCCGCGCCCATCACCACGCACACGTCGTCCTGCCCCAGCAGCCCATGCAGCACCCTCTCAGCCTGCGCAAACCCCGGCGTCCAGTACACCGGCCTACCACCCCCTGCGTCCGCACTCGCACGGGCGATCAGAAGACCGCTCACCCCCGGGTGATCCTCCACCCGCTCGCGCGCCGGATACACATCGAGGACAACGATCGCATCCGCTAGCGCCAGCGCATCGCCGAACTCCCGCGCGAGCAGTGCCGTGCGCGAGTACAGGTGCGGCTGGAACACCGCCACCAGGCGTCGAGCCGGGAGTGTGCGCGCACCCCGCAGCGTGGCCTCGATCTCGGTCGGGTGGTGCGCGTAATCCTCATACACAAGCGCACCTACAGAGCTCTTGCCGAGTCTCTGGAAACGGCGCCCCGCACCGCGAAATTGAGCAAGGCCGTCGATCGCCGAGACAAGGTCTGCGCCGGTGATGCGTATCGCCTCAAGCGCACCGGCGGCGTCGATCGCGTTGTGTGCGCCAGGCACCTCAAGCCGGACTTCGTGGCCGCGCCAATCAAAGCGCGAGCCGCCCGGCACGAGCAGCGGGTCATGGACGTCGTAGTCGACCACCTCGATCTCCGCGCTCACGGGACCGAGCGCCCGCAACTGGGGCCTGTCCCAAACGACGATCGCCGTGCGCGCCAGCGCCAGGAACGCGCGAAACGCCTCTTCCAGCTCGGCCAGCGAGGCAAAGGCGGTGTGGTGGTCGAGCTCGACATTCGTCAGCAGCGCGATCTCCACGCTGAGGCTGAGCATCGAGCGATCCGACTCGTCCGCCTCCACCACCAGCCATTCGCCCTCCCCCCACTCCGCGTTGGCCAGACCCGCTCCGATTGGCGCCCCCACGAGCCATCCCGGACGCATCCCCGCGGCGCGCAGCGCATGCGCGATCATCGAGGCGGTGGTCGTCTTGCCGTGCGTGCCCGCCACCGCGATCGTGCGACGCATCGCGCTCAGCTCCCCAAGCAGCTCCGCGCGGGGGCGCTCGCGCAAACCCCGCTCGCGTGCAGCCAGCCGCTCGAGGTTCTCAGTGCCGACCGCCGAGGAGTAGAAGACCTCGATGTCGGCCCCTGACGGGATGTTCTCCGCGCGATGGCCGATCGCCGCATCGAGGATCCCATCGGCGGCAAGCCGCTCAAGGTAAGGACCGCCGCTCGCGTCCGAGCCACTGACCTCGGCGCCCAACGTATGGGCGGCGCGCGCGTACGCGCTCATACCAGCGCCGCCGACGCCGATGAAGTGCATCCGTCGCCCGCTCCACGGCTGCACGGATGCACTCATCCGGGTACCCCGGGGCGTCGCCCGGTTGTACTGCTCCTGACCGCAGACGCGTCAAGCAGCTCGCTTGCCACCTCGCGCGCGGCATCCGGGCGGGCGAGGCTCGCGGCGGCGGCCGCCATCGCCGCCATCCGCTCGCGATCGCCCAGGAGCTCGGAGAGCACGGTGCGCAGACGTGCGCCGCTCAGCTCCGTGTCCGCGATCACCACCGCAGCGCCCGCATCGGCCATCCAGCGCGCGTTGGTCGTCTGATGGTCAGCCGCCGCGTGAGGGTACGGCACGAGGATCGCCGGGAGCCCGTGCGCGGCGATCTCGAAAACCGATCCACCCGAGCGGGCCACGACCAGGTCGCTCGCCGCCAGCGCGTCGGCGAAGTCCTCGAGGTCGAGGTACTCCAGCAGCTCATAGCCCGCAGGCAGCTCACCCGCAGACAGCTCTGGGTAATCGCGTCGTCCGCTGATGTGAAGCACACGAATCGCTGTCCCCGGCTGCGAGATGGCGTTGGCGGCGATGGACTGCCCTTGCGGCCCTGCTCCCGACGGCCCGGATGCTGCCCCGAAGGCCTCGATCGCGGCAACGTTGATCGAGCGTGCCCCAAGCGACCCGCCGAACACGAGCACGCACGTCTCCTCCATGCTCAGGCCGAACCGTGCTCGTGCCGCTTGACGATCGCTCGTCACCGGCGGTACCGGGCGACCGGTCACCTTGTAAAGGCTGCCATCGCGTCCGGGGATGGCGAACGCCAGGCAAACCCGCCGCGCAAACCGCGCCAGCAGCCTGTTGGTCAAACCCAGATGGCTGTCGGCCTCGGTCAGCACCAGCGGGATGCGCAGGCACACCGCCGCGAAGCCAACGGGACCGGCGACATAGCCGCCGCCACCCATCACCGCATCCGGCCGGAGCTTTCTCAACAGCAGCATCGACCGCGGGATCGCGAGCGCTGCCAGGCCCAGCGCCCGTAGCGCCCGCAGCGGGTTGCTGCGGCTGAGACCCTGCACCTGGATGCGGGTCAGGGCGAAGCCCGCCGCCGGTACCAGCTGCGCCTCGGCGCGCTCGCCGCCGATGAACGACACCTCCGCCCCGCCAGCGTGCAGCTCCTGCGCCACGGCGATCGCTGGCACCACATGCCCAGCGGTCCCGCCGGCGGCGATCACGATCCGCTTGTGCGCCGCGGCGGGCACGACGGGCGCGATCGCCTCAAACCCCTCTGCTCTGGCGGTAGATCGTGAACCCGATCGCACCGCAGATCGAGGCGACGATCCAGAAGCGCAGGATGATCTTCGTCTCAGACCACCCCCGCAGCTCGAAGTGATGGTGGATCGGCGCCATCAGGAATACGCGCTTGCGTGTCATCTGGAAGGAGATCACCTGGATCACCACAGACAGCGCCTCCATCACGAAGATGCCGCCCAGCAGGATCAGCAACACCTCCGTCTTGGTCATCACCGCAAGGCCCGCGATCGCCCCGCCAAGCCCCAGTGAGCCCGTATCGCCCATGAAGATCGTCGCCGGGAAGGCGTTGAACCACAGAAACCCGATGCACGCGCCGCCGATGCAGCCGGCGAGCATCGCCATGTCGTAGTCGCCCGCGAAGAACGTGATGCCGATGTAGGCGAGCAGCACGATCGCCGCGCAGCCCGCGGCGAGACCATCGAGGCCATCAGTCAGGTTGACCGCGCTCGTGGTGCCAGCCACCACCAGGTAGATCAGCAGCGGATACAGCCAACCGAGTTCGATGTGGTAGTCGACGAAGTTCAGCTCGAGCTCCGGAGCCAGGTGGGCCTTGTAGCGAGCCACGTACCACAGCGCCAGCGAGATCGCGATCGTGACCCCAAGCTTGGTCCTTGCCCGCAATCCCAGCGAGCGGCGCCTGACGAGCTTGATGTAGTCGTCGGTGAAGCCCAACAGCGCGCACGCGATCGCCACACCGAACACCCCAATCGAGCGCCATTCATATTCCGTCAGGATCAAGAAGCAGATCGCAACCGCGAAGAAGATGATCAGGCCCCCCATCGTCGGCGTCCCCGCCTTCTGGTGGTGGCCCTGAGGCCCATCCTCGCGGATCTGCTGGCCAAACTCGCGTATGCGCAGGAACTCGATGAACTTGGGGCTGAGGAAGATGCAGATCAGCAGCGCCGCGGTCCCCCCGAACAGAATCCGCCCCATTCAGCGCCGCTCCGAAGCGCTCAGCGCGCCACGCCCATCGATCTCGCCCACGGGCTCGAGCGCCTGCGGCGATTCGCTGCGGAGGGTTTCGAGCACGCGCTCCAAGCCCACCCCGCGCGAGCCCTTCACGAGCACCGTGTCGCGCTCGCACAAGATCCCACCGAGCAGCTCGCCGGCGGCCTGCGCGTCCGCCACCGCGTGGCTCTCGCCCGCAAACCCCTCACGCATCTCCGCCGCCAGCGGACCGACGGTCACAAGCAGATCTATGCCCCGTGCGCGGGCGTGCTCGCCGATCTCGCGGTGCAGGCGCGGCCCGTCGGGGCCAAGCTCGAGCATGTCCCCCAGCACCGCCACCCGGCGAGCAGGAGCCGTCTCGGCCAGGTCATCGATCGCCGCGCGCATGGACATGGGGTTGGCGTTGTAGCAGTCCGCGACGAGCACCACACCGCCGGGCAGCTCCTCACGCTGACCACGCATCGCCGAGAACTGCACATCCAAACGTCCCCGCGGCGTGTATCCGAGCGCCCGTGCCGCCGCCACCGCGGCGAGCAGGTTGCTGAGGTTGTGCGCCTGACCGAACGACGGCCACAGCTCGATCTCCGCGTCGCCGTGACGAATCAGCACCGACCCGTCGGCGCGACGCTCCGCCAGCGTCACATCGGCGCCCTCGCCAAAGGTGATCGCCGGCACCTCCGCTCGCAGATGCGCCGCGAGCAGCGGCTCGTTCGCCGGCACCACCACGCTCGCCCCCGGCGCGAGACCCGCGATCAGCTCCGCCTTGGCGGCCGCGATCGCCTCGAGCGAGCCCAGTAGCTCGAGGTGCGCCGGCCCGACGTTGACGATCACACCCACATCAGGCTCCGCAATCGCCGTCAGCTCAGCAATCTGCCCGGGGCCGCGCATCGCCATCTCCAGCACCAGCAGCTCCGTCTGCGCAGGCGCGCTCAGTAGCGACAGCGGCAAGCCAATCTCAGTGTTGAGATTCTCCGGGCTCGCCGTCACCTTCAGGCGGGCGCCCAGCAGCGCAGCGAGGATGTCCTTCGTCGAGGTCTTGCCCGTCGAGCCCGTGATCGCGACCACCATCGCCCCTCTGGCGCGCAGCTCCCGCCGCCACGCCCGCGCGAGCGAGTGCAGACCCGCGAGCGGGTCGCCATGCGCGAGCACCACACCGCCGGAGGTGCTCTCGGCGGCGCGTTCGGCGTGCCCAGGCGCCACCAGCACACCCCAAGCACCGTCCTGGAGCGCCTGCTCGGCGTGGCTACCACCATCGGAGCGCTCACCGGGCAATCCCACGAACAGCTCGCCCGGCGCTATCCGGCGCGAATCGATGCTTGCGCGCTCGGGCCCCGGCGCTCCCTGCACCGCGCTCGGCCGGCGTATGAGCGTCGCGCCGGCAGCCGCCGCGAGATGGCGCGCGTCCCAATCTCTCATCGAACGCCCGTCTCGGAAGCTGTGGAGGCAATCCCCGTGTCATGCGCCGTCGAGCCGCCAGCCGCGCGCAGAGCCTCGCGAGCGACCAGCACGTCGTCGAACGGCAGCTTGACCCCACCTGCGAACTCCTGCCCCTGCTCGTGGCCCTTGCCCGCGATCACCACCACATCGCCGCGGCGCGCGCAGGCGATCGTCTCCTCGATCGCCGCCCTGCGATCGGCGATCGGCCGCACGCGATGCCCCTGTGCGCCACTACGAACGCTCGCGGCGCCCTCTCCCACAGCGCCCGCGTCCGCACCCGCCTCGCCCGAGGCGGCCACAACGCCATCCAATATCTCCCCGATGATTTGCTCCGGATCCTCCGAGCGCGGATTGTCCGAGGTCACGATCGTGATGTCTGCCAGCCGCGCGGCGATCTCCCCCATCAGGGGCCGCTTGCCCCGATCGCGATCTCCGCCCGCTCCAAACACGCACAGCACCCTGCCGCTATCGGCCGCGTCGACCAGCTCGCGTGCTGCGCTCAACACGTTCTCCAGGGAGTCAGGCGTGTGTGCATAGTCCACCAGCACCGCGAACTCCTGCCCCTCCTCCACAGGCTCGAAGCGACCCGGAACGCGCACCCCACGCTCGAGCGCCTCCACCAGCACGTCGAGGTCGAAGCCCAGCGCGTGCACCGCGGCAAGCGCCCCCAGCGCATTTGCCACATTGAAATGCCCCGGCATCGGCAACTCGACCTCGCGCCTGCCCTCCCGCGTTTGCAGCCTGAAGCTGCATCCCGCGAACCCGCAGCGCAGGTCCGTCGCGCTGTAGTCCGCCGGGGCATCGACCGCGAACGTGACCGCGCCAGCGAGCTCCGCAGGCGAGTCGCCGTCCATACGGGTCGCCCACATTGACCACGCTCACCGCCGGCATCGTCGGTCCAATAGCCGGCTCCTCGCTCGCGCCCACGGCGCTCTGCGCGGGCACGAACAGCAGCCGCTTGGCCTGGAAGTAATCCTCCATGCTCGCGTGAAAGTCCAGGTGATCCTGCGTCAGGTTCGTGAAGATCGCCGCCGCGAAAGCGATCGCATCGGTGCGCCCCAGCTCGAGCGCATGCGAGGAGACCTCCATCACACACGCGCGGTCGCCGCCGTCGAGCATTGCCCGCAGATCCTCCTGCAGGTCGATCGCCTCCGGGGTCGTGCGCGCCACCTGGCGCTCCTCGCCGCCGATCACCGACTTCACCGTGCCCAAAAGCCCGCACTGCTCGCCACACGCTTCCAAGAGCGCCCGCACGAGGTACGTCGTGGTCGTCTTGCCGTTCGTTCCCGTCACGCCCACCACGCGCAGCTCCCGCGCGGGCTCGCCGTAGAAGCGCGCCGCCGCCGGCGCCATCGCCGCCCGCGCAGACTTCACAAGCACCTCCGGCACACCCAGGCCCAGCGGACGCTCCACGACAAGCGCGGCGGCACCCGCGCGCACCGCCTCTGGCGCGAACTCGTGCCCGTCACTGCGAAAGCCGCTCACGCAGAAGAACAGCTCCCCGGGCGCCACCTCACGGCTGTCATACGCCAGGCCCGTGATCTCCACGCCGGCCGCTTCGCCCGCCGGATCAACGGCGATCAACGCGTCGAGTCGCATGCGCTGATGCTACTCAAGGCCCAGGAGGCCGCCCTTACCCGGGCGGGATACCCAGGTAGGGCAGCGCGAAGCTCATGATCTGCCCGAATGCCGGGGCGGCGACAGTACCGCCGTAGATCGAGCCCGACTGCGGTTCGTTGACGACCACCGCGCACAGCAGCTGTGGGTTCGCCGCGGGCGCGAAGCCAATGAACGAGGCTACGTATTTGCTCTGTGAGTATTCGCCGGTTTCCGGGTTGATCTTGTTCGCCGTGCCCGTCTTGCCCGCCAGCTTGTAGCCGGGTATCGAGACCTCACTCGCGGTGCCTTCCGGGCCGAGCACACCCTCGAGCATCTGGCGCAGCTCTGCGGCTGTGGCACTCGACAGGATGCGATGACCGACAGGCTCGGGCTGCGCGTGTCCACCAATCGCGGCGACGATGTGCGGCGGGCGCAACACCCCACCGTTTGCAATCGCCGCGTATGCGGTTGCCATCTGCATCGGCGTAACCAGCTCGCCCTGGCCGATCGGCAGGTTGCCCATCGAGGAGCCCGAGTATTCGGAGGGCTTCAGCGTCACGCCCATTTCCTCCCCCGGCAGATCCACGCCCGTCGGTGCGCCAAAGCCGTAGCGGTGCACCCATTCGTTGAACCGTTCCGGGCCATCCATCGCGCCGATCTTGATCGCGCCGACATTGCTCGAGCGAGCGAGGATCTGTTCGGTCGTAAGCGTTTCTTCGGGGTGTTCGGTGTCGTCGTGGATCGTCCGTTCGGCGACCTGAATCTGGTCGGGGATGTTGAAGGGCGTAGTCGGTGTGATCAGGCCCGCTTCGAGCGCCGCGGACACGGCCACCACCTTGAACGTGGAGCCAGGTTCGTAGGCGAGCCCAACCGCACGGTCCTCCATCTCTTCTTCCGGGGACACACTCGGATCGTTGGCGTCGACCTGTGGCCAGTTGGCCAGCGCAAGGATCGATCCAGTACGGGGATCCATCACGATCGCCGTCGCATCCTTGGGATCGAAGTCACGAGCCACCGCGCCCAGCACGTCTTCCACGCGCTGCTGGATATTCACGTCGAGCGTCAGCGACAGCGACTTGCCCGGCACCTCGCGCTTGGTTTCCGTGATCGACACCGGCTGGCCGATCGCATCGGAGACCACGCGTCGCTGACCGGGAAAGCCGGTGAGCAATGCGTTGCGCGAGTACTCGAGGCCGGCAAGACCCGTCCCTTCCGTCCCCACCTCGCCCAGCACCTGCGCCGCGAGCTCACCACGCGGGTACACACGGCGCATCACCGGCGTACCCGTAACCCCCGGGATCTTCAGCGCGAGCACTTCCTGCGCAGCCTTCGCCGGGAGCGCGCGGGCGAGATACACAAAGCCCGTACGTTCGGAGAGCTTGCGCAGCACGCTGTCCTGCGCTTGGCCCAGTAGCGGCGCCAGCTGCTTTGCCGCTTCCAGCGGATCGGTGATCAGATAAGGATCGGCTGCGATGTCCTGGGCGGGCTCGGAGACCGCCAGGTCGACGCCATCCCGGTCGGTGATCGCGCCACGCGGCGCAATCACCGTTTCGGTGCTGAGCTGCTCGTTGCTCGCGAGCTTTCGCAGCGACGCGCCACGCACCACCCCCAGGTACATCGTGCGCCCCGCAGCGAGCACGAGTAGCACGAAGAACATCCCGAAGATAACCCCTATGCGGTGCTGGACTACAGGCACCCGCTCAGCCCGCGCCGCCCGCTTGGGTCCCGCTCGCGCCCGCGCTCGCAGCCGCTTCGGTGGCGCCCGTCGCGCCGACGGCCCCGGTGGGCCTCGTTTCAGGGTTCGTCGGCTGTGTAGCGGTGGAAGACGGCGAGCTCGTGGCTGACGATTCGCTCGGCGCAGCCGCGCCTGTTTCGCTGGTGGCTGTGCTTGCTTCGCCGCTCTGGCTCGTCGAGGACCCCGCCGCGGAGGTGCTCGCAGCGGCGGTCGTTTCAGTCGCAGCTGACGTTTCAGCGCCAGCTTCGCTGCCGGAGCCAGACGAGCTGGCGCCAGCGGCTTCTGTCGAGCTGGCGCTCGCCGTCTGCACCGGCTTGTTCAGAGCGGCCGACGCGCGTGCGATGTCGGAGGACGGGTTGATCGAGAGGAAGCGCAGAGCCCCCTCGGGCACGAGTTCCATGCCGAGCTTCGCCGTCAGCGACTCCACCCGTTCACCGGCAGCCAGTTCGGAGCTTTCGATGCTCAGTGCCGCGTTCGCGCGCTGCAGCTGCGCCTCACGCACGAGCGCACGGCCGATGTTCGCATTCAGCCTCAGCACCAACAGCTGCAGCGTCACAATCCCGATCAGCGCAAACGCAATCAGCACGATCCACGTGCGCCCCCGAATCAGACGGTCGAGCGAGGGGTTGCGCGAAAGGCTGTTGAGAGCTGCCAATACACCGAGCAGCAGGCCACGCTGGGTATCTGAGGAACGCGCGGGCGCCGCCGCGGGCCGGCGGGCAGGGCCTGGCCGGGCGGCAGGACGCGCCGGACCTGAGATCCGCCGCGGCTTGCGCGGCGCAACCGATGGGCGTGTCGGGACGGCGGTGCGTCCGCGGTGCACAGCGGGCGCGGCGGCCGCGGCTGATCCGGCAGGCGGCGTCACGAGCTTTTCGCTCCATCGTCGGCCAGCTTCCTTGCGGCGCGCAAGCGCGCCGAGCCTGCACGAGGATTACGCTCGATCTCCTCAGCGGAAGGCACGATCGAGCGCCGCTTCAGCAGTGCTGCCTGCGGCTCACGTCCGCACACGCACACGGGCAGATCGGGAGGGCATATGCAGCCGCGGGCGCGCTCGGCGAGAAAGCGCTTGACGCGCCTGTCCTCGAGTGAGTGAAAGGCGATGCTCGCGAGCACCCCACCATCACGCAGCAGCCCCCACGCGAGCGGCAGCGCACGATCCAGCTGCCCAAGCTCATCGTTCACGGCGATCCGCAGTGCCTGGAAGGAGCGCTTGGCAGGGTGACCGCCGGCGAAACGCGCCGGCGCGGGGATCGCGGCGTTGATCGTCTCCACCAGCTCGAGCGTCGTCTCGATCGGAGCCTGCTCGCGCCTGCGCACGATCGCGCGGGCGATCGCCCCCGCGTGACGCTCCTCGCCAAAGTCACGCAACACGTGCGCAATACGACGCTCGTCCCACTCGGCGACGAGATCGCGCGCGCTCAGCTCCTGCCCGGGGTCCATGCGCATGTCAAGCGGCGCCTCATAGGAGTAGGAGAACCCGCGCTCGCGCGTGTCCACCTGCATCGAGGACATACCCAGGTCGAAATACACCATGTCCGCCTGCACACCCTCGCCCGCAAGCAGCTCCAGCGCCTCCGCGTAGCTCGAGCGGATGAAGCGCAGCGAGCACGCCGCCTCCGCCGCCAGCGCCGCAAACCGCTGCTCCGCCAGCGGATCGCGATCGATCGCCACCAGCGTGCCCGAAGCACCCAGCCGCTCGGCAACCAGTCGC
The DNA here is from genome assembly GCA_963752865.1 of uncultured Solirubrobacteraceae bacterium. Classification (GTDB taxonomy): domain Bacteria; phylum Actinomycetota; class Thermoleophilia; order Solirubrobacterales; family Solirubrobacteraceae; genus Palsa-744. Next base: position 2,773,801 of record CAVVZU010000002.1, read on the forward strand.
GCGTGTCCGCCATCGCCGAAGGTGCAGTCGATCGCCAGCTGGGGGGGTGGGATTCGGTCAAAGTCGAGCAGCTCGATCAGCTCGTCGGCCAGAACAGGCGTGTGCGAGGCCTGCCCTTGCGCCGCACCGGCAACCTGGGCGGCCGCGCCGCGGAGCGCCGCGCGCGCTGCTGGCGTTTGGGCTCGCGACGTCGCCGTGCAAGCTCCGGTGCACAGTCGCGCATCGTCCCTGTTCTCAAGCAGCGTCATCGACACGCGAGGTGACCTCCGCGACGCCCTTCAGAAGCGTCGATCGATGTTCGTTCCAGGCATCCTTCGCCCACAGCTCCAGACGGTCGCCAACACCCACCACCACGACCTCCTTCTCGAGCGCCGCGTGCTCGCCGAGGAAGCCCGGGACCATGATCCGCCCGGCGGCGTCCAGCTCGGCGTCGTGGGAGCTGCCATAGAAGAAGCGCTCGAGCTCGGTCAGCCGAGGCGATAGCGGCGGCAGCTCGGCGAGCGCGCGGCGCGTGTAGCGCTCGTACTCCTCCGGACGCCACACACCCACGCACGGCTTCAGGTCGACCGGCATCGCCAGCACCACTCCCTCCGCGAGCGCCGCGCGGTAGCGCGCCGGGACCGTGAGCCGGTTCTTCGCGTCGAGCGTGTGATCGAAGGTGCCGCGGAAGGGAACCACTGGGGGAGGCTCCAAGCTTGTTTACCGAGCCGAGATGGAGGAGTGGGAGGAGCCCCTCCATCCCGGCTCGCTGCGGCGAAGATAACCCACTTCCTCCCACAATGCAACCCTATTTGCACATCTTCTCCCACTTTCCCATCCTCCTGCCGCACTTCGCGCCAAAACCCCTGCTAATAGGCGATTTCTGTGTCTGTTGGGGGCTTTTGCCGGATGCGACCGAGCCCGCAATACCGCGTGCAGGAGCTCCCGCTGAAACGGCCATTGCAAAACCACGGCCTGCGCGCAGCCTCCGCGCACGGTTGTACGATCGGCCCGAGCCATGCCCCCTCGCCGCCTCGCGGCAAAGAAAGGAACCCCAGTTGCTCGCAGTCGCCTCCCCGCACCGCTCTCACGCAGCACCCCGCCTACGCTCGGCACTCGCGTGCGCCGCGCTCGTAATCGGCCTCGCGGGAACACTCGCGGGCTGCGGCTCGAGCAGCCCCAGCGGCACGAGCGCCGAACCCGCGAGCGCAGTGCCGGCCGCGGCGGCGCTGTACGTGGGCGCGACCGTGCGACCCACTGGGCAACAGAGACTGCCGCGCTGGCCGCGGGCAAGGCGCTCACCCACGAGGCCAACCCCTACCTGCGGCTGCTGGCCGCTCTGCAGACCCCCGGCTCGCCGCAGCTCAACTACGAGCGGGAAGTGGCGCCCTGGCTCGGGCCGCACGCCGGCGATCTTCCTCAGCTCGCTGAGCTCCTCTTCGAGCGCGCTACTGTCGCTCGTCAAGCAGGGGCTGCTCGGCGGCTCCGCACCCAGCACGTTTCCGTTCGCCGCGGGCGGCGTCCAGGGGGCGATCGTGCTCGACACCAGCAACCCCAGCAAGGCGCTCTCGTTCCTCGATACACAGGCTCGCCACGCGGGGGCGCACACGAGCAGCTATCGAGGCGTCACCCTCCAGACCAACTCAGCGGGAGTGGCGTTTGGGGTGGTCAAGCGCTTCGCGGTGATTGGTAGCGAAGCCGCTCTACACAGCGTCATCGACACCACCCTCGGCGGTAGCTCACTGGCTGACGCAAGCGGCTACTCCAAGCTGCTCGCGGCCGCTCCGGCCAACACCCTCGCCCACATCTACACGAGCCCCTCGAGCGTGGCTCAGACCGGCACCTCCGAAGACGCCTCAGGTCTACTGGCGCTGCTCGCCGGCGGACGCGAAGCCAACATCTCACTCGTGCCATCGGCCGGCTCGCTGGCACTCGACGCCGACACCCTGGCGGCGAGCTCTGGCTCAGCCGGTCCGAGCGGCGGCCTGCTCGCGGTCGATCCAGAAGGCGCACAGGCACTCGGCGAACTGCCAGGTGAATCTTGGCTGGCGATCGGCCTGGGACACCTCGGCACGACGATCACCCAGGATGTGCAAGGCCTCGAGAGCCTCGGCTCGCTGATGAGCACGCTCGGAGGCGCAGGGCCGGAAAGCAACGCCGGTCTAAGCGTGAGCGGCATCCTGGGCGGGCTGACGACGCCGCTCAGTGCGCTCGGCGCCAACAACCCACAGGCCAAGGCCGACTTCGCCAGCTGGATGGGCTCAGCAGGGATCTTCGCCAGCGGCTCGAGCCTGCTCGAACTGAGAGCTGGCGGTGGTGATCGCGTCGAAGAACCCGGCCGCACTCACGCGCCGCCGTGGCTGAGCTCGCCGCATCAGCTGCGTAAAGCCGGCGGATCTGTCAGCACCGCGTCGATCCCCGGCACCGAAGCGGCGGTGGGGGCAAGGCTGAGCGGACTGCCGGTGGTGCTGGACATCGCCGCCGGCCGCGATGCCGCCGGCCAGGCGAAGTTCGTGCTGGGCGTCGGCGAAGCCTCCGTCGCCGCCGCCCTGCGACCCTCCGGCACGCTGTCCTCTGCAACGACGCGCAGCGCCGCGGCGCGCGCTCTCGGCGAAGGCGCACAGCCAAGCCTGATGGTCAACTTCCCGACGCTTCTGGGGCTGCTCGAAGGTCTCGGCCTGACCGAATCGCCGTCGATCTCCAAGTTCGTGCCCTACCTGCGCTCGCTGAGTACGCTCGCCGGCGGCGGCCGTGACCTGGGCGGCGAAGTCGAACGCTTCAAGCTGGTCCTCGGCCTGCAGGCGGCCGGCTGATCAGCCGCCGTGCTACGGGGCTCGCCCCGCTACGGGCTCGGTGGCCCGATCTTGATCGCCCGGTAGAAGGCTGGCTGTCCGTTCACGATCCGGTCCACCCCATAGTTGGACAAGGTCGTTTCGCCATCCGCATCGATCGAGTAGTTGCCGATGACCGAGTTGCGATCTTTGGTGGCGAACACGCGGTCGATCACCGTCTGGCGGTCGTTTCCGCGTGCGCCCGAGTCGCGCACCGCGTCGAGCACGAGTGTCATCGCCTCATAGCCGTAAAGCGCGTAGGGCGTGGCCTGCACACCAAACGTCCTGTAGTAATCGCTCAGCACCCGTTGCGCCGCAGGGGGGTAGAACCTCGCGGGCAGCACCGGCGTGGTCACATATGTGCTCGCCGCCGCTGCGCCAACCTCCGAGGTGAACGGCTCGCCCAGCATCTGGCTCGAGCCCGTTAGCAGCAGGTGCGGGTCGGCTGCGTATAGATCGCTCCACAGTTCAGCGGTGCCCCTGCCTTCCCCGCCCGCCATGAACACCGCCTGGGCTTTGCTTGCCACGATTTTTTCGACCTCACCGGTGAACACCGCGCCGGCGACCGTGGAGAGGCTGTCGTGGGCGATCACCGTGATCCCCGCCTCTTCGGCGTAGTTGACGACGATGTCTGCCAGCGGCACGTCGAACGGGTCCTGGTCGTCGAGCACATACAACCGCTGCACGCCCTTGGACTTCAGCAGCGCGACCTGTGCCTGCGCCTGGCCGATGTCGCCAGGGGCGAGACGCACGAACGTGCGCTGACCACTTGGATAGAAGCGTTCCGGCTCATCCTGGCCCGCTTCGAATGAGGACGTCAGCCCCACATAGGGGCTGCCCGCACTGACCTGCACGATGCCCGCCGCGTTGATCAGCGGCAGTGAGATCGCGGTGGCAGCCGAGTCGTAGTCGCCGAGATAGGCGATCGTGCTCGTGTCCTGTGCGGCCGTCTTGGCGTTCGTGGCGGTCACGCCGGGGTTCCATTCGGCCGTCGTCGGGCTCGCGTCGTCCAGCGACACGTACGCGATCTTGAACGGACCGGCGTGCCCGTGCGCATCTGACAGCGCGAGCTTCTCGCCGCCGACGATCTGTTCCGCGATCGGCGCCGACGGGCCCTGCAGCGGCTCGCTCGAGTAGACCGTCAGCTGTCCGCCGGTCGCTTCGGCGACATCCGACACCGCCACTCCCCCGCATCCCACCACGCCCAACAACGCCGCGGCGAGAGCGAGCAGGCCCAGCCAGCGCGCGAGCACGGGGCGCTAGCTGCGACGGCCGGGCAGGTAGCCGGAGACGATCCGCACGGTCGCCCCGATGAGGATGACCGCTGTCGCCAGCAGGAACGCATCGATGCCTTTGGCGCCGACCGCCCACATCACGATCCAGATTACGAGGCCGGCGGTGAGAGTGAGGACGAAACCCATTCCGCGCGGAATCCTAGCGAGCCTGAGCGAGGCCCGCTGACAGTTCCCCCACAACCGCCCCCACAGCCGCCGCCGGATCGTGCTGGGCGCCCGCCTCGGCGTCACTCGCGGCGCGCACCAGACGGGTGCCCACGATCACGCCGTCGGCACCCGCATCGGCCGCCTGGCGGGCCTGCTCGGGCGTGGCGATGCCAAAGCCGATCGCAACCGGCACCTCAGTGCTCGCCTTCGCGCGCGCGATCACATCCGCGAGGTCCCCGCCCAACGCACGCCGCTCGCCGGTGGTGCCAACCACCGACACCGTGTAGAGAAAGCCGCGGGCGCTCGCGCCGATCCGAGCGAGCCGCTCGGGCGTGGTCGTCGGCGCTACCAGCGGTATCAACGCAACCCCCGCCTCGTCACACGCTTCCAGTACCTCCGGGGCCTCGCCGTGGGGCAGGTCGGGCACGATCAGCCCACACGCACCGGTTCGCGCCAGACGCTCCACGAACGCCTGCGCGCCCGGCGCGAACACCATGTTGGCGTAACACATGAGCGCGACCGGGACGCTCGCCGAGAGCGCCCGCGCCACCTCGAGCACACCAGCCACGTTCGCCCCCGCCGCGAGCGCCTGCGTGCCGGCAGCGTGGATCACGGGACCGTCGGCGAGCGGGTCCGAATAGGGCATGCCGAGCTCGATCACATCCGCGCCCGCCTGCACGCACGCTTCGCCAATGCGCAGCGAGTCCTCGAGCGTTGGAAAGCCGCCCATCACATACGGCATCAGCGCCGCGCGCTTACCCGTGTCCGCGAACGCCGCAGCCAGCCGCGCGATGCCGGTCGTCTCGGTCGCGCTCATGCAGTCTCGCCAGACGCGGCCAGCACCTCAGCGAGATCCTTGTCTCCCCGTCCGGACAGGCAGACGAGATCCAGCTCGCCCTGCTCCCGGGCGAGCACCCACGCAAGCGCGTGGGCGGTCTCGAGCGCCGGGATGATCCCCTCCAGGCGCGCCAGCTCGCGAAACGCGGCGAGCGCGTCACGGTCGTCGACCGCCACGTAGCGTGCGCGCCCCGTATCGCGCAGGTGGGCGTGCTGGGGCCCAGCCCCGGGGTAGTCGAGGCCGGCTGAGATCGAGTGAGCCTGCACGATCTGCCCCTCCTCGTCCTGCATCACCGCCGAGCGCGAGCCGTGCAGGATCCCGGGACGCCCACCGACCGTCAGCGGCGCGCCGTGGCGACTCGTGTCGATGCCCTCGCCGCCGGCCTCCACGCCGATCAGCTGAACCTGCTCGTCCGCAATGAAGGCCGCGAAGGTCCCCATGGCGTTTGAGCCCCCACCAACGCATGCGATCACGCGCGCCGGCAGTCGCCCCTCGCGGTCGAGTATCTGCGCGCGAGCCTCATCGCCGATCACCCGCTGCAGATCGCGCACCAGCGCCGGATATGGCGCCGGGCCGACGACCGAGCCGATCACGTAGTGGGTGCTCTGCACGTTCGTCACCCAGTCGCGGATCGCCTCCGAGGTCGCCTCCTTCAGCGTTTTCGCCCCCGCGTCCACCGGCTGCACGCGCGCCCCCAGCAATTCCATCCGCTGCACGTTCGGACGCTGGCGGCGCGTGTCCTCCACGCCCATGTACACCACACACTCCATGTCCAGCAGCGCGCACACGGTGGCCGTCGCCACACCATGCTGGCCGGCACCCGTCTCGGCGATGATCCGCCGCTTGCCCATCCGCTTGGCCAGCAACACCTGCCCGAGCGCGTTGTTGAGCTTGTGCGAGCCGGTGTGGTTGAGATCCTCGCGCTTCAGGTAAACAGGCCGGCCGAGGCGCTCGGAGAGCCTGTGCGCGCGATACAGCGGCGTCGGGCGTCCCGCGAAGTCGCGCAACAGACCATCGAGCTCTGCGCGGTACTGCTGGTCCTCGCGCGCCTGAAGCCACGCCTGCTCCAGCTCCGCCAGCGCTGGCATCAACGTCTCCGGCACGAACTGGCCGCCGTAGGGCCCGAAGCGGTGCTCCAGCGCAGGCGTGCCTGCGTCCGGCTCCGCGCGCTCCTGCCGGAGCCCCTCTGGTGGTGCCCCCGAGGGCGCGCTCACGCCGATTGACCGATCGCCGCCGGCTGTGGCTGCGTGAGTGCAACCGCCTGAAAGAAGTCATGAAGCCTCTGCGGGTCCTTGTGCCCGGGAGCCGACTCCGTGCCACTGGCGCTATCCACCGCATATGGGTGCGTCACGCCCACCGCCTCAATGACGTTCCCTGCATTCAGCCCGCCGCTCAGGATCAAGGGCACCTTCGAGCGCCGCTCGGCAACCAGGTCCCAGTCGAATGTCTCGCCCGTGCCGCCGCGCATGCCCTGCCGGGCGCTCGCCTTCGCACGCGCATCCAGCAGGTGGAAGTCGACGTGGTAGCGCTCGAGATCGCGCACGTCGCCGGAGCCTGATACCTGGGCTGCCTTGATTACGCGCAAGCCCGTCCTGCGGCGCACCTCAGCGCAGAACGCCGGGCCCTCGTCCCCATGCAGTTGCAGCATGCTCAGGCCGAGCTCATCGCCGTGACGAGCGATCTCCTGAAGCGAGGCGTTCACGAACACGCCGCAGAGCTCCACGCGCCGGCGCAGCGACGCGGTGATCACCTGCGCCTGCTCCTCCGAGCAGCGACGGGGACTGCCCTCGTAGAAGATCATCCCGAGCGCCCACGCCCCAAGCTCAACCGCAAGCTCGGCATCCGCGAGGTTCGTAATACCGCAGATCTTCACCCGGGGAAGTGCCGGCCCCTCGACGGGAGCGACGGTCGCACTTACGGGCTCGGGGCTGGTGGAGGGCTGTGGTATCGCCGACATGCCTCAACGGTAGCGACACACCGTCCCGGGAGCCATCCGGGGCCACGCCGCAGCCCAGTGCGCCACCGGCGGGACGAGCGCTCAGCCTTCAGGCGTGCTCGGGTTGGGCACCGAGTTCGGCCGCTCACCGAGCGTGGCGGTGACGGTTTTCTGTTCGTACTTGCCACCGCCCTTCGCACGCCACAGTTCGATGCTGATCTTGTCGCCCGGTCTCTTTTCCTCGATGTCGTTGGCGAGCGCTTCGGAGCTGGACACTTCTTTGCCATCGATCTTCACGATGATGTCGCCACCAACGGCGACCTGGCCGTTTTCGGTGGTCGTGCTGACGGTACCGCCGCGGATACCAGCCTTGGCCGCCGCCGTGCCCGGCTCGACACTCTCCACGAGAGCCCCAGCTTTCACCGGCAGATTCAGAGCAGACAGCGATCCGTCGATCGTCAGCGACGTGAGACCGAGATAGGCGCCACGCACCGTGCCGCCTTTCTCCAGTTGGGGGAGCTCGTTCTTGGCCGTGTTGATCGGGATCGAGAAGCCGATGCCAACGCTGCCGTCGCCGCTGCCGCCCGTCTCGATCTGCGAGTTGATGCCGATCACTTCCCCCGCCGTATTGAGCAGGGGGCCACCGGAGTTGCCAGGGTTGATTGGCGCGTCTGTCTGCAGCACGTTGTCGATCGTGAAGCCATTGGGCGCGGTGATCTGGCGCTGTAGCGCTGAGATGACGCCTGTCGTCAGCGTACGTTCGAGATCGAACGGGTTGCCGATCGCATACACCGGGTCGCCCACCTGCACCGCGCTCGAGTCGCCCAGGGTGAGTGGATGCAGCGTCAAACCGTCGGTGGAGATACGCAGCACGGCAAGATCGTTGGAGGGATCGGTGCCCACCACTTTCGCTTCCACCGACTTGCCCTTTTCGAAGCTGACGGTGACCTTGATCGCATTCTCCACCACGTGGTAGTTGGTGAGGATGGTGCCGTTGCCGCTGACGACGATGCCCGACCCCGTGTCCACATCCTGGCCTTGGCTTTCCTGGCCGAATAGAAATGGCGATTCGGTTTTCGACACGACCGTGGCGGTCACGAACGCCACTCCAGGCGCGTCACGCACATACGCTTCGTGCGGGGTCAGCCCGGCAGTCCGCTGCGAGGCGTTCGACGGGGCCGGGGCGACCGAGGGCGTCTGGACGGTGGTCACGGTCGTCTTGTTTTCGCCGAGGCCGCCGGCGATCGCGACCACCGCGACCACTACGCCGCCGCCGAGCAGGGCAGAGATGAAGGGGATGAGGAATGTGCGTTTCATAGCGCGAGAGGATGATGGTGGGCGGCGATCAACGCTATCTAAAGCGTTGTGCGCACCTTTCTAAAGATTCTCACGACGTCGTCATCGTGAGCGCTCTCAAAGCCGCGGCGGGATCCGTCGCGCGCATCAGCGACTCCCCCACCAGCACCGCGCTAACACCGCGCGCTCGCAACCGCACGATCTGCCCCACGTCGGCGATACCCGACTCGGAAACCACCGTCACCTCGGGCGGGATCGCATCCATCAGCTGCTCGGTGCGCTGCAGATCGACGCTGAAATCCCTCAGGTCGCGATTGTTGATCCCCACGATGTCCGCCCCGACATCCAAAGCCCGCTGCAGCTCCTCACCGTCGTGAACCTCCACGAGCACGTCGAGACCGAGATCCCGCGCCGTCTCGTACATCGAAGCCAGCTCTCCCTGCTCCAGCGCAGCCACGATCAGCAGCACAGCGTCGGCGCCAAACGCGCTCGCCTCATGCAGCTGGTAGGGGTCGACGATGAAGTCCTTGCGCAAGAGCGGCAGATCACTTGCCGCGCGCGCCGCATGGAGATCCTCCAATCTCCCTTCGAAGTTGGGACCCTCGGTCAGGATCGAGAGGGCGACCGCTCCCCCACGCTCGTACGCGCTGACGATCTCCGCCAGCTGCGGCTGCTCGCGCAACACACCCGCCGAGGGCGAGCGGCGCTTGAACTCGGCGATCACGCCCACGCCGTCCCCGTTCAACGCGTCATGGAATCGACGCTGCCGATCGATGGCCCGGATGCTCTGCCCGCGCTCGAGATCGGCCAACGCAGCCAGCGGCAGCTCGTACTTGCGTCGCTCCACCTCCACCCGCGTTTCCGCAAGGATGCGCTCGAGCACTGTCGTCACCCGCTCACTCATCCGCTCGCCTTTACCGGCGCGTGGCGCTGACTCGCCTGCACATACCGCTGTAGCGCCTCGGCCGCGCGTCCCTCCGCGAGCGTCTCCCGCGCGAGCTCGACCCCCTGCGCGATCGAGTCCGCGCCACCCGCCGCGTAGATCGCCGCGCCAGCGTTGATCACCGCAAGGGCCTCTCCCGCCGGAGCATCGTCACCCGCTCGCGCGCCCTCCAGGATCGCCCGCGTGACCTGCGCGTTCTGCTCGGGTGTGCCCCCCTGTGGACCATCCGTGCTCTCAGCGACGGGCTCGATGCCGACATCCTGCGGCTGAAGCACGTAGCGCGTGATCTCCCGGCCATTGACCTCCACCACTTTCGTGGGTGCGCTCGCGGAGACCTCATCGAGCCCATCCTCAGCGGCGACAACGAGCGCACGATCGACACCGAGCGCTGAAAGCGCGCCAGCCATCCGCTCCAGGAAGGCCGCGTCGGAGACGCCGATCAGCTGGCGGCGAGCACCAGCAGGGTTCGTCAACGGCCCCAGCAGATTGAAGATCGTTCGCACGGCCAACTCGTGCCGCGCGGGGATGACGAAGCGCGTCGCCTGATGATGCGCGGGCGCGAACATGAAGCCAAAGCCGGCCTCGTCAATACACCCCGCCACGCCGACCGGATCGAGATCGATGCGCGCACCGAGCGCCTCGAGCAGATCCGCCGACCCCGAGCGGCTGGTGGCCGAGCGGTTGCCGTGCTTTGCCACAGCACATCCAGCGCCCGCCGCGATCAGAGCGGCGGTGGTGGAGACGTTGAACGAGCTGCGCCCACCGCCGGTGCCCGCGGTATCCAGCAGCTCTCCGCCGCGGTCGCTCGGCACGTGCGCCGCAAGCGCACGCATCGTGCGCGCCAGGCCCGTCAGCTCTTCGACCGTCTCACCCTTGGTGCGCAGCGCTATCAGGAAGCCCGCGATCTGGATCTCAGAGACCTCACCATGCATGATCTCCGCCAGCACCTCCGCTGTCTCATCAGCGCTGAGATCGCGTCTGGACGCAAGCGCGTCGATCGCGCGTGTGAGTGTTGCGTTGGGCATCAGCTGTTCAGGAAGTTCGCAAGCAGCTCCCGCCCCTGCTCGGTGAGGACCGACTCGGGGTGAAACTGCACACCCTCGGCCGGCAGCTCACGGTGGCGCAGCGCCATCAGCACGCCGCCCCCACGAGCTGTCTCCTCCAAGCAGTCAGGCAGATCGGCGTCGACCACCAGCGAGTGATACCGGCCCACCTTCAGCGGCGTCGACAGGCCCGTAAAGATCGTGCGCCCGTCGTGCTCGATGCTCGTCGCCTTGCCGTGCACCGGCGAGTGCAGCTTCCAGCGACCACCGAACGCCTGGGCGAGCGCCTGGTGACCCAGGCACACCCCCAGCGTGCGAACCCCCGCCTCCGGCATCCGCCGCACAGCCTCGAGCGTGATGCCTGCCTGATCTGGAGTGCACGGCCCCGGCGAGACGACACAGCGCTCGTACTCGCCATCGAGTAGCTCATCCACCGTGGCACGGTCGTTGCGCACGGTGTGCACCTCCGCCCCCAGCTCACCCAGGTATTGCACGAGGTTGTAAGTGAACGAGTCGTAGTTGTCGATGACGAGGACTCTCATCTTCAGTTTTCGCTTTCCTCGTTGGGGGACGTCCGCCTGTCAACCTGTGCTTGCAGCGTCGGGGTAGCAGCGTAGCCCATGCACGCGAGGCCGCCCAGAGGGTGATCGTCCCTACTTGTCATCCGGGAGGCGCGGGTAGCATCGCTGGAGGAAATCACCGAACATGGGGGCGGTGTACGCGTACACGCCGTGGTCGCCGCGGTAGAGCAGGTGGTCGGCAATAAGACGCTTCAGGCTCTGCGACAGCGCGTTGCCGGAGCGCGACTCTGCGGCGTCCAACGCCGCCTTCGTGAAGTTCTCACCACCGAGCGATGCGGCGACGCGTAGCGTCCGCTGGTCCGCCTGGCGCGCGTCTTCGTACCGCGGCACGAAGAACTCCTCGTCAAGACTCTGCTGGATCGCGGAGCGCTCGCGCTCGTACAGCGCCGCGTCGATCACGTCCAGGTCCTGTTCGTCCGCGGCTTCCCACAGCGCCTCGCCGAACCATTGGATGAAGTACGGGTAACCGTCCACGTCGTGTGCAACGCGCTCAGCGACACCATCGGCGTACGTGATGTCCTTCGCTGGCCGCACCAACGCCTGCGCCGCTGCGCTCAGTTCTTCCGGAGGCACAGGCTCCAGCGAGAGGTTGTCGATTTCGGCGGCGCGAAACAAGCGCTCGGCGTTGCTTCGTGCCTCACGGATGTTCCGCGTCAGCGGCTGCAGACCGCAGAGCACGAGCATCACCGGCAGCGGGTCATCGTCGTCGTCTTGTGCCGCGACGAGCGCCGAAAGCAGCGCGCCGAGCGGGTACTGGCCCTTCTCGCCCCGATCGTGGACGCTGTGAGCCTCGTCGTACAGCAGTGCAACGCCGCGACCCTGGTCGCGCGCAACGCGGCCGACCTCGGTGAGCGCGACGCGCAGCCTTTCCTCCAGCACCGGCTTCTCTGGCTCGGGAACGCCGGGGCCGACGGAGAGCGTCACGTCGTCGCCGATCCTGACTTGCACTCTGCTGATCGCCTCCAACGCCGTGTTGACGCTTCGTTTCACGCGGGCCTTAACGCTCAACGTCTCCACCGCGCCCCGGAGATGCTCGGCGACTGTGGTTGCAAAGTCCGTCTCGTCACAGAGCCGCGCGCTCCAGTCGCGGCGAACCACGACCCAACCGTGCCGCGTCGCGATTCGTGCGTACTCCTTCATCAGCACCGTCTTGCCGACGCCGCGCAGTCCGGTGACGCGGAGGTTGCGGCGCTTCTCCGGGTACCCCGTGAGCATTTGCTCGAACTGCCGGATCTCCTTGTCACGACCCGCAAGGAACGGTGGGCGTGCGCCAACGCCGGGGGAATAAGGGTTCGCTGCCACTCGATAAAGATACCAAAAGTTACATGATATGACAGATACCTGTCACTTTCTATCACTTTTGGTGTCTCCGGGGTCAGACCTTTTACGGCCCGTACATGGCTTATGCCCAATCCGGCTGTTCACACGCCAGTTCGACAGCGCGCATGACCGCGCTCGCCTTGGCCACGGACTCCTCGTACTCGTACTCCGGCTTGGCGTCCGCCACCGTGCCGCCACCCGCCTGCACGTGCGCGACGCCATCCTTGACGACCACCGTGCGGATGTGGATCGCGGTGTCGAGATCGCCGGCGTAGCTGAGGTAGCCGATCGCGCCTCCGTAGCCGCCGCGCTTGACCGGCTCGAGCTCGTCGATGATCTGCATCGCGCGGACCTTCGGGGCACCTGAGAGCGTGCCCGCAGGCAGCACCGCGCGCAGCGCGTCCATCGCACCCACATCCTCGCGCAGCGTCCCCGACACCGATGAGACGATGTGCATCACGTGGCTGTAGGACTCGATCTCCATCAGCTCATCCACGGTGACGCTGCCGTATTCGCACACTCGGCCGAGATCGTTGCGCCCGAGATCGACCAGCATCACATGCTCGGCGCGCTCCTTCTCATCCGCTAAAAGCTCCCGTGCGATGCGACGGTCGTCCTCCGGGGTCGCACCCCGCGGGCGGGTCCCCGCGATCGGCTTCGTGCTGACGTGACGTCCACTCACGGTCAACAGCGGCTCCGGGCTGGCACCCGCCACCTGGAAGTCCCCGAAGTCGAGGAAGTACATGTATGGGCTCGGGTTGACCGCGCGCAGGCCGCGATAGATGGAGAAGGCCTCGACGGGCACCGGGGCCGACCAGCGCTGCGAGGGCACCACCTGAAAGGCGTCGCCGGCGTAGATGTACTCGACGATGCGCGCGACCATCGCTTCGAAGCGCTCACGAGACATGTTCGACTCGAATGCCGGCATCGGTCGCTGGACGGAGCCCTCCGGGCTCGTTGACTCCCCACGCGGGACGGGCCCGGCGAGCGCGCAGCGCACCTCGCCGATCGTACGCGCCGCCTGCTCATATGCGCGCTCGATGTCGGGCTCCGCCTGGAGATCGGCGTTGGCAAGGATCGTGACCGTGTGCTTGAGATGGTCGAAGATGACAAGCGCGTCGGAGAGCATCAGCGCCATGTCGGGCAGCCCCAGCGGATCTGATTCAGAGCCGTCCACGCCCCCCGGTGGATCGCCGAGCGGCTCAACCGCGCGGACGAGGTCATAGCCGAAGAAGCCAACCCCGCCGCCGATGAACGGGGGCCCTGCGCCTGCGGCGCCCGACCCCTGCCCACCCGCCCCCGTGTCTTCGATTGGCGCCTGCTTGAAGCTTGCAACCCGTTCGGCCGCAAGCGCGTAAGGGTCGCCGCCATCGGCGAGCGACCAGCGCACCACCGCCCGGGGCTTGAAGCCAATGAACGACCAGCGTCCAACTCGCTGGCCCTGCTCGGCCGACTCGAGTAGGAACGCCGGCTCACCCGGCTCGAGCGCACGCAGCTTCAGAAATGCTGAGACAGGTGTCTCGCAATCCTCGATGAATCTATAGGTGAGCGGAATCAGGTTGTGCGTGCGCGCGAGCTCGCGTGCTTCCGGCAGGCCCGGCGTTATGCGGACGCCCGTCGCCCCCGGTGCGCTAGGAGCGACGGCCATCGAGCACCCGCTCGGCGTCCGTGAGCGAGCGGCCCCGGCTTTTCACCAGTACGAGCAGGTGGTACAGCACGTCGGCGGCCTCTTCGTCAACGCGCTCGTCGGACTCCTCGCGTGCCGCGCGGGCAACCTCCTCAGCCTCCTCCATCACCTTCTCGCCGATGTGAGCGGGATCGTCGAGCAGCTCGACCGTATATGAGCCCTCGGGGCGCTCGTGCGCGCGCTTGGCGATCGTGCGCTCGAGTGCCGGCAGCGTCTCGTATGGCGCGCCGGGCTCGAGCTCGCCGCGGTGGAAGCACGTGCGCTCACCCGTGTGACAGGCCGGGCCGGCCGGCTCCACGAGCGCCAGCACCGCGTCACCGTCGCAGTCGACACGCAACGCGCGCACCGTCTGAATATTGCCGCTGGTGGCACCCTTGTGCCATTGCTCGCCGCGTGAGCGACTCCACAGGTGCAGCTCGCCCGTGTCGCGCGTGCGGCGCAGTGCCAGCTCGTTCATGTAAGCCAGCGTCAGCACCTCGCCGCTGTTCCAGTCCTGTACGACGCACGGCAACAAGCCATCTGCATCGAACTCGAATAGCTCATCGATCGGCTGGGCGGCGGACGTGCTCATCGCAACGATTGTAGGTCCCGGCGCGCGGTCTGCGGTTTTCGACACACTGCCACGGCGATGCAAACCGTGCTCGACCACAAGCTGCTGGTGATCACCGGCAAGGGCGGCGTCGGCAAGACGACCATCGCCGCCGCCATGGGCCTGTTGGCAGCGCGCAGCGGTAAGCGCGCGGTCGTGGTCGAGGTCGGCCAGCAGAGCCAGCTGCCGACGTTGTTCGGGATCACCCCGTCCAAGCCAGGAGTCGAGACGCGGCTGCAGGAGGGATTGTCGAGTATCTCCATCGACCCCGACCGAGCGCTGCTGGAGTGGCTGCAGGCGCTCGGCGGACGCGTCTCCGGTCGCGTGCTGGCCTCCAGCGGGACCTTCCAGTACTTCGCCGCCGCCGCACCAGGCGCCAAGGAGCTTGTCGCGATGGTCAAGATCTGGCGCCTGACCCGTGGCAGCGGCCGCGGCAGACGCCCAGACGGCTATGACCTGGTCGTACTGGACGCTCCCGCCACCGGTCACGCACTGGGCATGCTCGGCTCGGCACAGACGTTTGGCGCGATCGCCCGTGTGGGTCCGATCGCGGGGCAGACGCGCGAGGTCCAGCAGCTGTTGGAGACACCGTCGCACACCGCGTACATGGCAGTGACTTTGGCAACAGAGATGGCGGTCACCGAGGTCCTGGAGCTCCAGGAGGGATTGCATCGCCAGCTCGGCCGCGAGCTCTCTGCCGTGATCGTCAACGCCCTACTGCCGCGACGCTTCTCGGCCGAGGAGCTGCGCCGAATCGAGTCACTCGGCCAACAGACAGACGCCAGCGGCGATGCTCACCCGGCAACGCCAGCCGTCCTCGCGGCGCAGCGTGATGTGACCAACTCCGCCATTCGGGCGGCCCAGGCCGTGCACGACCGTGGACGTTTTCAGCACAACCAGCTTGCACGCCTGCGCCGGCGCAATCTCGAGGTGATCGGCGTGCCGTTCGTGTGGGACGCACAGCTCGACCTGACGGCGGTGGCCGATATCGCCAAGCGGCTCGAGCGAGCGCCATAGACGCTCCCGGGCCGCAGAGACTCCTAGGCCGCGAGTCGATATCTGCGCGTGGTGGGATCGCGCTCGAGTAGCCCGACAGCCAGGAGCGTCGTGACGTATCGGTGGGTGGTGCTCGTGTTCATATCCAGCCTGCGAGCGAGTTCCGCGATCCCCAGAGAGCCCCCCTCGGCCGAGAAGCACGAGAGCACCAGCAAACCCGACAGCAGCGAACGTGACAAGCGCCGGTCCTCCATCTGCACTGGATAGGACCAATCGTCTGAGTCGACGGCCAGCGTCCACTGCGGGTCTTTCAGCGCCGAGAGCAGCACCGACATTGTCCCCCCCTCTCCAGCCGCACGAATGACCTGATCGACTTGGGCCTTCGACAGCTCGATCGTCACAGAGTCTGGCTCGAGCGGCTTGTCGACGTGCTCTGGTCGCCGTGGAGGACCGACTCGACGCCGATGCTTACCACCTGCGGGCAGGACTCCGCTCGTGTTCTCATCTGTCATTCGCGTGCTTATCATGCCGTCAGCCATGACGCCCGCACAGACGGCCCTGAATATTCAGTTCTGACTAAGAACTACTAAGGCACCCGCGCATGCGAGTGCCGCGACTCCTGCAATAGGCCCTCGAGCAGCTCGCGAGCATTCTGCAGCCACTCGATCCGTGACTTCCACTGCGCAATCTCAGCGTCCCTGACGAGAGCCTGCATCAGTCGCGACCAATCGCGGGAGTCACCATCCGCCGCGCCCACGGCGCTCTCTTTGAGATCGCGCAGCCTGCCTTGACATGCGAGTTCCTGGCCGTATACGAGATCGATCAGCCGCGGCAGATTATTGGGTCGGCACAGCGCGATCTTCATGTGCAGCTCGTCGCGCAGCGGCGGCGCGGGCGAGGAGCCCAGGATCCACTCCTCGAAGTGATCGACGCCCTGGTCGGTCGCCTCATAGATCATCCGCGGCGCCGCCCGTCGCGCGGGACCAAGGCCCATCTCACCTGCCGCACGCACGAATTCGTCGCGGCTGAGCTGATCGAGCGCGGAGTACACGCCAGACGGAGCGAACGCGGAGGATCCGAAGCGCTCCTCCAGGCGCTGCGCCAACTGGTAACCGTAGCCGGGACGCTCGATTACGAGGCCCAATATCGCGTACTTCGCGGACATGCATACCCTCCCCACGAGGCTGGCTCTACCCAGAACGTACCCCAAAACGCGCCGCCGCGCACTCACAGGTTGAATGAATCAGACGAGCGGGAATTACCCGCAGTAGATCCGGTGTAGCTGTCGGAACGTCAGCCGCCTTCGAGCTTCGACGCCGCCCGCGGGCTGCCACGACCGTCTAGGTGATCCCGAGCCGGTCCAGCAGGCTCTCATCGGCACGCCAGTCACGCCGTACGCGCACCAGCAGCTCGAGGTGCACCTGGCAAGCGAGCACGCGCTGCAGCTCGCGCCGGGCGGCGGTACCGATCGCCTTGATCATGCGGCCATGGGCGCCGATCAGGATGCCCTTCTGTGAATCGCTCTCCACCCAGATCAACGCCCGCACGCTCGCCAGGGCATCTCGTGGATAGGTGATCTCCTCGACCACCACCTCCACGGCATGTGGCAGCTCCTGGAAGGTGCGCCTGATG
Organism: uncultured Solirubrobacteraceae bacterium; assembly: GCA_963752865.1. GTDB lineage: Bacteria > Actinomycetota > Thermoleophilia > Solirubrobacterales > Solirubrobacteraceae > Palsa-744. The sequence continues at coordinate 2,790,914 of CAVVZU010000002.1, forward strand.
ATCGCCTCGCGGATCAGCTCCGCGAACAGCAGCTCCTGCGACTGATCGCTGGTTGTCTGCGCCTCATACATGAACGGCCCCTCGGGCATCAGCGCGACGAGATGCTCGACCAGCTCCGGCACACCAGAGCCCGTGCGTGCGGAGATCGGGAACACCTCCCCCTGTGGCTGCAGCTCGACAGCCTGCTCGAGCACAGCCATCAGCGCGGCTCGCGAAAGTCGATCGACCTTGTTCACCGCAATCGTCACGGGGACGCGCGCGCCGGCCAGCGTGCTTGCGATGAAGCGGTCACCGGGCCCAACGCCCTGCTGTGCATTGAGCATCAAAAGCACCGCATCCGACCCGTCCAGCTCCTGCTGCACCCGTCGCGCCATGCGCGTCGTCAACGCGTCGCGCGGACGCTGCACACCGGGCAAGTCCACCAGCACGATCTGACAATCACCGCTGCGGTGAACACCGCGGATCGCGCGTCTGGTGGTCTGCGGCCGATCCGAGACGATCGCCACCTTCTCCCCGACCACCGCGTTTACAAAGGTCGACTTACCAACATTGGGTCTTCCCGCGAGTGCGACGAAGCCGCTACTGGTCATCCGAGCAGCTCGTCCTGAAGCTCGAGCATCTCACCGTCGTCCGTCTCGTGGTCCATCCCCAGCAGGTGCAGCATCCCGTGGACGATTGCCTCTCGCAGGTCGACCGTGTGCTGCGGGCAGATGACGATGTCGCCAAGCTCGCGGGGAAGTGCGTCGCCCGGAAGCGGCTCCACCCCGTCGATCGGGAACGACAGGACGTCGGTGGGTGTCGGCCTGTCGCGGTGCTTGGCGTTCAGCTCCTGGATCCTCGCCGCGTCGACGAACTCGATCGCGACGTGCGCATCGTGAACACCCATACTCGCGGCGGCCTTCTCACACAAGCCGCGAATCTCCAACTCGGACGGCACCCCGGGAGCGAGGCCCGCGCCGAACACCTCGACCTCGATCATCGCCGCCAGATGGAATCAACCATCTAGACGCTGCGGACCGCTGAGCGCGCGGCGATCCCCGACCGCACGGGCGCGTCATCGCGCTGAGAGTGCACGCCATAGGCCTCCACGATTCGCTGCACGAGCTTGTGACGCACGACGTCTTCGCCTCCGAACCGAACGAACTCGATCTCCTCGACCTCATCCAGAACCTCGCCTACGGCGATCAGGCCCGATTGCTGCTCCCGTGGGAGATCGACCTGGGTGACATCCCCGGTGACCACCATTTTCGAGCCGAAGCCAAGGCGCGTGAGGAACATCTTCATCTGCTCCGGTGTCGTGTTCTGGGCCTCGTCGAGGATCACGAACGAGTCGTTCAGCGTGCGTCCGCGCATGAACGCCAGGGGCGCGATCTCGATCACGCCACGCTCGATGTGCTGGGAGACCTTCTCCGGGTCGAGCATGTCGTGCAGGGCATCGAACAGCGGCCTCAGGTACGGGTCGACCTTGGCCATCAGGTCACCGGGCAGAAACCCCAGACGCTCGCCTGCCTCCACGGCTGGGCGCGTGAGGATGATGCGATTGACCTCGTGGCGTGAGAGCGCAGCAGCGGCCATTGCCACCGCCAGGAACGTCTTACCGGTGCCCGCGGGGCCCACGCCGAAGGTGACGGTGTTCTCGCGGATCGAGTCGACATAGCGCTTCTGGTTGATCGTCTTCGGCGCAACCCGCAACCCGCGATGGCGCCAGACGACATCCTCGAGTACCCGCGCGGGCGATTCGTGGGCATCCAACGCACCGGTAACCGCAGCGATCGTGCCCGGTCCCACCTGGTGGCCGGCAGCGATCAGCTCGGCGAGCTCGCGCACGACGCGCTCACCTGCGCGCGTCTCGCTCTCATCGCCGTCGAACGTCAGCAGGTTGCCGCGCAGAAACACCTTGCAGTCCAGGTGCGCCTCCAGCGCCCGCAGCACCATGTCCTGGCTACCCGCAAGCTCGGCCGCAACGACGTTTGACAGTTCGATCTGTGTCCTCATCCCGCAAGCGCCGCTCGCACGAGCCCAGACACGCGCTTGCCGTCAGCGCGACCGTCGACCGCAGCCATCGCCTGCTTCATGACGCTGCCCATGTCCTTGGCTGATGTTGCCCCGCTGTCGCGCACCGCCTGCTCGACGATCGCCGTGCAGCTCCTCCTCGGAGAGCTCCGCCGGCAGGTAGGAGTCGATCAGCTCTGCCTCGGCCTGCTCGCCGCGCTGGAGATCCTCGCGACCCGCCTCGCCGTAGGCCCTGGCGGCCTCGAGCCTGCGCTTACGCTCGCGCCGCAGCACCGTCAGCTCGTCGTCAGCGCCCTCCTTTGCGGCCTTCTGAAGCTCCGAGAGCACCAGCCGCAACGCACCGACGCGGTCCTTCTCGCCCGCGCGCATCGCTGCTTGCACGTCAACTTTGATCTGCTCGATTATCGCCATCCGTAAATCAGGATACGCCGCTATGGACTCAGCGCCACGCTCTTCACGCAGACTGGAGGTCCACGCTAGTCGTGTTCGAGCGGCGTGGGGCTGCCCAAGCGCCCCGGCGAGGAAGAGTCGCGACCGAATAGCAGCGCCACGTTCCAGTCCACCAGCAGACGCAGCTTGCGTTCCAGGCCGGGCATCAATAGCAGGTGATACGTACGGGCAATCAGCCACGCCGGCAGACCGCGCCAGCGGATGCCGAGGGTGATCGCCACCGCCTGGCTGCGACCGAGCTCGGCGACAACGCCTTTCGTCCGGTAGCGAAACGAGCGTGTGCTGCCACCGGCGAGTGTCGAGGCGACGTTGCGTGCGACAAGCCGGCCCTGGCGAATCGCGTGCTGCGCCGTCGGTGGACATGGCTGTCCCGGCCTCGAAGCATCCGGTACCGCCGCGCAGTCGCCGATCGCCCATACCTGCGTACCGGCACGAAGGAGACCCTGAGCCTCGTCGGAAGGCGCTGGGCGATCCTGCACGCGCATGCTCGCATCGACCACCACACGCCCCTCCCGATCCAGGGGAAGACCCAGTTGCGCAACCACTGGGCTCGGCTTGACCCCCGCGGTCCAGACAAGGGTGCGCGCCGCGATCGTCTCGCCACCCGAGAGGGTGGCAGCGCGCGCGTTCAGCTCGAGCAGCGTGGTGTTCGTTCGCACCTCGATTCCCCGGCCGCGCAGCTCGCGCTCGGCGAACTCGGACAGGCTGAGGGGAACCTCCTGCATGATCCGCTCCCTTGCCTCGACCAGCACCCAGCGCATCCCCTGGGCGCGACAGCGGGGATAGAGCTCGATCGCCTGCACCGCGAAGTCCTGGAGGTCGGCGAGCCCCTCCACGCCGGCGTAGCCGGCGCCGACGAACACGAACCCCAGGTACTCGGCGCGCATCGCCGGATCCTCGACTGACTCAGCGATATCGAGGCAACTCAGCACCTGGTTGCGCAGCGCCGTCGCGTCCGACAGCGACTTCAGCCCGATCGCGTGCTCGGCCAGCCCGGGGATAGGCAGCGTGCGCGACACCGAGCCGAGCGCGATGATCAGCTGGTCGTAGTCGAGGTCCAGCTGCTCGCCGTCGATCCGCTGCACGCCCACCGTCGCGCGCGAGGGATCAGCGCCGGTGACACGCCCGATCACAAGCTCGGTGCGGCGCAGCTGCGAGCGCAGCGAGACAACCACGTGGCGCGGGTCCAGCGTTCCCCCTGCCGCTCCCGGCAGGAGCGGCGTGTAGAGCATGAAGTTGGCGTCGTTGACGAGCGTCACCCGCGCACTCTGCGCCGGCAGCAGACGCTCGAGCGCACGCGCGGCATAAAAGCCGCCGAAGCCGCCACCAGCTATCACCACCTGCCAGGCCACAGCTACACAATAAGGTGCAAGCGTGGACGCATCCCTGTACGCCAACGCGCTCGCGCCGTTCCTCGCCGAAACAGAGCGCCTGCGCCCCGCGAACGCGGAAGTGATCGACGCGCACACCCATCTCGGCCTGGACGAGGATGGACGCTCGCTCACCCCCGAGCAGCTGCTCGCCCAGCTGGACGCCGCGGACGCTCGGCGCGCGTGCGTGTTCCCGCTACACGACCCAGAGCGCAAGCCTTCCTACAGCGTCCCCAACGACCGTGTGCTCGGGTGGGCCGCTGAGAGCGACGGCAGACTTGTGCCGTTCTGCCGGCTGGACCCAGCCGAAGATCCTCTCGCAGAGGCAGAACGCTGCCTCGCGATCGGGGCGCGCGGCATCAAGCTGCACCCGCGCGCACAGGACTTCAAGTTCGACGGACCGGAGATGGAGGAGGTATTCGCGCTGGCAGAAACGGCCAGCGTGCCGATCCTGATCCATGCCGGTCGCGGATTGCCACCGCTCGCGGACGGCCTCGCGGACCTCGCTCTACGCCACCCCGGGGCGGTGCTGATCCTCGCGCACGGCGCGATCTGCGATCAGGGCATCTTGACCACCCGCCTGGCCGAGCATCCTGGCGTGCTCTACGACATCTCGTGCTTCTTCCCGCTCGACGTGATCGAGCTGCTCGCGCGAGCGCCGATCGAGCGGATCGTGTTCGCTTCCGATCCCCCCTACGGCCTGCCCGCGACAACGCTGTACATGGCGCTGCGTGTGGCAGCCCAAGCAGGCCTGGACGAGGCAAGCACACGAACGATGCTCGGCGGCACGATGGCAGCGCTACTGGACGGGCGCGGGCTGCCGCCGGTGACGCCGCCGCGACGCGGTTCCTCGATCCAGCTCTCCGGCCGCCTGGCCCGTGTGTACAACTACGCGAGCCTTGTTGGCCCGGCGCTGTTCACCGGCGTGGCCGAACAAGCGCGGGCGATGCTCGAAATGGCAATCGCCGCCTGCCGGGATCCCGAGCCAGGGTCCGATGGTGAGGCGCTCGAGACGATCGGCGCCGCGCTGAGCGCCGCCGGGACTTTGATGGGCGAGGAGGAGGGGGTGCGTCCGGCGATCGACCTGGTGTATCGCTCGATCGTGCGTGCCGCCACCGAGATCCCCGACCCGGCCTGAAACACCCTCTCAGGCTGCCTGCAGCCACACGGCTGCCCACTCGCCACTGGCGCGCCGCTCGCGCTCTCGCAGTCCCAGCCGCTCGCCGAAAGCGCCCGCGATCTCGTCAACCTCCTCGCGCAACAGCCCGCTGGCGATCAGATGCGCGGGTGCCACCGTCATCGTGCTCGCGAGCTCGAGTAGCAGCGGGCGCAGCAGGTTCGCGAGCACGACGATCGGGGCGGCGGGTGTGTCTGGGCCCTCGAGCCACGGGAGCGCCTGTGTGCGCAGCTCGAAGCGGCGGACCTCTATCTCCACCCCATTGACGGCCGCGTTCTCGCCCGCCGCCTGCACACTCTCGCGCTCATGATCGAGACCGAGCACCGGATCGAATCCCAGCCCCGCCGCGGCGATCGCCAGCACGCCTGAGCCAGTGCCCACGTCCAGCAGCGCCCCGCGCGGCGACTCGCATACCGCCAGCTCCATCAGCAGCTCCAGGCACATCCTCGTGCTGGCGTGTGCGCCCGTCCCAAACGCCTGGCCCGGGTCGATCACGATCTCGCGCACGGGGCCATCGCCATGGCTGCTGGGAGCCTCCCAGGGCGGGCGCACATGCAGGGCCGGCACCGCGTGCTCACCCTCCCGCGCCCTCGGCGGCTCGAGCAGGAGGGGTGGTGAAACTGCTTCCAGCGCTCCTGCCAGTCGTCGGCCAGCTCGCTCGTGTGAGATCTCCACGAGCGCCTCGCCGGCAACCGCGTGTAGATCGGGAAGGCTCGGAAGCTCTCCCGGCGCCCCATACACGGCGTACTCGACGACATCCGCCCCCACCGACACCTCCTCGACACCCGCGGGCGCGAGCTCCAGCAGCTCCGCCAGCACCATCTCGGACTGCTCGATACTGACGCGAACGGCGAGTCTGATCACGCCGCTTGGCTACCGAGCGCGCGGCGGAGCTTCGCGAACATCGACTCTTGGGAGCGCAGGTTCTCCTCGCTGAGGCTGTCGTTGAGACGCTCGAGCAGCTCGCGCTGCTCGGGATTCAGACGGCGCGGGACGATGACGTTGACGACCACGCGCAGATCGCCGCGCCGGCTTCGCCTCAGTGCTGGCATGCCCTGTTCACGCACCGTGAGCACCTCACCCGGCTGGGTACCGGCGGGAAGATCGATCGAAGCGACGCCTTCGAGCGTCGGCACCTCGAGCGTGCCACCGAGCGCCGCCAGCGGCGCCGCGACATCGAGAGCGGTGATCAGATCGTCGCCTTCCCGCACGAAGCGATCGTCCTCGCGGACCCGTACGAGCACATACAGGTCGCCGGCGGGTGCCCCTGCCTCGCCGGCATGGCCGCGGCCGCCGAGCCGGATCCGCTGCCCGTCTGAAATGCCCGCGGGAACATCCACCTCCAGCGTGCGGATGTGCGTCACGCGCCCGCGACCGCGACACTCCTGGCACGGCTGGGTGGGCACCCGCCCGTCGCCGTGGCAGACGTCGCAGACCATCGTGCGCACCATCTGCCCGAGCAGCGTGCGCGTCACCGCCTGTAGCTGCCCCACTCCGCCGCAGCGCTCGCACGTCTCGATCGGTGTCCCTGGCTCGGCGCCGTTGCCGTTGCAGTGCTCACAGCGCTCGATCGCCTCGAAGGAGACCTCCACTTTGGCGCCCTGGGCCGCTTCAAGCAAATCGAGCTCGACGGCGACCGCTGCGTCTGTGCCCTGAGCGGGCCCGCCGCGTGCGGCCGCTCCACCGCCGAAGAACGCGTTGAAGAGATCGCTGATCGACCCGAAGCCATCGAAGTTGGGGGCATAGCCGCCCGAGCGCAGCCCCTCGTGGCCATAGCGGTCGTAGGTCGCTCGCCGCTCGGGGTCTGACAGGATCTCGTTTGCCTCCGCGGCCTCCTTGAACTTCTCCTCGGCGTCGGGGTCATGCGCATTGACGTCGGGATGTAGCTCCATCGCCAGCGCACGGAACGCCTTCTTGATCTGTTGCTCGGAGGCGTCGCGAGCGACGCCCAGCACCTCGTAGGGGTCACGCGGCATGTCGCTCCGGTCAGTTCTCGGCGTAAGCGTCTTCGATGAAGCGCGACAGCTGCTGGGCTGCCTCGCGCACGGTCGCGATCGCGACCGCGTAGTCCATCCGTACCGGCCCGATCAGGGACACCGTCCCCAGCTTGCGCCGGGCCATACCGTAGCCGGTCGCGACAAGCCCCAGCGAGTGCATCGCCGGAAGCTCGTTCTCATGACCGATGCGCACGTACATACCCCGCTCGAGGAGAGCCGCGCGCAGGACCTGCAGCAGCGCCACCCGCCGCTCGAGTAGATCGATCAGCTCGTTTACATTCGTGGTGCCTTCGATCTGGCCCGTCTCGAACAGCCGCGCGGTGCCGTCGACGAACAGCGTGTCCTCGCCATCGGAGGCGAGCTCGCCGAAGGCCGGCACGAAACGCTCCAGGAATTCGAGCTCAGTCACGGAGAGGCTCGGGTCCATCAGACGCTGCTGAAGCATCCGCGCGCCGAGTTCCAATCCGACGAGCCGCTCGTTGAGATACTCGGCCGCCCACGCGACGAGGCCCGGATCGACGGCCCGCTCGAACGTCGCGAACATCTTCGAGACGTTTCCCGCGGAGGTGATGATCACGACCAGCACCACCTGCGGCTGCAAGGCCAGCACCTCGATGTGACGGATCGTCGCGGTGTTCATCGACGGCGCCGAGACGATCGCAAGCAGGTTCGTCATCTGCGAAAGCGTCTCGGTGGTGGCACGCATCGCCTCGTCCACCTCGCGGCGAATCAGCGACAGCTCCAAACGCTGCGGCGCCTGCGGCCCATGCTCGGCGCTCAGCAGGCGATCGACCACGTAGCGGTGGCCGGCGTCCGTGGGGACGCGACCGGCGGACACGTGGGGGTGATCCAGTAGCCCGTACTCCTCGAGCAGGGCGAGTTCGTTGCGCACCGTCGAGGGGCCACAGTCGAGATCTCCGGATGCGGCGATCGAGCGCGACGCCACGGGCTGACCGGTGCGCAGGTAGTCATCGACGACCTTGCACAGAATGTGCTCCTGGCGGGGGCTCAGCATGATCTTGATTGTAGGCGGCGTGCTGACGCCCGACCGAGCGCTCGCGCCAAGGCTCGACTTGCCCTACAGCTCGAGCTCGGCCTCCGCGTTGCGGATGATCTGCTTGCCGCCCTGCTCCGCGACTGTATCGATCGTCACGTGGCCGTCGGCAGCCTCCCGCACGGTACCCGTCACCAGAACCTCCTGCTCGGGCACACCCATGCCGCGGAACTGCACCGACAGGCGCTTGAGATGCTCGGGACCGCCAGCCGCATCTGTCTGTGCCCTCGCCACCTGGGCCATCGTCCACAGACCGTGGAGGATTCGTCCGGGCAGACCGACAGCGCGGGCAAACTCCGCGTCGGTGTGGATCGGGTTGAAGTCCCCGGAGGCACCCGCGTAACGGACCGTGAGGTACTTGTCGGGGGTGACTCGCAGCTCCGGGATCTGCTCGCCGGTGTTGAGCTGTGCCATAGCGATCACACTCCTCGGACGATGTTCGTCCAGGTTCCGCGGCAGACCTGCTCGCCGCGCTGGTTGGTGGAGATGGACTCGAACACGTAGTAGCCGCGACCGTCCTGTTCGGAGATGCCCTTGACGCTCGCGGTTGTCGTGATCTCATCGCCGGCGACGACCAACGGCCCCCAGACGAACTCCTGTCCGCCGTGCACCATCATCGGGAAGTTGAGCTCGATCTCGGGATCGAAGATCGGCGGCCCGACCGACGGTGCGCTGTAGACGACGGCAAACATCGGCGGAGCAACGACATCGTCGTAGCCCGCGGCTCGTGCGGCGTCCACGTCGAGATGCATGGGGTTCGTCTCGCCCACAGCACGGGCGTACTCCTTGATCTTCTCCCGGCCCACCGCGTACAGCACGGGCTCGTAGGTCTTACCGATCGCTTTTGTGTTGACAGGCATCGACGGCTCCTTGCGCGGCGTGGCTGATCTGGGGTTGCGGCGCGCCAGTTTACGCACTGTGACGCCAGCGGCACGATCTGGCGCGAAAGCACTGGTGCAGTTGCTCCTTCGATCGCGCAGCTGGGTACGCCATGCCTGCAGTCACCACCCTTCCCCCGCCTTCGCGGCTGCAGTCACGCTCGGGCCCACGCGGCGGGCAACTGCACCGCCATAACCCCAGCAATCGGCATCACAGAGCCAAACTGCATCGCTTGCCGGCGGGGCGACTGCGCTCATCTGCACCCCTGAGCCGACACCGGCGCGACATCGGCAATCGCTCTCGCGCGAGCAAGGTACGCTGCGGTCCTCCCTTCTTCTCCACTCCCTGAGCCATTCCGGCACACGCCGGCGCCTCCCCACAGCTTGCCCAGCAAGCACTCGAGCAGAGCAGATCGGCCTTCACGGCTGAGATGCCATGCCCAGCACGCATCACCCGCCATCAGGCTACGCCGCGATGACACCGCGGCGATGAGCGCGTTCGCGCCAAGTTCGTCTGCCTGGCATTCGCCGATCGAGGTTTTCCGAGAACCCCTAGGGGTTCTCGGAGCGCTGCCCGCGCCCACTCGACCGTGACCGGGGCCGCTTGACGGATGCCCCCGCGGCTCCCTACAAGCCGCCGCACACACCCCGCGCACCCACTGCAGTCAAACCCCAACCAGCAGGAGATCGCCATGACATCCACGCTCTCGTCCAACGTCCCCACCCGGCGTCGAGCCGCGAGACGCAACACCGTCACACCGCCACGCCGACGCCCAACACGCAAGCCCACACAGCTCAGCGGCGACCAGGATCAACGGCTGCTCGACCGCTACACCGACCGGCGAGGCAATGCACGCGAAGTGCTCGCCCAGCGTGGCACAGCAGGAAGCGTGCTCGTTCTCGATCGCGATCGCGTCACGCTCAGCGACACGCGGCTGGTCGCACATCTGGCGGCCGACGAGCCCACAGATAACGCGGCCCTTGTCTGCGCCAACTATCTGCGGGACATGGCCGTGAGGCGCCAGCACTGTCGCCTCGTGACAAACGAGGATCTGCACAGCGCACCCTTTGCCGCGCAGCCAGAGGCACAGGCCCACGACGAGCCTGTCAGCTCCGGCGAGCCCGTCGATCGTCTCGGTCGGCACTACCGGCTGCAAGCCCTGCAGAGCGGGATGTCGATCCCCGAGCTGCGCTGGTGCCGTGATCGGCGCCCCCTCGCACCGCAAGCCAGTGAGGCCGTAAGTGTGCGCGAGGCAATCGCCGCGATCGAGAGCTATGAGCCTGTGCGAGCGTTGACGATGCAGGCGCTCTCGCTGCACAACGGGATCGATATCTCCACCGCCGTGCTCCGAGCTGAGCTCGCCCGCGTGCAGCAGAGCCCGATCGTGCTCAACCGGCGCTTGCGCGAGACCGTGCTCGAGCACGTCGCCAGAGGCGAGCTGAGCATGAGTGAGATTGCCGTTCGCTGTGGGCGAGTCAAGCGCGATCGCAAAGGCAACGAAAGCGGCGAGACGAGCTGGCTCGCCAGACGCCTCGGGCTGGTCCCCGAGGGTGGACACAGCACGCCGACGCCGTGGATCCACAGCGACGTGCTTGCTTTGATCGCGCGCAGTGGGCTGGGGATCAGCCCACGCGAGGTCGAGCTTCTGATGAGCGCCGACGATCGCGGGCCGATCCTCGTGGTCGAGTCAGATCGCCAACTCGGCCAAGCCATTGCCGAGCAGTTGCTCGCCGACGGCTTCAGCGTCGAGCTCGCCCGCACCGCCGAGCACGCACGCGTGCTCGCAGGCGGGCGTGCGCCGCAGCTGGCGGTCCTGGGCGGGCTGGACTCATCGCGCGGTGCGCTCGAGCTGCTGGATGAGATCCGCCGGCCGGGGCTGGCAGGCACGCCCTGGGATCAAGCGCTACCGGCGATCGTCGTGGGCTCCAGAGCACGCGAGCTCGACATGCTGCGAGCCTTCGAAGCGGGCGCCGATGACTTCCTGGCCAGACCAGCCACCTACCTCGAGCTGCGTGCGCGCCTGCGGGCGATTCTGCGGCGCACCGCGAGCGTGCAAGACCAAATGAGGCTGATCGAAGTGGGGCCACTGACGATCGATACGAGCACGCACGTAGTCAGCGTCGAGAACCGGTCGGTCGACCTGCGCCGCATGGAGTACGAGCTGCTCGTGCACCTGGCACGCGAGCCCGAGCGGGTATTCGCCCGCGAGGAGCTGCATGCGCGCCGTCTGGCAATACCGCGCGGGCGGATCGACGCGCACCCTCGATAGCCACGCCAGCCGGCTGCGCCGCAAGCTCGCCCCCCAGGACGCCGGCCGCTGGGTGATCAACGTCTGGGGGGTCGGCTACCGGCTGAGGTAAGCCACTCCGTCTGACGGAGGCTCGCAAGACGCGACCGTCAGCTTTCGCGTTTGCCGCTCGGTAGGCTCGCGCGCATGGAAACGACTATGTCCTCCCAGATGAGCGCAGCGATATCGCGGGCGAGAGCGCTACAGGCCACCGCCGGGCTGAGCGTCGTCGGCGAGGATCTAACCCGGCCATGGGGCGGCTTCCTGCTGATCTCCCAGGCCGATGTCCAGACATTCATCCAGGTCTACTTCCCGGATGCCGGACTGGACGACATCGATCCATCGGCGATGTTGAGCCCGAAGGTTCTGCTCGTCGCTCCCGGCCGGCGCCTGTCGTGGCAGTACCACCGTAAACGCAGCGAGATATGGCGGGTCGTCGAGGGGCCGATCGGCGTCAGCCGGAGTCCGAACGACGAGGAGCCGGCGATGCGCAGCTACAGCGCAGGTGAGACCCTGCGGCTGGGGCTTGGCGAGCGTCACCGCCTCATCGGGCTCGACACGTGGGGAGTCGTCGCGGAGATCTGGCAGCACACCGACGCGAGCGCACCGTCGAGCGAGCACGACATCGTGCGCGTCACCGACGACTACAACCGAGCCTAGCTTCCCTTCCGCAAGGCCCACGTTGGCGCACATGCACCGCTCGATGACGAGCGCGCGCTCAACAGAAGCTTTATGACGCGAGCGCTCTGACCGACCCCGACGAGCTGAGGGCGGCCAGGCACACACCCTGACGGGCTGAGAGCAGCCCGAGACGCACCACACGCAGTACCGATGGCGAGCCCGAGGGCTCGCCATCGCTCGTTAACCACCGTGACCGGCTTGCGCCGGTCCGAGCGGGCCTGCTTCGTGGCGGGCCCTGAAAGGAGTGGCGCAATGCGCTCTTCGGCTGCATTTCAGGAAAGCGAAAGCAACCTCCACGTGGTTCTTGGAGAACTCACCCATTGGCTCGCGGGAGCAGCGATCCATTGCACCCTCGGCCTGGCTCTGGGGATGCTCGCCGCGCGGAGGATGCGCAGCTCCCATCTTCACTGGAGCTGGGCGGCCGCCATCTTCGTCGCGATCCTACGGGTAGATCCGGGGCTCGGCGGCTGGTCATTCACACTGGCGCTCGCGACCGCATTCGCGAGTATCCGAGGCCGCCGCTGGCATCGCGAAGACATCGAGTCCGGCGCGGATCTGGCCGGCATCGCGACTGGGCGGCGCACACCGCTTGACCTCGTGCGCTCGCTGGCACTAGCGGCAACGCTGCGAGTCCGCGAGGAGCTCGGCAGGGCACGCTGGGTCCGCGACCAACGGCTGCTGCTCGGTCGAGATGAGAGCCACCGGACGGTCGCAATCCCGTTCGGTACCGGCCACGGCGGTAGACACACGCTGGTGGTCGGCGCGACGGGCTCTGGCAAGACGGTCACGCAGAGCTGGATCGCCACGCGCGCGATCGAGCACGGGATGGCAGCGGTCGTGGTCGACCCCAAGGGTGACCTCGACATGCACGAGCAGGTGCGCCGTGCCGCGCTCGCGGCGGGCAGGTCGTTCATCGGCTGGACGCCAGATGGCGATTACGTCTACAACCCGTACGCACAGGGATCTGCCAGCGAGATCGCCGACAAGCTGCTGGCAGGCGAGCACTTCACCGAGCCGCATTACCTGCGTCAGGCTCAGCGCTATCTCGCCCACGTGGTGCGCTCGCTGCGCCAAGCAGATGTGGAAGTGAGCCTCGGCGCGATCGTCGAGCATCTGCTGCCAGCGCGACTGGAGTCGCTCGTCCGTGTCCTGCCCGAGGAGCAGGCGCGCCCCACTCTCGCCTACCTCGACTCGCTGTCAACGCGCCAACAGAGCGACCTTGCGGGCGTGCGCGATCGACTGGCGATCCTGGCGGAGTCCGATGTCGGCAGATGGCTGGATCCGCAGACACCGGGCGCCGAGCGATTCGATTTGCTCACGGCCGTGCGCAATCGGGCGGTGGTGTATTTCAGCCTGAAGTCCGACAGCTGGCCACTGCTCAGCCAGATGCTCGGGGCCGCGATCGTCCAGGATCTGCAGACAACGGTCGCGGCATGCCAGGGACGGCCGATCCCCACGCTGGTGGTAATCGATGAGTTCTCCGCGATCGCCGCTGAGCAGGTGGTGAGGCTGTTCGGGCGCGCACGCTCGGCTGGCTTCAGTCTGCTGCTGGGCACACAGGAGCTCTCCGATCTCAGACTTCCAGGTCGGGAGCGACTACTCGAGCAGGTGCTCGGCAACCTCGCCGTGCTGATCGCCCATCGTCAGGTCGTGCCGAGCTCGGCTGAGCTGATCTCGAACATGGGCGGCACCGTCGGTGCGTGGAGGCTCTCACGCCATAGCGACGGCAAGACGACGCGCACGAGGAGTCAAAAGCCAGTGCTCGAGCCGGGTCAGGTGATGAGCCTCGAGCGTGGCTGGGGCGCGGTGCTCGAGCTCGAGCATGGCGGCAGGGTGCGCATCGCGCAGATGTTCTCACCGTCGCTCCGCGGCTGAGCCGAACGCTCACCGCAGTCAAGACAGGTGGGGCCACCTGACACCTCGGCTGGCCCCACCGAATCATCCATCCGATCACCACAACAAAGGAGGAGCAAATGCTCCGTGCAAGCAGGACATCATCACCCGAGCGCCTGGCGATCGTGCGCTGGGCGGGACGCCTCGGACCGATCACCGCCGAGGCACTGGCGCGGCACGACGGTCGCACGATCGCCTCCGCACGAGCCCATCTGCGCGCCGCCGAGCATGCGGGCCTGCTCAAGCGCAGTCGGGTGCTCGCGGACGCACCAGCGCTGTATGCGGTAACCCGCGCCGGACTGCGCGAGTCGGGCCTGCGCGGCTTGGAGCCGTCTCGGGTCAGCGTCGCCAACGCCCCGCACGCGATTGCCTGCGCCGAAGTGGCGGCCGCGCTGGAGCATGCCTATCCAGATCACGAGGTGATGGGTGAGCGCGAGCTCCGCCGGGAAGAGCGCCAGGCAGACGCTCCGCTGGCAAGCGCACGCCTCGGCGACACACCCACCGGCGCGCCACTACTGCACCGGCCCGACTTGGTGCTGTGGCCGCATGATCCACAGGAGTCCCTGCCAGTAGCGGTCGAGGTCGAGCTGACGATCAAGGCACCACGGCGGCTGCTCGAGATCTGCAGAGCGTGGGCACGTTGCAAATGCATCGCCGGCACGCTCTACCTGGCACCTGCCGATGTCCGGCGACCACTGGCCCGAGCGATCGCCGCGGCAGAGGCCGAGGAGAGCGTCATCGCCGTGGGCCTGGAGGCGCTGCTCGACGATGACGAGCCGGTGGTGGGCCCCTCGAGCGCGAGTACCGTCCCAAGCGATGCGTAGCTTGGACGTGGGGGGTCAACCATCGAGCAATGGAGACCGATCATGGCCTACTTCAGCATCAACCGCGTCGTTCTGGTTGGACGTCTCACACGCGACCCCGAGCTGCGTGCACTCCCTTCGGGGACGAGCGTTTGCAGCCTACGCATCGCCTGCAACTCGAGCAGGAAGGACACCGACGGGGAGTTCGTAGAGCGACCGAACTTCTTCGACGTGAGCGTGTACGGGGCGCCCGGGGAGAGCGTCAGCAACTACATGCGTCGCGGCAGTCGCGTGGCGATCGATGGCCGCTTGGAGTGGCGTGAGTGGGAGACCGCCGAGCAGGAGCGTCGTCAGGCGGTAAGCGTCGTCGCCGACACCGTCCAGTTCCTTGACAGCCCCGGCGAGCGTGCACAGTCCGAGCTCTCCGGCGCGGAGTCCGGTGACGGCGAGGCTGGGCGCGAGCTCGTCGGTGTGGGTGTTGGTGGCGACGACGACGATCTCGTCTTCTGAGCATCTGGTCATCAGCGGGGGCGCCCGGTGGGGCGTCCTCGCTGTAGGCCAAAAAGTCTGCCGCAGCGAAGCGAGCAGCCTTTTCGCATTGAGACCCCGACGGGGCTTTTTGCGTTTAAGGGCAGTTCAACCGATGCCAGCGAGAATCTCGCACGCCTCCACCACGGACTCTCCCGCACGGGGATCGCCGTGGGCGGCGGTGACACGGACCTCCGGCGGCAGCCTGGGCACGGCGTAGGCGTGCAGGAGGCGCTCGTGCACGTCGCGCTCAGCCACGAACAGGATTCGCTCCCGTCCGAGGTACTCCCAGTCCAGCGGGTACTCGCCGGCATAGGCCCTGCAGGCACGCAGCACCGGGTCGGCAGCTCTCGCGCAGGCGCGAGCCCGGGCACGATCGCGACACACGAACACAACCGCCGGTGTGGCCCTGGCGCGGCGGCCGTAGCGATCGGTGTGCGCCGACCATCCGGAGAAGAAGTGGTCATAGCGCTGGAGCTTGTGGGTGATCCCTGTACCGGACAGCCGGTCCTCGCGCTCGATCATCAAGTCGATCGCCGTCGGTCGCTGCGCAGCCACTGCGACCTCAATCGTCGCGTCGGGACGGAGTGTCTCGAACTGCTCTACCTCCAGACGCTGACCAGAGCCGTCCGATCTCAGGAAATCGTGGGGCGTGCGTCCGCCCGGCAGTCGCAGATCGGCCGGAGCCAAAGCGGTCCGCCCTTCGACCCCAGAGCGATAGGGGGGCGAGAGCGCAGACGCTTGTGGCCCGTGCAACCCAGAGCAGGAGCCTTCGAGGACCTCCACCAGCGCCAGCGCCCAGCCGGTGACGTGCACGTCGTGGCAAGCCTGTCTCAGGACTGCGTCGCGGCGGGCGGGATCTCCGGCGGGCCGGCGCTGGCGCGCATCGACAGCGGCGACCAACTCGTCGCTCGCGACATCTGAGCGGCCGTTGGCTCGCAGCATCTGCAGGCCGGCGGGAGCAATCACGTAACACATCGGTATCCCTCCCCCATCACGGCGGTGAAATTGGAAGCGCTCCACCAGGCCCGCGTCACACAGGCGCTTGAGCCGCCGTTGAGTTGTCGTGGCTGAGCGCCCCGAGTTAAATCGGCGGTGCAGCTGGCTGGTGAGCACGTGACGCATCGCGGCAATCAGCGCGAGCACATCCAGATCGAGCTGATCGACCTCGAGCGCCGCCGGTGAGGAGATCGGCTTGGCCCAGCGGACGCTGTGCGCACCGTCCAGCTCCACGAGCTCGCGGTAGCTCTCGGCGGGCGTCGGCGGCAGGCCCGCCTCAACCGCCCCGCCCGCCCGCTTGCCAATTACCTCCGTTGGGGTCTCCGTTACCTCAGTGGACACGTTGGGACTCTGATGATCCTTCGCTGTGCCCTGTGCGCGATCCCAGTGCGGCTGGCGTAGATCCGCACGATGGCGCCCGCCACGCTCGCGCTGGCGTGCTGCGTGCAGGGCAAGGCGCTCCCGATCAACCGTCAGGGGAATCGTCTGTGCGACGAATGGAGCCTGACGTCCCTGCGGGGTGACCCAGCTTGCGATCGCGTGGTGCTTGGGTAGATGCAGACGCACGTCGGGGTGGCCAAGGCTCGACAGTCGCTCGATACCTGGGCGGACAGTGTCCGAGAACTCAGCCATCGTCAGTGCGACAGCAGCCCGCGCGTCGCTCGCGGAGGCAGTGGCGAAGTACACCCGATGGGCAAACAGCGCGTCCAACTGGTCGCGTACCTCGCGTTCGGTCCATTGCGCGTCCGTCTGCCAGCAGGCGACGGTCTCGAGGCCTGCTGAGCGCTTCAACGCCATCGTTTCAGCAAAGCCACGGTTGATCACCAGCGGCGCCTCGTCGACCTTCAAGGCAACGGCAACCCGTTGCTCGGCGGGGACGAGATCCTGTTGACGCGCAAGCGCCGCATCGAGCATGCCGACGAGCAACTGCATCAGCACCGACGTATTGCCCGCGCCCATCGCGCCGAGCGCTCCCTTGACGACAAGCACCTCTCCACGGGCGATCACACGGTCGAAGTCGATCCTCAGCGCATCGTTGAGGAGCACCCGCTTGATCGACGGTGAGTTGAGTAGCCGCGCGAGCTTGTTCACGGGCGCGTCCAGCTTGGCGGTCGTGGTGCTGCGGGCATCCGCCAGCTGCGCGGCGAGCTCCGCGGTGAAGAACTCGGAGATCTCCTTGAACTCGGGCAGGGTCCGCACGCGCGCCCCCACGCTGCTGCGATACGCGTAGCCCTCCTCGCCGACTGACAACAGGCGAGCCGCATCCCACAGCGTGCAGTCGCGGTCGTAGGCGAGCACCGCGATGATCGCGTTGCGCAGATACCGATCGGACGACGCCCTGATGTCCGCATCGGTAAAGAGGTTCTTGAGCGCCGCCACGACGTAGTCGGCGATCACATCCGCGGGGGCATCGACCGCCAGCGGGTTGAATCCGCAGGTCGGGTGGGCGAGGTCAAGCAGCGTGCACGTCCGCTCGGGCGACACGACGCTCACGGCCGCCTCGGCGGCGTCGCCCTTGGGGTCGAGCACGATCACGGCGCAGCGCTCGCGACGGAGGTCCTCGGCCACGCTCGCCACCAGGTAGCTGGACTTGCCCTGCTCAACCGTCCCCGGAACGGCGGTGTTCTGCTTGCGCAGCTCCACATGAATCGAGACCGGGCCAAACGCGTCGCGCAGCGTACCCCGGCCCTCGCCCGGCCGCAGGACACCGGGGCCAGCAGGCGCCAGCGGCAGGCCGCTGCGCGCGAACGGCACGGTCAGGTAGTCGACCGACGGCAGCTGCCAGATTGGCGCGAGCTCGGAGGACGCGAACACGCCCTTGTGAAATGACGGCAGCGGGTTTCCCTCGCCGCGGAGCACGCGGCGGGTGTAGAGCCGAAAGAGGCCGTGGCGCACGCCGGTGCCCCGCTCGACGAGGCGGTTCTCGGCTCCGTCGGCGCGCAGCTCGGAGGCAATTTGCTCACAGGTGACGCGCTTGCCGGCGATCACACGCATGTCGACGA
This sequence comes from uncultured Solirubrobacteraceae bacterium, assembly GCA_963752865.1. Taxonomy (GTDB): domain Bacteria; phylum Actinomycetota; class Thermoleophilia; order Solirubrobacterales; family Solirubrobacteraceae; genus Palsa-744. The sequence continues at coordinate 2,809,048 of CAVVZU010000002.1, forward strand.
AGAACAGTGGTTTGTGCTGAACCTCCAGACCACCACGAAGCTCGGCATCCTCGACCATCGAGCGATCGCGGATCAGCAGGTGCTCTCTGCGCTGAACGGACAATCGTGCCTCGTGGCGCTTGTACAGGTGCTTGGCAAACGCCTCAAATAGCGCTGGCGTGGGTGTGAGCGCGATCTGCACGAATGCCGGCTCCTCGCATGCGCCCATCACGGTCAGCAGTCGGTTGACGGTCGGCTCGCGATCCTCATCGAAGCGCTCCGCCGTCTTGACCCGCTTGATGAACTCAGCGTGCTTCTTCAAGCGCAGCACCACAGGCGCTACACCAAGCGACCTAGCCGCCGGAAGCAGATGGCAGTTTGGATAGGCGGCCTGTAGCGCTGCCTCAATCATGCGCTGCTGCTCGCTTGGGCAGCTGACCGCAAGCCACGCCGAACTCGGCGCACCTGCCTCGTGGTGCACCTCCAGCGCGAGCGATGGCTGACCGAACAGCAGTCGCCGCCACCAACGCCGCAGCAGACGCTTGTGCAGCGCGCCGAACATCGTCACCAGAGCTTCGGCGCTCGCATGGTCCGCGCGGTAGGCGTCAACCCGCAGCCGCACGTAACAACGACGGCGACGGGCGATCGTGCGTACGGTAGCGATCACCGTCATTGACGCTGCCACGAACACCAACGCGAGCTTCATTGGCGCCAAGCCCGGTGTCGGCGCCCAACTCCAGATCGCCCCAAGCCAACGACCGATGATTGCCGGCACGGCACTCGGGACGAGGTGAAAGACGCCGGCGGCGCGCTCGCCACGCAGCAGCTTCCCAGGCCCACCGTCGGTGAACCATGCGAGCAGGGCCAAGCCCGCGATCACCGCGAGCAGGCCAAAGAGACGCCACAGCAGGAAGCGAAGCACCTGATCCCTGCTCCGACCAGCTACGACTCCTGGGACACCCCCACCGCCATGTAATGCGCCAGGCGGCCAGCGGCTCGACCAACTGGCCGGCCGTGGCCTCCCTAGACGAGTCGAGGACGACTGCGTCTTCTACACACTCAGCGCGGGCGAGTTGCTCGCTCCACCTGCGCACCCCGCGCGGTCAGATGCCATGCGTTCGCGGCGCCCTTCTCCTGCCCCTCACCCTGATTCTCCACCAGCTTCAGGCGTGCCAGACGATTCAAGAGCTTCGAGATCTGACCTTGATCGACGATGCCCGACCCTTCGGCGATCTCGCGGTTGCTGGCTCCCGGATGCTCGGCGATCACCATCAGCACCCGCACCGTCCGGTAGGTGAGGCGCATGTTCAGGCCTTCCAGCGGATCCTTGTGGCGGGCGAGCGCTCGCGAGCGCCCCTCGCTGGGGACCTCCATTGGGGGCCTGCTCAATTCCCTACCCGCTGCCCTGGCTCCCAGATAGGGGAGCACGATCATGCTCATCAGCGAGCCGAGCAGGTCTGTGAGCCGCTCCTCGCCATGCTCGAGCACGCGTGTGTGAAGCACCGCGAAGATCGCACCGACGACACCTTCCGCGGTCACGTCAGGGGGTTCGCGGATCGCGTGGGTGACCGTCCGACCCCTATCGATCACCTCTGCCAGTTCGTCGAGCACCTTCGCGCGCCGGTCCAGGACCCTCTCCCCCGCGCCAAGCGCCTCGACTATGCAGAGCTTGGCGAGCCCCGGCTCTTCATCCATGAACAGCAGCAGCCGCGCCAGCGCCGCGCGCACGCCGTCGCGCCAGCTCGACTCCCGCTCGTATGCCTCCTGCGCGATCAGCCTCGCCTGCGTGAGCGCCTGCTCAAAGGCTGCCAGGAAGCAATCCTCCCGGTCTGCAAATACGTCATAGAAAGTCTTGCGTGATACACGCGCACGGCTGATCACCTGCGCAACGGTCATCCGCGCGTAGCCAACGTCCTCCACCGCCTCGACCGCAGCCGCGAGCATGCGACTTCGCTGGATCTGCGTCACCTGCCCGCGTGGAAGCCCCCCTGGTCCCGGGCGCAACCGCGGTGTCGCCGTCCGTGTCTTGTACATAAGAGTCATGTCTTCCCACCTAGTCGTCTGTTTCGCCAGTAGTAGTGAACACTCGAGTCCGTTCGAGCCAAGACGCCCGGTGGGACTCCGCTTGCGAGCAGGCATCACCCCACTCGTGCGTATACAGGAGATTCACGGGTCTAGACGCTTAAGTCGAGACGCGTCTCTGACTTTTTTCCCGTTGGTTCGAACAATCTTCCGTACGTTCACCGAGGGTTGACCCCGGCGGGCCGACTTCAACCCCTCCCTGCGGGGCTCCATGAAGTCCACTATCCAGAAATGCTCCAATGTGATGCGAATACTACTCTTGTCACAGGACGTCGTGTAGCCACGGCGGCCTCGATGTCGCATATGCGAGCTCAGCGTCGTGCCGTGCTATGGGGGCCACTGGCACCCCACGACCAGCGCACCAGCCGTCAAGGAGCGCCGTGGGCGAGCAAAAGTGGCTTCCGGGGATCGGCTGCCGAAGCGATACCGCTACCGGGATTCGAACCCGGGTTTCCGCCATGAGAGGGCGGCGTCCTAGTCCCCTGGACGATAGCGGCGCAAAACGACTGCTCCGAGGCTAGCAAAGCGCCCACCCAGCTTGTCCGCCGCGCGGCGGACAAGCGCTCGGACCATCATCCCATCCGCTCGCCGCTCGCGTCTGCGATATCTTCGCATTCCCACGCGGATGTGGCGGAATTGGTAGACGCGCACGGTTCAGGTCCGTGTCCGGGAAACCGGGTGGAGGTTCGAGTCCTCTCATCCGCATCAGCTTCGCCCACGGGCGAAGCAGCCATGACGGTTGACCGTACACGCCTCGCATGCTAGGCCGGCTTATCGACGGGTAGGTCGTCCTCACTCGCGGCGATCCGCTCTAGATGCTCGGCGAGCTCCTCATCGCGAAAGACAAGACCATCCGTCTCGCGCAGGATCTCCGACAGCCGCTCGGGCTGAGAGCCGGACGCTGGCCGACGCGCCCGCATAACAGCTATGCAGCCGTCTGTAGGGCTTCCGAAAGAGCGTCAGCACTGACATGACCAGCCGGCCAAGTGATCGTGATCTCTCCGTCGCGATCAAGTATCCACCGAACGTTCGTGAGCGTCATGGCGACCACACGCCCAGCGGCGTCGTACTCGACATTGTGCCCCTCAGGAGTAGCGAAAGCACTCGCTGGTGAGCCTTCATGGTCGGCAACACTGAGGTAGAGAACATCGCCACGAGGATCGTAGTGGTGATGCGTAAATGTGCTGCCAGCGATCGTGAGGGTCATAGCGCTTGCTTTCGGGGGTCGTTGTCCTGAATCAGGACCGTGACGATCCATCCCGGAACTTGATTGAAGTCTACGACCACACGCATCCACCGTCCAGGCCGCAGCGCATTCTCGCGATAGAAGCGCTCGCGCCCGGGACGAGGGTCGGCATCCCGGTGCTCGGGCCGCGCCACCGCCGCAAGCATCTCCTCGACATGATCCAGCAGCCAAGAACGACGGCCTTCGGCTAGATGCAGATGAGAGCCCGCGTCAAACACGACCTGTCGCCCATCTGGATCGACCACGCTCTGTTGCTCGAAGCCCACTGGCCGTACGGTACGCGTCGGCTGGGACACGATCCACCGAGACAGGACACCCGAGACAATGAGTCGGTACCCGAACGGCGTACTCGCCCGAGCTGCACGCGCCCACACTCCGGGCTGGCGCCAAGATCCGTGGCAACACTTTGGCAACAGTCACATCGTCCGACACGTCCGATGCGTCCGCAAAACCCCGCAAAGCGGACGCGCTGGACACCAGCGGACCCATCTGGAGGCCGGCAGCACGGTTCAGGTCCGTGTCCGGGAAACCGGGTGGAGGTTCGAGTCCTCTCATCCGCATCGCAAGAAAGCCCTGCATTTGAGGCTGTCGCGACTGTTGTTCTCCACAGCGCGGCGCCGTAGCCGCACTCACATACCCACCAGCGGGGTCACCGCGTCGCTCGATGCGACGGTCGAGCTTTCGATTTCTGCGCTCGTCCGTGGCAGGAAGACCACGCTGAGCACGACGCCGACAATGGCGGTGCAGCCAGCGACGAGTAGGGCGAGGTCCATTCCGTGCACGAACGCCGTGCGGGCCGAAGCAAGCAGCACGCTCGAGTGCAGCTTGTGCGCGGCCGCCACAGCACCGAAGATGCTCTCCCGAGCAGCGCTCGCAGCCGACGCTGGGAGCGCGGATACATCCAGTCGAGCGAGGTAGGCGGAGCTGAGGATGCTTCCCAGGACCGCAGTACCGAGCGGAACTTTGTTGATCGCCTGCAGCACCGCCGATCCGACCCCGCTCTGCTCCTCGGAGAGCTCGGAGAGCGCCGCGGATATCGACGTTGCCATAGCCAGGCCCATCCCGACTCCGACGATCGCCATCCACGCCGCGATGAAAGCTCCGCCGGAGCCCACGCTGGTGGCGGTCCCCATCAACAAGCCCGCGGCGAGTATCGCGAAGCCGAGCGCAACGGTGACCTTCGCGCCCACCGGATGAGCGATCGGGGCGGCGCTCACTGCTGCGAGCAACAGCCCCCCGATCAGCGACAGCAGTCTCACGCCAGAGCCCATCGCGGTTGTCCCGAGCACACCCTGGAAGTACTGCGGCATCGTGAACAACACGCCGATCATCGCGAAGATCGCGACGGCGGCGAGGATCACGCCCCAGGTGTAGGAGCGCGAACGAAAGAGCACCACATCGACCAACGGCTGACCATCAGGGCGCCGGCTGAGCCGTGTCTCCCAGGCGAGGAACACGGCGAGGACGGCCACGCCGGCGACCATCTCCAGCAATGCGGCCGGGGAGCTCCAACCGTGCTCGCCCGCCTGAATCAGGCCGTAGACCAGCGCCACCAGACCAACCACCGATGCGCCCGCTCCGACCAGATCGAGCCTTGGCTGCTCGTGTGCGCGAGCCTCGGGTAGCAACCTGAATGCGGCGGCCAGGCCGACCAGGGCGACGGGCACATTCAGCAGGAACACCCAGCCCCACCAGTAGTTGGTCAGTATCCAGCCGCCGAGGATCGGGCCGATCGGCAGGGCGAGGAAGTTCACCGCCGCCCAGATCCCGATCGCCCTTGGGCGCTCCTGCTCACTGAAGAGCGTGGTGATCGCCGCGAGCGACATCACGATGATCCCCGAACCGGCAAATCCGAGTAGCACCCGGGCGGCGATGAACTCGTCGCTCGAGGATGCCGCCGCGCACGCTCCCGAGCCGACTGCGAACAGCGCTAGGGAGTAGAGCAGCACCTTCTTGCGCCCGTAGCGGTCGCCGAGCACGCTCGCCGGCAACATCGACGCCGCAAGCACGAGCAGATAGCCCGAGGAGAACCACTGCAGGTCTGACTCCGAAGCGTGCAGCACACCGGCGAGCGTCGGCAGCGCGACGCTGAGGACCGTGCCGTCCAGGCCGACGGCCAGAACAGCCAGGTTCAGCGCGCCAAGCGCCCACCACCGTCGAAGACCCGGGCCCCGAGGGTCAACAGCGGCGGGGCTCATGATCAGCCCCCGATTCGGGCTAGCTCAATCGACACGACGAAGAGCCAGGGAATCGACGACAGGTAGTAGAGCCGCTCGATGAGGCCGAAGATGCGCTTTAGTCGCGGGCCTGCGATTGCGATCCCTGTAGCGATTGCGGTTCCAGTGATCACCCAGGGCAGCCACCCGTCGACCAGCCCTTTGACTGATGACCAGGCGGGCTCGTGTCCGAGGGTCCCGCCGAGGCTTGAGGCGGCGACGGCGATTGACGCGAAGATGGTGACCGCCAACACCATGTGGATGGTCCCCTTGACGGTCTGGAAACGGCTGCCGGCCTGGTCGGTGGGAAATAGCGGGATGAGCAGGCGGGCCGCACCGGACAGCAGCAGCATCGCGATCGTGAGTGTCGGCTTTGACGGAGCGGAGCGGGCTAGCGCGATCGCGAGCGCAAAGCCGGACACCGCGCCCGCGGTGGTGAACACCCAGAACCCGGCGCGGTAGCGGCCGATGGCGTAGTCGCTAACGGCATCACGAAACGGGTCATAACCGGTCGGAAGAGCGTGCAGCAGCAAAAGAGCAGCCGTCCCGATGGCCATCGAGACGGCTGCGAGGATGCTCAGCGCTTCAACCAACACGGCCTCCTTCGACTCGACTCGACGTGACGTGTCGCATCGGCCCCTCAGCGTCCCCCGGTTCGGCCGCCACTGGCAAGCTCATGCCAGCGCAGCTACCGCGATGGTCGGGTCCACGCGGCGGGGGACCTCGCTTCCTTCGAGCACCACCTTCAATGCCGCCGTGTTCGCCGCATCGGCGAAGGTGTCATAGGCGCTCATCGTGTCTTCGAGCGCGAAGTGATGTGTCGCGAATATCGTCGGATCGAGGCGACCGTCTGCCACCAGTTTCATCAGCTGGGGGATCGTTTGCGTATCGACCAGCCCTGTTGTGATCGTGACGTCACGGGTCCACAACGTCTCTAGGTGAAGCGTGGCGGAGTGGCCGTGCACGCCAATGTTCGCCACGCGGCCACCCGGGCGTATCAACTGGCACGCCAGCTCGAACGTATCGGGCACGCCGACCGCCTCGAGCGCGACGTCGGCTCCGAGTCCGTCTGTGAGCTCCATGATCCGGATGAGGGCATCCTCACGACCGTTGTTGATCGTGGTGTCGGCTCCGAACTTGCCCGCGCTCGCCAGGCGGCTGTCGGCGAGATCGATTGACACGATTCGCCCTGGTGTGTAGAGCTGTGCGGTGAGTATCGCCGCGAGGCCGATCGGGCCGGCGCCGACGATCGCCACCACATCGCCCGGTGAGACCTTCCCGTTGAGCACTCCGACCTCGTAGGCGGTCGGCAGGATGTCAGCGAGGAACAGGACCTGCTCGTCTGAGAGCTGCTCGGGGACCTTGAACACGGAGTTGTCGGCGAACGGGACGCGTGCGTACTCGGCCTGTAGCCCATTGATCGTGTGGCCGAAGATCCAGCCGCCCCCGCCGAGGCACTGTCCGTAGCGTGCTTCCTTGCAGTAACGGCAGCGCCCGCAGGCGCTGATGCAGGAGAGGAGGACGCGGTCTCCGACCGCCACCGTGCTCACGCCGGCGCCGATCTCCTGCACGGTGCCAACGGCCTCGTGGCCGAGCACCGTGCCGGGTGTCGTCTCGGGTACGTCTCCCTTGAGGATGTGCAGGTCTGACCCGCAGATCGTCGAGGTGTCGATCCGCACCACGATGTCGGTCGGATCGATGATCGTGGGGTCGGGAACGTCATCCCAGCCGCGCTGGCCCGGGCCGTGATAAACGAGAGCCTTCATGTGATCTCCAATGTCTTGTGGGTACCGGTTGGCGTGCAGCAGCTCCGACGTAGGTAACCCCTCACGAGGGAGCACCAGCCAGCTCCGGGCTGGGCTTGGGTATGAGCAGCTCCTCCTCCTCAGGAGTTCGCTGTGCGTGGCGGAAGCCAAGCGCGACGAAGCCGAGCATCACGAGCGCCAGGATGAAGGAGGCGATCGAGCCGATCAGCATGATCGTGCCGATCTTCGAGAAGCCGTATGCCTCGAGCAGGAGCCCGCGTAGCGTTGTCCCCTGGAAGGAGGTCGTCTCGAGAGTTGCGAGTTTGGTGTTCGTTGGTTCGGCGCGTGCGGCGGTACTGATCTTTGAGTAGATCCCTCTATATGGCATCTCGGCAAGGTGTTCGGCGATGAAATGGTCGGCGTAGGCCTCGGCCTGCGGCCCGGTGAGCAGCTGCTGCCCTGAGTACTTCTCGAGGTAGGGGATCATCGCGGGAGTGATCTCGGTACCGGCCTTTGCTGTGGCGAAGGCTGCCTTGGCAGGGAAGAAGATGTCCTGCGCGGCGAGCTGGTTGTGAACGTTGTTGTGGTCGTAGCTGTAGCCCCACATCAACAGCCCGCCTGCCACGAGCAGGACGACTACGAGGACCAGCCCGACGGCGCTGGTGAGAACGTCAAAGACTCTGCGGCGCATGGGACGACTCCTGTCGGTAGGTGTACTCGAGACGATCTTTGCCGTGTCGGTTCATCGTGATGCTTCGTTGGCGCGCTCGACCAAGAGTCGGAACCCGCTCTGCATTAGATCGTTGGCGCCCGCTGGCGCAAGGACATTCGTGGTCGCGCGGCCCGCAACGGGTGAGGCGGTGCGAAGGCCGACGAGCACCAGGGCGCCCCACGTGCCGGCGCACCTCGTGCACGTGAGTAGCTCGCCGACGGCGCGCTGCATGCCGCGGCCCTTGGCAGAGACCGGATGATGCTCCTCATCTTCCTCTACGAACGGTTGACGCAGCCACGTGGACACTTTCTCCTTTACGACGGTGTCGGCGAGCGCGAACGTCGCCAGTGCAAGTGCGGGTAGATCGCGTGGCGGGATAGCCGCGGCGCCTTCGGCGTGCCGCCGGCGCGCCAGCGCGATTACGCTCGCGAGTCCAGTGAGAAAAACTGCCGCAGGCAGCGCGTAGTCATCTGCGCTGGTGAGAGCGACTGGCAATGTTTGCGCGCGCGGCTGCCCATCCGAGGGTGGGCCCGTCGTCTCTTGCGCTCGGCTATCGCGACGATTTCGATCGGAGTCGTGGCGTGAATCGGTTAGCACGATTGGCTCCTTGCAGGCTCGGAGGAGGTTGCAATCATCGGCGTGTGGAGTTCGCGTCCCGCCAATAGCGCACAAGCAACTTCCATGCCTGGGTGTTTGCGAGGAATCACCATCCCCCGCGCTGGCTTGCCTGTTTCAGGCTCGGCGCGCCCTGTCCGTCCCGCGGGAGAGCGGGACGGACAGGTGGCCAATCGCGGCCGCGATCGGGGGGATGCGGCTCGCTCGCCGATGGCGGAGAGTCGGATTGCCACCGGACGTTTGGCGACGAGCGCGAGAGGCTCCGCTCGTCTGACGTTGTCGACTGCCTGTGCTCGCTGGTGTCGCTCTCCGAATCTTGGGGTGCTCATAGACGACGAGGTCTGGTATGAGCGCGCCAGCTCGCCGTCGACTCGCGGCAACGAATTCTCGTCGTAGAGCACATCAGCGGGCAGAGTTGAGCTGAACAGCTCGACGATCACCCTGCTGCGCCCGACACATCTTGGGCAGTGCCCAATAGCAGCCCGGTGTGGTCGCACAAGAATGCTCAGGCCGCATCGAGGGCAGTTCAGATGCCTCGGGTATTTCGGTGAGGCGATGATGGCTGGCGTCCTGACGGAGGCGTTTAACATCGACCGCTTATGCGAGTCAATGTCCCGACGCCGGCCGAGGATTGGAGCCGGGAGAAGCTGTCTGCCAAGAGTTGAGGCGAAGGCAATAGCCATTATAAACGATGTTGGGTTGAGTGGACTCCGTATTTTCCACCTATTCTCAAGCCGATCAGGGCTGCTGCCTTGCGCTCAGCAGCAGCGGGAGACCAAGCGCGGTCTTCAGGGACTGCTCGATCAAGGTGTTACGAGGATCTCGTTCTCGACATCGGTCACGCCAGGAGCTGCCGCGGCGGCGAAGCCAGCGGTGCGTCTCTCGGCAAAAGAGTGAACGGTGCCGTGAAGGTGAACCGTCCCGTTGGTCGCCGTGACCAGAATCGAGCGGGCGTCGAGGTCGGCCATGCGCTCGATGGCCTCGCTGACTCGATGATCCACATCTGATGTCTTGAGCACCTCGGGCTTGACTGTGATTGCGTTGCTGATGTTGTGAACACCCGCGAGGTAGCGAATTGCGCGCTGCGCCTCATCGCGCTCATAGCCCCACCGGACATCGCCACGGAGCGTCACGTGCCCTTTGATCACGTCGGCCTTGACCCCGGCTGGGATTGCTGTGCTCACGTGCAGGTGACGAGCGATGTCCTCAGCAATGTCCTCATCGTTGCGCACGCTTGACTGCGCCAGCTTGATCTCGATCTCGTCGGCGACGGCTCTGACACCGTAAACGCGCTCCGCGGCTCTGACCGCCGCCCATCTGTCGGAGTAGCTCGGGACGTGCCCAGACAACACGACCGCGCCGTCGCTTGCCGCGACACCGATGTGATCTGTGTGTACCCGTGGGTCCCATTCGAGTTCATGGATTACCGCGTCGCGGACGGTCTTATCGCTGCTTGTCGTCTTCATTTCGTTCTCCTTGCCGTGATTTGGCTTGGGCCGAGTGCCGCTGTCTGCTTGCCGAACGCCCTCTCGGGCCTGCTCGGCCCTCTACGGGTGAAGATCGCTGAGCTCACTCGGTGGGCGCCCAGCCGTTCGACGGCGTTGGTGCCAATGCAGGCGCTGTGGGTAGGTCACCAGCCGCGAGGGTCTCGCGTTTGAGGAACGCGCCAAGCTCCTGGATAGTGCTCATCAGCGGCGCGGGAAAGACAACGGTGGAGTTCTTATCGACGGCGATCTCAACCAGCGTCTGCAGGTTTCGCAGCTGCAGCGCAAGTGGGTGTTCCATCATCACGTCTGAAGCGCGCGCGAGCTCACCGGCGGCGAGCGCCTCACCCTCCGCGGCGATGATCTTGGCGCGCTTCTCCCGCTCGGCTTCAGCCTGACGCGCCATCGCGCGCTTCATCGAGTCCGGCAGCTGGATGTCCTTGAGCTCGACGGTGGTGACCTTGATCCCCCACTCCTCCGTCTGCACGTCGAGGATCTCGCGAATGTTCTGGTTGATCGTGTCCGTCTCGGACAGCGTCTGGTCGAGCGTGTGCCGCCCCACTACCGCGCGCAACGTCGTCTGTGCGATCTGGTTGATCGCGACTTCGACGTCCTCGATCGCCACCACCGAGCGCACCGGGTCCGCGACGCGGTAGTAGGCGACAGCTGAGACGTCGATGCTGACGTTGTCGCTTGTGATGATGCCCTGCGACTGGATCGGCATCGTCACGATCCGCAGCGACACGCGGTGCACCTGGTTGATCAGCGGCGCGAAGAAGATCACCCCCGGTCCGCGTGCTCCGTCCCGGACCTTGCCGAGATGGAACATCACGGCACGCTCGTACTGCTTGAGGATCCGAACAGACATCGACAGCCCCACGAGCGCGACCAGCACAACCGCGATGACGACGTAGACGGCGATCATTTTTGTCTCTCTGTCGAGAGCGCTCCGCTGAGACTGACGATGATGGCTCCTGACGTGTGCGTGGCGGCGTTCGGCCGTCGAGGTCGAACAGAGCGCCGGCCGAGTGTCGGAGCCGGAGGAAGCGGAGCCCGCCGAGAGTTGAGGCGAGCGATGTCTATGCTACCACCACTATCCGGCCGCGATCTCGCTGCCCAACTGTGATGAGCTCCCGCGAGACCAAACATCTGCGTGTCCTGATTGCCAACGAGCGCAAGGACCGTCTGGCGCTCGTCGCCCCGATCGTCGTGGGGCTGGGCCACGAGGTGATCGCACGTGAGATCGACGTCGCGGACGTCGGCCCCGCGACCGCCAGAGAGCGCCCCGACGTCGCACTTGTAGGACTCGGAGACAGCTCAGAGCACGCGCTCGAGCTGATCGACAAGATCGTCCAGGAAGCCGCCTGCCCGGTGATCGTCCTGCTCCACGCTCGCGACCCCGAGTTCATCAGCGAGGCATCCAAGCGAGGCGTCTTCGCCCACATCAGCGACACTGACGTTGAGGACTGGCAGAGCGCGATCGACATCGTGCTCCGACGCTTTGCCGAGTATCAGGACCTCCAGGGCGCGTTCGGGCGCCGCGCCCTCACCGAGCGCGCCAAGGGCATCCTCATGGAGCGCCACAGCATCGACGAGGCAAGCGCCTTCGAGATGCTGCGCGAGCAGTCCCGCGTCGATAACCGCAAGCTCATCGACCTGGCGACAGCGGTCGTCGACGGCCACCGCCTCCTGCCCGGAGCTCCACGGCCTCCAGCTGAGTCCTGACACCTGCGTAGCCCAGCGGGCACCCAGCACCAGCGCATTCGACGAGAGTCGAGTAACGCGGCAGATTCAGATTAATGGACATTCGGCCGCTATCGGTCGAACTGGCTGCTCGATCCCGCCGCGGCTGCCGACAAGGGCCTGACCCCAACCCCATCAGGAGAGCCCATGTCCCTATCACTTGCAATCGCGGCCAATGCCCTTCTCTGTATTGCGCTCCTCGGTGGCTTGGCATACGCGATGTCGCAGGCGAATCGCCTGACGCCGCATGTGCCGGCACCGGTAGCTCCAAGTAGCCCCCACGAACGAGAGATCCTGCACATCGATCGATCTCCGCGCCTACGCGACACGGGGGCGCACCGCACCTCGCGCGAGCAGATCCCTGCTTAGGCCACCGAGCGCTCGAGCCGTTCGGTGACACGCGCGGCTCGAGACATTCCATCTACCGGTCATTGGGCCACCGGCACTCAAGCGGTCAACGGGCCCAGCCGAAGAGATCACGTGCGGACCGCGAACAGCGAAGCGAGCGCGAAGCCGAGCGGCGACGCCGGCTCGATAGCTACTGAGAAACCCCCCCACGGCGAGGTCACTGCTGTACGCGTGGCGCGACAGCCGATCCTCGACCGCGAGGCGCGCCTGGTTGGCTATGAGCTGCTGTTCCGGGCTCCTGACGCAGACAGCGCCGACGTGTTTGACCACCGCGAGGCGACCGCCACCGTGATCCTCGACGGGCTGCTCGACGTCGGCCTCTCAGACCTCGTCGGCGAGGGCCTCGCGTATGTGAACGTCTCTCGCGACTTCTTGCTCAGCGTGCGCCCCCTGCCGCTGCCGGCCCGGCGTGTGGTGCTCGAGCTGCTCGAGCGTGAGCTCGTCGACGAGGCGCTGTTCGAGGTGCTCGACGAACTGATTGCACAGGGCTTCACGATCGCGCTCGATGACTTCCGCCTCACCGCCGAGACTGAGCAACTGCTCGCGTACGCGCGGATCGTCAAGATCAACGTGATCGAGCACACGGGCCAGGCCCTCGAGGATCTCCTCGCGCGCCTGCGTAAACACCGTCCGGCGCTCACGCTCATCGCCGAGAAGGTCGAGGCACGCGAGGATTTCGAGCTCTGCCGCGAGCTCGGCTTCGACGCATTCCAGGGCTACTTCTTCGCCAAGCCGGCACGCGTGCGCCAGCAGCGTCTGCCCTCCCAGGGAATGGCTGCGCTGGGCGCAATGGCCGACCTCAGCGCCACCGAGGACTTCGATGAGCTCAACCGCATCATCACCCGCGATGTCGGCCTGAGCATGCGGCTGCTGCGCTACGCCAACTCGGCATACCTGGCGTTGCCCCGACGCGTTGGCTCCGTTCAGGAAGGACTTGCCTGGCTCGGAGCGATCACCGTGCGCCGCTTTGCGCTTATGGCAGCGCTCGCGAGCGCGCGCGATGTGCCCGACGTGCTGCTCGGTACGGCGCTCGTGCGCGCGAACATGTGCCAGATGGCCTCCGGCGCGGGCGAGGGCACCATGGGCGACTCGTACTTCACGGTCGGCTTGTTCTCCGTCGCCGATGCGCTCGCCAACGCGCCCATGGCCGACGTGATCGAGCAGCTCCCGTTCCGTGAGGACATCGCCGCCGCGCTCCTGCACGGAAGCGGCGAGCTCGGCGAGATGCTCAGCGAAGTCATCGCCTACCAGCGCGGCGACTTCGACGCCGCCGGCGAGTTGATCCGCCGCCACCCGAACATCGAGCAGATCTACCGCGAGGCAACCGTCTGGGCGGACCTCAGCATCCGCGGCCTCATCTAGAGGCCGCTCACCCCGCGGTCGTCGACTCCCCCAGCTCGATACCCATGAACAGGCCCTCGAGGTTCAGCAGGATGATCAGCCGGTCGTCGACTTTCGCGATCGTGTCGATGAAGTCGCCCCCAGCACCGGGAACGCTCTCGAGCTCGTCGACCTCGACCGTGCGCACCTCGTCCACTTCGTCGACGATCACGCCGGCGATGCCCGCTTCGGTTTCAACGATCACGATCTTTGCGTTGCTGCTCGACTCCGAGGCAAGCCCGAGGCGCGCACCGAGATCGAAGACCGGCACGACCTTGCCGCGCAAGCTGATCACGCCGCGGATCCACGCCGACTCCGAGGCCACGGCCCGCGGCTCGGTGTAACGCACGATCTCCTGCACCTGCGTGATCGGTAGCGCATACTCCTCCTCGCCCAACGAGAACACCACGAGCTGCCGCGTGGTCTCGGGGCCGGTGGACGCAGCGGAAGTTGTTGGTTGCTGCTCACGCGTGCTCATGCCAGTGCCCTGCTGATCGCATCGAGTACGCGATCCGGCTGAAACGGCTTCACGACGAAGTCCTTCGCACCGGCGCGAATCGCCTCGAGCACCTTGTCTTCGGCGCCCAGCGCCGAGCACATGATCACCTTGGCGGCGGGGTCAGCAGCAAGGATTTCGCGCAGCGCATGCAGCCCGTCCGCTTCGGGCATCGTGATGTCCAAGGTGGTGAGGTCGGGGTGAACCTCTTGGAAGCGCACGACCGCCTCGTTGCCGTTCGCGCCTTCCCCGACGACCTCGTGGCCGCCCTTCGTGAGCGCATCACCTAGGACCTTCCGCATAAATGCGGCGTCGTCCACTACGAGAATTCGGGCCATTTCTAGATTCCTCCTGTTTGGAACGCGAAGTCAGCGAGATCCACATCGAGCACGTGCTCTATGCGCATCGCCCACTCTGTTTGGTCGATGAGAAACAGCTGGCCTGTGGCGAACCGCTGGCCATTTACACAGAGGTCGATGGGATCCTCCAAGGTGCTATTGAGCTCGATTACCGATCCAAGCCTTGGCTCGGATAGCTGCTCAAGGCTCATCGTCGTGCGTCCTAGCTCAGCTGCGACGCGTACGCTTACATCACGCAACATGAAGGAGATCCGCGAGTCGCGACCGTCGTCTCCGTCGTCGTGATCGCTCGTCTCCTCTTCGGCGGCTCCCTCGTCGAGCGCGTGTGCCATGCGCACGACGAACGCGTTGGGAATCAGCTGTATCAGCCGGCAGGACTCGCCAAGCATCGTGAACGGCGCGAACGTCACATATGGCGTCTGCGGGTACATTCCGTCCGCCTCCTGCGCCTCTGAGAGCACGCGCGTCGTCGGCACGGAGATGTCAACCGGATAGCCAAGCGCAGCCGCCAGGGCACCGGCGCTCCCGGCCATCATCTGGTTCATCGCCTCGCCGAGCGCCGACATCTCGATTTCGTCGAGCTCCTGCTCACTGTCCTCAGTGGGCGGCTCCATCATCATCATCGCCGCCGCGAGCCGCCGCGCGCCCAACCGCGTGATCGCAAACACATTGCCGCCGCTGACACCTTCGGTGTAGGACACATCCGCGGCGATGATCGGGTAGGCCATCGACTCGAGCGCGGCCAAGCTCGAGGCTACGATCGCCACCTGGCCTTTTTCGACCGTGTCCATACATAGCGACGACATCACGCCCGCAACCACCTCCGCGGTCGTATCGCCAAGCGTGATCAGCGCCTCGTCGGTGTTCATCGCTGGCTCCCAACTCGGTCGACGATCTGCACCGCACGGCGCTTGCCGCTAAGACCGGGTCGCACGCGGTGCAGACGGCTGTCACCGGCGATGATGCAGGCGCTACCGGCCGTCCCGAGCCGCACCACGTCTCCCTTGCTCAGCGACAGCACCTGGGCGAGCGTCAAGCCCGTCTCACCCGCCTCCGCTCGCACCTCGAGCTTGACCGACCCGAGCACGCTGCGCATCGCCTCAGCCTCCTCGGCCGAGTCCTCATCGTCCGAATCGTGGGTGGTGGCACCCAGGCTCTTGGTGGCGGTCTTCATGGCCGCGTGTGGCACGATCAGCGAGATCGTCGACGAGGCGCTGTCGTCGCGAGCCTCGATCGTCAGTTCCAGCGTCGACTCGTTCGAGGCGAACAGCTCGAGGGTTTTTTCGCGCGACTCGAAGTCGACGAGACTCAGCCTGAGCCCCAGCAGCCCCCGCCAGACGCTCGACAGCGGCGCCAGCAGGCCTTCGAAGACGCCACGTGCGAGCATCAGGTCGATCTCCGTCAGCCTGCGCGAGGGCTGCGTTTCGGTGAAGCTACCTCCCAGCAGGCGCTCGATCATTCGCAGCACGAGCGACTCTTCCACGCACATCAGCACCTTGGCGTCACCCGGCGCGCAGCTGGCGATGCCGATCACCGAGGGTTGCGGCAAGTCGCCCACCGCGCCTCCCCACGCCAGCTGCGAGGAGTTGATGACCTCGAGCTCGACCGTGGTCAACAGCTCGTTGGAGAGGCGTGCGGCCGCGTCGAGGCAGTAGGTCGTGTGCGCCCGCTCAAAGCGCCGCTGTTCAGCGAGGCTGAGCATCATCGGGCGACCGAAGTTGATTTTCCGAATCGAGCGCGCGCGACGCTCCGGCGGAGCGGTCCCGTCGGGCAGGTTGCCCTCCTCAGCCGCTGCAAACAGCTGGGCGATCGCGTCAGCGGAGAGAACGTCGGTCATCGCTTCACCCGCACGCCCCTGGAATTGGGGAAGAGCTCAACTTCAACCGCCCCCGGTTCCTTCACGGTGATAACACCTGTGTCTACGTACGCTCGCACGGTGCGCCCCTTGCTGCCACCGGTGGCCGCCGCGCGCACCTTCACTCCCGCGACAGTGAGTGCCTCACGCGCTGCCTCCTCGTTGCGTCTACCTACATCGAGTGTCGAGGCTGTTTTGAGCGCGAACATCTGCGCGCCGCCGACGAGCACCGCCTCGATCATGGGACGCCGCGCCCCGAGCGATGTCATTTGCTCGATCAGCGCCGGGATCGCGCGGTCGGCGAACTTGCCCACCATCGCGTCTGGGTTTCCTTCGGAAGAGGGCAGCACGATATGCGCGAGCCCGAGGAGCGAGCGCGAGGGTTCAAAGAGCACCAAGCCGATGCACGAGCCCAAGCCGATCGACGCGAGCACGTGCCCAGGGGTTCGCGAGACCGAGAGCTCGCCCATCCGCACCATCGTCTCTGCGCCCTCGCTGGTCACACTTCGAGCCCAAGTCGGGAAAGGATCTCGTTGACACCGTCTTTGCCGGGGGCGAGCATGAACGACAGCGAGCACTCCGCGCCCTCGACCATCAGCTGGGAGTCCAGCAGCAGCGCGATGTCCGTGTCGGCTGCCTCCACCGCAAGCACCGAGGAGACGATTGCCGCGAGCATGTCGGTTGTGGTTTCCGGCGGGCATGGTTCCAGCGCGAGTGATGTCATCGTGGTGAGCGCACCGATGTAGGCCGAGCCGAGGATGTTGCCGATCTCGGCGAGCGCGGAGATCCCAACGGGGGTGTTGACGTCAACGCCAAGCAGCTCGCATAGCACGGCCGCGTCCTCCGGCGCGAACAGCAGCAGTGCGATCGCGTCGAGGTCGCCGATCAGCGGCAGCACGACCGCGGTCACTTCAGCATCAGCCGGTCCCGCGGCGTCGACCGCGTCGGCGAGGGGCAGCGCGAGAGCCGTAGGCACCGAAATGTCGACTGGACGCCCGAGCATGCTCGAAAGAGCGGTTGCGGCAGTTCCTGAGCCGATGTTCGCGAGCTCACGAAGCGCGTCGAGGTGCACCTCAGGGAAAGACTCTGGCATTTCGTGGCCTCCTTACGCGGCCGCCGCGACCGCGGCGACCTCATTTTTCACGGTTGCGGTCAGCGCATCGCAATCGAGCACGAGGGCAATCTGGCCACTTGAAAGAACAGCGCCGCCGGAGAGCGCCCTGTGAGCGCCAACCCCGTCCGGCAGCGGGCGGGTGACGAGTTCGCGTTGTCCCACGAGATGATCTACCGCCAGCACCACGCGTCGATCGGAGCCACGCACCACCACCCCATAGGAGGCATCCGTCGCCTCGCCGTAGCCGAGCGAGCCGGCGAGGTCGAGGACCGGCAGGACCTCCTCGCGCAGTACCAGCATCCGCTTGCCACCTACGCGACGCACCGGATAGTCCTCGAGCTTGACCGTCATCTGCACGCGGTCCAGCTGCACCACAAACGGCTGGCCTTGGGCTTCGACGAGCAGCGTGGAGACGATCGCGAGTGTCAGCGGCAACCTGATGTTCGTCGTCGTCCCACCACCGAGCTCCGACTGCACGAACACCTCGCCGCCGAGACCACGGATCGTCGTGCGTACCGCATCGAGACCCACCCCACGACCGGATATGTCACTCATTTCCTCAGCGGTGGAGAAACCCGCGGAGAAGAGCATCTCGATCGCCTGCGCCAGGTCGACTGACTCGGCTGCGTCGGCTGTCATCAGACCACGCTCGACAGCCTTGCGGGCGACTCGTGCCGGATCGATGCCACGGCCGTCGTCGCGCACCGAGATCAGCACGCTACCGCCAGTGTGATGAGCTGCGATCTCAAGCGTTCCCGTAGCCGGCTTGCCCGCTGCCTCACGCTCCTCGACGGGCTCGAGCCCATGGTCGAGCGAGTTGCGCACCAGGTGAACCAGCGGATCGCCCAGCTGGTCCACGACGGTGCGATCGAGCTCGGTGTCGGAGCCTGATAGCAACAGGTCGACTTTCTTACCGAGCTTGCCCGAAAGATCGCGCACGAGCCTTGGGAAGCGCAGGAACACGGCCTCCACAGGGATCATCCGCACCTGCATCACCATCGTCTGCAGCGCCTGTGAGCTACGCGTGAGGTCGTTCATCGCGTCTTGCAGGCCCGGCACGTCGGCGTGACCGAGAAGCGATTCCACGTGCGTGCGGTCGACCACCAGCTCGCCCATCATGTGCATCAGCTGATCGAGACGCTCGGCGTCGACGCGGACACTGCTCGTCGCGTGCGTCGTCTTGCGGTCGGGTGCGGCACTCGCGGCAACTGGAGCTGGTGCTGGTGTTGAGGGCTCGCTCGCACTCAGCGCGTCCGACCCATCCGGGGCCTCGGGCTCATCTGCCTCGGCGGAGGAATCGTCGGCATCGGTGGCAGCCGGCAACTCTGGCTCCTGTACGTCTGCCCCTGCGCCTGCTTCACCCGGCTGGGTGAACGTCACCTCGGCGACGTCGGGCACTGCGCGAAGATCGACTGCGATCGCCTCGTCCTCGTCGTCGCTTGCGAGCCACACCTCGATCGTTCTGCCGTCGAAGTGCTCGATTTCGCCCTCCGCCGGCAGCGAAGCCAGGACCGCTCCGTGATCGGTGACGGCCGTGAGCACCATCAGCGCCCGCACCGACGGCATCAGCGTGGCGTCATCCAGTCGCACGACAGTGTGGATGACCGAGCGGCCATCAGCCGCCGCCTGCAGATCGTTGGGATCGGGGCGCTTGAGCTCTGGTACCCCATCCGACTCACTCTGAGTGCGCACGAGCCCCTCCAGACGCGCGACCAGTGGCGCCTCGTCGAGTGTCTCCACGCCTTCGGTGTCGATCGCCTCGAACGTCGCGCTGAGCGCGTCGAGGCATTCCAGCAAGACGTCGATAGCTTCACGATCGAGGCCGCCGCGGCGTACGCGCAGCACCTCGAAGAGGTCCTCCATCGCGTGCGTGAGCGCGGCGATGCGCTCGAAGCCCATCGTCGCGCTCATGCCCTTCAGCGAGTGCGCGATGCGGAAGATGTCGCCGATCGTCGACGCATCGTCGGGGACCTCCTCGACGCGCACGACGGCCAGGTTCAGCTCCTGGAGGTGTTCGCGGCTCTCAGCGAGGAACATCGGGAGGTACTCGTTGATGTCCATCATGCCTTCCGATAGATGAATGGTTGGGTTGGCGTCAGGCCCAACTCGCCGATCGAGCTGACGCGCTCGGTCGATCCGACGATCAGAAAGCCGCCGCTGCGCAGCGAGGAGGCAAGCCGGCGGTGAAGCTCGTCGCGGACGTCCTCCTTGAAGTAGATGACAACGTTGCGACAGAGCACCAGGTCATACGACCCGACGGGGACTTTCATCGAGAGCAGATCCGCTCCTTCGAAGGTGATGACCTTGCGCAGCTCACGCTTTGCCTTCCAGCCCTCGTCGGCCTGTTCGAACCAGCGATTGAGGGATGCCGGCGGAGCGGTGCGCACGTCATCTTGGGAGAACACGCCTGCACGTGCGCGCTCGAGCATCCGCGGGTCGATGTCGGTTCCCTTGATCTCCACCTTCGCCTTGGGGGCGCACTCGAGACACACCGCGGCGAGCGTGTAGCACTCGGCGCCATAGGAGCAGCCGGCGCTCCAGATCCGGATGTGACCGCTGGCCGCGAGCTGCGGGATCACCTTGCTGCCGAGCGCAGTCCACTGCTCTGGGTTTCGCCACAGCTGCGAGACGTTGATCGTCACCCGATCGAGGAAGCGCTCGAGCTCCTCCGGGTCGCGCTTGAGCAACACGAGATAGTCGCTGAGCAGGGGGATCCCCAACCGCTCGGAGAAGCTGCGCAGCCGGCGCTCCATCTGACCGCGCTTGTACTGCAGGAGATCGAGGTGGGCGAGGCCGCGTACTCCTTCGCAGAAGAAGATGTAGTCATCGACATCCTCCTTGCGCGACGGGACGAGCGGCGCCACGGGCGGCGCGACAGGCGGCGCCGCCACTCCCACTCCCACTCCCACTCCCGTCGAGGGCCGCGCCGTGGGGCTCATCTCGCAACCTCCCTGGAGATCGCCTCGGGCAGCTTGCCGAGGTCGAACACACCGTCCGCGAGACCTGCCTCGACGATCGCGCGGGGCATCCCGTACACCGTGCAGCTCGACTCCGCCTCGGCGAGGATCCGCCCGCCCTGGCGACGCACATCGTGCGCGCCTTCCAAGCCGTCCTTGCCCATGCCGGTGAGCACCACCAGCAGCACGTTGCGCCCGAACACCCGCGCGACGTCTGAGATCGTCAGGTCCGCGCGGGGGCGCAACGCCCCCACCGGTGGCTCATCGCCGAGCGTTGCCGTGTGGTCGGCGAGGATGTGCAGGTGATGACCGCCGGGAGCGATCAGCATCGTTCCCGGCTCGAGCCTGTCGCCTCCTCGCGCCTCACGCACGTGTAGAGGCGAGGCTTTGTCGAGCCGTGCGGCGAGCGAGCCGGTGAACCCGGGCGGCATGTGCTGCACGATCATCGAGCCGACGCCGAGGGGCGAGGGTAGCTTTGGGATCAGCTCCGTGAGTGCCTGTGGGCCACCTGTCGAGCAGGCGATGACGACGACTCGAGACGACTTCTTCGCGAGCCCCGACGTCGGACGCGCGGCGACCTGCTGAGGGCTTCCGATCGGCCGTCTGCGCTTGGAGGAGGCAGCCAGTTTGACCTTGGCGCCGAGATCGGCGATGAACTCGTCGAGGCTCTCGCCCGCGGCGGGCTTCTCGACGAGCTCCACCGCCCCCTCGGCTAGCGCATCGACCGCATATGCGCCATGAGCCGGCGAAAATGCCGATACGACGACCACCGACACCGGTAGGTCGGTCTTCTGTAGCCCACGAAGCACACCGATGCCGTCGAGGCCGGGCATCGTCAGGTCCAGCGTCAGCACGTCGGGGCGCAGCTCGAGACATGCCTTCAGCGCCTGGTCGCCGTCGTTGGCGCTGCCGAGC
Organism: uncultured Solirubrobacteraceae bacterium; assembly: GCA_963752865.1. Classification (GTDB taxonomy): domain Bacteria; phylum Actinomycetota; class Thermoleophilia; order Solirubrobacterales; family Solirubrobacteraceae; genus Palsa-744. Next base: position 2,830,354 of record CAVVZU010000002.1, read on the forward strand.
ACGTTGAAGCCATGCTGTTTTAGTGCATCCGTGAGCAGGCGGCGCATGAACGCCGAGTCGTCAGCGACGAGCACCCGGACGGGCGCCGACGAGCTCACCGTGTCGTCCGTCGGTCAGCGAGCTCGATTCCCGAGAACAGGCTCTCGAGGTTCAGCAGGATGATCAGCCGGTCCTCGACTTTGGCAATCGTGTCGATGAAGTCGCCGCCACCGCCCGGAGCGTCCTCGAGCTGGTCGGCCTCGACGGTGCGCACTTCCTCGACCGCGTCGACAATGACACCGGCGATGCCTGCCTCGGTTTCGACGATCACGATCTCCGCGTCGCTGGCAAGCTCGGAGGCAAGCCCCAGCCGCGCGCCGAGATCGAAGACCGGGACGATCTTGCCGCGCAGGCTGATCACACCGCGGATCCACGCGGTCTCCGAGGCAACCGCACGTGGCTCGGTGTAGCGCACGATCTCCTGTACCTGGGTGATCGGCAGCGCGTACTCCTCATCGCCCAGGGAGAAGACTACGAGCTGCTGAGCCAGCTGCCCGGAAGTCCTCGCAAGCGGCTCCGTCAAAGTCAGATTATTGGACATACTCACCTCATCGACAATTCGACCGCAACCTTGAGTGTCCTTCCCGCAAGAACGGGTCAACAGTTCCCATAGGACAGTAGTGTCCGGATTGATTGCCTTAATAAGGCAAAGGCACGGCTCATCAGGACCCCGATGTGGGGCTACTACTGCCGATTGGTGCCTATTACGAAGCCCGTGGCGCCGCGACTTCGCCTGGGACCGTGCGCAAGCTTAGTTCGACTTGTTCCGATATATGGGCGATTGCTTGACATCCTCGGCGCCCGTGCCAGCGGCGAAATACGGCCGCGAATGCGATCCCTCGACAAGCGCTTGCAGCCACCTACGCTCCCCCGAGGCGAGCTGCGCCGTCTGCTTGCGCACGCTCAGCGCCACCCCCGGGTCGGTGTGCCCGAGCTCATCCATCACCGCCCCCAGATCCTCCCCCAGCGTGTACAGAATGGTCGCGAATGTTCGCCTGAGGGAGTGCGGGGTGATCCGCTCCGGCAGCGGCTCCAGGCCACGATCGGCGCGGTTCGCGTTGGCTCGCGCGACGACCGGAGCAAAGACACGCGCGCGGAAGTTGTGCGCGTCCTGAGGTCTGCTGCCACGGCTCGGGAACACGAGTGCCTCCGGCGAGGCCCGCGGGCTGCGGGCGCGCACCGCACGCAGCTCATCGCTCAGCGCCGGCCTGATTCTGACGCGACGCGTGCCCGCGTCGAGCTTGCCATCCGCCAGCGTCATCATGCCGCTGGCGAGGTCGAGCTCACGCCAGCGCAGCATGCAGAGCTCTCCGATTCGCAGCCCGGCGAAGGTCAGCGTGGCGAGCATCGCCCTGCGCTCGATGTGGCGAGCGCCCGGCGCGGCCTGGTGATCGAGCTGCGATGCGCTGTCCAGCAGGCTTTCGATCTGTGCGGCGGTCTGCAGGTAGTGGCGCTGTGCGCGTACCGCAGGCACCCGCAGTCGCGCCCCACGCACCGGGTTGCCCTCGATCAATCTACCCTCCACGGCGCTCTCGAGGATGGCGCCGAGCAGGACGATCGTCATGTTGATCGAGGTCGCCGACAGTGGCTCGGCCTCGGAGAGCTTCGCGGCGATGTAGCCCTCGACGGCCCGCGCGTCGATCTCGCTCAGACACAGATCACCGAAATACGGCAGCAGATGACGCTCCAGGCGCCAGCTGTAGCCCCTCTGGGTGGCGGCGGCCAGCTGGCACGCGGTGCTCTGCCACCACTCCAGCGCGAACGCGCGGAAGCTGGGTACCCCCTCGCTGTCGAGCGCCGAGCTGAGCGGTTGCGGAGCCCGCCACTTGCCCTGCTCCACATCCGTGAGGATCGTTTGCAGCTCGCGCTCGGCCTCGGCAGCCGTCACCCGCCCGAGCGTCATGTAGCGGCGCTTGCCGTAGGCGGTAAATCGCAGCGCGCGGATGACGCTTCCGCCGCGATCTTGCTTCTCGATGATCGTGCCCGTCACTCGCCGTGATATCCCAGTAATTTCTCACGACCGTCGGCCGGAACAGCGCTTGGCGTTGCCGATCACGGTCCGCTTTACCGGACACTTAGCGTCCCAGATATCAAGGAGGGCATATGCCTTGCCTCACCGCGCCCGCCCCGTACTGCCCAGGATCTGATTGGCGCGCCCCAACGTCGTGAGCGCAGTGGAGGAGACCGCCGTCGCAAACGCTCCCGAGACGGCACCGGCACGCACCCCGATCGCGGCAGGCAAACGGCGCCAAACGCACCGACTGCCTCTGGCGCGACTGCGCCCGCGGCACGCGGTGCTCGGCTGCATCGTGGCCGGATCGGCGGTGTTGAACATCTACAAGCTCGCCCAGAACGACTACGGCAACACGTTCTACTCGGCGGCCGTGAAGTCGATGCTGCACTCGCTGCACAACTTCCTGTATGTGTCGTTCGACCCAGGTGGGCTGGTGAGCATCGACAAGCCGCCGCTCGCCGTCTGGCTCCAGGTCCTGAGCGCCAAGCTCTTCGGCTTCTCCCCGCTCAGCCTGCTGCTGCCGGAGGCGATCGTCTCGACGATCGCGGTGGCGGCGCTCTACCGGGTGATTGCGCCGCGGCTGGGCGTCGCGGCGGGACTCGTGAGCGCGCTGGCGCTCGCCGTGTTCCCCTCGTTTGTGGCCGTATCGCGCGATAACGGCGTGGACCCGCTGCTGATCCTGCTGTTGATCCTTGCCTGCGGCGCGGCGCAGTCTGCGATCGAGAGCGGGCGCTGGCGCTCGCTGTTGTGCTGCGCTGTCCTCGTGGGGCTCGCGTTCAACACGAAGACGCTCGCCGCCTACCTGATCCTCCCGGGCATCGCCTGTGCCTATCTGGTGTGCGCGCCCGGCCCCGTGGCCACACGCACGATGAAGCTGATCGTCGCCGGCGTGGTGATGGCGGTCGTGTCGTTCTCGTGGATCGCGTTCGTGGAACTGACGCCCGCCTCCCAGCGGCCGTTCGTGGGCAGCTCCACCAACAACACAGAGCTCGGATTGACGTTCGACTACAACGGCATCGGCCGTGTCAAAGGTGAGATCGGCGGGCCCGGCAACGTTCCCGTGGCAGAAGCCGGGGGGCTGCCGGCAACTCCTCGGCCGGCGCCGCACGTCGCTTCCGCCGCCCGGAAGGTCACTCCCGCCCCCCAAACCGTCTCGCCGTATCTACCCAACGGCAGGCTCGCCAGCCCGCTGTACTTCGCCGAACCGACCGGTCCACTGCGGCTGTTCCAGTCGGGCCTCGCCGACCAGGGCGCGTGGCTGTTGCCGTTTGCGCTGATCGGCCTGCTCGCGCTCGCGGTGCTGGCGCTCGCCGGCGAGCGGGCACGGCGCAACCCGCGGCTGGCGACCCTGATCGTGTTCGGCGGCTGGCTAATCGTGGAGGCGGTGGTCCTCAGCTTCTCCAAGGGGATCGTGCACCCCTACTACGTCTCGGCGATGGGTCCGGGGGCGGCGGTCATGGTTGGGGCGGGTGCGATGGCGTTCGTATGGCTGGCACGTGCTCGCCACCGGGGCCTCGTGTTGCTGCCGTGCGCAGTGGCGGCGACGGTCGTGGCCCAGATCGTGATCCTGCACGAACAGCACTACATGGGCTGGCTCGTCCCCCTGCTGGTCGGCGGGGCGCTGGCGGGCGTATGCGCGATGGCGGTGCGGCGGCTCGCCACAGCGGGGATGGCCCTCACGCTGGGGCTGTTGCTGATCGCGCCGACCGTCTACGCCGCGACCACCTGGCTTGCCCCGGTCGAAGGAACGTTCCCCGCCGCCGGCCCGCACGAAGCGATCGCCCCCGGCCAGCTCGACAGCACTCACACAGAACTGTCCGTGGATCACCAGCTGATCCGCTTCCTCACCACGCACCATCCCGCCACTCGGTGGACGGTGCTCGCGGACGCCTCGCCGACCGCCGCACCGCTGATCCTGCTCGGTGTGCGGGCCGGAGCCATGGGCGGCTACGGCGGCACCGACCCAGCGCTGAGCGGCCCGCGGCTCGCACGCCTGGTGGCACGCGGCGAAGCACGCTACGTGCTGCTGGGAGGCGCGTACGCCTCACGGGGAGGCAATCTCGCGACCACAGCCGTCCTGCACGCCTGCAGGCTCGTGCCACCCACCGTCTGGCATGGCCCGCCGCCGGCGACGGTATATAGCCTGAGGCTGTTCGACTGCGCCGGGCGCGAGCGCGCCCTCGCGGGCATTGCGCGCGCCTCACTCCGAACGGCCTAAGAGGACCACCGGCGCGTTGCCGGCAGTCCCCGAAGGTCGCTATCAGAAGCTCAGTGTCCGCTCAGCGCGAGCCTCCTCGACGCTGTCGGCGCTGCATCGCCAGGATCGAGAAGCCTGCGCCCAACAGCACTACACCGAAGCCGATGTCCCAGCGCAGATCAAAGCCGGTGAACGGCAGCGTGCCGGCTTTTGTGCTCGTGGTGGGACTGGAGCTAACTTTTTCTGGTTCCGTCTGGCTGCTCGGCGTGGTCGGTTTTTCCGATTCTTTCGACGGCAAAGTGCCCGTTTTCGGCGTGGTCGTCGTGGCCGGAGTGGTTGTCGTCGGGGTGGTCGACGTGCTTGGTTTGTTGGGTTCCTGCCCGTAGCCGTAGCCCGACGTACCCGGTTCTGCCGCAACCGCGGTGCTCGGCAGCAGGACCGCCAGCGCCAACAGCAGCGCAATCGGTAGGGCGCACAGTGTGCGCAAGATGGTGGACGATCCCGTCCCTGACGGCGCTACACCTGGATTCCGTGGCCTGCTCGAGGCCATGACATCGGTCCGAGTCATGCCAACCTCCCATTCGTGGTGTGTTGAACGCTGCAGCCCCGTTCCAGGGCCTCTTTCCGTGCGTGTTCCATCCGTTCTCTGTGGCAAGGCATCGTCTCTGGTTCGCCGTTTCTAGGCAGTTGCCTGCCTTCCTTTATCAAAGGTGTATCAGCTCTGGCGGCGGGCAGACAGCTCGCACATACTCTTTCGGCGCCAAATGGCGTCCACATGAGGCCTATTGGACGTGTACGCGACCCTCGAGCGTGCCCTCCGAGAGCCGGCTGCGGAGCACCTTCTTGTCGAACTTGCCCACGCTCGTCTTGGGAATCTCCTCGACGAACGCGAACTCGTCAGGCAGCCACCACTTGGCGACCCTGCCGCGCAAATGCTCCACCAGATCCTCCGCGCTGGCGGCCTCGGGGTCGCGCAGGACCACGCAGCACAGCGGACGCTCCGCCCAGCGCGCGTCGGGCTTTGCGATAACGGCCGCCTCGACCACGTCTGGGTGGGACATCAGCTCGTTCTCCAGCTCGACCGAGGAGATCCACTCGCCGCCCGACTTGATCACGTCCTTGGAGCGATCGGTGATCTGGACGTTCCCGCGCCCGTCCACGGAGGCGATGTCACCGGTGCGCAGCCAACCGGTGACGAACTTGGCGTCTTCGGAGCTGTCGGCGAAATAGCGCGACGCGATCCATGGGCCGCGCACTTCGATCTCACCGGTGGAGGACCCGTCCCACGGCACCTCGTTGCCCTCGTCGTCGGCGAGTCGCAGCTCGACCCACGGCAGCGGCCGGCCCTGCATCGCGCGCTCATTCCAGTAGGCGTCGTCGTGCTCGCGCTCGCGCGGGCGCGAGTAGGTTGCAACCGGGCTCGTCTCAGTCATGCCCCAGGCCTGGAAGATGCGCACATCGTGGCGCTCCTCGAAGTCCTTCATCAGCTGTCGCGGCACCGCCGAGCCACCGCATGCGGCGTTCTGAAGCGAGGAGAGATCGACATCCGGATGCTCCTCGGCGTAGCTGAGCAGCCCCTGGAAGATCGTCGGAACGCAGCCCATCAACGTCGGCCGCTCGCTCGCGATCAGGGAAGCCAACGGCTCGGGCTGCAGGTGGCGGTCGGGCAGGATCAGGTCGGCGCCGGCGAGCGCCGCCCCGTAGGGCAATCCCCACGCGTTGACGTGGAACATCGGCACCACCGCGAGGATGCGGTCGGCGCGCGAGATCGCGGTGCCGTCCTTCGCCAACGCGACGGTCGAGTGCAGGCTGATCGACCGGTGCGAGTAGAGAACGCCCTTGGGGTTGCCGGTGGTGCCGCTCGTGTAGCAGAGCGCCGCCGCCTGGCGCTCGTCGAGCTCGGGGTAATCGAACGGTCCGTCGCCGGCCTGCTCGAGCAGATCCTCGTAGCGCACGGCGTTCGGCAGGGTGCCGGCATCGCCATCCCCCATGATCACGTAGTGCTCGACTTTCTCGAAGCTCGGCGCCAGCTCTGCGAGCATCGGCACGAGCGAGTCGTCGACGAAGATGATCCGGTCCTCGGCGTGGTTGACGATGTAGGTGATCTGCTCGGCGAACAGGCGGATGTTCAGCGTGTGCAGTACCGCTCCCAGACATGGCACGGCGAAGTACAGCTCGAAGTGGCGCTGGTTGTTCCACGCGAACGTCGCGACGCGCTCCCCCTGCTGCACCCCGAGCGTCCGCAGCGCACGCGCGAGACGGTCGATCCGCGCCGAGACCTCGGCGTGGCTCGCACGGGTGACGCTCGAGCCGTCAGGGGAAAGCGTGACGACCTCAGCGCCGTGGTTGCCGGCCGCCAGCCTCCCCCTGATGTGGTTGAGGGTCAGCGGAAAGTCGTTCTGCATCAAGCCCTCGAGCATCTGTGTCATCCCCTCCCTGCTCCCTCGGCCGCGGTCACCTGCCCGAACCCATCGTAGATGCCGCGGGTGCGCTGCGCGATGTCATCCCAGTCAAAGCGCAGGACATGCTCGGATGCCTCGGTGACGAGCCTGTCGCGCAACTCGTCGTCGACGAGCAGCCGCTCGATCATCACGCCGAGATGCTCAGCGTCGCCGCCGTTGAAGCGAAGCCCCACGCGCTCGCCCTGCGGGACAACCTCGCGCAGGCCGCCGGTGTCGGCGACGATGCACGGGCAGCCGGAGGCCATCGCCTCGAGCGCCACCAGCCCAAATGGCTCGTAGATCGACGGCACCACGCACAGGTCGGCGATGCGGTAGAGCGAGTGCAGCACGTCGTCTCCGATCCAGCCGAGGAACGTGCCGTGCTCGGTCAGGCCGAGACGCTCCGCTTGCGCCTTCAGCTCGGCCTCGTGGGTGCCGCTGCCGGCGACGAGGAAGCGCACGTTTCCGACCCGCTCGATCACCTCCGGGAGGGCGTCGAGCGCCAGCTGGAAGCCCTTCTCATAGACCAGGCGCCCGACCAGCAGCACGAGCTTCTCGTGTGGCTCTGCGAACTCGCGCCTGAGCGCCTGTAGATCGCCGCTCGGCTGCAGTTCGCTCGGATCGACGCCGTTGGGAATGACGGTCACCCGCCCCTCGTCGATGTCGAAGATGTCGGCTACGTGACCGCGCATGTAGTAGGAGCAGACGATCACACCGTCGGCGCTGCGGGCCATGCGGCGCTCGATCGAGTGGATGTGCGATTGCGGCGGATCGGCGACCCAGCCCTGGTGGCGGCCGTGCTCGGTGGCATGGATGGTCGTCAGATACGGCACCTGCATACGCTCGGCGAGCACCGCCGAGGCCTGTGCCACGAGCCAGTCGTGTCCGTGGACGAGGTCGTATGGGCGCTCTGCGGCAAGCGCTTCGCCCGCCGCCAGCATGTCCTCGTTCATGCGCTCCACCCAAGCGACGAAGCGGTCGAGGTCGCGCGGCCAGCGGGGCTCACGCACGCGGTGGATGCTCACGCCCCCGCGTTCCTCCACGCCTGAGCCGTCTGTCTCACCCGCGATCGCGCGCCCACGGGTCAGCACATCGACGGTGACTCCCTGGCGCACGAGCGCCTCCGCGAGCTTGCGTACGTGCCGCGCCAGTCCGCCCTCGATCACGGGCGGGTACTCCCACGAGAGGATGAGCACGCGGTCTCTCATCCCCAAACCCTACCCATCAGATTGCGATCAGCCCCAGCTCGTCCATGTGTCGCGCGGCGGGCGAGGCCCACAGCTCGCTGTCAGCTCGCCCGATCAAGCCCGTCTCCGCGAGCCGGCCCAGCGCATGCTCGAGCGCGTGAACGCTCGCTCCGAGCGCGCGCGCCAACTGCGCGCACGAATACCTCGACTCATCCTTCTCACTCAATAACGCCAGCACGATCGCCCGTTCGAGCCGGCGATCGGTGCTAGCCGACGATTGTTCGGTCATCGACATCATTCTGTCTGGTTCTGAAGCGTTTCGTCTGAGAAGATTAAGGCATGCCCGAGAACGCACCCCAGTTCTTCCTGGGCGCGATGTCGCCGTACTCGTGGTTCACGGCCGAGCGGATCGCGCAGATTCTCCCCGATGCGAGCTGGCGGGGCGTGCTCGCGGGAGCGGTTTTCAAGGCCAGCGATCGCGTCTCCTGGGGGCTTACCGAGCGCCGCGAGCAGGGGATCGCCGACTGCGAGGCGCGCGCGAAAGCCCATGGGCTCGGGCCGATCCGCTGGCCGGATCCGTGGCCGACGAGCGATCTGCTGGTCGCGCGGGCGATGGTCTACGCGGAGTCCCGCGACTTGCTCGAGCGCTACGCGCTGAGCGCCATGCGCCTGTGTTTCCTGGAGGGACAGGATTTGGGAGAGATGGAGAGCGTGCTTGGCGCCGGAGAGCGGGTGGGGATCGAGCGGGCCGAGCTCGAGACCGCGCTCGCCGATCGGGAGATCAAGGATCGTCTCCGGGCGCAGACCGAGGAGGTGCTCGCGCTGGGGGTGTTCGGCGTGCCCACGGTGGTCGTCGGCACGGAGCTGTTCTGGGGGGATGATCGCCTGGAGGACGCGGCGGCGAGCTATCGCGCGCTGCAGGACGCCTGATCGCGGCGCACGGCGTCCGAGTGCGGCGCGCCGTCAGCCGGAGGGCAGCTCTGTCTGCGGTGAGAGATCCATCTCCAGCTGGCGCGGGGACGGGCGCAGCGGCTCGCTCGTCTCGCGCGGGCGACCGCGCTTGACCCAGTGGCCGATGACCTCGCGGCTGCGGCAGGTGTAGAAGTTCACCCGCCGGTCGGTCGGCTGGATCGCGAGGCCTCCGGGAGCTGGCCCTGTGACCACCGCGTGGAAGCGCCGGCCTTTGTGGTCGACCTCCACGATGTCCCCAGTTTGGATGCCTTCCAGCCGCATTGGAACCGCAACTGTAGGCTGCTCGCCGTGCGCTGGCTCGTGGACGGCATGAACGTGATCGGCACGCGGCCGGACCAGTGGTGGAAGGATCGCCACCGGGCGATGGTCAACCTCGTGGACCTGCTCGAGCGCTGGGCCGCCGCCGAGGGCGAGGACGTGACGGTTGTGTTCGAGCAGCCGCCGTCGCCGCCGATCCGCTCTACGGTGATCGTGGTGGCACATGCCCCTCGACCACGTCGTGACTCGGCCGACGATGAGATCGTGCGGCTGTTACTGGCCGACGCCCAGCCGGGCGCGATCCGGGTGGTCACCTCGGACCATTGGCTATCGGATCGAGTGCACGCGGCGGGCGCGACGGTGCAGCCGGCGGCGCCCTTCCGGGTGATGATCGAAGAGCGATGATCGTCCCCGTTACTCGCTACGCACGTAGCGGCGAGGCCAGCATCGCCTATCAGGTCGTGGGCGACGGGCAGCTGGACATGCTGTTCCTGACCGGCTGGGTGACGCAGCTCGAGCAATTGTGGGAGGCGCCCGCCAACCGGCGCTTCCTCGAACGGCTGGCCACGTTCGGGCGGCTGATCATGTTCGACAGCCGCGGCACGGGGCTCTCCGAGCGAGTGCTCGCGAGCTACACGATCGAGCAGGAGGCGCGGGATGCGCTCGCGGTGCTCGACGCTGCCGGCAGCGAACGCGCGGCGCTGTTCACCTACGCCCAGGGCGGGCTCGTGGGCACGCAGCTCGCCGCCGAGCACCCCGAGCGGATCGGTGCGCTGATCATGTACGCGTCGATCGCCCGCACCTCATGGGCGCCCGATTACCACTGGGCGATGACCAGCGAGGAACGCGAGGCACTCAGCGAGCGCAACATCGCCACGTGGGGCGAGGCAGATAGCGATGCGATGTCCGCGTGGGCGCCGACGATGGCCAGCGACCCGGCGCTCGTCACGTGGTTCGCGCGCATGCAGCGCCTGGCGGCGAGCCCCGGCGAGGCACGGGTGATCACCAAGGCGATGGTCGATGTCGACGTGCGTCACCTGCTGCCACGCATCCGCGTGCCGACGCTGGTCATGCACCGCCCGAACGAGCTGGTGTGGGACGTGCGCCACTCGCGCTACCTGGCGGCGAACATCCAGGGCGCGCGCTATGTCGAGCTCGAGGGGATCGACTCGTTTCCGTTCATCGGCGACAGCGACGCGATCGTGGAGGAGGTGGAGGAGTTCCTCACGGGCGTGCGCAGCGGCGGCGAGCTGACGCGCTCGCTGCTGACGGTGATGTTCACGGACATCGTCGACGCGACCGCCCACGCGGCGAGGGTTGGCGACAAGCGCTGGCGCGACCTGCTGGCCCATCACGACAGGGATGTGCGCGAGGAGCTCGCCCGCTTCGGCGGCAGAGAGGTAAAGACGGTCGGCGATGGCTTCCTCGCGACTTTCGATGGCCCACCTTCCCGGGCGCTGCGCAGTGCGCTTGCGATCACCGCCGCGGCACGCCGGCTGGGTGTGGAGGTGCGGGTGGGCATGCATACGGGCGAGTGCGAGCTGATCGGCGATGACGTGGGCGGCATGGCAGTGCACATCGCCTCGCGGGTGAGCGCGCTGGCGGGCGCGGGCGAGGTGCTCGTGTCGGGCACCGTGTTCGGCACGGTGGTCGGTGGGCCGTTCGCGTTCGAGGACCGTGGCCGCCACGAGCTGAAGGGCGTGCCCGGGCAGTGGCCGCTGTTCGCGTTGGGGGTTTGAGCGCGCCAGCTTCTAGGCTGATTGTGTGAGCAACGATCCCGCCACTGCCCAAGAGCGACCACTCTCGCGGGGGCTGGTGGCGCTGATGGCGGTGGCGGCCGGCGCGGCGGTGGCGAACATCTACTACGCCCAGCCGCTGCTCAGCACGATCGCGCACGACTTCTCCGTCTCCGACGGCACGGCGGGGCTGATGGTGACGGCCTCGCAGGTTGGCTACGCGGCGGGCCTCGTGCTGCTGGTGCCGCTGGGCGATCTGCTCGAGCGCCGTCGGTTGATCACGCGGATCATGCTCGTGACGGTGCTGGGACTTGCGGCGGTCGCCGCGAGCCCCAGCTTCACGCTGCTGGCGGCGGCGCTGGTGGTCGTCGGGCTGACCTCGGTGGTGGCGCAGATCCTGGTGCCGATGGCGAGCATGCTCGCGGGCGAGCACGAGCGTGGCCGTGTGGTGGGCCACGTGATGAGTGGCCTGCTCGTTGGCATCCTGGTGGCCCGTACGGCCAGCGGCCTGATCGCCCAGGCTGGCGGCTGGCGGCTGGTGTTCGCCGTCTCAGCGGCGCTGATGCTCGTGCTGTGCGGGGTGCTTCGCTTCGCACTGCCCGAAGTCCGCCCCACGAGCACGCTCTCCTACCCGGCGCTGCTGCGATCGGTGGGACAACTGGTGATGGAGCAGCCGACGCTTCGCGTGCGCATGATCTACGGGGTGCTCGGGATGGGGCAGTTCAGCGTCCTGTGGACGACGATCGCGTTTCTGCTCTCCGGCTCGCCCTACCACTACGGGGATGCGACGATCGGGCTGTTCGGCCTCGTGGGGCTCGCCGGCGCCCTGGCCGCGCAGGCGGCGGGCAGGCTGGCCGACCGTGGGCGCCAGCACCGCTCGACCGGCTCGTTCTTCTTGATCATGGTGCTCTCGTGGGGGCTGATCGCCGCGGGGAGCACTTCGCTGGGCGCTTTGATCGTGGGGATCGCGGTGCTCGACCTGGGCATCCAGGGGGCGCAGATCACCAACCAGAGCGTCATCTACAGCCTCGCCCCCGCGGCCCGCAGCCGGCTCACAACCGCATATATGACAGCCGTGTTCATCTCCGCGGCCGTCTCCTCGGCGCTGGCCTCAACGCTGTATGAGGCGGACGGGTGGAGCGCGGTCACCGCGCTTGGCGGCGCATTTGCCGCCGCGGGAGTCCTGCTCTGGCTGCTCGAGCAGGCGCAGCGGCGGCGCGTGCGCGAGGTTTCGGTATAGCCGCAGAGTTCATTCAGTTGACTCAAGATTAAGTTCCAATAAGTCGACTCTCGGCGTACGTTCCCAATGCCGCGGAAAGCCGAGACGACCATGCCCACGAGCCCCACACAGCGCATCGCCAAACCCCAGCCTGGTGCTCGCGGCCTCTCCGCCCGCTTCCGGGACATGACCGTGAAAGCTCGTCTGATCACGATGGTGGCGGTGCTCGGCGCCATGTGGCTGATCTCAGTGGGAGTGGCGGCACAGGGCCTGACCTCGGCGAAGTCGACTGTCAACGGGTCCAAGGGCGGGTTTCCCGCATATGTGGTCGAGCGCGCCGCGTACGAGGGCTGGCTGACGGAGGACGACCAGTCGAACATGGCCTCGGCACTCGCGTCGCTACACGAACCCAGCCAGAAGGAACTGCTGGCCGCAACGCTCGCGCAGATCACCGAAGGCCGTGAACAGGCATACGCGAACCTGAAGGAGCTCGCCGCGCTCTCGCCTGTGACGAGTGCTGCTGCGCAGGCGACGCTGGCGGACGTAACCGCCTACAACACTTTCACCAGCCGCATCGTCAGCGCGATCAACGCCGGTCAGACGACCCTCGCGATCCAGCTCGTCGCCGTGGACAACGCAACCATCTCCAACAAAACGCAGGCGGACTTCAACGCGATGGGTAAGACACTCGCCGCGGGGGTGACCGCGGTGAAAGCCAACCTGTCGAACACCATCAACCGGTCGCTGCTGATCCTGCTGCTGGTCGTCGGGATCGGCCTGATCGTCGCTGCGTTCAGTGTCGCGCTGATCATCCGTGCGATCGTGAGCCCGCTGCGCGAGCTGCAGGGTGCGGCGCACACGATCGCGCAAGGCGACGTCAGCCACGAGATCACCGTCAACGGGCGCGATGAGATCGGCCAGCTCGGGGAGGCGTTTGGCGAGATGTCCGACTACCTGCGCGAGATGGCCGACCACGCCGATCAGATCACCGCGGGACACCTGAACGTCGACGTGCGCGTGCGCTCGGAGAACGACCGGCTCGCCAACGCCTTCGCAACGATGAGCGGCCGGCTGCGCCAAGAGCTGGGTGACAACTCCTGCCTGGACTCACTCGTCGAGCGAATGCGTGCGCTGCAGGAGAACTGCCTCGGGGATCTACAGGGCGGATTGGAGAAAATGGCCGCGGGGAACCTGACGATCATGGTCACCGCATGCACCGAGCCGGTGATGACCGAGGATGGAGTGAACCCCGGACGGCTGGCTGAGATTTTCAACGCGATGCTCTACAGCACCCAGGACGCGGTCGGTAGCTATGAGGACATGCGCGAAAAGCTGACGGGGATGATTGGTGAAGTCAGCCACACCTCACAGACGATGACCGCTGCTTCGCAGCAGATGGCGACCACCAGTCAAGAGGCTGGTCGTGCGGTGGGGGAGATTGCGCACGCCGTCGGTGATGTTGCTGCCGGCGCCGAGCGTCAGGTGAGCTCGGTTGAGAGCGTGCGGATCGTGATCGAGGAGGTCGCGGAGGCGACCCGTGTGTCCGCCGATCAGCTGTCTGAGACCGGTGCGGCCGCACGGCAGGCCACGGATATCGCGCAGGGCGGTATCGAGGCTGCGGAGAAGGCCTCCGAGGCAATGGCCGCTGTTGCCGAGGCCACTGGTGCGGCATCGGAGCGGATCAGCGAGCTTGGTGAGAAGTCAGAGCGGATTGGTGGGATCGTCGCGACGATCACCGGGATCGCAGAGCAGACGAACCTGCTTGCTTTGAACGCTGCGATCGAGGCCGCCCGCGCGGGTGAGCAGGGCCGTGGGTTCGCGGTGGTCGCCGAGGAGGTCAGAAAGCTCGCGGAGGACTCACAGCAGGCAGCGGCGCTGATCGAGACTTTGATTGGTGAGATCCAGACCGAGACCCACCGTGCTGTTGAGGCCGTCGAGCTGGGCGCACAGCGCACCGAGGAGGGCGTACAAACCGTCGATGAGGCACGCGGCAAGTTCGAGGACATCGGCGGCTCCGTGAGCGACATGAACAAGCGCATCACCGAGGTGACCACCGCAATGGCACAGATCAGCGCCTCCACACAGGGAATCCTGGAAAGCGTGTCCGACGTCGCAGCAGTCGCCGAGGAGAACTCCGCCTCAACCGAGGAGGTCTCGGCCTCAACCCAGGAGACAAGCGCATCAGCACAACAGATTGCGAGCTCCGCGGAAGTGCTTGCCACTGACGCGGCAGAGCTCGAACAGCTCGTCGGCCAGTTCACGCTGACCGCCGTATAGGGCCCCCTTGAATGCCCGGCTCCCAGGACGGGGGCCGGGCATTTATATGGGACGCTTGCGCTCAGCTCGAAGCGCCCGCGTAGCGCTTGGTGAGCACCACGTTGGGCTCGGTGCTGCGCTCGAGCACCTCCACGACGTCACCCAGCCTGACGGTGACGCCGGGCGTGTACACGTGGTTGAGGTTCTGCGCAAAGAACACACCCTTGTTGGTCTCGTCGTGGGCGTTGACGCCGCGACGCGTCACAAGCGCCCTGCGCACTGCCTTGCCGACAACGGCGGTGTTCTGGTCCACGTCGGGAACGACACACCTATCGCTGGCCTTGACGACGAACGCGTCCAGTGCGCCGATGCTCACCTTCATCCAGTGGTCCTCGTCATACGGTGCCAGCTGCTCGCCATCGACGACGATGTTGGGACGAAAGCGGTTCATCGGAACCGGCTCATCCATCTCCGTGTTCAGCTGCTCCAGAGACGGCTCGGTGGCCAGCAGAATCGCGCCGCCGTCGGCGAATCCAACTTGGTTGGACGCCCCCGGCTGGTGATATAGGGCCTTGATGCTGCGGGGGAGATCCTCGCGCACCCGCAGCAGGCGAAAGCGCCGATTCTGCTTGTAGGGCGGTAGGAAGGTGGTGAACCACTCGTTGAGCTCCGGCGAGACGACCTGGCCCGCGACCGGCTTTTCGTGCACCGTCGCCACCACCAGCCGATCGTCGCTTGGCTCGAGCTGCAGCGGAACCTCGATGCTCTGCATCCCCGGCGCCTCGAGCGTGATCGCGGTCTCACCGATCGTGGGCACGACCAGAGCAAGCTCTGGCACCTTCCGCTGCGAGACGAAATCGTCGTCATCGTCGACGAGCATGTACTCACGATCGTGCTCCAACCCACGAGGAGTGAAGCGCGCCTCTGTGAGGGTGATGCCGGCGCAAGACTTGACTGGATAGGTGGTCAGCCCAGTAACCGTTATCGCGCCCACTTCGCCGTATGTTAGTCCGGGCTCCCCCACCCTCCTCACCGCAACGACCAACGGCGGACCCAGCATCGCTGGATCCGCCGCACGGTCGTCACACCAACCGGCCTTGCCACCGTCTATTCAGGTCGCTTCACTGCCGAGACCATGTTCACTCCAACCGCCGCGGCGCCTGCCGCGGGAGCCGGGTGCGAGACATGCCCGGGAGTGTGCAGGTGGTGCTGGTGCTCTTCCTCGCTGAGCGCGATCTCATGCGCCGAGGCATCGAGCGCGCGTTCGAGGTCACGCTGGATCCCCGTCAGCGCCGCGGGCTGTGTGCGGTGCATCCAGTACAACCGCGCACCGCCAACCAGCATGTAGACGAGGAAGATGTAGGGGAACAGGTTGACCGGCCATGCAGGAGCCGGGTAGAAGCTGCCCACTGTCGGCACCATCAGGCAGACGAATGCCAGCACCGCGACGAGCACGTGGCGTCCACGTATCTCACCGAGCTTGCGCAGGTAGAACGGCGCGGCGACGGTGATCATGAAGTACGCGAACAGGAAGCCGAACGCCGCCAGCGTGCCCGCGTCGCCGAAGATCGTCAGCGGGCCAGTGCCTGTGGCGTGCAGCACCATCGCGATCACGAGGATCACGGCCCCGTAGGAGGCAAGGGCCACGTGCGGGGTCATGTTCTTGGCGTGCACCGAGTGCGCCTGCTTGGGGAGGAACCCGTGTCCGCTGAGCGGGTAGATGATCCGAGCACCAGCATTCAGGCAGGAGAGCGACAGTGAGAAGAAGCTGACCATCGCACCGAGCGCCACAGGAACCTTGAAGAAGCTCACACCGTAGGCGGCGGAGATCTCAGTCAACGGGGTACTGAAGGAGCTGAGCGACGCGCCCATGTGGTGGGTCGCGAAAACCTCGACGTAGCTCATGAACACCATGAACGCACCCGTTATCAGAAGGCTCCAGATGACCGCCCGCGGCACATTGCGAAGCGGCTGCTTCGCCTCGCCGCCCAGAGTAGTGGCGCTCTCGAAGCCGACGAGGCTGAAGATGCAGATGACGATCGCGAAGTCCATGCCTTTGAGGCTCACGCCCTGCAGCTTGATCTGAGCGGTGTCGACGGACAGTCCGTGCTTGAACAGCACAACTGCCGCGAGAGCGAGGATGATCGTCACGGAGATCGCCTCGAGTGCAAGTGTCAACAGTGACGAGATGCGAATGTCCTTCCAGGCGATCGTCAAACAGATGGCGCCACTGATCAGGAAGAAGACATACGGGCTGACAGTCCCATGCACTCCGATTCCGTTCAGGAACTGCTGTGCGAAGATCGCGAATCCCGCAAGCCCAGCGGTGGCGATGCCCCAATAGGACCAAACCAACGACCATCCCGACAGCACGCCCGCGGACGGGCCGAGCCCCCGTGCGGTATACGCGTACATCGAGCCCGCGGTCGCCGATCGGCGCGCGAACTGATTCAGCCCGAGCACGACGAACAGCAGCATGACCGTGCCAAACAGATATGCGGCCCACGTTCCCTGACCGGAGTCGCCAAACGCCAGCGCGATGATCAACACCGCGGTCATCGTCGGCGAGATCAGAGCTACTGACTGGGCGAGTAGCGGCGGAAACCCGAGCGCGTGTTTTCTCAGGCCGGGAGACGAGGAGGCCCCCACGCTCCCCGGAGCTTCAGTGGTGGCGGTGGTGGTACTCATGCGGATGGTCCCCCTTATGGGCTAGGGCTATATGTGACAGGGCCCATCGCAAGTTAGGCATGGCGGCTTCGCCTCTCCATAGCCAAGCGGCCGAGATCGAGTGCAATACATGTGACAAATGGCCTACGCGGCGAGATACAAGTGGCCAACAGGCCGAGAGCGTTTGACCAACAGTCCATGCTGGCATGTTGTTTTTGACACATACAGTCCGACGCGAAATCCGCCGCACTCGCGTCAATGTCATTTTTGACACATACTCGTGCCGGTGCCACGCCTCCAGTGCGGCTCGTACGGATGTCGTTTTTAACACATGTCCGCCGGCCGGCATGTGCTTTGCCACACTGGCCGCGCGGCCAGGCAGAGCGCGTTGAGTTGTACAACTTTCCTCCAGCGACGTGTGTAATGACACAAACTTGCCGTGCGGCCAGGCGGAGTGTGTTGTGTCCACATATCGCCACCAGCCAACATGTGTATCGACACATAGCGGCTGTTGACCAATCGCCTCGGTGGGCGTCGGGCAGTTCGGCACCCCGGGCTATGCGGCAGCGTCAAGACCGAGCGCGAACGCGATTGCATCGAGCGCCGGCTCATGCGCGACGTGCGCTACAGAGACGGTCAGCCGTCGCCTCACCGGCTCCCAATCGAGTGCAAAGAACGGGCAGCATTCGCGCTCGATGGCGACTGCCTCCTCGATCAGCTTGCCATCCGCGCGTTCGTCAAGCTCAACCACAACGCGACTTGGTGTTCGCTCGATGGGTCGCGCGCCCTCTCCAGCGCGGCGATAGCGCTCGAGCTGCAAGCGCAGTCCGGCCTCGTCCAGAGCACAGCTCGGCGCCATCGGCAGCAGTTCCATACCAGCAGCTTACGACGTCGCCATCGACCGGACTCCGGAAGGCGCGGTGAGCGTCCAGCGCACTCGTTACTCGGACTATCTTCCACAAGCGGCTACATGTAGATCACTGAAGATGATTACAAACACTGAGATCATCCACCATAAGTACGGTTATGTTAGGGTCCTCGGTCGTGGCACTCGCAACCGCGCACAGCGGGCTCGCGGCGCGGATCCCGTCGCAGGTCCCGACCGACTTTCGCTACTGGCAGGCCTCTCGGGAGCCAAAGATCAAGCTCGCCCGTGTGCTCGCCGAGCGCCTGCTCGGCTTCGATCTGTGCCCGCCCGACGAGGCAATGGAGCGCTTCATCGCTGACATGTGGGTCGGCGACCCGATCGCCGAGCGCTTCGTCGACGAGGTGTTCTTTGGCGAGACCGGCCCACGCGTGGGCCGCAACTTGCTCGACCAGGCGCTCACCGAGGGCATCGACGCGCTGCCATCGGCGCCCGAGTCGATGCGCGCGCTGTTCGAGCAGTTCGAGACGGTGCCCGACTGGGTGGATGCGGATCTCGTGGAGGAAGGCGCGCGTATCTGGAGGCGCTGGGGAACTGACCTGTTCGCGGTCGCTGGTGCGGGCACCCTGGAGATGTACACCGAGAGCGCTGTTGCCACGCCGCTGTCACTCGCCGGCGGTTATGCGGGGGACAACGCACTACGTCGCTTTCTCGAGACGACGCGCTTTTGGATGGACGTGTCCGAGCCGGGAGCGCTGTTCGCGCGCGGTAGCGCAGGGCGTTTGACTGCGATGCGCGTGCGCGTGATGCATGTGTCCGTGCGCCGCCGTGTCGCCGAGCACGACGAGTGGGATGCCTCCCGTTGGGGGCTACCGATCAGCCAGGCATACATGATGCTCACGCTGCTCGGCGGCAGCGTCGCGCCTGCGCTCGTGATGTGGATGCTCGGCCACATCACCACCGCACGAGAGATGCGCGCACTCCTGCACTACCAGCGCTATCTCGGGCATCTGGTCGGCGTGTTCCCCAGCTATTACCCCGACACGATCGCCGGCGCCGTGCAGATGGTCTACGCGGTCGCGATCGCGCGCACCTACACCTCCGGAAGACACGGCGCGGAGCTGATCGAGTCCTTCCCCCAAGCGTTCACACCAGACCCGACCCTTACTGGAAACGCGAAGCGCAGAGCCGGCTATGACGCGCTGCTGATCGACGGGCTCGTCAACCTGCTGATGGCGCCGGGCACCCGCAAGCGCTACCAGCTGCCGCGGCCGCTGCCTGGCCTGCTGCTGGTCGCCGCGCGTGCACCGTTGATCAGTGCGGCGGAGCTCGCGGGACACGCCACCCCCACGATCGCGAGCTGGCGCGAGCGCCGCTCGGTGCGCAGGCGCGAGCGGTGGTACGCGGATCACATGGCCGGGCGCGAGGCCAAGTTCGAGGCGCAGTCGCAGCTGCGCCGCTGAGGATTGATACAGGAAGGTGCACACAGCATGGCGAGCATCGCGGTAACCGACCGTTGGACCGGGCCAGGGCGTGCAGATCGAGAGATCCTCACGCCGCCAGCCAGCGTGGACGGCTGGCATCCAAGCGCCCAGCGCGGCCAGTTCGAGCACTGGTACTTCGACGCGAGGCTCGACGACGGTCACGTGGTCATCGGCTTCCTGCAAACGGCTGAGCTCATCACCAAGCGTCCCGGCGTCGAGCTGCATGTGTATAGGCCCGACGGCACGCGCATCGAGATTCGCAAGCGCTATCCGCTGGCCGCGGTGAGCGCGTCCACCGACGGCTGCCAGGTACAGGTGGGCGCCAACCGGGTGCAAACCGACTACCCGCCCGACGGCCTGCCGGTGTTTCACCTGCAGCTCGACGAGGACGGCGTGCGCTTCGACCTGCACTTCCACGCCGAGATCCCCGCGTGGCAGCCCGGCCTGGGTCGCACCGACTACGGTCCGCGCGACTACTTCGCCTGGCTCGTCGGCGCACCCCGCGCGCGCGTCAGCGGCACGATCGCCTACGAGGGCAACGAGCTGGCGGTCACCGGTATCGGCTACCACGACCACAACTGGGGCGTCGGCAACATGGCGAAAATCGTCGACCACTGGTACTGGGGCCGCGTTTACGCAGAGGACTTCACGCTCGTGTATGCCGATGTCACCGCCCGTGAGAAATACGGCTCACACGCGTCAACGCCAGTCATGCTCGCACGCGAGGGCCGGATCGTGCTCAGCACCGGCGAGGTCGAGGTGGAGACCGGGCCGGAGGTGTTCAACGCGACCGCCAACCACTCCTACCCCGGCAGCTTGACGCTGCGCTCGGGCTCAGAGCTCGAGCTGGTGCTCGAGGTGAAGGACATCATCCACGCCCACAATCTCCTCAACGACGTGCCGGTCGTGCGCTCGCCGCTCGTCAAGCCACTGGTGAACATGCTCGTTGGGCACCCCGGCTACTTCCGCTTCCGCTCGGATTTCACGTTGACCGTCGCGCTGAATGGCGGACGTGAGGTCCGCCACGGGTCAACGCTGCACGAGATGGTCGCGCTGCGATGACGCGCACCGCTGTACGTGGCCCGAGGCGCACCCTCAGTCGTCTCGACTGGATCAAAGCGGGCCAGCAGCTGCTCATCTCCGGCGGCCTCGTCGCGGTTACGCTCGCTGCTCTCACCCGCGAGCTGGGTGTCACCAGCGGCAGCTTCTACCACCACTTCACCGACTTCCGCCACTACCTGCAGGCGCTCGCCGACTACTACAGCGAGGAGAACGTCGAGCGGATCGAGGGGGCGTGGGACGCAAACGCCGCGCCTGCCGAGCGGCTGCGCCAGCTGCACGTGCTGCGCGAACAGTGGGATGTGGCCCGGCTCGATAGCGCCATGCGCGTGTGGGCCACGAGCGACGAGCGCGCCCGCTCGGCCGTGGCGCGCCTGGACGACAAGCTCATCGAGATGATCAGGTCGTCCTTCACCGACCTCGGCTTCTCCTACGAGCAAGCGCGGATACGGGCACTGCTGGTGTTCTCCGCCGGCGTCGGGCAGCCGTTCCTGTTCGGGCGTCCCTCGAGCGCCGAGGACGCCGCAGCCGCGCTCGAGCTGCTGCTCATGAGGTGAGCCAGCGGCCGCGCGGTCGCTCGCTGGCCGCGCTGAGACCGGTGCGAACGCAAGCCCACCGGCAGGCTAACGAACATTCGTAAAGTGATAGCCTGGCGCGATGCCGGTGAACTTCGAGCAAGACGGCCCGGTGGCGTCGATCACGATCGACCGGCCCGAGAAGCTCAACGCCATGGATTCCACGATCTACGCGGAACTGGGCGAGCGCTTCGAGCAGTTGGATGCCGAGGAGAGCCTGCTGGTGGCGATCTTGAGCGGAGCGGGCGAGCGGGCGTTCTCAGCCGGCGCAGACCTCAACGAGATGCATGGACCGGGCACGCGCCGCCGTGGCTGGGGTCCGTGGCGGCCGGACGGGTGGAGTTTCGGCCGCACCACACGCAAGCCGATGATCGCTGCAATCGACGGCTTTGCGCTGGCGGGCGGACTCGAGCTGGCCCTCACATGTGACATCCGCATCGCCACCCCGCGCTCGAGCTTCGGTGCCCCCGAGGCTCGCTGGGCACTGCTGCACGGACTCGGCGCCACACGGCTGCCGGCGACGGTCGGCCTATCCAACGCGATGCAGTTGCTGCTCACCGGCGAGTCGATCGACGCCGAGCGCGCGCTACGGATAGGGCTGATCTCGGAGATTCTCGAGCCCGATGAGCTGATGCAGCGAGCACATGCGCTTGCGATCCGGATCACGCAGAACAATCCGATCGCTGTGCAGATGTCCAAGGAAATCGCACTGCGCTCGGCGCTGGCGGCCAACGAGGAGAGCCTGCGCCTGTACCGCAGCTACTACGCCTACCTCGAGAGCCTGCCCGAGCAGGCGGCGGCCACGGCGAGCTTTGCCGAGCGCAACCGCGGCGCCTGACCGGTCCTCAGTGACTCACAGCCCAGCGCTGGGACGTGCCGGCATGGGCATGAGGTAGCGACGCGCCCGTTGGATGTCTTGCATGGGCGGGCTCATGACGGCTTCGCTCCTCACGTGAGTGTGCCTCGCGCGAGGCGGGCGAGCTGCGCCGCAGTGACGGCGCGCTGAACACGCGCCGCGCCGCAGCGCCACAGCTTGGACAGTCCATCGGCGTCGACGCTTCGCTCATCGCGCGTACGGTCTCGAAGTCGCCACAGCTCTCACAGTGGAATGAATATGAGGGCATCAGCTCAGCTCGCCAGCGCGACCTGGCCGCTACCGATGCGAGTTGGCCCGTCGGAGGAGGGCAGGAAGGGACCGTCGAAGATGGCTGACGGTATGTAGATCGTGCAGCAGCAGTTGGGCGTATCGACAATGCCGCTGATGCGCCCCTCCACAGGCGCGGTGCCAAGGATCACATACGCCTGCTCGCGGGTGAAACCGAAGCGCTCCATGTAGTCGATCGCGTTCAGACAGGCGCGGCGGTAAGCGACGTGCGCGTCGAGGTACAGCTGCTCGCCAGTGCGCTCATCGACAGAGATGCCCTCGAAGACGAGATAGTCGCTGAACTGCGGCTCGACCGGGCCGGGCTTGAACACGGGGCTGTCGAGTCCGTAGGTCGCCATCCCACCCTTTATCACGTCGACGTGCAGGTCGATCCAGCCGGCCATCTCGATCGCGCCACAGAACGTGATCTCACCATCGCCTTGAGAGAAATGCAGGTCGCCCATCGAGAGCTTTGCACCGGGCACGTACACAGGGAGATACAACCGCGAGCCGTTGGACAGGTTCTTGATGTCGCAGTTGCCGCCATGCTCGCGGGGAGGCACCGTGCGTGCACCCTCGCGCGCGACACGGTCGAACTCGGCGCCCGTGAGGCTGCCGAGCACCGCGCTCTCGGGGTCGGGTAGCGCACACAGCGCCGGCACCCGCTCGGGATCGGTGTTGAACAGAGCCCTTTCACGGCGCGTCCACTCGGCCAGCAGATCGGCCGACGGCGCACAGCCAATCAGGCCGGGGTGAATGATCCCCGGGAAGCGCACACCGGGCACGTGGCGGAGCTCGCATAGATGCCCTCGAAGCTCCAGATCGCCTTGGCGGCCTCGGGGAAGTGCTCGACGAGGAAACCACCGCCGTTCTCGCGCGCGAAGATCCCGGTGAAGCCCCACTCCGACTCGCGCAGCGCACCGATCTGCAGGATGTCCACGACGAGCAGGTCGCCCGGCTCGACGCCGTTGACGTGAATCGGCCCGCTGAGCACATGCACGTGGCGCAAGTCGACGTCGCGGACGTCGTTGGCGGAGTCGCTGTCGGCGATCTGCCCATCGGTCCAGTCCAGGCACTCGATGCGAAACGTGTCACCGAGGTCAACCGAAGCGGCGGCGGGAATGTCCGGGTGCCAGCGGTTGTGCAGCGGCAGCGCCTGCTCGTGCGCCTTCTTTGTCACATCTACGCCGATCAGTGTCTTGGGCATGACATCCTTCTTTCTCGTGAGGGACGGTCGGCGGGCGCCGGCCACAGCCGGGCCGAATAAAAGGCTGGCTAACTAATGTGCGTTAGTCAAATTTGAGAGTAAGCTATTGACCCTGCCAGGCGCTATCTACACAAGTCCAAAGCGACTTCGACAGGGGGCGCGGCGGGATCGTCCAAGCGTCTGCTGCGCCAACGAGAGCAAGCCCCCCATGCCCCCGAGCCGAGGATCGAGCAAATGACACCGACTGCCCAGAGCCAAGTCGCGACCAAGGAGGCTCTCGCGTCGATATACACCGAGAGCGACGGCAGCGGACGCTGGCCCGACGTTCAGGAGGCAGCGTTGACGCTGTTCTCAGAACGGGGCTATCACGGCACGACGATGAAGCACGTCGCGGCACAGCTCGGCGTCCAGGCGCCAAGCCTCTACAACCACGTCGTCTCCAAGCAGGAGATCCTGCAGCGGATCATGACGACCGGGATGCGCCGGCTCACCGCGCACCAGGAGGTGGCTCTGGCGAGCAGCACCGAGCCGGCCGAGCAGTTGCGCGCAATGATCGAAGCACACGTCCAGATGCACATCCGCCATCGCCGCTCGGCGATGGTCGGCGACCGTGAGATCGGCAACCTCGAGGAACCGACACAGCGCGAGGTGCGCGATGAACGCGACGCCTACGAGCGCCGCTTCCGCGCCGTCATCCAGCGCGGCGTCGACAACGGGAGCTTCACTGTCGGCTCGGTCAAGCTCGCCTCGTTCGCGATCATCGAGATGGCAACGAGCGTCGCCGTCTGGTTCAAGGAGGACGGACCGTTGAGCCCGGACGACGTGGCGCGTGAATATGGCGAGATGGCACTGAAGATCGTCGGGGCCCGCACGCGTGCGCGCTCAGGGGCCCGCCGCAAATCCGCCACAAGCGCCGCCCGAACCTCAGGCGCGACGCGGGCCTGAGGCGCCGCCCGGGCCTGAGACAACGCGCGGGTGTCGCCTCGGCGCTAACCCGCCGCGGCTTCGAGCAGTCGTTCGGCGTTGCCGTGCAGATATGCCTCGCGTGAGGCCTCGCGCAGTTCGAGCTCGTCGATCTCCGCCAGCGCGCGGTCGTAGTGAAGCATCGGCCAATCGGTGCCGAACAGGATCTTCTCCCGCAACACGGTGTCCATCAGGTGCACGATGTCGCCCCAACCTCCACCCGCGCCTGGACGCATGTAGCCGGGCGCGATAGCGCCGAACTCGAGATATACGTTGCGGTGCTTCCAAGCGACCGCAGCCATCTCGTGCGGCCACGGCCAACCGCCGTGGTGGGCGATCAGCGTGAGCTCGGGGAAGTGACAGGCGACCTGGTCGATCAGTATCGGGCGCTCGTGGATCAGCGGACCGTGTGAGGAGAAGTTCACGCCGCTGTGTAGGCCAACTGGGATGCCGAGCTCGATGCACTTCGCATAGATCGGGTAGCAGCGCGCGTCAGTGGGCGAGATGTCCAGGAAGCCCGGCTCGAAGATGATTCCGCGCAGGCCGAGCTCGTGGTAACAGCGCTCGACCTCGCGCACGGCCGCCATGTTGTGTGTTGGGTTGACGAGCCCCCAGCCGCAGACGAACTCCTCGGGATGTGCAGCCATGATCTCGGCGACGCGGTCGTTCCACTGTGCCGGCTCGCCGAACTCGTGCTCTGCCTGCAGCACCGAGCCGCCGATCCCACAGCGACGCTTCTCCTCGAGCAGTTCCTCGAGCGTGGCGTTGGCGGCGCCGCCGTTGTGGTAGATCTCGCCGTAGCGGGAGTACTCGGGTGGCATCTCCACCCCGGGATCGCTCTGGTCGTTGCGCACCGGGACCTTGATGCGGATGTCGATGACCTTCCCCATCATGCCTCGATGTCGTTGGCGCCGGCGGGCACCGTCCCGCGCGCCAGCTTGTTCTTGGAGACGCGCATCGACGGCGTGCGCGGGAAGTCCTCGCTCGTGAACAGCAGGTAGCGCGGCACCTTGTGCTTGGCGAGCTTCGCTTCGCTGTACTCGGTCAGCTCGCCGGCGAGCTCGTTTGCAGGGCGCGTGCTGAGCGTGTAGACGTGGGCGAGCACCTCCTCGCCCCGTAGCGTGTCGGCCACCGGCACCACAGCGGCGTCGATCACCTCGGGATGCGAGCGCAGTACTTCCTCGACCTCGCTCGCGGCGATGTTCTCCCCGGCTCTGCGCACGATGTCCTTCTTGCGCCCGACGAAGTACATCCAGCCGCTGGCATCGCGGCGGACGTAGTCGCCGGTGTGAAACCAGCCCTCGGCGTCGATCGCCTCAGCGGTCTCCCGCGGCCGGTTCAAGTAGCCGCTCATGATGTCCGGTGCCTTGACGAGTAGCTCACCGGGGGCATCCACGCCTACCTCCTCGCCGTCATCGCCAACGAGGCGCACCTGGATGCCTTCGCGTGGCCTGCCCATCGAGCCCGAGCCGGTCAGCTCCTCGGCGTGCTCTGGCGGCACGCTGACGAGGCCGCCCGTCTCGGTCAGACCGTAGGCGTCCATCCAGGGGATTCCCCAACGGTCGGTCATCTCGCGGTGCAGAGCGGCGTCGACAGCGACCTGCACGCCGAAGCGGACCTTGTGGTCGCGATCGCGATCGGTTGGCTCGGCGCTCAGCAGCAGCGCGGGAATCGAGCCGATCGTAAACAGCTGTGTCACGTCGTTCTCGCGCACCACATTCCAGTAGCGCGAGACGCTGAACTTGCGCATCACCACCAGCGCCGCGCCGACCTGCAGCGAGCTGAGCAGCTGCCAGGACGGGTCGTTGTAGAAGAACTTCAGGCAGCAGAGGATGCGATCGTCGCGGCCGAGCCCACGCTCGCCCAGGTAGGAGCGTACGAGCCGCCGCCAGTATGTGTGCCCGACCATGCAGCCCTTCGGCGGACCGGTCGTACCGGAGGTGTAATACACGTTCGTGACCGCCTTCGGGTCGAGCTCCAGCTCCGCGAAGCGCAGCGGCTCAGCGCCCTGCCAGGCATCGAGCCTCGCGGGCTCCTCCCCCTGCAGCACCAGCAGCTCGCGCAACGCGGGCGGCCGCGGCTGTAGCGCACGCAGGCGCTCCTCCGAGCGCTCGTCGCAGACGACCAGCACGGCGCTCGAGTCACTCAGAACGTGGCCAAGGTCGTGCTCGCCCGCGTCTGGGTTCAGCGCGACGAACACGCAACCGCTGGCCGCTGCGGCAAACCAGGCGATCATGAACTCGGTGACGTTGCCGGTCATCGCCGCGACCATCTCGCCAGGCTCGGTGACCTCGCGAAGGTAACCGGCGAAGCGCTCGCTGCGCTCGAGCAGCTCGCCGCGGGTGACGGTCAGCCCGTCCTCGAAGATCATCGCCGGGCGCTCAGGCTCGATCTGCGCGGCACGCGCGAGCAGCGCGACGATCGTCTCAGGGATCTCCGCGAGCTCCTGCTCGCTGAGCCTGCTCATGCGCGCGGGTTCGCTCGGCGCGAGTCGAACTCCTCGCCAATCAGGCTCGCCAGCCCGGGGAGCAGGTCGTCGAGCAGCATCTGCCCGATCTCCGCGGTCGCGTTGCGCGGCGAGGTGAACGATCCCGTCGGCGAAACAGCGTCCGCGGGCATCGGCACGACGTCGTAGCGAAGCTTCGGCAGTGAAGCCTCCACGCCGGAGAACTCGCGCACCCGCTCGGGGGCGAGCGCGAGCATCACCGAGGTCTCGATCAGGCCGGCGTGCTCGAACTCTCCCGGCACCGGCCCATCGACGTAGGCTTTCTGCGCGGTCTCGCGCTTTACCAAACTCCCGGGCGAGTCCAGCGCCACGATCTTCGCGTTATCGGCGCGGGCAATCGAGACTGCCTCGCGCGCCGCCTCGTAGATAACCGGCGCGTTCTCCGTGTGCCAGGTCAGGATCAGCAGGTTGCGAGTCCCACGCGCGAGCAGGTTCGCGACGATCCCGCGCACGGTCTCGTAGTAGGTGCCGAACGGGATCTCCGCGCCGAGCGGGAAGCCCGGACCGCCGCCGCTGCGTGGGCGTGAGGGAGCGCCGTAGTTGAGCGCCGGCAGCGCCAGCGCACCGGAGCGCTCGGCGCCTCCATCGGCCACCGCCTGGACACAGACGGTGTCGGTGTCGAACGGGAGGTGCGGCCCGTGCTGCTCGAGTGAGCCGAGCGGCAGGATCACCGGTGTGCCGGCCTCGGTGGCCGCCGCCGCATCGGTCCAAGTCATGTCTTGCAGTCGCATCGTGCTCACTCTCCATGCTCGCCGGCTGAATCGCACCACACTCTAACTAACTTACGTTAGTTTACAGGTAAGCCATCCGCACACGACCAGAGGAGTCTCATGGGACAGCCGTCAATCGCCGTCACCGGCGAAACATTTCTCAGGGTGCCGCGAGCGACCGCCGAGGAACTGAAGCCGGGCGATGTCGCGATCCTCGGCGTCGGCCACGAGCTGACGAAGATCTCACGGCCAGGTGTGGCCTATGGGCCGAAGGCAATCCGCGACGCTACCCAGATGGTGGCGTTCGGCGGAGAGCAATATGCGGCTCCGGAGTACGGCAACGGCTTCGTGGACATCGTCCACAAGCGCGCCTACCGCTACGCGCGCAAGAACATCTACGACCTCGGCGACGTGCCTGTTGGGCCCGACCTGCAGATCAACCGCGAGCGTATCCGCGCCGCTCTGGCCGCGGTCGCCAAACAGGGTGCGCTACCGATGGTGCTGGGCGGCGACCACTACCTGACCCACCCGGCGGCAACGGGCGTGGCCGACGCCGATCCCGGCAAGCTGGCGTTCCTCTCACTGGACATGCACATGGACCTGGCCGACGACGTGCCCGAGTTCGGGCGCTTCAACGGCGGCACCTATCTGCGCCGGCTGATCAGCGAGGGCACGATCGACCCGGCGCGAGTGGTGATCTTCGGCATCGAGCCGCGCGTGTTCCGCGAGGAGTGGGAATTCGTGATGGCGAACGGGATTCAGGTGATCCCAGCCGAGGAAGTGTTTGCCAAGGGCGTCAAGGCGACGCTCGAGCCGGCATTGGAAAAGGCGCTCGACGGCGCCGACGGGCTCTATGCGACGCTCGACATCGACGTCGGCGCACGTGCGCTCGTGCCCGGCACTGGCAACCAGAACGGCGTCGTCGGCTTGACCCCTCAGCAGATGATCGAAGTCTCCTCGATGCTCGCCGACAAGCCGCTGAAGGGCGTCGACATCGTCGAGCTCTCGCCGCCGCTCGACCCCTCCGGGCTGACGGCGGGAATGTGCGCGGTGATGCTCCTGAGCATTCTGCGGCCACGCCTATACGAGCCGATGGACTTCCCCACCGTCGGCTAGCGGCGGGCGGTCCGGGCGCGGCGGGGGTTTAGCCTCCGCCGCGCTCGATGCCGCCGTTCGGTTGCAGGATCTGCCCCACGAAGGCATCGCCGACAGCGGGGCCGGCGAGCAGCGAGACGAGCCCCGCGATGTCGGCTGGCTGTCCGATTCGCCCAAGCGGCGTCATCTCGGTGTAGCGCTTGCGTAGCGCGTCGAGCGTGACTCCGTACTCGACCGCATCGACCTCGATCTGCGGCGAGTCGATCGCGCCAGGGGCAATGCCGGTGATGTGGATCCCAGCCGGCGAGAGCTCTGCGCCGAGTGCCTTTACGAGTCCGATCAGACCAGCCTTGCCGGCCGAGTAGCCGACCGCACGCGCCCAGCCGTTGACACCGGCGACGGACGTGATCACAACGATCTTGCCTGCGCCCTTGGCGAGCATCCCGGGCAACACAGCTTGGATGCACGCAAAGGCACCACCGAGGTTGACGTCGATCTGGCGCCAGAAGTCCTCGGTGCTCTGCGTCTGAAACTCGCCCATCGTCTCGAGCGCGGCGTTGCAGACGAGCACATCCACCTCCCCCAGCTCTCGCTCAACACGTGCGACCATCGCCATGACCGCCTCGCGGTCGGCGACGTCGGCGGGCGCGCGCAGACCCGAGATCGGATCGCTCACCGCGGCCAGCTTGTCGCTGTCGCGGAGGTCGTTGACAGCTACGAGCGCACCGTCAGCGTGCAGGCGACGGGCGATCTCGGCGCCGATGCCCTGGGCGGCGCCCGTGACGAGCGCGACGCGACCCTCGAGCGCCGGGCTCATGCCCGCCCCGCGGTCGCGGGGAGCAGCTGGCCGAGGAAGAAATGCTGCTCATGCAGCAGGTAGGTGGCGGTGGCGGCGACCGCGCTTACCCGCGTCACCGGCAACTCGGCGGAGATCGCGTTGACCTGAACCCCGGTCTTTGCCAGCTCGATCGCGAGTGCCTTGGTGAAGCCGAGCACCGCGCCTGAGCCGGCCGCGCAATGCGCGCCGGCGCCACCCGCGCCGAGCGCGGAATCGGAGCCAATCGTGACGATGTTGCCGGCGCCGCGGGCAACCATCCCCGGCAGCACCCCCCACGCGAGGTTGGCCGCGACGAACAGGTGTGAGCGCAGCACGTGATGCCAGCTCTCGGGTGTGATCTGCCCCAGCTCGCGGCGCTCGACGGGACCGGGCAACACGACCAGCCCGCCGATCGCACCGAGTTCCGCTGCGGTCTCGCCTAGCTCATTCGCAACCGCTTCGCGGTCACACAGGTCGAGTTGCCTCACCACGCGCGTGCCGGCGGCGGGCGCCTCGCCGTAGCTTGCGACGCTCCAGCCGACGGCAACCAGAGACTCGACGACGGCTCGCCCCAACTCGCCGTGTGCTCCGGCGACGATGGCTACCCGCGGCTCGCTCACTTCGTGGGCGCGCGGCGGTTCCACGGGATCGCCCAGCGCTCGACGAGCACAGTGAGCACGAACAGCAGCAGCCCGATCAGCGTGACGAGCGCGACGGACGCGACGAGCACGTTGGTCTCATAGCCGCTGTTGGCGCGCGACATCAGCGCACCGAGCCCGGTCGTGGCGCCGATGTACTCGGCGATCACCGCGGCGATCGCCGCATAGGAGAGCGAGATCTTCAGACCGGCGAACAGGTAGGGGAGCATGCTCGGGAAGCGCACCTTCCAGAACAGCTCCCATTTGCTTGCGCCGAGCGTCTCGCCGAAGACCATGATCGCCGGGTCCACCGTCGAGAGCCCCTGGATCGCGGCGACGGCGACGGGGAAGAAGACGATCTGCACCACGATCACGATCTTCGGCGCGATGCCGAAGCCGAGCCAGAGGATCAACAGCGGCGCGAGCGCGAGGATCGGCACCGACTGCGAGGCCACCACGAGCGGGTAGAAGGCGGAGCGCAGGATCCGCGACATCGCGATCAGCGAGCCGATCAGGAAGCCGAACACGATCCCGATGACGCCGCCGAGCAAGATCTCGAGCAGCGTGGTCTTCGCGTTTTCCCAGAACAGCCCGGGCTGCGCGAAGAGCTCTTTGACCACTTCGGTGGGTGGCGGGAACACGTATGACGGCAGCTCGCCCGTTTCCGACCCGACCTGCCAGGCCACCAGCAGGATCAGCACGACGACCAGCGGTGGCACGGTGGTCTTCAGGATCATCCCCGCCCGGGAGTCCTCACCCGGCTGTGTGACCGCGCTGGGCCCGAGGTTGGCTACGCCCGGGCCGACGCCGGTGGTTGCGGTGGCGCGACGGGGCGCTGCGCCCTGTTGCGGCTCAGCTGTCGGGGCCATCGGCGATCGGCTCCTTTTCGTCATGGGGGGTGCCGCCGCTTCGCAACATGTGCATGATCTGCGACTTCAAGCTCGCGATCCCGGGGTCGGTCGCCATCGCCTCGGGGTCGCGCGGGCGCGCCGCGTCGATCGGGATCTCGGCGATGACCGAGGCGGGACGCTCGCTCAGCACGATCACTCGGTCGCCGAGCAGCAGCGCCTCGTCGACGTCGTGTGTGATGAACAGCACCGTGCGGTCGTCGCCCTCCCAGCGGCGGAGCAGGAACTCCTGCATGCGCACGCGCGTCAGCGCGTCAAGCGCACCGAACGGCTCGTCGAGCAGCAGGAGCGCACGCTTGGTGGCGTAGGTGCGCAGCAGCGCCACGCGCTGGCGCATGCCGCCGGAGAGCTCATAGGGTCGGCGGTTCTCGAAGCCCTCCAGGCCGAAGTCGGCGAGCGATGCCATGGCCTCGGCGCGTGCGGTCTTGCGGTCGATGCCGAGGAACTCGGCGCCGAGGGTGACGTTGCCGAGCACGGTGCGCCAGTCGAGCAGCGCGTCGTGCTGGAACATATAGGCGACGTGCGGGTTGTGGCCGGTGAGCGGCTCGCCGTTGACGAGCACCTCGCCGGAGCTGGCTCGCGCCAGCCCCGAGGCGAGGTTGAACAGCGTCGACTTGCCGCAGCCGGACGGGCCGAGCACGGTCACGAACTCGCCGGCTCGAACCGTGAAGCTGACCCGTTCGAGCGCGTGCGTGCCGGAGCCGTAGCGGAAGCCGAGCTCACGGAACTCGAGGTTCGTGAACCCGGCGTCCGCGCTGCTCGCGCCGTCCGCCTGCGTGGTTAGCGGTGCAGTGGCCATCTCACTCTCACGGGATCGGTTGTGCGAATTGCTTCTTGTAAAACTCGCCCGAGCACGCTTCGGTGAGTGCTGGTTTCGGCAGGTATTCGTTGGTGACCAGATCGCTCTCCGGGAAGGTCTTTTTCAGGACTTCCGGATCGCTTGCGGTCATCGCGATCAGTTCTTCCCAGTATTTGGGATCGCTGTAGCCGATGCCGTGCGTTTCGGAGTATGAGGCGCAGTACGTCGGCGCCGTCGCGATCGCCTGGGGCAGCGTCTGCTTGGCGTTCTGGTCGGGGAAGCGCTTGAGGAATTCCGCGTTCGCTTCTGCGGGGTGGCGGGTGGCGAACTCGACGCCTTCGAGCTCGGCCTTGACGAATTTGCGCACCGTTTCGGGTTCCTTTTCGATCATCGTGTTGCTGGTTACGAGCTGGATCGAGTACGGCGGGCAGACGTTGTCTTCGTTGAACTGGTAGTCGTAGCCTTCTTTGCCGGTGATCGCCTTGACGATCTGCGACTCGTAGTTGACCGAGCCGATGACCATGTCGACCTTGCCCTCCAGCAGCGAGGCGACGAGGTTGTAGCCGGGTTCGACAACTTTGACGGACTTTTCCGAGACGCCGTAGTGTTTGAGCTCGCGTTTGAAGCAGATGACTTCCTGGGGCAGGAAGCCGTTGCCGACCGTCTTGCCTTCGATTTCCTTGAAGTGTTTGATCTTGGCCGGAAGCACGAGCAGGCCGAGACCCATGCGCGGCTCGATCGTGGAGATCACTTTGATCGGCGATCCGGCGCCGTAGGCGGATGCGCTCAGGGTGCTCAGGCTCAGTGCGAAGTTGGCCTTCCCGCTGGAGACCGCCTTGATCGGCACGCTGACGTCGCCCGGCACCTGGTAGCTGACGTTGAGCCCCTGTTTGGCGAAGTAGCCCCGACCGAGGGCGCTGAAGAAGCCCTCCTGAGAGGGGCTGATCGCGAATTCGAGGACCATGCTCACGTTCTTCTTCCCTGAGCTCGAGCTCGCGCTTGGTGCACCACCGCCACCGCTCGACGAGCTGCCGCACGCGGCGAGCAGCGCTCCCATGGACAGGCAAGCTACGACAACGAGGGTACGGCGGAGATGGGGCATCGCATCGACAACCTTTCTCACTTGATCGCTTATGACTCCCGGCTGGAAATATAACGAGACGAACGAACGTTAGCTAGCCCACCTGTCTAAACTTTCTACAGACCCTTTGGACATCTGATTGGAGACTGTTCACGGGTGTCCAGTGGCCTGTCCAAACACGGGCGAAGCCACGCGATCGCGGTGCGCCTGTCGAGACCTCGGGTGGTCGTCAAGCGCTCCCGGAGACGCTCACACCAACGCCGAGTCCAGGGATCGAGCTGCGCTCGTCGCGGGGCGGCAGCGGCGCGAAGTCGGGCGGGCGCCTCTCGACGTAGCTAGCGACGCCCTCTTTGACATCCGGGAGGTCAAAGGAGGCGAGCATCAGCGCGTCAGACTCCGCCAGCGCAGTCGCGAAGTCGACGTCGCCGTGGCTGCGGAGCTGGCGTTTTATGATCGCCATCGACAGCGGCGAGCAGCTCTCGGCGAGATCGGTTGCAAAGGCAATCGCGCCCTCGAGCAGCCCCTCAAAGGACACGAGGCGATCGACGAGGCCCAGTTTGTAGGCCTCCTCGCCGAGGACGATGCGCCCGGAGAGGGCGAGGTCGAAGGCGTTGCCCTGCCCGATCAGACGCGGCAAGATCCAGGAGAGCCCGTACTCGGCGATCAACCCACGCCGCGCAAAGGCAGTCGTGAGCTTCGCCTCGGGAGTGCAGAAGCGCACGTCGCAGCAAAGCGCCTCGACGAGCCCGAGCCCGGCGGCGGCGCCGTTGATGGCGGCGATGAGCGGCTTGTCGAGCGTGCGCGGGAAAGTACGAGAGCGTGGCCGCGCCGAGCGGCTCGCCGCCTGGTCGATGCGCTGCAGGTTGGCCATGTCGGCGCCGGCGCAGAACGCGCGACCCGCGCCGGTAAGCACGATCGCGCGCACGCTCGAGTCATCTTCGGCCTCGTCGAGCAGCGCGAAGTAGCGATCCTCGAGGTCGTTGTTCCAGGCGTTCATGCGCTCGGGGCGGTTCAGCGTCAGCACCAACACCGCGCCGTGACGCTCGGCGAGGACCAGCTCCTCGGTGGCGCTCATGAGGAGGGGAGCTCCGCGACGGCCTCGATCTCCGCGACCCAAGCCTCATCCCAGATGCCGCAGATGACGACCGTCACAGCCGGGCGCAGGTCGCCGAGCACGTCTTTGCGGACGCGAGAGAAAACCTCCTTGTACTTGCGATCAGCGAGGTACACGCGCACGTGAACAAGGCCGCTCAGGTCCGCGCCCGCGGTCTTCAGAACGCTCTCGATGTTCGCCCAGATCTGTTGCAGCTGACCTTCGGCGTCCTCGGCGACGGGACCCTCGTCGGGGCGACGCGGCACCTGGCCACTGATGAACAGGAGCCTGCCCTCGACCTCGACGCCATGCGTATAGCCGCGCGCGAGTGGGTGGCTCTCTGGTGTGTGCAGCTTCATCGAGTGTCTGCCTCCTCGGTCGCGATCGCCGCCCGTATGGATGTCGTGCGGCGCGGAATACAGATCGCCGACGGGCCTCACCGTGGCGACCGGGACGAGACTAACAACTATTCGTAAGTTTTGTTACGGTGGCTCCATGCTCGAGTCTGTACGCGGCCGCAGGGTGCTCATCACAGGTGCCGGCAGCGGCATCGGCCTGTCGATCGCCGCACGCTTCCTGGAGGCCGGCGCGATCGTCGGCGCGAACATCCTCCCCGACGATGATCACGGCCGCGAGTCACTCCAGGAGCTGAGCACGCTCGGCACACTTGAGATCGTTCCCGGCGACGTGTCCAAGGGCGAGGAGATCGGCTCTGCGATCGAGGGGTTCGCCGCTCGATTTGGCCCGGTCGAGGTGCTCGCGTCGAACGCCGGCATCGGCAACAAGGCGCCGTTTCTGGAGCTGACCGACGAGGCCTGGCAGCAGATGATGGCGGTGCACCTCGGTGGCGCGATCAACACCACGCGTGCCTGCCTGCCAGGGATGCTCGAGCAGGGCTTCGGGCGCATCATCTACACAGCCTCCGAGCTGGTGCCGATCGGCATGGCCAACCTCAGCCACTACTGCGCGGCCAAGGGCGCGATCGTCTCGATGGCGCGAGCGCTGGCACGCGAGGTTGGGCCTCGAGGCATAACCGTCAACTGCGTCGCCCCCGGACCGACCGTCACACCGATGTTCGTCAAGGCGACCGACGAGTACACCGAGCAGGCGCGGCTGACGATCCCGCTGCAGTCCTTCGGTGACCCTGACAACGTCGCGTGGAGCTGGCTGTTCCTGGCCAGCGAGGCAGGGCGCTGGTACACGGGGCAGTTCGTTTCACCGAATGGCGGGGTGGCGATGTAGCGCGGGACGGCGCATACGGCGATTCCCCGGCTGCCGCGTCAGCGCTCAATATCCAGCACGAAGCGCTCGATCGCCTTCGCGAACCCCTCATCCTCATTGGAAGCCGTCACTCGCCGCGCGGCCCGGTGTACCTCCGGGCCGGCGTTACCCATCGCGATACTCAAGCCCGAGCGGGCGAACATCAGGATGTCGTTTGGCATGTCCCCGATCGTCGCGAAATGCTCGGCGGGGATGCCGAGGTGCTTGGAGAGGTAGCTGACGACCTCGCCCTTGTTCGCCTTGGGGTGGGTGATGTCGAGGTAGTACGGCTGGGATTGGGCTGCGGAGACGTGCTCGCCGAGCTTCTCGCGCACCTGATCGGTGGTCTTCGCCACGAGGTCGTGGTCATCGGAGATGCCGACGATCTTGGCGACGTCGGTGACGCCGTCGAAGCTGTCGACGATCTTCGGATCGAACTGAACGGTTTTTTTCTCGCGGTCCACGTGCGGGGCGTTGGCGTCGCGCACGAGCCAGTCGGCGCCGCTGTAGAGCCACACGTCGAGTCCCTGGCCACCGAGCAGCTCGATCGCGGGCGCAACGAGATGCTCGGGGATCGTCTTCTGCTCGACGACAGACATGTCCGGGCGCACGATCAGCCCACCGTTGAACGCCGCTATCGGTGTGGTCAGAGCGAGCGGCTCGATCAGCATCGACATGCCGCGCGGAGGCCGACCGCTGGTGACCGCAAACTCGATACCGGCCTCGCGCAGGCTCTGCACTGCTTTCACCGCGCGCCCAGTCAGAGCCTTCTCCCGGGTCACGAGCGTGCCGTCGACGTCGGCGAGCACGATCTTGATCGGCGGCTGCGTCATCGTGGCGCCCCGCTTGCCTTCAGTGCCCGGTAGCGGCGGATCAGCGCGTTCGTGGAGGAGTCGTGCTCGAGCTGCGGCTCGGACTCGCTCTCGAGCTCTGGGATGATCGCCTTGGCGAGCGCCTTGCCGAGCTCCACCCCCCACTGGTCGAAGGAGTCGATGTCCCAGATCGCTCCCTGGGTGAAGACGCTGTGCTCATACAGCGCCACCAGCGATCCGAGGATGGTCGGGGTGAGCTTCTCCGCCAGCAGCACGTTGGTGGGGCGGTTGCCCTCCATCACGCGGTGCGGCACGACCGCCTCGGGTGTCCCCTCGGCGCGGACCTGCTCCTCTGTCTTTCCGAATGCGAGCGCCTGTGCCTGGGCGAAAACATTTGAGGAGAGGATGTCGTGATGGTCGCGCAAGGGATTGATGCTCTTGCCGAAGCCGATCAGATCCACCGGGATCAGCTTTGTGCCCTGGTGCAGCAGCTGGTAGAAGCTGTGCTGGCCGTTGGTTCCCGGCTCACCCCAGTAGACGGCGCCGGTCTCGTAGTCGACGTGCTCTCCCGTTAGCGTCACGTGCTTGCCGTTGGACTCCATCGTCAGCTGCTGCAGGTAGGCGGGGAAGCGCTTGAGGTACTGCTCGTAGGGCATCACGCCGATCGACTGCGAGCCGAAGAAGTCGCCGTACCAGACCGCCAACAGGCCCATCAGAGCGGGCAGGCTCTGCTCCAGCGGGGTCGTGCGGAAGTGCTCGTCGATCGCGTGGAAGCCGGCCAGCATCTCCGCGAACTGCTCCGGCCCGATCGCGAGCATCGTCGACAGGCCGATGGCGGAGTCCATCGAGTAGCGCCCTCCGACCCAGTCCCAGAAGCCGAACATGTTGGCGGTGTCGATGCCGAATTCGCGCACCAGTTGCTCGTTGGTGGACACGGCAACGAAGTGCTTGGCGATCGCCTCCTCCTCACCGCCCAACTGCGCGAGTGTCCACTCGCGCGCGGACTGCGCGTTGGTGAGCGTCTCCAGGGTGGTGAACGTCTTCGAGGAGATGATGAACAGCGTCTCCTCAGCGAGCAGATCGCGGGTCGCCTCGACGAAGTCCGTGGCGTCGACGTTCGAGACGAAGCGGAGCGTGAGCTCGCGCTGCGTGTACGCGCGCAGTGCCTCGTAGGCCATCACAGGCCCCAGGTCCGAGCCGCCGATGCCGATGTTCACGATGTTGCGGATCGGCTTGCCAGTGTGGCCCTTCCACTCGCCCGAGCGCACCCGCTCGGCAAAGGCAGCCATCCGGTCGAGCACCTCGTGGACCTGGGCCACCACGTCCACGCCGTCCACGATCAGGGAGGCCTCGCGGGGCATGCGCAGCGCGACGTGGAGCACGGAGCGGTTCTCTGAGACGTTGATCGGATCACCGCGGAACATCGCGTCGCGTCGCTCCTCGACTTCAGACTCGCGCGCGAGTGCCACCAGCAGGCGCAGCGTCTCGTCTGTCACCCGGTTCTTCGAGTAATCGAGGTATAGACCGCACGCTTGCGCGGTCAGGCGCTCGCCGCGGTCGGGATCCTCGGCGAACAGCTCGCGCAGGTGGCGGTCCTTGATCAGCTCGTAGTGGGCCTGCAGCGCCTTGAAGGAGGCTCGCTGCCTTAGGGGGAGAGGGGCCATTGTGCCTTCGACTTTCTCGCGTGGGCGTGAGTTATGCGTAGCGATGCGTAGATGTGCTGCCGGCGTACCCGTACGTGCGACTGTAGCGTCACGCAGATCGCCTAGTGGGTGCGAACACCCTCAGGAAATCTGCGTTTTATGTCGATCAACCCCCTGGATGAAAGTTCAACAATCGGATTTACCACCTGACCGCGGCTATGCCGAGCCAGACCCGCAGACCCCCCACGTGCTAGTGCTCGGCGGCGGCGGGATCCTCGGCGAGGCGTGGATGAGTGCGCTGCTGGCAGGCCTCGAGGACTGTGATGAGTTCGACGCGCGCAACTGCTCCTCCTACGTGGGAACCTCCGCCGGGTCGATCGTCGCCGCGTCGCTTGCCGCTGGCCTGGAGCCGGGCTTCCGCCTGGGGCCCCTTTCGACCTCGGCTCCAACCCTCATCGCAGATCAGCCGACGAGAGCGTTCGGGCAGCTGTTTGGAGCGGCGACGAACATCGCTGGCGCACTGGCCGCCCCGTTCGTGTCGTTGGCTTCGGCTTCGACGACCACGGGCGGCGCGGCACTTCGGCGCACGGTTCTGCGCGGCATGCCGACCGGTGAGCGCTCGCTGGCAGAGCTTGGTCGGGAGCTCGACCTGGCGGGCGTTCAATGGAATGGTCGCCTGAGGATCGTTGTGCTGGATGTCGAGTCGGGCCGGCGCGTCGTGTTTGGCTCACCGGGCGCTCCGGAGATCTCTGTCGCCGGCGCCGTCGAAGCCTCGTGCGCCATCCCCGGGGTGTTTCGTCCAGTGCGTGCGAACGGCCGCACGTATGTCGACGGCGGGATGTGGAGCCCTACGAACATGGATGCAGCCGAGGTGCGTAAGGGCGATCGTGTGCTGTGTCTGAATCCGACGGGGTCGTTGCGCCCCACGATCGGTGCGCTCATGGGCGCGTTCGGCCCACTGTCGCGCGGTGCCGCCGGCGCCGAGGCGCTCGTGCTGAGGAATCGAGGAGCGACAGTTACGACCATCAACCCCGATCATGCGAGTGCCGCTGCGATGGGAACGAACCTGATGGATGCAGAGGCCCGCCAGGCGGTTATCGATGCGGGGCTGGCGCAGGGGCGGCGGCTTGCGGCTCAGCGGCAGGCTCGGGCTGCTTGAGTATCGACATCCGGCGGTCGAGCCTCCTGCGATGCCGCAAACGGAGAGGCGCCCGCGCCAGTTGCGCGCGGACGCCCCTCCACTGCTCGCTGCTACCTCTTCGCCAGCTCCGCTACAACCGTATGGGCGATCGTCGTTCCGCCCTTTACGGAGATCGTGAGCTTGCCCGGGAGCCTCCTGTGCCTGGCGGCCAGCATCGCCGTGGCGCCGGGACCGGTGAGGCGCAGCGCGACGGTGCCGTGACTGCCCGCCGTGAGCGAGTAGGACCCTTTGGCGATCACCACCGTCCTCTGGCGCCCATGCCTGGCGCGCACGCGGGCGGTGACTTCAGCGGTGCCGACACACGGGGCGTTCGTGCAGGCGATGCTCGCCTTGGCGGTGTCTTTGACGAACACCAGCCGCGAGCTGAGATCGGCGATCCCCGCCACCGGCACGGTCACCGAGTTGCTCTTGCTGGCTTCGTGGCCGGCCGCGTTGGTCGCTGTCACTTCGCAGGCGAGGCTATGGCCCTCGTCGGCGCTCTGCACCAGGTAGCTCGCGAGGGTGGCGCCACTGATGGCGCTGCCTTCGCGCAGCCACTGATAGCCGAACGGCGTCGTCAGCGGCCACCCTGGCTGTACCGAGAGCATGCCTTCCCCGGTCCAGGAGCCGTTCGAGCACGTCAGCACATCGCCCACCAGGGATGTGCCTGCGATGGTTGGTGCAGCCGTGTTGTGCGGCGCGGAGGGCACCATCGCGACGCTGATCCCGGAGGTCGTCCCCCCTTCGTTCACCACCACAGTATTGGCGCTTCCCGCTGATGTCTGACTGTTGTAGTACTGGGTGATGTACTTGGGGATGAACGCCGGCGCCTTTTCGTATTCTTTTTCTTCTGCTTCGGAGTATTCCCACGAGTACTCCACATCGTAGACGCCACTTGACAGGCCCGTGATGGTGTATTCGCCTTTGGAGTTGGTGCTGGCGAAATTCCCGCCGTGGCCCGGCACATACGCGTACACGCTGATTTTTTCGAGCCCGTCGTGAGTGTAGACATTGGTGACAGTACCGCTGATCTTGCCCCCTTCACTCAACTTGACGTTGACGGTGTGTTCTTCGCCTTCGCCAAGCAGTACCGAGATGGTCTGGGACAGATATTCGCCACCCGCGTAGAAGACGACGATCTCATAGTGACCCGGTTCGAGATGCCTAACCCGGTAGTGACCGTTTTCTTCCGTGGTGACCTGGTGGAAGTCTTCTTCGCTGCTTTCGGGCCCCTCGATCTCAACTTTGACGCCGCTCAATCCGGCGCCGGTGGCGGCGCTCGTCACCTGCCCGGAGATCGAGCCGGCCTTGGTCAGCACGGCGTTCGCTTCCGTGAGTTTGCCTTCTTCCACCCTCACCGGCACCGACTTGGTCAGGTACGTTTCATTTTTGTCGACGAAAACGACTGTGTATTCACCTGCGGAGAGGTTTTCGACCGTATAGGTGCCGTTGCTGGCAGTGGTTGTCCCGCCGATTTTGGTTCCTTCCGCGTTAACGACCGCGACTTCGATTTCTTTGATGTCTTTGCCTTCGTGGTTAGTGACAGTACCCCCCACCGAACCGGTACCGCTCGCCTGCGCGACGCCCGTGGCAGCGAACATCACCAGCGCCATCGCTGCGAGCACCGCCACCGCCCTCAGGTGCGGTCTACCAACAGGCTCAGCACCCCCAACCAATCCGCTTCTACCGCCTCTATCCGGCCAATGCAAGACCCACCGCATATTCGCCTCCATTCTTGTCGTGACGCTTCCATCCGAGCGCGTCGCAGCGAAGCGCTCGCAGATACGGACTGTGCCGTTTCTTAGGATTGTGCGGACCGTAGAACACCGCACTATCGCGTTCGATGCGCCGGAGGTCTGCAACCTATGCGGTTTCGTGGGCGGTGGCTGCCAAGCCCCGAGCCCAGAGAGTCAGGACTCGGCGCTGCTTCGTCTCTTGCTGCTTATGGACGGCCTTCGAGAAGTGGGGTGATCCTTGAAACGCTTTCGATCCATGCCCGGGCTTCCGGGTCGATCGTCTCGACGAGCATCAGCATGTCCTCGTGACGGTGCGCGAGCGGCGTGCGGATGATCGTCTCGTGGTGAGCCACACGGTTGCGGAACGGTCCCAGCCGGGCCATCAGGCCAGCGATCTGGGAGCGGTCGCCTGAGCCGTGTGGAAACGCCTTGTGTAGGTGCGACACCCACAGGCGGTCGTAGCGCTTGTCAAAGAGCGCCCTCCAGAAGCCGAACGTGAGCCCAGCCACCACGCGACTGCGGGTGGGCGTGTGACGTTCCTGCTTGATGCGGGCAATCGTCTCGTCGACCATCTGGAGGGACCGTTCGTTGAGGATCGCCGGGTCGCACAGCCACATCGCAGGCGGTTCCGAGGAGGCGAGGACAGGTTCAAACCGCGCGTCGATCGCGTTGCGCAACGCGACCTCGACGTGATGAAGCGTCTCGAACATCGCTGCCGACACGCTTGCATTCCAGACGTAAAGGGCGATTGCCCGCTCATACTCGCCACCTACCTCGGCGAGATACGGATCGAGGCGAGAATCGGTGATCCAGCGTTTTGCCTGCTCACGTTTCATGGCGTATTCAGGGGCTCCGATCTGCGCTACACTAACTCTTGTATGCCCCAGGTAAGGCTCTCCCGCTTCGGCGGCGATCCCCCTGGGGCTTCGTCGTTTAAAACACCCTCGGCGAGGCGAAGCCGTCTCTAGATTGGCCCCCCAGCGAGCGCCACCTCGATTAGACACCGAACACGATCCCCGCGTCTTGGAACGTGCGCGCGGTTGACCGAGGTCTTGCAGACCGCGACCGCCAGATACGCCGACTCGGGGTCACGCCACGTCAGGCTACCTCTCGCTGGGGCTCGTCTCCCTCCAGCGAAGCGTCGGGGGGGTCGAACTCGCTGATGCCCCAGCAGCCATTGAGGCATTTGTCGCACGAAACGGGCATACCGACCTCGAAGTCAGAGCCGAGTGCCTCGATGAGATCGGCGTTGTCGACAGAAATTATCAGCAGGCGGGTCGTCACGCCCGCCGGCCGCGAGACGAAGCTGACCTCGCGCACGTCCATTTTCGTGATGATTTTGGTGAGCGTCACACGGTAGAGCCGGTCAGCCAGGTGCTGGCAATCGGCTTCCGCCATGCACACGGGGCAATGCCCCGAGGCGCCCACGCCGCCGCGAACCCAGTACTCCTTGTCGGGCAGGTGCGGGCACTCGGAAACGTCCTCGCCACATATAGAGCAGATCGCTGTAGCGGTGTAGGCCACCGAGAGCCCGAGCCGCTTGTGGGCAATATCGATCGGGCAGCGCCGCTCGTAGCGTTTCCCGTCGAAGTGAAGCGAGCATCCAAAGCGCTGGCGAGTCCACAGGCCGATCTCGTGCATCAGCGTGTGCTGATCCTCCTCCAGCTCGGAGTCCTCGGCCCACCAGAACGCACGAACAATCTCCACGATCGCACTACGGGCCTCCTGCTCAGCAGCGGCCGGGTCTTGGTCGGCGAGCCGTTGCGCGGCTCGAAAGCGACGGACGGCCGCTGCTCTGTGACGCTCGACGTTCTCGACCATGCGCTGGCGGCGCACGTCACCGGCGTCGCCGGCCTCCGAGCCCTCCACCGGGGCACCGGGCGAGTTGATCGGTACGCCCTCCTGTTGACTCCTACTTTCCTTCGCCATCGTCCTCGTCCGCCAAGTCGCCCTGTCGAAGCTCCCTCAGTGCCTCGGCGACCTCCGCGCCGGGGCCCTCTACCTCGAACCATTCCTCAAGACTCCCGGACGAGTCCTTGCGCCGTCCGAATCTCACGCGCACCCGTTCCGATTTCCGCTTCGAGATCACTGTCGCCACCCCGGCGCATCCAGCATTTGTGATGAACCCGGCGATAATGTCGAGTGCCAACGGGGCGACGTGCTTCTCACCGATCCATGTACGCGAGCTGGCGTCGTGCTGGTAGTCGGCGGTCACGCCAGCGGCGCGAACCTGCCTCGCCAGCGTCACCACGGAGTCGTCATCGAGGCCACGCCCGTCGCTGACCTCCCTCGGCAGGATGAGAAGATCGACGGCAGGCACGTCGTCAGGCAGCGTCACGCTTGCCGGGGCATCAATGGGCTTCACGTCGACCATGACGCTCAGCGTACCGCCGCACTCAGCCGCTTCAGCGGGAGCGCCTGCGGTCCTTTTGCGGTCCCTTTTCGCTCTCCCTGCGGTCCGTTTGCGGTCTCCATACCCGCGAACAGCCGCGAACACGAGCGAACACACTCCCC
Organism: uncultured Solirubrobacteraceae bacterium; assembly: GCA_963752865.1. Classification (GTDB taxonomy): domain Bacteria; phylum Actinomycetota; class Thermoleophilia; order Solirubrobacterales; family Solirubrobacteraceae; genus Palsa-744. Next base: position 2,873,429 of record CAVVZU010000002.1, read on the forward strand.
CGATGTCCAGCGTTCCGGGGATTTTCGCCCGTGTTCGCTGCTGTTCGCGGCTCTTTAAGACAATCGGGGCGCCGAGATTCGAACTCGGGACCTCATCGCCCCAAACGATGCGCGCTACCAGGCTGCGCCACGCCCCGACGCACTGTCGAGTCTACTGCCATTCGGAGCGCAAGCGATCCATCCACGCTTGCAGCCGCATCCGAAACAGCGTGTCATGCACACTGACCTCTAGGACGCCATGGCGCGAACGCCACGTGCGACCAGCCATCTGGTTGCTGTTCGACTTGCGCTGCGACCTGATCGCGCCCGGCGCTATTCCAACCGTGCCGCCCCAGAACCTACGCAGCTCATCCAGATCCTGATCAGCGTGATATTGGATCGAGCCTTTGGGCGCCTTGCTCGACAATCGCCGAATCCAACCAGCGGCCATCTGCATGATCGCCGGATCAGAGTTGCAAATCGCGACGGTGCTGCGACGCCGCTTGTACCCCTCCGCGATGTACAAGCAAACGAAGTCCCGAAACGTAGGGTCGGCGGCAAGCCCCTCGTATTCCCCCATCCCCTGCTCATACGCAGCCTCCCGCAACAGCCTGTACTTCCGCTGCATGGCGAGGTTCCCCTTGCGCCGCTCCGCCTCCGGCCAAACCCCGCCGGACCCCGACCCCGGGATCGGCAGATCCCGTACCCAGTAGTACACGGTGCTCCGCGACAGAGCCAAGCGCTCGGCAAGCTCGTCGATGGTGAACTGGCGCTCGATCCGCATCGAACGCGCCTTCTCTCGGAGGTATGCCGCATGCGCCATTACGAACATATGTTCCCATCTGGCGGGGACGGAATGCTCGCCCGCCATCCAGAACAACGCCAGCCTTCAATCACAATCCCAGCCCCACCGCTGGTAGCCTCCGCCCCGCGATGGCCGACGTCCAACCACTCCGCGCACTCCACTACAACCCCGACGTTGTAGGCCCCCTGTCGCAGGTGGTTGCACCCCCCTACGACGTCATCGACGCCACCCAGCGTGAGGAGCTGATCACGCACTCCCCCTTCAACGTAGTTGCCGTTGACCTCCCGAAGGGCGACCCCGACCCCTACACCGCAGCCGGCCAGCTGTTCGAGCAGTGGCAGCTCCAGGGCGCGCTCGTGCGCGACGAGCAGCCGGCGATCTGGGCGCACACCCAGGACTACACCGGCCCCGACGGCCTCGCGCGCACCCGCCGCGGCTTCTTCTGCAGGGTGCGGATCGAGGACTACGGCCCTGGCCGCGTGCGCCCCCACGAGCGCACCCACCCCGGCCCCAAGGAGGACCGGCTGCGCCTGACGCGGGCCACGCGCGCGAACATCTCCCCCATCTTCTCGCTGTACTCAGACCCGGCGGACGCGGCCTGGAAGGCGCTCGAGCCAGCCACCGAGCAGCCCCCATGGGCGGATATCACCGACGCGGACGGCACCGTCCACAAGCTCTGGCGCGTCGGCGACGGCGAGGCGATCGCGGCAGTGCAGGCGGCAACCCGCGACGCGGAGCTGTTGATCGCCGATGGCCACCACCGCTACGAGACGATGCACGCCTACGCGGAGGAGATCGGCGGCGAGGGTGAGCACCGCTACATCCTCATGTGCCTGGTGTCGCTCGAGGACCCGGGGCTGACCGTCTTCCCCACCCACCGCCTGATCAACAAGCTCGACGACGCCCGCCGCGCGACGCTCGAGCAGGCGATCGAACGCGACTTCGACATCTCCGAGGTGCCCTTCGAGGAGATCACGCCGGCGCCCGGCGAGGGGCCGCTTGAGCTCGGCTATTTCGACGGTCGCGACGGCCGCGCCCTGCGGCTGACGCTCAAGGACCAGGCGATCGCGGACGTGGCCCTCCCCGGCTACTCAGAGGCGTATCGCCACCTCGATACGGGTGTGCTGGAGACATTGGTACTGAAGAACGCGCTTGGCTACAGCGACGACGACATTGCGCATTTCAACGGCCTTTTCTACGCGCGCGATACGGCTGAGGCGCTTGCGATGGTGCGCTCAGGCGATTACGAAGTTGCCTTTCTGATGCGCCCTACGCCGGTAGCGCAGGTTCGCGACGTGGCAGCCGCGGGCGAGAACATGCCCCCGAAGTCGACATACTTCTACCCCAAGTTGCTCACCGGCCTTCTGATCAACCCGCTTGCCTAGTAGTCAGCGCGTCGCAGTATGATGCTTGTATAAGGATTAGGACGTGGTGATTTGAGGGGATCGAAATGACTCAGACACAAGTGCTCACACGAATGAAGGCCTCCGCAAAGCGAGACGGCGGGACCTTCAAGCACACGGTGCAGATACGCGACCACCAGATGACGGTGGACGAGCCGCTGCACGTGGGCGGAGACGACACCGGCCCCGATCCCCAGGAGCTGCTCGCTGTGAGCCTTGCAACCTGTACGGCGATCACGATGGAGATGTACGCCGCCCGCAAGGGCTGGGACATCGGTCACGTGGAGGTCGATGTCGAGTACACCCCCGCCGAGCGCGGCTGCCCGACCAAGTTTCAGCTTGTGACGCGCCTGCCTGACAACCTCCCCGAGGAGCAGGTGGAACGCCTGAGCGTGATCGCCGCCAAGTGCCCGGTGCACCGTGTGCTCGACGGTGAGGTCATGTTCCAGGAGCGCATTGAGCGCGTTCACCTGGCCACCTGACTCATCCTCCGCCGGCCACGATCGGCAGCAGGCCGACGGGCAGATCCAGGCGGCGGTACTCGTGCCGCTGTTCATCGTCGGCGAGACACCAGAGCCCCACGTAGTCCTCACGAAGCGTCGCGCCGACCTGCGTCGCCACGCCGGTGAGATCTCGTTCCCCGGCGGCCGCAAGGACCCCGAGGACGCCGACCTGAGCGCAACGGCGCTGCGCGAGGCAGAAGAGGAGATCGGCCTAAACCGGTCGCACGCGAGCCTGCTGGGGACCCTGCCCACGACCTCAACATTCGCAACGAACTACGTGATCCACCCGTTCGTAGCCACGATCCCAGCGGGCACAGCCTGGACGCTATCGGCGAAGGAGGTGGACGAGGTACTCGAGCTACCGCTGGAGGGGGTCCGCGCGGCCAAGACGATCACCAACATCGAACGCCGGGGAATCACCTTCCAAACAGACGCCTACATCGTCAACGGCAACATCATCTGGGGCGCCACGGCAAGAATCCTGCAGCACCTATTCGAAGCCCTCATGCCACCCGACGCCGAGGGCAACCTAGCCCTAAAGCCCGCGCCCGTGAGCGCCCCGAACGAGCCCTAAAATCGCAACAAGCAAACCGCCCGCGAGCTCAACGTCCGGTTCCGTAACGCAGACGAGGCACTCCCTGCGTATCTGCTTGCCCAGGGCGAGCGACCGGGAGAGCTCCCGGGGCCGGCGAGAGCCGGTCACGGGAGCTCGCACGGGCGCCCACCACAAGCCGATGGGCTTGCAGAGGGAGCTCAGCTAGGCTGCGGCACGAGCCGAATGTAAGGCTTAGGCTCGTCCCACCCCTCGGGGTAGATCTCTTTGGCCTGGTCGTTTGACACAGAGCCGGCGATGATGACCTTGTCGCCTTTTTGCCAGTTGACTGGCGTGGCGACTTTGTGGTTGGCGGTCAGCTGCAGCGAGTCGATCACCCGCAGCACCTCGTCGAAGTTGCGTCCTGTGGTCATCGGGTAGACGAGGATCAGCTTGACCTTCTTGTCGGGCCCGATCACGAACACGTTGCGTACGGTCTGGTTATCGGCGGGTGTGCGCCCGGCGACGTCACCGGAGGTGTCCGCGGGCAGCATCCCGTAGAGCTTTGACACGTGGTAGTCGCTGTCGCTGATAATCGGGTAGTTCGGGGCCGTGCCCTGGGTCTCCTCGATGTCTTTCGCCCACGCCTCGTGGTTGTCGAGTTTGTCGACCGACAGGCCGATGATCTTCACGTTGCGCGAGTCGAAGTCGGGCTTGGCTTTGGCCATGTAGCCGAGCTCCGTTGTGCACACCGGGGTGAAGTCCTTCGGGTGCGAGAACAGCACCGCCCAGGAGTCACCGATCCAGTCGTGGAATTTGATGTGGCCCTCGGTGGTGTCAGCCTCGAAGTCGGGGGCCTCTGCGCCAAGTTGCAGCGTCATTTTTTGTTGTTCCTTTCTTGACAGATAGCCGTCGCGAGCATCGGAGAGGCAAACAGCCTTGAATCCTGATCGGCTTTAGGGAGAATTACTTACCAGGATAGCGTGCGGGGAGCGCTCTCCACGCCCCGGGACGCCCTCCTGCCATTACCCCACGACCTCGCGCGCCGTGAATCGACGGTCAGCCAGAGACGCCGGGCCACACGCCGCGCATGTGCGCTTCAGCCGGCTCCATGGAGCCAACGTGCCGCGGCCACATGCCGCCAAGCATCATCAGCAATGAGGCCATCAGCGCGATCCACGGACCCGCGAGCAGCGAGACAACGACAGTTTCGCCACCCAGCCCCGGCGGATCGAGGATGCGGTAGAGCGCGCAGGCCGCGGCCACCGCCCCCAGCAGGACGACCGAGCCGCCGGCGCCGCCGGGGATCGGGCCGCTGGTGCGCAACAGGGGCAGCATCGCATCGAGCATTGCCAGCCCCACGAGCACGAGTAGGAAAGCCTGCATGGCAGGTAGCGCCTGGTGTGAGCTGATCAGCGTCAGCGACCGCGGCGCGGTGGAGCCAACGCTCGCGTGCACGACCGCGCTCACCCGATACCACGGCAGGAATGCCGCAAACGCAAGCGCAGCCGCGCCCAGAGCGGACATCGACAGGCCGTATCGGGAGCGATCGCCAGCCATGATGCTCGCAACATCGGACACAAGCTACCCGGGCTTGACTCAAGTGGACGATCATGCACCGATCAGCAGCGAGTGCACGGCAGCGCTGGCATCGGCCAGCCAGCCAGAGTGGTCGTCGGGATCGGAATCCAGGAACGCCATCGGGATCTCGTTGCGCTCGGCGAGCGCCCGTGCGATCGCTTCGCCCCCGCTCAACAGCTCCGGCGAGGCACCGCGCGCCTCGTAGACGATCCCCCGCACGGTGGTATCGATCGCCTGCGTGAAGAAGAACTCCAAGCGCGAGGTGTGCAGCGCCTGCAGCTCCTCGGCGGACCCCACGGCTGAGCCGAGGAGCCAGCAGAGGATCGTGACGTTGTCCAGCGCGCCGCGCAGCGTGGCGAGACGGTCGGGCGTGCCGATCCAGCATTCGGCGCCGGCGTCCTCGATCGCCGCCCGGCCGTCCTCTCGGCGCGTGGTGATGCGCACGGCGTAGCCCTCCTCGACCATCGCCGTGGCCAGCTGCTTGCCCCTGCAGCCTCCCGCCACGATCAAGATGCGCGCCACGGCGCGGGATCTTACGCACCGCTCGACTACCATCCGCAGCCCGCCCATGCCCGAGCCCACCCCCACCTCCCCACTTACGCCGGACGTTGTGACGATGGAGAAGATCGTCGCGCTGTGCAAGCGCCGCGGCTTCGTGTTCCCGTCGTCGGAGATCTACGGCGGCGTGGGCTCGACATACGACTTCGGCCACTACGGCGTGCTGCTGAAGACGAACGTGAAGAACGAGTGGTGGCGGGCGATGCTGCAGGAGCGCGACGACATCGTGGCGATCGACTCGGCGATCCTGCAGCACCCGAGGGTGTGGGAGGCATCCGGCCACTTGGCGGGCTTCACCGACCCACTGGTGGACTGCAAGACGTGCGGCCAGCGCTTCCGCGCCGACCACCTGCAGGAGCTTCCGTGCGGACGCAAACCGTCGAAGCACCCGGGCGAAACGGACGAGTGCGACCTGACGGACGCGCGCGACTTCAACCTGATGTTCGAAACGACGATCGGCCCGGTGAAGGAGTCCGGCTCGACCGCGTATCTGCGCCCTGAGACCGCACAGGGGATCTTCATCAACTTCAAGAACGTGCTGCAGTTCTCGCGCAAGAAACCGCCGTTTGGGATCGCGCAGGTGGGCAAGTCCTTCCGCAACGAGATCACACCGGGCAACTTCATCTTCCGCACGCGCGAGTTCGAGCAGATGGAGATGGAGTTCTTCGTGCCGCCGGCGGAGGCGCAGCAGTGGTTCGAGCATTGGCTGAAAGAGCGCGAGCGCTGGTACACAGAGCTGGGCATCCGCCCCGACCATCTGCGCCTCAGAGCCCACGACCAGGATGAGCTCTCGCACTACTCCTCGGGCACGAGCGACGTCGAATACCTGTTCCCGATCGGCTGGTCTGAGCTCGAGGGGATCGCCAACCGCGGCAACTTCGACCTCACCCAGCACGCGAAGTTCTCTGGCGAGAAGCTCGAGTACTTCGACCAGGCAAGCGGCGAGCGCTATGTGCCGCACGTGATCGAGCCGGCGGCGGGAGCGGACCGCGCGACGCTGGCGTTCCTGGTGGACGCCTACGACGAGGAACTGGTGGAGCGCGAGGGCACGGGCGAGGGCGAGATGCGCACGGTGCTCCGGCTGCACCCGCGGCTGGCGCCGGTGAAGGCGGCGGTGCTGCCGCTGGTGGGCAAGGACGGGCAGCCGGAGCTGGCGCGCGAGGTGCACCACGCGCTGCGCTCGCGGGTGCAGGCGGAGTACGACGTGGGGGGCGCGATCGGCAAGCGCTACCGCCGCCAGGATGAAATCGGAACCCCGTTCTGCATTACGATCGACCATATGAGTCTCGAGGACCAAACTGTCACATTGCGCGATCGCGACTCGCTGAAGCAGGAGCGACTGCCAATCGACGGCATAGCGGAGGAGATCGAAAGGCGCATACACGCGCCTTGGAGCACCCCCAAGCTGACTACCGAATAGGAGACGGATGGACTTCGACCTGACCGACGAGCAGCGCCTGATCAAGGAGACGGCGCGCGAGTTCACGGACAAAGAGATCGTGCTGCAGTCGCGCGAAAACGCGCGCAACCACCACTTCGACCTGGAGATGGTCAAGAAGGTCGCCGATCAGGGCTATCTCGGGGCGATCGTCCCCCAGGAGTACGGCGGAGCGGGTTTGGACTACTTCAGCTACGGCCTGGTGGTGGAGGAGATCGGTCGCGGTGACTCCTCGATACGCACGGTGATCTCGGTACAGACCTCGCTGGTGTGCTCGGGGATCGTGAAGTTCGGCACGGAGGAGCAGAAGCAAAAGTACCTGCCGAAGCTGTGCTCGGGAGAGTGGCTGGGCTGCTTTGGGCTGACGGAGCCGGACACGGGCTCGGATGCGGCCAACCAGAAGACGCGCGCGAAGAAGACCGATGGCGGCTGGGTGCTCAACGGCTCGAAGATGTGGATCTCGATGGCCAACTACGCGAAGCTGGCGCTGATCTTCGCCCAAACCGACCCGGCGCTCGGCCACAAGGGCGTGGCGTGCTTCCTCGTGGACACCGACCAGCCCGGCTACTCGGCACAGACGATCGAGCACAAGATGGGGCTGCACGCCTCGGACACTGGCTCGATCTCGCTGGAAGACGTGGAGGTCTCAGACGAGGACATGCTGGGCGGGGTTGGCGATGGCTTCAGAATCGCGATGTCGAACCTCGACTCGGGGCGCTACTCGGTGGCGTCCGGCTGCGTTGGCATCTGCCAGGGCTGCGTGGAGGAGTCGGTGAAATACGCGCAGGAGCGTGAGCAGTTCGGCAAACCGATCGCGAGCTTCCAGCTGGTCCAGGCGATGATCGCTGACATGGTCGTAAAGACGGAGGCCTCGCGCCTGCTGGTGTGGCGGGCTGGCTTCCTCAAGGACAAGGGCCGCCCGAACACACTGGAGACGTCGATCGCGAAGCTGCACGCCACAGAAGCGTCGCTCGAGTGCGCGAACATGGCGATCCAGGTGCACGGCGGCGCGGGCTACGTGGACGACCACCCGGTGGAGCGCTATTTCCGCGACGCGCGCGTGACGACGATCTACGAGGGCACCTCACAGATCCAGAAACTGATCATCGGGCGCGGGGTGACGGGGATCAACGCGCTCGTCCCCTCCTGAGCGCCGGCGGGATCGGGTCAAGTGTCCGCTCAAGAGCAGGAACAGCAGGATGATGAGGGGGCCGGCTCCGCCGGCCGGGTGGGTAGGCCGGCATCTGTCATCGGCGTATTGGGAGCCGGGACGATGGGCAACGGCATCGCCCAACTGGCCGCGCGCTCTGGTGCGCGCACGCTGCTCTACGACCCGTTCCCGGAGGCCTTGGCGCGCGGGATCCAGAGCGCGGAGGAGGGCCTGCGCAAAGAAATGGTGAAGGGCAAGCTGAGTGAGGAGGACGCGGCGGCGGCATCCGAGCGCCTGCAGCCGATCGAGGACATGGCGGCGCTGGCGGACTGCGAGCTGGTGATCGAGGCGGCGCCCGAGCGCCTGGAGCTCAAGCACGAGATGTACGGCAAGCTGTCTGAGATCGTCAGCGAGCAGTGTGTGATCGCGACGAACACCTCATCGCTGCTGGTGACAGCGATCGCCACCGGCGCGAGGAACCCCGAGCGGGTGGTGGGGATGCACTTCTTCAACCCCGCGCCGCTGATGCGCCTGCTGGAGGTGGTGGCGGGTGTGGAGTCCTCGCCGCGGGCGCTTGCGCTGGCAGTGGCAACTGGCGAGGCGATGGGCAAGACGGTGATCGTGGCGAAGGACGGCCCGGGGTTCATCGTCAACCGCTGCAACCGCCCGTTTGGCCTCGAGGCGCTGCGGCTGCTGCAGGAGCAGGTGGCGGACCTCGAGACGATCGACCGCATCTGCCGGATGGAGGGCGGCTTTCGCATGGGCCCGTTCGAGCTGATGGACCTGGTGGGTGTGGACACGGGCTTTGAGATCTCAAAGAGCTTCTACGAGCAGAGCTTTGGCGAGCCACGCTGGCGACCGTCGATGATCGCCGCGCGCTATGTCGCCGCGGGCCTGTATGGGCGCAAGAGCGGGCGTGGCTACTACGACTACTCGGAGGTCTCCAGCGCCCACCGCGTCCCGGACCCAGAGCCACTGCAGGCGGGGGCGCCCGGCCACGACGGCGAGGGCGTGGTGGTGATCGCGGGCGAGAGCGAGCTCGCGGAGGAGCTGCGGGCGGCGGCTGAGCAGGCCGGCTATGAGGTGCGCTCGCCGCATGAGCCCAAGGGCGGGGTATTGCCGTCGCTGGTGCTCGACTGCGAGGCGAGTCCCGTCACTCAGAGTGGCTCGGGTGCACCTGAAGGCCAGCCCGACCGTCGCGGCCTGCCCCACCCGCAGGGGGGCGCGCGGGTGCTGCTGTGCGCGCGGGGCTCGCTGGCGGCGCTCGACCCCGGCGGTAGCGCCGTCGGCTTCCATGTGGTTGGTCCGCTGGAGCGCGCGGGCCTCGTGGAGCTGACCCGCAGCGAGAGCTCCTCACCGGTGGCGGCGGGCCGCGCGGAGCGTTTCTTCGCAGCGCTTGGCAAGCATGTGGTGTGGGTTGGCGACGCGCCGGGTCTGGTGCTCGGGAGGATCGTCTGCCAGCTGATCAACGAGTCTGCGTTTGCGCTGGGCGAGGGCGTGGGCGACGCGCGCGACATCGACACGGGCATGGTGCTCGGGCTGAGCCACCCGCGGGGCCCGCTCGAGTGGGCGGACGCGATCGGCCTCGATCACGTGCTCACGGTGCTGGGTGCACTGTGCGACGAGTACCGCGAGGAGCGCTACCGCCCGGCACCGGAGCTGCGCCGCCTGGTGGCGGCGGGACGACTGGGACGCGAGACAGGGTCGGGCTTCTTCGACTACGAGGACGAGTCCTAGAGGGCACCCGCCCCCCGGTCACACCCGCCTCGTAGCGCTCGTTGGCGAGCCCCGGCGACTCGTCAGTCGGCAGCGGCTGTGGCGGGCGCCTGCGTATCGCCCATCGGCTCCCACTGCGCTTCGGCGGGATCGCCAAGGGGCATGCCCTCGGGGATCGGCACGCCGGGCGTGTCCCGCAGATACCACTCGGCGTCAAGCGCCGCCTGGCAGCCGGAGCCGGCGGCGGTGATGGCCTGCCGGTAGGTGTGATCGACGAGGTCTCCAGCGGCGAACACTCCGGGGAGCTTTGTGCGGGTGGACTTGCCCTCGGTGACGACGTAGCCGTTCTCGTCGACGTCCACCTGGCCGTGCACCAGCTCTGACTGCGGCTCGTGGCCGACCGCGATGAAGACGCCGGACACGGGCAGCTCGCGCTCCTCGCCGGTCTCGGTGTTGATGAGCGCGGCATGGCCGAGCGCGCCGTGCTCGCCGGCGACGAACTCCTTGACGGTGTATGGGGTGACGAACTCGATGTTCGACTGCGCGCGCGCCCGCTCGAGCATGATCTTCGAGGCGCGGAAGTCGTTGCGCCGGTGCACGATGGCGACCTTGGAGGCGAACTTCGATAGGAAGATCGCCTCCTCCATGGCGGAGTCGCCGCCGCCGACGATGATCGTCTGCGCGTCGCGGAAGAATGCCGCGTCGCAGGTGGCGCAGTAGCTGACGCCGCGCCCGGAGAGCTCCTCCTCGCCGACGACACCCAGCTTCTTGTGCTCGGCACCCATCGACAGCACGACGGTGCGGGCCTGGTACTCGGTGTCTCCCACCCACACTCTGTGTATCCCACCCGGCTCGCTCGAGAGCTCGACGCGATCGACCTGCTCGGTCAACAGCCGCGCACCGAAACGCTCGGCCTGATCGCGGAACTTCTGCATCATCTCCGGGCCCATCACGCCGTCGGGGAAGCCCGGGTAATTCTCCACGTCGGTGGTCTGCTGCAAGAGACCGCCCCACGCGAAACCCTCGATCACAAGCGGGCGCAGGTTGGCGCGCGCTGTGTACAGGCCCGCGGTGTAGCCGGCAGGTCCACTGCCGATGATGATCACGTTCTCGACGTCGCTCATCTCTTCTCCTGGTCTAACCCTGAGTCTTCTCCAGGGTCACTTTACTTTGTAAAGTATAGCAATTGGGCTGCCTTTCCGAGTGGCTCTGCGGCCCAAGCGAGCACATCCACACTACGAGCTCTGAAGCGCCCTCGCCGGCTCAGGCGCTCCCGCAAGTGTGCCACCAATGCTCGTGGCCAACTGCTCGTCCTGCCAACGAGACACCGTGCGACGCAGCTGGAAGTACGCCACCACTCCCGGCAGGGTGGGCAGCCAGAAGGAGATCGCCCGGTAGGAGAGCACCGCCACGACCGCCAGGTCGAGTTGCACCCCAAATGCGGCCAACGCGCCGATCAAGGCGCCCTCGACGCCCCCGAGGCCACCGGGCAACGGCAGCAGGTTGCCGATCATCCCGATGAAGTAGGACATCCAGATGACGGTGAACGGCGGCGCGGAGCCAAACGCATGGAACATCGCCCAGAGGACGGAGATGTCAAAGCCCCACCAGGCAATCGCACCGAGTAGACCGGGGTCGCGGGTACGGACCAAGTCGATGGCTGTGCGTACGCCGCTGGCAGCGAGGGCGGGAATGGTCACCGCCCGGGCAACCCAGTGGGCGGCGCGCCCGGAGCCGGTAGCCCACCTGTTCAGGCGTCGCTCGAGATCTCCTGGCAGGAGCGCCATCGCACCGGCGACAGCGAACAGGACCGCCGCGACGATGGCGGGGACGATCGTGATCGCAAAGGAGCCGCCCCCGGGGAACAGCCCAATCCCGAGGCCGATACCGTCGAGCAGCAGCGAGGCGGCGAAGATCACGTACAGCAGCACCATGAAGGCGACCATCCGGCAGGCGACCAGCCGTGGCTCCATGCCAGAGCGCCGTAGCGCCCACGCGGTGAGCGCCACACCACCTGCTCCGGCGGCGGCAAACAGGCGCGTGGCGACGAGGCCGGCCATCGTGATCTCATAGCTCTCCATCCAGCCGACCTGCTTCTGACCGCGCGCTAGCACCGAGCGGAACAGCACTACATAACCGGCGAACGACAAAAGCTCGAGCACAACGCCAAAGGCGAGCCACCAGCTGTCGCCGCCCTCGATCCGATCGAGCGTCTTACCGACACCAGCGAGATTTGGCAACACGAAGTACAGGAAGCCAACACCAGAGAGGATGAACACCGCGAACGCGACGATCTGCCGCCGCGTGAGTATCACGCGCGGCATTTCCTCCTGGGTCGAGTGCGTCCCAGCGCCAGGCAGCTCATGCTCCTGCTGCTCCCCCACCGCCTGACGCTCCTCGTCTTGCCTCATCTCGCTCGTTCCCACCTCCCCCTCCTCAACCCGCCTCGTGGGCCAGCCTCTCGAGCCTTGCAACCACGCGCCCCACACTCGCGATCGCCGGCCCCGCCCGCGGGCCCAGCCGCCTTACCGCGGCAGTCAGCGCCGCACCCCCAATCAAATCGACGACGTAGTGCTCGCCGAGATACACCAGCGCAAAGCCGAGCGTGGCCGCATATCCGAACCCAAGCGCGCCCGCCACCGGCCCCACCTCGGCGAGGAGGAGCGCTGCCATCACGGATGTGGCGAAGTGCAGAGAGGGCATCGCAGCCAAGGGATTGCCTCCGAACACACTGTAGAGCGAGCCCCAGCGGTCTCTCCAGAACAACTCCCCGTACTCGACCATCATGCGCCTGACCGCACGCGCCGACTCGCCTTGCTCGTTGGCCATCGCGGCCGCATACCACGGTGGCGCCGTCGGGAGCAGCCAGTAGACGCTGGCGCCGATGTCGAACACCGCGTAGGTGAGCACCGCCGCGCGCGAGAAGCGCGCAGGCCGACGTACGAGGATGTAGAGCAGCGAGCCGTGCGGGATCAGAAACCAGCTCCAATGAGCCCACACGAGCGCACGGTCGAGCGCTGTCCAGTCGGCGGCGGTGGCGCCGCTACCGGCCAACGAGCGTTGCAGGCGCACGGTGGGTAGCTCCCCCAGCCCGAACATGCGGTCGACGGCGATCGGGTAGTCGACGTGCACGCGTCCCGCCTGCGCGTCGGGATTGTCGTGGGGCGTCTTGTAGGCAGCCAGATAGGCCCACATCTGAAGCGCGCACGTGGCAATGTCACGCCCGCGTGAGCGGGGCACCGCGATGCATAGCCCGAGGGGCGCGCCGAACGCGACGCTCTGCACGATGAGCGGCGGAGCGTTCACCCGCTTGCGCACGAGCGGCGCGGCGACTCCGGCCACCACCATCCCCCAGGCGGTTGCTCTGATCGCCTTCGACAGCCGCACTGGGCGCTGAGTATATGTCGGCCGCCGGCCCTACTCGGAGACCCGTGCTGCGGCAGCGGCGTCGATCAGCGCGCCGACGACCGAGCTTGCAACGTCGGCCTCGGGGTGCCACTGCACGCCGAGCACAAATTGAGCGTCCGGTAGCTCGATCGCCTCGGGCAGGTCATCAAGCGTGGAGACACCACTGACGAGGAGCCCCTCCCCCAGCCGATCGACACCCTGATGGTGGTGGGAGCGGGTCGAGTGGACGAGCTCACCAGCAGCCGTAGCGGCAAGCGAGCCGTCCGTCAGCACGACGTCGTGCTCAGCGCCTTCGAACGATCCAGGCACACGTCTGTGCTCGTGATGGCCGACGCGCTCAGGCAGATGCTGCACGAGCGTGCCACCGCGGGCGACGTTGATCAGCTGCATTCCACGGCAGATGCCGAGCAGCGGCACCTCGCGCTCGATCGCGGCGCGCGCAAGCGCGATCTCAAACGCATCGCGCGCTGGCACGGTGTCCACAGTCTCGGGATGTGCGTCCTGGCCGTAGGACGCGGGGTCGATGTCGGCGCCGCCGGCGAGGATCAGGCCATCGAGGAGCGCGAGCGCCTGATCGGGGTCCTCGACGAGCTGGGGGTCGGGCGGCAGCATCGCCACCAGGCCGCCGGCCCGCTGCACGGCCTCGACGTAGGCGATCGGTAGCAGCGCCGCCGACTGGTCCCACACCCCCCATTTGGCGCGCTCGATCGCGGTGCAGATGCCGATCACGGGACGTCTCATCCCTCACACCATAGGATCATCGCGCGAACTAGCCAAGGGAGAGCGATGAGCGAGCAGAGCATCCAGCTTGAGACGGTGAACATGCGCGTGGCCGACGCGACCGCCACGATCGAGCTGAACCGACCGCAGGCGCTGAACGCGTGGAACGTGCAGCTGGGTGCGGATCTACTCGACGCGCTGCGCCGTAGCGCCGCCGATGACGCGATCCGCGCGGTGCTGATCACGGGCGCCGGTCGGGCGTTCTCCTCGGGCGCGGACCTCAAGGACGTCAGCGGCGGCGAGCTCACGCCGGAGGGGCGCCCGAACGTCTACAAGACGCTGACCGAGCGCTACCACCCGATCATGCACGCGATCCGCGAGGTGCCAAAGCCGGTGATCGCCGCGGTCAACGGGCCGGCGGTGGGCATCGGCTGCTCGCTGGCTTTGTGCTGCGACCTGATCGTGGCGGCCGAGAGCGCCTACTTCCTGCTCGCGTTCGTCAACATCGGCCTGGTTCCCGACGGGGGCTCCTCTCTTTTCGTCCCCAGCCGAGTGGGGATGGCGCGGGCGAGCGAGCTGGCGATGCTGGGCGAGCGTCTGCCCGCGGCGAAGGCGCTGGAGTGGGGGCTGATCAACCGCGTGGTCGCCGACGAGAGTCTCACGGAGGAGTCGCTGGCGCTCGCCGCGAAGATGGCGAGCGGGCCGACGCGCTCCTACGCGGGCACCAAGCGACAGCTGAACAACTGGCTGTATCCGCGCATGGCCGAGCAGCTCGAGCTGGAGGCTCAGATCCAGCAGGAGATGGCTGGCAGCGCGGATTTCCTGGAGGGCGCGATGGCGTTTGTGGAGAAGCGCCCGACCCGTTTTCAAGGTGCCTGAGAGGCGCTCAAAAGCCTCGTGGCAAATGTCATCAAGCGCGTCCCGCCCGGGCGTGAATAGAATCCCCCCGCCTTGAACCACATGCTCCCCTCAATCCTCGCTTTCTTCACCCCCGAGTCGGGCGGGTCGCCGAACGCGAACGACATCGACACGCTCTACAAGATCACGCTCGTGATCGCGCTGATCATCTTCTTCGCGGTCGAGGGCGGTCTCGGGTACGCGCTGATCAAGTTCCGTAAGCGCAAGGGCGCGGTGGCAGCGCAGATCCACGGCAACACGCGCCTGGAGATCGGCTGGACGGCAGCCGCGGCGATCATCCTGGTGGGGCTTGCGGTCCTGACCTTCTCAAAGCTCTCCTCGATCCAGAACCCGCCCAACTCGGGGCCCGATGGCGCGGCGACGCTCGGCGAACAGAACAACCTGCTGTACGCGAGCACCAACCGCAGGCTCCCGCCCAACGGCAAAGCCCTGGACATCAACGTGATCGGCCGGCAGTACATCTGGCAGTTCGTGTACCCGGGAGCAAACGAACCGGACGGCCTTGGCGCGCCCTACTCGTATGAGGAAATGGTCGTCCCGACCAACACCACCGTCAGCCTGAATCTCGTTTCCGAGGACGTCGTGCACTCATGGTGGATCCCGGAACTGGGGGGCAAGTTCCAGGTAGTGCCGGGCTACCACAACTACACGTGGTTCAAGATCTCAAAGCCTGGCATCTACCGCGGGCAGTGCGCGTTCCTTTGCGGACGCGGGCACGCGCGAATGATCGCCACCGTCAAGGCCGTGCCACCGGCCCAGTTCGAAGCGTGGCTGGCACACCAGAAGGAAGCGATCGCCGAAGCCAACGCGGAAGCCGCGAAGGCGCGCAAAAAACTCGAATCGCAGTCTGGCCCCGAACAGGTCGAGAACCCCTAGTCCCCGAGGAGACCAGCAGACACATGGCCACCTACGCAGCCCCCATCCCGCAGGTACACGCCCATCACGTGGAGCACGAGGCGACCGGCTGG
The DNA here is from genome assembly GCA_963752865.1 of uncultured Solirubrobacteraceae bacterium. Lineage (GTDB taxonomy): Bacteria > Actinomycetota > Thermoleophilia > Solirubrobacterales > Solirubrobacteraceae > Palsa-744. The sequence goes on from CAVVZU010000002.1 coordinate 2,889,108, forward strand.
ACGAGCTGGCTGACGACGACCGACCACAAGAAGATCGGGATCATGTACATGGTCCTGACGTTCATGTTCTTCTGCCTCGGTGGCGTCGAGGCGCTGATGATCCGCCTGCAGCTGGGCGAGCCGAACAACACGCTGGTCACGCCGGAGACCTACAACCAGCTGTTCACGATGCACGGCACCACGATGATCTTCCTGTTCGTGGTGCCGATGATGGCGGGCCTGGGCAACTACTTCCTGCCGCTGATGATCGGCGCGCGCGACATGGCCTACCCGCGTTTGAACGCGCTGTCGTTCTGGCTGCTGCTCGCCGGCGGGCTCGTGTTCTACGCGTCGATCTTCTGGAGCCCGCCGGAAGCCGGCTGGACGAGCTACCCGCCGCTGTCGAGCGCGCTGTACTCCCCCTCCGGCGGCCAGGACGCGTGGATCTACCTGATCCACCTCACGGGCATCTCCTCGCTCGTGGGGGCGATCAACTTCTACGCGACGATCGCCAACATGCGCGCTCGCGGCATGAGCTGGGGGCGGCTGCCGCTGTTCGTGTGGGCGATGCTCACGTACTCGGTGCTCTTGATCTTCGCGCTGCCGGTGATCGCCGCGGCCGTGACGATGCTGCTCACCGACCGCCACTTCGGCACGCATTTCTTCGACCAGGCCGAGGGCGGCTCGCCGCTCTTGTGGCAGAACCTGTTCTGGTTCTTCGGGCATCCCGAGGTGTACATCATGGTGCTGCCCGGGTTCGGCATCGTCTCGGAGATCCTGCCGGTGTTCGCGCGAAAGCCGATCTTCGGCTACAAGGCGATCGCCGCATCGACCGTGGCGATCGCGTTCCTCGGCTTCTTGACGTGGGCGCACCACATGTTCACGACGCCGATCCCAGAGGCGATCCTCGTGTTCGTGATGCTCAGCTCGTTCCTGATCGCGATCCCGACGGGCGTGAAGATGCTCAACTGGATCGCCACGCTGTGGCGCGGGACGATCGAATTCAAGACGCCTTTGTTGTTCTGCGTGGGCTTCCTCGCACTGTTCTTGATCGGCGGCATCTCGGGTGTGTTCCTGGCGATCTTCCCCGTCGACTGGCAGCTGAACGAAACGTATTTCGTGGTTGCGCACATCCACTTCGTGCTCGTCGGCGGCGCCGTCTTCCCGATCTTCGCCGCGATCTACTACTGGTTCCCGAAGATCACCGGGCGCATGCTTGGCGAAGGACTCGGTAAACTGAGCTTCTGGCTGATGTTCTGGGGAGTGCTGATCACGTTCCTGATCCAGCACGTAATAGGGATGGACGGGATGCCGCGGAGAGTGTATGAGTACGACAACGTGGGGAACCTCGCGCTGTACAACCAGATCTCGACCGTGGGGTCGTTCATCCTGGCGGCAGGCGTGATCGCCACGATCGTCAACGTCTGGCGCAGTCTCAAAGTCGGCGCGATCGCGGGCCCTGACCCGTGGAAGGCGAACACGCTCGAGTGGTTCACCGCCTCGCCGCCGCCGGTCAACAACTTCGACGTCGTGCCGCTGGTGCGCTCGGGCGAACCGATGAAGGACATCCGCCGCGAGATCGAGCGACGCAGCGCAAATGCGGCTGGCACGGCCACGGTTCCCGCCGGCACCACGCAGGTCGGCGTGTAGTCCATGAGCGCCGCGCCACCCACGCGCGCAGCAGCATCCGCCATCGAGCCGCCGGTCCTTGCGCTCGAGCCCGACAGCCGATCATCCGCCTTCCTTCAGCTGGTCAGCGACTACGTCGAACTGACCAAGCCGAAGGTCCAGTCGCTGCTGCTGCTGACGACGATCGCGACGATGTACGTCGCCGGCGATCCCTCACCGCTACTCGTGGCGCTGACGTGCCTGGGCGGCTATCTGTCGGCCGGTGGCGCGGGCGCGGTCAACCACTGGTTCGATCGCGATATCGACGCACTGATGGCGCGCACGGCCACGCGCCCGATCCCAGCGGGGCGCGTATCGCCGCGAGCGGCGCTGCTGTTCGGCTGCACGCTGGCGGCCCTGTCGCTGCTGGAGCTCTCGCTGACGGTGAACCCGTTGGCTGCTGCCCTGTCCTTCTCCGGGTTCCTCGGCTACGTGTTCGTTTACACCATGTGGTTGAAGCGGCGCACGCCGCAGAACATCGTCATCGGTGGAGCCGCCGGCGCGGTGCCGCCGCTGGTCGGCTGGGCGGCGGTCACCGGCTCGGTCAGCGGCACCGCTGTGATCCTGTTCTTCATCGTCTTCTTCTGGACCCCGCCCCACTTCTGGGCGCTGTCGCTGCTGATGAAGGGCGACTACGAAAAAGTGGGCGTGCCGATGCTGCCGGTTGTCCGCGGCGAGGCGGAGACACGTAGGCAGATCCTCCTTTACTCGGTGCTGCTTTACGCGGTCACCCAGCTGCCGTTCTGCGCGGGCGGCTTCGGCGTCTTCTACGCGGTGGCGTCGTTCGTGCTCGGGGCGGGCTTCATCGCCGGCGCAGCGCGCCTTTACCGGCGAGCCGACCGCCAGTCCGCGCTGCGGCTGTATCTCTACTCGCTGGCGTACCTGGCGCTGCTCTTCTGCACGATGGTCGCCGACAGACATCTATAGAATGGGGCCCTGCCGATGATGACTCGACGCCTCGCGCTCAAGAACATTCGCACCGGGCTGATCGTGACCGCGATCTGCATGTTCATGTTCGGCATCACCTTCGTGGTCGCCGCCGTCTACGTCTCATGAGCCCACTCGATCCAGAGGTCCCGCCTGTCGGCGAGGAGATCCACCTCCCCGGACCCAGCATCCTGCCGCTGCTCACCGCGGTCGGGGTCACGCTGGCCCTCGTAGGCATAACGACGTTCATCGAGTTCACCGTCATCGGCGTGATCCTGACGGTCGTCTGCGTAACCCGCTGGATCAAAGACACCATCCGCGAAACAAACGAACTCCCGCTCGACGCACCCGTCGAGCACTAGACGCACCCGCCGAGCACTGATCCGCGCCAGCTGAGCCGCGCCGCGATCGCGGCTCCATGTGAGCCCCGGGCTCCAAAACGCCAGGAACAAGACGCGCGCGCTGGCGGCTAAGCAACTGCAGCCACCGCGCGCGACGTCATCGTCAGCCGTGGTGGCGGCAAGCCCATTCCCCATTGTGGGCCTGCCACCTCCCCGTTACCCCACGGCCACCCTCGCCGGCACCGGACAGATCGCTCCGTCCCCGGTCCAGCAACGCACTATGTCGCGGACCGACAGGATGCCGACAGTCTCGCCCCCGTCGAGCACGATCAAATGGCGAAAGCCACCGCGCACCATCGCCGCCGCGGCCTCCTCCAAGGACCAATCTGGCGCGGCGTACACGACGTCGCGGGTCAGATGCTCGGCAACTGACTCGAGCTCCGGGTCCAAGCCATCGCCGACCGAGATCAGCACGTCGCGCTCGGTGATGATGCCGGGGCCGTTGCCGTCAGGGTCCATCACCACAGCAGCGCCAACCCGCCGCTCGGACATCAGCCGCGCCACCGTGCGCAGGCTATGGCTGGGCCCAACGTTGAGAACCATCTCGCTCATGCCTTCGTGGACTTGCATGCCCTCACCTCCTGCTCGCCCAGCGCTTGTAACGCTCTGCACAAAGATCTCGCAACCATCGCTACAAAGATTTTGCAACGAATGCCTCAATGTAGTCCTCGATGTAGCTCCCGTCAAGGGGTAGCTATCCGTCCGCTGACTGGTTAGGATCGTCAGCGGGATGGAGTTGGTGGCAGCTCATAACGTGAGTGCGCGCGCCGAGGTTGACGCGAGTGTCTAGACGACGCTCGCTCACACTGGCGGGAATTGCGGCGGCGATCGCCACCGCGATCGGCATCTTTCTCAGCTTCGAGATTCGCTGGTTCCCGGTGCAGGCCTCGGCGCAGGCCCACAACACCGACACGCTCTACCACGTCCTGATGATCGCGTCGATTCCGATCTTCGTACTCGTCGTAACGGTGATCCTGTACTCCGTATGGCAGTTCCGCATGAAGCCCGGCGAGGAGCTGAAGGACGGCCTCCCCATACATGGAAACACTCGCCTCGAGGTTTTCTGGACGGCGATCCCCGCGATCCTGATGCTGGGGATGGTGGGCTACTCGTTCGTAATCCTGCACGACAACGAAAAGAAGCCCGCGCACGAGATCCAGATAGGCGTCACCGGCCAGCAGTTCTACTGGTCCTTCCAGTACCCGCCATCGGTCACCGGCGGGGCGGAAATCAACAGCTACGACCTGTACCTGCCGGACAACGAGTCCGTGTACTTCAACATGCGCTCCAGGGACGTGATCCACGCCTTCTACATCCCCGCCTTCCGCCTGCAGGACGATGTGGTGCCGGGCATCACCACCCACTATCTGGCGACGCCCGACCGCGTGGGCACCTATCCGGTCGTGTGCAACCTGCTGTGCGGCGTAGGACATTCGCTGATGCGCACAACCGTGCACGTCGTCACGCCGACGCAGTTCCGGGCGTGGATAAACAGTCAACTGCATGTGAGCTCGAGCAGCACGGGAAAGATCTCCACGGTCTCCAGGACGAGCGGGTAATGTTGCTCAACGAGGCCACGCTTCAGGGGAGAGGGGTTCGCAGGAAATGAGCTCGCGGGAGGGTTCGATCTAATGGGTGCTCGGGAGCGAGGCTGATGGCCGCGAAACTGCGATCCCCGGGCTTTTACCGCGCCAGCTGGCTGATGGTCGCCGGCGTGGGCTTTGCGGCGCTACTGACGTGGCTGGTGCGGATGTCCACCGGGCATGCGACCTACCATCACTTCCTCTCCGGGGAAGCGGTCCTGACGGTGTCGCTGCTGGCGGTGCCGCTCGCGTTCCTCGTTGGGATCGGCGGCTTCGATTACTGGTTCTACTGGGCAACCGGGCGCCCAACACGTCCCGAGGATCACTCCGGGCACGGCGCGTACACGTGGAAGGACTACTTCCGCATCAACACCGACCACAAGGTGATCGGGATCCAGTATCTGGTCAACTCGTTCTTCTTCCTGCTGGTGGGAGGCCTGCTGGCGATGCTGATGCGGGCGCAGCTGGCCCAGCCCGGCTCGCACTTCGTAAGCGCCAACACGTACAACGGCCTGTTCTCGGTCCACGCGACGATCCTGATCTTCCTGTTCATGGTCCCCGTGTTCGCGGGATTTGGCAACTTCGTGATCCCGCTGATGATCGGCGCGCCGGACATGGCGTTCCCACGCCTGAACGCGCTGTCGTTCTGGCTTTTGCCGGTAGCGGGCACGATCATGCTGCTGAGCTTCCTCGCCCCCGGCGGGGCGTTTGCCGATGGCTGGACCGCGTATGCACCGCTATCGACCGACATGCCGGTCGGACAGACGTTCTTCTCGATCGGCGTGCAGTTCGCGGGCGCGTCCTCGATCATGACCGCGCTCAACTTCCTGGTCACGATCATCACCATGCGCGCGCCGGGCATGAGCTTCTTCCGCCTGCCGCTGCTTGTGTGGGCGAACTTCGCCACCTCACTGCTGGTGGTGATCGCCACACCGTTCATCGCCGCTTCCCAGTTCTTTGTGCTGCTCGACCGCGCGCTGGGCTTCAACTTCTTCAACGCGGCCAAGGGCGGGGACGTGCTGATGTACCAGCACGTCTTCTGGTTCTACTCACACCCGGCGGTGTACATCATGATCCTGCCGGGCTTCGGCATCATCAGCGAAATAATCGCTGTGAAGGCGCGCAAGCCGATCTTCGGCTACCGGATGATGGCCTTCTCGCTACTGGCGATCGTGGGCCTTGGCTTCACCGTGTGGGCACACCACATGTTCACCTCGGGCATGGCCAACTGGATCCGCATCCCGATGTCGATCACCACCGCGATCATCGCGGTGCCGACGGGCATCAAGATATTCTCGTGGCTGGCCACGTTGTGGCGAGGGGTGCTGCATCTCGACACGCCGATGCTGTTCGCGCTGGGCTTCATCACCACCTTCACGCTCGGTGGGATCAGCGGCATCATGCTCGCGATGGTGCCGTTCGACATCGATGTCAGCTCCACGTATTTCATCGTCGCGCACATTCACTACGTGCTGTTCGGGGGATCGCTGATGACGATCTTTGCGGGCGCTTACTACTGGTTCCCGAAGATGACGGGGCGGATGTATGACGAGCGCTTGGGCAAGTGGCACTTCTGGACAACTTTCGTGTTTATGAACCTGACTTTCGGGCCAATGCACATACTGGGCCTGGAAGGGATGCCCCGACGCGTGGCTACCTATGCGGCACAGTTCGCGGACCTCAACATGTGGATCTCGATCGCGAGCTTCGCGCTCGGGCTCAGCACGCTTCTGTTCGTTTACAACATGGTCAACAGCTGGCGCGGCGGCCCGAAGGCGGGGGCCAACCCGTGGCGCAGCATGACGCTCGAGTGGCAGGTGTCCTCGCCACCGCCTGTATTCAACTTCGACCGCGTACCCACGGTTGTGGGAGGTCCATACGAGTACGGCGTCCCTGGCGCCGTCCACGGCATCCTCGCGCCGGCTCCCGCCCCATTGGTGGCAGCCGGATCGGGGATGGCGCGCGCACCAAGCTAATGAGGAGGAAAATCCGGTGAAGGAAGTTCTTGTAATAGCCAATAGGACCCTCGGCGGCGCGAAGCTGCTCGAGGCGGTTCGGGAGCGCGCGTCCGCTGGCGACGCCCGCTTCCGACTTGTCGTCCCGCAGACCAAGCCATCCGCGGGCCTCGTGATCTACGACGAGGCCGTGCGCGAATCGGCGCAGGTCCGCGTCGACCTCGCACTCTCGGCGGTTGCCGCGGAGGGCATCGAGGCGACTGGAGAAGTGGGTGACCAGGACCCGTTCATGGCGACGATGGACGCAATCGCAGTGCACAAGCCGGACGAAATCATCCTCTCGACACATCCCGCGGCACGCTCCGGCTGGCTGCGACGGGATCTGCTGGAGCGCATCGAGAGCGCGACAGGACTGCCGGTGCACCACATCGTCGTGGACCTCGAGCAGGAGGGGCTGTCGTTCAAGGTGACGCTCGTGATCGCCAACAAGACATCGAGCGGGGATGAGCTGCTGACACGCCTGAAGGAGAAGGCCGCGGAGGAGAGCCCGCACCTGTTCATCGCTGTGGTACCTCAGGTGGACGGCAGCGGCAGCGCTCCAGCCGAGGCGCGTGCGCGCCTGGCGAGCATGCTCGATCGGCTGCATGGGGCGGGCCTGCTCAGCTCGGGGATGATCGGCGACCCCGACCCATACACGGCGGCGATGAACGCCCTCGAGCTCTTCCACGTCGATGACGTGGTGATCTCGACGCTGCCAGGCGAGCGCTCCGGCTGGATGCGCTCCAAATTGATTGAGCGTGTGCAGAGCGCCACGTCAGCGCCGGTGGAGCACATCGTCGTCGATCCCCGGGCCAGCCCTGTCGCGGCGGCGGCGGGATAGCGGGGAATCCACGTGGAGGCAGCCAGCATCGCAGGCGTCCCCGCCCACGGCGGGCATGCACACGGCGACGCGGGGGACCACCACGGTCCCCCGCCGGCGAACCACAGCTCGCGGGTGGAGGCACCGCTGCTGGGGATGATGCTTTTCATCATCTCCGAGGTGATGATCTTCGGGGCGTTCTTCACCGCGTACTTCTTCATCCGCATCGCCGAAGGCAACCCATGGCCCGGGCCAGGGATGCACCTACCGGTGCCGGTCGCCGGCGTGAACACCGCGATCCTGATCTCCTCGTCGTTCACGCTTCACTGGGCGGAGAAGTCGATCAAGCACGGCAACCGCTTCGGCCTGAAGGCGGGGATGTTCACCACCTTCCTGCTGGGGTGCACGTTCCTGTTCATCCAGATCAACGAGTACGCCAACATCGGCTTCGCACCGCAGGACCACGCTCAGCAGACGATCTTCTACTCGCTCACAGGCCTGCACGGCGCACACGTGTTCATCGGCCTGTTGATCCTGCTGAGCGTCACCGTGCGAGCCTTCCGCGGCCACTACAGCCCCGAGTCACATCGCGGCGTCGAGGTGCCCGGGATCTACTGGCACTTCGTCGACATCATGTGGATAGTCGTCTACACCAGCGTGTACATACTCTGACGTGCTGAACCCGCTGCGCTCCGAGGATGAGGCGTTCCGCATCCTGCTCTACGTGATCGCGGCGTTCGCGGCAATCATCGCGATCGTGCTGATACTCCGCGCGATCCTCTAGCCCACAAGAGTAGTTCGCCCACAAACCCACACGCCAAGCGGAGCGCTACTTGACGGTGACTGTGCCGTACATCCCTGCCGCGCGGTGGCCTGGCGCCTGGCAGAAGAACGTGTACTTGCCGGGTTTCAGGTTGACGGTCACGGACGTGGTGCCCTTGGTGATGAACTGGCTCGCTGCAATCGGCGCTCCCTTGCCGGTGGCGCCGCCTTCGCCGGCTTCGATGGCGATGTTGTGCATGACGCCGGACATGTTGCCCATCACGATCGTGACCGACCCTGGTTTGGCTTCAGCCTTGTCTGTCGTGTAGGCGAGCTGCCCCGACGGGCTGGCGTCGATTTCCAGCTTGCCCGCCTTCTCAACCGCAGGCTTGCCAGCACCGGGCGCCTGCACGGCGCTCGCGAGCAGGCCCGTGTCCTTTCCAGGCTGGTCGACCGACTGCTCCACATAGGCAGCGATATCGGAGAGCGTCGCTCCGCTCGCGAGGCCTTTGGGCATAACGCCCTCGGGGTTCGGGTTTTGCACCTGCCCTTCAACGACAGTGCGCACCGCGTTGCGCTGCAGGCCTTCGGCGACACTGGCGCGGAAGACCTCGTCGAGGTTCGGCCCGACAATGCCTTTGGTTTCTGCCCGCGCCATCGTGTGACAGGAGCCGCATTTGGCCACAAATGCCTGCTTGCCGACGATCAGGTTCGCGTTGTCGGCGCCCTTGACCGCACAGCCGGACACGCTGATCGCCACAACACCCGCGAACGCGACGAAGGCAGTCCGCGTGGCGAGCGCGTGCAGGGAACTCCCAGGGGCGCTGAGTAGCCGGCGTCTCTCCTCCAAGAACCGCACGACAACACACTAACCGAACCGGCACTCGCCGGACAAATTCTTGTCAATGGTGCAGCGTCGGTGCGCTCCATGGCCGGGCCAGAGTCTCCAGATCACCGCTGGCGGCGACGATCACTCCCTTTGCGACGCCCTGCCACGACCAGCGCTCACGCACTGTGGAGACCAAGCCGGTGCGCGTCTTCTCTTTCAGGGCCGGCTCTGCGTGTAGCCAGCCAGCTAGAGCAGTTGCGATCGCTCGCACAGCGTGATCGTCAACTGGAAACGACAGCCAGTCGACCGCTGGCGCGGGCAGCGCCCGCGCCAGCACGTTGCTCACCTCCGCAAGGCCCGAATGAGCAGCGCTGAGCGGCAACACGCCGCATGCGGCCGCCTCTGCCGCGACCATCCCAAATGCCTCCGGGAACGTGCTCGGCACGACCGCCGCCTGGCAGGCGGGAAGCAGCTCGGCGAGCTCCTCATGGTCAAGGCGCCCGACGAACACGACCTGCTCGGGCAGGCGGCGTGCGGCTGCTAGGAAGCGCTCTCGCTCATCGCCATGCAGACCGTCCAGGAACGCCAGCAGATGCCGCAGGGGCTGCGAAGGCGAGGGCTGCCCCTCGAGTGCCCTACCCAGAAGCGCGACCTCGCGTGCCTGCTGGAGATCGCCTGCCGCCAGCGCCTCGCACAGACGCTCGAGCCCCTCGCGGTACGCGCCGAAGCCCACCACCACGAGCCGCGCGCGTGGCAGATGCGCGAGCACGAGCGGCCATGAGGCGAGCAGCAGATCGACGCCCTTGCTGACGATCAGCTTGCCGACATACACGACCAGCACATCGCGATCGGGGTCCAGCCGCGCGAGGGCTTCGGCGGCGGCCAGCCCGTCGCGTGCGAACGCGCTTGCCTGCTCGCCTGTCGCCGCCTGCGCTCCCGGCTCTTGCGCTTGTAGGCGCAGCCGCGCGGCCAGCGCCCTCACCCCCCGCGCCGCTGCCTCCGGCGAGCGGGGAGCGAAGCGCTCGACATCGACACCTGGGGGCCCCAGACGTGTGCGCTGCGGGAGGTCCTCCTCGCCAATCGCCTCCCACAGGCTCATGGCCGTATGGCGCGAGCCGACGAGTACCGCCCTGGCGCCGGCGAGGCCCTCGCGGGCGAGCTCGAGGAAGCGCTCGGGCTGTGGCTTGACCGTGTACTCCAGGGCACTGCCGTGCACCTTTACCGCATAGGGAGCCTCCCCTCTGAGCCCGCGGGCGAGGATCACCGGCCCCATCACGAGATGGTTGGCGAGCGCCAGTTGCGGACCCACCAGCTCGAGCAGCTCGCCCACAGCCGCGACGTTCGCGTCGATATAGCCTGCAACCTCGCTATCGCTGCACTGCGCGAACGTGCGAGCCTCGATGCCCTCATAGCGATCGGCCACATACACCGGCAGCAGCTCGCCGATATTTGGGCGATACACCGTGCAGCGGCCCACCCCATGCGCACGCTCGAGCCCGGACCCCTCCCGCTCCAGCTCTTCGATACGGAGCTCCCCACTGTCCCAGTCCGCGACCGCGTCCACGAACGGCTGGTCCTCGGGATGGCGGTCCTGGCTGAGCAGATGCACCTCGTGGCCGAGCGCCACCAGCGCGGCTGCAAGGCGGGCGTTATAGACGTTCGATCCGGTCCCGTCGAGCAGGTAGCCGTGGAAGATCAGCACGCGCACGCACGGGCAGCCTATCGGCGTCGTGATCGCTCCCCCACCCGCTCAGGTAAAGTTGCGTCCATGAGCACTAAACAGCGCTACCGCCTGCGTGTCCCTTCGACTGGACGGGAGATCTTGATCGCAGCGGAGCCCAACGAGATCTACCGCGACCGTGACTCCGGAGAGAAGCTGGAGGTTGTCGGCAAGGTGCTGCCGATGGCACCGTCCAGCTCGAAACTCCCCTGGGCGGTCGAGACCCTGCGCTTTTGCCCGTGGTGTGACCAGCACGCCCAGAAGGACCTCAACGACTGTCCCACGTGCGGCAGGCGCATGGGCCCGTTGTGAGATCCCGCGTCGTGCTCGCCGCCTGTGCGGCGTTGCTGTGCGGGCTGATGTTGAGCGCCTGCGGCGGCAGCAGCGTCTCAGACGCGGTTCCCAAGAGCACCCCCGAAATCACGCCGCCGAACAACACGAGCGCTGAAGCGGCCGCCGCACAGACGACCTCCACCTCCACGACGGCCGCCAAAACCACGGCGAAATCGACCGAATCGTCCTCCGCGAGCAGCGAAAGCGCCGCGAGCGAAAGCAGCGAAACACCTGCCAGCACCGAAGCCGCTAGCGAAGCGAGCCCCACCGGCGGCGCAACGGCAGAAAAAGAAAACGCCGCCAGCAACGAAAACGCCGCCAAAAGCGAAACGCCCGCCAGCCCAACCGGCGGCGCCAGCGCCCCGTAGCCGCTCAGCAGACGCCCTAGGGGGTTGAGATGAGCGTGGCGCTGTAGGTCAGGCGCGCGGTCTGGTAGAGGCAGTAGTACTGCACGGCGCTGCCTACTTCCGTCTGCGTGGTCTGGGAGGTGGTGGTCTTGCAGCCGGCCTTGGGGCGACTGGCACGCCAGGAGGTGTCGTTGCCGAAGCCGAGCGCCAGCGCCGGTGCCCAGGTGGGGACGGTCAGCGCGACGACGTAGCCCTTCTTGACCGGGATCGTCGTTTCGAGCGGGAACTGGGCGGTCTTGCCGAAGTACGGCTGCAGTTTGACCAGCGGGCTCTGGGCCACGAGCTTGTACGTGAGATTCGGCTTACGCTGTGGCGCGAGAATCGCGATACCAGCTTCAGAGGGACCGCCCTCGTTGGCTTCGAAGTATTTGATCTGCGTGGCGTTTGGGTTGCCGAGGCTGATCGTCCAGGCGACGATCGTGCCCGCGCGCGGCGCGCTCAGGATGTTGCGTTCGGTGCCGACCTTGACCTGGAAGCCCGTCGTCCGGCTAACTGCCAGGCACGGGTTGGTGGGCCCGCTCCCGGGACAGCTGGGTACCGTGGCGGGTGTGGTCGTGCCGATCACACCGACTTCGCTCAATGTCGCCGGCGCGACAGCGGGAAGCACAAGCGCGAGCGCTGTAACGCCCACGAGCACAGCTATGGATATGCGTCTCATATGTGCCATTCAACACGCCTGCCCGCTGTATGTAGCGGTTTGATCATTTCGCTACTCCCCCGATAGTTCCTGCGCGGCGGCCGCGATCTGGTCTGGATCGCCCGCGGATGGCACCCACGGCAGGCGCAGCGGATCGTCCTCGTAGCGGGGGATCACGTGCACGTGGAAGTGGAACACCGTCTGCCAGGCGGCTTGGCCGCAGGAGTTCAGGAGGTTCACGCCGTCGGCACCAAGCCGCTGCATGGCACGCGCCGCAAGCCGCTGGCTGGCGAGCGCGACCGCGATCAGATCCTCGGGGTCGATGTCGAGCAGATCGGTGCTGTGCGCGCGGGGGATCACGAGCGCATGCCCCCGAGTGGCGGGCGCGATGTCCATGAAGGCGATCGTGCGCTCGTCTTCGTCGACGATCCGCGCGGGCAGCTCGCCTGCGACGATTTTGCAGAAGATGCAGTCGGGATCGGCCATGCGGGCAGATCCTACGTCAAGCGCGCCGCCGTCCAGTCCGCGCTGCCCTCGATCAGCTTGCGCGCATATGCAAGTGCTTGCTCGCGCGTGCCCAGCTCACCGGCGTACTGCGCCGCGGCAATGGCCTCCAGCAGCTCGCCCACACGCGGCCCGGTAGGGATGCCGAGATCGCTGGCGAGCTCATCGCCGCGCAGCAGCGGCCGCGGCGGTCCCTGCCCGTGCCACTCGAGCGCGTCGCCCAGCACACCGCTTGCGAGCGTCAGGTGCGCCTCGATCGACTCCTGCGCGCGATCTCCCCTGGTGGCGAGACGATCGGCGATCGACAGGAGCGTCACGTCAACCTCTACGGGCGAGCAGATACGCAGGTAGGTGAAAAGGGCCCTGCGGGCCAGCGGCTGTGGCTCGTGGACCAGGAAGCCCAGCCGCAGGTGGTTTCTGACGAGCGCCGCGACGTGCGCGCGCATGCGCTCGCTCGCGCGTAGACGCGTGAGTACCGTGCGTGCGAGCTCCGCGCCGCGCACGTCGTGGCTGATAGAACGTGACGCCACCGTCAGGACGGACCTCGCGGGTCAATGGCTTGGCGGCGTCGTGCAGAAGCGCGCCCCACCGCAGCGCATCGCCGCGGGTCAGCTCATCCGCGAGCGGCTCGGCCAGCAACGCGTCCAGTTGCTCCCGGTACGCGCCGATCGTGGCGTCCAGCTGTGGCGTCGCGTAAGCGGCGTCATAGCGAGCTCGTCAGCTCGACCACCCGGTCGAAGACCTCGAGTGTGTGGCCGTAGACGTCGCGGTGATGAAAGCGGTTCTGCTCCACCCCCCGCAGCTCCACGAGCTCCGGCAGCACCACCGCCATGGCACCAAGCGAATCCATCAGCTCGAGGCCCCTGCGCGCGTGCGGCGCGGAGATGATGCGTCGCAGCTCCATGAACACACGCTCGGCCGAGACGCCGCTGAGAGCGTCCGCGGACGCGCTGGCACAGCGCGAGGTCTCACTGTCGACCTCCAGGTCCAACTCGACCGCCAGGCGCACCAGGCGCAGCACCCGCAGCGGATCCTGTGTAAACGCCGACGGCCCTGACATTCGCAGGCGGCCGACCTGCAGATCCGCCGCACCGCCGAGCGGATCGACCGGCGCACCGCCCGCGAGCGGCTCAGCGATCGAGTTCAAAGTGAAGTCGCGTAGCTCCAGGTCCTCCTCGATGCTCTGTCCACGCAGTGGCTCTACATCGACCTGCCAGGCTCCCCCACGCGCCACCACGCGCCAGGAGCCGAACTCCTCCGACAGCGCAAAGCGCGCCGCGCCTCGTGCCGCGCGAGCTACCGCACGGGCTGCCTCGCCAGGATCGCCGTCCACGACGATGTCGACATCCGCGGTCTGCCTACCCAACAGGCGATCACGCACCGCGCCGCCAACCAGCCAGGCCCGCGTGCCCGCCAGCGCTTCGCGGGCCACGTCCAGGCCGGTGCTCATACCGGGTCGGGGTCCGCCGCGCGGGAGGCGGCGAGCGTGCCGGCATCGAGCGGAGCACCGTCGCGGTGATACACGCGTGGCACCCGCGAGGTCAAAGCGCAGGTGATCTCGTAGTTGATCGTCTCCAGACGCCTGGCGACCTCCTCGGCGGTAATCCGCTCGCTGAGCTGGAAGCCGATCAGGATCGCGCGCTCGCCGCGCAACCGCTCCGCGTGGTCGTCATAGCCGAGGTCGACGGTGATGCTGTCCATGCTCACCGTGCCCACCAGCGGGTGGCGGTGCCCGGCGATCAGCACGTCTGCGTTGTTGGACAGCCCGCGCCGCCAGCCATCGCCATAGCCGATCGGCAGAACGCCTATGTAGGTGTCGCTGTCGGCTACGAACTGCCGTCCGTAGCCGGCGCTCTCCCCCGCTCTGCATAGCTTCACATCCGCGAGCTATGAGCTCAGCTCGAGTGCCGGCTCGAGCGCCCGGGCGGCGGGGTCCTTGCCGAAGGGGTCCATGCCGTAGATCGCGATCCCGCAGCGAACCATGTCGAACTGTGCCTCCACATCGCGCATCGTCGCCGCGCTGTTGGCTGCGTGGACAGGATCTCAGGCGACTCGGCCTTGACTGTACGCGCCCAGCGCATGAACGTGGCGAGCTGATCGGCGAAGAAGCCGTCGTCCTTGAGATCGTCGGCGGTGGCGAAATGTGTCATCGCGCCCGACCAGGTGTACGCCCGCGGTCTGGCGCGCAACGGCGGCCACGCGCGAAGCCTCTGCTGGGTCGCGGGTTCCCAGCCGCCCCATGCCGGAGTCGAACTTGACGTGGACGCGACCGCCACCTGCGCCGGCCACAGCCTCCAGGTAGTCCTCGTTCCACACCACAATGTCCGCGTCCGCGGCGAGCGCCTCGCGCGAGCTCAATCGGGCTGAGCGCGCCCATCACGAGCACGGGCACGTCGCTGCAGACCGGCCTCGCGCAGCTCAGCGGCCTCACGTGCGTCGGCCACAGCCAGCCAGCTCGCACCGCCGGCGAACGCCGCGCGGGCGCTCTCCACGGCGCCGTGGCCGTATCCGTCGGCCTTCACGACCGCGCATAGGGCTGCCCCGTGCTGCAACTGCGTGCGCAGCCGCGCGCAGTTGCGCTCGATCGCCGCGACGTTCACGCGCGCCTGCGCGCGGCGGGCTCGCGTCATGTCCTTTCCTGCTGAATCGGACCGGTGTTCCGTCAGCCATGGGCTCGATCCCCCTCGTGACGGTGCTCATCGGCAGCCCGCGATCGTGCCGCTGGGAGCGCGCTGATCACATCTGTCGCGATCACGCCCTCTGCGCAGCCGACGCGATGCGCGGCCTCCCTGCCGGCCTGCGCGTGCAGCCAGACGCCAGCGGCGGCCGCCACGAAGGCCTCGAGGCCCTGGGAGAGCAACGCCGCGATCACGCCCGTGAGCACATCTCCCGTGCCAGCGGTGGCGAGCGCGGGACTGCCGCCGGGGCTCACCGCGACGCGCCCTGTGGGCTCGGCGATCAGCGTGTCATCGCCCTTCAGCACAACCACCGCCTGCGCCTGCGCGGCAGCCGCACGCACGTGGCGCAGGCGCTCACGCTCGATCTCAGCGCTGTCGCACTCGAGCAGCCGGCCAAGCTCGCCGGCGTGCGGCGTGAGCACGGTGGGCGCGCTGCGCGCGGCCAGCTCGCCGAGCCTGCCGGCGTGCGCGTTCAACCCATCCGCGTCGAGCACCATCGCCACTTCTGCCTCGCCGGCAAGCGCCCGCGCGAACTGGATGGCACCGGGGCTGCGCCCCAGCCCCGGCCCGAGCCCCAGCGCGCCGCCACGGGCACTCACCTCGAGTACCCCGGCAACGCCCTCGTGTGTGTGTGCGCCTTCCCCATCGGCCATGCCCCGAGTCATCATCTCCGGGGTTCCCCCGCTGGCAATGATTCCCTGCTGAGAAGAAGGAACGCAGACCGTCACGTAGCCGGCCCCCGCACGCATGCTCGCCTCGGCGGCCATCCTCGGCGCGCCGGTCAACCCACGCGACCCTCCCGCGATGAGCACATGGCCGGAGACGAACTTGGTTGAGGCCGCTGCCCGGCGCGGTAGCTGATCGATCACACCGCGCTCGATCAGGCCGATCGACGCGGCCAGCGGTGCCCCACGTGGGATGCCGATGTCGAGCGTCTGCACCTCGCCCGCGTGGGCCTTGCCCGGGTGGATCCACATCCCGGGCTTTGCTGCATGGAAGGTGACGGTGAGCGAAGCGCGCACCGCCGCGCCGCAGACAACCCCGCTGGAAGCGTCGACTCCGCTCGGCACGTCCACGCTGACGACGCGCGTGCCCAGCTCGTTGATCGCGTCGATCGCCTCCGCCACGCCACCGTGGGGCTCTCCCTGAAAGCCAGTCCCCAGCAGCGCGTCAACGACAAGCACCTCGGTAGGGAACACCTCGGCTCCCACACCGGGCATCGGTGCACCCTGCTCGCGCTCAGGCCACGCCTGCCCGCTCAATCGCAGCGGCGGCTCTCCCGGGAGGCGCTCGAGGTTCGTGCGGGCATCACCGGAATACTCTCCTGGCGGCGCGACACAGATGACCTTCACCTGCCGCCCAGACTGGCGCAGCAGACGCGCGACCACGAGCCCGTCGCCGCCGTTGTTGCCCTTGCCGCATACCACCGTCACCGGGCCGTCCGGGGCGAGGCGCTCCACCGCACGCGCAACCCCAGCGCCGGCGCGCTCCATCAGGTCGAGTCCCGCCACCCCCTGCTCCTCGATCGCCCAGCGATCGATGCCGCGCATCGTCTCGGCATCGGGGAGCGGGATCAGCCACGAGGGCAGCGCAGTCACGCAAGCGATGCTAGATGGTCACCTGGCACCGGCGCTAGTGGCGGTGCCCAACGCAGGCGCGATGATCGCCGCGGTCTACTCGACGGTGACGGTCTTGGCGAGGTTGCGCGGCTGGTCGACGTTCAGCCCTCGTCGGCGTGCGATCCGGTAGGCGAGCAGCTGCAGCGGGATCACCGCGAGCATCGGCTGCAGCATCCAGTCCACCGCCGGCAGCAGGATCACAGCATCGGCACTGTGGCCGATCTGCTCGTTGCCGACGGTCGCGACCGCGATCACTTTTGCTCCACGTGCGCGCACCTCCTGCATGTTCGAGACGACCTTCTCCAGCACCGGCGAGTTGGTCGCGACACACACGACCGGCGTGGAGTCGTCGAGCAGGGCGATCGGGCCGTGCTTCATCTCACCCGCGGCGTACGCATCGGTGGCGATGTAGGAGATCTCCTTGAGCTTCAGTGCCCCCTCAAGCGCCACCGGCAGGCCGACGTGGCGCCCGATGTACAGGAAGAACTCGCTGCGCCAGTACGCCTCGGCGATGCGCCCGACCTGCTCCTCCTCGGAGAGCACCTCGTCGATGCAGTGGGGCAGGCGCTTGACCTCGGTGACGAGCCCTGTCAGCCGCTCGGGCGCCAGCGTGCCCCGCAGCTCTGCAAGGCGCAGGCCGAGCAGATACATGACCGCCACCTGGCAAAGGAAAGTCTTCGTCGCCGCGACCCCGATCTCGAGTCCTGCGCGCGTATACAGCACGCCGTCCGCGTCGCGCGTGGCCTGCGAGCCCATCACGTTCGTCACCGCCAGTACCGTTGCCCCGCGCTCGCGCGCCAGGCGCATCGCGGCGAGCGTGTCTGCCGTTTCGCCCGACTGGGTGATACCGAGCACCAGATCGCCCGGTCCCACGACAGGGTTGCGGTAGCGGTACTCGGAGGCAATATCCATCTCAACTGGTATGCGTGCCCACTCTTCGATCGCGTAGCGTCCGATCAGGCCAGCGTGGTAGGAGGTCCCGCAGGCGACGATCACGATCCGTTGCACGTCGTGCAGCAGCGTCTCGTCCATCACGTCCTGCTCGAAGAGGTCGACGCCACTGCCTCTGGCGGTGCGATCGGCGATCGCGTCGGCCACGGCGTCGGCCTGTTCGTGGATCTCCTTGAGCATGAACGTCTCAAAGCCGCCCTTCTCCGCCGTCTCCTCGTCCCAGTCGACGATCTGCTCCTCGCGCTCCACCGGCTCGCCGCCGGCGGTGGTGATGGTCACGCCGTCTGGCCGCAACACCGCGATCTCGCCGTTATCCAGATACTGGATGCGCCTGGTCTGCGATAGGACCCCTGGCACGGCTGAGGCGATGAACTGCTCGCCCTCGCCGCGACCGACGATCAGCGGGCACTCCTTACGGGCACCGACGAGCACTTCCGGCTCGTCGAGGCTCATCGCGACGAACGCGTAGTGCCCGTTCAGCTCCGCGTAGGCGGCGCGAACGGCGTCGGGCAGATCGCCGTCGTAGTGCTCGGCGATCAAGTGCGCGATCACCTCCGCATCGGTCTCCGAAGTGAAGACGTTGCCGCTTGCCAACAGGCGCTCCTTCAGCGCAATGTAGTTCTCAACGATGCCGTTGACCACCACGTGAACGCGGTCGTCACTGTCGCCGTGCGGATGGGCGTTCTGCTCGCTAACCCTCCCGTGAGTGGCCCAGCGCGTGTGCCCGATGCCGGTGGTCGCGGGTCGCTGTGCGACCGCAACGCCACCGCGATCTGCCGTCGTGGCACGCTCGTTGAGCTTGGCTTCAAGCGCGCTGAGGTTCCCGACCGCGCGTACAGCATCGATGTGGCCGTCGCGGATCATCGAGATCCCCGCCGAGTCATACCCCCTGTACTCGAGCCTGCTCAGCCCCTCAAGCAGCAAGGCCTGGACGGGCCGCCTGCCGACGTAGCCAACGATGCCGCACACCCGCTCGAAGATATCAGCGGCACCCGAGCGCACCTGGGCGTGCTCACGCAGCAGTAGCGATGACCCGTTGAGGCCGTGCCGGCCCCAAGAGTGGCCGTGTCAGCCGAGCTCCTGCTCCACCAGCGCCACCAAACGACCACACACGGCGTCTGCCTCCTCATCGGTGGGCGCCTCGACCATCACCCGCACGAGCGGCTCGGTGCCACTGGGGCGCACAAGCACGCGTCCGCGCCCATCGAGCTCCTGTGCTGCCGCACGCACGGCCGCATCCACCTGCTCGGCCTGCTCGAGCGCACCGCGGTCACGCACGCGCACGTTCACGAGGCGCTGGGGCAGCTTGCTCATCGCGTGGCGCTCGCTGAGGTCTCCCCCGCCGAGTGCCTCGAGCGTCAAAAGCGCGCTGGCGATGCCATCGCCGGTGCAGTTGAAGTCCATGTCGATGATGTGCCCCGACTGCTCGCCGCCGAGCGTCCATCCCCGGGCGCGCAGCTGCTCGAGCACGTAGCGGTCGCCGACCTGTGTGATCGCCACATCCACGCCGGCGCTCTTCATGGCGGAGTGAAAGCCGTAGTTGGTCATCACCGTCACCGCCACCCCGTTGCCCTTGAGCCGTCCGCTGTCGCGCAGGTGAAGCGTGGCCATCGCCATCAGCTCATCGCCGTCGACGACAACACCCTTGCGGTCAGCCGCGAGCACACGGTCACCGTCACCGTCGAATGCAAACCCGATCGCGTGGCCGCCCGCGACGACACGCTCGGCCAAGGCATCGAGGTGCGTGGAGCCGCAACCGGCGTTGATGTTGCGCCCGTCTGGCGTGTCGGCAATCACCGACACGATTGCGCCCAGACGCCTGAAGATCTCAGGCGCCACCTGGTAGGTGGCGCCGTTGGCGCAGTCCAGGAGCACATCCACACCATGCAGGTCGAGCTGCTCGAAGCGGACGTGCAGCTCGCGCAGGTAGTCCTCGGGGGCGCCGCGCAGCTCGCGGATCCGCCCGATCGCCGCCGGGGCGCCTGCAGCTGGCGTCTGTCCACCGTCATCGGCCTCGACGGCAGCTTCCGCGGCTCGCTCGAGCTCGCGCTCGATCGCGAGCTCTGACTGGTCGGAGAGCTTGTAGCCATCGCCGGCGAAGAACTTGATGCCGTTGTCCTGGTAGGGGTTGTGGGAGGCGGACAGCACGACCGCCAGATCAAAGCCGTAGCGGCCGATCAACAGCGGCGCGGCGGGTGTCGGCAGCACCCCACCGAGCAGCGCGTCCCCACCGGCAGCGCTCACGCCGGCGGCCAGCGCCGCCTGCAGCATCTCACCGGACTCGCGCGTGTCGCGAACGATCAGTACCTGTGGGCGCTCGGCTCGAGTCTCACGTGTGGCCGCACGTCCGAGCGCCAGCGCCAGCTCGGCAGTCAGGAACTCGCCGGCGACACCGCGAACGCCGTCGGTCCCGAACAGCTTGCGGGTCATGCGTGAAGGTGTGCGCCTAGCGCTTGGAGAACTGCGGACGCTTACGCGCCTTCTTCAAGCCGGCCTTCTTGCGCTCCTTGGCGCGCGAGTCACGTGTCAAGAAGCCCCTGCGCTTGAGCTCACCGCGCAGGTTCGGGTCCGCCTCCAGCAGCGCTCGCGACACGCCGTGACGCAGCGCACCCGCCTGTGCGGAGATGCCGCCGCCGTGCAGCCTCGCGACCACGTCCATGCGGTCCTGATAGCCGACCGTCTCCAGTGGCTGGCGGATGTTGCGCTGCAACGTCAGCCGCGGAAAGTGGTTCTCGAGCGTGCGTCCGTTGACCACGTAGGTGCCGGTGCCTGGCTTGAGCGTCACCCGTGCGATTGCCGACTTGCGCTTGCCGGTGGCGCGGTAGCGGGCACCGGAGGCGAGATCGATCGCAGCGGTGGAGATCGGCTCGCTGAGTACCTCCTCGAGCTCATCCTCCCCATCCTTCGCCTGATCTGACTCGTCGTCGACCGCGTAGGGGTCAACGGCGTAGGCGTCCTCGTAGCTGCTTTCGCTGCGACCGAGCGGGTCGACGCCCTCGGGAACGATGTCGACCTCCAGGTGAGCGCCTGGAACAGCGGGCTTCTCACGGGGGGCTGGCTCCTCTTCGTCGTCGTCGTCGACGATGACCTCCTCCACGACCAACTCCTCGACAGCCACAGGCTCCTCGACGGGCGCGGGCTCCTCGGCTGCTGGCCCTTGCTCAGCCACCGGCTCCGCTGCTATCGCGGGCTCCTCAGCTGCTGGGGTCTCGGCAGCGGGCTCCCGCGTCCCCTGCTCAGCCTCGGCTGGCGCGTCCTCGGCCACGTCCGTGATCTCGGGCGTCTGCTCCTCGGTGTCGGGGTGCTCCTCGTCTGCCATCAGGCCTCGATCTCCAGCGGTTGCGGTTTCTGGGCAATGTGCGGGTGCTCGGGCCCGGCATAGATCTTGAGCTTCGTTATCTGCTTACGCGCCAGGCGGTTGCGCGGCATCATGCCCTTGACGGCCAGGCGGATGATGTCCTCAGGGCGCCGCGCGAGCATTTCCTCGAACGTGCGCGAGCGCAGGCCACCCGGATAGCCGGAGTGGCGGTAGTAGCGCTTGTCCTGGCGCTTGTTGCCACTGACGTGGATCTTCTCCGCGTTGATCACCACTACGAAGTCGCCCGTGTCGATGTGCGGCGTGTACTCAGGCTTGCGCTTGCCCCGAAGCACATCAGCGATCTGCGTCGCCAAACGCCCGAGCGTCTTGCCGTTGGCGTCAACAATCAGCCAATTGCGCTCGCGATCGGTCGGCTTTGCCACGTAGGTTCTAGTCGAGGGTGCCATAGCGTCAAAAAGGCCACGCGTAACCGCGCGGCGGAGCGGACATCATAGCTAAAGGGCAGTCCCCCGTCGGCTCCCAAGCTCCGTGCTAATGGCAGCACGCGAAGAACAACCCATCCAAGCGCCCGGATCGCAGTTCCTCGCAGGACTGAATCCGCGCGTGGGGCGCCAGCGACCGCCGCCAAGCGGAGGTCCCTCACATAGAGATGCCCACGCCAGTCGGCATCTCTATGTGAGGGACCGGAGCGCTACTCCCACTCAATGGTGCCCGGTGGCTTCGAGGTGATGTCAAGAACGACCCGGTTGACCTCACGCAGCTCGTTGATCATGCGTGAGGCGATTGTCTCGAGCAGGTCGTACGGCAGCCTTGCCCAGTCGGCTGTCATCGCGTCGTCGCTGGTGACCGCGCGGACGACCACAACGTAGCCGTAGGTGCGCTCGTCGCCCTGCACGCCCACGGTGCGGACATCGGGGAGCACGCAGAACGACTGCCACAGCTCGCGATAGAGGCCCGCTTTGCGGATCTCGTCCTGGAGGATGTGGTCGGCCTCGCGCAGCACGTCCAGGCGCTCCTTCGTCGCTTCGCCGCCAACCACGCGAATCGCCAGGCCGGGGCCGGGGAACGGCTGGCGCCAGACGAGGCGCTCGGGCAGGCCAAGCTCGGCGCCCACGGCACGAACCTCGTCCTTGAACAGGGCGCGCAGCGGCTCCACCAGGTCGAACTGCAGGTCATCCGGCAGGCCACCCACGTTGTGGTGGGACTTGATCGTCGCCGCGCCTGTGCCGCCGCCGGACTCGATCACGTCCGAGTACAGCGTGCCCTGCACGAGGAAGCGAGCGTCTTGTCCACCACTAGCGTCAGCGAGCTTTCTCGCCTCCTCCTCGAAGACCCTGATGAACTCCGCGCCGATCGCTTTGCGCTTGGCCTCCGGCTCGGTCACACCTGCAAGCTTGTCCAGGAAGCGCGTCTCCGCGTCGACCGCCACCAGCGGCACCTTGAACGTGTCGCGGAATGTCTTCACCACCTGTTCACCCTCGTCCTTGCGCATCAACCCGTGGTCGACGAACACACATGTCAGCTGCTCCCCGATAGCACGGTGCACCAGTAGCGCCGCCACCGAGGAGTCAACGCCACCGGACAGGCCACAGATGACGTTGCCGTCACCCACCTGCTCGCGGATGCGCCGCACCTGTTCCTCAACGATCGACGCCGCCGACCACGTCGGCTCGCAGCCGCATATCTCGGTCAAAAAGCGCTTCAGGATCTCCTCGCCGTAGGGCGTGTGCACGACCTCCGGGTGGAACTGGATGCCGTAGATGTTGCGCGCGGGGTCTTCCACCGCCGCCACCGGCGAACCGCTCGAGGACGCCAGCCGGGTAAAGCCCGGCGGTGGCTCAAACACCGTGTCGCGGTGCGACATCCAGCATGTCTGCTCACGCGGCATGCCTTTCAGCAGCACACCCGGCTCCGCCACCTGCAAATCGGAGCGGCCGAACTCCCCCACCTCCGCCTGCTCCACACGGCCACCCAGCGTGTGCATCAGCAGCTGCATGCCGTAACAGATGCCCATCACCGGCACACCGAGCTCCAACAGGCCGAGGTCCAGCGGTGGAGCACCCTCTGCGTACACCGATGCCGGCCCACCCGACAGGATGATCCCGCGCGGTTTTCGCCGTGCGATCTCCTCTATCGATACATGATGTGGCAATAGCTCGCTGAACACGCCGCAATCGCGCACCCTGCGCGCGATCAGCTGCGAGTACTGCCCGCCGTAGTCCAGCACCACGATCTCCTGCAAGTCGGTGGGAGCGGGCGTGCCTATCCCCCGCTCCCCTGCCGGCGCGAGCGCCGTGGCGGCAGCCTCAGTCATTTACGAGGGCGGCTACCTTCCCGTTGGTCGCGCCCATGCCGACCTGCTGGTCACGCTGCAGCGACTTGCCCTCCGTCTGCAGCGACGGCGCCACCACGACCTCCGCGCGATTGAACTCCGCCAGGTCCTTGTGGCCGCACGTCGCCATCGACGTGCGCAGACCGCCAAACAGGTTGAACGTCCCGTCGTTCTCACGCGCCGGACCGGTCAGGATCTCCTCGAGCGTTCCGTTCTGCGTGGTTGCCACGCGTGCGCCACGGGGAAGCGTCGGGTGGAATGTCGCCATGCCCCAGTGAAATCCACGTCCTGGGGCCTCGTATGCGCGCGCCAGCGGCGAGCCGATCATCACAGCGTCTGCTCCCAGCGCGATCGCCTTCGACACATCGCCGCCGTTGCGCATGCCGCCGTCGGCGATCACCTGGCAGTACTCGCCCGTCTCCAGCATGTGTGTCGAGCGCGCGTGCGCCACGTCGGCGATCGCCGTCGCCTGCGGCACACCGATACCCAGCACGCCGCGGGTCGTGCACGCCGCACCTGGCCCCACGCCCACGAGCACACCCGCCGCGCCTGTGCGCATCAGGTGCAGGCCCGTGTGGTAGGACGCACAGCCACCCACCACCACCGGCACGTCCAGGCTCGGGATGAACTCCTTCAGGTTCAACGGCTCGGTCACCGTCGAGACGTGTTCGCCGGAGACAACCGTGCCCTGGATGACCAGCACGTCCAGGCCCGCCTCCATCGCGATCTCGTGGTAGTCGAGCACGCGCTGTGGGGTCAGCGAAGCCGCCACCACCACTTTCTGCTCCTTGATCTCGCGAATCCGCTGCGCGATCAGCTCAGGCTTGACCGGCTCCGCGTAGATCTCCTGCATCTTGCGCGTCGCCAGGTCCTTCGGCAGGAGCGCGATCTCCTCCAGCTGCTCCTCCGCGTCCTCATAACGGGTGAAGATGCCCTCTAGATTCAGCACCGCCAGGCCGCCCAGGCGACCGATGATGCCCGCCGTCTCCGGTGAGACCACACCGTCCATCGCCGACGCCAGCATCGGCAGCTCGAACTGGTAGGGGCCCAGCTTCCATGAGATGTCGATGTCGTCGGGGTCGCGCGTGCGCCTTGAAGGCACTATCGCGATGTCGTCGAATCCATAAGCGCGGCGACCCGTCTTGCCGCGGCCAATTTCTATCTCCATCGCAGCATCCTCGCAGTTGTGGCGGACGAAAAGACCCCGCTCGCGGCGGGGCCAATGAGGGGGCGCATACGCGCCAAACGTGCCTTGTTGCTCACGGCAGCCAAGTGAGCTTGAGCATAGCAATGGCCACACCGGGGCTAATGCCCTTGGATATGCTCGAACGTATGGGCAATACGAGCCGCACGAGGTATGACGCGCACGCGATCGAGGCACGTCGCCAGGCTGCCTGGCGCGAGCGCGACGCGTTCCGCACGCCACCGCTGGCCGAGGAGCAGCCACACCTCTACATCAAGCCCTCCGCCCCGTTCACCTCCGGCAATATCCACATCGGGCATGTACGCAGCTACTCCATTGGCGACGCCTACGCGCGCTTTCGTCGCGCACGCGGGGACTCGGTGCTGTTCGCCTTCGGCTTCGACGCCTTCGGGCTGCCTGCCGAGCTGGGCGCCATCTCGAGCGGTGAGCCACCCAGCGAGTGGGTCAAGCGCTGCGCCGAGCACATGACCGGCCAGCTCGACCGGCTCGGCTTCTCCTTCGACTGGCAGCGCTCGTTCATCAGCTCCGATGCGCTCATGTATCGCTGGTCGCAATGGCTGTTCCTCGTGCTGCTCGACGCCGGGCTGATCTATCGCGGCACAGGCAACGTCGACTGGTGCGACAACTGCCAGACGACGCTCGCCTCCATCCAAGTCGAGCCCGGCGGCACCTGCTGGCGCTGCCATGGCCCTGTCAGGCTGATCGAGCTGCCGCAGTGGTATCTGAAGATCAGCGCCTACGTGCCCGAGAACGATCTTCGCGTGGCGGAGCTCGAGGCAAGCGGAATCTGGGACGAGGTAGCGCTCGCCTCCCAGCAGATCGTGCTCGGGCGCATCGACGGTGTCGAGCTCGCGCTGCAGAGCCCCGACGGCGCGCAGCTGAGCGTGTTCTCGCCGTATCCCGACGCCCTCGGTCAGGCCAGCTTCGTGCTGATGTCCCCCCGTCACCCCGACGCCGACGTGTGGGCCGCGGATGACGCCGTGCGCGAGCAGCTCGAGCAGCTGCGCTCAGGCGGCTGGGAGCGCAGCTCACGCGAGGCAGAGACGATCCCCGTGATCGACACCGGGCGCGTCGTGCTCGGTGCCGACGGAGCGTCGATGCCCGTGCTCGTCTCACCGCTCGTGGACTCGCGCTTTGGGCCAACGATCGTGCTCGGAGTGCCCGCGCTCGACCGCACCGACGAGGTGATCGCCCGCCGGCTCGGCCTGACCGCACCCGAGGTCGAGGGTCTCGACGGTGAGGCTGGCGATGCGGACGAGTCGGGCGCTGGGTCGAGCTCCGGTTCCGCCGGCCTCGATGCGGGTGCCACCCAGGCGGTGCGCTACCGCGCCTCGGACTTCGTAATCTCCCGCCAGCGCTCGTGGGGCACACCGATCCCAATCGTCTACTGCGATCGGTGCGGCACCGTGCCCGTGCCACGCGAGCAGCTGCCGGTGATCCTGCCGCTGAACCTGCGCCCAACCGGAGCCGGCAACCCGCTGGCCGAGCTGGAGGAGTTCGTCAACACCACCTGCCCCAGCTGCGGTGGGTCCGCCCGGCGCGAGACGGACACGCTGGACTGCCACTTCGACGCTCTGTGGCTGTGGGTGCCCGCGTGCGTGCCGGCGCAGGAGCGTGAGCGGCCGCTGGAGGAGATCCTCGCGCTCCCCGACCTGCGCCACTGGCTCCCCTCCGAGCGCCTCGTTGCGGGCTCTGACAGCGGCAACTTCGTGTTCGATCAGCGCATCGTCACCAAGGCGCTGCGCGACCTCGGGCCGCTCGAGTTCCTCTCCGATGGAGAGCCTTTCGCGGGCTGCTTGTTTCACGAGATGGTCACGGCCGACGGGCGCAAGATGAGCAAGCATCTCGGCAATGTCGTCGACCCCGACGAGCTCGTCGAGCGCTACGGCGCCGACACCGTGAGGCTCGCCGTGCTGTACGCCGCGCGCCCGCAGAAGTCGCTCAACTGGGAGGACTCCGCGGTGCTGCGCTGCCACCGCTTCCTCAACCAGGTGTGGGACTTCTCGCAGGCAAAGCTCGCGCAGGCGCAGGAGGATCGCGAGCGGGTCGCCGCGGGAGTCGAGCCTGGGACCGAGACAGAGCCCATCAGAGACACCAGCGAGCACCTGCGGCTGAAACTGTCGCAGTGGTGCCAGGCGGGCGCGGAGAAGGTCACCGAGGACATGGAGAGCCTCGAGATGCACAGCGCCGTTCGCAACGTCATGCGGCTGTTCGACCGCATCAAGGACTTCGAGAAACGCGTGCTCGCCCGCCAACCGGCGCTTGGTGGCGCCGACACCGAGGCGCTCCTACAGGCGCTGACCGTGCTCGTGCAAATGCTCGGTCCGCTGGCGCCCCATATGGCTGAGGAGCTATGGATCTCCTTCGGCCAAGATGAGCACGGCGCACAGACGCCGTGGCCAGGCGTATCGTTGCGGATACCCGCATGAGCACACATACCGTCCAGAGGCCCTCGCAGGACTCCAGACAGCGGACGCGCTCCTGCGCCACCGCGCTCGTCTGCCACCGCTGTGACAACAGCTATCCGCTCGAGCAGGCGATCTTCGCGTGCCCCGACTGCGGCAAGGGGCTCGACGTTGTCTACGACTACGAGCACGCCGCCCAGTACTTCCGCGATGTGCCCAGCTCCGAGCGCCCGCAGAACATCTGGCACTTCGAGGAGCTGTTGCCGATCGTCGACGCATCCGCGCAGGCTCGCGTGGGACAGCACTCCGGCTACACGCCGCTGATCCGCGCCGACCGGCTGGGCGCCGAGCTCGGGCTCAGCAACCTCTATCTGAAGGACGACTCCAGCAACCGTCCCAGCCTCTCCTACAAGGACCGCGTAGTCTCGATGTCCGTCGCGCGGCTGCTCGAGCGCGGGGGAACCGAGATCGGCTGCGTGTCCACGGGCAACGTCGGCACCGCCGTCGCCTCGCTTGCCGCCAAGGCGGGCGTGGACGCTTACGTCTTCTACCCCAACGCCCTCGAGCAAACCAAGGCCCGCGCGTGCATGGCGCTCGGTGCGAAGGTGTGCCAGGTGGAGGGCAACTACGACGAAGCGAACAAGCGCTGCCGCGAACTGGCCGAAAGCACCGGCATGGACTTCGCGAATATCACCCTGCGCCCGTTCTACGCCGAGGGCGCGAAGACGGCATCGTTTGAGATCGTCGAGCAGCTCGACTGGCAGTCGCCCGACCACATCATCACCGCGGCCGCCGGTGGCACGCTCTCCTCGCGCCTGCACAAGGGGCTCGTCGAGCTGCAGCTGCTCGGCCTGGCCGAGACCGACTCGACGCGTATCCACATCGCCCAGCCCAGCGGCTGCAACCCGATCGCCACGGCGATCGTCGCCGAGGAGGCGGAGATCCGCGCGGTCACGCCGGAGACCGCCGCGCACTCGCTGGCGATCGGCAACCCCGGCGACGGCTACCTGGTGATCGACGCCGTGCTCAAACGCGGCGGCACCGGCGGCTTCGCCAGCGATCCCGAAATCTTCGCCGGCATCGACCTGCTCGCCGCAACCGAGGGCCTGCTCACCGAGCCAGCCGGCGGCACGACGATCGCGGTGCTCGAGAAACTCGCCGCCAGCGGACGCTTTGCTCCCGACGACACCGTCGTGGCGATCATCACCGGCAACGGGCTGAAGACGCTCGACGACCACCCGCCCAAGCCGTGGCCGGCGAAGGTCGACTGCGAGCTCGACGCGATGATGGCGGCGCTGGGCGAGCTCAAAAACACCGGCACGCTCGTCGACAGCGCGCGCCAGCAGCTGCACTTCTAGCGCCCGGCTCTGGCGCTCTACAGCACCTTCGACAGGAACGCGCGGGTGCGCTCGTGACGTGGGTTGGAGAGCACGTCCGTCGGTCGACCCGACTCCACCACCACACCGCCGTCCATGAACACGACGGTGTCGGCGACCTCACGCGCAAAGCCGATCTCATGCGTGACGACGATCATCGTCATGCCGTCGCCGGCGAGCTGCTTCATCACTGTAAGCACCTCCCCCACAAGCTCCGGATCGAGGGCCGAGGTCGGCTCGTCGAACAGCATCAGCTTCGGCTCCATCGCAAGCGCCCGCGCGATCGCCACCCGCTGCTGCTGACCGCCTGAGAGCTGCGCGGGATAGGCCTCGAGCTTGTCCCCCAGGCCAACACGGTCGAGCAGTGAGCAACCCTGCTCGCGAGCCTGTTGGCGAGATAGCCCCTTCACGCGCGCTGGCGCGCAGGTGACGTTCTCGAGCGCCGTCATGTGGGGGAAGAGATTGAAACGCTGAAAGACCATTCCGATCTCAGCGCGCTTACGCGCGACCTCCGACTCGCGCAGCTCGTGCAGCTTCTCCCCCACCTGGCGATAGCCGACGAGCTCGCCGTCCACCCACAGTCGACCCGAGTGAATTTTCTCGAGATGGTTGATGCAGCGCAGGAACGTCGACTTACCCGAGCCCGACGGCCCGAGCAAACACATCACCTCGCCGGGCTGCACATCGAGCGTGATTCCCTTCAGAACCTCGAGCCGACCGAAGCGCTTGTGCACCCCTTCGGCGTTGACCATGGCGGGACTCATGACCACTCGTGCTTCGGTGAGAACACCGCCGCGCGCCAGCGCGCCAGCGCGGTTGGTGACAGCTCACGAGTGGCGCCACGCCCGTAATAGCGCTCGAGGTAATACTGGCCCACATAGAGAATGCTGGTGCACACCAGGTACCAGATGCTGGCCACGATCAGCAGCGGAATCGGTTTGAAGTTCGCCGAGTAGATCAGCTGGGCCGCGAAGAGAACCTCAGCCACCGTGATCACGCTCGCCAGCGAGGTGGTCTTCAACATCGAGATCGTCTCGTTACCCGTTGGCGGGATGATCACGCGCATCGCCTGTGGCAACACGATGAGCCTGAGCGTCTGCACGCGTGTCATGCCCAGCGACTGAGCGGCGTCGGTTTGACCCTCGTCAACCGAGATGATCCCGGCCCTGACGATCTCCGCCATGTAGGCGCCCTCGTTCAACCCCAGCCCGAGCACGCCCGCCCGAAAAGCAGTGATCAGCGTGTTCACGTCGGGGTGAACGAACGCCGGCCCGAACGGAATTCCCAGCGCGAGCTTCGGGTAAAGGGCTGCGAGGTTGTACCAAAACAGCAGCTGCACGAGCACAGGTGTGCCGCGGAAGAAGAAGATGTACAGCCAGCTCGCACGCGAGAGCAGCGGGTTGGGTGACAAGCGCATCACCGCAAGCACCACACCGAGCACGATCCCGATCACCATCGAGATCACCGTCAGCTCGATCGTCACCACTAGCCCTTCAAGAATACGATGGTCGAAGAGATAGTCTCCGACGACGCCCCACTGGAATCCAGGGCTGGTGATGACCGAGCGGATCAGCGCCGCGGCGATCACCAGGACGATCGCCGCAGCGATCCAGCGTCCCGGCCGGCGGACCGGGACGGCCCTTATGTCATCGGGCCGCCCGGTCGGGCTGGTGACCTCGGGAGAGGACACCAGCTACCGCTCAGCTCTTCGCGCCGTTGATCGTCGGCGTCGAGATCGCACCTTCCAGCAATCCCCACTTGGCCATGATCGAGTGGTAGGTGCCGTTGGCGATTATCACCTTCAAAGCGGCCAGCAGTGGCTTTGTCATGCCGCTCGTCTTCGGCACCGCGAGGCCGTAGGGGGCGAACTCGTAGCTTTTACCGACCAGCTTGAACTCACCGTTGGAGAGTTTGATCTGGTAGGCGACGACCGGCGAGTCAGCCATGCCCACTTCGGCGCGTCCACCCGACACCGCGAGGTTAACGGCGTTCTGTCCGGTGAAGATCAGCACGGTCACGGACTTCTTGCCTTCTTTGCCGCACTTCTTGCTCTGGGCTTCCGCTTCTTCCTGCTCGACCGTGCCCTTCTCGACAGCTACGGTCTTGCCGCACAGATCGCCCACCACGGAGACGTTGGGGTTGGCGGTGCTCTTCGCGTAGAAGGAGATTCCCGCGCTGAAGTAGTCGACGAAGTCGACCGTCTTCTCGCGTTCCTTCGTGTCCGTGAACGATGAGGCGCCGATGTCGTACCTGCCTGCCGCGAGCCCCGGGATGATCGTTTCGAAGTTGGAGTTGATCATGTCGACCTTCAGGCCCATCACTGCCCCGAGGGCGTGCATCAGGTCGGCGTCCATCCCGATAATCGTGTGGCCGTCAGGCGCGATGAACTCGTTGGGGGCGTACTGCGCTTCGGTCGCCACGTTCAGCGTGCCTTTCGATTTGATCGCTGCCGGGACTTCGGCGGCAACCGCCGCGCTTGCACCGCTGGACGCCGATGTGGCTGTGGTCGTCGCGGTGGTGGTGCTTGTGGTGCTCGTGCTGCTGCCGCATGCGGCAAGCACGAGGACGCTGAGCACGGGTATGCCAAGTCGAGCGACCAGCTTGCTCATCGGAACCCCCTTCATGGGTGTTGACAGTTAGGCCCCAGGCCAAGCGAGGCCGCGCAAGTATACGAACCGGGCACGAAATCTCGCTCTCCCCATAGAAAAGCCCCGCCGGAGCGGGGCTTTTCCTTAGCAGGTCGATAAGCCGGATTCTGTCGTTGAGCAGCCATCCATCTGAGCGGCCTACCTGGACCTCGGCGGGTACCTACAAGCGGTCCTGTTTGGCCTTGCATCGGGTGGGGTTTGCCCAGCCGCCGCGTCACCGCGACGCTGGTGCGCTCTTACCGCACCATTTCACCCTTGCCGGCCCGCCGTTCACGTGGGACGGCGGACGTAGGCGGTTTGTTTCTGTGGCACTTTCCCGCGGGTTTCCCCGGGTCGATATCTCGACCACCTTGCCCTTTGATGTCCGGACTTTCCTCGAAGGCAACTGGCCTCCGCGGCTGCCTGACCTGCAAGGCCAACGTAGCGGGTGGAGCGTGCGCTGTGAAGAGCTGGTCGCAACGAGCCGGGCGACGCCCAGCCCGCCTGAGTCCCCTCACACCTTCCTGAGAAGTCCCACCACCCGGCCGAGAACCTTGACCTCTTTGCTGCGGATCGGCTCCATTGTCTCGTTCTCCGGCTGCAGACGGATGTGGTCGGCCTCACGGAAGAAGCGCTTGACGGTCGCCTCCTCGCCCAGAAGAGCAACCACCACCTCGCCGTCGGTGGCCGTGTCCTGGGGATGCACGACAACGTAGTCGCCCTCGAGGATGCCAGCGTTCTTCATCGAGTCGCCCCTGATCCTCAACAGGTACTCGCCATCCTCACCGCCCGCGATCTCGGGCACCGAGACGTAGTCCTCGACGTTCTCCTCCGCGAGCATCGGTTGCCCTGCAGCGACGGAGCCGAGCAGCGGCAGGCCCTCCGCGCGCACGATCCCGCGGACGCTGTCGACCGCACTGCCGACCGCCCGATCGAGCAGCTCGATCGCACGCGGCTTCGATGGATCGCGACGCAGCAGGCCGATCTTCTCCAGATTCGCCAGATGCGCATGCACCGTCGAGGACGAGGCCAAGCCAACGGCTTTGCCGATGTCGCGCACCGTCGGCGGGTAGCCGTACTTGGCCGAGTACTTGCGGATGAAGTCGAAGATCTCCTGCTGGCGTTTGGTCAGATCCATGCTTGCTTGCCTCCGTATCCGGGTGGATTTCGACTTGCAACGAACATGTGTTCGCACTGTAGCGATGGCTGTGGACGGATGCAAGGGCCGAGACGATCCGATCGCCTGCGGCAAGGAGCATGGCGGGGCTATACTCGCCCCCCTGCGCCCGTGGCGGAATTGGTAGACGCGCAAGGTTGAGGGCCTTGTGGGGAGTTTTCCCCGTGGTGGTTCGAGTCCACTCGGGCGCACCAAAATATTCGGGCTCAAACCGCCACAGTTTGAGCCCTGCCCGCTGGGCACATGCAGGACCACTGAGCGCCACCGCGCGGCTCTCAGGGCACTGCTGCAAACTCGCGCTCGACCTCTCCGTCCAGGGTGCGCTGAAAACAAACAAGCAGCTCCTCGTTCAGTACGGCAGCGATTCGTTGAAGCGTCGACAGCTGCGGGATCTGGGTCCCCTTCTCCAGCCGAGACACGGCGCTATGCGATGTGCCAGCAGCCTTAGCGACTTCCTCCTGTGTCAGCCCTAGCTCAAACCGACGCTCGCGGAGATGCGCAGCAATCGGATTGATCTCGCGAAGCGCACGGATGCGCGCGTACTCAACGCGAGCCTCGCGATACGCCTCGCTACGCCCCGCGCGCCCCTCCGCTGCCCCGACAACCCTCCGCCCAGCCGGGTTCTTGATGGCAGCCATCAGCAAAACTTACCATCGATGGTAAGTTGCTTCGCGCCTCGAGCCCGGATGTGCGTCACGCGATCTCCGACGTAAGCGGTTGCGCGCGTCCGCCGTCGAGCCGGCCTGCAGACCTGGACGCAGTCCGAGGCAATCGCGATACTGGATCCATGGAATCTCGAGGTGCGTATACAGCCGAACGCTCAGCCGCTCTGTCGGGCGTGCCGAAGTCGACCGTCCACTACTGGGCGAGGCAGGAGATCCTCGTTCCCAGTGTCTCCTCTGAGCGCGTCAAGCTCTGGTCCTATGGCGATCTGATGGCGCTTCGCACCATCTACTGGCTGCGCCAGACCAAGCACGATTCAAGCGGACGCGAGATCCCACGCACAGCGATGAAGGCCGTCCGCCGCGCTCTGAGCGAGATCTCTGAACTCCAACTCGATCTCTGGAGCGAGGACGACGCCCCGAGCGTCGCGGTCGACCGGGCCGGCGGGATCGTGATCCAGCAGGACAGCGGAACGCAGCGGCCGGGAGGCCAGAGCATCATCGACCCAGACATGCTCGATCTGCTCGCGCCGTTCGCCTCGCATGAGGGACTGCACGGCCCCGACCTGAGCGTACCCCGCCCGCGGCTGCGGATCGTGCCTGGCAAGCTCGGCGGCTCCCCTCACGTCGTCCACACCCGTCTTGAGTCCCAAGCGCTCGGCGCGCTCGCGGACAGCGGACTCGCGCAAGCCAAGATCTACCGGCTATACCCCGACGTCGAGCCTGCCGCGATCGACGATGCGCTGGACCTTGAGCGTCAGCTCGCGCAGAACCTGCGACACGCCGTCGCAGCATGAGAGCGCGGGCTTATGCCGCGCCTGTTCGCCCTCGATAAGAACTTCCCGGAGCCGATCGTGAGCGTCCTCTCGGACTTCCAAGCCGACGCGCAGCTCGTGCCTCTTGATCGCGTCGACCCGCGGATGTCCACACTCGATGACTGGGAGCTGTTGCTTGCACTGCACCATCACCCCGACCCGTGGGATGGGCTCATCACGACTGACAGCAGCATGCTCTCGCAAGGCCCCGAGCTGGCAACGCTCATACAGACGAAGCTGACCCTAGTTGTCGCTGTCGCTTCCGGCCATAATCCGGTCAAGGCATCCGGCCTGCTCTTCGCCTACCTCTCCGGCATATGCCAGCGCACAACGCCAGAGCGCGCACAGGTATGGAGGCTCAACGCAGCCAACCGGCCACACGAGGAGCCATGGGACTTCCTCAAGCGGTTCGCCGAGCACAACGGCCGCCCCGCCGAGGACGTATGGGCGGAGCTCAAGCTCTCAGCCGCCACCGTGGCACGCAACCCACTTGCCTGAACCTTCAGCCCGGCGTCCCAGCACGCCCAATCCGTGAGAACATTTTGAGAACATCCACCCCTCCAGATACGTCCAATGCGTCCAGAAACTGGACAGAATGGACGATCTGGACGCCCGTGGACACATCTACACCCCTGCTTCAGGTTGAGGGCCTTGTGGGGAGTTTTCCCCGTGGTGGTTCGAGTCCACTCGGGCGCACCAAAATGTTCGGACTCCAACCGTTGCCCCAATCAGGGGCGGCGGTCGTGGCGCCCACCAGGACCGACTCCGGTTCGCGTGGGCGCCGCTTTTTTTCGTGCTCGGCTTGCTCGACCGCGTTCTTCAAGCTCTCGGCTTCTCGGACGGCAACCGCTCTGCGCAGCTCCTCCCCCAAGATTACGTCCCACGGCACGGCTAGTTCCCCGGAGACGGTGCCCTCGTCGCTGATGATTAGCCGCTTGAAGAACGCCAGATTGAATTGCCGTCTCATCCGGTCTGTTGCCTCGCGGTAGGCCGCTTGGCAGTCCCCCGCGCGTGCTAGTGCTCGTTCGAGGTTCGTCTCGGCTGTCTTGAAGTCCGCAGCGATGGCAGCCAATCGGCCTTCCGCCCCAGCGATGGCCGTTGTGAGGCGATCTTGCTCGCTCTTGAGCATTTCCAGCGGGATCGCATCAGCGTAGTGGGCTTGCAGCAGCTTCTCGCGTTCGTCTTGGAACTTGCGCAACCGGCGCTCTTGCACGCTCCGTTCATGGTCGGACTCGCTCCGTAGCTTCGCCAGCTCCTGACCCAAGAAGGCGCGGAGCCGTTCGACATCCTCAGCCGGTAGCTGCACGGTTCCGTAGTGGGCGACGATCGCGGCCGCGACGCGATCAATCCGCAGCGCCCGCTGCTTGCAGCTCGCCGGGTCGCGCTGGCGTCCACCGCAGACAAAGTATTCGTAGGTGCCGCCGTTGCCTTTGGCGTGGTTGACGATCAGGCGAGCACCGCACTGGCCGCAGTAGATGCTGCCCTTCAAGTAGTGCGGGTGCTCGCGGTCCTTCTCGCCGGTGAGGTACTTGGCGGCCAAAATCTTCTGCACCTCATGCCATATCTCAGGCGTGACCAGCGGCTCGTGCTTACCGGCGTAGATCACGTCTCGGTAGCGGACTAGGCCCATGTAGTACGGGTTACGCAGCAGCTTGTGCAGGTGCGAGACAACCAGCGGCCTGCCGGGATTCTTGCGGCCGGGTGCCGTCGTTAGCCCGCGTGCGGTCAGCTCGGCCAGCAGACGCCGAATTGTCCACTCGCCGGTCGCATACGACTCAAAGGCCCAGGCCATCAGCGGCCCGCGCTCGGGGTCAATCTCGACGGAGCGGGCTTCTCGCCCCTCGACCGTGCGACGCACGTTCAGGTAGCCGATCGGTGCGCGCCCCGGCGTGCCGCCGTTCTTGGCCTTTTGGGTGGTGCCCTTGATGACCTCCGTCGCCAGGTTGCGGCTGTAGAACTCCGCGATTGACGACATGATGCCGTGCAGCAACAAGCCCGATGGCGTCTGGTCGATGTTCTCGGAGACGGACACCAGCTCCGCCCCGGCCTGCCGTATCGCCATATTGATCGCCACGTCATCGGCGCGGTTGCGGGCCAGGCGATCGACCTTGTGGACGATGACGTACTTGACGCGGTTGTCCTTCACGAACTCAAGCATCCGTTGCAGCTCCGGTCGATCGGCCGTCTTGGCCGACTCGCCACGCTCTACGAATTCTTCAATGACCGGCGCCTCCAGACTCTGCGCCTTGCGCTTGCAGCCCTCGCGCTGTGCCGGGATGGAGAAGCCCTCAGCCTCGCCGCCCTTCTCGGCTTGCTCCTTGCTCGACACCCGCAGGTACATGACGGCCGCATCTCCGCCAGGGTCGCCGTCGTGCGCGCTCACTGCCATAGATGCTTGCCCCCTATTCGATCGAACTGATACCGCCTGCATATTGTTGTTAAAGTGTACCACATTCATTAAAGATAAATAGGGTAATTTCCGGCTCATATTGTTACCTCCTTTGCTTTATCCACCCTTGCCGTCAGGGTCGCCAAAGCCTGCTCGCTAGTCGTTACCACAAACAAGCCTTCCGGCAGTTGCTTGTCCCGCGCTATAGCGCTCCGTAGCTGCTCCGCGCGCTTTTCATCGGGCACGACCCAGCAGACGCGCGGGAACACGCCGCCATGCGCGGCCTGCTCGTTGCCGGATTGGTAGTAGTCGGCGTACAGCCGACACTTGCGCACTACTACCGGCAGACTCTCGCTGGCCCGGTCTACCTCAATGAACCAGCGCAGCTCATACTCACCAACGCCCAGCACCACAAAGGCATCCGGCCGCAACCACTGGCGCCCAGCCAGCCCGGAAAACTGTCGCCAACAGCTCGGCTCGGCTTGTGCCTCCAAGACATCGAGCGCCCCACGGCGGGCCGCCACCCGTAGATCAACTACGAGCTGGGATATGCCAAGCGTGTGATCGACAAAGCGCCAGGTTGGCTCATGCGAGCGCCGCCGTGGCCCATGCGCCCCCAGCACTCGCTGCCCGACTGGCCCCAGAGCCAACACCAGTCCGGCCGATCCGGCTCGGATGCCACCGATCCGGCGCTCCAGGGCAACCAGCAAACGCTCCCGGCAGAGACGTTTGAGCA
This sequence comes from uncultured Solirubrobacteraceae bacterium, assembly GCA_963752865.1. GTDB lineage: Bacteria > Actinomycetota > Thermoleophilia > Solirubrobacterales > Solirubrobacteraceae > Palsa-744. Next base: position 2,925,962 of record CAVVZU010000002.1, read on the forward strand.
CCCGCTGGCGGGCGCGCATCGCCGCCGCGCCGTTCTCGTGCTCACTGTCCGGGAAATAGACCGCCTGAATCTGCCGAGCGCTCATCAGTCGCAGCTCAGCTACCTGCCCGATGATCGCCAGGTCGCGCTCACTCAGCCGCTCCCGCACTCGTGCCACCCCCCGCGCCGAGACGTAGGGACGGTTGGTAACTGACCCCCTCACGCCTTACCCCCATGTCGCTCTTTCGTCACCAAAACAACCCAGCCGAAAGGAGTAAGCGCCAGCGACTCCCCCGACTCGATGCGACAACCACCCCCACGCCCCAATGCCAGCCCCACCCCTGTTGACGCCCGACCGACTGCCTGCCCGCAGCCCGGCCGCCCGCCGCCCGCGCACGAGAAAGACTGACACGAATAGTGAAAGACTTTCGTTGCCAAAGTTCGCGCACCTACGGTGTGCTCAAGGGAGTTACAGACCCAGACCGCCGACGCGACACGACGGGCGATGCGACGGGCACTCATACCCTGCCTCCAGGCCCGCGCCGTCGTGGTGCCAGGTCGTCACCGGCCGATTGACGCCCAAACAGCAGCTCGTGAAGATCAGCCTCAATCGCAGCCCGATCGACGCCGTAGGCATTGCGCGAGGCCGCCCGTACCGCCCCCGGATCACTGACCGGCAGCCCGGGCAGAACCGTGCGAGCGCTGCACCACGGCTGCACCGCCGCGTTCGCCACCACTTGCGCGTAGCACTCAAAAGCACCGAGACTCTGGAAGTCCTGCGGCTTGAGTGTGCTATCTGCGGCCATGATCCGCGCGTCCTCGCCCGGCAGCCGGAAGGCCACCCGTGACTGGGCATTCGCCAGTACCGCCGAGCGCATCGCCGGGTCGAGCTGATGCAGGTATTGATGGGCCAGCGTGAAGCCGACGCCCAAACCGCGCGCTTGAGCCAGCGCATCGGCCAAGTCAAGCGGCAGATGCAAGTAGTCCTGAAACTCGTCTATATAGACAAAGACGGGATGGCGCCTCTCCGGCGCTATGGCCGAGCGGCCAAGTACCGCCTGCCAGAGCTGGGAGACGACCAAGCTGCCGAGCAGCGCCGAAGTTTCCGGCCCGAGCAGTCCCTTGCTAAGACTAACCAGCAGTATCTTGCGCTCCGTAAAGACCCGGCGCAGATCAAAGCTGCGCTGACTCTGCCCGATGATGGCCCGCAGTTCGGGCCGCAGAAGTAGTGGCCGGAGCTTGTTCATAACCGGCGCGATAGCCGACGCTCGTTCCGCCTCACTCCATGCCTCAAAGCCGCTCCAGAACGGCGCGAGGCCAATCGGATCAGCCACGCCCGGCACCACCCGACGCCGAAAGCTGGCGTCTGTCAGTAGCAGCGGCAGCGCCGCCAGCGTCATGCCCGGCGTTCTGGCAAGTGTCAGTAGGGAAGCGCCGAGAATGTCAGCCGTTCTCGGTCCCCAGTGCGCGGCATACAGCGAGTGCATAAGCCCCAGCACCTGATCGGCTACCAGCTCCGGCGAACGACCATTGAGCGCTAGGGGATTGAGCCCCACCGGCCGCTCGGTGTCGGTCGGATCGAGCAGTAACACGTCACTGACCCGTTCGGGCGGGATGCGCTCCAGCACGTCGGTAATTAGGTCGGTCTTTGGCTCGATAACCACGACGGCTCTACCAGCCGCCATGTCTTGCGTGATGAGGTTGAGCAGCAGCGTGGACTTGCCCGATCCAGTCGGGCCGAGTGCGTGCAGGTGCCGCAAGGAATCGCTGGGAGTAAGCGCCAGCGCTCGTTCCCGACCCGGAAAGGTGGCTTGGCCGATCACCCGCCCAGCGCGCGGGATGGCGGCTGAGGGAGCCAACAACCGGCTAGCGGTCATGTCCACCGGCAGCTCGCCGCTCAAGCCAACCGGCCAGGCCGAGATGGCCGCGAGCTCGTTGACGTTCAATCGCAGCGGCAACCACCACCCGACTGACGCCGCCAGCATTCGCTTTGGGGAAGTCGAGCGGACCCGGAAGCGGACGCCGGGCGCTTCGGCGCTTTGCAGTGCCCCGACCACCTGACGAAGCAATTGCCGCTCCCGAGCCGGTGACTTGGCCTTGACGCCGACTAGCCCCACGGCCTGCCAGCCCGGCTCGGCTTGCTTGACACGCAGGGCGTTACGCACCTCAGCATCTACCGCTCGCGGCGGAGCGAACGGTGCCACCAAAAGCGCCCCCAGCCATGACTCCTGACCCAGGCTGTCCAGATGGTTCGGCACAGCTACCGGCGCTAGTGACCGACCGAGTACCCATTGCAGGCTCAACTGCTCGCCGCGCCGTGCCTGCGCCATGGCAGTCAGGATCGCCCGACTGACGCTGATTAGATCGTCCGTATGCAGTGAGCGGCGCTGTGTCGTGGTGCGCAGCTGTACGGCGCGTGTGACTTTCAGCACCGGACGGTCCGCTAGTACCTCGATGCTCAAGCCGGGAACAGCGGCCCGGAGCTGGTCAACCATGCTCCCCGCCCGGTTCACGGGCAGCGCCAGTCGATGCTCCACCCGGCCGGACGCTCCCAGTGCCTCCATGATGATCGGCTGACCGCCCGCCGTTGCTAGCAGCCGGAGCGCCTGCGTCAGGTGTTCAGGTTCAATCTCACGCGGCCAACTCAAGCGGTGCCAGGTAAGTGCCGGTGACTTCACGCCTCGCCTCGCTTACTACCAGCCGCGCCATCGTTGTCAGGCCGCTTACCGCGCTTGGGTTTGGCCTGTTTCTGGTGTTCGACTTCGGCCTCTGCCTCAGCCTGCGCCTGCTGGTACTCCAGCTCGATCAAGGCCCTTGCTAGTCGGCGCAAGTCAGTTGGCCGACGCACTCCGCGTACTCGGATACGGCGTTCGCCGTGATGATAGGTTCTACTCATAGTTGAACCTCCTTTCTGTCCCTGCCGGCCGGTTTTGGCACGCAAAAGACCGCCCCCGCTAGGGGGCTAATCTCTACTTGACGGGTAAATCCCGCTACCTCAACCGCACCGTGTACTGCTTATGGCAATACCGGGAATCTGACTAGTACACGATATTTCTATGAATAAGTCAATACTGGTGGTGTAAACCACAACACCGATACGACTACCGTAACCACAAGAGGTTTGACCTCTGATATTGCATTAATCTCGCGTGTGATACAGGATGATTCTGACAATGATCCATATCACTACCAACACCACGAGATACGGCATAACGCGCGGTAGCTCGACGGCAAGAATATTGATCGCAATAGCACTAGCCACCAGGCCAATGACGGCCTTCTCAATTAGTTTTTGCTTTTCGTGCATGTCGATGTGCCTGTCGTGTACCTAACGCCCCGTTGTGGTGCTGGCTGCACCTCCGCGTGCTCGATCGCCTTGGCATACATCTGCTGCTCTAGACCTTGAGCCACCACCTGAATACGGAGGGCAGCCTCCAAGCCTTCGCGGTAGGGAGCGGCTAGGTCAGCTTCGATCGGTGGCGGTAGCTCAGACGGACGCTGCCAGAGCTGCCAGCGGGCGACCAAGCCAACTAGGGCAGCTAGGCCAATGAGCGCGAGCACTGCCTCAACGACGCCCATCAGTCCTGCCCTCCCTCGTGGAAGCCAAGGCGGTTGATCTCCCCCGCTGCGAAGCTGCCAAAGGCCGTGAAGATCGCTCGATAGACGTTCTCGCCCATCGGGCTAATACGAAAGGCGGTGTCCGCCGCCTGTGACAGCACGGCCGCGTGGTGGATCGCCATCGAGGTCGCAAAAGCGCCGGAGTTGATGCGGGCAGCAGCTACGATGCCCGCGCGCTCGGCATTAGCGATCTCGCGGTTCAGGTTGCGATCGGGCGAGACGGCTGGGGTCAGCTGGCCGGAAGGGACATGGACAAGCTCTCTAGATGTTGGTCTGCGGCGCATAGGGCATCAGCTCCCTGTGGAGGGTCGAGTTCCGAATTGCGTGTCACGATAGGCTCTGTCGGCGGCAATTACCACAGGGGATTTACCGGCTGAAAGTAGGCTAGATTTGCCAAAAAACAGGCGATTGACCGGCGATCTTCAGGACGACGAGACGGATGTGCGCGATGCGCTCCACATAGAGCTAGGCGAAGTTGGAAGGTGTCTCATCCCATTGGAGCCTGAGAACTTGCTCGACAGGGAGCATTTGCTTGCCTGTCCAGCTGTCGTGGCGCACGCTGGTTGGGCTGCAACGCATGAGAAGCTGGCCCAATCAGCGAGCACCGTTCTGCGTGATCTCATTAGAAAACTGAGTGACGATACTGATCGGCTGATTGCTGAAGCCGCCTTTGCGGTGGATGAGATTTACCAAGGAAAACCAATCGGTAAACGTAAAGAACTGCTTGCCGAACGGTATGGGGTCAGCAAAGACGTATACGATGCCCGGCGACGCTCGGTCTTTCGCAAGCTGATCTACGGACTACGGGCACCGTCATCCACCTCAGATGTGATGGTCGGCGTGACACCTATCTCTCCTTACGATGTTGGCGAGAGCGCTACGAGCTTCTACTATGCATGTGTTGCAAGTCATCTCCTGATTGGCGAGCGGGTACGGATGCTAGGTAACGATGCAAATCTGCTGCGGGAACCGAATCTGACGCTATACGAGATTCACGTCACGTTTTTGCTAATGGCTCATCGCTATATCCACACTCTGCCAAAGGTCGAAAGCATCGCTGGCCCAGAGCTTGGGAACATTTTCGAGAGAATTACTGCCGCAGGCCCAGAAGGACATCGTTTATCTAGCCTACATCTATGGCGGCCTTGAGCGGCCCGAAGTTGCGCGCGGAGCCCCTAACGAGAAGGCCGACCTACTCCTGCGCACAACGTGGAGAGCGTGGTACGTGCAGCAAGAGCTGCATCACGTCAGCGCAGATTCGGAACTGCACGCACTCTCGGTCGCTGTAGCTGAGTTCCGCAACACTTTGCCCGTGATCCCGCTACTTGATCCCGCCGGAGAGCTTACCTCGGCCCCTAAGAGAAAACAGTTGGCTAGGGAGTTTAAACCGCACGGGCGGAGGCGCTTCAGATTTTTTCCGGGGCAACCGCCTACGAAGTAATGAATAAAGATAAGCTAGCAGCGACCGGTCAGGTCTTGCCCCGCGTTTTGTCTGATGTACTAGACACACCCCAGGCCCGCGATGAGTGGCTCGCCGCCATCACTAAGCGGCTGGAGGATGAAGTGGGCACGGAACTTTTAGGACTCACGCTTTTGAGAGATCACAAAGAGGTGTTTGATTCCTACATAGCTTTTCTCTTGCATGCTAGGTGAGAATATGAGATAATCTGCGATAGGAGACACTCGAAAATCAGTACACCGCAGCCGCACAATTTTGGACATCACGCCAGACCCTTGCTTGACTACCTGGGCGATTCGGCATTTGACGCTGGTTCCGAGATGCGTCAGGGTGATTTCAAGGCGGTAGCGAGTTGGGGTCGGATGGAAGAAGCTGCTAGCTGTGGCGGATTAGAAGTGAGCGAGTCTTGCCGAGGGGAATGGTCTGCGGCGACTCGATTTTTGCAGGTCGATGTGATTTCCCGCCTGTGGGGCAACTTTCATGAGGGGATGCCCTACACCGAAGCCGAGCGGCGATGGCTTTTTGAGAACGTCGAATTCCAAACTAGGGCTAATTGGCGCGAAAGCGACATGGTAGAGATGCTAAACGAAAACGACGCCCATATGATTAGTGGAGGTATTCACCGTGTAGTCGCTGGGCGAGAGTTTTTACCGCGATGGGTCAGTTGGCGGCGACAAATTGATGAGTTTGCGGGCCAAGGAACAGTAGACGGAGCGCGGGAATCACTAGGTTTACTTATCAAGAACGTAGAGCTAAGCGGCTAGACGCATAGGGACACGGGCAGCGACATCCGGTGCGTGGCTTTGTCGTCTACCCGATGCACCCCGGCATCGCCTCACGCACAACTTTGTGCGCCTCGCCAGTCCTCCCGATCCCCGCTCTGAGCCTGGCAGCCTGCCCCGCTGACACGTTGCCTATGCCCGTCAGTGGTTCACCGGCACCCCACATTTTGGCTATCTCCTGGGTGTAGGAGACTGTCCACTGCTTGCACCAGCGCACCCGGCTCAGCCTGACCCTGAGGCCGTACTGCTCAAAGCCAATGCGCGCAACACCCGTGCCGATCGTGGTGCTGCCGCCCCAGCCCTCCCAACGCATCGCGCAGTAGTTCAAGCTGAAAGGTGGCTGGATGACCAGTTCCCGGAGTCCCTTGAAGAAGCAGCCATTGGGATCGGTGCGCTCTTCCTGTCCGGCGACGTAGTTGCCGCCATGAACGGCGCAGGACGTGATCTTGTCGTCACGCTGCACCTGCTGGAAGTGCGCGGGCGGTTGCCTCCGGAGCCGGATCGATTACCAAGCTGCTGTAGACGCTGACCCCACCGCAGCTACGCAAGCCGCTGGCGCTGACCACCACCGGCACGGTGGCCCGTTCCTGGGCGTGCAGGCCGGTGCTGGCGTCCGTCCACTGGACAAGAGCTTGGCCGCTGCCTTCGGCCGTCGTCCCGCCCCAGCTCGACCAGCTGACGCCTGAGACGGCCGAGTTGGCGAGCGTTTGGCTATCGGCTGATTCGTAGTCCGCCAGCCGGAAGGACGACGGCTGCATGGCTTCGCTCAAGCCAGGCTGATCGAGGTAGACTGGAGTGGGCGACGTGGCGGCAGTGGCGCTGGCCGTCAGCGAGCCGCTGACGAGGACGAACGTCGTCACAACGGCGGCAAGGGATCGGCAGGGGCGGGAGGGCATAGGGCGCTGCTCGCTTTCGTCGTCAGAAACCGGACGGGAAGGCGGCGGGGCGGCAACAGGTGAACCGCCCCGCCGTGGGGATTGCCTGCTGTTCTGCTAACCAGCTAGCAGGAATACGCTACACGATCCTTAGATCGCCCGACCCGAACGCCAAGCACCCCACGCCAGAACTCATCTGACTGCCTTTGCCAAGCAGTACGCCGAGCGCCAATCAGCGCTGGACAAGGCAGGCGACGAGCTGCGCCAAGAGCGGGACGACGCGATCCGCGCCGCCCACCAGGACGGCCTACCGATGGCCGCCATCGCCCAATTCATGGGCATGAGCCATCAGCGGGTGTCGCAGATCGTTAGGCGGTGAGCCCTATGGACAAGGAACGGGACAGGCTGGCGGCGAATCCCGAGACTAGTCATGCCCGCACCGCCTGATGCGCCTGCCCTGGGGCGGGCCGTACAAGCCATCCGGGCTGAGAAAGGCATCAGCCAGATGCAACTCGCTGAGAGCACCGGCTTCATGCAGAGCTGGATCAGCAACGTGGAGCATGGCCGCCGCAACGTCAGCTGGAGCAATGTCGGCAGGCTCGCCGAGGGTCTGGGGGTCAGCGTCTCAGAGCTGGCGGCACGGGCCGAGGCCCTGGCTACCGAATCCTAGACGCCTCCAGCCGGACATGACACAGATTAGATAGTAGGCTGGCGGGCACCACAGACAACTAGTGCCCCCGGCGACAGCGGTGAACTGCCCCGGGGGCGTGACACAGGAGGTATCAGCTCCCATGCAGAACCAGCCTAACCAGAGCGTGAGCGACATGGAGGCCCAGCTTGACCGGGGCGTCCTCAATCTCGTGCTCTCCGAGCACCCGTGGCCGTGGCGCGTCGATGAGATTGCCCGCGAGCTAGACAACGAGGCCGATGCCGAGGATGCCGTCTGTCGCCTGACTGCCTGCGGCTTGCTGCACCGAGTCGGGGAGTTCGTGTTCCCGACGCGCACCGCCAGCCGAGCCGCTGAGATCGAGGTCGGCACCGTCTGACCTTCGAGCGCATCGAGTGCCGCGTCGCTCGGATAGGGCGCGGCACTTGCTACCCACAATGGCACTTGTGCGACGTGCGATCACCGAGCCACAGCGCCCTCTCGCTCGTCGGAAACATTCCGCTGACCTTAAGGCTCCCAAGCCACGGGCGATCTTCGCGCAACATCTGCCCCGCCTTCGGGTTGTGGGATCGTCTGCGCGGGGTAGTCCTTATTTAGCACGATGTAGCAGGCCCCATTTTCCCTGCAAATTGCGGCTTCAAGGAGCTGTTCTATTCGAGCGTCCGGATTTCCCGTTAGGCTGGCGCGGAAAACCACGGGAAGGAAACACCAGCATGCATGCCGAACCTAGCCACAGCATTGGCTCTCAGCAAGCATGTCGGGAACCGTCCCGCCGAGCTGATGGGAGTCGATCGCTGCATGAGTGAAGCGTATGCTGGAACTGGAACTATTCCAATGACTCCCAAATCCCCGCGCAGTACCGGCGAGCGTCAGACGTCTCGGGCACACGAGACCACTGAGATGGTTGGGTCGGCCATCAGTCATCTCGGCGTCCGAGCAGCGCGGGTTCCAGCGAGCATCCCGGCGTCTATTCCGACGAGAGCTTCTTTGCTCTACTCGACGGTGAGCTAACGGTCGAGCAATACGTGGATGAGACGTTTGAGGACGCCCGACGCCAAGTCACGCATACGCGATAGCCACTAGTCGGACGCGCTCACGCGGCTTACACCGGCTCTGCTGCCCCTCCTGCTGTCTGCCCGACCCAGTACCCTGGCTCGTTTCGCCAGGGGCTAGAGGGAGATTACGATCATCAGAACTCTTTGGAAAGGTCTACTCGATTGGCTGCGCGAGCGCGACCTTGTCGAGAAGGTCGTCATTGCTGTCGTGGCCGTTGTTGTCGGCGGCATCATCCTCGGCGCGATCGGCGAACTCGACCTCAGCACAGCCATCGCGTTGTGGATCCTAATCCCCGTCGCAGTCATAGGTGCTGGCATTGGCTATGCCGTTGCGATGCAGGCATCCGACCCCGGCTACGAGGCGGAGCGCGACAAGCTACGCCGGGAACGCGACGAGCCACGAGACCGCCTCAAACAACTTGAGCACCTTCTCGTATACATACGGAATCTACGTAATATCGTCAGCGGCTTCGGTAAGAACAAGATCAGCCTTGCTCGGTTCCCCGAAGACCCCAAAGGTCACCTGAAAAAAGCATTGTGCGAGCTGCCGAGCCAGCTCATTCAGCGCGCAACTGGCGATCCTGTCGGCGTGTCAGTCTGGATAGAAGGTACGGATACTGGCCACGACCGCTGTTTTGAGGTTGTGCTTTCGACGGGTCATAGCGAAGATGAGACCGACCACTTCAATCGAATCCCCGTCGCAGGTAGCTGGCTGGCTCATGCCAAACCACATTGCCTCACGTCAGAGGGCTCGCCCGTCTTCGGGATTAGCCCTCTGGCAAAATACCTTGACGGGAGCCCCGATGCGAAAGTGTTCCGTGAGCTTGGCTATGAAAGCGTCCAGGCGGTTCCCGTCGAGATCAGCGGCAGAACCGTCCGCGTCGTTGCGCTGTCGAGAGAGCCAGACACCTTTGATGGCCAGGAGGAAACATATCTGTTTTTTCTCTGGTGCGCTTTGATGATCGCAACGCACCAAACTCTGACCCTGGGTGGCTCAACCAGCGAGAGCACATGACAGCGCTTTGACCGTCATACAGGCAAGCCTGACGCTCAATACCGCTTGTGCGACACATCTCGTCCGGTAGCCAGAACTGTGGGCTAGGTGTAGACTAAATCTATGTCACGTAATAGTACGCATGGCTGGTCATGATGTCGCGTCTGTCCGCATCTGAGCTTGGTGAAGTCAGGCTTCAGATCCGGGGTCGCTGGGCGGCTGAGGATATGGCGATCCTACTGCGCGATCTCAGCGACCTGTACAACCTGCGACTAGCGCTCTCGCTGGAGCCGCGCCTTTTGAGATACGGCCATCGGTTTGGGCCTTGGGGACCGGAGCCTTGGCGAGAATTGTTGCGCGAGCCGATCGGTGCTCCACTCGAAGTGTGCCGCGTTAGCTACGCCTCTCCCGGCTTTATCGACCTGAGCGGCGTCGGTGAAACCGTCGAGCAGATACGCATCCTCATTGAAAATCTAATCATCAATTTCAAGCAGACTCGCCGTCGGGCAAAACTGGACAACGATCAGCTTGAGGTAGACGCTCAAGCTCAACGGATAGAGAACGCTCGCAATTTTCTCCAGCTCACGGGAGAAGCACGCAAGTTTGGTGTTGACGAAGGGCTACTCGCCGAGTATTGCCTACATCAAGTGGACGGCGCGCAAGAGCGGATTCTCCGTCAAATAGAACGGCGAAATATCACAGGTGCCAAACACGTGCCAAGCACAAAAGGCAAGCGAGATCGCTGAAACATTATGGCTACGTTGACCTGATGACCCTAGTCTCCCTTGCGCCAGACGATCTTGGAGATCTCGTCACGCTCATTACTGGCTTCATGTGTGACCGCAGCGCGCCCAACAAGACTTACAAGCAGCTCTTGGAAACCTATCGTGCCTGCAAGGATACGTGGGGATCGCACGACACCTCCAACGATCTGCGCATTACTGGCTACATCGAGGACATGATGGATGGGACGTGGCGAGACGTGAATATCGTCATTGCGCTCGGGATATGGCAGGGTCGTGTGGTGGTGGTTGACGGGATACACCGAGGCGTCGCCTATCTTGATTGCCTCAGCAAAGGCACGACACCACAGAACCTGCCGCCTCTATATCTTGGGTATTGACCGATCAGGGGCATCGTCCGCTTCATTCGTGCCGAAGTGCTGGGCATGGCCTCTGGCGACACGCGCCGACAGAAGGTCAGTTAGCGAGGCTTGCTCTGCGCGAAGCGTTCACTTGCGATCCCTAGAGCCTCATCGCAGGCGTCCTTGAACTTGCCAACGGCATCAAAAGCCGCTGCCATCGCCGCCTGTCCTGTTTCGCCTTTGGTCAGCGCTGGCTCGGTGGCCATGTACGCGGCCGTAAATAGGTCTTGCGCCTCATTCAGCGCGAGCACCAGCGGATCGAGATGGCCGAGACGAATTCGAAGCGATACGAATGCTGCGCTCATATCGACCTCCTGCGCTGAAACCTTGTCAGCCGCTTCCTGAACGACAGGCGGTGGTGCACCGGTTCCTGCCTTAGCTATGAACTGCTGGACGGCGTGCTCACCCGCGACGAGGCTGGCGATGGCTCGATCTAGCGTCGCGATTAGGTCGGCGCGACGCTCCCGTGCCCAAGTGAGCCGGTGGGCGAACCATTGGCCGAGCAAGGCAGCGACAAGGCCAAGCACGAATCCGAGGACGATCATGGTCGAATGCTACGGCCCTGGTCGTGGGAGGGCTGCCCTACTGGCATCGATAGGCATGTAGCTCGTCGAATTCGCTCCCACGCAAGGTACGTGTTCGAGCTTCGTCCCTGCAACCCCAGCACGAGAGACGCATCAGCTCGAATCGCCTGGACGCGCACTGAGGATCGCCTTCAGGCTTGACGAAGGGTTGGAAAGCTGTCCTACCAAGCGCACCAAAATCTTCGGGCTCAAACCACCACGGTTTGAGTCTTGTCCTCCGGGGCCCACCAGTTCGTCTGCGTCGCAGGGTCAGTGGTAGTCTCGCAGCACCGTGAGTATTCCCGATTCGGCGCGGGCGCTGCTCGAAGGCCCGGCACTCGCACACCTGGTCACGCTGAACCCGGACGGAAGCCCGCAGGTCTCGATCATCTGGGTAGGTGTCAATGGAGATGAGATCGTCGCAGCGCACATGGCCGAGCGCCAGAAGGTCCGCAACATCCGGCGGGACCCCAGGGTGGCCATATCGATCGAGGCCGACACACTCAACGAGCGTGGACTCGTCGAGTATCTCGTGATCCATGGACGCGCCCGAATCACCGAAGGCGGCGCCGCCGAGATTCTGCAGCAGCTCGCCCACGTCTACCTCGGACCCGGCGTCAAGTTCCCACCGATGGACGACCCACCCGCTGGATTCGTCACACACATCACCGTCGAGCGGATCGGTGGTGTAGGACCGTGGGCACAGTGACACACGCTCGTCCACAGGCACAAACCGAGGGGCTGGCCTGAGGTCTTCGCCCTTATCCACAACGCGCTGGCTCAAGACTGAGGCGCGGCTGCGTGCGTGCTCGTTCGGTGCTGAGCCTCAGATGAGGCAGTGACTCAGCTGGCCGCCCTCAACCCGCAACATAAGGGAGCGCGCTGGGCGCCTTCAGTTGCTCGAGGTGCAGCAGTGTCACCACCCGCTGGGCCCCTCCCTTCAGCGACAGCGCAAGGATCACCGATTGCAGCTCGCCGATGTCGCGTGCGACGATGTGGAGGATCGCGTCTGTCTCACCGGCTACGAGCTCGCCGGAGATGATTTGGGGCGTCTCCCGCACGAGCTTGCGAAAGCGGTTGTCTGCGGCGAGCGTGTGCGCACCGAGCGTTACCTCGACGTGTACCTGGATGGGGAAGCCCGCAGCCGCGGGGTCCACACGAGCGTGGACCCCAGCGATGATGCCGTCGTCCTTCAGGCGCCTGACGCGGTGCAGCGTCGCCGCCGGCGAGAGGCCCACCACGCGCGAGAGCTCGACGTTCGTACGGTCTGCGTTCTGCTGCAGCTCGCGAATCAGCGCGCGATCAATATCGTCAATCGAATCTGCCATTTCACGCAATTATATTGCAAGAAGTGATCGTTCCATGAGATCCACACCGGTATTGCTCACCATGGACAACACAATATTTGTCAATGCAACGCATCAATTCGATCTCCGAGCGCCCTCGCGCGCTGATGGCGCTCATACTCGCCGGCAGCACGTGGGGTCTCACGCTGCCCCTGTCGGCGGTGGCACTGCGAGGCTTCGCCCCCGCAGCGCTCGTGAGCATCCGCTTCGCGTGCGCGGCTGGTGTTCTCGCTGTCATCGCTCGTCGCGGAAGCCTGCGAGCGGCCCTCACGTGGCGCATCGCCTGGTGGGGCGTACTCGGATACGGCGCTGTCGTGCTCGCTCAGTGCGAGGGCATTGAGCGCACGAGCCTCAGTCACGCCGCGGTTCTCGGCGGGATCGTCCCGGTGCTGGTGGTGTTGATCGCGATTGGGCGCGGCTGTGAGCGACCCTCCGCGCTCGGCATGCTGGGGCTGCTCGGCGCGGTCGGCGGCGCAGGCCTCTTCACCAGCGGTGGCGGCCGCGCAAGCCTCCTCGGCGACGGGCTCGTACTACTCGCCGGCGTCTGCTTCTCGGTCTACATCGTCGCCCAGCCAGCCTTGCTGGCCGGACGCGACGCGGTCGCCGTCACCGCCGTCCAGATGGGCGCGGCGTCGATCGTGCTTGCGCCTGTCGCCCTCGTCGGCGAGCCCGCGCCTCACGTCTCCGGCTCGATCGCGCTCGCGCTGCTCGGCCTAGTGGCCGTCGGGTCGCTGCTGCCATTCGCGCTCTACGCGTGGGGCCAGGCCCGCGTGCCGCATGCAGCTCGCAGGCGCGTTCTTGAACGTCGAGGCGCTCGTCGGCGGGCTGATCGGCGTCCTCGCGTTCCACGATCAGATGGGCATCAAGCAGGCACTCGCGATTGCCCTGATCGCCGCCGGACTTCTGCTTGTCGCAGCGGGCGCACCGGGGACTTCGACCGTCGCCGGGCGAGATGAGCCAATACCATCGAGCGAATCTGCATAAAGGATCCGGCGAGGAGGAGCATGAGCGGAGAACAGGTTGCGATCAAAACCGAGGACGGCGTCGCCGACGGGTACCTGGCGAGGCCAGCGGATGACGACGGCCGTCGGCCGGGAGTGCTGCTCCTCGTGGATGCATTCGGGCTGCGCCCCCAGATCGAGCAGATGGCCGATCGGATCGCGGAGCAAGGTTTCGTGGTGCTCGCCCCCAACGTCTTCTACAGGCACGGCCGGGCCCCGGTGCTGCCGATGCCCGACCTCGAGGATCCCGAGTCGCGTGGGCCGTTCATGGCGAAGATCAGGCCGATGATGCAGGAGCTCACACCCGAACTGATCGCAAGCGACAGCCGCGGCTACCTCGACTTCCTTGCCGGGGTGGCCCGTGGGCCGTTCGCGATAACGGGGTACTGCATGGGAGCCCGACTGGGCTGGCGTATCGCAACCTCCCATCCCGATCGGGTGGTGGCGCTCGCCGGCTTCCACGGCGGGGGCCTCGTGACTGACGACGAGGACAGCCCGCACCGGAGCGCCGGCGAGCTGACCGCGGAGGTCTACCTCGGTCATGCCGACAACGACCAGAGCATGACCCCCGAGAACATCGCCGCACTCGATCAGGCACTGGACGAGGCCGACGTTACCTACCGCTCAGAGGTCTACCAGGGTGCTGCCCACGGGTACACGATGGCCGACACCCCGATGTACAACGAGGGTGCCGCCGAGCGCCACTACGACGCGCTGTTCACGCTGCTGGATCGGACGGTCTGAGCAATCTGGAGGTCTGACAATCGCGACAGCGCGACGGGGCAAGGAGCTGCTCGCGCGCCGCATCTCCAGAGATCTGGAGGACATCCCGGCGCTGCTCGCTGCCTGCACGCGATGAGAACGCGGCCGACGACGTACCACCGCACGATGCTGGGCTGAGCTCCACCCCGCTGCGCAAGCGATGGAGTCCTGCGGCACGCTGATTCCAGATCTCCCAATCAGGGTTGCTGTCTACACGGGCATGGAGCGTAGGCAACGACGCTGCGTCCCCCGGCTGGAACGGCACAGACTATTCGCAAATTCCGGCAGATTCCGCTCTGCCCCCCTTACCAACAGTGCGAATGTTGCTGTATACCTCGCGCATCATGGTTTCTGCTCGGGCGACGCCCGGGTCGGTTACAACCTGCCAAGGGGGTGGCGACGTGAAACGACTCACAGGAGGGGCCCTGCTGAGAACGAGGCATGCGCGGGCGTGGGCCGCAGTCGTCACACTTGGTCTCTGCGCGCTCACTTGGACGGCGCTGGCGGGCGGTCAGCAGCCCAACGAAAACTACCAAGGCGTGATCAGCTCGAGCAAACCCGCCGCCCAGTTCCGCTTCAGCGATGCTGCCGGCTCATCGACTATTGCCGACTCCGCTGGGTCTTACACGGCAACGAACCACGGGATCACCCTGGGTGAACCAGGGCCGTTCGGTGGCAGCAACTCGGGCCTGTTCGGAGGCGAAGCGTATGCCGCGTTGCCCGGGAATCCGCTTTCTGGCGTAAGCGAATTCACGGCCGAGGCGTGGGTCGACTGGACTGGCGGGGCATCCTACGAACAACCCATCTTTGACTTCGGCTCGAGCACCACCAACTACATGGCGCTCACTCCAGCTGGTGGATCGAGCGACCACCTGCGATTCACGATCCACACGAGCTCCGGCACAGCGTCTGTCGAATCCTCCAAAGCGCTCACCGCTTCTGCGTGGGAGTACCTGGTTGTGACCGAGACGTCTAGCGGGACGATAACGCTGTACCTCAACGGCGCAGAATCTGCGCAGACCACCAAAGCCACGCTCTTCCCCTCCTCGCTCGGGACCGTCTCCAACGACTGGCTCGGCAAGCCACAGGGCACTGGCACGCCGCTGTTCAACGGCCACATGAGCAACGTAGCGTTCTACACGAAAGCACTCAGCACCGCTTCGATCCTCGAACACTACGACGCCGGCGAGTATCCCGTGAACACCGTGCTGCCGACCATATCCGGGACAGACCGCGAAGGCGATACGCTCACCGGCGCCGCCGGAACTTGGACCGGTCTGGCGACGATAAAATTCGAATACCAGTGGGAACGCTGCGAAAGCAGTGCGTGCTCACTCATCAGCGGTGCCACTAAATCTACTTACAAAACCGCCTCCGAAGACATAGACCACGAAATCAGGCTCGCGGTCACTGCCACCAATAGCGCGGGCAAAGGCAGCGCTACGTCTGCGCGCACCTCGCTGATCGAAGGCAAGCCCGTCAACACAGCCCTACCGGTTGTCACCGGGGTAGCGGAAGTGGGGCGCACACTCCACGTCAGCAGCGGCACCTGGCGGTCTTACCCGAGCCCCACCTACACATACCAGTGGGAACTCTGCAAAGAAAAAAAATGCAGCAAAATCTCCGGTGCGACGGAAACCGGATACAAACTTCTGAGCTCCCAGGTAGGCGACACCGTGCGAGCTACTGTGACCGCAACCAACTCCGTCGGCTCGGCGAGCGCAGCGAGCGCCGAAACGGGCTCAATCCTCAAACTCACGTGCACCGACGAATGGATTGGCGCCAGCGGTGGCACCTGGCAAACCGCGGCAAACTGGTCGACCGGCAAAGTGCCGGGCTCAAGCGATTACGCCTGCATAGAAGCCGGCGAGACTGTCCAAGTGACAGCATCCGGGCAGGTGGCGGGCACGCTTCGTGACGAAGGCACGCTCGAAGTGGCTTCCAGCGCGGGTCTCGAACTCTCCGGGAAAACAAATACCTCGACGATCGCGAACCTCTCCGACGGTGGTGTGCTCTCGAGTGCGGGTACGTTGGATGTGTCGAGCTCGTTCACGGGTAACGGACACGGCACCATCACGGGCGCCGGCAAAGTCGTCCTGCTCACGGGCTCAACCGGGGCGATCACTCCGTCGAGTTGCACGAAGTTCTATGTGAATGGTGGTGCGACACTCGTCAACGACGGCACCATCACAATGGGCAGCGCCGGCGGCAAAACATCAGGCCAACTCGCGATGACCGAAGGCGCGAAGCTCGAAAACGCCGGCACCTTCAACCTCGACTCATACCCAGAAAGCTGCATCGAAGGCTCCAACCGCGCTTCGATCGAAAACGGCGAAACAGGCGCCGCCCCCGCCGTAACCAACAACGGCACCTTTAACGTCAACGTCGGCTCTGCCAACACCGCCACCATCAGCACCGCGTTCAACAACACCGGTGCGCTCACTACTCAGACCGGTGTTCTCGATCTTTCCGGTGGAGGGACCAGCAGCGGCGGGACGTGGACGGCTGATAGTGCCAGCACGCTTGCGTTCACCTCTGGGGCACCGTCGATCACGGGTGCCACGTGGGCCGGCCCTGGGACGATCTCGATCGCGGGTGCGACCGTCACCGCGACCACGGTCACGGCCAGCACCGCCAATATCAGCATCACCAGCGGCTCGCTCACGATCCCCTCCGGCTCCACCAGCACAACAGGCTCACTAGCAATCGGCAGCGGCGGCGTGCTCTCGAGCGCCGGCACGTTGGACGTGTCGAGCTCGTTCACGGGTAACGGACACGGCACCATCACGGGCGCCGGCAAAGTCGTCCTGCTCACGGGCTCAACCGGGGCGATCACTCCGTCGAGTTGCACGAAGTTCTATGTGAATGGTGGTGCGACACTCGTCAACGACGGCACTGTGACGATGGGTGTCGCCGGTGGGCAGTCGGGCCAACTCGCGATGACCGAAGGCGCGAAGCTCGAAAACGCCGGCACCTTCAACCTCGACTCATACCCAGAAAGCTGCATCGAAGGCTCCAACCGCGCTTCGATCGAAAACGGCGAAACAGGCGCCGCCCCCGCCGTAACCAACAACGGCACCTTTAACGTCAACGTCGGCTCTGCCAACACCGCCACCATCAGCACCGCGTTCAACAACACCGGTGCGCTCACTACTCAGACCGGTGTTCTCGATCTTTCCGGTGGAGGGACCAGCAGCGGCGGGACGTGGACGGCTGATAGTGCCAGCACGCTTGCGTTCACCTCTGGGGCACCGTCGATCACGGGTGCCACGTGGGCCGGCCCTGGGACGATCTCGATCGCGGGTGCGACCGTCACCGCGACCACGGTCACGGCCAGCACCGCCAATATCAGCATCACCAGCGGCTCGCTCACGATCCCCTCCGGCTCCACCAGCACAACAGGCTCACTAGCAATCGGCAGCGGCGGCGTGCTCTCGAGCGCCGGCACGTTGGACGTGTCGAGCTCGTTCACGGGTAACGGACACGGCACCATCACGGGCGCCGGCAAAGTCGTCCTGCTCACGGGCTCAACCGGGGCGATCACTCCGTCGAGTTGCACGAAGTTCTATGTGAATGGTGGTGCGACACTCGTCAACGACGGCACCATCACAATGGGCAGCGCCGGCGGCAAAACATCAGGCCAACTCGCGATGACCGAAGGCGCGAAGCTCGAAAACGCCGGCACCTTCAACCTCGACTCATACCCAGAAAGCTGCATCGAAGGCTCCAACCGCGCTTCGATCGAAAACGGCGAAACAGGCGCCGCCCCCGCCGTAACCAACAACGGCACCTTTAACGTCAACGTCGGCTCTGCCAACACCGCCACCATCAGCACCGCGTTCAACAACACCGGTGCGCTCACTACTCAGACCGGTGTTCTCGATCTTTCCGGTGGAGGGACCAGCAGCGGCGGGACGTGGACGGCTGATAGTGCCAGCACGCTTGCGTTCACCTCTGGGGCACCGTCGATCACGGGTGCCACGTGGGCCGGCCCTGGGACGATCTCGATCGCGGGTGCGACCGTCACCGCGACCACGGTCACGGCCAGCACCGCCAATATCAGCATCACCAGCGGCTCGCTCACGATCCCCTCCGGCTCCACCAGCACAACAGGCTCACTAGCAATCGGCAGCGGCGGCGTGCTCTCGAGCGCCGGCACGTTGGACGTGTCGAGCTCGTTCACGGGTAACGGACACGGCACCATCACGGGCGCCGGCAAAGTCGTCCTGCTCACGGGCTCAACCGGGGCGATCACTCCGTCGAGTTGCACGAAGTTCTATGTGAATGGTGGTGCGACACTCGTCAACGACGGCACCATCACAATGGGCAGCGCCGGCGGCAAAACATCAGGCCAACTCGCGATGACCGAAGGCGCGAAGCTCGAAAACGCCGGCACCTTCAACCTCGACTCATACCCAGAAAGCTGCATCGAAGGCTCCAACCGCGCTTCGATCGAAAACGGCGAAACAGGCGCCGCCCCCGCCGTAACCAACAACGGCACCTTTTAACGTCAACGTCGGCTCTGCCAACACCGCCACCATCAGCACCGCGTTCAACAACACCGGTGCGCTCACTACTCAGACCGGTGTTCTCGATCTTTCCGGTGGAGGGACCAGCAGCGGCGGGACGTGGACGGCTGATAGTGCCAGCACGCTTGCGTTCACCTCTGGGGCACCGTCGATCACGGGTGCCACGTGGGCCGGCCCTGGGACGATCTCGATCGCGGGTGCGACCGTCACCGCGACCACGGTCACGGCCAGCACCGCCAATATCAGCATCACCAGCGGCTCGCTCACGATCCCCTCCGGCTCCACCAGCACAACAGGCTCACTAGCAATCGGCAGCGGCGGCGTGCTCTCGAGCGCCGGCACGTTGGACGTGTCGAGCTCGTTCACGGGTAACGGACACGGCACCATCACGGGCGCCGGCAAAGTCGTCCTGCTCACGGGCTCAACCGGGGCGATCACTCCGTCGAGTTGCACGAAGTTCTATGTGAATGGTGGTGCGACACTCGTCAACGACGGCACCATCACAATGGGCAGCGCCGGCGGCAAAACATCAGGCCAACTCGCGATGACCGAAGGCGCGAAGCTCGAAAACGCCGGCACCTTCAACCTCGACTCATACCCAGAAAGCTGCATCGAAGGCTCCAACCGCGCTTCGATCGAAAACGGCGAAACAGGCGCCGCCCCCGCCGTAACCAACAACGGCACCTTTAACGTCAACGTCGGCTCTGCCAACACCGCCACCATCAGCACCCCCCTCAACAACCAAGGCACCCTCACCACCCAGACCGGCACCCTCAACCTCACCGGCGGCAGCAGCACAGAAGTGATCTCGTCAGGGAGTTGGCTCGCAGGCGGCGGGCACATCGGCCTGACAAGCGGCACCTACAACCTCCGCGAAGGCTCGGCGTTCGAAGCGAATGCCGAAGGCGGTGTGATCATTTGGTTCTCGACGCTGCAGGGAGGAC
>CAVVZU010000003.1:0-58883 GCA_963752865.1 uncultured Solirubrobacteraceae bacterium
AAGCCCTTCCCTACGCCTCGGGGACCGTCACGGTTCAGGGTCACGGCGAAGGTGGCCTCGCGGCCACGCTGACGGTCACCGGCACCGTTGAAATCACACACGCAGGAAAATCCGAATGGCACAACCTCTGCGAATCGCTGTCGGGCGCTGGAACGTTCTCCTGCACGTGGAACACCGCGAGCGGCTCCTACCCCGACGGCAGCTATGAACTGCGCGCAAAGCTCAGCTCGGCCAGCCCCGCAGAATCCACCACCACGACCCCGATCACGGTACTCGTGGACAACACGGCCCCGACCGGAGCGGTGACCGCCCCCGCCCACGAAGTCGGGGGTTACCCGACCGTCAGTGGCACCGCCACCGACAGCGGATCGGGGGTAGCCTCCTGGCAGCTGCGTGTGGCACCACACGAATCCAGCGAATGGAGCAACGCCTGCCCGAGCCAGACTGCGCCGGCCAGCGGCAGCACGTACTCCTGCACGCTCAACGCGACCGCGTTGCACGAAGGTGCCTATCAACTCGATGCGGTGGTGACCGACAAGGCCGGCAACAACTTCACCACACCCGCCGTGGCTATGCAGATCAACAACGCGAAGGTCTCTGCGACGCTCACCACTCCTCCCGCGTATCTCTCCAAAACCGCGTCGCTAACGGGCAAAGCGACAGCCACAGGGTCGTCGATCGCCAGCTGGACGGTCCAGATCGCGGCGCCGGAAAGCAACGCCTGGTCGAATGCCTGTCCGACGCAGACGAGTCCCATCCACGAATCCGAATACGGCTGCACGATGACCACGACGGCGTTCGCGGATGGTCAGTACGAAATGCGCGTGCTGGCACTCGATACCGCCGGAGACAGCTACACGAGCACCCCCGTGTCGGTGGCCGTCGACAACACATCGCCGCTCGGCAGCCTCTACCAGCTTCCCCCCAGCGTCGCTGGCAGCCTCGAAGTCTCCGGCTATGCGTATGACTCTGGCTCGGGAGTGAACACGTGGACGCTCGAACGCGCCGCGGTGGGTAGCAGCGAATTCAAAACAGCCTGCACAATGCTCACAGAGCCGCTGATCGCGTTCACCTACAGCTGCACGATCAGCACCACCGAACTGACCAACGGCGAATACCAGTTCCGCGCAAAGATCGTAGACAACGCCGGCAACAGCTTCACGACCGCGGTCGTCTCAACCACCGTCGCGAACGGCACGCTCAGCAACACCACCGCGCCCACCATCAGCGGCGAAACGACATCCGGCTCCGCGCTGACCACCAGCAACGGGAAATGGAGCGGCGTCGGCACCATCACATACCGATACCAGTGGGAACGCTGCAACGCCAGCGGAGCAGAATGCGTAGCAATCGAATCGGCGACCGCGGCCTCCTACGTGCTCGCGAGCGCGGATGTCGGGCACACGCTGCGCGTCACCGTGACTGCCGCTAACGGCGCCGAAACCAAACCCGCAACCTCAACCGTGACCGCCGCTGTCACAAATCCCGTGCTGCACGACGTCACCGCCCCGTCGGTTCATGGGTATGCGCAGGTCGGTGCAGTGCTTAGCGCCGAAACGGGCAGCTGGCGGGGCGTCCTGCCGATCACCTACGCCTATCAATGGCAGCGCTGCAGCGAAGGTGGCACGGGCTGCGCGAACATCTCGGCTGCGACGTCCCAGACATACGTGCCAGTGCAGGAAGACGCCTCGCACACGCTCAGAGTCGTTGTCACTGCCACCAACAGCGAAGGCTCTTCCAGCGCCGAATCCGCGCTCACCAAAGTTGTCGCTGCCGGCACGACAACAGGCATTCGCTATCTCTACGAAGAAGCCGGCAGGCTGAAGCTGGTGGACAGTCCGACCGAAGGCGCCGCCGTCTACAGCTGGGACCCCAACGGCAACCTCTTGAGCATCCAGCGCTTCGCTGCCACCACCCTGAGCGTCCTCGCAGCTACCCCCAAACACGCTCCGTCAGGCGCGAAGGTAGATCTCACCGGCACTGACTTCGACACCAACCCCGCCCACGACTCGGTCACGTTCAACGAAGTGTCCGCGACGATCGCCAGCGTGACTCCTACGGACATCACAGTCACGGTGCCAGCTGGGTTCACCTCGGGCACGATCACGGTCACCGTCGATGGTAAATCAGCCAAACTCGGGGGCACATTCGAAGGCGATGCGCGCAGGGCTGAGGGCCGCGCGGCCATCGCTAAGCGCTCTGCCAACGCGACCCGCACGGCGACCACGCAAACCGCGCACGCGGCGCTTGCCACGCATGCGACCAGCTCGCACAGTCTGCAGGCGACGCTTGCGACCTATCGCTCACCGTACCCCAGCACCTGGACACCGGCTGCGCGCAACACACGCTTCGGAGACTGGTTCAGCGAACGCGCGCCATCGCCGTGGACCAAGCTAGGCCCGCTGTCCGCGCCCCACGGCACCACCGGTCTAACAGGCCAGGTTCTCGACGTGGACGGCACCCCGCTCGCGCACGTCACGCTCTCGATCGAAGGCTCCTCCCGCAAGACGCAGACCGACTCGACCGGACGCTTTGTGATCGATGGCATCCCGGCAGGCCACCAGGTGCTCGTGATCGATGGCGCCAGCGCCAATCGCACCGGCGCCGACTACGGCCGCTTCACCACTGCGGTGGAAGCAGAGGCCGGCAAGCTCACTCCCCTCGGCTATCCCGTGTGGCTGACGCCGCTCGACCCCGCTGGCGACAGCACCATCGAAAGCCCGCTCAAGCACGAAACCGCACTCACGAACCCGAGCATCCCGGGCCTCGAAGTACGCCTTCCCGCCGGCACGATCGTGCGTTCGGCCTCGGGAGCAGCTGTGCGCCACGTCAACCTCACGGCAATTCCGCTGGACCGCACCCCATTCCCGCTGCCGCCATTCATCACCGGCGTGCCCACCTACTTCACCGTGCAGCCCGGCGGCGCATACCTCAACAAGGGCGCACAGATCGTCTACCCGAACTGGGGGCACCTCCCCGCGGGCCAGCGCGTGGACTTCTGGAACTACAACCCGCACGACCACGGATGGTATGTCTACGGCAAGGGCACCGTCAGCGCCAACGGCAAGCAGGTCGTCCCCGACCCTGGCGTGAGGGTCTGGGAATTCACCGGGGCGATGCTCTCTACCGGCGGAACCCCGCCTGGAGAGGGACCACCGGCCGGATCGGGAGCCGGCGGCGGCGATCCCGTGGACGATGCGACGGGACTCTTCGTCTGGCAGCACACGGACCTGAGCGTCCCCGACGCCAACCTGCCAATCTCGCTCACCCAGGTCTACAGGCCGGGGGACCCGACCTCCTACAGCTTCGGCATCGGAACTCAAAGCGTCTACGACATACACATCTGGGGCGCCGAAAACTACAGGCTCGCCTACGTCGTCCTGCCTGATGGCGGCACCGTGAAGCTCGTGCGCACCTCGCCCGGATCCGGCTACACCGAAGCTGTTTACACCGCCGAAGGCGCTCCCGGCTACTGGCAGGGCACGCAGCTCTACTGGAACACCGGCTCGGGTGGCTGGGTCCTGCGTCTGAAAACCGGCCTGAAGTACTACTTCCCGGACTACGCCCCGGCGAGCTCGATCGAAGCACCCGACGGCGAGCGCGTCGTGCTCAGCCGCGAAGGTGGAGTCGACGGACGGATCCGCGAAATCCGCGGGCCACACAACCGCTCGATCTTCCTCAACTACGACAGCAGCAACCGAGTCATACGCGCCACCGACAGCGGCGGTCAGACGGTCCACTACGAATACAACGCGGCAGGCCTGCTTGCCCGTGTCACAGACGCGCTCGGCCACGTCACGCGCTACGCCTACAACTCGGCCAACGAGATGACCAGCGTCACCAATGCGCGTGGCAACGTGCTCGTCGCCAACACATTCAACGCCAGCGGCGAAGTCGTCTCGCAGACTGTGGGCGGTAAAGGCACCTACACGTTCAAGCGCACGTGGCCATGCGGCGAATGCAAAGCCAAAGGAACGAGCATCCTGACCACCACCAATCCCGTCGGCGATAAACGCGTCATCTACTTCAACGACTGGCTTGCAGCCTCCGAAACCTTCAATCCCGGCACCAACGCCCAGTGGCGCGACTACCAGCGCGGAGCGGACGGTGAAGTGACGAAGATAACGAGCTCCGAAGGCACCACCGCCTACACCTACGACACTGCGGGCTATCCCACTTCGGAAACGCGGTACTCGGCCACTCAGGCGCCACTAACCACAACGCGCATGTACAACGAATTCGGCGAGCCAACCAGCGTGACCGACCCCATGGGTCGCACAACCGTCTATCGCTACGATGAACACGGCAACCTGATCAGCAAGACCGACCCGCTCGGCAACACCACAACGTTTGGCCGTGGCACAGATGGCGAACTCACCTCCATCACCAACGCCGAAGGCCAGACCACTCGCTACCGGTACACCAGCGGCGAGCGCACTGGCGTCACAGACCCGCTCGGCCACGAATGGGAAATCGGCTACAACGCCGCCGGCGACGCCACCTCGGTGCGTGACCCCGAAGGGGACGTCACGAAATTCGCCTACGACGCTGACAACGAGCTTCTGAGCGAAACCGACGGGGCGAACGACACCACCTCGTACGAATACGACGCTGACGGCGACATCATCGCGATCACGGACCCGCGGAAAAACGTCCAGAAAGCTACCTACAACGCGCTGGACCAGCTCGAATCGGTGACGGATGCGCTCAAACGCACAACCACCTACGAACACAATGCCGTCGGCCAGCTCACCGCCGTCACCGATCCAGAAGGAAAAACCTCCACATTCGCCTACGACGGACTTGGACGACTCGAAGAAAGTGCCTATGGCATCGTCAGCAAAGGCAAACCAACCAGCACGACGTCGTACTCCTACAACCCCGAAAACGAGCTGTCCACAGTAAAAGACTCACGAGCCGGTACGTTCACGTTCACCTACGACGGATTTCATCGGCTGACGGGTGAATCAGGGCCGGACGGGAGCGTCGCCTATACCTATAACCCCGACGGGCAACGCGAAACCATGTCGCTCAACGGCACTGAAGAGGCCTCCTACGCCTACAATGCGGGTGGACAGCTCACGGCTATCAAAACGCCCAACGGCACCACCTCGTTCAACCTCAACCCCAACGGACAGCGCACTCTCACCACGCTGCCCAACGGCGACACCGAGAGCTACGGCTATGACGGGGATTCTCGACTCAGCAGCGTGAACTATGCGAACTCGAAAGGCGCACGGATCGGCGACCTGGAGCTCGGCCACGACGCACTCGGCCGTGTAACGACAGAGTCCGGGAGCGAGGCTCGAACCACCCTGCCCGCCGCGATCGCAGAAGCTACATATGACGCCGACAACGAGATCCTTACGCGCGAAGGCAAAAAATTCACATACAACCTCGACGGCGACCTGACCGAAGACAACCTCGGCACCTACTCGTGGAACGACCGCAACCAGCTCACGGGGGTCAAACAGGGCACCAACTCGTGGACCTACAGCTACGATCCGTTTGGACGGCGCATGTCGACCGCCGTCGGCTCGACGGAAACGAGCTATCTAGACGCCGGTCTCAGCCCCGCACGCGAAACGACTTCAGGTCAATCGACACAGCTGCTCGATGGACTCGGTCTCAATGAAGTATTCGCACGAACGTCATCCTCGAGCACGTCAAGTCTGCTCGACACAGCTCCCGGGGGATCTGAAGCGGGCACCGGCGCAGCGTTCAGTCCGCCCGGAAGCACGCTCGCACTGACCAACGCCGAAGGCGCAACCACTACCGAATATACGTATGATCCGTTCGGGGCGGCGACCAGCAGCGGTACGGCCTCGCCAAACACGGCCCAGTACGACGGCGGCGAAGAGGAAGCCAATGGTCTCGAGTTCGACCGCGCCCGCTACTACCAGCCACAGACTGCGCGGTTCATCTCCAATGACCCGATCGGCTTCGAAGGCAGCGGCGTCAACCTGTACGGGTTTGTTCATGACGACCCCACCAACCTGCGGGATCCGCTCGGCCTGTTCCCCGAAAAAACCTACAACCCAACCGAAACCTGCGAAAAGGACGAGTGCTCGCAGCTGCACGAACTCGCTGAAGAAGAAGGCGAAAAAGTTGGAGGTGGTCCGGTCAACGCTGCTGCGCCAAAGGGCCACGGAAAAGAAGTCGAAGAAGACCTCTGCACGATCAAAAGCATTGTCAAAACGATCGTCGACACCCCCGAAGGCATTGTGGAAATTGCGAAAGAAGTCATCAGCGCCTCCAAATGCTAGATCGCATGTAGGCTTGGCTCGATTCCGGCTGATCGACTGCACAATCAGGATATGCAACCGCGCATAAGCCGTCGCCAGCTGCTCGGAGGGGCGGCGGCGGCCGGCCTCGGCGCAGGACTGGAGCACGTTCTCAGCGCAAGCCCCTCATCCTCGGCGCCGACCTCGGACTCAGCAAGGGTCAGCTTCTATGGCTCCCATCAAGCCGGTGTAGCAACCCCTGCTCAGAATTACCTGCACTTCGCTGCCTTCGACATCGTCGGCGAGGGCACCGAAGAAGTGCGCACACTGCTGGAACATTGGAGTGCCGTCGCGGCTACGCTCACGGCTGGCCGGGCCTACGAGCCCGGAGGTGACAGCGCGGAAGCGGCGCCCACCGATACCGGCGAGGCAGTCGGCCTACCGGCGAGCAACCTGTCCATCACATTTGGCTTCGGACCAAGCCTGTTCGGCCCCGGCAGACAGAGTGGCTTCGCGGCGTCAGCCCGAAGGCCGATCGAGCTGCAGCAACTCCCAGCGTTTCGAGGTGAGGACATCGACCCCGCCGTTTCGGGCGGGGATCTATGCGTGCAGGCATGCGCCGACGACCCACAAGTGGCGTTCCACGCCGTGCACACACTCACCCGCGAGGGCCGCGAATACGCGACGCTGCGCTGGTCACAGCCCGGCTTCGGCCGAACCTCCAGCACCAGCCGCGCCCAGGTGACGCCGCGCAACCTGATGGGCTTCAAGGATGGCACTGAAAACATTCGTGCCGAGGAGACCGCCGCTATGGGCAGGTACGTGTGGGTACAGTCGGGCGACGGCCCCGACTGGATGACCGGGGGCACGTATCTCGTCGCCAAACGCATCCGCATCCTCTTCGACGTGTGGGACTCGACATCGCTCGAAGGCCAGCAGCGCACCATCGGGCGCAGCAAGCTCACGGGAGCGCCGCTCGGGTCGCGTACGGAGTATGACCCCGTCGACCTTGCAGCCACAAACGCCCGGGGTGAACCTCTGATCCCCGCGGACAGCCACGTTAGACTCGCGAGCGCTTCCGAAAACCGAGGACAGCGCATCCTCCGCCGGGGCTATTCCTACGCCGAACCGACAGAACCTGGCTCCGGGCAGATCGACGCCGGCCTGTTCTTCATCGCGTTTGCGCGCAGTCCGTCGCGTCAGTTCATCCCGATCCAGCGCCGCTTGGCCCAATCTGACGCACTGAACCACAGCACTCTGCACACATCTAGCTCGATTTTCGCCTGTCCGCCGGGCGCGCGCCCCGGCGGTTTCGTAGGTGAAACCCTGTTCAAGTAACCCGTCACTCGGGTTCCGGCGCAGGTCGGCAACGACCTTCCACAGTCCGAGCGGGTGCCGGTGCACGGCTCACGCTGCCAGCGTCACTGCCGCCTCGGGTGTGACGGCAATGAACGACACGCTCTCCTCGATGTAGAGATGGACGAGCTGCTGATCGTGTCGCCGGTATCCGACGGAGAGGTCCTGCCCGCAGTCGAGGATGAAGTCGCCACCGCGCTGGCTGAGAACGACCGCGCCGTCGAGACCCGGCGTCCAAACGATCGGACCGTCGAGAATCTTGCGTAGATGATCCAGCAGCAGGTGTCCGCCATGCTCGGCGGTCTCGACCACACGCCGGTACTGCTCGCGTCCGAGCGCCACGCCGTAAGGCCCGCCGATGCCGCTCTCCAAGAGCAGCTCGACAGCCCCTGCAACCGCGCGTGGATACAGCTCGGGGTCCTCGCCGAGCGGCTTCGGCTCGTGTGGCGAGGCACCGACGATCCCAGCGATCCCGGCCTCGGACCAGCCGTGGAACACAGCCACGTTCTCCGCGACAGCGATGCGATGGGCGGCGTCGTCGAGCGACGCGAGATCCACGTCCCGTGCCCCACGCTCCTGGTCTGAAAGCTCCGCCAAGGAGACCGTGAAGTCAGCCCGCAGCTCAGCTAGCGCCAGCACACGACGCTTCAGGGCGGACACACCCTCCTGCGGTGAGGCGGCGAGCGGCTCGGTGCGTCCGAGGTTGGTGGCGGAGTGCTCCCAGCCGTGCGGGCCGGAGAAGTCGACGAGCCTGCGTGCGGCAAGCGCCGGAGCCAATCGCTGCTTTGCCTCTGTGTCCAGGAGCTCCCAGCCGGAGTCGGTAATCGGCGCTTGCGAGCGGAGAAGATGGTTCATCGGCGCACGCTGCCTCAGGCCGGGTCCTCGGAGCTATACGGATCGTCCTCGCCGCGTAGGTCGCGGTAGCGGCGGTCGAACAGCTCGAGCACGGCCGTTACGTCCGAGGGCCCGTCGACGCTGTGACTGACCACATCCGAATCGGGCCTTGCGGCGTCCGGCTCGGCGTCCCCGTGTGCGACGAGATCGTCGTGCTCGGGATGTGAGAAGCGTAGCTCCGCTATGCCACGATCGCGATCGAGCACGCCCAGCTCGAGGTGCTCGTAACGCACGACGTGAGCACCGTCTGAACGAGGCTCGATACGAACGCCGGGCCAGCTGTCCAGCTCGTTGGCGACCTCATCGATGAGCTCGGGGCGGGGCACGCACCGATCCTACCGCGCTCCAATCGCCGGGGCTCGGCCAGCCAGCACAAGAGCTAGCGCGAGTCGGTGCCTACCATTCAATGATGTTGGCGTCCCTCGACCGACCTCCAAGGAGGAGCCATGGATGACGAAGGTGTCCAGAACAAGATCGAGCAGTTGGTTCAGGAAGAGCACGCGATTCTGGAGCTGAGCGAGGAGTCTCGATCTCCCGATAAGCACGAGCGCCTGACAGCGATTGAGGTAGAGCTGGACCGCTGTTGGGATCTCCTGCGCCAGCGCCGCGCGCGGCGTGAGTTTCATGAGAGCCCTGACGATGCCTCGGTGCGCGACGCGGGAACCGTGGAGGGTTACCTGCAATAGCGCGACCGTGCGTGCTCGCCTGAAGCACCTCAGCATGGGATCCCGGCGTGCGGGCTCCTCGGGCGACAGCCTCGATCATCCCGCCAGCCGCTCAGCAAAGAACGCGAGGATCTCATCGCGCGCGGCAATCGTGGGCTGGCCCTTTTCGTCGATCAGGTGGGCCGTCACGACGCTGTGGGGGCGACCGACAACCTCTTCGAAGAACGGCGGCGCCTGGACGTTGGCCGCGCTGTCGGGCAGCACTCGTGCCACGAAGCGATCGCCGAGCGCCTGGGAGTAGGCGGCGAAGCGCTGCGCCCTGCAGAACGGGTCTCCCTTGAAGCGGTAGGCCATCACCGTCAGATCCTCGCGCTCCAGGCGCGCCCGCACGGCGGCCAGCTCCTCGGGAGCGATCTCCAGGCCGGCGGGGTCATCCAGCGGCAGCGACGGCTGGGAGAGGACCGGTGCGAGCATCGCCGGCTCGAGCATCATCGTCAGCGCGAAGTTGCCAGTGAAGCACATGCCGATCGCGCCCACGCCCGGACCGCCGCACTGCTCGTGTGCCAGCCGCGCAAGCGCCCGCAGCCACACGGTTGCCGGGCTCGACTCGTTGGCGGCAAACGCACGGAACTCGGCGCTCACGCAGACACGCCGGAAGGTCGCGGTGCCCTCCTCCACGCCCGGAACCGCGCCGTCGCGACCGAACAGCGAGGGCATGTACACGGTGAACCCAGCGTCCCTGACCCAGCGGCTGAAGCGGGCGACATGAGGGCTGATGCCCGGCATCTCTGCCATCACGATTACCGCCGGTCCGCTGCCTGTGACGTGCACCAGCTTCGTGATGCCGTCCAAGGTGATCGCCCGAGGATCGAAATCCTCCAGCTGGTCGTCCGCTTCGATCCTCCTATCCATGAATCTCATCGCCTCCTCGCTCGCGTCGACCTCGCGCCACGCGGAACTCACCCGGTCATGAGTCAAATAATATAGACGATCGTTCGTATTGTTCTTAGATAGGATGAAGGCTTGATCTCACGAGCGGCCGGACCCGGGGCATTGCATCCCGGACCTTCCAACGCCAGACCGGAGAAGCACTGGTGACGAATACCCCAGAGCCTCTCGTCACGCCCGCGCCGCAACCAGGGCCAAGCGACGGACGACGGGCGCGGGGGATGCGCAGCCGCACCGCCATCCTCGAGCGCTCCGTGCAGCTGGCCTCTCGAGATGGCCTGGAAGGCCTCACCATCGGCGCTCTTGCTGCGGACCTTGGCGCGCACAAGAGCAGCGTGCATGCGTTGTTCGGCTCAAAGGAAGAGCTGCAGCTCGCCACGCTCGCAGCCGCACGGGCGATCCTGATCGACCATGTCATCGCACCCGCGCTTTCCAGCGACGTCGGCCTACCGCGACTGCGGGCAATCGGCGAGGCCTGGTGGGACTACCTCGGCGCCGATGTGTTCGCGGGTGGCTGCTTCCTGTGCGCCGCCTCCGCGGAGATGGACGGCCGACCGGGCCCCCTTCGCGATGCGGTGCAAGACGTCATGCGTGAGTGGATCGCCGTGCTCGAAGCCAACCTCGAGGCGGCAGTTGCGGCGGGCGCGATGCGTGCCGATCTCGACCCGGCCGCTGCCGCCTTCAGGCTGAACGCGCTTGGCATGGCGGCCAACTGGCAAAGGCAGCTCATGAACGATCCGTCCGGTATCGAGCACGCGCGCGGTAGCTGGCGAGCGGAGCTGGAGAGACTCGAAGCAGACGAGACTTGATAAGCGGCATGCTCGACGAAAAGCGGCGGACTCTCGCTCCGCGATAGGACAGATAAAAAAAAGTTCGGAGCTTGCAGGGAACAGCCCGGAAGGGGCGCATGAGTTGCTCCCTTTTTGCGTATTGTTCGAGACACAGTGATTCCACATACGCGGTCAAGTATCGCCGTTGGGATTACGCCTTAGAGGACGGAACGAAGTTCGCGGTCACATGCTGGCCGCAATGCGCTGGTCCGTTGCACGGGTGACGCCTTTGGCGTGAGAAACGGTCGCTCTACAGCCACCGGGAACCGGGGATCAGATGACAGATGGAGTGTTCTTGACGGGTGCCACGGGGTTCGTGGGCATGGAGCTGCTTGCGCGCTACCTGGAGCACACCGATCGCCGCGTGTATGCACTCGTGCGCGGCCCAGATGATCGCGAGGCCGCGGCCCGCATGGAGCGTGTGCTGCTGTGTCTGTTCGGTCCTGAGCACCCCCATGCTGAGCGAGTGGTCGCCGTACGTGGCGACATCACACGCCCAGCCCTGGGCATTCGCGGTGGGCTCGACCATCTCGCCGAGCAGGTGAGCGAGGTCGTGCACGGTGCGGCGACGGTCTCGTTTGATCTCCATCTCCAGGCTGCGCGTGCGATCAACGTGAAGGGCACCCAGCGCGTGCTCGAGTTCGCACATCGCTGTCGTTCACGTGGTGGCCTACGACGCTTCTCCTATATATCCACCGCATACGTCGCGGGTGAACATACGGGGTGCTTCAGCGAGGACGATCTCGACGTGGGCCAGCGCTTTCGCAACACCTATGAGCAGTCGAAGTTCGAGGCGGAGTGTGTCGTTAGCCGCTTGCGAGAGCATTTGCCTGTCACTGTGCTGCGCCCGAGCATCGTCGTCGGCGAGCGCGACAGCGGCTGGACGGCGTCGTTCAATGTGCTCTACTGGCCGCTGCGCGCGTTTGCGCGCGGTGCTTATGCGGCGTTGCCCGCACGCCGTGATGCACCAGTTGACGTCGTGCCGGTCGACTACGTGGCCGATGCGGTCTTCGCGCTCAGCCAAGCTCCGGAGGCAGAGGGCAGCACCTTCCACCTCACGGCGGGAAGCCACGCAAGCAGCGTCGGCGAGCTGGTCGAGCTCGCGACGAGCTTCTTTGGCCGTCCATCTCCCCGCCTGATCGACCCGTCGCTGTATCGGCGCTTGGTGCACCCGCTGCTCGTTCGCGCCGCGCACGATGAGCGTTACCGGAAGGCCCTCACGCGCAGTGAGATCTTCTTCCCCTACTTCGCTATGCGTGTCGCGTATGACGATCGCCGTACTCGCGTGGCGCTTGGTGGGACCGGCATCCATCCCGCGCCACTGCACAGCTACTTCGACCAGCTCGTCCAGTTCGCGCTCGCCGCCGAGTGGGGGCGACGGCAGATACCACGGGCCAGCGCCGCAACAGGCGCGACAGCATTGCCCCGCCGGGTAACGCAGGTTCCGCGAGTCCACGCACAGGCGGTGCTGGCAGGATGACCAGCCTGCGCCTGTCTGCACTCGACGCATCGTTCCTCGCGGTGGAGACACCCACTGCGCACATGCACGTCGGTTGGGTGGCGGTGTTCTCGGCGCCCACCGACGGTCGACTGCCGAGCTTCCGCGAGCTACGAGATCACATCGAGCGACGGCTGGCTCACGCACCGCGCTACCGGCAGAAGCTCGCGCCCGTGCCGTTTGGCCTGCATGCACCGGAGTGGATCGATGACCCTGCATTCTCGGTCGATCGTCATGTCTACCGGGCGCCGGGTCCGGTCGCGCATCTGGCCAACGAGGTGCTGTCGATACCGCTTCGCCGCGACCGCCCGCTGTGGGAGATGTGGATCTGCGAGAACCCGCAGGAGCACCAGTTCGCGATCGTCGGCAAGAGTCATCACTGCATGGTCGACGGTCTCGCGGCGGTGGAGCTAGCCTCGCTGCTGCTTGACCACACGCCCGAGCCTGCCCCCTGCGATCCGGACAGCTGGCGCGCCCCGCCGGAGCCAGGAGGCGAGCGACTGCTGGTCCGCGGGCTACGCGATCTCCTCGCTCAGCAGCTCGACCTAGTGCGCTTCTCGGCACGCGCCGTGGCCGCACCTGCTCCCACGGCGCGAGAGACCGCCGCGGGCGCCATGCGAGTAACCCGCGCACTTCACCACCTGTTCAGCAGCGCACCCGCGAGCGTGTTGAATGGGCAGCTCTCGCCCCTACGCAGCCTGGCCTGGACGCAGCGCCCCCTCGCCGACCTACGGGCAGTCAAACGCAGCTGCGGCACGACCATCAACGACGTGATCCTCGCCGCGGTCGCCGGAGGCATACGCACCTATCTGATCCGGCGCGGCGAGCAGCCGGTCGCGCTCAAGGCGATGGTCCCCGTCAGTGTGCGCAGCGCCGACGATGTCCTCGGTAACCACATCTCGTTCGTATTCACCGAGCTTCCCGCAGACGAGCCCAACCCGGTCGCTCGCCTATATCGAGTGCATGCCGCGATGAGCCAGCGCAAGCGGGACGGTGAGCCGGAAGGATCCGACCTGGTGCTCAAGGCCGCCGCACGCACGCCGGTAGCGGTCCAGCAAACGCTCTCGCGATTGATCGCCAGCCCCCGCGCATTCAACCTGGTCGTATCCAATATCCCTGGTCCTCCCCTGCCCACCTACATGCTCGGCTGCCCACTACAGGCCGCCTACCCGGTGGTTCCGCTGGCCGAGCACCATGCGGTCTCGATCGGCATGACCACCGTGCACGACCAGGCGTGCTTCGGCGTATATGCCGATCCCCAAGCGCTTCCCGACGTCAACATGCTGGCCCACGACATCGATGACGCGCTCACTCAACTGGTAGAGCACGCAAGCGCGTCGCGTGCTCTACCAGCCCCCTCCTTCGAGGGGTCTACACGGCCGTGAGCACGAACTGGCCGACGAGCTCATCGAGGTGCTCGGCAGTACCAGCAAGGCTCTGAGCAGAGGCCGAGATCTGTTCAGTCGACGCCGCCGTCTCCTCCGTCGAAGCCGACACCTCCTCCGTCGACGCTGAGTTCTCCTCGGCGACAGCCGCCACGTCGGACACGCTTTCCAAGATCCCCTGCGTGGAGGCGCTGATCTGCGCCATCGCGGTGGTCACCTCGGTAATGCGCTTGTTCATATCGCTCACCGAGCCACCGATGTCCTCGAACTTCTCCCGCGCCTCATCGACCGTGTGCACGCCATCCTCTGTGCGCTTGGCGCCGAGCTCAACCGCCTCGACAGCGCGATGCGTCTCGGTCTGGATCTCACCGATCAGCGTCTCGATCAATGCGGCCGCCTGCTGTGAGTCCTCGGCGAGCTTCCTGACCTCCTCCGCGACGACGGCAAACCCACGGCCCTGCTCACCAGCCCTTGCAGCCTCGATCGCGGCGTTGAGCGCCAGCAGGTTCGTCTGCTCGGCGATCCCGGTGATCGTCGCGACGATCCCACCAATTCGCTCGGACTTCTCACCAAGCTCGCTGATCCGCTCACTCGCCGCACCCGTCGCCTCAGCCACCGCCGCCATCGCCTCGGAGGCCTTCTCCGCAGCCTCGATACCGCCCTGCGCGATATCCGTGGCCTGCCGTGCGGCCGCGCCGGTCTCGGAGAGCTGGTCGGCGGACTGACGGGTAGCCTCCGCGACCTCCTCGATCACGATCCGCACGCTCTCAACCGAGCTCACCTGGCGCTCGGCACCAGCCGCCACATCACCAACAGCGTGTGCAATCTCACCGACCGCGCGACCGGCCTCCTCACTCGTGGACGCCATCTGCTGCGAAGCCGCCGAAACAGTTTGCGAGGTCTGGGTCACTTCACCAAGCATCCCCGTCAACTTGCCACGCATGCCTTCATAGCTCCCGACCGCTGACTGCTCACTGTGGAGCATGGCGTTGAAGATCTCAGCCAAACGACCACCATTGGTACCCGCCTTCACCGGTACCGGCGTTGTCTGATCGCTCACCGTCAACGTCAGATCACCATTGGCCATCGACTCGAGGGCGCCCTGCAGATTGGTCAGGCCACCCTCCTGCAGCGACTGCATACGCTCGACCAGCGCCTCCAGGCACGACTCGTCGCCCAGCCCATCACGCAACACGGAGCTCATTGCGACGAACGCGTTGGCGAGGCGGTCGCGCTCCGAGCGCGACCGCACCTCGACGTTCAGGTGCCCAGCGGCGATCTCATCCGCGGCGTCGGCCATCTCCTTCAGGTACGCGGTCATCTCACCGAACGCATCCTCGACCGGGGTTATCTCCGCGATTCCGCTGGCGACGATGTCGTGGTCGATGTCGCCCTCGGCGATTGTCTCCGCGGCGCCCTGCAGTTTGCGCAGCGCGCGGGCGATCCCACGTGAGAGCAGCAGCCCGACACCCAGCGCCGCGACAAGCGCGATGATCGACAGTACGATCACGAGCAGCGTCTTCGAGCTCTTCGCCGAGTTCGACTGGTCGTTTGCCACCTTCGCTCGCGCCGTTGCATAAACGTTCAGCGAAGCCGAGAGAGCGTCGGCGGTTTCGTTGCCGCGCGTGCTGACCAGCTTCACGAGCGCCGGCGAGTAGCCTTTCTGAGCGAGCGTGTCGATTTCCTTGTTGGCCACCGTCCAGGCGGCAATTGCGGTTTCGACGCCTTTGCCGGCAGCCTCCTCGGCCGCGGAGGCCTTCGACCCTGCACGGAGCCCGTTCGCCACCAGGTAGAACTCCTTGATGTCAGCTTCGTGCACGGCAAGGAACTTGCCGCCCGTAATGGCGTTGACGGTCTGCGAGTCGGCCATGTTCTGTGCCGCGCCGTTCGCTGCCTCGGCGGTTGCCGCAGCGCTGTATCCACGGCGCACCGTCGAGGCGACCGAGGATATGCCGCTGACTGCGATAACCAGCGCGATGACGAACACGATGATCACCGCAATGAAGCCGGCGAGCAACTGGTTTCGCACAGACGAGGTTACAAGGCGCTTGGGGAACATAGGTTCGCTTTCTATCGTTCGGTGATCACAGAGATCAGTTTGTAAGAGCTAATCCGAATAACGGAATTTAGGTTCGTGCCCTTGAGCGCTGCGCGAATCGGCTCAGGCGACGCTAAGCGTGAACTGACCGACGAGCTCATCGAGGTGCTCGGCGGTACCGGCAAGGCTCTGCGCAGAAGCGGAGATCTGTTCAGTCGAGGCAGCAGTCTCCTCAGTTGATGCAGAGACCTCCTCTGTCGAGGCCGAGTTCTCCTCGGCAACGGCCGCGACGTCAGAGACGCTTTCGAGAATCCCCTGCGTGGAGGCGCTGATCTGCGCCATCGCGGTCGTCACCTCGGTGATGCGCTGGTTCATATCGCTCACAGAACCGCCGATCTCCTCGAACTTCCCGCGCGCCTCATCGACCGTGTGCACGCCATCCTCGGTGCGCTGCGCACCCAGCTCGACCGCCTCAACAGCACGGTGCGTCTCGGTCTGGATCTCCCCGATAAGCGTCTCGATCAATGCGGCTGCCTGCTGTGAATCCTCGGCGAGCTTTCTAACCTCCTCTGCCACAACAGCAAACCCTCGGCCCTGCTCACCAGCCCTCGCAGCCTCGATCGCGGCATTGAGCGCCAAAAGGTTCGTCTGCTCGGCAATGCCTGTGATCGTCGCGACGATCCCACCGATCCGCTCGGACTTCTCACCAAGCTCACTGATCCGCTCCGACGCCGCACCAGTAGCCTCGGCGACAGCGGCCATCGCCTCAGACGCCTTCTCAGCGGCCTCGATGCCGCCCTGCGCGATGTCTGTTGCCTGACGAGCAGCCTCTCCGGTTTCAGAAAGCTGATCGGCCGACTGACGGGTCGCCTCTGCGACCTCCTCGATCACGAGGCGAACGCTCTCAACCGAGCCGACCTGCCGCTCAGCACCGGCCGCGACATCACCGACCGCATGCGCGATCTCACCGACTGCACGACCAGCCTCCTCACTGGTTGAGGCCATCTGCTGCGAGGCGGCAGACACCGTCTGCGAGGTCTGGGTTACTTCGCCGAGCACCCCGGTCAGCTTGCCGCGCATATCCTCATAGCCACCAACCGCCGCCTTCACGCTGCCAAGCATCGCGTTGAAGATCTCAGCCAGCCGTCCTGCGCTCGCGCCAGCCTCGACAGGCACCGACTCAGTGATGGATTTCACCGTTACCGTGAGATCGCCACCAGCCATCGACTCCAAGCCACCCTTCAGATCCGCCAGGCAATGAGCCTCCAGCGTCTGCATCCGCTCGAGCAACGCCTCCAGGCTGGAATGGTCGCCGAGGGCGGCGCGAAGCTGCTCACGCATCTGCCCATAGGCCATGATCGATGCCTGGGTCTTCTCGAGCATCGCGTTGAACGTGCCGACCAGCTCACCGATCTCATCGTTGCGTGTGTTCTCGAGCGGTGAGACCTCGGAGGTGACGTCCACCGTCAACGTCCCGTCGGCGATCGCCGCCAGCCCATCACGAAGATCGTTGAGCGAGTGCTCGTCGAGCGTGCTAAGCCGCTCCCCCACACCGTTAAGCCCGCTGACGATCCCGCGCGAGAGCCACAGCGCGGCGGCGAGCGCCGCGGCGAGCGCGGCCAGAGCGAGCACGAGCACGAGCACGAGCGTCGAGGTTTCCGAGGAGCTCGCCGAGCTGTCGGCCTCGTGCTGGCGTAGCGTCGCATATCTTTCCAGCGCTTCCGACAGGCCATCGGTCGCGTCGTTGGCCGGCCCGGTCGCGAGCGCTACCAGCGCCGGCGTGACACCTTTGAGGGCAAGCTGATCGACCTGTCGGTCGAGCGCACTCCACTTCTTGAACGCGGCTTCGAACCGTGCCTGGTCGACGTTGTCAGCACCGGAGACCGCGCCTTCGATCAGCCGCTTGTACACCGCCCTAAAGCTCGCGACGTCTCCTTCGTGATTGGCGATCTCCTTGGCGCCACTGAGCGCAACCAGCAGCTGCGAGCCGGCCATGTTCCGGGCTGACGAGCTCACTTCGTCGGCGAGCTTCGCGGCACCGTCGCCCTTGCGGACCGTCGCCGAGACCGACGATACGCCGCTGATGGCGATCACCAGCGCGATCGCGAAGGCCACGATGACGACGAGAAAGCCGGCAAGGAGCTGGTTGCGTACCGACGAAGTGACGAAGCGCTTGAGGAACATGGGACCGCTTTCTTGGAGGGGGAACGGCGCCTATAGCCGAACCGTTGTTAACCACTAAATTCGTGATATTGGTATCGGTCCAAGATAATGATCACTTGAGTCGGGGGAAACTACGCATGCACATCTTGACCATGCCCCGAAGGGACTAAACCGTTAAAGGTTAATTCCCTTAGGCGCCCATGTCGACGGCGCGCGCCTATCACCCCTGCGTAGTTAGCACTGGTCCATCGGCTGTCGGCGCGTCAGCTTGCACGGCGGTCGCCCTGCCAGGGCGGCCTGTTCACTTGCTTGGCAGCGAGCGCGCGTACTGGACCCCGTGCGCGACCCAGCGCTCAAGCTGGCGCTTGCTGCGCACGCCCGCCTCGTCGATGCGCAGCCATCCCTGCATGGCACGGCCGCGCATCTCAAACGGCCGCGTGTGCTCGCTGCGCAACAGCGAGGCGGTCTCGGCCGGATCGGCCCGTAGCAAGAGGCCCCCCTGGCCACTGACGCTGACGGACATGTTGCCGTTGATCAGGAACGCGAGGCCGCCGAACATGCGCTTCTCGCTGATGCCCTTCTCCATCCCGACAAGCTCGCGGATGCGGTTGGCGAGATCCTCGTCATATGCCATGTGCGCATTATCCCAACAGGGGCCGTGGAGTTGTAGAGTCGCAGGCGTGACGCTCGTGCTTCTCACCGGAGCGACCCGCGGCATCGGCCAGGCCGCCGCGATTGAGCTCGCGCGCGAGGGGGTCGAGCTGGCGCTCGTCGGCCGCGACCCCGAGCGCGTGAAAGCGGTGGCAGCCGAAGCGCAGGCTGTGGGTGGCAGCGCACCGATCCACGAACACGTCGCCGACCTGACGCTGATGAGCGGCGTCCGCGCCCTGGCTGAGGAGGCCAGCGCTCGCTATGAACACATCGACGTGCTCGCCAACAACGCCGGGGCGCTGTTCGCTTCGCGCAAAGTCACCTCCGAGGGTTTCGAGCAGACCTTCGCGTTGAACCATCTGGCGCCGTTCCTGTTGACGAACCTGCTGCGCGAGCGCCTGCACGGCGGGCGTGTCGTGACGACCGCCTCCGACGCCCACAAAGCGGGCACTCTCGATCTCGACGACCTGCAGTCTGAGAAGTCCTACGCGGCGATGAAGGTGTACGGAACCTCCAAGCTGTGCAACATCCTCTTCACCCGTGAGCTGGCCAAACGGGCGCCGGAGCTACACGCCAACTGCTTTCACCCGGGCGTCGTCCGCACCGGCTTCGGCAAGAACGACAACGGGGTGTGGAAGATCCTCACGACGCTCGGCGGGCCTTTCTTCCGCTCGCCCAAGCGCGGTGCCAAGTCGCTCGTGTGGCTTGCGGTCTCCCACGGCGCGTCTGAGCTGGATGGCGAGTACGTGGTCGACGAGAAGGTGCAGGCCCCCAGCGCCCAGGCCCAGGACGACACGCTCGCGGCGGGCCTATGGGAGCGCAGCGCCGAGCTTGTGGGCCTGTCGAGCGGCGCGCCCGCCTGAGGACCCGACCGCGGGAAAGACACCCTGAGCCCCGAGCGGGCAACGCGAGTGCGTGAGCTACTACGCGGGCGGCGGCCCCGCGAGCCCGAAGGGGCTGCCCTCTGAGTCCTTGCAGATCGCCCAGCGCTCTCCCGGGTGAACCACGCTGCCCCCGAGCGATAGCACCCGCTCGAGCGCCTCGGCGAGGTCGGCGACAGAGAAGTACGGCAGCGAGAAGGAATCGCCCGGCCCGCGCCCGCGGGCGTGCACGCCCACCGCGGCAGCGTCCGAGCGCGTCTGCCAGCCCTCACCTTCGGACTCCCCGCGCTCCGCCAGCTCCTCCTGGAGGAGCCCCGCCCAGAACCGCCGCGCCCGCTCGGGATCATCGGCGGGGAACTCGATCAGCGACGGAGATACACGCGACATTCGTTCACCATAGCCCTCACCGCGGCAGATGGAACGGGACGGTCGTGACCACGATCTTCGGCAGCGGCCGCAGCGCGCGGCGTAGGCGCGGCGCGGTGCCGTTGTGCAGGACGCGCTGCCAGGCGTGGCGCACGACGATCTCCGGCAGGATCACTGTAAGCGTCAGCTCGGGGCTCTGGCGGTGCAGCGACTCGATGTAGTTGACCATCGGCGCCACGATCGCGCGGTAGGGCGAGACGACGACCTCCATCGGCAGGTGATCGCCCCACGTACGCCAGTACTCGCCGAAGCGCTCCGCCTCCTCGTCGCTGGGGCTGACGTGCAGCGCGAGCACCGGCTGCTGCAGCGATGCCGCGTAGGCCATGGCGCGCATGCTGGGAAGGTCGAGCGACGCGACCGCCACGAGCACCAGATGGTGGATCTGCTCGGGAGTCTCCTCGCTCTCCGCGTCACGCTTGCGTGGCTCCTCCGCGACACCCTGCTGCTTCCCCTCTGACCCTCCAGCGGCAACGCCACCACGGGCGCTCGGCACAATGGCGCGGCTGGGCAGCTCGATCGTGTAGGGATGCAGCGCGATCGCTTTGGCAACGGTTTCGTAGTGGCGGCGGATGCTGGTCGCTACGAGCACGAACAGCCCCACGACGACCAGCGAGACCCACGCCCCCTCGGTGAACTTGGTGATCCCGGCGGTGATGAAAACGATCGCCGACAGCAGCCCGCCGGTGGCGTTGAAGGCGAGGCTCCGCCGCCAACCCGGATCGCGCCCGCGCCACCAGTGCATGACCATCCCTGTCTGGGAGAGCGTGAACGCGAGGAACACGCCGACGGCATAGAGCGGTATCAGCGACCCGGTCTTGCCGCCGAACGCCACGAAGATGATGGCCGCGACCAGCGACAGCAGCACGATGCCGTTGCTGAACGCAAGGCGGTCGCCCATGCGCAGGAACAGCCGCGGCGCCTGGAAGTCCCGCGCGAGCAGAAACAGCACGCGGGGGAAGTCGTTGTAGGCGGTGTTGGCGGCCAGCAGCAGGATCGCCGCGGTGGCGGCCTGCGTGACGGGATACATGAGGCCCGAGCCGAAGCTGCGGTGGGCGAGCTGCGAGAGCACCGTTTCGTGCGCGCTTGGCACGATGCCGCCGAGCTGGACCATTGCGATCGTGCCCGCGAACAGCACGATCAACAGCCCGGCCATCCATGTGAGGGTCGTGCGCGCGTTGCGCCACTCGGTTGGCTTGAACACCGGCACGGCGTTTGAGATCGCCTCGATGCCGGTCATCGCGGTCGACCCGGATGCGAACGCGCGCAGGACCAGCAGCACGCCCACCCCCTCGGTGGCGGTCAGCGGCGGCCTCGGCGTCGCGTGAAATCCGTGTCCGGCGGATTTGATCAGGCCGACGGCCACGAGCACGAACATCGCGCCGATGAACGCGTACGTGGGCGCGGCGAACAGCGCGCCGGCCTGACGCACGCCGCGTAGGTTGCCGGCGAGCAGCACCACGATCACGCCCAC
This sequence comes from uncultured Solirubrobacteraceae bacterium, assembly GCA_963752865.1. Classification (GTDB taxonomy): domain Bacteria; phylum Actinomycetota; class Thermoleophilia; order Solirubrobacterales; family Solirubrobacteraceae; genus Palsa-744. The sequence goes on from CAVVZU010000003.1 coordinate 21,431, forward strand.
GCCGATCGCGACCGCGTCGGGAGCGAGCGACGGGATCGCCGAGGTGACCGCTTCAAGGCCGGAGGCGACCGATACGGCGACCGTGAGGATGTAGTCGGTCATCAGGCCGGCGGCGGCAACCAGCCCGGGGGTGCGGCCGAGGTTGTCGGTGGCAACGATGTAGGAGCCGCCGCCGTGGGGATACGCACGAATCGTCTGGCGGTAGGACACGCCGACGGCGAGCATCAGGAAGGCGATCGTGGCGGCGATCGGCAGCGAGTAGCTGAGGCCCCCGCTGCCCGCCAGCACGAGGATCGCGAGCATCGCTTCGGGCCCGTAGGCGACCGAGGAGAGCGCATCCGCGGAGAGCACCGGCAGCGCCACCAGCTTGCGCATCCGCTCGCGCGCGATCGCGGTGCTGCGCAGCGGCGGCCCGAGTAGCGCGCGCCGCAGCCGATAGCCGACGTGGCCGAGCGTCGATGGCTCCGCCTCCGTCTCCGCTGTGGCCCGCACCTCGGGCGGCGACTCGCTCTGGACGGGCACGAAGCGCCCGAAGCGCGTAGGGCGAATGTCGGTGGAGGCGGGGTAGCTGGCGGAGCCCGGATCGACGGGCAGCGCGCGCCGCCACACCTCTGGGTTGCCGCACACCCTCCCCCACTCGCGCCCCACGCGCCGCAGCACGCCGAGCTGGCGCTCATCGAGCTTGACCAGCGGAGCGTCGGGGCTCGGCGCACTCGCGTCGCCACCGCTGTGCGTTGGAGGTTCTACTGCAGTACCTTCACGATCGTGACACTCGAGGAACTGGCTGAGGCGGTCGCGCTGGGCACCATCGACACGGTACTGCTGGCGATGACCGACATGCAGGGGCGCCTGCAGGGCAAGCGCCTGACGGCTACGCACTTCCTGGAGGAGGTCGTGGAGCACGGCGCGGAGAGCTGCAACTACCTGCTGGCGGTGGACGTGGACATGCGCACGGTGGACGGCTATGCGATGTCCTCGTGGGAGGGCGGCTACGGCGACATGGTGCTGAAGCCCGACCTCGACACGCTGCGCCCGGTGCCGTGGCAGGAGGGAACGGTCGTGTGCCTGGCAGACGTCGCCTGGCCGGACGGCTCAGACGTGGTGGCTTCCCCGCGCCAGATCCTGCGCCGCCAGCTCGCGCGCCTGGCCGAGCGCGGCTGGAGCGCCAACGCGGGCACGGAGCTCGAGTTCCTGGTGTTCAAGGACACGTACGAGCAGGCGTGGCACAAGGGCTATCGCGACCTCGACCCGGCGAACCTCTACAACGTCGACTACTCGCTGCTGGGCACCGCGCGCGTTGAGCCGCTGATCCGCCGCATCCGCAACAGCATGGTCGCGGCGGGGATGGTCGTTGAGGACTCCAAGGGCGAGTGCAACTTCGGCCAGCACGAGATCAACTTCCACTACGCGGACGCGCTGCGCACCGCCGACGAGCACGTGGTCTACAAGAACGGCGCGAAGGAGATCGCTGCGGAGGAGGGCATGGCGATCACGTTCATGGCCAAGTTCGACGAGCGCGAGGGCAACTCGTGCCACATCCACTTCTCTCTCGCCGATTCGAGCAGGGACCGCTGTTCGCGCGGGACGAGTCGCTGTTCCACTCCTTCCTCGCCGGCCAGCTCGCTTGCCTGCGCGAGATGACGCTGCTGCTGGCGCCGCACATCAACTCCTACAAGCGCTATGCGGCTGGCAGCTTCGCGCCCGACGACAGTCGCCTGGGGTCACGACAACCGCACGTGCTCGCTACGGGTCGTCGGCCACGGCCCGTCGCTGCGCTTCGAGAACCGCGTCGGCGGCGCCGACCTGAACCCCTACCTCGCGCTGAGCGCGATCATCGCCTCTGGGCTGCATGGGATCGACGCGGGGCTCGAGCTGGAGCCGCCGCTCGAGGGCAGCGCGTACGCCGCGCGCGAGCGCCCGCGCCTGCCGGCGACGCTGCACGACGCGCGCGAGCTGTTCGCCGCGAGCGACGTCGCACGGGAGGCGTTCGGCGAGGATGTCGTTGCGCACTACCTCAACGCGGCCGATGTTGAGCTTGCGAGCTTCCAGTCGGCCGTGACAGACTGGGAGCGCGTACGTGGATTCGAGCGACTGTGAACCTGTGGGAGCCGGAGAGCGATGGCGGGCAGAGCCGAGGATAGAGCTGCGGCGGGGGTGCTCACGCCCACCGGATGCGGTGTTCGCTCCGGTGCGCTCGCAGACAGCTTTCGAGGAGACCGTCGATCGCCTCGGCACGGCGATCAAGCTCGGACTGCTGGCACCCGGCGCGCGACTGCCGGCCGAGCGCGAGTTGTGCACGCGTATGGGGATCGCGCGCTCAACGCTACGCCAGGCGCTCACGGCGCTGAGCCAGAGCGGCCACGTGTTCGCCACGCGCGGGCGCGGCGGCGGCACGTTCGTGTCAGACCCCCAGCCGCCCAGCGACCCGCCCTCCGAGCTGATGCTCGCACAGTGGCGCGAGACATGCGACCAGCGACTGGCGGTCGAGCTGGGCGTGGCGGTACTCGCAGCCGAGCGCGCCGAGCAGCGCCGACCTGGACGCGCTCGACGAGGTGGCTGGCACACTCGAGGAGATGCTCGAGGATTTCATCGCCTACCGCCAGGCGGACATCCGCCTGCACGTGGGGCTAGCCGAGGCCACACGCTCCACCAGCCTCGTGCGCGCGATGACCGAGGCACAGGGCGCGATGAGCGACCTGATCGCCTACATCGCCCATCCGCCGCAGGTGCTGGCCTCCTCCAACGCCCAGCATCGCCGGCTGCTTGCAGCGGTGCGCGAGCGCGACGCAATGCGCGCCGCACGCGTGATGACCGAGCACCTGCAGGGCACCGAGCACATCCTCGCGGGCCTGTTGCCCGGCGGCTGAGTCCGTCGCAGCCTTGGCCAGCTGTCCGCCTGCAAGCTCGCGATTTGCGCCAACTGCACTTGACACCCATCCGCGATCGAGCGTATTGTCACGATTGAAGGACGGACAACCAAACCTTTTCCGGAGGGGGCCAGTCGATGAGCGCGACGAAGAGTTTGGGCAGCGACGAGCAGAAACTTGCCGAGCTCGGCTACAAACAGGAGCTGAATCGGGGTTGGAGCGGGTTCTCCAACTTCGCGATCTCGTTCTCGATCATCTGCATCCTCGCCGGCTGCTTCACCACCTACGGACAGGCGCTCAAGAACGGTGGGCCGATCGCGATCTCGATTGCGTGGCCGCTGATCTGCGTCCTGATCCTAGCCGTCGCCGTCTCGATGTCCGAGCTCGCCTCCGCCTACCCGACCGCCGGCGGCATCTACTACTGGGCGTCGAAGCTGGGTGGACCGGGCTGGGGCTGGTTCACCGGTTGGTTCAACCTGATCGGGCTCGTCGCGGTGGTCGCCTCGGTGGTCTACGTGAGCGCTACCTTCCTGATCAACCTGCTCGGCCTCTACGAAGTCCACTTCATCTTCAACTTCGTCAAGGCCGCGGCGGGGACGAACGTCAAGTACTCGGCGCACGTCAACTTCGCCATGTTCGTTGTCATCGCGATCGCGTGCGGAGTGATCAACGTGTTCTCGCGCCAGCTGATCTCGATGCTCTACAACGTGTCGGCTTGGTGGAACATCATCGGCGTCCTCGCGATCGTCGTGATCCTCATCGCCGTGCCCTCCCACCACGCGAGCCTCTCCTACGTGTTCAGCCACAAGGCCAACGAATCGGGCTTCGCCGGGGGCGCCACGAGCGGGCTCAAATTCTGGATCTACATCCTGCCGCTCGGCTTCCTTTTGACGATGTACACGATCACCGGCTACGACGCCTCGGCACACATCTCCGAGGAGACGCAGGGAGCCGAACACTCCTCCGCACAGGGCATCTGGCGCTCGGTCCTTTACTCGGCGATCTTCGGCTGGATCGTGCTGCTGGCGATCACGTTCGCGATCCAGAAGAGCCACCAGGCCGAAATCTACAAAGCCGGCTTCCCAGCGCTCGCGATCTTCACCTCCGCGCTCAGCTCGGCAGCCGACAAGGCCGTCGTGCTGATCTCCACCGTCGGTCAGCTGTTCTGCGGAGTGGCGTGCGTCACGAGCGCCTCGCGCATGACGTTCGCGTTCTCGCGCGACGGCGCCGTCCCCGGGCACAACCTGTGGCGCCGCCTGAGCTCGTCGAAGACGCCCACCTGGGCCGTGTTCTTCGTGTGCCTGTTCGCCATCATCGTCACCGTGCCCGCCTACTTCCCGAACCACCTGGGCACGCCGGTGGCGTTCCTCGCAGTCACGTCGATCTCCGTGATCGGGCTGTACATCGCGTACACGATCCCGGTGTTCCTACGCTGGCGCACCGGCGAGCGCTTCGTCGCGGGGACGTGGACGCTCGGGCGCAAGTACAAATGGATCAACCCCATAGCGGTCGTGTGGGTGGGCCTGTGCGTGATCATCTTCTGCCTGCCGTTCAGCCCCGAAGGGGTCCCGTGGGAAAGCGCGTTCAACTGGTCGGCGGTCAACTACGCGCCGATCGTGACGATCGGGGTGATCCTGGCGGTAACGATCTGGTACGCGGTCAGCGCCAAAAAGACCTTCAAGGGCCCGATCCGCACGATCGACGATCTCGACGTCGAACAGGCGCTCCCGGCCATCGCCGAGGCGCCGTAGGGAGGGACAGCGATGATCTCTCCCGCCTGGGCCCCGCAGCCCAGACATTCAAGGTCGGGCTGAGCGCTTGAGCGGCCAGCTGTCAGTCCTCGAGCCCGCCACCGAGACGGTGCTCGCCGAGATCGCGCGCGCGGGCGTCGAGGAGGTTGACGCCGCGGTCGCGGCCGCCGTGGGCGCGCTGCCGGCGTGGCGGGCGCTCGCGCCGGGCGAGCGCGCTCGGATCCTGTATGCGCTCGCGAACACGCTCGCCGATCATCTGGAGGAGCTGGCGGTGCTGGAGGCGCGCAACGCGGGCAAGGCGATCGGCGACGCACGCGGCGAGATGGGCATGGTGGTGGATACCTTCCGCTACTACGCTGGCGCCCCCGAGCGACTGCTGGGCGACACGATCCCAGTGGCTGGCGGACAGGCGTTCACGGTGCGTGAACCGGTTGGTGTGGTTGGGCTGATAACGCCGTGGAACTTCCCGCTGACGATCGCCTCGTGGAAGCTCGCGCCGGCGCTCGCGGCAGGCAATACGGTGGTGCTGAAGCCGGCGGAGCTGACGCCGCTGACCGCGTTGCGTTTTGCGGAGCTCGCGCTTGAGGCGGGCGTGCCCGAGGGCGTGGTCAACGTGGTGGTGGGGCCGGGCAGCACCTGCGGCCTGCGCCTGGTGGAGCACCCGGACGTGGCCAAGATCGCGTTCACCGGCTCGACTGAGGTGGGGCGCTCGATCGCTGCGGGCGCAGCGGCAACGATCAAGCGGGTGACGCTCGAGCTGGGCGGCAAGTCAGCGAACGTGATCTTCGCCGACGCCGACCTGGAGGCGGCCGCTGCGGCGGCACCGCTGGCGGTGTTCGGCAACGCCGGCCAGGACTGCTGTGCGCGCTCGCGCATCATCGTGCAGAAGGGCGCGCTGGATCGCTTCATGGAGCTGTTGGAGGTGGCGGTGAAGGCGCTACGCGTGGGCGACCCGCTCGACGAGCAGACGCAGATGGGCCCGCTGATCTCCGCGACCCAGCACGAGACGGTGTCCTCGTTCCTCGACGGGCAGGCGCCCATCGCCTTCCAGGGCAGCGCTCCGCAGGGTCCCGGCTTCTGGTTCGCGCCGACGGTCCTCTCCCCTGTGAAGCCGAGCGACCGGGTGGCTCAGGAGGAGGTGTTCGGTCCGATCGCCGCGGTGATCCCGTTCGCCGACGAGGCCGAGGCAATGCGCCTGGCGAACGACTCCATCTATGGGCTGTCGGGTTCGATCTGGACGCGGGACGGCGCGCGCGCGCTACGGGTGGCACGCGCCGTGCAGACAGGAGTCCTCTCGATCAACGCGAACACGTCGGTGCGCGTGAGCACGCCGTTCGGGGGCTTCAAGCAGTCGGGCTACGGCCGCGAGCTGGGACCGCACGCGCTCGAGGCATACACAGAGCTAAAGACGATCTACTACGCGACGGAGGCATGATGAGCACACCCGGCAGACTCTCTGGACGAGTGTGCGTGGTCACCGGCGCCGTCGGCGGCATCGGCGCGGCGACGGTGGCGATCTTCCAGCGCGAGGGCGCAACCGTCGTGGGCATGGACCTGCAGCCTGGCTCGCCGGGGGACCTCGCCCTGGAGGTGGACGTGACCGACGAGCAGCAGGTGCAGGAGTCACTGCAGCGCGTGCGCGATGAGTACGGTCGCATCGACGTTTTGTTCAACAACGCGGGCATTTCCCCCAACGACGACGGCTCGGTGATCGAGACGACGCTCGAGGCGTGGGAGCGGGTGCAGAGCGTGAACCTGCGCAGCGTGTTCCTTTGCTGTAAGCACGGCATCCCCCACCTGTTGGAGAACGACGGCCCTTTGCGCGGCTCGGTCATCAACACGGCATCGTTCGTGGCGGTGATGGGCGCCGCCACCTCGCAGATCTCCTACACCGCCTCGAAGGGCGGCGTGCTGGCGCTCTCACGGGAGCTCGGCGTGGAGTTCGCGCGTCGCGGCGTACGCGTCAACGCGCTGTGCCCCGGCCCGGTGGACACGCCGCTGCTGAAAGAGCTGTTCGCGAAGGATCCCGAGAAGGCCGCCCGCCGCCTCGTGCACGTGCCGATCGGGCGCTTCGCCTACCCCGAGGAGATCGCCCAGGGCGCGCTGTTCTTGGCAAGCGACGACTCGAGCTACGTGACCGCGTCGACGTTCCTGATCGACGGCGGCCTCAGCGGCGCTTACACGACGCCGCTGGATTAGCAGCACGCTCGGCACGCCCGATCGCTGAGCAGACTGCCACCATGTCTGCTGCCGGCCATCGACAGCGGAGGAGCGATGCCATGCAGCAGCTGACGTACACGGGTCCGAACGCGCTCGAGTGGAGGGAAGCGCCGGCGCCACAGCTGAGCTCGGACGCCGCTGCTCTGGTACGCCCGCGCGCAGTCGCCACGTGCGATCTGGACGCACTGATAATCGATGGCAGCTCGCCGTTTCCACCTCCGTTTGCAATCGGGCATGAGTGTGTGGCTGAGGTGCTGGAGGTGGGCGATGCGGTGCAGACGCTCGTGCCGGGCCAGCTCGTTAGCGTCCCCTTTCAGATCTCCTGCGGTGAATGCGACGCGTGCCGGCAGGGTCGCACCTCGAACTGCAGCGGCGTGGCGTTCATGTCGAGCTACGGCTTCGGCCCCGCGGTAGATCGGTGGGGCGGGTTTCTATCGGACGTGGTGTGCGTACCCTACGCCGAGCACATGCTCGTACCCGTCCCCGAGGGCCTGGAGCCGGCGGCGGTGGCGAGCGCGTCGGACAACATCAGCGACGCGTGGCGCGCGGTGGCGCCGGCGCTCGCCGAGCAGCCGGGAGCGGATGTGCTGGTGGTGGGCGGCGCTGGAGCCGGCTCGATCGGCCTATACGCGGCTGGGCTCGCGGTGGCGCTGGGATCGGAGTCGGTGCTGTATGTGGACGCGGACGAGTCGCGGCGTGCGATTGCAATGAAACTCGGAGCACAAACGCTCGCGCAAACACCCAAACGCGTGGGGCCCTACGCGGTGACCGTGGACTCGAGCGCCGATCCCGAGGGGCTCGCATTGGCGCTTCGCTCGACAGCGCCAGACGGCATCTGTACGAGCACCGCGATCTACTTCGGCGAGCAGCCGTCGCTACCGCTGCTCGAGATGTACACCAAGGGCATCACGTTCAAGACCGGCCGTGCGAACGCACGCACGGCGATGCCGCACGTGCTCGAGTTGGCAGCCTCCGGTGCACTACACCCCGAGCTGGTGACAACCAGTGTGGTCGGCTGGGGCAACGCGGCGGACGCGCTGCTGGAGGGTGGCTGGACGAAGCTCGTGATCGAGCGCTAAGCGGCCTCTTCAATGGCGCGCGCGAGCGCCCGATGCCCGTCGCCGAGAGTGGGCTGGCCGTGGGAGACGAGCACCCGCTCGATTGGCAGCACGAGCAGCTCACGCAGCATGCTGGCGACTTCGGCGCGATTGGCGGGCACGTCTTCGAGCCAGCTCTGCGGGCATATCCGAAGCTCACCGTCTTCGTCGCCGATGAGGCTGTCCCCGGCGACGAGCGTGGCCACTCCCGGGAGCCAAAAGAGGATCTCCTCTGCGCGATACAGCGGGCGCTGCTCTACTCGAGGGGGCAGGTAGTTCCACGCGCGCGTGGTGTTGGCCCGATAGCGCTCGGCGAGCTCCTTGCGGTCGCGGCTGTGCCAGCGAATGGTCGTGAGGATGCTCACTGGGCGAGCGGCCACGCGCTCGTCGAGCCAGGAAAGAAACTGCTCGCGCCCGTCTGTGGGCAGCAGCGGGTCGATCAGCACGACCACGTCGGGCAGCTCGTAGAGCACCGAGCCGACCATTGGATCCCAATCGCCTGAGCTGCCAGGGGTCGCCTGCGGGTTCCATTCAGGGTGAGGCGCGCTCCAGCGCCAGAGGCCCGGGGCGATCTCGGTGACAGGCGTTGGATCGATACGTTGCAGGCTAGCCGCGCTCGCGACTCGTGGCCACCGCCGTGCGCACCGCGGACGTCGTGGTCGATCCGCGCTCCGGTTTAGCCACCAACCGGAGCGCGTGCGTTGGTGCCCCAGAAGATCTGTGTGCCGAGCGCATCGAGCACATTCACGAGTATCAGGTTCAGCACCATCGACTTCGCCGTCGCCTTGCCCACCCCGACAGGGCCACCGCCGGCGTTGTAGCCGTAGTAACACGCCACCAGCACGATCGCCGTGGCCATCGTCATGCCCTTGATCACGCTGAACAGGTAGTCCGTCGGATTCTGGAACAGCCAGAAGGTCAGAAGATAGCCGCCGCTCGAGGTAAATCCGAGCTGGTCCACGACCGCCAGATACGACGCCGCGAAGGCAATGCCAATCGACGTTACGTACATGAACGGCAACACGATCCATGCGGCGAGCAGTCGCGTGGCGCACAGGAAAACCATCGAGTCGACGCCCATCACCTCCAGCGCGTCGATCTCCTCGGAGATCCGCATCGCGCCAAGCTCCGCCACGATCCCCGTGCCCACCTTCGCCGACATCATGTAGCCGAAGACCAGCGGCACCGCCTCGCGCAAGTTGCACCACGCGGCGAAGAAGCCCGCATATGCGGGCGTGCCGGTGGACTCTGTGAAGTAGCCCGCCTGAATCCCGCATGCGCCGACGCCGATCAGGAACACCAGACCCCAGATCACGGCGGTCGAGCCGATAATCAGGATCCCCGACTGACGCAACGCCTCGCCGAAGAACCTGAACACGCGCAGGCTGAGCACGTCGCGCACGATCTGCCCCGTGAAGCGCGCCATCGCACCGGTCGCCGCCAGCCATTCACGTGGCATCGCCAGCAGTTCGCTCACGATGCCTCCCCGCTGAAACGCCCGCGCCTCATTTGATCACCAAAATCTGCGGGTGCGTGGCAAGCAGCGTCTGCGTGAACACGTAGTTGAACGCGCCGATACCGAGGAACGCGATCACGACCGCCTCGTTGACCGCGCGCCCCACACCCTCGGCGCCGCCGGAGGCGGTCATGCCCTTGTAACAGCAGACGATCGCGATGATCGCCCCGAACACAGTCGACTTCAGCACCGACCCCCACAGATCGGTCGTATCAGCGTTCGAGAACAGCGTCGCCCAGAACGGCCCCAGCCCGCCGCCGTTGAAGATCTCAGCCATGATCCCGCCGTAGAACCCGAACAACAGCGCGTAGATATCGAATAGGCCGGTCACGACCATCAGCGACAGGAACCGCGGCACAACGAGGTTCTTCACGGGGTCGACACCCAGCACCTGCAGCGCGTCGAGCTCCTCACGCACCTTGCGCGCACCAAGATCCGCGGTAATCGCAGTACCAGCCACACCCGCCACCACGATCGACGTGATGAACGGGCCGATTTCGCGCACCACGATGATCACGAAGAAGCTGCCGAGACGATCGGGCGCACCGAACAGCCTGAGGAAGCTCGCCGCCTGCAGCCCGGGAGCGCCGTAGTTGATGGCGATGGTCGAGATGAGCAGCGGGAACCACACGAGACGCAGCGTGAACAGGAACTGCGCAACCAGTTCACCGCCATACGGGTATGGGGGTCGCAGCGCGGACCAGACCGTCCTCCCCGTGAGGATCATCATGTCCCCGAACTCTTCCAACATGTGCCTCGCGGGCTGGGTCGCCCGTTTGGAGAAGTCCGTGGCAGTGGCGAGATAAAGTCGCACAGTTAGACTGTACTAGTTCACCGGCACACTATGCAACTATTCCTGTCGGAGCTACAGTTGAGGGGTGAGGCGCGAGGCAGCCCAATCGCTTGCCCTGGACATCGCTGTCGATCGCGATGCGGAGATCCCCATCGGCGTGCAGCTCGCATGGGCGCTGCGCACACGGATTCGCGACGGCATCCTCATGCCGGGTGACCGGCTGCCGGGCCTACGCGATGTGGCGGAAGCCACGGGCGTCAACGTCAACACGGTGCGTACCGTGTATCAGCGCCTCGAGCAGGAGGGTCTGATCGACAGCCAACAGGGCAGCGGCACGTTCGTGGCTTCGACGCCGCGACACGCGTCGGCGGTGACCACGATCGCCGCGGACGCAGCGCGTGAAGCACACGAGACGGGCGTCGACCCACGAGAGGTCGCCGCCGCCTTGTACGTCTCGCCCGCCACAGCCGCGCCGCCCGCCGATGAGGCCGCCGAGCGGCGCCGCCTGCTGCGCGAGCAGATCGACGCGCTGGAGCGAACGCTGGTGGAGCTGGAAGCCAAACACCCCGGTGTGGCGCCCGCCGCCCACTCCGCCCGCAGCCGCAAGGACAGCGGCCCGGCACTGCTGGACGCCGATGGGCTGGAGCAGGTGCGAGCGGTGCTTTTGCGTCGCCTCTCGGCGGTGCAACAGGCGATCGACGGCATTGGCGCCGAGGAGACCCCCGCCGACGAGCAACCGCTCGAGTCAGCGCCCGCGAGCAAGCGCGCAGCGAGGACGCGCACGGCACTTCGACCCGTCGCGGAAGGCACGTAGCGCGATCATGGAGCTGTACTTCCTTGCGGTGGTGTTGGGGCTGCCAGCGGTGATCCTGATGATCGCACTGCTGGCCGCGCATCTATACAAGGAGGGGTACTCAGAGCTGCTCGACTGGAAACCCACGCGCTCGCCCCAGCGAGAAGCCGAACTCGAGCTCGGCGAGCTCGACCAGATGCTCGCCGCGCAGAACAGGTATCGACTCGAGCGCGGCGCGCCAATCCGCTCACTCGAGGAGGTCAGCGGGCAGACCTGGGCTGACTTCAACGTTTACGGCGAGATGCTCTCGCCGCCGGATGGGACCTCATAGCCGGCGCGATCGACGGTTGAGGCCTGCGCAATACCAGCTGAGGATCGACCATGCCGATTCGCGGCGCTCGGCGGTGTGAACCTTGATCGACTCAGTCAAAGCCTCGGCTAGGGCACGCGGCGCAACGCCCTTGCGGCGGTAGGCGATCGCCCCCGCCTCGATCAGCTCGCGCACGACCCCATCGGCACCATGGCCGGACAGCATCACAATCGCGGTATTGGGAGCCACCTCGAGGATCCCCCGCACCGCGCACAGACCGCCACCCTTGGGCATGACGACATCGATCAGCGCAGCGTCGGGCTGCCCCACCCTGGAGAGCTCGATTGCCTCCTCGCTGTCGGCCGCCACACCGACGACCTCGAACTCGCTGGCGAGAGAGGAGTCCAGCAGCATCCGGGCAATGGGGTCATCATCTGCGATCACGAGCCTCGGGCAGTTGCGGGCGGGCGCAATCGTTGTACTGCCAGCTCCCCCATGCGACCACTCCGAGGCGGGTGCCGCGAAGGTGGTGAGCTCGGTGGCGCCCCCTGCTAGGAGGGTCCCAGGGGACGCCGCCGGCTCCATCATCGCCTGTGGACCCTCCGCGGGCCCACACACACTCGTTGCCTCTGGCCATTGCCGGTGGCTGGGGCTGCCTGGCATCAGGCGACCGCTCGTGCGCGTCGCGATGGTGCCTGGTTCGAGATGGCTGGTCATTCGAGCCTAAAATCGGATTCTGACCATGATGATTGACCGTAGTTTCCTCTGAGCTTGATGGTCCTGCCTCTGGGCTGCGCCAATTGGTGCGTTGCAGCGGTCAAACTCTGTGGCGGCGTGTCAAGCGCGGGCTAGCCGCTGCTGGCCGTTCGTCCGATCACCGCCGGCAATTCTGCGGTGAACCAGAATGTCGCGCCCCCACCGACACGACCTTCGCCACGGATCTCGCCGCCCATCCGCTGCGCGAGCTGCGCGTGAGATGGCAAGCCCCAACCCTGTCCCACCGTAACGGCGCGTGCTCGACTGATCTGCCTGCGTAAAGGCGTCGAACAGCGATGCCGCCTGGCCGTTGTCGATCCCCACACCGGTGTCCGAGACAGCAAAACGCAACCGCTCGCCGTCGTCTGGGCACACGCGGATCAAGACCTCCCCGACAGCTGTGAACTTGACCGCGTTGGAGAGCAGGTTCAAGAGAACCTGGCGCAGCCTCACGCGATCGCCGCATACGCTGGCCGGTACGTCGCTCTCCATCTCGAGCCGGAGGCTCAGGCCCTTGGCTCGCGCCGGCCCGAGCAGCATCGATAGCGCCTCCTCGACCACCTCGCGCACGTCGAAGTCGCTGGCGTCGAGCTTCCAGGCGACCGGCCTCGAGCTTGGAGAAGTCAAGAACGTTGTTGATCACCGTAAGGAGTGCCTCGCTGGAGATCTTCAAGGCATCTATGTACTGGCGCTGCTGCCGATCGAGCGCGGTGTCGGCCAGCAGTCCCGTCATGCCGATGACACCGTTGAGCGGCGTGCGCATCTCGTGGCTCATATTCGCCAGGAACTCCGACTTCGCACGCGCGGTCTCGACCGCTGTCCTGTGTGCGAGCGCCAGCTCCCTGTCGGCCTGCTTGCGTACGGAGTTGTCGCGCGCAATCGTCGCGGCACCGGTGAGCTTGCCGGCGCTGCTGTAGATAGGTGAGATCGTCAGCGCGACATCAACCGCCGTGCCGTCCTTGTGCAGACGCACGGTCTCGAACTGATGGGCAACTTCACCGCGCTTGATCCGCTCCAGGATCGCCGGCAGCTCGTCGGGGCGCTCGGACGGGACGAGCATTGCGATCGACTTGCCGACGATCTCACTCGAGTTGTAGCCGTAGAGCTCTTCGGCACCTCGGTTCCAGCTCAGGACCGTCCCGTCGAGTGCCTTGGCGATGATCGCGTCATCGGAGGACTCGACAATCGCCACGAGCAGGTCGCGAACTTCCTCAGCGCGCTCCAGGGCAGCGACCTTTTCGATCAACCTCGCGTTGGCGGCACGCAATTGCTCGCGTCCGAAGCGATCGGTGGGGTCCACTCGCACTGGCTCCGGCTCTGCCTCGAGGGTCAACGCGACGGTACGCAGGATCTCTTCCGGCTCGACGGGCTTGATCAGCACGTGCGAGACCCCGCATGCCAACGCAAGGCGGCGAACTTCGTCCTCGTGATAGGTAGCCGTGCAGAGGATCACGCGCATGCTGGCTGTATCCGGGTCTTCGCGCAGCGCATGCACGAACTCATAGCCATCCATTCCGGGCATGAGGATGTCCGCGATGATCAGCTCAGGGCGCTCGGTTCGAGCCAACTCGAGTGCGTCCTCACCATTGGATGCCTGGAGCACCGTGTGACCGGCAGAGCCGAGAACAACATCGAGCAGCTCGCGTTCGACCGCGCGGTCATCGAGTACGAGGATCGAGGCCATCACGGCCCCGCATACCGCTCGTTGGAGAGCGCTCGCTTGGGCACCCAGCTCATGTCTTGAGCAAGCCGCGCTCGAGTGCATAACGCACGAGCTCAGCCCGGGTGGAGACCCCCAGCTTGAGCTGAATATGCGAGCGATGAGACTCGACCGTCCTGATCGACAGGTACAGCTGCCCCGCGATCTCCGCGTTGGTGTGCCCCAAGGCGATAAGCGCCAGCACTCCGGTCTCACGCTCGGACAGCACGTTGGGCCCTCTCGCAAGTCGCTCGGAGATGAGGAGGGCGCTGAGCCTCGGATCGATGAACGTCTCCCCCGCCACAACATCACGCACGGCCCCCACGAGCTCCTCGCCGGCGGAATCCTTGAGCACATAGCCGAGCGCCCCGGCGTCGAGGGCTTGCTGAGCAATGGCTGGCTCCCTTTGTGCGGTCAGCACCACGATCTGTGTGGCCGGGAACTCCTCCCGGATGCTGGGAATCGTCTCGAGCCCCGAGATCCCTGGCATGCCCAGATCGAGGATCAGCACCCGCGGGTGGTGGCCACGCACGTAGCGCCTGGCGCTCTCGACGTCTCTGGCCTCGGCAACGACCTCTAGATCCGGCTCATTATCGAGCAACAGCCTCAGACCGGTGCGAACCACCTCATGATCATCGGCAAGGACAATACTAATCATCGGATTCCTGTCCGCGCGGGATCTCCCGGCGGCCCTTGTGTCTTCTGCAGTGATTTCCTCACCTCCCATCGGATAGAAGGTAGCGCCTTTGACGGCGGTAGAAATTGTGCCCTGCTAACAGTCAAGTGCCACGTGCGCAGTGTCGATAGATGTGGACCCTCCCTCGGAAACCGCTAAGGAGCCGATCTTGATGAGTTCCACTCTTCCGCATAGTTCAGTCCCGCGGCTAATGATCGCCGACGACGATCCGCTCGTGCAGTCGCTGTTGGACATGTCGCTCAGCCAGCGGTTCGATGTCGTTGGACTTGCTGCCGACGGCGAGCAGGCGGTGGAGCTCGCCAGGGAATGCCAGCCAGACGCTGCCCTCGTCGACGTCGAGATGCCGGCAGGCGGCGGCCTGCGAGCTGTCCGCGGAATTCATGACGTCGCGCCTGACACAGCGATCGTGGTGCTGTCCGTGGATGAGTCCGATGCGCTGGTTCGCGAGCTCATCCAGGCGGGAGCCACCGCGTACCTGCGCAAGGGCGTTGCCCCCCAGCTGCTCTCGGACGCGCTCATGGACTCGATCGAAGCTCACGCTGTCGGGCGATTCCCGAAGCCCTAGGCGAAATCGCAATGCGCTGTCAATCGGTGTGGCACTGATCGTGGACTTCTCCCGCCCAAGCCTACGCTCGGGAGTATTCAGTGCCATTGGCGCCCTGCTCGCGATCATCGCCGCGGTGTTCGTGGTGCTCGCGCTGAGCATCGGCGGACTACGCCACGATGAACAGCGGGCTAACCAGGCTGAAGCTGTAAGGCGCGTCACCGGGACCGCCGAACGCTCGTTTGAAGAGCTCGAGGCGGGGCTACGTGGCTATCTGCTCACAGGTCAGCGCCAGTTCCTCACCCCCTATGTACACGCCCAGACGACACTCGCGCCACAGATATCGCAGCTGCAGACCCTCACGCAAGGCGAGCCAGTGGCAAATGCCCATGCCCGCATGGTCGCTTCTAAGGTCGCTTCCTACGAAGCCTCCTACGCAGCCCCGTTGGCACGCAGCGCAGGACGCTTCAGCCACGCTCAGAACGCTCGCCTGATCCTCCAGGGAGAGTCGCCGAGCAGCTCGATCCGTGGCGAGCTATCCGAGCTGCACGGGATCGAGACGGTTCGTGAGGAAAGGTGGCGGATGGCAGCCGCGAGAAGTGCGAGGGCGGCGCTGCTCGCAGCGGCAGTCGGGTTTGCCGTGCTGATCCTGCTGGCGGGCGCGATCGCCACCTACCTGTCGCGGGCGGTGCTGACCCCGGTGCGACGTGTGGCCGAAGCGGCGGTGCAGCTCGGCGAGGGCAAGCACGGAGCGTCGGTCCAAGGACACCCGCGCGGCGAGTTGGGCGCGCTCGCGCGCGCCTTCAACCAGATGGCGCGGACGCTCGAGGAACGGGAGCTGTCGCTGCGCATCACCGACGAAAGATTCCAAGGCATCCTCGACAACGCAAACGCGACGATCTACGTCAAGGACGCAGACAGCCGCTACCTGCTGGTAAATCGCGAGTTCGAGCGCATCCGCGGGTTGACGGCAGCGGAGGTAATGGGCCACAGCGAGGAGGAGATCGGCTCGCCGGAGACCGGGCGAGAGATCAGATCGCGCGATCGAGCGGTGATCGACAGCGCCACGGCGATGTCCTTCGAGCAGGAGCTACTCACGCCCGATGGCCCACGGACATTCCTGTCGCTGAAGTTCCCCGTGCAAAGCGAGAACGGCACGGTGACCGCGATCGCCGGCATCTCCACCGACCTCACTGGCCAGAGGCAGATCCTGGCGGAAGCGGTCGAGGCCTCGCGGCTGAAGTCGGAGTTCGTGGCCAACATGAGCCACGAGATACGCACGCCACTGAACGGCATCGTGGGTATGACCAGCCTCCTGAGCGACACCCCCTGGACCCCGTCCAACGTGAGTACGCCGCCGCCCTGGAAGCCTCGAGTCGGGCGCTGCTGAGCGTCATCAACGAGATCCTGGACTTCTCGAAGATCGAATCGGGGCATCTCGAGCTCGATCCGGGGGACTTCGAGTTGCGCGGCGTCATCGAGGAGACGTGTCAGATGCTGGCCGAGCAAGCCCACGCCCAGGGGCTGCTCATCAGCCACACGATCGACGCACAACTACCAAGGACCGTCAACGGCGACAGAGGCCGCCTGCGCCAGATCCTGTTGAACCTGCTCTCGAACGCGATCAAGTTCACCGCCGCGGGAGAGATCTCTATCCACGTGACACACGAGGAGGCTGACATGGTGCGCTTCGAGGTTTCAGACACTGGTATTGGCATCGACGGCGAGGACGCCGCACGACTGTTCGAGCCGTTCGTGCAGGCCGATCAATCCACGACGAGGCTGTTTGGCGGCACCGGCATCGGCTTGACGATCGCGCGCGAGCTCGCGCATCAGATGGGCGGGGCAATCGGAGCGGAACCGCGGGAGAGCACGCGGCAGCACGTTTTGGTTCACCGCCACGCTGCCGGCCGTGGCGAGCACCGAGGAGCCGGTCCGAGACCGACCTGAGCTACAGGGACTGCGTGCCCTGGTCGTCGACGGCTACGAGACCAACCGCACGATCTTCGCGCAGTACCTGTCGAGCTGGGGACTGGCGAGCGAGAGCGTAGCGAGCCGCACCGCGGCGCTCGAGACGCTGGAGCATGCGGCCCGCAGCGGCGTGCCCTTCCAGCTCATGCTGCTGGACCTCGACTTGCCGGAAGCGGATGGCATGGAGCTGGTTCGTGCGATCCGCGCCCGGCCGATGCTGCGCGCACTGCACCTGGTGCTGTTGAGCTCGTCACGGCCGGAGCGCACCTCGTTCCCCGACCTTGGGGTGTCGGTCGTACTGCGCAAGCCAATCCAGCAATCACCGCTCTACAACGCTGTCGCGGAAGCGCTCACCGCCGCGCCTTCGCAGCGTGAGCACGAGCCAGGGCACACGACGCCGACAGACGAGGACGGGCCACTGGTCTTGATCGCCGAGGACAACCCCATCAACGACCAGGTGGCGACCGCTCTGCTGCGTAAGCAGGGCCTACGCTCGGTCGTCGCCCACAACGGTCGTGAGGCGGTGGAGATGGCGCTGGGCAGCGACGACTACGCGGCGATCTTGATGGACTGTCAGATGCCAGAGCTGGACGGCTATGAGGCGACCAAGCGCATCCGCGATGCTGAGTCCGGGCGTCATATTCCGATCATCGCCATGACCGCCCATTCGATGACAGGCGACCGCGAGCGCTGCCTGGCCGCGGGCATGGACGACTACCTGAGCAAGCCCGTACGCGCAGAGGAACTGGAAGCTGTGATGGCTCAACACCTCTCTGGGCGCGCACGCAACCGCGGTGCCCGCCACACCGAGAGCGAGATCAACACCGAGCTCGAGTGCCTGAATGCGGACATAGGCAGGCTGCTCGATGATGAGGTCATAGGCGAACTGCGGGAGATGCTGCCCGAGCAGACACGCGAAAGCCTCGTTCAGGCGTTTGAAGCGTCGTTGGCCAAACGCGTCGCTGCGATCGAGGACGCCGCCCGCTGTGCCAACACGAGCGAGCGCAAGCGCGCAGCGCATCTGCTGAGGGGTAGCAGCGCGAGCCTCGGGGCAAAGCGCCTGGCGCTCAGCTGCCAGCGTCTGGAGCAAGCCAACGAAGACCCGCAGGTAGCAAAGAGCCTGCTGTTCGCCGAGCTACACGCGGCCGCCGCGTTGACACGCGTTGCATTGCCAGACGCTCTCCTCTGAGCTGACAGAGGAATCCGGGGAGCGGCCTAACCGCCACCGCTTGCGATAGCGTCTGGATTCCACAAGTCAAAATTAGAGGAAGAAGTGGGCATCGTATGAATCTGTTCGAGGCGCTCCTGGATTCAGCAACGGATGCGGTCGTGCTCGTCGACGAGAACGGCTGTATCACGCTCGTCAATCACCGCACCGAGGAGATGTTTGGCTATGGACGGGGCGCCCTGTTGGGTAGCGGCATCGAGCTGCTCGTTCCAGAGCGGCTGCGCTCCCAACACGCGGCCCATCGGGGCGACTTCGCGACAGAGCCACGCTTGCGGCAGATGGGCGTGGGCCTGGAGCTCTTTGGCCTGCGGGTAGACGGACGTGAGTTTCCCGTAGAGATCGGCCTCAGCCCGATCGCGGTCGAATCGGAGGAGTTCGTGATCACGATCATTCGCGATATCAGCGAACGACTCGCCGCCGATCTCGAGCACGCGCAACTTGCCCGTGAGCGGGTGGCACACGCCGCAGCGGAGACGGGCCGCAAACGGCTTGCATCGATCCTCAGCGAGGTCGACGCGATCGTGTGGGAGTCCGATGGGAGCCGACGTCGATTCAGCTTCGTAAGCAAGCGCGCGGAGGACATGCTCGGGTATTCCCAGGCAGCCTGGCTCGAGGGGGATGCGTTCTGGCAGCAGATCGTCGAGCCTGAGGATCTTCCGCTCGCGGAGCTCTACCTGCAGGACGCAGTCGGTCGTGCGAGCGACCACGACCACGAATATCGCGTGCGCAAGGCCGACGGGCAGCTGATCTGGGTGCGCGATCACGTGCACGTCGCTGTCGGCGAAGACGGCGAGTCCCGGCTGCATGGCGTGACGGTGGACGTGACGGCCCGCCGCGCGCTTGAAGAAGACCTGATTCAGGCTCAGAGGGCGGACGCCGTTGGGCAGCTCGCGGTCGGGGTGGCACATGACTTCGAAAGCCTGCTCGTGGTGGTCGCCAGCCAGACCAAGCTGATACTCGAGCGGATCCACGACGACAACGTGTTGACCCCGCTGCGGGAGATCAGCCGAGCTGCGGCTCGCGCGGGCGAGCTCGTGGAGCAGCTACTTGCGTTCGACCAGCGTTCCTCGCGCTTTGGCGAGCCCGACCAGCAACAAACCTCGGAGAGCACTCATCGAGATGACTCCGAGAGTGTTGAGCAGACTGGCGCCGGCGTCGTCCTGGTCGTCGAGGAAGAAGCGCCTGTGCGACAGCTTGTCCGCTCGGTACTCGAGCAATCCGGCTATCGGGTACACGAGGCAGCCAGCGGACGAGATGCGCTTGCATACCTCGAGCAGCACAGCGCCCCGCTTGATCTGATCCTCAGCGACGTGGCGATGCCGGACATCACAGGGCTGGAGCTAATCGCCCGCAGAGGACCCGCCAGACCTTCGCCGCGCGTCCTGTTCATGTCAGGCTATGTGGACAGCCAGTTCCTGGATGGAGGTGGCGACGAGCCGAGCATCGGCGTCCTACACAAGCCGTTCACACCCGCGGAGCTCTCAGCGAGAGTCGCGCAGATCATGTCCAAGCACGAGGTACATACCCCCCGGGGCTAGGCCGTTGACAGCACCGAAGCACTCACAGGCAGGCTTAGGCGATCTGTGAGCCCTGGCACTCGGGCGACTCAGGGTCGAACCCGCCGCGGACTATCACCACGAGCGCCGACAGCGCGGGCGCTCGTGCCGGCTCCGGGTAATCGAGTTCCAGCTGTAGCTCATAGGCAGCCTCTGACGCGCGTGCAAAGCCGAATAGGCCCAACGACCCGCTGAGCATGTGCGCAGCCTGCCTTGCATCGACGCGCAACTGCTCATCGAGTTGCGCGCTGCCGAGCACGAGGACTGCCGTTTCGATCAGACCCAGCTTTGCGAGCAGCGCCGCCCGATGCTGTTCCCAGACGGCACGCAACGCCACCGCCTGCGGGCTCACGGGCCCCGACGATCGCGGGTCGAAGGAAATGGTCATTCGCTGTCATCGATTCTTCGTTAGTGGCTGACTCCGGCCTGAGCGTCGAGCGCCGGCGCCAGCAGCCCTTGGTAACCCAATCGTGACTAAATAGGTTGTCCTGCGGAAAATTATAGTCCCGATATTCAGAACTTGATAGTATGCCTCACGGGTGGATTCTGACGCTGGCGAGGACTCATACGACACGCTCGAGGTCGAGCGGGCGAGTGTCGACGATCTCCTCGCTTCGCTGCTTGAGCGCTCGACGGATGGGATCTCACTCACCGACCGTGCGTCCGGCCGGCTGCTATCGGTTAGCTCCGCGTTTTGCAGGCTGACCGGCTATGCCCGCGAGGAATTGATCGGACGGACACCTGCGGAGATCGGCCTGGTCACGGACTACGAGCAGCCTCGGGTTGCGATGCTCAGCGGGATCGATCAGAACCAGGGCGGCATATATGAGATTCCGGTGCGTCGCAAGGATGGCTCGCTGCGCCAGTTCGAGTTCTCAGTTCAACTCGTACACGGAGGGGAAGTCCTCTCGGTTATCACCCGCGATGTCACCGAGCGCCAGGACGCTGAGCGCGAGCTCAGGCTCCGGGCAGACCTACTGAACCTCGCACACGACGCGGTGGTCGTATGCGAGCCGACCGATAAGCGGATCACGTTCTGGAACCGTGAGGCGGAAGTGGTCTACGGCTACAGCGCGGAGGAGGCCAACGGGCAGATCATCCACGCCCTGCTCATCTCCCAGTATCCGAGCTCCGCGAAAGCCGGTAGTGATGCCCTGCTGCAAACGGGACAGTGGGAGGGAATCCTTCGCCAGACACGCAAGGACGGTCAGGTGATCGCGGTCTCGAGCCGCCAAGCGTTGCAGCGCGATGAGCACGGACACCCGACCGCGATCATCGAGCTGAACTCCGACATCACCGAGCGGATACGCGCTGAGGACAATTTCCGGGGGCTTCTCGATTCAGCCCCGGACGCAATGGTGATCGTCGACAGGCAGGGCCAGATCCAGTTCGGCAACGCCCAGACCACTGAGCTGTTTGGCTACGACCGCGATGAGCTACTCGGACAGCCGGTAGAGATGCTGATGCCCGTTCGCTATCGCGTCCACCATCCCCACGACCGAGGAGATTTCTTCGCGGCGCCGCGCGGACGCCCAATGGGCGACGGGCGCAACCTGTGGGGCAGGCGCAAGGACGGGTCAGAGTTCGCGATCGAGATCAGCCTGAGCCCACTGGAGACCGCGGATGGTGGTCTGATGGCCACCGCCGCGATCCGTGATGTCACCGAGCGCAAGCGATTCGAGCAAACGCTCAGAGACACGAACGTTCAGCTCGAACGTGCAGACCGTGCGAAGAACATCTTCTTCTCCAGCATGAGCCACGAGCTGCGTACTCCGCTGAACGCCATCCTCGGCTTCACCGGCACGCTGCTGATGGGTCTGCACGGACCGCTAACGGAGGAGCAAATCGTGCCACTACGCACCGTTCAGCGGACGGGCAAGCATCTGCTGTCACTCATCAACGACCTGCTTGACCTGGCACGGATCGAGTCGCAGCAATTTGAGCTGCATCCCGAGCCGATCGACTGCCGCGCCCTGCTGGAAGACGTGGTTGGCGGGTTGCGCCCGCTCGCTGACGCAAAGGGACTGGCGCTGGAGGTCTCGCCGATAGGCGAGGCGACCGAGATCCTGTGCGACCGGCGCTCGGTCACTCAGATCTTGATCAACCTGACGAACAACGCGATCAAGTTCACCGGCCAAGGCAGCGTGCGGCTCGATCTCAGCCAGCGCAGCGAAGGCGCCCGGCTGGTCACGAGGTTTGCCGTGATGGACACGGGATGCGGCATTGCGCGCGAGGATCAGGTCCGGTTGTTTGCGGCGTTCGAGCGGGTCACGACGGGGAGCACACACTCGTTCGAGAGCACTGGGCTGGGGCTGTATATCTCCCAAATGCTGGCCGGCCTGATCGGCGCCGAGATCACGCTCGCGAGTGTGCCTGGCCAGGGCAGCACGTTTGGGCTCGAGCTGCCGGGATCGCCAGAGTGAGGCCAGCACGGATAGTGGTGATCGATGACAACCAGGACAACCTCGAGCTCATCGACCTTCTGCTCAAGGCTCACGGCCACAGCCCGCTGCTCGCCGGTAGCGGGGCCGACGGCGTCCGCATGGCAATTGCGCAGCGCCCCGACATGGTCCTGCTCGATATCCGGATGCCCGGGATGGACGGCTACGACGTCGCAGCCGCGCTTCGAGAAGAGCCCAGCCTGTCGCACGTCCTGATTGTGGCGGTTACGGCATCGGCGATGGTCGGCGACCGCGAGCGCATCACGGCGGCTGGATTCCACGGCTACATACAGAAGCCCATCGACCCCGAAACCTTTATTACCCATGTTGAGGAGTTGCTTGCCGAGTTGGACTTCGGAGCGACGGCCGACCCGTGATTGCAGCCACTTCGTAAGGGGTGAGCGATGGGGCAGGTGTCGTTGTCCTCGAGCGGAACGCACGGAACTGTGAATGTGGCCTCATCGCTGCTAGAGTGGCCACATGCGCGAGATTGGCGTCAGAGAGCTGAAGCAGTCCCTAAGCGAGACGCTACGGGCCGTCGGCCGAGGACAGCAGGTGCGGGTGACCGTCCGCGGCCAGCCGATAGCGGACATCGTTCCCGCCGGCGCCTCAGCGGGGGACAGTCGCCTACGCGAGCTCGTTGCCGAGGGACGTCTCGTCGCGCCGGCTAGCGCCCGGCCAGGCAAACCCCCACGCCTCGTCAAAGCTCCTCGCAGCGCATCCGCCTTGATCCTTGCCGAGCGGGACGCCGAGCGCTGAACCTCTACCTCGACGCGAGTGCCCTGGTCAAGCGCTATGTCGCAGAGCCGGGCAGCGATCTCGTGCGTGACGCCATGGCCCGGGCCGACGGATGGTTCATGTGTCGCGCGGGCTACGTCGAGACCGTCCGCGCCGTCGGGCTCGCAGCAGGCAAGAACGCCGCAAGAGCGGTACGAGAAGAGTGGCCCGCAGTTGGAGTCATCGAGATCGATCAACGCCTGGTCGAGCACGCTGCCGAACTGACGATCGATCTAGAGCTGCGCAGCATGGACGCGCTGCACCTCGCCGCCGCACTGGTGCTCCCCCCCGCCGATTTGGTGATCGCCACCTGGGACCGCAAGCTGCACGCCGCCGCCCGCACAACCGGGCTTTCCCCCATACCAGACACGATCCCCTAACAATCGCCTGCTCTCCCACCATCGGGTGAGCGATGGGGCTCGAACCCACGACCGCCTGGACCACAAGCACACCAAGAACACCCCGCACTCATGCGTCGGTGCTTTACGCCACGCGAGCGGGCGCGACCATGCCCTCCTCGACCTGATCTCTCTCAGCGGCAGACTGCTACCGCGACTCACGCGCCTGACTGTGATCGTGCTGCTCTTGTTCTTCCCCAGGATTGCGGTGGGAATCGTGCTTCAGGCCGGGCGGGAAGAGGAGCAACTTTCATCACGACGGTCCACGCGCTTGTTCAGAAGGAGCTGCATCGCCCCGGGATCGGTCGCGGG
Source organism: uncultured Solirubrobacteraceae bacterium (assembly GCA_963752865.1). Lineage (GTDB taxonomy): Bacteria > Actinomycetota > Thermoleophilia > Solirubrobacterales > Solirubrobacteraceae > Palsa-744. The sequence goes on from CAVVZU010000003.1 coordinate 45,157, forward strand.
GCCGGAACACCGGCGAGATACGTCGACCCGTCAAGGGCTATGATTTACGGTCGATATATAGAGCACTAGCATCTATAGTGATCTGTATATGGACCCCAAAAGTAGAACAAGCGGTCGCCCTCCCCTGCCTGTGCGGCGAGCGCTCAGAAGCCTCGCCGACAGCGTCTCAACGTGGCGGCGGCTACGCAGCCTCACCCAGGCCCAGCTCGCCGACCGCGCGGGCGTCTCGCGCGGTGTAGTCGGCCGTCTGGAGGCAGCGGACGGCGGAGTCAGCGCAGAGAACCTGCTGCGCATCCTGCGCGCACTCGGCCTCCAGGAGCTGATGACCGACGCGCTCGACCCGATGCAAAGCGACATCGGCAGGCTCCGCGCCGAGGAGCAACTCCCAGTCCGCGTACGTCCCAAACGACTAAGCGACAATGGCTGAGCAGCCAATCCGCGTCAGCGTGCAGATCGCCGGCCAGGATCTCCCAGCGGGACGCCTTTGGAGCCACCGGCGGGGCCTCAATCAGACGGCAACCTTCTCATACCTGTCCGACTATCTTGCCCGCCGGGACGCCTACGAGCTCGACCCGTCGCTGCCGCTCCAAGAGGGACAGCAACACACCACCGCCGGGCAGGCCCTCTTCGGGGCATTCACCGATTGCGCCCCAGACGGCTGGGGACGACGTCTCGTCCTCCGAGCCGAACAGCAGCGCGCACGCGAAGACGAGCGATCGCCGCGCGGGCTCTCCGAGATCGACTTCCTACTCGGCGCACGCGACGACCTGCGGCAAGGCGCACTGCGATTTCAAGACGCTCACGACGGTGCCTATCTGGCGACCAGTGAACGCGGGGTACCCCAGCTGCTCAATCTGCCACGGCTGCTGAACGCCGCCGAAGAGCTCGAACGCGACCAGCCGACCGCCGAAGACCTCAGGCTACTGCTGGAAGACGGCAGCTCGCTCGGCGGCGCTCGACCAAAGGCCCACGTCCTCGACACAGCCGACCATTTGTCGATCGCCAAGTTCCCGTCCCCCACCGCCGATCGCTGGGATGTCATCCGCTGGGAGGCTGTCGCCCTTACGCTCGCCCAGCAAGCCGGGATCACCGTCCCGACGCATCAGCTGCACGAGATCGCCGGACGACCAGTTCTTGTGCTGCGACGCTTCGACCGCGACGCCGAGCGCCGACTCGGATACGTGAGCGCCATGACGATGCTCGGGGCCCGCGACGGCGAACAGGGCAGCTACCTGGAAATCGCCGAGACCCTCGAAGAACACTCATCCCATGCCGCCGCCGACCTACATGAGCTCTGGCGGCGCATCGTGTTCAACGTACTGATCTCAAACACCGACGATCACCTACGAAACCACGGACTCCTGAAGACAAGCACAGCCGGCTGGAGCCTCTCCCCAGCCTTCGACCTCAACCCAAACCCCGAAGGGGAAACCAAGCGACTGAGTACCGCAATCGATGAGAACAGCACAGTCGCGAGCATCGAGACCACCCTCGAGGTCATCGGGATTTTTGGCCTCAGCGAGAAGGACGCTCGACAGATCCTCACCGAGGTCACCGCGGGCACTGACAGCTGGCGAGAAGTCGCACAATCATCTGGCCTCCGGAAGACCGAGATCGAACGGATGCAACCAGCGTTCGAACACCAGCAGCGAGACTTGGCGCGCGGACTCGCGCTGCGCTGATGAGCGGTGAGCGATGGGGCTCGAACCCACGACCGCCTGGACCACAAGCACAGCCGGAACACCCCGATTTTTGGCTCTAGAAAGCCAAATGCTGCATACCCTCTACCCCGTCGGATTATCCGCTATTTGCTATTTGCGGGGATATGAAGCCATTACGCCCAGCAACCACGGTTTACTGGGCACAACGTCCGATAGCGTTTGCGCTGGCGTTCAGTCGCCCGGGTGAGCTGAGAGTCCTGGCCAGGCCGGGCCGATTCCTTCGCTGGTGAGCAGCGCGGTGTCCTGCGCGAGCACGTCCTCGACGCTCACCCCGGGCGGCAAGCGAAAGCCGCCCGGGCGATCTAGTCGGTCCAGCCGATCGTCTCGATCAGCAGGCGATATATCTCGTTGTTCAGCCATAGCGGTTTGCCCGGACCTCCCTTCACACGCCGCAACATGAGCAGCAGATACCTGTGCAGGCCGCTCGTGCTTTGCCGGAATCGATGTCACCGATGGCGGTCATCGGGAAGGTGCCGAAGGACCGCTTGCCTCAGGTCGACGCCCTAAACTGCCGATACGAAGCGAGCTGGCGTCGGGCGCTGGGGCCGGTCCCGCCGACGACGCGAAATTGTGCAGCATGTGTTAGAGGACTGATGAGACGAGGATGCTGGCAGCCGAGCATCGGCCTACTTACCGCCGTTCTCGTTCTCGTGAGTGCGCCGCCCGTTTACGGGGGGAGCTACCTGGCGCCCTGTGTGGGAGGGGGCATGAAGACGTTGCAGGACAGCGGGAACTCCAGCGGAGCGGTGCTCGTGACCTGGCAGGAAGCGCGCGAAGGCACCGAAGAAACCTGCGCGAGCTCGGTCGCGGAAGCGGCGATCGGCTCGCCGGCCACGGGGTTCGCCGACGCTGGCCCGGTGTCTAAGTCGGGAGCGCTGGCGCGGCCGACGGGCGTGTTCCTCGACGATGCGGGCGACGGCTGGATCGTCGGGACCCGGGAGAAGTTCACCGGCTTCATCCGGTACGGCCCCAGCTACCGCGACTCCGGGGCCTGGCTCGCGTTCCGGCCAGCCGGCGGTGCGTTCCGTGCCGCCATCGCGCTGCCCGTCTCAAACGCCGACGTTGAACCTTTCATCGCTGGCGACGGGGCGGGGACGGTCCTCGTGGGCTGGAACGCCGGCAGGGGCGCATATCTCCTGTGGGGGGATCCCTCCGGGAAGCTGTCCGCGCCTCACTTCTTCAGAGGTCTTCAGATCAGCTCGCTCGGGATCGACGAGCGCGGAGCGGCGCTGATCGCCGGCGCGCGGACTCGACGCGGAGTGCCGCTGGTCGATCTGCTGATCAGCGGACGTGATGGCCGGTTCTTCCGGCCGCGTGTGTTGGCGCGCCCCCCGCGCACGCCGCCCCATCAAGAGACCCCAAGCGCGATCAGCCCACCGACGGTGCGCATCGGGCCCGGCGGCCAAGCGCTCGTCACGTGGCGGGTCTACCCTCGGCCCGAAACCGCCGAACCGGAGCGCATGCTCGCTTATCGATTCCCAACAGGCAGGCTCGCCAAACCGATCCGCTACCCCTATTACAGGCTGCCCGAACCTCAGAACCCCGGCGAACTCGACGCGGCTGCAGTCAACGGGAACGGTCGAGCTGGCTTCCTCGTCGACGAAGAAGGACGCGCCTATCTCAACACCCTGACGCCGGCTGGGCAGATCGAACGGCTACACCAGCCCTTGACGGGCACCAAGGACTTCATGCTATGGGTCGGCTCGCTGACGGCGAACGCCGCCGGCGAGTTCGCAGCCGCCTGGACACACGGCAACAGCATTGAATACACACTCGGCAGCAATCTCACCACGCTTCCCTCGCCGCAGGAGATCGACACGCCGCCGGGGGCCATCGATTTCGAACCGCTCGTGACGATCAGCCAGACCGGCGAAGCGACCGCCGTCTGGCGCCGGCTGTTCTCACTGACACCTCGCGAAGAGGCAATCGAAGCGCAATCGTTGACGCCTGGAGTCGCACCCGTGCAGATCGCGTTCCACAAGCCCCTGCACTGATCACTCGTTCCTGCGCGCCGCGGCTAGTGGGTCGTCCATGAACGTTGTGCTCGTAACTTCCTGGTTCAGGCGGCGATGAGTAGGCGGCGCTCGGCTTGGATCAGTCGGCGGTCGCGGTGGGGGCCGTTGCGGTAGCGGATGTGCTCGGCCATCGCTTTGGCGAGGGTGTCCCAGTTGGGGTAGTCGGCGTTCTTGACGACGAACTCGCCGATCGCCCAGAAGTGGCACTCGATGCGGTTCAGGAAGCTCGCGTAGGTGGGGGTGAACACGAGCTCCACGTTGGCTTTCTCGGCCCATTCGTGGATCGCGTCGGTCTTGTGGGTGGAGAGGTTGTCCATCACGAGGTAGATCCGCAGCTTCGGGGGGTAGCGCATCCTGATCTGCTTGAAGAACGCGAGGACCTCTCCGGCGTTCTTGTGCTCACGCAGACGGCCGTGCAGCCGGTCTGAGTGCACGTCGTAGGCCGCGAACAGGTAGCGCACGCCGTGTGGGCGCTTATAGGTCGCCCGCAGCCGGCCAGCTCGCTTCCGCACCGCCCAGCCAGAGCCGTGGTGGGGGATCAGCTGGATCGGCCCCATCTCGTCGAAACACACGACGACGCCGTCCTCGGGTTTGGCTCTGTAGAGCCCAAGGACACGCTCAGCCTTCTCCTTGAAGTCCGGGTCCGGGCTCCACTTCCACGAGCGGGTCCGCTGATGAGACAGGCCCGCATCGATCAGCAGCAGCCGCAGCGCCTCTCTGCTCAACAGCATGCCCATCCCAGCCAGGTGCGGCGCGAGCTTCGACAGCGACCAGCGTGTCAGCGGGACGCCCTGCGTGTCGGGGCGGGCGCGCGCGACCGCGATGATCCGGTCGCGCTCACGGGGCGTCGTCTTCTTGGGGCGCCCGCCCCGATAGTCAGGGTCCAGCGAGCTGAACCCCTCCTCGTTGAAGGCATGGATCACCTTGCGCACATGCGACTCCGTGGCGGCTGCTCGCGGCGGCCGCGACCGCAGGCGCCTGCGGTGGTGCGCTATGAGTGGCCGTGCCCGGGGAATCTGCTGCACATGGACGTCAAGAAGCTCGGGAAGTTCACCGAGCCTGGGCACGCCGTGACCGGCGATCGCACCAGACGCTCAAGACGTATCGGCTGGGAGTACGTGCACTCGATCATCGATGATTGCTCCCGGCTGGCCTACTCGGAGATCCACGCTGACGAGACCGCCGTCACGGTCACCGCGTTCACTTCTCGTGCTCTGGACTGGTTCCTGGATCAGGGGATCGTCTGCGAGCGGCTGATGACCGACAACGCGTTCGCCTACACCCAGAGCAAGACCTTCAGGCAGCTGCTCTGGCGACGAGCGATCCAGCACATCCGCACACGCCCCTACACGCCAAGGACCAACGGCAAGGTCGAGCGCTTCCACCAGACCCTCATGCGGGAGTGGGCCTACGCGCTCGAATACGCCACCTCCGACGCCCGCGCGCAAGCCCTGCCACACTGGATCGACCACTACAACGAGCGCCGCACCCACTCAGCGCTCGGCAACCGGCCACCACGCGCCCGCGTTCGGGACGTCACCGGGCACAACAGACTTCCAGCCCGAAGAGATCCCGACCGGCTACTCCTTCTACAACGACGGCGGCGCCACCCCGAGCATCGTGAGCACGGGCAGCTTCACCAGCGCGATCAACGAACGGCGGGGACCCGTTGTGATCGGCGTTGATTTCCACCTCGAAAGCGGCTCGCTCACGGTCGAACGCGGCCAACTCCACACGACCGAAGCGCTCACGTCGCTCAACAGTCCCAGCATCGACGTGATCGGCAAGCTCGACAGCCAGGGGACATTCACGGTCAACGATTCCCCGGTTATCAGCGGCCCAGGACAGCTGATCGTGGCCGAAGGCGCCACCGGCACGATCGGCGGCTCGGAGTGCTCGACCCATCCGCTGCTCAGTGAAGTGACGTTCGTGAACGAAGGAAAAGTCACGTTCGGGGACGCCGGCGGGACAGGGGCTGGGGCGATCGCGATGACAAACGGGGCACAGGTCGACAACGCCGGTACGTTCGATGACTATTCCTACGATCCAGGCTGCGGCTATGAAAGCACCGGCTACTCCTTCTACGACCCCGTGGAGCGCGCCGCGCCAGCCATTACCAACACCGGCACATTCCTGGCGGAAACCGGTGCAGAACCGACCCGGATCAACGTCAACATGACCACCGGCGGAACGCTCACGATCCCGCACGGCGAGGAGCTGGAACCGCAGGCATCCTTCACCCTCGACGGCGGCACCATCAACATCGCCGGTCTGCTCCAGGCGACCGGCACCTTGGCAACCAGCGGCAGCGCGACCATCAACGGCCCCGGTAGGTTCCTCCTCGCCCCGGAAACCAGCGGCACGATCGGTGCAGGATGCTCGAACCTGGTCCTGAACGACGTGAGCTTCGTCAACGAAGGCTCCCTCACATCGACCGCGGGAGAAGTCGGGATGGGCAGTGGCGCACGCCTCGAAAACGCCGGCAGCTTCGACGACGACGATCCCGGCTGCAGCTTGGTTGACGACAGCGACTCCTTCTACGACACCGGCGGCGCGACCCCGGCGATCACCAGCACCGGTATTTTCGAGGGAGGCAGCATGTATGGCACGGTCAAGATCGGCGTCCCCTTCAACCTGCCCTCAGGCACCTTCACAGTCCTGGAGGGCGAACTCGAACTACTCTCCTCATTCACCGTCACCGGCTCGCCGACAATCAACGGGACGGGCGGAAGCGCCTCGGGCATCGTCAACGCCGGCGACTTCCTCGTCGATACCCCAAGCACACTCGACGTGAGCGCAGGCTTCAGCAACGATGGCCATCTCGAAGTCCAGGCAGGTGGCCTGGAACTATCCGCCGGCGGGATCAGCGAACGCCGCGCGACCGGGTCCTGGTCAGCGCCCGGCGGACCGATCACGCTCACCGCCGGCGAGTTCCTGTTCGTCAAGGAAGTGGATCTGTCGGCGGTGCATGAAGCAGGGGCCGTCGTGGAACAGGAACTATGGAGCCATGCGCCACCCGCGATTGAAGGGGAAGCGGAAGAAGAACAGACGCTGACGGCGAATCCGAACTGGACAGGAACATACGCTCCCTCTCTGCGCAGCCCGGGGGGCTGACTGGACAGCCCGCGACGTTCAGTTATCAATGGGAAGAGTGCGATGGGGATGAAGAAGGCGAAATCCTAGGTCAAGAATGCGAAGCCCTGGAAGGGGCGACCAGCCCCACCTATACACTCGAAGAAGAAGAAGATGGCTACACGATGCGAGTAACCGTCACGGCGCACAACTCCCTCGGCACCGCAACGAGCACATCAGGAGCGACGCCTGTGATCGAAGAACCCACATATGAAGTACCCGAACCCGAAGAAGCTGAACCGCTGAGTCGCGCGCTCGTCGCACCGGCATTTTCCACGGAGGAACTAGACAATGGTGAAGTTAGCAGGGAACCTCTATATGGTCCCGCAGAGACGCTCTATAAGTATTTTGCGACGGTCGGTTACTACGACCGGCTGCACACTGGCCACTTTTTGTACCGTTTTCAAATCGCGGCGATGATTGGGAACTTTGTCTTCGAAAGTGAACACACGCTCAGCCCACATAAGGAACAGCGCCCTGGGCAAATTGGCTTCGGCGTAGGAATTGCACAATGGACCAGGAGTGTGGGCTTGCGTTGGGAACACGTTGAAGAATGGGGCAAAGAACATCCCGTCTGCCCCAAACACGGAGAACCAAACAAGCCATGCCCGGCAAAACACCCCAACTGCCACGAATCCGGTAACGAATGCGTAAGTAGCGAATACACTCTCAAAACGCAAGAGCAGGTGGTATGGGAGGAACTCACTGGGCACTGGCACGAACGAGAATTCGAAGCGGTGCTGGGAGAACTGGAAAGTCAAAAGGAAATCAAGACTGCGACGGAAGTATTTATAAAGAAGTTTGAGAAACCTCAACTAGAAGAAAATGGAGAACTAAAAGCAAACCAGAAAGGGGAATCGATCCTCGCTGCAGAAGAAGTCCGCGAACTAGCCAAGGCTCATAAATGGTAAAGCGTAATTGCGAACCACGGAAAGCTTGTCTTGCCGTCGCGATGGTCGTGATGGCACTTGGCGGGGCAGGATGTGGAGGTGGGGGGTCTGCATCGTCGAGCACACGCACGGCAGCTAGCGTCACAAGTCCTGTAGCATCCTCGAGCAGGAGCACGGAACCCGCCGACGCAAGTCACACAGAAGGCACACGGATCGCGTATGTGCGCCCTACGACGAAAAGCGGGTCGCTCCGCCCCGGCTATACGGTAAGCGCGCACCTAAGCGGCGGCGTCTGCAGAGAGCATGCAGAGGTGGTGCGTGGCGAAGCCTACGAATGCTCAGTCGGCTACGAGGGGCATGGCCCGTGCTGGCCCATCGGCAAGGGCGCGGCGACCGCAGAAGTGTTGTGTGTGGAACTGCCGTGGGAACACCGCGGTGTTGAGATAAGACTGCAGAAAGGACCACACCCGCCACCGAGGTCACCGGCTGAACGGCCCGTCATTTGGGGCCTAGAGCTCGAGAGCGGGCAGCGTTGCTATGACACGCGGGGCGCGGTGAGTGCCGTTGGTGGGGTACCCATCAGGTTTGCGTGTGGTGCCACGGGCCTACAGCTACTCGGGACACCAGACGAGGCGGAGCCTCTGTGGACGATTCGTGAGGTTGTTGTTCAACGCAAAGAACACGCGCGACCGACCCTCTCTGCCGGACGTCTCGAGCGGGTCGCGGTGGCCTGGTACGGCGTTGGGGCAGCAACGTAGCTTCCGTGCGTGCCGGCAGCTTGTCACCCAGGGGTGTGGGTGCCGAAAACGCGGTCAGGCGGCGATTGGTACCCGTGGATGAGCCCGCCGAGCAGGTCCTGCCGAGTGTCCGACGCGTTCCTCCACAGCTGGGCATAGTAAGTGTGGGTAAAGGGTAAGACCACTAGGAGAGACTGGATCGCCGTTGGGGTCATGGCTCTTGCAGTTAGCATGTCGGGCTGCGGGGGCACGGATTCGAAGTCCCCTAGCAAAGTCACCGCCGTCGCCAGCGGTGGCGCGCGTACCAGGATCGTGATTGTGCGGCCAACGAGCAAGGCCGGCACGCTCAAGCCGGGATACATCGTTAAGTCGCGACTGCGAGGAGAATGCGAGGGAGGGGCAAGGTATGTGAGCGGCGCGGTCTACGTCTGTGCTGCCGACGAACGAGGGTACGAACCGTGCTGGCCATTGGGCGGAGGGCACGAAACCGACGAGGTGTTCTGTCTAGACGTGCCATGGCGCCGTGACGGCACCGAGATAACATTGCGGAAACCATGGGAAGTGCGTTTGTATCGCCCCGAACCCCATCGCATATGGAGAGCCGAACTCGCGACCGGTCAGCGCTGTCAACCGCTACACGGAGCTGTCAGCGAATATGAGGGGATCCCTGTGCGCTTCGTTTGCGGCGCTGGCGGGCCGCTGTTGATTGGAGAGCCCGACGAGACGCACGAGCCCTGGACGATACGCGAGGTTGTGAAGCATCATGTGAAGGGAGGGGCGCCGACCTTGAGCGAAGGTCCGCTCGGGCGGTTCGCCGTGATCTGGTACGCCGTCGGCGCCTCAACCTAGCCTCCCTTGCGTGCGCCTGTCACGGGCCACAAAGTCTTCGGAGACTTTGGGTGCATTTGATGGGACACCGATCGGCTTCGCGTGCGAAGGCACGGCCCTACAACTGGTTGGGACACCCGACAGGGCGCACGCACTTTGGACGATACGCGAGGTTGTTCTCCACACCAAACCCAACTCATACTCCTACTCGCACTCTGCCGGCCCACTCGGGCGGGTCGCGGTGGCTTGGTACGGGATCGGGGCGCCGGCGTAGCGATCGTGCGCGCCGACTGGCGGTAGCATCGTCGCCGCATGCCGACGTAGCTCAGCTGGTAGCACTTCACTTGCAACGAATTGCATGGCGAACCGATGTGGCACGGCGCGACCACCCCGACGGGGACGGAGACGGCGCGCTTGCGACCGCGGTGGGAGAATTCCACGCCGCTCCAGTTGCCGCTTCGGGCGGAGACATAGCATGGAAGGTCCGCGTCTGGCGTCCCGTCTTGTCGCCGCTGGCGCGAGTCGACCAGTCCACTTGTCGGCGATGGCCACAGAACTTCACGGACGCAGCTCCGGGCACCTATCGGCGCCGATAAGGCGGGTTATGACTACCCAGGCCGCGCACCTGGCCTTTCAATATGCTTATACTTTGCGGCTCATCCGTTTATAGCTATCGTTCGACACTGGGGAGCTTCTATGGTGTGGCGTCGTTGGAAGCCGTCTTGGCTGGTGGTCCTATTGGCAGCTGTTCCTTTTATTAGCCCGCAGGTAGCCGCCGCGACCACCGAATGGTCGGTAGTGCCAACGCCTCGTGCTAGTGACGTTAGCTATGCGATTTCGTGTACGACGTCGGGCGCTTGCGCTGCCGTCGGTTCTCTCACTAACATTCAAGGTTCGACGCGGACGCTCGCCGAGCAATTTCACGAAGGCGAACGCGAATGGTCGGTCGTGCCAACCCCCAACCCCAGTACCACGAGATCCAGCGCTCTGCTCGGGATCTCCTGCCCTGCCGCCAACGCATGCATCGCCGTTGGCACATACACCCCCGGCACTGGGAGTAGAACATTGGCCGAGCAGTGGGACGGCACAACGTGGTTGATAGTGCCCACACCCAACCCACCTACCGCGACTGGCGCCCAACTGGATCAGGTTGCATGTACCGCTGCAAATGCCTGCACCGCCGTCGGCTACTACACACACGAAGGCACCACGTCGACCTTGGTGGAGCATTGGAATGGCACAGAATGGGCGATCCAGAAAAGCCCCAACCCAAGCGGATCGACAAACGTTCAGCTGCACGGCGTGTCGTGTGCATCTTCCAGTGCCTGCACTGCCGTGGGGTACTATCTGACAGGCTCGGGCACTCAAGCGGCCCTAGGAGAGAGGTGGAATGGGACAACATGGTCACTTCGGCCCGTTCCCAGCCCGCTGGGGGCGAGCAGCGCTCAGCTACGCAGCGTGTCGTGCACTTCCTCCAGCGCTTGCACTGCCGTCGGGACCTACAACACCTCGGGTGCCGCGCTGACCTTGGCCGAGCGTTGGGATGGAGCTCAATGGCGCATCCAGGCCACACCTGACAGCGGGGCCAGCGATAACACGCTGAATGGCGTTGTGTGTACAGAATCGAGCGCCTGCACCGCCGTTGGAGCCGCGTCGGGGACCATCCTCGCCGAGGACTGGAACGGAACCGAATGGGCAATCCAGGAAACCACCGCCCTGGCTCCGGGCAGCCTACTTTCTGCAATCTCGTGCACGTCCGCTGCTTCCTGCAACGCCGCTGGTGACAACGGTGAAGACAGTAGCTTGGAGGAGAGCCTAAGGGGCTCGAGTTGGTCGAAACAGCGAACCCGGCATGCCGAAGATGGCAGCGACGATGTGTCGTGCACCTCCCCCAGCGCCTGTACCGCCGTCGGGTACTACGATCCGCTCGGTGTATCCGGCAGGAGGACCCTCGCCGAGAGATGGAACGGCACAACCTGGTCGGCGCAGCAGGCTCCTTATCCTCCCGAAACCACATCGATATCCTTCGATGCCGCTTCATGTATCGCCGTCAACAGCTGCACGGCAGTCGGGTCATATACCACGACGACCAGCGCAGGCACATTGACCCTCGCCGAGCACTGGAATGGCAGCGAATGGTCCATCCAGGAAACCCCCAACCTCAGCGGTGCACGGAACGTCGAATTCAGCGGAGTGTCTTGTACCGCGGAAAACGCCTGCACAGCCGTCGGCACAGCTGAAGGAGGCCCAGAAGGAACAACGACGTTCATCGAGCGCTGGAATGGAACTAACTGGGTGATCCAGACTAGCCCCAACCCAACCGGGTCGCCCAATGCCCAACTGTATGAAGTCTCGTGCGCCAACTCAAGCTCCTGCTTTGCTGTCGGGTACTACTTCACGAGTTCGTCATTTGTCACGAACTTGCCTCTAGTTGAGAGTTGGAACGGCACGACGTGGGCCATACAGTCCATCCCCCTCCCTACAGGTGCGCAAGATGGCTCACTGTTCGGGGTTTCGTGCTCGTCCGCAAGCGCTTGCACTACCGTCGGTACGTACATCCCTACCGAAGGGGTCGTCACAGGAACACTTGCAGAGCGCTGGAACGGCAGCACATGGTCCGTCCAATCGACTCCGAACGGCGGTGCAAACGACAATAATCTCGAAAGTGTGTCGTGCACGACCTCCAATGCCTGCTCCGCGGTCGGCGCATTTGGCTCAAGTACCCTGGCCGAGGGCTGGAACGGCACAGAATGGATGATCCAGTCCACCCCCAACCCGGAATCCAACAGCGATTTGCGCGGAGTCTCTTGTACGACGGCAACGTTCTGCATGGCCGCTGGCTACAACGGCGATCGTAGCCTCGAGGAGATCTACACTGGATAGTTGTTGGGATGCCAATACTCGCTCGTGCGTGGAGCAACGTCTTCGGTTTTGAGGAACAAATCGCCACTAGCGAGGTTGACTGACGCGATCTCTGTTTCGGATTTGTCAATTTCCTGTTCATTGAGCGGATACCAACCCGGCTGCCCCATCTTTGTGCCCTACGAGTCGCAGCGCCCGGCACGGTTGTGTCGGTAGTAGTGGTGTAACGAGCTGCGGGTGAGCTGGAGATGGTTCCGGCCACCGTGGCGTCCAGACTCGTCGGTCTCTTCCCGGAGTCCGATTGATAGGAGCACCACGATGGCCGAAGCAACAAGAATGACCACTGCTGATGTCGTTGCGAGCGTGATGGCTGGTGAGCACGGCGATTTCGTGCGTGAGGCGGTCGCGCTCGTCGCTCGTGAGCTGATGGAGGCCGAATCTCTGTCGAGGTTGGTGCTGAGCTCGGCGAGGTCTCGAGCGAGCGCACGGCGCACCGCAATGGTTATCGCCCCAGGCCGTGGGAGACGAGGGTTGGGGAGATCGAGCTGTTGATCCCCCGCAAGCGCCAGGGGCCCGCCTATTTCCCGAGCTTCCTGGAGCCCCGCAGACGCAGCGAGCAGGCGATCGTCGCGGTCGTGCTGGAGGCCTACGTCAACGGCGTGTCCACGAGGAAGGTCGACCGCCTCGTCGAGCAGCTCGGGATCGCTGGGATGACCAAGGACCGCGTCTCAGCGCTCTGCAAGGGCCTCGACGAGCAGGTCCGGGTCTTCCGCGAGCGCCCACTCGAAGGCGCCTACCCGTATCTGTGGCTCGATGCCAAGCACGTCAAGGTCCGCTCCGGCGGGCATGTCCGCTCGAAGGCGCTCGTGATCGCCTATGCGGTGCGCAGTTAGGGGTGCGGGAGGTGATCGGCCTTGATGTCGGCGAGGTCGAGTCCGAGGCGTTCTGGGTCGAGTTCATCCGCTCCTTGCGGGCACGCGGCCTTCACGGGGTGCGCCTGGCGATCTCCGACCATCACGAAGGACTGAAGCACGCGATCGAGCGTGTCCTGGCGTGCCCGTGGCAACGCTGCACCGTGCATTTCGTCAGGAATATGCACCAGCACTGCCGGCCGTCCCAGCGCGGGCTGGTCTCCGCGGCCCTCAGAGAGCTGTTCACCGCCGAGGACGGCAAACAGGCCCGCGAGCGCATGACCCAGGTCCTGGAGCGACTCCAGCCGACAGTCGGAAAGGTCTGCGAGCTCTTGGAGGAAGACGCCGAGGAAGACCTCCTCGCGTTCTACGCCTTCCCACAAGCGCACTGGCCAAAGCTGCGATCCACGAACCCGCTCGAGCGAGTCAACCGCGAGATCGGCAGACGCTCAGACGTCGTCGGCATCTTCCCCAACGACACATCCGTGATCCGCCTCGCCGGCGCTCTATTGATCGAGCAAAACGACGAGTGGCTCGTCTGCCCGACGCTATCTCTCCGCCGAGAGCATGAACCAGATCGACGCTGTCAAAGACAGCCACGACCTCCCACAAAAAGAACAGAACGAGGAGG
>CAVVZU010000004.1:0-4197 GCA_963752865.1 uncultured Solirubrobacteraceae bacterium
ACGCTGAGCGGCGCCATGCGGCGTCCTCGGTCACTCGCGTGCGAAGCACGCCACGTTCCCTGCGTCCTTGCCTGGCTTGCCCAGCGTCCGTCCTAGACGCGTTGTGTCAATCAGGGCTCAGCCGATACTGCCTCGCGGCGCCGCCCATACGCTGCTGAACGACAACGAGGTGTGCTGTTCGATGGTGTCGTAGTCGTGGTCGTAGTGGAGAACACCGAGGTCGTGTGTGGCGGCTATCGCGGCAATCAGGAGATCGACGGGCTTCACACGGTGGGAGATACCGGCCGCAGCGGCAAGCTCCGCCTGGGCGGCGACGGCGGCTGCTGCGGCTTCGGTATCCAGTGGGGCGTGTGCAAGCGCGTCCAGGCGCTGTGCGGTGATGGCGAATCCGCGACTGTCGCGCGCGCTGTAGCGCATCTCCAAGAGCGATGGCGGGCAGGTCCAGAGCTCCCCTGGCCATGAGGGCGGCCTCGAATCTCTCGCGCTCAGCGCCGGCCAGTCGTCCGTCGAGCAGCCTTGCCCACACGGAGTTGTCGAGCAGTAGCGCCTTGCCGTAGCCCGTCAATGCGTCCAGCCGCGCTCGCGTACCTCGTAGGCGGCATCGACGTCCAGACCCTCGCCGCTACGCAGCTGCTGTACCAGCTGGCGGCGCAGCTCGGCGTTGCGGGCGTCCTGGTCGTTTGCGATCTCCATCTCCCGTAGCCGCTCACGAGCGCCACGAATCACCAGCTCGTCGAGGCGCACGCGCTCGCCACGACAGCGAAGTGCGTCCAGCGCCTCACGAACGGGGGGCGTTTCGGTGATCGAATGGCGGGGGTGACGGGTGGGCACCATTTGAGTGTAGCACCTAGGTGCAGCACCTACAAGAGATCCCGGCGAGGTACTAATCCGCTCCCGCGTGCTCCAAGAAGTGCTTGCTGAGCATCGTCAGTTGCCCCTGGTAGTTCGACCCGATGTCCGCCCCATACAGCACGTCGGGCTCCTCGGACATGCGCTCGAAGGCGAGCTTGCAGACGGGCTGGCGGTGCTCGACCATGAACGACACGTCGCGTGCCCTCACCTCCAGGGCCGCGCGGCTGCCGTGGGCCCCACCACCGCCCTCGCGCGAGTAACCGAAGCCAGGGTCGAAGAACCCGGCATAGTGGGTGCGCAACTCGCCGGCGGTGGGGTCGTAGGCGAGCATCTCGGCGGCGTAGGCGGGCGGGATGCTGACGCCCTCGGCTGACAGCAGCAGGTAGAAGACCTCCGGCTCGAGCACAATGCGCCCGCCCTTCTCGGGGTGCACGGGCTCCCAGTAGTCGCGCCAGCGCAGCGCGCCGACCTTCGTCAGATCTATGGGCAGGCTGTTCTTCTTGGCGCGGTAGCCGACGATCGCCTCGGCCGACCCTGACACGTCGAGGCTTACGAACAGGCCGTCGGCGAACGACAAGTCGGATGGCTCGACTGGTTGGGAGTCCAGATACAGCAGCGGCGACTCGTGGTGCAGCGCAAGCAGCTCCTGATCTGACAGGCGCGCATCGGCGGACATCAGCCGCACCTGGTTGAGCGCGAGCCCAGTCTTAACGCGGATGGCAAACGTGCGTGGGACGACCTCGAGGTAGAGCTTGCCGCGGTAGCCGGGGGCGATCTCGTCGAAGCGGTGGCTGCGATCGGTGAGCACGCGGGTGAACACGTCGAGGCGCCCGGTTGAGCTCTTGGGGTTGGCCTTGGCGCGGATCTCCTCGGGCAGGCGCAGCTCCTCGATCAGAGGGATCAGGTAGGGGCGGTCGCGCTCGAGCGTGGCGCCGTCGCGTAGGTCGATCCGTTCGAACGCCAGGTCCTGGCTCTTCTCCTCCACGGTGGAGTCGCTGTCGGGTAGGAAGCTGCATCGCAGCGCCCACGCCTCCTCGCCGAGTCGCAGATCGACGCTCGCGGGCTGCACAGACTCGGGGGGTATGCGCCAGGGCCCGGCGACCATCCATTCGCGCTCGATAGCCTCGCGCAGTCGCTGCGCCGGCAGTACGCCAGCTGAGCCCTCAGGGTGCTGGGCAGCTCCCTCGATGTCGGCGCTCGAGGCGGGTGTGGTGGTCAAGCTCGTGCTCGCAGGCTCATGCAGCGCCAAGTGTATGTACCGGGCGCGGCGATGTGCCCGAGCCCGGATTCGTCGGGGCGCTGGCGGCCCGCGTGGCCGGCGACACAAGTAGGAAACAGGGCTGGCACGGCGCGCATATATGGAACTACAGTGACGCTGGGGGAAGTGGCGTGAGCTTGAGCATCGTCCCACCTCTCCGACGGTGCTCGGGAGGGGCCGAGGCGTCCCCCGGCGTCAGGTCTCCGCGGGCGCCGCTGTCCTTACCGGCGCGGCGTCCGTGAAGGCCTGCTGGTAGACAGAGACAAATCATTCGTTTCGTTGACATTGCGAGGTCGCGGCGGCTAGCGTCCGCCGCACTCGATGTCTCCCTCTCGCTCACGCCAAGCACGCCGCGCAGAGGCTCGCCGCGCCCGGGCGCGTGGAGCGAAGAAGGGCAGGGTCGCCCGCTCTCCTCGCCGGCCCGATGGTCCGGGCCTGCTCGACGGCATCCCCAAAGCCGCATGGCTCGTGGTGGGTGCGCTCGTCGTGGTGGCGGCCGTGGCTGTGGCAGTCATCTCACTGACCTCGTCCTCCACTAGCTCCACCGAAGGCCTCGCGCTCACCGGGTCTGGCTACCCGAACACCGACACGTCCAATACCCGTTACGTCGGTGGCCCGATCGACAGCGCCAACGTCTCCCAGCTCGGGGTCGCGTGGACGCTGCCGCTCACCGCCAAGAGCGAGTACGGCAGCTACTCCTCGGCACCGATCGTGGCAAACGGGGTGGTCTACTCGCAGGATCTCGAGTCCAACGTGCAGGCGGTCAGCTTGAAGACGGGAAAAGTGATCTGGACGAAGACCTTCAACTCGCCCGACCAGGGACCCAACGGTCTCGTCGTACAGGGAGGGCGGGTGTTCGGTGCCACCACCAACGCGGCGTTTGCGCTGAACGAGAAAACCGGTGAACAGCTCTGGTCGGTGACGCTCGCGCGTAACGAACACGAGGGCATCGACATGGCGCCGGGCTATCACGAAGGCATCGTGTACGTCTCCACGGTGCCCGGCAGCACCACTCAGTTCTACGAGGGCGAAGGGGTCGGCGTCCTGTGGGCGCTGCAAGCCAGCACGGGAAAGAAGCTGTGGCACTTCAACACGGTGCCGGAAGACCTCTGGTCCTCCGAACACATCGACATCAACTCCGGCGGCGGCCTGTGGTATTCGCCGGCGTTCGACGAACAGGGGAACATGTACATCGGCACCGGCAATCCCGCGCCGTTCCCGGGCACGAGCCAATACCCGTGGGGGTCGAGCAGGCCGGGGCCGGACCTGTACACGGACTCGATCGTCAAGCTCAACGCGACCACGGGCAAGCTCGAGTGGTACTACCAGCTGACGCCCCACGACCTCTATGACCACGATCTGCAGGATCCGCCGATCCTCGCAAGCGTGGGCGGCAGGAAGGTGGTGATCGCGGCGGGCAAGGCGGGCATCGTGATCGCGCTCGACGCCGAAACGGGGAAGCTCCTGTGGAAGCGCCCGGTGGGGACCCACAACGGCCACGACAACGACGGGCTGTATGCGATGAGACACGAATACTCCAAGCTGAGCCTGGGAGCGACCGTCTACCCGGGGCTGCTGGGCGGCGTGATCGCACCGATGGCCACCAACGGCTCGACCGTGTTCGTACCGGTCGTGAACCACTCGGTGAGCTTCTCGAGCCAGACCGAACCCCAGGAATCGGGACCGGCGACCGGTGAACTGGTCGCGCTCGATGTGGCCACGGGCGCGGTCAAGTGGGATCGCAAGCTGTCGTCCGCCGCATACGGTGCGGCGACGGCCGTCAACGACCTGGTGTTCACGACGGACTTCGAAGGAAGCGTGTTCGCATTCGATGCGAGCAGTGGCGCCACCGCATGGGAAGCGAAACTGCCGTCGGGCACCAACACGGGTGTGGCTGTCGATGGCAACACGCTGCTGGCCCCCGCCGGGCTCGCCGTCTCGAGCGGTCAGAGCCCCAGGCTCGTGGCATATCGCCTCGGAGGCTAGCGCCAGCACCCAGCCGTAAGACGGATTCGCAGAAGCGGAACTATCGATAGTCAGAGACGTGACCGGCCGATTCTCCACGGCACCACTATCACCCATTGCCG
>CAVVZU010000005.1:0-11366 GCA_963752865.1 uncultured Solirubrobacteraceae bacterium
CCGATGGTTTTGGGTTTGCAGGCGGGCTGCAGAGGATCTGGTTGGGGTCCAATTGGGGTCCAATTTGTTTTTCGGAGGGGAGTGTTCCTGGGATTGATCGTGTCCCGATAGCGGGATCTGATTGGATGCGTCCATGGGTGACGCGGTCGATCCGGTTGGCCTTGCTGATCAGACGGGCTCTTCATCGCGCTCGTCGCCGCGGTCGGCACGGACGTCGGGATGATCAGCAAGGAGGTAGCCATAGAGCTGGCTGAGTACGGATACACGGTGCACCCACTACGGCTCAGCGAGTACCTGGCCGAGGAGGCAGGTGAGGACTTCAGGCAGAAGCTGTTCGACGAGCAGCTGTGGGAGGCGATGACCGCGGGCGATGAGCTGCGCGCATCCTGGGACCGCAGCGACGCCCTGGCGCTGCACGCGATCAGCGACATCGTCGCGACGCGCGAGCAGCTCTCGCCGCCCTTGGCGGAGAACGCGCAGCCCGGCTACCTGGATCGGCACGCGTTCGTTCTGCGTTCGCTCAAGACGCCGGACGAGCTCGAGACGTTGCGAGCGATCTACGGCCCCCGGCTGGTAGTCATCGCGGCCTACAGCCCCAAGGATCAGCGGCTTGAGTATCTCGCGACGCAGATCGAGGGATCGCGCGGCACGAAGGACCGCTCGACGTGGGTGCACCAGCCGGAGGAGCTGATCGACAGAGACGAGAAGGAGGAGCGCGCAGGCGGCCAGGATGTAAGCGGCACGTTCCATCGCGCCGACTTCTTCGTTCGCGGCTGGAGTCGTGAGGTCGCCCGTCAGGACATTCAGCGGACGATGGAGATCCTTTTCGGTTCGCCATTCCGGACGCCAACGCGCGACGAGCATGGCCAGCTCCTTGCGGCGGGCGCCGCGCTGCGCTCCGCCGAGTTCGGACGTCAGGTCGGCGCGGCGATTGCGACTCCCGAGGGGTCGATTATCGCTGTCGGGACCAACGAGGTGCCGAAGGCCCTCGGCGGATCGCACTGGGAGGAGGATGGCGCGGGCAACCGGGACTTCGAGGTCGGGAACATCGACACCAACCGCAAGCACTTCGACGAGCTGGCGCGACAGCTCACGGACCGAATCGATGAGCACATGAACGAGCTTGTCGCGTCACTCGGCGCTGGAGATCCCCCGGCCAAAGCATCTCTCGAGGCACTGAGGACGCAGGTGCGCGACGCGCTGCCCAGCGAGCTTTGGAGTGGCGGGCTGAAGGATCTGACCGAGTTTGGGCGGGCCGTGCATGCCGAGATGAACGCATTGCTCGATGCGGGCCTGCGGGGTGTTCCTGTCGCAGGGGCGACGCTGCATAGCACGACGTTTCCGTGCCACAACTGCGCACGGCACATCATCGGCGCGGGGATCGCACGGGTCGTGTTCATCGAGCCGTACACGAAGAGCCGCGCAGAGCAGCTGCACGCCGACGCGGCGACGATCGCTCGCTCAGAGCGAGATCCGGACAAGGTTGCCTTCGAGCCGTTCGTTGGTGTTGCCCCGCGCCGATATCTAGAGATGTTCGACGCTGCGGCTCGCGAGCGACTCGGACACCTTGCGCGTAAGGACGAGGCTGGTCACAAGCACGAGTTCGTCAAGAAGCAAGCCTTCCCCGTGTTCGTTGATGCCGGACTACCGCAGTTCAGTCCGGAGCCGCGGGAGTATCGGATCAAGGAGCTGCTCGCGCTCGACCATTTCGCCGAGCACACCGACGCGTGACACGATTCCGTCCGGAACGGCAGCCAAGCTACCGGCAGCGTTTAGGAGATATCCGAGGAGACGACATGGCAGACGCACAAGCCCGTAGAGCTGCGATCAAAAAGGCGAGTTCACAGGTGCGAACCGGCGGCGTCTTCGTACGCCGAAGCGGTGCGGCCGGCGCCTTCCGGTCAGGACGGTCTGCGACGGTCATGTCTGTGGGGCGGTCTAGCGCGGCGGCTAAGAGCTCGTCGAAGAAATCGAGCTAACCGCCCTCGAGCAGGCCGTGTAGTAGCGCCTCGGGCGGCATCTCGAACGCGTCGAGCAGGCGCAGGAGCGTGGTGAGTCTGATCTCGCGCTTGCCGCGCTCGATCCTGGATATCTGCACGACGGCGAGCCCGGTCCGGGCGGATAGGTCTTCTTGGGTCCATCCGTGCTCGTGGCGTGCGCGGCGGACGTTCTTGCCGAACTGGTGGATCGCGTCGTCCATGTCGGCATCTTCGACGCTTAGAACCAAACAGGCCATGACCAAAGCGGTAAGCTAGGCGACGAGCAAACAAACAAAAGTGCCCCCGCGCCGCGTCAACGGCCGGGGGCGTGGCACGGAAAGGATCACGCCTTCCCATGCAGCCGGAGGATATCCCGCGAGTTGCGCCCCCGGTCGTGGCGATCTACGGCCAGGAGAGCGAAAACGAAGTGCTGGCCGACGAGCTGGCACTTGACGGCTACGACGTGCGACTGGTCAGCGACCCCGCGATGCTCGGCGAGGTCGACCTGATCGTGTTCGGTCGCACGCCGCAGAGAGGCGCAAGCCTCGGCGCTCTACGAGCCGTGCGCCAGGGCCAGCTCGGGGGCTCCGGAGCCCGCATCCTGTGGATGAGCACAACCACCGAAGCCGACACGCTGCGAGCGTTTGAGGCCGGTGCCGATGACGTGATCCGCGCGCCGTTCGTCTATGCCGAGCTGCTCGTGCGTGTGCGAGTGCTTTTGCGCCGGCCCTCTGGCGAGACGCCGCCGGTGATCCGCTACGGAGCTCTGACGATCCACACGGCCACACGGACCGTGATCTTCGGATCGACACCCGTCGAGCTACGCAGACGCGAGTACGCACTGCTGCTCTACCTCGCGCGCGACCCCACCCGCGTTATCCCGAAGCCCGAGCTGCTGCGCCATGTTTGGGGCTACCCGTCGCAGGACACGACCCGGACGGTCGACTCGCACGCTTCCCGGCTGCGTTGCAAGCTTGCACGGGCGGGCGCGGTCGGTTGGGTGTGTTCGACATGGGGTGTCGGCTACTGCCTCGCGCCACCGACGCAACTCACGGGAGGAATCCATGGACACGCGAGCTGAGCTGATCCGCTTCGGAGGGGCGTTCCGGCAGGTATACGAGTGGGACGGCGGTTTACGCCGCTAAACGCTCAAGGTTTTCAGCGCGCGCATTGAAGTGCCGGCCTTCGTCCTCGTCGCCTACGCGGATCACGAAGATCTCGCTTCCGTCGACACCGAGCGGGCCAAGGTCCTCGACGATGGCCGGCTTGCTCCCTCCGACCGCCTGAGCGTTCTCGATCTCGTCGAACGCCGCTCACGCGTCCGTCCGCCAGTCCATGAGCGACTCCGAGCCCACACGGCGACGCTACCGCAGCACCCCGACGCAACACTCCCGCCGTCTCACGGCGGCGGCTGACGCACAGCACAGAACTGCCGAACAGACCTGATGCACGGGTGTGCGATCAGTGTGCGAGTGGTACCTCGAAGTCATCGCCAGATCCGTCCAACTGCGGTCGGCGAAAGGCACGACGCCCGGTCGCGCCCAAAACTCGTTGGCCGCTTTGAGGGCGAAGGGGTCAGTACCCCATGTGTTGACCACTTCCAGCATCGCTGCCGGCAACGGCGGCGGCTACGTCCGCTACCTGGAGGGCAAGACAGTCCAGCCCGAGCGCGGCGACTACTACCTGACGCCCGGCGGAGAGCCCACGCAGGCTCCAGGTCGCTGGCTGGCATCGCCCGAGACGCTCGCCCGGCTGGGGATCGAAGGCAGCGCGGTCGACGGCGAGGACTTCGTTGCGTTGATGGATGGCAGGCACCCGCAGACCGGCCGGTGGCTTCGCCCGGAGGGCGCCGGCGGCGGCAGGGGCGGCGGGATCGACCTGACCTTCAGCGCCCCAAAGTCCGTGTCCGCCGTGTGGGCGCTCGGCGCCGACTCGCAGCGCCGCGACATGGAGGCCGCACACGCCGCCGCGGTGCAGGAGTCCATGAACTACCTCACCGAGACGGTGCCCACGGTGCGCCGCCGCTACGGCGGCCAGGTCGTCGAGGAGCCCGCACGGGAGCTGGTCGCCGCCGAGTATCTCCACACCACTGCGCGCGGCGTCATCGACGGCGACGCACCGGATCCACAGCTGCACAGCCACGTGGTCGTCACAAACGCCGTGAGGGACGACGGAAGGATCGTGGCAGTCACCTCACGGCCGATCTTCCGCTCCAGACAGGAGGTCGGCGCGTACTACCGCTCCGCGCTCGCCCACCAACTCTCACAACGGGGCTACGCGATCGACGCCGGCACCGGCAACCACAGCCGATACTTCGAGATCGCCGGGGTACCCCGCCGGCTGCTCGACGCGTTCTCGGCACGCAGCCGCGAGGTGGCACGCGCGGCCGAGCGCTTCCGCGCTAGATACGGCAGGGCTCCCGAGCGCGGCGAGCTGACGCGGCTCAAGCTCGAGAACCGCAAGGCGAAGATCCCCGTCACACGCTCCGACCTGCAACAGGTGTGGGACGAAAAGGGAGCTCGCTTTGGCTTCACCGGCGAGCGCACAGAGCTGCTGCTGGACGCTGCGCCGGGCTCACGGCGCGAGCGTGCGCTCGAGGACCGCGTCGAAGAGCGCCTGACCGGGCGCGCCGCGACGTTCGAGCCCAGAGAGCTCCGCGCCGCCCTGCTCGAGCAGTCCGTCGGCGAGCTCCCACCACAGCAGGCGGTTGCGCGCGCGCAGGCGATGATCGCCGAACGCCGCATCCTGCCGTTGGAGGGCGGGCGGATGACCACGCTCGCCGTGCGCACCCGCGAGCAGGCGATCGAGCGGAGAGTCGCGCGGCTCGCCAAACCAGCCGACAGAGAGGTGGGGGAGACCGCCCGCGAGATCGCGACCGAACAGGTCAACGATCGCATCGCCGCACACCTCAGCGACGAGCAAACACACGCGCTGCGCGTCATTACCGGCCCCGAGCGCGCAGCCGTGCTCGTTGGCCCCGCCGGAACCGGCAAGGGCGTCGTGATCGACGCAGCCGCGCGAGCCGAGCAGCTCACCGGCCGCGAGACCGTAGGGGTCGCCGTGTCGTGGTCGACCGCCGAGCGGTTGGGCGGAGACAGCCCAGCGCTCGCGGGGCAGACATTCAGCGTCGACGCGCTCACGGCGCGCGTCGAACACGGGCGCATCGAGATCGGCAGCGACACGACGATCTACTTCGACGAGGCCGGGATGGCCGACACCACTCGGCTCGACCAGCTCACCGAGATGGCAGAGCGCACAGGCGCCAAGCTCGTCGCGATCGGCGACAGCGCGCAGCTCCCATCGATCGGTGCGGGCGGCATGTTCGACCGGCTCAGCCAGCTCGCGCCCACAGCGGAGCTCTCAGACGTGCGCCGCACGATGGACCCCGCCGAGCAGCGCGCGTGGGCAGACCTACGCGCCGGACGCAGCGACCGCGCGCTCGCGCACTACCTCACCAAACACAGCCTGCACATGACCGACACCCGCGACCAGGCCGTCGAGCAAGCCGTACACGACTGGGTAGAGCTCACCGAGGCGCACCCCATCGAGCAGGTAGCGCTGATCTCCGACGCCTCCAACAAGGAGATCGACCGCTTCAACGCCCGCGCCCAGCACTACCGCGCACAGCGCGGAGAACTCGGGCACATTGAGGCCGAGATCCCCGGGGTCCACTACGGCATCCGCCGGGGCGACCGGATTGCTCTCATCGAGCCCCACTACGAGCGCGGCAAACAGCGCATCGAGAACGGCAGCCGCGGCCAGGTCCTCGACATCGGACCCGCCGGCGAGGCGCTCATCGAGTTCGACCTCACCGGCCAGCGAAGGACACTCGCCGGCGAAGACCTCGCCTGCCTCCGTCTCGCCTACGCGCAGCACATCCACCGTGCGCAGGGCGCGACCGTGACCCGCGCCCTCGTCGTAACCGGCGGCTGGCAAACAAGCAAGGAGCCCGCCTACGTCGAGGCATCCCGCGCCCGCCAAGGCACCGACTGGTACGTCAACCGCGACGAGCTCGGCACCGAAGGCCACGACACCGACCGCATCAAACGCCTCGCCCACAACATGAGCCGCCGCCACGCCCAAACCCCGTCGCTCGCGTACCCCCAGCTACCCGACCCCGAATGGGGGCTGAGCATCGACATACCCCGCGCGCCCAGCCGCAGCCTCCTACCCGGCTTTGCCAGAACCATGTATAGCATCGCCAAGCCACCACCAGAGCCGGAGCGAACACGATGACCGAGCACAAATCGGCGGACGCGGACGGTCTGATGACCGCCGAGGAGGTCGCATCGCTGCTCCAGGTCACGCCCGCATGGGTCTACGCCGAGACACGCCGTCGCCGGATACCGCACATCAGACTCGGTCGATACGTCCGCTACCGGCGGTTCGCATTGCAGGCTTGGATGGATGACATGGAACGATCCTCGTCCGGCCGCCAATCTCCGCGCGCACGTTGAGCGTCAGGCATCCGCAGTTCCACGTATAAAGATGTGATGGCGAAGCGCAGCTACGGCACCGGGCAGCTCTACGAGAAGTCGGGCGCGTACTACGGGCGCTGGCGCACCGGGACCGGCCGGCGTCTGAACCGCAAGGTCGGGCGAGTCCGCACGCCGGGCGAAGACGACGGGCTGACGCGCTCGCAGGCCGAGCGCGAGTTCCGCCGCATGCAGGAAGCCGAG
Source organism: uncultured Solirubrobacteraceae bacterium (assembly GCA_963752865.1). Taxonomy (GTDB): domain Bacteria; phylum Actinomycetota; class Thermoleophilia; order Solirubrobacterales; family Solirubrobacteraceae; genus Palsa-744. Next base: position 6,659 of record CAVVZU010000005.1, read on the forward strand.
GAGCACGCTCCGCGCCCCGAGCCCGGCGCTCACATCCCGACGGTCGACGAGATCACCACCTCTCTACGTGAGCGCCTCGAGCTGCGTGGCACACGCAAGTCCTACCGTGAGGCGTGCGAGTACATGCAGCGCGTCCACATCACGCCGCAACTCGGCGACCGCAAGGTCACAAACATCAGCACCGCCGACGTGGAGGCGTTCGGGAGAGCGCTCCTCAAGGACGGCCTGGCGCCCAAGAGCGTGCGCAACATCCTCGGCTTCCTCCACAGCGTGTTCGAGCACGGCATCGACCGCGGCTGGCTGCGCGAGAACCCCGCGCGTCGCGCCGAGAAGCCAAGACGCGGAAGGGCCGGCGCGAACCCCGACATCCAGTTCCTGACCGTCAGCGAGCTGGAGGCGGTCATCAGAGCCATCTCCGATGAAGTCGTGATCCGCAAGCCGGCCCCTACGAGACGGGGCAGGCCCGGCCCGGCGCCGCCGCCTTCGCCCGACGTGCTCGGGCCGGTCTCGCGCGTCGTGATCCTCACCGCAGCGATGACCGGCCTGCGCCAGTCCGAGCTGCTCGGCCTACGCTGGCGCGATGTCGACTGGGCGGCACAGCGCATCCGCGTTCGCAACACGTTCGTCCGCGGCGAGCACTCAACCGACGGCAAGTCCGACCTGTCCACGCGCCGCTCGGTGCCGATGGCCGACCGCCTCGCCGGCGAGCTCGACCGCTGGTCCAAGCGCACCGAGTACCGCAGCGACGGCGATCTCGTGTTCGCCCACCCGCAGACCGGCTCGCCGCTGGACCGCTCAAAGCTCAGCAAGCGCTTCAAGGCTGCCTGCCGAGACGCGGGCGTGCGCGAGGTCAAGTTCCACGACTTGCGCCACACCTTCGCCACACGCCTCGCCGCATCCGGCCAGCCGATGCGAACGATCCAAGAGTTCCTCGGACACGCCGACAGCAAGACGACGCAGATTTACGCGCATTACGCGCCGTCTGAGCGGGAGGTGCAGATGGTCAACGAGGCATTCGCGGCGGAAGGTGCCAATCAGGGGCGCGGAATGGACAATCGGGCGCCGGGGGCGATTGCTGACCATTCTTCGGACTAGTCCGGGACGCGCGGTCCGGGTCCGCGTGGGCGCTGCTGCCTTCACCGGGGCGAGGATGAGACGCTACCTGCGAGACGGGCGGTGGTCTGAACCATAAAATCGAGGACGGCGGAGCGGTTGCGGTCACCGGCCCGGTGGTTGTCGCCCTCGGCAAGCGTAAGGAGATCCATCGGGCTAGCCTTGTCGCATGACGGTTCATCTTCAGGACGTGTTCGGTCTCCCTCCACGCCAGAAGACGCATTCCTATGTCGATCGCGGTGGTCTTGATGAGCGCCTGCGTTACGCCGCCTCGACGCAGCGCGTCATCAGCATCCACGGAGACTCAAAGCAGGGCAAGACCTGGCTGCGCCAGCATGTCCTCGCACCCGAGGAGTGCGTGAGTGTGCAGTGCCAACTAGGGGCGACGCCGGCATCGCTTCTAAGTCAAGCTCTTGGGCTTCTCGGTGTCAGGGCCGAGCTACGCCAGACTTCGGCCCGTCAGCTCGAGGGCTCGCTCGACCTGTCGGGTTCCGGCGAGCTTGGCGTCAAGCTGCTCGCCAGGCTCAAACTGCAAAGCAAGGCAAAGGCCCGCGCTCTACGCAGCTCCGGTCGGGAGTTCGCACCTGTCGGCCAGGCTCCCGGCGATCTTGCATGGGTCGCTGGTGTCCTAAGAGAGTCTGGCCGGCGCCTTGTGGTCGAGGACTTTCATTATCTCGATGACGAGGGCCGACGCGAGTTCGCGTTTCTACTTAAGGCTCTCGGGGACTACGGCGTGCATCCTGTGATCATCGGCGTATGGTCGCAGGATCATCTACTGACCTACTACAACGGTGACTTGTCACAGCGCGTTGAGGACATCCACCTTGTTTGGTCCGAGTCGGAAGCTCGAACAGGTGCTCCTTCGCGGGAGCGAGGCACTCAACGTCACGATGTCTTCGTCGCTGCGTCGCGAGCTAATCCGCGACGCCTACGGCAATGTCGGAACACTCCAAGTACTCGCCGAGGCTCTGTGCAAGGAGGCTGGGATCTTCGAGCGCCAGCTTGATCTCGCCTATCTCGTCCCGGGGCCTGAGCTCGCGCGCGGCCGTGAGGAGATTGCCCGCGGCATGCGGCCTCGCTTCCAGGGGTTCGCGGACGCCTATGTCGCGGGACTGCGCGGGCTTCCCGACGCCGAGCGTAGCGTGCTGCAGGCGGCGATCGAGACCGTCTGTGCTCGCCCCGACGAAGAGCTGCTAAACGGCGTCCTGCTCGAGCACGTTACCGCTGCGCAGGGGGACGTTGGGGTTGCGCACGCAGAGCTAATTGGCATGCTCGCAAGGGTCGAGCGCTTCCAGTCTGAGCTCGAGATCAGCCCACTCGTACTGACGTTCAATCGCCACACTCAAAGCCTCTGCCTCATCGACCGTCGCTTCCTCTTCTACCGTAAGTACGGGGCGCCACGATGGCCCTGGGAGGAGGACGCCGTCGATGAGAGCTAGCACGCTTCCGCCTGAACCACAGGTCGTGATCGGTCGTGAGGATGTCCTCCTCGCTGCGAAGGAGAGCCTGCTCGCGGCCGCCACGCCCGAGCGTGCCGTCGTCGTGGCCGGTTCGGCCGGGATTGGCAAGACTACCGTTGCGCTCGCCCTCGTCCATCGCATGGCGCACTGGTTTCCCGACGGTCAGGTATGGATCGACGCGAGCGATCTCACGCCGGAACGCAGTGCGCAGGAGCTTATAGCGGCACAACTTGTGCAAGCGCTCGATCCCCGTGAGCATCGTCGCTCGGGAAGCGTTGATGCCGCACGGGAACTGCTAAGTCGTCGTCGCGCCCTCGTTGCGGTCGACGGACTCGATGATGTGGGCCAGGTTCTGGAGCTTCTTCCGCGCCGTGCGTGGCCGTCCGCGATGATCCTGACTTCGCGCAGTGCGCAATGGTTGCATCTCGCGACTTTCCAGCTTGCGCCGTTGTCCGCGCGCGAGGCCACACTGATGCTGCGAGCACAGGCGGGTGACAGCCCCCTGATGCAGGACGCCGGGCTAATTGACGAACTCGTGGCCACGTGCGATGGTCTACCGCTGGCCCTGAGATTTCTCGGGGCCTTTGTCGCACACAACCCGGATGCGGATGCGCGAATCGTGCGACGAATGCGTAACGACGTGTTCCACTCCTCCTGGGCTGATGTCAAGGCATTTCCGCCACAGGTTCGCGGGGTGCTCATGGCTTCCTATGAACGCCTATCTGCCGCAAGTGCCGAGCTTCTGCGCGCGATTGCGCTGCTGCCGGATGAATCCCTAACGATTGCTGAGCTCCAGCAGGTAGTCGCCTTCGACGAAACAGCACTGTCCGGCCTTCTCGAGAGCGCCTTCCTCCAATCTGATGGCACGAGAGTCTTCATGCATTCGATCGTGCGTCGCTTTGTGCGTGAGCAGCTGACCGCCGAGGAAGCTGACTCTTTCAGCGCTCGACTGGCCACGTCTGTTCACCTCAACTCCACGGACCTGTCGGACATGTTGCGGCGGCAGCACTCGACGGCGATCAGCCGCGTGAATCAACCCAGCGACCGGATCGAGGCGCAGGAGTTCATTCTGCGCTCCGCGATCGAGTTCGGTAACGATCACGATGCGGCCCGTGCGCTCTTGAATCTCGGTGCACTACATCTCAGCGCAGGGCACGTCGCAGACGCCGAGGCCGCACTGCATGCTGCGCTGCCTATCGCCGGTCGTATTGGTGAGCAGGCAGTCATCGCTCAGGCAACGGTGACGCTAGGGCACATCGAACGTGACCGCGGCTCGTTCACGCGGGCTTGCGAGTATTACGAGTCCAGTCGTCAGCTATTTGCAGCCATGGAGGACAGGCCCGGGCAGGCGCTAGCGTTGGCCTCTCTCGGTGAGGTTCTCCTCGACCAGGACGAGTTCGAGCTAGCACGAGGGAACTTCGAGCATGCGCTCGCGATTACGCGGCCCAACGAACTCGATGTCCGCGTTCATATTTTGAGTGGCGAGGCTCGGCTTGCCGAACTAGGGGGTGACTACGATCGCGCGCGCACTCTGTACGAGTCGGTGCTGCGCTCAGCCCCAGACGTGGATGAGCGCGGGCGAATCTTCGACCGCCTGGCGATGCTTGAGTTGCGCGACGGCCACCTGGATGTTGCGAGCGATCTCCTCGACACCGCTGTGGCACTCTACATGCGTGCCGGCCTTCTGAAGGCCGCAACTCGCGCGCTCCTTGCGCTCGGGACACTAGACATCGAGCAAGGCTCGCTTGCCAGCGCGCGACGCCGCTTTTCGCACGCAGCTGAACTAGCTGCCGCGGATGAACAGCGGCTTTCTGCGCTCGCCGCGTATGGCGTGGGCCTTGTCGCATTGCAGACCGGCATCTTCGACGAGGCTGTCCCGTCCCTTGAGCTCGCCGTGGCCTTGTTTCGGGAGGCACACGATCCGCTCGGCGAGGCGCATGCCTTGAATGCGCTCGCCGCGTCGCTTCGCGACCTTTATGGTGACGGTAGCGAGATGGCCGCCGCGCGGGCCGCTCGTGCATTGTTCGATCGGCTCGGCGCGACCCCTGGGGAGCCACATTCCACGCTGCGTGTTCTTACACTCGACGACCGCTAGCGTTGTTGGGGGGCACGGATACTTCCCTCGCCGGGCGCCG